>OZ244593.1:0-3591897 GCA_965218195.1 Chloroflexota bacterium
TCGATTACTTTTTCCTGGTGGCGGAGCACCTTCGCGGGATCATGTCCGAAATCGGCGTACGAACCATAGGCGAGATGGTCGGTCGGTCGGATCTCTTGAAAATTCGAGCGGTGGGAACAGGCTTCACTCACGACGGCCTTGACCTGTCGCATCTACTGGAGCCGCCAAATGGCCGCGCCGGTGTAGCTGTTCATCATTGCGCCGAGCAGAACCACCGCCTCGAATACGCTTTGGACCACCAGCTCATCGCTCTAGCTCGCCCCGCGCTGGAAGAGGGTGTGCCGGTATCGATCGAACACGAGCTGAACAATTCGGACCGGAGCGTCTGCACCATGCTGAGCGCGGAGATCACCAAGCGTTACGGCGGCGAGGGGCTGCCCAAATCAACCATCAGATGCCGCTTCACAGGCTCGGCCGGTCAGAGTTTCGGGGCGTTTATGGCTCCGGGCATCGACGTCAGCATCGAGGGCGACGCCAACGACTACTTCGCCAAGGGCATGTCGGGAGGCAACATCACACTCGTTCCGCCCGCCTCCGCGCGATTCGCCGCCGAGGAGAACGTTATCGCCGGCAACGTGGTGCTGTACGGCGCGACGAGTGGAAGGGTCTTCATACGCGGTCGGGCCGGCGAGCGGTTCGCCGTGCGTAACAGCGGAGCCGCCGCCGTCGTGGAGGGGGTTGCCGATCACGCATGTGAGTACATGACGGGCGGGGTCGTGGTGGTGATCGGACCGACGGGAAGGAACTTCGCCGCCGGAATGAGCGGCGGGACGGCGTTCGTTCTGGATGAAAACGCAAAACTGGAGCAACTCTGCAACCAAGAGATGGTCGAACTGGAGCCGGTCCACCAGGAACACGACATCGAAACTCTCAAAAGCCTCCTGGAGGAGCATTTTCAACTTACCGGCAGCCCGGTCGCGGAAAGACTATTGAGAGCATGGCCTGAATCGCTCTCCCTATTCGTCAAAGTGACGCCCCGCGACTACAAGCGGTTGGCGGAGGAGCGGGGCGCGCGGCGCAAACGGGCCGCGGCGCCGGCGGGGAGATGATCTACAACGGGTAAGACGAGCGGGTTTCTCGAAACCGCGAGGAAGCCTCCGCCGCAGCGGCTGATCTCCGAGCGAGTAGACGACTGGAACGAGATCTACCAGCCCTGGCCGGAGGACCATAGCCGCGATCAGGCGGCCCGCTGCATGGCGTGCGGGGTGCCTTTTTGCCACACCGGGTGTCCTCTGGGGAACCTGATTCCCGAGTGGAATCATCTCGTGTACACGGGAAGCTGGCGCAAGGCGCTGGACGCCCTTCACGCAACTAATAATTTCCCGGAGTTCACCGGCCGCATCTGCCCGGCGCCCTGCGAGGCCGCATGCGTTCTGGCGATCAACGAGCTGCCGGTCACTATCGAATACATCGAGAAGGAAATCGTCGAGCGAGGCTTTGCCGAAGGCTGGATAAAGCCTGAGCCGCCGGAGACGCGGACCGGCTTCAAAATTGCAATTGTCGGTTCGGGGCCTGCCGGTCTCGCCGCAGCCCAGCAATTGAATCGCGCGGGCCACGTTGTGACCGTATTCGAGCGCAACGACTACGTAGGGGGACTGCTTACTTTGGGGATTCCCGAATTCAAGCTCGAAAAGCGGATCGTTCAGCGCCGCATTGACCTCCTTCTGGAAGAAGGAATCGAATTCAAGACCAGCGTGAACGTGGGAGTCGATATTTCCGCCGGCAGCCTGCGGGAGAGTTTCGACGCTCTATTGCTCACCGGCGGAGCCACGCTGGCCCGCGAGCTGCTCATCCCGGGCCGGGAACTGGGCGGCGTTCATCTCGCGATGGACTACCTGAGTCAGCAAAACAAGATTCTGGCGGGTGAAGAGGTCGCCCCGGAGCAGCGCATCAGCGCCGGGGGCAAGAATGTTGTGATCCTCGGCGGCGGCGACACCGGCGCGGACTGCCTCGGCACGGCGCACCGTCAGGGCGCGAAGCAGGTTTACCAGTTCGAGCTAATGCCCAGGCCGCCCGACGAGCGCACTCCGAGCAACCCGTGGCCCGAATGGCCGCTCGTGATGAGAACGTCAGGCGCTCACGAAGAGGGCGGGATTCGCGACTACAGCATCATGACTAAGCGATTCTCAGGCAGCGGCGGAAGAGTCGAGCGCCTTCATGCCGTAAGACTGGAATGGAGTTCTCCGAACGGGGCGAAGAGACCTTCGATGGAGGAGATTCCCGGAAGCGAGTTCGAGATGGACGTCGATCTGGTCTTGCTCGCGCTGGGCTTCGTCTCTCCGGAGCCGCACGGAATGCTGGCCGAGCTCGGAGTAGACCTCGACCCACGCGGCAACGTGGCCGCGAACAAGGACATGCAGACCAGCTTGCCAGACGTTTTCGCGGCGGGCGACATGACCAGGGGTGCGTCGCTGGTAGTCTGGGCGATCGCGCAGGGCCGCGACGCGGCAAGCAGTATCGACCGCCACCTGATGGGCTCGACGCACCTTCCCGTGAGTTACGGTGCGGCTGGCCTCTAGGAATCCATAGCCGCGACCGCCAACGCGGCCAACATAAAATTGATGGGCGGGGAGTTTCTCAACGTATCGGGAGGTCAACACCGGTGACAGATCAAGATCCCATATCCGACGCATTGCTCGATGTGGTATATGGCCTAACGGTTGTTGGCTCGAAGTCCGAAGACGGCGAGCCTAACGGCATGACGGCCAACTGGATGAGCCAGGTTTCGTTCGACCCGCGGGTCTTCGCCGTCGCTGTGCAGTCAGGCGCCCACACGCGCGCAAACATCGAGGCCACAAAGGTCTTTTCCATCTCGATTCTTCCCGAAGGGTCCAAGGACCTCTCACTCAAATTCACGCGAAAATCGTCAAGCGGTGAGGGGCGGCTGGAAGGCGAGCCTGTCTCGTATAAGGAAACGGGTGCGCCGATTCTGGACGCTGCCACCGCATGGATCGAGTGCCGGGTCGTCGACCAGATCGAACCCGGAGATCACGTTGTGTTCTTCGGCGAAGTCGTGGCGGGCGGAAAGGGCGCGGGTACGGCGACCACGCTGCGCGACACCGGAATGAGTTACGCCGGATAGAAACCGACGCCCGGTCAGGGCGCCGAAACAGCCCGCCGCGGATCTCCGGAGAGACTGGTCGCGAGGCGTTTCAATCGCCGCCGCGACACAGCCGCGGCTACGGCCCCGACAAACACGAGGACCGCTGAGATCGCCTGATAGCTGATCCCAACCGTGTTGCTGTGCATGTCGTAGACCCCGTAGTGGTCGAAGAGCCGCGGTCTGAACCCTTCGAATCCGCCGCCGAGGACCGGTTCGCAAACGTCGCACGGGAGTTCAATTGGATAACGCACAAGATCAAGGGCCTGAACGTAGATATCTCCACCACGCAGAAGGCTTCCGGCGGTGTTGCCGTGGTAAAACTCCTCCGGTGTCGCCAGAAGGTAGAGTTCGCCGAAAATCAACGCTAGGGCGAGCGCCCATAGCGCCGCCTTGAAAACCGCCCCACGTCCTTTGAGCGCGCGGAGAACCCAGTCAACACCCACGGCGGAAAGTAGAGCGAGCAAAGGCAGGCCGTACGACAAGTGCCTGAAGTATTCGGTCGGTTCGGAAGACCGCAGCGCAAACGGGTTTAGGGCCAGGGCGGCCGCGACGTTGATCGCCAACGCCGCGGGTACGGCCAGCATGGCGCGATTTGAGCGGGCCAGACACGCGACACCCAGAATGAGCGTGATCGTGAACATCGCAACGAGCAGAACTGCGCGGACGTCGTCCATAAGTAGCACTCGAACGTAATACGGCCACGCAACCAGCACGAGTGAATTCAAATTCGTACCGATGTTATCCGGGGACAGACCCGAAGACCGCGCGGGCCAAACCGCGTCCGTAGCGGCAGCTATGAACAACGTAAAAGAGATCACGGCGGCGGCAGCAATCGACGGCGATAACCAGGACCTTAGATCCCGGCGCATTATGGGCAGGGCCAGCGTGAAGGCTCCGGCGTAGATCAATCCCTCGGGGCGTGTAAGCGCCATCAACCCCGCGACAAATCCAAGGGCGAGTTTGTCTGGGGTCCCGGCATCCGCCCGGGAAGCCCGGGCCAGAAAGAGGACTCCAAGCGCAAGCTCCAGAACGAAAACGCTGTCGGGCTCCGAGGCGCCTAGAGTATGTATTTGAAAGGGCGGGAACAACACCGTCAGCGAGGCGGCAATGAATGCAACGGACCGGCCAGCGGCCAACGTTCGAGCGGAAAGGTAAATGGCGGCGGGGAGAAAGAGGTTCGCAACGAAAGTTGGAATCTGGGCGCTGTGAAAATAGTGTCCCGCGGCCGCGAAACCGCCAAGAATCATCAGCGGAAAGACGGGCGGGTCCACCCACGGCTCCCCAGACCCCGCCTGGGCGGTTCCTTCATCCCCTGCCCAAACCGGATAGCCAATCCCGTTTTGAAGAAAGTCGGCTGCGGTCCAATAGCGCCCCAAGTCGTCCATGGTCACCGCGACGTACGAGGCGGCCTGGAGCAGACCAACTCCCATTAGCGATATCAGAATGGCAGCAGACCGATGACGGCCTAACGTGACCGATATCCGCTCGCCGCCGGGTTCGCTCGATAACTTAATAAGAAGCCAGGCCATATATGCCGTCAGCGACAAAAGCAAGAGCGCAAGAATCCGCGCGCCTCCGCTGGTCACGATCAGATGCCGTATGGGACTTTCAAACTGGGTGGCTATCGAGAAACCGATCGGAGCGGTCAAGACCGCGAGTCCCAGACCTCGAAGCCAAGGGCGCGTGGGGCCGACAGGCGGTTGACGGACTATCCCCAGGAGGATGGCGAACCAGACCGGAATCACTCCGAGCCAAATCCACGAGCCAGGCAAGTCGCCAAACGTTGCCTTCACGATGAGGTCCCAAATACCGCCTGCGGCAGCGAGCGCAAGCAGCGACTCGCTGATTCGGCGTTGAACGTGTCCGCCTATCGAAACGAGGAGATGTTTTTGCTGCCTTCGCTCCCAGAGCGCGACCCCAGCCGCGGGGAGGATCAACAGTGACAAGCCGAGAAGAGCTCGCAGGCTGAAGCTGTCGGCGATCGCGGCATTCAGGTCATCTCGCAAGTAAATGAGCAGCCATGCGGCCAGCAGCGGCGTTCCGGGCAGTGAGGCGAGTACCGGGTCGAGAAGCCGATCTCTACCGACGCCCTCACGAAGCAGCCAGATCATCAACCCCGCGGACGCCGCGGCTCCCAGAACGAAAATCGCGCCGTGCGCCAAAGTGAACTGCAAGGGATTGGATCTCCCGACGAACAGGTTCGCCGCAACCAGTCCGGTATTGACGGACAGCAGCGCCGTGGCCGCCGAAAACAGGCCGCGCCGCAATTTCAGGGAGGGATTTCTAACCAAACGTCAGTGTGGACTCGTCGAACAGCCAACCTCCAGCGAGCGGGGTCCCGGAGCGCCGCCGGAAGCGCGCGACCTCGCGACGGGACGCCGACTTATGACCCCGACGCCGGAAAGTCCAGGCGGCCCGTCCGTTCGGTTTCCGCGCGGAGCAGAAAACCCCCGATGCCCGTAACGAACAGCGTCTGCAAGTTTGGGCCGCCGAAAGTGCAGTTCGTCGGCGAGTCTACCGGCGCCGGGTGCGTCTCGATGATTCGGCCGTCCGGCTCAAAAACATAGATCATGGGGCCTGGTCCCGACGAGCGCGAGCCTGCCGTCGCGATTATGTTTCCCTCGACGTCCAGGCACATTCCGTCGATTCCCCGGTGCGGGGCGAAGTTGTGTAAAACGGCGTCCATTCCGAGCGACCCGTCCTCGCGGATTGGGTACGCCCTCAACTCGCGCTTCTCGCCGGGCTGAAAGCCGCACTGCGAGACGTAGAGCACGTCTTCGTCGGCCGACAGAAGAATCCCGTTAGGCCGGGTGGTGTTGAATACGACGCGCTCGACCGCCCAAACGCCGGCGGCGCCCGGATCGAGTCGATAGACGGACATGTGCGGGATCTGGAGACCCGACTGGTCGCCGTAGCGCGGATCGGTGAACCACACCCGCCCTTTGGAATCAATCGCCAGATCGTTGGGACTGTTGAACCTTGCGCCTTTGTAGGAGTCGGCCGGCACCGTCACCGAACCGTCCTTTTCATAGCGGACGACGCGGCCGGTGTCCTGCTCACACGCATGCAGACGCCCATGCCGGTCGAACATAAGACCATTTGCACGATTTGTCCGGTCGCGATAGACCGCGCATTCGCCGGATACGGGATCGAACCGCATGATCCGGCTGGCGTCGATGTCGGTGAACAGCAGTCCGTCGCCGTCCCACGCGGGGCCTTCCGTCAAAGTAAACGGTCCTGCGATTGTTTCGAAGTTCCAGCTCATCCGCGCTACCTTTGAATGTCATCCGTCCGGGCTATATCCAACGGCGCCCGGTCAAATCCGGCGAGGGTCCAGTAAACGTGAGGATTGTATCCCTCTCAAAGAGTCCGCCCCGGCGCCGCGTCGAGTCCGGCGTTCTGTGGCGCCTCGTTGTGCTCTGCCGCTAGTATCGTGCGGCCCTGATTTAGCGTCCTCCCAAGTATGTCCATACCAACTTTCAAAGAACGACTAAAGACCGCGCTGGACTCCGCCGACCTGGAAGTCGCGCTGGACCGAGCCGTGCCCGGGCTGGCGGACCGCCGAAACGAGCGGTTCGCAAATGAGGACTTTCGCGCGCGGCAGAAGTCGGTGGCGCAGATTCGGGCACGGGCATTGGACCGGCTGCCGGAGCTGATCGATCAGTTCACAACTGAAGCGAAAGCCGTGGGGTGCCGCGTGTACCTTGCCGCCGACGCGGCGGAGGCGCGCAATACGGCCGGCGAGATCTGCCAGGGCAGCGGCGCAAGGATGATAGTAAAGGGCAAGTCCAACCTCACCGAAGAGATTGGGCTCAACGAGCATCTCGAAGAGCTCGGCATTCAGGTAATCGAGACCGACCTGGGCGAGTGGATAGTCCAGATCGCGGACGACCGCCCGTCGCACACGCTGGCTCCGGCTCTGCATCTGACCCGCGAGAAGATGACCAGACTGATTTCGGAGGCGGCCGGGCGCGAAGTCCCCGATCAGCGGGAAGCGCTGGTCAGGGCGGCCCGCGAAAAGCTGCGCAACGCGTTCTTCGAAGCGGACGTCGGTATCTCGGGAGGCAATTTCGCCATTGCCGAAACCGGCACCCTGGTGCTGGTTACGAACGAGGGCAACGGCAGGCTGCTGTCGACACTCCCTCCCGTCTACATCGCCATCATCGGCGTCGAGAAGATCGTCCCCACCCTGCAAGACGTCACCGACATATTGCCGGCGCTGACAGGAAGCGCCACCGGCCAGAAGATAAGCACCTACGTCTCGTTGACCACCGGTCCAAGTCGAAGCGCCGATATCGAGGGGGTTCCCACCGTGGGCGCGCACGGCCCTCGCGAGGTGCACGTGATCCTGGTGGATAACGGACGTTTGGCGATGCGCGAGGATAGGGATTTTCGCTCCGCGCTCAACTGCGTCAAGTGCGGAGCCTGCTCCAATGTCTGCCCGCCCTTCCGAATAGTCGGAGGGCACGCGTTCGGGTACGTCTACAGCGGGCCGATTGGTCTGGTTGTAACCGGGCACCATCACGGATTCGCAAACATCGCCGAGCCCCAGTCGCTATGCGTGGGATGCAGCGCCTGCGAGACGGTCTGTCCGGTAGGCATTCCATTGCCGCGATTGATCGGAGAAGTGCGCAACCGCGTAACGCAGGAGAAGAAAGGCGGCGGGATCAAGCGGTCTATCGTTCGTGGAATAGCCAGCCCTCGACGTTTCAGCGCCGGACTGCGCGCCGCCGCCAAAGCCCAGCTGCCTCTGACCTGGGGCGGGAGATTCACACGGCTGCCCGTTCCAGGGATCAAGACCGGATGGCGCAAACTGCCGGCGGTGGCCGGAAACCCGCTGCGCGATCGTCGAGACCAGGTCGAGTCGATCCGTCCGGGCGCGATTGCCGGATCGGCCGCCGAGGGCGTTAGCGTAGCTATTTTTCCCGGGTGCATGGCCGACTGGCTCTACCCCGAAATGGGACTGGCGGCGATTGAGGTCATCCGGGCCTGCGGGGCCGACGTCACGTATCCCGACGCCCCGTCGTGCTGCGGCTTGCCGGCGATGAACGCGGGCGAACCGGAGTCCGCCCGCGACATGGCCAGGCAAACCATCGAGTCGCTCGAATCCGTAGACGCCGACTTCATACTCAGCCCGTCGTCAAGCTGCGCGGTGGCGATTAGAGACGATTACGTTCACCTGCTGCGCGATGAGCCGGACTGGTCGGAGCGCGCACAGCGACTGTCGGACCGCGTCGTCGACTTTACCGGCTTTCTGAAACGAGTGGCCCGGCTTCCCGAGGGATCGCTTTCGGCGCCCGGAACCGCACAGAAGGTCACCTATCACGACGCCTGCCAGACCAACAACGTGCTTGGCGTCAAGGATGAACAGCGCCGGATCATCCAGGACGTTATCGGGTTGAAGCTGACCGAGATGGCCGATTCAACAATGTGCTGCGGGTTTGGGGGATCGTTCTCATTCGACCATCCGGACGTGTCGTCGCGGCTTCTGGACCGGAAGCTAAGCCGCGCCGGCGACACGGAGTCCGAGATCATCGTTACCGACAATCCCGGTTGCATTATGCAGATGAGGGGCGGTCTCAAGGCCCGGGGAAGCGGAGTGGAAGTCCTGCATCTGGCCGAGCTTATGGCGCGGTACTTGCCCGGCCAGCGGCAATCCGGCTAGGGCGATGGTCCACGCGGACTGCCGATTTGGGGGCGAAGAGTCTCGGGAACGAATAGACCCAGGGTCAAAACCGCCAGGGCGCCAACTCCCGCAACCGCGACCGCGGCGGTAGTCAACCCCCACAGATCGGCCACGCCGCCCACCAGCAGAGGACCGCCAGTGCTGCCGGAGTCGCCTACCAGCCTCCAAAAACCAATGAATTCGCCGCGGGCTTCCGGGGGCGAAAGGTCTGCGCCGAGCGTCATCATGCTGCCCGACCCCAGGCCATTGCCCACGCTCATAACGGTGGCGGCGAGGAACAGGGTAACGGCGTCGAACGAAAACGCAACGAACAGCATCCCGGCCGAGAGCATCACGAACGCGGGGACGGAAGCGAACTTGCGGCCGAAACGGTCCATTATCAGTCCCGCCGGGAAGAAGAAGACCATGTCGATCAACGCCGACACTCCGACAATCACGCCGACGGTATCGACATCGAGCCCGATGACAAACGAACCGTAAAGCGGAAGCAGAGTCGTTCTTCCGCCCCTTATACATTGAATCAGGAACTGGGCGGTTGACGCGGTAGTGATCTCCCAAGGCCTCCGCCGCACTGCCGCCAGCAGGCCGGCCGCCAGGGACGCGCGCCGCAAGTAGCGTCGAGAGTGCGGCTCGTCTCCGCCGGCGAGCATCACAAGCGCCAAAGCCAGAACTGCGGCGGCGGCGCTGCTCAGCAATGCCGCTTCCATCCCGACCCGCTCGGCCAGCACGCCGCCAATCACCGGTCCCACAAACATCCCCGCCCGATTGGAACCGCCAAAGAGCGCGGCCGCCCGTCCGCGCTGACCCACCGGCACGGCCTCGGCGATAAACGCAAACCGGGAAACAGTCCAGAGCGCGGCTCCGAATCCGCCGATTAGCCGGTACAGGATGACGAACGCGAAGAGGCCCGAAAACGGCAGCGCAAAGGACGAAACCGCCACTACAGCGGTGCCGGCGATCATTACGCGGCGACCGCCGGCCCGCGCCAGTAGGAAACCGCTCGGTACGCTCGCCACCAGCGTTCCGAATCCCTGCACGCCGATAGCGAGCGTTACCAGCGTGAAAGAGATGCCGAACGAATACGCGAACAGCGGGAGCGTCGGAACCAGAATCCCCTGTCCCAGTGAGAGCAGAAACGAAGGGAGGTAGAGCGGTACGACGAGGCGGCGTAACAGATTTGAATGCCTGGTTGCGGGACTACTCACCCAGACCGCCAAATGACCAAGCGCTCACATGCACACCCCGGTTGTCCCCTCGATGACTGCCGCTATCAGGGAAGGCCGGAAAGCGTTGCCAGCGCCCTGAAACCCCGCCGAAGATACACTGCTTTGCGCGACGGCGCGGACGACGCGCTCTGCTTCAGATAAATCGAGGTCTGCCATGCAATCACAACGCCACGGTTTCGTCTTGCAGGTCAAGCTCGAGCGGCTGGAAGCCTATAAGGAATATCACCGCGAAGTCTGGCCCGAAATCCTGGAGGCCATCAGCCAAGCCGGTATCCGCAACTACACGATCTTCCTAAAAGACAATCTGCTGTTCGGTTACTACGAATACGTTGGACCGCCCGACGAATACGACCAGCGCCTGCAAGCTATGGCGGCGGCCCCGCGAATGCGCGAGTGGTGGGACATCATGGAGCCAATGCAGGAGCCGCTTGCCACCCGCGAGGAAGGCGAATGGTGGGCCGAAATGGAAGAGGTCTTCCACACCACCGGCTAGACGGCGGCAGTCACGCGGCTGTCAGAGCTTCGTTGGAGCGGTAACGGCCCCCAGGCTCGCCGACGACACCAGGGCGGCGTACTTCGCCATGACTCCCGATTCGTAGCGCGGCTCAGGCGCCCTCCAATCCTTGCGCCGCGCGTCCAGCTCCGATTCCGGGAGGTCGACGTTGAGCGTTCGCCGCTTTACGTCGATCGAGATCATGTCGCCCTCACGCAGCAGCCCTATCGGACCGCCGCGGTACGCCTCGGGCGCGACGTGTCCGACCATCAGTCCGTGGGTCGCCCCTGAAAACCGGCCGTCGGTCATGAGGGCGACCGAATCTCCCATTCCGGTCCCCACCAGCGCCGCGGTCACGCCAAGCATTTCGCGCATTCCGGGACCGCCGGCCGGTCCCTCGTACCGTATGACGATAAAGTCGCCGTCCTGAATCGACTGGGATTGGACCGCGGCGAAGCAGTCCTCCTCACTGTCGAAGACTCGGGCAGGGCCGCGAAACTCGTTACGCTCGTGTCCGGCGAGTTTCACTACGCAGCCGTCGGGGGCGAGATTGCCGCGCAGTATGGCGATACCGCCGGTCTCCTTCAGAGGCTCTTCAATCGAGCGGATCACGCGCTGACCGGGGGTCTCGCGGACATTCTTGGCGATCTCTCCCTGACGGCTTCCATCGACGTTCGCCGCGTCAGGGTCGATCAGCCCGCGCTTTAGCAACTCCCTGGCCACCAGCGCGACGCCTCCGGCGTCGAACACGTCGGTGGCAACGTAATTGCCAGCCGGCTTCAAATCAGCCAGCACCGGCGTTTGCTCGGCGATCCGGTCAAAGTCGTCGATCGTGAGCGGCACGCCGGTTTCGTGAGCAATCGCCAGCAGATGCAGGACGCCGTTCGTCGAACCCGCCGTAGCCGCGACCGACGCTATGGCGTTTTCAAAGGCGGACCTGGTCATGATTTGCCTGGGCCTGATGTCGTTTTCCAGAAGGCGCATAACGAGCTTTCCGCACTCGACGGCGACGTCCGCCTTGCGTGGATGGGTGGCGGGAATCCCGTTGAATCCGGCCGGGCTGACGCCCAGGAATTCGAGGGCCGTGGACATCGTATTTGCGGTGAACTGCCCTCCACACGCGCCCGCGCCCGGACAGGCCACGTCTTCGAGCTCGACCAGGTCGGCGTCGGTGATCTTTCCCGCCGCGTGCGCGCCGACCGCCTCGAACACGTCCTGGATCGTCACGTCTCGACCCCGGTATTTGCCCGGCGCAATGCTCCCGCTGTATAGCACCAGGCCGGGGATATTCAACCTAGCCAGCACCATGGCCCCGGCGGGAATGGTCTTGTCGCAGCCGACGATCACAACGAGAGCGTCAAAAGAATGGCCGCGCGCCGCGAGTTCGATCGAGTCGGTGATGACTTCTCGACTGACGAGCGAGGCCTTCATACCTTCGGTTCCCATGGCAACGCCGTCGGAAACTGAAATGGTGTTCACCTCGACAGGCATGCCTCCGGCGGCGCGGACGCCCTCTTTGACCCTGGCGGCGAGCTCGCGCTGATTGAAATTGCAGGGCATGGTCTCGATCCACATGTGAGCCACGCCCACGACGGGCCGCCCGAGGTCTTCGCTGGAGAAGCCAATCGATTTCAAATACGATCGAGCCGGCGCGCGATCCGGCCCTTGCGTCATCACCGCGCTGTTACGTGTGGCCTTATCGGTCATCGCCTGCTCCAACAGAAGTTGCTATAGGGTCAAACCAGAGATTCTATCGCCTATGGCGACGGCCTACAGCGGATACAGCCGCTCCAGATTCCCACCAAGAATTCCGTCTCGCTCGTCCCGCGTGAGAAAATCGCACTGGGTCTTGAACAAGATCATCGATTGCTTGTACGTCACGACCTCCTCGCAGGACGGCATATCCGAGCCCCAGACGAGCTTTTCGGCCCCAAGCTCGGAAACCAGGGTACGGACCACCTCCTTGATCCCGGGCGTGTAAGGAGGGAACTCATCGTCGAAGCTCATCTTGTGCAGCATCAGCTCAATGCTCCAGCCGGGGTTATTCAAGAGACGCAGTATTTGCGGAGGCACGTGATACCGATTGGGGGCGTTCACGTCGATTCGCAGGTTTTCAAGCCCGTGAGTCAGCACCGACGGTATGTCCGGGTGCGCTTTGGCCAAACGATCGAAGTCTTCTATCTCGCTTAGATAGACCTCCATTTGCGGACTCCGCTTGCTCGCCGAAGACCAGTGGATGGGAACTCCCAATTCGCCTATCAGCTCCCATAGAGGCTCCAGGCCGGGATCGTTGACGCCAAATTCGAAGTCGCAATGAAAGAAGCCGCTGGTGCCAAAGTAGAGGCCCGAGAACCCATATTCCTCGATCTGGCGGCGGACCCGTTCGACCTGCTCGGGACTGCCGCCCCGCCACTCGTCTACCTGAGCCAGCGCAACCAGCCGATCGGGATACCGGCGTATGCAATCGGCCAGATAATCATCCAGCCGGCCGTACATACGGTCCGATTGAAGCAGCGCCCTGTCGACGCCCGCATAGTCCATCTGCACGATCATGTAGTCGGCGGGGCATGAGTTGTTCCACAGCGACGGCGTGAATAGCTGATAGTAGTAGTCCTCGCCGTTGTGAGTGAACTCGACCCGGCCGTAACGTCCGATTCTGAAATTAACGTCGGGCAGCCAGGATATGCCGTCACCGTCGCCGACGAGAACAGGATCTCCGACGGGCGCGTCGTCACGGGTGCGCCGGATGTCGGTGGCGCCCGCGAACCGAATGTGATGTTGGGTTTCGGCGAGCCGGGCCGCCATGTCGCCGGTGTCCTCGCTAAGCGGCGGAAAACAGTGCGCGTGGGCGTCGAACACCGCTGTCACAATTCGCTCCGGTCCGCGGAAAAGCTACACGTCGTGATATGCGACGAGTTCGAGGATAACGCCTTCCGGATCGCGGAAATAGAAAACGCTCTTGTCGCCGGCGGGAGCCAGTTGCGGCGCTGAAAACGGTTGCCCGCCGGCGTCGATCACCTCTTGCCAGGCTACCTCGATATCGTCCACGACGAACATCACGTGACTACAGTACGCCGCGTTAGCCGCGCGAGCGGGCGAGTGGTCGGGATGCGACAAGTATTTGAGCAGCTCGATTGTGCTTGGGCGGTCCTCGTTGCCGAGAATCGCTACCTCCAGCCTGACACGCTCCAGACCCGTGACGTTATCGATGAACGAGCCTTCCCTGGTGAATCGGGTCTCGACCTTCAGACCGAATGTCCGCGAGTAGAAGTCGATTTGGCTGTCGAGGTTCCGAACGACTATCCCCGCGTGACCGAATCTGGCGTTCATGGACGACACTCCGAGAGGCGCCACCCCAAGGACTCCAAACGCTCCCGCGCCTTCGTAAGCTCATCGTCGCTGAATAAGCTCTTCAATAGTCCCTTGGCTTCGGAGTAGATCTTCAGCATCGCTGGATGGAATCTGCTTTCGCAGTTTTGGTCATCCATCAACCAAACTCCCGTCGCATCAGGCCTGGGCCAGATAGAGGGCAGCCGCATTGTAGCCGGGCGCGCCGGTGACTCCGCCGCCGGGGTGCGCTCCCGATCCGCAGAGGTACAGGCCCTGCAGCGGCGTCGCGTAGCCCGACCAGCCCGGCACGGGCCTGTCCGAGAAAAGCTGGCCCGGCAGGATTTCGCCGTGGAATATGTTTCCGCCGGTCAGACCGAATCTCCGCTCCAGGTCCACCGGCGAAAGTACTTGCCTATGGACTATCGCCTTCTTGATGTTTGGAGCGTATTCCGCCAGCGTGTCGATGACGTTGTCGGCCACCTCTTCGCGACGGTCGTGCCAGTCGCCGGACGCGAGACGGTACGGAGCGTGCTGGGCGAAAATCGACATCGAGTGCATTCCGGGAGGAGCCAGACTGCCGTCGGTTGCCGACTGGATGTAGACCTCCATGAACGGACTCGCCGAAGGCTCGCCGGCCTGGGCGTCGCGGAACGCCGCTTCCAGATAGTCGAGACCCGGGCAAATGTCGACGGTTCCGGCGTGCTGCGGCCCCGGCCCAACGCCCGGAAACGCCAGATAGTCCGGCAGCTCCGACAGCGCGCAGTTGATCTTGATGACTGATCCGTCGATCCTAATGTTTTCGACATCCCGCACGAACTCTTCGGGAAGCGCGCCGCAGTCGACCAGGCCGAGAAACGTGCGCTTAGGGTCGGTATTGGAAAAGACGGCGCCGCATTCGATCACCGCGCCGCCGGTCAGCTCCACTCCTACGGCGCGTCCGGAGCGGGTCTTGATACCGGCGACCTCGGCGTCGACGCGTATTGCGGCTCCGGCATTCTCGGCCGATCTGGCCAGCGCGGCGGTGACGGACCCCATGCCGCCCCTGACATAGCCCCAAACCCCGGCGCCCTCGAATAACCCGCCCATGTAGTGATGCGCCATAACGTAAGCCGTCCCCGGCGTGTGCGGACCGGCCAACGTTCCGATAACGCCTTGCGTGGCGAAGGCGCCCTTGACGATTTCGGACTCGAAGAACTCGTCGAGGAGATCGGCCACGCTCAGATCGAGCACCTTTTCGAGAACTTTGGCGTCGTCTCTCGAAAGCCCAGCGAGCGTGCGCTCCCGCGGTTCGGGAGGCTTGAGCAATAGCGGCCTGAGCAGCGCGCCCGCCCGCTCCCAAAACGACTCGAAAGCCGGATAGGCCGCGGCGTCGCGTTCCGAGAATTTGGCGATTTCCCGCTGCGCGGCGGCCATGTCACGCCAGAGAATCAGATACCGACCGTCGGGCAGCGGCAGGAACATGCCGGGGTCTTTCGCGTAGAAGGTCAGACCAAGCTCTTCGAGGCCCAGATCGTCGACGATGCGTCTTTGCAGCAGACTGATCGAGTAGGCCGCGGTCGAGACTTTGAAGCCCGGGAACGGCTCCTCGGTCACGCAGGCCCCGCCAACCACGTCTCGGCGTTCCAAGACCAGCACCGACCTGCCGGCCCGGGCCAGATAGGCCGCCGCGACGAGCCCGTTGTGACCGGCGCCGATCACGACCACGTCTTGTCTTGTTGCATCGCGCGCGGCAAACGGCTTGGCGCAGTATTCGAGCATCAAGTTATCCATTTCGACCGTTCGGCATTCGACGAGGGACTACCAACTCCATGCTTCGCCAGCTAACTCCCGCTTCCGTTCCCGTAACCCTGCGTGGGAAAGGGTAACGGGGATGGGCATGGCGACTCGATGCAGTCAAATGCATCTACCGAAAGGAGGCCACCGTCTTGCATGTGCCGACCAATACAGCGTCTTGGTTTGCACTTAGGCGACTGATAGTATGACTCATAGTGATTCATATCATGAGTCACCACAGGAGACAGGATATGAGACAGCTTACGGTCAGGGGCTTCGATGAGGAATTGGCGGGGCGTATCCAGCGGCTCGCGAAGCGTGACGGAACCTCTCTGAATCGGGCGGCCCTAAAGCTGCTCCGCAAAGGCGCCGGTCTGGCAGACGGTTCGGCCGGCGCAGACACCATCGGCTCTTCGCTAGACCATCTAATCGGGACATGGAGTCCGGCCGAAGTGGATGAGCTAAACGCCGCGCTGGAGGAGTTCGAGACGATAGATGAGTCTGTCTGGGAATGAGAGTCCTCCTCGACTCCAGCGCCTATTCTGAGCTTATGCGGGGGCATCGCCAGGCTGCCGAGATCGTACGGACTGCTGAGGAAGTCCTGCTGTCGGCTATCGTGCTGGGCGAGTTGCTGTATGGATTCAGAGCTGGGTCGCGCTTTGAACGCAACGCAGCCCAGATCCGTTCCTTTCTCGAAAGCCCGTACGTATCGTTCGTACCAGTTGGGCCGGTCACCGCGGACCGCTACTCCAGAATAGCGAGATCACTGAGAGCGAAAGGCCGCCCCATTCCCACAAACGACGTCTGGATTGCGGCGCACACAATGGAGACGGGCGCTGACCTCGTTTCAGCCGACAGACACTTCAGTCACGTAGACGGGATCGCGTGGATCCGAGTGGAGCCAGAATGAGATTGTCAAAGGGCGCTATACCAAAGAAATATAAGGGCGTTGTTTACCGCTCCACGCTGGAAGCGCGATACGCCGCATTCTTTGACTTGTTAGGTCTCGACTATCAATACGAACCCGACGACGTAGCGGACGTCGGCATAATGGGATGGTTGCCCGACTTCCTCCTCTTGTGGTGGGGGTCCGATGATGTAGCTGTGAGGCTGTTGTATGTCGAAGTGAAGCCAGTGTCGAGGCTCGACGCTTGCCCTTACGATGTGCAGCAGAAATTGGAAGGAGCGTTCACGCTCGAAGCCAGACTTGCCGCCCAGCGGCAGCAAAGCGAATTGTGGATCGCTCCGGGTGATTTAGCAACCCTAGGCAACGACTCGTCGCCAGCGGGATGGTGGGGGATTCTCCCTAAACGATTCAGAGTTGCCTTTGATTGGCGCGATTTCGACCTACAGAAGGCGCTCGGCATTTCGCCAAGGGATGTATCGCTAGCAACCTCTCAACAATCAACGGTCCAGCTTCAATTGGATCTTGGCCTAGAGCACCAGTCGTGGGGTGGCTTGTGGCGGCGTGCTGAACGCGAGGTGAGAGAGAAGGCCATCAATGCTGAGCCGCCTGAATATTTCCAATCCCCTGAGCGATGTGACGGTTCCAACGCATATGGTGAGCCGTGTGAGCATGACGAAGAAGACCATACCTGCCCCGAGGACGGGTGCGGGAACTTCAAGCGTCTGGAATTCAACACCTGTTACGAGTGCTACGAACGCGGACTCTAACCCGATGAGATTTTCTCGGCCGACGAAGAGCGCTGTGGGAACACACAGTATTTCCCCGTCCGCTCAAATCATCGCATCATGCTGGCACACCCGAACGCTCGTTTGTATTGACGCTCTATTACCGCCGCCGGTAAAGTCGCATTGATATGAAGCAGCGAGACGGAATCACAAGATCAAAGATAGCCGGGAGCGGCTGCGCATATATCGGGCCGGCCCGCGGGGCGTTGCCGCTGTCGTAGCGCGCCGCACCGCACGGGCCGGTAAGCAGAGGCAGCCCCTCTGCTTTTTTGCTTTCAGAATCATTTGACGTTCGCCCACTAAACAAGGACCAAAAAAGACAATGCTTGAGTCGAAAACGCAGACGAGAGAACGAGCCGGCGGCGGGACGAAACCGACCGCCGGGTTATTCGATGAGCTGGAAGCGCGCGGTCTCGTTCATGACACATCGAACCCGCACCTCGGCCCGCTGCTCGACAAAGAGCCCACAGTCGTCTACTGCGGGTTCGATCCGACGTCGGACAGCCTTCAGCTTGGCAACCTGGTGCCGCTGATCACGCTGGCCAGATTCCAGCGCGCCGGTCACCAGCCTATCGTCGTTCTCGGCGGGGGAACCGGAATGATCGGCGATCCGTCCGGCAAAAGCGGCGAGCGAAACCTGCTCGATGACGAAACGATCGCGCGAAACATCGAGGGGCAGAGGCCGCAGTTTGCCAAGGTCCTCGATTTCGACTCCACCGACAACCCGGCAATACTGGTCAATAACGCCGACTGGCTCGCGAAGCTCAATCTCATCGACTTTCTAAGGGACGTGGGGAAGTCCTTCTCCGTCAACGTGATGATGTCGCGCGAGTCGGTAAAGCAACGTATCGCCGCCCAAACGGGCATTAGCTTCACGGAGTTCTCGTACCAGATATTGCAGGCCTACGACTTCTTTCACCTGTACTCCGATTACGGCTGCCGCCTTCAGGTCGGGGGATCGGACCAGTACGGAAACATACTGGCGGGCGTGGACTACATACGGCGCAGGACGGGCCGCGACCACGGCGCGGCGGCGCTGACCTTTCCGCTCGTGCAGAGCTCGACGGGCGAGAAGCTGGGGAAAACGGCGGCGGGCGCGCTGTGGCTCGACCCGGAACGCACCTCGCCCTACGAGTGGCGCCAGTACTGGCTGAACGTCAGCGACGCGGACGCGGTGCGATACCTCAAGTCCTTCACCTTCCTGGAGCTGGACGAGATAAAGGAAATCGAATCCGAATTCCTCAAGCAACCAAAGGAGCGCCTGGCCCAGCACAGGCTGGCCCGAGAGATGACGAGCCTGATACACGGTCCGGAAGAGGCTGAAAAAGCGGAGCGGGCATCGGCGGCTCTGTTCGGGGCGGACGCCAGTCAGGCACGAACTTCTACGGATGGAGTACCGATATTCAAGGTATCCCGACCCGTTCCCCCCTCGCAGCTTGGACAATCCGAGGGCGAACTATCCTACATGAGCTTTGTGACTCGAACGCCGCAGTGGGTCAATCCTGCAAGTGTCTACGATCTTGTAGATGCGCTAGTTGTGACCCGTCTCGCCAAGTCCAATTCGGAGGCCAAGCGGCTGATCCGGCAGGGAGCGGTGACGATCAACGGCGTCAGAGTCGGAGTTGAGAAGAGGGCAATCGTGGCTGCCGACCTTGGGGATGACAGTTCGTGCTTGATAGCTGCGGGTCCGCGCAGGCGGGCTGTGCTCAGGTTTTCCGATTAGCCGTGTTCGGTGTCTGAAAAGCGAAGCTGACTCATAGACCTCACCAGCTGCAAAGGCCACTTCAAGGAATCCCTGCGGCCCGCGACTGTTTGTTTCATCGTCAATCATGAAGATGGAGGCATTCTGCTCGGCCGCAAGAAGCGTGGGTTCGGACAGGGCCTGTGGAACGGGCCGGGCGGCAAGGTCGAGGCGGGCGAAGGAGTAGAGCAGGCGGCTATTCGCGAGACGCGGGAGGAAGTCGGCGTCTCGCCCACCGCCCTGCGCAAGGTTGCCGTTCTGGACTTTTACTTCCCGGAAGTTCCCGCCGGGAAAGAATGGAGCCAGCGCGTCCACGTGTTCCTCGCGGGCGAGTGGGAGGGCGACGCCGTCGAGACCGACGAAATGGCCCCGAAGTGGTTCCCGCTCAACGAGATTCCCTACGATCGAATGTGGGAGGACGACGTCTGCTGGCTTCCCGCCATATTGGAAGGCAAGTTCGTCACCGGCGACTTCCTGTTCGGCGCCGACGAGAGAATGAAAGACTACGAGGTCGTAATTCACACGGACGCGGCAGGGCTGAGCGAGAAGACAGGCTAAACGGAGGCGTCGGCAATGCGTTGACCAGCACGCGCCTGTCGGGCGGCGAGCCGCCGGCGAACACCATAGAGTCCGGCATCGCGGCAAGACGCCAAACTACGGGGCGGCGAGCCTCTCGATTAGGTCGCGAATGCCGGGATTGGCCTTGACGGATTCCCGCAGCGTTTCGATGGCGTCTTCGCTCACAATCAGCGGGCTTCGTTGAAAGCGGCCGTCGTGGTTGTAGTAACAAAACCGGAGTGAACGCGAACCGTCGGCGAATTCGAGTAGCTGTATGCACGGTTCGTGATGTGGAGTCTGAGTGGACGCCTCCTCCACGATTGCGCCATCTCCCCAATGCAACTTGAAACCGCGGGGCACGTTCCTCATGGTCGGAAAATCCAATCGCGAGCCAGCTTTTGCCAGGTCCCGCCGTCTAGGTCCACGAGAGTTCCCTTTCGGCCAGCACTTTGCTCTCGTCGATCTCCACTCCTATGCCGGGTGCTTCGCCGAGGCTCACCATTCCATCGACCGGCTTCACTGGGTTCTTGAAGAAGAACTGATGCACTTCATTCCACTTCACCAGATACTCGATCAGGGGAGTGAGGGTGACCGGAACGGCAAGCGCCAGATGGGCATTGACCGGCACGGAATGGCCGTGGGGAATGACCTGAACGTCATAGGCTGAGGCAAGCGCGCAGATCTTGACGATCTCGCTGACCCCGCCCGCCCAGAACGTATCTGGCTGAAAGACGTCCACCGCTCCGGCGCGCAGGTAGTCGCGGGCGCCCCATCGCGTGTACTCATGCTCGCCCCCGGAAATCGGGATCGGTGAAGCCGCCCGAATCCTGGCGTAGTTTCGAATATGGTCCGGCATCACCGGCTCCTCCAGCCAGCGAGGGCGATACTCGGCCATGCGGTTTGCCATGTCCAGCGCATAGCGCACGTTCCAGCTATTCCAAGCGTCGAACATTATGTCAACCTCGTCGCCCGCCGCCTCGCGCACCGTGCGGACCAGCTCCATGTTCTTGCGGATGCCCGGCTCGCCATCGTCGGGAGCGTGCCGGAAGAACCACTTCGTCGCGGTGTAGCCCTGCTTGACGAATGCCTTGACCTGAGCGGCGGCCTTGGCAGGCTCGATCGAATATCCCAACGCGCTGGCGTAAGCGGGAACCGAGTCGCGCACAGGGCCGCCGAGAAGCCGAAAAAGAGGCTGCCCCAGCCATTTCCCCCGCAGGTCCCAGAGCGCGCAATCGATGGAGCTGATCGCGAACATCGGATGGCCCTTGCGGCTGTGTATCAGGAACTTGTACATCTTGTCCCAAATACGCTCGGTGGCCGTAGGGTTTTCGCCCATGATGAACGGTGATATCTGCGTATCGATAAAGTAGGCGTCCTCTTCCGCCACGGGGCCGAACACGCCGGTGACGCCTTCGTCGGTCTCGACGTATACGAAGACCGCTTTTACGTCATAGACCCCGTTCGAGTTTCGCGATTGATGGAAGTCGGCTCCCGACTCGGCCTTGTGTTCCGGATATATGTCGATGGGGCGGACGAGACGTTCCTCCCAAAACTCGACCCCGGTGTCCAGCTCGCCTTCGACCTGCCTCAGCCGCACGTTTGTAATTTCCATCAAGCCTCCATAGCCCCTATGCCTGCCGTGTATTGACTCGGTACCGGATGTCGGGAGTGAAGTGTTGACCCAAGCTATTCTGAGCCATCCCGTTCCAAGGAGGACAATTGTTCCCGATTGCCCGGTTTGAAGAAAGTCCCGGTCGCGAGTCGGCACTATGACTGTAACGCCTGAATATCTCGGCGGCTTCGCGGTCGTGCTGCTCGTTTTCGCGGCCTCGACCGGACTGGCGCTGCCATTCGCGGCGCGAATGACTGGTCATCGAGGACTTGGAATTGCGCTATGCCTCGCGCCGGCCATTGGGTCCATGCTGCTGATAGCCGCGGGCCTGGCCGCATATCGCTTTCCGGTCGTAGCCGCGCGGCCATTTATCGCGCTCGGAGCCTTGCTCTTGCTCGGCGGCTGGTTCTGGATTCGCGACCGACGGCGGCTCGCCAAGCTGCCGAGAAACTGGATTGGACTTGGCGCCGGCCTTGCGATCTCCCTGGCATTCTGGTTCAGCGCTCAGACAAACCGCCTGTCGCTGCTGTTCCTGGACGAACCAATTCATCTCGGTCTCACGGCAACGATCATCGAAGGCAACTATCCGGTCCGGTCCCCCTGGAGCCCCGATCTTGCAGCCGCGTATCACTACGCGGGCGAACTCCACGCCGCGATCCTGACATCGGCCACTGGACTTCCGGTATGGATTGCGGCCGAGCTGCAACATCCCTGGCTTGCGTTGGGATTGGGCCTGGCGGTTTTCGGCGTCGTGCTGCACGCAACCCGCTCGCGAATCGGGGCGTTCGCGGCAGCCGTACTGGCCGCCTACTCGCCGGGAATCATCATGCTGGGATGGCCGGCGTTGGGAGTCGACGGCGCGGCATTTCCCGATAGCCTGGCCGCGCTCGGCGACAGGTTTGCCGAAATCGGTCCGGCTCGATACGAGCTGAGCACCGGTCCGTCGAACCTCGTCTTCCCGCAGCGAACTCTCGGCTTCACACTGCTGACCCTGCTGGTTCATTCGTGGACTCTACGCCCTTTTCGAAGGATTTCTACGGCGGTTGCATTCGGCGCGGCGGTGGGCCTTCTGGCGGTAGTCGAATTGGGTGTGTTCGCCATCGGTCTGCTCGCCCTGGCGGCGGCCGCGGGCGCATATTTGCTGGGCGCGCGAGGGCGCCGGGGCAAAGCGCTGGGGCGATCATCCGCGGCGCTCGCCTTAGCAGTCACGGTCGCGCTGTTCGCCGGCGGGCCGGTAACCGACACCGTCTTCGGTCCGGCGGCGACGGGCGCTGGTCGATCGGTGGCGTTGCAAGTGGGATTCTCGCCTGACCTCATGAATCCGGTGGTGTTCGAAGAGCCGGCCCCCGGAACATTCGCGGCGGCCGTGGGATTGCGCTGGATACATCTGGCGATTCTGGCGGCGGGGATCGCTCTGCTTACCCGCAAGCGGCTCGCGCTCGGTCTTTGCGGGGTAGGGATCGCGGGAGGCGTGCTGTTCCAGAGCGTCGCCTACACGGTTCACGACGACGCAAGCCGGCTCGTCACATATTCGTCGTTTTATTCGGCAATCGCGGTCGCCGGGTTCTTGCCGGGGATCGTTCGCAGAATGCCGGCTGCGCTCGCGGTTGCCGCGGGATCGGCGACGGTGGCGTTTGCTTTGTTGCCGACTCTGGTTCCGGAGCTGACACCAGCCGTTCGGTTAACCGGCAGCGGAGTGGAGATTGCTCCATTGACGCAGCGCGGGCTCGTCAACCGCCTGGCGGAGCGATCGCGGTACGCGCTGGAATTCGACGCCGGCGAGAGGATATTCGCCTGGATTCGAGACAACACTCCCGCCGACGCCCGCATATTGTCGCCCTGGCCGTCCGCCCTGACGATCGCCACGGGAAGGTTCGGCGTATTCGCACCTACCGCGGCCATACAAAACGAAGCTATTGCTGGGCCGGAATTCATTGACGCGTGGTCAAGCCTGGCCATGCAGCCAATCACCGCGCTGGGCGTACATTATCTGCACGTGACTGCCGACGCGGTCGACACGCTGAACCGCCAGGGAATCCGGATTGAAGAGACCGGCGGTTTCCGTCTCTTATTCGACACGTTCGACGAACCGCTGCCTGAGCGCCGGCACCGTATGTACGAGGTTCTCAACCCGCAGCCGTCGGAGGGCGTCAATTTCGTGTCCGGCCTTTCGCGGCGCCTTCGGGCCGATTCCTCCGTCTTCATGGGCGACGCACTGTCGAAACACGCTGCGGCGGCGCTCGCATACGAGCTACGCGGCCACACGCTTGTCAGAACGTCGCCCGTTCCCGGCCATATACGAGTTCCGCTGACGGTAGAGCGTCCGTCCGGACAGGACATCGACTACGCGATTTTTCCCGAGTGGCACCGCCCGGTCGAGCTAAATCTGACACAAGACGATGCCGTCTGGCACGGAGCCGGATCGCGGCTGTACGACTTGTCAACCGAGCGCCGTTGGCGGGGGCCGGTGCGCGGCGACTGGACGTTCGTCGAATCCGAGGCCGGCGAGGGCGTTGACGTTCTTGCGTTTCTGCCGCTGGGTTCCGTGGTCGAGATCGACCGCGGTGGAGAATTGTTGCGAGTCGACGGACGCGGCGGACTGATTTCGACAAGCATTCCAGCCTCGAAGGGCGCGGTCCGCATACGCGCAATCAATGATGGACCCGCTCCGTTTGTCATGTATCGGCCCAGCTCCTCGGGCGCGGCGGAAGCCTCCGGTCCCGCTCCCGGCATCGCCTATCAGGCCGGCTGGGATGGCGTGCGTGTAGTCGTTGACTTGTGGTGGTTGTCGGCGGGAGTTGCCACGGAGGATCTCGGCGTGGTGTGGCGCATTGCTCCAAGCGATGGTGGACCGCCAGACACGAACGATGCGTCCGTTCGCGGCTGGGAAGCAGGCCTCAGCGTCCGAGCGGAATCCGATCTGATTCGAGAGTTCTTCGCGCTCACGACGTTAACGCCGGGCTACTTCGATCCGCGCACTCGAGAGCCGGTTATTCGCGATCCGCTGGAAGCATCTGGGGGCGGGTCTTTCGTGGCGTATCTCTACGTCGTGACCCACACGGCGGAAACCCGCACCGTTCATCTGGCGGTTCCAGTCTTCAGGTTCGAAACTGGAGCAGGCGAGCCGACCGAGCTGTATGGAGGCGTCGCGGCGCTTGAACCACTCGACCGTCCGGAACCGGTTTGGCTATGGCTAAAGTAGGCGACCCAACAAGGTTCCGCGCGAAGACTTCAGCCGGCGGCCTTCCAGCAGCCGGGGTAGTGAGGCCCGGGAGTTCTGCCCACATCGTGAAGAAAGCTGCGGGCGACGGACGGCCCCGTAAACTTGAACTGCTTTCTCAATTCGGCGATTAGCGCCGGTTCGTCACCTTCAAGACCTTCGAGCCAGCTTCTAAAGGAGCCGCTCGCAGTCTGAAGCTCCCGAAACCTCTGAGCGTTGGCGATGCTGGCGACGATCTTTCGGCGATTTCTAACGATGCCGGGGGAAGCCATGATGCGCTCCACGTCGTCGTCGGAATACTCCGCGACCGCCTCCACGGCAAACCCGTCGAACGCGGATCTGAAGGCGGCCCGTTTGTTGAAGATCAGAGTCCAGTTAAGACCGGCCTCGAATATCTCCAGCGTCAGAGACTCGAAGTAGCCATCGTCATCCGCCGGAGGAACACCCCATTCTTCATCGTGGTAGATGGACATTTCCGGGCTGACGTTGGCCCATTTGCACCGCTGGCTATCGTCCATGACCAATCCTCCTCATTTCGTCGACTTCGCCGCCGGAATCCGCCAATCGCGCCTTCCAGCTTGCGCTCCTTATCGACTGTGCGCCGGGGACCAGCGAGTGCGCTGCATTCAGGTGCGCGCGGCACAGGTTCGTCCTTCGACAAGCTCAGGACGAACGAATTCCCCTCGGGCCTCTCTAAGTTCGTGGTGAGCTTGTCGAACCGCGAGCGAGTCCACCTGATCCAGACGGGCGCGCCGGCCCGTAACTAAAAGGCCTCGTCCCACGCCCGCTTCAGGAACGCCAACGCGGCCGGCGCCTCGTTGTCGAAATCCGTCCAACGGCATTCCATGGACAAGCGCGCGTCGTAACCGAGAGCCTTCAAGGCTCGGAACATCGAGGTCCAGTCCGCGCCGTCTTCCATGGGCGGGCTCCGGTCGGCGCTCGATACGTGCACGTGCACAACGTCGTAACCCGCCCCAAGCAGGCCGTGAAAGCCCTCCTTTTCGACGGAAATGTGGTAGAGATCGGCCAGCACCTTGACGTTCGGATGATCGACACGCGCCACGATTGCCCCCGCCTCTTCCACCGAGTTGATCCAGTTGCACTCCCCCGTGTTGAGCGGCTCGATTACGACGGTAATTCCCCGCGCCTGGGCCTGGTCGCCCATCATTTGCATCAACGCGTCGACTTGTTCTTCAGCCTGTTGCATCGGAAATCCGTCGGGGATATTCCGGGAATTTCCGCTGCCAAACACGACGACTTCTATTCCCAGCTCCGCGCTCCGGTCCAGAACAGCATTGACATATTCGGAGATTGCGGAGTCGTCCGCGTCGGGACCGATTACTTTCATCTCGGCCGGGAAAAACACGCAGCCGGCTTCCACGGGCAGTGGCGCGTCGGCGAGCAACTTGCGCCTGGCGGCGCGTTCGCTCGCGCTCAAAAGCGGGCTGACCTCGCGGGCCAGGGGGATTTCCACAAAATCGAAACCAACCTCGCGGGCGGCTGCCAATGTCTCGGATCCTGTCACGACGCCGAATTTCATTTACTGTTCCTAAATTGAAGTCTGGGCTGAAGCGGACGAAACGAACGACAACATCAGTTCGAGCCGGGCGGCGCGGCAGGCAGTCCTAACACCGACTGGAGAAACTGAAGGACGTGGCAATTGAACTCGTCGGGCCGCTCCAATTGAGGCATGTGCCCGCAACGGTCCATTACCACCAGGTCGGCTCCGCGTATTCGTTCCACGGCCACTTTCGCCAGCTTAACGGGAAACACGCCATCTTGCCGCCCCCAGATTATGCGCACTGGAATCGACAGACTGGGGAGCTCGTCGATCAGCACGGTAGCCGGGCGCATTCCGCCAAAACAGCTCACTCCCCAGCGAAGCGACTTGAAAAAGAAGCACCTGCGATCCTGATTCTGAGCCAGCACCTCGGTCTCCGCGGTCAGATCGTCCCCGAGCCAGTCGTCGTCGTAGCTGAGCCGGAGCAACTGACGGCGAATGCCTTTGGCGTCGGAGGGTACGACTAGCTCGCCGACGACGGGTATGCTGGCGACGCGGAACACGTATCCCACGCTTTTACCGAATCCCACGGAATTCACCAGAACTAGCGCGCGGACCTTCTCACGATGGTCGAGGGAAGTGGCAAGCGCTATACCGCCTCCCATCGAACTCGCCACAATACTTGCCGGCGACGCCCCGACGGCGTCGATGAAATCAGCGAGCCAGCCGGCGAAAACCGCCCGCGAAACTTCGCGAGGGACTTCGCTTAGACCGCTGCCGCAGAGATCGGGCGCGATGACGCGATAGCCGTCCGAAAGCCCGGGAATGGACGTCCGCCAGAAACCGGCGTGCGCGCCGATGCCGTGAAGCAAGATAACCGGCGGGCCTGCGCCGGCCTCCCAATATCGTGTTTTCAGGCCGCCCGCCGCGACCCACCGATCCTGATACTGGACCATCACGCCTAAACCGACGAGACTGCCACCGACCGGCCCGTGCGCGCCGACTCTTCAACGGCCTCGACGAACTGCATGTACCTCAACCCTTCTTCCCACGAAGGGTTGCCGCCGCGGCCTTCCCTGATCGCCTGGATGAACTCTTGTTCAACTCGCCAGCCCCCTTCGTCGGCGGGCGCGATCCGGACCTCCTCCTCTACCCAGTCCGGCGCCGACGCGAGCAGCAGGCGGTCCTTATCGACGAGGTATCGGAGCGATCCGCGCAACCCGTATCCCTCGATAACGTTTCCTGACGGAGCGCCGACGACGCCGCTGAACGCAAAAGCCGCGGTTGCGCCGCTCTCCATTCGACCGGCGACAAAGACCGAGTCCGGTCGGTCCACGGCGCCGGAACCCGAACCGTCGGCTAGCGGCCGCTCGGACGTGAAAGTCGCGTCGACGGCGGATACTTCGGCGACGTACCCGAACCACCTGCCGACGATTTCGGCGCAGATGCCCAGAGTCAGGGTATGGAAACCGGAATACTCGGAAATCTGACGCCAGTGCAGGGGAGACGCGGCCTCGACGTAACTGGGCTGAAAGTCCCGGACGACGACGTGTACCGGGTCGCCGAGAAAGCCGTCCCCAACCATCCGCATGACGGTTGGCTCGACCCTCATGCCGTGCGGTGGGGGGCAGACCATCGTTGTCAGACCGGATTCGGCGGCGGCCGCGACCATCCTTCGGGCGTCGGCTGCGTCCATGGCCAGGCGCGCCTGGGTGAAAACGTGTTTGCCCGCCTCGAGGGCCGCAACCCCGTACTCGCCGTGCTTGTAGGGCCACGTCCCTATGACAACGGCGTCGACGTTCGGGTGATCGATTACCTCGCGCCAGTCGCCGCAGACCTCCGCGATCCCGAAGTCGGCGGCAACCCGCGACGCCGACTCGCGGCTCCGGTTCGCCACCGCGGCAAACTCCACCCCGGGAATATCCTCGAAACCGGGAAGGTGACGCGTCCGCACGATGTCGCCGGCGCCGATAAATCCCAGACCAATTCGTTCATCCGCCATGCTCTTGCTCCCAAAAAGCGCTAAGCGACCGGACATCGAGACTATACGGGGTTTGGGCCGTCAACGCCCCTTGTCCATCGCCTTCAACGCTTCGAAAGCGGGTCTCGGGCTGCCGTCGCTCAACACAACCCCGAACGGATACTTTTCATCTTCCGGCGGAACTACCATCTGAAAATTCAGATTCCAAACGAACATGTGCGTTACGTAGGGATAGTCGCTTCTGACCAGGTCGAATGCGCGAACCAGAAAATCCGCCTGGTCGAGTTCCGAATTGTCCTTGCCAAAGCCATAGTTCGGATCGCTGTTTTCGGTGCTCCAGCCAAACTCCGTGAACCAGATCGGCTTGTGCCCGTCGCCGAACTCCTCCATGACCTGGCGATGCTCCGTAAACCGCAAAAAGTAGAAGCTGTGATGGCCGTTCCAGCCATTCCCGCGGTCGGACCCCATCGGCTGGTCCGGCGCGTTGTTGAACCCTCCGGGGTGGACTCCCCAGGCATCGAAATAGTCCTTGACGACACCGCCGTTGTGCTCGTACATCTGCCGCAAGAACCGCAGGTCGTCGATGGCCTGAATCTTCTGATCAGGCACGTCGACGTCTCCAGCCGGCGTTAGCGCGCCGCCCACGACCACCGCGTTGGCATCGCCCGCCTTGACCCCCCTGTATCCCGCGCCCAGCAGCTCGACGAATTCACCGGCGTTCAGGCGGCCATATCCCCATTCGCGGGACAGGTTCGCCTCGTTCCAGATTTCGTAGGCGTGAACATATCCCCGATACCGGCCGGCCAGCGCTTGCATGAAGTCGGTTAGATCCGCCGGATTCTCCGGAGGCCCGTGATCGCGACCGCCGATCGCCCAGTTGGGCGCTCGGACGACGCTGATGAGAAACTTGAGACCGGCATCGCGAACGGCGGTTACAACCTTGTCCAGCTCGCGCCAGTCGTATGCGCCTTTCTGTTCCGGCTCGGTATAGAACCAGACCACCTGCTGCTTGAGCCAGTCGAAGCCGGCCTCTTTGGTAAGGCGCGCGATAAGCGACCGGTCCTGATTGTAAAGGTGGGCCTGGAAGCCGTAGCCCTCGAGAGGTCTGACACCGCCGGCGACCGGCTCGTCAACCTCTTTCGTAACGGCGGCCTCGGGAGTGGGCGTTGCGTCGGCGGTCGGCGTCGGCGCGGCCTCAGCGGTCGGCGCAGCCTTGGTAGTGGGCGCAGCCGTGGCATCGGGCGCGGCTTTGGCGGTAGGGGCGGGCGCGGTCGGCAAGGCCACGGTTGGGACGGCCGCTTGCGGTTGGTCGGGCGTAGGCGCGGCTTCCGGAGCGGCCGCTCCGTTGCCGTCGCATCCGGCGATTGCCAGGACCGCGGCCCATCCCGCAACCCCGCTCAAAAGGCGTCGTCGTGTCAGGAGGTTATGCGCAGGCGATTTAATCGAGTCCTTTCCTGCCGGAGCAGCTATCGCAATTTCGCGGACGCGGCCCTAACTCCGGGTTGACGACCCACGAATATCTCGTTTGCAAATTTATGGTAAATACGCTTCTCAAACCACGAGATTATCAAAGGGTCAATTCTTAAGGATTATGACCACCGCGAGCGGGTGGAAGTGCTACCATCATATTGGCGAAGTAGTCGGAAACTCAACCGCAAAGTCAGCGGCCGCACCCGCTACGAGGCGATGAAATCGAGCCTCGAATAGCCTAGGAGGGAACAGGATGGGGCAATCGCGATGGGGATCGACCGCGCTCGGTGTCACCGTGCTGGGGATAGCCGTCGTGCTTCTCCTCGCACTCTTCAGCATTCGGATCGTTGGCGTCGGTGAGGTAGGAATTATCCACACGTTCGGGGTTGTCGATACCACTCCGAGGCAGCCAGGACTGACTTTCAAAGCTCCGTGGGCGGCCTTGGAGACCATGAGTGTCCGGACTCAACAGTTCACGATGGGATCGGTTGCTGAGGAAGCATCGCTGATATCCGGCGACACGGTGAGGACGCTTACGTCGGAAGGACTTACCGTCGGGCTCGACCTCACGGTGTGGTTCGCGTTGCAGGCCGACGAAGCCCCCAACGTCTTCAGCACCATCGGTCCGGACTACCGGGGGATCATCATCCGTCCGGCGATCCGCAACGCGATCAGGGACGTCGTCGCTCAGTACACGGCCGAGGCTCTCTATACCGAGGGGCGTGAAAGGGTCGGTCTTGAGATCCAGGATCAGCTAATCGTGGACCTCAATCCTCGAGGCGTGACCGTCGAGCGAGTGCTGTTGAGAGACGTGGCGCTTCCGCCGCTCATTCAGCAGGCGATCGAGACCAAAATTGCCGCGGAGCAGTCAATCCAGGAACGCCGCTTCCGAGTGGCGGAGGCCAAGGAGGAGGCGAACCGCAGGGTCGCGGAGGCCACGGGAAAAAGGGACGCACAGGAGCTGATCAACTCGACTCTGACCCCAGCGTACCTGCAATTCCTGTACATCGAGAATCTGGCCCAGCAGAAAGACGGCAACGTGATCTACGTACCCGTTAACCCGGGTACCGGATTGCCGGTATTCGTGAACGCGGGAGCGACTGGAGCGCCGGCGCCCTAGCGTCGGGAATAGCGAGAGTTAGGCGGGCAGGCTCTTAGCCCGTGCGAACGGCGGGTTATGCGCGCATGACGGCGCATAGCCCGCGTCGCGTACCTGGCGTAAGCGGACGGGTGTTCCAGCATTGGCCTCAGGGGGGGCACACCGGGCGATTAGCTCAGCCGGGAGAGCGCTACGTTTACACCGTAGAGGTCGCAGGTTCGAGCCCTGCATCGCCCACCAATCGTTCGCTAGACTTTCCTTCGCCGCCATGCGGCTAGCCGAGATAGCTCAGTTGGTAGAGCAGTGGACTGAAAATCCATGTGTCGTCGGTTCAATTCCGACTCTCGGCACCAGGTTCGCGGGGCCGCTATGTTGATAGTCCAGGAAGCGGAAAGCGCGTTCCGAGGATGTGTTCGGGCGCGCTTTTTCGCCTTGCCCGAGACCGGTCTTAAACTATCGACCAAAATGAAGACCCTCAGCATGGAAGGCTCATGGCTGTGACAAAAGGCCGCGTTCACGCTTTGAACACCAAACCAGGAGTTCCCGGCGAGCGCGGGCTGCCCAAGCAACCCGTGCCCTCGGTTGAAGTTACCGCAAACGGTCTGGCGGGTGACTTCAACCGGTACCGTACCGAGACCAAAGGCGGCAGCGCCGACATGGCCGTTCTGATCATGCCGCTGGAAACGCTCAACGAGATTCAGGCCGATGGCTGGCCGGTGGAGCCCGGTCACATAGGCGAGAATATAACGACCTGCGGCATCAGCTATGCCCACCTTTCGCCTGGAACGCGGGTTCGGATCGGTGAGTCGATCCTAGAGATAACCGAAGCCTGCCAACCATGCACGAATCTCGGTCTGCTGCCTTACGTCGGTCGGGAGCGGGCCGCCGAATTCATTAGAACGATGCTAGGCCGCAGAGGCTGGTACGCTCGCGTGATCAGGCCGGGCGTGGTCAACACGGGGGACGCGATATCCGCGGGTCCCGACGACGCTCCCTAGAACCCGGCGGCAGAGAACGCGCCCGCCAGCGCCGCAATGCCTTGCAAAATCGAACTCTGGCGGACGGCAGGCCGGGGCGGAGTTCGCCTATGACTGGACTCGGGGTTTCGAGCTGCGATTCATGGCAAATCTTCCGCGTCGAGGGTCGGCTGCTTGACGCTGTTTTCATGCCGCTCCTAGCATGAACTGAAATGGGGCGTCGCCAAGCGGTAAGGCACCGGCCTTTGGAGCCGGCATTCGTAGGTTCGAATCCTACCGCCCCAGCCGCACCGTCCACCCGCAAACAGGAATGGCTGTCAGCCAGGAAAATGCCGGCATCGGGAACGGAATCGAGGCGCGAGCTTTAGGGGGCATGAAGCAGTTCGCTATGGTCGACGAAAACGATCAGCTTGAGCTGATCGCGGCGGCACGCGCCTCCGCCGTCATCCTCGCGGCGGGTCAGGGCACGCGCATGAAGTCAAAGACCCCCAAGCCGCTGCACAGACTGGCTGGGCGGATTCTGGTTGGCTATCCGCTAAAGCTGTGCGCGTCGCTCTCGCTGAGTCCGATAACCGCTGTCGCCGGCAGTGAGAGCGCCGCGCAAATGCGCGACCTCATACCGGACGCCCAGGTCGTCGAACAGGCAACGCGGGGTTATGGCACGGGATACGCGACCGCGCAGGCCGCGCCAACCCAGCGCGGCAAGTCCACCTCGACGGTCGTGCTGTTCGCCGACACACCCCTGCTGACGCCTTTGACGGTTGCCCGAATGCTAGATAAGCGCGAGACCTCGAAAGCGGCGGTACTAGTGCTTTCGGCGATCCCGAACGACCCGGCGCGATACGGGCGCGTTTTGCGGGACCGGAGCGGAAAATTGCAACGCATCGTCGAGGCGGCTGGCGCAACGCAAGAGGAGCTTCGCGTCGGCGAGATCAACACGGGAATCATGGTCTTCGACTCGGCGTGGCTGTGGGACAACGTATCGCAGCTCAGGCCCGATCCGACCAAGGGCGAGACGCTGCTAACCGATCTCGTCGCCGCGGCGGTCGCGCAGGGCAGGGAGGTCGAGTCCCTGACGCTGGACGATCCATCGGAAGGCATGGGCTGCGACGACCGGGTCGAGCTGGCGCGGGCGGAGCGAATTGTCCGGACCCGAAAGGTCGAAGAGCTGATGCTGGCGGGAGTCGCGGTTCGCGACCCGCAAACGACCTACGTGGACGACACGGCGCAGGCGGGCCGGGATACGGAAATCCACCCGGGAACGTTTTTACGCGGGAACACCCGAATAGGCGCCGACTGCTCAATCGGACCGGCGACGGAGATCGTCGATTCGGCGATAGGCGACGGCTGCGTTGTGCGACAATCTGTCGTCGAGCATTCCCGGCTCCGCAACAACGTCACGGTAGGCCCGTTTTCGCACATTCGGCAGGAGACGGTCGTCGGCGATAGCGCACATATCGGCAACCACGCCGAGATAAAGAACTCAAGAATCGGGGCACATACCCTGATGGGGCATTTCGGATATCTTGGAGACGCCGACGTTGGAGACGGCGTCAACATCGGCGCGGGGGCTGTCACGTGCAATTTCGACGGAAGTAGGAAGCACCGAACGCGTATCGGACGCCATGCGTTCGTGGGCAGCGGGGCAATGCTCGTAGCCCCGGTTTCCGTAGGATGCGGCGCGACGATTGGGGCCGGTTCGGTCGTGACCAGTGATATCCCCGACGGAGCGCTTTCATACGGCGTTCCGGCGCGGTTGAAACAAATCAAGCCTGTAGACAGCGAAGACGAGGGTTAGTCCAAACGATGGCCAGAACCCTGAAGATATTCTCCGGATCGTCCAATCCGGAACTGGCGCGGCTCACCGCCAGGCATCTTGGGATTCCGCTGAGCCGGTCGTTCGTAGACGCGTTTCCGAACGGCGAGACGCGGGTCCGCATCGAGGAAAACGTTCGTGGACTGGACGTGTTCCTCGTTCAGTCGGTATGCGCGCCGGTCGACAAGAACCTGGTGCAGCTTTTGATAATGATGGATGCCGTTCGCAGGGCTTCGGCCGATCGAATAACGGCCGTAATCCCCTACTTCGGTTATGCGCGCCAGGAAAAGAAGACCGTGGGCAGGGAGCCGATCTCGGCCAAGCTGGTAGCCAACCTTCTGGCCGTGGCCGGCGCGGACCGAATCCTCACCATGGACCTCCACGCGCCCGCCATCGAAGGTTTTTTCGACATACCCGTCGACCACTTAAGAGCGGCCGGACTGCTGGCCGGGATGGTGAAGGACTTGGCGCTGGACAACGCCGTGGTCGGCTCTCCGGACGCCGGCGGCGTGGCGCGGGCCGAGGACTTCAGCCGTCGACTTGGCGCTTCAGACCTGTTTGTGGTGTTCAAGCGCCGGGACGCGCCGGACGACGTTACGCCGCTTCATCTGGTGGGCAACGTGAAAGGCCGCGTGGCGATTATCATCGACGACATCATTTCGACCGGGAAATCGCTAATCACCGCCGCCGACTCCCTGCTCGAGGGAGGCGCGAGGGAGGTCCACGCCTGTGCGGTGCACGCCGATTTCACCGAAGACGTCGTCCGGGTGCTCGAATCTTCCAGGCTCAAGAGCATCTTGGTGACAGATACGATACCTATCCAAAATCAGCGGCGGGCCGATAGTAAGATAGAGGTGTGCTCAACCGCGCGGATTTTCGCGGAGACGATCGACAGGATTCACCGTCACGAGTCAGTAAGCGCGTTGTTCAGCTAGTCAGACCGGTGAGAGGTCTGAGGCGTTCAACAAGCCCAGCGCAGGCGACATTGTGCGCCGCGCATACCAGGAGGTGCGGTTCCATTCTTGGAACCCTCTAGTTGGGCCAGCCTCATAGCGATTCTCGCCTTGACGCTAACTAACGGCTTTTTCGCGGCCGCGGAAACAGCCGTTGTATCAGTCAGGCCGAGCCGCATCCAGGAGCTTGTCGCCGAGGGCGACGCCGGGGCCAGGCGTGTCCAGGCGTTTCTGGACAACCCGCACAGATTCCTCGCAACGATTCAGATCGCTATTACGATCGTCGGGTTCTTCGCGGGCGCGGTGGGAGCCGTGAATCTGGGCCCGGAACTTGCCAGACTGATTCCTAACGACGCCGTGGCGGTGGTGATCGTGACACTAATCGCGGCGTTTATATCGATAGTGGGCGGCGAGATAGTTCCCAAATCTCTCTCGTTGCAAAATGCGGAGAGCTTCGCCCTCCGAATCTCGGCGCCCGTAAGCCTGATCGCCCGCATCTTGGCTCCGATCGTCTCCGTGCTCGAGGGCGCGAGCGGATTCCTGCTGCGGCTTATGGGTTCGACCCGACGCATCTCGCTGCCGGCGGTCACGGACGCGGAAGTGCGAATTCTGCTTGAAGAAGGCGAAAAACGCGGGACTATCGAACAGGAAGAAGTAGAGATGATCCACGGCGTCTTCGATATTCATAACCGCGCCGTGAGACAGATAATGACGCCGCGCCCCGACGTAGTGATGGTGTCGGCCGGAACGTTGGTTACAGAGGCGCTGAAGCTGGCGCTGGAGCGAGGATTCTCCAGAATACCCGTCTACCGGGACTCGATAGACAGAGTCGTGGGAACGGTCTCCGTGCGAGACATAGCGGCCAGCATAAGCAACGGCGAGCAGACGCCCGCCATCGTCGAAGCGGTGATGCGCGACCCCTATTTCGTTCCGGAAGCGAAGATGGTCGACGACGCCCTGGCCGACATGCAAAACAGCCGAGTCCACATGGCCGTCGTGGTCGACGAATACGGCGATACCGCGGGCATCGTCACCATGGAGGACATCATCGAGGAAATCGTCGGCGAGATAGCCGATGAGTCCGACCGCGAATTGACCAGTTTCATCGCTTTGAACGACAACGAGGCGGTGGTTGACGGCAAGTTCAGCATCGCCGATCTGAACGATGAAATGGACCTTCAGCTAACCGTCGACGAGGCCGACACCATCGCCGGGCTGGTCTTCGTGACGCTGGGCCGGGTTCCCGACGAAGGCGACCGCATCGAGGTGGACGGCGCCAGCGTCGAGGTATTGCGTGTCGAGAACACGCGAATTCAGAGACTCAAGGTTGCGAGGATTCCGGTTTAATCCGGCCCTGATGGCGAGCGAGGCGTATAGGCCCAAGCCGGCCCCGCGCCTCATGCTTCACACAAGCCGGCGACGGGACGGATGTTAGAGTCGCCGGGACGGCTCGCGGCCCGTCGCTAGCCCGCGATTCCTATAAGCGCAACCCCGGACGCAACCAGGCAGGCTCCCAGAATTCGAGTCCGACCAAGCCCCTCGCGCAAAAGCAGTCCGCCATAAATCGCTGCAAGGACGATGCTGGTCTCGCGCGCGGCGGAAACATAGCTGACGCTGGAGCTCTGCAAAACCGTCAAAACGAGAATGTAGGCGCCGAACATCAAACCGCCCGCCGCGAATATCCAGCCCGCCTCGCGCTTCAACCTCCTGATCTCAGGGATTCGAGCGGCCATCCAGGGGGCCATGAGAGCGATCGTTCCAACCGACCACAGATACATGTATACGAGCGGGTGCACGTGCCGGACTCCGGCGCTGTCGATAATTGAATACAGCCCGATAGTCATTCCGGTTAACAGCGCCCACCTCGACCCGGACGAAACGAGGGCGCACAGCGGAGCGCCGAGGGCGGAGACCGTCAACGCGCTTGCCTGAATCAGGTATACGCCGGAGACGACGGCCAGTATCCCCAGCAGGCCGGGCAGCGACGGAACTTCGCGCAGGACGACGACGGAGAGGACAAGGACAAATATCGGCCCGGTTCCCCGAGCCAGGGGATACACGACTGAGAGATCCGTTCGCGAGTACGCGCCGCCAAGCAGGACGAAATACAGAACATGGATCACCGACGATAGACCTATGAAAATCCATCCCGCCGGCGGAACCGGATTGTCCCGGACGACCAATATGAACGCCGGCGTGAAGACGACAAGGCCCGCGGCGACTGCGAGCCAGAGAAATGGAAGCTTGTCTGCCGACCGCTTCGCCATGTAGTTCCAGGCGGAATGCAGAACCGCCGAAGCCAGCACCATGCCGATCGCGGCCTCAGTCATCGCTTGTCACGGGTTGGTCCCTGGCGGGTTGGTGGCTCATATAATGGCTTCCAGGCACGGCGCAACGACTTCAATCCCGCGGTTCGCCGCCTGGAGATCGGGATCCACAACATGCGGCCCCAAAGGTCCAAATCATACAGAGCGGAGGCAATCATGCTGCGCCGGTCCAACCTCGGCGAAGCAGACCGGATTGTCACGCTGTATACCCGCGAGTACGGCAAACGCAGGGCGGTGGCGAAGTCGGTGCGCCGTTCAAAAAGCCGCCTTGCCGGTCACATCGAGCTGTTCACACACGTAGACGTTTACCTGGCGGCCGGCATGAATCTGGATGTTCTGACCCAGGCGACGGCAATAGAAATCTTCCCGACCATGTCGGACAATCTCGATAGATTTGCGAAAGCATCCTGGGCGGCGGAGGTCGTCGACCGGCTCACGCTCGTTGGAGAGCCGGACCCGGAACTGTTCGCGCTGTTGCTGGAGACGATCCGGCTGCTCGCCTCGGGAGACGAACGCCGGTCCATCCACTTGAGGCAATTCGAGCTTCACGCCTTGAAAAGGCTGGGGTACAGGCCGCATCTGGAGTCGTGCGTAAACTGCGGGCGCGGCCTCAAAGAGCTGACGAATCGGTTTTCGCCCGGTCTCGGAGGGGTGATGTGCCACACGTGCGATTCCGACGACGCGGCACTGAGGATTTCGCCGCCGGCGCTAAAGGTGATGCGCTGGCTTGAAACTCAAGAGATGGGAACCGCCGGCCGGCTCAACTCAAACGCCTCGCTCGACGCCGAGCTGGAACGCATACATACGGCTTGCCTGAATCAGGTCCTGGGAGGCATCCTGAGATCGGCGTCGCTGCTGGACCGTACCCGCACGCACAACGCTCCGCGGCCAGTCTAGGAATCGAATCCAAAGCCGCCCCCATCCCAAAAGGAACGTAATGAGCGACAATCTGAACTCGATGGAAAAGCTCGTGTCGTTGTGCAAACGCCGCGGCTACGTGTACCCGAACTCGGAAATTTACGGTGGCTTCGCGAGCACCTGGGACTACGGCCCGCTGGGAGCCGAGCTGCTGATGAACATCAAGCAGGCCTGGTGGCGCGACACCATTACGGCGCGGGACGACGTGGTGGGACTGAATTCGGCAATCCTTTCGCATCCCGGCGTGTGGCAGGCGTCTGGTCACCTGGAACACTTTTCTGATCCTCTGGTTGACTGCAAACAGTGCAAGCGCCGTTTCAGAGCCGATCAGATCGATACCGAGGCCTGCCCGGAATGCGGCGGGGAGCTGACCGAAGTGAGGCAATTCAACACGATGTTCAAGACATTCGTGGGTCCCGTTGAAAACGACGCTTCAACCGCCTACCTGCGGCCGGAGACGGCGCAGGCCATCTTCGCCAATTTCCGCAACGTTCAGCAGAGCTCCCGCATGAAACTGCCGTTCGGAATAGCTCAGACCGGCAAGGCGTTCCGAAACGAGATCACCACCGGCAATTTCATATTTCGCACCCGCGAATTCGAAATGATGGAGATGGAATACTTCATACACCCGGGCGAGGACGGAAAATGGTTTGAATATTGGATCTCCGAGCGGCTGAACTGGTACAGGCGCTATGGACTGAATCCGGACAAGCTCCATCTGCGCGCCCACGACAAGGCCGAGCTCGCCCACTACTCGCGCGGCACGACGGATATCGAGTACGACTACCCGTTCGGCCGGGCCGAGCTGGAGGGCGTTGCAAACCGCGGCGACTACGACCTGGGAAGGCATCAGGAGGTCTCGGGCAGGGACTTGACCTATTTCGACGACTCGACCGGCCAGCACGTCTTGCCGTGGGTGGTGGAGCCGTCCGTGGGCGTCGACCGGTGCGCTCTGGCTTTCCTGACCGACGCATATCGCGAGGAAGAAGTGCCTTCGGCCTCCGGCAAGATGCAGCGTCGAACGGTGCTGAGGCTGGACCCGCGTTTGGCTCCCGTAAAGGTTGCGTTCTTTCCGCTAATCAAACGGGAACCACTGCAAGTAATGGCCAGAAAGCTTCAGGACCTGGCCCGCGTCGAGTGGCTCACGTACTACGACGAGACAGGCGCGATAGGCCGCAGGTACAGGCGGCAGGACGAGGCCGGCACGCCCTACTGCGTGACGGTCGATTTCGACTCGCTCGAAGACGGCGCGGTAACGGTTCGAGACAGAGACACGCTGGTCCAGAACAGAATCCCGACCGCCGAACTGATGAGCCACCTAAAAGACAAGCTCGCCTGGAGCCGGGACGCCAAAATCCCGGCATAGACTCGGCGCCAGACAGCCCCGAAAGTTCGCTAAGGTGAAGGCTGTCCGCTGACTGCTAAGCGGGGGACCGCAAATGATTGAAACCCTGCGCAACCGCAACTTCGCGCTGCTTTGGCTTGCACAACTCATCTCGATGACCGGCGATTGGGTCATCTTCATCGCCCTGCCGATATACATGTACGAGCAGACGGGATCGGCGCTCGCGACCGGCGCGATGTTTATCAGCAACACGCTTCCGCGACTGCTGGTCGGCTCCGTGGCCGGCGTTTTCGTGGACCGCTGGGACCGCAAGCGGACCATGATCGTCGCGGACTTTATCCGGGCCGCGCTCGTAATCGTTCTGCTGGGCGTCATTGCCGCGGAACAGCTCTGGCTGATATTTCCGCTCGCGTTCCTGGAATCGGCGGTATCTCAATTTTTCAATCAGGCCAAAAATGCGGTCCTTCCCCAGCTTGTAAGGAAGCGCCAGCTCGTAACGGCAAACTCGCTCAGCGCGACGAGCGAGAACCTGACCCGGCTGATCGGCCCGCCGCTCGGAGGAGCGCTTATCGGCATTCTCGGAGTTAGCAGCGTGCTGCTGCTCGACGCAGTGACCTACGCGATGTCGGCCGCTCTAATCATGCTGATCGCGGTTTCGCGGCGGCGCGATAGCACGCCGGATGAGCGGGGTGCGCGCGGATCGATCGGAATCTGGACGGAATGGCGGAGCGGATTGAGAGTCGTGGCGCACAACCGCCGGCATTCGGCGGTTTTCATATCCGTCGGGACGGCCACGTTTGGACTGGGAATCCTTAACGCGCTGATGATCGTCTTCGTCGCGGAGGTCCTGGGCGGGGGCGCGCTGCAATTGAGCTCCCTGCTTGCGGCGCAGGCCGGCGGAGGGCTGGCCGCGGGACTACTACTCAGTCAGGCGGGCCGGGGTCTGCAACCTTCTCGCATGATTCCGCTGGGAGCGGTCGGCATGGCGTTGCTTGTGGTCGCCATAGTCAACTCGCCGAACCTGGCGTTTGCAATTCCGCTCACCGCAATCCTGGGCGCGCCGGTGGTGGCGTTTTTCGTAAGCGCGCAGACGCTGCTGCATCGCGGCGTGAGCGATGCTTACCGGGGCCGGGTGTTCGGCGCGTTCAGCACCACCCAGGCGCTGACTATGGTGGTCGGAATGGGACTGGCTACCCTGCTGGGCGACTGGATGGGCGTGCTGCCGTTGATGCACGTCGCCGCCGTGGCGTTTCTGGCCGCGGGTATGTTCGCGGCTCTGCGGCTGGTCCCGGGATCGAGCGAGGAAGGACTCGACACCGAACGCCGCGTAGGTTTCCGCTAGCCAATCGCCGCGCCCGCCCGGAATCTCCCGTAAGTCATTCGGAGATTCCCAAAGGAACACATCGAGCCCACCACCCGCGCCCATGGCCCCGCCAAAACCATCACCTGCGCGAAAGCGGTTCCGGCTCCTTCAGTGTGGTGCGTGGGTGAAGAAGGCTATTGCGCCCATGAAGGCGATGCCCGCGACTATGAGTAGGAATTTTGCCACGCGGTCATCGCCCGCCGTCGGCATGGGAACGTCGTCTTCTCCCGAAAGGACGCTCATCACGAACCTGGCCACGCGCACCTCTCTCTTCGCGAACTCCTCGTGGATGATGTCGATGATCGCGACGTAGATGAAGGTCCCGGCGGCGAACGCGACGAAACCCCCTTCGATCAAGGTCCTAACCTCGCTCAGCTCCGACAAGACGGTGGAAGCCGCCAAGCCTATGAGTATCCCCACCGGCGCCGTCAAGGCCAGTATCGCCAGCATGATCTTCTGGCGTCTCGCTTCGAGTCCGGCGGCGTGAGTGCTAACCACGAACGCGAAGGACTCCGAGCCTTGATGTGAGAGTATTCCCACAATAATCACGATGGCGGTCGATAAGCCTGCCTCTAGTCCCAGCGCGACGCCCGCGGCGATCGAGTGGATCGACAAAAGCACGAGCAGCATGTACGGGTAGATCGACCCGCGCTGCCGCCCGCCCGACGGGACGTCGCCATGGCCATGGTCGAAGATCACGCGATCGATCAGCAGTAGGAGGCCAACCCCCACCACCGCAAGCAGCGCCCCCAGCGGATAGTCCACGAGCTCCTCGAGCTCATGCATCCCTTCCGGCAGCAGATGGATGAAACCGACCCCGAGGAAAATTCCACCGGCAAAGGCGTTACCCAGCGAGAAAAACCGCCGGCTGACCTGCCGGCGAGCCGCCAAGAGGGGAATCGCGCCGCCGATCACCGTTATCGCAATGATTCCCAGGGCGGCGAGTAGCTTGACTGTCAGAAGCTCCACGGCTAGACCCTCACGACTCTACGAGACATCAACGCCGGCGCCATTGGGACTGGTGACCAAATGAGAAATACTACGAACTGTCAATTACCCAGCCCTAATTTAGATACTGCTTAGAGCCGAACATACTCCTGGTAATGGAATCGGTGCAGTTCGCGGCCTGTCCGCAGGCGCGAAACCGAATGCTCGATCGGGTCACAGCAGCGAGCGCCGGTCGTCCGGCGTTTGCTAACCGGCGGGGTTTGCGGTACGTTTTTCGCCCACACCGATAGGGCTTTCGCATACGGAAGGCCGCTCGCCGGAGGGCTTCACATGGCAGACGATGTCGGTTTCACGACGATGGGAAGCGTTTCGGACCCCAGGGGAGAAATCCCTTCGATAGGCATCGGGATGCTCGGCTACGCCTTTATGGGCAAGGCTCACGCCAACGGGTACAAGAAACTGGCTTACATGATGTACCCGCCCGCGGCGAATCCGGTGCTCGTCAATATCGCCGGCCGCTCGGAGGGACCGGTTGCCGACGCCGCCAAACGCTTCGGATTTCAGCGGCATTGCACCGATTGGCGCGATCTCATCGCCGACGACGACGTTCAAGTTCTCGACAACGGCGGGCCTAACAATCTTCACGCCGAGCCAAGTATCGCGGCGGTCAAGGCCGGCAAGCACGTAATCTGCGAAAAACCCCTAGGCAGGAACCCCGGCGAGTCGAGAGCCATGCTCGAAGCCGCCGAGGCGGCGGGCGTCAAGCACATGTGCGGCTTCAATTACCGCTTTGTGCCCGCAATCGTGCAGGCGCGGGAACTGATTCAAGCCGGGCATCTAGGCGAAATCTTCCATTTCCGCGCGAGATACTGTCAGGAATGGATTATCGATCCGCAGTTTCCCAAGGTGTGGCGTCTGGACAAAGCCGTAGCCGGAAGCGGCGCTCTGGGCGACCTCGGCGCGCACATTATCGATCTGGCCCGGTTCCTAATTGGCGAACCCAGGTCGGTCAACGGCCTACTCAAGACCTTCATCAAAGAGAGGCCGCTAGAGGAGGATTCCTCCAAAACCGGCCCGGTTGACGTGGACGACGCTTTCGTCAGCATCTTCGAATTCCAGAACGGCGCCATCGGGACGATGGAAGCCACGCGCTTCGCGATGGGCCGGAAGAATCTGAACACGTTTGAGATAAACGGATCGAAGGGATCGATTTCGTTCAATCTGGAACGCCTCAACGAGCTTGAGGTATTTCTCGCCGACACCCAGCCGGCGCAGGCCAACGGATTCCGAAACGTGCTCGTCACGGAGGCCGACCATCCATACTGGGAACACTGGTGGCCCCACGGGCACATAATAGGATGGGAGCACACGTTCGCTCACGAGCTGCACCATTTCCTCGACTGCATCGTGAACGACAAGGACGTGGCGCCGCTAGGGGCGACGTTCGAAGATGGTTACAAGTGCGATGTCATTATGGACTCGATCGCGAAGTCTTCGGATAACGGAGGCTCGCGTGTCGAGATTTCTTATTAGCGCCGCGGCAACGCCGGGGGGCAAAGGGAGGCTAGGGAGATGAAAATCGGTGTTTTCACCGTCCTGATGAGCGATCAGCCGTTCGAGAAGGTACTCAACTATCTGTCCGGATTGGGCGTCGAGGCGATCGAGCTAGGGTGTGGAGGATACCCCGGCAATGCTCACTGCGACGCCAAGGACCTGCTTTCCAATCCAGCGAAAGTCGACGACCTCAAAGCGATGGTGGCTGAGCACAACCTGGAGATCTCCGCGCTGAGCATGCACGGAAATCCAGTTCACCCCAACAAGGCCATCGCCGCCGAGCACGTCGAGGACGAGCGGAACGCCATGCGTCTCGCGGAGAAGATGGGCGTTGACACGGTCATCACGTTTTCGGGCTGTCCGGGCGACCATGAAGGCGCCAAATACCCCAATTGGGTTACGTGCGCGTGGCCGCCGGACTATCCGGAGATTCTCGACTGGCAGTGGAACGAGGTCCTGATCCCGTACTGGCAAGAGTCCGCGGCGTTCGCCCGCGATCACGGAGTGTCGAAAATAGGCTTCGAGATGCACCCCGGATTTGCCGTGTATAACCCGGAGACGCTGTTGCGGCTGCGCGACGCCGTAGGCCCGGAGATCGGAGCCAACTTCGATCCGAGTCACCTGTTCTGGCAAGGCATCGACGCGGCGGCGGCGATCCGTGAAATCGGCAAAGCCGGAGCGATGCACCACTTTCACGCCAAAGATACCCGTGTGGACGCGGCCAACACCAGAGTGAACGGCGTGCTCGACACAAAACCGTACACGGACGAGATCAACCGCTCGTGGATCTTCCGATCGCTCGGCTATGGCAACGACCTAACCGTGTGGAAGGACATGATCAGCGAGCTTCGCCTCATCGGCTACGACGGCGTTCTGAGCATTGAGCATGAAGACAGCCTGATGTCGCCCAACGAAGGTCTTGAGAAGGGTGTCAAGCTCCTGCAGGAAGTCCTGATGACCGAACCGGCCGGCGTGGCCTACTGGGCCTGACCGGCAAATCTCGGGAGGCGCCGCTTGGCCACGTTTCGCTGCTCCGTTCACCAGATAACCTGGGGCGCCGAGAATCTGATTCCGGCGCTCGACGATATCCGGGATTTCGGATACCGCGGCATGGAGACGTTCGCGTACGTGGTCGACGAGTTCGACGGACGCGAGGACCAGCTCAGGTCGATGCTCGACGAGCGAAATTTGCAGCTCTCCGGCCTGTATGGCGGCGGCCTCATGCACGACCCTGCCGCCGAAACGGAGGTAACTAGCTACAACCTCAAGGTCGCGAGCTTTCTGGAGCGCATGGACTCCCATCATCTGGTGCTCGGCCCGGGCCGGCGGCCGGAAGGCGGGCCAAGCAGCGCCGAGATCGCGCAGATGGCGCGGGTGGTGACGCGAATATCGGAGGGCGCCCGAGACATGGGCGTCGCGGTGGGAGTGCATCCGCACTGGAATACCGTCATCCAGAATCGGGACGAGATCGCCGAGTTCTTCGACCAGGTGGACACGGGTCTGGTGAAGATGGTCCTGGACCCCGCCCACGTCGCCAAGGCCGGGGACGATCCGGTCGAGGTGGCCGAGACCTACGCCGACATAATCATCTACGCCCACATGAAGAACTACTCGCCCGAGCTCGACACGCCGGAGGCCGCCGTGCCGCACGAAGGGCTGGCGCCGACGCTGGCGTTCTTCAGCGAGCTGGACCAGGGAACGGTGGATATCGTCGCAATGATCGAGGCGCTGCGTCGGGCCGACTTCGACGGCTGGCTGACGGTCGAACTCGACCGCTCGCAGACCACGCCACGGCAGAGCCTGGAAGTTAATACCCGGTTTATGACCGAGGTTCTCGGCTTCGACGTCGCCGCCGAGAACAGTTAGCAACCCGACGCGCGCGGCTCGAACGTGATACGGGTCGGAATCGTAGGCTGCGGGCGGATCGTCGAAGAGGGGCACGCGCCGGCCTTTGACCAGCTAAGCCGCCGCTTCGAAATCGCAGCAGTTGCGGACCCATCTGAAGAGCGGCGTGACCTGATAGGCGACCGCTTCAATGTGCCTTCGAGCAGCCGCTATTCCGCCTGGGACGAACTGTTACAAGACGACAGAGTCGATCTGGTCGACATGGCCGTGCCCCATTTTCTGCACCGCGACTCCTGCGTGGCGGCGGCCGCCTCGGGAAAACCGATCCTGATGGAAAAACCGATGGCGACGTCGCTGAAAGAAGCCGACGAAATAATGGCCGCCGTCGCAAAGTCCGGGGCGCCGGCCTGCATAATCCACAACTACCTCTATTCGGCCAGGTCGAGCAAGGCCTTGCGGCTACTCGGTGAAGGAAGCATCGGCAGACCGTTTCTGGTCCGCATCGAGGGCCTTTCCGGCAGCCACTTCCCGGGCGCCAAGGCCTACGATCCCGACTGGCGCACGCGGACCAGCACCAGCGGCGGGGGAGCGCTGATAGACAACGCTTACCACAATCTCTACTCGGCCGCCGCCTATATGGGGTCTCCGGTTACGGAGGTGTACGCCCGCTTGGGAACGTTCGTGCGCGATATCGAGGTCGAGGACACGGTAGTTGCCACGTTGACTCACGCCAACGGCGGGACGAGCCAGATATTGGTGGGATGGAGCGTAGGAGCCGCAAAGCGCGTAGAGGAAATCCACGGCGACGCGGGAAGCATCCTGTTCGATCATGACGGGCGAGAACTGGCCGTGCTGCGGGGCGACGACTGGAGCTATCCGGACATATCGAAGGCAGAAAGCTCTTCGTTCGCTCCATTATTCGAGGAATACGCCGACGCGCTCGAATCCGGCGGGCCCCCGCCCGTTCCGTTCGAAGAAGGCTACCGAAATCTTCAAGTCGTGATGGCCGCCTACGAATCAAACCGCACCGGCCAGCCGGTTGCGGTCGAATAAGTCCCCAATAGAGTCGATCAAGCTGGCTGGTCATACTTCCCGGGGATAGTGTCTAGAGGCGTGACGTAGGCGTCGCCGAGCAGACGCCGCGTTGGCTCCATTACCGGTCATGCCGGACTTGATGCGGCATCCGGAGGCTCCAGACCCACGAACATGCTTGGCGGCGGCGACAACGGAATAAGTAGAAAAGGCCATATTTTTCGAAAATATTTGAAAATTACCCTGTGAACTTTAAAAAACGGGTAATTTGACGATGGGGTAAACAGGATGTATGGGGTCCCCACGTTCGCTCGATATCTGGCTCCTTAGCTATTCGCGCCAGGGCTATCGTCGGCTGATCCCGTACGACCAGGGGAGAGAGCGGTTCGCGAACCGCCCGAATGATGGGGTCTGGATTCCCGTTTTCACGGGAATGACGGTATGCGCCGTGCGCCCTTCGACCCTTCGACAAGCTCAGGGCGGGCAGGCTCAGCCGCTGGGGGGTCACGTTCACGCTGAGCATCGGCCCCTTCCAGGCCAATAGTGCAGCGAACTGTCATCCCCTCTCCCAAGATACAAGGGTGCGCGGAGTGGCGGTTCCCTTGTCGGCCTGAAGACGCACGAAGCGGTGAGCCCTTCGACAAAGCCCGCGCTGAGACGTTCGACAAGCTCACGAGAGCCTTGCCGAAGTGCTCCCGACAGGTGTGTCGAACCACAGATCGCCATTCCAAGCCGCTCCATCTTGTCATTCTTCTAGATGTCACCTAATTCGTTGACAGACTGGTCGAGAGATCAAGCCAATCTGAGGCGACCTCGATTCGAGGAGCGATGGCCGCTTCCATCGCCCAACCGGATCGGATAATTGCGAAAGGTCGGAACCGGCTAAAGCGATTCCTTGAGCGCCATGGCGGCGGCTTTGCTCATGCCCTTGACGCTCGCCAACTCCTCGACGCCGGCCTCGCGGATGCGGCTTAGCGAACCGAACTGTCGGTACAAGGCACGCTTGCGTTTGGGACCGATCCCCGGAATTTCATCCAGGATGGACCTCCGACCGGCCTTCGTCCTGAGACGTATGTGGAAGCTGACCGCGAATCGATGCGCCTCGTCTCGTATGCGCTGCAAGAGGTGAAGCCCGTCGGACGAAGCCGGCAATAGAATCGGCGAAGGATTGCCCGGCAAGAACAGCTCCTCGCGTTTCTTGGCGATTGCCGCCGTGGGCAAGCCGTCAACGCCAACCTCGTGCATCGCCTTCAACGCAGCCGAAAGCTGCCCTTTGCCGCCGTCAACGAGTATCAGGTCCGGGAGCGAGTTCCACTCCTTGCTGGTGCCCACCGATTCCTCCGCAGCGTCGGGAAGCGGCGCGGCGGGATCGAAGTCGGCGAGCGGCACGCGCTCGAGTGCCCGGGATCCAAGCCCCTGCCCGTCTTTCTCACCGCCGGCCTCGGCCAGCCGCTTGAATCGACGTCGAATAACTTCGCGCATTGCCGCGAAGTCGTCGTTTGCGGAACCTCTGATCTTGAACCTTCTGTATTTGCCCTTCTTCGGCACGCCGTCCTCAAAGACAACCATCGACGCGACCGTCAACGAACCCTGGATGTGCGATATGTCGTAACATTCGATCCGCCGGGGCAATCTCGGAAGGTCCAAAGCCTGGCCCGCTTCCAGGAGCGCGTGCCGCAGCCGGCGCGAGCTGTTGAGAAGAATGGTCCTATCCGCCTCAAGCGTTTCGCCGGCGTTGGACTCGGCGAGCTTTACAAGCCGTTTGAGAACGCCGCGCTTGGGTACTCGCAAGCGCACGGAGCCGTCGCTCAGCGTCTCAAGCCAGGCGGTCAGGATTTCCCGATCGTCCACGTCGGTCGGGAGAAGAATCTCGCCGGGCACTTCAGGCGCGCGATGGTAATACTCGCGAACGAACTCGGACGTCAGCTCTTCGTCGGTCTCGCCGCCGGTCACTTGCAGCCTGTAGGTCTCTTGTCCCACAACTTTGCCATTGCGCACGGTCAGCACCTGACCCATCGCCTCGCGGCCATCCCGCGCAATACCCACCACGTCCCGGTCGCCGCGCCGCGGATCGACCATCTTCTGCTCGACTATCACCTTCTCTATCGACCTGATGCGATCGCGCATAAGCGCCGCAGCTTCGAACTTTAGCTCCGACGCCGCGGCGTTCATGGACTCGCGCATCTTGTCGACCACGTAATCGGCGCGGCCTTCGAGGAAGTCGATGGTCTGATCGATCACGCCTCGATAGACCTCCGGCGTAACAACACGGATGCAAGGTCCGTTACAAAGGTCTATGTGGTACTTCAGGCAAGGACGGTCCCACTCTTTGCCCATGTCCAGGGCGCAGGTGCGATAAGGGAAGAGCCGGTTCAGCAGCTTGAGCGTCTGGCGGAGCGCCTTGGCGCTGGTAAAGGGGCCGAAATAGCGCGAACTGTCGCGGGTGATCTTTCGAGTCGTGAACACGCGCGGGTAAGTCTCGCCCGTGGTTATCTTTATGTAAAGATACTGCTTGTCGTCCCTGAACATTATGTTGTAGCGGGGACGATGGCGCTTTATCAGGTTGATTTCGAGAAGGAGAGCTTCGATCTCGGAATCGGTGACGAGGGTCTCGATATCCCGTACGGCCTGAACAAGACTGAGAGTCTTGGGCGAAAAACCGCGCTGGCCGCCAAAATACGACCTGACGCGACTTCTGAGGCAAGCCGCTTTTCCAACGTAGAGGACCTGCCCGACGCCGTTCTTGAAGAGATAAGCACCCGGCCGGGCCGGCAAGGCGTGGAGCTTTTCGTCTATGGCTTCGACAGTTAACAATCGCGGCCGCCGGAATGAGTTATCACCAACTGGCTACTCTTTCGATTGTATTTGACGGCAACCACGCTGAGCCGCTTAAGCGCGAGGATTGAAGTATTACATGAACATGGATGACCTTTGGCCTGGCTTTGATTTCGACGACTGGCGGCGGGCGAAACTGGCCAAGCGAGGTATGTACAACGTGGGCCTGACCGAGTGGCAATTGCTGCTCTGCACAATCGACGGGTATCGTGACGTGGCCGCCGGGATCGCCCGGCGCGGCGTTGGTTTGAGCGTGCATCATCCCTACATCTCCCCTTGGCGGGGGTTCGAGCGGCCACGGTCAAGTCTGTTCCTGCACCCCGACGTATCCGCTCGTGAGAGATCGTTCGAATGGCTGGACGATTCGCTGGGCCGCGCCGCCGAGACGGGCTGCCGGTTCGCGGTTACGCACATAGCCGACTCGAAGGAACCCATCGACTTCGCTTCCGCGCGGACACTCGCTCATCAGGCCGCCCGGTGGATGTCGGAAGCGTCGGAGCGGCACGGGGTAGAGGTCCATATCGAGTTTCTCGGATATCACGGCACGTTCCATCAGCCGTCCGGTTTTGCCGAACTGGTCGAGGCCAACCCGCGGCTCAAACTGTGCCTGGACACGGGACACCTTCATCGCTGGTCTCAGATCCATAATGGCGACGAACGCGCCGCCGTGCGTGTTCTGGCGCCGCACGTCGGATCGATGCACGTCTGGAACATCAGCTCGGGGGAGGAGTTCGCCAAATTCGGCCACATACCGGTACACCCCAGCCACCGCACGGAAGACGGATACGCCGATGTGGAGTGGGTGATTGGAGCGGTTGCGAAGGTCAATTCCGACGTTTCAATCGTGTTCGAGCCGACGATCAGGAAAGACACCTCCGAAGAGTTCGTTACCGAAGGCATAGCATGGGTTCGTGGAGTACTCCGAGAGTCGCTCGAACGTAGAGGGCGTGCGGGAGACAGTCCCTAAACAGCTATAATCCTGATTTACCCGCCATACCTACGGTGCCGGGAGGAGTGGTTGGACTCCAAGAAACTGCAAAATACCCTGCTCCTGCTCGGCGTCGCCGTGGCGGTCGTCTGGCTGGGCCAGTTCTTGTGGGAACTGGGCGGCCTGTTCGGCATCCCCATTCTCATCTTCCTCCTGGCCTGGATCGTCAGCTTCGCCGTCTCGCCGGCCGTTCGGCGTCTCGAACGCGCGCGGCTGCCGAGGTTTCCGGCGGCCGTCCTCGTCTACCTTGCCCTGGCGGGAGCCGGCGTCGCCACCGTCCTGTTCGTGGTGCCCCCGGTGCTGCACGACCTGGCGGGCATCACCACTCAGATCGGCGACCACGGTGATGACGTTCAGCGCTGGGCCGACGACGTTATGCAATGGCTGGAAGGCATCGGTATTCCGGAATCGGCGCTTCAGGATGCCCTGGGCGATCTGGGATCGAGCTTAGCCGGCCTCGGTGCGACCGCGGCGAGCGGCGTGATCGCCGCGCTGACCGGTATCGCCACAGGGGGCCTGGTCTTCTTCTTGACGCTGATCGTGTCCTTCCACCTCGTGCTCGATTGGGACAGGGCGCTGGCCCGATTCGAGAAGTCGCTGCCAGGCGTTTGGGGCGCCGAGCTGCGCCAGGCGGTTCGCGCCATCGAGGTCACGTTTACGGGCTTCCTGCGCGGTCAACTAGCCGAGTCGGCGCTGTTCGGGCTGGTTATAGCGATAGTGATGTGGATCGCGGGTCTGGACTATGTAATCGTCGTCGCGATCTTTTCGGGCCTGGTGCTCGCTGTCCCATTTGTTGGGCCCATTGTGGGTGTGCTGATCCCGGTTCTCGTCGCACTTCTGACTTCTCCAATCACCGCGCTTTGGGTCGGTGTGCCGTTGTTTGTGTTGCAACTGGTTCTCGAAAACGTCGTTAAGCCGAGAATAATCGGCGGCGCGGTAGGAATTCATCCGTTAGTGGTTATCGCCTCGGTGCTGGTGGGAGCTACGGCGGCCGGGTTCTGGGGCGCTGTATTCGGGGTCCCGTTCGGCGCGCTCGTTTACTTCACGATAAGGGCGGCTTACACAAGATGGGTCTCCGTGGCCGGCAAAACTGAAGCAGACGCGCCGCCATCCAGCCCGCAGCCGGAAGAAGCGTCAACGCCGCAGTCGGCTAGTTAACTGCTGAAATAAGGGGCTTACCTGAAAATCAGAACAGTCGGGGGCCGACGGAACTAGAGAATAGGGTGAAGACCTGAATACGCTCCTTCGGCTTCTCAGCTATCAGCGGCCGCACCGGAAATACATCGCCGGAGGGCTGCTCGCGTGGGTCGGAGCGATCGCCGCCGACGTGGCCGGGCCTCAGGCGATACGCCTGGCTATCGACAGCGGAATCGCCGAGCAGAACACAACGCTAATACTGGTGTTCGCCGTCGCGGCGGCCGGACTACTCGTAGCTCGCGGAGTTCTTACGGCAGTGCACGACTTCCTCATCCAGTACATGGCGCACAGAATCGCGCGCGATATGCGAAATGAGTATTACAGTCACCTTCAGAGGCTCTCGTACTCGTATTACGACAGAGCAAATTCCGGAGACCTGATCTCGCGCGCCATCAGTGACATCGAGTCGGCGCGCATGGCTGTCGGCATGGGTCTCTTTCAGATCATCACCGTCACCGGAACGTTCGTGGTCATCTTTATCGCCATGGTCCTGACCAACTGGCAGCTCGCGCTCCTCGCCATGGTCACGCTGCCGGTGATGCTTGGGACCGCTTTGAAGTTCGGAAAGGTCATACGCCAGCTTTGGCGGCGGGTGCAGGCGCAGCGGGGCGAGACGACGGGGGTGTTGACCGAGAACCTGACCGGCGTGCGAGTCGTAAAGGCGTTTGCGCAGGAACCCAGACAGATCGAGCGTTATTCCGAGGCCGTCCGGCAGCTAAACAAGAACATGCTGGACGCCATGCGAAACTGGTCCGTTTTCTTTCCGTTGATGATCTTCCTGTCGAGCCTTGGGACGGTTGCCGTCATCTGGCTGGGAGGTTATCTCGTTATCACCGATGTCGTCTCGGTGGGCGGGTTGATAGCGTTCTACTACTATTTCGCTCGCCTGGCGCCGCCTTCCAGACGAATCGGGTTCATAGTCCAGCGAATTCAGCTGGCCATCGCATCGGCGGAACGCGTGTTCGAGGTTTTGGACACGGAACCCGAAATCGCCAGCAAACCAGGCGCCCTCAAGCCCCGCGAAACCCAAGGCCGCGTGGAATTCGACAACGTGACGTTCGCCTACGGAAGAGGCGCCCCTGAGCTTCAGGAAGTCAATCTGGCTATCGAACCGGGGCAGACCCTGGGCGTCATCGGCCCGACAGGCTCGGGAAAGACGACGCTCATAAACCTCATCCTGCGTTTCTACGACGTTTCGTCCGGCCGCCTGACCTTTGACGGAAGGGACGTTCGCGACCTCGACCTCCACTGGTTGCGACGCCGGATAGCCGTCGTGCCGCAAGACGCCTACCTGTTTTCGAACACCATGGCGAAGAACATTGCATTCGCCAGACCGAGCGCCAGGCTGGACTCGATAATCGCGGCGGCCGAACGGGCGCAGGCCGGGCGGTTTATCGACGCGCTGCCGGAGCAGTACGACACCATCGTCGGCGAGCGCGGGGTCGGTCTGTCAGGCGGGCAGCGTCAGCGGGTAACTATTTCGCGCGCGCTACTCATGAATGCCGCGGTCCTGATAATGGACGATTCCACCGCGAGCGTGGACACGGCCACCGAACGGCTTATTCGAGACGCGCTGCGGGAAGCCTTTAGCGGCCGGACGACCATTCTGATCGGCCAGAGAGTATCGACCGTAATGAACTGCGACGAAATCGTCGTGATGGACGCCGGGAAGATTGTAGAGCGAGGCACGCACGACGCACTGCTCGCCGCCGGAGGTCTCTACTACCGAATAAACCGGCTCCAGTCTCCGGCCGAGGCGCTCGGAGTCGATACAAGGCCAGCCGCCGGAAGTAACCGCGGGTGATCTACTACCGCACCGAAGACGACGTTGAGCGGGCGGGGTTCAACAGTGGAATCGCGCTTCGACTGCTCTCGTTCCTAACCCGTTATCGCCGCAAGGCCGTTGGCGCCGGGTTCCTGGCTCTAGGCATAACGGCCATGAATCTGGTGCAGCCGGTGCTCGTCAAGCTGGCGATCGACGATGGAATCGCCAACAAGAACTTGACTCTGTTAACCGTGCTGAGCCTCACGTATCTGGCAACGACCGCGGGCGGCTCGCTGGCCATCGGGTTGCAAACCTGGCTTCTGGCTCAGGTGGGCCAGAGAGTGCTTTACGACATTCGAACGCAGCTATTCAAGCGAATGCAATCGTTATCGCTTGCATTCTTCGACACGCGAAACACCGGCTCCCTGATATCGCGCTTTACCAGCGACGTGAACGCCCTCAACGAAATCCTTACGGAAGGCGTGATCGGAACGATCACCGATTTGATCATGGTCGTCGGGATCGTAGTCGTGATGTTCGCCTTGAGCTGGCAACTGGCGCTGGCGACGCTTGTGGTACTGCCGTTGCTGCTGGTCGGCGCGGCGGTTTTCGAAGTTCAGGCGCTGCGGTCGTATCGCAAAGTCCGACAGTTGATCTCGGAAACGAACGCAAATGTGGCCGAAAGCATCCTCGGCGTCAAGATTACGCAGGCGTTTACTCGCGAATCCGAGAACGACGCCCTGTTTTCCGAAGTCTCGGAGCGGAACCTCCAGGCCCACAAGCGGTCGCGGCTCGTGGGAGTTAGCGTGATTCCGGGGGTCGACTTGCTGACCGCGATTGCGGTGGGCCTCGTACTCTGGATCGGCGGCCGTCTCGTGCTCGGCGACTCGGCGCTGGAGCTTGGAACGGTGACGGCGTTTCTTCTCTACATCGAGCGGTTGTTCCAGCCGGTTCAAGAGCTTGGCATGAGGTTCGACCTCTTGCAGTCGGCGATGGCCTCCGGCGAGCGGATATTTGGCCTTTTGGACGAGGAGCCCAAGGTAAAAGACCGGCGCGACGCCGCGGCCATGCCGGCGATCGAGGGCGAGGTCCGATTCGATGACGTGAGCTTTGAATACCTGGAAGGCCAGCCGGTTCTAAAGAACGTGTCGTTTAGGGCCGCGCGGGGGGAAACGATAGCCCTGGTCGGAGCCACCGGTTCCGGCAAAACGACGATCGCGAGCTTGCTGCACCGCTTCTACGACGTGACCGGCGGGGGTATTGAAATAGACGGAATCGACATACGGAACGTGACGCAAACGTCGCTACGAGCGCAGGTCGGTCTGGTTCTTCAGGAACCATTCCTCTTCTCCGGCAGCATCGGCGACAACATCGCCTTTGGCAAACCCGACGCCTCCGAGGACGAAGTCATATCGGCAGCGAAGGTGGTCAACTTGCACGAGCGGGTGATCGCCATGGACTTCGGTTACGACACGGTTGTGCAGGAACGCGGCGCCCGGCTTTCGGTGGGGCAGCGGCAGCTGGTCTCGTTTGCGAGGGCAGTGCTGAACGATCCAAAGATACTGATTCTCGACGAAGCCACGAGCAACGTGGATACGCAGACCGAGGCGTTAATTCAGGAAGGGCTGGAAAGCCTCATGCGCGGACGAACGTCGGTCGTGATCGCACACCGGCTATCGACCGTCAGAAACGCCGATCAGATAATTGTAATAGACCACGGCAGGGTGGTAGAGCAAGGGGCTCACGACGAGCTGGTGAACGCGGGCGGCCATTACGAGCGTCTATACAGATTGGGGTTCTCGGTGGATGAAGCCGATCTCGACGAGAATCTGGTCCCGCCGTCTTCCACCTAAGCCGGGGCTTCCGTCCAGGCCCGCGGAGCTACGAAACCAGGATTTCTTACCGCCGGAAAGGCGCGGCTAAAAGTCGCTGCCCAGCACCATGTCGCCGGTAGGCCCCGGACTCCCCTCGACCGGCTCCACGGTCACCCCGAACGACTGGAACATCGACAAGGGCATCGGGCTTCGCACGATCAGCATGGCAAAACCGGCCGAGTCGGCGTTGACCATGCCTCCGCTCATCTTTCCGTCGGCGTTGGTGAGCCATAGCTGATAGGCCCGATCCGAAGACAGTGTCTTCAGACCGCTGCAAACCAGTACGGCCACATTTTGGTCGTTCGTCATCAGGAGGAATGCGCTGGCGTCGGGGGCGTTCTCCGTTCCGCTGAGGGAAATGGCGGTGCGTCGATCTTCAACCAGCGCTTGCAAAACCGCCACCTGTTCGGACGTGCGCTGACGCTCCGCCGCAACCCTGCCTTCCATTTCGACAAGGCTGCCGCCCAGCAGCACCGCAATAACCACAGCCGCGGTGACGGCCGAAGCTGACAGGCCCGCAAATATCAGCGAGAGGGGGTTTTTCCAACTCGCGGCGTCTGGCGGCGGCTCTTCGACGCGAGCGGCCCGCGCCCGACTCAACACCGCTTCGCGAACCTCGAAACGAGGCGGGGCCGGTTCGGCGCCATACATAAGCAGGGCCGCGGTCTCATGGAGCTCGTCCAGCCGGTCCCGGATAGACGGATCCTCGGCCAGCACCCTGTCAAGCTGTGCGCGCTCGGTTTCGTCAAGACGGCCCAGCGCGGCGGCGGCGAGCAACTCTTGAAGCCTTGCGTCATTCATGCGGCTATGTCCAGAGGTCCCGACCGGCCATCAGGTCCCGGAGCTTAAAAAGCGCGGCCCTGGTCCTTGTCTTGACAGTCCCCAGGGGTATGCCAAGCTCCCTGGCGACTTCGGACTGCGTCAGACCGCCAAAGTACGCCAGCGCGACGACCGCCCGCTGGTCGCTCGAAAGCTCGTCGCAAGCCGCTCTCACCGCCGCCCGCAGCTCGGTTTGCCAGACCTCTTCGCTGGGCTCGGGCGCGGTGCGCTCTTCGACATCTTCGATCGATTCCCATATCAAACGCGCCACCGGGCGGCTTCTCCTGCGGCGGAGCTCGTCGATGATGAGGTTTCTCGCAATTCGCAATACCCAGGCGTTGAGGCTCCCTTTTTCGGGAGCGTAAGTTGACGCTCTGGACCAGACCCGCAGGAAGGTCTCCTGCACGACTTCCTCGGCCGCGGCGTCGCCCAAAGCGCGGCGGGCAAGACCGTTTACTATCCCCGCGAACCTGTCGTAACACTCCGCGAGCGCGCGCTCGTCACCGATTGCGATCCGGTCTATCAGAAGACCGTCATTGACGTTTCGCAATGGGGCATCTCTTCCCGAAGCGCAATGCCAGCGACCGCCGAGCCGGTTATCCACGGTCGATGGGTTGATTCTGAGTTCCGCGGCGAGAACGTCAGGAGGAATTCGCCAGCTGTCTCTCGACGCGAAACTCGGCGCCGCGAACGTTAGCACACCGCTCAGGTCGTACGAACGCTTGCTTCTGTATTGGGCCGAGTCGCCCAACGGCAACGACAACGCAATGGCTCTTGCAAAACCCCCACAACAGACCACGCCGGTCTAGTTATGAATACGCCGGCTCGATCTATACGGATTTTCCGCCACGCCCATGATGACGCCACTGAATCTAAGTAAGGAGTGAAGCGCACGCGGCCCCGCCGCCGGCCGCGCCCTAAACAGCCCGAATGGCGAGATTCGCGACAAGCGTCAACGCAACGAGCGAGGCGACGCTCCACGGCCGCCGGCCGCCACTGAAATTCGTCCCCTGGATCTACCAGGTGGGTGCCCGCGGCCGACTGTAACGACCGAATATGGCCGATACCGCCACCAGCTAAGCTCCCCGATTAGAAATGTTGGAACGCAACCCACGTGACGTACCGAACGGCGTCGAGCGTCTCTCTATTATCGCCCGCCGCGGTCGTATCGTGAACAGGATTTCACAATTCAAACCGTTTCAACTTCGCCGCGGCCTGACCGACAGGTGACGCGAGACCGCGGAACGGAATCGGGCTAGCTCAATCGGCGTACGAGATCGGTCTGGGTTCATCGTCGAGAAGCAGACCAAGCTCGTCAAGCTGTTCGGCGGTTACGGCGGAAGGCGCGCGCTGCGCCAGGTCCACGCCCTCCTGGGTTTTCGGGAAGGCCACGATCTCGCGGAGGTTATCGGTGTCGCGCAGCAGCATAGCCACCCGATCTATACCCATCGCGATACCGCCGTGAGGCGGCGCCCCGAAATCGAACGCCCGCAGCATTCCGCCAAACTGCTCCTCGATCTGCTCGTCCGAATACCCGAGCAGGCGGAAGATTTTTCGCTGTAGCCGAGCATCGTGGATGCGGACGCTGCCGCCGCCGAGCTCCATACCGTTGCAGACGAGATCGTATTGCTTCGACCTGGCCGATAGAGGGCTGGTATCGAGCAAGTCTTCGTCGCCGTCGACCACGCCGCAAAACGGGTTGTGCGAAAACGTGAACATGTCTTCACCTTCCACGGGTTCAAGCACGGGGAATCCGACGATCCACGCAAACGCCATTTCACTCTTGTCGCGCAGTCCGAGCCGGTCGCCCATTATTTCGCGCAACATCCCCAGCGACGCGTTAGCGACTTCCTCTTTGTCGGCCACGATCAGCGCCAGATCGCCTTCACCAAGCTCCAATTCGGAGATCATGGCTCGAAAGACGCCGTCCCCGAGAGCCGATTTGACCGGACTTCGATAGTCCGCGCCAGTTCGCGAAATCGAGATCTGGCCCTTAGCTCCGAATCTCTTGAGCGTCTCTGCCAGATCGTCGATCTGTCCGCGAGAGTAGTCCGCGCACCCCGGCAGCGGCACCGCCTTGACTACGCCCCCCTCGTCGAGAACCCGGTCAAAAACGCGAAAGCCCCCGCCGCGCACGGCGTCGCTTAGGTCCTTCAGCTTCATGTCGAACCGAAGATCGGGATTGTCCTTGCCGTAGTAGGCCAGCGCGTCTCGCAAGCTAAGCCTCGGAAACGGTTTTTCCCGGATCGTCTTGCCGCTAAGTTCTTCGACGATACGGTACTGAAGGCCCTCGATCGTCCGCATGACATCCGACTCTTCGACGAAGGCCATTTCCACGTCGAGCTGGGTATGCTCGAGCAAGCGGTCGGCCCTTGGGTCCTCGTCCCGGAAGCAGCGGGCGATCTGATAGTACCGGTCGAAGCCGGCGATCATCAGGATTTGCTTCATCTGCTGCGGGGATTGAGGCAGAGCATAGAAGGCGCCTTTGTGGACGCGGCTCGGCACGATGAAGTCGCGAGAGCCCTCGGGAGTGCTCTTGACCAGGATGGGCGTCTCGATTTCCAGAAAGTCGCGTTCGTTCATGTAGCCGCGGATCAACGTCACCAGATCGTGTCTCAGGATGATGTTGTCCCGCTGCCGGGCCCTGCGCAGATCGAGGTATCTGTATTTGAGGCGCAGAGTTTCGTCTACGTCGACTTCTTCGTTTATGTAAAACGGCGGAGTTTCCGATTCCGCCAATATCTCAAGCCGCGCCGCTTGAAGCTCTACCTCGCCCGTGGCCAGCTCAGGGTTCAAGGTGCCGGGCGGCCGTTCGGCGACCATCCCGCTCACGGCGATAACGTACTCGGCTCGAAGCTCCTGGCCGGCGGCGTGAGCTTCCGGAGACCGTTTGGGGCTGAAGACCACCTGGGTAATGCCGTATCGGTCCCGCAAATCGATGAAGATAAGGCCGCCGTGATCGCGCCGCCGGTTGACCCAGCCGTTGAGAATTACTTCGTCACCGGCGCGGTCGGCGCGCAACTCACCGCACGTGGCCGTGCGCTTCATCCACATTTTCAACTCCTTCGATCGGGGATACTTCCAAACAAATAAAAAAGCCCGGTCGCTAAACCGGACTCAAGGCGGAAGCCGGCTGACCGGCTAGCCTCCGCCTACGTGGTATTGAAGAGCCTTGAGATAATAATCCCGACGCTCACGGACTTTTCCACCCTTTCCAAACTTCGCCTCACCTTTTACCAGATCGCTAAGCTCGTCTGCTCGGGACTCCAATAATAACCTCACCTTGAGGACGGCGTACGCATAATCCGGATGCGATTCACACAAGTACCGGAAAACAGACCCCGACGTGCGCTCGAATCTGGCGATTACGGATGGACTACCCAGCAGCTTTTCCAGCTCCTTTAGCGGTCTGTGCCATCCGCCGCCGAACTCCGTGTCAACGGCGTCCATTTCGTACTCGTGCTCGCCGAGTATCGATCGGAGACGGAAGGCAAGCTCGTCGTACGTGAGTTCCTGAACTCTGGTTTTGGGCTTTTCGACCAGAGATTCAAGCTCCTCCCAGTCAACGTCCAGTTCCGGATAGAGAGCGCCGAACTCCAGCTTCAGGTCTTTCGTAATGCGGGGATTGGCGCCCAGGTAAGCCAGATAGCGAATCCTCTCGCCGTCGATGTCCTCGCTCACGATCCATGCGACCTGCCGAACATAAGTACCGCCGCCGCCGGGTCTGGGCACTTCCTCGTCGTGCCAGCGGACGTTGACTTGCAATTAGCCTGAACCTTTTGGGGTAGGCCGCGACTTGGCGAATCGGGAAGAAGCGCCAGAGCGTTGCGGCACCGCGAGAAATCTACTTCCCGGTCGAAGCGCCGCGTGCTGGAGAGAGGATGATGCTTATCTGGTCCGACCGTTCCGCCGAAACGGGGCGCTCCACGGTTGAAAGATGCTTGAGCTTGTCGACGACCTTCGTCAGGAGACCCGCAGCCAGCTCCGGATGTATGCGCTCGCGGCCGCGCATGCGGACAGTGACTTTCACCTTGTTGCCGGCCTTGAGGAACTTTTCCATAGTTCGGACTTTGAAGTTCACGTCGTGATCGCTTGTGAGAGGTCGAAAGCGGACTTCCTTGACTTCACCGGCCTTCTGGTGCTTTCGGTTTTCCCTGTCTTTCCTGTTCTGCTCGTACTTGAATTTGCCGTAGTCGAGGATCTTTGCGACGGGCGGGCGCTGAGTTGGGGAGACCTCCACGAGATCCAGCCCCCGTTCGCGCGCCATTCTCAAAGCCTGGTCTGTCGGCACCGTTCCGATCGAGACGTTCTGATCGTCGATCAGATGAACCTGCCGAATATGGATCCTCTCGTTTACTCGAAGTTCCCGACTATCCTTAGCTATCGCTCCCTCCTCTTAACTCTCACAACTTACCAAGCGCCATTGACCCGCATCGAAACATGTCTACAACCTATATGATCGTGAACGGTAACAACGGCGACAGGTAAATAACTGATTCCCAGAAGTAATGCAGTAATGCAACGATATCAAATACAGTCAATGATTTCGATTTATGCGCGAGTACCTCTTAGGACAGGCTGGCGCTATACTTCGCGCAGGCTTGGGGGGGCGCGGTTCTACTGTAGAGCCGGCCTTGGCAATTGCGAGTCACTAAACAACGGTTCGGCACTTGGAATTCGCACAGGCTAGTTTCCTTCACGGCCAGCCCGGGCTAGCAAGCTCAAGAATACGAATCGCCGACCCGCCTCCCGGCGGATCGGCCGGCGATCTCTATCTTGTGCTCGAGGGTGGAAACGAGCGGCTGTGCTCGAACTTCGCGGACGCCGCCGTCCGCGCCTATTACTCCAGCGACACCGGCAGCGCAATATCGAGCCTGATGCGATGCATGAGGGCGGGTTCGAGCGCGGCCGCCGCGGCGGCAGGTCCCCACGAAGAGCGGCTCGATCTCGGCAGCACGGGCGTTGTGGTGCGCGGCAAGGACCTGTTCATTGCGCAACTTCCACCGACGCAATTATTCATATTCCGGGATAACCAGCTAAATTCGCGCCCCGAACCCGGAGCCCGCGTCCAGACGCCGGACGACGGCCTGCCGTTCGACAAGGAAATAGAGATCCTCCGGGCAGACCTGACCGAAGGCGACGTGATCGTCCTGACTTCCTCCGTCGTAGCCGGGGTTCTGCACGAAAGGGAGATTCGCGGGCTGCTGGTCCGTTACGCGCCGGAAGATTCCGCGTACCAGATAGCCGCGCTGGCCGCTCAACGCGGCGCGACCGATTGCGACATCCTCATACTGAAAGCGGAATCCGCCGCGAGACCGGAGGCGTTCGACCGCCCGCCCGCGCGCCCATTGCGGCAGACCAGGGACTTGCCGAGACCGCCGGCTACGTCGGCAGGCCGCGCGGCCAATCGAGAGCCTGACTGGCGGGCGGCCGAACCAGCCGCCGCCGCGGCGAGGCGCCCCCCCAGGAGTGCTCTCGGGAAGATTGGCGACTTTGCGGTAGGCGTGTGCCTGCTGATCCTCGTGTTGCCTGTAATGGCGGTCAAAGGCATCGTAAGAGTTTTCGCGCCCCGGTCGAGCGGGTCCTCCGAGTCGTCGCCATATGCGGGCACGGCGGGATTCGATAGTCCGCCCATGTCTGATTACGAGCGGCGGCGCCGGGCGATAGCCAGCGGTCCCGACGAGTTGGACGAACTGAATAGACAGGTAATGGAATCGAAGCGAGAAAACGTGCTCAAACCGTGGCCTGACGCAGAGGATTCCCGAAGGGGTGGAATTCGAGGATTCCTGGGCTCATTGTTCGGTGTCCGCGATCCGCTAACCTCGGGGAATCGCCCGAGGTCGCGCTTTGGACCGGGCGCGCTAATCCTGCTCTTTTCAGTGGCGGCTCTTATCGTAGTGGTCTTGATACTGTCGATTCGAAGGGGCGAGTCACCCGCCGTCGCAACTAATCAGACGGCAACAGCGGAAGGACAGGCCGAAACCGACGTCGAGTCGGAGCGGACTTTGGCGGCGGGTAGCGCCGCAAATGCGTTCGCCGAAGCGAAACGCCACTTTGACGCGGCAATACGGGAAAGTGAACGGGTCCCGGCGCTCGCGGGGTTGCAGGATGCGATAGAAACGGCCAATCAGGCGATTAACGCCGGCTATAACGAGGGTGAAGTCAACCGCCTTCTCGCACAAATCCAGACCGAGCAAGACCGGCTGAACCAAGTCTACCGTCTGGTGACGAGCGCCACGATCGATGAGTTCAATGACACCGGAGTCGGTATAGCAAGAATCGTTCCGCAACTGGAAGTTCGGCAGGACATACAGTACGTAATAGACGCCGTGGAGAAGCGACTCATCGAATATCGCGCGGCCAAAAGCGGTTCGGTAGTGCTCCGAGAGGGCGAGCAGGTCGGCCAGGCCGCCGTCACGGACATCATCGGCATGGTCGCGCGCGAGCTAAGCCTGCTTGTTATCGACAGCGAATTCAACGTGTTCAGCATCGTGCCCGACCGCCCCACGCAGTTGCTAAGGGTTAGCGGCGCGGATCAGTGGAAACTCCCGGTCGCGGTCGACAACTTCAATAACAACATGTACATCCTTGATCCCGCCGCCAACCGGATTCACAAATATCAGCCGACGGCGAACGGGTACGAGGTCGAGCCTATCGACTACTTCGATCCGTCGGAGGACGTCGATATAAGCACCGCGATAGACATGGCCATAGACGGCGATGTTTTCGTGCTGCTATCGGACAGCACAATCGAGCGATACCGGGGCGGCAAGAAATTGCGGTTTCAGATCAGCGGGCTGGACCGTCCCATCAGCAAAGCCACTCGTTTATACACGGATACCAAGGCGGAAAGCCTCTACGTGGTCGACGACGGGAATGACCGCATCGTCGAAATCGACAAGCGCGACGGCAATGAAGGGCAGTTTGTACGTCAGTTCATCTATCGCGGCGCCGACAGCTTCTTTTCAGACATTCGAGCAATTTGGGTAAGCGAGTTGGACGGCAGGTTGCTCGTGCTGGGCGCCGAATCGCTCAGACAGTTCGTATTGCCGAAAAGAGCCGAATAGAAAAACCGCTTCCCGGAGGCTGGCATCGGAGCGGGTAGCGGGAATCGAACCCGCATTTCAACCTTGGGAAGGTTGCGTTCTGCCATTGAACCATACCCGCGCTGCGGGATTCGAGCCTAGACCTCCAGGGGAATGCTGTCAAAGCTTGCGCGGGGACACGTCCCCGCGTGTACGAGGACATGCCATAAGAACCGTAGGGGCGGTTCGCGAACCGCCCCTGCCGTGCGATGGACCCGCGTCGGGTGACGCCGACCTCCGCCAAACAGTTAGAATGCGCCAAGTCAATCCGAGTTAGGTCATCGATCATTTCGCATTCATGTTCCGGGGGCACCTATGCAAGACATTCGCAACATCGCACGAAAAGTCAGCGAAAACGTCGAGAAAGTCATTTTGGGAAAGCCCGACGTGGTCGAGCTGGTGCTTGTCGCCCTCGTCGCGCGGGGTCACGTTCTGATCGAGGACGTGCCCGGCGTCGGCAAGACCACGCTGGCAAAGGCGATAGCCCAGTCGATAGGGTGCACGTTCAAGCGCGTTCAGTTCACGCCCGACATACTTCCGAGCGATGTGTCCGGGGTTTCGATCTTCAACCAGAAAACGCTTGAATTCGAGTTTCGGCCAGGGCCGATAATGGCTCAGATAGTGCTGGCGGACGAGATAAACCGGGCCACGCCCAAAACTCAGTCTTCGCTCCTCGAGGCGATGGAGGAACAGCAGGTCACGGTTGACGGGGTGACCTACAACCTTCCGGACCCGTTTCTGGTTATGGCGACGCAGAACCCGATCGAGTACGAGGGCACCTATCCGCTGCCCGAGTCGCAGCTCGATCGCTTTTTCATGCGCATCAGAATGGGATACACGAGCCGCGCCGACGAGCTTGAGGTAATAGAAGCGCATCTCCACACGCAGCCAATCGAAGAACTCGAGCAGGTGATCGGGATCGAAGATCTGCTGAAAATACAGGAGGAGATCAAAGACATTTACGTGGACGCGGTTTTGCGGGAATACATCGTGGACCTCGTGCGCGCCACGCGCGATCATCGAGAGATTTATCTCGGAGCGAGCACTAGGGGCAGTCTCGCCTTGTTCAGGGGCTCTCAGGTCCTGGCCAGCTTCAGAGGACGCGACTACGTAATTCCGGACGACGTAAAGTACCTGTGCGTGACTACCCTGGCGCATCGATTGATAGTCAGTCCAGCGGCGCGAATACGAAACGTCGATACACGCGACATAGTCCAGGAAATCTTGGACACCATCGCCGTTCCCGGCGCGACGGCCGCTTGACCGTGGTTGAATCGATCACAGACTCGGGCCATATCGCGGTCGACAACATGGAAGGTTGGGGATGGTGCGGCGTAGCGACCCGTTCGGGGCATCTCATCGCTTCCACAATCGGACAGTCGAGCGCGGCCACTGCTTCAGCCGCGCTGGAAGCAAGCCTGACCGAGCGGCGGGGGATCGATATCCACCCGGCGCTACCGTGGCTTGAGATCTTGCGGGAGCGGCTTGGCGGCGCCGGCGGAAGCGATCCCGAGCTCGATCTCGAAGGAACGCACTTTCAGAAGAGGATCTGGCGAGCTTGTCTCGAAATTCCCGCGGGCGAGACCCGAACCTACGGCTGGGTGGCGCAGTCGGCGGGATATCCCGGCCGAAACTATGCCCGGGCGGTTGGTGCGGCGCTCGGCTCAAATCCCGCGCTGGTTTTCGTCCCGTGTCACCGCGTGATCTCGGCAAATGGCGAGCTCGGGGGTTACGCCGCGGGACGCGATCTCAAGCGAAGGTTGCTTGCGATGGAGCTTAACGAGGCGGTGGAAGTCTAGGCTCCCGGCCTACTCCTGACCGTTGGCTTCGCCGCGTTCACGCCGTCTGTATTCCGCGAGGTAGTCGTCGGTGTAAAACCCGACTTCCCTGCCCTGGTAGACAGTCACGTAAAAGTCATCCCGCGAGGACTCGGCGGACAGAGCGATGCGCTCGTCGATCTCCTGGATGACGTTCAATACCTCGGACTCGTGAATTTCCCTTACCAGCACCAGCGTGGCGAATATCGACTCGAAGCCGTAATGCAAGTCGACCCTGCCCAGGTCATCGCCGCGCAAGCTGAGCAAGTATCCCTCGGAATGGGGCGTTCGGTATTGCCGGGTGAAATCCAGGTCACTCATTAGCCGGCCGATCGAGTTGGCGAATGTCCAGCCCTATGTCGAGCGCAGCCACGGAGTGCGTCAGCGATCCTACCGATATGTAATCGACGCCGGTCTCCGCAACTTCCCTGACGTTGTGAAAGCCGACATTTCCCGACGCCTCCAGCTTAGCCCTTCCGGCGGCAAGCTTCACCGCGCGCGCCATTTCATCGACGCCCATGTTGTCGAGCAATATCAAGCCAACGCCAAGCTCAAGACACTCGGCCACTTGATCGAGCGTGTCACACTCGACTTCAATGAATCTGGCGCGTCCGCCCGCTGAACGTCGAACGCGCGATACGGCCTCGCCAAGCGAGCCCGCCGCCGCAATATGGTTGTCTTTTACCAGCGCGGCATCGAACAGCCCCATGCGATGGTTCACGCCTCCTCCGGCGCGGACCGAGTGTTTATCGAAAATCCGAAGTCCTGGCGCGGTTTTCCTGGTATCGAGTATGGTCGCGCCGGTCCCTTGAACCGCTGCAACGTACCTGGCGGTCTCAGTGGCTATTCCGCACATGCGCTGCAAGAAATTCAAGGCTACCCGCTCAGCCGCCAGTATCGACCGGGCAATTCCGTCTACAACGGCCAGCGTTTCCCCGGCGTCGAACGACCGCCCGTCGGGAAGTGGTAGCTCGGTCTGCACTTCGGGAGAGACCTGTCGAAACGTGGTTTCAAAAACCTCGATTCCAGCCAGCACGCCCGGTTCGCGGGCGACTGCGCGAGCCTCGACGCGAACGCATTCCGGCACGGCTGTTTCCGACGTAATATCGCTGGCGCCAATGTCTTCGGCCAGCGCGGCGGCGACCGTCCGTCCGACAACACCGGCATCCAGCTCGGCCGGCGCGCCAAGCGATTCGACATCATCCAGACGGTCGACGACGGACTTGGCCATTGGACCTCCTGATATCGAAACGGCGCGGACTTCCGCCAGAAGATTTTAAGACAGAACGCGGCGCCAAGGCGGAAGACTCTACCCCCCACTCATGGCGAATCGACCCGAACTCGTATCCACCTTCGAAAAGCATCCGCCGTTACGGCGTGGAGAGCTTTTCCTCGCGGTGCGGAATCATCGTCCGCGATCAACGAAACACGCCGCCGTCACAGGCGGCGGCCGTCTTCGTCGAGTCGGGCTTTGGCAAGCATTGCTTTTGTAATCCTTGCCCTATGCGTCGATACGAACTCCGCCGTTTCGACAGGCGCGACGTCGGCCAGAATGCGCAAAGCCCAGCCGATTCCGAGCCGGATGAAGTGGCGCTTGTCGTGAATACTCGCTTCGAGAAGGTCAAGCGTTAGCCGGGGACGCGGAACGCTGCCGATCTCGGGCACGCGCCCCAGCTTGCCCATGCGCGCGCGGGCCATTTTGCTTAGACCCGTGTTGAGCGTTGTCGTCGTAACGAGAGCGATCCTGCGAAACCAGAACGGTTCCTCACGCAGACTCCAGCCGCGCAGAGTTTCCTCGGAGATCACGCCCTCTTCGAGATGCCCAGCCGTGAGGACCATCGATATCGGATCGGCCAGCGCCCACGTGTCCGGGGCGGAACACCAGTTTTCCACGACCGCCCACGTCGCCGCGGTAAAGGCGGGCTGAGCGGACATAAACTTGATTGCGCAGGTCGCTTCCTCGAGGCTGGCCCGAAACCAGCCGTCGATCACGCTCAAATCGCTGGGCAGCCCGAATCTCTGAACATATTCCAGGGCGATCTTGTGAATGGACGGAGAATCGACGCCCAGGTTCTCGCGGTCCTCGAGTTTCAGATACTTCGCTTCACCGGCGGCTCTTTCCGGCGTGGCCGCCGCCTGAAGCATTTCCCGGAGCCGGTTTGCCGACGCCTGCGCGGCCGATTTGGCCATCACTTCAGCAGCCGCGCCGCAACGTCGACCGCGTCGGCGAGCGGCTGGAGGTCGGTAAGTCCCATGTGTCCGATGCGGAATATCCGGCCTCGAAGATCACCCTCGCCCCCACCAAAGATCGTGTTGTGCTCACTTTGCGCGCGGGCCATGAACGCCGCAGAATCGGCGCCCCGCGGAAACCGCACGGCGGTGACGGTATTGGATGCGGACTCTTCCCTGGCGAACAGCTCAAGACCGGCTCCAACGATCCGCCCCCGCACAAATTCGCCGTATTCGCGATGCCGGTCAAATACGCTCGCAAGTCCCTCCGTCGCTATTCGTCCCATCGCGGCGCGCAGCGCAAAACAAACAGGCAGCGGCGGCGTCCACGGATACTGGCCCTGATCGAGCGCATCGCTTATCGAATCGAGACTAAAGTAAAAACGCGGGCAGGTCGCTTCACGGCTAAATCGCCAGGCGCGCTCGGTCACCGCCAGTAGCGCGGCTCCGGGCGGCGCCATAAGGGCCTTCTGGGATGCCGTGAACGCAACGTCAACGCGCCACGCTTCCATTTCAAGCGGAATAGCGCCGACGGAACTAACTCCGTCGACGACGAACAGCAGGTCCCGGCCTCCTATCGCTTCACCCACGCCTTTCACGTCGTTCGTCACGCCGGTCGAGGTCTCGTTTTGTGTAAGGAAAAGGCCGCGGTAGTCGCTGGAATCAAGCAGCGTTTCCACTTCCGCGGGGTCTACGGCCTCTCCGAGCTCAACGTCAAGCACGTCCACTTGCAAATCAAATGCCGCCGCCAACGCCCGCGTGCGATCGGCGAAGACGCCGCCCACGATGGCCAGGACGCGGTCGCCCGGAGAAAAGAAGTTGACGACCGACGCCTCCATGGCGCCCGTGCCCGAACTCCCGATGAGGAAAACGTCGCCGCGCGTCCCGAAGAACTCGCGAGCGCCATCGGTGATCTCGCGGAGGAGATCACTGAAGTCAGGCCCGCGATGATTGATCATCTGCCGCGAGCATTCGACCAGGATTTCTTCAGGAAGCCGGGTCGGTCCGGGTATGCGCAAGTTGGTGGCTGGCATGTCCATCTCTAACTGATTGGGCGGCGCCGAGACCGCGGGAAGCGAGAACAGGCTATTTCAAGCTATTGCCTTACTCAAGTTTGGGTCTCGATATCGGGGCCTCGGACGGGGCGGTTGTTAATATTCGCTTGCACGGACTACACAAGCTTGTGTAGAGACGGCCTGCGATTCGATCGTCGAGTTGGATTAAGTATTCCGCGGTATCGGTTCGGATCGATGGGACCACCGACCGCATATTAGGTACAGACGCCTGACGCTCATGGCGTCCCACGATGACGGAGACCGATCTTGACCGGATCAACATTAGCGCGCCGGCGAACGATTATCGCGGCGCTATTCCTTGCCGGGGCGGCGGCGATTGCCGGTTGTCAGGAGTCTGGCAGGCAATCGACGGCCGGCGCGCAAATTCCCGGCGGCGCGCCGTCGAGCGCCGAATTCGGCGCGAGCGTTCAACTCGCGGCGCAGCCAGCCGCGCTGGCGGTAGACGGCAGCCAGGATGCCGAGGCGACCAGCGACGCGGCCGATGAAGCTGAGGGCCTTACGGTACCCGAGCTCGTAAAGATAATCTCGCCGGCGGTCGTTCATATATCGACAAGACAGCTCGCCATCGATGCGTTGGGCCGCGCCGTCCCCGAGGGCGGCGTGGGCACAGGCTTCATCATCGACAACTTCGGGCACATCTTGACGAACAATCACACGATTGCCGACGCCGACCGAATACTCGTTACCACCACGGATGGCCGCGCGCTGGAAGCAGACCTAATCGGCAGCGATCCGCAAACAGACGTCGCCGTGCTTCAGATCGATCCGGAAAACACTTCGGTGGCCCCGCTAGGCGAATCGGCCACACTCCAGGTTGGCGAGCAGGTCGTCGCCATAGGGCACGCTCTGGATCTGCCCGGAGGCCCGACGGTAACGGTTGGCGTGGTCAGCGCGCTGGACCGCACCTTGACGAACGTAGACGGAGCGGGATGGACCCTGAGCGATCTGGTCCAGACCGACGCGTCGATCAATCCCGGTAACAGCGGAGGGCCGCTTTTGAACATGATGGGCAAGGTGGTGGGAATCAATACCGCCGGCATCCTCGAAAGCCAAAACGTTGGCTTTGCCATCTCCATCGACAGCCTCAAACCGATCATCGACGAACTCATTACGAATGGGCGTATAGAGCGCGGATTCATCGGCATCATCACCGCTACCGTTACTCGCTCAATTGCCCGGCAAAACGACCTGCCGGTTGAGCAGGGAGTATTTGTGCTCGAGGTAAGTACGGGCACGGCGGCGGCCAGAGGCGGACTCCAGCGGGGTGACATAATTGTCGAGCTTGCCGGCAACGACGTGAGTGACTCGGGCGACCTGAGCCGGATACTCGCCATGAACAAACCGGGATCGACCGTCGAGGTGCGGTTTCACCGGGAAGATGAGACCGACGCCCGAACCGTGCAAGTGACGCTGGGGTCGCGACCGGACGAGTAATAGAATCGTCCGGATTGGGGGGCAACGCTTGGATCCATCCGCCTACGTAGATTTTTCCGAAAAAGTCAGCGAAAACATCGGCAGAGTGATAGTTGGCAAACAGGCGGAGATCGAACGGATCATCGTCGCCCTGATCTGCCGGGGCCACGTGCTCCTGGAGGACCTGCCCGGCACGGGCAAAACCATGCTCGCGCGAGCACTTGCGATTTCGTTGGGCGGTACTTTCAAGCGCATTCAGTTCACTCCCGACCTGTTACCCAACGACGTTACGGGAGTCTCCATTTTCAACAGCAAGTCGTCCGAGTTTGAATTCAAGCAAGGTCCAGTATTCGCCAACGTCTTGCTCGCGGACGAAATCAACCGCGCCACGCCCAGAACGCAGTCGGCAATGCTGGAATGCATGGGTGAGAATCAGGTCTCGGCGGACGGCGTTACATACGCTCTTTCACAACCGTTCCTCGTAGTGGCCACGCAGAACCCCATTGAATACGAGGGCACGTTTCCCCTTCCGGAAGCGCAGCTCGACAGGTTTTTCATGAAGCTGAGTCTCGGTTACCCGAAGACCAGCGAGGAGAAGCGGATTCTCTACGATCAGACCTCCGGGCATCCCGTTTACTCGATCGACGCGGTAACCGACACGGCGGCGCTGGCTGAATTGCAGAACGAGGTCGGTCAGATTCACGTCGACGACACTGTTGCGGATTACATCGTGGCGTTGACGCGGTCGACGCGGACTCACCCGAACGTGGCGCTGGGGGCGAGCACCAGGGGATCGCTCGCGCTGTTCGCGGCATCGCAGGGCCTTGCGGCTATCCGCGGACGAGACTACGTGCTGCCGGATGACGTAAAGGAAGTCGCCGCCAACGTCCTGACGCACCGCATCCTCATCGATCCCGAGAGCGCGCTTAGGGGATTCTCTGCCGAAGACATAACCGGCGCCGTGCTCGCCGACACCGAAGTAGTACTGGCGTCCTGACCCGTGGCCGGCATCCTCGTGTCGGCGGCTGCGCTGCTTGCCGCGGGGCTTATAACAGGTCTCGCCGTTTTCTTCGTCCTCGTATACGTAATCGTTGGAATCTTCGCCGCCAGCAAGCTGTGGATATGGAGCATCGGCCGCGGGCTTCGCCTGAGCAGGAAGTTGCCTGGCAGGGTGTTCCTAGGGGAGACGATTCCCGTAACGATATCGCTGCAAAACAAGAGCTTCCTCCCCATTCCCTGGCTAAACGTGCGCGAGACACTGCCACATCAGCTCGCCACGTACGAGGTGATGCGTCGAGTGATCGCGCTCAAGCCGCGCTCGCGCCTGGACATCCACTACGAGCTGTCGGGCAGCCGGCGGGGGTACTACCCCGTTGGGCCGCTGCAGGCCCGGTATGGAGACGTTTTCGGTTTCGCGCAGCGTGAAGTCGGTCTCGACCGGCCGATAAACGTGATCGTCTATCCGGAAATTGTGCCGCTCGACAAATTGGGGCTGCCGTCAACCACGCCGTTCGGCACGATAAAAACGCCGAAGATTCTCTACGAAGATCCCTCCAGAGTGATTGGCTGTCGAGAATACAAACCCTCGGACAGTCCGAGGTCGATCAACTGGAAGGTGTCGGCCCGAACGGGGATCATCCACGTTCGGCAGCTCGAGCCGGCGGTCAGTCACGAAGTGACGATATTCGTAGACCTCAATCCCAGCGGGTATTCCAGGGAGTGGGTCAGCTTCTCCAGCGAACTGGGCATAGTCGTGGCGGCATCGCTCGCTTCGGCGCTCATATCGAACAGACAGTCCGTCGGCGTGGTCGTCAACGGCCTCGACAGGGTCATGGTGGGCGGCCGGGCGATACCGGGCGAACGAGCACGCAGGATCCGCGGCTCGCGGCGGCCGCGGGTGCCGGCGGGCAAGGGCCGCAAGCATCTCATGGAGATTCTGGCTCTGCTCGCCAGAGTCGGCCTGCTCGAGGGCGAGGCTATCGGGGACGAATTGCGCGCGGGCTCGTTAAAGCTCTCGTGGGGATCGACGCTCATAGTCGTTACCGGCAAAAGCGACGCCGACCTCATACGGTCTCTTCTCGATAGAAAGAAAGCAGGCCACAATGTTGCGGCGGTGTTCACCGACGCGCTTGGAGGGGCCAAGGCTACGGCGCTTGCCGCCGCGGCGGGGATAGAAGCGCACACGGTTGCGGGACGGGAGGGAATGAATGTCTGGCGAGACGGTCGAGCGGCCTTATAGCAGGCTGATCCTCGCGTCGCTGGCGTCGATCTGCTTCGCCGCGCTGGCGCTGGGCCTCAGCTTCGGCTTCATGGCTATCGGCGTTTCGTCGCAGCAGTCCTGGCTGTCGTTCGCGCTGATGTTGAGCAACTTCCTCGTAAGTCTTTTCATCTTCATGAGAGGACAGGGAGCGCGCGGCGACAAACCGGGATGGAAGGACTGGCTCGTGTTCGCCGTGCCGTCGCTGTTGATCCTGCGGGGACTGGGGATCGTTCAGGGCGGCGCCGGCGTCGATTTCGAAGAAAACGGTTGGTTCATAGGATCGTTCTTCGCCATCATGGACGTGTCCACAATGCTCATGGCCGTGATCCTCATAATTATCTGGCAGGCTGCGGCATTCCTTGCCCGCAACATCGAGGAGCTTCATCCTCAGCAGAGCGAGATACCACCGTCGGTGAATTCGCCCGAGTATTACGGCTGGATGACCAGCAGCGCGCGCTGGATCGACCGAAAGGCCGCCGTTGGCAAGATCACCGCCGCGGGAATAGCGGGAGGGGCGATTCTGACGGCAACGACCGCGATGACCGCCGGTGGGATCACGGGCAGCGAAGCCGGCGTCATATCGCCGGCGGCCCCGCTGACGATTCTCGTCTTCTACTTCATAGGGTTGCTGGTGCTCTACAGCTACGCGAACCTCGTCCGGCAAACTTCCACCTGGTCGATGCAGCTGGCGCGGCAGGCTTCCGGCATCACGGAGAACTGGGTTCGCTCAAGCCTGTTTGTCCTAGGTTTCGCACTGCTGATCGCGCTTTTCATCCCCGCCTTCCGCATACCGGACGCCCACGGATTCTGGGCGGGTCTGGTGAAAGTCGTATTCGTCGTCTGGCAGATTTTTATGCTCCCGTTCGTGGCGGTGATCGCGCTGCTGGCAAAGCTGATTTCGCTGCTGCAATTTGGCGCGTCCTCGGTACAACAAGCCCCCGCGACGCAGCAAGTATCGGAGGTCGCAGCTAGCGACGAGTCGCCGCTTCAGTTCCTCCAAGCGGGATTTATGTGGGCCGTGCTGGCTTTCACGGCCTTCCTCATCTACAAGCGAGTTACGAGCGCCCGTCCTCAGTGGAAAATCGGCAGGCTACTGAGAATCGCGCTGGCGGGGATGGGCGCAATCTGCAAGTCCATCCTGCTCGGGCTGGCCGCGCTGATCCAACTGTCGGGCGAGGCCGCAAGGCTGCTCACAGTCCAGGCGGCGGCCTGGGGAATGAACGCGATGGGAATCCACAAAACCTCAGCCTTCGCCGGAGGCCAACTGGCCGAAGCGCTGTCCAACCGCGAGCGTATTAGGCGAATCTACCTGAATACCTTGCGCGAGGCTGAGCGGGCGGGGATAGAACGCAGCCCGAATCAGACCGCCATCGAATATCAGGGGAATCTCCTGGAGGTCTGCGAGTCAAATACATCCGACGTGACCGAGTTGACGCAGGCGTTTGTCCGCGCGAGGTACATGCGCGCTCCGGTTGACGATGAATTGGTCGCGGGCGCGCGCGGCAACGGAGACCGGATCGGGGCGTTCCTCCGAGCGCTTCTGTGAATCCCGACCTGTTCGACCACGCGTCGGCCGAGGCGAGACTTAAATCGGCTCCGCTGGCCGCCCGTATGCGCCCCGGCGCGCTGGACGAGTTTGCGGGACAGGAGCATCTATTGGGCCCCGGCCGCCCGCTCTGGACCGCTCTGGAACGGGACCGTCTGTGGTCGGCGCTCTTGTGGGGGCCGCCGGGCAGCGGCAAGACCACCCTGGCGACGCTGGCCGCGGCGACCACCAAGAGCCATTTCATAGCCCTCAGCGCCGTCACCGCCGGCGTGGCGGACATCAAAGCGGCGGCCAAATCGGCGAAAGACGAGTTCAGCCTGCACCGGCGCGGCACCCTGCTATTCGTCGACGAAGTGCACCGCTTCAACAAGTCCCAGCAGGATGCGCTGCTTCCTTATGTTGAAGACGGGACCGTCGTATTTTGGGGAGCGACGACGGAAAACCCCTACTTCGAGGTCATCGCGCCGCTGCTGAGCCGCGTTCGCGTTCTCAAGCTGAATCCACTCTCCCAGGAACTGCTGGAGCAAATCCTGGATCGAGCACTCTCGGACGTTGACCGGGGGCTTGGTGAGTTCGGGCTGGGCGTAACGGAAGACGCCAGGCGATTCATAGTCGACCGCTCCGGCGGCGACGCGCGGATCGCCCTCAACTGGCTCGAGGCGGCCGCGGAGCTTGCAATGGGCGACGGCGTCGAAACCATCGAACTCGGAACGGTCGAACGATCGGTTTTGGTTCGGCAGGTCCGCTACGATCGCAAGGCCGACGAGCACTACGACACGATTTCGGCCTTCATCAAGAGCGTCCGCGGTTCAGACCCCGACGCGAGCGTCCTGTGGCTGGCGAAAATGCTGCACGCCGGCGAGCAGCCGGAATTCATAGCCCGACGGCTGCTTATTCTGGCCTCGGAGGACGTCGGAAACGCCGACCCGCAAGCTATATCGGTGGCGCTCGCCGCCTACCAGGCGGTCGAGCGGCTGGGTCTGCCGGAGGCCACGTACGCCCTCGCTCAGGCGACCATCTATCTGGCGACCGCGCCCAAAAGCAACTCCGCCGGAGCGGCCCTGCAAACGGCCCGCGCCGCGATCGACGCGGGCGCCGACCTGACGGTGCCGCTCCACTTGCGAAACGAGGCGTTTGCAGGGGCGAAGGCGCTGGGATACGGGCGAGACTACAAGTACGCGCACGACTATCCCGATCACTTCGTCGAGCAGGATTACAGGCCCGAGTCTTTGAAGGGAGTCCGTCTCTACGAGCCGTCGTCCAGCGGATACGAGAGCCAGATCGCGGAGCGGCTGGAACGGCTGCGAAGCGCAAGCCGCGTCGACTCCCGCCCCGACTACGGCCCGGCCCGGAAATAGCGCTTGATTACGGGCCGCAGCGCCTGCTGCTGAACGTTGGTTACGAATATATCCACACGCTTGCTATTCTCACCTTTGGTCTCGAACTGAATCCTTCCAGGCCCCATGCGATAGCGCTTGAAGTTCTTCCAGGGCATTATCCGTCCACGTCCGAGAGCAAAGCCCTCCGCCGTAAATCTGTATCGAGTCGGCAGCACGACTATCAGAATCACGAAGAGGATGATCAGCACCAGCGCATTTCCCGGTATGCCGGGGACTTCGATGCCGGGGATGCTGCCAAGATTCGCAAGGCCGAGCACGACCAGCAGATGCCAGCGGTGGACCATTATCTTCTGAAGGAATCCGAGTTTCGTCGAGTGAACTTCCACACCGGCGGGCGGCTTGGCGAACGGCACCCAGACTTTGGAGAACATCATGGCGATGAAGAAACCGGACACCGCCGTGAGAAGCAAGGGGACGAGTTGACTAGAGTCCACGAAATGCCAGCCGTTCCATAGTTGCTCCCCAAAGACTCCGGCGCACTTCGAGCGCACCTCGCTAAAGTAGAATTTGAAACCGGATATCAACCTCAAGGATATCAAGGGCGGTGAACGAAGTCAGATGTCTGGTCACTCGAAATGGTCCACGATCAAGCGCCAAAAGGCCGCGGCCGACGCCAAACGCGGGCGCGCCTTCTCGAAACTGTCCAAAGAAATAACCATCGCGGCGCGATTAGGTGGTGCTGGCCGGGACACCAATTACCGGCTGCGGCTTGCCGTGCAACGAGCTCGGGCGGCCAACATGCCGGGCGGCAATATCGAAAAAGCCATCGCGCGAGGCGTCGGAGAAGACAGGGACGCGCCCGAAATGTTCGATCTGTCGTACGAGGGGTACGGCCCGGGCGGTATTGCGCTTTTCATCGACGTGCTGACGGACAACCGGAACCGCTCCGTGGCGCAAGTCCGCAATGTCCTCGAAACTTCCGGGGGGCACATGGGCGGATCGGGGAGCGTTGCCTGGATGTTCGAGAACCGTGGGGAAATCGTGGTCAAGGCAAACGGAAACGATCCGGACGAGATATTCATGATGGCCGCGGAGTCGGGCGCCGCCGACGCCGAGATCGACGACTCGGTCGTTTATGTTTGGACCAAGCCCCACATGCTCGACGAGGTGCGAACGAAGCTGGTGAACGAGGGGCTGGAGATCGATCAGGCGGAGCTGGGGCGAGTTGCGTCGAGTCCGGTAGACGCGGAAAAGCGCGGCGCCGTGCAAGTGCTAAAGCTCGTGTCGAGTCTTGAAGAGCTCGAAGACGTCCGCAAAGTGGATACCAACCTGAACATCACCGAAGACCTCGTAGCCACGTACGCGGCCGCCTGAAGGATGCTTACCTTGGGAGTGGACCCAGGTCTGGCGAATCTTGGATTCGGTCTGGTCGCTGGAGAGACCGATCCGGGTCTTGTCGAATATGGGTGTCTGGTCACCGACGCCGGCGGCGGAACCCCGAAACGGCTGCTCGAACTTCACGACGGCATCGAACGCGTGCTCGATTCTCACCAGGTGACCGACATCGCCATCGAGCAGACGGTGTTCGGGCGGAACGCTTCCACGGCAACTGCGGTCGCGCAAGCCGGCGGCGTCGTGATGCTCTGCGCCGCGCGGCGCGGCATCACGGTGGCGGAATACTCGCCCCCGCAGATAAAGAACGCGGTCACGGGAAGCGGCAATGCCGATAAACTCCGCGTCCAGCAAATGGTCAGGATCATTCTGAACTTGCGGCACGCGCCGGAACCTCACCACGCCGCCGACGCCCTGGCCGCCGCAATTTGCCACGTGCACAATCACCGGCTTGCATCGAGGCTCACGGCTTCGCGCCGATGAAGCCTTCGCGCTTGCCGGGACGAGCTTATTCTCCGGTTTGCCGCGCTCGGAATCGGTCATGATAAGCCGCGTGACCGGGACCGTTATCCAGGCCGGCGAGGACTGGTTGGAGATTCAGCCGCGCGGACTCGGTATCGGTTTACGCACCTTTGTAACTCGCGGCGCGGCGGCCCGATATGCGTTGGCGGGCGCGGAGGTTTCGCTGCACACGCGGATACAAGTAAGCGACGATGGTCCGTCCCTGTTTGGCTTCGAGAATCGCACTGAAGTTGACGCTTACGAAGCGTTGAAAAGCGTTTCCGGAGTAGGGCCTCGAATGGCTCTGCGGATTCTCTCGGCGCTGCCCGCCGGTCGCCTCATCAACGCGCTCAACAGCGGCAATGCCAAGGCGCTTCAATCGGTGTCGGGCGTGGGGGTCAGAACCGCCCAACGCCTCGTCGTCGAGCTAAAAGGTAAGCTAGTGGGCGACGACACAATACAGGCCATACCGGACGGAGCCGATGAGGCTATCGAGGCGTTGCTGGCGCTCGGTTATTCGCGCGCCGAGGCGATGGAAGGGGCGGCGGCTTCCGCCGCGCCGGGCATGACGGTGGAGCAGCAGATATCCGCCGCGCTGACCGCGCTGGCCAGGCGGTAAATCTTGAATAGGGCGTCGCGAGCGCAACTGTGGCCGAGCGGATAGTCGCGCCGGAACGGGCAACCCTGGAAGGCCAGCACGACGCCGCGCTGCGCCCGCGAACGCTTGACGACGGCGAGTTCATTGGGCAGGCGAAGATCAAGTACGGGCTGCGCATTCTCCTGCTCGCCGCCAAGAAACGCGGCGAACCGGTCGACCACATTTTGATTTGCGGGCCGCCGGGTCTCGGAAAGACGACGCTCGCCCACATCGTCGCCCGCGAAATGAACGCCAACATCCGCGTCACCAGCGGCCCCGCGCTGGACCGGCCGGCAGATCTGGCCGCCACGCTGAACAGCATGAGCGAAGGCGACGTTCTCTTCATCGACGAGATTCACCGGCTCGGCAATCCCGTGGAGGAAATCCTGTACCCGGCGATGGAGGACCGCGAGCTCGATCTCGTTGTCGGTCAGGGGAAAGGCTCGGCGTCGCGAAGCTATCGGATTGCGCTGCCGCCCTTCACGCTCGTCGGCGCAACCACCAGAGTCGGTCTCCTGAGCGCGCCGCTGCGGGACAGGTTCGGGGTAATTTACCGGCTCGGTTTCTATTCAGTGGACGAATGTGAAGAGATCATCGGTCGATCGGCCTCGATCCTTGACGTCGATCTCGATCGCGGCGGACGCAAGGAAATCGCGCGCCGGTCGCGGAGCACCGCCAGAGTATGCAACCGCTTGCTTCGCAGGGTGCGCGACTACGCGGAAGTGGAGGCCGACGGACGCATCAACAGGCAAGTGGCCGAAGCCGCGCTCACGGCCCTGGACGTAGACGCAATCGGACTCGACGACATGGACAGGAAGATCATCGAAGCGATAATCGTCAAGTTCGATGGAGGTCCGGTCGGTCTGCAAACCCTGGGCGCGACTCTGGCCGAAGACGGCGTGACTTTGGAGGACTACTACGAGCCCTATTTGCTTCAGCAGGGATTTATAGCCCGAACTCCGAGAGGTAGAGTTGCTACTCGATTGGCCTACGAGCATCTGGGAATCGAGCATCCGGAGGCGCAGTCGGCTCAGAAAAAGCTCCTGTAGGCGGATAGTTGAATTGGGTAGCGCCGCAACGTCGAGTGTTCATGCAACCGTCGTCGGAAGAGTGCAGGGAGTAGGCTTTCGGTACTTCGTAATGAGGGCAGCTAACAGTCTGGGACTGGTCGGTTACGTGCGGAACTCGCGTACCTACAACCAGCTTGAAGTAGTTGCGGAAGGGACGCGCGACCAACTGGAACAGCTTCTCGGGGCGGTCCGAAGAGGGCCGCCCGGCGCCCGGGTCGTTGATCTCAGATCGACGTGGGGTGTCGGGAGTGATCGTTACGACGCTTTTCGGATTAACCGGACGTGAACCGGCTATCCCGCGCGGCGACCGAGACCGCGCAGGTTCCGGCGACCGACCGTTTTCGGTCCACCCGTGTGCTCGCGTGGGTTTTCTTGCTGGGCGCCTTTGGGCTGTTCATCCTTGCCGTGCTGGCGCTTCCCGGCAGGATCGCGGCGGTGTTCGGCAGCATCACTGTCAACGCCGATCTTCGGGCGGAACCGATTGAAGGCACGGTCCTTTTGCAGGACCCAAATGAATTCGCCTGGAAGCAGCTGCGCGAGCCTATACCTGTTATGCCCGGTTCGAGAATCGGGACAGACGCGGCGTCCCGCGCTTTCCTCGAACTATTCGACGGAAGCACGGTATATCTGTACAACAACACTGAAATCCTCATCGAACAGAGCGCCCGCGGCTGGCTTCGCGACGAAGTCAAACAGCTCGGATTCCGGATCTATCGGGGTAGAGCCGTTTTGGGGGTTGCGAGCACCCAGGACGAGTCCCAGCGGAAATTCTGGCTGAACGCGAATCAAGGCCGCATGGAATTCGTCGAAGGCAGCTACCTCGTTGAGCTACTTCCGGGTGAGCGGACCGAGGTATTGGTTCGAAGAGGTGAGGTGTATCTGTTCAACGGCGCCGATCTGGCCAACGTGGGTCTCGGGGGGCGCGGCGGTTATTCCGAGGGTCTCGCTCCCCGAGGCGACCTGCCGCCGATGAGCCCTCTTCTGAACGATTCGGAGCTTGCCTTCCAGGAGCTGGCTTCTCCGTGGCGGCCGTTTGTGGTGACCGAAGCCGGCATTGACGGGCAGACTACAAAATCATCGTTCAATACCAACCCGGTCGGACCATCCTCCTTCGAACGCGACTCCGCATACAGATTCCGGAGAATCGGAGGCAACGGCGAACAGGTGAACCGGCACGGCGAGGCCGGCATCTTGCAGGTGGTCGACCGCGATATCCGCGATTACTCCGCCCTCGGTCTGCGAGCGCTGGTGAAGGTCAATTATCAAAGTTTGTCAGGGGGAGGCTCGGCGGGCACCGAATACCCGGTGATGATCAAAATCTATTATGTCGATGTAGCGGGCCAGGACCAGATTTGGTACCACGGTTTTTACCACCAGAATACCGATGGGTTCTCGGTGGCGGGAGCCAGCCTGGTCCCAACGGACGAATGGGTTACCTACGAAAACCCCGACCTTCTGCACGCCATATACCCACGTCCGGTATTCATCCGGCGGGTGGAAGTGCTCGGCTCGGGCTGGGAGTTCGACTCGTACGTGACGGAAGTCTCGCTCGAGGGCCGCTGACCGCGGCGGTGTCTTGCTGACCACCGGCGTCGACGCCATCGAAATCGAGCGGATCGAGGGTGTGTTGAGGCGTCACGGTCAACGATTCCTCGACCGAATATACACTCCGGCGGAAATCCGCTACTGCAGGGGCCGCGCGCGCGAACTGGCGGCTCGATTCGCCGCGAAAGAGGCTATTTCAAAAGCGCTCGGCACAGGTATGCGCGGGATTCGCTGGCGTGAAATGGAAGTCGTACCCGACAGGCGCGGCAAGCCGCACGTTCAGCTTCATGGCGCGGCAAAAGAGCGGGCCCGGAAGCTGGGAATCGAAGATCTGGCAATCAGCCTGACTCACGCAAGGGAACTGGCGATCGCGATGGTGGTCGGGGACATGAAACAAGAATGACAGTCGCGCCCAGAAGAGTTTGCACCATTTCGGAAATGCGAAGGCTCGAGGCCGCGGCCATCGGCGCCGGCATCGGCGAGGGCCAGCTTATGGAAAATGCCGGCGCGGCGGTCTTTAGCGAGATATCGGCCGCGGCGAACGGCCTCCCTGGAAAGTCGGCTGTGGTCCTGGCGGGACCCGGCGACAACGGCGGCGACGGTCTGGTTATCGCTCGACACCTGGCGCGCGCCCGCGCGTTGGTGACGGTCGTCCTGTCGCGGCGACGCGAGGCCGACCCGCTCGTCGACGCCGCGGCCAAAGCCGGCGCGAGGGTAGTCGTGTTTTCAGACGGCGTAGCACGCGGATGCGCGGCCAGCTCGGACATCCTGGTCGACTGTCTGCTCGGGATCGGCAGCTCGCCGCCGCTACGTGGCGAAATCGAGGAGATTCTTCAGGAGGTCCACGGGCTGAAGGGACCGCTTCGCGTCGCGTGTGACGTTGCGTCGGGGATCGACGCCGATACCGGCGCGGCCGACGAGAACGCCTTTTCCGCCGACGTGACCGTGGCTACGGGTCCGATCAAGATCGGCTCTATCCTGCATCCCGCCCAGGCCAAAAGCGGTTGCCTGATCGAAACGGACATCGGATTGCCGGAGAACTCCCTTTCGGAACTTCCGGGCCGAATTCTGCTGCCGGAGGATGAGGCCGACTCGCTTCCCGTCAGACCAGTCGCAGGGCATAAAGGGACCTTCGGGAAGGTGTTGATAGCGGCGGGCTGTCGGAGCTATCGAGGCGCCGCCGTACTGGCCTGCCTGGGGGCCGCTCGGGCCGGCGCCGGGATGGTGTCGCTTGCGTCCATCGAACCCGTGATAGCAGCGAGCGCAGCGCGTATCAGCAGCATTACGTACCAGAATCTTGTGGACCTCGATGGATATATCGCCGCGGTCAATGCGGAGGCGGTGGCCAAATCGATTGAGACCGCCAACGCCGCGGTTATCGGCCCGGGACTCGGCCGAAACCGCGAGACTGATGAATTCACGAGGTCGCTTATACGAGCGGCGCCGCCTAACACACCGATGGTCGTCGACGCGGATGCCCTGAATGCGTGCGCGCCCGCTCCCGGACCGCTTGCCTCATGCCGGGCCAGCCTTGTGACGACCCCGCATCCGGGTGAGATGGGACGGTTGCTCGGCACAAGCGCGGCCAGGGTTCAACTGGACCGGCTCGCTTCGGCGCTCGAGGGGGCCAGGGTCTTGCGACAGGTTGTCGTGTTGAAGGGAGCGGGATCGATAATCGCCGAACCGGACGGTTCGTACGCGATATGCCCCTGGGCGGCTCCGGCGCTCTCCCACGCCGGTAGCGGCGACGTGCTGGCGGGAGTTATCGGATCGCTGCTGGCTCAAGGTCTGAAGCCCGCCCCGGCGGCGCGGCTGGGGGTGCTGATCCACACCCTTGCGGGTCAGAAGGTCGGCGAAAGGCTCGGACCCGCCGGAGCTATTGCCGACGATTTGCCGGGGGAAATCCCCAAAGTGATCGAGGAGCTAAGGGCGCGCCGCGCCGGCTAGCCGAATTCCGAATCGGGCGAACCTGTCCACAACTCGTCCAGAAGCGGCGATACTGTTGCATAATCGAAGCCGCGTCTCGCCAAATAGCCGGCCAGCCGCCGCCTAAACGTCGTTCTGTCGAGGTGACATAGCGACTCGGCGCGGCGGACGGCGGCCTTTCGGACAAGGTCCGCGTCGTCGGGATAATACGAATCCAGAACACTCTCGACAGTCTCCCGCGATACGCCGAGTTTCCTGAGTTCGCTGGAAACGGCCCTGCGCCCCCTGGGCCGGCTGTTCGCGCGGCTCTCGGCCCACAATCGAGAAAACTGCTCGTCATCCAGATAGCCGCTTCGAGTCAGATCGGCGATGACCGCCTCGATTGACCTGGCTCCCAAGTCCTCTCTGGAGAGCCTTTCGGTCATCTCTCTGACGGTTCGAGGGCGCTCGCTCAGAAACCGGTAAGCGACAGATTTGGCGTGCCGCGCCTCGCTTTCCGAGACCGCGTCGCGCAGGCGCTCGGACGGGACATCCTTCCCCGTCTCGTAGCACTCTTCATCGAACACGTCGCGACGGAGACATACGGAAGACCCATCGTCCAGATCAACCGTGATCCAGCCGCGCCGGGCCTTTTTGTAGCTATAACCCGTTATTACGAGCATATCAACGTCGAGTCACGGACCACAAAAGCCCGGCAATCGTCCCGACCAGATAGAACGTCGATTGAATGACTAACGCGATCGTGACCCCGAGGCCGCTCGCGCCGCTTCCGAGCGGGATGATGCCAAGTCCGCCAAGACCCGCCACCACCATCGCGGCGAGTATGGTGCCTTGCAAGGCTCCGCTGGCGCCCAACATCAACACGTTCGACCGGCGGTCGCGTTGCCATTGATTGCGAAGGCGGCGTCCTATGAGCCATCCGGCGAGCACTCCGATCAGGACGAGCGGAATCTGGCCGAGTGACGACAGCAGAAGCTGAACGAGGCCGAATATCGAAGCGATTCCAGTGAGGAACACGACTTCGCGAATCGCGAGATTGCGCCGCTGGATCTCCGGAGGCGGCAAACCTAGGCACTCGTGGCAGATCAGGCCGGCTTCGACGTGCTCCATGCACTCATGGCAATACGCGCGCTCACACCGGATGCACGTGAGGAGGGTCTCTCGGTCCGCGTGAATGGTGCAATGCGGGGCTGCGGAATCCGCGCCGGCTGTCGGCGGCCCCGATTCAGCCACAACAGCCCCAGATAACCCCGAAAAACGTCAGACTTCGGGTCCGGTGGGCTTGTCCGGCTCGTTACTCCATGACTGACGATATGTTGGCCACGCCGCCAATCTCGACTCGGTGCCGTGTGCCAGTCGAAGCATGTTGGACCGGTGTTGCCAGAGGATGAGCGTACAGGCGAGCCCCAAGTATACGAGTCCCCATATCGACGTCCACAAGCCTGAAACATACCAACCTATTCCACTCGCAAGGGCGATGACAGTTGCGCTGATCGAGCCGAGCGACACGTACCTGACCACTATTACCAATGCCACTCCAATCGGCGCGGCCAGAATCAATACGGTGGGAAAGATAACAAGAGCCGCTCCAATACCGGTGATGATGCCTTTGCCCCCTTTCAACCCGACCCAGACCGACCAGCTATGCCCGGCCACCGCGGCCACTCCGGCCAGCGCCTGAATCTCGGGATGATTCGGCATGGCGAGGCCAACGACCAACGCCGGAATCGTCCCTTTGAGCAAATCGGACGAAAAAACGAAGATTGCCGCCCGCGGCCCGAGAACGCGCATGACGTTGGTCATGCCCATGCTCCCGCTGCCGTGAGCAAACACGTCCTTATTGGCAACATAGCGCCCGACCATGTACCCGACCGGAATGGAACCGACCAGATAGGCCAGAACCAGGAAGGCAATAGCCAGGATAATCTCGAAAACACTCATGCCACCGGCCCCACCGGCAAGAATGCCTGGTTACCTACTCTTAGACCCTCGCACCACCATTCTAACCGCCGCGCCTTGCAAGCCGAACTCTTGACGGAGTCCGTTTTCAAGGTAGCGAACGTAAGCCGCGGGTATGTCCCGGGGCTCCGAAAAGAAAAGTCTGAACGTGGGTGGGTTCGTTCCCGTCTGAGTGGAATAGCGAAGCCTCGTTATTCGCCCTCGCCGGCTCGGCGGAGTTCGCCGGGCCGCTCGATCCAGCAAATACCGGTTTAGCTCGCCAGTCGGGATTTGGACGCGGGTTCTTTCATAGATTTCGAATCCGGTTGGGATCACCCGGCCGACGTTGAGACCCGTGACGGAGGAGGTCTTGATTATGGGCGCGTGACCGATGAATCTAAACTTGAAAGTCAGCTCGTCATCGAACCGTTTGACGCTTTGACTGTCCTGGGGCATGAGGTCCCATTTGGATATCACGACGGCGAGCCCGCGCATCGACTCCAACGCATAGCCTGCTATGTGCGCGTCCTGATCGGTTACGCCTTCCGTCGCGTCGATGACAAGCAGGCAAACGTCGCAACGGCGCACCGACGCCAGCGCGCGAAGCACCGAGTGTCTCTCCACACCGTCGGCGACGCGCCCTTTGCGGCGCAGACCGGCGGTATCCACCAGAACGACGCGTCTGCCGGAATAAGACATTTCGGTATCTATAGAGTCTCTCGTAGTCCCCGGGACATCGCTTATCAGCGAGCGCTCGACGCCCAGCAGCCGGTTGAACAGCGAAGACTTCCCGGCGTTGGGCCGGCCGACTATCGCGAGATGGGGCGGTCGCGACTGGTCGTCTTGCTCGGACGAATATGTTGGGATCTCCTCCACAATCCGTTCGATCAGCTCGAAAACCCCGCTTCCGTGATAGGCGGAGACCGGCGCCGGCTCGCCCATGCCCAGCCGGTGGAACTCTGATACCAGCTCGGTCCGCTGATTGGAGTCGCATTTATTTACGGCGAGCACCACCGGTTTCCCGCTTTTTCTCAAGACGGAAGCGACCGCCGCGTCCTGGTCGGTTATCGAGGTCGTTACGTCCACAACCATTACGAGCAGGTCGGCTTGATCGACGGCGATCCTGGCCTGCTCCTCGGCGGCGATGGCCACCTCGTCCAGCCCACGGGCATGCAGACCGGCGGTATCCACGACTAGAAATGCGCTCTCGTGCCACTCCAGCGTTCCGTACGACCGATCGCGCGTAGTCCCCGGCTCGTCCTCCACCACCGCGCGCCGCATTCCGATCATCCTGTTGAAGAGAGTGGACTTGCCCACGTTAGGGCGGCCCACAAGCGCGACTATCGGCGCCGTAGTCGAAATCATCTTGACTCGATCATCACGTTTAACATCCCAAACTCGCGGCGGGGTATCGATGGCCAGTTCAGGTGAGCCGGCCACGTTTGATTATCGCCTGTCGGGGCTGGCGTTGGACACCGGTAATGATCGACAGGACTTATGATCGGCCGGGGCCGGCCGGCTTGGGGAAACTGAAGCAGCGCCCGTCAGGCTGCGAACGCCGGGCAACTAAACGAGTGCGACGCGCCAGCGCCGCCCATTACACTGGGACTCTGATGGCAACTCCCGCGCTCACACCAAAAAAGGAGCCGCTTCCCGATCGGCTCGTCAGGGCTGCCATGAGCGTGTATATGCGGCTGTATCACCGGATGGAAGTCGACGTCCATCCAGAGGCGCCAAAGGAGCCGCCCTACATTGCGCTGACCAGTCATTTCAGTAATCTCGATACGGTGGCGCTCTTCGTTATGGACCCCTATTCGCCGAAGACCACGACGGCCGTCAAGGCGTCACTCTTCAACGTACCGTTCTTGGGCGGGCTGCTGCGATCCCGGGGGATGGTGCCCGTATCGCGCGACGGACGGGACGTAGCACCGCTGCGAACTCTGCTCCGTATCTTGAGGTCCAAACGCGGAATATGTCTCGCCGCCGAGGGACGACGCAGCCGGACAGGCCGGCTGGGACCACTCAACAAGGTCGTCGTAAAGCTGGCCGCCCGCGCCGCGCGGCAGGGAATGCCGGTGTTTCCGATTGCCGTTGCCGGAACTTACGAGTCCATGCCCGCCGGCACGCTGTGGCCGCGTCCCAGGAAAATACGCGTGACGTTGCACCGCCCTATCGATCTGCGCCGCTGGAAAGACCCGGGCCAGAGCGAGCAGGACATTGCCGACCTCGCAAAGCTGCTGCAAGACAGCATTGCGGAGCTTCTACCCCCCGACCGCAGGCCGGCGCCCGACACTCCACCGCTGGCGCCGTCGGGAATGGACGACTGACCAACGCGATAACCGCCGCCGGAACCTCCGGCCTGGAAGCTGGGGCGGATTTACCGTCTAGTCGCTCGCTATCGACTTCGCGGGTTTTATTCCAACTTTCCGAGCCAGGCCCTGGATGATGATTTCCGCAACGTCCTCAGCGGACATCTCGTTTGTGTCGATGTACTCCGCGCCTTCGGGAACCCGCAGAGGAGAGACTTCTCTGGCGCTGTCGATGCGGTCGCGCTTTTGCAGCAGACCGAGAATCTCGTCGTACTCGGCGGTCCCGTCGATCTCAAGCCGTTCTTCATATTTCCTGCGCGCCCGTTCCGCAACGCTCGCGTCGAGATAGGCCTTGAGCTCGGCCTCCGGCCATATGACGGTGCCGATGTCGCGTCCGGCGACCACCACCCCGCCCGACTGGAGCATCGCCCGCTGCTTGGGCACGAGAGCCGCTCTTACCTCGGGACTCCTTGCGACGATAGAAACCGCATTCTCCACTTCGGGCGAATAGAGCTCGTCGGTGGCTTCAATTCCGTTGATAGTGACCGTCTGCCGAACCGCACCGGGCAAGGTTTTCTTTAGCTCCAGGTCAAGTTCGCCCGCCACCTCCGCCGCGGCGGGTTCATCGGCCGGATCCAATCCGCGCCACAGCATCAGCCAGGCGACGGACCGGTAGAACAGGCCGGTGTCGACAAACAGAAAGTCCAGGGCGGAGGAGACCAATTCGGCCACGGTGGTCTTTCCGGCTCCGACAGGCCCGTCCATCGTTATAACCGGGCGTCTACCGGAACCTTCCACGTCCGAATTCGGTATCAGGCGAGACCTCCGCGAAATTGATCGCCGATTATAGCGACGGGTCGCATATTTCTTTGACAGCACTTTCGGCGCTTCATATCCTCGCCGTGAGTAGCATTTGAAACACCTTCCGTCGCCGGGCGGTTATTTGGATGACTGATACGTGGACCGTGGCCGAAGCGGTTGCGGCCTTTCTCAAGACAAAAAACGTCGCCCGCACTTACGGGCTGACCGGCGGCGAGGTCACCGACCTCATCAGCTCGACTGAACGAGCCGGCATCGACTTCGTTCTCACGCACCACGAATCATGCGCGGCGTACATGGCCGACGCCGAAGCCCAGCTTGCCGGCCGACCGGGGGTGTGTATCTCCACCGTCGGCCCCGGCGCCACGAACATGGTCAATGGGGTGGCGAACTCTTATCTGGAGCGAACGCCGCTTTTGGCGCTGATCGGAGATATGGAATCCGGAGTGCGCAATAGCTGGACTCACATGACGCTCGACCTCGTTCGGCTGTTCGAGCCGGTCTCGAAGCTCGCCGCGCGAATCACGCCCGAAAACGTATATTCAATCCTGCCGCAAGCGTGGGCGGCGGCGCTGGCCGGGCCGCAAGGTCCATCCTGCATGATGCTTGCCGCCGCCGACGCGGTTACAACCATCGAGCGCCAAGATTGGGGTGAAGCCCCGACTCAGGCGGCAAGAAACGGATTCGGATCCGCGGCCGATCAGATCGTCGACCGGATGACTTCCGCCAAAAACCCGGTCCTCATGCTGGGACTGGGAGCGCGTGACTCCAAAGTGGCCGCGGCGAGCGCGGAATTCGCTGGCCGGTGGGGCGTGCCCGTGGTGCTGACGCCCAAGGCCAAGGGATGGTTTGCGGCCGATGCCGCCCTGTACGCGGGCGTCTACGCGTCTTACGGATCGGGCGGAGTCGAGCGCCTGCTTTCCGAATCGGGACTCACGCTCGGCGTGGGTCTCGACGGATCGGACTTCATCCGTCCCTGGCGATTCGGTCCGGTTGTCAGCCTTTCCGAAAACGCCGCAGCCGACACGGCCTACCCGTGCGAGCATCACACCTGCGATATAGGCGCGACGCTCACGGAACTTGCTCAAGCCTCGAACGGCGCGGGAGACGGCCTCCAGCGGGCGTCACTTGCGCGGCGCGAGTCCTGGCGTCAGATTCGCGGAAGGGAACCGAACGAGGCGGCTGGACGTTCGCTGACCACGGAGGGGATGGACCCGAACCAGGTCCTGGCCGCGGTGCGCCGCGCGGTTCCCCGGGACACCGTGGTTACTTGCGACGTGGGAATGCTGAAACTGGTCATCTGCCAGTACTGGCCGTCGTACCAACCCAACACCTTCCTCGTTTCCAACGGTCTCTCAACCATGGGGTACGGTCTTCCGGCGGCAACCTCGGCGTCGATTCACTTAGGAGGCGCTCCGGTCGTCACGATGGTCGGCGACGGGGGGCTGCTGATGTGTGCCGGCGAGCTCGAAACTCTCGCGCGCTCCCGGGCCGGGGTAATCGTGATCGTGGCCGTCGATTCATCTTTGGGCCTGATCCGGTTGAAGGCCGAGGACTCGTCTCTCGACGGCTCTCACAACGATTTCGGGACGCCCGATTACGCCGCGCTCGCCAGGAGCTTTGGCATCGACGGAGTGAGGATCGAGTCGTTGGACGCGCTGGAGCGAACCGTGACCGAATATCTGCACCGCCGGGGACCGGCACTTATAGAGTGTCCGATCAACTTCGATTCGTATCGCCGAATGGTCTAGCTGACTATCCCGAAGACACAACCGACGCGCTGGCGGGCACGCTTCGGGAGCGACCGGGGACGGGTCGAGCAGATTGGCGAATGTCGAGTTTGAGATACTTGCGCCGCCCGGAGCGCGAGCGGGGCGGCGTCTGCCCATCGAGACAGATATCGGCGGGTTAAGCTGGGACCGGAACACGGGTCGGGCGGCGTCTCGCGCGCCGCCGGAAGGGGTGATTTAGCTGGCCGGCATCGACCTTGTCATTCGTGATGGACGCATCGTGGACGGCGCCGGCTCGCCGTGGTTCCGCGGCGACGTCGCCATAGCGGGCGACCGCATCGAGTTTATCGGCGGTTTCCAGGGAACGGCCGCCCGCGAAATCGATGCCGGCGGGCGCGTCGTCTGTCCGGGATTCATCGACGTTCATACTCACTCCGATCTCCAGGCGCTTGCACAGCCGGACCACATGCCAAAGGTCCACCAGGGGATCACAACCGACCTCATCGGCCTTGACGGCATCGGTTACGCGCCCTTGTCCCACGAAAACATCGAGAAGATGCACCGCTATTGGGCCGGAATCAGCGGCGAACTGGGCCGCGGCTGGAGCTGGTCGAGCATCGGCGAGTTCCTTTCCGAATTCGACGGAACGACCTCCGGCAACGTGGCGGCCATGGTCCCGCACGGGTGCATACGAGCGGAAGTGATCGGATTCGAGGACCGCGCCGCGACCGCCGAAGAGATGAAAGCGATGCGGGCGCTGACGGCCGAATGCTTCGAGCAGGGCGCCGTCGCCCTGTCCACGGGACTCGACTACTACCCCTGCGGCTTTGCCGACACCGACGAGCTTGTGGAACTGGCGTCGGTCGCCGCCCGCTTTGCGGCTCCTTACGTAGCCCATCAGCGGGCCAGGCGCGGCGATGGATTTCTGGACCCGTTCCGCGAAACGCTCGAAGTTGGGCGGCGCTCCGGCGCTCCGGTGCACACGTCGCACTTCGGGATTGCGGCCAGCAATGCCGGGGGGTCCGCCGTCGTGCTCGAACTGCTCGACGAGTCGCGCGCCGCGGGGGTGGACATTACCTACGACGCCTATCCGTACGAGGCCGGCAGCACCAGCCTCCACATCTTCATGCCCGCCTGGGCACACGACGGCGGGCCGGACGCCATGCTTCGCTGCGTCCAGCCGGGCGCGGATAGAGAACGGCTGCTGCGAGAGCTGCGAAATCCAAAGGGAGGCCTCGCGCTTGGGACCGGCGAGCATCTAACGATGTCGCACGTCGCCGGCGATGGCAATGAATGGATGGAGACAAAACGGCTATCGGACATTGCGGAAGAGCTCGGCGTCGACGCCGTCGGCGCCGCCGTCGAGATCATGCGCCGGTCCAAGATGCGTAATTCGGGCGTTATCAGCCGCGGGTCGGAGCACGACATCCGCGCGATGATGCGGCATCCGGCGCACATGTTCAGCAGCGACGCGCTGCTCATCGGGAGCCATCCGCATCCGCGGTCAAGGGGAAACTACCCGCGCGCGCTTGGACGGTACGTGCGCGAGCTGGGAGTCCTCACGCTCGAGAACGCAATTCGACACATGACCTCCGCGCCGGCAACCAGGTTCGGACTGTCGGACCGGGGAATTCTCCGCCGGGGCATGGCGGCGGACATAGTGATATTCGACCCCGAAACCGTGAAGGACAACGCCACTTATCACGAGCCGCTACTGCTGTCTGAGGGAGTGGATACCGTGATCGTCAACGGCGTAACGGTGATCGACGAGAGCGCGCACACCCACGCACGCCCCGGAATGGGTCTCCGCCGGAGCTAGCAGCCAAAGGCCCTTCCGGATCGGAAATCAATTGCCGAACCGATAATCCATGATTAGAATCGTTTTGCATTATGACAAGTTGGTTCTTGCAAACCAGAGGGTTCGGCGATCATCTACGCCTGGTCTTTAAACTCGTCCCCGGCTTAGGCGGTCCTGGCCGAAGCGTTCCCTTGATTCCATCCCCAACGTCGCGCATACGCCGCGGTTACGGGAACCGCTACCGGCGATTCGCTGGTCTTGTAGCCATCGGGATTGCCCTGGCGGCAATTTTCCTTCCTCCGCAAACTCAAGACGCGACCGCGGCGGTGGCGATTTACCGCCCCGAACAGATCATCAGATTCGTCGGCACCGGCTGGGGCCACGGCGTGGGAATGTCGCAATGGGGAGCAAAAGGACGGGCCGAGCGCGGGATGACTGCATCCCAAATCATTTCGGCGTATTACCAGGGCGCCGCGCTCGCGTCGTCGCCGACCGAATCGACGCAGATTCGAGTCCTCATCGATGAGGACTATCTGCCGGCCGCGGTGGACGGAAGCTTTCCGTCGTCAAACGGGTTGCCGGGAAACCTATTCGGACGCGGCGGCCCCTGGGCCATAGAGGGCGTGACCGGTCCGCTACAGCCGGGCGTGCGGCTGAACCTGGTGTCCCTAACCGGGGGGCAGGGCTTTCACGCGCGCCTGTACGACCCGGCCGGGAATCCAATGATCGAATTTCCCTTTCCCGGTACGCTGAAGATCATCCCTCTGAGTCCCGAGACGCGAATTCAGCCGTTCTACGACTTCACCGGGGTGGTCCCCAATACGGGCGGCACACTGTTCTACGACACGTACCGCGGAGTGATCTGGATTAGACAAAACTCCACAGGGCTGCTCGACACCGTAAACGAGCTGAACATTGAGGACTACCTGCGCGGTGTGGTTCCCGCCGAGATGCCAAATGACTGGCCGCACGAGGCGTTAAAGGCTCAGGCGATGGCGGCCCGCACCTACGCGCTGAGCGAGTTGGAGCCATTTCACCCAACTCATGACCTGGACGACACGACGTTCTACCAGGCCTACGAAGGGGCGAATATAGAAAACCCCGCCGCGAATGCGGCAGTCGACCAGACCCGAAACACCATCATCACGTACGGCGGACAGCCCATCGTCGCCTATTACTCTTCCGGCGGCAGCGGATTTACCGAAAACGTTGAAGATGTTCTGGGCAGCGCGCCATTGCCTTACCTGAGAGGAATCGCGGACGTCGACGGCGGCGGCGCGCCGTTCGATTCACAGGCGCCAAAGCGGGAATGGTCGACCGCCGAATTCCCCATGCGCGTCCTCGAGGACATGCTGAACGTGAAGCCGGACACCTCTGTAGGAAGTCTCCAGATGATCGATTTTTCCGATCGATCACACAGTGGAAGGCTGAAAACCGTTCACGTGCACGGCAGCGCGGCAAGCCGCAGGCTTTCGGCGCAAAGGTTTCAGGCCCTATTCAACCGGTTGACCCCGGAAGAGCTTGGACCCCTCAATAGCACAAATTTTCAAATCGAATTCCAATATCCGTTGACGCGGCCCGTCCCGGCTCTCAATCTGCCGGAGAGCCAGTCGATCTACTTCCCGGAAACGGGTCACAACGTGATTTTCGGATTCAAGAGGTATTTCGAGAACCGCGGCGGCGTGCAGGCGTTCGGACTGCCGTTGACCGAAGAGTTAGTTGAGGGAGGGCTAACGGTCCAGTATTTCCAGCGCGCTCGCTTCGAATACCATCCCGAGCTCGCCGGAACCCGCTATGAGGTCCAGCTAGGGCTTTTGGGCGACCAGATAACGGCGGCCAGCCGGCCGTTGCCCGGAGTCGCCCCATTTCCCAGCGAGCCGGACCACCGCTACTTTCCGGAGACCGGTCACTCCGTAAACTTCGCGTTCCTCAAATACTGGGAGAAGGAAGGGGCGCTTGACGCGCTCGGATTCCCAATATCGGAGGAGCTGTTCGAGCACGGCGCGACTGTCCAATACTTCCAGCGCGCCCGTCTTGAATACCGGCCGGAACTGGGCGGTCCGTTTGGCGTGACCAAAGGGAGCCTCGGCGAGGAGTTCCTTCAGGCGCGCGGACTCATGCCCTCATAAGCCAACCGGCAACACGCGGTCACCGGTCCGGATGGTTTAGACGTAATCCTGGATGATCGTCCCGTTTGTAGTGTTTTGCCATTCTTCGGACGACGAAGCATCCCCCTTGGCCGGATACTTGAACACCTTTCCTTCGAAGTTCTCGAGCGTGGCGTGGTCTTCGTCGAGCGCGACCAGCCTGTTCGGCCCCACCGCCATCTTTCCACCGCCGCCGGGCGCGTCGATGACATAGGTCGGAACCGCGAATCCGGTGATGTGACCTTGCAGTTTCTTCATGATCTCTAGTCCAACGGCAACGTCGGTCCGGAACTTGTGGGTGCCTTTCACCAGGTCGGCCTGGTACAGGTAATAGGGCTTAACGCGGAACCTCAGCAGGCCGAGGAAAAGCTCCTTCAGAATCTCCGCGTCGTCGTTGACGCCCTTCAGCAGGACCGTTTGATTCCCCAGCGGGATACCTGCGTCGGCAAGACGGTTACATGCCAGCTCGGCCTCGGGAGTCAGCTCACGCGGATGGCTGAAGTGCGTGTTGACGTAGAACGGGTGATATTTCTTGAGCATGTCGCACAGTTCGGGAGTTATTCGCTGAGGAAGAACGCAGGGCAGCTTGCTCCCAACGCGAATGAGCTCGATATGGGGAATGGCTTTGAGACCGGCGAGGATCTTTTCCAGATAGCTGTCGCTTAGCAGGAACGGGTCGCCGCCCGATAACAGCACGTCCCGCACTTCCGTATGTTCGCGCAAGTAGTCGAAAACAGCTTCCATCTCGCGCCACGGCGGAATGGGGTACTTGCCCACTTTGCGTTTGCGAGTGCAAAAGCGGCAGTAGATCGCACAGGTATAAGTAACCGTAAACAGCACCCTGTCGGGATAACGGTGCGTCAGATGCTTTACGGGCGAGTCGTCTCCGTCTTCGGCAAGGGCGTCGGACATGTAGAAATTCGGGTCGTTGAGCTCGTCGATCGACGGTATGATCTGTTTCCAGATGGGATCGTCTTTCTCTTGTATCAGCCCGGTGTAGTACTCATTTGAAAAGAAAGGGTATTCCTTCGAAACCTCGTCTATTTCCGCCCGAGTTGCCTCGTCAACGCCCTCGACGTCCACGCCTTTGCGAATGCTGTTGCGCATCAATCGCTTCCATTCGGGAACCGTTTTTTTGACAACCTGCTTCACTTAATTTGAGCCTCCGTTCGCCGTCGAACTATCCAGAATGGGAAAAGCGACGATTGCGCTGCTTAATTTTGACTCGCAACCCACGCCGCCCGCAAATCGCCAGGCTACAGGCTCAGATTTCAGCCCCGGCGTCAGACCGAGCGGGGACCATCACGGCATCGGTCATACCGTGGAGCAATTTGCTCGACGACGGACACGCGGTAACCAGTACGCCGGCCAGCTCGGCCGTATCGCCTACAACGAAATAGTAAGGGCTGATTCTGGTTCGGGCGTCGAAGTCGATCACCGACTCGGTCTCGAAATCGTAATACGAGCAGCTAACGCGCCGGCTTTGACGGTAGTGCTGTAGAACGTACGGCGTGCGATGAAATCCAGCCAGAGCCTGCTCTACGGCCTCCGACCACGCCTCGGCATTCACGTCGTGGCCAACGGTAACGCCCCTGCTCCCCCAGGAGAGCTCGGAGAATCCTGACGGCTTCGCCACAAGCTCCCGCTCGCGCTGCGTAAGACCGAACAGGTCGTCCCAACGCCTGATCGGACGCCCGGCCGTCGCCAGCGGCGGAGCTATAGCAGCATGTGGCGGAATATGGGCCGGGTCCATGACCCACGTCGCCGGAATCGTTTCGCGAAGAACGTCCAATGAATCGGCTGGCAGCTCGTTAGTCCAAAACTGCTCGAGCTCGGGATGGTGGAAAAGCGCGTAAAGGAGCTTTTCCTCGAGCTGCGCCTTCAGAGGCGGAGTGACCGCCACCCGCCTTTTCTTCATGGCGTGGATTATCAAATCGGAGTTGGGGACGTTCTTTAGATCGTGCAGCTCGAAGAACCGGTAGATCAGGTCGACTTCTTCGAGCCTGCCGTCAAAGTCGACCACTATACGCCCGCGGCTGAGATCGAGCTGGCGTGGGTGCACCGTGATCGCCCTGACGCCGAACTGGTTCAGACGCTCCCCAACCCACGTCATCTCGGAACGGTAGGACTCCGATTCATCCGAAACGACCACGGCGACGAAGGGATTGGCGACGCCGGCCTGCGCAATTAGAGCGCGAGCCATGGTCGAGACCATGCCGGGACCGCCGCCGACTAGGCTGAATCCCAGTTCGCGATAGCGGAGCATTAGCGAATCGAGCAGCCCTATTCCTCCGGGGATCGAATCCAGTTCCGTAGCGACAAACGCCCCCGGAGCGACGGCCATCAAATCGGGTCTGATGACGACCGGAAGCGCGCGCCGGAACCGGCGCAGCCGCCCGAGCTCGACTACCTGATCTGGCTTTCCCCGGTCGAGATATCTCGTTATCCAGGCGGGTTGATTGCCGCGGACGCTCGCCAGATACAATTGATTGGCGGCGCGATAGAAGGCGAGGAGATGGCGTCCAAGCTCCTCCAGTCGAGCAATCGAAGACGGGAGCATGGCAAATGGCTCGGGCGCAAGCCGCCAGGGCACTTTGGAGCCGTCGGAATCCAGCAAAGCCGGGCCGTATAGTCCGCTTGCGGGAATGCCGTTGTTTACGTGAAGCGCGCGTGTGCGGGGATCCGCGTCACCGACTTGAGGCATGGTCTGCGATTCCCGGATATCCTCTCAGCATTGAGGCGGCGGTCGACGCGCCCGACAAAACACTATCCGCCCTGTAACGAAATCTTCAAATTTCGTTTGTCAAATAGACGTACAATGGTTCGATACGGCTGTCGGAGTGTAGCAAACGAACTAATTGCGGTTCGGAAGCGTTTCGACGGCCGGCAGAACCGGCCCGCTGGCCCTCGGCAGAGCCGAATTAAGAAAATACACGGCCTGTCCAGTGCGGGCGGCCGGAGAGTAAGTGCGGTCAAGGAAAATGCGTTTTAAGCCTAAAGTCCTGATACTCGTCCCTATAGCGCTCGCGGCGGTCGCGCTTTCGGGATGCGAATTCTTCGTTCAGACCGTCGCGCCGACGCCCACGCTGATAGAGGCGCCTCGCAGCCAGCTTCAGCGACCGATGGTGGCCGTCGAGCGTGGCACGCTAGAGGAAGCCGTTCGTATGACCGGACGCGTCGAGGCCGACGAACGCAGCGATCTGTTCTTCAAGGCGCCGGGCCGCGTGAAAGTCGTCAACGTCCGCCAGGGCGACGCAATCAGCTCCGGCGAGATACTCGCGGAATTGGAGACGGGCGGGCTCGAGTCGCAGCTTGCCGACGCCGAGAAGACGCTGGAAACGGCGGAACTCAGGTTCAAGGCGGCGGATTCCGGCGTGGCCGAAGAGGTGCAGAGCGCCAAAGAGACCGTGCAGATCGCCGGGTTCGACGTAATCGCCAAGGAACTGGCCTTGGAGAACTCCAAGACCGGGGCGACGGAATCTCAATTTGCGTCGGCGCGGGCGACGCTGATCGCGGCCAGGGCGACGGTCGAGAGCCGGCAAGCCGACCTCGACGCGATGATCGCCGATCACCCCAGAACTATTGCCTCAGCCCAGGCCACGGTTGAGCAGCGCCTGCTCGATCTGCAAGCCGCCAGGGACGCTGACCGAGAATTGAGGGCCGACGGCCCGCCCGCCGAAACACAGCTAATTGACGAAAGTGAAAGCGCGATAGTTACGCTCGAAGCGGCGATCGACACTCAGCAATCCGTGGTCTATCAAGTCGAGTCCGACCTGAATGATCTAAAAAACAAGCCCACCGCCTCTCAGCGGCTGGAAGCGGACAACGCATTTGAAAAAGCCAAGTTGGCCCACGACGCCGTGATGGGCGGCGAAGGGTCGTTGGAGAGCAAGCACCAGGCCCAAATCGTCTTCCGGGAAGCTACCCGCGCCTACAACGACGCCCTGTCCCCCGCCAGCGAAGCCCAACTCAGAGTCGCTGGAAACAAGGTCGAGACGGAAAGGGCCAGGCTGCAATCGCTCCAGGTGCAACTGCGCGAACTGCTTGGGGACGACGAGCGAGACATAGCCGTGAGGCGAACGGCCAATGAGGCGAAAGGCGATTACGACATGAACATCGAGGCGTCCGAGCGCTCGATTCGAAAGGCGCAGCTGGCCTTGCAAACAGCGCAAAACAGCCTTGAAAAGGTACTTTCGACCACGGCCATCGACAATGCCCGAATCGCGTTGGAGTCATCGAAAGCCAACGTCACGAAGGCTCAGGCGGCGCTGGACGAGCTCAGCGAGGGGCCAGACCCAAAGGCGATCGAGATTGCCGAGAACTCGTTGGTTGTCGCCCAGGCGAAGCTCCAAAGCGCCGTTCGGAAACTTGAAACGCTCGAGTCCGGCGACTCCGCCTCGGCAATCAATCTCACGATACTGCGGAACGCCCGAGAGCAGGCGCAAATCAAATTCGACCGGCTACAGGAACAGCAATTTGAAAATCAAATCATCGCCCCGTTCGACGGCGAGGTCACGTTTGTCCGTGGCAGACCGGGAGATCAGGTAGCCGCGTATCAGGAGATCATCGGGCTGGCGAACCCGAGCCAGCTCGTCGTCGAAGCGGTAGTGCCCGATATCGATCAGGCGAAGCTCGCCGTGGGGCAGCAGGTGGACGTGACAATCGATCAGTTCGCCGGAGTCGTCTTCGTGGGAAGGGTGGAATCGCTGCCGCGAACCATAGTCAGCTCGACGGGTCAGGCGATAAGGATTCCCGAAACGAAGATCATCGTCGACTGGACGCAGCCTGGAGTCGAGCTGGGGATGCTGGCGCGATTGAAGATTGCGGTCCAGGCTAAAGACGGCGTTCTGAAAATTCCTCGCTCCGCCGTTCGGACGGTCAATCAGCGCGAATTCGTGGAAACCGTGATCGACGGGCAGAGGCGGAGCGTCCCGGTCACAACCGGCATTAACAGCGATACCGAGATTGAGGTTCTCGACGGGCTTGAAGAAGGAACAATGGTATTTTCGACGCCCTAGCTCCTAAAGGGAACAGGCGGCACCCGATGATTTCCCAGCCAGCGACTCTCTGACGTGGCCTTCGCCCTACTGGCGTTCGTTCTCAAGCGTCTGCTGAGCAACAGCGCTCTCGTGCTGAGTACAGCCCTGGGGCTGATCGTCACGGTTACGCTCGTGACCTCGATTCCGCTGTACTCGGAAGGCATAAGCGAGTTTCTCCTGAAGCGGGAACTGGAGAAGCCCACCAACCGGATTCAGCCCGCGTCCAGTGTGCTACTGCGCCATTTCGACCGGCGCTCGGACGACTCGGAATCGACCACGCTGGAAGCGTATCTCGAAGCCGACGATTTCTTCAGTAATTACCTCGAATTCCTGATCGGTCTGCCCGAAAAGCAGCAGGTGTCTTATCTTCAGACCGACGTCGTTCCGATTCTCGCGTTCACCCAGACGATCGATACAACGACAAGGCGCCGTGACGTCGCCTACGGATTCGTAGCAACCATGACCGACTTCCAGGACAACGTCCGTCTCATGGAAGGTCGATTTCCGTCCTCCGAAATCGTAACCGCCACGGACATCACCGGGGGGGAAATCCCGCTTATCGAGGCGTCGCTGTTCTCCGACGCCCTTGACAAAGCCGGGCTTCTCGTAGGCGACAGGGTCAAGATCGTCTTCGAGGAACCTCAAACCGATCGTGAGTTTTTGATAGCACTTGATCTGGTGGGACGGGTCGAGCCTACCGACAAGAAGGACGACTACTGGTTCTACAACGTCGAGAGCGCCTTCGACGAAGGCGCTCTATTCGTAAACCGCGACGTTTACATCGACGCGTTGATCACCAAGCATCCCTACCTCTTCTACGAGGCCACGTGGTATTCGAACTTCGACATCGAGGCTATTCGGGCGACCAACTATCGAAACATCACCGGCGGGCTGCACTCGCTGCAGGCAAGCACAAACCTCATTTTCCCGAACACGAAACTGGAAATATCCCCGGAGCGGATTTTCTACTTCTTCGACGAGAAGCTGTTCTTCCTCAAACTCATGCTTTTCATACTCAGCGCCCCGGTGGTGGCGATCATCCTCTATTTCATAAGCCTTTCCGCGGGCATGGTCGTAGAAAGGCAGAGAAGCGAGATAGCGATTCTCAAAAGCCGGGGCGTGGGCACCTTCCAGATAATCGGAATCTACCTGCTGGAAGGTCTGCTTATCGGGATCGTTGCGATTGGCATCGGCCCGCCGCTCGCCATGGGGTTGGCCCAGGTAGTCGGCAAGACATACACGTTCCTGGTGTTTACCGACCGCGAGGCGCTTACCATGAACCTAAACCCCTCGCACTATGCCATCGCCGGGGCGGCGGTCGCAGTCTCGGTCGCAGCTACGCTCGGGCCGGCAATCGCGGCCGCCCGGCAGTCGGTGGTGGCGTACAAGCAGGATGTGTCCCGAACAATACGACGCCCCTTGTATCAGCGATTTTTCCTCGACTTCATCCTGCTCGGGCTTGCCGGCTACGGCTACTATCTGCTGCGGCAGGGAGAGGCCGTGGTGACCGTGGGGCCGGAAGGCGAGAGCTTCTCGGACCCGCTGCTAATAGTCATCCCGGTAGTGTTCATCTTTGCCGCGTCGCTTATCTTCCTACGTCTATTCCCGTGGCTGGTCGGACTCCTAACCTGGGCGGGCTCCCGCTTCTATGGGCCGGGCGTTCACCTGGGCCTCCGTCAGATCGGAAGAAGTCCGGGGCAGTTCACCCGGCTGATTCTCTTGCTCGTACTGACGTTCGCGCTCGGAGCATTCAGCGCGTCCATGGCGCGCACGCTCGATCAAAACCTCGAGGACCGCGTTCGCTTCGAAGTCGGCGCGGACGCCCGTTTCTTCGAGACCGGCTTCTTCGACGAAATCGCCCAAATCTGGTCGATTCCTCCGGTCGAGGTCCATTACGAGGCGGTGGATGACGACGGGAAACCGATCTTCACCGACGTCGTCAGATTCTGGGACGAAGACGGGTCTTTCACGCTCCCGGGTCAGTCGTATACCGAGGATGTAATCGTCTATGGCGTGGACCCCATTCAGTTTGGCAAAACGATCTGGTGGAGGGACGACTTCTCGCCTCAATCGCTCAACGCACTCGCAAATAGTCTTGCGACCGACGAGCGCGCGTTGCTGCTCGACAGGGAATTCTTCCAGGAAGACACCAACTTACGAATTGGGGATCCGGTCCGTCTGCGAATCCAGCAGGTTGAACTGGAGTTCTTTGTAGCGGGGTGGATCGACTCGCTGCCAACTCACTACGACGACGAGGGGCCGTTTGTCGTGGCGAATCTGGATTACATACTCCGCTGGACCGGCGAGACGCCCTGGAACGTGCTGGCAAGGCTGAATCCGGGGAATACGGCGGGCGATGTCGCCAACAAGCTGTGGGACCTGGACTTGAAGGTAGTCCAGGCATGGGACTCCGCCACGACAATTCTGGAAAGACGTGACGACGCAACGCAGACCGGAATATTTGGAATCCTTTCGGTCGGATTCATAATTTCAGCGGTTTTGACGCTGCTCGGCTTTCTGATGTACTCGTTTATCTCGTTCAGACGCAGGCTTCAGGAGTTTGGAATCCTTCGCGCCATGGGACTTTCAGTCGGCCAAATGGTTACGCTGTTTTCATTCGAGAATGGGTTTCTAATAGCGCTGGGCACCATGATCGGCGCCGGTTTGGGAGTCCTGACCGGCAAGCTCTTCATTCCGTTCCTGCAGATCAGCGCCGACAAACACGGCGACACCCCCCCGTTCGTCGTGATTACGGCATGGGACGAAATCGGAAAGATATTCATACTATTCGGGATCGTTCTCGTGCTGGCATTCCCGATTTCGGTGTGGATGCTAAGACGTATAAGGATTCATGAAGCGATGAAGTTTGGAGATGAGACAGGTTGACGGACCGAGAAGCCGCGCTGCCGGGTGACCCTTACGCGATCTGTGACAACCTCGTAAAAATCTACAAGGTCGCCGACCTGGAGGTAGTGGCGCTTCAGGGGCTGGATTTGGTGGTCAACCGAGGCGAGTTCATGGCCATCATAGGCAACAGCGGCAGCGGCAAGTCCTCGCTGCTCAACATTCTGGGCGGGCTGGACTCGCCGTCGGCCGGTTCATGCATCGTCGGCGGCATGGACCTCGTCAAGGCTTCGGAGAGCGACCTGGTCTTCTACAAGCGCTACAAGGTCGGCTTCATCTGGCAGCAAAGCGCGCGCAACCTGATTCCATATTTGACGGCATTCGAAAACGTTCAAACGCCGATGCTGTTCGCGAACATACTGGGCCAAAGTCGCAAGGCCCGGGCTGAACAGCTACTGGAAGCGGTGGGGCTGGGCGATCGCATGCACCACAAGCTTGCACAGCTTTCCGGCGGACAGCAGCAGCGGGTGGCAATCGCCATCGCGCTCGCAAACGATCCCGATCTGCTGCTCGCCGACGAGCCTACCGGTGAAGTGGACAATGAAACCGCCGCGCAGATATACGACGCGCTTCGAAAACTCAACCGCGACCGCGGACTTACCATCATCATCGTCTCCCACGACCGAAACATCGCCCAGCGCGTTGATCGAGTCGTGGCTATACGCGATGGGCGCACAAGTACCGAGACTGTGCGGCGCGTGGGCGCCGAGGACGCCGATCAGGCGACTCACGACGAATTCGTAATCGTCGACGACACCGGACGGCTTCAGATTCCGCAAGAGTATCTCGAACAGCTTGGGATATCCGAAAGGGCCATCGTTGAAATCGAAGACGGGCGTGTGGTCATCAAACCCTCAAATGGGGATGCTCGACCCGATCTTGCGGACACGTCGGCTAATCGGGGACTATTCCGGAAGCGAGCGCGCTAGCAAGTGACTCTAGCCGACCAGGACGTTGGAGCACGTAAGCCCGAAACCGAGCAGCCGCTCGTCCGAACCAGCGGCGCCTGCCGGTATTACCACGTTGCCGATACGGAGGTCCGGGCGGTCGATGAGGTCACGTTCGAGATGCCCCACGGCAAGCTTTTTGCGTTGCGCGGCAGGTCGGGATCAGGCAAAACAACGCTTTTGAATCTCGTGGGCGGGTTGGACAGGCCCACCTCCGGACAGGTTTTCTTTGACGACAACGATCTGCGGAAGATGTCCGACCGCCAGTTGACGCTGCTCAGGCGTCACCGGCTTGGTTTCGTCTTTCAGACGTTTGCGCTGCTTCCGGTGTTATCGGCCTACGAAAACGTCGAGCTCACGATGCGGATAGCCGGAGTCGGTCCGAGAAACCGCCGTGATCGCACGAACGAGGTTCTGAGCCTGGTGGGTCTCGAAAGGCGCGCCCATCACCGTTCATTCGAATTGAGCGGAGGCGAGCAGCAGCGCGTGGCTATCGCGCGCGCAATCGCCAACCGACCGGACCTTCTGATCGCCGACGAGCCTACGGGCGAACTTGACAGCGTGACCGGCCTCGAAATCATGCTGCTGTTTCGGAGCATCGTCGACGACGAGGGTATTTCGATCCTGATGGCGACACACGACCCGGCGCTGAGTCAGTTCGCGGACGATACCTTCCTGATGGAAGACGGACGGATGACGCACGCCGAAGGCCCGCTCGACTTCGATCTGCCGGATCTCGTTCAGCACATTGAATTCGCCGACGATACGAGACAGGCCGCGACGCTATCTGATGAAGAACCAGACGCCGAACGCTTGTCGTCGGCTGGGGATTCGCAGACCGGCGGACCGACCGGTAAGCCGGCCGGAGACGAATCAAGCCCTCCGGAACCTTCGTCCGAGTCAGACGAACATTCGATATGGAGACCTAGGCGATAGCTGCGCCGCCGCGAAGCTGAAGAACGGCGGAGAGAAATCTCCCGGTATGCGTGTCGGTTGCTGCGATATGTTCGGGCTGTCCTTCGGCGACGATGCGTCCACCCCCCTCACCGCCGTCCGGTCCGAGGTCGATGATCCAGTCTGTTGACTTGATGACGTCGAGATTGTGCTCGATGACGACCACGGTATTGCCGGCGTCGACGAGTTTCTGGAGCACGTCGACAAGCCGCCGCACGTCATCGAAGTGCAGCCCTGTGGTAGGTTCGTCGAGTATGTAGAGCGTCTTGCCCGTCGCGCGCTTGGCGAGCTCCGTGGCGAGCTTCACCCGCTGGGCCTCGCCTCCCGAGAGCGTGGTGGCCTGCTGGCCGAGCGTAAGGTATCCCAACCCGACGCGTTGCAAGCTTTCCAGCCGCCTCGCGATGTTGGGAATCCTTCCAAACACGTCGGCGGCGAGGTTGACGCTCATCGCGAGAACGTCGGCGACGTTGTATCCGCGATACAGAATCTCAAGCGCCTCGCGGTTATAACGCAGACCGTTGCAGGTTTCGCACTCTACGTAGACATCCGGAAGAAACTGCATCTCGATCCTCACCACGCCAGCGCCCTGGCAGACCTCGCATCGGCCGCCCTTGACGTTGAAGGAAAACCTGCCCGGCTTATAACCGCGGGCGCGGGCTTCGGGAACCGCCGCAAACAGTTCGCGAATGGGGCCGAACGCGCCCGAATAGGTTGCGGGGTTCGAGCGCGGCGTGCGCCCGATCGGGGATTGGTCGATGTCGATTACCTTGTCGAGCCACTCAAGTCCCGCTATTCGCCGGTGCGCGCCCGGTACTTCTCGACTCCGGTAGAACCGCCGCGCCGCCGAGCGGTACAGAATATCGGTGACCAGCGAACTCTTGCCGGAACCCGAAACACCCGTAACGCCGATGAACATCCCAAGAGGAAATCTGACGTCGATGTTCTTCAGATTGTTGGCGGAGGCGCCCTCAATTGTGATTTCAAGGCCGTTGCCGCCGCGTCTGCGGTCCGGCACCTCGATAAGCAACTCGCCGCACAGATAGTTTCCGGTCAACGAGCGCGGCGCGGCCTCGACGTTATTTACGCCGCCTTCCGCGATTAGCTCGCCGCCGTTTAGGCCGGCGCCCGGCCCCAGATCGACTATCCAGTCGGCCCTGCGGATGGCCGCTTCGTCGTGCTCGACGACCAGCACGCTGTTGCCGCGATCGCGAAGGTCTTCAAGCGTGGCGAGAAGCCGGGCATTGTCTCGCTGGTGCAGACCGATGCTCGGTTCGTCGAGGATGTACAGCACACCCGATAGACGCGACCCGATCTGGGTCGCGAGACGGATTCTCTGCGCCTCGCCGCCGGACAGGGTGGCGGCGCGCCGATTAAGCGTCAAATAGTCCAGTCCCACGTCCTTGAGGAAAGTCAGCCGCGCATGAAGCTCACGCAATATCGGCTCGGCGACGACCTGCTTGCCGCCCGCAAGTGTGACGCCGGCCAGGAATTCCAGACAATCGCGCACGGACATCCTGGATACTTCGACGATGGACTGTCCCGCAAACGTCACCGCGGCGCTGTCGCGGCGTATGCGTCCACCCCGACACACCGGACATTCGCGCTGCGCCATGTAGCGTTCGACATCCCGCCTTACGTAGTCCGATTCCGTCGATTCGTACCTGCGCCGCAGGTACGGGATGACTCCTTCGAACTCGAAATCCATCACCCGACCTTCCGAACCGGTCGGGCCGAGTCTTACCGATACGCGGTCGTCGCCGATGCCGTACAAGATCAAATCGAGCTTTTCGGGATCGATCCCGCTAACCGGGTCGTCCAGCCGAAACCCATGCTTCCGCGACAGGGCGTGTATCACTCGCGAGGTGGTGTTTTGACCGCCGCCGATTCGACTCCAGGGGGCGATTGCGCCGGCGCGAATGGAAAGGGACCGATCAGGTATCACCAGGTCGGGATCGAACTCCATCTTGACGCCCAATCCATCGCACTCCGGACAAGCGCCCCTGGGACTGTTGAACGAAAACGAGCGTGGTTCGATTTCAGGAAAGCTGATCCCGTCGTAGGGGCAAGTCAGCAATTCGGATAGTTGCAGATCACCGCGGCCAAGAACCTGGACAGACGCGAAACCGCCGCCCAGTTTCAGGGCGGTTTCGAGGGAATCGGCCAGACGGTTGCCGAGATCATCACGTACTACGATTCGATCGACTACTATGTCGATATCGTGACTGCGGTTCTTGTCGAGCTTGGGCGCCGGCGAAACCTCCACAATCTCACCGTCCACGCGCGCGCGCACGAAACCGGCCCGCAGGGCGTCCGCGAAAACGCCTCGGTGCTCGCCGCGCCGGCCTCGCACAACCGGAGCGAGAAGGAACAGGCGGGCACCCTCGGGTTGGGCCATGATCGTGTCGACCATCTGTTGAATCGACTGGCTGCGAACGGGACGCCCGCATTGCGGACAGTGAGGATCGCCCACCCGCGCAAAGAGGAGCCGGAGGTGATCGTAGATTTCAGTTATCGTCCCAACGGTGGACCGGGGATTACTGGAGACGCCGCGCTGATCGATGGCGATGGCAGGCGAAAGGCCTTCTATATGATCGACGTCGGGCTTCTCGAGCTGACCCAGAAACTGCCGGGCATACGCCGACAGCGACTCCACGTAGCGGCGCTGGCCTTCGGCGAACAGAGTGTCGAAGGCCAGGCTCGACTTGCCTGAGCCGGAAACGCCCGTGATCACTACCAACTTGCCTCGCGGGATGTCGACGTTTAGATTCTTGAGGTTGTGTACGCGCGCGCCCCGAACCCTTATGTGGTCGATGCCGCCGTCACTGTTTCTGATGTCTACGGTTTGCAAACGGCTCTTCCCCGAGGAGGCTTGATAATCGCTGGTAATCAACCCGGAGCGACGTGGATGGACGGGTTTCCGGATTGGCGCGGGCAGCGCCGATCAATTATAGAAACTGGGCCGCGCCGCATGGCAGCCGGGGGGCCGTCCGCGTCGGACCGCTGGTCAAAAAAGCAGCCTTCGCGCGCGTCCGCGCAAATCCTGACATTGCGCCTGCCTAATTGAGTACGGCGCGCCGGCGAGATTCCGATCCTGGGTCAACCCAGCTCTTTGGATCGCGCGGCGTGCGCAAGACGGACGCCCGCGTCGACCTGCTCGGCAACGTGGACGAGCTGGTCTCGGCATTGGGGGGCGCCCGGTCGAACGTGAATGACCCGGGCACTGACAGGATTCTCGGCCTGATTCAGTCGAGGCTGCTGGCGACCGGAGCCGCTATCGCCGACCCGGATTCTCGCCACGGAGTGGGGCTGACGGCGCAGGACGCCGCCGCGCTCGAACAAGCGACCGACGCACTGAGCCGGTCGCTGCCGAAACTCACGAACTTCATACTCCCAGGAGGAGACGCGGGGGCGGTGGCCATTCATCTGGCGCGTTCCGTGTGCCGCCGCGCGGAGCGGTCCGCTCACACGCTGAGCGCCATGGAGAACGTCCCGAAACCAATTCTCGATTTCCTGAACCGGCTTTCCACTTATCTGTTCCATCTCGGCCGGCGGCAGACTGCGCGTTCGGGCGAGACCGACGTTGTCTGGACCAAATCCGAGCCGCTGACTGCCAAAGATTTGGACTTGGACGATGCTTAACGCCACTCAAGACGGTCGCCGCTAGGAAGACTCAATCTGTGCGAGGCTCATACTCGACCCTCGAAACGCACGCGTTAAAGCCGTTTCGCGCTGTACTCGCACGGGGCTTTTCCCCGCTGATTTGGCTCCTCGTCAAGCTACGAGTCCCACCGAACGCCGTCTCGCTCAGTCAGATTCCCGTGGGGATCGTTGCGGCGGCCCTCGTTGCGGAACTGCCGCGAGTGTCATTCCTGCTTTTCGTATCCGCCGTCGTTATCGACGGGATCGACGGGGCGCTCGCCAGACGGTTGGGAAAGGAATCGAATCACGGAGCCTTGGTCGATCAGGTGAGCGATCATGCGCGCGAGATCGCGATGATCGCGGCGCTGGCGTATTCAGGAGCGCTAAACGGCGGGCTGGCCGCGGCCTACGCCTTCAGTCATCCGCTTTCGAATTTCATGCTCTACCTGGGATCGACGAAGCTCGTTCGCGCTCCGTTTGCCGTCAAGACCTGGATGAGCTTCTATCCATTTCTGTTTCTCTACCTGTGGTTTGAAATCAACTACCTCAACGTCGCCGCCGCTATATCGGCGGGCGCGATGGTCACGGTCGCGTTTTGGCTGCTCTGGTCGCTGCGAAACCGGATGTGAGGCGGGGCGGACCTGGACCGCGGAACCTATCTCCGGCCCTGGGAACTCATCATTCGAAGCGGGAAGCTTTAATCGAAAACATCAAAGGAATATCGGGTTTGCCGGCGGGCATTCTCCACCACCCCTCGCAGTCTTGCTCCAGGATTGGAAACGCCTTCCAGTCAGTAAACGGAAACTCGTGAAAGAACTCGATTTGCAAGCCGACGCCGATTAGCGAGTTGACGATGTCGGCCATGCTATGCGTCCATTCGCAGCCTTCGTACCTGGTCTCGTCATCCCTGCAAGCGTAGGTCCCCGTATCGACATATCGATACGGTTCAGGCTCGTGAAAGTAGGGTTCGGTGACGCGTAGATCGGTAACGGACTTCTCATCGTCGAAGATACTCGTGAACCTATGATGTTCGGCGATGTAGAAGAATCCGCCGGGCTTCAGGCAACTCTCGATCACCGCCGCCCATCTCCGCAGATCGGGTAGCCAGCAAAGCACTCCGTATGACGTGAAAACGATGTCGAACCGATCGTCCAGATGTCGGGGCAGCTCGTAGACGTCCGAGCAGATGAACCTCGCTCCCAGGTTTTCTTCCTCGTCGAGCCGCCGCGCCGCGGATATCGCCCGCTCGGAAAAGTCCACGCCCGTGACGCGGGCGCCCTTCCTCGCCAGCGAGAGACTGTCGAGTCCGAAGTGGCACTGGAGATGAAGGAGCGACTTGCCGGCAACGTCGCCCAGCTCCTCGACCTCGACGCTCTTTAACGTGCAGTTGCCGGCCTTGAATCCGGCGACGTCGTAGAAGTCCGAGCCGACGTGGACCGCGACTCGATCGTCCCAGCTTTTCCTGTTGGTTCCCAGGTATCCCTTCTCCGCAACATCGTGGGTCTCGGCGGGGTTATCAGATCTCAATTTCCAGCAGTTCCTCGCCCCAGATGACTGGTCCGTCGTAGATTCCCTTGACCTCGGCTATCACCTCGGTCATTGCAACCGGTTCGTCAATCAGTTCATTTTGGTGGACCAGCACCATCTTCTTCGCTCCGGCGTCCACGGCCGTCTGCGCCGCCCCGCGGCTGCCCGTTTCGGCCATCCGGCTGCCCTCACTCATGTCCGGCTCGCGCCTGGTGCACTCCATCACCAGCAAGTCCACGCCGCGGGCAAGCTCGGTCAAGGCTTTGCAGGGCCGGGTGTCTCCGGAGAACGCCACCGAGCCTTCGTCGGTATCGACGCGGTAGCCCAGCGAATCCAGATACGGCTGCGCGTGGGCTACTTCGGCCGCCCGGACCTCCCAGCCGTTTCCGTTAACCACGTCTCCGGAAGCGAGGTCACGCGCGTGAATGACGGGCGGCTTTCGCTCCCCCACGCCGCCTCTGCCCCGGTATGCGCCGAGGCTCATGGGGTGATTCGTCCTCGCCACCACGTCATGCCAAAAGGCGCCCCGGTCTTCTCCCATAAGCTGGTCGGTCAGCCTCTCGGTAGGCGGAGGACCGTATACGTTCAACGGACTCTCTTTGCCGGTGTGCATGTCGAATCGCGTCAGCAGGAAACACGGGTAATCGGAATCGTGGTCCGAGTGATGGTGCGTAAAGAAGACGTGGTCCACTTCCGTAACCCTCACACCGGCCCGGAACATCTTGTACGTCGTGGCCGGCCCGCAGTCGAATAGCAGCCAGTCGTCACCGACGCCGAGCAGGAACGCGGAGCCCCACCGGGCGAGACTCGGAGCGGGCGTGCCGCATCCGAGAATAATCAGACGGGGCATAGATCAACCTCCATTGGACCACAACGTACAGGCATCCTCGAAGTCTCCATTTCGACTCTTCCGCCTACATTAGTCCCTTCGCCGGTCCGCGCCAGCAACTCGTTCCATCTTGATTCAGACTATTATCTTCCGTCGCCCGGGGCCGGCGAGGCCGCTTCGCTAGTGGGACTTATCAATCTGATTATCACGGAAAATCGAATATCGCCCCGAACCAGGTCGAACAGCGCGGCGGTTTTTCAATAGCCAGGCAAATCGCCGTCGACTACGTTAAGGCGGTCTTGCTGGATCGCAGGTTCGGCCTGTTCCTCCTGCTGCTGTTCATCAACGGCGTGGTGTTCGGACCGTTTTTGCCGTTCCTGCCCGTGTATGTCGAGGAAGAGCTAAACCTAAGCCAGACGTTCACGGCCAACTTTCGAACGATCTCACTCTTTCTCATGGCCACGTTCGTGTTGCTCGGCGGTGTTTTGAGCGACAGCCTCGGGCCAAAGAAGTCCATGATGCTTGGTCTGGTCGGCACGCCCGTCGCGGCGGCGGTTTTCGTCATTGTCGACCCCGGAGTCCTGCTGGGCCTTGCGCTCTACCGGGGAATCTCGGACGGACTTCTCAACGGCGGCGGCCAGACGTACATGATCGCCACCGCGCCGGCTAGCAGGCTTGGCGCGGCAACGGCGGTCTTTTTCCTGGGCAACACGCTGGGATCGGCGCTTGGCTCGCTGATCGGCGGAGCCATATTGGAGCTGTCGTCATTCACGACCCTGGGCTTCGTAATGCTCGTCGCCAGCGGTCCGGTGTTGCTGGCAGTGCTCTTCCTGCTTCCCGACGTGCAAACCGGGGAGTCCGACCGCCCAAAGGTGAGCGAGGTATTGCGCGGCTATCGGGAGATTGTCGGCCGCCGCCACGTTTGGACGCTCTCGTCAATGCAGTTTTTGCGCACGACGTTCTGGGGGGCCGCATCGCTCACCATGCCGTTCCTGATGCATGAGCTGACCGGCAGCAAGATCACGGTGAGCGCGTTCAACACAGTCAGTCTCGTGGTCGGCATGGTGTCGATGATGGTGGTGGGAGCGATATCCGACCGCATCGGCCGCCGCAAGATAGTCATGGGCTGCATTGCGGGAATCGGCATTGCGTCCGCGCTTCTGGCCGTGAGCGCGGGCAACGCGGCGGCCCTGTTCGTCGCGGGCACGCTGGCGACCACCATCGCCTGGACCCTTTCGGGTCAGGTAACGCCGCTCGCCAAGGAAATGTCGGAACCGGGCGAGGAAGGGCGCCTGGTCGGGATGATCCTGTTTCCCTGGGCGATGGGTATGCTGGCGGGCGCCCAGATTCACGGGCAACTCTCCGAATCGAATCCCGGACTGATGTTCGCCTTGCTGACCCTGCTCCTGGTCGCGGCGCTCGGACTGGCCGAGCTGATGTTCAGGTCGGCGGCTCATCGTCCGGCATTTGCGAGGCGCGACTAGACCCCGAACGCGGCGCGTCAATCGCCCGATTCTTTCTTCGCCTTCGAGGCTATGTAACCGGCGGCGTCCCAGGGCGCGCCCCAAAGCCAGAACCAGAGCCGCTTGACCAGAAAGAAGCCGCCTATCGTCCAGGCGACTAGAGCGGCCAGTCCGAGCACGACGAGCGGCGGCAGCCATGCGAACGGCACCACGAAACCGGCCTGCCGGATGGCATAGTTGATTAAGAGACCGATCGCCACGGCTATCAGAAAGACGACTACAAGCCGGATCGGGATGTTGCTCATGGAAATCGCACCCAGGCGTACAGGCTATGACCTCGCGAGTTCCAGCGAATCGCGAAGAGCGCTTATTTCATCCCGGTACGCGGCCGCCTTCTCGAATTCGAGCCCATCCGCGGCGAGCCGCATTTTCTCCTCCAGCTCCCTTATGCGGCGCGACGCCTCGCGCGGCGAAAGGTCGTGGATTTGGCGAAATCCGGCTTCGTACTCCGCGGCCGGTTCGGCCGCCTTCAGCTCGTCGCCGACCATTTCGCGAATGTCGCGGAGCGATTTCTGAATGGTCTCGGCTGTTATGCCATGGTCGCGGTTGTGCGTTATCTGAATGGTGCGCCGCCGGTACGTCTCGCCGATCGCCCTCTCCATGCTGCCGGTCACCCTGTCGGCGTACATGATCACGTGGCCGCGCACGTTGCGGGCGGCCCGGCCGATGGTCTGGATCAGAGAAACCTCCGAACGAAGATAGCCTTCTTTATCCGCGTCCAGAATCGCCACCAGCGACACCTCCGGAAGATCGAGCCCCTCGCGCAGCAGGTTGATTCCCACCACGACGTCGTAAACGCCCCGCCGCAAGTCGGTGAGTATTTCTATTCGGTCCAGGGTGTCCACTTCTGAGTGGAGATAGTTGACCTTGACGCCCGTCTCGGTGAGAAAATCGCTGAGGTCTTCCGCCATTCGCTTCGTCAGGGTGGTAACGAGAACGCGCTCCCCGGCTTCGACGCGCTTGTGTATTTCGCTCAGCAAGTCGTCGATTTGCCCCTTCGTCGGCTTGACTGTGATTCCGGGGTCCACGAGACCCGTAGGCCGCACGATCTGCTCCACCACTCGCGAGCTAATCCGGTACTCGAGGTCGCTCGGCGTAGCCGAGGTGAAGATACATTGGTTGATATGCTCCAGGAATTCCTTGTCCGAAAGCGGGCGGTTGTCGAAGGCCGAAGGCAGCCGGAAGCCGTATTCGACCAGCGACTGCTTGCGGCTGCGGTCGCCGGCCAGCATTGCCCTGACCTGGGGCATGGCCACGTGCGATTCGTCAACGATAATCAGGTGATCGTCCGGCAGGTAGTCGAGCAGCACCCAGGGGGGTTCGCCTTCGTCGCGCCCGTTTATATGCCGGCTGTAATTCTCGATGCCCGTGCAATGCCCGACCTCTCGCAGCATCTCCAGATCGAACCGCGTCCGCTGCCGGAGCCTTGCCGCCTCGAAGTCCTTGCCCCGACTGATTAGATCGTCCAGCCGCTCCTGAAGCTCAACCTCGATCCCGACAACCGCCGTCTTGAGCCGCTCCGCCGGAGTTACGTAGTGCCGGGCCGGATAGATGTCTAGCTCGCCGAGCGTTTCGGTTATTTCTCCGGTCAGAGGGTCGATCTGAACGATCCGCTCGAGCTCGTCTCCGAAGAATTCCAGCCGGTAGGCGAAATCGTCGTACGCGGGATAGATTTCGACCACGTCGCCTCTTACCCTGAATTTGCCCCGCACGAAGTTAATGTCGTTGCGTTCGTACTGAATTCCGGCGAGCCGGCGCAGAAACCTGGAAAGGTTGTATATCTCCCCCCTGGCAAGGGATATCGCGACCTCACCGTAATCTTCCGGAGACCCGATCCCGTATATGCACGACACGCTCGCGACGACAATCACGTCGCGCCGCGAGTACAACGACCGCGTGGCGGAGAGGCGAAGCTTTTCGATCTCCTCGTTGATGTCGGTGTCTTTTTCGATGTACGTATCGGTATGAGGCATATACGCCTCGGGCTGGTAGTAGTCGTAGTACGAGACGAAATACTCGACGGCGTTATTGGGAAAGTACTCTCGAAACTCGGCGCAAAGCTGTGCCGCCAGGGTCTTGTTGGGCGCGAGAACGAGAGTCGTCTTCTGCAGGTTGTTGATGACGTTGGCGATCGTGAAGGTCTTTCCCGAACCCGTAACGCCGAGCAGCGTTTGAAACCGCTCGCCGTTCGCGATGCCGTCGGTCAATTGCTCGATGGCCTTGGGCTGGTCCCCGGTCGGTTTGTAATCGCTTACGAGTTGAAATCTGGCCATAGCTCAACTGTTAGATGTGGGCCGGTGCAATGCGCGGAAGAGACGAACTCGACGCGCGCACCGCACGCCCTATGGTCGACAACCCGAATTATAAGTCCGGGCCAGACATCGATGGGAGGACATCCGCCGCGCGCCGGGAAAGCTGCAAATTCGGAACCGCAGAATATAATCGCGGAGTCCCCTCGCCGAGGTGGCGGAATTGGCAGACGCGCTAGCTTGAGGGGCTAGTGACCTTCGGGTTGTGCGGGTTCAAATCCCGCCCTCGGCACCAATTGGGCAGGTCGGCCAGTGCATGGACGTAATTCTCAGCCGGCTGTGACTATATTGAGACTTGGGCTGGCTGATCGCGATCGCCGGGCGGTTCGCAAACGAGGAAGATGCAGATGAACGACCTGGGCAAGATCAGCCTGTGTTACTCGGTGACCTTCGACCGGCGCTCGCGGCATTCGCCGTCGCAAATCTGGAGCGCCATCACCGATTCGGACGAAGTCAGCCGCTGGATGGGCTACTACCCGGCGCGCATCGATCTAATAATCGGCGGTCAGGAGCACTTTTGCCGCGATCGCAGATCATCGGGGGCATCCTTGCCCCGCTGGGATTCGCCGCTTAGCTGATGAACCGGCTGTGGGGCGAAGCGGGCAGGGGGCGCAGCCTTGTTCTTCCCATGCTCATCTTTTCGGCGTTGTTATCCGTTAGCTGCTTGGACTCCTCAGCGCCCTCGCCGCCCGACGAAAGCGCCGTTCAGAAACCCGCTCTCACACCTGGCGCCACAACATCGGCGCCGAATCCAGTTGCCTTCACCCAGGTGGCGGTCGGTGAAAATCATTCCTGCGCATTGCAAAAAGACGGAAGGGTTCTTTGCTGGAGTGGAAATAATGCTGGTCAGTTGAGCGTTCCAGACGGCGCAAGGTTTCGTCACATAACGGCTGGATACCAATTTTCCTGCGGAATTCGGACTGACGGACGAATCTCTTGCTGGGGACGGAATACACGCAAGCAAGCTGATGCGCCGGACGGACAATTCACGGCGGTGGACGCCGGTTGGGACCATGCCTGCGCTCTTGGCAGTGACGGGGCAACTTGCTGGGGATGGGAAGTCGACGGACGTGCGACGCCGCCGCCGGGTGTCGTATTCACTGAAATCGGGGCCGGCGCCGAGCATAGCTGCGGCCTGACTTCAGGTGGAGACTTGCGCTGCTGGGGAAAGAATGACAACGGGCGGGCAGATTCACGCAGCGGGCCTTTTCTCGCACTGGCGGTCGGCATTGCACATACATGTGTATTGCGAAGCGACGGCACGGCCTTTTGCCAGGGTGAGAATGCCGCTGGCCAGTCCGATCCTCCCGACACGGTTTTTACGCAAATCACCGCCGGTTCAGAGCACACGTGCGGAATTCTTCCCACCGGCCCTCTGGAATGCTGGGGAGGGATCGCAGACAAGATCAGCAAGGTCAGCAACCGCCAACTAGCTGCTCCGCCCGGTAATTTCTCGTCAATAAGCGCCGGATGGAAAAGCACGTGCGCGATAAACGCGCAGGGCCACGCTCAATGCTGGGGATACACACACCAAGTGACCCCAGTCCCGTCCTACGATCGCCTGAATTTCGAGAATGTCCTCCCGGCCTACTCGCTCCATCCGCTCGATCAACCCACTGAAGTTTTCCCCTGGCCGGCCGGCGGCCTGGCGATCGTGGATAAAGCTGGTTCCATAATGGCTTATACCGCTGGTTCACAGCCGAGCCATATCCTTGATTTGACTGATCAAACCGATTCCGATGGCCCCGAAGACGGCTTGCTGAGCGCAGCCGTTGATCCGGAGTTTAGTGAGTTTCCATTTCTTTACGTGTACTACACGACGCGGGGTGAGAGCGAGGAAGACGCAGCGTCGACACGGCTTACACGCTTCCCCGTTGTCAATGGCCGCGCAGTGCGTGAAGAAGAACTGATCATCCTGGACGTACCGCGAACTAAACCAGATGACTATCACCACGGCGGGGCGATCCGGTTTGGACCCGACGGGATGCTGTATTTGGGAATAGGCGACAGCCATTGCTTCGAATGCCCGCAAAGCCTGGAAAGCCTGCACGGCAAGATCATTCGCATTGATGTGCGCGGCGCATCGGCTGAACATCCGTATAAGGCGCCGGACGACAATCCACTGATCGGGATGCCAGACGCACGGCCGGAGATTTGGGCCTATGGTTTGCGGAATCCGTGGCGCATGGCGTTTGATTCGCAAGATGGCAAGCTTTGGGTTGGCGATGTCGGCATGAGTTCCGAGGAAGAAGTGACGATCGCCACAGCGGGCGCAAACCTGGGATGGCCGGTATTCGAAGGGTTTGACTGCTTCTCCACCGATAAGATCGTCCAGGGTGATGAGTACGATGTCGTTACCGAGTATCAGTGCAGCGAATTCGAAGGCGTGACAGCGCCAGCCGTCTCCTATGGGCGCACGCAAGGATGCGCCGTTGTAGGCGGGGTAGTGTACCGGGGCGCCGAAATCCCCTGGCTGGACGGCGTATATCTGTTTTCCGACTTTTGCACCGGGAAGATTTGGGCGCTCGACAAGGGCGCCCAGGCGGGTTGGCGGATGATCGAGGTTGCGGATCTGACCTGGCCTGTCAGTTCCTTCGGAACCGATGCGGCGGGTAACGTTTACGTGCTCACGTTTGCCGGCCCCATCCTGCGCCTGGTGGAAGCGGAGGCGGGATACGCAGCGTCGCCGGTGAGCATCGTGCCATCGGTAACTATTATGCCGCCTGCCGCCCGGAGTGAGTGAGCCTAAATCTATCAGTGTTAAACGCAAGAGCTACGTTGCGGCGGCGCTATCGACACTTCGCCCACCCAGCACGCTCCATGAGGATGTCCCGGGTTCGGGATCTCCGTGATTGTCGTCTCTATCATCGGCAGGTCCCCTCGCTAAGGTGGCGGAATTGCCAGACGCGCTAGCTTGAGGGGCTAGTGACCTTCGGGTTGTGCGGGTTCAAATCCCGCCCTCGGCGCCAATTGGGCAGGTCGGCCAGTGCATGGGCGTAATTCTCAGCCTGCCGTGACTATATTGAGACTTGGGCTGGCTAATCATGATCGCCGGGCGGTTCGCAAACGAGGAAGATGCAGATGAATGACCTGGGCAAGATCAGCCTGTGTTACTCGGTAACCTTCGACCGGCGATCGCGGCATTCGCCGTCGCGAATCTGGAGCGCCATCACCGATTCGGACGAAGTCAGCCGCTGGATGGGGTACCCCGCTCGCATCGATCTGAGGATCGGCGGCGAATACTTTGTCGACTTCGAAAGGTCTGGCGCGGGCGGTCTCGACGGTGTCATCGCGCAGGTCGAGTGCCGGTACCGGCTCCAATACAGTTGGGGGCTTTCCTCTATATGCTGGGAGCTCGAAGAAGAAGACGGCGGTTGCCGCTATCGCTTCGTCCACTTTGGCCAGGAGCCGCGAGACGTCCCGGACGAAGAGGGCCTGGCCGCCGGCTGGCATGCCTGGCTGGAAGACCTTGAGCTCTACCTCGACGGCGGCGCGCCGACCCACGAATTGAACAGCCCCCGCTGGATCGAGCTGAAACGCCAGTACCGGCCTCTCCTGGAGACTGCCCTCGGCGACGCCCTAACGCCACACGAGTAACCGCTCTCCGGAATCAAGCCGGTGTTCAAGGTCGAGCGGCCGCGAAGCGGATCACACGACCGGGAAGCCTTCCTGCTCCGCGGCGGTTGAAAGCCGAGCGTCACTGCTGACGATATCGAGCGTGGCCGGCTCTTCGGCCGCCGCTGTGAGGGCAACCGCCAATTGCAGCGCGTCGGCGCCGCGTAAAGCATGGACTCGCAGCAGGCGGAGCGCCCGCCGCCGCACGCGCTCCAAAGGCCGGATTTCGAGCCATGTCGCCGCGAGGTTCTGGAGGTGTTCGAGGGACTGGACGAGCTCGCGCCTGTCGATGCCTCCCTCGCGATGGAGTCGGTTCAACGCCGATGCACACTCGATCCAACTGCCCCACCACGTCACGATGCGGTGATCCTGCCGCAGGAGCGCTCGCCGCTCCGCGCTGACCGGTTCGTCGACCAGGAGGGTGACAAGGGCCGACGAGTCCCAGTATTTCACAGGCCCTCGTCCCTTTCCGCCGCAATGATGCGGCTAGCACTTAGACCCTCGGCAAGGCGCGGAACAGGTGCGGCCAAAAAACGATCGACATCCAGGACGGTCCGTGGAGGATCGGCAACCCCCCGCTGCACTAGCGCCGCCGCGGCCTCGTCGACCGTCAGCTCCGCCGCGTTGTACGGCTCGATCCGGGCCACGGGTTTGCCGTGGTGGGTGATAAGCACCGTCTCCCCGCGGCGAACCTCGTCGAGGAGCGCGCTGAGGCCGTTCTTGGTTTCAGTCACACTGGCGCTTTTCATCAGGCTATTCTAGCCTGATTCAATGCGCGGAGCGATCTTCGCGACGGGCAAACGACACTCGCTGGCATGATGGGTTCGCCACAGAGCACTTGAAGGGATATTCCGTGAAGATTTTCAGCATCGATCCCGACGACACCTTTACCGAATACTCAGAGACGCCGTTTGAATCAGAACACGAGGAACACGTTCTCGAGTCGTGGGTCGAGTCCAATCCCGACCTCGTACTGGAAGACAGCGGAGTTCTGATAATCGGACGTCAGGTAAGCACGAACCTTGGCGGCTTGATTGACTTGCTCGGCCTGGACCGGCAGGGGGATGTCGTCGTCATAGAACTGAAGCGCGACAGAACACCTCGACACGTGATCGCTCAGGCGCTTGAATACGCCTCCTACGCCGCCCTACTCGACGCCGAGCAACTCGAAGAGATTCTGCGCTCGTATCAAAGCGGTGAAAGTCTCAGCCTTGCCGAACACCACCAAGCACACTTCGAGCTGGCCGCCGATGAAGCCGTGGCGTTCAACAAGAATCAACACATCGTCGTCATTGGACAGCGGATCACGGACCAGATCAGGCAGACGGCCTCGTATCTCAACTCTAAGGGCATCGGCATAACGTGCGTCGAATTCACCTATTTCGAGGGGGATGGTGACAACCGTTTGATGTCCCAGCAGATCGTCGTTGGCAAGCAACTCAAAAAGCCGACCTACCCCATCACTAACGAGCAGGAATTCAGGAATTCACTTGACGAGAACGGACGGGCGTTATTCTCTCGGATTCTGGAGTTTGGCGAGTGCAGATCCATGCGCGTCAATTGGGGCATCAAGGGATTTTCGCTAAACGTTGACCTGAACGGAACCTATGTTGCCATCTGCTTTTGTTACCCGCCGGGGTCTTCCATGAAGCAAAGTTGTCACACAGCGTTGTACTACGGAGTATCAGGCGTCGAGCGAAGAACTAACGTGCCCGAAGAAGTCCTCGAAATCCTCCGAAATCAGGCCGAGGCCACGGGGATCTTCAATGGTACTTGGGGCAAAGACCTCAACTGTGACATCACGAGGCGATTGGCCGACGCCGAGATCAATTCGTTCATTGCGTGGTGCGAATCCGTGGAGCAAGCTGTTCGTAAATATGGATTAAAGGATTAGCGAGTCCAAAAAGCCTAATCGGCGTGATCCCGGTAGCTAGCCGCCACTACAATCACTCCACCACACCGATTGCGTTAAACATTTACGAGTTGCGATCCTCGAACAGTCTTGACGGTCTCACGACTTGGTACCGAGAGTCGCTCAGGGGATGGTTCCGGGAACTCGTCCCAGGTCCGTCCATCGAGCAAACGCCCCGCCGCTTTCTTGTTCACACCACCCCACTGCTTGAAGAAGAAAGCTGTATCTGTATCGAAGCACTGGCGTTGTATATCGCGCACCCATTGCGCTTCCATCGGCCTGGCCCCCGGACCACTCTCACCACCGACGATCACCCAGTCAATGCCGCTGAGGTCCAACCGTCCGATCGGCCCGATTAGCGGCTCTACAGACAGGAACCGGACTGCAGCAGGGACCTGTCGCAGGTAGTCGATTCGCCACGTGTAGCGATCGTTTTCGATCGATACCCCCATCCAGATGTTTGGCGTCCACTCCAAGTGGCTCGCAACTCTAGGCAACCGTCGGGCGCGCTTGGTCAGGATTTGGAACTGGTGACGCGGAACTGCGTTCATTGAACTAAATACCGCTTTGATGAACGTGAGCGGGATATCCGCGTGAAAGATGTCGCTCATACTGTTGACGAAGACTCGTCGCGGACTCCGCCACTTCGCCGGCTCACTCACCTTGTCCCAGTGCAGGGTCAGTCGAAAACCGTTGCGGTAACGTGGATTTCCCATAGCACGCAAACGCGCCGCCATGCGCTCCGCATAGCAGTGATCGCACCCAGGACTCATGCGATCACAACCGGTCACCGGATTCCACGTGGTATCGGTCCATTCAATAGAAGAAGTCGTGCTCATTCGTCCAAATCAAGCGTTAGCTGACCGACGAATTCCTTGCTGAAAGCCGCCTCCATAATTCCCGGTGCGGCCGAATGGTCACTTGCGAAAACGAGATGGTAAGCCAGTTGCCCCCTAGTGACATTCTCGCGGCGAATCTCCCGACTCAATACGTGGTTGTAGCCGACGTCGCGCTTGAGCCGCCCCTTGTAAAGCTCCACCATCTCGTTCAAAGTCTCGTGTCCCTCAAGCCAACCGGCGAGCCGCTGTTCACGCACGTTAACCCAATCCGAATTGCCGAAGAACCTGTCGAGCACAAGTTTCGAACTAGCCGGTATTTCGCTTTCGAGCGATAGCAACCGTAGAACTCCCGCCGTGAAGTTGATGAGTTGCTCGGGTTTGCGTCGGCGTCGAGGACTCGCCGTGGCAACTGTCCTAACCGTCTGCCAACTGAGCTCCGTTCCTTCTGGATCGTGAAATACAAACATCGGCGTACGTGGGCTGATTTCAGACACCAAGTCCGGCAAGACCTCATTAGCGTCACCAATTTTGATTCGATACGCAGTGTCAAGTTCGGCCTGCGCGAGTCTTTGCCCGAGTACGTTCGCCCGCCTTGCATCACACTCAATCGCTATGACAGACGATGCTCCACTACGGAGACCGATGAGCGCTGAACCTTCAAAGACGCGATCCGTCGATCTGACTCGCACGTGCCCGGACCCGGAGAAGCTGTCCACGTAGATCCATCCTCCGTATCGCTTTGTTCGCTTACACGCGTTGTCGAACGCCTGGAGGTAGTAGTTGACGATAGACAGCTTCTCAAGTGTGTGCTGTGCATACTCAGCCGGTTCGAGTCCATCGTCGCACACTTCAATCAAGTGTCCGAATTCCGACATCATTACATCCATTCGCTTTATGTTCGGTAATAATACATGATCCTGTGCCAATAGCAATAATGTCCTGCGAGTGTGTCTCAGTTGGCACGCCGTCAGGACTACGAACGCACAAACTCTGGCGTATACAGGCACGAGCGCTCGCTGCCGAGGACTTTGACACCCGCTGGCGGCGTGGGGCAGCGTCCCGAAGTCTGGAAATCCGAAGGAAACGACCTCATCGAGCTTCGATCGAGGCGCCAGACAACCTGGATGATCCAGAGGGCCTTTCTCGCGTACGTACTACACAGCGTTAACTTTGAGCTGTTTCTACGCCCGGTCCGCTCGCAAACGCGCCATGTTGAGGGCGACGGCTGCCCCGGTGGGGCCGGCACTGCCGGCTGCGGCGGGAAGCGCCGCGCGGCCGGCCGCCGCAAGCTATCACTGCTCTTTGCAAGCCAACCCCACGCTGGCCGGTTCGTCGACGAGGAGGGCCACCCGCGCCGATGAGAGGTGCGTGGTGGATTCCCGCCCCCGATCGAGCCGAGGGCAGGCTGTGCGCGGGAAGGACAGATGGAGGCCGCCAGCGCCGGGGGGGGAAGAGCGCCCAGACGTCATGCCCGACTTGACCGGGCATCCAGGGGTGGAGGGCACCCGCCGGTGGACAGCACAGGTTGTGGATTTACGCTGCTGTGGGGACCACAATCGCTGGGCCGATACGGCGTCCGCAAACGCCGTTCCATTCGCGCCCGGAACCTGTAGAGGCGGTTCGCGAACCGCCTCTACTCACGCCCGAATGATGGGGTCTGGATTCCCGCAGGCGGGTTGGCGACCGGGATTCACGAGCCGCTGCCGCGGGCTTCGGGAATCAATTCAAGCTCCAGATCGCTCACCAATCGCAAGCGCCGGTCGACGAGCGGCAGGCCCTCCAGCGATTCCGCGGCGCTCACCAGCCTCCTGCGGCCCGAAGCGATTTGATAGGTCTCCCCGTTCCAGCCCCTGACGAAGTCCTCTTCAAGGGCCACCTGTTCGACCGCGGGGACGGCGGTTGAAGCGTCCCGGTCGACGACGTGCACGTCGAGAAGCTCCTCCGCGAACCAGGCGACGCCTTCTTTCACCATGCCCAAAACCAACGAATAGCGGCCCGCGCGTTCCGGTGTGCCGATCGGTCCGGAGAAGGTGTAAGCCGATCCCGGAGGCACTGGTTCCCAGCGTGAGCCTCGGTCGAGGTCGAGGAAGAGCCGGCCTTCGTTCTGGCCGAAATCGGTTGGCCTGGCCGAGTCGCCGCGGAACCACCACCTGTAGCCCAGCCGTACGTCGCCATCCCATGCTTCGGACCCCAGGTTTGTCGCCGACGCGGTCAACCGGACCGTTTCGCCCGCGCGTATTACGCGGCTGACGTCAAGCAGTCTTATCTCGGCGGCCAGGGCGGGGGCTGGATCGTCGACCGCCCCGGAGCGCACCGTAACGACCGTCACCGCCAGCCTGTTACCCTCGAAGCTGACTGCCAGCCGGTAGACGCCGGGACTCTCCGGCGCGGCGAGCCTGATAGGCAGCGTGACCGTCCCCATTGCGGCGATGACGGGCGGTGACTGGAACTGCGAGGACTCGATCACGGGCGCGCCGCCGGATTCCGGCTCCCACCGCACGTCCAGCGGGCGGGTACCCTGACTCACCGGGCTTAGCCACGGCGCGGGGTTGCCGTTGACCAGGATGAGAGGCGCGGTCAGGCTGGCCCCGGCCCTCAGACTCGATATAAACAGCTCGCCGGTAATCGCGTCCCAGGTCGATATGGGCGCCGCCGCTTCTTGACCGGCCAAACGGAGGACAGCGAACCGTTCCACGTCCAGACGCGAGTCACCGTCCGGCACATCCGCCAGCGCTTGCGTCCAGGCGTCGTAGCTGCCGGGCTGCATGTGATGGGGATCGAGGATGACAGTGCGCACGCCCAAGGCGTGCAGCGCGGCGTATACACGGGGCGTCTCGCTCAAATTCACCCCGTTGACCAGCCGCGCCAGGTGCTCCTGCGTCGGGGGAACCCAGCCGTTGTATCCGTTCAGGAGCGGCAGCGCCGAGCTCTCGGCGCTCCACGACATATAGTTCGACTTGATCTCGAGATTGTCGACCATGGGAACGACTATCGCCGGATCCCGGGGCAGCGTCCGGAGCACTCGTTTCAGCTCGATCTCCTGCGGGTATTCGCGTTGCGGAACAGACGGCCGGCCGAAATCGAGCACGACGGCGGCCGCGACGCCAAGCGCCAGAAGCACTCTCCAGGGGCCGAAGCGCCGCAACAAATGCCAAAGGGCAGCGGACCCGATTCCGGCCAGCACGCTCAGACCGAAGTGCGAGGCGAGCACCCAGCGCTCTACGGCCCGCAGCGACTGGAGTCCGGGCAGGTGATCGTAGGCGAATTGGTAGGGCAGCGACACGTCGGTTGGTTCGCCATGCCATTTGAAGACAGGACCCAGTGAAAACAGGAAGGCGGTGAGAGTCACGAGAGCGGCGACAGCGATGATCGGACGCCGTCGCGAGCGAGTGACCGCACTTGCAACTCCAGCACCCGCGAAGACGAGTCCCGAAACTCCCGATATCAGATAGGGCCGGAGGACGGCGAAGTCGATGGATTTCCAGGCGCGCAGCCACTCACGACCGTAGGCCGCCTCGAAATAGTTGGGAAGCGTGGCCGAAAGGTAGACGATGTGATCGATGCTGCGTGAGGATTTCCAATCCAGATAGAACCGGAGATACCCGAGACCGATGGGCAGGAATATCAGGGCCACGGGAATGCCGCCCATCGCCAGACTGCGGAGGGCTCTGGCGCGGCCGCCGCGAAACCGGCCCCAGACGAGCGCCACCACCATAAACAGCAAGAACGTCCATAAGGCAAAGAAGCCCCAATAGATCGAAGTCGCGAACTGGAGCAGCAAGACCAGCGTCGCTCCGGCGAAATTCCTGGTCGGGCGGCGTTCGAGCGCGCCGAGCAAAAACCACAACATGAGCGGGGTCCACCACGACATGAGCATCTGATAGTTGGAGATGTAGAACTGCTGGACTGGCGCAAAGGCGAAGATGACGCCTCCCAGCAGACTTGCCCAGCGATTGCTCGTGATTCGCAACAAGAGCATGTACATAGCCGCGCCGTTGAAGACGAACAGGGACAGATACACGACGTTGAAACCGCCGTCAGGACCCAAAATCGAGGCGGCCATTAAGTAGAGCGGAAGCGAACCGAGCAGCAAGTCTCCAAAGAACAAGGCGCCGGGCGTCAGGTAGTAGAAATTGCCGTCGAAGAAACTCAAGAGATCGTTGAAGAGCGCAAAGCGCTCCCATTCCAGGATGGCGTGGATCAGGATGGGATCGGAACCGAGATATGGCTTCTGGCTGGTGAGGTTCCTCGCCAGAGGCCACGTAAACGCGATGGCCGCAAGCACGAAGACCACGAACGGCGGGAACCAGGCCGGCAGCGGCAGGCCCGGCAGACGGCGGCGGACCTCTTTAAGAGGCCGGCTCAGGATGTGGACCACCGCCGCCAGCTAAGTGGTCGGGATTCGGGAAACCGGGTGGGAAGGCGGTTCAGCCCGCCGCGGTTCCGGCTCCGTGCCTTGAGCGCAGCCCGCCGGCCACCTTTCTAATCGCTCCGGCAATATCCTCGATGTCGTCATCGCCGTAGTTTTCATTGAATGAAAACGTAACGAGCGATTCCAGCGCCTCGTCGGTGATAGGGCACATCCCCTCGCCGTACTCGAGTTTCCGGTCCGTATACGGGCTGCCGAACGGAAAAGTCGAATCGCCGAAGGTCTTCCCGACAGCGAGCGCCTCAGCACATACGTAAATCGGCTTCCCGATATATCCGGGCGAGCAGGACACCCCTTCCTCGTTAAGCGCCTCGCCGAATTCGAGCGCATCGAAACCGGGGGTGCGCAACGGGAAAGTCCAGTAGCTGTGCTCGGAACCGGGGGTTACCGCGGCAGCTTCGAGCCCGTCAATGTTCTCGATCTGGCCGGAGAGCTTGCCGCCCAGAGCCGACCGCCGTTCAACAACCGCCCTGACCTTGTCGATCTGCGGGATGGCGACCGCCGCCGTCAGCTCATTCATGCGGTAGTTCGGCGCAAGGAACAGGTAGGCGCGCGGCCCCCAGCCTTTGCGTTGAAACCCTTTGTCAACGAAGAAGCGCATCCGCTCCCAATACGCTTCATTGCTCGTTATGGTCACGCCGCCGTCGCCGGTGGCCATGTGCTTGCTCCCCTGCAAGCTGAAGCAGCCGATGTCTCCAATTGTCCCCAGGTAGCGCCCCTTGTATTTCGTGGCATGGGCCTGGCTGCAATCCTCGATGACAGGCAAGTCATGCCGCGAGGCGATGTCCATGACGGCATCCATGTCGCAGGCGTTTCCGAAAAGATGAACGACGAGGATCGCCTTCGTTCGGTCAGTGATCTTCCGCTCGATGTCCTCCGGGTCCATGGTGAAGGTTGCCGGGTCGATATCGGCGAAGACCGGCACGGCCGTTTGCTGCAAGATCGGAGTCACGCTCCCGAGATCGGTTATGGGGGCGGTGATGATCTCGTCGCCGGGACTCGGATCGATAGTGCCCACCGCGACGTGTATGGCGGCCGTTCCCGAGGTGCTCGTGGCGGCGTGTTGGACGCCGTAGAAATCCGCAAACTTCGTCTCGAAGTCGCGTACGTAGTGGCCCGACCATTGGAACAGGTCCTGAGACCGTATCGCCGCTTCCGCCATCCGGACTTCTTCGTCACCGTAGATGATTCGATCAGGGAACGGTTCGGAGCGGTAAGGTTTTCCACCATCGATCGCTAGTTCTGTCATCTCGCTCTCCCTTTGGCGCCGACCGTCCGCATCATAGGCTGTTGCCGGCGCGAATGCGGGTACCAGCCATTCTGCAAGCCTAAGTTCCCGCATGATTCTAGCTGCGGGGGCCGTCGAGAGACCGCGGCGGCGCCAGCGCGGGGCCGCCCCTGATCTCGATCTTGGGTACATTTGCCTCGGGTTGTCCATACCTGAATAATGGATCGAGGAGAAACGGGCTGATGAACAGACTATCGATGAGCGGGGTGTATCGGTGACGCGAGCAAACAGTCCTGCGGAGAAGCTCATCCTGATCGGGTTGGACGGGATGAGCATGGAGCTCGCCTTGAAGATGTGCCGGGAAGGTCGAATGCCCAACCTGGCCCGGCTCATCGACGATGGCGTGTATAGCCACATGCTCGGCGTCCATCCGACTTTGACCCCTCCCGGATGGACGAGCTTGGCGACCGGCGCCTGGCCGGGCACTCACGAGGTGACCGACTTCTACATTCGGGATCCCGGCAGCAGCTTGAGCCGCACGAGATTTGGCGTCAACTCGGAACTATGCAAGGCCGAATTCGTCTGGAACGCCGCCGAAAGGGGCGGCAAGTTCCCGATCTTGCTTAAATGGGAGATGTCCTGGCCGCCAAGGATGACCAAAGGCATCCAGGTCGAGGGCGGCGGTCCGGCGGCCACCAACTACCACGCGATAGCCAGTTATCATCTTTTCACGCTGGACGATCTGCCGCTCGTCACCCGGGTGCAGCTCCAGCCCGCCGATGGCTGGTCGAACGCACCCGATTCGGCCGAGCCGCCCAAAGAGACCGAACTGGCCTTCACCTACTTCCGGCACGGTCATCTCGACCGTGCGGGCGTCCCCGCAAGAGAGACCGGAGCCACGGTCCCAACGGTCCTCAATGCTCTGGTGATAGCTTCCGGAGACAGAGGCTATGACCGGGTGATCGTGTCCCGGACCAAAGACGCGTCGGATCCCGTGGCGGACCTCGGGCTGCGGAAATGGAGCGACTGGTTCGAAGGTGACTTCCAGGTAAAGGGAGAAACGGTCACCGGGACGCTTCGGTTGAAACTGCTGAAGCTCTCCCCGCGCGCCGACGAATTCGAGCTGTTCTGCCCGCAGATCTGGCCCGTGGAGGGATATACATATCCCGAGTCAGCGGCCCGGGAGCTGCTTGAGAACGTGGGACCCTTCATCCAGGACCCCGGATACATGGCCCTCGTCGTCGGAGTGATCGACGACGAGACGTATCTGGAACTCATGGAGTACCACCACCAATGGCTGGGCAGGGCGGCTGGATATCTTTCTTCCGCTTACGACTGGGGCCTGATGCTCGTTCAGGTCCATACGCCCGACTACTTCGGTCACTCGTTCTTTAACAAGGCCGATCCCATTGGCGGAAGCACCGGGGAAGAGCTCGAGAGGGGCCAGCGGGCCGTATACGAGACGTGCGAGAGCGTGGACCGCATGATCGGGATGCTCATGGAAGTCGGCGGACCCGACACGGTGGTGGCAATATGCGCCGATCACGGCGGCACAGCCGATCCCGAAACCCGGGTGGTGGTCGAGGAAGTGCTGGCGCAGTATGGGCTGCTGAGATTCGTCGAGGACGAGAGAACGGGCCTGAAATCGATCGACTACACCTCCTCGAAGGCTGTTCCCGTCGGCCAGGTGAACGTCTTTGTGAACCTGGAGGGACGCGAGCCCGACGGCATCGTTCCGCAGGCCGAGTACGAGCAAGTGCGGCTTCAGATCATGGACGCTTTGATGGACTTCAAGGATGAAGCAACGGGACGGCGACCGTTCAGCATCGTTCTCAAGCGCGAGGATGCCGAGATAGTCGGACTCAAGGGGGAGCTCGTCGGTGACGTCGTCTTCGCCCTGCACCCGGAGTTCGACCACGTACACGGCAAGCAATTGCCGAGCGCGCGGCTGGGATGGGGCGGGCAGCATTCGGTGTTTGTGATGGCCGGACCGGGCGTTAGGCGGGGCGTCGAGTTGAAAAGCATAACTCGCCACGTAGACGTAGCGCCTACCTGCGCCCATCTGATAGGTATCCCCCCGCCCGCCGACTGCGAGGGCGCGGTGATCTATGAGGCGCTGGAAGAGCCGGACTGGTACCTCAAGCGGATTAGACAGCTAGAGCGAGAGCGCGACCGCTGGAAGGCGGCCTACGAAGCCGATCACGGCCTTCTGCATACGCGCTAGACACCCTTTATCGCGTGTCAATACCGCTTAGGACATGATGAGGTTCAGGAGACGTAGCGAAGAATCGGGGGCGGTCGTGATACGCTCCGGGATCGCTGGCGTCAGGCCAAGAGTTCACGCGATATCTGGAGCAATGCGGAACAAGGAGGCGAGGGAGATGTCACTGACCAAGAGGTTCGTCGGGCGAAGGGCGCTCCTGCGGTACACGGTTGCCGGCGGCGCCGCCGCTTCATTCATGGCGGCATTGGGCGGATGCGGCGAGACGCAGGTTGTAACCGAAACCAGGATTCAAGAGGTGGTCAAGGAGGTGCCGGTCGAGAGGGTCGTCACCAAGATCGTAAAAGAAGAGGTTCCGGTAGAGGTCGAAAGGGTCGTCACTAAGACCGTCAAAGAAGTGGTCGTTCAGGTGCAGGAGAAGGTCGTCACCAAGGTCGTCGAAAAGGTCGTGGAGGTAGAGAAACCTAAGCCGCAGGCGCTCACGCTCGTTTTCAGCACCTGGTGGCCGCTCGAGATGGTGGGGCACGGTGTATACACCCAAAAGTACATCGACGTTTACCAGGCCAAGTATCCGCACGTCACCATCGAATACAGGAACTGGCCCTTCGGCGAATATCACACCAAGCTGCTGACGCAGGCGGCGGCGGGAACTGCCCCCGACGTTTACGCCTATAGCGGAATCTTCTTCCCCAAGTTCGTCAAGGCGGGCGGGGCCTATCCCATAGACGAGCTCGTCAAGGCCGATGCCGAGTTCGAGATCGAAGACTTCGTGGAGCAGTCGCTCAGACTCAGCATCGTGGACGGCAAGCTGTGGGGCATTCCGCACATCGGCAACGCCTGGGCAGTTTTGTACAACAAACAGGTCCTGGAAGAAGCCGGCGTCGAGGACATCAACGAAATGGACGCGGCCGGCCGGTGGAATTGGGAGACCCATCTCGAGGCCTTGCAGAAGATCACGACCCGCGACGATGCGGGAAGAGCCGAGCGCATAGGCATGAACGACCCGGGCATGAACGTACTGGGAATTCACTCATGGGCCTGGCAAAACGGCGGCAATCTGCTCAAACAGCCGGGGCTTGGCGAGTTTGTCCTCAATGAGCCCGCCGGCGTGGCGGCGGTCGAGTGGGCCGCGGACTTGATCCGAAAACACCGCGTAGCCGCCTCTCCCGCCGACGCCTATGGCAATTCCTACGCCGAGTTGAACAATGGCCGGTTTGGACTGATCTACGGGTGGGCGATCTACAGCCGGGTCAAGGGCTTCCCGGTTGACGTCGCGCACCCTCCCAAAGGCTCAGACAGGGTGACCGTGTTCCATCCAAACACCTTGGGCATAGCGGCGAAGACCAAATATCCGGCGGAGTCCTGGAACCTTATCGCGCTGCAACTGTCCAAACAGGGCGATTTGGACCAGACGAAGATCATGGGCGTCATATCGCGCCGCAAGTCCAATCTCGCCAAGATGGCGCAGGTCGTCAAGGGCCAGTTCGGGATCGGCCACCCGGAAGTCGTTGCCGACGTAATCGAAAACGGCCGGACCTTCGACGTCACGGAGTTCCAGCAGGAAATAGGTAACACCATCACACCGGTATTACAGGAGATACGTGACGGCGCCGACGCCCAAACCGAGCTCGACGAGCTGAAGCCGATTGTGGACGACATTCTGGCGCCGAGACGCGGATAGCTAAAGACGCAGAGGACGCGTCGCTGCCGCGTCCTCTGGGGTTGGCGGCCAATGCCATTGGACGTAACCGGCCTCTCTCCTCGAATAGCGCGGGGCAAGTTGCCGCGGGAGCCGATTAAGCCGTGAGTCTTCGTCAGCGCGAAGAGATCGCGGCCTACCTGCTGGTTATGCCCTGGATCCTGGGACTGCTCTTGTTCACCGCGTACCCGATGGCCGCCGCTCTCGCCCTCTCTTTCAGCGAATGGAACTTCCTGGGGGATATCAAGTTCGTCGGCCTCGATAACTACCGGGCCATGTTTACCAAGGACCGGGATTTTGTAGTCTCGCTCGGCAATACCGCCTACTACACGTTCATCGGCGTGCCGCTGCACACCGCCTTCGCGCTTCTGCTGGCGCTGCCCCTTTCCTCAAAGCTGAAAGGGATCAGGTATTTCCGCACGGCCTGGTACGTCCCCTCGGTAACGCCGGCCGTAGCCTCCGCGATTCTCTGGGTCCTCATCTATCACCCGGACTTCGGCCTGGCGAACACTTTGTTGGGCCTGGTCAAAGTGCCGCCCCAGGGCTGGATATTCGATTCAACGATGGCAAAGCCGGCATTCATCATCATGTCCATGTGGAGCGTGGGGGGGCAGATGATCATTTTCCTTGCGGGACTGCAAGGAGTGCCGCAGGAGCTGTACGACGCCGCGAGCATCGACGGCGCGGGGCGGTTTAGACGGTTCCGTCACGTGACTCTGCCACTCATCAGCCCAATTACCTTTTTCAATTTGGTGATCAGTCTGATCGGGTCCTTCCAGATCTTCACGACTGCCTACATCATGACTAACGGCGGTCCGGCTAATCAGACACTGTTCTACGTACTGCATCTGTATCGCAATGCTTTTGAGTACCTGAAGTTCGGATACGCGTCCACCCTGGCGTGGGGCCTGTTCGTAATCATTCTGTTCTTTACCGGCCTCCAGTTCCTGGGGGCCAAGAGGTGGGTGTACTACGAAGTCAAGGTCGACTGAGGCAATGCCAATCAGGGCGGCGGCGACGGCGCGGAGAGACGCCGGAACGGACGATGCGGTGCGCATCAAGTCGTTGTTGACGCGTGTGCGGTCTGTTACGTACCGCGTGCTGGTTTATGCCGGGATGATCGCCGTGTCCTTCGTGCTGGTGCTGCCATTGCTCTGGCTGTTTGCCGCCTCTCTAAAGACACCGCAGCTTGTAGCCGCCACGCCGCGGGGTATAGGGGAGTTCTTCGCCACTTTGGCCCCGACCGATCCGCACTTTGAGAACTATGTCGAGGCCCTCACCAAGCGGCCATTCGGCTTGTGGGCGCGCAATACGTCAATAATCGTGATTGCGGCGACGGTGGGCACTCTTTTGACCGGATCCATGGCGGCCTACGCCTTCGCACGCCTGCGCTTTCGGGGTAAGAGGACTCTCTTCACCATTACGCTGTCCACGCTCATGTTGCCCTTCATAGTGACGATGATCCCCCAGTTCCTGATGTTCGCCAGGGTTCCCGGGCCATCGTCCGCGGGGAACTGGACCGACACACTGTGGCCGTTGATCTTGCCGCACTGGTTTGGAGGCGGGGCGTTTTTCATATTTCTGATGCGCCAGTTCTTCATGACGGTCCCGGTTGAAATGGACGAAGCCGCCCGCATTGATGGGGCAGGCTTCTTCAGGTGTTATTGGCAGATAACGCTTCCACTTAGCGGACCTGTGCTGGCGACGGTCACCATATTCTCTTTCATCTCCAACTGGAACGATTTTCTGGCCCCCCTCATCTATCTCGCATCTCGTCAGAATCAAACGCTGGCCCTGGGACTCCAATCGTTTAGGGGCGAGTTTCAGACCGACTATCACCTGCTTATGGCCGCTTCGGCCACTATGACCGTTCCCGTGCTGCTCGTTTTCTTTTTCATGCAGCGCTACTTCCTCAAAGGGTTCGTCATGAGCGGTATCGCCGGCCGTTAGCCAGGTTGAGACCTCGTGCAAGCGTGTTTGTGTGGAGGGGCTAATTCGAACGGCCAACGCTCCCGAACGAAGTTAGTTGCGCGAGCCGAGCCATTTGTCGAACCACTCGAACGCTTGGGAGCGCATGGAGGGCGTGAACTCGTGCTCTACGTCCTCTCGAACGACCTTCAGCCCCTCCGCGTTCCCAAGTCCGGTCCATAGCGGTTCGCCAAACTCAAGAAAGTCGTCGACAGCCTCCCGCGGGACCAGCGGGTCGCGGGCGGCCCAGGCAATCATCAGGGGCCGGGGCGCCTGCGCCGCGTACAGATCGTAGATATCGCCGCCCGCCAGGATGCCCGGCACGCACACGTACGGGTTGTTGAACGTGCTGTGACCGCGGGGACTGTAGAAGCGTTCGTAGCTGAAGATGCCGCAGCTTGCGACGGTTGCCGCAACGCCGCCGTCCAGTGAGCCGACCGCTTGAGCGGTGTGTCCGCCGAGCGAGTGCCCGACCATTCCCAACCGGTCCGGGTCAACGTCCGGCCGCGTTCGAAGGTAGTCGGCGATTCGCAGCGTGTCCCATATCATCAGCCCCCACAACGACCGCCCCTCCAGTATTTCCACCTCGGCGCGGAAAACGTAGTCGTCTTCCCGCTCGCCGAAGGTCCGGATGTCGGGGGCGGCCACGAGGTAGCCGCGTCGGGCCAGCGTTTCCCCGTACTCGGCAAGCAGCCCCTCCTTGCTCTGCCCGGTGCCATGCAGGCAGATAACGGCAGGCAGCGGCCCGTCCGCTTCGGCGGGAGCGGTCACGATCAGCGGTACCTCGTAGTCCGCTTCGGTAGTCAGATACAAACGCTCCACGCGGAGGCCGTCCCGTTCGCCCATGCCCGCGCTTCTGACAACCGCCTGTGTCGAGCGCACACCTGAAAAGAAGGCCGATTCGGCGGCCTCCTTTGCGCTCCGCACAAACGATCCAAACTCGCTCCCCGTGGGTTCCGCCGATAGCCGAAGCCTGCGCCTGCGGAACCCGGCCAATCGTTTGAGATATCCGGCTACAGAGGGATTTGCGGCGTCTATGCGGTTGTTGCGCGTGATCGGTACCGGCATGGATGCGTCTCGACTCCGGGAAACCGGAAGTTAGCCCTTGATTCCCGTAAGGGCGATTCCCTGGACGAAATACTTCTGTGCAACCACGTACACGGCCAGTATTGGGATGATGCTCAGCACCGAGCCGGCCATCAGGAGATGCCAGTCCGACCGGTACTGGCCTCGGAACATGGTGAGACCAACGGTAACGGTCATCTTCTCGATGTCAGACAGGTAGATCACGGGGCTTTGGAGATCGTTCCACAGGTTCATGAACACGAAAACCGCGACCGTTGCAAGCGCGGGCATCCCCAAAGGCACGAAGATCCGCCAGAAAATCGTGAACGGGCCTGCCCCGTCGATCTTGGCGGCGTCTTCAAGCTCGTCGGGGATGGTCATGAAGAACTGCCGAACGAGGAAGGTGCCGAAAGCCCCGCCGAACCAGTTCGGAACGATCAGCGCCGCGTGGCTGTCATTCCATCCCAGCCACTGAATCATGAGAAATACCGGAATGAGCGTCACCTGGGTCGGGATCATCATCGTGGCGATCATCAACATGAAAAGGATGTTGCGACCCGGAAACTGCAATCGAGCGAACGCGAAAGCAGCCATGGCGACCGCTATGAGCGCTCCGATATCGCCCAGAATGGAGACCTTGAAGCTGTTGAACATGAACAATACGAAGCAGCTTCTGTCCCCGCAGCGCATGGCCTGTATCGCTTCGGAATAGTTATTCCATTCCGGCGGCCACGGAAATATCGTTGGCGGAAAGAGGAATACGTCGCCCAGCGGCTTGAGCGAAGAAGACAGCATCCAGAGAAACGGCACGATCATGACCCCGGCCACGAGCAGCATTCCGATGTAAGTCAGCGTTTGCTGCATGGCCAATCGGGCGCGCTTCGCCCGCAGACCCGGGCGCGTAACGGCGGTCCGGACGCCGGCGGCGGCTTGTCCCTGAGCCACGCTCACTTTGCGGGCGCTCCGCAACCGTGAGGAACGCTCACTTCAGCCGCCATCCCCGCGAAAAGCCTGCCCCCGGCTCGATCGGGGGCGGGAATCCACAGCTCGTATCCGTGACGCGGGCTCATCTGTAGAACACCCATTTTCGCTGTCCCGCAAACTGGACCAGCGTCACGAACATAACCACGACGAACAGGGAGTAGGCGAGAGCCGAGGCCTTGCCCATGTTGAACCACTCGAATGCGTTCTGATAAATCCAGTAGCTCAACGTGAGCGTGGAGTACGCCGGGCCGCCCTGCGTCAATACGTACGTTTGCTCGAACACCTGGAAGGACCCGATCACCGATACCACGACGACGAAGAACATCGTCGGACTGAGCATTGGCAAAGTTATATGGATGAATCGCCTGAACCATCCGGCGCCGTCCACCGTCGCGGCCTCGTACAACTCCTGGGAAATGCCCTTGAGACCGGCCAGGAATATGACCATGTTGAAGCCCGCCTGACGCCAGGCGCCCATTATGAAGAGGGCAGGCATCGACCACTCGGTGCTCGACAGCCAGCCGGGTCCGGGGATCTTCGCCAGGCCGAGAAAGTAGTTGACGAGTCCGAACTGGGGTTGATAGAGCCACGCCCAAACCAGCGAAATGGCAACCAGGGAGGTGACGACGGGCATGAAATAAAGCGCCCGGAACAAGGTTACGCCGCGAATGGCCTGATTCACCATCAGCGCGAGGAAAAGCGCGAGCGCAATGTTCAGCGGCACGAATCCGATCGTGTAGTAGACGGTGTTCCGAAGCACTTTCCAGAACAGGGGGTTGGCGCCGAGGTCAGCGTAATTCTGAAGCCCTACCCACTCGGGCGGCTGCACCCCATTGAAATCAGTGAAGCTGAAGTAGGCCGACCGTAATACCGGAACTACCTGGAGCAGGATGATTCCCAGCAGCGTCGGAAACAGGAAGAAGTAGGCGATACCCCATTCCCGCCACTTTCGATATCTCGCGGAACGCCCTGCGCCCGCGGCATCCTGGGCTATCCCGCTGTCCACCGCCATTCGGTCTCCGCTCGCCTCAGCCGCGCGGTTGGGCGCGGGTCTGGCCCCGCGCCCAACCGGTCATGGCTGCATCGTTCCGGCCACGATCCCTCCACTCGGCTAGTTCGACCGCTGGAGGATCTCGTTGATGGCGTTCTCGACCTCGGGCGCGGCGTCTTCAGGGGTCTTCTGCCCCAGCCACACCTCGTCCAGCAAGTTGACCTTGACCCCCTGCCACTCGTTGTAGTTGGCGTTGAAGTCGGCCGCCATGTACGGCTCGCTGCGCAGGAGCACGCGTAGATCGGGCGGATTTATCGAGATATACCGCGCGTCGTTCGCGAGTTCCTTCTTGATCGGTACCATGCCCGGATTCTCGAGATAGAAGCTAATAACCGAGTCGTCGTCGATCATGTGCCGCAGCGTCGCCCATGCGCCCTCGGGGTTCTTGGTCTGTTTGGAGATCACAAACCCGTCAGGGCCGCCGTACGTAACCCGAGACTGACTGCCTTTCGGGAAGAGAGCGATATCCCAGCCGAACGCGCGAATGGGCCGGTAAGAGCCCACGCTCCAGCTGCCGGTGACCGTCATCGCCACGCGGCCAGTCTGGAAGGAGTTGCCCAATCCTTCGAAGAATCCCGGCGCCGGAGTGACCTCGTGCACCTGATAGAGGTCCTGCATCCACTTGATCGTCCCGATGGCGCTTTCACTGTTGATGACGCACTCGGTCAGGTCCTCATTCAGCACGCGGCCGCCATTGGCGTAGATCAGCGGATCGAGGAAAGTCCGGTTGCCCTTTCCAGGAATGTCGAACCCAAACACCGCCGTCCTCGGATCGCCCGTGGGGTTGTTGACCTTCTGCGCGGTCTCCAGCAGGTCGTCCGTGCTCCAAGTGTCGTCCGGATATGCGGCGCCCGCCGCGTCCATCAACGACTTGTTGTAGTAGATAACGCTCAACACGTAGTTTCGGGGGACGCCAAAGAATGGCCCGCGGCCCTGCGGGGCGCGCCACTGGCCCAACGTGCGCTGCCAGTAATCGTTTACGTTTAAGTCGCGCTTGATCAGATCGTCGAGCTCCAGAAGCTGACCGAGATCGACGTACTGGTAGTAGAACGTCGGGGCCGTGTTCCACACGTCCGGCGCCCCTTCGCCAGCGTTAAGCGACGCGTTGAGCTTCTGCCAGTATTGCTGCCAGGGAATCCACTCGGCCTTCAGCTTTACGTCGGGATTAGCGAGCTCGAACTGTGTCAGGATCTGGCGCTCGATATTCTGCATGTTGGTCATGTAGTTCCAGTAGAGGACCTCGCCCGTAGGCCTTTTCGGCGTCATCGCCTCGGCCTCGACTATCACCGTCACCACCTTCTCCTGGACCACCACCACCTGTTTCTCGACGATCTGGGTGACGATCTTCTCGACGACCCTCTCGACTTCGACCTCGACCGCTTTCTCCCGCTCGACGATCTGGGTGACGATCTTCTCGACCGGCACTTCCTTGACAACTTCCTGGATCTTGGTCTCGGTGACTACCTGCGCTTCACCGCAACCGGCCAGCGCCGCGACGCCGGCGACTCCGAGACCGCCCAACGCGCCAAGCTTCAACAGTCTGCGCCGCGAGTGCGTCTTCTCTTGCCCGATACCCATACTGGCTAAATCCTCCTGCGTACACGAAGACCCGGGCAGCACAAGCCTGCTGCCGTCAGCCCCGCCACGCGGACTGAACTTCCTCCCAATTACCGAAGTCAAGTCTATCCAACGGTCAAATGTCAATCTAGCCGGCGCGACTGTGCGCGAGTCGCTGTTCATTGACATTATTATTAGACTCGCGACTATCGTAGGTGCGAGTTTGACCGCATTCGTCAATCGAGAGTTGAAATGGACCTGTTCACGACTGATCTCAACTATTGGGCCGTAATAGTGGCGACCGCCATCGGCATGATCGTCGGCTCGCTTTGGTATTCGCCTCTCATGTTCGCCGAGCCGTGGCTGCGTCTTATCGGGAAAACCATGGAAGAGCTTGGGGAAGAAGGCTACGGACGGGTGCTGCCAATGGTCGTAGCGGTCATCGGCGCGCTGATCACCTCTTACGTCCTCGCGCTCGTAATCAACGCCTCGTCCGATTCACCGGGTCTGGTCGACGGCATAGTGGTTGGGGCGTTGCTTTGGGCGGGGCTTGTCGGTGTGCAGAACCTGATGGGATCCCTTTTTTCGGGTCGCCCGATCCGCCTGTGGATTCTCGACGGCGGCAATCAGCTAGTAACGTTCGTGCTCATGGGACTGGTAATCGGACTCTGGCGGTAGCGACCGCATGACCGACGCGCCGCGCTACGCGGGATGAAAGCGCACCCGGCATGTATTCGCAAGCCAGCGGCGGCGCCATGGCGGCGGCGCACCCGCCTGGATGAAGGCGGCGGCGGGAAAAGTCGCTGACCCTACCGCCAGCCTAAGCGACGCGATATAGGCCGCCGCATCGGCAGAACCGCCTTGGACAGAATTGCCACACCAGTCGGATCTCTGCTGGCGGTGGCGGTCCTGCTCATTCTGCTTCTGTGGATATTCCAAAGACGTCTGATCTACTTCCCCTACAACGCGGCGCTGCCGCCGGCGGGGTCCGCTCTTCCCGGGGCGGAGGACGTTTCGTTCACGACGAGCGACGGGCTGGTCCTGGGCGGATACTTCGTCCCCGCGCCTGATGGACAGGCCCGTGCCGTCGTAATCGTGTTAAACGGGAACGCCGGTCACCGCGGATATCGAATCCCGCTGGCCCAGGCTCTGGCCCGGCGAGGCCTGGCAGTGCTGCTGTTCGACTACCGGGGCTATGGCGAAAATCCCGGCAGTCCAAGCGAATCGGGGCTGATCGAAGACGCGCGCGCCGCGGTCGAATACGCGCTATCGCGCGATGATGTTCATCCGGACAAGATCGTCTATTTTGGCGAATCGCTCGGGGCCGCGGTGGCCGTCGCGCTCGCGGTGGAGGTCCCTCCGGCCGCGCTCGTGCTCCGATCGCCCTTCTCATCAATGGTCCGGATCGGACAAACTCACTATCCATTCCTGCCCGTCGGACTGATGCTGAAGGACAGGTACGAGTCGGAAAGGAAAATCCGGCGGGTGAGCGCCCCGCTGCTCGTCATCGCGGGCGAGGCCGATACGGTCGTCCCGCCGCAAGACAGCGTTCGCCTGTTCGAGGCCGCGCGCGAGCCGAAGCGCCTTCATCTCGTTCCCGGAGCCGACCACAACGACCATGGCCTGAACGCCGGCGGCGCAATCATCGACGTGATGCTCGAGTTTCTCGACAAGACGGTGAGTCCAAGCGATTCCCGCCGGCGATAGAGCGATACCGGTCAGGGAGGGTGATGAGCTCGCCCGTGCATGGTGAGCTTGTCGAACCAGGCACTCTAAGCCGGTTGAAGGGACACGACGAGCCTGTCTCGCTCGCGGCGCCCCCCGACATCGCTCGACGGGCTAGGCCGGCGCTTCCGCGGCCTCCTCGGCGTAGGCCGCCGACTCGTATATCGCTTCGCCCCGGTGCAGTCTCAGCGCTATGTCGTAAGTCTGAGTCGTTGCCCGGCGGGTGGGCGAATGAGCGGCTTGCCATCTCGCCACCGCAACGAGGCATTGACGAGACTCCTCGGTTTTGCCGGCGTCTGTCAAGTCTTGCCAGAGCCGCACGCCCTCTTCCAGCATCTGGAAGTCGTGGAATCCCGGATCCTCGCGCAGGACCGCGTTGCCCAGTTCGCGTATCAGTTCCTTTGGATCGTGCCCTAGCGTCAAATACCTGTATACGACCGCGCCGGCTTCGTCCACGGCGCCCTGGCGTTCGAAGCACTGCGAAAGGTCCTCGAGAAGCTGCCTCGGACCAGACGGCATCCGATCGAGCTGTCTATCGGAGGGAAGCCGCGCGGCGGGAACGTTGAGAAATCGGGCCTGATAGACGAGCATCGCGCCGTGAAGCACTCCCCGCGCCAGCTCGGCGGAAGGCGCCCTGCGCGCGACCTGGGCCAGCGACGCGCAATAAGTGAAATGGTGCAACGCCGTGTCCCAGTCTCCGAATTCGTTGCTCGTGGGAAATCGGGCGATGCGGACTATCGACGCGTAGGCCAATGCCTGGGCCACGTCGGCGAGCGACGCGCCGTCTTGAAAGGCTTTCACAACGGCGTCGATGCCGGCGGCGGGATCGTCGCCCAGCAGACCGGTCAGGATCGAGCCATCCCAGCCGCCGTCCGGCGCGGCAACGTCGACCGCGTCCGCGAGACCGGCCGTCGCGGCTTCCACCATTCCTACAAGGTCCTCGGGGTGACGCCAGGAGTTTCCTTCCTCCTCCCGCGTCGACCGGGCTAGCTGATTGACCAGCGTCGGAAGCACTTCCGCCGAACGGCCCCAGCCGATCAGGTCCAGAAGCTCGACGGTCTTGGCCAGCGTATCCATTACGTGCGAGAAGTCGCGGTAGTAGTGGTCCGTTGCCGCCGAACCGACAAGGTCGATCAGTTGCGCGGCGTCGACGCCGCGCGAGATCGCCGTCCGCAGCACGCGGTCGGCGGCCTCGTCGCTCCTGACCTCGATGAACTCACGGAACCACTCCCGCAGCCTCGAAAACGGAGCGTCATCGACGGGAAGCGGGGTGAGGTCTATTCTCGGCATCTGGCCCGCCGCGTCCTCCGCCACCGACCGCACGCCGTGATAGAGGGCGAGAGACCTGTCGCTCTCCGTCAGATAAGGTTGCATGTTGGCCATGGCGGTGAGGATGGTCAGACCATCGCCCCAGCCCGACGAGTTGCGGCGCGACCCTCTGGTCAGACCGTATGCCGCGGAGGTCGAAACGATGTCGCGGGCCGCATCGGACGGGTTGGCCGAAAGCAGCCCAAGCACGGCCTTGGCGCAGTCCAGGCGCAGGTTTTGTTCCAGCCCCTCCCGCAACCGGTTTCGCCATCGACCGGCGTATCGGGATTTCGTCAAGGCGCCGCCAAGGTCGATCCATACGTCGCCGTTTCTGACTTCGACGGGATAGGTATCGACGTCGCCGGCCCAGAGGTCGAACGCGCCGCCGGTCGCGAGATCGAATCTGGCGTAATGCCATTCGCAAGTCAGAATGCCGTCCTTGCACGATCCGCGCGACAGGGGAAAGCCCATGTGCGGACAGCGGTTGTCAACGGCGTACACGCGGCCTTCATGATGGAACACGGCGGCCACTCTGCCGTTGCCGGAAGCCGTCATGACTTCCTGCGAGCGGATTTCGTCGAGCGTGCCCACCCGAACCGGCGCCGAGGCCACTTTCTCAACGGAACCATCAGCGGATTGGCCGTTCGGGGCGCTTGCCGCCGTCATCTCTTCAACTGACTCCCGGATATCGGACAAGTGAAGACTCCCGGAACTGCGCGACCTTTATAACCAAGTCTATGAAATCGAGGCTTTGGCCCATATCGACAACGCCTCGCAACTAGACGACTATGTAAACGAAAATGAATGGGACATAGTTACTGGGGAATCAGATGATCGCTGGCTTTGCGGCTCAAGACATCACGCCCGATCCGGGTCTCTCGATGAGTGGATTTGCCGTGCGGCAAGGCCCTCCGACCGCGGTCGGCATCCATGACCCTATCTTCGTTCACGCCCTGGCGGCGTCTGCGGGCGGCTCGAGGGTCATACTGTTCGCTTTCGATCTGATCGGCCTGCCCGTCGCGTGGATCGAGCAAGCCCGGGCCGCGGTCGAGAGCGAATGTGGAGTACCAGCCGGCTCGCAGATGTACACGTGCAGCCACACGCACTGCGGACCCGGCACCGGCGTCATTCCTTACACAATGGGCGACGCCTCCGCCGTCGATCCAGCGTACATGGAATGTCTGACCGGCAGCGTGGTCAACGTCGCCCGCACCGCCTTGGAGAAAGCCGCTCCGGCGCGCCTGCAGATAGGCGAGGGCAAGTCCTGCGCGGGCTGGAACCGCCGCTCGGCCGAGGCCGCTCCCAATGGACCGCGCGACGGTCACGTCGACGAAATCGACCCCGCGGTCGTCGTCGCGCAGTTCGAGGGCGAAGACGGCGGGCTTCTGGGAACGGTCGTCAACTACGGATGCCACGCAACCTCCAGCAGAGACTCGTACTATTCGTCCGACTATCCCGGCTACGTTCGATCCATTGTCGAAGCGGAGACCGGCGCTCCATGTATTTATGTCAATGGAGCCGGCGGTGACGTCAATCCTCGCGGGGCAACGTCGATCCTGCGGGGGTTCGATCTGGCCGAGCGGACCGGCGGCCGGTTAGGCAACGACGCCGTCGCCGTTCTCGGTTCCCTGAGCGCCGTGGACTCCAACACGGTGGGAGCCGCATCCGTCGAAGCCGAGCTCGTCTATCGCGAGCTAATTTCTGAGAGCGAAGCCCGCCGCCTGCACGAGGAGAGCGCCGCCGCCGCCGAAGCCGCGACTTCACCCGAGGATGAGATCGACGCAATATGGCGTGGGACGGACTATGCCAACCGGGTTATCGCCGCGCTGAACGACGAGAGCTGGAGCAACCGCCTGCAAGTCGAGGTGCAGGTCCTCCGCATCGGCGATCTGGCGATTGCCGCGTCCCCGTCGGAGTTCTTTTCCGCCGACGGCCGCAGCATCAGGGCCGACAGCCCGGTCCCGCACACCATGGTCGCGGGATGGAGCAACGGCCTGGTCGGCTACACGCCAACGCGGCGCGCCGTAGCGCACGGAGGTTATGAAGTGGAAACCGCGTTCATGCTTTACGGGCATCCGGCGGCGTGGGACCCGATAAGCGGCGACAATCTTCGGGCCGCGGCCCAGACGGCGACTCGCAGCCTGTTCGACTAGACCGGCCAGCAGCAGGCGGCGCGCCGTTGCCGTCGCACAAACACAAAAGCGGTTCGGGAACTGCTACGATTCTGGCAAGCGCGCTTGCCCGCTTTGTGTCTACACGAGAAATCTGACTTGCAAGGCATCCAGACTTCGGCGGCGCGAATGGCGATCTTGGGGACCAGCCCGCGTGGCGTCCAGCCGATAGGAGGCTTCCAATGCCCGTTTTAGCGATCAACGGCGGCGACGCCCTTCGCGACAGAGAGTTTCACCGCTGGCCGGTCGGCGACCCCACCGACGTCGAAGCCGTCCGCGAGACCATTCTCTCCGGCAAGTGGTTCGCGACCAACGGGCCGAACGTAGCGGCGTTCGAGCAGGCGTTCGCCGCGCATCAAGGCGCCAAATACGGTATCGCGGTCAATGGCGGAACCACCGCTCTACAGGTGGCGCTGCGCGCGGCCGGCGTCGTTCCCGGCGACGAGGTCGTCATCCCGTCTTACACGTTCGTCGCCACCGCGCTCGGCGTGCTGAATGTCGGCGCGGTCCCGGTCTTTTGCGACGTTGAAGAGGACACGTTCAACATTGACGTAGTATCCGCCGAGCAGGCGATCACCGAGCACACTACGGCAATAATGCCCGTCCACTGGGGCGGACGCGCCGCCGACATGGAAGGCGTGCTGAGGCTGGCCGAAAACCACGGGATCAAGGTTGTCGAGGACTCGTGTCACGGCTGGGGGGCGTCGTGGAGGGGCCGCGGGCTTGGGTCGATCGGCTTCTCCGGCGGCTTCAGCTTTCAGGCCAGCAAGAACCTTACCGCCGGCGAGGGCGGGTTCGTGACAACCAGCGACGACGAAGCCGCCGAAGTCGCGCGTCACATGATGTGGGCCGGCGCCGGCGACCGCGAAGGCAAGACCTCCGTTCTCGGAAGCAACTACCGAATGAGCCAAATCTCCGCCGCGTTGCTGCTCAACCAGTTGAAGCGACTGGACGAGCAAAACCGGGTCCGAATGTCTAACTCCATCTATCTATCCGACGCCCTGGACGAAATAGACGGCTTCCGGTCGGTCCCGAGGCACTCGGACGTAACGGTCGATTCGGTCTACCAGTACCTTTTCCGATACAAGCGGGACGAGTTCGAGGATCTCCCGCGTGAGATGTTTGTCGAGGCCATGAGAGCCGAAGGCGTGCCGGTCGGCATGGGCTATGCGCGGCCCTTGCAGGACTATCCGCTGCTGGCCGACATACCTGACTCCATGCCCGGCGGGCATCCGTTCACTTCGGGCTGTTACAAGGGGTCCGTCGACTATTCGACCGTCGAAACTCCGGTAACCGAACGCCTGTGCAAGCAGGAATCGCTGACCCTGCCGAGCAACGTGTTTCTCGGTCCGAGGTCCGACGTCGACGACGTAATCGCCGCCCTCGAAAAGGTCCGAAATAACGTTGAGGAGCTGCTCGCCGTCGCCGCGGTCTAGGCCGCCTTACGCCGGGTCATAGTCTCGTGAGACGGATGTGGCTGCTCGCATCCAGGATTATGAGCGCCGTAAACGTCTCACTCCACGCAACGGGGGCGCCGGTCGGGATTTCTCGGCGCGACGCTAGCTGTGGTGAGTAAATTCCGGCCCGGAGGCGCCTAACCGCGTAAGCTGGCCGCCTCCGCTGACGCCGCGGTCCCGTCCGTCCATTTCGGGGACGGCGTAGACGCTGAACCATTCGTCAAGCCGCTCTCTCATCTCCGCGGCTCGCGCGGCGTTGCCTGATTCGTCGATCAGATTGCGGCGCTCGTCCTGATCGCTTGTCAGGTCGTAGAGCTCGTTGGGACCGTCCGGGTAACGATGGACGTATTTCCAGTCCTGAGTTCGGATCATTCGCGTAGAGCCGTACTCGTCGTAAATCACCACGCTCTCGCGCCCGGAGCCGCCGTTTTGGCGCAGCAGGCCGTTGAAGCTCTCGCCCGGAAGATTCCCGCCTTCAGGCAGCGGCAATCCCAGATAATCCAGCAGCGTGGGCATGAAGTCGCAGGCGCTTACCAGAGCGGGTTGCACGGCTCCCTCCGGGATCACGCCCGGATGGCTGGCGATGAACGGGACCTTGATCGAGTTCTCGTACATATTCAGCGGCCAGGTGCCGTTGCCCTTGCCCCAGAAACCGTGGTGACCGCAGCTAAAGCCGTTGTCGCTCGTGAAGACGACGAGCGTGTTTTCGCTAATCCCGAGCTCGTCCAGCTTGTCGAGAATCCTGCCCACGTCGGCGTCCATGGCCGTGACCGCGGCGAAATAGCCCTTGAGCATCTCCGTGTCGCCCAGACATTCGTCGGTCAGACTGATCGCCCACGGGTGGCGCGGCTCTTGCGGACACGACTCGAACGCGCATTCGTCGTACGAGTCAACGATGTCCTGCGGATGACCCGTCCACGGGCTGTGCGGCGCGGTGTAGTGGACGCTCAAGTAGAACGGCTTGTCGCGGGGGCCGTGGGTGTCGAGGAATCCCAGGGCGTCGTCCGTTATCAGGTTCGTGACGTAGCCTGGATGGACAGCCGCCTCGCCGTCCCTGACCATCGGCGGATCGTTGTACGGTCCCCCGCCGAGCTGATGGACGTACCAGTGATCGAAACCATGCTGGGCGATCTGGCTGTCGCCGAGATGCCACTTGCCGCTTATGCCGCACGTCCAGCCGTTACCGGCCAGAACGTCGGTGTAAGCGACTTCGTCTTGCAGATACCGGATCGAGTCGGGTCCGACATTTCCCCCGCGAATCCAGTCATGCACGCCGTGTTGAGAGGGTATCCGGCCCGTCAGAAAAGAAGCGCGGCTCGGAGAGCAGACCGGCGAGGCGACGAAGAAATTTTCAAAACGCATTCCACACGCGGCCAGGCGGTCGATGTTCGGCGTTCGGATTTCCGGATTTCCGTAGCATCCGGCCGCCCAGACCCCCTGATCATCGGTGAGAATGAATATAACGTTCGGTCGATCGGTTGCCATCGTCTGCTCGCTAGTCTGGCGGTAACTCCTGGTTTTCGGGCATAGAGACCAAGTGACCTGATTGCGAATACGATCCCGCGCCCGAGAAAACCATGCTCCCGCGGAATCCTAACCGAACATCGCCGCAGGTGGACTTGCTGACGACAGTCAGACCACGGCAAGAGGCGCCCGCCCAACCCGCGGCAGCGTCACGCGGCCGCTAATGCTGGTGCGCGTCCTCGGCAAACGGATCAGGAATCGGCTTGCGATCGCGCCGAATCGACACTTCCAGAGCTTTCAGCGTATCTGAGGCCAAGTAGTGACGGCCGCGGGCTTGGCCCTGCGCCACAAGCAGTCCCGCATCGTGAAGAGCCCTCAGATCGCGGCCCGCAACCGCGAGACTCACTTCGGCGAAATTGCGGTACGTCGCGTTACGCACCCGCAAGCCCAGTGCGGCGTCCCAAAGGGCGCCTAAGGACCGTTCGGGCAAACCCCGGCGCCGCAGTTCCCGTTCGAGCATGTCCCCGCGGCGTTCCGCCTCCTCGGTACGGCGCAGCAACGTCCGAGCCTGGCGATAGTACGCGGTCAGCACGAACCGGATCCACGGGCGAGCGTCTCGCTGAGGCTGCCACGCGCCCCCGCCGACCTCGGCCAGCACCGCGTAGTACGCATCCGTATTCCGGCCCAGGTATTCCTCGATACTCGCGAACGCCGGTGCTAGCACACCGTCCCGCGCAAGAACGAGCGTCTGGAGTCCGCGCGCCATACGACCGTTGCCGTCTCGAAATGGATGGATCAAGACCAGGTTGAGATGGGCCATCGCGCCGCGAATGATCGCCGGAACGGCAAGATCTTGATCTCGCAGCTCCGCGACAAGCTCTTCCATGAGTCCGGGAACCTCGACGGCGGCCGGCCCCTCGTACACGACTTCCTGGATGCGCTCGTCGTGGACGTAGATGACGCCCGACCGCCAGCGGCCCGGAAGCTTACTCAGGTCGTACTGCATCATCATGTAGTGCAGGCTCTTGATCAGCGACGCGTCGTACGCGAAGTGCGGGTCGTCCGCAATCTGCAAGATAAATGTCATGGCCTCCTGATAGCCTCGGATCGCCGCCCACACTTCCTCAGGCGCATCCAGCGGGTCGCCGCCGCCCACGGCCGCAACGGCGTCGTCCAGCGTTACGTCCAGCCCTTCGATGCTGTTGGACCCCTGAATAGCCCGGGCGGCCGACACCCGCCGCAGCAGCCCGGTCCAACGCCGCCCCTCGGCGACCTGACCGCGCAGCGCGGTGCGCAGCTCATCCACGCGGACCCAAACGGCTTTTTCCTGTTCGTCAAGCGATGGGGGTTGGAAAATCATGTCGAATAGTCCTATTTATAACGACTGATAATCGTATTATAAACAACTCAACATTGTATTCAATACTATTCACAGTCGTATAGTTGAAAACAATTCGACAATATCCCTGCCGCAAGACCCGAAGGCGGGCACCGATGCGAGATCGCGCCACGTAAAATACCGAGCGCGGAGCGTCCAGCGAGACTGGGATGACATCAGGCAGCCGGCACAGGCGCAGCCCGTATTTTTTGGAAACCGATCGCGAATAGAGCGGCTCGACAAACGCATTCACGTCATAATCTGGATGCGGGTGTTTCTGGAAATCTCATTTTCGTCGTGATCGAGGCGCAACCATGGCGGTAAAAACCGTCGCCATACTGAGTCCCGGGGAGATGGGCGCGGCTGTCGGCGAGGTTCTTCGCGAGAGCGGACTGGAAGTCATAACCTGCCTGGAAGGCCGCGGCGAGCAAACGCGGCGTCGAGCCGGCGAATGCGGGTTCGGCATCGTTTCCGATCTGGAAGAGATGGCCGGCAGGGCCGACCTGGTCCTCTCGATCCTGGTCCCCGCCGAAGCTGCAAAGGTCGCGCGGAGCGTGGCTCGCGCCATCAAAGCCTCGGACGCGCGCGCCACCTACGCCGATTGCAACGCCGTATCGCCGCAAACGGCGGGCTCGCTCGAGCCGCTTATTACCGAGGCCGGCGGGATGTTCGCCGACGCCGGAATCATCGGAGGACCGCCCCGCAATGGATACGCGCCCCGCTTCTACGCGTCGGGACCCGGCGCGTCAACGCTTGCGGAGCTCGACGGTCGGGGAATCGACGTGGTCCAGGTAGGCGGGGGCAGCGGTCGCGCGACCGCGATCAAGATGTGTTACGCCGCCATGACAAAGGGCACGACCGCCCTGCAAACCGCCCTCCTCGTAGCCGCGCTGCGTTTGGGCGTTTACGAAGAGTTAAGAGACGAATTCCTCGCCAGCCAGCGTCCGGCATTCAATCGGATCGAAGAATCCGTAAAGAGGCTTCCGTCGGTTGCGTACCGGTGGATTGGTGAGATGGAAGAGATAGCCGCGACGTTCGAATCTGTAGACGTCACCCCCGACTTTCATCGCGGGGCGGCCGATGTCTTTCGTCTTGTTGCGGGGTCAGGTTTGGGAAAACAAGACGGCCCGGAAGCCTCCGGGATTTACGACGCCATCAAGTTGCTTGCGGACGCTGTAGACACTGCCGACTCGACGAACGTTGCCTGACTCAGGCTTCGATCTCGCGGCCGTTTCCGGATATGGGAGGCAATATGCCGGACGACGTTGACGTGACGAAGCTCGCGGAGGTTTCCAGCCCCACGGCGACGCATCTGCTGTTCAAGCTCGGAATCCGAAACACGTTTCTTCAAGGCATCAAGCCCCTGATCGGCGGCGCGGCGGTCGTGGGCCGCGCCCGCACTCTGCGGTTCCTGCCGATGCGAGAGGACCTGTCGCCGAATCCGGAGCAACCCAGCGGGAATGCGCAAAGGACGGCGATCGAGTCCATCGGCCCCGGTGAGATTCTCGTGATCGACGCGGGAGGAAATCTTGGCGCGGGGGCGCTTGGAGACATCCTCTGCGAGCGGATGAAATACCGCGGCGGCGCCGCGGTGGTCGTCGACGGCGTCGTTCGCGACGGCGCGCAGATTCAAGAAGTCGGTCTGCCAGTATGGAGCAGGGGCGTCCACGGAGCCGCCAGCTCCCGCTCGATGTGGCCCGCCGACAACGACCTGCCGATAAGCTGCGGCGGCTGCACCGTGATGCCGGGCGACTACATCGTGGCCGATCAGGATGGCGTGGTGGTGATACCTCCGACCCACGCCGCGCAAATAGCGGAGGATGGATCGGAGGCGGAGCGGCGCGAGGAGTTCATTCGAATGAAGATCCGCACCGAGGGCTACTCCACCGATCGCGCATACCCGCCAAATGACGAGGTCCTGGCCGAATACGAGTCGTGGAAGAAGGGCGAAGGCGCGAGCGGCTAGCGCCCGTCAGGGGCGCGGGCGGGGGTCGCGGAGATAACGACTTTCGGGCTGTGTGCCATATTCTTCTTCTTAAGAGTTGCAATGTAAGGAAGGAACGGTTGATGAGCGGTCTGTCTGGAAAAGTGGCGCTGGTTACCGGAGCGGCCGGGGGCATAGGCTTCGCGGCTAGCCAACGTCTCGCCCGCGATGGCGCGGACGTGGCGATGGCCGACCTCGATGGCGTCGCCGTCAGTAGCGCGGCGGAATCCGTCGCCGGCGCGACAGGCTCGCGCACGCTCCCGATCGGGTTAGATGTCTCCAGCCGCCGCCAGGTCCTCGACATGGCCGGGAAGGTCGAATCCGAGCTGGGGCCGGTCAACGTGCTGGTCAACGCCGCCGGAATCCTGGAGCTCGGCACCATCTTGGAGATTTCCGAGGAGCAATGGGACCGTATGCTGGCTGTAAACCTCAAGGGACCGTTTCTCGTAACTCAGGCGGTCATCGAAGGCATGATTGAGAGCGGCTATGGCCGCATAATCAATCTCGCGTCGGTCGCGGGAAAGAAGGGTGGGTTGCAGTCGGGCACGCACTACGGTGCTTCCAAGGGCGGCGTGCTTGCCATGACCAAGAATCTCGCCAGATACCTCGCCCAGTTCAATATGACCGCCAACTGCGTATGCCCCTCGATAACCGACACGGGCATGGCTGGGCAGTTTACCGACGAAGTGCTTCAGACCTTGATCGACGACAATCCGTTTAAGCGCCTGGCGAGGCCCGAGGAGGTCGCCAGCGCCATATCCTTCCTGGCTTCGGAGGATGCCGGATTCGTCAGCGCCGAGATGCTCGACGTAGACGGGGGATACATGGCCGACTAGGCCAGCGGGTATTAGGACCGCACGCCAACGCGGCAGCGAATGAACCACGTGATGGAGACGACCAGTGTTTGATCCAAACGATCTGATCGCCCTAATCGACCGCGAGGCGATCGCGCGGGACACGCTCGAATTCGTTCGCGTTCAGAGTGAAACCGGAACCGAGGGACCCGGTTCGGAGTTCTTCGCGGAGCTATTGAAACGTGAGGGACTGGAGCCTGTCCTCGACCATTTTGAGCCCGATAGGCCAAACGTTTACGCAACGCTCGAAGGCGTGGAGCCTGACGGCGGGCGGGGATTAATGCTGAACGGACACGTCGATACCGTTCCTATAGGAGTTAGCGATCCACCCGCGCTCGACGATCAGTGGATCGTTGGACGCGGCGCTGAAGATATGAAGGGCGGATTGGTGGCTGTGGCGCACGCCGCGTCCGCGATTCAAAAGATGGGGTTGCGCCTCGCGGGCAACCTGGTGCTCTCGGCGGTCGTGGGCCACGAGACGCCTATCGGGAAAAAGGAAGGCCCCGACCGGATCATTCGGCTCATGCGCACCGGCGAACTGAGCGCCAGCGCCATAATAATCGCCGAAGGCCCCAAAGCGATCTGGGCGGCGAGCGCCGGCTGCACAGGTTTCACGCTCACGGTAACCAACCCGCGTGGAATGATCCATAACCTCTACGCGCCCTTCGACGAGAATCCGGCGCGCTGGATAGGCGAGGCATTGCGCGCCTTTGAGACCTGGGAGGACGAGTTCCGTTCGGCGACGCCGTCACCATTGACCGGCCGGGAGCAGCTCAACGTGGGCATTCTCCAGGCCGGAGACTACGTCAACCGCCTGCCTACGCCGGCGTCCATCGTCGGAACTCACCGCTGGCAGCCGGGCACGGACGTGGCGGACGTCCAGGATCGCTACGAGCGGTTGTGCATAGAGCTTGCGGACCGGTCTGGCCTCGACGTAAAAGTCTCGTTCATGGGCGGACGCGCCCCCTTCGAGACGCCGGCGAGCGATCCCGTTATCAAGGCGCTGGAAGCCGGCAGCCGTCAGGTTCTTGGACGCGAAGCCGAAATCATCGGGATGCAGCTCGTCGGCGACGCAAGCCTGTTCGCCAACGAGATCCCGGTTCCAACCGTCTACTTTGGGCCAGGACACAGCACGGCGCATTCCGACCACGAGCGAATCCGGATCGACGATCTCGTCGACGCCGCGCGCGTCTACGCACTGGCGGCCGTGGAGTATTGTGGGCTAGCCGGCGGCTGATCCTGGTGACTGATCGCCGGCGCGGTCAGACGCTATCCCATTCGCGACGGAGAAACCGAAGGTCCTCGATCGCGCCTGCCTCCCGACGGGAGCCCGCTTCCTCTGACAGGTCTTTTCCACCAACGGTGAAAACAACGTCCTGATCTTCCGTGTACTCCGTGTGCACGGTGATCGGCCCGTCAAAGCCCCATCGCTTTACAGTCTTGAGAAACCTGCGCCAGTGCGCCGCGCCGTGCCCCAGAAAGACGAACGCAGGCCCGTACCGAGCGGGCGGATTGGCGCGCTTGTCCGGAACGTGGCGCGCGTCCTTGGCGCCGATTACGGTCAGGTATTCCCGGCACATCGCGAGCCCCATCTCGATGTCCTCGCCGTTGATTGCGATGTGACCGCCGTCCACGTGGGCGCCGACCCACTTGGGGTCCAGACCGCGCAGCAGGTGCATGATCCCTGCGCAGTTGGACCCCAGGCAGTTGCCGCTGTGGGTCTGATAGACCGTCTTGACCCCGGTTCGCTCGCTCAGTCGCGCGAATCCTTCAAGCGCCCGCCGCGCGGCGCTCACTTTTTCCCAGTAGTCGTCGCCGGGGTTGTGCCTGAAGAAACCTATCTTGACAATCGGAACGCCCGCCTCCGCGGCCGCCTCGTAAATGGCTATGCTGTCGCGATTCGCCGGGTCGATCAGGTTCGTTTCCGTGCTGATTAGCTCGCAGCTCAGACCCATTTCCGACCAGACCCTCACAGCTTCCGGCAGCGTCTCACGCACGTTGTCGGGATTTAAGTGATATCCGTACCGCACGGGAAGATCGACCCCGTCGTATCCCATCGCGGTCAGGTACTCGCCGAGTTCGCGGGCGCCCCACGTCTCGTTGAATTTGGTGAACAGCACGACTTTCATCTCAATAACTCCGGACTCGGTACATCACTTTCGGATGACGGTCAATCGAGGCCTAGCTCGGACACGTCACCATCGTTTATACAGCGAATCCGTGCAACTGATTGACACGCCTGTCGGACACGCGTAACTTACAAGCCATATTCGGCCTCCCGCGGTTCACGCGGGTTCGAAGTGGAGGAAGGCAAGAACATGAGCACAATCAGGAACCGACGCGGGATTCTGCGAGCCATGGCTCTGGTCGGTGGCGGCGCGGGCATTGCAGCGCTGGCCGGCTGCGGCGAAACCCAGATCGTAGAGAAGGAAGTCGTCAAGGTCGTGGAAAAGGAGGTGCCGGTCGAGAAGATCGTCACCCAGATAGTCGAAAAACAGGTGGCGGTGGAGGTCGAGAAGGTCGTCACCCAGATCGTCGAAGTCGAAGTTGAGGTCGAGAAGGAAAAGATCGTCGAGAAGGTCCTCGAGAAGATCGTCACCGTCGAGGTCGAGGCTCCAAAGATAAGAGCGGCCAAGATCGGCCTGTGGATGCAGGAATGGAAAGACGGCGTTGCGGCCATGGACAACGCTATAGAGGGCTTTCACGAGCAATTTCCGCACTACACCGTGGAGATGACGCCCATCCCGTATGGCGACCTGCTGAGCAAGTTCTACCCCTCGATTGTCGCCGGGACGGCGAGTGAAGTCGTCTACACCTACACCGACTGGTGGTATCCAATCGACGTGACCAAGGTGCTGCACCCCCTCACGCCCAACCTGATGACGAGATCGGAGTTGCAGTCGATTTTCTTCTCCCGCTCGCTCGACGCGGTGTGGTCCAGCGACGGCCAGTTTTACGTGATCCCCTTGATAAACGGAATCCGCGGGCCGGTCGTTGTTGTCGATGTCGCGGCAACCGAAGAAGCCGGAGTCTCCGACCTTGACGCCGCCTTTGAAACCTGGGAAGGCTTCGAAGGCATCATGGCGAAGACTCTGCAGAAGGAAGGCGACAAGATCATCCGCAACGGGATACACCTCTCGTCCGCCTTCCTGGGCCATTGGGCTCAGTCATACATCATGCAGCGCGGCGGCACTTACTACGACGTCGGCACCAACACTTTCGACTTCAACACCCCAGAGGCGCGTGAGTCGCTTCAGTTCTTCGTCGAACTGTACAACAGGTACACCTCCCTAGTCTCTCAGGAGAACGCCACGCCTGCTCTCATCAAGAAATCGTCCGTTTTCGAGACGTCCGGGTTGTTCATGGTTTCGGTCTACGCCGGACTCGATCCCGAGCTTCATGCCGAGCCTTTTGCCGTACCCGCGTTTCCGGGCGCCAGCGAACTGCTCTATCAGACGTCCTCCACCGGAAGCTTGACGGTTCCCAAGTTCGTCAAGGACGAGAAACTGGACGCGGCCTTCGAGTTCATGCGCCACATGTGGCAGCCCGAGAACATGGCGCAGTTCGGCCAGTTCTATTCCGGCTCGCAAACCGTCAGGCAGGTTTACGAGCTGCCCGCCTATCTCGAGAGCAAATTCGGCTGGGCGTCGGCCAAGATGATGCCCAACATTGTCTGGCCCGCCGTGCGGTACCCGCCCTTCCACATTAACCACCTGGAAAACAACTTCATTGGCAAGGCTATCCAGGACGTGGCGGATCAGGGCCATAAGTCCATCGAGCAAATGGCCGCCGATCTCACGACCGACGTCAACGTGGTCGAAAAAGAAGCCGTCGCGCGGATACAGGCCGGAAGCTAGGGTCAAACTCCAGAGAATTCGCGGTCAGGCGGAAGTGCTTCCCGCCTGACCGCGTGGGCGCCGCTGATGGTGAAACACAATTGAGGCGCCCTGATCTTTGCAGCGTTGCCAACACACGGATGACGCGCGATCGCGTTATACGTTTAGCTCCATCCAGTCCTAGTCGGTGATTATTCCTAATCGTAGAAGTCTCGACCTGACAGCAGAAGGCCGGCGCCCCAGTTTTGACGCGACCTCGGGGACTGATAGCCCCGATCCGAACAGGCCCATAAGTCGTTGCTCTTCTTTGGGGAACCACTTCTCATAGGCGCGCGGGTGAGATTCACGTATCTGCTTGGTATCCGAGTCCGACTTCGGCTCGGCGCGAGGCCGGTCGAGATCAGCATTGGAACCAGGCCGGACCACTGTGTCGGACTCATTTAACTCCAAGTGGTCCCGGATGACTGAAATGAACCGATCGCCGAACTGCTTGAGCTTGGCGTTACCCACGCCCTTGATCCGAAGGAAGGCGTCCTTGGTCTGAGGCGCGTGAAAGGCCATCCGGCGCAGCGCAGCGTCATCGAACACTATGTAAGCCGGTACGTTCATCTCCTCCGCCAGTTGCCTGCGCAACGCGCGGAGCTTGTCAAAGAGCTGAGCGTCGCATTCGAGCGCTTCTTCGGTGCGGGGAGGCGCGTTCTTGACTGTCCCGATCAGCCTGACGGTCTCGCGGTTCTTTAGGAACGCCCTGCCGCGCGTCGTAACGAACAAGGTGGGAAGACCGTCGACTCTCCGGGCTATCAGGCCCTTATCGATGAGCTGTTCGAAGATATCCAATATCTCGTCCTTGGTGAAGTCACTAGCGATGCCGTGGACCGAAAGCTCATCGTGACGGAGCTCCAGCACTCGCCGCGAGCGGCTGCCGCGAAGCACGTCGACGACGTGGCTTGTGCCGAACCGCTGACCGGTCCGTATCACCGCCGACAGCACTTTCTGCGCTATTTCTGCGCCGTCATAGGTGCTCGCGGAATCCGGTTGCTCCGACCCAGCCAGGCATACGTCACAGGCGCCGCAGTCGTGCTCCGGCCACTCCTCACCGAAGTAGTCGAGCAGAAACGCTCTCCGGCAGGACCTGGCATCGCTGTATTCGACCATCTTGCCGAGCTTGGCCGCCGCGCTCGCGCGCGCCGCGGCGTCCTCGATCTGCTTGATGAAGAACTCCTGCTTCATTTTGTCGCTGTAAGAGTAAAAGAGCACGCAATCGCTGGGCAGGCCGTCGCGCCCCGCCCTTCCAGTCTCCTGGTAGTAGCTCTCTATGTTCTTTGGCAGATCGTAATGGACCACCAGCCGTATGTTCGGCTTGTCCACGCCCATCCCGAACGCGATGGTCGCCACTATGATCGGGACGTCGTCATTGAGGAACCGCTCCTGCGTCTCCCGCCGCACGTCGTCTTCCAGTCCGGCGTGATAGGGCAGCGCCTTGAAGCCGCGGCTCGACAGTTGCGACGCGAGCTTCTCAGTATCCCGCCGCGAGAAGCGGTAGACGATAGTCGAGCCGTCCCTGTTCCGACCAAGAAGCTGAATCAAGGCGTCGAAGCTACGCCGCTTGGGCATGACGCGATAGGTCAGGTTCGGTCTGTTGAAGCTGGCGACGAACCACGCGGCGTCGGCTATTCGCAGCTGGTCGACAATGTCCCGGCGAACCCTCACCGTGGCGGTGGCCGTTAGCGCGATCACCGGCACGGCCGGGAAGTCGTCGCGCAGTTCGTCGAGGTTGCGATAGTCGGGCCTGAAGTCGTGGCCCCACTCCGAGATGCAGTGGGCCTCGTCGACGGCGATCAGGCTCAGTTTCAGCGTGCGCAGGAAGTCGCGAAATCGCGGCAGCGCCAGCCGCTCTGGCGCGGCGTACAAGATGTCCAGCCGGCCTTCGTGCGCCTCCATCTCTACGCGCCGCACGTCCGCGTGGGTCATAGTGCTGTTAATGAAGTCAGCGGCAATGCCGCGTCGTTTCAGGGCATCGACCTGGTCCTTCATCAGGGCGATCAGCGGCGATACCACCAGCGTCAGCCCGTCGCGGCAGAGCGCTGGAAGCTGGTAGCACAGCGACTTGCCGCCGCCCGTAGGCATCAGCACCAGCGAGTCCCGTCCACCGAATACGTTGCTAACGACATCCTGCTGCATCGGCAGGAAGCCATCGTGCCCAAACCTTGACTTGAGTATGGTCGGGATGCTGTCGGCCATCACGTTACCTGGTTAAAAGGACGCTACCACGGCTGGCCAGCCCGTTGATCCACCTGCTAATGGACCGGAGACTGGCCGCAGCTCATGTGCGAGCCGTAGCTTGTCCAGAACTTGAGGAAACCCTTTAGCCCTTCAGGCCTGTTAGGGCGATTCCCTTGATTATGTGCCGCTGGAAAATGATGAAGAAGATCAGGATGGGGGTGATGCTCATCACCGCCGCCGCGAGGACCTGATCTTCTCTTGTCGCTTGGCGCCCGGTAATGAGCCTCAACACCAGCGGCAGAGTAAACATGTGCCTGTCGTCGATCATCACCAAGGGCCAGAGGAAGTCGTTGAATGTTCCCAGGAATGAAAGGATGGCGATGGCCGAGAGCACGGATCTGCTGAGGGGGATGATGATGTGCCACAGGATACGTATGTCCCCGGCGCCGTCGGCGCGGGCAGCGTCTAGCAGTTCATTCGGCACCGAGTGCAGGAACTGCCGGGTTATGAGGATTCCGAAGGGTGTAAACACGCCGGGAAGAATGAGTCCCAGATACGTGTTTTTCAGGCCGAGCTTGAAGTAGAGGACGAAGGACGGGATGAACAGCATGAAAAACGGCACCATGATCGTGCTGAGGACGAAGATGAACAGCAGGTTCTTGCCCGCGAATTCCTTCTTGGCAAAAACGTAGCCGCACACCGCGCTTGTAAAAACCGCCAGAATTGTCGTAATCCCGGCGATCAGCAGGCTGTTTCCGTAGCCCTGCAAGATCGTCGCCTCTTGCCATGTTTCGACGTAGCCCGCCGTATAAAAGGTTTTTGGGAGCCACGTAATACTCGGCTGGAGGATCTCCTTCGGTGTCTTGAACGACGATATGTACATCCAGAAGAACGGTACGAACATTATCGCCGCGCCCGGGATCAGGCCGATAAGAATGGCCCAATAGCCGATCCTCCGCCGCGTCCTGCTGTAAAAGGTGGACTGGCTCACGCGAACGCCAGGCTCGACTGCCGGTAAAGACTCCGCGTTGGGTCTCAGTATTCCCATCTCGTCCTCGCCACCAACAGCTGAATAACGGAAATACCAAGCAAGATAAAGAACATGAAGAACGCCATGGCCGACGAATAGCCGAAGCGAAGCTGATCGAACGCCTGCTGGAAAAGATAAAGCGAAAACGTGCGGGTAGCGTCAATCGGCCCCCCCCGCGTCATGATGAAAAACGGCTCGAAGATCTGCAGCGCGCCGATGAAGCTCACGATGGACATTCCCAGCAGAATGGGCCGGATGAGGGGCAGCGTGATATGGCGAAACTGGGCCCACGCGCCCGCTCCGTCAATGATCGCAGCCTCGTATTGAACCACCGGCACCTCGTTGATGCCCACTAGAAAGATAACCGTTCCGAATCCGACGAACTTCCAGATAGTCATAACGATCATCGCGTAAAGCGCGGTCTCTCTGAATGCCAGCGGAGAAACGATGTCGAGGCCGAAAATCTGTCCAAAACCCGACAGAAGACCTACGTTCGGATAGAAGATGAAGCCCCACATCATGATCACGACAAGCCACGGTGTTATTACCGGCATAAAGAAGATTGTCAGATAGACCTTCTGCGAGTATCTGCCGAGTTTCGAAAAGAGAACGGCAAAGAGTATCTCGAACGCCAGGATCACCGGTACTTCGATCCCGATGAAGATGAATGAAATCTTGAGGCCGTTGAGGAACAGCTTGTCCTTGAACATCTTGACGAAGTTGTCGCCCCCGACAAATATCGCCTCGGAAAGCAGGTCCCAGTTGAACAACGCAATGCCGATGGCTATCCCGAACGGAACTGCGAAGAAGAGTGCGAAGTAACCAAAAAGAATCAGGCTGACGGGGAGTTCAATGCCAGGGCGGTTCCAGAGCCTCTTCCGGACGGCGACTCGAAGACTGGCCCCGATTTCCCACCCCCGGCTTGTTTCCCTGCAAAAAGTAGCTCGATACTAACAAAGTCAATCCGTTCAAGACGTATCGATGAAGGCGTCAAAGGGGACCTCGCGACGTGAAGAACCTCCGAGATCAAGAAGGGCGACGGCATGATCGCTCGACTTGTTCGTTAATTACCGCGGTCTACCCCGTGATCGCTATGATCCAGTCAATCGGTTAATCGACGCTGCAAAAGGAGGCGCGGAACGAGCGCGGCGACCGGCCCTTTTTGCGGATGAAGATACTGCCGACCGCGTGTGCACGACCGGTTGCATTGCCGGATACTATCTTTATCTTCGGATTAGTTAGCTAGTCGCGATTGAAGAGGGAGCATTATGGGACTGACGGCTGAACAGATCGATCAATTCGATAAAGACGGGTTCCTGGCCTACGGTCCCCTACTAACCTTGGGAGAAGTCAACAAGCTGCTCGCTCATTACGCCGACCTGTTCATCAGGGAGACCTCTCGCAACATCCGGGAGCAGGAGGAGGGCGAGACGCGTGATTTTGTCCATCAGATCATGAACGCCCACAGGCTGAATCCCGCGTTCGGGCAGCTGGTTCATCATCCCAGGATCCTCGATCTGATCGAGCCTCTGATCGGACCGAATATCCAGGTGTTCTCGTTCCAGGCGCTTTACAAGCCGCCGTTTCACGGCGGCGAGGTTCCGTGGCACCAGGACAACGCCTACTGGCGATGCGATCCTTCCAACCTGGTCACGTGCTGGATTGCCTTCGGGGACGTGACCGAGGACAGCGGTGCGATGCGCTTTATTCCCGGCAGCCACACAAGCGGGATCGTCGGGCACAAAAGGGGATTTCAAGGGACAAGGGCGCTACGGGAAGTAGAGGCGGACGTATCCAATCCGGTAACCGTCGAGCTGCCCGCGGGAGGCTGTTCCCTTCACCACTGCCTGACTCTTCACAACACCAAGCCCAATATCACCGAAAACCCCAGGCCGGGCATCGCGATAGGCTACATGCCGGTGGGGACCCTGGACCACGACGGAAACGAAATGAGGGACCACGTACTGGTGCGAGGGTCGCTGTAACCCCTGGCAGCTGGCTGATCGCGGTGATAGCGACGGGCAAAAACGCGGATCGCCATGATGCCGCTCGCCTGCGAAAAACGGGGGTTGTCTTTCAACTTCCCCGACCAGTGCCCTAGGCTAATTCACGGACCGAAGCGAGTCCTGTCATTTCACGACGTGGACGGGCGGCGACGGAGGACCGATGGACTGGTTCAACCGGATTCTGGAGAAAGGGGAGCGGAATATGAAACTAACCAACGACCAGGTAGCTCAGTACGAGCGCGACGGCTACTTAAGGTACGGCGAGCTGCTCACGGCCGGCGAAGTCAAAGGCCTGCGCAAGCGCCTCGACGAGCACTTCACCGCGGAGTTCGAAGATCCCCGCATAGCGTGGGCACACTCGGGCAGGCGGCATATAGAGCTGAGGGCGGGCGAGGAAGGCGAGGAAAAGACGTCCGTTCAGCAAATAGTGGACCTCTACAAGATAGATCCGGCGTTCGAGGCGCTAGTCAATGACCCCCGAATCCTCGACGTGACGGAATCTCTGATCGGGCCCAACATTCAGGTGCTGGCCGATCAGGCGCTACTCAAGCCGGCGTATCACGGCGGCGAGCTTCCATGGCATCAGGACAACGCCTATTTCAAGCTCGACCCGCCAAAATCGGTCACTTGCTGGATAGCCTTTGCGGATGTGACCGAAGAAAATAGCCCGCTGCGGTTTCTCCCCGGCAGCCACAGCGGCGGCCTGGTCGAACACGGATCGGAGTTCCAGGGCACCATTCTTCAGCATCTGGAGGTAGACGACTCCCAGGCAGTGACGGTCACGCTGCCCGCCGGACACGCAAGCTGGCACCACTGCGAGATCCTGCATAACACCAAGCCGAATACGAGTCCATATCCAAGGCCGGGCTACGCTATCCAGTTCATCTCCGCGGAATGCCGGAGCAATAGCGGCGACGAAGCTCGCAACGACGAATTGCGGACTCGACCCGTCGTAAGGGGCTCGCTTTAGAGGAGTTGAGTATGACCGCTGACGATGCTTCGCGCGGCATGACCCTCGAATCGCTGCGGGATGAGCTGCCAATCACCCAGGAAGTGATGTACTTCCAGACCGCGATGAACGGTCCGACACTCGATTGTGTTCTGAAGACCGTGGCCGATGAAATGGCCATCGAGAGCCGCGGCGCCCTGGCATTCGCCGTCCCCGGTTCGGGCACCAGCCAGGAGCAGCTCGACAGGGAGGACGCGGCGCGTGCCGAAGTGGCGTCGCTTCTGAAATGTGACGTGGATGACCTAGCGATAACGCCCAATACCGCCCAGGCCATGCACAGAGTGCTGCGCAGCATCGAGTGGCGGGCGGGGGACGAAGTGTGCATCTCGTCGCTGGAGCATCTGAGCACGTTCGACGCGGCGCAGGCGCTGGCGGAGCAGCGCGGTGTAATAATTCGGACGATTCCCGCTGATGGAGGCGACGCCGACTTTCTCGAACGCCTGGCTTCGACGCTTTCGGATCGAGCGAGACTGGTGATCGTGAGCGAGGTGACTTCGCCCGACGGCCGGCGCCTGCCCCTTCGGGAGGCTGCCGAGGCGGCGCACGAGCGTGGGGTCCCCATCGTCGGCGACGGCGCGCAGTCGGTGGGAGTGTTTCCCGTCAACGTCCCTGGTTTCGGATGCGACTACTACGTCGGCTCGGGGCACAAGTGGCTGTTCGGTCCAAGGGGCACGGGGTTCATTTGGGTCGCCCCCGACCGGATCGCCGGGTTCCGGCCCGACCTGGTACCCGACGTGAGCCTTTGGCACGATCCCGAAACGCCCGTTCCGCCGGTCACGGCGCGCAGGCGTCTTGAATTCAATACTTACAACCACGCCGCGGTAATCGGCTTTGGGCAGGCGGCGCGTCTGGCGCGTGAGATCGGCCTCGAGGCCATCGAGGAGAGGGTCAACGGACTTGCGATGCTGATTCGGGAAGAGGTCTCGCGTTGGAAGGGCGTGACCGTGCTCACGCCGATGGCTAGCGAAGCGTCCGCTGGAATCACCACGCTCGCCTTTGACGGCCTCGGCGACGACGGGATAAAAGAGGTGGTCCGGAGGCTGGCCTACGAGGACCGCGTCATAGTCAAGTTCCAATGGCTGTCGGCGCCGGCTCGACCGGGCCACTCGGCGATGCGCATCTCCACGGCGGCGTTCAACACGGAGCAAGAGGTAGATACGCTTCTCCGCACCCTCAAGGCAAAGCTGACGGAAGCCCGCGTCGGCGCTCGTTGAGCCGACCTTGTCGACGTAAGTCGGCTACGCGCCGGAGTCGATCGCGGCTAACGCGGCGGCGGCAACACGCCGCCGGTCGTACCGCCGCGCGGCCTCGTTAGCGGCCGCCGCGCAATTCGTCACGGCCGCCCGTCACGAGCAGGCCCGCGTTCAAAATCCGGTATTCGCAAAAAGCGCCGTCGAGGTCGCGAAAATGCCGCCTCCGCCCCTGGACGTCGGCCCCCGGGAACCCGAGTTCAGGCGGCGCGTTTGACGGCACGTAATGCGAGGCTGACGCAAGGGTTTTCAGGGTTCTGATCGCGGTCGTTCCAGGCGTCGATCGCGCGGCACACCCTGAGAGCTATTGACGCCAGATAAGCCGGCACAGACGAGCTTCCGGAGTCGTCATATTCGAACTTTTCCATCGACTTGTGAATCGCCGCCGTCGCCGGAAGTCGCATATACATTTGCTTCAAAGTCCACAGAATTACATGGTTAAACGGCAAACAGTATCGAGTCAATCCCTCGACGAGGTCGATTTCGAACGCCTTGCTCCGAATTACAACCGAACTCAGCTCTTCGAGCGTGTAGAGCCGCACATGAAAAGCCCAAAGGCCTCCCCAGAATCCGCTTTCCGGATTGAAGTGCCCGAGCCCTACTGATTCTCGGACCCTGTTCATCGGGTCCCACAGTCCGGGATAATCCAGGCACGGAACCGTAACCGCTAGCGTTCCACCCGGCTTGAGCACGCGTCCAAGCTCGCGGACCGCGGCCAAATCGTCATCCAGGTGCTCCAAGACTTCGCTGCAGACTACGCCGTCGAACACAGCTTCGCCGAACGGCAGCTTGGTCGTGTCGCCGATAAGCCACGAATTCCCGCCGCCGCCCTTCTTCCTCGATATCCCCTGACTCAGGATCTTGCAATCCGAGTCCAAACCTACGACGCGGCATCCATATACCTGCTCGAGCACAATGGAGATGAACCCTTCTCCACAGCCCGCGTCCAGAATCAGGTCGTCGGGAGCGGGATCGAGATATTCGCAAATAGTCAAAACGCGGCGCCGGAACGACATGTCGCCCACTTTTGACAGGATACGCCCGAGCCGGTCTTCGGCCTGTCGATTGGGTGTACTCATTCGCCGCATTCAGGCCTCATGAGTAAGCAGGTCTGGATTCCCGCTCCCCGCTTGCGCGGGGACATGCTTCGCGGAAATGACGAAAGGGAGCACAGCCCTCACGAGTGGAGACCGCAGTCTGAGTCAATAGCGGCTAATGCGGTAGCTGCGACACGCCGCCAGTCGTACCGTCGCGCGGCCTGCTTAGCCGCCGCCGCGCGCCCGCGATAATGCTGCTGGTCGGTGAGCAGCTTTATGATCTCCCGCGCCATCGCCTCGGTGTCGCCGGTACGCACCAGCGTTGGACCCTCCCCGAACAGCTCCCGGTAAACGGGCAGCGCGTAGACCACGGCCGGCAATCCGCACGCCATGCCTTCGCACAAAGCTATGTTAAAACCCTCCTCGTAACTGGGTGCGATAAAAACCCTGCATCCCTTTATCGAGGCGTAATAGTCGTCTTCCGGCACGAAGCCGGCCACGGTTATATGCCGTTCCAGTCCCTGTTGGGCGATTTGAGATTTGAGTTTGCCGCGCCATTCGTCACTACCACCCATAACGAGCAGCCTGGCGTCGGGAAGCTGTTCCACCACTTTGCGCCAGATCGCGGGAAGATCGAAGATACCCTTGCTTGGATTCAAGCGGCCGGCAAAACAGGCGTCAAATTGCGGCGCGGCGGGCGCCGCCGACTGGTCGATGCGGCCGAGGTCGACGCCGGCGCCGGTTATCACAATGCGGGCTGGGTCGAATCCGCACTTTAGGAGCTGTGATCTCACGGCTCCAGTCAGAACGAAGACAGCATCCGCGTGGCGCTTTATCAGGCTGAAACTGAGGCGCTGCAGAATGTACGAGGCCGCGCTGGCAAGCTTGCTATTCCCGTGTCGAGCGAAAGGATTCGCATTTATGTGGTGGATGCTAACGGCAAGCCTTGGGCGATGCGGCGAGCGAAATTTCGCCCAGACGCCGGGAAGGACATTGCAGATGAAGTCGCCTCCCGAATAGATAGCGTCGGCCTGAGCGCCGGTAACAATCGGGATGCCCCGGATGGTCCTGAAGAAGTAAGCAAACGGTATGGCGGACAAACCCGGCCATCTGTCGAAAGGCGTTGCTTTTACGAATCGCGTGGCGGCTCCGGTCTGTGACTGCAACGAAGCCGGAGCGGTGGCGGGCGCGATAACGACAACCTCCCTGCCAGATCGCCGCCACCGCTTTGCAAACTCGACCAGCACGCGATCACCACCGGTGCCAATATTTTCGCCGAGGAGGTGTATGGCCAGGATCGCGATGACATGGCGGTTTTCTCCTGAGCCAAGGACCGCGTGACGTGTGGAATCAGTCAACTGGCTACACTCGTGATCGAGTGACCGGGTTCATTCGACGAAGCCTGGTCACGCTCAACTCCGATAAGCATTGAGCACTTCTTCGGTCAACGTTGCCTTTATGTCATTAATATGCAGCTTGGGAGACCTCGTTACCGGGAACTGCCACAGTTACAAAAGGCGGCGATCAGGTTTGGTGCGCAAACGAATCTCCTTTTGAATGGGACTGATCGCAGCCCACCATTGGATTCCAGCTTGACGAATAGCCTATCAAGGTATGCACGCCGCTTCCGTCGTGACCGGCGCCCCGGATGTTCCTGCCCGCCGCTTGAATAATGAATAATCCCCTGACGGCGGCTCAAAGCACGCTAATCCGCACACTGCCGCGCCCGATTCTAGGCCCGATTACCAGTGCGCTGAACACGTTTGGGAAATGGGTTTCCAATCATCCCGACGCCACCATCTATGCGATCTACGTACTGATGGTGGCCGTGTGGTTTCGCGGCCTCATCTTCGATCCCGGATTCCTGGGGCTTCGGGATGACTGGACGATTGCGCCAACATCCTGGCAGAACGTACAGAAAGCCACCGACCACTCGGCGGCCTGGATGACCGACTACTTTGGAACGTCGGCGGCCGAGCGGCACACAAGTCTATACATGGTCTTTGGCTGGGGGAGCGTCGCGCAGTTCCTCGGCGCGGACGGCTGGCTCATATCCAGATTTCCAATCGCACTCGTCACTTTGGCGGCGATATTCGCGTATCAAGCAGCCAAGAGCTTCGGGATGCGCCGCCGGGCGGCGTTCGCCGTGGGGGTTGCTTACGCCTCGACACCCTTCATATTCGATGCTTACGTCACCGGCTACATCGAGATGCTGGTCGGCATCGCCGTGCTTCCCAAGGCGCTCGCTTCCGCACATCTCGCCTTTGAAAGATCCCCGGGAGTACGCCCGTTTTTCAAAGGCATGGTATGGATCGGGCTCAGCGCGTCCACGATTCATCTCGCCGTTCTTACTACCGCAATGATCGCGGGCTATTGCGCCTACCGCGTCGTTCTCACCCCCGGGCGGCTCACGCGCAAGTCCGGAACGGTCTTGTACGTCGTCGCGATGGGATTCGGGATTCTGTCCTTCCACTCGGCGGCCGGAGTCGTGGTTTACCAGTTGGCGTTCATAAGCGGCGCGGTCGACCAACTGGCCGCGCAGGCGGATATATCGAAGCTTACGTGGATATTGGCGGCCGCCCCACGATTCAGCGAAGCCATCGGCCTCGTAGGGGAGCCGTACAACTACTCAGTCGGGAGGGGGCCGCAGATAGGGCCGAACGCGTTCATATCCCTATACCAGGTCGGCAGGTCGGCAGTCGCTGGACTTGGGATGCTTGCGATCGTCGTTACCAGCGGCCGCGAACGCCGCCTGGCCGCGTTCCTTCTTGCCGGCTTTCTCGTTTTTACTCTGGCGAGCACGGGGTTCAACGAGCCGTTTTCCGGACTGCGCGAGCGAATTCAGGACATTCCGGGCAGCGCAATGTTCCGAAACTCCCGCTATTTCTCAATCCCCGCCGCGCTGATGCTGTCGTTGATGGTCGGGCTCATGCTCAACGTTAGATTCACTGAGATTCGTCATCTAAATCGTGTGCTCGGAGTGACGGCGGCGGCCATCCTGGCGGTCGGCGCCATGGGATTTTGGTCGGGGAATTTATTAGGTCACTTGCCGCCCTACAAGGTAGACCGCGACACGATCGATGCGATGGAAGCGATTCGAGCGGAACCGGACGACTACAGAATGCTCCACCTGCCTATGACCGGCCCAGCCTCGTATACAAGCGATAGCGGGACCCAATCCCCACCCGGCAACAATCCGTTCGTCGCACAGCCCGCCAAGCGAGGTTTTTGGGTGTCCCCGCGATCAGACTTCTTTCCGCAGTTTTTCGCGACGGTGTTTCACGCACTGCTGGGCCCCGCCGGCTATCCCGTTCACAACCTGCTGAACCTGGGTCGCGTCGAATACGTGGTGCTCGATCCTCATTGGCAGTCGCGCTATTCGGAGTTCATAAGAAGCGACGGCAGGCCCTGGCTGGCCGGTCTCGAACGGCCTGGGCGGCTCCCGCAAACGATCGATCGCCAGTCGGGGCTAACGTCGGACCTGGACCTTTCCGACGGCCGGGTTGCGGTGATGCGAGTAAGCGGATCTCCCGGCCCGAAATTCGGCATAACCGAAACAGTCATCGCAGGCTCACCTTCCCTGAGGCATCTGGCCACCGGCTGGTACTTCTTCGAGGCGGACCGGCGGGTCACGCACTTGCACGATCTGTCCCGAAATCCAGATAGCGCCGAACTCGCGATAACCGAAATATGGCTCGACGGCGATATTGCCGATCTGGCGTTCAGCTACGTTGGGCCCCGCTATTCGGTCGAACCCGCTGCTCAGGTGGGCCCGAACTCGTCGCGGGCGGGAACCGACTGGGTGGCTACTTATCTGAACGCCGCCTGGTATCTCAATCCCGCTACGACGGACGCGACCGGGAGCATCGTAACCGACGCGAATCTCTCCACTTATGACATATCACTGCGTTCACATGGATACGGCAACGAGCTCTGGGTCCGGCATTTCACAAGCCCGTACAGCGGCGACGTCAGAGTCGCCCTCGACGGGCGGCGCGTGACGACGATTCAGACACGCTCCGCGCTGCGACACGGCTACCGGTGGACGAAGATCCCGGTTTCGGAGATCGCGGCGGGGGAACACGTCTTAAGCGTCGAAAACGCGAGCGCAAACCTGAACGCGATTTCGCGCGTCGTGCTCGCACCGGCGGAGGTGATCCGCGAAGCTGAGCGACGGGCGGCTGCCGCATTCGGTAGCCTGCCGGTCCGCATGGTGCTCTCCGATCTTGAGCTGACGGATGGGGTCCGTGTCTTTGAAGCTCCCGTTGACGGCGAATTCCACCTTGACGCCGCGGTTCCGCCCGACGTTCAGGTTGAGGTCTCGGTAGACGGCAAAGGCGTCGACGTTCTGGAAACTCCGATTAACGCTTCGTACAAGAGGCTCGCCGCTACAGTCCGCCTGGAGCGGGGCGAGCACGAGGTCCAGTTGAAGTTTCTCGGCGACCGCGAGTCTCCAGCCGTCGAGATCTACGGTCCCGCCGGTTCCGGCGCGCTTGAGAATTGCGAAACCGCCTCGTGCGAGAGTATCCAAAGGATCGTCACGACAGGCTCCGGCGACGGTCGATCGGTTACTGTCGCCGGGCGCGTTCGCGCGGGCCGGAACGGCGCCACGGTTCTTGCCGGTCAGCTTGAGCCAAGAGTCACCTACCACGAGCGATCCCGGGGTCCGAGCGCCGAATTCCAGGACGTAAGGCTCACGGTCCCACTCGATGCGGGATCTGACCGCGCTTTCTTTGAAGTCAAACCGAGTGGCCGGCCTCCGCATGGGGCGGCTTTCGAGCTTGACGAGGTGACTGAATCGCAATTGCCACACTCGATATCCCTCGTAGTGTGGAAGGGTAAGGCGGTAGAGAACGCGACCTCGGGCGTCGACCAGGTCGGTCACGGCGGGCCGGCGGCGTTTAGCGCCGGCTACAACGGCCCCCCGCGAAAAGCGCTCGTGAGATTGGACGAGAAGTTCGACCCCCGCTGGCGTTTGACTATCGACGGCCTTCAAGCTGACGAAGCGGACCACGTAGTCCTGGACGGTTATTTCAACGGCTGGTTCGTAGACGTGAAAGCCAATTCGGAGCTCAGGGCAAGTTTCGCCCTGGAGCCGTTCTATGGCTGGCTGCAAGTGGCGAACGTGGTCATCCTTCTCGCCTCGGTGGTCATCGGCTGGTGGCCTGCGAGACTGCTCCCGGCCACTCGTGTCTGACAACGCCGCCATCGAACACTCCCCGGCTGCACGCCTGAGGCCATTCATACTGGCCGCCCTGCTCCTGATAGCCGGCGGGATTCCATGGGTGCTGCCGGCGATTCTGCTTCCGGTCTACTGGACCGAAGGCTCCGCGTTTGAACTCGGCCCCTTCGCCGAAGGTTGGAGTCTCACCCAGGAGATCGAAACCGAGTCCGCCGGACACGTCGGTTTTTCGTTCTCCGCGCGGCCTGAAAAGCAAGACGGACGGTCCCCCACCCTCGAGGTCCGGCTTGAAGATGGCAGCCAAATCCTGTGGGCCGATCAAGTTCGGATCGACTCGAACGACATGAAACGATATACGGCTGAGTTTCCCGTCGCCGCGGCGGCAGGCCGGTACCTGGTGCGAATTCGCGTTCTTGAGACCGGCCAAGCCGGGGCTGTATTTCGCGGTGCGAACAGCCCGGACGATGCCTCCTCCTACGTGCTGAACGTAATGGACGCCGGACAGCCGGACCACCTGACCCTTGGATTTCAAGTGCTGCAAGCCGGCTTACGGCCCGGAAGCTGGTTTATACACCGGCCGCCAATGAGTCCTGTAGGATGGCTGATCGCATTTGGCATGGGGGCGTTGACGGCTGCGCCGCTGCTGGCTGGTTGGTCGTCGGACCTTCGCCGCCGCCAGTCCACCGCCGCCGCGCTGGCCATCTCCCTGTCCGCCGCATGTGCTCTCGCCGCGTACCTCATTGCGGTTCCAATCGTCCAGGCCGGCGGCTTCAATCTTGCGGAAGGCTCAAGGCTGCGGTCGATCGCATCGATGGCCGCGTTTCCGTTGGCGTTTACGCTGTCATACTTTCTTGTCGGTCTCGAATCGGCAGCTCGCTCGAACGGTTCGAAAAACGCGTGGAGCAGAGTTTTGCTTGTCGTCGCTCAGATACCGCTCCACTGGCTGCGGGGCTGGCGGCTCATCGGACCGTTGCTGTGGCGAGGCGTCTTCCGCTGGTGGCGGGGAACGCCCTTGATGCTGGCGGTCCTGTCGGGAATTTTGATTGCCGCCGGCGATTACCGAACGGCGGATATCCTTGCCAGGAGCGCGGTGGTCTCCCTGATACCGGCGGCATTCTGGCCCCGGAGACGCCGCAAAACCAACGACCCGTAGCGGCTCGCGACCGGTTTTAGCGAGCTAGTTTTCAAAGTAGTCGGCGTTTATCTGGAGATATTTGTCCTGCTCTGGCGGAAGGTCGAAATCTGGATATATCGCTTCGACGGGACATGCGGGTTCGCACGCGCCGCAGTCGATACAGTCGACCGGATCGATATACAGCATGTCCACCGACTCGAACCTGTCGTCGTCGGTCCGCGGGTGAATGCAGTCAACGGGGCACACGTCCACGCACGAAGCGTCCTTCACTTCGATACATGGTTCGGTTATCACGTAGGTCATGCGTGAGGCGCTCCCTCTAAAACGCGGGGGGTGCTTGAAGCAGGCTCAATTTCAAGTCTAGGAGATCACGCCTGGCATTCTCCAGGAAGTCGAACCAAACACGCCGCGGCGCGCCATTTGCCCACACGCGGCGCCGTCCTCCGACATGCTCTCGCCGGCTGGTTTCGTATGATTTGCGAGAGAGGCCGGATCAAATTCCTACGGAGATCGAAAAATGGCCGATGCGTACTCGGAGTCCCAAATCCAATCGAAACTCGGCGAGCTCGAAGGCTGGACGCGCAATGGCGACGTCATCGAGCGTACGTTCAGATTCGCCGCGTTTATGGAAGGCATTGAGTTCATCAATCGCCTTGCCCGCGCGGCTGAGGAATCGGACCACCATCCCGACATCGACATCCGCTACACCAGAGTGAAGCTGGCTCTTACGACCCACAGCGTCGGAGGCCTCACCGAACTGGATTTTGATATGGCTTCCCAAGCCGATCGTCTGGCCGGGGCGGCCGCCAAATAGGACGCTCGACAATACGGGGAACCCGCCGCGGACAGGCGGTCAGGCCCGCCGCCTGGCGAACTCGGTTCGCGGACGCCCCGCCTTGCCAGAAGACCCCGGAACCTCGGACGCACTGGTTCGCCGGTTACCGACCGCTCCTCGAGGTCGCGCGGCAATCCGGCTGTGCTACCTGGCTTTCCTCAGCATGGGCAGGCCCGTGCGCGAGTTTTCCATCACTTCATAGCCCGACGGCAACTCGTCAAGCGCATTGTCGCCGGCCGCGCCCGCAAAGTAGTAGATCGTCTGTACGCGCCCGCCGTTGAGGGTCACGTCTTTCGAGTGTAGGTAGTACGTCTTGTCCGATTTCTTGCTCTGAACGGAATAAGCCAATAATTTACCCTCCTTTTCACGTCAGCGCGCGTTCCGCACACGACGACAATTTGACTTTGAATTGGTGACGCGCCGGTCATGGCTTGCGTGATCAGCGCGTATCGTAGTATCGAATCACCCGCGAAACAATGCAAGCCGTTTCTCAGTCTCGAAGTGAACCTTCGCAAGACAAGGCTAGCGCCGTCTACCCGCCGCCGGACGATACCTGCGAGCTCTGCAACGACCCTCTCCATATAGCGGAGCTGATCGGAGGTCTAGACATCTGCAACCAGTCAACATCGCCGGCCCGGCAGACATTCCTCTGTGTAACCGGTGGGCCTAAGCGTACTGTACTGCGAACTTTCAAGCTTTCCGTTGCGCTATGAGTTGTCGCAGGCGGGCCGTAGTGGGCGCCTGGTCAACCCATTGGCGAGGAAGCCGCGTTGGCGGAATCGCTCCAATTGCACTTATTGTATGGTTATTGCAATAAAGGTCTGGAAGACCAATTAGTTAAGTGACCGGAGGTGCGACCGGTGGCCAAGAGAGTGAGCGCAACACAGGCGAAGGCTCAGCTTTCGGCGCTGGCGGCGGAGGTGGCCCATGGAGGCCGGCAGGTCGTAATCGAACGCCGCGGAAGGCCGTGGGCCGCGCTGGTGAGCATGGACGACCTGGCGCTGCTGGAGCAGGGCCGGGCGACTTCGGCGCGGCCCCAGGGAGCCCTTGCCTTGGCGGGCGCCTGGCGGGAAGTCAGCGACAAAGACCTGGCGTCCGTGATTGAAGACATCTACGCCGACCGTAAGAACGACACAGGGCGTCCGGTAGAGCTCGAGGGCTGATGTACTTGCTAGATACGGATATCCTGAGCAACCTTCTCAAACGGACGCTCTCGACCGTACTGATCGCCAAGCTGGCGTCAATACCGCCGGAACGTCAGTTTACCTCCAGTATCACGCTGGGGGAGTTGATCTACGGGGCCCACCGGCTGCGAGCGAGCGCAGGCCTCCTCCTAGAACGATTGGACAGGACGCTTCCGCCAAATCTGCCCGCGCTTCCCTTCGACGCGGCTGCCGCACGTCTTTACGGCGAAGTGAGAGCAGGCTTGGAGCGCCGTGGAACGCCGCTGGGCGATGCCGACCTGCGGATCGGGGCTATCGCGCTGGCCCGCAGCCTCACGATAGTTACGGGAAACGTCCGGCATTTCCAGAGGATCCCTGATTTGTCGGTAGAGAACTGGCTGGAAGAGTGAGTCATGGCTTGCGGCGGCGCCTTGGTCAAGGGCGGGGAAAGTGTACCGGTGTGGCGGAATAAAGCTGTACCACCTGTGTTGAGGTCGGTCGGATGAGATGCTAGTCGGGGATGGGGCGGAGCCGAAGCTCTCGAACGCCTGGTGACTCCCGTTTGGGTAGAGGATGTCGCGGACGTCGTCGCCGAGGAAGTGCAGCTGTACTGGCTCAGGACTGCCGGGACGGTATTCGAGCACTGTTGCCTGGAAATACTGCCGGATTAATCCGGGGGCGGCGGCAGGCGCATGGTGAAGTTCTAGCCTTCCAAGCTAGCTACGTGGGCTCGATTCTCATCACCCGCTCCAAACCTGTCCGACTAACGCCCCGCCGCAATTACCAGATCTTCGTTGGAACCGACGATGTCGAGACCCAAGTATGATTCCAAGAGATGGCGGTATTCCTCTACTTGGGACTCTATGTCGTACCCATCCTTCTCCTGGACCTCCGCCTCAAATATCTGCCCTACCCCTTCCACCGTGTCCAGGTTGAAGACGACGTTCTCCTTGCGCCACAGTTCCCGTTGCTTGCGGACTACAGCCCGAGCGCCCAGGGAAGTATCCAGGGCCACTTTAATTTGAGGGTCGTCTATGTCCCAGAATTGAAACCGGCTGGTGCGGGCGTTTGTTTCCCGTCGGTCATAATAGTAAATGAGTTGATCTTTTCCTTTCTCGACGCGCAGCTTGAGCCGCCGCGTTCCCTCGTCGTTGCTGCTAACCGGCAAGTGGTAAAAGAAATCCACCTGCTCCTTGACCTCGACAAAGACCGCCCCGCGGCCCTGTAGAAGTCGGCGCACCGGTGCGAAATCCGGACAGTATGCCTTAATTTCCCGGTTCAGGCGCAGATCCATCATTAATAATCCCTCAGATGGAATGGAGGAACCACAATATTACGGCGGGCCATCCGGCGCAAACCAGGCAGCCAGCCGAACGCAGCGCATGAGGGCGACCTCCCTCGCTGTGTCCCTACGGCCACAGCGCCTCAGACTGGGGCCGATGTGGAACACTTCCTACCCAGTTGTATCCAAATTGACCGCCCAAGAGTACCGGAGTTTTATGTGTCTATTGTGTACTGCGAATGTTTCGGTGGGAAGTCCCAATATAACGTGTCAGGGGCCCGGTATTGCGCAGCCCAGCGAGTTGGGTTTGCATAGGAACACGATCCGCAATTGCGCCGCAGCCACGTGCCCCCCACCTGGCGCACCAGGGTCAGGCGGACGGCTCAAACGGACATTTTCCCTAACCAATTGAGCGGACATCTTCGCTGAACATCGACAGCCATCGCGCCCGACGACTGGCCCGCACGAGTGCCTTGAACCACTAACCATCCTCAGGGAGCAGCACCACCCGCACGTACTGGTCGTCGGTGAGGTAGCGCCGGGCTGCGGCCGCGACTTGCTCCAGAGTCAACGCCTCCAACCATTCATCGAAGCCGGTGACCGCATTGAACGACTCACCGCGCTGCATCGCTGTCTGGACCTGATTGAGCCAGAAACCGTTGTCGCGCAACCGTTCCTCTCGGGGAGTACGCAAGAGTTCCTTGACCGTGTCCAGGTATTCCTGTTCACCCCCCTCACGCAGCCAATCCAGCTCCTCCGCCACCTCCTCCAGGAGTTCCTCCGCGCGGGCAGGATCACTACCGAAAGCGATAGAGATTTGGTACTCGGGGTCCGGTAGCAGCCTGGTCCTCACGTTCACACCGACGCTATACGTACCGCCGAGCTCTTCCCGCAATCGCTCGCGCAGACGGATCGTTAGCATCTCGGCTGCTGCCGTAAGCGTCAGCGCCTCCTCGGGGCTCCACTCCATATCTCCGGCAAACACCACCACCGTCCTACTGCGCGGCTCGATGCCGCTGCGGACGACGTGGTCCTCCAACCCCGTCGGCGGATCGACCCCGACATCCCGCCACTGCTCGGCGCGCCCGGTGGTCGGCAAGCTGGCCAGATATGTGGCGGTCAACGAGCGCAGGGTTTCCCAGTCGAAGGCGCCCACGAAAACGAAGGTTGCGTCGCCCAGGTCCGCAAACCGGTCGGCGTACACTGCTTCCGCGCGCTCTATGCTGAGCTCCTCCAGCAGTTCGAGCGTAAGCGGTCGCCTGCGGAAGTGGTTTTGGCTCAGCACGGTGTTCACGGCGTCGGAGAAAACGGCGTCCGGCTGGTCGGCACGAGTCTCGGCGATGCTGCGCAGACTTGACTCATACGTCGAAAAGTAAACCGGATCTAGCCTCGGCGCGGTTGCATACAGTGTAATCAGCTGGAACAAGCTCTCCATGTCTTCCGGCGAAGTGCGGCCCCTAAAGCCCTCGAACAGCTCGCCGATATAGGGGGAAACCGAAACCCGCTTGCCGGCCAGCAGCTTGTCCAAGGTCACATTGTCGTGCAGACCAGCGCCACTGCCGGCAACCAGTTGGCCGGCATAAAGAGCGGACACGTGGTCCGCGTCGGCGACCAGCGAGTGCCCGCCCGGACTGAAGGCGCCAAACACTACTTCGTCATTGCGGAAATCGGTCTGCTTGGCGATCACGGTAATACCGTTGGATAGGGTCCACTTGAGAGCATCGATAGACTCGATTTGCTCTTCACCGGTGATACTTCCCGGCGTCGGCAGGTTAGCCAGCAGCGGGACGTCGTCAAATTCGTCGACGTATGGCTCGACTGCCAATGTGCCGGCCGCCTCGAGTTGTGTTTGCAACACTGAGGCCAAGTCATCGTCGGCGCTGCCGTCGCCGCCTTCGGGACGCAGAACCAGGAGTACCCGGTTCCCGGATTCGGTCCAGGAATCAGCGAGGTCATCGACCTCCGCCAAGGAAATCTGCGGAAGTAACTCCTGGTACAGCTCCCACTCGGCCTCGACGCCGGGAACCGGAGTCCCGTTGAGAAAGTGTTCCGCGTACTCCTGGGCCAAGTTGGTCGACTCCAACTGGTCCCGTTCCTTGTACACGCGTTCCACTGCACTCAACAGGTTGACTTTCTCTCGAGCCAGCTCGGTGTCGGTAAATCCATGCTGTCGAACGCGCTGCATCTCCTCAAGCAAGGCCGAGAATCCGGGCTCGACGCGGTCCTGCTCCACCCATGCCGAGAATTGCACGATGTCCACCGGCTCGATCAACGACCCACGCCCGCCTCCGGCCCATAGGTACGGGGGATCATCGACTTGGCCACGCTCAAAAAGTCGAGCGTTCAGCATCATGAAGGCAAGCCGTTCCGCCACAATGCGCCGTAATGCCGGCAGGTCTTGGCCGGTTTCGGGGGGAATCTTTCGGATCAGGATCATCTGAGTACCTGGCGCCTCGGGATCGCTGAACACGTTGACGCGCGGCGCGGCGTGCTCGGGCACATCGAAGCGCGGTCGAATCGTCGGAGATCCGGCAGCGGCGCGCGCCTGGGCAGCTTCACCGTCGGGGGGTGGAGCAAAGTGTTGTCGCACCTTGGCCTCGATCAGCTCGGCATCGAAGTCGCCCACGGCGATGACCGCCATCAAGTCAGGCCGGTACCAGCGCTGGTAGAAGTCTCTCAGACGCTCCACAGGCGCGGTTTCGATGATTTCGGTCAGCCCAATAGGGCTCCGCTCGTTGTAAAGCGAAGAGCCAAAAAGCAGCGGGAACCAGTTATCTTGAAAGCGCGCTCCAAAACCCCGGCTTATGCGCCACTCTTCCAGGATCACACCGCGCTCCAGCTCCACTTCGTCCGGAGCCAGCGTCACGGCGTAGGCCCAGTCGCTGAGAATCTGAAAAGCGGTCTCGAGGATCTCGGGATCGTCGGTCGGAATCTCCAGCCAATACATCGTGTGATCGAAGCCGGTTTGCGCGTTCAGGTCGGCGCCGAACGTACTGCCGATGGATTCAAGGTAGTCGACGATTTGCTGCTTCTCGAAGCGTTCGGTTCCATTGAACGCCATGTGCTCTACGAAGTGTGCTAGCCCGCGCTGATCCTCCTCTTCAAGGATCGAACCAGCCTTCACGACCAGCGATAGCTGGGCCCGGTTGCGCGGCTCCTCGTTGTGCTTGACGTAGTAGACCAGGCCGTTGGCAAGGGTGCCGCGAACCACCGAGGGATCGAAGGCCAGAGGAGTGTCGGGCTTAGATACCGGTGCAGCCGTAGCGGTGGGTTCCGGACCTGCAGTGGGCGTGCTTGTGCTTACCGCTGGCGCGGCCGTGGCCGTGGGTTCCGGACTTGCAGTAGGCGTGCTTGTGCTTACTACCGGCGCGGCGGTGGCCGTGGGTTCCGGACTTGCAGTGACCGTGCTTGTGCCTATTGCCGGCGCGGCGGTGGCCGTGGGTTCCGGACCTGCGGTGGGAGTAGATACTACCGGCGCGGCCGTGGCCGTGAGTGCCGGACCTGCGGTGGGCGAAGGTTGGGAATCGCACCCCGCCAACGACATCGCCATCAGCGTGATACAGGCAACGGTTACCGCTGACTTCAGATTTGCGCTCATCTATCTCGTCTTTCGGTGTTCATCCTGGCGCCCTTGAACTCTGTCGATGTTCAGGGAAAGTGTCCGCCTATGTGTTCAGAACAAATATTACCTGTACAGCCCACGACGCTATCAGGTTGACCTGCCCCTGATCCTTGTGTGGCGGCGGCGGCTGGAGACCAGCGAGATCGCCGAGACCAGGGCCTTCGTCCGGTCCTTCGTCAAGGAGATCGTGGTCAGGTCCGGCAGGGCCGCGATCCTCGACGCGATACCCACGCCGGAGGACAGTCCCATAGGGGGAGCGGACACCGCCGAGGTCGTCCTCAACGGGCGAGTTATGAGTACAGTACGTTCTGGTGGGCGTGACAGGACTCGAACCTGTGGCCTCACGGATGTGAACCGTGCGCTCTGACCAGCTGAGCTACACGCCCAAATCGAGTCTTGGAGTATATCGACCGGCAAGCCGCTGAACGACGGGCCTGGAAAGCGCTGCTATCCCACGTCGGGCCAGTCGAGCATCTGGACTGTCACCGTCTCTCCCGCCGCGACGCCGTTGCCGTGTTCGGAAATGATCGCCAGTCCATCGGCCTTCGCCATCGACGACATGATCCCCGAACCCTGCTCGCCGGTCGGCCAGCACTGGTAGCCGCCGTCGACGCACTCCACCTTTACTCGCGCGTAGATACGGCGCCCGCGTTTGCCGTAGACGCCTTTCTTTAGGACCGCCTCGACCGTGGGCTTGCGAAGCTCGGTGAACCCGAGCATCTTGCGGACCGCCGGGCGGCCGAACTGCTCGAACACGACCAGACCGGAGACCGGGTTTCCGGGGAGACCCATGATCGGGGCGCCTTCGATGTCGCCAAACACCAGCGGCTTGCCGGGGCGCATGGCTATCTGCCAAAAGTCCACGTTGCCGGAGTTGCCGACGACGTTCTTGACCAGGTCGTAATCGCCCATCGAAACTCCGCCGATTGTAAGAATCAGATCGGCGACCCCGGCGGCGGCGCGCAGGTTTTCTTGTACCTCGTCGATGTCGTCGGGAACTATGTTCCAGCGGCGGGGGGAGCCCCCGTGCTTGCGCACCAGCGACTCGAGCGCCCACGCGTGGCTGTTGCGGACCTTGCCGGGCGAAATCGGATCGGTCACCTCGACGATCTCGTCGCCCGTCGGTATCACCGCGACCACGGGCCTGCGATGCACGGGCGCGCGGCTGTATCCGAGCGAGGCCAAAACGCCGATCGCCCCCGGCCTGAGCTCGGTCCCCTTTGTGAGGGCTACCTGACCTTTTTCGATGTCCTCGCCGGCCAGGCGGATGTTTTCGCCTTTTTCCTCGACCTCCAGCACCGTTACGAACGACCGGTCCTGCTCCGAATCCCCGCGGGGATCGGTCCCAAACTTGCCCCAGTCCTCACGGTCGGTCGATTCGAAACCGACCACCGTGTCGGCCCCCTCCGGCACGGGCGCGCCCGTCATGATCCTTACGGCCTGACCGGCCCGCACCGGCGCGTCGCCGACGGCGCCGGCCTGCAAGTCGTATACGACCTGCAATCGAACCGGCGATTGCTCGGAAGCGGCTGCGATGTCGGCCGCGCGCAGGGCATAGCCGTCGAACGCTGAATTGTCGGTGAGGGGAACATCGTGCGGCGCGACCACGTCGGCGGCGAGGACCATTCCCAGAGATCGATCGAGCGGCGCCTCGATCGCCTCCAGCGGCTCGAAGACCGACAGAATGCGTTCCGCGGCTTGTTCGACGCTCAGAAATGTCGCGATCTCAGTCATCCAGGCGCCACCCCGCTCCCTGTCGAAACAGGGAGCCGTTCTTTCGGGAATTCAACCGGTCATCGAGTATAGGAGACTCCGCCGCCGCGGCGTCGTTGCCGCAATGTGGAAGGTTGACTGGTGTTTGGGACTGGTCGGCTGCCCGAGCGCGTCACCCGTCGGCCCGCGGGTTGAGAGCCTGACAGGAATTAAGGGCGGTTCGCGAACCGCCCCTCTTGATCCGGCATCCAAGGCTGAAGGCCCACGCTGGATTGCGGCTTCCCGCTCTCGCGAGGGCCGGCTTTGCACTGGAACGATGGTCGAGCGGTCAGCGAGGTTTGGCGACGGATTCCGGTCCCGGCCTGCGCCGGGATGACCTTTTTGATAGGTTGAGGCCGCTGCCTCGCATGTGCTGACCCTATACAAACTGTTGAGATGCCAGCCTGATACCCGATAATGTTGGCAGTACAGTCCTCGGTAGCTCAATTGGTAGAGCGGACGGCTGTTAACCGTATGGTTGCAGGTTCAAGTCCTGCCCGAGGAGCCAGTGGTGTCAGTGTTTCGAGTTCGACCACTACGCGTGCGCTTACAGCAATAATTGAGCCTGGAATTATTTGCTGAACGGAAGAGAAGATGATTCGACCGACTGAAGTAGAGCCGCGAGACGGTTACAGAATTTGGCTCAGATACTCCGATGGCGCTTCCGGAGAGGTCGACCTGTCGCACCTGGCTGGGCGTGGTGTATTTAAGGCTTGGGCGGATCGCGCCTATTTTGAAACGGTGCGCGTTGTATCGGCGGGAGCGATCGCCTGGGGAAAAGATGCCGAGCTCTGTCCGGATTCTCTCTATCTGCGGCTCACGGGCAAGTCTGTCGACGACATGATCCGAGCAGAACGGGTGCTGTCAGCAGATTCCTGAGATCAGCCGATTCTACGGAATCGTCATCCGAATGTATTTCGATGATCACGCACCTCCTCACTTCCATGCGGTGTATGGAGAACAGGAGGCCGTTGTTGGAATCGATGGTTTGGCCGTGCTATACGGGCGTCTTCCCCCGCGTGCCCAGAGGCTGGTACTGGAATGGGCTTCGCTGTACCGGACGGAGTTACGAGAAGCCTGGAGCCGAGCGAAGCGTTTGGAGGCGCCCGGAACCATCGCACCGTTGGAGTAAGCGGAGCCGATCTTAGGACTGGGGGGCGGTTGACCGCTGGCGCATACGGAAACGACGGATTCCTATTCCCAAATGCGTTCTTTATGCAGCTTGTCCCAAGGTATTAGCATCCCGTCTGTGCGCTGTTGGAGTTGATCGCCGCCATAGGCTACGACTACGTCGCATGGACGGGACGATTTGGAGAAATGCCGCCTGACGCGGCGGGCTCCGTCGAACAGGTTTGAGGATGCAGTTTCGGCGGACTTGGCTTCGACGAGCGTGATGTGTGAGGGGTGCTCGATAACCAGATCGACCTCGGCTCCGCTACGGTCGCGATAGAAAGCCAGACCGCGCGTCTCGCCCCGGTTGATTCGGTGTTTCGTGATCTCGGAGACGACCCAGGTCTCGAAGATCGGGCCGCGAAGCGGATGCGAGCGCAGCTCTTCGGGCTTGCGGATTCCCAGGAGCCAGCAGACGAGGCCGGTGTCGTAGAAATGCAGCTTCGGCATCTTGACCAGCCGCTTACGCAAGTTCCCGTGAAATGCCCGAAGACGAAAAGCGACGAAGCTGGCCTCCAATATGCTGATCCAGGCTTTCGCGCTCGGTTGTGATATGCCGCAGTCGCCGGCCAGCGACGCGTAGTTGAGCAACTGCGACGTGCGGCCCGCGCACAATTCGACGAACCGTTGGAATGCCGAGAGATCACCCACGTTGCTGACCGTTCGCACGTCGCGTTCGATATAGGTGGCGACATACGAACCGAGCCAGTCAGCCGGGTTTAGACGACGATCGAATATGCGGGGGTAAGCGCCGGTGAATAGGGTCTCTTCGAGACTCTTGGGATACCGCTCGAAGCGCCGAATCTCGCCGCGAGTCAGCGGGAGCAGGTGGTGCACCGCCGTCCGTCCGGCCAGCGATTGGCTGACCGACTCGAGCAGGGAGAGGTTTTGCGATCCTGTGAGAATCCAGCGGCCGGGCGCCGGGTCCGCGTCGATGACGCCCTGCAGGTAGGAAAGAAGATCGGGCACACGCTGCACCTCGTCGATGATGGCGCCGTCGGGAAATTGAGCCAGGAATGCGCGGGGATCCTCTGTCGCGAAAGCGCGTACGTCCGGAGCCTCAAGGGTTGCGTAAGGATGCCGCGGGAAGATGGCCCGGCATAAAGTTGTCTTGCCGCTTTGTCGGGGCCCGGTCAGCGTAATCGAAGGGGTTTTTTGTGCTGCCTCTAGCAGCTTTGGCGTGAGGTCGCGATCGATCATCATGAATCAAAGCCTACAAGAAAAACAAGCTAATTCAAAGTGCGAATTTGAATTAGCCCAAAAAAGAGGCTTAGGTGCGCTTGCTGTTGCGGCGGAGCGAGCCGATGGCGACGACCTGAAGGACAATCTCGCAACTAGAGAGGGGTCCAACAGCCGCTCGCGCGGGTAGAGGGTATCTAGCCGGCGTCGGTTAGCCGGCTACCATGCCGCACCGGTAGCGTTTACTCTTATCTCGACGCGCCGCCTGGTGAATTCGATTTTCCTCACAAAGGCTCAGAGAAAAGCCTTGCACTCGAGAACCGAAGCGCTTTGCCAGAGACTTCTCAGTTTGGCAATGCCAGTCCGCCCGGCGTTCCTTGCGCCAGCGCTGGAATCTCGTTGCGCGGCCCGCCGCCCAAACGCCACAGGATGACTTAGCCTGCGCTATCTAGGCGCTTTTACCGAGCTGGGAATCGACGCCCGATATCTGATCGCCTCTTCCACGGTTCGATCGCTGACGGGCATGGGGATCATGGGCGTTCTCCTGAACCTCTACGTGATTCGACTCGGCTACGGTCCAGCGTTCATAGGCCTGATAAACGGGCTGGCCATTGTCGCGGCGGCGGGAGCTTCTCCCTTCGCGGGCGCATTGGGGCGGCGTTGGGGGGCGCGCAAGACGATGCTGACCGGTCTCGGCATAAGCGTGGCAGGGGGTCTGCTACTGCCCCTCGCCGACCTGCTGCCTGACGACCTGACCGCGGGCTGGCTCGCGGGCACGAATGCGGTTACCTTTGTCGGCGGCATACTGTTCTACGTCAACCTGACACCTTATCTCGGAGCGGTCACTGCCCCGAGAGAGCGAAGCGTCGCCTTCTCGGTACGGTTTTCGCTGCAGTGGCTCGGATCTTCGATAGGCAGCATGATCGGCGGGGTGTTGCCGGGCGCGTTTGCGTTTCTCGTCGGCGAGTCGCTGTCCGATCCCGGCGCATATCGGTACTCGCTGCTCGTTGGGGCGGTCTTGAGTCTTGCCGCCGTCTTCTTCTTGCTGCGCGGTCGTGAGGTAAGCGCCAACACCGATGCGGGCAGGGCAGGCGCGTCGGGCCCGACGCCGTGGAAGTTGTTGATTCTCGTGGGCGTGGTGAGTTTCATGATTACTCCGGCGGAGGCCGCCGTGTGGGTGTTCTTCAACGCATACGCGGATACAGTTCTCCGGATTCCGATCGCCCAGATTGGATTTACCGTAGCCGCCGCGCAGTTTCTGGGAGTGCCCGTGGCGCTGACGATGCCCGCGGTCGCGTCCAGGCTGGGTACCGGCCGGGCGGCGGCGGTGGCCGCGTTCGGAATGGCCTTGAGTCTGCTCCCGGTTGCGTTGATACCTCATTTCGCCGCGGCGGGGCTTGGGTACGTGGGAATCCTGGTCTTTGGGGCGATACTGGCTCCGGCGCTCAACGTTTACCTGACCGAGATTACTTCGAGTGAGTGGCTTTCGTCGGCTACGGGCGCGTCGCTGTTGGGGACAACCGTGAGTTTCGCTTTGGCAGCGTTCGGAGGTGGATACGTGATCACTACCCTGGGATACAGAGAATTCTTTTTGATCGCCGCCGCCCTTACGGCCGCCGGCGTACTGGTTTTCAGGATGACGTTGTTGAGGGGCAGCGCTTTTCCGGTACGGAGGGATAGATGAAACGATTTGACGGGAAACGGGTCGTGGTCACGGGATCGACGAGAGGACTGGGTCGGGTGATGGCGGAGCGCTTCGCTGGCGAAGGCGCGTCGGTGGCGGTCACCGGACGAAGCGGTCGGGACGTCGAAAAGGTATTGCGGGACATTCGGAAAGACGGCGGCAGCGCCACGGGACGCGCGGCGGACTTGTCGAAAGTCGACGAGGCGCTGGAATTCATAACCTGGGCTATCGACGATCTCGGCGGCGTGGACATCCTCGTGAACAACGCCGGCACGAGCATTCCGGCGCCTTTTCTCGACGTTACCCAGGACGATATCGATTTCCAGTTCAATCTGCTGTTCAAGTCGCCCTACGTGATGACCCAACGGGCCGTCCGCTGGATGGTCGACAACGCCTCGAACGGAAGCGTCATTTTCATTACCACCGTAGGCGCAACGGCGGTGCATCCGGACCGCAACGTTTACGACTCGCTCAAGCGAGGCCTCGAATGCCTGACGACGTGTTTGGGAGCGGAGCTGGGGCCGCAAGGAATACGGGTCAACGCGGTGTCGCCCGGCGCTATACCGATCCGCCCCGGCGACTCGCCAAAAACCTGGGGCACGTTCAATCAGATCACGCCAATTCGACGCTTCGGCACGGCGGACGACATAGCCTCGGCGGCTCTCTTTCTGGCAAGCGAAGAGGCGGGGTATATCTGCGGGCAGACTCTGCTGGTCGACGGGGGTCTGGCGGGCCGCATGCCCCTGCCTCCTGATTTCGACTTGATGTCGGGCGTTTCCCCGCCGGACCTCGCCGAGCGGGACGCGTAGGCCGGCTCGCCGGGTAGCGATCATGCGTCCGGTTTAATCTCTGCGCGAGTGTTGGCGCCGGGCGGATGGGTATTCAGGTGGTGGGAAGAGGGCTGGACAAAAAGGCTGTCCGGGCGATCCAGGAAAACGTCATCGAACTGCTGCCCGTCAAGCTGGTGAGCCGCCATTCGGGCGAAAATATCCAGATCGCCGAGTCCACCACCCCGACCGAGCTTGGCCTCGATGTCCTCGAGGAGCAAATAGAACGCTCCGGCGTCTAAAGATCCCCGCAACCGGCTGCGTCATCATTAGAGTCAACCGGCGGACATCAGAGCGGTAAATGTGGACCGATGTAGCCGATTTCGACCTCATATGTGCTTGGATCGAAGCGGAAATGAATGCGCTCACTTCCGCGGAAGTCGGCGTGCCATAAGAATTCCTTCCGTGTGCCCTCATGAGACATAAAACGCCGTTCTCGAAGCAACTTCTTCTTGCTCTTCCTCACCGTCTCGCTCTCGCCTCTAACTCCCGCTATATCCCACCGCTGGGGGGCGGCCTCCCCATCGTCGCGCCACGCGGCAGTCAACGTATCAAGCATCGCCAGCTTGTCGACGAGCATTCGCAAGTCTGCGCCACCCAACTTTGTAAACCGGCGCTCCACCTCCTGCCCGAATACCAAGTTCGGAAATGCCGCTTTTCTGACGCTCCACAATTTCGCGGAGTTTGTGCATTGGCGAAGGAAGGCACGATGACGTTCGGAGATTGACCGCGCATGAGCGAGGCGCGTGAGATTGTCAATAGCAATAATTTCGGACGCTTCCACGATGTGTCCGTCGGTCTGCATCTCATTGAATCTAATTGTTAGCTGATCGTGGTTCCAGACCGGCTCAGTGGGAAACCCGACCGCAATCCCATCGGTGATGGCGCAGAGGACGAGAGGAGCGCCGTCTTCCTGCGATAATTTTGTTGCTTCGCAGCTAAGGAAACGGTTCTCGATATCTTGGCCAATGTCGCTCAGTAGTGGAACTTTGTTACTAAGTTGCATCAGGAACTGATACTCATCCCGCGCCCCGCGCTTTCGCAACGCTTGATAAACATCGAATAATGAACAGTCGGCGAGACACCGGGTCTCGTCTACGGGTCGGTTCATCCGCAAGATGCTCTGGGCGATACCGTCGCGGACGAGCACAGACATACCCACTGTCGTGTCCTCGAGCCACTTCACCGCAGTGTGCACATCAGGCCCCCCGAGGCTTGTGTGATTTAGCACCATCTCGCGCACGTTAGTGACCTGCCCCCAAGGCTTGTACCACCAATTATGTTAGTGCGACGAGCGCCGGGTCGGGCTCCACAGGCAGGCTAGCCGCCGGCGCCGGCGGCCTGTAGCCCAGCGAGCTGTGCGGCCGGATGCGGTTGTAGGTCTGCTTGTACTCTCCAGTCAGCACCTGTGCCTCCCGCAGCGTGTAGAAGATCTCCCGGTCCAAGAGCTCGTCACGCAGCTTGCCGTTGAAGCTCTCCACATAGCCGTTCTCCCAAGGTGAGCCGGGCTCGATGTAGAGGGTCTTGGCTCCCACCCGACCAAGCCAGGCTCTGACCGCCCTGGCCGTAAACTCCGGACCGTTGTCCGAGCGGATGTGTTCGGGTACTCCCCTTCTCAGCATCAACCCGGCCAGCGTCTCGATAACGTCCACAGACTTGATGCTCCTCTCCGCCCTGATCGCCAGGCACTCTCGCGTGTACTCGTCGATGACGGTCAGCAGCCGTACCGACCTGCCGTCATGCGTCCTCGTGAAAACGAAGTCGTAGGCCCACACGTGGTTGCGGCGCTGCGGTCGCAGACGTACGCACGACCCGTCGTTGAGCCACAGCCTTGACCGTTTCGGCTGTTTCCGCGGCACCTTCAGCCCCTCCTGCCTCCAGATCCGCTCCACTCGCTTGTGGTTGACCGCCCAACCGCGTCGCCTCAGCAGTGCTCCGATCCTCCGATACCCGTACCTGCCGTACTGGCTCGCCAGCTCCACGATCGCCGCGGTCAACTCCTGTTCGTAGGCCGCAGCCACAGGCTCGTAGCGCTGTGTCGATCGTGGTTGTCCCAGCGCCCTGCAGGCACGCCGCTCGGAAACGCCCAACGCCCCCCTGATCCGCTCTACGCACTGTCGGCGACGGGAGGCGCTCAGAAGTTTCCCTGCGCCGCCTCCTTCAGTATCTGCTTGTCCAGCGTCAGATCGGCTACCGCTCGCCGCAAACGGCCGTTCTCCGTCTCCAGCTGCTTGAGCCGTCGCGCCTGGTCGATCCGCAGCCCCCCGTACTCCGCCCGCCAGCGGTAGAAGGTCTGCTCCGTCACCCCTATCTTCCGACTGGCTTGGGCCACCGTGCTGCCCTCAGCCATGGCCACCTCGGCCTCCCGCAGCTTCTTGATCACCTGCTCCGGCGTATGCTTCCGCCTTGCCATCTGTTCCCCCTCCTTTGGCCCAGTTTCTAACATTTATCCTGGACCAGGTTTCGGGGGGCAGGTCATTAGGACTTTGGCGCAATTAGTCTGGCCAAGTTCTCTTCATGTTGATCGAAAAAATCGACCGGCCAGTGTGACAGCCGTCCGTCTGCGTCTACTTCCGGCGACGATACGACAGTCTTGCTACCGTCACGCTCAAAGTAGTGGAACGACGTCTCTTTCGGCGCAATCAGGCCGTCGCGTACGGCGATCCGGACGCCGTCCATGAAATGATCGCTATGGGTTTCGACGAACACTTGAACTACAGCCCGCGCGGCACGAGTTGCTAGTTCTGCTAGTTTCGTCTGTCCGCGCGGATGCAGGTGAGATTCCGGATTCTCGATCAGACATAGCGTGCCGGGTGGCGAAAGCAGAGCAAGTACAACCGGCATCACATACGAGAGTCCAAATCCGACGTTCGTTGCACGATACCAGCGCGTCCGGATGTCTCCCGGCCGGTCGAACGAGAACCCTGCGATGATTGCGTCAGCAGCCGTCAGCGCCTGAAGTTGCAGATGAACGCCGGGACTCACGTCCTGCAACCATTGGTCAACGACGTCTAATAGTCGTCGGCGCCCACCTTCGATACAACGAGGATCGTCCTCCGCTAGAAGGTCGTCCTGTCGCCGGTTTAAGTAGTTCCACGCGTATTCGTTGCTTTCACCAAAGTCACCGCGCCTGGCCAACACGTCCGAGAGTGGGTATGACTTCCGAGGCCCGACCCGTTCTGCGTTCACATATATGAGGTTTCCTCCAAACGGTGGAATCCCCCACCACTTCGTCGGCATGTATCCGGTAGATCCCTCCGCGCTAAGGGGCAACGCGTTCAACTGTTCTGCCGTCCGCAAATATTGGAAGTCTAGTTTCCACCCATCCGTCGTTCGATCGTCCTGAAGCGCGAAGCTCACCATTTCAAGATCGGCGTCCTCAAACAGTACGTCCGAGCCCGTGCCGAGGTTCGTCAGCGCTCCGCCTAGGACTAGTCTGCCATCTAGTAGTTCTCCAGTTTTGAACGATTGCCTGAGCACTAGCAGCGCCTGAATAAGGCTGCTCTTACCCATCCCGTTCAAGCCGCACAATAGATTGAGGGGCGTGCAATCCAAGTCCAAATGCTCGAAGCACTTGAAGTTCGTCAGCTTGATGTTGCGAAGCATCAGACGAACTCCTCGACAAGCTGCTCTATGGCTTGGAAGCGCTTCTGTACACGCCTCGGCCCCCCGGTGGCATAAGAGATGGACCTGTCGAACTCTTGATCCTCTTTCATCAGATGCTCGAATTGAGTTTGGACTTGTTCACGCCGTTTGATGAGAACGTCGATCTGCTCAGTAGAACAGCGTGCCAACTGGACGCTCCATGACTCAAACAACGCCCTATTGACGGGGCGTCGGCGGTTGTTGTCACCGGGCGGCTTGCGGAACGCGTTGTCTCCGAAAATATCCAATGCGGCGAACATCGCCTTAGTGAAATCTTCGGTGCATTTATTGTGCTCGACTGGACTCATCTCGTTAAGCCTGTCCATGATAGTTCCTAGATAGCCGTCTAAGTCATTAGCGGCATATTTCTCCCAAGGTTCAATGTGGAAGGCCAGGAAGCGGAGGACGCATTCGCGGTCTGCCATTCGCATTGGCGAGATCGAGTTCTTCGTCGCTTTCGTGAACGGTTCAGACTCGGCGAGGTCCTTCAAATAGTCCCGGGCCGAACCCGGGTGCAGAGCGTGGCGAATCTCCTGTCCATTGAGCGGCATCCCGCCAGTGTTGATGCGGTGAAAGATGTTGAACATCACTTCATCGGGGGTTCCCGGCTCGATGACGTTGACAAAAAGTTGCGTCTCGCCGATCCGCCGCTGCATGGACCGCGGGAGTTCGTCATGCTTTTTCCCGTTGAGGTGGATGAGGTACTGGAGGCCCGTCAGCGCGAAATCACCTTTCACGTAACTGTGGATGGTCCCCATTCGCTGGAGTCCGTCGACCACTGCCCAAGTGTCCTCCTCATCCGCCGCGACGTAGAAAACCGGGATGGGGATGCGCAGAAGAAATGATTCAATCAAGCGACTCTTGCGAACGTTGTCCCATATGCCCAACAGTCGCTGGAAGTCGGGATCTAATTTGATCTCGTCGTGGTCGATCCTCGAAACAAGTTGCTGTACCAGAATGGGGAGTGTGCGGATCTTTATCGATTGAGGATCAAACGGGTGTGTAATTTCATCCGGCGCATCGTCCCTCTCCGGTTCGAGGCTCTGATCAACCTCATAGCCGTTGACTTCGCTAGTGGTTTGAGCACTCATCTCTTCTGCAATCGCACTGGACGCAACTGACACACCTCTCTCAACATTCGTCAAGTGATTCTTCAATACAGGTATGTGTGCAGATGATCCTAGTATTCACGGGTTGGGTTGAAGAGTTGATTCGAGCCGGAGTCCAAGATCGGCAGAGCTTCGCCGCACCCACTCGAGAGTTGTAATCGTGTGCGTAGCAGGCTAACCGGAATTGCTCATTACTTATTCCCACGTTTTCCCACCTGCGTATGAACACAATTCAGCCTAACAGCCCACGATGAGGATCCAGACAAAACGCTCGCCAGCGGGCATCGGTCTGCCGGTGGCATCAGCTTGTCGGAACGATCAGCATCCTTGAGATTCCAAGTGCGCGGCAAACTATATCGTGCGCAACGCAATACGATCCCAATGCAGACGAACTAGTGGTATGAGTGATATGAAACCTACGTCAGGCGGCGGTAGCGGGTGATGGCCAGACTGGCGAAGACGATGAGAATTCCGAGCGTCCACGCGAAGGTCTGCCAGAGGTTCCCCCACACGTCGCCGAAGCCGAGCGACATGGCCCGCAACGCGTCGACCGTCACGGTGACGGGAGTGACTTGCGCCACGACCTGGAGCCAATCGGGCATCGTCGACACGGGCACGAAAGCGGAGCTCATAAACGTCAGCGGGAAGAGCCAAACGAATCCCGCCACCTGCACCGTCTCGGCATCGCTGAGCGATATGCCGATGAAAGCCGAAATCCAGGAAAACGCATGGCCGAAGACCGCAAGCGTGGCCACGATTCCGACCGCGTAGCCGATACCGGCATGAAATCGAAACCCCAGCGCATATCCGACGCCGATCATCAGCAGTACCACGAACATATTTCGCAGCGTGTCGGCCAGAATGCGGCCGGCGATCACCGCCGAGCGCGCCATCGGAAGCGACCGGTAGCGGTCGACCAGTCCGCTGCTCAAGTCCTGGGCAAGTCCGAAACCCGTGTTGGTCGATCCGAACAAGACCGTTTGCACCAGAATGCCCGGAAGCAAGAAGTCTATGTAGTTGTCGGTGACGGTCTGGATCGCGCCGCCGAACACGTAGGTGAATAGAAGCACGAAGATGACCGGCTGAATGGTCGCGAACACCAGCAGGTCGGGTGAGCGACGATATCTCAGCAGATTCCGCATGGTCATCGCGGCGGCGTCCGGAATCAGCCACCGTAATTCTCCCGTTATGAAGGTCGGGAGCCTTGACCGCATGAGTGTAGTGCTGGACACGATTCAGACTCCCTCACCGGTCCCGTTGGGAGACGCGGCGCCTTCGACAGTTTCGCCCGTAAGGCTCAAGAAGACCTCGTCCAGAGTCGGCTGCCGGATGCCGATCTCGGAAATCTCGATTCCGGCCTCGTCGAGGTCGCGGATTATTCCGGCAAGCAGCCGCCCGCCATTGGTGACGGCTACCGAGATTTCAACGGAAACCGGGGCGACGCGTGGAGGGTCGTCTACGTAGCGCGAGAAGACTTCGGTCGCGCGGCCCAAGGCGTCGCGGTCGTTCAATCGCACCGACAGGAACTGACCGCCTATTCGGGCCTTTAGCTCCGCGGCCGATCCCTGGGCGATGATTCGGCCCCGGTCCAGCACGATTATGTCGTCGGCAAGCTGATCGGCCTCGTCGAGGTACTGGGTGGTCAAAAGGACCGTCGTTCCATCACTGACCAGATCCCGGATCATGTTCCAAAGGTCTTTCCTGCTTGCGGGGTCTAGGCCCGTGGTCGGCTCGTCGAGGAAAAGCACCTTGGGATTGGCGATTAGGCTGGCTGCCAAGTCCAGCCGGCGGCGCATCCCTCCCGAATAGGTTTTCACCATGCGGTCGGCGGCTTCCGACAAGCCAAAGCGCTGGAGAAGACCCGATGCCCGCTCACGCGCAACGTCGCGGCCCAGATGGTAGAGACGCCCAACTAGCTCCAGATTCTCACGGCCGGTCAGCAATGCGTCGACGGCCGCGAACTGCCCGGCCAGTCCGATAGCGTTCCTCAGTTCAGTCCTGTTCTTGACGACATCGAAGCCCGCGACGGACCCGAACCCGGAGTCCGGATCGATAAGGCCGGCGAGGATGCGCACAAGCGTGGTCTTGCCCGCTCCGTTGGGGCCCAGCAGGGCGAGAACGTTGCCCCGCCGTATCTCAAGGCTGACGCCGTCGAGCGCCCGAAGCTTGCCGTAATGCTTGCTCATGTCGTTTACCACGACCGAGATACTGGGCGACTGCTCTGCGAATGGCGCGGCTCCCCCGCGCCGGAGAGATGAGGCGGTCTGCTCCGCTGAAGTCGACTCCATAATGGAAATATCCGTTCCAGGTTAAAGACTTGGTATTGATGAGGGACTGTTGTTGATTAACATCGGTCTCTCATGTCCATTATGTCGCCAATGTGCAGTTTGACAAGGATCACGCAAATCACCGTAGTGAGTGGCGCCACGCACCTCTCCCATGTAGTCCCAGTCAAGCCTGCCGTCCGTCGTTCCAGGTAGGGGCGGTTCGCGAACCGCCCCTACGACGCCCGAATCATCGGGTCTGGATTCCCGTTTGCGCAGGGAGCGGTAATGCCGGGAGCCGGCGACGTGGAAAAGGCCGTTTTCAATGAATTTTTGAAAATTACCCTGTGAACTTTGAAAAAAGGGTGTCGTTTGACGATGGGGGGAACGGGATGTATGGGGTCTCCACGTTCGCTCGATGTCTGGCTCCTTAGCTATTTGCGCCAAGGCTATCATCGGCTGATCGCGTACGACCAGGGGAGAGAGAGCGGTTCGCAAACCGCCTGAATGATGGGGTCTGGATTCCCGCTTTCGCGGGAATGACGAATAGGGGGCCGGAACGACGAAGAAGGGTCGGAGTGATGGAAAGCCCCCCGTCATGCCCGACTTGATCGGGCATCCAGGGGGTGGGCGCGCGGGTGAGCGCCGATACCGGCGTCCGCAAACGCCGGTCCATTCGCGCCCGAACCCAGTGCGGGCGGTTCGCGAACCGCCCCTACGACTTAAGTCGAGTTCAGCAAGCAAACGTGCGCTCAAGATAGAATTGACACGCCGTCGGCAGGTGTGTGCCCTAAGGAGCGTTTCAGATGCGACTCTTGTCCAGGAAATGGGTAGTCCCGTTCGGGTTGCTGGTCATTTTAGTGATGGCGATCGCGGCTTGCGACAGTGACGGCAAAGACGGCGAACCCTTCAGAATTGGGGTGATGGAATCACTCACCGGACCGGGTGAGACCTACGGCAACGTAGCCCTTCAGGCAAAGCAGATGGCCGTAGACGAGATCAACGCCGCGGGCGGAATAAATGGGCGCATGCTGGAGCTAGTGGTCGAAGACTCGAAATGCAGCGCGCAGGACTCTATTACCGCCTACAACAAGCTGACCGACGTAGACGGCATCAAGATCATTCTGGGGACATCGTGCAGCGGCGCGATGCTTGGCGCCGCGCCCCTGGCTGAAAAAGACGGGGTGATCCTGTTCTCCGGATTGGCGACCAACCCGGACATCGCCGAGGCCGGCGACTACATCTTTCGAACGTCAATGAGCGACGCCCAACTGGGCGTGGATACCGGGAACTTGCTCTGGGCGGACGGCGTGCGCAAGCTGGTCACCATCACGGAGGCCACCGACTACGCCGAGGGAGTGAGGCGGACCACCGTCGGGCAGTTCGAGAAGCGGGGCGGCCAGGTGCTCGGCGCGGAGCAGTACGGGTCGGACGTTACGGACTTCAGGACCCAGTTGACGAAACTGTTCGGCCAGAATCCGGACGCCCTTCACATCGCCGCCCAGGCCGAGTTCGCCGGCGGGACTATCGTCAAGCAGGCGCGGGAGCTGGGCTATGACGGCCCCATCTACAGCGAGATCGTGGCCGTCGGGAAGACCGCTCTCGATATCGCGGGCGACGCCGCGACGGGCATGAAGGCGGTAGTGGCGGACATAAGTCCGGCCAACGCGAAAGGTCAGGAGGTGCTGACCAACTTCCAAGAGCGCTACGGGGAGATCACGCTGGCCTGGTACCTCGGGTCGGCCTACGACGATGTCTACATCGCCGCCGAGTGCCTCAAGGAGACCGGGGACGACCAGGATGCCGACGGGTTCAGGGACTGCATGTACGAGGTCACCTGGAGCGGCGCGATTGGAGAAAACTACAGCTTTGATGCAAAAGGCGAGGTTGTGGGTCTGACCAACGTGGTCGTGCAGGTTCTGCCGGCGGCCGAGAGGACCGCGGACAACCAGGGATACAACGTTCTGGGGTCTGCGCCTTCGGAATAGACACAACCATCGGGCTGTCGGACGCACGGTTTCCTGACGGCGATTTGAAGACCAGCCGTAAGGCAGCCTCGTTCGTGAGGACGAGGTTGCCGCGGCGTATAAACCACGCGCCGCGGTTCGAGTCACCCGAGGCAGACGTCGCGGCGGCTCGTTCCGGTGGATCCTGTTCAGCGGGGGCGGTTGTCTATGTACCGTGACGGGGCTGGCCGGCTGCCGGCTTTCATCAAGGTGCCGGGCACGCGGCTTCTGGCTGTCGCGCTCGCGCTCGCCTTTACGGGCTACATCGCCTGGAAGATCGGTCAGTCACCCGACCAGGCCTTGCAATTTGCGTTCAACGGCCTGGCGGTCGGGGCCGTGTACGCCCTGCTCGCGATGGGATTCACCATCGTCTACAGCACGGTCTGGTTCTTCGACCTCTACTACGGCGCGGCCGCCGCTCTGGGCGCTTACGGCGTCTTCTATCTGAGCTCTCAAGACACCCTGCAAGGGCGCTACGAGGTCGACAACCTCTACATCAGCATTGTCTTCGGGGCTGTGACCGCGGGTGTCGTGGCGTGGGCCCTGCGCGAGGGCCTTTCTCCACGACTACGGAGGCGCTTGAACTTCAAGGCTCTGCGGGTCGTCGAAGGTCTCCTCGCGGCGAGCGCGGGGATATACACGGGTTTTCTGCTCGCCTATCCGGAAAATCTCAACCTGATGCTCAGCCCGGTCGTCGGCGTACTAGTCGCTATCGTCGTTGGCTGGCTCCTATATGAAGGCTTTTGGCGCATAATGGGGAGCGCCGGCGTCAAGCCGTTTACCCTCGCCGCGCCCGGCGGTGGGGTTCTGGGCGTATATTGCGGCTTGCTCGTAGCTCAAACCCCCGAATTCAATCTTTATCTGAGCTGGGGGGTCTCGTGCCTGATGGCCGGAGCGGTGGGCCTGGCGCTGTACAGGGGCCTCTACATATACATGCGTCAGCGGGCGAGGTCGCCGCTAATCATGCTTGTCGCCTCGCTGGGAGTCTTGCTGGCCATAACGGCGTTGACGACCATAGTTTTTCAACCTACGCCCAAGCCACTGCCCGAGGCCTTCGCGAGTGAGCCGTGGATTGTCGGCAAAGCCCATATCAAGGGATTCAACATCTTCGCAATCGGTGTCGCCCTTCTGGGCTTCGCGGCCCTGCTCGCGCTTCTCAAGAAGACCTCGTTTGGAAAGGCGGTCAGGGCGATAGGCGACGACGAAGAGGTGTCGAAGGTGGTCGGGATAAACACCACCGCGGTTATCGCCGCGGTCTTCTTTATCGGAGCGGTCTTTGCCGCGCTGGCCGGCATTTTGAGCGGCCACGATACGGCCATTCAGCCCAGGATGGGGCTACTGCTTCTATTGAAAGGCTGGATAGCGTCGGTGGTCGGCGGGATAGGGAATCTCTATGGCGCCCTCGTCGGCGGATTCGCCCTGGGTCTGGTCGAGCAGTTCGGCATTTGGGACCTGGCCGGCGAATGGAAGGATCCCATATCCTTCGTCCTTCTAATCCTCTTCCTGGCCTTTTGGCCCAAAGGGCTGCTGGCGAGGCGATGACCTAGTGGCAACCGACTCCCGCGGCAATAGGGGGCTGCGAGCGCTGACGGGTAGTCTAACCGAGTCCTGGCAGACCTCCAGGAGCAACTTCGAGCTGTGGGCAAACCTGTTGGTCATCGTCGTGGCCGCCGGCTTCATGATTTGGCGGGGCGTCGGCTTTGCCATAACCCTCGGCACCTTCGTAGCGATCTGGGCCATACTGGCGGTGAGCCTGAATCTGCTGGTGGGGTATACAGGCCTGCTTTCGGTGGGGCACGTCGGATTCTTCGGGATCGGCGCCTATACGATGGCGATTCTGACTTCGGACCCTGCTTATGAGCAGCTGCGCACCGAAGCCCTGCCGATTTTTGCGTGGCCGTTCTTCGCCGTCCTGCCCATCTGCATGGCTTTGGCGGGCCTGGTGGCCATCGTCATCGGCGTGGTGTTCAATCGTTTCAGGGACGACATCTTCGTTCTCGTGTCGTTCGGCTTCGCCGTCATCGCCTTCAACGTCTTCCTGAATTGGGAAGGGCTTACCAGGGGCGCGTTCGGCATTCACCAGATAGCCAGACCCGCCATAGGTTCGTGGGAGCTGGACGGCGAGATGGAGTTTCTGCTCCTGGTGGTGTTGTTCCTCGGTCTGGTGGTGTTGGCCTGCTGGTTCATCGTCACTTCTTCTTTTGGACGCGTGCTTGCGGCCATTCGCGAGGACGAAGAGGCGATCGCGGTCTTCGGCTACCGGGTGGTCCACTACAAACTGGCGATCTGGGTGATCTCGGCCATGATGGCCGGACTCGCCGGCGGCCTGTTCGCTAGCTTCACCACGTTCATCGACCCCAACTCGTTCATATTGCTGGAGTCGATCCTGCTGGTATCCATCGTGATCATGGGTGGGCTATCCAGCATCTGGGGATCGATCCTCGGGGCGATGGCGTTTGTGCTGCTGGAAGAGGGCATGCGCTTTCTGCCGTTTCTGCCGACCGAGTTCACCGGCCAGGCCCGGCAGGTCGTGTTGGGCTTGCTCCTGGTGGTCCTGATGCTTTTCCGACCGCAGGGTCTGGTGGGGAGATACAAGCTGTGACTACCGCGACAACCCAAGACGTCGGCCCCTTCGTTCTGGAGACGGAGGAGCTCTCGAAGCATTTCGGCGCCGTCAGGGCCGTGGACCGGCTCTCGATCTCCATTCCCCGCGACGGGATGACCAGCATCGTCGGACCCAACGGCTCCGGAAAGTCGACCCTGGTAAACCTGCTCAGCGGGACATTGCCTCTCGACGGCGGGATGGTGATCATCGACGGAACTGGCCTCAAGATCGTGAAGGCCCATGAAACTCCCGACCACGGCATCACCCGGACCTTTCAGGATGTGCGGCTGTTCGACCAGATGAGCGTGTGGGACAACCTGATGGTGGCGCTGACGGACAGACGCATGTTTCCGGCGCTTAGAGAAAGAGCCAAACCCGCTTACAGGCAGAGGGCCAGGGAGATTCTGGAAAGTGTCGGCATGTGGGAAAAGCGGCGTTCTCTGGCCATCGACCTGTCCTACGGCCAGCGCAAGCTGCTGGAGATCGGCCGGGTTATGGCGCTGGACGTGAGTATCTATCTGTTCGACGAGCCTTTCGCCGGCCTGTTTCCCCAAATGCTGGAGCGGGTCAAAGCCATAATGAAAGATATGAGGGGGCGGGGCCACACCATCATCTTCATCTCCCACAACATGGACATAGTCCGGGAACTGTCAGATCGCATAATCGTCCTGGACAGCGGAACCCTCCTCGCCCACGGGGACGTGGAGGAAGTTCTAAGCAGGCCAGATGTCATAGAGGCTTATCTTGGCGCTTAGCCTGAGACTTGAGTTGGGGCAGCCTGATCGGAACGGCGGTCTGTAGTTGGACGCTCGACAAGAAGCAACCAAGGAACACGGCGTCGGCGCTTCGGACGGGAACGAATCGTCCACCCCGGCGATGAGACTTCTCGAGCTGGTCGACATATCGGTCCATTACGGCGGGGTAGTAGCTCTGGACGAGGCATCTCTGGGAGTCGAGCGGAGCGAGATCGTGGCGGTGATGGGCCCCAACGGGGCCGGCAAGTCCACCGTCCTGAGAGCCATCATGGGCCTGGCGCCCGTGGTCGCCGGGGAGGTCTACTGGCGGCGGAACCTGCTTCAAGCAGCCACCCATGAGATAGTTAAGGAAGGGATCGCGTTCGTGCCTCAAGGCAGACGTGTATTCGCTCACCTCACGATTGAAGAAAACCTGGAGATGGGCTGTTTGTATCTTGACGATAGGGCCGAAAAACAGCGCCGGATGGATTCGGTCATGGACCTCTTCCCCATCCTGCATCAGAAACGTAGGGACTTCGCCAGCCAGATGTCAGGGGGGCAGCAACAGATGCTGGCGCTGGGCCGCGGGCTAATGGCCAATCCGGAGGTGCTGCTGCTCGACGAGCCTACGCTTGGCCTTGCGCCGGTGGTGGTCAAAGAGGTCTTCCAGAAGGTCTCGGAGATCAACGAGCGACTGAAGACCGCTATCTTCGTCGTCGAGCACAACATCAAGGCCGTTTTGGATATCGTGCACCGGGCCTATGTCCTGGACAAGGGCCGCGTGGTGCACGACGGCACCCCGCGGTCGGTCCGAGATTCCGACGTGCTGACCCAGGTCTTCCTGGGCAAGGTCAACGCCGGACGCGAGGCCGAGGCGGGATAGGGGAACGGTGGGCAGAATTGCGGAGCTTTCAAGCTCTAGACTAGGCTACGTCGCCTTCGCAGTAATTGCGGGGAGCCGATGGTGCACGGCCTCCCAAACGGACCGTTAGCTGAGGGGAAGAAATGCCGTCGAGCAGTATGTCCGTTATCTTCACCTTTAAGATCGCGCGGAAGCACGAGCATCGGCTCCGGAAATGTTTGGAGTTGCGGACTACGACCTATGGTGACTCCGTGTATGAAGTGTTTACCAAGTTGGTGGATTTCATTGCCCTTAACCTGAACGCCAGGAAAAGTGCGGCAGACCGACAGCGTTTCTTTACGAAACGTGAGACGCCCGAGTTGTTAGACGGAGCTTCCACCAAAGGCGCTTGGTAGGTTCTGGTCGAGCGCTTAATCAGCTTCGGGCAGCTGCTTCCAATGCCCGTCGATAGTTACGCCGCGATGCGAATAGAGTGAGCTGAATGTGCGGGATTGCCGGGATTCTATACCTTGACGGCCGGACGCCGGACGACCGGGCGGCGCTTGAAGAAATGCGCGAGTCGCTCGTCCACCGCGGTCCCGATGGGCATGGCTCTTTAGTTCGCAGCTCGGTACGACTGACGATGCGCCGTCTCAGCATCATCGACCTCGATGGTGGCGGCCAACCGATGACCAATGAGTCGGGAACGGTCCACGTAGTCTTCAATGGCGAGATATACAACTTCGCCGAGCTCCGGGACACGCTCCATCGCTGCGGACACCAGTTCCGCACGCGGTCTGACACCGAAACGATAGTCCACGCGTACGAGGAGTGGGGCGACGACTTTGTGACCCGTCTCAATGGCATGTTTGCCATCGCGTTGTGGGATGAGTCGCGAGCTCGTCTGATCCTGGCCCGAGACCGCCTCGGGATCAAACCTCTCTATTACGCGCGCGTGAACAGCGCCCTCGTCTTCGCTTCTGAACTCAAGGCGCTGCTCAAGAGCGGGTTTGTTGCGCGGGATCTTGACTACCAGGCGTTGGGGCAGTACCTGTCGCTTGAATACATCCCGGCGCCCGCAAGCATTCTGCGGGGCGTGCGCAAGCTGCGGCCCGGCCATCTACTTGTCGCGTCATCGGGTCGGACTCGGGAGCAGGCGTACTGGGACCTCAGTCTCGGTCGATCAGAGACGGACCCCATCCGAGGGAGCGTATCCGACCATGCCCGCGCATTCCTCAAGGTGCTGCGGCAAGCCGTCGCGCGGGAGATGGTCAGCGACGTGCCGATAGGTGTGCTGCTTAGCGGCGGCCTCGACTCCAGCGCCGTGGCCGCACTCATGACGGAGGTGAGCCCGGACCCGGTACGGTCATTTTCGGTCTCGTTTGCGGAGCGGTCATTCGATGAGAGCGCATACGCCCGCCTCGTGGCCAGGCGCCTTGGCACGGTGCATCACGAGCTTCGTGTAACCGCAAACGATCTTTGCGAAGCGCTGCCGGCGGTCCTCAAGACGCTGGACGAGCCGTTCGCCGATCCCTCCATCATTCCGACCTATCTCGTCAGCCGGTTCGCACGCCAGCATGTGAAAGTCGCTTTAGGCGGAGACGGAGGTGACGAGATGCTGGCCGGATACTCGACATTGCAAGCGCACCGGCTGGCGCCGCTCTACCGGGCATTGCCCGCGGCGGTGCGGACACACGTGATCGAGCCCGCCGTTGCCAGGTTGCCAGTTTCGATGCAGTATCTCGCGCCGGAGTTTCTCCTGAAGCGGTTCGTTCAGGGCGTTGACGCGCCGCCATACCTACAACATCAGATGTGGACGGGCGCTCTCTATGACGAGTCCAAATCCGCCGTACTGCATCCCGACGCCCGCCAGCTGGTCAATGACCAGGAATTCACGGCGATGCTTGCCGACACCGCCTCCGCCAGCGGCGCTTCCCACCCGCTGAACCGTATTCTTTACCAGGATGTCAAGCTATACCTTGAGGGTGACATCCTCGCCAAGGTGGACCGCGCCAGCATGGCGACATCTCTCGAAACACGCGTGCCGTTCTTGAATCTCGACGTATTGTCGCATCTGGAGCGGGTTCCTCTTGAGTTTAAGCTTCGCGGTCTGACCCGGAAGTACTTGCTGCGGAAAGCGATGCAGGGCCGGCTGCCCGGCAACATCATCAGCCGGCGAAAGCGCGGATTCAGCATCCCTGTAGCGGCCTGGCTAAACGACGACCTTCGCGACCTCACGCACGAGTACCTGAACGAGGCGCGGCTGCAACGCGAGGGGCTGTTCAACGCACAAGAGGTCGCGCGACTGCTCGACGAGCACGCGCGGCGCGTTCGAAACAACGCCAAGAAACTTTGGACAATTCTGATGTTCCAGCTCTGGCGCGAGCGCTGGCTTGACGCCGCATGAACTCCGCACACGATACGCGCAACTTCAAGTGCGACCGCAACCCGGCCTCGCCCGCGGGCCTCGAAACCATGACGCGCGCGCTCAGACATGCATCGAGGTATCACGCCTGGATGTTTAGTCAGATCGAAGATTTTGTAGGCTCCCGAGTCCTGGAGGTAGGCGCTGGAAGCGGCAATCTGACGCGGTTTCTCGCCGCCCGCGCTCAAGTGACCGCGCTCGACTTGTCGCGGGACGCGCTCGACCTCATGACGCGGCGTCTGGGCAACGCGAACGTGGAGACGATCGTTGCCGATGTCGGCGACTCGGCCGCAGCCTCCGAGCTTGCCCGGCGCGGCTTTGACACCATCGTGAGTTCGAATGTCCTTGAGCACATCGAGGATGACGCAACGGCGGTCGGCAACATGAGAGATATCCTCGCGCCGACTGGCGGTCGCGTTCTGCTCATCGTGCCTGCGCACGCACGTTTGTTTGGATCGCTCGACCGGGCGGCGGGACATCACCGTCGCTACTCGCGCGACGGCCTGTCATCGCTCCTGCGGGATGTTGGCTTCACTACCATTCGGGCCAGATACGTCAATCTGCTCGGCGCTATCGCCTGGTATATCAATGGATCGATCCTGAAGACGAGCGACCTGAATGCGAGTTCAGTGAACGCGCAGGCGCATGTTTTTGATCGCCTTGTCGTGCCTGTTCTGCGGCGCGTCGAAGCTATTGTCGACCCGCCGTTTGGACAATCCCTGATCGTAATAGGCCAAGCTCGATGACATCCGCCGGATATAAGTGGTTATCGCGGCGCGCGCTGACGTGATCCAGGGTATTTCGCTGGTAATCCCGGCGTATAACGAAGAGGGCGCGGTCGGCGATGTTGTGCGGGACTTTCGAGCGGCTCTTGAGTCGAACCTACTCTCGGTCCTGCCGGACGCCGCGACACAAGGACGCACGAATTTCGAAATCCTGGTTGTGGACGATGGCTCTTCGGACGCGACGGCTCGTGAGGCGAGCGAGGCGGGAGCCACCATTGTTTCGTCACCCCAGAACCAGGGCTACGGCCTGGCCTTGCGGCGCGGCATTCTTGCTTCTCGTTTCGAGCACGTCATGATCTGCGACGCGGACGGCACATATCCGACGACCGCCGTCAAGGACCTCGTGAGCCTGGCCGAGCACTTCGACATGGTGATTGCGGAGCGCACCGGCCCAAACTTTCGCGGCCGCGGCCTACGCGCCGTTGCCCGCTCGGCGCTGCGGGGGTTTGCCAGCTTCGTCGTAGGGCGCCACGTGCCGGACGTCAATTCGGGCTTCCGGATCTTTCGGAAGGACGACTGCCTGCAATACTTCGGATTCCTCAGCCCCGGATTCAGCTTCACGACAGGGCTGACGCTTGCGATGATTAGCGACGCTAGGGCCGTTGCTTTTGCGCCCACCGACTACCGCACACGAGTCGGAGAGTCGAAAGTCCGGTTTTTTAGAGACTCGTTGCGTATGGCGCAAATACTCGTGCAAGTAATAGTCCGGCACAATCCAATCAAACTGTTTCTCATGCTGGCGGCTGTAGTGTGGACCTTTGCCCTGTCCGTGCTTGCCGTCTGGATTTTCGTCGGCCTTACCGCGCTCCTGATTGTTGCCGCGGCGGGGTTTCTGGTTGGCGTGCAGGTTTTTTGCCTTGGACTTGTCGCCGAGACGATTCGGGGTCGGCGCGGCCTCTAACACAGAGCCAGCCGGCCTCTAGGAAAGTAGAACCACGAGCTTGCCGATCGGCGCCTCCCCCCAGGCCGCGATGGCCAGAACGACCGCGATCAAAACGATCACGCCCCCCAGGGCGTTGGCATATCCCGAACCATCGACAAGCTTCCGCCACGCCAGTACGGCGCTGGCAAAAAAGATCGCCGACGCAAGCGAGCCTATGACGGTCATGGTCAGCGCCACGGTCCACGGCGGGGGGCCATCTGACTTCGTTGCCGCCTCGATGGCGCGGGCGATGGGCGCTTCGGCCCACGCCAACGGCTTCGGCAACAAGGGATTTCGGTAGAGCTCGAATCGAAGATCCTGCCCAACGACTTCTCTCCGGTCCACTTCGCGAAGCTCGCCCTCGAGATACACATCTTCACGAATGTACGCAAAAAACAGATGTGTATCTGGCGAACTAAGAACGGATCTCAGCCGTAGATAGAGACGATCCCCCTTCGAAATCAAAGCGGGATCAAATAACACTCGCGCCCGTAACTCATCTCTGGATTCCCGGACGATGATGACCTGCGAGGCGACCTCCTCGCCGAGGTCCATGCCACGATACAGTGTGAACGTGATTGCCACTTCGCCGCCAGGCTCCACGTCGGTTCTTAACCAAATGTCCATACGCGACAACTCGCCCGACGGCGCGACAAATGTCTGGCCTTTCACACCGCTGAGCGCCTGCGTATACAGGCCTCTGTGCTTGCGAGACATCTCGAACACCGGTACGTAGACGGGTTGCAATGCCAAGTAGACAATCCAGACGAGGGCCGCCGCGACGACGCAAATGCGAGCGACCCGACCGACTCGGCGTCGCAGCAGAGGGTGCGCCCGCGCGAATTCAGTCCAGAACGTCACGAAGGAGTGTGTGAACGAAGTACACCCCATTTGCCGCGAGCATGATGGGGATACTCAACATGATCAGGGACTCCATGCGGCCGCGCCAGGCAACGACACTAGATAGCCCCGCAATCATTAGGACGACGAAGGCGACAAACGTTGGGTAGACATACCGACCACTCAACGCAACGTCAACCGTGTAGCTGCTCCAAAAGCTGACGGCCCACAAGCCAAGATGCAATACACCCATGATGATTAGCAACGGCGGTCCGGAGACCCCGACGGACTGGCTGCTTCCGCGAATTGCACGGATGATAAGACCTATCGATGCGACAATAACCAGTGCGCCGAACGTCAGGTAAGTTCCGCCCGACAACTTTAGTTTCTCCAACCCATAGCCTGCCCAGAATGTGGCAAAGTTCTCGCCTAACCAGTTCGATTCCTGCAGAAACTCAATCGGGCTCAGGCCTCGTGTCCTTGGAGGCGTTGGAGCCGCGCCAGATGCGTCCACGGCCGCCTGCGTGAACGCGACTCCAATTGGGTCTCCATAGAGAGCCCAGTTCCTGATGTACCACCAGGAACATATGGCCGTTGCTATGCCGAGAACCAGAACCGCGGTTCGTAAAAGACGTGACGGCTTTCGCCATAAGCTCCACAGGAGCGCTACCGCGAACGCCGGAAAAGCAACGAAACCTGTGTACTTGTGGAGACCGACGAGACCAAGCGCCGCTCCGACAAGTAGAACGTCGCGGCGCGCGAACCGGCTTTGAGCGGCGCGGACGATTGAATAGGTCGCAAGGGTGCCGGCGGCAATCGCGGGAGTGTCGTTCGTATAGTAGGAGTGAACGAGGGTAAACATCGGAACGGTAGCCATAACGGTTACTCCCCAGACTGGCCCCATAGACGAATCCGGGAATATACGCCGGAATGTCAGGAACGCAAGCCACAGGGTCGCGGGGTATAGAGCAACGCTGAACAGCCTCGCCACGTGAACGTTGAAAGCAAAGTCATCTGAGCCGATAAGACCGATGACGGCGGCAACTGGAATTGCAAAAGCGTTCGGCGTGATCTCATGCGCCACCTGCGCGCGCACAGGTCCGCCTGAGAACGCTCCGGGGCTGTATCCGTCGAACTCGGCAAGGCCGCCGGTGGCAACCATCTTCCCGACGACGCGGAAGTGAGAGACCTCGTCCGGACCGCCCGATCCCGGGCGCGTCACGAAGGACCAGAGGAGCGCGTTGAGCGTTGCCAGCAGGATCAGCGCGATGACGAGGCGCTGCCGCATCTGAACAGTTAAGACGGTGGGGCGTTGCGGGCACTTTCCAGCGATTGGCGCTAGCGCGCGGGTCATGACAACACAGCCAGCATGAACCCCGCGTTGGCGGCGGCTGCGAAGGCGAGGCCGGAGCCGAACAATACCGTGCGCAGCCGGTCCTGCCGCAGATCGGCCAGCGCCGCGACCGCGACCACCAGCGGGATCGACGCGATAAACGTATCTCGCGCATAGATGGACCATCCCATTCCGGCCGCTAACGTCACAGCGAGCCAGAAGGCGATCGCGGACATGACGACCCCGCTGGCCGCGACGAACGGCAGGAAGGGCGCAACCGCGGCGCGGTCCCGGCGGACCCGCGCTGCGACAACGGCAGCTATGGGAACTAGCACCATCGAAAACCAGAGCCCGAGGGTGAGCGGATCGATCCACGTCTTCCGTACCAGCATTCGCGAAAGGTAGACCCAAAACAGGTCTGTTGACGTCAGCAGTGACCACGCGGGCCAGGGCCCTGAGGCTGCGCGGCACCATTCTGGGCTCTCCCGGGCAATGTTGCAGTGACCCGCATCCGAGACTGTTGCCAGGTAGATGCTGGCGCCCAGCGGATCGCCTGTCACAAGACCGCTGCGAACGAGCCACCAGGCGTTTACGGCCGCCACCACGGCGGCAATGAGCCCGAGGCGGAGCGCGGCTGCCCGCGGACTGAGGCGCGCCGCCAGCATGGCCAGCGGGACGAGCAGCAGGACAGGGTAGGCGCTGGCGCGCGCCGCCACGACGAATGCGACACAGGCGGCCACCGTGAGCGTGGAGCCGCGCGACCAGCCCCGCCGGACAGCCCAGGTGGTTGCCGCGGTGGTGAGGCCGACGCCGGCCAAGGCCCAGATGCTGGCAGTCGCACTGGCGCCCATCGAGTGCAGCCCAGGCATCAGGGTGAGCCCTGCGGTGACGACAACGGCGGCCGTCCACGAGTCCCCGTGCTCCCAGCCTGGACTCTCGCTTTCGTGGGAACCCAGGCCGAGCCCCGCGCGGCGGAGGTTACGCGCGGCGATTCCCGCGCTGACCACGGTTGCCGCCGCGAGCAGCGCCGAGAACGCCCGCGCCACTCCCAACACCCCTGCGGAGGTGGGTTCGGTTTGTCCAACCGCCGTGACGCCGGCCATCAGGAGGTAGGGTAACGGCGGGAACGCGTGGAACCTCGGCTCGATCGTTCCGGGAACGAGAATTACGTCGGGGAATAATTCCGCGGGCGCGAGGCCGCCGAACTTCCGAACCTGGATGATCGTGCCTAAGTGCGCGGATTCGTCGAAGTCGAAGCTTGCCGGCTGTGTGGCGGCCCGAACCGCCAGATACACCGCGCATAGCGCCGCCACGACAAGAAACCAACGTCCGCTCATCGGTCTAGCGCAGGATCACGGTGGGGGCGAAGTCTGGTCCCGGGAACACGCTCAACGGTGTGCGATCAACCACGATGATCGCGGCAGCCGCCGCGGCGGCCAGTCCCACGACCAGCGCCGTGCGTGTTTTGCCGGTGCGCGCCGACACGCGCGCGGCCAGGATCGCAGCCAATGCGATCGGTATCCCCGCGGCGGCGGCGCGCAGCGGAAGGGCGTCGCCGTTGATCTGTCGCCAAACCGCCGACCAGGCTTCGCTCGGAGAGACTACTTGCGCGACCTCGAACATTAAGTCTTCGCCCTCGGCCCGCGGTTCGCCGCCGATGAACGCCCGTCCGGGTTGGTAGGTTTCGCCCCTGGCCATCCCTACCCGGATCGGTTTGGAACCGGGCACAGGCGCGATGCGGAGTAGAGCCTTGCCGTCGGGGCCGTACTCGCTTTTTGCCGGAGGGGGGACAACGCGAACGACCAGCTGCCGCGGTTCCGGCGGTACGTCAACCGTCGCCGAACGCAAGCTAGGGCCCTGCGGACCTGCAAGCAACTCGATCCGGGCGCGCGCGCGCTGCCCTACGTATGCGGCGCCAAGCCAGATTCGAATCCCAACGTCCCGTTCGGTGAGGAGCAATTCCTGGTCAATCGCAAGTCCGGACGCGATGGGCCCCGCCTGGAAGGCGGGTTCGGCGAGAACCGCCGGCATAGACGCATAGCTCCGCAAGTCGCGCGCCGGCTGGATGACGCTCCAACGGTTGCGAACTGAGAGCGCCAGAATGGCAATGGCTGCCGCTAGTACGACAGCCGCGGCTCCCCACACCCAATTGCCTCGCGCGCCTAGTTGCTTCATTCCAGATGATACTTTGTCACGGCGTGAAGGTCGTAGTCGATGCGGTCGCCCCGCATCCAGTCTGTGAAACTCCTCCGCGTCAGGCTCGTTGCCTAGTCATGCATGGCGGGCTGACGGTCTTTCGTCGGACGCCCTGATGTTCCGGAATAGCTTAGTCGAGCCGATCGCTCTGATTCCGCAGCCGCCCAAATGGCGCAACCCATCGGCGCTTCCGATCACTCTTATCACCCGGCGCGTCGCCGTTGCCGAGCGGCTACACAGCATCAGGTTAGAGGAGTGATCTAATATCTCGGACCGGTCGCGGGCTTCACCCGATCCTCGATCAAAGGGCTATCTCTTCTGGAGGGCAGGCTCATGAACGTCGCCTATACGCGAGACATGATGTACAAGAGCATCGGAAACAGGCGGCAGCTGTTCATCGACGATGACGTGATCTCGGCGGTGCACAACATCTCCAGACGCCAGCACACGCCGAAGAAGCATCCGGCGAATCCACTGATCGAGCGCGACAAGCCGTGGGAGGTCGTCCCCTATTTCCGCACGTCGACGTTCAACGTCATCAGGGATCCCGACGATGGGCTGTTCAAGTGCTGGTACGAGGACTACTACGACTACTTCGGCTGGGACCATGCCAAAGAGATTCAGAGCAACCGGATCTACTACGCCCGTTCGAAGGACGGGCTGAACTGGGAAAAGCCGCCCCTTGGGAAATTCGCCATAGACGGTCACGACACCAACACGGTGTTCAGCTATCCGCCCTACGAGATGGCCTCGTGCAGCTCGGTATTGCTAGACCCCAAGGAGAAAGACCCCTCGCGCCGGTTCAAGTCGGTTTACTATCACCGCTCGTGGAACGTTAACGTGCCCAAGCGGACCCCCGCGGGCGGTCACCGCGACGGCCTCTGCATGGCCTTCTCACCCGACGGGATCGACTGGACGCCCTGGGAGGGCAATCCGCTCTTTCCTGTCTGGTTGGGCGACGTAGAAATCCTCACGTACGACCCAATCGACGACAAATACGTTCTATACGGCCGGTACGGCGCCAGACCCGGCGGCCCCATCTATCCAAGCAAACCGGAAGGGGTCTGGGGCACTCGAAGACGCATCTACCGGACGGAGAGCCGCGATCTGTTCGACTGGCCCGAGCCGGAGCTCTGGTTCGATCCGGACTCTCGCGACAATCTTGACGATCAACTCTATGGATTCGTGCCCTGGCGGACGGACGAGATACATCTGGGTCTGCTTAACGTCTTTCACCTGGTGTCGAACACGCTGGACATGTATCTGCATCAAAGCCGCGACGGGCGTTCCTGGAGCCGTATGCTGGAACACCGTCCGTTCATACCTCGCGGGGGTAGTGGGAGCTATGACGAATTTGGTATCGAGACGCCCAGTCAGCCGTTCGAGGTTGGGGACGAGGTGTGGTTCTACTACGGCGGCATGAGCGTGCACCATGACTGGTGGATATGGGGCGTCTCCGAGGGAATCGACGCCCCAGAAACCAGAGACCCCTCCCTGGCCCAAAACGGGCATCATCTATGCTTGGCCACGCTTCGACGGGACGGGTACGTTTCGCTGGACGCGTCGCTCAGAGAGGGGTGGATCGAGACGAAGCCAGTGTTTTCGCCTGGCGCCCATCTGCTGATAAACGGACGCTGCGATCCCGGCGGTTATATCGAGGTGGAAATAATGGACGGGCAGGGAAATCTGCTGGAGGAGTATTCACGGGAGAATGTCCAGCGCTTTACGGGTGATAGCGTGAAGCACCATATGAAATGGTCGGGACGGACTACCGTCAACGAAATACCCGGCGCGGTCAGGCTTAGATTCCATCTGCGAGAGGCCGAACTCTACGGGTTCCAGTTCGATGGATAGCAAGGCTTCCGCCGTCGTTCGGCCCGGCGCAGTCCCGCAAGCTCAGCACATGCTTGTTGAAGGGCGTGGTTCGACACAGCTCACCACGAGCGGAGATGGCGTTGCTTCAGGCTTTCGATTCCGGCGGGCGCTGGGTCCGTCGAACATGTCACGGGAGAAGTAAATGATACGAGCAGCAACCATCGGAGCGGGCAGGCGCGCGACCATCACCCACTATCCGGCCATCAAGCGTCTGAAGGAAGTTGACCTGGTGGCGGCCTGCGATCTCGACGAGGACCTGCTTCGGGAGAACGCGGACCGGTTCGAGATTCCGCAGCGGTTCACGGATTACAACGAAATGTTCCGGTCCGTCGATATCGACGTCGTGTATGCCGTAACCCAGCCAACGCACATCGCGCGGATCGCGCTCGATTGTCTTAACGCCGGAAAACACGTCTTTATCGAAAAGCCGCCCGGCGCGACCGCCGACGAGGCAAGGCAGCTCGCGCAGGCCGCCGAGACGAATGGCAAGGTGGGCGCCGTGGGCTTCCAGAGGCGTTACGGGGCGGTGATTACGGCCGCCCTCGAGCGAATCAATGCTCGTGGCGGGCTTTCAACTTTCTTGGTCGAGTTTCACAAGAACTTCGTAACAAAGCCCGGCCCGCTCAACGTTCACCCGATGGTTGACGATGGCATCCACGTGGCGGACCTGCTGCTGTTTCTTGGAGGCGCGGAGGTCAAATCCGTGACCACCTCCCGGCACGGCCATTTCACCGACTGGGTCAGCACCTTTTCCGCGCACGTCGAGTTCGCTAATGGCGCCCTGGGGGTCTTTTACTTCATTCGCTCCGCCGGTGCTCGATATCTGCGCTACGAGCTGCACGGACGCGGAATCTCCGCATACGTCCGACCGCCCGAAATCGGCGAAGTATTTACCGACGACGACGCGAAACCGACGATCCTGAACGCCTCGGAAATCACCGGCAGCGAGGAGAATATCGTCATCGACGGCGTGGTCGACATGCACGAGCATTTCGTGGAATGCGTGCAGACCGGCGCCGAGCCGCGGACAAGCCTGCAAGGCTCGATCGCAAGCATGGAACTGCTGGAGCAAATTCACGGCCCGGCGTAGGCAACCCGGAGCGATCCAATTTGAAGGGTTCGCAAGGCGGGAGTGGCTTCTGGATCGCCTGTCCTCCAATCCTTGAGAAACAGGAATGGCAGGGGCAGCGGCAGCGGCCATTCCTGGATGGTTTGAAGCGGCAATTCAAGCGGAGCGCGAAGGGGTAGAAGAAACGTGGAACCCGACAGCGACTACCTTCGCTGGAACGACCCGACGCTAGCTGTAAAAAGCGACACGCGTTGGCGAGCTCGCTACCGTAGCCTGCAATCGTGGTACAGGGAGACGGTGCTCCGGGTCCCGCCGGGAAAGGACAGCAGGGCGATCGTGCGCGGGAACATGCTCCCGGCCGAGGCTGTGGCCAAGCGACCGGAGTTGAACTTTCTGACGGACGTGATCGCCGTCTATGCCAGCACTCGAGCCAAAGAGGTAAAGGCCGAGGGGGGAACGCTCGATCCGGACCGTTTGCGTCGAAACATGCTTTCGAGCATGCCGCTGTGTTTCAATCTTTTTGGAGCGCTTCGCGGTTATCCGGACGCCGCCGCGAAAGCCTTGTCAACCACGCTCGATCTGGACATCGGGCGCGTGTCGGACATCGTCGTCGAGTGGGCTCCCGATCCGAAACTGCACCTGCACGACCGCACCGCGTTTGACGCCATTGTTCGGTATGTGACTGGAGACGGGCGGCCTGCTTTTCTGGGTATCGAGACGAAGTACACGGAGCGGTTCAGTCCCGAGAGATACTGCTCGGATCGCTACGTGGAGCTAACAGAAGATCCCAAAGCCGGATTCCGCAAAGACGCCTGGCGACGCTTGCAAGCGCCCGCCACCAACCAGCTTTGGCGAAACGCGCTTCTGACTCACAGCCTGAGGAGAACCAGCGAGTATGACCAGGGGCACGTGGTTGTGATCTCTTGTAAAGGCGATAGCGCCGCCGAGCGCGCAATCGCGGGCCTGGGCGCCGAACTGCACGAACCGGCGTCTTTGCTTAGGTCCACTACGTATGAGGCATTGATCGACGTCCTCGTTTCCAATCCCGAATCATCATCTTGGGCCCAGAAGTTCCGCCGCCGCTATCTGGACCTCTCGCCGATTCGGGGGTAGCTTCTCGACCCGTTCACCCGTTCTCACTATCAGGTAAACGCAAGCGATAACGGACTAGTGTGACCAGGCAACCCAGGTCCATTTCCTTGGTTGAGCCGTCGGTCCGCCATCCGCCGGCTTCGTAGAAGCTCCGGGATCGTTCGGCCCCCGCGAGTGTCCAGAGCATTGCGTCGGTGAAGCCCAGAGATCGAAGCCCGTTAATTGCCCGCGCCATCAATGCCCGCCCCACGCCCCGCCCCCAATGGTCGGGGCTGACGTATATCGCGCCGACCTCGCCGACATGCTCGGAGTCGAAGTCCTCGTCCCGCGACGGGAAGATAGTGACGAATCCGACTATGTGGGACTCAAGCTCGGCGACGAAGCACCGCTGCCGGCGCGACGGCGGCCTGGCGATGCCGATTCTCCATCCCGTGGCCTGCGCCGCAGCGTCCAGTGCGTCGAGATAATCGTCCGAGGCGATCCCTCGAAACCCAATTTGCCATCCCGCAACCTGTATGGCCGCGATGCTTTCGGCGTCGTCGGCGAGCGGCTCGCGAATCGACAGTCCGCGGACCTCTCGTTTCATCGGAGCATGAATTCAACTGTGCCTGACGACGATCCATCGCCGCCCGGCTCGGGGGGGCGTAAGGGGCGTGTTGCAGTCGTTGCTCATATTCGTAACGGGCGGCGAATTCCGCTGCGGAGGCTAGAGCGCTGCCAGGATGATCCCGGTGGCAATACTTATCGCGGCAAGGACTATGGCGACGCCCCCGGCGACCATCGCGCCCATGCGGATGGTCAGGCGGTGCTCGAGGCGCTGTTCCATTTGCGCCATTTCAGCGCGCACGGCGGCCAAGTCTTCTTTCGTAGCGAGGCTTGCGCCGATGTCCCCAGCAAAGATGGAGACTATGGCCTCGGCTTTCGCTTCGTCGAAGCCTGCTTCCTGGAGCCGCCGGGAAGCCTTGAGGGTGTCGAACGTTACAGCCATGGGTTGATTTTACACAGCCCATCCCGGCAAGCGCGGTCCTCATATACGAGACCACGTTTGCCGCGGCCCATGAGGTTCTTGTCTCGCCTGGATCGCTGCCTCTGAGCTGCTCGCCCTACTCTCGCAAGCTCAAATCTCCGCTCGGGACACGCGATCCAATGGGTGCGCCGCCGTCGTCGCTCGTATTCGTTACGGGCGGCGGGTTCCGGCGGGCCGAGGCGCGGGCGAATTCGGCTGTCAGCAGTGCGCCCGCCAGACTCACGACCGCGGCCACGCCGAACATCGCGTTGAAGCCCGCGGCGCTGATGAGAGCGCCCGCCGCTATCGGCGCCGAAACCGTGAGCAGCCCAAAGGTGAGACTGTGGGTGGCGTAGTAGGTTGGCCGCCTGGCCGAAGGCGACAGGTAGAGGATCACCGAGACTTCGGAGATCATGAACGTGGACATCGTCAGCCCCGCGGCGGAAATCGCGAGATAAACCCCCGCCACGCTGCCTGCGAAGAACGCGAACAGCAGCGCGATCACCGCAATAACCGAGCCGCAAAGAGGGAGCCACCTGGCGCTCACGCGGTCTCCAAGCGCGCCGAATCCGACGCTTCCGGTCAGTTGGCTCGCCACGAGAACGGCGGTGAGCCTCACGGCGTCGGCGTCTGACGCACCCAACTCCCGCACCGCAAACACGGCTAAGAACGCGAACGCGGACATGCCCCACGCGACGACCACCCGCGACGCCCCGTAACGCAGGAATGCTCCGTCGCCCCGATAGACCGCAGGAATGCCCTTTATCGTTTTGACGAATCCAAGTCCGGCCGGCCTGCTCAGGATCGAGGGCCGCTCCATGACGAGGAAGAAAAGGATCGCGGCCACGGCGACAAGCCCTCCGGCGGCGACCATCGAGAACCCGAACCCGTTGGGGAAGGCGTTATCGCCCATCAGCCGCGACGCTACCACAATCACCGCGGCGCCTATCAGTCCGCCCACCGCGTGGCTTGCCCCAAGGAACCGGCTCTGGACGCGCTCGTCGATCACCCTGCCGATAACATCGATCCAGGCCGTATGCGCGAGTCCTATCGATCCCATAAACGCCAGGACCGCCGGGAAAAAGAGAAGCAGAACGATCAGGCGGTGATCCTCGGCGGCGGCCACGACGATACCGCCGAACGCCACGAGCGCCGCCGATCCGAACAATAGCTGCCACGCGATGTAGTTCTTCTTAACGGCCTTTCCTTCGTAGATGCCCGGTCCAAGCGCCTGCGGTAGCGCGAAGCTCAGGCCCCAAACCGCCGGCACGGCCCCAACCAGTATCAGCGAGCCTGTGAGATGGCTCATGAACAGCGGCATGATGGTGACCGACGAGACGAGGCTCAGCCCGACCATCGATATCGAACCGCTGCCGAACAGCAGGGAGAAGTTTCGGACGCGATGGTCCGCCGTCTCGCCGGTGAGCGACGCTCCCGATCCAGCCATCGCCTGGCCGCGCGGTTGCCTGGCGGACTTCAGCGGCTGGTGCTCAATGGGCTCTTCAACCGGGCCGCAGCATCCGCACGGCGTCGCGGACCGTACCCACGTGGACCTTCTCGGATTTGGAACGCGCTCGTTCGAGAAGCGCCGGCAGCGCCCGGTTTTGCGGATCGTGCAGGTAGTGCGAATACGGATGCCACGTGGGAACCCAAAGAAGCCTGTTTTCGTAGGCGAAGTCGAGCGCCGCAAGGTTGTATTCGATCCAGCCGTCGAGCGCGTCGTCGTCCGTCCACGGACACTTCCATTCGCTTGGGACCGGCTTGTGGCCGGATTCGGCGCGCCAGTGGTCGTACGCTTTCTGATCGACGCACCTGAAGCTGTCGAAATAGCCGCGGTCCATCCAGCCCTGGATGGGGAGCTCGATCAGGCCCGTCGGATACGAGTACGCCCCAAGGCGGGAAGGCGCGGCCGCGTCGTATTCGAGACCGTCTTGTCCCATGGTGACGTCCATGTGGCACGTCACCCAGCGGAACCCGTTCTTGAGGATGGCGCGCTGGTTTTCTTCCAGACCATTTAACCCGTCGGGTTCACCGCCGGGGCCGCGCAGCACCGTCGAGGTACAGCCGAGCCGCTGGTCGAGGAGGCGATTGGTGAGTTTGAGCTCGCCGTCCAGCTTTTTGAAATCGGGCGTGGCGAGACGGAGATGGCTGTACGTGTGACTATCGACAACATGCCCCCGGCGCAGTATTTCTTCCAGATATCCAACGTCCTCCTCCTCGAGTCCGTTTCCGACGTGGAAGAAATGAAGCCGCACGTCGAAGTCTTCGGCGGTCTGACAAAGACGCAGGGCGTACTCCTGCACGGGCGCCATGATGCGGCCGTGATTAATACTCACCGGCGAATAGCCGGCGCACATTTCGAGGTCATAACTCAGAGCTACGGCGCATCGAACGCCTTCGGGGAACTCAACGCGAACTTCCATTGGACCATCCCTTGCTCCGCACTTCGGCACGCGCTTATAAGCCGCAGCGCCCCAACCCGTCAAACGGCGGCTGGCGGACGGCGCGGATATCTTAGTGCTAGGTGAGCGCTAGTCTCCTGATCTTGCGGTCTATCGCAGGTTCACGTCGGCAGCGACTCCGGGCACTGGCCGCAGCACGAGCCAGCTCAAGAGCGCGGCGATCAGCAGAAGCGGCCCGAATACGAGCTGGAAAACCTTCAGCCCGGTCCTGAGCGAGTAAGTATCCACGAGAAAGCCGAAGAACGGACCGGTGAAGATGGTCACGAAACTGAAGGTCATGTTTGCGACGGACAGGCAAGCCGCCCGGTGTTCGGAGGGTACGCGCCGGTTCAGGCTGGTCTGAATCAGCGGTTCCCGAAGACCCCAGTCGAGTGAGAACATCACGAAGACCGCCGCGACCGCCACCCACGTGGCGGTCGCCTGCACCAGCGCCAGCACGCCGCAGATGCCTACCGCCACGGTGATGGTGATCAGCTTGCGCTCGTCTCCGCCAAAAGCTTCATCGAGCCTGTGGGACACCCTTGCAACCACGGCCGCCACCGCCACGAACAGCGAATACAAGTAACCGATCTGGCCCGCGCTAAATCCAAACGAAACCAGGTACGGCTGGACGAACGGACGCTTGGTCAACTCCGTGAAGTCGAAGATCACGAGTCCGATTGCAACGATGGCGACAAGCTCCCGGCTGCCAGTCATGACTCGAAGGCTGGTCTTGAAATGGCGAAGGTGTCCGGCGAACCTGGATCCCACGGCCGGCGCCGTCGCCCGGACTCCGGCGAACGTGGGCGGATCGACCAGCGAAGCCGCCAACGGCGCCGATAGAAGATTCAAGAGAAGCCCCGCCGTCAGCGCCCAGGACATTCCGCCGAGTCCGACGACGACGCCGGTTATCAGGGGACCGGCAACCTGACCGGATAGCTGCCAGGTGAGAGCAGTTCCCACGACACGCCGAAACGAGTACTCCCGGCCGGTAGCCTTGAGCGAGTCGTAGAGGAGCGCGGAATCGGCGCCGGAGGTCAAGGCGTTGCCCAGGCCAAACATCACGTGCCCAAGGGCCAGCAGGACGAAGTTCGAGGTGGAAAGAAACACCAGCAGCGCCAATGTGGCCACGACGGCGCCGGCGACCATGCTCCACTTTCGACTGAGTCGATCGGCCAGGACGCCGGTGGGAATCTCGAAGGCAAGCACCGTGACGCTGAACAGAGACCACAGCAGCATGAATTGGGTGACTGATATGCCGCGGTCGACAAAGTACAGAAGCGCGACGGGAAGCCACACGTAGTTGCTACCGCCTTTGACGAGCCGGTAGAAGTAGAACTTGCGGACGTTGCCGCGCAGCGATTCCAGCCTGGTGGCCGGTTCGGAGGGAATATCGTGCAAGCTCGCAACCTCAAGACCCTGGCCGAACTTCGGCTTGGGCTTTGGCGATCAACTCAATACTATGAACAACCGGCGGCGGCATTCGAGCACTTCGCCGCTTTAGATCGGGAGTGAGGTAACCATGACGGAAAGCCACCGGTTCAAGGTCGTTATCGCCGGCTCTGGATTCGAAGACGACGCGCCGGAGTCTGAGCAGCTCGGCGACATTGCCGACGTTGTGCACGCAGACGGCAAATCGCGTGAGGCGCTGCTTGCGCAGGTTGTCGATGCCGACGCCATCCTGGTGGACGACGCGACGATCGACGACGAGGTGCTCGCCGCGGCGCTGAAATTGAAGGTCGTCAACGGTTACGGAGTGGGAGTCGATCAGATAGACGTCGCCGCGGCGGCCAGGCGGGGAGTTGCTGTTTGCAATTCACCCGAGGGCATGTCCACCGAAGTAGCCGAACATGCAATCGGGCTTCTGTTTGCGCTCGCCAGGCAGTTGACGTTCTCCGACGCCGACGTGCGGCTGCGTCACGACTGGGCCGGGTTTAGCAAAGCCTACCGGCCGGTGGTCTTGAGGGGTAAAAACCTCGGAATCATCGGGTTTGGGAGGACAGGCAGCCGGTCGGCCGGAATAGCCGCCGGAATAGGGATGAACTTGCTCGTTTTCGATCCATTCGTCGACCCTGACGCGCTGGATATCCCGACCGACTGGAACATTCGCTTTTGCGCGTCGCTGGAAGAGGTAGTCGGCGAGGCCGACGCCGTTACCTTGCATGTCCCGCTAAACGACGGGACGAAGCAGATGATCAACGCCGAGACGCTCGCCAACTTCAAGCGTGGCAGTTTGCTAGTCAACGTCTCGCGGGGCGGCGTCATAGACCAGGAAGCGCTCTACGACGCCCTGCGGAGCGGTCAGCTTACGGCGGCCGGTCTCGACGTATTCGTGCCCGAACCGCCCACCTGGAACGAACCGCTGCTAGAGCTGCCAAACCTCATCCTGACGCCGCACATGGCCTGGCGGTCAGAGAACTCCGGCCGGCAGATGCAGTCGGACGCGGCTGGCGAAGTCAGGCGCATGCTCCTCGGTGAAACGCCAAAATGGCGCTTAGTCTGACTTGACTCCGCGCACGGCGCGTTCCTGAGCCGGCGCCGGGCGGCATATCGTTATTCGAAGACCGGGCGAGCTATCGGTTTGCCAGGGAAGACGCCGCCGGGCAAGCGGGTTTCCCGACGGTGATCGAGGCGTGCCGGCTTCAGGCCTTTCCGTTCAACGGCGCCTCGGAGATTTCAAGGACGAGCGGATAGTGATCGGAAGCGAAGTCGGAGTCGTCGTTCTTGACCACTTCGATGGATGTCAACGAGCTTCGCAGGTCGCGCGAAACGTACATGTAGTCAAGCCGGGCCGGCGTGAACCTGGATCCGCGCGCCGCGCGCGTGGGTATCGTCGGATCGGGATTTCCCTTATGGAGGGCCGCGTACGCGTCCACAAAGCCCGCGACTTCCAGAGCTTTGCTTACCCTAAAGTCGAGCGCGCCTTCTACCACGTGGCGCGACTGTGTCTCCTCGGATAGATCGGACAGCTCGAGGTTGTCCAGATGGCTCAGGGAATTCATATCGCCAAGAACGATCGTCCGCTCCCTCCCGTCGTAGTGCTCCAGCGCTTTGCTTATTTCCCGGAATCTCAGTCGAGGATCACCCGGATGCAGGTGAACGTTGATGAATCGGGTGGTTCTGTTGTCCGCGTCGGCCACGATCACGTCCAGCACTCCGTGCCAAAACCCCTGCGTACGAGCGTCGGCGAACAGGATTCCGTAATCCGGTTTGACCAGCAGTCCAACGGGGAAGCCGTTCGTTACCGCGAGCAGCGCAAGCATCCCCACCTGCCGCTCGAATTCGTGAAGGGTTTTTTGACCTTCTTTGTCCCAATCCGTGCATTCCTGCAGGGCCACGACATCGGGGTTTGCGCCGCGGATAATTCGGGCAATCGCGTCAATACGGTAGGTCCGGTTGTTTAAGGGCGAGTCGCCGCCCTCGAAGATGTTGAACGTCATGACCTTCATGTTTCCACCCACGGCCTGGCCGCGACGGCCGCCCCCTTGCTTGACGGCGCCGGATGGAAAAGACGGTTCAACTTACGCAACTGAGAAAGTCCGGATATCGCGGCGGCGCTTTGCGGGGGGCCGTCGAAGCCGTGTCCGCCCGTTAGACGCCGCGATATCCGTGGACCGACCGCCCAGCGGGCTAGTGGAATGACAACGCTGCGTCAGCTTGCGTCCTCGCCCGACCCCGCGCTTGAGCCGGCAAGGGCCGCTTCGGGTTGCCCAATCACTTCTTGACCGCCCGCATTATCAGCTTTTCACTCTGCCGAGTCAGCGGCCGCAGATCGTAGTCGCCGAATATTTCGACGATCTTCATTCCGCAAATATCCAGCATGAGTTCCAGTTCACCGGGGAAAATAGGGCGGGTGGCGTAATCGAACACCGCTGTTCTGGTGGGGTCGTGCGGCGCGCGGGGATTGGCGAATTCATGGTGCCGTCTGATCCGCTGGAAATTGGGGTCGACGGTAATCGTTCCCCGATAGAGCAGCGTTTGGCCCGTACCCCGATTAAATACCTGGCGCGGACGTTCGCGCTCAACCCTGTACTTCCCGGCGGCGGCCATATACGGGCTGGTTTCGAACGCCAGGAAGAAGCTGCCGTCGTCTTCCAGATGCTCGCGGCAACGCTCAATAGCTTTCAGCACCAGCCGGAAGTCGAGTAAATGGATTAGTGAATTCCCCCCCGCGAGGATGAGCGGGAACTTTCGACCAAGGTCGAAATCAACCATATTTGCCCGGATGAACGAGATGTTTCGATGCAGGCCCAGCAATTTGGCCTTCGACCCCGCAAGTTTAATCATGCCCGCGTCGAAATCGATCCCCACCACCGAATGACCAGCCTCCACCAGCGGTATGGCCACCCGTCCGGTGCCACATGCCAGCTCCAAGATCGGTCCCTCATGGCGCTTGGCCATTTCAAGATACATCGGCACGTCGCCGCGGAAATCGCCCGTCAACGCCTCGTAAAGGGCCGCAAAATTGGGCGGCCAGCCGGTCAGTTCCATTGCAGTATCGCCTGTCAAAATTGCGGTCAAGAGCCCTCCTTGGGAAGAAGCTGAAACGCTGCCGCGGCCGAATTGCCGGCGGGAATTCGATGCGTCAGGCGCACGATAGCGCCAATATTTCTAACAATCCGGTGAGCAAATAATAGCGAGCCTGGATTCTATTTGATGGTGAAGGGCCACATTAACGCCAAGAGAGCCAACCCGGTATCCGATCAATGGGCCGAAATGCCCCGCCCAAGCGACCAACCCGATAACGGGTATCCACCGCCCGGCATCCCGATAGACTCGCCCGCGAAACCGGGATCGCTATTGCGAGTTCGCACGAGTGGCAGTTACCATGAAACGTTGTTAGGAGTGTAGCTCAGTTGGCAGAGCAACGGTCTCCAAAACCGTCGGTCGGGGGTTCGAGTCCCTCCACTCCTGCCGGAGCCGAAGTGGCGGAACAGGTAGACGCGCTGGTCTCAAAAACCAGTGAGGGCAACCTCGTGTCGGTTCGATCCCGACCTTCGGCACCACGCCAGCAAACTGACGCAGACTACCCTCTAGCTGAATCGCTGCCGCCTCTTACTCGGACGACTCTTCGATCTCGGGAATATCGAGATCCATGCCGGGATAGATCGTGGCCGGGTCGGCCCCGTCAAACCGCCACTTGTTCTTGTTGAAGATGATCTCCCACTTGGACGCATCTCCATACTCTCGCTGAGCGATGCTCCTGACCGTCTCCCGGGGAAGCACCTTTATCGTATGTCTGACGCCAAGGTCAGCCCCGCTCTTGCCGCCAAACAGTTTCGAGAACCAGCCCACCTTAAGCCTCCATATAGCATGGAAACACTGAACTCGCATATATCATAGGCGTGCTTTGGGGACAAATTCAACGTGCGAATGCACCTCAAGGCTCTGTGCAGTCAATCCCCTGGGTGATTGTGGTCGAATCATTCGATTTGAGCAGTGCCTTGGAAGACATGCGGCCAAACACAAGAGAGCAACCGCTTATCGGGCTTGAAAGGACCTGACGATGCTGCAAGAGGGTCAATCCGCTCAGGGTGGCGTCACTTCCGTTATGCGGATCGGCAACACGGTGCGCAGGTCTACCGGTAGGTGGACTCCAGCCGTCCATTCCTTGCTGCGCTACTTGGAGGCGGTTGGCTTTTCAGGCGCTCCCCGCGTCCTCGGATTCGACGAAATGGGACGAGAGGTGCTTTCGTTTATTCCGGGTGAGACGGCTCGGCGGCCGTGGCCGGAGGCGTTGCTTGAGGAAAAGGGCCTTGCCGAGGTCGCGCTTTTCCTGCGCCGATATCACAGTGCAATGAAAGACTTCAAGCCGCCAGAGGACGCTGAATGGTATGTGCCCCAACTGACCTGGCGACCGGGAATGACCATGCGGCACGGGGACCTTGGACCGTGGAATACCGTCTGGGAGGAGCAAACCCTAAAGGGCATAATCGACTGGGACTTTGCCGAACCAGGTGGTCCTCTCTGCGACGTCAGTCAGTTTGCGTGGTATGCGGTGCCTCTTCGAGGAGAAGACCACTGGAGAAAAGCTGGATTTCCCGACAAGCCTGATCTCAGGGCCAGACTACTGTTACTTTCGGAAACCTACGGCACGGACTCCAAAGCAATCCTGGACACGCTAATCAATCTGCAATCGGAGGAGTACCGTAGAACCGAGACGCTGGGCAGGCAGGGTCTCCACCCATGGACCATCTATTACGAACGCGAGTATCTTGTGGAATTGTCAGAAGAGCACGCGTGGCTGAGAGAGAATTACGATTCGCTTGCCGCATAGACGTGATCCACACGCCTTCTAACACATCCACTTGCGCTGCGGCAGATTCGTGCCTTGGCCTGTCTGCAACCCCTGGACAAGCTCGAGGTTCACAAACCGTGGAAACGTTGGTCGCTATCTTCCAGTACGATTTCAACATCGTTTTGCCCATGGAGACGACACTGACCGACACCAGCACGCGGTGAACGGCGGCGCCGATATAGCCGGCTTCAATCAGAGGCTTCGCGCCGCCATCGATTCCCGACGAAGTAACCTCTGCGTCGGACTCGACCCGGACATGCGCCGGCTGCCAATGTCGGTCACGAAGGACCGCCAGGGCGTGGAAGGGTTCCTGCGGGCAATCGTCGACTCGACCGCGGAGCACGTTGCGGCTTTCAAACCCAATCTTGCCTTCTTCCTCTCGCTGGGGACGTGGGGGGTCGACCTTCTGGCGAGCCTGCGCGAATGGGTCCCGCCGGAGATTATTCTCATCGGCGACGCGAAGTGGGGAGACATAGGCAACGTGGCCCAGCGCTATTCCGCGTCGGCGTTCGACGTTCTGGGATTTGACGCCGTCACCGTAAACCCCTACCAGGGCAGCGATTCCGTTCACCCCTTTCTCCAGCATAAATCGCGCGGCGCCTTCGTGGTATGCAAGAGCAGTAATCCGAGCGCGCGCGAGTTTCAGGAGTCGGGCGCCGGCGCGCCGCTCTACGCCGCAGTGGCGCGAGCCGCGTCGGATTGGAACTCGCTCGGCAATTGCGGCCTCGTGATCGGCGCAAACCAGGTCGAAGCCCTGGCGCTGGCGCGGCGCGAGACCGCGTCGCTCTCGCTGCTCATACCGGGCGTGGGCGCGCAGGCGAGCGATCTCTCCGCCTGTCTGGCGGAGGTGGGCGGCTCCCAGCCGGCGACGTTCGTCATAAATGCGTCGCGGTCGGTCCTGTACGCGGGCCAAGCGGAGAGCTACTGGAAGTCCTCCGCGGCCGAGGCCAAGAGGCTCCGCAGCCTGATTAATGCGGGCTTGTAGACAATATGCGGTCCTCTCGATTCTGCCGGGGCTGGAAAATTCTCACAGGCCCTCCCCCCGCCGCATGAGTCTTGCCGATGCAGCGCCGCCCGTCTGAGATACGGGTTTCCGTCGGAGATCGCGTCCGGTTGAAAAAACCGCATCCATGCGGTTCAACGGACTGGTTTGTAAAAAACGCCGGCATCGCCATCGAGATTCAATGCTCTGGCTGCGGCCGGGTCGTTACGCTCTCCAGAAACGCCTTGTCGCGCCGCGTTCGTCATTCCTAGCCGCTGCTTTTATGACTTTGAATAGGGGCGGTTCGCGAACCGCCCCTACTAACGCCCGAATGACGGGGTCTGGGGTCCCGCTCGCGGGAGCGGCGAAATAGCGGACGGGAATGACGGAAGGAGGGCGGGGATGACGAAAAGGGGCAGGAACGATGGAGGGAGCGGCGTCTATTCGTCATGCCCGACTTGATCGGGCATCCAGGGGCTGGGGGACGCGGAGAGAGGGCGGGTTTGAAACCCGTCCCTACGAATGATGGCCGAGGCGATTGGTGGATTCCCGCCCCCGATCGAGCCGAGGGCAGGCTGTGCGCCGGAGTGACGTAGGTTGACGGAAGTGAAGCCGCTGTTTCACCTGTGCTGGCCCAGTACAGGTTATTGAGAGCAAGCCAACGCTGTGGTAGGTTCACAGAGGCGACCGGGCAAGTAGCTCAGCCGGTTAGAGCGCTACGTTGACATCGTAGAGGTCACAGGTTCGAGTCCTGTCTTGCCCACCATTTCCGGCCTACGTGTACTGAATTCATAACTGACCCCGGAGCCAAAACGGTCGCTGTCTTCCTCGGCGGGACCGAGAGGGTGTTGACAAAGGTGCTCTCGAAGTAATATCGTGCGTTCGCCCTAAACCTGTAGAAGGGCGATTCATGGTTCGACAAGCTCAGCACGAACGGTTTCACGGACTTTGCAAACACCCTCTGAGAGCCAAAGCGCCGGCCAAGCCCCAGTTCTACCTCCCTCTCCCTGTTCGGGTGGTCTATCAGCTGGGAACAGGGGCATGACGCCGGCTGGACCGTTGAAACGTCTAGGGGTGGATGCTATGTTGCCGGCGCTCAAGACCGATACCCACGGTGGTAGATGTGACTTATTGCGACTTGGTATCACAATGCGGCAAGTACCCAGGCTACACATCAGCCAGAAAGGGTAAATCGAGGCCCATGTCTTGGAAAACGACTGTCTTGCTTTGTCTGCCGGCACTTCTAGTTCTTGCGTGTGGTTCAGATTCAACGTCAACCCCCACGCCCGCGGCCGCCGTAACGGCCACTGCTGAACCCGCTCCGACGAGCGCGCCGCCCGCTTCCGAGGAGCCTTTCGTGATTGGAGCAATGGACGCTCTCACCGGGGTTGCCGAGTCCTACGGAAACCCCTTGCTCCAGGCCAAGCTGCTGGCTGTGGAGGAGATCAACGCCGCCGGCGGCATCAACGGCCGGCAGTTGAAGCTCATCGTAGAGGACTCCAAATGCGCCGCGCAGGATGCCATTACCGCCTACAACAAGTTGACCGACGTGGACGGCGTCAAGATCATCCTGGGCGCCACCTGCAGCAGTTCGACGCTTGGCGCGGCGCCTCTGGCCGAAAAAGAAGGCGTCATCCTCCTTTCCGCATCCGCCACCAGCCCTGACATCGCCTCCGCCGGCGACTACATCTTCCGCACAGCCATCAACGACCTGCGGCTGGGCATCGACATGGGCAACACCCTCTGGGTCGACGGAGTGCGCAAGATCGTCACCATCACCGAGGCCACGGACTACGCGGAGGGCACCCGTCGCACTGCCGTAGAGCGGTTCGAGAAGCTGGGCGGCTCCGTGCTAGCGGCTGAAAGCTACTCTTCCGACGTGATCGACTTCCGCAGTCAGCTCACCAAACTGTTCAACGAGAACCCCGACGCACTGCTCTTGGCAGCTCAGGGCGAGGCCTCCGGCGGCGCCATCATCAAGCAGGCCCGCGAACTAGGTTACGATGGCCCAATCTACTCGGAAATCGTACCCACGGCCCCCGAGGCTCTAAGCATCGCCGGTGACGCCGCCACTGGCCTGAAGGCCATTGTTCCCAACCCCGACCTGACCAGCGCTGCCGGTAAGGAGTTCCTAGCGAACTTTAAAGCCCGCTACGGCGGCGGCGCTTCATTGCCCTGGTTCCAGGGTTCCGCTTACGACGGCGTGTATATCGCCGCCGAGTGCCTGAAGCAGACCAACGACGACCAGGACGCCGACGCCTTCAGGGACTGCCTGAATAGCATTACCTGGAGCGGGGCAATCGGTGACGACTACAGCTTCGACGAAAACGGCGACGTGGTCGGACTGTCCAACGTAGTCGTCGAAGTTCTGCCCATCGCAGAGCGGACTGAGGACAATCTGGGCTACCGCGTGCTGGGACCCGCTCCCACACCGTAACCCTCTCACTTCCCAGCAATGACAGCGCGATCCAAACGCCCCTGCTCTGGACAGTTGAGGAAGTTACCTCACGACCAACAGGACGTTGACTAAGACCGCAATGGCGGCTATCGCCATGCTTGTTCCAGTTCTCCTGATCGCCTGCGGAGACACCGATACGGGTCTGTCCCGCGCGGACGTTGCGGGGATGGACCCAGGGGCCATTGAGGAGTGGCACTCAAGATTGAGGGCCGGGCCTCTCGCGTGGACTGTCTGTTCGAGAATATTCACAGTCTCATCGAACAGGTTTTCCGGGATGGGTTGGCTCTCCTCTGCTCCATCGGACGCCATTTTCGGTCCTACTTCATGATTACTCTCCCAATCTGAAAGGGGGGATACCTGTCCGTGCATAGCATCAAGACATAGGCAACTAAGCGGTTTTGCCAGCGCATGACACCCACTGTAAAGCCGAACACGCCTCTGGGGTGTTTTCCAGTAATCAGTATCGCCAACCACGCGATAAACGACACAATTGGCAAGGTAATCCACAGAATGTTCAAAATGACGTAATGTGGGATTGCTAGAAGCCACTTGATCAGTGGCATAAACCTATTCAACTGCCCAGGCTCCGGATATGCGATATCAAGGTAAACCGCCTGCTGTGCATCCGTGGAAGGATATTCGTCGCGTAGCAATGCAGCGTAAGCACTGACTCTAGATAAGAAGCGGAGGGCTTCCAAGTTGTGGTCGAACCACCATCTTGGGTATTTCTTCCAGAAAACAATCATCAAGAACGTGGGGAAGAAAATCAACCCTATGGATATGGAGACAATCAAAATCGGTATCGATAAGACAATCCTCAACAATACCGTGAGTCTGTTCCTCGGTCCTTCGGGGTAGTCCACATTGAACTGGACCGGGTACATATCCGTTGTGTGGTAGGCCACGTCGTTCCTCCTTGGATTAACTACTCGCTGAGTCTGAAGGGCGGATGTGTAGCGGTGGCCTCCCCCGGCTGTCTATGTATGCGGGCCTTTTTTCGTTGTCGGGCGGGTTCGCCGCATTACTCCTAACTAGGCGGGATTAACCGGAGGAGTCGAACAGCCAGGCGAGGATGCGCCGTCCGAAGTCGGGCGCGAGACGCGGCACGTGGGGCGACGACTCCATCTCCCAATACTCTACCGCCAGGTTGTCGCGGCAGCCGGAGAGGTAGCGGGTTACGGTGGTCTCGTCGCCGTCGGCCTTCGTGTCTATGTCAAGACTGGGAAGATTCTCGGCGCCGGAGAGATCGCACCCGGCGCGCTGGGCCCAGCGCGCCGGACCAACTCACTGACGCCCGGGTAGCTTCCCTCTCCGACGTCGGGGTTCGTCCCGCCCTCTATCTTGTTCACGCTGTCGTCGGTGCCGTGTATGTGCAGGATGGACACAGCGCGGGCGGAGGCGCAGCGCGCCGGGTCGGAGTAGGACGAGCCGGCCAAGGCTACGATGGCGGTAAGCCCAGGTAAACTCTCACAGGCGAGACGATAGGACATAAACGAACCGTTGGACAGCCCCGTGGCAAATACGCGGTCTATGTCGACGCGCCCGGCTGTCTCTTCCACCAGTCCAGTGAGATACGCCACGTCGTCCGGTTTGCTATCGATAACCCCGCAGCAGAAGTCGGTGGCGTTCCAGAAGCGTTTCCCCTCATCGTCCTTCGTTCCGTTGGGGAGTATCAGGGCGAAGTTATGCGAGTTGACCAGTTGGGACAATCCAAAGTAGGAGTCCTGAAACATATAGTGGCTGCCGTAGCCGTGCAGGCTGAGAACGAGGGGCAGCGGAGTCCGCGGATCGTACTCGGACGGCAGTACCAGCAGAGCGGGACGGTCGCCGCCTATGGTGTGGACTGTCAGGCCCTCTTCAGTGAGCTCCTGGGCGGCTTCCTCGTATGTGGGTTCTTGGTACTCGCCAACGAGCACAACTGCGACGACGACTGCTCCGAGCACGATGACGTTGGCCGCCAGTGCTGATACGGGCATTCTGATACCCATGCCCCTGCGCTTGTGCCTGAAAAGGCCCAGCGCCGAGAGGAGCAGTCCCGCGATGATGCAGGCGATGACGACGATCACGCCAATTATCAAGGGCATGAGGTCGATGGCGACCAGTACGAACCCCAGCGCCAGAGCTGCTGTGAGCACCAGGGCAATGATTGCCAGTGTAAATCCGGAGACGGACATCTTGCTCTCTTTCCCAATCGAGTTCAATGCTTATGACTCTACTACGTGGACAATCTCAATTGCGACCGGACCGAACAGGGAACGGCCGGTGGCATCCATTGTGGGATACCGACGACATTGGGGAACTGCTATGACCGGGCTTGTTTCGCCGAGGCGCAGCCCTGACAATGAGTGCCTGGGCTATTCTCACGTCGCTAATGAGTAGTGGGGAGTACCGTGGCGTCGCCGCACCGTTCACCCGCTTGCGGGTCACTCGGGAGTTGCCTGCTGTTCTCCCAGTCGGGACCGCCGATGGCCTTATATAGCGCTAACAACGCCGCCCGGTCCTAGCCGCCGGACGTCGCGTCCTTGCAGAACGGCAGGCCGCCAAGGTCGGAATAAGTCGTCTCCAGCTGGCTTTCGAGACTGCCCGGCACGCACCCGCTCAGCAGGTTCTCTTGGATGTACAGCACCGCAAGGTTGGCGAGGCTGCCCAATTCGGGTGGCAGCTCCCCGTTCAACTGGTTTTCGTTGAGCCACAGCATTGTCAGGTTGGCGAGGTTGCCTAACTCGGGGGGTATCTCGCCGCTCAACTGGTTTTGATTGAGATAAAGCGCCGTCAAGCTGGCGAGGTTGGCCAACTCCGATGGTATCGCCCCGTCGAACTGGTTGCTGGAGAGAGACAGCGCGGTTAAGTTGACGAGGTTGCCCAGTTCGGGCGGTATCTCCCCGGTTAGCTGATTGTCGTCGACCCACAGCATTGTCAGGTTGGCGAGGCCGCCCAACTCCGGTGGCATCGGTCCGCTCAACTGGTTGCCATAGAGCCACAAGGTCGTCAGGTTGGCGAGGTCGCCCAACTCGGCGGGCAGTTCCCCGCTCAAGCGGTTGCCACCGAGAGCCAATTCAGTGACTCGGCCGTCGGAGTCAGTCGTAACGCCATGCCATTCGGATACCGGCTGCTCGCTCAGCCAGTACTCCTGGTTCGTCCAGTTTGGGCCGTCGGTGGCGTTGTAGAGCGCGACCAGCGCGGTCCGGTCCGGAGAGACGGGTGTTGGAGTGGCCGTCGGGGTAACTGTGGGCACCGCGCTATCCGCGCTATCCGCGCAGGCGCTCAGGACGGCAACGACAAGAGCGACTCCCAGCGCCGCGAACCGTCGCCGGAAACGACGATCGGTGACTATCACTTCAATCTCCTTCGATACCGCTACGCCGATCGTACGACGCGCATCGTCTCTTTGGCGAGTTGCGTTGTCAATCAGCGGCAGGCGCCATTGGTAGATTTGACGTTCGCTGACACAGCGCCCATCGACGGCGGCTTCGCAACCGTTTTACCTGTTACGGGATTGGCAAGGGTTATTGAGACCAAGCGACCACTGTGATCGATTCACATGGGTGACCGGGCAAGCAACTCAGCCGGTTAGAGCGCCACGTTGATATCGTGGAATTCATAGGTTCGAGTCCTGTCTTGCCCAGTACTCCCCGTATTGGCCGATTGGGCGGTAGAAGATCAGGAGGCGCCAGCCTGGGTGTTCAACGAAGCGTCACGCCGTGTCCTGGAGCTTGCCGCCACCCCTCCGCCGTCCATCTTGAACGGTCGGTCCGGGTACTTTTCGGGCCGCGGGAGGCCCCCGAAAATCGGCGTCCCGCGGCCCGAGAAAACTCCTAGTTCTCCATCATGTCGTCATCCATCATGTCGTCATCCATCATGTCGTCGTCATCCATCATGTCGTCGTCCATCACGCCGACGTAACCATGGATCACGCCCATGTCCCTACCAGCCAGGAAGTCCTCTATGGTCCCGCGCATTATCACGTTCTCGGTGATATCGCGAGCCAGGTCCATGTCGCCGCTTCGTTGATAGGCGACGTGGAAGACCTTGTCATAGAGAGGGTGCTTCTGGGCATCCATCTCCATGTCGTCGTCCATCATGTCGTCGTCCATCATGCCGTCGTCCATGGAGTAGCCGATGGCCGCGTTATGCTCGCGCACCCACTGGGTCTCCGCGTCGTCGCCGTAGTGCGTTACGAACAGTATCTGGACTTCGGGCGGCTGAGATGAGAGCGTCTGGCCGTCGCCGGCCATCATCATGGAATCATCTTCCGCCAGGACATTGCCGGCGGTCAACGCCGTCAGCATCATGGCTGCCATAATCGCCGCAACCATGCTCCGCGGCTTGAGGCGAAGCGAAGGTATTAGATTCACGGTGCAATCCTCCCGGATTTTTTGTGACCAGCAACGCAACGGTTAGTTATCGTCGAAGTCGATAGGTCTCCGCGAGCTGGTCCTGTCTGACACGAGGGACAGAAACGCTCTGTCCATGAAAGCAAACAACCGGCCACTTCCTGCAACCGGTCGATTTCAGGCTTGGATCATTGACAGCCCCCTAGCCCTCTGAAGACCGCCCAAAGCCCTGAAGGGCCGTTCGCGTCACTTGCCCTCATGGCAGGCTTAGATACGATCAATGTACGAATATACGTAACGATGACGGCAGTGTATCAAGAAACGCGCAAGGTGTTGTACTGGTTGTACTGGTTCAGCACATGTGAGACAGTGGCCTCCTTCCTGCTTTGTGACGGTACGTATGGGGCGGTCAAGTGTTAATGCCCAGTACAAGTGTTGTCGTTGCCTGGCGGCGCTCAATATCTGTCTGAGTCGGACTGGCGTGTCTATTCACGTTCCTTTCTGCCTTCCGATCAGGTTCAGCGGCGCTAGGCGCGGCAACCGTTCGACCTTCTCGTGGCCTAAACGGAAGTTCTAAGTCCGGAGCGCCAATCCAACCGAGAAGTCCATGACAAAGCCTACCGAACGATTGGTCGATGATTTACATCAACTCTAGACATTTACTATATGCATATTGCGGTTGAAGATAGGTTGCAACCTAATATCTGCTGAAAGCGAATAGCAGACTTGGGGAAAGTCACCTACCTGAAAACTGAAATATCTCTGGAATGTGCGGGGCCGAAAGTACGCTCCCTGCCGAGGGGTGAAAAGATGTACGAACGTGACTAAGGTTCTTAACGCACTGAGTTGGCTGGTCACCGTCCAGCCCATTGCGACCCTCGTGGTGTTGCTGCTGGTCACCGTCGCGCTTGGCGCTGGGTTCACCCGGCTCGCTCCCCAGGCCGAAGCCACGGTGTTCCTCCCCCCGGACAGCAGGGCGGCAACCGCCTCCGACAAGATCGCGGCGCTGTTCGGAGGCTCCAATGACACCATAAGGGCAACTCTGCTCTTTCGCGGGAACGCAGTCCTGACGCCCGAGGGTCTGAGCCAGATGGACGGCGTGCTGAGCCAGGTCGCTTCCGATCCCAGGGTCGCCCCACTGCTGGCGCCTCCAAATCCGGTCATCGCTCCCACCAACATGCTGGCCTCCGTCCTTGGCGTAACCGACTTCGCCCCGCTGTCGCAGGAGCAGATCGATCAGGCGGCGTCGCGGGTTCCCATAGACCGGCTGGTGGGGACCGACTCTGACGGCGCCCGGGTTGCGATAGCCACCGTGCGTCTGCTCACGGACGCTGACGGAGACGGAGACGCCGACGACGACGCCGATGCCCTCACCCAGGCCCAGCTCGCCATCCGGGACATCGCAGAGGCGAGCCAGGGGCCGCTTGAAGGCGGCAGCCTGTCTTCAGCCACGGTTTCCGAGGAGACCGGGGCCGCCACCGGCATTCAGATGATCCTGTTGATGGGACTGGCCCTGCTGGTGATAGCCGCGCTGCTGCTGTTGTTCACCCGCTCCCTCTTCGACCTGCTGATGTCGTTGCTGGGACTGGTGCTGACCATCGTGTGGATGATGGGTGCACAGGGCTGGCTCGGACCCAACGGCCTCGGGGTGATCGGCCCGCCCAACATCTTGACCACCATGGTGCCGATCATGCTCATCGGGCTGGTGGTGGACTACGCAATCCAGACGGTTGGGCGGTACCGCGAGCAGCGCAACGAGGGAAGTCAGGTCGAGACAGCCGCTCGCCTGGGGCTGCGGTCGGTAATCATTCCCCTCTCGCTGGCCGCTGTCACCACCATAGTCGCCTTCCTGACCAACCTCACCTCCACGATCCCGGCCAACGGCGACTTCGGCGTTGTAGCGGGCATCGGCGTGGGAACGGGCGTCGTCGTCATGCTGACGCTGCTCTCGTCGTCGCGGGCGCTGCTTGATCGCTGGCGGGCGGGCCGCGGCTCACTGCCCCCGGCCCGTCCGATCTCTGGCGCCATACCCGGTGTGGGCCCGGCGGTCGAGGCGCTGGGAGGCATGCTGGCCCGCAGACCGACGCCGTTCCTGCTGGTAATCGGCGTCGTTACCTTGCTGTTGGCCCTCGTCTCCGCCCGCATCGTCACGGTGTTCGACACCAACGACTTCCTGCCCTCCGGCGGCAAAGCCATCCGCCACATCGAGACCCTCGACGCGGCCTTCGGCGGCTCCACCGGCACGGTGAAGGTGCTGATAGAGACCGAGATCACCGACGACCGCACCATCCGCAACATCCTCGATTTCAGTGTGGCGTTCTCGGACGACCTGCGCCGGCCCGAGGGAGTGGTCGGCGGCATCGAGTCGTCCCTCGGCCTGCTGCTGGTCGACTGGATCGCCGACGACGGCACGCCAGGCGACAACTACGACTCCCAGCTGCGCGAGATGACTCTGGCGGCGGACGAGTTCCGCCTCAACCCCGTGGAGATACAAGCGGTCATCGACCGGCTGGAAGAGGTGGACCCCGAGGGCTTCGCGCAGGTTGCGGTCAACGACCCCAATGGGCCGGACACTCTGCTGGTCCAGTTCAAGGCCCTCACGGGCGACCAGGAGCGGGCCGAGCGCATGGTCGAGGACATAGACGGGCTGTGGTTCGGGCCGCGGGAGGAGATGACGCCGACGTCCGGCGAGATAGTTGGGGTCGAGGTGGCCAACGCGCTGACCGGCAATCAGACGACCGCGATCATCACCACCATCGTCGCCGCGCTCGTCATCCTCTGCCTGTTCTTCTGGATCACCGGGGGCCGTCCTGCGCTCGGCTTCATAGCCGTCGCTCCCGTCGTGATGGCGCTTTTCTGCGTCCTGGGGACCATGACGCTGTTGGGGATTCCGTACAACGTGATAACAGCGTTGATCACCGCGCTGTCCATCGGGATCGGTGTGGACTACACCATCCACATCATCCACCGCTATGAGGAGGAGTTCGCCCACTCCAGAGACGCCGAGGCGGCCGCGCGGCGCACCCTAAGGACCACGGGCGCGGCCTTGCTGGGCTCTGCGCTGACCACCGCGCTCGGCTTAGGGGTGCTGATCTTCTCGTCGCTGCCGCCGTTCCAGCAGTTCGGGATGGTCACAGCAATCACCATAGCCTACTCGCTGGTCGCCGCCATCGTGGTTGTGCCGCCGGCGATGATCCTGTGGGCCGCCTACCAGAACTACCGACTGCGCAGCACCCTTACACGAGCCGAACGGGAACTCGCCGATACCCCGTGAGCGCAGTAGACATGCCGGAGCAGGCGATCAACTAGAAGAGAGGCAGCGGTTATGGTATCTCATGCGGCGTCGACCTAACGCCATCTTTTCACGTATCTCCCAGAACGAGATGCTGAGCGCCCTGCCCAAGCCTTCAGTTGACCGTGAAACGCTTCCGCCCGGCCCCAGAGTCGCCTGCAATCGGCAGGGATTCCCTCTCCAGAGAGACGTGATCGGTCTCAAAAGGGAGGCTGCGTAAGCCTTCCGGAACTGAGCCATGAAGTGCTGGTTTGACCCATTGGCGCCTATATCTGGACCACCCAGAAATCCGCAGTTCAGTATGGTTCCACCGTCAGCGTTTCTCCCACTTCGGCCGTGCCGCTTATGGTCGGCATGCCCGTCGCGGGCGTGTTCCCGGCGGGATACCTAGTGGCGCCGGAACGATATCGAGAGGACCTTCGGAGTTTGGCGGAGGACGAGGACGGTCTGAAGGCGCTCGCGATGTTCGTGGCAACTGGAAGATTCCCGGAGGACTTCACCCAGCGCTTCGTGTCCGCCGACTTCGAGCCTCTCGTCGTCGCGCTGGGAGCAGCGCTGCGGCGGGTTGGTTTGACGACGAATGGCTATTGGTCCACGACGGACTTGATCGCTACGCTCGGGCGCGACCCGAGTGCCTCTGCAACCGAAGCACTTGAGGCGCTGTCCAGAGTGTCCGATGCTGAGCCTTGGGAGCCTGCCATCGCAGACGCAGCAGAGCGCCAGGCGCGGAAACGCCGGGAGCACGAGTACCGGCATAGCGACATTGGGAAAGTGGCTCAGACTCTCGACGGAGGTGCGCCGGCGAACGCGGGAGACCTCGCGGCGCTCGTGTTTGATGAACTGAATGCTCTTTCCCTCAAGATTCGCGACGGAAACACGTCGGACTGGCGGCAGCACTGGAACGTTGACAGCCACAACCGGCCGACGAAACCGAAGCCGGAGGACGCATGCCGGGACGCGATGCTGTCCGATCTGCAGGAACGGCTTGGACGGTTGGGAATCGACGCGCAGCCCGAGGGCGTGTACGCCGAGGACAAGAGGTCTGACATCCGCGTCAGTTTTCCTGGGTTCAATGTTCCGGTGGAGATCAAGCGAAGCTGCCACACTGACGTCTGGACGGCGGTGCGAAGTCAGCTGATCGCCAAGTACACTCGGGATCCCGGGGCCACAGGGCACGGGATCTACCTCGTGTTGTGGTTCGGCGACACGGAGATATGCCGTCCCACGAAGTGCGGGGACTGGACTCCGGATACGGGGGATGACGTCAGGCTCAGGGTCCAGCAGTCACTCGACGATCGGGAAGGGCGCTTGATTTCGGTGTGCGTGGTGGATGTCGCAGCGCCTCGATAGCACGAGCGCAGGACCTTCATCGAGTCGTTCGTGAAGGAGATCATGGTCATTCCCGGCGATGCTCTGATTCGCTACACCGTGCCTATGCCGGACGACAGTTTTTTGGCCGGACGGGTCACCGAGAAAGTGGCCCTTGACGCCTCGGTTCTGTCTACCGTACACGTCACCCCACCAAGCTGGACAGAATCAAGAACCTTGGTGCTGAGGTTCGGGGATGCGGTCGGGGTACAGCAGATCAGCCGCGCCGAACCGGCAGACCCATTCCTACTCGGCCTGCTAATACGTCGATGCAGATGGGAAGACAGTGTCCGGGCAATCGCACTCCAGCGAAATGCCGTATACAGGTAATGGAGTTCAATCGGCTATGTCCCGTGAGGCCGTGACACAGTGGAAATCCAGCTTGGATATCATTCTGATCCCTTACAGACACGAGGCAAGAGACTGTTTAGCACCGTGATTGAGATGCCCGCCCAACCCAACAATCCTGCTACTAGAGGACTCTCCGGGCCGTTTGCACACCCTGAAGGACGATCCTGATGGTGCGACGCACGCTGGATCTCAGCCGGATCGTCAGGGCCACAAGGCACTCGTATGCAGGACTGCGAAACGCCGTCATCAGGGAAGCCGCGTTTAGGCAAGAGCTGATTCTCGCCATAGTTCTGGCTCCCATAGCCGTCTGGCTGGGAGACAGCGGTGTCGAACGAGCCTTGATGATCGGCGTTCTGCTTATCGTGCTGATAGTCGAACTACTGAACTCGGCGATCGAGACGGCCGTCGACCGGATCGGCGCCGAGTTTCATGAGCTGTCCGGGAGGGCGAAAGACCTCGGTTCGGCGGCCGTATTCATCTCGCTGATCGCCGTTCCCATCGTTTGGACCGTCGTAATGTTCGATTGACGAACCGCGGTCGCCCGGCGGAACTCCAAGGCCAGGACGGCCCCGATTCCGCTTTCGATGCAACTGCTGTTAGGCAGAAACCGTACCAACTCTTAAGAAGCGAGCGAATCCGTAAAAGCGCCTAATCCCGCCTCGACCTCATGCGGGGGCGCGGGGAGAATTCGTCCGCTATCCCTGCGGATTTACTTCGACGTCAGGAGGTTGATCCGGGGGAGATTTCAACCTATTGGTCGGCTCCGCTGCGCCAGAGACGGCGGCTGGCAACGCACGCGACCAGTACGTACAGAGGATCGATGAAGGCCCACAGAATCAGGCGCCCGTCCGACTGGACGCCGTCGGCAACGGTCAGGTCGTCGAACCAGTTCCAGAAGAACCAAATGGACAAGAAAGCGGCAACGTACAGTGCCAGATTGACTTCCATGTACTCGCGGGTAACCCCATCCGCGCCGCGCCCGTCCATGGCGCGCTTGCGAAGGTACCAGACAGTCACCGCGACAAGCACTCCGAAGGCCATGAACCAGTTCAAGACGGTCCATATTTGATCTACGTCCACGGCATCTTCATAGAAGGCGCTGAATATGAAGTGCAACGCAACCGCCAACGCGCTCGCGCCCACCACCCCGCCAACGACCTTCCTCACCATCCCCATATTCGCCATCCCCTTCTAACAACCGGGCCGCGGAACACGCGCTCCCCAGTCGCAGCGGCCACTATGACTACAGTCCGAGTTTAGTCAACTCCATGGGCATGGCGACAAACAATAGCTAACGACGAGGATCGCCGCGCCCAGCCTGCGCGGTCCGGCTCTAAAGCGCCAGGCCAGTTTGCCCTGCCTGGTTGGACTCGCGGTCAGGGGGCGAGCGGTTCGGGCTCGCCTGCCGGCTTGCCGTCCCCGCGGGGCGGCCCCCGGAGGTCCAAAACAAACTGGATCGCGAAGGCGACGCCTACCGCAAGCGCGAGCGGAACCACCGCGTAGATGATCACGAAAGGTCCAAGCAGGCCGCCCACGCGAGTCCCCATCAAAGAAAGTGGGAACGCGACAATGTAGGCGACGATGGGGATCCAGCGGCTCCTCCGGAAGCGCCGCAACGTCCAGATCAGCGGCAGGAATGAGACCGTGCCCGCCGCCCATACGAGCGCCAGGTTCGACAGCAACACTGCAATAGGCGGGAGGTCCATCCGAATCCCCTCGACCAGCAGTAGGTAACCCAAGGCGAAGATCACAAATACCACCACGTAGCCTGCGCCCAGGATCAGGGCGGTTCGATAGCGGGGTGTTGCCGTTTTGCTCATGATCCAGCCGACCTTAGAGGAGAGGCGACGCATCCATCTACGTCGATACTACTATTCAAGTCAAAGCTCGCGGAAACTTGGTCGCCGCGCGTCGGTGACTTGGATATGCGGCATATTCACGGGGTGCAAGTCAGGTTTCGCTCCCGTATCTCGTGACCTGCGCGGGCCGCCCACTTCAAAGCGGAATACCGGTACCCATGCCGCCATCGGCCGCTAATTCGAATACGAGTAGACGAGGATGGTCTTTCCGGAACCGTCCATCAGCGTTGCAGTGTCGCCCGTGTTATTCCATATCGGCGTTTCGGATTTCCAGTAGAAGACTCCTTCCCGCGCCACCCCGGACCCGGTGCGCAGGGTTATGCGAGTCCCCGTTAGCCATTCGTACTTGCCAAAGCGGTAGACGTGGCCCGAGGCGTCGCTGACCGTCCAACCCCCGATTTGCAGGTCCGGCCCCAGGTTGATCAACGTCAGATATTCGTCATTGAGGTTGGTCCGGTCGTCGCCCGCCGCGTTGTAGTTCATCTTATCCACGACGATTCTTTCCGACGGAGTCGGAGTGGGAGTAGCAAGCGCTTTCAGACGCTTGGCCTCGGCCAGTAACTCCGGGTCCCACAGGCAGCCGGTCCCGTTGGCCCTCGCCGTTCGGGCGGCTTCGGCCATTTCGTCAGAGTGGCGTACGTTTGGGAATATCTTGAGCGGACGCGCCAGTCCAAGCTCGACGAGCTTGAGCTCGACGAGTTCGCCGCCCGAATAGACATATCGCAGAAGACGACCGTAGATGTCCCGGTTTTCCTTATCCGGAACGAGCATGACTCGCTTGCCGGACACCAGACGCCTGTTGGCCTCGGTCGCCTCCTCGGCGCAGCGTTGACCAACTTCCGGCGTATCGATGCCGATGTATCTGACACGTTCGGTGATGCCGTCGATCTCGACCTCGATAGTGTCGCCATCGATCACGTCGACAACGCTCACGAAGACCTGGGACGGCGGAGCTTCGGCCTTACCCCCTCCACCGGGATCAACGTCTCCGCAAGCCGCCGCGAGCCACGCCAGCACGGCGACTGCGGCAACACGCCATCCCGTTCGCCAGGTTCCCGAAATCATCGAACGTCGGTATGGGTTAACACATCCAATCTCCCCCGCGAGGCTTTGGATGACGCGCGTCGCTTGGCGAGAATAACGTTGTGCCGTCCGGCCTTTCTTGCAGTGCTCGGTACCGGTCAGGCCGGGACGCAACCTGTGTTTCGACCCCGGACCGCAACTCCAACATGACGCGACTCAATCAAACGTCTGACACAACCCCTACCCGAGCCGGATTCAGCGGGTCAGGGGCCCAGAACGTCGTCCACGAAGTCCTTGAGCCGGCCCAGCAGACCGAGATTCGCGGCGAGCGAGCGGCCATCGACTTTCACTTCGTTCCGGCCAGAGAAGCCGTCGACCGCTCCGACGCGAACCAGATTGCGGACGCGAGCCGACTCGATTTCGAGATCGGGCAGCAGGTCGCGGCCTCGATAGATGGACAGATACGCGACAATGCCGAACGCCCCCCAGTTCGAAACGCTCGCGGCGACGAGCTCGTCGGTGGCGCAGATGCTTGGATTCTTGATTATCCCCTCGCGCGCCAGCTCGCCGACGTACTTGCCCATCCCCGCCTCATTGCCGCCGTCGCCGACCCCGAACGACGGGATGCGCGAATCGAGCAGATAGTCCGTCCTCGCGCAATAGCGAGTTATGTCAACTCCGTGCATGTTCAGGTAACGGTCGCCTTGCGTGAATCCGGGCCTCTCGACGTACCCGATGAGCGAGGGCTTGTGAGTTTCAATCAGGCCCGCCGCCAGCTCCTTGCTTTCGTCGTGTGGGCGCGTGGGGAATTCCACGCACTCGGCGCGTCTGGGAGCGATGGTTTGAAGCGCCTTGTATGAAATAGCGTCGGTTACCAAGACGACTTCGAAGTTCATAAGGAGCAAGGCGTCGGCAAGCGCGACCGTGCCTGTTGGCCCGTCGGTTTCAGGCGCTCCGTTTACGTAGAAGCCGGTGACCAGCATCGCCCGCGGCCGGTTGCTGACGATCAGGTCTGCCGCGCGTTTGCAGAAGTCCGGGGGCATGTGCGGCGCGAGGCGAGCGATGCCCCTTACGTCGTCGCTGAGGATGATTTTCTCGATCCGGCCTTCGATGCTCTTCAATTGATCGATCCCGCCAACTGACTGACCCACACCTGCGCAAGACCCCTGCCGGACGCCACGCCGCAAAGCCGCTTCAGGACCGCCGAAGGCATCTGAATCCCGTCGCGCAGGCCCCGCTCGCGGGATTCGCCGGATCGCTCGCCGGGCAAGTAAATCCGTTCGACTCCCTCGGCGCGCTCCGACGCCCTTATTGCGCGAATCTGGCGGTCCACGCCGTCCTTGAACTCGCTTAGCGGCAAAAAAGACTTGATATCGAACGCCAGGAAGAAGTGGTTGGCCCATCCCCCCTCGGCGGGCGGGCGGCCAGCCGATACGATGCTTGCGTCGGACCCTCCAAGAACGCCCGCCAGGACGTCGCAAAGCACGTTTATGGCATATCCCTTGGGACCGCCAAAGGGAAGGATCGCCTCGACCGAGTCCGGATCGCTGGTGGCTTTGCCGAGGGCGTCTACTGCCCAGCCCGTGGGAATCCGCTCCCCAAGCACCTTGGCCAGCGATATCTTCCCGTCCGCGACCGCGCCCGTGCCCATGTCGATTACGATGTCGGCCTCCTCGCCCGCCGGGACCGCCCACGAGAACGCGGCGTTAACCAGGGCGCCCCGGCTTCCTCCATGTATGGCGACGGTGGACGTGGCGTCGTTGGACGTGGTGAAGCCGATCATGTCGGCGTCGGCGGCCATTTGCACCCAGTAGCCCCCGGCGCCGTAGTGCGACGACCGGCGCAGGCTGACAACTCCGATAGTGGTTTCCGCCGCAAGCTCTATCGCCGTGTCCATCGCCAGTTTGGACGCCACCTGGCCGAGGGCGAGTCCGCCGTCGATGGCCGCGAAACCGACGCCGCGATTTGTGATCGTGATTTCACCGTCGGCCCTGACGTCGCCGCGGTCGAGCGACTCCAGGTAGCCGGGAATCTGGTTGACGCCATGGGAAAGGTGTCCGCGCAGGTCGGCGTCCACGAGCGTGCCGGCGACCAACCGAGCTTCGGCGATGCCGACCCCGGCGGACTGGAGCAGGTCCGCGCCTATTTGCGTCAATGTTTGGGCTGGGATGGTGGTGGTCGCGGCCATTGCTGATTGTAGTTGGCTTGAGATCCGTCAGATTCTCAGAGCGGGAAGCCGTTCACAGGCAGCGGCCGCCGTCCACCACAACCACCTGACCAGTCACGAAGCTGTTATCAAGCAGAAGCGGCACGACCGCGTCCGCGATGTTGTCCGGCGCGGCCGCGAACCCGAGAGGGGTGTCGGCGGCGGCTTCAACCTTGATTTCTTCGTATCCATCATGCCAGCGCGTGTCGATAAATCCTGGCGCCACGGCGTTGACGCGAATTTCCGGCGCCAGCACCGCGGCCAGCGACTTTGTCATGGCATTCATCGCCGCTTTGGACGCCGCATACGCTATCGACGTTCCCTTACCGCTAAATCCCGAATACGACGACACGTTGACGATCGCGCCGCGCCCCTGTTCCCGGATATGCGGCGCGGCGGCCCGCGAGCATTGAAACGCCCCGAGCACGTTTACGTCGAGGAGCCGATGCCACATGTCGGCGGTCAGTCCTTCAAGATCGTCCATCGCCACCCGAAACGTCGTCGCGGCGTTGTTTACGAGGTAATCGAGGCGGCCGAACTCGGCGACGGTGGCTTCGACCATCGACCGGACCTGCCCGTCGTCCGCCACGTCAGCCTTCTGGAGAAGCGCCCGGCCTCCGGCGTTTTCGACGGCGGCAACGGTGTCGCGAGCGTCCGATTCGGACCTGCTGTAGTTGACGACGACGGCTACGGACTTCCGCGCCAGCCGCAACGCGACCGCCCGGCCTACGCCCGTCGCCGAACCGGTGACGATGGCTACTTTCGCACTGTCGCTCATAGGCGCTTCTCCGGGCGTTTTCTCCGCCGCATCCTAGCCGGTCTCCGAGACTACTGCCTCGACAGATTCCGATTTCACGGAATCACGGTCGTCTTCAGCCGCAGCCATCCCGGCATCGTTTGAGCTTGAAGCAGACTCCGCGCCGTCCGTCGTTGAAACATCGCTCGCTTCGGAATCCGGCTCCGGCGATCCTGCTTTACTGATTACCAATTCGCAAAAGGACGCCTCCTCGGTAATTCGCGAGTCATACCGGGCGTCCAGTCCAAGACCGGCCGCAAGCGCGCGGTCATAAGCGTTGCTGAGCTCACAAGCCGCAAGCCCGTCCGGCCCCGTGAGACCGTAGGGGCAAGCGTGCAGGCGGATTCGCGCGCCATCGGAATCGGCGGCGTCAACCTCGACGGCGCCGTCCTCCATAACGGCCTGCCGCTGCGCCGCCCACGCGAACGCCAGTCCGGCGGGACCCTTTCCGTTGAGATGCGCGAGCTCCTGCGTGTCGAGCGACGCCTGATACTCGAGAGCGCTTCGGGCCGAGGCCGCGGCTTCGTCGCCGGATTCAGCGACGGCCTTGAGAATCGCTCCGAACTGGTCGTTCTGTGGCGAAAACGCGAGCGGCCGGTTGGCCGGGGGCTTTTCCCAATCGGTTTCGCCGGATCCCGCGGCGGACTGAATCTGCTCCCAATCATCGCCAATATCCAGAACGCCGGTGTCTGACGCGCCGCGAACGGAGGCGGCGACCGGCTGGGGTGACGCCGGCAGCTCCCCGTTGCCGGTCGAAAACACATCGACGATAGCCGCGTATACGGCGTCGGAAGGATCGGGAAACCTGGGCGCGGGTACAGGCGCGGGCGTTTGAGGCAACGCCGCCGGCGAGGGAGCGGCAAGCGCACGCTGGGGCGGGTTGAGCGCGGGAACCCGACTTGGGCTGCGAACATCCTGTTGAACTCCACGAACATCCTGCTCGGCGCCGCGAACGTCCTCCTCGGCGCCGCTGAACTCTTGCTTGATATCCTCGCCGGCTTGTTGAATATCCTCCTGGACCTCGGTCATCGATATTTCGATGTCCGAGCGAATCTCCTCAAGCTCCTTGCGGGTTAGCTCGGCTTCCTCCCTAATAGTGTCGAGTTCCCCCTGCAGGAGCTTTATCTCTTCGTCAAATTCGGCTCTGAACTCGCGGGTGAGCCTTCGCAGCTCTCTGACCCAGCCCCCGACCGTGCCCATCGCCCTTGGCAGCCGGTCCGGTCCGAGAATGATCATTGCGACGACGAGAATCGCGAAAAGCTCGAACGCCCCTATGCCAAACATCTGCTAAGAGGCCCGGCGTTTCAAACTTGTGGTGATCGCCGCTCCCGCGGCAGGTCTCATCATGACTAGAACCTGGTCGCGGCGGCTATTCGAGAGCTACCCGAATAGCTTGTTCGGCATCGTCGACCGGGATGATCGCAATATCGTTGGTTAGGTCTGCGGGAAGGTCGTACACGTCTTGCTGACTCTCGCCCGGAATGACAATACGCCTGATTCCGCTTCGATGGGCGGCGAGGAGTATGTGTTGCAGGCCCGAGGCACCGATAACGCGTCCGTTGAGCGTCATTTCGCCCACCAGCGCGAGCTCCGGATCGACGAGCCGGTCCCGAATCTGGGAGAGGAACGCCACGACCACCGCCAGCCCCAGGGACTGGACGGATACCTCGTTGGGATATCCAGGTATATTCACACGGTAAGCATATTCATAGAGTTGCCTTGCGGATATGTCCATCTCGGTCATTCGGGACCTGATGTAGTGATAGGAGAGATCGATTATCTTGGCGAGCGCTTCGTTGACGGACCCAACCGGGCCGAAGCCCTCCGAACCCGGGACGAGCGCGACTTCGATTGTTTCGACCGCCGCGCCTTCCGCCGACAGGGCTATGCCCTTGGCCATACCGGGACGGACCAGCGCCTGAATCTGGTCCCCGTACGGGCGAGGCACGCCGAGCAACTGTTGTATGGCTTCCGAATCAACGGGGCTGGGGAACGATTTGCCCGCCGACCTGGCCGCGGCGGCCTTGCGGCACAGGACATCGAGGACGGTTTCGGCCTGCTCGAAACCAGCGTCGTTTGTGTATTCGTCGATTATTGACTCGACGCCCTCATCCACAATTTGAAAGTCGTCGTTCGCAAGCGAATACCGTTCCAGCAGTCTAGGCAAGATCGACGTCGAGACTGTTTCGACTTTGCGCGGTTTTGTGTATCCGGCCCATTCCACGGCGAACACGCGAGGCGCGACTTCGGGCGGCAACACGTCCAGCGCCAGGGCGGTAAGCACGAAGAGGGTCTGCGAGAGGTCCATCTCCACGTCGAGGAACCGATCGCGGAACCGACCGCGCTCGGCCGGGTCGAACAGAAACCTGATGAGGTGCAAGCCATGGTCCTGCCATGACCGGACCGCCCATTCAATCCCGGCAAGAACGATGATCGCATCCCGCCGGTTCGCTCGATTTAGCGCCTGCACGATCGATCCCGATCTACCGCGAACCCTGTCGTTGGGCACGCCGAACAGGTCCGAGTCGCTCTCCGTCAGCTCAAGCTGAATGATCTCAACCGGACGGCCCGTGACCTGGCCGAACCTCCGGGCCAGCGTCCGCTTGCCAATGCCGGCGGGACCGAGAAGCACCGGTACGGGCCACTCGGCCGCGGTTGCAAGGCCGCCTTCGCCGGTCATCGCGGCGAAATAGTCCGCAATCTCGTCCGGGATCTTCCGGGGGCCGTAAACCCCCAGATCGAGAACCTCGCGCGCCGTGGCCGCATCGAACCCGCCGGCCGGCCCATCCTCCCACGGAAACGTCAGCAGCTCGTCGAGGTAGTGCTTGCTGTCCATGTAATCGAACGATTCTGGCTGCGCGGACCGCATGACGGACAGCCGCGCCGCAGCCACGTCGGCGGCCTCGGAGGGAAGCGAATTGAGCTTGATTCTTTCTTCGAGAGATTCGAGGGCTTGCGACAAACCTGGTTCGCCAGTTGATTATTTAAGGCTTTGGGAAGTGAACACCCCAACAGCGTTCAAGTATATCGCGGCGAGGGCGGGATTTGGCTCCGGCGCGGCGGGCGCGCTTGAAACGATGCCTCGAAGCTATGCTTGCTTACCATGCGCAAATACAAGAAGCCGCTTCCAGCGGACTACACGGGCCGCAAGCGGACGCACCGGCCGTCAAGCTTCTGGCGGGAAACGGACCTCGAAAACAAGGAACCGACCCTGCTCGAGCTCCTCGAGGCGCTTGCCCAACCGGGCTGTCCCATTTGCTTTCTCGCGGCCCGCAGCGTCACCCGGCACATCGAGGCATATTGTCGGGACAGCGTGACCGACGTCCCCGTCCGCGACCACCTTCGAGCCGCGAACGGGTATTGCACCCGGCACGCCCATCAGTTTCTCGAAATGCAGGACTCGCTGGCGGCGGCTATAACGTACGCCGACATACTCAAGAAGATGATCGGCGTGATAAATCGAACTCCTGGTCAAGAGGCGCGTTCACCCGTCGCAAACGCAATTCGCCGCCTCTTTGGAATCCGGGACTCGCGCGCCAGACCGCTCCTGCCCCAGCGTCAATGTCCGGCGTGCGAGGAACAGCAGGTCTCGGAACGCCGCTATCTAACGGGACTGATCGCACATCTGGGTGAGGACGCCGTGCGCGAGGTTTTCATTTCTTCGCGAGGTCTGTGCCTCGTGCATCTCCCGGTCGCAGTCGAGCTGGCCGAGGGCGAAAAGCTGCGGACCCTGCTCAACGTACATAGGAAAACATGGTCTGAACTCCGGGGACACATGAACGAGATCGTGCGCAAGGCCGATTACCGCTTCACCTCGGAGCGCATCACCGACGGCGAAAAGGACGCTTTGCTCGACGTGATCAACCGCATGGCCGGAAAGCGCGAGATCAGGTAGCGGTCGCGGTCGCGTTCACCAGCCTTACGCGTGAGCGCAGGACCTCCGCCACACTCCAGGCCTGAGCCACGCAGCCGTCCGGCGGGTGAGGCGCATCGCCTCCGAAGATCTCGGCGATACTTCCCAGACCGGCGTCGTCCAGATGCGCCAGCAGTTCGTCGAGAACCGTGTCCGGCTCCCCAGCCGCCCCGAACGCGTGCAGGTGCGCGTCCACGTAGGCGCCAATGAGCCAGGGCCAGACCGTTCCCTGATGGTAAGCGCCGTCCCGCTCCACAGGGCCGCCGCCGTAGCGGTCGGCATACTTCGGATCTAACGGACTGAGCGTTCTAAGACCGAATGGGGTTAGCAGTTCGTCGCTTACGGCGGTGACAACGGATCGAGCCAGCTTGCCGTGCAATAGCGGATGGGATACCGACAGCGCGAAAAGCTGATTCGGCCGCAGCGAGGAATCGTCCCCGTCCGGGCCGTCGACGACGTCGAGGAGATACCCCAGCTTTTCGCTCCAGAATCGTGATCGAAACGAAATTGAGACCCTGTCAGCCAGCGCTCGGGTCCTCGATGGATCAAAGCCGGCCAGGCACAGCCACCGTTCCAACGAGCGCAGCGCCGAATACCAAAGCGCGTTGACTTCAACCGGTTTTCCGATGCGCGGGGTTACAACCCAGTCGCCCGCTTTGGCGTCCATCCAGGTGAGCTGACTTCCCGGCTCGCCCGCGAAAAGCAGCCCGTCTTCGGGGTCTGCGCGAATGCCGTACCGCGATCCCCGCAGATGCCAGTCGACGACCCTGACCATGGGGGTCAGAAGCTCCCGGAGAATGGAATCGTCCCCGGTGGCCCGAAGATACGCCGCGACCGCCTCGAACCACCAGAGAGTGGCGTCAACGGTGTTGTACTCCGGCTGCCCTCCGTCGTCCGGGAATCTGTTCGGCAGCATTCCCCGGCTGACGTAGCTTGCGTATTCGACCAGGATCCCGCGCATGGACTCCGCCCGCCCGGTCGCGAGCGCGAGGCCGGGCAACGAGATCATCGTGTCGCGTCCCCAGTCTCCGAACCAGTGATATCCGGCTATGACGGTCCCGATCGCTCTCGAGCCGCGGCGAACGAGGAACTGGTCGGCCGCGAGAACGAGGCGCTGAGTTGGCGCGTCGGCCGGCGCGGGCGACCTTTCGAGCAGCTCCCCGGCGCGGGCGTCGAACGCCGACAGGGATTCGGCCGCGTTCCGGTCGCTGCGCCGGCCCAGGTAGGCCGTGAGCGCGAAGCTGGAGCCCGGGTCCAGACGCGCGCGCACCACGCAGGGGGCCATAAGGTCCTCGACGAACTCAAAGCCGCGCTCACGCTCGCGTCTGTGGGCGACGTTCCAGAACCAGCCGTCGAAGCGGTTGATGTGGGCATGGCCTTCCAGGTCTACGATCAAGTCCGGCAAACCGGCGAGCGTCAATACGATCGAGCCCTCGCCGATCACCGCGTCCGAAACGCCGGCCTGGCGCGATCTGGTCTCCGAATGGAAGTCGCGGTTTGTCACCAGCGGCAAAAGCTGTAGCTCAACGCTTCCGGGACCGCTTGCCAGCGTGTATTGAATCCACGTCTGGTTTAGACCCGGCTCCATCCAGACGGTCTTCTCCACCACGTAATCGCCAACCGTGAAGCTGACAACCGGACGGGTCCCAACAAGCTTGACGCCGGAAATGGTTTTCCAGCCTTGCGGGTCGAGCGTGCCGTCCTCGTATTCGGCGGTGGACAGACCCAGAACTTCGTCTCCGACGCGCAGCTCTTCGACCATGCCGGCCAGGAGTACTCTGCGGCCAGCGGGCGGACGGGTCGCCGCTGTCAGCAGACCGTGATACCGCCGCGTGTTGGCTCCCGCCACGGTGGACGACGCGTATCCGCCTATGCCGTTCGTAACCAGCCATTCCAATTCGAGCAGCCGGGACAAGTCGGGCCCCTCCAGGCGCAGATTCGTGACCGGCGGCGAGATCACGCGCGAACGGCCGTAACAAGGCAGGGAACGTTTAGGGCTTCATCGGCGGAGCGACCGGGACGCCGTTTGTATGAGTCCGATGGCTGCAACGTCACGGCGACTATCCCTATCGAATGGGCGGCGGTTGGTTGATTCCTGTTTACGATGCTCAATGTTCTCGCTGGCAAAGGATGATTGTAAATGGCGGCGGCGGCGCAGTCGGGATAGTTGGCTCCCGCGTCGTTCTGGCTATCCGCGCCGGAAATCCTCTTTCCGATCCCGGCGTTCCACTTTGCGCAAGGAATACTTGGCGCGTTGCGATGACTGGCACGTAAACTAAGCGCTCGGGATTCAACATTCGAAGGCACGGAACGACCGCCCAGTGACGCTTTTAAGAGACGCCAAGGCATCGGAGCGCGTTCCGAATCCGCTGGATTTCACGATTCGCCTCGGAACCGCTTGGGACGCCGAGGGATTGAGCAGGTTTTGGGGGCCGGCTCGACGTTTCTCGCAGTTGCGCCTTTTGCAGCGCTACTTCGAAGACGTCGAGCGAGGCGCACAGGCGGTCCACGTCGCCGAATACAAAGGGCGGTACGTTGGGCAGTTCTGGACTCGTTATTCGGGGATAGACCCGGCCATAGCCGATGGCCGCTTCGAGTGCTATCTCCACACGCTCTCCGTAGTCAAAAAATACCGCCGCCGCGGAATCGCGCGCGCGTTGACGGAAGCCGCGTCCGCCGAAGCCGGGTTTCGCGGCCGTCGAACGCTGATAATCGGCGTCGACCGGCCCAACGAGTATGCGCTTGGTTTGTACAAGAAATGGGGATTCATAGAGTTCCATGAGTCCAGCGATCTGCGGGGCGATCTCATATTCCTCCGACGCCGGGTTTTCTAGCCCGGGCCTTGCTTGCGCCCTCTGTTCGCCGGTCGCCGGGCGTCTTAAGTAGGTATAATCCCGCACATTTCTTCGAGGCGCTCGACCGTCGCGCGCCTTTAAATTACGCTTCTGAGAGCTGAAACCATGGCCGAAGATTGGGCTTATTTCGAGGGTGACTACGTTCCGATATCCAAGGCCAGCGTAAGCATCAAGACTCACGCGCTGAACTATGGTACCGGCTGCTTCGAGGGTATCCGCGGCTACTGGAACGAAGAAAAAGGGCAGCTCTATCTGTTTCGCGCCCGCGAGCACTTCGAAAGGCTGCACCGCTCGGCGCGGGCGCTGCGGATGAGTCTCGAACTCAGCGTGAGCGAGCTGGTGGAGATAGCCACCACGGTCGTGGCGCGAAGCGAGTTTCAGACGGACGTATACGTCCGCCCGGTTGTCTACAAGAGCGGCGCCCTGGTCGGGCTGAGCATGGTCCGCAGAGAGGGCGGCAAAACGATATTTCTGCCGGACGGCTTCTTCCTTTTTGCCGTTCCGTTAGGCGACTATCTGGACCTCGACGAACCGATCAAGTGCTGCATTTCGACCTGGCAGCGAGTTGACGACAACGTGATGCCCGCGCGGGCCAAGGCCACGGGGCTCTATCTGAATTCTTCACTGGCCAAGACAGAGGCCGAAGAGAACGGATTCGACGAAGGCATCATGCTCTCCAGCGACGGGCACGTGAGCGAGGGATCGGGCGAAAATCTGTTCATAGTCCGTGACGGCAAACTGGTCACGCCGACGCCGGCGGACAACATCCTCGAGGGGATCACTCGCTCCACGTTGATCCAGCTAGCCAAAGACGAGCTCGGGGTCGATACCGTGGAGCGGCAGATCGACCGCAGCGAGCTGTACGTTGCCGACGAGCTTTTCCTCTGCGGCACGGGCGCGCAGGTGGCGGCGGTCGCCGAAGTAGACCACCGCGTCATCGCCGACGGAAAAGTCGGCCCGATTACGGGGCGGCTCATGAAGCTATACTTCGATATCGTCAAGGGCAAGAGCCCGAAGTACGCTGGCTGGTGCACGGCGGTGTACCCGACAGAGGTGGGCGCGGCGTCCACGTAAAGCGCGCTTCGGGAAGTCGATTCCCGAGGTGCTGCGAAGTTAAGAGAATCGGGCCAGTACCCGGCGGCATATACAGTTTGCCGCGCCGCTGGCCGGGCAACGTTTCCGTTTACCCGGCGGCGCCTGCCTCCCTCCCTCTTCCGGGCGCGCCGGTCAAACGACCGACCGGACCCACGTTATGAAAACGCTCGAGCGGCGGCTGGGCTACCGTTTCAACGACCGCTCCCTGCTCGAGCTGGCGCTGGTCCACCGTTCGCTGGTCAACGAAAGCGACCTTTCAGTTCTCGACTCGAACGAACGTCTGGAATTCCTCGGCGACGCGGCGCTCGGCCTGGTCGTGGCGGAGTTTCTGTACGAACGCTTCCCGGACCGTCTTGAAGGAGAACTGACTCAGCGCCGCGCCGCGCTGGTAAATCTCGATTCTCTCGCTCAGCGCGCCGAAGACGCCGGCCTGGCCGACTTCGTATCGACTGGTGGAGGCCGGCTGCTTTCCCGGCCAAGCTCGCGCAGAACGATACTGGGCCGAAGCTACGAAGCCCTGCTCGGCGCCGTATATCTTGACGGCGGAATCGATTCGGTGCGCCAGGTCCTGTCGCCGTGGCTGGAGCAAATAGCGTCCGATCCCGACGCGAATCAAACGCCGCCGGATAACAAATCGCGGCTGCAAGTGCTTTTGCTCAAGAAACTCAAGACGACTCCTTCTTATGAAGTCCTGCGGGCTTCAGGTCCCGACCACGAAAAGTGGTTTGAAGTAGAAGTACGACTTGCCGAACGAGTCCTGGCCGTCGGCGAGGGGTCAAGCGTGCAGCGGGCGGAACAGGCGGCCGCCGGAAGAGCGTATGACGTTCTTCGTGAGGAAGGCCTGGCCGGTTCCGCCAACAACGGCCTCTGATCTTTGTACCTCCGGCGCGTCGAAGTCCAGGGGTTCAAGAGCTTTCCTCGAAAGACGGTCGTCGAGTTCGAGACGGGGCTAACCGCTCTCGTCGGGCCTAACGGGGCCGGCAAGAGCAACATCGCCGATGCGATTCGCTGGGCGTTGGGCGAGCAAAGCGCTCGGACGTTGCGCGCCCAGCGGACCGAGGACGTTATTTTCGGGGGCACGCCAAAGCGGTCGCGCTCCGGCATGGCCGAGGTCACGCTCGTATTCGATAACAGCGACGGCTGGCTGCCTCTCGAGTACGGAGAGGTGAGCGTAACCCGCCGGGGTTATCGATCCGGCGAAAACGATTACATCTTGAACGGCTCGTCGGTGCGGCTGCGAGACCTCCAGGACTTGCTCCGAACGGGCGCCATGGGAGTCAACGGACAGGTCGTGATAGGTCAGGGGCAGATCGACGCCATCCTGCAGCTAAAGCCTGAAGACCGGCGGGTGCTGATCGAGGAGGCGGCGGGCGTCTCTCGCCATTATACGAAGCGCGACGAGGCCCGGCGCAGACTCGAAAGGACCGCAAGGAACCTCGAGCGCCTTCGGGACTTGCATGCAGAGCTAGTACCAAGGCTCGAGGCGCTCGCGTTGCAGGCCGAGGTCGCGGCGCGAAGCAGGGACCTGGACGAGGAGCTGAAAACCCAGACGCGGGGCCTGCTTCAGCACCGTCTCGCGCAGGCGACCGCGTCGCTGGAATCGGCCGAACAGGCCAAACAGGCCGCGTCGAAAAAACTCGCAGCGCTCGATGCCGCCGGACCGCGGACCGCCGGCGATTCGGCGGACGCCGCCGTGGAAGCCGCCGGAGTTCGACTCAGCGAAGCCAGGGCCGCTCTCGAGGGAACCCGCGCCGACCTGGCCGAGACCTCCGCGGGTTCACGGCTCGCCCGACAGCGAGCCGGATTCGAGAAACGCGGAATCGCCGAGCTAAGCGCCCGCGAAATCGAAATCTCAGACCTTGTCGCGGCGCTCCGGACCGCCAGCGAGAGAGATCGGATTTCACTCGAAGAGAGCGGGTCTCGCGCCCGGCGGTTGGAAACCGAGCTGGCGGGCAGCGGCGCTGAGCCGGTGACGGCCGGCAGTCTTCAACGGCTCCAGCAAAATGCCATCGAGGCCCGACGCGAGTCCGCAAAACTCGCTTCGGAGATCGCTCGACTTCAGGAATCGAATCGAGGGCTTTCGGCCCGCGAGGACGAGGCTGGAAAGGAAGCCTCGCGAGGGCGTTCGGGTCTGGCCGAGATAGAGCAAACCCTGCGCGGTCTGGAAAAGAGCGTTGAACCTGCCCGCAACGACCTGGCGGACGCCGAGGCGCGCGCGGCTCATGCAAGCGACGCGAGAACCGCCGCCGTGAAGGAGGTCAAAGCCGCCCGGTCGGCGGTAGAGGCGGCCACCGCCAACGTCATGGGATGCAAAGCCAAAATCGCGGGAAGGCGCGCCGAGGTCGAGGCCCTGTCCGCCGTCAGCGCGACCTCAAAGCGGGACGCCTCCGCGGTTTCCAGACTGCTGGCTAGTGCCGACTCTCTTCACGTGGAGGGTCTGCTGCGCTCCGGTATCGAGAACGTGCCGGACCGGCTGAAAGTCGCTGTCGCCGCCGCCCTTGGTCATCTGCTCGATGACGTTGTCGTAGAGCGCGCGTCGCATCTGGACGCGGTGCTGGAGTTCATTTCAGAACGGGAGGCGTCGGGGATTCGAGTCAGACCGGCCCAGGGCTTTCAATTCCGAAAGCGCAGAAGGCTGTTTGCGGGCGGCCCGCCCGCCGGCCCGGGCATTATCGGGACTCTTGACGGCCTGCTCGCCGTGTCTCCGAACTTCGAGCGGACGCTGGCGCCGATCCTGGGGTCTGTGCTCGTGGTTGACACGCTTCGCACGGCGATCGATCTGCGATCTTCGCGACGTGACGCCGCCGACTACCACGTCGTTTCCTTGGAAGGCGATCTGTTGGACCGCGACGGCTCGATTCTTCCGGGAGCGCATAACGGAACGGTCTCGTTCGACCCGAGCAAGGAAGCCGAGGCTAAAAAAAGGCTCTCCGAGGCCGAGGAGTCGCTCGCCGGTCTCACACGAAGCGAAACGGCGGCCGGCGCGAACTTGGCAGAGGCGGCGAACGCGGAGCAAAAGGCCATCGGCGCGCTGGAAGCGGCAACGGCGGCCATAACCCGAGCCAAAGCCGACTTGCGCGGGGTGGACGAGGAGATATTGCTGGCCAACAGGCAGATGAGCTGGTGGAAGACAATAACCGACAGGTCCGGCGACGCGCTTGACGAAATCGCTTCCAGGAGAGAGGCGAATCAAACCAGACTGCTCCAACTTCACTCATCGATCGAGCCTTCCAGGCAAGCCGTCGAGGCCGCGGACGACGCACTGTCGAAGGCTCACGCCGCGCAGCTCGGCGGTCCCGGCGCACGACTTGAATTAGAGCGCGAGCGGATATCCAATTCGACCGAATCGCTCTCGCGGCGGGAGGCCGAAATCGCGAGTCGCCGGCGGGCGCTGGAACGCTTGAAAGCCGATCTCGAAGACGCCAGGAAGCGCGAAGAAGAGGCGCTTGCCGAAGCGCACCGCCTTGACGAACGGACAACCGGGCTTCGACTGGCTCATGCAAATCGGGAGGAAGAGGTGGAGCGCCTCAACGCGGAGCTAAGGAAGCTCGAACTGGACCGCGAACGCGCGGCGCTCGAAGCCCGTTCTCGCGAGATCGAGTTCGCGCAGCTCAGGACCTCCATCGGCAATGCCCGCGACCGGTCCGAGTCCGCCCGCCAGCGCATGTCCGAGCTGCGGGAGCGCGCCTTGGAAGAACTTGGCGAGACGGACCTGCGACCCAGGAAACTCTCGGGGGCGGTGAGCGAGGTTGTCACCGAAATTGAACGTCTGCGTCATCTGGTAGAAGTAATCGGGCCTGTCAATCCGCTGGCTCCGCAACAATATCGGGATGAGAAACGGCGGATCGAGGACCTGAAAATGCAGATAGACGATATGGAAAAGTCCGCCGCGCAGCTCAAGGAAATCTCCGATGAGCTCGAACGCGCCGTTCGGGGCGAGTTCATGAACGCGTTCGAGAAGATGCGAGGCTCGTTCCGGAAATACTTCGAGTTGCTGGTGGGCGGCGGCGACGCGGGTATGAATCTCGCCGATCCGCAGCATCCGGCAACCACCGGGATTGAGATTGAAGTCCGAATTCCAGGCAAACGCCGGCAGCCTCTCAATGCTCTGTCGGGCGGTGAAAGAGCGCTGGTTTCGGCGGCCCTGCTGTTTGCGATGATCGATTACAGAAGCGGCCCGATATGCGTTCTGGACGAAGTGGACGCCGCATTGGACGAGGCGAACATCGTTCGATTTCAAACCGTGCTCGACGAATTTGCAGACCGGATGCAGTTGATCCTTATCACCCATAACGCGGTGTCCATCGAACGTGCCTCCTCCGTGTTCGGCGTTGTAATGGCCGCCGACGGAATCTCGCAGGTGGTTTCGCTGCGGCTCAACGGGGTGGAGCAGTCGAGCCCGCGGCGCCAATCCGGGGTGGCGGCAGGGAATTGATCCGTGGTGACCCGATCCCCGCTTGAGGCGTCCGGCCTGGCCGAGCGTATTTCGCTTCTCGAAGAGACGGGATCGCTGGCCGGCGTTCGCTTCTACAAGTGCGTCGACTCGACCAACGGCGTCGAATATGACGTCGCTCGATGGGAATTCGGCTCACACTCCGGCGAGTCTGTTCGAGCGGTCCTCGACGGGCTTCGCAAATGCCAGTCCCTGGACTTCGAAGGCATTCAACGACCGGTTGCGTTTGAGACGTCGGACGACGGGCTGCTCGTAGTCTCCGAGCCGCTGCGAGGACGCGACGCGATACCCGCCGGCGGGAGCGGCGCTCCACCGGCGACCGAGCGGGCTTTTCACATCGCCCTGGAACTCTCGCGAATCGTCGCGCACCTTCATTCGGCGGGGGTCCCTATCACCGTACTGCCCGCCGCCAGCGTCGCCGAAGTGCCTATGCGCGGCATGGTGCTGAGGCGCCCGTGGCTGCTTGCCGGGTTGTCGGACCTGCTGCTCGACGCGGACGAAGCCTGGCCCGAGCTGACGGCCGCTCTGCCGCCGGAAGTGGCCCGCGGCCGCGCGCCCACGGGGCGGGCCGGCGTATACGCCGTCGCCCACCTCACCCTGTCGGTACTCCGTGGGGACGCCGCCGGCGCAAACGGGGCGGTCTCGCGGCTTCCGATGCAGCCGGCGCTCGAACTCATGTTGAAGCGGGCGACTCATCACAATGCCCGCAAGCGGCATCGCGACATGCGCGACTTCGCCGCAGACCTCGAAGCCGCGCGCCCCATTCGCAGAACCCGGTTTTTGCCCACCAGGCGCGTGTCGGTCGCAGGGCGAAGAGAATCGGTCAGACTCAACCGCCCGCGATCGTCCCTGCCGGACAGACCTGTTCCGGAGAGTGACCATCCCAAGGTCCGGCCATGGATGGTCGGCGCCGTGAGCATCGTCGCGATCATTGCCTTTCTCCTGATCTTGCCGCGAATCGATAACCCTCTGATACCGCTTGAACAGACAATCGAAGAGATCGGCTCGATATTCTCAGCCAACCGGTCATCGAACTCGCCGACCGAGCCGGCGGCATCGTCGCTGGTGATTCCCGGTCAGCCGTTTCAGATTCCCGACTTTCGCGGCCGCCAGCAGGCCGAGGCGCAGATTGAAGCTGAGGCGATGGGACTGGAACTCGAGATCGCCGAGGAGTTCAGATCGGACGCGCTCCCGGGAGCCGTGATACGCCAGGACCCCGATCCCGGCACGGTGATAACCGGCGACTACCGAATGACGTTGTTCATCAATCGAGGCGAGGCTAACGCCTTTCTGATTTCCGTCGTAGGCCAAACGGCTGGAGAAGCGCGCGACATTCTGGAAAGCCTTGGTTTCCTAGTTTTGGAAGTGCTTGTGTTCGATGAAGACAAGCCGCCCGGCGAAGTGGTCAATCAAAGTCCCGCGGGCGACCAGATTCTCTCCAAGGGCCGGCAGGTCATCCTGGAGGTGAGCCGGGGACCGGAGCGGATCGTAGTACCTTCCCTTGTCGGTTTATCCGAAGCCGGAGCCGTGCAGCGAGCGACGGACGCGGGACTCAACCTCAGGTCCGAATTCGAGGTCGAGGCCCCGGCTGGCTTTCTTCCAGGAGCGGTATACGCGCAGGAGCCGGCGGCCGGGTCGCTGGCTGAACCGGAAGCCGAAATGGTAATCACGGTCTACCGGCCTGAACCCGTAACCGTGCCGCGGGTTATCGGCATGGACCCCGACGAAGCCTTCGCACTCTTGATTTCGTCGGGACTCACCGTTCGCTCGCTAGTCGAGCGTGAATCGGCGGACGCCACACAGCGAACAGTCGTCGAGCAAGTCCCATCCTCGGGAATAAAAGTCGCCAGGGAATCCGGCGTAAGGCTTATCGTGGAGCGCCCGTCGCAAACACCCACTCCAGCGCCGGCAGCCACCCCGTAACGGATTGACCGGTGTTCATCGCCGCGTCCGGTTCCGATTGCTATTCCTGCGGCTAGAATCTAGCGGAACTCATTAGGAATCGAGTCGGGAGAACCAGCATTGCCACAACTTGCCATCGCCGGCGGCAGCCCTGTCAGGTCGAAACCATTTCCCACGTGGCCGGTTGTCTCCGAGGCGGACGTCGAGGCGGTAGCGCAAGCCGTCCGGGACGGAGCGTGGGGCAGACTCGCCGGATCACACGCGCTCGATTTCGAAAAGGAGTTCGCCGCGTATCAGGGCGCTGAATACTGTCTGGCGCTCAACAGCGGCACGTCGGCTCTCGAAATCGGCCTGTTGGCTGTCGGACTCGAACCCGGCGACGAGGTGATTCTTTCTCCCTACACCTACATAGCCAGCGCCGCCGCGATACTCATGGCCGGAGGCGTGCCGGTATTCGTCGACATCGACTCCGATACTTACAACATCGACCCCGCAAAAATCGAGGCTGCGATAACCGACAGGACGGCCGCGATAATGCCGGTCCACTTTGGGGGTCTCGCCTGCGACATGGGAGCCATTAGCGAGATTGCCGCCAGGCGCGGCCTCAAAATCATCGAAGACGCCGCTCACGTGCACGGCGGCAAGTGGAACGACGCCGGACTCGGAACGCTCGGAGACGCGGGAGCGTTCAGCTTTCAATCGAGCAAGAACCTGAATTCCGGCGAGGGAGGCGCTCTTCTCACCAGCGACCGCGAGGTGTTTGCGCAAGCCATCGACTACCACGACGTGTGGACCGGTGGTCTGGCCCAGCGGGGAGGCGACGCGGGCGGCGGCAGCTTCCGGGCGGGGGCCCGATGGGACTTTCCGTTTGCCTGTCACAACTTTCGGATCAGTTCCTACACGGCGGCGCTGCTCAGGTCTCAGTTAGGCAAGCTGGAGGCGCAGACGGTTACGCGCACCGAAAACGGCAAGTATCTGATTGACCTGGTAGACCAGACCGAAGGGCTGGTTAACGTGCGGCGCGACAGCTTCGCCACGCGGGACTCTCACCACCTGTTCCTTATGAAATACAAGAAGGAATCGTTTGACGGTCTGCCCCGGGAGACGTTCGTCGAGGCCCTCAAGGCCGAAGGCGTCCCCGCGAGCCTCGGCTATCCGCGCGGATGCCACCAGCAGCCGCTGTTTCTGGAGCCGGAGGCCTACCTTTCCCGATTCTGGCCTCGGGGTCCGCGCGGCGAGGTCGACCTGGATTATGCGTCGATGAGTTGTCCAAACGTAGAGTATCTGTGCCGCAACGAGACCGTATGGCTGCCCCAGTACGCGTTGCTCGATACGAGGCGCGGCATGGAGCAGATCGTCGAAGCGGTGGACAAGCTACGCGCGCACGTCGATGAACTGGCGAGCGCCGAGGTTTCGGTATAGCTCTGAGCGCCCGTGCCGGGTTGAGAGCGATCCGGATTGCCGTCCTTATAGCGCCTCTACTACTCGCCTCGCTTACCGGCGCGCCACCGGTCCGCGCCGCCGCGACGCCCTGCACCGCCGACTATCCGGTGGCCGACGGCCATTTCTATTCACAGACCGGCGAGGACACGGGACGCGGTTTCGTGGTTTTCGACAACCACGAAGCGAAGTTCTGGACGGCGTTTCAGAACGAGGGGGGCATTCCGACGCTCGGCTTTCCGGTATCGAGCCGGTATCAATTCAAAGGCTTACCGACCCAGGCGTTTCAAAAGGCCATTCTTCAGTGGGACGGCGCCCGGGGGGACGTTAACTTTCTGAACACGCTCGACGAGCTGAGTCTGGCGGGTCGCGATCCGGAACTGTTTGCGTTTCGCCAAACCCCTCCGCACGTCGCGCTGATCGACGACGCCGGCCTCAATCCGGCGAACCCAGCAGACTTCGCGAAGATAATTCAAAACCACCTCCAAATCCTCACGCAGAACCCGGTGATTCAGGAAAGGTTCGAGTCGGAAAGCCGGTGGATCGAGCTTTACGGTCTGCCCGTTTCTTACTCGGACTTCGGCCCGGTGCAGGTTCTGCGCGCCCAGCGGCAGGTGTTCCAGGTATGGACGGTCGATGGCGGCGGCGGTCCCAAAGGCGTGCCGGTCCTGGCCAACTCCGGAGACGTTGCCAAGGAGTTCGGACTGATTCCGTCGGAGGCGATCGAACCCTTAGAGCCGCCCGAGGGAACCGCGCACGGCGAGCCGGCGCTGGAGCTGGTCTCGTCTGAAGTCCGCCAGGGCGGCGTTCTGGTGGTAAAGGTTCTCGGAAGCTCCGGGGCGGTTACAGTCTCGCTCGAATCGGTCGTCGCTCCGGCGGTTTGCGACGTGGCGGGACTGACGGCGCTCGTGCCCATCTCGAGCATCTTCGAGCCTGGGAACTACACGCTCACGGCGAACTTGGGCGGCGGCGCGGCGCCCGTCGAGCTCGGCTTCTCCGTCGTGCCCGTCGACTACCCCTTTGAACGGATCGAATTGTCGCCCGAGACCCAGAACCTGCTCACCCCCGAAGACATTCAGGCGGAGCGAACTTTGCTTGAGTCGATTTTCGGAGTGTTTACGACCGAGCGCCGCTGGGACGGGCCGTTCCTCATTCCCGCTTCCGGAACCCCCACGTCGCCATTCGGCGAGCGCCGCGTCTACGGCGATACGGCGTTGTACGACTATCACGGAGGACACGACGTTGCCGCGCCCACGGGCACTCCCGTCTTCGCGGCGCAGAAGGGTACCGTCGCCTGGGCCGCGCCGCTGAAGATCCGCGGAAACACGGTCATAGTCGACCATGGCCGCGGCGTCTTTTCCGCTTATCTCCACCTCTCCGCAATCGACGTTAACGTCGGCGACCAGATCGAACCCGGCGGTCGACTAGGGGCCGTCGGAAACACGGGCCTGTCCACAGGCCCGCATCTTCATTGGGAAATCAGAGTCCTCAACGTCCCGGTCGATCCGTTGCAGTGGACGCAGCCGAGCGCGCTTACGCGCTGAGTAGAGTCGATTCGTTAACGCTGGCGAAGCGAGATGAGGTCGTGGTAGCTATTCCCCGCAGCAAGCTAGCTTCCTTAATTCAAAAACAGCGCCAGGAAGGCAGTGCTCACTCCCAGTGCCGAGACGAACGCCATGACAAGGTAAAGCGCCGAGCGGAGTATGCGCCCTTCGAGCTCGGCCCTTGTTGCCCCAAGTTCCGCTCTCAAATTACCGATATCCGCCTTCAGTTCGACCTTCAAGTCGCCAAATTCCGCCCTTAAATTACTGATGTCCCCCTTCAGTTCGGCCCTTACGTCGGCGATGTCCGTCTTCAGTTCGGATTTTACGTCGGCGATGTCCCCCTTCAGTTCGGATTTTGCATCGGCGATGTCCGTCTTCAGTTCGGATTTTACGCCGGCGATGTCCGTCTTCAGTTCGGATTTTGCGTCGGCAATCTCCCCCTTCAGTTCGGATTTTGCGTCGGCAATGTCCGCCTTGGTGGCGAAGTTCTGATTGACGGCTTTCCCAACCGTCGCGACCATCGTTTCAGCCTGATTCTCGTTGAACCCGGCTTCCGTCAGGTCTTTTACGGCTGCGTGCGTGTCGAACGCTACTACCACGATGGTCCGCTTCCGTCCTGTTTTGACTGCGCCTCTATGATATCTCGTTTGCCTGACGACACTGAGCGGGAAGAGATGGACAACAATCCCAGCTTTCCCGACGAATGAGGCGCCTGCCTCCGCGGCCTAGGTCCCGCTGCCGCTGGTTACGTCGCGCCTGTTGAATACCCAGATCGCGGCCCCAATCAGCAGAACGAAGTAGAGCGTGAGAAGCCCCGCGGCCGGCCAGGGGTCCAACCACGTGCCGGGCGGTGGCGGTTGGCCACCCTCAACTTCGATCGATACCGTCAGTTCACTGGTGTACAGAATGCTTTCGGAGAGTCTCGTGGGGAAATACTGGGCAACTTTCCCCAACGTGCCTCCAAATCCTACAAACAGATTCATGATTATCTGCTCAACGACGACGAACGCGAGGCCGACGCCGAGACCGGCGCCTCCTGACCTCAGCAGGCTGGCGGCGGCGAATGCAATAGCGACATAGATCATTAGCACGCCGGTCGTGCGGAGCCAGTCCAGGAGGAGATCGGACAAGAATCTGTCCGGGAAGACGGGATCGAACGCGCCGATCGTCAGATCACCGAGAATCATGAGAGCGGCCCCGATAACGAGAATCGCGGCGGTTCCGATAACGATCGTGAGCATCGCGGCAATGAGCTTGGCGAGCATGAACTGAGTGCGCGACGGCCCTCTGGCCAGAGCCAGGCGCAGCGTGCCCCAACCGTACTCGGAGCCTACCAGCAGCGAGATGAGCACGATAACGAGGTAAAGCGCGGACTGGACCTCCATAATCTGAAGAAACCCGAATCCGGTCGGAAACCGCATGGCCGCATCCAGCTGCATGAAATCAGGGGAGTCGGCTCCCGCAGTGCTCTTCATGAGCACGCGCACGGCGAGAAACATGAAGGCCAGGAACGCCACGACAATACCTAAACATATCCAGGTGACGCTGCGTTTTCGAGTCTTTAGAAGTTCGACTGACGTGAGGGTTGGGATGCTGGGGAGTTCGGCTGATATCCAGCTTAGCACGTTAGTTTCCGCTTTCTTTTTCTGAAACGTCGTCGCCGGTGACCTCGAGGAATACGCTTTCGAGATCGGAGCTTCTGACTCCGGACCCGGAAACGACCAGCCCCGCGCCTACGAGCAGAGAATTGAGTTCTCCGATCCGCTCACGGCCCACCTCCGCCCAGACCATGTTCGGCTCGCTTCCAACGCTGGCCTCAACGCCCGCGGCGGTCAGCGCGGTTTTTGCCTGTTCGGAGTTGTCCACTTCGAAATAGACGCCCCCGGTTCGGTTCAACAGGTCCTCCAGACTCTCCTGCAGCACCGTCCGGCCGCGGTTGATGATCGCCACGCGGTCGCAGGTCTGCTGCACTTCGTTAAGCAGATGGCTCGACATGAATACGGTCCGCCCGCTTTCCGTGGCGACAGATCGAATGAGTTCCCGGAACTCGTGCGTGCCGGCCGGATCAAGCCCGGCTGTCGGTTCGTCGAGCACTATCAAATCCGGCTCGCCGAGCAGCACGCTCGCCAGGCCCAGGCGCTGTTTCATTCCCGTGGAATAGTGCTTTACCTTGTCTTTTTCCCGGCCGCCCAGCCCCACCAGCTCGAGAACCTCGTCGATTTGAGATTCGTGCCGGCCGCCGCTGTACTTGGCGACCACACGAAGGTTGTCTCTGCCACTCAGGTACGGGTAGAAAGCCGGAGCCTCGATGATCGCTCCGACGCGCCGCAGGACTTCCGACCGGTGCTCACGGGCGTCCAGGCCGAACATCTCCACCGACCCCGCGGTAGGCCCTATCAGACCCAGCATCATCCCGATGGTAGTGCTCTTGCCCGCGCCGTTTGGCCCCAAGAAGCCGAACACCTCTCCCGGCATCACCTCGAGATCGAGTCGATCTACCGCCGTGAGAGTTCCGAATCGCTTGGTGAGCCCCTCAAGGCGGACCACGGGTTCGGATCCGTTACTCGTTTGCAATGCTGTATCTCCTGAGGTTTCCGTGCCAATTATTCACTTTAACGCCCGGCCCCCGGCGCGCCGGGTCTCTTGTGGTCACGTGCGGAGATCGGTCCCAGCTCCCGCCGTGGAATCAATCTCGACCGCCCGTGTTTACCCGCAGTCATACTCAACTCGACCCCAAAACGATAGCCGAGCAGTCATTTCCGCGTGAATAGACCGAAAGGACTATTCCGGGCCACTCTTTCCGTTCGTGCCTACCGTTCGCGGTGAGCTTGTCGAACCACGAACGGGAGCACGGCGGACACCCGCCCGTCGGCTTAGCTCAGGGCGAACGGAACGGGTGAGCTTGGCGGCCGGCCGAAAATCGGTCCCTGCCCGCCGCGACCGGGATATTATTGCCTTGTGACCATATCCCGCCATGCGTGCGGTGTGCTTGAGTTGCCCAAGGTGCTCGACCGCCTCGCCGAATTCGCCGACTTCCCCCTGAGCCGTCAACTGGCGCTGGACCTGGAGCCGCTGACCGACCGGGCTTCCGTCCTCGCCGCGCTCGACGAAACGCGTCAGGCGCGCAGCGCGCTGGAGTTCGCCCCAAACCTGGGCGTCGGATCGGCCCGCGACATAACTCCGGAGATCGACGCCGCCGAAAAGATGGCTCGACTCGACCCGCCGGCTTTGCTTCGCGTGGCCGACACGATTCGCAGTGGAAACCGCTTGCGCGACACACTGGAACGCATCGTCGAGGCGGCGCCCGAACTTGCCTCCAGGGCCACCCGTATAGCGCCTCTGAACTCCGTGCTCGACGCGATAGCCGGCGGCATCGCCGAGGACGGCTCCATTCTGGATTCCGCGTCCCCGGCGCTGGCGAAGTTGCGGTCAGGGGCGCGGACCGTTCACAACCGGCTGATTCGCCGTCTGGGGAGTCTGACGACGTCGCCCCGGTACAGCCGCATTCTCCAGGAGCCGATCTTTACCCAACGGTCGGGAAGATACGTGCTGCCGATCCGGCAAGAAGCGCGATCAGGATTCGAGGGAGTCGTGCACGACGTGTCCGCGTCCGGAGCCACGGTGTTCATGGAGCCGCTCGAGCTGGTCAATGTGAATAACGAGTGGCGCCGTCTTCAGATCGAGGAAAAGAACGAGGAAGAACGAATCCTTCAATCGTTGTCGAGTCAGGTGGGCGCGGTCGCCGAGGAAGCTAGGGAAAACCTGCGGCTCATCGCTGGTCTCGATCTGGCGTTCGCCAAGGCCCGCCATGCCGTCTCGATCGGCGCTATCGAACCCGAAATCGCCGAGGACTTTGCGTTCGAGCTGACGGGCGCCAGACATCCGCTGCTGGGAGACGAGGCCGTGCCCATCGACATCAGGATCGAGAGCGGCGAGCGTGGATTTCGCGCCCTCGTCATCACCGGACCCAACACCGGCGGAAAGACCGTTGCTCTCAAGTGTGTCGGTCTGCTCCATCTCATGGCCGCCTGCGGGCTGCACGTACCCGCCCGCGAAGGCACGCGATTGGCTGTGTACGCGTCTATTTACGCCGATATAGGCGACGAGCAGAGCATCGAGCAAAGTCTCAGCACGTTCTCGTCGCACATGACGAATCTCGTCGAAATGGCGCGCGGGGCCGATTCGGAATCGCTCGTGCTGGCCGACGAAATCGGCGCGGGCACCGACCCGATAGAGGGCGCTTCGCTGGCCCAGGCCATAGTGGAGCGCCTTCTCGAAAAGGGCTGCGCGATTATCGCGACCACGCATTTCGGGTCGCTCGCCAACTTTGCGTCTGCCAATCCCCTTGTCGAAAACGCCAGCGTCAACTTCGCGCCCGACACGCTGTCGCCGACGTTCGAGATAAGCATTGGACTGCCGGGGCGAAGCGGCGCGGCCGAGATAGCCTCGCGGCTCGGCCTCGATGATCGAATCGTTGCGCGCGCCCGCGAGCTGGCGGGCAGCGAGTATTACGAAGCCGGAGCACTGATCGATGACATCCGCCGGCGCGCCGCCGAAGCCGGTGAGTTGAGGCGGCAGGCCGAGGAAGCTGCAAGGCGAACCGAGGAGATTCGCCTGCGCGCCGAAGATCAGGCGCAGGCGGCCGCCAGGCGCATTTCCGACCAAAGGAAGCGAACCCGCCGGGAATCGCGCCGGCTGGTGCGCGAGATAGAGACACTTGCCAGAAAGGCCCTCAAAACGCCGGGCAAAGCCGAATCCGCACGGCTGGCCGGTCTGGCGTCGAAGTCTCGCGATCTGGAGCGCCGCCTGGACGAAGTAACGGCGGACTCCGCAGACTTAGCGCCCGATGTCCACGAGCCGGCCGAATTCCGGCCGGGCGACAAGGTCGCAATAGGCGGTATCCGCGGGACCGGCGAGGTGTTGTCGGTCGACCTCTCGGGGCGCGAGGCGGAAGTGGCGATTGGTCCCGCGCGAATGAGAGTCTCGGCAAACGACCTTCGACCCGTAACGTCGAAACGCGGAGTCCGGGCGGCTTCGAGATCAAAGCCGGCGGAAACGCCGAGCGCATCCCAGCCCGTCGAAGCGGATATCCGGGGCATCCGCGCCGAGGAAGCGCCATACGAAATCGACAGGCTGATCGACCGCGCCCTGCGGGAAGGCCGCCGCGAGCTTGGAATAGTTCACGGAAGCGGGACCGGGGCTTTGAGGTCCGCCGTACGTCGGTACTTGGCCGAGCACCCGCTTATCAAGAGCTATTCAGACGCCGGTCCGCGCGGCGGCGGTTCCGGGGTTACGGTGGTTGCGCTCGGCGAGTGAGCCGCGCCGGGCTACTGCTGAAGCGCCCCGTAGCGAATGTGCTTGCGCTTTCCGAGCACTCCCCGACGTTGCAGCGAGTGGAGAACGCGGTTCCACTGGGTTCCGACGAGCACGCCCATACCCAGACCAACGCCGAACATGGCTCCGGCGGCGATGCCGACGACGAGCAGCACCCCTTTAGAAAACATCTATCTACGATCCTCTTTCATTGCTATACCATCTGAACCCGCGCGGGAGCGGCCGCCCAAAACTCTTCGAGCCGGTAGTAGTCTCGCTTCTCAGGCAGGAAGAGATGAACGAGCACATCCTTGAAATCCAGCGCCATCCAGCCATCGCTCGGCGTCCCCTCGACGCGACCGCGCAAGCCGATCTCGTCCCAGGTTTCACGGAGTATTCCGTCCGCGATTGCCCTCATTTGCACGGTGCTGGTGGCTGTGCAAATCACAAAATAGTCGGCGATGGTCGTCAGCTTCTGGATATCCAGCAGCGTCACGGCGCTCGCGTTGCTCTCTCCCGCGAAAGACACGAGGCGATGTGCGAGTTCGTCAGGCTCGACCTTTATGGCGACCTCCATGGCGCACTCTGCTAAAGACGCCGATTTGAGTGTATCACTCGCCTTGGGCGGCGGATGACTCCTTGTAGACGCGATGGCGGCGAAGATAGCCGTACACGCGATGATGCAATAAGTAACGGTAGGGGCAGCCGCTCCGGATCCGGTGCCGGATCTCGGTGGAAGACAGGTCCATGAGAGTGGCCTGGTGCCGGACGATCCGACCCGCGCCTCCAAGTTCGCTTGTCGCTTTGTTCACGTCGACCCCGTCGACCCCGGGGCGGTCGACGACGATCATCAACGCTTCCTCGAGGAGCGCGCCAGTGTCGCGCCAACTGCGCAATTCATCTAGAACGTCCGTCCCCGCGATAAAGGCAAACTCGCAGTTTGGATGCTCGGCCCTCAGAAGCCTGACTGTGTCGATGGCATACGACGGTCCGTCGCGATCGATATCCACCTTCGAGACCTCGAAACCGGCGTTCTCCGAAGTGGCCAGCTTGCACATCTCAAAGCGTTGCACCGCGGACGCCACAGGCGCCTGTCTGAGCGGAGACCGCGCATTCGGCACGAACAGCACTTTCGCCAGGCCGAACGCGTTTGCGACGTCGTCCGCGATCGCCAGATGGCCCAGGTGAATCGGATCGAAGGTGCCTCCGAATATGCCGATCATCACCGGCGCGCCCTGGCCTCACTGCGCATAACCCTCACCTCACGTATGCGTGCGGGCAAACAATGGCGGCCGCTCTGCCGCTGTTCGCTCGATTCACAGAGACGATTTCTTGACGCCCTAAAAGCGCCATGATATGTTGCGTATGCGGTCTGGAACCAGCAGTTACCGGCTAGGGGTTCCGAGCGCATCCCAAATACCTTCTTCCATCCGAGTGAGTGTGTCGAGGTCATTTGCGGCCTCCTCGTAAGGAACACAGTTTCGCCTCACGGATCGATGTTCAATTTTGGACTTGTTGCCCGCATAGCGCGATTACGCCGTGCCGCCGCTCTGGTTTCGCTCGAAGCGGCGGCACGGTAAGCCGCGCTGTCGCGCATCTGGTTCAGGCGGATACGTGGGAGTTTGATCGATCCTTTGTTCGAATCGTGTCGGGATTGCAAATAGATAAGCTGCCGCGCGCTTCGAGTCTGCGCCAGCCAGTTGGCTTAGGAGGAGAGCTTGCCAAGTCGTGAGGTCGAGTCGAGTTTGAACGCAATGGTTCCGGTGATGTCGTGAGCAGGCGCAGATACTCAAGGAGTCGTTCTAATCCACCGGCCCGACTTCGTGAAGGAGACCGTTACTCAAGCACCGCCACCGCGCTCGCCGACCTCGAATCCAGGGACCTGGTCGAGCTTAAGGCGATGGCCGCCGATCAGCAGATTCCCGATGCGGCCGATTTGGAACGCGACGATCTCATCGCCAAGCTGACGGAAGTCAACGGAGCGAACGGCGCACGCCAGAATCTGTTTCAATCCGGCATCCTGGAGACAATCGACGAAGGCTACGGATTTCTCCGGCGAGACGTGCACTGGCTCCCGAGCCGGGACGACATCTACGTGTCGCAGTCGCAGATTCGACGGTTCGGCCTGAGAACCGGCGACGACGTTTCCGGCCAGGTTCGGAACCCGAAGAGCGGCGAAAAATATCAGGGGCTCGTTCGGGTTGTCGCGGTCAACAACATGGACCCGGAAATTACGGTCAGCCGTCCGGTTTTCGAGCGGCTCACGCCGATATTTCCCGACGAGCATCTGATCCTCGAACACGACAAAGCCGAGATGACGACCCGCATTATTGACCTGGTGGCGCCGATAGGGCGCGGCCAGCGCGGTTTGATCGTTTCTCCGCCCAAGGCCGGCAAGACCGAACTGATGAAGCGGGTGGCGCGCGGCCTTTTGAACAGGTACGACGACTTGCAAATCGTCGTCGCGCTAATCGGCGAGCGCCCCGAGGAAGTCACGGACTGGGAAAGATCGGTCGCCGGGGCCGAGGTCATAAGCTCGACGTTTGACGAAACGCCCGAGAGTCATTGCCGCGTTGCCGAGATGACCACCGCGCGAGCCAAGCGGCTGGTTGAAAGCGGCGGAAACGTCGTAGTGTTCCTCGACAGCATCACCAGGCTCTCCAGGGCATACAACCTGTCCGTGCCGACCAGCGGCAAGACCTTGTCCGGCGGCATCGATCCGGGCGCGCTCGTTCCCCCAAAAACGTTCTTCGGATCCGGCCGCAATATCGAAAACGCCGGCAGTCTCACCATGCTCGCCTCGTGCCTGATCGACACCGGCAGCCGCATGGATGAAGTGATCTACGAAGAGTTCAAGGGGACCGGAAACTGGGAGTTGATTCTCAATCGCAAACTCGCCGAGCGCGGCACGTTTCCCGCGGTTGACGTCTTGCGTTCCGGCACCCGGCGCGTGGAGCTGCTGCTCGACGAGAATCAGACCAGAATGTCCTGGTTGCTGCGGCGCATGCTCAGCGCCGTAGGCGACGAGGAAGCAATCGAGTTGATGATGGATCAGCTTCGCAAGACCAAAACCAACGCCGACTTCCTGGAGTTGCTGACTAAGCAGTCTCTCTAAAGCGCACGACCCGTGAATTTCGCTACACTCTATGTTCGCCTGATCCGGTCATTTCGATGTCGTGGAACCGTGCGCAAGCGGCACTCTGGCAGACCGGGTAACGCACGAACCGATTGGTCGCAGACATGAAATTAATCCTTCTTGAAGACATAACAAATGTGGGACGAATCGGGGAGATAGCCGAAGTCCCCGACGGCTATGGCCGCAACTTCCTCATCCCCCAAGGCATGGCTCAACTCGCCACGCGAAGCGTCTTGCGCAGCGCCGAGCTGCGGCAGCAATTGAAAGCCAGCGAAGAACGGCGAGACCGAATCGAGGCCGAAGGGCTGGCGCACGCCTTGCAGGGGACCACGCTTACAATTGGCGCTCGGGTCGGAGCGCGAAATCGACTTCACGGCGAGGTCACGAACCAGGATGTTTCCGACGCGATCATGGACGAAGTCGGGATCGAAATCGACCGCCACAAGATTGAGATCGAACGTCCCATTCGCAGCCTCGGGATGTTCATGCTGCCAGTGCGCATAGCCAAGGGTCTCGAAGCCTCGATAACCGTCGAGATTCTCGAAGAGTCGGAGCTGGCCGCCCGCCAGGAGGCCGAACTGGCCGCGGAATCGGAAGAGGCCGGGGAGGACGCCGGCGACGCGGAGGGCGATAACGGCCACGATCTGTTCCAGCCCGACGAAACGCCAGCCTAGCTAAACCCTCCGAACTTGGCCGTAGAGAGGCTGCCCCCTCAAAATATCGAGGCCGAGCGCTCCGTGCTCGGGAGCCTCCTAATCGATCCGGGCGGTTACATCAAGATCTCGGGCTCCTTGCGGCCAGAGGACTTCTATCGACACTCCCATCGACGCATGTTCGAAGCAATTCGGGCGCTGGGAGAGCGCAGCGAACCCCCTGACTTCGTAACCGTTTGCGAGGAACTCGAGCGCATGCAGGCGCTCGAGGAAGCGGGGGGCGAGGTGTACGTCAGCTCGGTGGCTAACGAGGTGCCGAGCGCCTTTCACATCGAGTACTACGCCGACATAGTGCGCCGGGCCTCCGTTCTGCGCCAAATCATCGACGGCGCCACGGCCATAGCAAGCATGGCGATGAACTCCGACGCAGAGTCCAGCGAAGTTCTGGATAACGCCGAAAGCATCATCTTTTCCATCGCAAAACAGACCGACATTCGCGAATACCTGCCCATACGCGAGGTGCTCACCGAGTTTTTCGATCAGCTCGACTTTCGCAACCAGCATCCGGACGCGCTAAGCGGGATTCCCACCGGGTTCGCAACGCTCGACGCGCTGACTGGAGGATTCCAGCGGTCCGACCTCGTTATCGTCGCCGCGCGGACCGGCATCGGCAAAACCACGTTCCTGTTAAATGCGTGCAGAAACGCGGCCAGAAAGAATGAAGTTCCAGTAGGAATGTTCACGCTCGAGCTTTCGGCCGAGCAGCTTGTTCAAAGACTCGTGAGCCTAGAGGCTCAGATAGACTCCAGACTGCTTCGCGACGCCGACCTTCAGGACACGGATTTCCAGCGCATCGGCAGGGCCATCGGCGAGCTTTCCGAAAGCCCGATCTTCATCGACGATTCCCCGACGCTTTCGATTTTGCAGCTTCGGGGAAAGGCCCGGCGTATGCAAGCCGAGCGGAACATTGGCATGATCATCGTCGATTACCTTCAGCTCATGCAGGGCAGCCGCACGGAAAATCGCGTTCAGGAGATATCCGAGATAACGAGATCGCTGAAGGGGCTGGCGCGTGAATTGGACGTGCCGATAGTCGCGGGAGCGCAACTCTCGCGGGCCGTGGAACAGCGCGGCGAGCAGCGTCCGCGCCTCTCGGACTTGCGAGAAAGCGGTTCAATCGAGCAAGACGCCGACGTGGTCATCTTCCTCTATCCGGAGCAAGCCGAATCGGTCGACGGCGCTCCCGTCAATATCGCCTGCGAAGTCGCCAAGCACCGGAACGGACCGGTAGGCAAGCTCGCGCTGCGTTTTATCCGGAACCAGGGGCGATTCGACGAAGTGCGAACGAGCAGCGGGTTCTAGCAATCGGCGCGGTCGGTTGGCTTCTCCGTGCTTATTAGCGCGCGGCAAGCGAACCCTCCGAATCACCGGTCGGCCTTGGCGGCGCCGTTAGACGTTGAGCCGGCTATGCGTTTGTACGCGTCCAGCGCGGGCTATGACCGGCGCGCCCACCGCTTATAATTGAGAAGTGACCGTTATTCCAATTTGACAGGCCCGCGTTTGTTGAGGCGCCCGCTTCACCGGCGTGAGGTTTTAACCCCTTAAATAGTTTGCTTAACTGGATCAAAAAGCTGGGCGACAGCCCAGAACGTCTTGCGAAATCCCTCAAGCCCATCGTCGACGAGGTCAGCGAGCTCGAGCCTGACATGCAGGCGCTCTCGGACAGTGATTTGAGATCGCTTACAGCCGAGTTCAAGGCCCGCCGTTCCGATGGCGAGTCCCTCGACGATCTCCTGCCCGAAGCGTTCGCCGCCGCGCGTGAAGCCACCGTCCGGTCCATCGGCGACCGGCAGTTCGACGTCCAGATCATGGGCGGAGTCGTTCTTCACCGCGGCGCGGTGGCCGAGATGAAGACCGGCGAGGGCAAGACATACGTGGCGCCGCTTGCCGCCTATCTGAACGCGCTGGAGGGCAAGGGCGTGCATATCGTCACGGTCAACGACTATCTCGCCCGGCGCGACCGCGACTGGATGGGGCCGGTATTCGAAAAGCTGGGCCTGACCGCGGGTGTGATCTACCACGACATGCCGCCCCAAGAGCGCCGCGCGGCCTACCAGGCAAACATCACGTATGGAACCAACAACGAATTCGGCTTCGACTACCTGCGCGACAACATGGTCCACGATTTGCGCCAGCGGGTCCAGCGCGGTCTGCACTACGCCATCGTCGACGAGATCGACAACATCCTGATCGACGAAGCGCGCACGCCGTTGATTATTTCCGGGCAGGCCGAAGAGTCCGCCCAGCTCTATTACAGCTTCTCCCGACTGGTCACGCGGTTACACGAAGGCGCCGACTACACCCTGGACCTCAAGCAGCGGACCGTCTCGGTGACCGAAGTCGGGATAGCCAAAGTCGAAAAACAGCTCAAGATCAACAACCTCTACGCGGAAGATAACTATCAGTTCGTCCACTACTTGCAGCAGGCGCTCCGCGCAAAGGCGCTCTACCACAGAGGAAAAGACTACGTTCTCTTCAAGGACGGCAAGGTCATAGAGAGCCGAGACTCCCGAGCCGAAGTCGTAATTGTCGATGAATTCACCGGACGCCTGATGACAGGCCGCCGCTATGGCGAGGGACTGCATCAGGCGGTAGAGGCCAAGGAGGGAGTGAACGTCCGGCACGAGAGCCGCACGCTGGCCACGATTACGTTTCAGAACCTGTTCCGTCTCTACGACAAGCTGGCCGGAATGACGGGTACGGCCAAAACCGAGGAAGAAGAGCTGCGAAAGATCTACGGAGTCGACGTCGAGGTCATTCCGACGCACATGCCCATGATTCGGGAAGACCATCCCGATCTGGTCTTCAAATCCGAGACGGCCAAGTGCGAAGCGGTGGTGAAGGACATCGCGGAGGCCAACGGCATGGGCAGGCCGGTTCTCGTGGGGACTACCTCGATCGAAAGCTCGGAGCGTTTGAGCGCGTTGCTGCGCAAGTCGGGCCTGAAGCATCAAGTCCTCAACGCCAAATACCACGAGAAGGAAGCTGGAATAATCGCGCTCGCGGGCGAACCCGGAGGCATAACGATAGCCACCAACATGGCGGGCCGGGGAACTGACATCAAGCTCGGCGAAGGCATCGCGGATATTGGCGGCCTCTACGTCATCGGAACCGAACGCCACGATTCCCGGCGAATCGACAACCAGCTCCGGGGCCGCTCCGGACGTCAGGGAGACCGCGGCGAATCCAGGTTTTTCATTTCGCTTGAAGACGAATTGATGCGGAGATTTCAGTCCGAGCGCATAGCTACGGTCATGGACCGGCTCGGGCTGCCGGACGATCAGCCGATCGAGCACAAACTCGTTACGAGGTCAATCGAATCGGCTCAAAGCAAAGTGGAAGGACACAACTTCGACATTCGTAAGCACGTCGTCGAGTTCGACGATGTCATCAACACGCAACGGGCGGTGATCTACGAGCAGCGGGAGCGCTATCTGCGGGAAGACGACCTGACCGGCGTCTTCGTGAGCCTTCTCGAGAACGAAGTCGCCGCGCTAATTCAGGACCACGGCTTCCACAAGAATGCGGAGGAGCCGGAGATTCAGGCCATCGTCGATGCGTACGACGGTCTTGTCGGCGCGTCCGGGGCGCTTGCCGCCGCGCAATTCCTCGAATTGGACCAGGCGGCGGCCACGGCTCTGCTAATTCAGGACTCAGAGCGGCGGTATGCTTCCAAGGCCGTCGAAATCGGCGAAGGACACGAGTCCCAGGTGGTCCGGTGGATCTTGCTGCAGACGCTCGATTTCCTGTGGGTCGAGCACCTAAGCGCGATCGAGGAGCTCCGGCAAGGCATCGGCCTGGTCGCCTACGGGCAGCAAGACCCGCTGGTGGCGTTCAAGAAGCAGGGATTCAGTCTGTTCAAGAGTCTTCAGGATGCGTTTCGCCGCGATTCGATAGAGCGCTTTTTCCGGCTCACGCCCAAGCCAGCTATAAATAAGGAGACGGTGCTCTCGCCGCAAAGCGGCAAGGCTGAAGGTGCGCCCGCGGAGCGGGGGCGGATGGAGGTCGCGGCATCGCCGCCTTCTCGGAAAATCGGTCGAAATCAACCCTGCTGGTGTGGCAGCGGCAAGAAATTCAAGAGGTGTCATGGACGCTAACGAGGCCAGTTCGCAAGCCAAAGAGCTTGTGAAGTCGATTTCAGACATAAGGGGGCGCCTTTGACCACGCCGGTAAGCGCGAGGAGATAGTACGCCTGGAGGCCAGGACCGCCGCCGAAGGATTTTGGAACGACGCCAGGTCCGCTCAAGCGCACATGCGGGCCTTGCACCGCGTCGTCGACGAAGTAGAGGTCTGGAACGATCTCGAAGCGGAAGCCGCGGACCTGGCCGAGCTCGCCGATTCGCTTGGCAAGAACGACGATGATCTGCTCGAAGAGGTCGAATCGCACCTTGCTTCGCTGAGATCCAGGCTCTACGATCGCCGGTTCGAGCTGATGCTTGGAGGCGACCATGACGACTCCGACGCCATCATCGGAATTCACTCAGGCGCCGGAGGCACGGAATCCCAGGATTGGGCGGAAATGCTTCTGCGGATGTACCAGCGTTGGGGCGAATCCCACGGCTACGACGTGGAGTTGCTCGACATCTCGCCCGGCGAAGAGGCCGGCATCAAAAGCGCCACGGCCCGGTTTACGGGGCGTCACGCCTACGGTTACTTGCGCTCCGAGGCCGGCGTGCACCGCCTGGTCCGAATCTCTCCCTTCGACGCCGGCAACCGCCGCCATACGTCTTTCGCCAAGGTCGAGACTCTGCCCGTAACGGAAGACGGCGCCGAGGTCACGCTGGACCCAGGCGAAGTCCGCGTGGACACTTTTCGGTCCAGCGGCCACGGCGGCCAGCACGTCAACAAGACCGAGTCCGCGGTTCGGCTAACGCACATTCCCACGGGATTGACCGCCGTGTGCCGGAACCAGCGATCCCAGATTCGCAATCGGGAGCTTGCGTGGACCGTCCTCACCGCGCGCCTGGCCGAGCTCAGGCGCGCCGAGGCGGCGGCCCGCGCCGCCGAATTGAAGGGTGACAACATCAGCGCGGATTTCGGCAACCAGATTCGATCGTACGTGCTCCAGCCGTACAGACAGGTCAAGGACTTGCGAACAGGGTTCGAGACCAGCGATACCAAGGGTGTGCTGGACGGCGGTCTGGACGCGCTGATTCACGCGTACCTGGAATCGCGGATGCAGAAGTCAGGGGCGGCGTAACGCCTTGGGCCCCCGCCGGCTCACTACGTTAATCCTTGGCGCGCTGCTGTCCCTTTCGCTCTTGCAGAGCGTCGCTTTTGCCGCGGAACCCCAAGAGCTTGAAGACTCGATACAGACCGCCGAGGTCGAATTCGGCAATACAATCAACTTCAAGCTCGAGACCGCATGGGACGGCTCCGAACCGGCGCGAGTCACGATACTCTTCGGGCTTCCCGACGCGCCGTCGCGAATATTCGAAAACGTAGAGCCCCAAGGCGGCGGCGGCAAATTGACCGCCAGCCACCTCTGGGACATCGACGGCGCTCTGGTTCCGGGAGCCGAGATCGAATACCACTGGCGGATCACCGCCGGCGACGGATCGATCTTCACAACCCAACCCTCCCGCCTCCTGTATCAGGACCCCTCGCTCCCGTGGAAGCTAGCGGGTCAGGGGGTGGTGGAGATCATGTGGTACGAGGGCGACGACGAGTTCGGCCAGGCGGCGTTGAGAGCCGCGACCGGCGCCCTGGCGAGAATTCGCGACAATTTTGAAGTCGAGTTGCGCCGTACCACACGAATCGTGCTCTACGCCGACATCGACCTTATGCGCAGCGCGCTCGGCGGAGGAACGAGTCCCTGGGCGGCGGGACAGGCCATGAGCCCGTTTAACGCAATCGTCTTGCACGCGCCGGTCACGTCACGCGAGCTCGACGTGCTAATCGCACACGAGCTTACGCATATAGTCATCGAACAGATAACCCAAAACCCCTTCAGCAGGCCGCCGGCCTGGATTCACGAGGGGCTCGCCACGTACATAGAATCCGCTGGTGATTCGCGGTTCGACTACGACGGCATTGTGGATCGAGCCGTGCGGGAGGGGAACATGATCTCCCTGCGAGGCCTGACTTCCACGTTCCCGGCCGCGAATGCGCGAGCGATCCTCGCTTATGCCGAAAGTAACTCGCTTATGCGCTTCGTGATCGATGAGTACGGCAAAGACTCTGTCCGGCGGCTGCTTGATTCGTATCGAGACGGCGTAACAGACGATGAAGCCGTGCAACGCACGTTCAATATCTCTCTCTCCGAACTCGAGGAGCTATGGCTGGATCACGTAGACCCAAGCCGCAACCCCGCCGTCGCGGTAGAAACCCCCACGCCGCAACCTATACAGACGGCCAACACCGGCGAAACTGCGACGGCCATCTCCACCCCGACCCCGGACTCCGCGGAATCCGTCGAGTTAACGCCTGCGAGCGAGGCCGCCGCGCCCACTCCAACGTCGACCGGCGAAAATTCGACTCCCGCCCCCCCGCGCGAGCAAGCCGCGGTTACGCCCACCATTCCGGGGCCTGCTATCGTTTCCACGGACTCCCAGATAGCTCCGCCTACCTCTATGGTGCGTAACGTGGCGATCGGGTCGGTCGTGGTAATCATCTTTCTGATCGGGTTTATGGTCCATCAAGTCATTTCGTCGAGATCTAGGAGTTGAAGTTGTCGTCTCCTTTTCGCAACCGTCACTGGTAACATCTAAGCTGATTTGAAGCCTGATCCCGGGATGGGGGGAGACCCGGGAGTTCGGCCAAGCTAGCAGTAATAAATGAGTTCACAGCTTGAATTCGCCCGGCAGACCGAGTCGGATACGTTCGAAACGGCTGAGTCAAACCCCTAATGTCCATGATCGTCCTCCACGACGTGGTCAAGATGTATAGCACCGGGGCGATTGCCCTCGACCACGTCAACATTTACATCCCCCAGCAGGACTTTGTTTTCCTTGTCGGTCCCAGCGGCGCGGGAAAGTCCACGCTGCTGCGCTTGCTCACTAAAGACCAGGAGCCGTCAAGCGGCACGATCTACGTAGACGGCATCAACATAACGAGGTTGAAACGCAGCGAAATACCTTCCCTGCGGCGGCGAATCGGGGTCATCTTTCAGGATTTCAAATTGCTTCCCAACCTCAACGTCGCGCAGAACGTGACCTTTGCGCTGAAAGTTACCGGCGAAGACGACAAGAGCGGCAGAGAGTTTGTCGCACAGACCCTCGATACCGTGGGTTTGGCAAATAGAGCCGGTCACTACCCGTTTCAGCTTTCGGGAGGCGAACAGCAACGGGTGGCCATCGCCCGGTGCCTCGTGACCCGCGCGCCGGTCGTAATCGCCGACGAACCCACCGGCAACCTCGACCGCGACACGGGCTGGGAAACGATCAAGCTGCTGGCAAAGGTGAACGCCCAGGGCGCAACGGTCGTCGTTGCGACTCACAATCAGGACCTCGTCAACCGGATGCAGCGGCACGTCATCGCACTCGAGGGCGGTCGCGTGGTCCGCGACGAGATGGTCAGCGGTTACTATGCATAGAATTCGTACCCTGCGCTACATCCTGGGGGCCGCGTTCTCGGCGTTGTGGCGCAACCGCTTCACCAGCTTTGCCGCGATCATCACCACCGCCGTAATGCTCGTCGTTTTCACCGCGTTCCTGGCCATCAACGACACCCTGGACAAGATGATCGACACGCTCGGACGGCGGACCAATCTCGTCGCCTATCTGGTCGACGACGCCAAGCCGAGCGAGGTAAACGCGCTTATCGGCAGCATCGGCGCGCGGCCGGGCGTAGATGAGGTGAACTTCATATCCCGGGCCGAGGCGGCCAGCTCGTTCCGCGAGACGTTAACCGATCTGGCCGAGGTTCTCGATGTAATCGAGACGAACCCGTTTCCGGCCAGTATCGAGGTCAGAATGTTCGATCCCGCCGGTGCGCTTGAAATCGCCGAAGAGCTTCGTCTCAACACGGCGGTCGTCGAGCAGGTGCTGGTGCGGGCCGACGTTGTCGGCAAGCTGCTGCGCATCTCGCGGATGGCGCGCATAGGCGGCACGATAGTCGTTATCGCCCTCGGCGCAGTCACCCTGTTTGTCATTTTCAACACCATCCGCCTTGCCGTTTATTCGCGGCGCGAGGAAATCGAGATAATGAAACTGATCGGCGCCACCGATTGGTTCGTGCGGGGGCCGTTTGTTATCGAAGGCGCGTTCATCGGCGTCGTGGGCGCCGGGATTGCGGCGGTCGTTTTCGTAATCGGTTATTCGAATTTCGGACCCGCGCTCAACTCACTGGTCGCGTTTCTGCCCATCCAGACCGAAACGGGTTTCGTGGCGAATCTAACGCTGTTCACGGTGCTGGTGGGCGTGGTTGTTGGAAGCGTGGGATCTTTCTTTTCAGTCAGGCGGTATCTGGAAACTTAAGCCGAGGTTTCCGTGCCATGATCGTTTTTCAAGATGTCTGCAAGCAATACCGGGAGAACGAGTGGGCGCTGAACAAGGTGACGTTCACGATCCCCCGCAACGACTTTGTCTTTCTCGTGGGTCCCAACGGCGCCGGCAAGTCGACGCTGCTTCGGCTCGTCACCACCGAGGAAAGGCCGACCGAGGGGGTCATACTCGTGGGCGGCGTGGACATCTCCCGCCCCAAGAACGGGACGCTTCCAAAATACCGCCGGTCGATTGGCATCGTCTTTCAAGACACCAGACTATTCGGCAATCAGACTGTGTTCGACAACGTAGCGCTGCCGCTCAAGATCGCCGGAAAATCTGGGCGCGTAATACGAGAACGCTCGATGGAAAGCCTCGAAACGGCTGGAGTCCAAACGCTCGCCGATCGCAAGGCCGGCGAGCTGTCGGGCGGCGAACTGCGACGCGTCGCTATTGCCCGAGCAATCGTTTCGGAGCCGAGTATCCTGCTGGCCGACGAGCCGACCGATAGCCTCAGTCCGAGCGCGGCAACCGACGTTATGGACCTTCTAATGGAGATAAGCCGCAGCGGAGTGACGACCGTGGTCGCCACGCATCACCGTGAAGTAGTGGACAGGCTTCGGAGACGGGTAATCAAGCTCGACCGGGGCCGGATCACCGGCGACCGTCCGGCGGCTGGTTTCGATGACTAGCGTATCCCGCAGGCGGTTGATCCGAGCTTCGGTCGGTCTGGCGGCCGTGGGCGTCTCTTTAACCAGCGGCGGACTTCGCGTTTCGGCGATCGAATTCGACGAGCAGATCGAGCAGCGAAAAATCGAGCTTGAGGATCTAACCGAACGCCGAAACGAGACGGAGGCGTTCCTCAGCGCCACGCGCGCGCGCCGCTCGTCGTTGCAGTCCCGCCTTCGGGTTATCGAAGAGGCCCGTTATCACGAAGTGGCCAAGCTTCAGGGGCTTCAACGGCAACTGGAAACTCGCGAGCTGGACGTCTATGAAAACACCCGCCAGATTCAGGCGCTAACCTCCGACTTCGAGACGGAGAAGCAGGTGCTCGCCGGAAAGCTGCGGGCCTTATACAAGGCGAATAGAGGCATCAGCGGGCTTGAGCTTGTGCTTTCGTCCGGCTCATTCACCGAAGCCCTCGACCGGATCGCGAGTCTTCGACTTGTCGTGCGGCAAGACATAGCCGGAATTCGCGAAATCGAGGAAAAGAGCGCGGAGATCCTGATCAGAACCCGCCTGATCGAAGAACAGCGCCGCGAAATCCAGAGGCTGCAAGAGCAGCGCGAAACGGTCAAAGGCGAACTCGAAGCTCGATCGCGGGAGCAGAATGACCTCATCGCCCGGGTCGAGGCCGAGGCGGGCGTTCTGGAGTCCGACGTTGAAGCGTTCGAGGGTGAGCAGGAAGCTATCTCGACCAAGATAGCCGACCTTCGATATCAAAAGCGTCTCGAACTGGAAAGACTGGAACGTCAGCGCCTGCTCGAGGAGGCGCGCAAGCGCGCCGCTGCCGCCTCGGCGGCCGCGGCGGCGAGCGGCGGTGGCGGGTACATCTGGCCGTTAATCGGCATAATTACCGCCGAATATGGAGGATGTACGTTCGGTCAGTGCCCCCACCTTGGTGTCGACGTAGCAGCTCCCCTGGCCAGCCCCGTCGTGGCGGCCGCCGATGGCGTAGTGCTGCACGCCGGTTATGCGTTTGCGGGCGACCGGCGAGCGTCTTACGGCATGTTGGTGATCATTGCTCACAGCGACACCGAAGAAACCCTATACGCTCACCTGGCGGACATCACGCTTCCGCCGCCCGTCAGTCCCGGTCAGCTTGTCTCTCGCGGCCAGATCATCGGTTACGTGGGCCTTTCCGGTTGGACTTCCGGTCCGCATCTTCACTTTGAGTACCGCGTCAACCAGCGGCAGATAAACCCGCGCGGCGTCCTCGGGTAGAGCGCCGCGGCCGCGGGCAAGCGGTCTCAGAAGCCGGCGCCTGTGATAGTTTGAATCTGAATCGTGGTTGCCGCACAGCGCCGCGCCGGCAGGATCACCAACCTCCAACCTAGGAAATCTTTAGATGAGTAAAAAGACCTTTGCGACGATTGCCGCGGTCGGGCTGCTGGCGGTCGCCGGCGCGTATGCCGCGGGCGTACGCTCCGGAATCACGGCCGCCGGTCCGAGGGTAGACATCTTCGCGGGGATTACCCCCCAGCCCGAGGTGGGGGAAGACGTTGAAACCAAGCTCGGCGTTTTCTGGGAAGCGTGGGACCTGCTTCAGAACAACTATCACGAAGGGCCGCTCGACCCCCGAGACCTGGTCGAAGGCGCCACTCGCGGCATGGTGCGCGCCAGCGGCGACGATTACACCAACTGGGTCGACGCCGAGAGCGCCAAGATGAGCCGCGAACGTCTCGAAGGAGAATTCGAGGGTATCGGCGCAACCGTGGACCTGAACGACGATGATGTAGTGAGGATCGTTCGCCCCCTGCCCGAAACTCCGGCGGAGAAGGCCGGCCTGCAACCCAACGACCTCGTTATTGCCGTGGACGGCGTCCCGACCAAGGACAAGTCGCTGGAGGAAGTGGTTCGGGAAGTACGCGGACCCGCGGGCACGACAGTAGTGTTGACGATTCAGCGCGAAGATGAAACCGAGACGCGGGACGTTGCCATCGTTCGCCAGACCATAGTGGTTGCCTCTGTCATCTCCAAATCTTCTGACGAGTTTGGCTACGTCAGGCTCACGAACTTCGGTACAAAGACGACAAGCGAGCTGCGCGATTCCATTCGCAATTTCACGTCCGAGGGGGCCGAGGGTCTCATCCTGGACCTTCGCAACAATCCCGGCGGGCTCCTCACTACGGCTATAGACGTTGCCAGCGAGTTCCTTGACGAAGGAACGCTGATTGCCACGCAAAGGTCGAGAACGGAGGGCGACGTGACGTTCAACGCCTCGGGCCGCGGGACCGCGATAGACCTTCCGCTCGTCGTTCTGATCAACAATGGCAGCGCCAGCGCTTCGGAAATCGTCGCGGGCGCCGTTAAAGACCACGGACGCGGCAAGCTGCTCGGCAAGACGACGTTTGGAAAGGGGTCGGTCCAGATCCCGTTCGACCTAAGCGACAGGTCGGTCGTGCGAGTCACGATCGCGATATGGGAAACGCCCGGCGGCGCTCACCTGACTGGGCAGGGAATCGAACCTGATTTTGAGATCGAGGTCGAGCCGGATGAGCCTGGAGAAGACGGCGACCCCTACATCGAGGCCGCCAAGCGGGTGCTTCGCGGCCAGGACTGCTGCGAGGAATTGAAGCAGGCGGCCTAGCTTCCCGAATCCTGTTCGGGCGAGAACCGCCTCATCCTCAGTCCCGCCTCCTGAATCAGCGATGAATATACCGATTCCAGATGGGGCTCGTACTCCATGTCCTTGGCGTAGACGGCTTCGGTGACGCCCGCCTGAATCATCTCCTTGGCGCAGCCAAAGCAGGGCCTGAGCGTCGTATAGATGACGGCGCCTTCGGTCGAAGTCCCGTGACGCGCCGCCAGAGCGATGGCGTTCTGCTCCGCGTGTACGCAGATGCAGGCGTCGTAGCCCTGACCCGGAGCCGCGTCCGACGCGCATCGCAGACAGCCGCCGGCGTCACAGTTTCGCACTCCGAACGGCGTGCCGTTGTAACCGGTGCTGATGATCGTCCGGTTCTTGACAGCGATCGCTCCGACCTTTCGCCGCCGGCAGTTGCTGCGTTTGGCCACCTCGCCCGCGAGAGTCATGAAATACGCGTCCCAGCCGGGTCGGGGAGCGGCGCTCCGCGCCCCGGACGAGCCTAAAGGCGGGTCTGTTTCGGTCGCTGGCATGGGGTCTCCGAACATGGAAGTTCGACACGTCGCATTTTCACACACAACGCACGTCTTTCCCCGCCGTTATGATCTACGTGACGAGTTTCGGCACGGCCGCCGGACGGTCGCTCCGTCAGGAATCGACAATGCGCGAATTCACAGAGCCCGACGTATCCGAAGCCCGCGAGGTATTGATTCCGGAGGTGGACCGGGTCGTGGCCGGGCTTCCCAGATGTCAGTTTTCAACCAAACGATTCATAGAAGTCCTTATGGAGGACCTCGACGGCGGGGCGGCGTACGAAGCCGCGTTGGAAACTCTGGGAAATGACGAGCGTCTGGCGAGAATGGCACTGCACGGCCAGGTAATCTCGGTGGCGCTGCGCAACAACTCGGCGTTGAAATTCGCGGGATTCGTTCGCGACAATCCCGCTCACACGGACCCATATTCCCACAGCTCCTGGTGGCGCAAGGAAAACGCCTGAAGTCGTTACGTTTACGGGTTGCAACTTCCATCGTCTCGCGGGCGCCAACCGGCTCGGCGAGACCGCGGACCTGACCGCCCGCCGCAAGCGGTAATGCGAGTCCTTTTCGTCTCGAACCTGTTCCCGCCCGATATCGGCGGGCCCGCGACGCACATATCGAGACTGGCCGCCGAGCTGCACGACCGCGGGCACACTGTGCGCGCCGTGGTGTGCGCCGACGGCGACACCGGGCCCGGGCCGGAGCCATACCCGGTAAAGCGGATTTCGCGGCGCTTGCCGGTGCCGCTGCGATTCGCGCGCGTATTCATTTGGGTGTGGCTGTGGGCGCTCCGGTCGGACATCGTCTATATCAACGGACTCGAGCTTCCGGCGGTCTTCGGCGGCGCCGCCGCGTTCAAGCCCAGAGTCTTGAAGGTCGTTGGCGATTTCGCCTGGGAGTACGCCACCCGGCAGCTTTGGACTTCCGATACCATCGACGAATTTCAGACCCGCCGCTATGCGCTCAAGGTTGAACTGGTGCGCCTGGCGCAAGTCCTGTATTGCAAATTCGCAACGCGCGTCGTTGTCCCCAGCTTGTACTTGAAGGGTCTCGTCGGCGGGTGGGGCGTATCGCCGCGAAAAGTCGTTGTGATCAACAACGCGCTGACAGGCCGGCCGGAAATCCGCGTCGGCGCGGATGAGCTCCGGCGGTCGATCGGCGTTGACGGGCCGATGGCGCTAACCGTGGCGCGGTTATATTCCTGGAAGAAGATCGACGATCTGATCCGTATGTCGCTGAGCTTCGGACCCGACGCCACGCTCGTGGTGGCGGGTGACGGTCCGGAGCGCGGATTCCTCGAAAGTCTGGCGCAGACGGAAGGCGCGCGGGTGAAATTCATTGGAGCGGTGCCGCAGGCCGACGTTTACAGCTATCTCGCGGCCGCGGACGTGTTCGTCCTCAATACGAGCTACGAAGGCATGTCCCACGTCCTGCTCGAAGCCCGCTGGGCCGGAGCCAGAATAGTCACGACCACGGTGGGCGGAAATCTCGAAATCCTGCAAGACCGGGTTAACGCGCTCCTTGTTGACTATGGCGACCACAAGGCGATGATCGAGGCGGTCCGCGCCTTGCTGTCCGATGGGAGTCTGGGATGTCGATTGTCTAACGCCGCGCGCCAGGGACTGGCACAATACCGCTGGGACCGGCTGGTGGAGGAAACGTTGCTGCTGTGCAAAGCCACTGCGGGGATCGCGTAGGCGGAAAAGCGCCGGACGGAGGTTGGGTCCGGCCGCGGCGCGGACGCGCCGCGGCCGGCGAATCGGGGCTTCCACGCGTTTTTCATATCTTCGCGCCGGGATTTCACTAGATGCCGCCCGCGCCGGAACGAAAGCGATCGAAAGCCCAGCGCCTGCGGGACGCGATTCTCGAAGGACCGCCGTCGAAAGCCAGACTCGTGGGCCTGGCCGCGGGGATAATGGGCGCCGCGACAATGGCGGTGCTGATTGAAGCCTTCTACCTCCTGGTAGGCTTCCTCGCTCCGCACAGTACGATCGAGGGACTAGGGGCGGCCCGGTTCGTGCCGGACGGGCAGCGGCTGGGCCAGCTCGCGAGTATCGCCGAAGGAGCCGGCGGCGGAATAGCATTCCTCGTCAACCTGTGGTTCGCCTTCGCCATCTTCGGAATTTCGGGGTTCGCGCTGGGGCAAGTGTTCCACAGCGTCGGGCGGGCCAGACCATCGTGGGGTCCTGCCGGAGTCTTGCTGCCAATATTCGGAGCCTGCACGGCTGGAGTCGCGATCTGGGCTTATCTGTCCCTGCTGGCGCACGGCTCCCGGTTGGCGAATCGTGAGCATTGGGCGGACATGACCTTTATGGACCGTGTCTGGACTTCCGACGTTGGAATCCTGATCGTAACGCTGCTAATCACGATTCCCGTCAGTCTGGCGCTCCTGACACTGTGGCGATGGTGGTTCGCCCGGATCGCGCGTTTCGTCATTCCGACCGCCAAACCGGTCGAACAGGCCCCTTCCGGGATCGAGGAAGAGGCGCCTGTTTCCTACATCGAATACCAGCAGCGCCTACGCCGCGCCAAGCGAGATTCGGCTGAGCTCAGAGCCGTGGAGCGGGACTGGCGCCAGGTCCCCGACCCGATACTCGAGTCGACGGTTGTAGTTGATAGAGACAGCAGCCGGGCGGTGCCTCCCTGGATGGAACCGATGGCGGGACTGAACTCGACACTGGGTAAACCGCTGCTGGCGGCATTTGCCTTATCGCTGGCGGTCTGGTTCGCGGCAAGCGTCGCCCGCGACCGCCAGGATTGGGAATTTCAGCGCGTACCCATGATCCTCAGCTCGGCGCACTCTATCGCGTTGACGTTCAAAGTAACCGACTTTACGAAATCGCTGCGGTTTTTTGCGCTTTCCGGCAGGGGAACTCTAGAGATCGTTATGGACGAACCCGGCAAAGAGGAGCCGGTGGAAATCGCGGGGAGCGCAATGATCAATGCAACAGATCCAGGCCGGGCCGACATAACCCGCACAAAGTATGTATCTCATGACTTCGAGGGCAGTCCGCCGGGCCTCTACCGCGTCTTCCTGACTTTGGCGTCGGGCGACCTGGTGCGGTTGGGTTACTCGCTCGGATTCGACGTTCCCGACTCCTGGCGCGTCGTTGGCGCGCTTCTCGGCGTCGCGGCGGCCGGCCTGATCGCTTCGCTGCTGGGGCTGGTGGGAATAACCATTGGGAATATGGTGGCGTATTTCCGCCGCTAGCGATCCGAATCAGGGCCTCCTTATCCGCGCGGCTCCGGCCACACGCCGACACGCGATGTTCAATCACACCGCCCACGCTGGGCCATAATGGCCGGCAAATGACCGTCGTCAGCGAAACACTCGGTGGATAACCTCAACCTCCTAATGCTCAGCGGCGACAGGGATGTCGCTCAAGGGAAGCTGGGACCTTTTCACGTAACCCTCGGCGGACTGGCGCCGCACTTCGACCGGATCGACGTGATCACGCCTCCATCCGCCGGCGCGTCGTCTCGCAGCCTGCACGGAAACGTATTCGTGCACCCAAGTTTCCGGAGCCGTTGGTCGCAATCGGGGTTTATTTCGAGCAAAGCGGCCGAATTGATAGGCGAACGGCCGTATTCGCTGGTCGTCAGTCACGATTTTGGGCGCTTTTACAATGGCATGGCGGCCCAGCGCCTCAAATCGACGTTCGGGATTCCTTTTGTGTCTGAAATTCATCATGTGCCGGGGCATCCACGCGCGGCCAACGCGACCGAAATGGTGCTGAAACTCGTGACGCGGTGGTACGTGCAGTGGGTGCGGAGCGAGGTACAGGCCTTTCGAGTGGTCAACCGGATAGAGATGCCCGCGTTGCTCGCTTCGTGGGACGTGCCGGTAGATCGAATCCTTACGCTGTCGTCCGCATATCTCGATTTCGACGTCTTCTTTCCCAAGGCGGGCGCTCCAGATCGCTGGGACGTTGTCTTCTGCGGCCGGCTCGTTCCAAACAAAGGGCTGGACCTGCTGGCCAAGGCCGCTGGAATCATCGCAACGATCCGCCCGCAAACGAAGTTCCTGGTAATAGGCGAGGGGCCGGAGACGGCGAGGTTCAAGCGTGAACTGGCGGCCGCCGGGGCTCTGCCAAACTTCAGCTTTGCCGGCTGGCTGCCCTCCCAGAAGGAAGTGGCGGACGCCTATGCTCAATCCAAGATGCTGGTTTGTACGTCTTACAACGAAGGGCTGCCCCGCGTATGCCTGGAGGCCATGGCCTGCGGCGTTCCGGTTGTTTCAACGCCGGTTGGAATCATGCCTGAAGTGATCCAGGATGGACTCAATGGACGAATCGTTCCCTGGGATGCTCAGAAAATAGCGTCTGCCGTGCTTGATACGCTCGGCAATCCCGAAGCCCGGTCCTCGATGGGAGATTTGAGCGTCGAAGCGGTAAGGCCGTTCGCCAGAGACGTAACCCTGAAGCGCTACGCGGTCGCGTACCGGGAATTGGCGCTTGGCAACTCCAGGAGGCTCGCGGCTTGAGAGTTCTGATGATCACCCAGGAGCTCGACGAATCGAGCAGCGTATTGCGTGTTGCGCACGACTGGGCGGAGGCGATTTCCTCGAGAGTGGAGGAGCTCACGGTTGCGGCCGGACGCGTCGGCGCGTTCGAGCTTCCCGACAACGTTACCGTCGCGCCGCTGCGCCGCGCCGACGGGGTCTCCGCCAGACGTGCGGCATTGGCGCTTGCCGCCGAGCTTGGACGGCGGGTGTCGACCAAGGGCGTCGATCTGGTATTCGCACACATGGTCCCGGCTTACGCGTTAATGGCGGCGGTTTTCGCCAAACCGGTCGGCGTGCCCGTATGCCTTTGGTACGCCAGCCACGGCCTCTCGAATCGACTCCGTATGGCGCACCGAATCGTAGACGCCGTCGCGACGGCGTCACCCGACAGCTACCCGCTGGAAGGCGACAAAGTGGCGGTGCTCGGCCACGGAATCGACGCTTCGCGGTATACAGCCGCCGGCGTCCCGAAATCCGGTCCGCCGGTCATATTGGCCGCCTCTCGTATGACGCCTATGAAACAGATCCATCTGGCGGTTGAAGCGCTCGGGTGCGCCGAGCTGCGCGACCGACCCGACGCTCCGGTTCTGGAAGTGGCCGGGGAGCCGTTTCACGACTACGACCGGGACTATCTGCGGCGTCTGCATGAACTTGTCCGCAACCTGGAGTTGACAGAGCGGGTCCGGTTCCTGGGGGCCGTTCCCGGCGACGAAATGCCGCGAACGCTGGCGCGCGCGCACGTGGCGCTCTCGCTGCGGGAAGCGCCTTCGCTGGACAAGAACGGTCTCGAGGCCTTGCTGGCGGAAGTGCCGATCGTGTCGAACAATCCGTCATACAGGCAGGTCGTTGGACCGTTCGCGGACGATCTTTATGTGGAGGGGAACGATCCCGCCGCCCTGGCCGCAAAAGTCGCCCGGTTGCTCGACAGCGCGGAACGGCGCGCGCGGATCGCCGCGTCGCTGCGAGAAACCGTCGAAGCCGATCACGGACTGACCGGCTTTGCCGACCGGCTGGTTGGCCTCTTCGACGCCGTTTGCCGCGGCGGTCATCCACGTTCGGCACAACCGGCGGCGGGAGGTTGAACGCGGATTGACAGGAAAATGGGTCCGACTGCTTATCCGGCTAGTATTCCAGCTTCCGGACTTCGCGTGGTTCAGTCCATACGACCGGACTGTCTCCCGGCTGCGCCGGGCGGTCCTGGCGCTCGACGGCCAGGTTTCGGTGGGCCGCGGCGTCAAGCTGCATCCAAGGCTCTACTATCCACGAGGCGTGTCCGTGGTTCTGGGCGACGGCTGCGAGGTCAAGCGCGACGTTCGCGTCGGGCGGGAATACGGCGTCGCAGGCCCCGCCGAGCTTCGAATTGGAGCCGAAACCGAGGTTCTGTCCGGCTGCCGCATCGATTGCTCGGGCTCGGTGACAATCGGGAGTGCGTCCCACGTAGGCCGGGATTGTCAGATAGTCACTCACGCGCATGAAACCGCCAGCCGCGACACGCCTGTCTTGCGCGCGGCGATCACGACAAGCCCCGTTACCATCGGCGGCGACGTGATGATCTACAGCGACGTGGTCATTCTCCCCGGAGTCACAATCGGCGACGGGGCGGTCGTGGCTGTCCGATCCGTTGTTACGAGCGACGTCGAGTCCCACCAAATTGTCGCCGGAGTCCCGGCTCGGAAAATCGGCGAGCGCGTGTGACTGACCGGCGGGCGACGCCGCACGTTGGTAACCGGAGCGCAGAGGCGCTGGACGCGCTGGCGCGGGTCTCGGACTATATGCACGCCGCGACCGGCGCAACCGGCGAGCTGGTGTGTCCGGAACACGGCATCGATCACACCGGGCGGTCGTCGCGGTCGATCGTCATCGACTGCTTTCTGTACGCGGCAACCGCCGAGCCGCACTATCTGCGAAGGGCGGAATCGCGCGCGGCCACAATCGCCAACCGGCTGACCCAAGACCCGGACCACGGCGCATGGATATATCATCCCGGCAGACTCCACCCGGCCAACAATTCGAACAACGTCATAGACAGCGGCGAGTGCACCGACGCCCTGTCGACCCTCATCCTTCGGTTTGGGGACGAGATCGACCCGGACCTCCGGAACCTTGCGCTCGACGCCGTCACCAGGAATTGCCGGTCCTATCTGGCCGGCGCGGTCGTTTCCAAGGAAGTCACCAACCAGCGGCTTTGGGGCGCGGCGGGACTGGCGGCGGCCTTCGGCCTGACCGGCGATTCAAGCTGGAAAGCGGCGGTGATCGAATCTGTTGAAAGATCGATAGACGATCAAAACCCCGATGGTTCGTTTCCTTACCATCCCTGCCCCACCCGGTTCGGGATGCACGAAGGGGCCGCGGGCGTCAGCGTCTATTACCAGTCGCGGGTTCTGGCTTTCGCGGCCTACGCTCTTTCGTTGTGCGGTGAACCGGAGACGTTTCGGCAGCCCCTGCAAGCGGGTCTCGAATTCCTTCGCGCGGCCTCCGCGCCCAACGGTTACAAGCCGCTCGCCATCGAGTCCAAGCGATGGTTTTGGGAGGGCGACGCGGAAGCGGGCAGTCATCCTTACGATATCTACGCGCTGGCCGCGTTGCGGGAGAACGAAGACGTTCGCGACGAGATTCGAGTCAAGTGCGCGCGCCTCCTCGAAACGCAAGACGACGACGGCGCCTTTCGCGGGGTTCCCGTGGGCGACCCCGGTTTTCTATGCCGTCACTTTCACACGGCGGACGCCGCCTGGCTGGCGCGAGCCTGCGAGATAACCGAGGTCCAGCCGGATTTCGCTACCGGCGCATTGCCGACAGGCGCCCCCGCGCGTCTTTTCCCGAATGCCGGACTGGTTCGGATGCAGAGGCCGGATACGTGCGCGCTTATTGCCGCGCGCTCCGAACCTCGCAACCTCTTGTGGGGAGCCGCGGCCGACCATGGGGAGGTTTTCTATCTCGGCAGCCGCCGCCGTGGGTGGCAAAACGAGGCCGTCAGGCCGGGGCGCGGCGGGTCCGGTTGGTCGTCGTCCGGAAGTTTGAGCCTCCAGGATGGTCTGGCGGCGATCCTGAGAATAAACAGACCCGTGCGCGATCTGCGATTTCGACTGCACGTGGCAAGGAGCATTTGGCGTTCGGGCCGCAGGTTGCGGGCGGTCTTTCAGCTGGTCCGCGACGCTCGCCGGCTCATGGTCGATGGTCTCGGGCCGCGATTCCGAAGCCGGTTCTGGAGAAGATGGAGCGTAGACGAATCGCCCCACGATGTAACGATCATGGGAGGAATGGCGGATATCGAAGGCGCTCCGCTCGACGGCGTTACCATCCGGCGATCTTACGAAATCGACGAACATGGTCTTGGCGTGGTCGAAACCCTGGAAAGCGAATCTCCGATAACCGGCCTTGCGTACACGCCGCCGGAAGGAGTGGAGAGTCTCGACGTCGAATCCGCGTGGGAGTGGTCGGCCGCCCGAGGCCGGCTGCAAATCCGAGCCGACCAGGGGCCGGGGGCCATATCCATCTCGTACCGACGTTGAGCACTCCCTCGGTATTCCGGGAGCTAGTGCTGGTGGCCAACGTGCGAGTCCCGAGCGAGCGGGCGCACGTGTTGCAGATTATGCAGATGGCGTCCGGGTTCTCGACCATCTTCCAGCGCGTTCGAGTGGTCTATCCCGTACGCGCCAACACCGCTCTGATGAAGCGAGTGGCAAACGTGTTCGACTACTACTCCGTGCAAGAAAGCTTCGGGCTGGTCGGACTACCGTGCATCGATCCGGTTAAAAGGGTCACGCTGGACTGGCGCCGGCTGGCTTCGGGACCGCTGCCCCGGATCGCCCATTTCATTCAGATCCTGACGTTCACGTTCGCCGCACTGCTGTTCGTCGCCAGACTGCCCGCCTGTGTCGTGTACTCTCGCGATCTCCTCGTCGTGACGGCTCTAAATCTGTTTTCCACCGGGCGGGGCAGGCTTTTTGTCTTCGAGGTCCATACGCTGCCCCGATCGCATTTGGCCAGGAAGCTCCATTTGTGGTCCGCGCGGCGCGCCGACGCGATCGTCGCGATCTCCGATCACATTCGCGATTGGTACGTTGAAATGGGTCTCGATCCGAAAGGCGTCGTTACCGCCCGTGACGGCGTCGACTTCGACGCGTATTCCAATCTGCCCGCCAGGTCACTGGCAAGAGAGCGGCTCGGAATAGACTCCGACGCGGCGGTCGCGGTTTATACCGGCCATTTCTTTCCGTGGAAAGGTGCGGATACGCTGGTGGAGGCGGCCCGGCATTTGCTCGACCACTGGCACGTCGTTCTGGTTGGCGGCATCGAACCGGACCTGGGCCGGATTCGGGATCTCGCTCTGGCCGACGAGCGCATCGAAGTTGTCGGTCACCTCCCCGTCCACAACGCCGCCCTCTACCTGGCGGCCGCCGACGTAGCCGTTTTGCCGAATTCGGGCAAGACCGATATTTCAGCGAAGTACACGTCTCCGCTAAAACTGTTCGAGTATTTGGCGTCCGGCACGCCGGTCGTGGCGTCGGACGTGCCGGCGGTGCGGGAAGTCGTCGAGAACGGTCATTCGGCGCTTCTCGTCGAACCCGACGATCCCGGCGCCCTGGCGGCCGGAATCGAGCGAGTCGCATTGGATGAGCAGTTGCGGGAGAAGCTGACCCTCGCCGCCCGGGAACTGGCGCGCGAGTATTCCTGGAATTCACGCGCCGTGCTCATTAAGGGATTCCTCGGGAAGCTGGATTGACCCGCCCGGCCGCAACGTCGCTCTTTGGATCGTTCAGCATGAACTGGCTGGTCGCCGCTGGCCTTTTGCTCCCTCTTTTGATCCTGTATCGCCGGCTGCTGTTCGAGAATCAAACATGGCTCGACTTCGACTTTCTGCTCAGCTACGGCCCACGCTACGAGTTGCTTCAGGCCGGGCTTGGATCGGGTTCCATTCCGCTGTGGACCGACGGCTACCTCGGCGGCTTCCCGATAGCGTTCTCCGAGTTCGGCTGGTTCTATCCCGTCACCTGGCTCTTTCTCACGCTGCTTCCCATGCCGCTGGCCTACCATGCTCAAACGGCATTCGGTCTGTTGCTGGCGGCGTTAGCGGCGTACTGGCTCGCCCGGACCTGGGGCCTGGACCGGACGGCCGGGTTCCTGGCCGCCTACCTCTACGCTTTTGGACCTTTCGTGTTCGCGACTTCGCGTTTTCTCAATTACGCGGACATTTTCTTCGTTCTCCCGGCGGGGCTTGCGGCAACAGAAAACATCGCCAGGGGGCGGCTTGTATTTGTTCCGGCGCTGGCAATATTCGTCGCCGTGGCGATCCTCGCCGGTCACCCGCAAATGGCGATGATATTGGTCAGCGCGGTCGGATCCTACGGCGTATTTCGCGCCGCGCAGCTTGGCTGCAACGATCGAGTTCGGGAGGCGCTCAAGCTGGTTGGCTGGTTGGCGCTCGTATTGGCGGTGGCGCTGGCGGCTGGCGCACCCCGGCTGCTGCCGGTCCTTGCGGTAACCGCTGAGTCCACTCGGGCCGGCGGACTTGATTTCGCGACGGCGGCGAGCGGGTCGGCTTCGCCGTGGAATCTGCTGCTTGGCTACGTCTATCCGAGCTTTGACATTCCCCGAGCGCTCGATGGTCACGCGCGAGCCGAGCCGCTGGCCTACTCCGGCCTGCTCGCCATCCCGTTGATAACGCTGGCAGTCTGGACGCGGCGCCGGGAACCGACAGTCATCTTTCTGGTCGGCCTGGCGGCAGTCGCCTGGGTTCTGGCGCTTGGCGGCTTCACTCCGGTTTTCGAGACCCTGCACCGGTTGCCCCTGTGGGGATTTTTCCGACAGCCGGGCAGATTCATCATTCTCTTCGCGTTTGCGTTTGCCTTTCTCAGCGGATTCGGACTGCAAGCGCTTCTCAAAGAGTCAACACGCCAGCTCCGTCTTACCCACGCAATCCCGCGGCTGATGGTCTGGTACGCGGCGCTGATATTCGCGGCGTCGGCGATCGCGACAATCGTGCTAAGCATCGCGGAAGGCCCGATTCGCGAATTAGCAAATCGCGCCATCGACCGATTTGTGGTCGGCGGGCGGAGTCGATTCTTCTCCGCCGAGGAGTATTACGATACGTTCGACGTGCTAACCCAACGGCTGCAAACGTCGTTTACGCTCGCGAGCTGGACGCCCGTGTTCACTCTCGTCGCGGCTATCCTGTCGGCACTGGCGATCTCTGCCTACGTCCGGGGGAAAATCTCGCCGCGCGCGGCCGTCGCCACTGTAACGCTGGTCCTTGCGGCCGACTTGTTCTTCTCGCTCGGGCACGGAATAGACACTATCCCGGCGCGCTACTTTGAAGCGCCGCCCGAAACGTCGAATTCGCCGGCGCTTCCCGCCGGCAGCAGCGTCCTGTCGTACCGAGGGCTGGCCGACAAATGGGAGCTATCCATCGGAACTGGAGACCGCCTCAACCAGACCCAGCGCGACCTGATCGAATATCTATTCCTGCGTCAGGTCCTTACGCCAAACTTACCGATGCGGAGCGGACTGACCTCCATCGACGGTTATGAAAACCTGATGAGCCGGCGGCAGACGGAGATTCTTTCGTTTCTTGGGAGCGAGCGAACGCCACGGCGCGGATTCGCCTCCGCCCCAGACTTGCGAGAGGAAGAAAAGGCGAGGATTCTCGGAGAGCGGCTTCCGGTTCTCGCCGCCCTTGGCGTCGACGTCGTGTTGTCCGGAACGTCGATCAGCGACAGCCTTGGAGAACCCGCGGCCTGGATTGACGTTGAGTTCCCGGATTGGGCGAAGGTGAATCAGAGGATTTGGATTTATCGAGTGCCGGGATCGGCTGGACGGGCCTATCTGACTGAAAACTGGCAGATGGATCAGCCAGCCCTGCAGACCAGTGCGATTCTCGAATCACTGGCTTCTTCGCCGCCGCGCACCGTTTTCGTGGACGGCGATCCGGGTTTTCCGAGTCGCGAGTCTGTCCCGGGCGGCCGCCTTCTCAGTACGCATTCTCCGAACGGAATGCGCAGTTACCAGGTCGAAGTTGACCGTACGACCTTGTTCGTGGAGAACTCATTCATAACCCGCGGCTGGAAGGCGGAAGTCGACGGGCGTCAGGTTCCGTACATGATGGCAAATCGATTCGGGGCCGCAGTCACGCTGACTCCAGGAAAACACACCGTGCGGTTCTCATATTCGCCTCCCAACTGGAACATCGCCCTGGGATTGGGCGTAGCCGGGGGCGCCTCGATTGCGATTCTCGCGGGCGCGGCGGCGGTAAGCGCGGTGAGGTCGAGGCGGGCGGCGGCCCGGTCCGGTCCGGTTGCCGGCAGTTGAAGATCTGTCTGGTCGCCGACGCGCTCCAGCCCTCAACCGGATGGGGACGCTATGCCGCCGAGATCATCCGCGGACTCATAGACGCCGGAGTCGAGTGCGTGATTGCGTCGCCGCGCAAATACTGTGAATACCCGGATCTCGCGGAACATCCCGACCACCACGACATTCGATCGTTCATGTACGAGGACCGCCACTACGCAAAACTGCTGTACCGGAACACGCGCGCATTGGGACGGGCTTCGGCTGGCTGCGATCTGGTCCACTGCTTTGTCGAGCCTTACTTGCCCGCGCTCGGACTGTTATCCCGCCGTACGCCGCTGGTCGCGTCGCTGGTTGGGTCATACAGCCTGCTTAACGTCCACCCTCCGCCCGAGCGATTCCTTCTCCGGCGAGCCTTGCGGCGCGCCGCCCACCTCGTCGCGATCAGCGCATACACCGAACAGCGGGTCCGCGAGCATCTGCCGCTCGGAGAGATCTCGGTGGTCCCGCTCGGCGTGCGCGTGGAAGACTTCTGGCCGCGGCGGCAGTTACCGGCGAGGGAGCGAAAGTGCGTACTCTCGGTCGGGATGGTAAAACGGCGCAAGGGGTTGCACGTCTCGATAAAGGCGTTCGCGCGGGTGATCGAAAGGCATCCGTCAGCGCGTTACCTGATTATCGGTCAAATCATAGAGGGACCTTATTTCGACGAGCTTCAGCGTCTGGTCGCCGATTTGAATCTTGAAAACAGCGTCGAGTTTCTAGGCGAGGTCAGCGAGGACGAAAAAATCGACTGGTATCACAGGTGCACGGTAATGGCGGCCCATTTTCTGAGCGACGAGCGGGCCTTCGACGGGTTTGGGCTTGTCCATCTCGAGGCCAACGCTTGTGGCGCGCCGGTTATCGGAACGTTCGATTCGGGCGCCGAAGAGCCTGTGATTCCGGGCGAGAACGGTCTTCTGGTCAAGCAGCACGACGTTGCGGCCAGCGCGGCGGCCATCGACCATCTGCTGTCCAATCCGGCCGAGGCGCGGGCGCTTGGCGACGGCGGGCGGCGGCGCGCGCGGCAGCTCACCTGGGACCACACTGTTCGCGGGATGCTGGATATATTCCAGCGGGTCGTGGACAAGAAAAGCGATTGAAAGCGTCGGGCGCAGCCGCGTGCGCGCTCCGGAGCGCCAGCCGCTCTTTTATGAACGAACTTTCTCCGGCGAGCTGGGGCGGACACGGATTTTCGCCGCCTGATCTCCCCTTGTGGGACGACAACGCGTGGTAGACGGCTCCGACAAAACCGCGCTCAGCCGCCGGGCCGTGGGCGCGGTCGTCGCCCTCGGCGCTCGCGAGGGTTCTATGCGCATTCTCGCGTTCGCCGGCGACATCGCTCTCTACCGGCTGCTTCTGCCGGAAGTATTCGGGCTGATAGTACCCGTGGCTTTCCTGGCGGGAATCATCAAGCAGTTCAGCGAAGTCGGACTCGCCGCCTCGCTGATTCAATCGCCGGACGAGCCGGAGCAACGCGATCTTCGCACGGTCTTTACGGTGCAGGCCGCGCTGGTGGCCGTAGCGGCGGCATTCATATTCTTCGCCGGCCCGCTGATTCTCGACGCGCTCGACGAAGGCTCGCCGGACCCGTGGCTCATCCGGGCGTTTGGCCTGTCGATACTTCTCAGCGCGTTTCGGGCCGTCCCCGCCGCAATGCTCGAGCGCCATCTGCGGTTCGGAAGACTGGCCACGGCCGACGTTTCCGGCACGGTCTGGTTCTATGCCGCCGGTATAGTTCTGGCTGCCGCGGGGGCCGGCCCCTGGGCGCTCGTTGCCGCGCACGTCGGCGGGAGCGTTGTTCCAACGGTCTTCCTGCTATTTCTGTATCCATGGAGGCCCGCGCTGAAGATGGATCGATCCCGGCTCATCCACAACATGAACTTCGGGGCCAAGTTTCAGGGACAGCGGATTCTGCTGATGCTCAAAGACAGTCTGATACCGATTCTGGGACCCGCGGCGTTCGGTCGGTCCGCCACCGGCTTCTTGAGCTGGGCCGACAAGATCGCCCAGCAGCCGCTGATCCTCACTCAGCTAGTCGCCCGCGTAAGCCTCCCAGCCTTCTCCCGCGCCCAGGGCGAGCTCGAAACCGTGCGCGCGGGGGCGATGCTTGCGCTCAAATGGAATTGCCTTTTGACGTTTCCGTTCTTCGCGCTGGTTTTTGCGTTCGCCGAAGAAATCGCCGGTCTGATCTACGGCGACACCTGGACGCCGGCCGTGCCGGCGCTCTATGTCCTGACCGTCAACGCCATGCTCGTTCCGATAAACGGTCTTCTATACCCTGTCTTGAACGCCATCGGCCACAGCGGAAGGCTGCTGGTCGTTTCGGCTGTTTGGACCGCCGGAGCGTGGGCGCTGGCCGGTGTTCTTCTTTTCTTCGGGATGGACTACCGAGCCGTCGCGGTCGGCCTCGTTGGAAGCCAGATCGCCGCGTTCGCGTATCTGCTTGTCGACACCAGGCGGCTTGTGGGGATCAACGTTCTCCGTCCCGTGGCCTACCCCGCCGCGGCCGCCGCGCTGACCGGACTGATTGGTTTCTTCTTCCTCCGTCCGGTTGCCGCAAACATTCCAATGCTTTTATTGTTAGGCGCGGTCCTGCTGGCCGGTTACTCGGCGGCGATCTATGCTCTGGACGGCGAGAGTTTGCGTAACGAGGGCATCAACGCTTTAAGACTGAGACGCCGCGGCGCGGCCGCAACCGGCAAGACGGACGCGCGGTAACCTCGACATGAAACGCCGCGCAAAACCAAGAGTGCGAAGCCGTTGAGAATATTCCTGGCCGGTCCATGGTGGGATACCGGCGCGCTGGCCGACTACGTGGCCGCCGGATTCAAGAAACTCGGTCACGACACGAGGCTGTTTCTGTATAGCGCCGATCTCAACGCGCCAATTGGCATTCGCGACCGCGTGCGGCGCCGCCTGATCGGCGACTCGCGCTTCCAGCTTGAGCGTATGTTCGAGTCGGCCAGGGACGATAACGTCCATCTCCTCGAAGGAGTTCGGGAATACAGGCCCGATCTTCTCCTGGTCATCAAGGGCGAAGTCTTCCTGCCGGAGGCGCTGCATTTCATCAAGAAGTCGTTTTCCGGACCGCTCGTTCAATGGTGCGGCGACAATCCGTTCTGGTTTCCGAACATAATCGGCAGCCTCGACGTCTACGACTGGTTTTTCCTCAGCGACCGGCACTATATCTCCGAGGTCGAGCGGCACGGCGCGCGGCGAGTCGGAGTCCTGCCGCACGCCGCCGATCCCGATATCTACACGGCCGACGGCGACCCGAGCTCAAACGGCGCCGACGTTATCTTCGTCGGGGACTCGCGGCATCAAATGGGTCATCTCCCCGAGAACTGGCACAGGGTTGAGGTCCTGGAGGCGGTCGCGCGGTCCGGCGTCGATCTTGCGATATTCGGCCGGGGCTGGGACGCGCTGCCGTCCGGCTACGCCGCGAAAGACTGCCTGCGTGGCCAAACGCTGCTCCCGGCAAGCCGCGTCGCCGCCGCCTACCGGGCTAGCAAGATAGTGCTCAACGTGCATCACCCGCAGATCGTCGACGGCTGCAACATGCGAACCTTCGAGGCGGCGGCGTGCGGCGCCTTCCAGCTTGTGGACGATCGCCCCTCGCTGCATGAGCTGTTCGATCCTCCCAACGACCTGGTCACCTATTCGGATACGGACGAACTGGTTGATCTGGTCAGGTACTACTCAGACCGGCCCGAGGAACGCCGGCTGGCCGCTGAGAAGTCCCGCCTGCGTGTTCTGGACGAGCACACCTACAGCAAACGGCTCGCCGGAATGATCGAGCTGGTCACTGGTTCCGCATGATGGGCAATCCGTTTCCGCCGGCGGTGATCGGCATGTCGGCCAGACAGATATTCCAAAGCCTGATGACCACTCACTTTCACCAACCGGCAATCTGCCTGTGGCGCGCGCTGGAGCTGCTCGAACTGAAAGACGTTTCGCTCGCCGCGCCCGTGCTCGATCTGGGCTGTGGCAATGGTGACGTTGGCGAAATCGCCCTGCGGTCCCACTGGCCCGTTTTCGGAATCGACCGCGTACATTCCGAAACGCGCGCCGCTCAAGTCAGGACGATCTACCAGGGGTTGACGACCGCCGACGCCACCGCGCTGCCGTTTCCCGATTCCGCGTTCGGGTCCGTGGTCAGCATCTGCGTTATCGAGCACATCCCCGATGATGTACGCGTCCTCCGGGAAGTCGCCCGCGTGCTCAAGCCCGGCGGCAAGTTCATCTTCTCCACGCCCAGCGCCGCCTTCGAGTCGAATCTGGTGGGAGCCGGCGACCCGAAACGGGTAGACAGAGTAAATCAGCGATTGGGCCATTACCACTATCGCGGCCCGGACGAATGGGAAGACCTGCTGCGCGAGCAAGGTCTGGTGGTTGACCGTCACCGGTTCCTGCTGCCGCGCCGCTCCCAGCGGATTTGGGAGCGTCTGGACAATTTGATGATCGCCAGGCTGCGCGGACGCCGCCTGCTGGACATCGTTCGCGGCGTTGAACGCAGGAGGATGCTGCCGAAGAAAACATGGGCCTACGCCTGGGCGGCGCTGGTCTCAAGGCTGGCGCTGCGGCGCGTTGAGACGAGCGAATCGGGTGGGGGCCAGCTGATAGTGGCCCACCGGAGAGACGTGAATGGGTCCGGCGTCTCCGCCTGACGGTGGACCGAAAGTGCTCCATATTGTCCCCCGGCTGTTCGGCCGCCAGGGGGCCTACGGCGGGGCGGAAAGATACGCTCTCGAGCTCGCCAAGGCCATGTCTTTCCTGACGCCCACGCGCCTAGTCGCCTTTGATTCATCCGTCGATAAACAACGTTTGGACAATCTCGACGTCCGGGTCGAGCGCGAACGATGGAGCGTCGCGGGCCGGGCGCACGATCCCGTGAATCTGGCCTTCTTGCGTCACTGCCTGTGGGCTGAGGTGATTCATTGTCACCAGTTCCGCTCAACATCATGCGCCATGGCGACGATACTGGGAAGGATCGCGCGCAAACGCGTGTTCGTAACCGACCACGGCGGCGGCGGTTCGAATCTGGTCCGCCGCCTGCGAATCGGACGCTGGATAGAAGCCCAGCTCTCCCAGTCGGAGTTCGCCGCCAGGTCGATGCCCTACGTAGGCCGCCGGGTGGAAATCATCTATGCCGGAGTCGACGCCGAGCGGTACCGGCCAACCGCCGCGAAGAAAGCGGGGCAGGTGCTTTATCTCGGAAGGCTGCTTCCGCACAAAGGCGTCGAGCATCTGATTGGAGCGATTCCCGACGGCGCCTCGTTGAAGATCGTCGGACGGGCCATGGACGATGACTACGCAGACTTTCTCAGGGAGCTGGCGGATCGACGCGAGGTGGAGTTCCACACGTCGGCCCGCGACGACCAGGTCATCGACCTGCTTTCCTCGTCGCAGTGCCTGGTACTGCCCTCGGTGTACAACGATTACAAAGGGCGAAAGCAGGCGCTGCCCGAGCTGGTCGGACTCGTCCTATTGGAGGCTATGGCCTGCGGCACGGCGGTCGTCTGCACCAGCGCCGGAGGGATGCCCGAAATCGTCGACCACGGCAAGACCGGCTTTGTCGTTGAACCGGAGTCTTCGGAAGCTCTGCGATCGGTAATCGCGCGGTTCCTCAGCGACCCGGATCTCGCGGGAACCATGGGGCGAGACGCGCGCGGCGACGTGCTGAGGCGATTCACGTGGAACGGAATCGCGCAAAAATGCCTCGATCTTTACTAGGCGGTATCCGGAATTGAGAATCGCGTATCTGGCCGACTTCTACCCGCCCCAGAATCGAGGCGGAGCCGGGGTCGTGGCGCAAAGACTCGCCAGGCACTTTTCGTCGGAGGGGCATGAAATCCTGGTCGTGAGCACCGTGCAGGATGCCCGCGACGCCGGCAGAGGCGATGTGGACGGCGTGCGGGTCGCGCGCATCTACTCGCGATATCCGGAAAGATTCCGGAACTACCTCGGCGTGTTCAATCCCCGCGTACTCTCGGAAGTCGGCGGGGAGCTTGAAAGATTCCAACCCGACGTGGTCCACGCGCACAACGTTCACCACCACCTTTCGTTCGGTTCTCTGCGAGCCGCCGCCAGGACCGGTGCGCCGGTTGTTCTCACGTCGCACGATTTCCTTCTTTTCTGCTGCGACCGGCTGCCCTGCACGCCGGAACCGTCCGACTTCGTACCGCGGTGGACCGGCTGTGCGAGATGCCAGCGATTGCGCTACAACCCGGCTCGTCGAATACTGGTCCGGAAGATCGTTCGATCAACCGTTAGCGAGATTCTGGCCATCAGCGATCTAATGCGGAATGCCCTGGAACTCAACGGATTCGAACGCGTCACGACGGTCCATAACGGGATACCTCTGGAGGACTGGCCGCCCACGGGTCATTCGACCCGCGAATCGGGAGATAAATCCGCCGGACGTCCCGTAGTCCTGCTACCCGGACGGCTGACTGCATTCAAAGGCACGGAGGCGCTGCTCGACGCCGTTTCGCGGCTCGGCCCCTCGGACCGACCGGCTGTCGTGTTTGCCGGGGACAACCCCCGATACGAGCGGGCGCTGTTAGCCTATGCGCAGAAACTTGGGTTGCGGGAAAATGTAGAGATTACGGGGTGGATGGACCAGGCCGCGCTCCGTGACACAGTGTCGAACGCCGACGTTGTTGTCACGCCGTCAACGTACGCCGATCCCTTCAACCTCGGCAATATCGAGGCGATGAGCACCGCGCGCCCGGTGGTGGCCAGCTCGTTGGGAGGCGGACCTGAAATCGTGGTCGACGGCGAAACCGGCTATCTGGTCAATCCGGCCGATTCGGGCGCGTTTGCCGCAAGACTGGAGGCGCTGCTCAAGGACTCCGCGCTGAGAAGGCGATTCGGCCTGGCCGGCCGCAATCGCGTCGAAGAACGCTTTACGCTCGCGCGGCAGGCTAGCTTGACGATGGAGTCCTATCTGCGAGCCGTCGCTGCTTGAGCCAGTCAAAACCCCGAATCCTGCATGTCATAACCTCGCTCGCCGTGGGCGGAGCGCAGAGGCACCTGCTCACGCTTCTGAGCGGACTCCGCGACAGCTACGAAATGGACGTCGTCTACTTCAAAGACTCCGATCTGGCGCCGCAGGTCGCGGGTGTCGCGGAGCGTCTGGACCAGTTTCGGCTAGACCGGTTTCCGTCGCCGCGTGAGCTATGGCGGTTTGTGAATCACGTGAAGGCCGGGCAATACGCCATCGTGCACACTCATCTGCTCAAAGCGGACGCGTGGGGTACGCTGGCCGGCCGCGCGGCGGGCGCGCCCGTGATCGTCAGCTCGAAGCACAACTGCGAGGAAGCGCTTCAAAACCCCGCCTACGGCCATATTCACGGATTGCTAACGCGCTTTGCCGGCGCGGTGATCGCGGTCTCATCCTCGGTGGCCGAGTACGTTGTGACGACCGGCCGGGTGGAGGGGCCCAAGATCGTCGTAATCCACTACGGAATAGAGGATGTCGACCAATCGCCGCGCAAACCGGCCGATCTGGTGCGAGCCGGCCTGGGGCTGGATCCGGGCGATCCACTGGCGCTCTGCGCCGCGCGGCTCGATCCGCAGAAAGACCACCAGACCCTGCTCCAGGCGTGGAAGCATGTTGTCGAGCGGATCCCATCCTCACGCCTCTTGCTGGTCGGGGACACTCAGCTCGGCGGGAACGCCTACGTTGACGGCCTCGAGCAGCTCGCGGCGGCACTGGGGATCAGCGACGCGATAATCTTCGCCGGAGTCCGCGACGACGTGGACGATCTGATGGCGGCCTGCGACGTATTCGTAATGTCGTCCCGCTGGGAGGGACTGGGACTAGTCTTCCTGGAGGCGATGCGGGCCGGCCGGCCGGTTGCGGCCACCAGGGTCGGAGGCATTCCTGAAGTGGTGATCGACGGCGAAACGGGATATCTCGTCGATGTGGGCGATTCGGCGGCGCTGGCGTCGCGTCTGGTCAGACTCTTTGAGGACCGAGCAACGGCGACAAGAATGGGCAAACAGGGCCGCGACAGGTTCGAGCATCGATTCGCCGCCGAGCAAATGCTAGGCAAGATATCCGGGCTGTATGCCAAGCTAATCGGCGAGACGTCCTCGAAGCAGGCGGTTACAAGCCGTGGTAGCGAATAATTGAAAAGCCCTGTGAGCATCGTTACCGGGGCGGCCGGCTTTCTCGGTTCGCACCTTTCCGAACGCTTGCTGAACGACGGCCACGCCGTTGTCGGCATCGACGCCTTTACCGACAGCTACGATCCCGCTCTCAAGCGCCGCAATGTCGAACGGCTGGCCGAACACCCGGCCTTCCGTCTCATCGAAGGCGACCTCGTGGAAGTCGATCTCAAGAACCTCGTTCGAGACGTGACTTTCGTATTTCACATGGCCGCCCGCGCCGGGGTTCGGGGGGGATGGGGGGCGATCTTCGACGCCTACGCCCACGACAACATCTTTGCCACCCAGCGCCTGCTCGAGGCGATTCGCGAAGTCCCCGGCGTCAGGAAGATCGTGCTCGCGTCAACCTCGTCGGTGTACGGCCGCAGCCCGCCGCTGCCGACGCCTGAATCCGCGCCGGCTCGCCCCGAGTCGTACTACGCCATAACCAAGGTTGCCTCCGAAAAGCTGGCCGAGGCCTATTACTTCAACTTCGGCGTGCCCGTAACCTCCCTGCGGCTTTACACGCTGTACGGGCCCAGGCAGCGTCCCGACATGGGGTTTCACATCTTCATTCGGGCTTTGCTCGAAGATAGAGCGATCACGGTTTACGACGACGGTTCGCAGACCCGCGAAGTCACTTACGTGACCGATGCGGTCGAAGCCGTCGTGCGAGCTTCGGAGCTTGACACGCACGGGCAAGTCTTCAACATCGGCGGCGGCGTTCACAAGACCCTCAACGACTACCTCGCGGACATCGAGAGAATCACGGACCGCAAATTCCGCCGGAAATCCTCGCCCCCGGTAAAAGGCGAACAGCGGCACAGCCGGGCGGACATTACCGCGGCCCGCGAGGCCATGAGCTGGGCGCCGGGCTACCCTCTGGAGCAGGGCATTCGGGAACAGCTGCGCTGGATCGAGTCGGAGCTTTCTTGACGCTCGACCGCGTTCGGAGGTTAGGCGGTTGAAGCGAATCCGGGTCTTGCAAATCCTCGAAGCCACGATCGGCGGCACCAAGCGCCATCTTCTGGACCTTTGCTTGGGTCTCGATCCGGCGGAGTTCGACGTCCACGTAGCTTGTCCCCCTGTACGTTCCGAGGCTCGCGGCGATACGTCGTTCGTCGCGGACATGGAGCAGGCGGGCGTGCCGGTCCATTTGACTCCGATGGTCCGCAGAATCGATCCGCTGCGCGACGCGCGCGCGCTGGCTTCGCTCGCGGCGCTGATACGCGGCAACCGGTTCGACATAGTTCACGCGCATAGCTCGAAGGCCGGATTTCTCGGAAGGTTCGCGGCTCTGGCCGATCCAAACGCGCGCGTCATCTATTCGCCGCACGGTTTCTACTATCTCAACTTCGACGACCCGATTCGCTTCAACCTGTTCAGACTCACGGAGAGAATCCAGCGAGCGCGCACCGACCGGATGATTACCCTTTCGACCGGTGAGTATCGAAAGGCCATCGAAGACCGGCTGATCGATCCCGATCGCGCCGCGCTTGTCGAAAACGGCATCGACGACGTGGAGTGCCTCAGCCGCGCCGAAGCCCGGTCGCGCCTCGATATCGCGCCGGACGCCGTGGCGGTTGGCACGATCTCGCGATTCACGCCCCAGAAAGCGCCGCTCGATCTCGTCGCCGTTGCGCGCGAGCTTGCAGCCGCCCACTCCGACGTCGTATTCGCCTGGCTCTCCGATGGCGAGATGCGGCCTCAGGTCGAAGAAGCCATCAAACACTACGGGCTTCAAGATAACGTCATGCTTACCGGCCACGTTGAAGGAGCCAGACGGCTCATCCCGGCCTTTGACGTGTTTGTTCTCGCCTCGATATGGGAAGGACTGCCATACACGATAATGGAGGCCATGGATGCCGGCGTTCCAATCGTTGCCACCGACGTAGTCGGGACTCAGGACGTTATAGATGACGGTCGAACCGGCTTTCTGGTCCCGCCAGGACGGCCGCGCGAAATCGCCAGGCTTGTGCGGCATTTGTTGACACACAAGGAAGAGGCGGCCAAGATCGCAGAGGCGGCGCGCACAGAGGTTTCTACGAGATTTAGCCGGGCGGAAATGGTGAGGAGGATCTCAACGCTGTATCGGGAAGTAGCGGAGGGAACCCGTTAATGACTAGCCGCACCCGTCGGGTCACTTTGCTCCTGTTCGCGGCCGACATCGTTCTAACCCTGGGCGCGCTCTACGTTGCCGATACGCTCAGACACGTGCTCCCATTTGGACTCGGCGACGGCGAGCACCTCGCCTGGATATCCTGGCGCCACTATCTGGCCGTTGCCGCGATCTGGGCGTTCCTCCTATATGTCTTCAATGTCTACGAACCGCGCCGAATGTTCACCGTGGTGGACGAGATTCGAATGCTCGTTCCCGCGATCTCAGTCGCGTTCGTCGTTCTCTTCACCTACTTTTTCCTGGCTAAAGTCGAATACCTTTCCCGCCTGCTTTTCGCGTATTTCTATGTGCTCAACCTCCTGCTGCTGGTAAATCTTCGCTGGGTGCTGCGGCTGGTGATGAGGTCGAGCTTCGGTCTCGGGCTGGCCCGGCGGCTCATAATCGCCGGCGCCGGACCGGTGGGCCGGCAGGTCGCCGGTCTGCTGCGGAACCGGCCGTGGACCGGCTACGGCATCGTCGGTTTTCTGGACGACAACGTCGAGCTAGTTGGCAAGGAGATCGACGGAATACCGGTTTTGGGCAAGTGCGACGAGCTTGCCGAAATGATCGAAGAGAAGCAGGTTGCGGAGGTGATCGTCGCCCTGCCCTCCCGCTCGTATGAGCGGATTCGGCAGATCGTGACAGTCTGTCAGAGCCTTCCCGTGAGGATCCGGGTGGTCCCGGACCTCTTCAATATTGTCAGCGTCAGGGCGCGGGCCGAGGACTTGTGGGGGATTCCCCTCATAGGCATCCGCGAGCCGGTAATCGCCGGTTTCGACAGCCTGGTGAAACGAACGTTCGACGTAGTCCTCGGAACCGTCGCCGCCGTGATTCTTGCTCCGGCGATGCTCCTGGCCGCGCTGGCCCTAGCCGTTTTCGAAGGCGGCCCGGTCCTGTTCCGCCAACAGCGCGTTGGGGAAAATGGCCGGCTGTTCTGGATCCACAAGTTCCGGACGATGAGGGCGCCGCCGGAGGGCGAATCGGAAGAGCGCGGCGAGGCCTACAAGCAAGCGGACGATCCTCGCATCACCACCATAGGCCGGTTTCTGCGGCGCACGAGCCTCGACGAGCTTCCACAGCTATGGAACGTATTGCGAGGCGAGATGAGCCTTGTGGGGCCTCGACCAGAGCTGCCATGGGTGGTCGAGAGGTACGAGGCCTGGCAACGACAACGGCTTTCAGTGCCCCCGGGCATGACCGGGTGGTGGCAGATTCAAGGACGCGGTGACCGGCCGCTTAAGGAAAACGTCGAATACGACCTGTTTTACATTCAGAACTATTCGCCGTTGCTGGATATCACAATTCTCTGGAAGACGATCTGGGTAGTGGTAACCGGCAAAGGGGCTTATTAGCCGACGGCGAGTTGGTCGGTCCTCGATCCGCCGGCGGTGGATGGGGCCTGGCCGCGAACGGCTCACCAGCCGCGGGCCGGTCAATCTGCTCCGCGGACCTTTCCGGCGTTACGCGACCCCCCGCCCGCGAGCTAGTCGGGAATCAGCCTGGGTTGAACGTCCTCGAGCGCCCGCGTTTCCCGATACTTCTTCAGCTCCCCGATCATTTGTTGCATGCTGTCGACGTCCTCGAACCGGCGGTACACCGAAGCGAACCTAACGTAGGCGACCTCGTCCAGCTTCCTGAGCTCCTCCATCGCCATGTCGCCTATGCGCCGCGCGGGAACCTCTGAGAGGCCCGATTCGAGCAGACTGCTCGATATCGTGTCCACCAGCGCCTCCATTTGCCTGGCCGAAACGGGTCGATTGAGGCAGGCCAGACGTATCCCTTCGAAAATCTTGTTTCGATTGAATTCCTCGCGCTGGCCGTTTCTCTTTACGACCAGCAGCTTGTCCATATCCGGACGCTCCGACGTGCTGAATCGATTACCGCAACCAAGGCACTCGCGAACTCTCCGCACGCCGCTCTTGAGCTGCTCGATCGCGACTACCCTGGACTCGGCAGACTCGCAGCGAGGGCAGGTAAATTGCTCCAGCCGCTCGTAGGTGGTGAAGCGGCGTCCGCAATCGTTGCATTCACGCCGCCGCCGGACGCTTTCCACGTTCTCGCGGCTGTCGGTGACTTTGAGGTTGCTTCCGCCGCAATCAGGGCATCGCAAAGATCATGCACACCTATTCGTTCGCCGGTCAACGCGAAAACGCACTTCAAATTGGGAGAATATCACGCCGGTTCACCGTCTACAGGCTCCCGGCGGACGGCCAGGTGCGGCAAAATCTAGCGATGGGAGACACAACCACGGCCGCCAGAATCGGACCACCCGACGTTCGCCTGCGCGCGTCGCTGCCGTGGCCAGCCGATTCCAAACAAGCGGTCGCGCTCCAGCGCGGCCTGGCCTCCCAGGTGATTGATTCCGGCAATGTCCGGGGCCCTTACCTGGCCGCGGGCGCCGATCTGCACATTCGCCGGTCGGACGGAATGGGAATCGCCACCGTCGTAACTGTGTCGATCCCCGAACTGTCCGTCGTCGAGAAGGCTTCGGCCGCGGTCCCTGTAGAGTTCCCGTACATTCCGGGGCTTTTGTCGTTTCGCGAGCTCCCCGCGCTCCTCGAAGCGTTCTCCAGACTCAGAGCGCGGCCTGACGTCGTTCTCGTGGACGGACACGGGCGGTCCCACCCCCGCAGATTCGGTCTGGCGTGCCACCTGGGACTCGAGTTGGATATTCCGGCGGTCGGCTGCGCCAAGTCGCGTCTCACAGGAAGCTTTGGGAAGCTCGGCGCCGGCGCGGGATCGGCAGCCGATCTCGAATTCGATGGCGAGCGAATCGGTATCGTATTTCGGAGCAAACAGCGCTGCAATCCCCTGTTTGTTTCGGTGGGACACAAGATCGGCCTTGATAACGCGCTCGAAGTGGTGAAACAGAATCTCGACGGCTACAAAATTCCCCTTGCGCTTCGACTCGCGCATACGATGGCCAAGTCGAACGCGTGAGCGCGAGAATCCGAGCGGTCGTGTTCGATCTGGGCGGCACGCTCGTGGACTTTCCGCCGGTTGCGGAGCTGGCCCAAGCCGGATTCGAGCACGCCTACGCTCATGTTGCCTCTATGCCGGCTCTCGACGCTATCGAGCGCCGGGAGTTCGTCTCGGTTCTCATCGAGGAAGAGGCCAGAGCGTGGAAACGGCTGGGCAGATCACCCTCGAACGAAAGCCTGAGCGCGGTCATCGCAAGGGCTTTGGACAGTCTCGGTGTTGGTCCGCGGACGGACTTGATTGGGGCTATCGAGAACGCGTTCTACGAGCATGTATGGTCGGCCCCCAGGCCGGACGTCGACGCCAAGTCCACCCTCCGCGCCCTGCGAGACGCGGGAATGCGTCTCGCCCTGATTTCCAACACGTTGTGGCAGGGAGGTCAGCACGCAAGACAGCTTGAACGCGACGGTCTGTTGCAGTATTTCGACCATTGCGTATTCTCTTCGTCCAAAGCTTGGGCCAAGCCGCATCCGTCGATCTTCCTGGAAACGCTGGGCTTGCTTGGGATCGGTCCGGCGCAAGCCGTTTTCGTCGGCGATCGTCCTCCCGACGACATCAAGGGAGCTATCGACGCGGGCATGTTCGCGGTCCTCAAGCGTTCTGATTATTCCGACCTTGCCGGCCCGAAGCCGCACGCCGAGATTTCGAGTCTGTCCGAGATCGTTCGGCTCGTCCTCGACCCGTCGGGGCTGAAATAAATTCATGGAGCCTCGTAGTCGATCACGCATCCGCATGGCTCGAATACCCATTAACAAAGCAGACAGCTCAACTTCGTCGTATGACGGTATGCCGGCGATCTACGATTTCGAGTATCCGGAGTGCGTTGAGGACGAGCTGGATTTCTGGGACGGAATGCTGCGTGAATACGGCGGGCCGGGGCTCGAGCTGGCCGTCGGGACCGGCAGGGTGGCGATTCCCCTCGCGGCTCGCGGTCATACGGTCTACGGCATCGACATCTCCCAACCGATGCTCGACCGGGCGATATCGAAACGGTCCGGACTTCCCCAGGCGACCCGGTCGCGGCTTCATTTCAGCCGGCAGAATATTCGGAGTTTCAGTTTCGACCGGCGTTTCGGGGTGATTTACGCGCCGTTCAATTCGCTCCTGCTGCTCACCGCCGAACGAGATTTCGCGGACTGCATGGGCGCCGTGGCCCGACACTTGAAGGACCGGGGAGTATTCGTGATCGAGGCGTTTGCCATGAACGAGGACGATACGCTTGCGGACTCGGAAACCCTGACTTATCTGGACAAGGAACCCGACAGCGGGGCGACGGTGACGCGCAGAAAGGACTATTCATTCGATCCGAAGACCAAACGCGCCCTGAGCGAGCTGTCTTTCACGCTGGAGCATCCGAACGGAATCGTGGAGGAAATCCGGTTTCATTACCTGCTCCAGCTATACAAGGCCGCCGAATTGTGCGCGAGGCTTCGCAAACATGGCTTCGATATCAAGGCTGTCTACGGAAACTTGCGGCGAGATAGCTATTCTCGCAACTCGGATAGCCTGATAGTCGTTTGCGGCCCCAGTACTTTGACAGCGGCGGGACTCTGACATAATTACTGGAGCGGACAAGCGATCCGAAATTTCATCTAGACGGACACCGCGACAAGGAGGCTGTGCTCGCAATGTCGCCACGAGAAGGTGAGGTCTCTAACCGCGTCCGCGAGATGCGAATGGAGATCGAGTGCGGCTCTTGCGGCGAACCGTTCGCCGTCACGAAAGCTCAGTTGAACTGGTCTTCCGAATTTACGTGCGCACGCGGTCACTCGCACGATTTGGAATCGGTACTCGAACAGCTTGAGCACCGGGGCTGGAACGTCCACGATCTCGTTCGCGCCCGCGGGTCGTTTAGAGAGCCGGTCCCTAACCTGCCGATGCCCCATGGAGGCGCGTTTGCCGTGGGCAAGCTGGGGGACCGCGCCGACAGCCCGGACCGCGGCAGGCCCAAGCGATGGCGGTTTCAGGACGTGGACGAGGCGCGTCCATCCGAAAAGGGCTTCGGGCTGGTCGAGTAAGGACCGCTCTACCGGTCTACAACCGGCTGCAACGCTTGCGACTGGTGCAACGGAGCGGCTCCGTCCAGGAAACGCACCAACGCGCGAAAGCTCGTGGTCGCCCGCCCATTCTCGATATTTCCTTCAAGGCTGCCGTCGATTATTCGCGCTCTGATGGAGTCCGGGACCGCATCCAGCAATACTGCGGCTTGCGATACCGTTATAGGTCCGGTGGCAAATTTGTAAACTGTCTCCTCCAGGGCCGCGAGGCGAGCTTCCGCATAGCGCACCAGCGCGGACGCGGCCTTAGCGTCGTCCCGGTCCAGATCTCGGAGATATTCCAGATTCCATTCGCCATTCTCAAACCTGATGTCGAACAGATCGTCGGCATTCCCGGCCTGTAATCTCGAAGCCTGATAACGCAGGCCGCGAAGCTCCGGAGCATCCGAACTCACGCTGTCGGCGAATCTTTTGGCGATAATCGACGCCGTCCCTTCGAATCTCAAATCAGGCCTCCAGTTTGACTGCCCGCCAGGCGGCGCTAGACGAAGAATCTCTATCGAACTTTCGAGCCGGCGCGGCCGCCCGGCCCGATGCGTTCAAGTGTATTCGCCTGTTGACGATTGAGCCGTAATTATGCAGCTCTTCGATCGCCCGATAGCGCCAATGACGTGGAATCGTACTACCCGTCCACAGCCTCGGCGGCGAAGTCGATGGCCAGCAGAACATCCTCGCCGACTGAAGCCACGAAAGGAACGCTCGGTATTGTCAGGTCAAACGCTTCCCTTTGAATCGTAGCGACCGCCGATCCGCTGACGCGGCCATCGGATTCGACCGCCACGACGGCGTCAAACGCGACTTCCGCCGAGATTTCCCTGATAGTCAGAGTCCCGACTATCGTGAATTGAAGCTCGTCCCCCACCGCAACGCCCTCAGGCAATCCCGCGAGCGATGTTGGCTCGAATTCGACGAATTCGTAGGCGTCCTCGGCAGATTGCAGGATTCGAGATCGAATGGCGCGGTCGCGGCGACCATCGTCCGTTTGCAAAGTTCGGACGTTTATACGCAGCGTTCCAAGCTGCGAGTCCTGCGGTGACGCGAAGTCGATAATCAGGTCGCCCGCCACCTGATCGGTGATACCAACGACGCGTTTGGGCGAGTCTCGCAGAATCTCGTCGATTTCGAAGCGAACTCGCGACTCGGCCTGGACGATTCGAAACAAGACCTTTTCACCTGCAGGCTCGAAAGCCGCGGCGGTTGGCGTCGCCTCAACAGGTGTCGGGGTGGTGGCGGCGGCTTCGGTCGCTTTTGGCGTGGGCGGCGAGGTAGCCGTAGCGGCAGCCTTGGTTGTCGGCGCTTGTGTCGCCGCGGGAGCCGTAGTGGCAGCCCTGGTTGCGGACGTCTGTGTCGCCGCGGGCGCGGGGGATTCCGTGGGCGTGGACTGGGCGACGGCTAGCGTGGGGGCGCTAATCGGTTCGCTGGCTTCGCCGGATCCGCCGGTGAACCACACTAATCCCCCGCCCACGGCCCCGGCAATCACCACGGCGACGCCGAGCGCCGCGACTATTACTTGCCATCTCTTCATTGTCAGTCCTTTTGTTTAGCCGCCTGATATGGTCGGGTCCGGAGGCGCCTTGAACCCCCATAGATCGTAACCGCCGCCCGAGGTCATAACTTCGGCGGCGTAGTCTTCGGCGTTGTCTTGAGGCGTGTAACCCAGTTCGCTCTGCGCGTTGGTAAGGTCCCAGTACCCTCTGGCGTTGTTGGAGATGCCGTAGTAGATGCCGAACCGGATGTTCGGAGTGTCGATCGAGCGGCGCACGAGCTGTACGAGGTCCCTGTCGCTCAACCAGGTTGAGAGGATGCGAGGGCCGGAAGTCCAGGAGGGCGGCTTCTGCCGATACTGGTAGCTGCCGATGCGCAGGCAGATCACTTCCAGCCCGAACCGGTCGGAGTAATAGCGGCCCAGGGCCTCGCCCCAGACCTTTGCCGCGCCGTAGAAAGAGTCCGGTCGAAAAACCGATTCCGCGTCGCACCGGTCGCCCACCAGCTCGTACCAGCCCGTGGCGTGATTCGAGCTTGCAAAAACAACCCGCCGCACCTTGGCCAGCCTGGCCGCTTCGTAAGTCTTGTAAACGTCGATGATGTTCGGCACGAGGTAAGGGGCAAACGCGTCGGTGTCGTGATTCGCTTTTGCGTGCATGTGCACGACAGTCTGCTGACCCGAGAATGCCTCGACAACGTCGTCGAGATTGTCGTATTTCAGCGCCACGAACCGATCGTCATCCTGGGCGGTTCGGGACGTTCCGGTTAGATCGTAGACATCGTTCAAGTCTTCCATGAGAGTCCGGCCTATCTGGCCGGTCGCCCCTGTAATCAATACCTTGGGCTTGTCGGACACGGTGATTCTCCTGACCATTATTCCGCGAATTCGGTCGCGCCAAGGATAGCCTTTCTCAAGGCGTTGACGGCGGTCTGGCGCGCTCCGGCCAGAACGGCCCCGGCCCGCGCCGGCCATGCGAGACACGTTGACGCACCCATGGCCGAGGGCTACGATGCTAGATGCTGGGAGATAGCGACTGCGACTGCCTTGGCTGGGAGCCGCCGCGCCGCGCAACGGGCGGGCGGTTTTTGTTTTTTAGGAAGAGATGACGGGGCTCGAAGTGAACACGAGCGGGATGGTTACGGCGAAGATAGAAGCCTATCTCAGAGGCGCGATCGACGAGGCCCGCAAGGCCGGCAAGCTGCCGGCTATCGAAACGGCGAACCTCGGCCTTGAAAAATCGAGGCTCGAAGGCTCGGACTATTCGAGCACCCTCCCAATGCGAATCGCCCGGGCGGTTGGGGTCGCCCCAAGGGCCATTGCCGAGGCCATCGTTGGATCGGCTTCGGATTCGCCGATGCTGGCAAGCGCGGAGGTCGCGGGGCCCGGTTTCATCAACTTCGTTCTCGCCGATTCCTGGCTCGCCGGCCAGGTCGACGGCATCTTGCGGCACGGGCCGGCCCACGCCATGCCGCGGCTGGGCAATGGCATACGCGCTCAGATCGAGTTCGTAAGCATCAATCCGACCGGACCGCTTACGGTGGGACACGGCAGGATTGCCGCTTTTGGCGACGTTCTGGCGCGATTGCTCGAGGCGGTCGGCTACGACCTGCAGCGGGAGTACTACGTAAACGACTACGGCAACCAGGTCAGATTGCTCGGACAGAGCATCTACTCACATTACGCAAGCAAGCTGGGAGAGGACGCCCCTTTCCCGCTAAACGGATACAAAGGCAAATACGTCGAAGAGTGGGCGGAAGAGATTGCCGCCCAGGCCGGCCGCAAGTACGCGGACATGGCCGAAAGCAATGCCGTGGACGCTCTTAGCGTCGAGGGCGTGGCCCGATCGCTGGCCCTGATCCGGACCGACCTGGACGCACTTCAGATCAGCTTCGACAACTGGTTTTCGGAGAACGGCCTTCACCAGGCGGGTGACGTAAGGCGCGTTATCGACGTGCTGCGCGAAAGCGGCTACGTGACCGAGCGTGAAGGGGCGACGTGGTTTTCTCACGGCGATTCCAGTCAAGAGCGTGAAAACGTGCTCGTGAAGCGCACGGGCGAGACTACGTACCTCGCCTCGGACATCGCCTATCACGTAAACAAGTTCGCCGAGCGGAAATTCGACAGGGTCGTCAACGTCATGGGCGCGGATCACCACGGTCACACCGCCCGGATGTACGCCGCCATGGACGCGCTGGATCTGGACCGGTCGAAACTGACTTTCGTTTTATGTCAAATGGTCCACGTCGTCGTGGACGGGGTCCCGGTAAAGCAGAGCAAGCGCAGCGGCGACTTCGAGCTGCTGGGGCAGCTAGTCGACGAGATCGGGGGCGACGCAACTCGCTATTTCATGATCTCGCGGGCGGCTGACAGCCAGATGGAGTTCGACGTTGACCTCGCAAAGAAGAAGTCCGACGAAAATCCCGTGCACAAGATCCGCTACGCACACGCCCGCATCGCCAGCATCCTGCGCAAGGCCGGGGAAGCCAATATCGACTTTTCGGATGGGGACGCCTCGCTGCTGGACCGGCCCGAGGAGCTTGGCCTGATCCGGGCGATGCTCGATTATCCGGAGGTCGTGAGCGCGGCGGCCATGTCGCTCGAACCGCACGCCCTGCCCCACTACGCGTTGGGTCTGGCGAGTGCGTTCAACTCGTACTACCACGTTCACCGCGTGATATCGCCCGACAGCGAGCTTACGAAGGCCCGGCTCAAGCTCGCTATGGCGGTGCGGATGACGCTCGCCGCGGCGCTGGGTCTGATGGGTATATCGGCGCCGGAGGAGATGGTAAGGGAAGAGGGGGATTAACCCCCGCCTGAGTTTCGCAGCCTCCGGTAATACGTACAGGTCACGGGTCGGCCTTGCCGGCCAAAATCGACGCGGCGATACGCCAGACCCAGATTCAGGTCGAATCGCGATCTGGAATGCGACTCTCGTTTCCGAGGGGCGAAACCGGACACGACGACGACGGGTTCTCCGGGGCAACCGGAGGGCGCCGGCTTAGTCCCCAACTCCTATAGCGCCGGTCTCCCCGCACTTCGCGGAAGACCGACGGTCCATTCGCCTCACAATCAGATCGCCGCTCAACGTACCGTCCTCCTCCCGGACGACATGACGTTTGAACCCATTCTTCTGGAAGGCGCGTACACTGCGAAGATTGTCCGGCAAGACAAGACCGAATATGGCGCTGACCGACTTGTCCCTGAAGCCAAATTCGACGAGCAGGTCGATAGCCTCGGTGCCGTAACCGCGACCCCAAAGTTGCTTTTCGCCGATCGCAAGGTCGATGCGGCGCAGGTCTTCACCCGGGAACTGATCGACGATTCGCCGCAGGTTCATGCGCTGCAACCAACACTCGCCGACGGGCCGCCTCTCAACCTCCATGATGAAGCAGTATGCGTGAGTCGAAATCCAGCGATAAAGCTCCTGGACTTCCTCCGCCGTTTTTTCTTCAAACTCGTTGGAATCGGCGTACTTCATCACCTCGGGATCGTTGTTCCACCTGACCAACAGCTCCCAGTCGTTTTCTGTCATAGGGCGAAGCGTCACGTGCCGGCCATGCAGTGTCACATCATGCGTGCGTAACCGAGACACCCTGTGACGTCTATCGAATCTGAACTCCTCGATCACGGCGTCCATCGGATGTCGTAGTTTCTACTCGCCGCAGAGACAGGCTGGCATCGGTGACGGCGCTGTCGCACTACGAATAGTCGAAAGGCCCTGATTGGCGCCAAGATTCGCCGACGGAGTTCCATCATGAAATAGCGTCCGCCGTCATCGCTAACTTCGGTCGTCGCTGTCCTGTGTCCCCCCGCCGGCGCATCCCACTTCCCGCGCGGCCGCCGGGTCGGCGAGCACCGAGCAATCATCGTGAATCTGTAGCAGCGATGCGGGAAGCCGCGTTGTAACCCGTCCGTTCATCATCTCCGCTACGGCCCTGGCCTTGGCCGCGCCCGTCGCCAGCAAGAGCAGCGAGCGCGCGTTCAATATCGCGCCCATGCCGACGGTCATGGCGTGAGTGGGAAACTGTTCGGGCGGCTCCGTTTTGGGGTTGCCGGCTTGTTCCCGGCCTGTCGTCGCCGAGCGGTTTCGGCTGATAGTGTCCTCGGCGAGTTGCTGCACGTGACTGGCCAGTGAAACAAATTCGCCCGGTTCGTTAAAGGCGACGTGTCCGTTGCTTCCGATTCCGAGAATGGCAAGGTCGAATCCTCCAGCTTGGGCGATGTCGCGGTCGTACCGCCTGCATTCGGCTTCAGGATCGGCGCCAAGCGAATCAAAGCCATGCCGCCGCGCGCGCGGCACGTTCACGTTGGCGTAGAAATGCTTGTCCAGGTAACCCGCGAAGCTATATGGACTTTCCCTGGAAACTCCAACGTACTCGTCGAGCATGAACACCGTCACCCGAGAAAAATCGAGTCCCTGATTGTGCATTCGCCCCATCTCCGCGTACATGCCCATCGGGGTGTTTCCCGTGGGCAAGGCAAGCACGGCCCCGGGCCGTTGTTTGACGGTCTCGGCCACGATTTCGGCCGCCCTTAGACCAACCTCTGCCAGAGTGGGCAACCGGAGGAGCTTTATCAACCGGCCTCCTTCATTCGATCGAGCGTCGGACGCTCATCCGAGCCGTTCCAGGTTGTCCGCGATGACCTGCGTCCTGCCGCCCTCTTCCCGATGCAAATCGACAAGCCGTCCCAATACGCCCGCGCCGTTCCTGTGATACAGCGCCTCTGATTCGCCCTGGCGGACCTGCGCGCCGAGGTCCGGCCCGGCCGCTATGCGCATTGCAGCCGGGCGACTCGCACCGGTGACGGTGGAACCGCCGATCAGAATGACTTCGGCCTCGCCGGGCGTGGAGGCGGCAACCACGCTCGCCATCCGCCCCTGGTGTTTCCTGAATATCCGCTGCAACGCGGGCGGCATTCGAGCCGAGCACACTCCTTCGGTCAGCACGGTCGGAATACGCGGTTGGGCAATCCTTGAACCGCCATTCTCCGGGTCTTTCCGGCTTTCCGGAAACGTCTCGACAGACATTGACGGGGCGACGACCGCCGCAATCTGCTCTGGCGGCAATGCGTCGATCCAATTCGCGGATACGGTGTCCGCGACGACCACGATCCACATTCCATCGGCGTCGTCAGCAAGAAAATCGAGTTCGGCGCGGTCGGCGACGTTGATGATCCGCCCAAAGCTCGTTCCGCCGGCCCCGTACGCGCATCTTATTGACGTAGCCGATCCTTCTATGACGATATGGCTGCGACCGGCAACTTCCACCACGGCGCCGCTCAGCCTGGCAAACAGAGCGATCGAGCCGATTGATTGCTGAAAGAAGCCAAGCCCCGAAAGAGTCGAGACGTGGGCCAGTTTGCCGTTCCACGGAGCCACCCAGTCGCCCGCCCCGAACAGCGTGCCTACGCCGGCGCCCGCGGCGATCACGGCTCCTGTCGGCATTTCTCGGTTTTGGGTCTGGTCTGTCGCGTCGATTACCCGCGCGGGGGGCACCCGCGACACTCGCGTTATGTCGCGAATGCTGACGCGGCCAACCGGATTGCAAACGGCCCACGGCGCACCGGCCTCGATCTTGTCCCCGGTGGAAACCAGAATCTCGCCGGGGAACGGCAGATCGTGACGCCGCCGGATCGTATCTCCAAAGACGGACGTCCTGATACGAGATTCGTTATCCCTCAACGCCCCTCCAATCCAGGTCCTGCGACGGCAAGACATACGAGTCGGTGCTCTGAAACCACTGGAGCAGGGCAGCCCTGCGCAGGGAGCCTTCTCTCGGCCATTGCAGCGGCCTGCCTCGGGCGTCGATTATCAGTCCTCCGATGCCTGGCGTTATATCGCTGCGGAGAGCGGTCGCCCGCCCCTTGCCGCCGCCGGCGTCGAGCTTTCCACCGGGCCACGATCTGACTTCCGCGGCGACGGAGCCGTCCCAGGTAATTCTCTCCATTGCGCCGAACGCCACGCTCCTGCTTATCGGCTCCCCTTGGCGAGGGGTCACTTCTACGGCGAGGGCGTCGGAGCCAAACTTGGCGGTCCCTTCACATGAGAGCGACGTGGCGACGTGCACCAGGTATGGTTCGGCTGAGGTGGGAGTTCCGGTTGCGGTTAGAGCGCCGCACATCGCGAGCACTCCCGGTCTGTCGACCGCCAACTGGCAGTATCCGGGAGGCATGTATCCGTTTATTCCGCAGAGTGCCGCCTGGACGAGTCGGGGAGCGCCGGAGAGCGTTCGTCCCGTACAGACGATCAAGTCCACCGGCGGGCTGGGTTCGGCAATGGACCGGACCGCTCTCCCAAGCGCCAGGTGGGCGGCGGCGTGGTCGAGAAGAAGCTCGGTGGATGTCTCCGGTACGAGCCAGGGTCTCCAGGCCCGGTTCCTGAAGTGCTCCGAGACCATCGACTCGGAGATCGCCGCCGGAATCCATTCGACAATTTCCGCCATAGGCAGGCAGAGTCCAACATGCCCCGCGGCGGCGTCGGCGGCGTCGTATCCAAAGGAACCGATACGGGGATCGCGCCCATCGCTGATCGCCACCGACGCGCCATGCGGTTCCGCGTGCAGGACCGCAACCGAAATCCCGTTGCCTGCGGCGATTTCCCGAGCCACTGTTCCCAGCGCCTGACCGAGCGGCGTCATCGCGGTTGCGTCCAGACCCGCCGGCGTCAAACGCGCGGCGTGCCGTCGGGTTGCGGTCTGATAAGCCTCCGCAATCTGTGATCGGACGAGTGACTGCTCCGGCTGGGTGTCGATTCCAGCCTTCATGCCGATTTGAAAAAACTCAAATTCGTCAGTCAAAGTCGTCAGCAGTCCCGGTTCGGGATCGTCAGAATGAAGCAACATTACGTCGGGTGAATAGCCGGGTATTCGGCCCACGACGGCATATTTGAGCACGTCCACGGCCATCGCCAGGCTTTCCCAACCCCGGTCATTCTGCAGCGCTACCGCGACCAGGGGAGCGCGAATCAGAAGCAATCGATTCGCCAGCCTCTCGGGATCGAATTGTCTGGCGAGTTTCCTGTTTGGCGCGTGCAATTCCGCGGCAATATCGAAGCCTTGGGATCTCAAGAGGCCCACGACCTTTGCGTGGCTGTCGGCGTCCAGATTGCTGATCAACGCAACCGTAGCCGCATGGCCGAGTCCGCCGCCCGTCACCACGCATCTGTCGGTATCTTTTATGTCAGCGATGAATCCGACCTGGTCGCACAGCCTGGAGCGCGCCTGGTCGAATCCAACCGCCGGATCGAAATAGGGCGCGGAATGGGTGGACTCGGATTCACCGACCGCGAGGAGCCTTGAACTGTCTTCCGCACCGCCGAAAGCCGCTATCCGAACATTGGGGCCTACTTCGGCCGCAAGCAGGATTTTCGGTGCGGCGTGGCTTCCAGTCGGATAAGAGACATCCATCAGACTGCGCGTCAATCCTTTTCGAGTTCATCCCGGCGAATTTCAGTTAAAGAGCATATTACGGATCACTCAAGACCACTTGAGTGACTGGAATCGAGATGGAACGGGCAATCGAATTGAATCCGCTTTCCAAGGCTGACACGCCGCCGCGCCTGTTGATAGCATCATGCAAGTATGAGCACGAAAATCGCCGCCGACGTATACGCCGAGGAAGACCTACCCTCCGGCCGGCCGCGCGTGGCGATCGTCAAGATACGCCCCGAAACCGTCCTCGACGACTACGCACACGCCATGCGGCTGGCGGGATACCGGGCTTGTATTTCGCCCGAAATCGCCACCGCCCTGAAGGTGAACGTCTCGTGGCAACACTGGTATCCGGCCTGCTCCAGCGCGCCGTGGCAGATCGAGGGGGTTCTTAAAACTCTTACGGATGATGGCTTTTCCACGTCTGACGTTTTTGCCGCCCACAACCGGACGGTCGTCGTGTCGGCGAAGACGGGTGAGCGCGCCAACAAACACCTCAACGTCATTGAGAAGTACGGTATCGAAAACGTGCATCTGTACGAGGATCAGGACTGGATAACGTATACGCCGAAATCCGAGATGCTCGTCCTGGACCGCATATTCCCCGAGGGTATCCGAATACCCGGACGCCTGGTGGGTTCCAACATTATCCATCTGCCGACCATCAAGACGCACGTTTTTACGACCATCACCGGCGCCATGAAGAACGCTTTCGGCGGGCTTCTCTTCGAGCGCCGGCACTATTGCCACAGCGCTATCCACGAGACGCTGGTCGATCTGCTGGCCATTCAAAAGGAGATTCATCCCGGCATATTCGCCGTGGTTGACGGCGCATTCTCGGGATCGGGTCCCGGTCCGCGATGCATGAAGGTTGCCGAGCGCGACGTCGTGGTCGCCGGAGCGGATCAGGTTGCGGTGGACTCGGTCTGCGCCCGGCTCATGGGTTTCGATCCGATGGAAATCCCGTTTCTCCGAATCGCGCACGAGCGCGGCCTCGGTCAGGCGGACCTCGAACGCGTCGACGTGGTGGGAGAAGACCTCGAAGAATCGGCCTGGACGGTCGAACGTCCCAGCGAGACCCTGGCAAGCCGCGGGCAAAAGCTGATCTATTGGGGACCGCTAAAGCCCCTGGAAAAGCTGCTGCTGCGAACGGTTATCGCGCCATGGTCATACATTGCGTCGCGTCTGTATCACGACGTTTACTGGTTCAACTTCCACGGGAGGAGACGCGCGCGGGCAGCGCTGCAAACAAAGTGGGGCCGACTATTCCGCAGCTACTGAACGCTGATCTCGTCCGAGGGCGATTTAACCAAGCAGCTCGGCCCTGGCCTGTAACGACTCGATGCTGAACGACTACTGGACGGCCGCCCGCCCGTCGCAATGGGTAAAGAACCTATTCGTGCTCGCGCCGCTCGTGTTCGCGCAGCGTCTCGACCAGCCGCGGGACATACTTATTGTGCTCGCGACCTTTATTCTCTTCTGCTTACTCGCGTCCGGAATTTACCTGATCAACGATGCGATCGACGCGCCGCGAGACCGATCGCACCCTCTCAAGCGGAACAGGCCGGTAGCAGCCGGGAGGATTGGCAGGATTCCGGCGGTTGTCGCCGGGCTTACGAGTGTGATTGCCGCTTTGGTCCTGGCCTATTTGATCGCGCCCGCCGCGTCGCTCGTGCTCGGAATATACGCGGCGCAGAATCTTCTTTACAGTGCGCTTTTGAAGTCCATCGTACTGATCGACGTCGTCATCATCGCCGTCGGGTTCGTCTTGCGGGCGGTCTCAGGCGCGGTGGCCATAAACGTTCCGTTTTCCGTGTGGCTGCTGGTGTGTACTTTCTTTGTCGCCCTACTGATGGGTACCGCCAAGCGCATCTCGGAGCTTGAGTTCGTGGGCGGCGCAACAGGCGAGACCAGACCGGCGCTGGCGCGTGTTGATCCTCAGGTGCTGAACTCCCTCCTCGCGGCGGCGGCGGCGGCAACGCTGGTCTCGTATGCGCTGTACACCGTGGCGGCCGAGACCGTAGCGAAGGTCGGCGGGAAGGCGCTCGTCCTCACCACGCCTTTCGTCGTCTACGGCGTAATCCGTTATCTTCAGCGAGTGTACGGCGATGCAAACGCGGAAAACCCGACGGCCATCCTCCTGAACGACCGTGGAATACAGGTTGTCATCGGTGGTTGGGTGGCAATGGTTTTGGCCATCATCTACGGTTTCGGCGGTGATCTGGGAGGGCTACTCGAGTAGCAGCGATGCCAAGTGAAAATTGATTCGATCCGGCGGTTCAGATACGAACGGTACCTTTTCGTGGAGATTCGGACCGACACCGGGCTGACCGGCGTCGGCGAAGCGGGATTCTGGGGTTATCCCGAAGCCGCCGACGGAGCGATCGAGGCATTTACGCGCTACCTGCTGGGACAGGACCCCCTAAAGATCGAGCACCACTCGCAATACATGTACCGCAACTCGCACTTCATGGGTGGTTCCGTCACGGGCGCGATCGCGGCCATCGACATCGCTCTCTGGGACATCGCGGGCAAGCACTATCAGGCCCCGATCTACGAATTGCTCGGCGGACGCTGCCGCGACAAAGTCCGCGTTTACGCGCACGTGACCGGCGACTCGCCCGACGAAATGGCGGCGAGCGCCCGGGAATGGACCGGTCGGGGCGTCACCGCGGTCAGGTTCTGCCCGCTGGTCGAGGGCTTCCACAACTGGCAATACGCCCGGGTCATGGCCGAGTGCGTCGACCGGGTCGCGGCGGTGCGCGAGGCGGTCGGCAACGACGTAGACCTGTGCGTGGAGGTCCACCGGCGGCTCGGTCCAACCGAAGCCCGGCAGCTCGCCCGCGAGCTGGAGCCATTTCGAATCTTCTTCCTCGAGGACCCGATCATCCCGGATAGCGTTCAGTCGATGTCCGAGCTGGCAAAGAGCATCCAGGTGCCCATAGCAACGGGCGAGCGGTTTACGACGATCTTCGAGTTCAGAGAGTTGCTTGCGGCGGGCGGAGTGGCTTACCTGCGGCCCGACGTTTGTCTGGCGGGCGGAATTACGCAATCCAAGAAAATCGCCGCGCTGGCGGAGTCGTTTCACGTCGGCATCATTCCACACAATCCGCTGGGACCGGTCAGCACCGCGGCGTGCGTTCAGGTCGACGCCTGCATCCCGAACTTCGTGCTCCAGGAATATACCGGCGACGACATCCCGCCAAAGCGAGATATGGTCGTCGAGCCGTTGAAGCTTGAAGGGGGCTACCTCCGCTTACCCGAAAGCCCGGGAGTCGGCGTGGAGCTCAGCGAGGCCGTGCTGAGCGGCGAGCATCGTGAAGACCGGGAGATCGAGACCCATCTGCGAGACGACGGTTCCGTGGCGGACTATTAGCCAGCGCGCTTATGAGCGATGCTTCGCAAAGTCCGGAAGTCAGCACAGACCCCAACGAATGGGTGAGCATCGATTATGTCTACGACCAGGTCGAGACAATGATTTCGCGCCAACGGGATGCCTTCGAGGCGTGGGAACGTCGATATGGGCAAGTCCTGGCCTTTACCTCCGCGTTAACCGTCGCAGGAATTGTCTTTCTGCCTGAGAGAATAGCGACGGATCCAGTGACTGTAGGATTTGCCTTCGTCGGCCTAGCCATCTTGCTACTTAGTTGCCTGGCGACACTTCTCGGCTTGGCCCAAAAAGGCTCGTGGTCCGCTCCGGACCCACGCACTCTGCGATCGAAATACCTCGCCACTGACCCTCGCGAGCTGCGTCTGTTACTTACTGATACGCGCGTCGAGCTATTCGAACTCAACGAAAAACGTTTGAATAGACAATTCTGGGGATTCATATTATTGGTTTTAATGCTGACGCTTGGCATCCTTTTCCTTCTCGTTGCAGCAATAATGAGTGCGACGCTCAACGGTGCATGACACTCTGACATTCGCCCAATTTGCGTTACTGGCTAGCGAAGATCAGGCGGTCCGCCTATGAACAGATGCTAAAATCAAAGGGTAGGCTTCCAGGCGACATGAGGTTAGCAATGGCTAACGACTCACAAGACAAGAAGGCTGCCGGGCCGAAAAGACCGCCGCCAATAAGGGCCGATCTTGACTTGGCTGTGATTATTCGAAGCGGCGACAGCGCCAGACGGAAAAAAGAGCGCAAACGCAAGGTAGTCAGACACCCCAGCTCTGGCTACTATCTGCTGCGTCAGCGGATAAAAAAGACTAAGCAGTCTGTCTGAATTCGTCACGTCTGAGGCAGAGCAGCTCCCGCCGGATAGTGGCCAATCGCCAGCGCATTAAAACGCCTCGATCGTCTCAGTGTGTAGACAAGATGGCGTTGATATCGGACTCATATTGGCCGCCTTGAAGGCTTGGGCCTGCGTCAAAGCTTGGAATCGGATCTGCCTGCAGTGACCAACCTAGGCGGCTTCTGCAAATGAGAATTACGGACCTCAAGACCTTCACCGTCAACACCGGCGGGAGCAACTGGGTATTCGCAAAGGTCTACACCGACGAAGGCATAACCGGGCTCGGTGAAGGGCACGTCGCCACCAAAGACGAAGCCACGGCGGCCGCCATCATGGAGCACAAGCGGTTTCTGCTGGGCAAGAACCCGTTCGAGATCGAGCGGCTGTGGCAGGCGATGTACCGTTATCCCCGCTGGCGGGGCGGCCCCGTGCTGAACAGCGCCATCAGCGCGGTCGAGCTGGCCCTGTGGGACATTCTCGGAAAGGCCCTCGATGTTCCGGTCTATCAGCTTCTAGGGGGCGCCTGCCGGGACCGGATCAGCTCTACGCCCACGTGGGGGGCGACACTCCTTCAGCCGCCGCCGAGCACGCCGCGGAGCTCGTCGAATCGGGGTTCAACGCGATGAAGACGGGACCGGTTTGGGCGGACGCCGAAGGCGTGATCGCCATGCCGCCCGACATTGCGGGTGAAGCGGCTCGGATAGGCGCAATCCGCGACGCGGTGGGTGATGGCGTCGACATCATGGTCGACGCGCACGGACGCCCGAATCTGCCGGCCGCCGCCGCTCTCGCGCGGCGCATCGAGGAATTCGACATCATGTTTCTGGAAGAAGCGACGCCTCCGGAGGACATCGATGCGCTCGAATGGCTGGGCGCAAGAACCAGCATCCCGCTGGCGACCGGCGAGCGCCTGTTCACCAAGTGGGGGTTCACGGAGATCGTTGAGCGCCACCTCGTCAACTACGTTCAGCCCGACATCGTCCACGCGGGCGGCATCCTGGAGATGAAGAAAATAGCCGCGATGGCCGAGTCGCGCTTTATCGAGGTCGCTCCACACAACCCTCAAAGCTGGGTAAGCACCATGGCCTCGCTGCACCTCGACGCGTGCACGCCCAACTGCGTAATTCAGGAGTATGTGTATCCCGGACCCGATTTCCAGGCCGATATTTTCGAGGGCGGACCGGTGATAGTGGACGGCTACGCCCAACTGCCTTCAGGGCCCGGACTCGGCATCGACCTCAACGAAGCGGAAGCCGCAAAGCATCCATACGCACCCGTCCACCGTCCTCACTGGGTCTGGCGGGACGGCTCCGTGGCGGATTGGTAAAGGCGGGCGCGGCCACACGCCAGCTAATCCTCGTAAGGCACTCGCTGCCTGAAATAGCTGCGGGCGTCGCGCCAGGCGAGTGGACGTTATCACGCAAAGGTCGGGAGCGAGCCGACGTATTGGCCCTGGAGCTATCGAGCCGCAAACCCGACATCGTCTTTTCGAGCACCGAGCCGAAGGCGGTCGAAACCGGCGACATAATCGCGCGGGAGCTGGGGACTCGCAATCAAGTCATTCCCGACCTCCACGAGCACGAAGGACGCCGGGCCGGTTGCTGGGTGTCCGAACCCGAATTCAGGGCCAGACTGTTCCGATTCTTCAGCAACTCTTCCACACTGGTATTTGGAACGGAAACCGCCGACGGCGCTCACGACCGCTTCACCCTGGCAATCGGTGGCATCGCGGCGAAAGTTTCAAGTGGATGCGCCGTCGTCGTTAGCCACGGGACCGTCATCTCACTTTTCAGCGCCCGTGCCAACGGGCTCGATCCAAATGAGGTCTGGGGCCGCCTAACGTCCCCGGGGTTTATTCGGATACGAATCCCGGGGTTCGAAATCCTGGAAGAGTGGCGCTTTCCCGATAGCTAGCTCTATCCAGTAAATCAAGCAAATATCCGCTTAGCGCCCATCCACGACGGCCGCTCAGACCGTCCGAGTTTGCAGGTGGCCGCTAACCGTCCACTCTGTAGAGGACCTCATCGCCGCGCTCCACGCGGGCCACGTTGTCCGCCACCAGCGCGGCGGTGTTTCTTACGAACAGGTCCGTCATGCTGGCCGAGTGCGGCGTGGCCGCCACCTGATACTGGAGGAATTCGTCGTTTGGGTCCGGCGGCTCGACCCAAAAGACATCCAGCCCCGCGCCGGCGATCTTGCCCGACCGCAGCGCCGCCACAAACGGCTCCTTTTCGATCACCGGTCCTCTGCAAATGTTTACCACGAACGCTCCCGGCTTGAGGGCGTCGATGGCGTCCTTGCCGAGCATTCCGTTCGTCTCGTCCGTCAGCGGCACTGCAAAACAAACGAAATCGCATTCAGGAAGCACACCCAGGAACTCGTCGGGGCCGACGAGCTTGTCGATTCCGAATTCTTTTCGGAGATCTTCAGAGACGGTCCGCTTCACACCGATAATCCTGCACCGGAACGGCTTGAGCATCTCAGCCAGCGCCCGACCGACGTTGCCCATTCCGACGATGACAACTGTTTTGTCGAAAAGCGTGATCCCCATGGGTATCGCGCCGGACTGCTCCTGGATCAACTGAGTTTGCCTTGGCAAGAATCTGCCGGCCGCGATCAGGTGAAACAGCGCGAACTCCGCCACCATGTCGCCTATGCCCGTAACCTCGCCGGGCGCGTTGGCAACGGGTATGCCCCGTTCCCTGGCCGCGGGGATATCGACCATGTCGACGCCCACTCCAAACTGCTGGATCAGCTTCAATCCGGGCGCGCTGGCCATGTCGGCTGCGGTTATCGGCCCGCGGGCGGGAATATACACGTTTGCGCTGTGTACTTGCTCGCTCACCTCCGCTTCCGCGCAGCGGCGGACGTCGTGCTGAGGCATCACTCTTACCATCTCTTGATACATGTCTTCCAGGTAATCGGTCCCTACTAGGATTTCCAAATTCCGACTCCAAACTCGCTTCTAGTTACGGCCCCGAATGATACGCCGATTCCATTAACGGAGATTACTAGAAGCCGTCGGGCCGCCGGGTCTACCTGACGGGCGAGAATGCTACCGACGTTCACTGGCGCGGCGGACCGCGAATCCGGCGTACGCAAGCACGGCTCCGACGGCCGCTATCCCGATTCCGTATGCGATCCACGAGCGGTCGCCGACCATGAATGAGCTCGAGGGACCTACAAGACCCAAGCCTTGAAGCGTAAAGGTCCCACCGACCAGCATCGCCACCACCCCGGCGGCCAGCATGATCGTTCCGAACGCTCGGCGGAGGGTTAGCCGTTCGATGTCGCTGGTTCTTCCTCGGTCGCGCAGAATTCCTGATCCATGATCGTGCGCGCCGCGTTCGGCGACGCGTAAACCCAGAACATCGTCATCGGACTTTCGTCGCTGGCGTTGCTGTACCTGTGCGGCGCGTCCGCCTGGACCACCGACGTGTCGAAAGGTCTAAGTCTGGTGCGGCGTCCGTCTACGTCCAGACAGGCTTCTCCAGCCAGGATGGTGACCGATTCCTCGCAATCGTGCGTGTGACATGCTAGTCCGGCGCCCGGTCCGAACGTAGCCATGCCCGAGTGCAGCGCGGTCGATCCCGTCGTCTCGTGACTGAGAACCGTCACGTCGATGCCAGACTCGATCTCGAACGACTCGGCCTCTTCACTTCGAATTACAGGCATGGATGCTCCGTTGTGTTTGCAAAGGTATGTCTCCGTCAGACAGTGATACGCAGTTGCATTCCCAGCGCGCGAGTGATCCGCATCACTGTGGCGAAGCTGGGGTTGCCGTTCTCGGACAACGCTTTATAGAGCCCTTCGCGAGTCATCCCGACTTCGCGGGCCAGGCGGCTCATGTTCTGGGCTCGCGCGATGTCGTTCAGGGCAGCGCGAATCAAGCTGCCGTCGCCAGGGTCGTCGTCCACGCACGCTTCGAGGTAGAGGCAGACATCCTCTCTGGTCTGAAGGTGCTCGGTGACGTCCCATCGGGTGAATGTTTCAGCCATTTGTACCTCCAACCTTTCGCGAGTCGTTTGGCATGCTCAATGTCACGTCGCTGGCTGCTTTTTTCGCCGCCACAGAGCAAGACAACGACGGTCGCACCTTCGCGTATGAAATAGATGCGATAGCCCGGCCCATAATGAACACGCAGTTCGGATACGCCGTCGTCTACTGACCTAGCGTCGCCGAGGTTGCCCATCGAAACGCTTCTCAATCGAGCGTTGATCCGGGCGACCGCCCGTCTGTCTTGCAAGCCACGAATCCATCGCTTGAATGTGCCACTTTCGACTACGACCTTGATCATGCGCATTATGCATATTGTAAACCATAGTTCACAGTGTGGGAAGGCTGTCCCGATGACCCGCCCCTGAGCGTGCGACGTCCAGATCATCCGGGCTAAGTTGAAAAGGGAAGGTCGGCTGACCGCGGCACCGCTTGCCGCTATTCCCATCCCGTAAGCGGTCTAGGAGCGGTCCTCTACCATGAAAGAACTCGACGGCCCTATAAGTCCCGAACCCTGAGGCGCCAAGCTCCCTTTCAAGGGGATGGCCGCCACCCCCGCGGCCAGCAGAGTGGTCGTAAAGACCCGGCGATTTGTTAGCCGTTCTACGTGGTCGGATCCTCGGCTGCGCAGAACTCCCGACCCATGATCGTGCGACCTGCATTCGGCGATGCGTAAACCCGAAACATCGTCATCGGCCTGTGTTCGCCTAGGATCGAACGTGGATGGCGCCGGGTGAACTGTCGACGCCGTTGATATACTCGACTTTCGGCAGGTGCACCTTTTTCTGGAGAGGTGCCCGAGTGGTCATAAGGGGTCCGTCTCGAAAACGGATAGGCGCTGAAACGCCACGTGGGTTCGAATCCCACCCTCTCCGCCGGCTTTAGCGTTGTGGCCCGGCCGCACCTGTCCACTCGAAACGGAGAGGTCGCATAGTGGCCTAGTGCGCGCGCCTGGAAAGCGCGTAGGGTGAAATCCCTCGTGGGTTCGAATCCCACCCTCTCCGCCCAGCGACTCCAAACGGAGTCGCGCCGTCGGCAGGCGATGGAACTATCCCAAGTGCGGCAAGCAGTTACGCTATGTAGTAGTTACGCAAGGCGACCGGCTGCCGGTCGATTCGATAAACGACCTGACCGCGGCCTCGCTTGCGATCAGTGGCAGATGAACCGTCTTTGAAGCTCGCAAACGGAGGCGATAGAGCGTGATCATCGACACCCACAACCACTTGTGGAACATCGAGACCTCCGATCTCTACTGGCTGACGCCCGAGCTGCGCGCGGCCGGGGGACCCCTGGTGCGTGATTACCTGGTCGAGGACATGCGAGCGGCGTTCGCCACGGTGGGCGTCGACCGGTCGATTCTGGTGCAGGCGTGGCACGACCCCGGCGACAACGAACGCTGGCTCGAGCTCGCGAGCGAGACCGAGGTTATCGCGGGGGTTGTTTCATATATCGACCTTGAAGGTTCCGACGTCAACAAGCTGCTCGACCGGTTCTCGGCATATCCAAAGTTTCGCGGCATCCGCGCGACCGGTCAGGACGTGCCCGATGACGATTGGCTGGGCCGCGCGGACGTAAGAGCCGCGATCGGAGAGCTGGCCTCGCGCGGCGAGCATTCCCTGGACCTGCTTCTCACCATCCCCCAGCTAAAGGACGTCCCTCGGCTCGCCGACGAAAACCCCGACCTGCCGATGGTTCTGAACCACCTCGCGAAACCGCAAACTTCCGAGGCGGGGTATTTCGAGCCGTGGTCGGCCCTGATGAGACCCCTCGCGGACATTCCTAATCTGGAATTCAAGATTTCCGGGATGCTCACGGAGGCGGGTCCAAATCCGGATTCGGCGACTCTCCGGCCTGCCGTTAAATTCATGATCGAAAACTATGGCTTCGAGCGGCTGATGTGGGGAAGCGACTGGCCCGTATGTCTGGCAGCCGCTAGCTACAGGACGAATTTCGATGTCACCATGGACGCCGTGGGAACGATGACCGCCTCGCAACGCGCCCTTCTGCTAGGCGGCAACGCCAAGCGGTTTTACCGGATGGCGTGAGCGTTCTCGCCGCTCGTCCGCCGGGCGGCAGCCCCGCTTAAGCCGGCTCGCCCCCTAGCGCGACAAATCTCCGCTCGCGGCTGGACGTGTAGACCGCGTGCGCCATTTCGACGGCTTTCCAGCCGTCATACGCGTTGCCCAGGGGTTGACGGTCTTCTTCGATGGCCGCCAGGAACTCCATCCAGTCCAGTCTCCACGAGTCCTTGTCCGGCTCGTGAAAGTGCCGTTCCTCGATCTCGATCTCTCCCCATTCGCCGCCGCGGCGGGCGATCCGAATGTGCGCCGAGTTGTCTATCGTGACCGCGCCCCGCTCAAAGAAAATCTCGACCGAGAAGATATGCTCCCACTGGTTCCAGCTCGCGTGCACCTGGGCGACCCCGCCCTCGGCTGTGCGAAAGAGGCCGAATCCGTTGTCCTCCACAGGCTCGATGCTCCGCCAGTAGGCGTTGACGGCGAATCCGCACGCCTCGACGAAGTTGCCCATGAACCATCGGCAAATGTCGAGCACGTGGACGCCATTGTCCAGAAAAGTCCCGCCGCCCGAAATCTCAGGCTCCACGAACCAGCCTTTGTCTATGGCGAACGTGCCCCTGTGACCGTACCGGCAGCGCATCCACAAGATCGAGCCGAGCTCGCCCGAATCGGCGATATCACGGGCGCGCAGAACGGCCGGGTAGTGCCGGTGGTTGAATCCGGTTTTCAGCGTCAGGCCGGTTCGCTCGGCGGCCGCGTGTACTTGGCGCGCCTCATCCGGAGTTCTGGCCAGCGGCTTCTCGCAAAGGACGTTCTTGCCGGCTTCGAGGGCGGCGATGCTCGCCGGGGCGTGAATGTCGTTGGAAGCGGAGATTATGACCGTGTCGACCTCCGGCGATTCCGCCACTTGCCGCCAGTCGGTAACGGCCTCGGCTCCGTGTTCCCGGGCCAGACGCGCGGCGCGGTCGGGCAGCGCGTCGGCTACAAGGACAAGCTTGGCGTCAGGAGTATTGGCCACAAGCCCGGCTCTCGTAGACCCCACGCCCCCGGCTCCGATCAAACCGATTTTCATATTCGCTCCGAAATAACTGGTCCGGGCCGCTAGCGCGGCCCGGACCAGCATTGCTCATTCGGCTCTACTTGGGCATAGCCCTCAGCGCGTGATACGCGGGGCGCCCGCTGCCGTCCGGCCGCAAGATCCCGAATCCGTACTTCTCGTCGGCCGGACCGACCACCTGCTGAAAGTTCAGGTTCCAGATGAACATGTGGGTCACGTAGGGGAACTCCGCCCTGACCTTCTGGAACGCTCTTACGAGGAAGTCGGCCTGGTCTTGCTCGGAGTTGTACTGCGAGTACTCGTAGCCGGTCACGATCTGCGTGACCGGAGTCGAGCTCCAGCCGAATTCCGTGAACCAGATCGTCTTGTTGGGATCACCCTTGGAGGTCATGATCGCCTTGAGCTCCGCGAACCGGTTGAAGAAGAAGCTGGGATGGCTGGTCCAGCCCCAAACGCTGCGATTTCGCCCCCCGAGCGTGTCGTCCGGGTGATTGGGGCCGCCGTTGGGATGGATGCCCAGAGCGTCGAAGTAATTCTTGACTTCAGGGAACTCTTCGTAGACCCGGCGCACGTAGGTGGCATCGTCAATCGCGATGTTGGGATCGTTCACGCCGGTGGGCGTTGGCGCTCCGAAGATGACCACCACCGACGGATCGACCGACTTTACCGCCTCGTAGCCGGCCTTGAGCATTTCGCCGTATTTGCGAATGGCGTTTGGAGCCAGGAATCCCCATTCATGGTTCAGGTTGGCCTCGTTCCACACTTCCACGGCGTGAATCCTGCCTTTGTAGCGCTGCATCAGCGCGGTCAGGAAAGGCTTGATGTCGGCCACGTTCGCGGGAGGCCCGTGAGTGGTTCCGGGAGCCCTCGCCCAGGCCGGGGCGGCAACCACGCTCGCCATCAGCTTAATCCCGCGCCGCGAAGGCGCGTTCAGCGCATTGTCATATTTACCCCAATTGAAGACGCCTCGTTGGGTTTCGATTTCTTCCCACCGGACTTGCTGCTTGGTCCAGTTGAATCCGGCCTCCACGATCTTGCCGACCACTTCGTCGGCGCGGTCGTCGTCGACCATGTGAGCCTGCATACCGTATCCCCGCAAGCCCTGCGGAAGGTTTAACGGCGCCGGAGCGGGTCCGCTGGAAACGGTGGGAAGAGGCGTAACGGTCGGAGCCGGCGTGGCCGTTGGGGCGACGGTTTGAACGGCCGTAGGCGTCGGCGTGGCCACTGACGTTGATACAGGAGCCGCTGTTACCGTCGTCACCGGCACTCCGGTCCTCGCCTGCTCCACCGATATCGGCGTTACGGCGGCTCCCGTTATGACGCCAAATTCCTTCATCAGGTCCCCGGTGTTTGCGAGCACCGCAACACCCTTCGGTCCACCGCCGCCAGCCTCCGTCCAAACCTGGAAAACCTGACGCTGTGCCCGGAGCACTTGCACGGGACCGTACACGGCATAGGAGATCGGAAGTCCGTAGAGATCGAGCCAATTGGACTCCGACAGGAACCTCGTCCTGATCGTCGGGTTCTGGTCCAAAAGCCTTAAGTGATTTTGCTGGATTGCTTCGAAGCCCGCCGGTGTCGTGGGGTCGTGCTGAGCGTCTCCCGGCAGCGCCGCGTGCGGCGGCGTTTGTCGAATCAACGTCAGCGCGGGGTCCTTACCCGCGAGATGCATCTCATCGAGGATATTCAGGAAATTGAAGGCCCTCCGACCAGGGTCCCATTGCAAAATCGCCTTCTGAAACGCCTGTGTAGTGAATCCCTTGAAATCGAATCGATTGGAGATCGGGTATCCGATCTCGTCCAGGTTGAACTTCTGGAATTCGGTCCAGAAGGGGATCCCGCCGTCATCTGTGACGGCAAAGCCGTTCCCCGTCTCTTGACCGGTCTGACGGAAAAAGCGGCCGTTCGGCAGCGACTCCTCGTCGGGCAGATCGGCGGCGGTGACCATCGAGGCCGCAACCAGAACCGCCAAAGACACCAAAAGCCCTGCTCGGATAAATCTCCCCATCAAGACGCCCTTCCTCACGATCGAGATTCTCTGAACTAAACGCTCGGCTCAGCCTGGCGTTACCCTACCGTCGGAATCTAAGCGCCTTGGTGCGACAGGTCAAACAGGGAGTTGCGGAATCTCTCGATTCGGCGGCCGGGTTCGATCGAGGTGTCTCCGTTTTTCCGTAACCCCCGACGTGTTGAGCGTATGCATGTCAAAACCGGTCAAGTCCATCCGACCTTCAACTCGTCCAGCCTTATCCCGCAGAAACACTCGTACAAAGGCGGCCAGGCCGAGCGCGGCTCACCTTGACCGTCCATTTGTATCTTTACCCACACCGGCCCGTCGACACGCCTCTCGATAACGGGACGCTCGGTGCGTGCGAAATGGTTTCCATCGGTCGAATAGATCAGAGTCATCTCGTCCTCAGCGCCGCCCATCCATATCCTCATGGAATATTCCTGATTCTTGATGGTCACTGTCGGCATGACGACGAAACGCTGAATCCGGTCGTCGGGCGGCTCGATTCGATAGGCAATCTCTGCTACTTTACCGAAAGATTTGGGCCGTAGAAATCCGTCGTCATGCATGACGATGTTGTTGCTATATGCCGCTTCCGATTCGAATCCGCTGGTCTCAAAACTGTCATTTACAGTCCACACCCAGTTCGCGCTCCGGAAACTGGATGCTTTCTCAATAGAAACAGGGCCGTTGAGTTCGCGCGACAAGAAAACATATTCATTCTCCGGGATATCCGAGCCTTCGAACGGTGTGAAGCCAAGACTGAACACCTTCGTCCCCGAAGTAAGCAAGTGTTCCAGGCTTACGCGGTCCAACGTCTTCCAGCCGCCGGCTTCGTAGGCGTCACTTTCGAAGTATTGCAAGGTCACTTTGTCTGACGTGTCTGACGACCGGCGCGGCGGGGTCCGAACGATCAGATCAGTCGCGGGTGCGCTGTCTTTCACACGTGGATAGCCGTCAACGATAAAGCGACTATCGCCGCCCCCGCTTTTGCGCATCCATGCGATGGCCGCGGACTGCCTTTCCTCCAGTCGGCGCGCGCCCAGAAAGTCGGAAAGCACGCCTTGCCCGGTGTCAGTCAACGACGGCCAATTCGCGAAGAGTATCCCGAACCCGCAGGCCATCTGAGCAAGCTTGAGCGACGTTTGGCGCCCGCTCGGGAGCGATAGTTTGGTGTAGACATTCAACCTTCCAAAAAGGGCGCCCGCCCAGATAGCGAATATCGGGATCAGCGGGGCGTGGTATCTCGGGTCGCCATGCGCCAACATGATTTGCGCCAGATAGAGGGCCAGGAACAAGACCGAAAATGCGCCGAACTCTCTCGAACCGGCGTATGCCCTTAGCAGCCCCGCCCCGGCGACTACGAGCAGCCCCACGTAGGCGGCATTTCCTATTACGCCGAGCAGGAAAAACTCCGCGAGCATGAACCTCCCCCGATTAGAGTCAGATTGCAGCCTCCAGCCCAGCGGCGACATCGTCCATCCGATTTTGTCGGGAATGAGACGAACGAATCTCGCGGGATTGCGGAGGATGTTTTCAAGGCCGATGCGAAGATACTCTCGGTCCCGGGCGGCCTCCTCGGCGGCGCTCGTGGGCGGAATGCGATCCAGCAGCCCGACCGACCGCATGTAATCCGCACCGGGCAGATCCCCTATGCCTTCGGCGGTTGGATGATTACCCGTGAAGACGTTGACTCCCGAGTTGGCCGACACCGGCACTACCGTCCCGCTAACGTTGTAATTACGCACTGTCCAGGGCAGAACGACGGCTAGCCCGACCAGCGTAAACACGGCCGCCTTGATCGCCTTGTGTGACCATTTATCCTCTTTCCCCCGCGGCCAGAAGTAGACGAGCGCGGCCAATGGCAGCACGAAGACTGCTATGGGTTTTGTCAGAACGGATAGCCCCAAGGCGCCTCCCGCGGCCAATGTCCTCCATGAAAGCGCCCCGCCGCCATCGTCCGAGAGCAGGAAGTAAACAGCCGCAAGAAGGCAAGCCGCAAAGAAGACTTCCCCGTAGAGGATCGAAGTGTAGAAGACGCTCTCCGGAAAGACGGCAAGAATAGCGGCGCCCGCCAGGGCCGCCGCATTGGAAAAGTATTTACGCCCGATCAAGTAAACGAGTAAAACACTCACGGCGCCGAACGCGGCCTGATAAATGCGCACCCAGCCGTAATCATGCCCGTGGATGGAGTAAATCGCGGCCAGGAAAAATGGGTAGCCCGGAGGTCTGAATACCGAGGGGCCTTTGTTGTCGCCGTAGTCGCCAAAATGGCCGTAGTCGCCCTCGAACGCGAGGCTGCGCGCGTGCGAGTCGTAGTCGCCGGTATCATCCACGCCAAGGACAGGGTTCACAGGCGCCCACGCCGCCCAAGCAAGACGGAAAACCAGGGCAATGACTAGTATTGGCAATACGTATTTGAATGAGCCTGCTCTTTGCAGAACGTGGATCATCCGGATCTCTCTCCTCGAAATCGAGGCTGTCATGCAGTCCTGTACTGTAGACGACTCGAATGTTGCTGGCCGCGGCGGCCGGGCCGGTATTCTTCCGTGTCGCGCCGGTCCAGCGGTGTTGAGAAACCATCGGCTTCGGTGTGATTCCACGGGACTTCGGTCGAGTTCCAAGGCGCTCGTCCGCCGCTCAACCGAGGTTCACCGCTCAGGCGCGGCTGTCGCCTTGATGGCCGCGGGCGCGCCTGGTTTCGCGGTCCGTGCGCCCTAATTCGGCGGGCGGGTCGAGCGCTCCGTTTCGACTGGCGCGGCTGCCGGTAATAATCCTCCTTGCCGCATTCGTCGCCGCCATAGCCGCCTCCATCGCTCGCTTGCCGCGAGAAAGCAGATTGCACGACGAACCCGCCCTGGACAGGCCGGTCCACGTGAAGGCCGGCGAGTCCGTGGATCAGGAGATTCGGCAGGCGAGCACCGGGGAGTCGTACCTGGAAGCGGCGGTCAACTGGGAGCTCAGCATCGACTCTCATCAGCGGCCCCTCCTCCGCGTTTACGAGTGCGGCGCCAACGAAGACCCCCTGAGGGAAAGTAGCCCGAGCGTCGCTCCTAAACGGTGGCTAAGCAAGGTGAGGGTGGCGCTGCCGCCTCATTCTTCAAAGTCCGCCGTCGATACGTGTCTGATCGTCCAAATCAGCGCGCCTCTATCGGCTCGGGGTGAGATGCGCATTGCGGAAACCACAAATCCGTCCGCAATCGCTGGAGCCTACATTGCAAATGGGACTCCCAAAGCGCAGCGAGCGCTTTGGTTCAATGTGTACAAGCAGTGGTCGCTTCGTGAGACTGCTGTCCAGATCGTTTCACCGCTCGTACGTCCCGGCGGGGCCGCGGCGACCCTGGCATTTGCGCTGATCGGGATTCTCGCAGTCGCCGGCGTGATCGGTCGCCGTTACCAACGTCAGGGGGCTAAGACCGTCAGGCGCGCGTCAGTCGACATGTTCCTTCTGATACTGGCCGCCTTGTTGGGAGGCGCGCTGCTCGCGGTCTGGTCGTCGGCGCTCGACACTCCATCGGACTGGCTGAACGCCGTTCTTCAAGGGTTCGCGGCCGCGCCAGCCGCGATCGCGCTTGTCGCGCTTCGCGTCAAGGCAACCGGACCTGCGGCGCCGGCCCCGCCATCCGCCGCGACGGCGTCACGCACCCATCGTCCAGACTGGCGGGCATTGCCGCGATCCGTATGGGGGCGGATCGAGGAACCCATTCTGATGACGCTGAATCTTGGCGTCCTCGCGATTCTTCTGCTGGCGGTGTCGCAACGTTTGGATGCCATGGAAACAGCGGCTCGAATCGGCTATCTGATCCTGGGAACATATTTCGCGCTGGAGGTCGCGGCCACGGTCGCCAGCCGTTGGCGTTCCGCTTTCTTTCAAGGCTTCCTCGCCGCGCCGGTCGCGGTCGGGTTTATCTGGCTCACGGTTCGATCAGTCGTAACGGCCAGGCAGGCTCCCCCGCCCGCTGATCGGAGACCCGTCAACCCCTCGCGGTCAACTTCCGGGGAGTAGCCGCTCGACCGCGGATAGTGGACTATCTACCTCGGTGTTTCAGTCAATCGCCACAAACGCGCGTCCCGTGCCAAGCAGGTTCGGGGCGAATACGAAGACCAGTCCCTCCGCGTCCGACGGGACCTCGAATGCGACCTGTCCTCGCAGCTTCTCGCCGGGCGCCAGCTCACCGTCCGGCGTGCTTGCGCCGCCCGCGGCGGAAGCCAGGATGTTTACGTCGTAGTTCTGTCCTGTCCCGTCCTTCAACGACATCTGAATGAGTGAAGAGACCACAACGCTTTCATCGAGCTTGTTCTCGACCGTCAAGTCAACGACGACGAACTTGTTCCCCTCCGCCGGCTTGACGAAATCGGAACCTGACGAGGACTCGACGCTGTTCACGACCAGGATGAAGTCGCCGATGTCTACGATGTCTCCCGGCTTGAAGGTCTCCTGCACGGTTTCGCCGGCGAGCTCCGCCGGAGGATCGATCGAAATCGGGGAGTCGCCCAGTTCAATGAAGACCTTGCCCGAGCCAAGAAGGTTTGGCTCGAATACAAACACGAGTCCCGTGGCATTCTCCGGAACTTGAAACCCAATCTTGCCGCGGAGTCTTTCGCCGGCCGCGAGCTCCCCGTCGAGCGTACCGCCTTCCAAGACCGCCTGCGCGATCAGGTCCACGGTGTACTTCCGGTCAGTGGAATCTTTCAGGGACATCTGAAGCAGAGTCGAGACTATTACTGGAGAGTCGGTCTGGTTTACGAGCAGTAGCTCGACAGCCACAAACTGATTACCCTCGTCGGGCTTGAAGAAATCGCTCTCCTCGGGTATTTCCCAGCCGAGCGCGACCAGTACAAAGTCGCCGATGTCGATTACGTCGCCCACCGAATACGACTCCGTCCCGGAGGCGGCTGTCGCAGCCTGGGTGGGAGCTTTGGTTGCTTCCTCCGTCGGCGCCGGCGTGGCTGTCGGAGCCTCGGTAGCTTCCTTGGTCTGCGCCGGCGCAGTCGTTGGAGCCTCGGTAGCCGGTTCCGTCGCTTCCGCCGTGGCCTCCGGCGCCGGAGTGACCTCGCCGATTTTCGTCGCTTCGGCCTGCTCGCCGCACTCCGCGCCAACCAGGACAATTGCCAGCGCAAACATCAATCCCGCAAGTGCAAGACCGTGAAAACGTCGCGTAAATACCATAGAAATACCTCGAACTCGTTAAATTCGCGTGTGAGACATTATTAACCGATTACAGCGACACATGGTGAAGTGCCGTCATTGTTCGGTTGTTGTTCGAGTGTAAATGCCTCGGCGCGACTGGTCAAGCGCCGGACTGGTCCGTTCATTTTGGGTCGAGAGCGATCGGCTAAGCCGTGGCGGACGCCAGGGACCGCCTAAACGCGAAGGCTAGTCCAAATCGGTTGGTTCAGGTCGTGCCTGGAGCGGCGCGCTCAGAATCAACCATTCACCGTCGCGGTCCACGGTGAACTCCACGGTGTCTCCGACCGAAATTGTAAACACCTTCTCGCCCAGCTCGAATCCGTGTCGGAGCGGGTCTCCATTTACTGCGAGTATCACGTCGCCCGGCTGAATGCCCGCCGCCTTGGCGGTTGAATCCGCCACTACTTCGACGATATACGCGCCGTGGTCGGCCTTCAGGTCGCGATCGGCGACCACGTCCTCGTCAACCGGACGGAACGACACTCCGAGATATCCGTGCTGCGTGCGGCCGTCCGTCATCAGCGAATCGAGATGTTGCTTTATGTGCGCGATCGGGATTGCGAATCCGATGCCGTCAGCCCCGTCCTCACGGCCCGTGTTCATGCCCACTACTTGCCCCACTCCGTTCAGCAGCGGGCCCCCGCTGTTGCCGCTGTTGAGAGCGGCGTCTGTCTGGATCATTCCAACCAGGTCGATTCGCATCTCACCGGATTCCGTGTCCACTCGATTCGGGAACCGCCGTCCTATTCCACTGACTATTCCTTTGCTGACGGAACCCTCGAAGCTTCGCAGCGGGCTGCCGATGGCCAGTACGGTGTCGCCGACTCGGAGCGCCGCCGAATCCCCCAGCGAGAGAACCGGAAACGGTCCGCCCTCGACTTTCAGAATCGCGGTATCCATATAAGGATCGCGGCCGATAATCTCGGCTCGCTTGAACTCGCCGTTGCTGAGAATCACGCGCAAGTTTGCTCTGTCCGCTACGACGTGGTTATTCGTGAGCAGGAATCCGTCGGGGTTGAAAAAGAACCCCGATCCCGCCGAGACCGGACCCTGCGGCGTGCCGCCCTCGCTCGGGAAGCCTCCTTGAGTGAGACCAAAGATCGTCACCACCGCGGGCAGCGACCGCGCGATTACATCCTGAATCTGTTCGGGCTCGTCCTCCGAAAATTCGGTGGCAATCTGCCGGGGCGCGGTGGTCGGCTCCGATACGTATTCGACAACCTGGGGCGAAGGCGTAGAGCTGGCGCCGGCAAGATAACCCCCCAAGGTGCCGGCGCCGCCCGCCAGAAGGACCGCGGCGAAAAGGATTGCATAGAAGTGGCCGGGCAGCCTAAGCGCGGCGGGTTGTTGCATGATGTTCTCTCTAATCAGAATGCGATTGAATCTGAGAGGGCAAGATTTGGAGTGTCAAGCTGCCTTGCCATTCCCCTTACTACTCGTAACTCCCTACCGCTCCGCCGCGTTACGTATAAGGGCGCGTCGGCGCTTGGCCGGACCGATTGAACCGGGGCGTAGGGTGCGGTTCACGAACCGCCCGTATAGGGTCCGGGCGCGAATGGACCGGCGTTTGCGGACGCGGGAACCCAGACCCTGTGCCTGCACTCACCCACACCCCACCCTGGATGCCCGATCAAATCGGGCATGACGAGTCGTAGGGGCGGTTCGCGAACCGCCCTTGCAGGGTCCGGGCGCGAATGGACCGGCGTTTGCGGACGCTGTACCGGCGCGGCGTTTGTCATTCCCGTGACAACGGGAATCCACACTGGAACGTGCGTGTGCAGCTCAAGACGATGGACGCCGGATCAAGTCCGCCGCGACGGGTAGGCCGCGGCCTCGCGCTTAAGGCCGGTTTTGGGTGAACCGCCGCTCGGAGCCGCAGCCCCGAAACCGTCCGTTAGGGCTTTCTGTCTGGGTCCGGCCTGAAGTCGGGCGAGATGTCCTCGCTGAAGTAGACAGTCAACCTCAGCAGAAAACTGGCTTGCGGGTCCGTTACGTAGATTTCCGGGTTGTAGTCGCGCTCGGACACAAAGGCGATGAACTGCCCGTCGGGCGACCACGCCGGAGAACTATCGGCGCTTAGAGGTCCCCGCGGCTCTATTGGAATAAGGCTCTCGTCCGAACCGTCCCGAGCTATCAAATAGAGCCGGTACCGGCCATCCCGATTGGAAGCGAACGCCAGCTTCAGCCCGTCCGGCGACCACGCCGGCGACGTGTCGACCCCTTCCGACTCGGCAAGCCGGGTTTCCGTTCCGCTTGCGACGTCGAGCACGAAAACGTCGAAGTTCCCGCCGCGGTCCGACGCAAACGCGATCGCGCCGCCATCCGGAGACCAGGCGGGCTCCACGTCGGCCCTTGAATCGCTGGTAAGGCGGACTTCCTCACCAGACTCGAGATCTATCGCATAAATGTCGGTGTTGCCGTCGCGGGTCGAATGGAAGGCGATCCGGCGGCCGTCCGGCGACCAGCTCGGGCTCAGGTCGTCGCCCGGATCGGTGGTTATGCGCCGGGCGTTGAAACCGTTTGGACTCATCACCCAGATATCGAAATCGCCGCCCCGGTTCTTTGCGTAGGCAATCGCGTCGCCCGCGGGCGACCAGGCCGGCATCACCTCGTCGGTTCGAACGTCGGTGATCCTCTCGAATCTCGAGCCGTCGCCCGCGATCCCGAAGATGTTGAGGTCGCGTCCCTGGTCGCGCTGGAAGACTATCGTGTGCTCGGCGAGCGGCCGCGGTGTCTCGATTGCGACCGCGACCGGCACAGGCGTCGGGGTGGGCGTTGGAACTGGAGTCGGAGTCGGGGTGGCAGTCGGCGCGGGGGTCGGAGTTGGAGTCGGGGTCGGCGTAGGCGTTGGTATGGGAGTGGCGGTCGGAGTGGGAATAGGCGTAGGCAGCGGAGTCGAAGTCGGAATGATTACCGGCGGCGGCGGCGTTCTTCTTGGCGGCATGGTTACGCGCGGTCGCGCTTCCTCTACGAGCGGCGCCGGCGTCTCAATAGCCGCGGGACTTGGGTCAGGCGCTGGTTCGAATATCGATTGCGTCACCCCCGCCTCCGCTTCGGCGCAGGCCGCAAGCGCAAAAATCGCCGCCGCGGCGAGCAGCCGCCTCCCTCCCCTGGCATTTATCCGCGATCTCAAATTCACGATTCGCGAGCGGACGCAGTTCAGGCGGTCCCCCTCGACCTAGCCGGCTCCGCCAAGCAGCTCGTCAAGGGCTTCTTTCGCCGTTGCGAAGAGCTCGGGACCCGTTACCCCATAGCTCCTGGCGCGGATCTTCAGATGCGGTTCCAGCGACAGATATTCTCCAATCTGCTCCGCTTGGGCCGCCTCCAGCAGCGCTTTCCAATTTGCAACGCCGCGTCCCGCCGGAACCATTTTCTTGTCCGCGGTCGCGTCTTTCACGTGGAAATACCGGACATAGCCTTTCAGCAGCGGCCATGCCTGCGTGACCGGATCGACGCCGGCCACCACGAAATTGCAGGGGTCGAAAGCCATTCCGAGATTCGGCGAGTCGACCGTTTGCAGCACGTCCAGGCAACCCTCGGGCGTCTCGCCGTAAAGGTCCGATTCGTTCTCCAGAGCCAGCGTCACGCCCGGCGCTTCAGCGCGGGCCACCTCGCACAACTTCCCGAGCCTGCGCATTACCTCATCGCGATGCGCCCGGATGTCTCCGCCGTCGGGCGGGTAATAAGAGAATATTCGGATATACGGCGCTTCAAGCCGGCGCGCGGCGCGCAGCGCTCCACGAAACCGCTCGAGATCGCCTTCGAACGGCGCGTCTATTCGATACTTGCCCACCGGCGAACCGATCGCCGAGCACCTCATACCGGCGTCGGCCAAAGCCGAGGCTATGCCGTCGAGGTCCTCGGAAGTTGCGTCGACGATGACTTTCTTGTCGCCGCCCGGAAGCTGGAACTGGCGAATTTCAATGAATGGGATGCCGAGCTCGGTCATGTGCCGGAGCTGGTCGGGGAAGAGGTCGGTTATCTCGTCGCCGAATCCGCTGATCTGCCAAACCATGCAGGCGCCCTCCGCCCAGGTATGGCCTCCCCCAAGACATCGAGAGTATAAGCTCCGCCGGTCTGGTTGGCTTTAACGCCCCAGTACGGCCGTAAACGCCTCCTGCGGGATTTCCACGTTGCCGAGCCGTTTCATTCGCTTCTTGCCTTCCCGTTGCCGTTCCAGAAGCTTGCGTTTTCGGGTCACGTCGCCGCCGTAGCACTTGGCCAAAACGTCCTTGCGAACGGCCGGCACCGTTTCCCGCGCAATGATCTTCCCGTCAATCGCCGCCTGCACGGCCACCTGGAACATCTGCCTGGGAATCAGCTTGCGCAGCCGCTGCGCAAGCTCTTTTCCGATCTTCTGAGAGTTGGTCCGGCTGGCCACGGTCGAAAGAGCGTCGACGACGTTGCCGTTGACCAGAATGTCGATTCGAACGACATCCGTCAGCCTGTACTCGGTCACGGAGTAGTCCATCGAGGCGTAGCCGCGAGACACGGACTTGAGCCTGTCGAAGAAATCGATCAGAAGCTCGGACAGAGGCGTCTTGAACGTCAGCAGCACCCGCTTCGGTTCCAGGTACTCGATCGCGCCGTGCTCGCCCCGGCTTTGCCTCACCATCTCCATGATCACGCCTATGTACTCAGACGGCGCGACTATGCTCAATTCCGCCCAGGGTTCCTTGACGGCCGCAATCCTGTTCCGGTCTGGCATGTTTCCCGGACCATCGACCTCGATCGTTTCGCCGTCGACCGTGTCAACCCTGTATTGAACGCTTGGGTTGGTCGTAACCAGCGCCAGGTCGTATTCCCGTTCGAGCCGCTCGCGGACGATCCCCATGTGCAAGAGTCCAAGAAAACCGACTCTGAAACCGAATCCAAGCGCGCCCGAGTCCTCCGGCGCGAACGCCAGCGCCGAGTCGCTGAGCCTGAGCCTTTCGAGGGCCGACCGCAACCTCGAAAAATCGCCCGGATCCTCCGTATAGAAGCCGGCGAACACCATCGGCTTTGCCGGTTTGTACCCCGGTAAAGCCGTCGAAGCCGTGTCGCCGCTACGAATGACTGTGTCTCCCACCGGACAGTCGTGAACGTCTTTCAGACCGGTCCCGATGTAACCGACTTCGCCGGGAAACAGGCTGTCGACGGGTGTGAACTCCGGACTGAAGATGCCGACCTCCAACGCCTCGCCTTGCTTTTTCGTGCCGCTCAGGCGAATGGAGTCGTGCGCCGACACGAAACCGTCCACGACGCGCACGTAAGCCATAACTCCGCGATGCGGGTCGTAGCTCGAGTCGAACACCAGCGCCCGCAGCGACCTGGACAGCCCGCCCGCCGGCGGCGGAATTCGCTCCCTAATAGCTTCGAGCACGCCGGGCACGCCGGACCCGGTCTTGGCGGAAATGGCCAGGATTTCTGTCTCGTCATATCCCAGGATTTCGCTGATCTCGCGCCGAACCGCTTCGGTGCGGGCGGTGGCCATGTCGATCTTGTTGACCACTGGGATTATTTCCAGGTCAAGCTCCATCGCCATATAGGTGTTGGCGATTGTCTGAGCTTCGATTCCCTGAGAGGCGTCCACCAGCAATACCGCCCCCTCGCAGGCCGCGAGCGCCCTGGAAACCTCGTAAGAGAAGTCCACGTGGCCGGGCGTGTCTATCAGATTGAGCTGAAACTTCTCCTCGTCCGGGGACTCGTAGGTCATGCGGACGGCCTTGGCTTTTATCGTGATGCCGTGCTCACGCTCGAGATCGAGCATGTCCATCACCTGGGACCGCATCTGCCGGCGGGAAACCGTTTGGGTTATCTCCAGCATTCGGTCGGCCAGCGTCGACTTGCCGTGGTCGATATGCGCGATGATGCAGAAATTGCGTATGTTGGCTTGAGGGATGTTCGCGCTCATGCGCCGATTCTAGTTCAGGTATTGCGGGTCTGGTGCGACTTTCGAGGGGCGAGCCTGGCGCGCACTCTCCGGGCCAGCGCGAATAGCTCTTCCGATCCAAGAGCTCCGGCGACTATCGCGAAAACTGCGGCGCCGAGCGCTATGTAGCCCGCGAGCAGTCCGAAATTCGGCAACGTCGAGCCGCCCTCCCACGTGTACCAGACCGCCCCGAAGACCGCGAGACCCATCGATGCCGAGGCGGCCAGCGTTCGCGCCGCCGACAGCGACGTCGCCCGATCGTAAGCCGCGGCCCGAAGCCTGCGGCGAAGGACGGCGTACAACAAGACCGCCTCCAACAGGACTCCTATAGATACGCCCAGCGCCAGCCCGTTTATCCCCATGGACAGTGACAGCAGCCACGAAATCAGCATGTGCAGCGCTACGGAGACGCTGCCGATGATTACCGGAGTCTTGGTGTCCTGCATGGAGTAGAAAGCGCGAGCCAGCACCTCGACCGACCCGTGCCCCACCAGACCCACCGAGTAGAAGACGAGCGCCCCGGCGGTAAGCAAGGTGGCGGCGGCGTCGAACCTGTCGCGCTCGAACAGAACCGACAGAACAGGCTCCGCGAGAACCCCCAGACCAACCGATGCCGGGATTACCAGAAACAGGACCCGCCGCAGCGCCCAGTGATACTCACGCGCAAGTCCGTCCCGGTCCCCCCGCGCCCATCTCGACGAAAACCCGGGCAGCGACGCCTCCGCGAACGGTATCGCCAGCACGCCCACCGGAAACAGCAGCAAAAGCCAGGCGTTGGCCAGCGCCGATACGGAGGCTGGTCCTATGAGCGAAGCCAGGAAATTGACAAAGAAGAAGCTGACCTGAATCACCGCAAAACCGAGCAGCCTCGGAACCATCAGGGAGATCACGCGGACCACGCCCGGGTGTGCGACCACGGTTGAAAATGGAAAGGCGATGCCGATCCGGGCCAGTCCAACCTGCTGGATCGCCAGATGAATAAACGCTCCCGCCACCGTTCCCCACACCAACCCCATAATCCCGTGCTGACCTGCCAGCAAAACTCCGCCGGCTATCGTTCCCATGTTGTAGAAGACAGGCCCCGCGGCCGGAATCAGGAACCGGCGCTCGGACTGGCTTATCCCCTTCGCCACGGCCGCGAGGCCGAGCAAGAGCGGCGAGAGCATCAACCATCGCGTAGCCCTGGCCGTCAGTTCCTTCGTCGGCTCGTCGAATCCGGGGACTATCAAGTCTGTAAGCGGCTGGGCGAACACCGCGCCAAGCGCTCCGACGACGATCATGAAGACGGCGACCAGATTGAACAGACCAGTCGCTAGCCGTCGAAGGTCCTTTCGATCATCCGAGTCTCTATAGCGCGTATAGACCGGAATCAGCGCCGAAACCAGCGCTCCTCCGGCGAACAGGGTAAACAGCGTGTCGGGGATCCGAAATGCCGCAAACCAGGCGTCCGCCTCGGGGCCCACGCCGAACAGAGACGCGATTACGGCCTGTCTGACGAACCCCAGAATGCGGCTGGCAAGGTAGAAACAGACGAGAAGGGCCGCCGTCGCCGTGACTCCGTCCCCGATTCCGGCGTGGCGTTCTGTGGAAGGCTTAGCCACTAGCCACGGCGAGTTCCGATTATTCCGTTCACTCGCGGTAGTATGCCGGAGTTAACGGACGCCGTTTCAAAACTCGCCGCGTACTGACTCGAACTTGCACAACTTCGACCCGTCAAACCTCGAGTTCGTGATCCTTTCTTTCGAGGGTCCCGACCAGCCTTATTCACAGGCTGGCGGCCTCGGCGTTCGGGTGACCAACTTGACCGAGGCGATGGCTCGAAAGGGATTCGCCACGCATCTCTTCTTCATAGGCGACCCCGATCTACCGAACTATGAAGAGCGCTTCGACGGAAACCTCAAGCTGAACCGCTGGTGCCAGTGGCAAAGCCGCCATCACCGGAGCGGCGTCTATGAGAACGAAAACTGGAAAGTCCTCGACTATCAGGAATCGATCCCCTGGCACGTTACCGAGTTCGTAATACGACCGGCAATCGAGGCGGGCAAATACGTGGCGGTCATCGCCGAGGACTGGCAGACCGCCGACGCCTTGACCCGCCTGAGCGACTCGCTGCACTTCCACGGTCTGCGCGGCAAGTGCATATTGATGTGGAACGCCAACAACGACATGTCGTTCCACCGCATCAACTGGGGCCGCGTGCAATATACGGCACAGGTCACCGCCGTAAGCCGGTACGTCAAACACCAGATTCGAGCGCTGGATTCCGACGCGCTCGTGATTCCGAACGGCATCTCCGGAAAGTTTCTGGAGCAGCCCTCGAAGTCCGACGTACGTTCTCTCCGAAACGCGGTTTCCGCCGAGATCTTCTTCTTCAAAATCGGACGGATGGACCCCGACAAGGGCTGGCTCGAATCCGCCGACGCCATCGCGGAGCTGAAGCGCCGGGGCGTACGCGCCAGGCTGGTCTTCAAGGGAGGACTGCATGAATCGCATCGTGATGATTTTCTGGGACACGCCCGATGGCTGCGTCTCCGCGTGAACCAGGTCCACCTCGACGGCTCGTCCGTGCGGGACATGGCCAAATCGCTCAGTCAGGTTGAGGCGGACGCCGACGTGATCGACATCCGGACGTTCATTCCGGACGAAGCGCTGCCCGCCTTTTACTCAGCGGCCGATGGGACGCTGGCCAACAGCCTTTACGAACCATTTGGGATAGTAGGGCTGGAGGCCATGGCCGCCGGCGGCATAGCCTACGTGGGATCGACCGGCGAGGACTACGCGATTTCCGGCCAGAATTCGATAGTCCTCGACACCGGTTCCGGCGAGGAGATCGCCTCGATGGCGATTGCCTTGCGCGAAGACCGGGACTGGAGCGTGAGGGTTCGCCGGACAGGTCGCGAGCTGGCAACACTGTTCACCTGGGATAATTCCATCGAAATAATGATTAAGAAACTGCCGCTTATGGCGGTCAGACAGGGTGTGGAGCCGCAAACCGGTGGCTGAGAATCTCGTAATCTACTCGCTCGTCCACCAGCCTCGACGGGTGCGCCTGCCCGCCCGGCCAATCCCCAAGGCCGCGACGCCCGAAGAAGTCGAGCGACTGCTATTCGATTCCGAGCTGGACAAACACTACCTCGACGTTATCGCCAGGTGGAGCTACAAACCCGCCTGCGAGACCTGGCGTCGAATGCTCCAAGACGGGATGAAGCTGGGTATCGGATTCTCGATGTCCGCGCTCAGGCAGTTTGAACTGTGGCATCCTGACCTTCTCGAAGACTTCCAGGGGCTGGCAGCCCATCCAAACGCCGAGCTGATCGGGGTGGAGCCGTATCACGGCGTCTCTCTGCTTTTCGATCTCCGGCTCTTCATCCAGCTGATGCAAGAAATGAAGTCGCGGATGAGAAGCTGCTTCGGAGTGGAACCGGTGATAACGGACACCACCGAGATGATGATGTCGTCCGACATCTACGCCGCCATCGAAGCGGCCGGGTTTTCGGGGACGTTCATGGACGGACGGCCCTGGGTGATGGAATGGCGCTCCGCCGCGCACCTGTACCACTCTGGCGGCGGCCCGAAGATCCTCGTAAGGCATTTCGATCTCAGCGACGACGTAGGGTACAGGTTTTCAAACAAAGGCTGGGACGGCTGGCCGCTGACGGCAAGCGATTATGCAACACGGATTGCGGACGTCGAGGGCGAGGTCGTCACGCTCGCGTGGGACTTCGAGACGTTCGGTCATCACCACGACCACGGCAGCGGTATTTTCGAGTTTCTCGCGGCTCTGCCCGCCGAGCTAAAACGGCGCGGCGTTCGATGCCTGACGCCAGGCGAGGCAGTCGCCGCGCTCGGCCCGCAAAGCCACGACATCCCGCTCCCGCCGTTTCCCGTAACCTGGGCCGGACTCCATGGCGGGCAAGAGTTCTTTGTCGGAAACGACCTTCAGCAAGCCGTATTCCGCCTGATGGTGGTCGCCATGAATCACGCCCGGCTCCTCGACAATCCCGAATTCAAGACGATAGCTCTCTGGCTTTTGCAGTCCGACAACCTGCACTGGCTGCAATGGGTCGCCGGCGCCGGATCCGAAGCGGAAGTTTCCGCATACTTCACGCCGAAACCGTGGCGGCGTCTGGGCGTCGATCGAATGGTCTGGGAGCATCAGTGCGTCTACAAGAACTTCATCGACGCAATGACCCGGGCGTAATCGAGCCGTGAAGGACTACAGAAAGCAGATCGCGCTTCGCGACGGCAGGGAGGTCCTGCTCCGTTCGCCCGATCCCGCCGACGCGAAGCGAATCTTCGACTGGTTTACCGAGCTCATTGCCGAAGACACCTTTATTGCGGCGCCGCCTTCAGCCCGGCCGACGCTGGAGGGCGAGCAGAAGTTCCTCGAAAACATGCTGGGGCGTACCGAGTCCGGCGACGCGCTGCATCTCTACGCGGAGGACTCGCGCGGTCAATTCGTGGGTCATATGGGTATTGACAGACATCGCGGTAGGCATACGCATTGCGCCGAGCTCGCCACCTCCGTGTCCAGGGGCTGGCGGGATTGCGGACTTGGAACGGCGCTAATGCGCGCGCATCTGGCCGAGATACACCGGCTCGACCTTCGCACGCTGTTCCTGGGCGTCCTCGCCAACAATCCGCGCGCCATTCACTTGTATGCGAAGTTCGGCTTCCGGGAATGCGGACGCCGTCCCGACTACGCTCTCTACAAAGGCGAATTCGTAGATTTGATCGACATGTTTCTGCCGGTTTCCGACATCAAGATCTAGCGCCGCAAGCTTCATTGCGGCGTCGCGGCTTCCGTGGATGGTCTATTCGACCAGAGCTTCGATCCTGACCCTCGCGCCCGACCGTATCGCCCGCAATTCCGCAACAGGCGTCGACCGCAGACTCCCGACCACGTTCACCGGACTGGCGGCCCGAATGTCATCAGGTCCGTGACTTGCGGGAGTCGGTCCGAAAAATATGCAAAAAGCATTGCCGGGCGGCCAGTAGGCCAGGTCGCCAAGCTCGACGGCGGCGCTCGCGCCGGGTTCCGCGTCGGCTTGCACCGGAATTCCGAAATAGTGCTCGTCGCCCCAAGTGTTGATTGTCGTTTCGATTGGAAGAGCGCCGGCTATCGCCCTGGCCGTCGCGGTGTCCGAAAGGTCGGCGCTCAACTCCAATTCGCCGTTCAAGCTGATCTTGATTGCCTGCATTTGTCGCCTCCGGTCTGGTTTGTACGGAATTCTAATAGCCCCGCTCGGATGCGCGGAGCCGGCAAGGCGCGACCGTTTATAATTCGAGTTTCATTCGGGGGTTCGGCGGATGCAGGTCGGAATCATCAACGGCACCAGCTATTTCGGGCTTGATCTGATTCGTTTGCTGTCGGCTCATCCCGAAACCGAGATAGCCGCAATTACCGCGCGGTCTCACGCCGGCGATCGATTCGGCGACGTATTCCCGCACGTCGCTGGCCTGGCTTGCGGATCGCGGCTGAGCCGGATGCGGCTTACGGAAACGATTGAAGCCGGCGTCGACATCGTTTTCTCCTGCCTGCCTCACGCCGCTTCGGCCGAGGCGCTGCTTCCGTTCATCGAGCAGGGTGTTCCCGTCATCGACGTTAGCGCCGACTTCCGTCTCAAAGACTTGGCCGTCTACGAGAAGTGGTATGGAGTGCCCCATCCGGCCCCGCGGCTTCTCGACGGCGCGGTCTACGGCCTTACCGAGATTCACAGGGACGAAATATCACAAACCAAGATTGTGGGGAACCCGGGGTGCTATCCGACCGCCGCCATTCTTGCCCTGGCGCCCGCCGTCGCCGAGGGATTCGTGGAGCACTCCTTCATCGTCGATGCAAAATCCGGCATTTCCGGCGGCGGCCGCTCGCTGCGTCTCGACAACCACTATTCAGAGGTGAATGAAAGCGTTCACGCGTATGCCGTCAGCGGGCACCGTCACGTTCCCGAGATGGTGCAGGAACTGTCCGCGATCGCCGGAACTGCCGTCTCTGTTACATTCGTTCCCCATCTCGTGCCCATGACTCGCGGCATACTCGCCACCTGTTACGCCACGTTGAAGGAATCCGTCACGCAGGCGCAACTCGTAGACTTGTACCAATCGGCCTATGCCAACGATCCCTTCGTACTGGTAACCGACGCGCCGCCGAGAACGAAATGGACGTATTCAAGCAACTACTGCGCGCTGAACGCGACGCTCAACGAGACGGGAGACGTTGTGATCGTTACCGCGGCGCTCGACAATCTGGTCAAGGGAGCCGCCGGCGAGGCGCTGCAAAACGCGAACGTAATGATGGGAATCGAAGAAACCACGGGACTCTCGGCCCCTCCGATCTACCCCTAGGACTATGACCTTGCTCGACAACTGCAAACTGGTTGAAGGCGGAATCGCCGCGCCGTCAGGCTTCGTCGCCGGCGGTGCGGTGGCGGGCATCAAGCCGTCCGGCAATTCGGACCTGGCCGGCGTCTTTTCCGAGGCGGGAGAATGTTCGGCGGCCGGCGTCTTTACCACCAACGTAGTCAAGGCGCCGTCGATTCGCTACAACCGGGCCGTAGTGGGCCGGGGGCGCGCTCAGGCGATTGTCTGCAACAGCGGAATCGCCAACGCCTGTACCGGTCAGGGCGGATTCGAGGACAACATGCGGATGGCCTCCGCAATGGCCTCCAGAGTGGCGATATCTTCGGACCTGGTCCTCGTCTGCTCCACCGGCGTCATCGGCCACCGGCTTCCCATGGAAAAGATCGAGAGCGGAATCGGCGGTCTCCGGCTTACGCTCGACGGCGGCCCGCGCGCCGCCGAAGCCATCATGACCACGGACACGTTTGCCAAGTACGCCGCGCTCGAGCTCGACACGCCCGCCGGCCCCGTGCGCATCGGCGGAATGTGCAAGGGAGCGGGGATGATTCATCCCAACATGGCGACCATGCTCGCGTTCCTTTCCACGGACGCCGCGATCGACGCCGATCTGCTTAAGACGATCCTGATAAAAGCCGTCGACGACAGCTTCAACATGATCTCGATCGATGGCGACACCTCGACCAACGACTCCGTGTTGTTCCTCGCCAACGGCGCGTCGGGCGTGACTATCGGGCCGGACGCCGCCGTGCTCGAGGAGTTCAGCGGCGCGCTGGGCGGGTTGTGCGTGCGGTTGGCGAAGGAGATCATTCGGGGCGGAGAGGGAGTTTCCAAGGTTTTCGCGGTAACGGTCCGGGGGGCGGCCTCGACAACGCAAGCCCGAACGATCGCCCGGTCCGTCACAACGTCCAACCTGCTGAAAGCCGCCGTTCACGGCTCCGATCCCAACTGGGGCCGGATTCTTTGCGCCGCCGGCTACAGCGGAGCCAACTTCGATCCCGACCGTACCGACGTCTGGATAGGCCCCTACCAGGTGTTCGGCGGGGGCGTCCCCCGACAATATCCCGAAGCCGACGCCTCCAGCTACCTTGACGGGCCGGAGTCCGAGATCGTGATCGACCTGCGCGTGGGGCCTTCGTCGGCCGTCGCCTGGGGATGCGATCTGAGCAAGGAATACGTCGAGATCAACGCGGAATACACAACGTGACGGCGACCCAAACCGCCGATACGGAACAGGAGCCGGCGCCGGAGGCCGCTTCCGGTCTGAACGACTATCGGGGAAAGTTCGTTGTAGTCAAGATCGGCGGGAGCGACGAGGCGACTTCCGCGTCGATCTTCGAAGACATCGCCCGGCTCAGGACCGACGGCGCCAAGGTCGTCGTGGTGCACGGCGGCGGAAAGGCGCTCTCCCACTGGCTGAAACTGGCCGGACGGCAGACCAGGTTTGTCGACGGCCTGCGCGTAACCGACGCCGAAACGCTCGAAGTCGCGGTGATGGTGTTCGCCGGAAAAGTGAATAAGGAAATCGCTTCACGGCTCGCCGCGCTGGGCTTGCAGGCCGTGGGCATCTCGGGCGTCGACGCCGGCCTCGTGCAAGTGGAACCGGAAACTCACCCGCCCGGACTGGGACTGGTTGGAAGAATCGTCGCCGTGGATACGCTCCTTATCGACCGGCTGGTCGAGTCGCGAATGATCCCGGTGGTCGCTCCGATAGCGGCGGACCGAAACGGGCAGATGTACAACGTGAACGCCGACACCGTCGCCGCCGAGATAGCCGCAACGCTTGGCGCGGCAAGCCTTGTATTCGTAACCGACGTCCGCGGAGTCCTCGACGCGTCCGGTCAACCCATCGACAAGGTGACGCCGCGGATCGCCCGGCAACTCCGTGAGGAAGGGACTATCTCCGGCGGGATGATCCCCAAAGTCGAGGCGGCGCTAGCGCCCCTGGGCAGCGTTGGCGAAACCCACGTCGTCGACGGATCGATAACGCACGCCCTCATCGACCAGCTTGGACGCCGCGACGGCCCCGGCACGCGGTTCGCTCTCCGGTAATCGACGGGCGCAAAGGTGAGGCTGGCAATCCGGCTGGTGATACAATCGCCGTCTCCGTTCGCCAACTCTGGAACGACGCCTTGACTCAAACAGCTACCGATTGGAAAGCGCTCGAAGAGCAGTACTACGTTCAGTGCTTCGGTCGAGCGCCGGTCACGCTGGTGCGCGGCGAGGGCACGAAGGTCTGGGACGACCAGGGCCGGGAATACCTGGACTTTGCCGCCGGGATAGCCGTCAACGCGCTCGGTCACGCCAACGAGGAAATCGCCGACGCCGTAGCCCGCCAGGCGAGAACGCTCGTCCACACCTCCAATCTGTTCTACACGACTCCCCAGCTCGAGCTTGCCCAAATTCTGATCGATAACTCCTGTCTCGACCGTATCTTCTACATAAACAGCGGCGGCGAAGCCACAGAAACGGCGGTGAAGTCGGCCCGCAAGTACGGCCGGCTGCATCTTGACGGGGCGTATGAGGTAGTCACCACCTATCGAGGATTCCACGGCCGCAGTCTTGCCATGACGGCGGCCACCGGCACGCCGGCTTACCAGGAACCGTTCCAGCCAATGCCCCAGGGATTCGCACACGTCGAATACAACGACCTCGCCGCCCTTGAGTCCGCCGTTTCGGACAAGACGTGCGCCGTAATGATCGAGCTGATCCAGGCCGAGGGCGGCGTATACGTCGCCGACCTTGAGTATGCCGCCGGTGTTCGCAGCCTTTGCGACGGCCGCGGAATCCTGATGATTCTCGACGAAGTCCAGACCGGCATCGGGCGCCTGGGCGCGTTCTACGGCTATGAGCGATTTGACGTCGAGCCGGACATAATCGCCCTCGCCAAGGGCCTCGGCGGCGGATTCCCCATAGGCGCCACGCTCTTCAAGGAAGAATGCGCCGTGCTGCGCCCCGGCGACCACGGCTCCACGTTTAGCGGCAATCCGCTCGTCTGCGCCGCGGCAAAGGTGGTAACCGAGAAGGTGCTGGAACCCGCGTTTCTCGACTCGGTCAGGTCAAAGGGCCGCGCGCTTCGGCAGGCTCTGGAGGATCTCCGGTCGACCGGAAAGGTCGTCGACGTTCGCGGGATGGGACTTCTGCTCGGTTTTCAGCTCGATACGGTCGAGACCGCCGACGCGCTCATCGCCGGCGCTCGCGATAACGGCCTGCTTATCATTAAAGTCTCCGCCGATACCGTTCGCATGGTGCCGCCATTGACGGTCTCGGAGAGCGAAATCGACGCCGCCGTAGGCATAATTCGGAACGTGCTACTCGGTCTTTAGCCGAAGTTCTTCGACACAAGAGAGATTGTTCATTGGAAAAGGTTGTACTCGCCTATTCGGGCGGCCTCGACACCTCCGTATCGGTCCGCTGGATTCCGGAAAAATACGGTCTGGAAGTCGTGACGCTCACCATCGATCTGGGACAGGAACGGGAGCTGGACGGCGTCCGCGAGCGGGCGCTTAAAGCCGGCGCCGTCGAAGCTCGGCTAATCGACGCCAAAGCCACGTTCGTCGAGCACTTCATCTGGCCCGCCCTGCAAGCCGGGGCCGTTTACGAACATTCCTATTATCTGGCGACGGCCTTGGGACGCCCTCTCATAGCCTGGCTTCTCGTGGACGTCGCCCATGAAGTCGGCGCGTCCGCCGTCGCGCACGGTTCGACCGGCAAGGGCAACGACCAGGTCCGGTTCGACGTATCCGTGGCGACTCTCGACCCCGACCTTCGCGTAATCGCTCCGGTGCGCGAGTGGAAGATGACGCGCGACGCCGAGCTTGAGTATGCGGCCGAGCACGGCATCGAGGTGCCCGTCACCAAGGAAAGCCCATACAGCGTTGACGAAAATCTTTGGGGCAGGAGCATCGAAGCCGGCCCGCTCGAAGACCCCTGGCGGGAACCGGCGCGCGACGTGTACGAATGGACAGTCGATTCGAGCGAAGCCCCCGACGATCCGGACTACGTGGACGTGGAGTTTGAAAGCGGTATACCGGTGGCCCTCGATGGCGAAAAGCTCGGCGGGGTCGACTTGATCCAGAAGCTGCACAGACTCGGCGGCAGTCATGGCATCGGTAGGACCGACCATATCGAGAACCGCCTGGTAGGAATCAAGTCACGCGAAGTCTACGAGGCGCCCGCCGCCGAGATCCTGCACAGCGCGCACCGGGAACTCGAAAAACTCACGCTTTCCAAGGACCAGATGCGATTCAAGCAACACGTCTCCAACGCCTACGCCGACATGGTCTACAACGGCCAGTGGTTTTCGGCGTTGCATCGAGAGCTGGCGGCCTATCTGAAAGTTAACCAGGAACACGTAACGGGCAAGGTCAAGGTCAAGCTGCACAAGGGCGCCTGCACCGTCGTGGGCCGCGAATCGCCGAAGGGGCTCTATCAGATGAGTCTGGCCACCTACGGGCGGGAAGACGCTTACGACCACGACGCGGCAATCGGATTCATAAAGATTCATGGTCTCAGTCAGCAGACTCAGGCGCGAATTCAGCTTGGCAGCCCAGGCCAAACACCTATCCTGCAGACGCCAGCCGACGGCGAATGACGCTCTGGAAGGGCCGCTTTGGACCTGGCGGCGGCTCGGAAGCGATCAAGTTCACCAGTTCGTTCCAGTTTGACCGGCGGTTCTATCGAGAGGACATCGCGGCCAGCATCGCCCATGCCGAGATGCTCGGCGCAACCGGAATAATCTCGCGGGACCAGTCCGAAGCCCTTGTTTCCGGGCTATCCCGTCTCAGGCTCCAGATCGACGAGCAGGGGTTTCCCGACGACGCCGACGACGAAGACATCTTCACCTTCGTCGAGAGGCGTTTGGGCGAAATGATCGGCGACCCGGCCCGCGCCCTGCACACGGCGCGCAGCCGCAACGACCAGGTCGCCACGGATTTCAGACTGTATCTCAAGGGGTTGTGCCGCCGGATGGCGCTGGCGGTCTGCGGACTCGACGCGTCGATCATCTCTTTGGCCACAAGACACCCGGACGCGATCACCGCGGGCATGACCCATCTTCAAGCTGCGCAGCCCGTGCTGTTCGCCCATCAGCTGATGGCGTATCACGAGATGCTCAACCGCGACCTCGACCTTCTGGACATGGCGTTCGACCGCGCCGACGTGCTGCCGCTCGGCGCCGGCGCGCTGGCCGGCGTCCCTTATCCGGTCGATCCCGAGCGCGTCGCGAGATCGCTCAAGTTCGGCAAGATCGCCGCCAACAGCATGGACGCGGTATCCGACCGCGACTTCGTGCTCGATTTCCTGTACGCGGCGACGTCAACGGCGATTCATCTGTCCCGGATGGCCGAGGACGTATGCGTGATGAATTCCCAGCCGTTCGCCGCCATCAACATAAGCGACTCCTATTCGACCGGCAGCAGCATCATGCCCCAGAAGAAGAACCCCGACGTCGCGGAGCTGGCGCGCGGAAAATCGGGCCGGATAATCGGCAGGTTTGCGGGCTTGCTGGCTACGATGAAGGGCCTCCCCCTCACCTACAACCTGGACATGCAGGAGGATAAGGAAGCGGTCTTCGACGTGGAAGACAACATTCTTCCGTCAATCCCCGCCCTGGACGGCCTCTTTGCGACGCTGGAAATTGATGAAGAGCGGATGCTCCAATTGGCGTCGATGGGCAACTCCTCCGCCACCGATCTTGCCGATTATCTGGTCGGCAAGGGCGTCAGCTTTCGCGAAGCTCACGCGGTCGTTGGCCGGATCGTCCGCGAGTGCGTAGACCGCAGCGCCGACCTTTCGACGCTCGGACTTGAAGATCTAGAGCGGCATTCCGGAGCATTCGGTCCGGACGTGCTCGCGCGCCTCGAACCCGCATGGTCGGTGCGGGCGCGAACTTCGCCCGGCGGGACGGCCCCCCGGAACGTGGCGTCGGCAATCGCCGCCGGTCAGGCTCGGGTTGAATCTGTCCGCGAGACTTGGGAGGCGCGCGGCCTGCCGCTGGACAACCATGATTCGCACTCCGGGGATTGACTGCCCCACCAACCTCAGCCAGGTTCGCCGCCGCCCGGCGGCTGATTCGGCTCACCCGGTTCAAATGCGGGATTGCCTGCAAGCCGGCGCGCAATCGCTGAACGAAAGGCTGCCGCCGTATATGCAAAATCGCGGTGAAGGCCGGAGGGCGTCCGGATGACGCGCGACCTGTCTATCGTGATTCCCGCCTTTCAGGAAGAGTTGCGACTGCCCAAAACGCTTGCGGCTCTGGATGATTTTGTCGCGGCGGGCGCGAGCGATATCGAAGTGCTGCTCGTCGACGATGGCAGCGACGACGCCACGGCCTGCATCATGAGCGCCTGGTGCGCCGAGCGCCCCTTTGCGCGATCTCTCGTTCTCCTCCATGCCGGCAAGGCCCACGCCGTAAAAACGGGAATCATGGCCGCTCGCCGGAATCGCGTGCTTTTCATGGACGCGGACCTGGCAGTCCCGCTCGGAGAAATCCCGAAACTGCTGCATGAACTTGATCGCGGGGCGGACGTTGCCGTCGGATCGAGGGAGACGCACGGATCCCGCAGGGTTGGCGAGTCTCCGTTGAGGCGTTTTCGCGGTCGAGCGTTCAACTGGCTGGTTCGATCCCTGCTGGTCAAGGGGATCAACGATACGCAATGCGGCTTCAAGGGGTTCACGAGGAAGGCCGCCCGTCAAATCTTTTCGAGGACCCTGCTCCACGCCGTACCCAATCCAGGCCTGAAAGGGCCAAGCGTTACGGCGTTTGACGTCGAAGTGCTCTTCCTGGCGGAGTACCTGGGGCTCGAAATCGCAGAGGTCCCGGTTCGGTGGACCCACGTGCCGGAAAGCAAGGTGCGCACGCTGGCCGACCCGTTGCGCATGACGGGCGACGTACTAAAAATTCGCCTCAACGCGATGACCGGAAAATACTCCGGGCCGGAGTAACAAGCCCTTGCGAATCGCCGTCTACGACGCATGGCTTCACACCCTCGGGGGCGGCGAAAAACACATGCTTGCGGCGGCCATTGCACTCAGCGAACGCCACAAAGTACACGTACACAGCCACCGTCCGGTAACAAGAAAGATGCTCGAAACGGCGACCGGACTGGGTCTCGGCGACCTCAAAATATGTATCGAACCCAACACCCCCGCAAAGCACTTTTTGCGGCGATTTCGTGACTACGACTTCTTCATAAATTCGACGCACGACAGCCTCCTGCCAAATCCATGCAAGAGAGGACTCCGGTTGCTTTTCTTTCCTCCTCCGCGACCCAACCGAATCCTCGCCGCGGCGGCTCGCACCGCTGGAGCCGCGGCCTGGAATCTTGGAGTTCCTCGGTGTTCGGAGGGGTTCTACGGCCCCGAGCGAGTTGGCCGCGGCTGGTTTAGAAATACCGGAAGCGCGGCCGAGATCACGACCGCCGGTTCTCGCAAGGGCCAGCTCCGGTTCATGGCGGGCAATGCATCGGACGAGCCGAAGATCGTCACGATCTTGGTGGAAGGTCGGGAAGTCCGCCGCGCGGAAATCCCGCCGACGAAAGGCGGCTTCACGCCGGTCGGTCCGATAGCGGTCCCGTCCGGCGGCGGAGTGGCCCCGACGATCCGGATTCGCGTAGACGGCGTCACCGCCGCCTTGGACGCCGACGACGCCGAGGACCGTGAGATCGGCATCGCGGTCGCCGACCCAAACACCGGCTCGCTGCTCGAAATCCCTTACCGTCTGCTGACCCGTCGGCTCTTTCCGCGGTTGGGAGAGGGAATCGAACGGCTCAATAGCGCCGGCGGACGCGACGACCTGGCCAGCTACGACAGAATCGTCGCAAACTCGCACTTCACCGCCGGGTGGCTTCGGCGGTGGTGGGACCTTCCTTGTGAAGTCGTTCATCCACCGGTCGAAGCGATAGACACTCCATCGTCAATTGACCGCCCATCGTCATTCCCGCGAAAGCGGGAATCCACGCTGACCGCGGCGTACAAGAGACCGGAGATCCTGTCCGTCGGGCGCTTTTTCGTGGGAGGCCATAGTAAAAACCACCAAATGATGATCGAAACGTTCGCACGGATGATCCGGCGCGAACGCCTCACGGGTTGGACCCTGCGCCTCATCGGCGCCTCGGGGTCCGCGCCCGCCGACCGTGTGTATCTGGCCGGTTTGCGGTCGCTTGCCGGCGGTCTGCCAGTTCAGATAGAGACCGATGTCGATATCACTCGGGTCCGCGAAGCCTACCGGCGCGCAAGCATTTACTGGCACGCCGCCGGATTTGGCCAAAACGAGAAGCGCGCGCCCGAGGCGTTCGAGCATTTCGGCATCGCGCCCGTCGAAGCGATGAGCGCCGGGGCGGTTCCCGTCGTATTCGACGGCGGGGGTGTGAGAGAAACCGTTGAAGACGGCGACTCAGGCTACTTGTGGAGATCGGCCTCTCAGCTACGAAAAATCTCCTGGAGGTTGATACGGGACGCGAGTCTGCGAAATCGCCTCGCCGCCGCCGCCGTGGCGCGGAGCAAGGAGTTCAGCCCCGAGAAATTTCGTAAAGACTTCACGGGCATAGTCGAAGGTCTGCTCTCATAGCCGGTCGTATCGGCTGCGAACGGTGAAACGGGGTTGACGTGCTGGACGCCGTAATCTGGACCGCGCTGCTCGTTCCGGCGAGCCTGGCGGGCCTTCCGCTGGCTTCGCTCGCATTTCAAAACCTGCCGTCCCGCGGCGCGTTTCTCGCCAAGCCGATCGGGGTGTTGCTGGTCGCCTACACCGGCTGGCTGCTTCTGTTTATCGGGCCGTTTACCAACAGCCGCGGATTCCATCTGGCGGTCCTGTTCGGGATAGCGGCTATCTCGATGGCGACTCGCTACATGATTCCGCGGCTTCGCCGGATGAAGTATCCGACCTGGCGCCGGATCGGGGCGACCGAGCTGATATTCGCGGTCGTTTTCCTGGCGTATGCCGTCTACCGGTCGAGAAACCCTGAAATATGGGGAACCGAGAAACCGATGGATTTCGCATTGCTCAACGGGATATTTCTCAGCCCGAATTTTCCGCCCAACGATCCGTGGTTCTCCGGACACGGCATCAACTATTACTACTTCGGATATGCCGTGGCGAGCGCCTTGACGTGGGCTTCCGGCGTTAAACCCGCCGTCGGGTTCAACCTCGCCCTCGGCACGTACCTGGCCCTGGCGTTCGCCGGAGCCTGGTCGCTCGGATACGACCTCGCCGGCCTCATTCGACCGCTGGCCGGAAGACTTGCAAAGTACGCGGTCGGAGCGGTCACGGCCGCGCTGGTCATGCTGGGCGGAAATCTATACGTCCTCCACGTCATTGGCGACGGCGAAGCGTTGAGCTTTTGGAAAGGACTCGGCTGGGACGCGACGCGAGTGATTCAGTCGAGCGCCGGCGGCGAGCTTGTCGATTACACGATCAACGAGTTCCCGGTCTTTTCGTTCATTCTCGGCGATCTTCACCCCCACGTGATGGCGCTGCCGTTTACTCTGCTGGCAACCTCGCTGGCCGTCTCATGGTTCGTAAACTGGTCTAGCCTGTCGCGGCTCAAGCCTGGCGACCTGGCCGTCGCGGTGATTTCGGGCTGGGTGCTCGGATCTCTGTACGTCATCAATTCCTGGGACTTCCCAAGCTTCTTCGTTCTCATCCTCATCGCCGCCGCGGTTGGACTGATTTGGTTCAATCCCCATCGGGGTTTACGGACGATCATCTGGTTGATCGCGTCCCTCACCGTGGCGACGTTTGCCGCGGTCGTCGCGTACCTGCCGTTCCACGTGCAGTTCGAGCCGTTTGCGAGCGGTATCGGCGTTGTGGGGATTCGTTCCAGCATTACGCAGTTTCTTACGATCTTCGGCTTGTGGGTGCTGGTCGCCATCATCTTTTTCACATACCGCTTGAGAGCCGGCCCCATTCGATTGACCGTCTTTGCATGTGGCCTCCTGATCGTCGGCGTGGTGTGGCTGCTCTTCGATCGGATGGCCGTATTCGCCCTGTGCTCGGTACTCGTAGTCGCCGCGCTGGCTACGGCGACGCGGAGCCGCGCCGGTCTCGGATTGGGCGCCGTCTCGGTTCTGTTTTTCGGGGGATTCGGGCTGGCGGCAATTCCGGAGCTGGTTTTCGTTAAGGACTTCTTCGGGCCGCCCAACACCCGCATGAACACCGTATTCAAGCTCTACTATCAGGTCTGGCCGATTATCGGCGTCGCCTCCGGCGGGGCGATCTACTGGATCGCAACGGAGACTGCCCGTCTGCCGAACGTTAGACGGGTATTGCTGACGGCGGGACTGGCTCCGGTCTTTGCGTTTCTTGTCGCAACGTCGATGGCGTACACCGCTATCGCGGGGAAAATGAAGACCGATTTCTTCGATCACGTCACCCTCGACGGACTGGCCTTCGCGCCCGAGGTCTTCGCTTCCGACGTGGACGCCGCGGAATGGCTGCGAAAGAACGCCGCGTCGCACGAGACCGTCCTCGAAGCTTCGGATAAGCCTTACACCAGTTACAGTCGGGTATCGGCCTGGACCGGCATTCCCACTCTGGTCGGCTGGGTCCAGCACGAGCAGCTCTGGCGCAACACTGATCCTCTCGTCACCGAGCGGGTCGATGCCATCGACCGCATCTACTCAAGCGCCCCCATCGAAGAGGCGTTGAATCTCCTTCACGTTCATCAGGTTGATTACGTCTTCGTAGGCTCTCTAGAACGCACCAAGTACGGCTACGGCGTGGTGAGCCGGTTCTCCTTCTTGCCCGTGGCGTTCGAAGCCCCCGGCGCCATCATCTACAAAGTCCCCCCACCCAGCTAATCCCAGCCGCTCCAGCGCCTTGCCGTCATTCCGACCGCTTATTCGTCATTCCGGCGAAAGCCGGAATCCAGTCCCAATACAACCCGCAGTTCGAATGAGACGCGGCGCGGCGGCGCCCTTGTAACGCTGGCAGGCTCCAACTGCCGCAGGTAAGCTAGCCGCACCATTGCTCCCACGGGGTAACCCATGCCGCACATATTCGACAATATCGAGTCCGACCTACTCCCGGCTCTCACTGAGACGCTTAAGGTCTCGCATCGGGCCTATCTCTGCGTCGGCTACTTCAACCTGCGCGGCTGGCGACTGGTCGACCAGCTTTTGGTGGGACCGAGGTGAGGAGCCGATGAACACCCAGACGCACGGCGAGCTCGCCACCTTCATCTGGAGCATCTGCAACTTGTTGCGCGGCCCCTACAAGCGCAACGAGTACCGCAAGGTCATCCTGCCGCTCACCGTGCTGCGGCGCTTCGACTGCGTGCTGGCCGCGACGAAAGAGGAAGTTCTCGCGGCCGATGCCGCGCACGGCGGATCGAATGAGTCCGTGCGCCGAGGTTTGCTGGAGCAAGCCTCGGGACGGCCCTTCTACAACACCTCCAAGCTCGACTTCCAGCGGCTGCTGGACGACCCGAGCCTTATCGCGCAGAACCTCGCGGCCTACATCCGCGACTTCTCATCCAACGTGCGCGAGATTATGGAGCGCTTCGACTTCGGCGCGCAGATCGAGCGCATGAACGAAAAGAACCTCCTCTTCCAGGTCGTCCAGAGTTTCGCCGGCCTCGACCTCTCGCCCGGGCGCGTCGACAACGCACAGATGGGCTACGTCTTCGAGGAGCTGATCCGTATCGGCGCTGAGCAGGCCAACGAGGAGGCCGGGGAGCACTTCACGCCGCGCGAGGTGATCCGGCTGATGGTCAACCTGCTGCTCTCCCCCGAGCCGGACCTCGGCAAGCCACACAAGGTGAAGACCATCTACGATCCGGCCTGCGGCACCGGCGGCATGTTATCGGTTGCCGAGCAGTACCTGCGGGAGCACAACCGCGACGCGAATCCACATCTCTTCGGCCAGGATTGGAACGACGACGCCTGGGCGGTCTGCAAGTCCGACATGCTGATCAAGAGCGAAAACGCCGAGAACATCGTCCTGGGCGACACGTTCACCAGGGACGGCTACAAGCGCCGCTCCGGCGACCGGCCGGATAAGTTCGACTACATGCTGGCCAATCCGCCCTTCGGCGTGGAGTGGAAGCAGCAGCGGCGCGAAATCGAGCAGGAGCGCGACTTCCTGGGCTTCGACGGCCGCTTCGGCGCGGGGCTGCCGAGGATCAACGACGGCTCGCTGCTGTTCCTGCAGCACATGCTGTCGAAGATGCAATCCCTGGACCAAGGCGGCAGCCGCATCGCCATCGTCTTCAACGGCTCGCCGCTCTTCACCGGCGACGCCGGGAGCGGCGAGAGCAACATCCGCCGGTGGATCATCGAAAACGACTGGCTCGAAACCATCGTGGCGCTGCCCGACCAGCTCTTCTACAACACCGGCATATTCACCTATGTGTGGGTGCTCACCAACCGCAAGGCCCCGCGTCGCGCGGGCAAGGTCCAGTTGATCGACGGGCGACAGTTCTTCGTCAAGATGCGCAAGAGCCTGGGCAATAAGCGCAAACAGATCTCACCGGAACAGATCGACGACCTTACGCGCATCCACGGCAATTTCCGGGACGGCGAGACGCGCGACCTGACGGATGAGGACCCCGTGACGCACGAGCCGCGCACGCGGCCGCGCGTGGTCAGCAACGTGTTCGCGAACGAGGACTTCGGCTACCGCAAGGTGACGGTGGAGCGGCCGCTCCGGCTTAACTTCGCCGCCACCGAGGAGCGCATCGCGCGCATCGAGGATGAGCGGCCGTTCCAGAATCTCGCGCGGAGCAAGAAGCGTCCCGGCCCGGCCCACGACGCCGAAGTGGCCGAAGGACAAGCGCGGCAGGAGGCGATCCGCGACTTGCTGCAAAGCTTGGCGGAGACGACCGGAGGTCAGGTCGCGCGCGACCGAGAAATCTTCACGGCAGTTCTGAAGGACGCCGTCCGCGCCGCCGGGCTGCGGCTCTCAGCCTCAGAGCGCAAGGCCGTGCTCTCGGCGCTGGGCGAGCGCGACCCGCGGGCCGAGATCTGCCGCAACCGCCGAGGCGAACCCGAGCCGGACTCGGAGTTGCGCGACACCGAGACGACGCCGCTGCGCGAGGATGTCGACGAATACGTGGCGCGCGAGGTGCTGCCGCACGTTCCCGATGCCTGGATGGACGCGAGCAAGACCAGGATCGGCTACGAGATTCCGCTCAACCGGCACTTCTACGTATATGAGCCGCCGCGCCCGCTCGACGCGATCAAGGCCGACTTGCAAGAGCTGGAGCGCGAGATCGCCGGGCTATTGGCCGAGGTGACCGCTTGAACCGTCCCTACGCCGGCTACCGTGATTCGGGAATAGAGTGGCTCGGCGACGTGCCGGAGCATTGGGAAGTAACTCGACTGAAGTGGTCAGTCGCTAGAACCGTCAACGGCGTTTGGGGAAGCGAACCCGACGGCGACAATGACATTGCCTGCGTTCGGGTCGCGGATTTCAACCGCCGTAGCCTGCGAGTTAACTTTGACGATCCGACGATGCGAGCTATCAGCCCGTCGGAGCGCATTGGGCGCGAGCTCGCGGCAGGGGATTTGCTTTTGGAAAAGTCCGGTGGCGGCGAGAAACAGATGGTTGGCTGTGTAGTTTTCTTCAATCATGACGAGCCAGCTGTCAGTTCCAATTTCATTGCGCGAATAACTATCGCCCCAGGCGGAAACTCGAAGTTTTGGACATATGTGCATGCGGCCCTCTATGCCGGGAAACTCAACTACCCCGCAATCAAACAGACGACCGGAATCCAGAATCTCGACTCCAATATGTACTTCGACACGCTTGTAGGATTTCCACCGCCAGCCGAGCAAGAGGCGATTGCGGTATTCCTGGACCGGGAGACCGAGCGCATCGACGCGCTGGTGGCGAAGCAGCAGCGGCTCATCGAGCGCTTGCAGGAATACCGCACCGCGCTGATCACGCGCACGGTGACGCGCGGCCTGCCGCCCGAGGCGGCCCGCGCCGCCGGCCTCGACCCGTCACCCCGCATGAAGCCGTCAGGCGTGGAGTGGCTCGGCGACGTGCCGGAGCACTGGGAGGTGAAGCAATTGCGACGTGCTGTCGTTCTCCAGCGCGGCCACGATCTTCCAAATGACGAACGCGAAACTGGTGACATACCGGTCGTATCGTCTGCCGGCGTCTCCGATAGCCATAGTGTCGCAGCGGGCAACGGACCAGCAGTTGTCACGGGACGATATGGTTCTATCGGGGAATTCCATCTAGTCGATGGGCCGTTCTGGCCGTTGAATACGACGCTCTACTCGATCAACCTTTGCGGGAACGAAGTCAGATTTCTTCGCTACCTACTGATGAATCTCAAGCATCTGTTTATCGTGAACGCCGTGAAGTCGGCAGTCCCGGGAGTTGACCGCAATGATCTCCACCCAGTCGCAACAGTTCTGCCCCCGCCTACAGAGCAGACAGCCATTGCTGACTACCTAGACTCTCGTCTAACTCGAATTTGCAGCACTTCTGCCAAGGCTGAGGCCTTGATCGCCCGTCTTCAGGAGTACCGCACCGCCCTCATCACCGCTGCTGTGACCGGCAAGATCGACGTGCGCGAAGCGGCGCACGCGCCGGTCGCGGCTGCTACCGCATAGGCGAATCGTGAGCAGCCAGACGCACGAGCAAGCGTTCGAATCGACCGTCGAGTCGATGCTCGTTGCGGGCGGCTGGCGCTCAGGCGACCTGGCCGAGTGGGACACCGGGCGGGCGCTGTTCCCTGCGCGCGCCGTCGATTTCCTGCGGGCAACGCAGCCCGAACAGTGGGACGCCATGACCGGTCTGCACGGCGGCAACCTGGAGCGCCTGATCGTCGAGGCCCTCGTCAGGGAGCTCGACCTCAAGGGCACGCTGGACGTGCTGCGCCACGGCTTCAAGTTCTACGGCAAGACCTTCCGCCTCGCCGACTTCCGGCCCGCGCACGGTCTGGTCCCGGAGACCCTGGCGCGGTTCGCGCGCAACGAGCTAACGGTCACGCGGCAAGTCCCGTGTCACCCCGGCGGCGGCGCAACCGTGGACCTGGTCTTCGCGCTCAACGGCCTGCCGGTAGCCACCTGCGAGCTCAAGAATCCGATGACGGGCCAGACCTGGCGCAGCGCCGTGCGGCAGTACCAGCAGGACCGCGACCCCAACGCTCCCATCTTCAAGTTCCGCAAGCGCGCCCTGGTCCACTTCGCCGCCGACCCCGAAGAGATCCATATGACGACGCGCCTGGCGGAGGAACAGACGCGCTTCCTTCCGTTCAACCGGGGCAGCCGGCCCGGCGATGTCCGCTGCGGCGCTGGCAACCCGCCGCACCCTTCGGGCTACCGCACCGGCTACTTCTGGCGAGAAGTGCTTGAACGCGAGCGGTTTCTGGACATTCTCGGCTCGTATATGTTCGTCGAGCGCCGCGACGAGAAGGTCGAGGACGATAAGGGCGCGCGCACCGTGAAGCGCGAGACGCTGATCTTCCCGCGCTATCACCAGCTGGACGCCGTGGGCCGCCTGGTCGCATCCGCCGCGGCGGACGGACCGGGGCGCAACTATCTCATCCAGCACTCTGCCGGTAGCGGCAAGACCAACAGTATCTCGTGGCTCTCGCACCGCCTCGCCAGCCTGCACGACGACGCCGACTCGAAGGTCTATCACTGCGTGGTGGTCATCACCGACCGCCGCGTGCTCGACCGGCAGCTTCAGGACGCCGTCTACCAGATCGAGCACGCCCAAGGCGTGGTGAAGGCTATCGACAAGGATTCGAAGCAACTGGCGAGCGCCCTGGTGGATGGGACGATGATCGTTATCACCACGCTGCAGAAGTTCCCCTTCGTGATGCGGGGCCTCTTGTCCATCGCCGGCGCCGATGCGCCGGACGCGCCCGGCGAGGCCGAGCGTGCGCAGGCGGCAGAGTGGCGCAAGGCTATCTCCACCCGGCGCTACGCGGTGATCGTGGACGAGGCGCACTCTAGCCAGTCGGGGGAGAGCGCGCGCGAGATGAAGGCAATTCTCGGCGCGCGGGCGCAAGACGCCGTGGCGAATGCCGAGGACTGGGAAGACGGACTCAACGCGGTGGTCGAGTCGCGCGGCCCGCAGCCCAACATCTCGTTCTTCGCGTTCACGGCGACCCCGAAGGGTAAGACGCTGGAGCTGTTTGGACGCCCCGGGTCGAGCGGCAAGCCGGAAGCGTTTCACGTCTACAGCATGAGGCAGGCGATCGAGGAGCGGTTCATCCTGGACGTGCTGAAGCACTACACGGATTACGACACCTACTACCGGCTGTTGAAGCAGGCGGAGGATGACCCGGAGCTCCCCAAGCGCAAGGCGGCCGCTGCCCTGGCGAAGTTCATGCGGCTGCACCCCTACAACATCGCGCAGAAGACCGAAGTGATCGTGGAGCACTTCCGCAGCAACGTCCGGCACCATATGGAGGGCCGGGCCAAGGCGATGGTGGTGACTTCGGGACGGCTGCACGCCGTGCGCTACATGCGGGCGTTCCAGCGCTACATCGCCGAAAAGGCGTACGACGACGTGCGGCCGCTGGTGGCCTTCAGCGGCACGGTCCGCGATCCGGACACCGGCGAGCAGTTCACCGAGCCCCGCATGAACATCGACGTGGTGACGGGGAGGTCGATCAGCGAAGCGGCGCTGCCTACCCGCTTCGGCTCGCCCGACTACCAAATCCTGCTCGTGGCGGAGAAGTACCAGACCGGGTTCGATCAGCCGTTGCTGCAAGCGATGTACGTGGACAAGCGCCTGGACGGCGTGCAGGCCGTGCAGACGCTCTCGCGGCTCAACCGCATGTCGCCGGGCAAGGCGCCCCCGTTCGTGCTCGACTTCGTGAACGATCCGGAGGACATCCGCCGCGCGTTCGAGCCCTACTACGACCGGACCGAGTTGTTGGCGAAGTCCGACCCGCACCGGCTGGAAGAGCTGAAGTACGAGCTCGACGGGATGCAGGTATATCACTCGTCGGAGGTGGACGCCTTCGCGCGGGTCTTCTACCTGCCCGCCGCGCGACAGCGGGCGGCAGACCATGCGCGCCTGGAAGAAGCGCTCCACCCCGCCCGCGATCGCTTTCGGGCGTTCGACGAGGACGAACAGACGGCGTTCCGCGACCGCTTGGGCGCGTTCGTGAACCTGTATGCCTTCCTTAGTCAGGTCATTCCCTACGGCGACAGCGAGCAGGAGCGCCTTGCCTCGTTCGGCCGCGCCCTGCTGCCGCACTTGCTGTCAGAACGAGACGACGACGCGATCAACCTGGGCGAGGACGTCGAGCTGGCGTACTACCGACTGCAGCGGGTGTCGTCGGGCGCGATCAGCCTGGGCGAAGAGACCGGCGCATACGTCGTTAGCCCGACCGAGGTGGGCACGGGCAATCCGGAGGAGGATCTGGCCCCTCTCTCCGAGATCATCAAGCGCCTTAACGAACGGTTCGGGACGAACTTTACGGATGAGGACCGCCTGTTCTTCGAGCAAGTGAAGGCGCGCGCCATTCGCAACGAACGCATCCGCCAGACCGCCCTGGCAAACACGCTGGAAAAGTTCAGCCTGGGTATCCGGCCCGAGATCGGGAAGCTGATGATGGAGCGGATGGGTGAAAACGACGCGCTGGTTACCAGATACCTGAGCGATACGGACTTCCAAAGCGTTGCGTTCGAGGTGCTGGCGCGCGAGATCTTCGAGGCGGTCGAGACCCGTCCGCTTCGCGCGACATGATGGTGGTTTTGACAATTAAGCGCATCTTGACATCAACACGACAAGGCATCATGATGACTCTATGAGAACGACCCTGACGCTCGACGACGACATAGCCGACGCGCTGAGGGAACAGGCGCGGCTGCTCGATAAGCCGTTCAAGCAGGTGGTCAACGACACGCTGCGCCGGGGGATGTCGCCATCGCCCCCGGACGACCGGCCGGTCTTTCGTGTCAAACCGCTCTCCGGTGGGTTCCTGCCGGGAGTCGACCTCCTCAGGCTCAACCAACTCAACGATCAACTCGAAGTCGAGGAGTTCCTCAAGAAGAGCGCTGGGTGATAGTCCCTGACGTGAACCTGCTGGTCTACGGCTACAACGACGCGGCGCCTCTGCACGACCCGGCTCGCCGCTGGTGGGAAGGCCTCGTGAACGGAACGGAGCTGGTCGGGGTCCCGTGGGTGGTGGTCGCGGGGTTCGTTCGTGTGCTGACCCATCGAAGTGTACGAGAGCAGCCCGCAACGCCCGCGCAGGCGGTGGAGTTCGTGGAGGAGTGGTTCCGCCTTCCCAACGTCACTCCGCTGAACCCAGGCAGTGAGCACCTCAAACTTTTCCGTCGGGCCCTGGCCGCCGCGGGGGTCGGGGGCAATTTGGTCACCGACGCCCACGTCGCCGCCTTGGCCATCGAGTACCAGGCGGAGGTGCATTCCAACGACAGTGACTTCGGCCGCTTCCCCGGGCTCCGCTGGCGCAATCCGCTCTGACCGTGACGGCCCGCGCAACGTTAGAGTTGCGCTTTCCGTGAGCAAGTCGGATGCGCGGTCGGTCTCCGGTCGGTCCCCGGCAACACAGCCGTCACCCCGGATGGTCGGCTCCAGGCTCCACACGATCGGCGCGCCCCAACTCCTCAACCTGAACCATACCGCCTTGTTCTGCTCGGTTCGCTGTCCGGGAGACCTGATACTCAAGACTTACGATCTCGCGAGGTTGCTGCGGGACGCCGGCACGCCCGTGATAGCGGGATTCCAGAGTCCTATGGAAAAGGACTGCCTGGAAATTCTGCTCAGAGGCAGGCAGCCGGTAGTGATCTGTCCGGCTCGCGGAGTGGGTCGAATGCGAATCCCGCGTGCGTGGAGGGGACCGATTGCCGAGAGCCGCCTGCTGATCGTGTCGCCGTTCGACGACACGCAGCGCCGCGCTACGGCAAAGCTGGCCCGAGCGCGTAACGAATTCGTCGCCCGGCTAGCCCGCGCGCTGCTGTTCATTCACGCCGCCCCCGGAGGCAAGATCGAGGAGCTTGCTAAACGGACCGTCGCCGGGGACAAACCCGTCTTTACGCTGCAAAGCCCGAATAACGCCAACCTGGTCGAGCTAGGCATCCGACCGGTCAAGGTTAGAGATGTGCCGGATCTTCTATCCGAAACCCTGGAGACGACCTCCGACTAGCTCGGCCGCGGCAATACCGCCATCACCGAAGGGCGGGCCACTTTTTGCGCTAGCCGACGGGGGCGGGGGTTTTGATAAAGCCTTTGACCATCTCCCATGTTTCGTCCGCTTCGGCATCCGTTGCCGCGACCATTGGCGGCGCCATCGCCCGGCCGCAGATGCCCAGCTTTTCCAGCACCGCTTTGCCTCTGGCCAGCGGACTGCCAGCGCCCTCCAGCATCACGCCCGCGAACGCCACCGCGCGGCGCTGCATTTCGGCGGCGGTTTCCATGTCACCCGCCGCGTACGCCTCAAACAGCCTCACGTTGAGCTCGGGCGCGATGTTCGGGTTCGGGCCGATCGATCCATCCGCGCCATGCACCAGCGCGGCCAGGAAGTGCGCCTCTCCACCTACCGTGACTCTGAAGTCGGGATCGTCCGCCAGCCGGGCGAGCACCTGCTGCAAGTAGGTTATTTGCCCACCGCTGTCCTTTATCCCGGCAAGCCCCGCGTCGCGCATTCGCACGATAGTGTCCGGCTCCGCCGATAGCTTGGTCATCCCCGGGAAGTGGTAATACAGGATCGGGACAGGCGACGCGTTTATCAGCGTCTCGAACCACGCCGCGATAGCGTCCTGATCGATCGGAAAGTAATAGGGCGGCGTAACCAGACAGCCGTCGGCGCCGGCGTCGGCGGACGCCTTGATCTGATCTATCGTCGCTTTCAGATTAGGCAGACCCGCTCCGGCGATGACCGGTACCCTGTCCCCGGAGGCCTCGACCGCGGTCGAGACAGCCAGATGCCGCTGGTCCCAGTCGATGGATTGAAACTCGCCCGAGCTCCCGAGCACGACCATGCCGTGAACGCCGCCCGCCAGCACGTAATCGACCAGCCTGACAAGGCCGTCGCGGTCCAGCTTCAGGTCCGGCGTCAGGGGCGTTAGCAACGCCGGCATCGCCCCCCGAATTCTGAGCAGTATCTCGTTCAATCGAGTCCCCCTTTCAGGTCCGAAAGAGCCGCGCGTAAACAGGCTCTGCCGTCATTCTCGCAACAGCGGGAATCCAGTGTATGCCATTCGAATGTCGAATAAGCCTCGCAAACGGGCCAAATTGTGAGGCGGGCGCGAGGGGCGCGTCGACTGTGATTAGGTGAGCCTGTCGAACCACGCCCTCTAGTAAGGCCAATCTATTCACGCCCCCGCCCCCTTAGGGCACTCCGCCAACCGGCCCGACCGTTTATTCGTGCGGGCCAGTTTGAAATCCGCGGTCTCCTTGCTGGCCGTAGGCGACCTGCGGTTGATAGCCTTGTCAGAAACAGCCAAGGAGAGCCAGACATCAAGCGAACGCCAGCCCCTCTAATACACCTCGTTTGCCGCATCGTCAAATATGCCGTTTTTCAGAGTTCACAGGGTAATTTTCAAGAAATTCATGAAAAAAGGGTGTTTCCACCCATTCCTTCGTCCCGGCAAAGCGTGCATCCGCGACCGTGGCGGCGGTTCGCCAACCGCCCCGATATCCGCCCGCCCCCGCCGGGCTGTCAACTGGCGCGTGTTAGGTTAAATCGGTCACACTATTAGCCATTGGATAGACGGCGTAGTTTTGTTTGTCAGATCGGAGACTTGCGTGCGACAGATCACATACGCGGCGCCGGGATCGGTCGAGGCGGCCGCGGCGATCCTGGCCGAACACGGCGCGCGGGCGCGCATGCTGGCCGGCGGCACCGACCTGATCGTGCAGATAAGAGAGTGGCTGCGCGACGTGGACGTGGTGGTCGACGCCAAGCACATACCGGAGCTGATGGACATCGGCTTTGCAGAAGACGGCGCGATGACTTTGGGCGCGGCCACGCCGTGCCACCGGATATACGGCGACGAGCGCGTGGCGCGGACGTATCCGGGTTTGATCGACGCGGTGTCGATGATAGGCGGCACGGCGATACAGGGGCGGGCGTCGGTTGGCGGCAACCTGTGCAACTCGGGGCCGGCGGGCGACTCCATCCCGCCTTTGATCGTGTACTCGGCGGTGTGCAACATAGCGGGTCCTGACGGCCGGCGGAGCGTGGCGGCGGAGGACTTTTGCACGGGGCCGGGGCGCAACGTGCTGGGCGCGGGCGAGCTGCTGGTGTCGCTGACGTTTCCGGCGCAGGCTTCTGGGTCCGGCGCGCACTACCTGCGGTTCATACCGCGCAACGAGATGGACATAGCGGTGGTGGGAGCGGGCGCGCACGTGCGGCTGGACGGCGACGGGATCGTCGAGGCGGCGCGGATATCGGTCGGAGCGGTGGCGCCCACGCCGTTGCTGGTGGAAGAAGCCGGCGAGGCATTGGCGGGCAGGCAGGCCGACGAAGCCGGCTACGAGCTTGCGGCGGCGGCCAGCCGCAAGGCGGCCACGCCGATAGACGACATGCGAGGGACGGTTGAGTACCGAAAGCATATGACAGGAGTGCTGACCGTGCGGGCGCTGCGAGGCGCGGTTATGCGTGCGAAGGGAGGCCGGGTAAATGGCCACTGAGATGATCTCGGCGACCACGCTGGTGACGGCGACGATCAACGGCGACGCGACGGCGTTTCAATGCGAGCCGCGCGACAGTCTATTGGACGTGTTGAGGGACAGGCTGCTGTTGACCGGGGCCAAGGAAGGCTGCAACAACGGCAACTGCGGAGCCTGCAACGTGATAGTCGACGGCACGCTGGTCAACTCGTGCTGCGTACTGGCGGTGGAGACGCAGGGAGCGGAGATAAGGACGATAGAAGGCGTTGCCGAGCCGGAGGGATTGCACCCGTTGCAGACGGCGTTCCTGGAGAACGCGGCATTGCAGTGCGGGGTGTGCACGCCGGGGTTCATCGTGTCGAGCCTGGCGTTGCTGGAGCGGAACTCCGACCCCAGCGAACACGAGATACGGTTATGGCTGGCGGGCAACCTGTGCCGGTGCACGGGCTACGACAAGATCGTGCGGGCGGTGCAGGACGCCGCTATCAAAATGCGAGAGGCTTAGCTGATGAGGACTCAATCACTTGATCTGGTAAAAAGCGGCGACTTTAACGTTATCGGCAAGCGGCCTGTCCGCCATGACGGCGTTGACAAGGTGACTGGCAGGGCGGCCTACGGCGCGGACATCGCGCTGCCCGGAATGCTGCACGGTAAGGTGCTGCGAAGCCCGCACGCGCACGCGGAGATCGTATCGATCGATACGTCCAGAGCCGAGGCGCTGCCCGGCGTGCACGCGGTGGTCACGTACAAGGACCTTCCCGAGCCGAGCGAAGGCACGACCGAGCTGAACGAAAGCGGCGTGCAGGATACGTACTACAAGGCTTACAACATGCTGGCGCGGGAGAAGGTGCTGTACGACGGCCACGCCATCGCCACCGTCGCGGCCACCGACCCGCACGTCGCGGAGCAGGCCGCGCGGCTGATCGACGTGGAATACAAACCGATGCCGCCGGTGATGACCTGCCAGCAGGCGACCGCGCCCGGCGCGGTGCTCGTGCTGCCCGATATTTTCACGGACACGGAAGGGGAGATCGACGCCGAGCCGAGCAACATAACCAAGCACACGATCTTCGAGGAAGGCGACCTTGAAGCAGGTTTTGCGGCGGCGGACGTGGAGGTCGAGGCCGAATACAACACGGCGACCGTCCACCAGGGCTACATCGAGACTCACAACGCCACGGCGCGCTGGCATGAAGACGGAACGCTGGAAGTCTGGTGCAGCTCCCAGGGGCAGTTCGGCATCCGGCAGGAGCTTGCGGACTTGCTGCGGATGCCGGTGTCGAAGATAAAAGTGACGCCGATGGAAATAGGCGGAGGATTCGGGGGAAAGACGACGGTCTACCTCGAGATTCTGGCGGCGCTCTTGTCACAAAAGACGGGGCGCCCGGTCAAGATGACCATGGACCGGACCGAAGTGCTAAAGGCGACCGGCCCTACGCCCGGCACGTGGGAAAAGGTCAGGATCGGAGCTGGCAAGGACGGCAAAATAACGGCGGTGCACGTCACGCTGTACTTCGAGGCCGGCGGAGTGCCCGGCTCGCCGCTCGGCGCGGGCGTGATGACCGCGCTTGGGCCATACAGCCTCACGAACTTCCGCATAGACGGCTACGAGGTTCTGGTCAACAAGCCGCATTCCCACGCTTATCGGGCGCCGGGCGCGACTATGTCGGAGTTCGCGGTCGAGACGGCCGTCGATGAAGTCTGCGAAAAGCTCGGGATGGACCCGATGGAGTTCCGGCTGCTGAACGCGTCCCGCGAGGGTGATCTGAGGGCCGAAGGCCCGCCGTTCCTGAAGATCGGCAACGTCGAGTGCCTGGAGAACATCAAGAACTCCGACCACTGGCAAACGCCGCTTGAACAGCCAAAGGAACCGCATCTGAAGCGAGGTCGGGGACTGGCGTCGGGCTTCTGGATGAACGGCGGCGGCAAGTCGAGCGCGCAGGGTCGGGTTAACCCGGACGGCACCGTAACGCTGCTCGAGGGGTCGGTGGATATCGGCGGAACGCGTACGTCGGTCGCAATGCAGATGGCTGAGGTGCTCGGGATACCGATAGAAGACATCAATCCCATAGTTCCGGATACCGATTCCATCAACTTCACGGGCGTTACCGGCGGCAGCCGCGTCACCTACGCGACCGGCTACGCGGCCTACGAGGCGGCGCGCGACATCGTGCGGCAGATGATCGACGGCATGGCCGACGTATGGGAGGTCGATCCGGGGGAAGTCGAATTCGACGACGCCGTATTCTCGACCAACGGACAGACGGCCACCTTCAAGGAAGCCGCCGCTCTGCTGGACGAAGAGGACTCGGGGATCCTGGGAACGGCGACAGTCTCGCCATCGCGGGCGGGCAACACCTTCAGCGTGCAGGCCGCCGACGTGGAGGTAGACATCGAAACCGGCAAGGTGCAGGTGCTTCGCTACACGGGGACGCAGGACGCCGGCGTGGCCATCTATCCGCCGTACGTCGAAGGACAGCTCCAAGGCGGGATCGTGCAGGGGATAGGCTGGGCGCTCAACGAGGAGTACTTCTACGACTCCGAGGGGCGTCTTCGCAACGCGAGCCTGCTCGACTACAGAATGCCGACGTCGCTGGATCTCCCGATGATCGACACGATCATCACCGAGGTGCCGAATCCCGGACATCCGTACGGAGTGCGCGGCGTGGGCGAAGTGTCGATAGCGCCGCCGCCGGCGACGATAGCCAACGCGATCCACGACGCCATCAAGGTGCGGATGCGCAACCTGCCGATGTCGCCGCCGCGGGTGCAAAAGGCGATCTCCGAAAACGCCGTGAACTAGCCGCCGCGCGCCATGGCTGACGTATACATCCCCTCGGCATTGCGCAGCCTGACCAACGGCGAGCGGGTCGTCACCGTCGCGGGCAAAACCGTCGGCGATCTGATCGACGCCATCGACGAGCTCCATTCGGGCGTCAAAACGCGGCTCGTGAATGACGGCCGGTTGCGCCGGGGACTTGCCCTGTCCATCGATGGAGAAACGCTGGAGCGGGGGCGTCTGAGCACGCGTGTCCGCTCAGACAGCAAGGTCTACTTCGTCCTGGCGACCTCGGGAGGGTCTAGCCGGAACTCCGGCTGACGCAGAGATTCGCGCCCGGCTCCGCCGGCAAGGCGAGATCGGCGAATCCACCCGGGGCGTAGCCGGTCAGCTCGACGTAACCCCGCCCGACCGGGACATCGTCCGCGAGCGCGCGCACGGCTCCTTCCCAATAGAAGTTGCCCGTGCTGGCGCGCGCGTCAAGCTCCTGGTCTGGAATCACCGGGAGCAACTTGAGAGCCAGTTGCTCCGAAGGGACCTGGAAAGTCCACGCCGACGGATATATGGCGGCGCTACGCGGGCTTGACCACGTGTCGTTGACCGCGATCGAGAAGTCGGACTCGTAAAGATGTCTGGAGCCGCCCGACTTGTCGATCAGCGTGCCGTAGCGAAGCACTGTTTCGAGATAAGTGTTGCGAACGATGGAAGCCGTTAAGTCGCGGCCGTCGTCGAGTTGCAATGCAAACCAGTCCCACCCGCCCGAACCGACGTTGATGAAGTCGCCCCATTGATGATCCATCCATGCGGCGCCGTCAACCTTCAGTTGATATCCATCGACTATCAAGTCTCCGATCACCGCAAGCCGCGGATAGGAGTAGTAATAGCTCCATCCGAAGGGACTGAAATCCAGCAGGCCTGTCTGGTTATGGAGTACGGGAGGCTTTGTCGGAACGAGGAAAAGACCGAGCGAATGGCCGTCCATCGCCGCATTGAAGGCAAAGCCGGGCTCGGCCTTGCGCAAACTCCAGCCGCCGACGCACAAGTCGAGACCGCCGGCCGTCGCCGCGCCGTGAGAGGAGGACGTCCTCTGGTCGTAAGCGAAGCTCTGCCGCTCGAAGTCGGTTATCGCAAAGTGGGCCGCATACGAAGGCGGGGAATCGCCGCGAATTCCCTGGAAGACCACGAATTCGAACCCAAACTCGCGCGCGTCTCGACTAAGCAGGCGCCCGGTGAAGTACCACCACTCGGTCAGATTCGAGTGAAGCAGGTCGTCCTTGGGAAACGATACCCGCGGAAGGCTCGAAATATCGAACTCGCGGGGCGGGGCGGGGGTCAATGGAGAGAACTGACGCCCGCACGCGACGGTCGATGCGGCCAGCCCGATCAGCAGAGATCTGCGCTTGATGCGGCGGCTCAAGGCGCTCGCCAGAACCTTAAATTCCCGGGTAACGCTGGCGCCCACCAATTCCATCGCCCGAGCAACCGCATAGTCGATGGGACCAGCAGCGAGCGGATGATCGTCGCGTCCACGAATACGGCCATAGCCGCGCCCAGACCTATCGCTTTTACGAGCACGATGTCGGCGCTTACGAACGCGAGACTCACGACTATGACCACGAGCGCGGCGCTCGTGATGACCCGTCCGCTTCTGGCAAGTCCGAGCGCGACCGCGTCCACGTCATTCGCGCCCGCGTCGCGAGCTTCCATGATCCTTGAGAGAAGGAACACCTCGTAATCCATGCTGAGTCCGAAGAGCAGGGCGAAGAGGACTATCGGCAGGGTGGCTTCGATGAAGCCCAGCGGCTCGAATCCCAGCAAGCCGGAGAGCCAGCCATCCTGAAACACCAGCACCAGCACGCCAAAGCTGGCGAGAAGGCTCATCACGTTCATCACGACCGCCTTCAACGGTAATACGGCAGACCGGAACAGGACCGCCAGCACAACGTAAGTGGCAATCAGAATCATGACTACCGCCCGGGGGAAGTCCGTGTAGAGCCGGTCCACGAAGTCGGTCAATCCCGCGGCGCCCCCGCCCACTAGCGCGTCGAGACCAGCCGCGTCCCGGTATTCGCGGATGGCGTAGACAAGCTCACGCGCTTCCTCCGACGACGAAGCCGACCGCGGCTCGACCGACATTATCGCGACGCCGCCATTGACGAACGCCGATGCGTAGGCGGCAGCGTACGGATCGGCGATACCCTCCGGGTCTGCGTAGAGAAGCTGATATTCCTCCAGCGTGATACGCGGGTCGATGGAGACGATGCTGTCGATGCGGGCGACTCGCTCGTCATGTTCCAGCGATTGGGCAAGAGTGTGCATTTCCGCTATCGACCGGGAATGCAGCGCGGGCCTGGGGAACTCGATGGCAATGAACAGCGGAGAGACGCTGCCTTCGCCAAACTCGCTTCGCAGAAGATCGTAGGCCTGCCTGGAGGGACTGTCGGACGGCAAGACCGAGGCGTCCGGCGCGCTGATCCGGACGTGCAGGAAGGGAATCCCCATCGCGATCAAGACGGCGCTGACCACGACGAAAATCGGGAGGGGGCGACGCATGACCGCGCGAGCCACGCGCTGCCAGTCGTAGCCGGGGCCAAGCCGCGGTCTCCAGATGCGCAGAGAGTCGATCCTGGACCCCAAAACCGCGAGGCACGCCGGCACCAGGGTTATCGCGGCAAGAACCGCGATAAACACGACAACGGCTCCGCCTATGCCTATCGATCGCAACATCATAAATTCGAATATCAGAAGCGAGGAAAGGCCGACCAGTACCGCGAGTCCCGAGAAGAATACGGCCCGCCCGGCGGAAGCGACGGTGCGGACGAGCGCGGTTTCCGCGTCGGCGACGGCAAGCTCCTCACGGAATCTGCTTACGAGGAACAAAGAGTAATCAGCGCCCAATCCGAGTCCGATAAGCGTTACGACGTTTAGCGCGAATATGGAGAAGCTGGTGAATTGACCCAGCGCCCAAAGCGCGGACAGCCCGATCAGCACCGTGGCGCCTCCCGCCGCCACCGGCATTGCCGCGGCCACGACCGAGCCGAAAACGATCAGCAAGACGATCGCCGCAAATGGAAGACCTATTATCTCGGCCCGTTGCAGATCGCTCTCGCTGACCGACTGGATGTCGTTGTAGAAAGCCGGGCCGCCCCCGACGTACACGTTCAGGTCTGTTGGGCCTAATGCTTCGACGACGGTTTCCACGATCCGGTGCGACCGCTCCTCGTCGATGTCGACGAACACCGCGGCGTAAGCCGTGCGTCCGGTCTCGCCGATCTGGCGCGGGTTTTCCCAAAACGGCCTGACGTGGACCACGAACTCAAGCTGAGTCAGCGGATGCAGGGCGCGCGCGGCCGAGGCGACGAACTCGGGATCGGCCGCGCTAAGGGAATCGCTGTTGAACACGAGCAGCAGCGAGGCGCCGGGCGTGCCGATGCCCTCCTGGAGCCGGTCGAACGCCAGCTCCGCCTCCAGCTCGCCGGTCGAGAACCCGCCTGCCCGCAGCACCGAACCCACACGCGGAGCAAACGCGAGACTGACCGCCACCGCCACAAGCCACGCGGCGATGATCGCCCACCGCCGTCTCAGGACGAAGCGGCCAAGACTCTCGAACAACAGACGGTCTCCCTGCTACAAAATCGGCTGGAAAGCCCGACCGACAAGCTTAGTCGCGCGGGGTGGGTCCGGACTACGGTTTGGTGTCGACAGAGATCCGAAATCGTTCGCTGTCCGACGCGCCGGCGGGTTATGGAGCGACAGCTTCGATGGCCTTCACCAACTCATCTTCGCCCAAAACCCCCTCGAAGCGCGACGCGACGCGGCCTTCTTCATCGACGACGAAAACCCACGGCTCGCTCGTCAGCCGCCACTCTTTTGCCACTTCGGTTAGTACCAGCCTGCCCTCCCCGCGGGCGGTTTCGAGTACCCACGGCTCGACGTGGATGAAGTTAATTCGGTCGCCGTACGTCTCGTAGAGCGACCCAACGAGGTCTGTCACCGGTCCACAGGCGCGGCTGACGCAAAACGCGGGGGTCGAGAACGCGACGACCAGCGGCTTCCGTTGCTCCAGGGCCTCGGCGATGGTCAGTTGATACAAGCCGGGAACCGGCGCTGGATGCGTGCTGATTTCGCGCAAGTCTTCGACGTCCCGGACCGTTGGATTGCGGCTGGCCGGCGCCCCATCGCCCACGCCGAGCGTGACCGGACTTTTTCGCACCTCGAACGCCGCCGTCGTCGTGGTCGTCTCGGCGAACCCCTCGCGTTCTACTTCGAAGGCGGCCTCCCAGAAGCCCGGCTCGTCAAAGTTGACATCGTTGACGATGTAGACGCCTTCGACGTGCTCGTGGATATGCTCGAATCCATCTTCATGTACGTGTAGGAACTCGCTGGTCACGGAGATGAAGACCGCTTCCCCGCTCGACTTGACCGTGGGCGCGCCGTCGTCGCCGAGTTTCGCGAACGTCGCCCGGACGCCCGCCCCCACGGCGGCCTCGCCTTCGCCGTCCATCAGCACGAATGGAAAGCGGTTGATCCCAACCGCCAGGTCCGCCGCCGTCACAAACGCGTTCAATTCATACGCCCACGATCCGCCTGTCGAATCTCGCTCCGCTGTCTCGCAGGCCAGCAGAAGCAGAACGGCAAGCACCGCCAGCCCGGCAATAGCCCGCTTGCGGGGGTTCTTCATGAACATTCCACTAAACAGCCCGCTCATCCGATGACTGCTTCAGGCGAACAGATAACGCGCGGCCCCTCTGGTCCATCCCCGACATCAGACGATCTCGACGCGTCGGTCGGAAATATCGGCAAGCCGGTAAGCGTCGTCAACCGTGCCCCAGGAGACTGCATAGTGAACCGGCACCACAATTCGAGGGTCGATTCTGCGCACGGCCTCGGCGGCCTCGTCGGCGGTCATTACCGTCCCCCCGGCGACGGGCAGCATTGCAACGTCAATCGCGCCGAGCTCGTTCATTTCCGGTATCAACCCGGTGTCGCCGGCGTGGTATATCCGCACGCCGTCCAACTCGACTACGAAGCCCAGCCCGCCGGCCTCTCGCGGGTGCGGAGGAAGGTCCTCCCGGGTTACCGGGTTCACAGAGTAAGCGGCGACGGCGCGAATCAGCACGGGGCCGAACTTCAGGCTATCGCCGGCGCGGAGGATGTTGAGATCGATGCCGGGCCACGTTTCGAGTTCCGCTTCGAGCGCCGGGTTGGCGACGACGACGGTTCGGGGACCGGTCACGCGCTTTAGGTCCGGCGCGCTGAAATGGCCGCTGTGGTCGTGACTAATGAGTGCGAGGTCACATGCTCCGTCGTGAAATCCCTCCAGATTGAAGGGGTCGATGAAAATCAGCCGCGATCCCCATATCCGAACGCACGACTCGGAAAACCGGTCGATCTCAACGCCGTCGACGTCTAGCATCCCGGCTGTCGCCTCCGTGCGGTCACAGGCGGTCCCCGGCCGCTATCGGCGTCAGCGTAGTTCGACCCGCGCTAATCGGCGGTGTTCCTTCTCGCAACACTGTGATCGTTTATATCATTCGCAATCGACCCGCTGGGCCGACCAAGCGTTCCAGAGGCAAACTGGAGCTTCACGCGCGCCCATACGAGCGCACGGTCCGGCTGTCTACGCCCGGCGGCTAGTAGCATTGTTCTGGAACCTATCGACGGATCACCGGAGCATCAGAAGGACGGACTCGAAAATGCGAATGCTGCTTACGGGCGCGACCGGTTACATAGGCAGGCGGCTTTGCAGCCGGTTCGCGGAAAACGGCTGGGAGCTCTGGGCGCTTTCGAGGGACGCTCGGCGCGCGCAAGACAGTCTGGACAGCGTTAAGCGTTGGTTTGAATGGCAGCCCGAAGCCGGCCCTCCGCCCGACGCCGCGTTTGAGGGAGTCGCTACGGTTATCAACTTGATCGGCGAACGCATATCGGGGATATGGACGCCGGCCAAACGAAGAACCTTGAGATCGAGCCGCGAGCTGGGCACCCGAAATCTGGTGGCCGGTCTGGCAGCCGCGCAAGACCGGCCACGCGTGCTTGTGTCCGCAAGCGCGGTCGGCTACTACGGCGACCGCGCCGACGCCGAGCTGACCGAAGAGTCGCCGCCGGGCGACAACTTTTTCGCGGAGACGTGCCAGGCGTGGGAACACGAAGCCCTTGAAGCCCGGAACCTGGGCGTTCGGGTAGTCCATCTGCGGGCGGCGCCGGTGGTCGGCGAGAACAGCCCGTTCCTGAGACCGATGCTGCCAATTTTTCGATTGGGCGTGGGCGGCCGGATGGGTTCCGGCCGCCAGTGGTGGCCGTGGGTGCACGTCGACGATGTCGTCAGGGCGGTCGAGTTCATCCTAGACCGCAAGATAGAAGGGCCGGTCAACCTGGTCGCGCCGGAAGTCGTGACGCAGTACGACTTTGCCAAAGCGTTGGGACGGGTGCTGCCGCGTCCGGCCATGGTTCCCATACCGGCGTTCGCGCTCAACCTGGCCCTCGGAGGTCTCGCGGTCGAGCTGCTGGCCAGCAGAAAGGCGGTACCCGGAAAACTGCTCGATTCCGGCTACGAATTCAAATTCCCCAATCTCGAATCCGCTCTTAGGGATGCGACAGGCACGTAATGTAAAAGCTTGAACCCCAGACTGAAAGGGCGGGATGGAATTGACCCGGGTCGTAGCAGAGAGCATCTTCGGCGGGATACCCAACAGGAAGTGGGAAAGTGAGAGAAACCCTCGAGTTAAAGGGTGTGGGATTGCGCGAGAGCCAGGTTGCTCCAGGAACTCGATGCGCAAGTATCCGTGGTCGTTCCGGGCGCCGAGGCCGTTAAGCTGGACGCGGCTATCGCGGCGAATCTGGCGCGCCCGGGATTCGGAACGGATGGGTGAGAAAACTGTTAAGTGATTTCACAAGGATAGTGCGGCGCCAATGACGTACGGCGACGAGGAAGTCAGGCGCCAGCTGCGATTAGGCGAAGACAGCAACTGGGAGTTCAAGGAGGTCGACTTCGCCGGCAACCGGCCGAGAAGCCCACGCCGGGACGACTGGGCAGACGAAATCGCCGCCTTCGCCAATGCGAACGGCGGCGTGCTGCTCTGCGGCGTCACCGATGATGGCGATGTTCAAGGCATGTCCCGCGAACAGATCGTCGAGTTGGATTCCCTTCTGGTCGAGATCAGTTCCGACTCCATCAGGCCGGCTGTTCGCATCCGCACTCATCACATGCAACTCCCGGATGGCAAACGGTTGATGCTGGTCGACGTCCCGGAGGGCGATTCGCAACATGACAGCCCCGGCGGGAGCTATGTTCGGGTAGGCGGCTCCAAGCGGAGAATGACCAGCGATGAGCGGCTGCGCCAGGCGCAGAGGCGAGGCCAGGCCCAGTTTCTTTGGTTCGACAAGCAGACTATCAACGGAACAGGTTTCGCGACTCTTGACGAAGCTCTGTGGAAGCCTCTGCTGAGCGCCGAGGGCGCGGCCGCTCCCGAACTGGCGTTGGAAAGGATAGCGCTGCTGGCCAACGACGAGGCTGGAATTCTGCGCTCCACGGTAACTGGCGTGTTGTTGTGCACTCGAAATCCTGCGCAGTGGCTTCCTAACGCCTGTATCACGGCGACTCGTTACCGGGGAAGAGACCGCGCTTCCGGCCAGATCGATGCGCAGGAAATTACCGGTCCGCTGAATCGGCAAATCGCCGATGCGGTGGCCTTTGCCGTAAAGAATATGCATGTTGCGGCCCGTAAGGATCCGGCGCGCATGGACCTGCCTCAGTACAGCGACAGGGCGCTGTTCGAGGCCCTGGTCAACGCCGTGGCGCATCGTGACTATTCAATGCGCCATAGCAAAATTCGCCTCTCGATGTTCCAAGACCGCCTGGAGATTCAGTCGCCGGGCGCGCTGCCGAACAACCTGACGGTGGAGAGCATGGCGACGCGGCAAGCAACTCGCAACGAAGCGTTGGTCTCCGTGCTGGCGCGAATGCCAGTGGGGGGACTCCACGGTTCGGATGACAGGCAGTATTTCATGGAGCGCCGCGGAGACGGTGTTCCAATCATCACGCGCGAAACTCAGGAACTCTCTGGCAAGCTGCCCGAGTATCGACTGATTGACAACTCGGAAGTCTGTCTCACTATCCCAGCGGCAGCGCAGGAGCAGAGCCCCGCCCGCGCCGTAATCACCGTGTGGTTCGCTGGCCAGCCCTTACTTGGGGTCGACCTGCTAACTCTTTTCCCCAACAAGACCTGGAAGGGTGCCACCACGGACGAAAACGGCGAGGCGACTGTCGATCTGTACACGACTCATCTTCCTATGACGGTGTTCGCCTCCGCTCCCGGCTACGCCGCGTACCTGGAACGGGAATGGATGCCAAGCCAGGGGGCGCTCGCGGTGGAACTTGAAGCCCTATGCGAGGGCGGCAGTATCATCTTCTCCGAGGCGACCGGCTACCTTCCAGGGCTCAAGGGTAGGCTGAATCCTATTCGGGACGCCCATGACCGAACTTATCTCTACGCTTCCAACATCGCCATCAACGGAGGAAAGCAGCAGCCTGTCCACTTCGCCTTAGGCGAAGACCTGCGTCTTACCGATGCCGATGGAAGCGAGGCGTTTGTCCGCATCCTGGACGTTATGGGGCGATCGGCGCTTTTGGAGTATCGCCACATGACTGGGGCGTGAATCAAACCCCCAAAACCGGGCCACCGGCTCAGCAGCCACCGCGAGCACGCGGGCGATAACATAAGCCCACATCAAAGATCAGAGAGGCAAGCGATGGAAAATTCGATTCGGGTGGCCGTCGGGCAGCTTCGGGAGCTGACGAACCATGACCTCCAGTTCGCCGCACAGCTTGGTGTAAAGGGCGTCCAGCTCAACGGTCCCAACGTTCCCGGCGAAAAGCGCTGGGAATACATGGACCTGTTGCAGCTTCGAATGCGCGCCGAAGACGCCGGGCTCAAGCTCGAAGCCCTGGAGAACACGCCGCTGAGCTTCTACGACCACGCGATGCTCGGACTGCCGGGCCGCGACGAGCAAATCGAAAACTACCAGGAGACGATTCGCAACGTCGGCCGCGCCGGAATCCCCATTCTCGGCTTCCACTGGATGCCGAATCAGGTCTGGAGGACGTCGCAGACCACGCCCGGCCGGGGCGGATCGAAAGTAACGTCGTTCGACATGGAGCTCGCCAAGACGTCCCCGGCGACACATGGCCGCGAGTACACGGCCGAGGAGCTATGGGAAACGTATCGCTATTTCATCGACGCCGTGGTTCCCGTAGCCGAGGAAGCGGGGATATCGCTGGCGCTTCATCCCGACGATCCACCCGTTGCATCGCTGGGCGGAGTAGCCCGAATCATGAACAGCTTCGACAACTTCAAGCGCGCCATGGAATACCGCGACAGCCCGAATCTGGGGCTGGATTTTTGCATGGGTTGCTGGTCGGAAATGATGGGCGCGGGTTGTCTGGAGGCTATGGAGTATTTCGGGCCGAGAGGCAAGATTCTCTACGTCCACTTCAGAGACGTTCAGGGACTGGTGCCGAAGTTTCAGGAGTGCTTTCTGGGCGAGGGAAATGTCAATCTCACCAGGGCGCTGCTGACTCTCAGGAAGACGGGTTTCAACGGATTTCTCATCGACGATCACGTCCCGGCCATCGTCGGCGATACGCCATACGGGCACAGGGCTCGCGCGCACGCGATCGGGCACATGACCGGTCTGCTTGCCGCTATCGATGAGCTTGTCTGAGGACCGCTCGGGGAACGAAAGCGAAGGCGGAAACGCACCGGCTGAGGATAGCGCCGGAACGCGGAGACGGTTGCTCGTCAGCAGCGGGCTGGCGTCGCTCGAGAGATTGCGCTCGGAGTTTGAAAGCCGCGTAAGGAGGACGGCGGAACGCCTGCCCCCGGCGATCACCGGCCCGGTCCAGCTCTTGATTCGCACCTGGCGGGAGTTCGTCGACGACAACTGTACGACACACGCGGCGGCAATAGCGTTCCACACTCTGTTCGGTCTGTTCCCGCTATTACTCGGGACCAGCGTGATTCTGTCGTTCTTCCCGGCGGGCCGCGAGGCATACGCCGACGCCCTGCAAAATCTGGGGGAGCTATTTCCGGAGGCCGAAGGCATTGTCGAGGACAACGTTCGCGGGAGCGTGGACCTTCGCGGCGTGTTCGGAATCGTGGCTCTCGGCACGCTGTTGTGGTCAGGCTCGCGGATCTTTCAGGCGCTCAGACTTGCTCTCAACGCTGCGTGGGACGTGACCAGCCGCCGCCAGGCTCTTAAAGCCAAGGCGGTAGATTTCGCCGCAGTCTTGCTTATAGGTCCGCTGATGCTGCTGTCCGTCGGGTCTACAGCCTTGATCGAAGCCGTCCGCTATGTCGTCGCAATTCTCGGCGACACCGTTCCGTTTCTGGAGTTCCTGAGCGCGGAGGCTATCTGGCTGGCTGCACTCCGCCTCATTCCCCTGGCCACAAGCGCGCTTCTTTTCGAGATTGCCTACGTCCTGCTTCCCAATTTGCGCGTCCGCTGGACTCACGCCTTGCCTGGTGCTTTGCTCGCGGCGGTCCTCTTCGAGGTGGGAAAGCTGGGCTTTGCCTGGTACGTTTCAAATCTGGCATCGTTCAGCCTGGTATACGGCTCGCTGAGCACTGTAATCGTGCTGATGGTCTGGATTTACATCTCCGCGATCATCTTGCTAATCGGAGCCGAGTTCAGCTCCGAGTTTTCCCGGCGGCGCCTGGGCGCTCGGAATCCGGATACCGTCGCGGGCGCGGCGGGCTGATTCCATGCCCGCCGGGTCATCCTTCTTGGGCGTAGCTCCACAAACCGCTATAAATGAAGCTGAAATATAACCGATCGCGCTAAACGGTGCGGGCCACGGCGTTCCGCGCTGGATTCCCGCGTGCGTGGTAATGACGACTAAGGGACGGAAATAACAAGGGAGGCCTAGAAATCGAAACTCTCAAGAATTTCATTGGCGGCAAATGGGTAGAGTCGTCGACAGGCAACTGGATAGACGTTACCAATCCGGCAAACGGCGAAGTCATCGCCAAGGCGCCCGACTCGACGGCGGCTGAAATCGGCGACGCGATTTCAGGGGCCGAGTCCGCATTCGAGAGCTGGCGGCTGGTCCCGGCGGTCGACCGGACACAAGTGCTGTTTCGGCTCAAGGCCCTGATGGAAGAGCACATCGAGGACTTGAGCGCGGTAGTTACCGCCGAAAACGGCAAGACGCTCGACGAATCCCGCGGAGAGATACGGCGAACAATCGAAAACGTCGAAGTGGCCATCGGCGTTCCGAGCTTGATGATGGGATCGAATCTCGAAAATGTAGCTACAGGGATTGACGAATACGCCGTGCGGCAGCCCCTCGGCGTATTCGGCATGGTCCCTCCGTTCAACTTTCCGGCAATGGTCCCGATGTGGTTCATGCCGTATGCCATCGCATGTGGTAACACGTACATAATCAAACCGTCGGAGCAAACGCCGATGTCACAAGCTCGCATTGCCGAGCTTGCCGTCGAGTCCGGTTTTCCGCCCGGAGTGCTCAACATCGTTCACGGGGGGCGGGCGGTCTCCGAAGCGCTGCTGGATGACCCGCGCATAGCGGGCGTTTCGTTTGTCGGATCATCTTCGGTGGCGCGCGAGGTCTATCGACGCGGCACCGCCGCCGGCAAGCGAATGCAATGCCAGGGCGGCGCGAAGAACTACCTCGTAGTCATGCCGGACGCCAGCATGGAGGAGACGGTCGACAACGTGCTCGGCTCGGCGTTCGGCGCGGCGGGTCAGCGCTGCCTGGCGGGATCGGTGGTGGTCACGGTCGGCGAAGCCCACGACGCCTTGACGAACGGCGTGGTCGACGCCGCCAAGTCGGTGAAAGTCGGCGACGGCACGGAGCCGGACACGGAAATGGGCCCGGTGATCTCGTCGGCGAGCAGGGACCGGGTGACGAATTACATCGAAAAGGGCCTCGAGGAAGGCGCAACCCTGCTGCTTGACGGTCGAAACGCAGACGGCGGCGACGGCGGCTACTTCGTCGGTCCTACCATCTTTGCCGACGTCGATCCTTCCATGGCGATCGCGCGGGAGGAGATTTTCGGCCCGGTTCTGAGCGTCATGAGGGCGGACTCGCTGGACGAGGCTATCGAGACCATCGACCGCGTGCCGTACGGGAACATGGCGTCGATCTTTACGTCGAGCGGCAAGGACGCCAGAGAGTTCAGCTCACGAGTCAGAGCGGGCAACGTGGGAGTCAACATAGGCGTGGCCGCGCCCATGGCCTTCTTCCACTTCGGCGGGATGAAGGAGTCGTTCTACGGCGACTTGCACGGTCAGGCCCGCGACGCGATCAACTTCTTTACCGAGGAAAAGATTATCGTCGAGCGCTGGTTCTAGCCGGTCGTGGCGGGGTCCTCTTGCGGACGAGGGGATGGACGTTGGCTTAACTAACAGATCGAGCCGGCCCATCGCTGGACTAACGCGCTGCCTTGGCGGGTTCCGGCGGCTCGGTAGCGGCCCCGACGCGGTCGCGCGTAACGACCATCAATAGCGATGGCAAAACGATCAGCGAGCCCGCCGCGGCCATAACGATCATTACGGCCGTAAGCAATCCGTACGAGGCGAACATCGGCATCGGGGCAAACGCCAGGATCGCAAAGCCAACAACGCTCGAGAGCGCCGACGCGATCAGGGCGACTCCGGTTCCTCCGCCGGCGGCCCGAATCGCCTCGATCCGGGTCTCATGGCGGAGCAGCTCTTCCCGATAGCGCATCGTGAAATGGATGGCGAAGTCGATGCCTATGCCGATTGAAATCGCGCCGATGGTCGCCGTGACCAGATTGATGCCGTAACCGAAGACGTACATAAACCCGTAGAGCCAGGCCACGACCAGCAGAATGGGAATGATGCCAACGAAGGCAAACCTGATGGACCGCATGAAAACCGCCGCGACTATCAGGCACAGCACTACGGCTATCGGCAGCGAGATTTGCAGAGCGCGCGCCACGGCGTCCAGCGTAGCCTGGCGGGCGACGGGCTCGCCGCTGAGCACGGCGGACGCGCCGGGACCAAAATTCCGAAGATCGGCCTCGAGCTGGTCGATCAGGGGTGAAAGCTCGTTTCTGGCCTGGAGGATATTTTCTTGCGCGCGGCTTCCCAGCAGCTGAACGGTCAGCTTGGTGGCTTGAACGCGTCCATCGTCCGATTCCCAAAGAATCCTACGAACCAGGTCCGGCGTCCAGGCCAGGCGGGACTCATCGAACGGCACGCCCGCCTCCCGCGTGAAGGCGTAAATCGCCGCAAGCTGTTCGCGCGAATCGGGTATTCCGTCGATGTCGTCGTCGCTCAGCGAGACTCCGGCGGCGGAGCTGATCGCCGCCCGCGCGGTTTGCGAGTCGAGCACCTCGGCAAGAAGCCGGGCCGCGCCGGTATCGACGACCACCAGGCCGTCGTCGTCACGCGCCAGCCGTTCGGTGTCGAGACGGCGCGCCGCGTCGGCGAATCGGTGTATCGCGGCGATTACATCAGGACTGGTGAGATCGCCCTCGACGTAGATCTCGGCCGGCTCGCCGCCGCTGGCCCCAATGTGCCGGTCGAGCTTGTCGAGGCTCGTTACGAAATCAGTGTCGGGCGAAAAGAAGACCTTGACGTCCGATTCGACCGGTAGCTGAAAGGCCAGGTAGGCCGCGGCGCCCGTCACCAGAGCCGCCGCCGGCAGCAGGACCTTGCGGACTCCCGCCAGAACGGCCACCGCGTTCCCGACGTTTCGAGAGAGCCGGCCGGCGCCGGTCGCTTTCGGACTTTCATCAACCGCTCGATCAGCCCGCAGCCGGCCCGCCGCGACGTACGGCGCCGCCAGGAACACCAACATGTAAACGGCAAGGATGAGAACGCCAATCGTGGGGTTCAAATAGACGCTGAAAATAACCGAAGCCATCACCGTGAGTCCCGCCAGCACCATTGCGTTGGTTGCGACTAGCTGCCGCGTCCGCGATTCGCTTCGGAATCCAACCCGTTGCTCCACTCTCATCAGCGCGAGCGGGGCAACGACGCCGAGCATCAGGAAGCCGGCGAGCACGCCAAACGCCGCGCCTAATCCGAACTGAATAACGGATTCGATTCGTGACGAGACGTTTGCCAAGAATGCCACCGCATCGCTGAAGAAGGCCACGAGCAGGGCGGCGATTACGGCGCCGAACCCCGCCACGAAGGCGCGCCGCGGATGGTAACCGCCGCTACGCTCTTCCCGGTAGCGGCCGATCGCGTGAATCGCGAAATCGACTCCAAAGGAAACCATCGCTATCGGAACGACCAGGCTCAGGATCAAGTCGTCCTTGAGGCCGACGAGGTTGGAAAGTCCCTTCAGCCAGATGATCATTGCCGCCAGCGCGGCTCCGATGATTGCGACGGTCCAGTAGGAGTGAAAGGCGATCCCCACGACGATCAGGACGGCAAGGATGGCGAATCCAATGAACGGTCCCGCCACACCGCCCTGCTCGCCGCCGGTCAGGGTTGCGTCGATGGCGATGCCCCAGGCGCTCAAGTGCTGCTCGCCGCCCCGCAGCCGCGCCTGAACCTCGCGTGCGAACTCCTCCCTCGAAGTGTCGTCCCACCCGCCGCCCCCGCCACGAGCTTCGCTGTCAATAAGCACAGTCGTAACGAGCGCCGGTACTATCCAATGGCCGGTTGCGGAGTCCCTGCGGCTCTCAATGGAGAGACCCAGCTCTCGCGGGCCGCGCCTATCCACCAGTTCGCTCGCCGCGGCTCGAACCTCGGCGTCGCTGGCGGCGGCAATCCCCGCCACGCCTGTGGCTCGAAGGAGCGCGTCGACGGTATCGGCGATGGTATGGACGCCCGCCACGTCGGCCTTGCGGTCGGTGTCGAAGTATGAAAATAGCCGAGGGCCGATTTCGGGATCGTCCCGAACCGCCTGCGCATTGCCAAGCAGCTCTTGCAGCGCGTCCTTGCGCAGCAAGTCGCCGTCGGTCGCCTCGACGATGATCGGGATGCCGTAGATTCGAGACGCGAACCGCTCGTCCGCCTTCTCCAGAGTTTCGAATACCTCGCCGCCAGGCTCGCCCGAAGCCGTTTCGGTCGGCGCCATCAGGAGAAACGGGACCGCGAGCAAGATCGTGGCTATCACCGAGAGAACAATCGTCAGGCTCGAATTTCGCTCGAGCCAGCCGGCGACGCGGATGCTCATGGATTGTTCGACTTGTGGATTATCCGTCGTTCGTTCCCTTGATGCCTAAAGACACAGGCGTCAAAGACCGGTGCTTACGGCGCGGGACGGTATCAAACAGCAAGGTCCCGCGCCAAACGGGCGAGCCGAGCCTCGCGTCCGCTGAATCCGGCTCTCGGCGCGGGCCAATCAAGCAGTCTAATGTAATCTGCCGGAACAATGTCCCTCGCCACGCCTCTGCAACATCCCTGGACTGGCCGGCGTCACAAGCAGGCTCGGTCCGAACCGATGCGGCGTACCGAATACGCGCTGGACCGGGACCGAATCCTGCATTCGCGGGCCTTCCGGCGGCTCCAGCACAAGACGCAGGTGTTCGTGGTGACCGAGGCCGACTTCTTCCGCACCCGGATGACCCATTCGCTCGAGGTCGCCCAGATTGCGCGGAGCATCGCCTACGAGCTGGGGCTGGACGAAACGCTGAGCGAGACCATTGCTCTGGCCCACGATCTTGGACACGGGCCTTTCGGGCATGAAGGCGAGAAAACCCTCAACGACCTGATGCGCGACAACGGCGGATGGGACGCCAACGGGCATTCGCTGGTAGTCGTGGACGAGCTGGAGTCGCCGCAGCCGGGATATCGCGGCCTCAACCTGACCTGGGCGACGCGGGAAGGGATCGCCCGTCACGCCACGCGCTTCGACATTCCCACGTCGGCGTCCGAGTTCGACAAACATCCACAGCCTGGACCCGAATCGCAAGCGGTCTCGGAGGCCGACGAGTGCGCGTACACCGCCCACGACGTGGAGGACTCGGTAAACGCGGGCCTTCTCCAAATCGAAGATCTGCACCGCAACGGCCCCGATCTCTGGCGGCAAGCCCTCGACGCCGCGCGGGAATTGTGCGCCCGCAACCGAAGGAGCGATCTCGGCATAGACCTCGAGCGCGTGGTGCTTCGGCGCGCGACGAGCCATGTGATTAGCGAGCTGATCGGCGATGTCGTTCGTGCCGCCAGGAAGCGCATCCGCGAAGCGAAATTGAGATCGAGCGAAGACATCCGCGGCCGCAGCGAGCCGGCCATTTCGGCGTCTGCCGCTGGAAAGTCTCACCGCGACAGCACCACCGACTTCATGGTGGAGCAGGTATACATGCATCCGTCAGTCCGGCGGCAGGCCGCCAGAGGCAAGATGGTGGTGACGCGGCTGTTCAATGAATTCGTTGAGAATCCCGGGCTGCTGCCAAGGTCGACTCAGGAAAAGCTCTCGATTCCGGGCAGCGTACTGCACCAGATAGTGGCGCGATTCATCGCGGGCATGACCGATCGGTACGCACTCGACACGTACGCCGAGATCTTCGAGCCGCCCTACCGGGGAATGACCGGCCGTCCGGACTGACTCGGCGGGAAGTCAGCCGGCTGCGGAAGAAGCGTCAGGGTCTGGCTGGAGCCACGGCCCGCGCCCGGAGCGCAACGGTCGTCAGGCCGGATCAGCCCCGCCCGAGCATGAACTTGAGGTCTTCGCTAATCATGTCCATCGTCCAGGGTGGGTCCCAAACGATCTCGACGTTTGTTTCCGCAACGCCCTCCAGAGCGTCGATCGCGGCGGTGACGTCTTTGACGATCGCCGGGCCTGCCGGGCACATGGGCGACGTAAACGTCATCTCGACATCCACCCTTTCGCCGTCCACCGCCACGTCGTACACCAACCCCAAATTGAGTATGTCAAGGTCAAGTTCCGGGTCATGAACACGCTCGAGCGCTGCCTTTACGTCGTCCACCGTCGCCATGAGGATTCTCCTTAACAAGGGGCCTGGAGCCAGTTTCGACTTTCGCTCAATTATCACAATCTAATCGACCGTGATGCCAGCGAATATGCGCCACAGGCTATCAGCGCGGTTACAGCCCTAACACCAGCGTTCGTGGAGGCCGTTGGCGGTTCCTGGTCTCCCGCTCCCGTGGAGACATACGGTAAGAACGGTAGGGGCGGTTCGCGAACCGCCCACACGACGCCGGTGCGCGCACGCCCGAATTATGGGGCCTGGATTCCCGTTTTCACAGGATGCGCCGTGAGCCGTTTTCTCCCCGTGTGCGGCGGTTCCTTTTCGCCCGCGCATGGTGAGGCTTGTCCATACGTGGTGAGCCCTTCGACTTCGCTCAGGACAGGCTCTGTCGAACTATGCAGGGGCATACGCCGAACCGCCACTTCTGTCATTCAGAACGTAAGTGACGAATCCCGGCCCTGGCAAACGCGACACCCTTCGCTTTTCGCTCAGGATGACGCGGGGAGGACGGCAGGAAGAGCGCTTACTCTTCCTGCCCGACTTGATCGGGCATCCACGGGCTGACGCGAGCGCATAGGGCGGGCGGGTTTGAAACCCGCCCCTACGAATGCCCCGGATTCACAAACGAAATGCAACACCGCATTGAAGTGTTGCACGTTCGCTGTTCGTTCGGTAAGCTATATGCGAACAGCTTACGAACGTCCACATTAGGAAAGGATGCTCCATCATGATCGATTCCGGTGGCAAGACGGCAGTCGCCATCGCTGACTGCGGGGTTTTGCGTTTTCGGCCCTCTCGCAGCGAGCTCGACCTGCAACGGTCGCTCGGTCTTACGACGACCGGCGATTGGGGGCCTTTCTCCAAGTCGGCCGAGGATTACGAGGTCGATGCCCGCGGCACCGCGCGCTTGCCGCGCTTGCTCGAACAGAGCACCGACGCCTAGACATGCCCGCGGCCACCATCCTGCACGCCGATCTGGACGCCTTTTTCGCGGCGGTGGAGCAGCGCGACAATCCCGAGCTGCGGGGGAGGCCGGTGATTGTTGGCGGCGACCCGGGGGAGCGAGGCGTGGTAACCGCCGCTTCATACGAGGCGCGGCGGTTTGGAGTCCACTCGGCGATGCCCTCGGCCATCGCCCAACGCCTTTGCCCGGAGGCGATCTTCGTTAGACCCCGGCACGTCGCATACAGCGCCGTCTCGAAACGAATCATGAGTATTCTGCGGTCCATTACTCCGCTCGTGGAGCCATTGTCGCTCGACGAGGCGTTTCTGGACGTAGCGGGTTGCGAGCGCTCCCTGGGAACTCCCGTCGAGATAGCGCGGACGATCAAAAGACTGGTCCTGCGCGAGGAAAAGCTGACCATAAGCATCGGCATTGCAACCAGCAAGTCTGTCGCCAAAATCGCCTCCGACCTCTCAAAGCCGGACGGTCTTCTGGTCGTTCCCGCGGGAACCGAGCGAGAGTTTCTGGCTCCGTTGCCGGTGAGTAACGTGTGGGGAGTGGGACCAAAGACGCGCGGAATGCTCGAGGACATCGGGATCAAAACCATCGGCGATCTCGCTGACCAGACGGCTTCGGATCTCAGCGGTAAATTCGGTAGGAACGGCCATCGAATTCGCCGTCTCGCAATAGGGATCGACGAACGGTCGATCGAGCCTGACCACCAGCGTAAGTCGTTAGGCCACGAAACGACGTTCGAGCGCGACATCCGCGACCCCTCGGCATTGCGCGTTTTTCTGCTTGAGGCATCCGAAAAGGTGGCAAAACGTCTTCGAGCCGAGCGTATCCGCGGTCGAGTGGTAACCCTCAAGCTGCGATACGCGGATTTCACGACGATAACGCGGCGCCGGACGCTCGACGCGCGTTCGGACGAAGGGCGGGCCATCTACAAAACGGCGGCCGATCTGCTGGACGCGGCTCTGAAAGAGGGCGGCCGGTTCAGGCTCGCGGGCGTCCACGTTTCGGACTTGAGCCGGAACGATATAGAGCAGCTTCCCCTGGACTGGTCTCAATCCCGTCGAAACCGGCGCCTCGATCTCGCCGTGGACGCAATCGCGGAGCGGTTTGGACCGCATAGCGTCTCCAGGGGCCGCCTGGTCGACGCGGCGGCGCACGTCCGATCGGTTGGATGAAATCGTGTACGAACTGAAGCTGCGCGAGTATGAAATCGCAAATCGCGGCAACCACTCGCTCGGCGGCGGGACGAGACTCAGATATCCTCGCAGCTATTCGGAGTTGAGGTCATACGCTCGACGCCATCCTTCGCACAAAGCCCGCTGGGTCGTCGGCGAAATAGAAAACGCGGTAAGGGAGTCCGGCTGGATCTGGGTCAAGCGGTCCGGCGGAAAAAGCCTCGAAGTCTTCTACAGATCGGCGACCGAGGTCTTCAACGAAGTGGCAAACGCCGTGCTCGGCATTGAATTCGAATCCGGCCCCGGCAACTCCCTTATCGCTCGCTGGGAGTTCAGGTTTCCGGTCGAGGACATCGTTTTGAATCTGCTGCATCGCAGATATCCATTGCGCCGGCTCGTACTGCTGACCGACGAGAGAGCGTTCGTTCGGGACGGTTGCGGCGTCCGCATGGAAAAGCCGGCACACGCCCGGCAGCGATGATCAGGCACCGCCAGGATCAGCCGGATCGACCGCCGTTAAACCTCAGGCTGTCGATACAGCGTCGAGAACGACGACGACAGTTGCGAATCCCGCCGGCTCGGAGCCGTCGAATCTTAGTGCTTCCAGCACGCTCGGAGACGCCTTCTCAAACAACTCCTCGATCTTCGGGGCGGCGTCTCCGGCCGCTTCCAAAAGCGCGCCCAACTCCTGCCGTGACTCCACCGTCTGCATTTGCCGCAAGTCGAATCCGGCATCGACCAGCACGTCGCGCCATCGACCTGGGGACAAGGTCGCCGCGTGGGAGGTGTCTCTCAGCCTGGAGACGGTGTTGGCCAGGTGCATCGCCTCAGGATCGTCCGGTCCGGAGTGGTCGGTGACCAGGAGACGCCCCGCCGGCTTCAAAACTCTGCGCGCTTCGACCAGCGCGCTCCGAATATCAGTCAAATGGTGATAGGCGCGCGAGCAGGTGACGACGTCGAACGTCGCCGCCGGAAAGGGCAGGCTGCCGCTTCGAGCCACCGCGGCGCGAAATTGCGGACCGCGGTCCGCTACGTCCGATCTTCCTTGCGCGAGCATTGCGTGGGTGAGATCCGCCAGGTAGATTTCCGCGCCCTGAGCGGCCATTTTCAGCGCGCAAGCTCCGCGCCCGGCCGCGGTATCGAGCAGCTTCTGTCCGCTCAAATCACCCGCCAGGGCCGCCAACGCCTCCAGGTCGGATCTCTCGACCCCGTGACCGTAGCCGGTGGCAGCCTGACTAAACTTCTCAACGTTCGTCGCTTCGGCAGCTTGCTCGCTAGACAACTCAATCTCACCACTTCAAGCGCATTTGCAGTCGATCAAGTCTAGACTGCGAACCGTATTGAAGCCGATTTCCGCGTCGGGACCTTAATGCTGGAGGCAACCGGCGAAGCGCCGGCGGCATTTGCTTCGGGTTCGAGGTCGCGGCATCGGCAGACTTGAAAGGACGTAGTTACGGATGGGCGTTGTTCGAAGCACGGACCGGCAGGCGGGAGAGTCGAATTTTTCAGGCATCGCCGGCAAGGTCCTATTAGACCCCGATGCGGGTGCGGGCGCGGTAACGCTGGGCGAGCTGGTAATCGAACCTGGCGCCGAGCTTCCGCTTCACAAGCACCTGGTGGAAGAAGCCTTTTTCATTTTTGAAGGCGAGGGAGTGGCGCTTATCGGCGAAGGCGAGATTCCGGTTTCGGCGGGCGACGCCGTTCTGGCGCCGACCACCGTTTATCACGGATTCCGAAACACCGCCGATACGCAACTCAAGATGGCTTTCTTCTATCCCGCGGTAAACCCGGCCACGGAGTTCAAATAGAGGTATCCGCGCTCGATTTAGCGTGAAACAAACTGCGGGCTAGATAGCCGCCTCAAACTTGTCGCGCAGTTCGGGAATCTTGGGAAAACGCCCTTCGGCCTTTTTCGAGAAAACCAGGTCTCCGTTTATCGAGACTTCAAACCGCCCGCCGGATGAAGGCGTCAGCGTCCAGGAGCCAACGTATTGGCCGAAATCAGACAGTAACTCGTCCGTCACACTGACGGCTCTAGGCAAATAGTTTCACTGCAGGCAGTACTCAATCGTGACATTCAACTCGCTCGACATATGCCCTCCTTTTTTTACTCTGCGCGTATAAAGGATATTACCGAAACGCGTCAGTCTTCACTGCGGAACCTGAACCCTGTTCCCGGCCTGTGCGGGATGACGGCAGGGTAAGCCGGATGACGGGGAGGGCGTCGTTGTTTTCTAAATTCAGGCTCCCCGCTCGTGCGGAGACATGCTTCGCCGGGATAACCGGCGACCGCAGATAGGCTGAAACGAGGACGCCGTCTCGCACGTATTTGAGCAGCGCGCCACATCGACAAATCACCGTTTTTATGTCAAGATAATATGGTCCCGCCGGTGCTCGAATTCAACGACTTTCACAGGTTTAGGGACGCACTTTCGAGTATAATTGGAAAGCCAGCTTAGGAGCGCTTATTGGGAGTCATCGACGCACTGGGAGTCGGTTACCGTATCGTCTTACGAAGACCGTACTTAATCGCCATTCCGGTTCTGGTCGACCTGATTATCTGGCTCCTGCCTCCCATTTCGATCCTTGATGTTATTTCGGCGCCACTTGGTCTGAAGTATGCGCCACTTGGTCCGGAGTATGTGGCAACGCAACCAGATGGACTGGCTGTGTTTTCTCAAATCTCCTGGCTGCTGGGGTTGTTCTTGCCACCGACGGGACTTCTTCTCGCCAATCTGGATACGCCGGGATCGACAATTGAATTGACCAGCTTCGGTTCGATTCTCGGCGCCGTAGTCCTGCTTCTCGCAGGCGGGGCGATCCTTGCCTCCGCGTACCTGGTTCTGCTCGCAAACGCAATCGAGGGGCGTAAAGCGAGCTCAGAACTCATGCCCGTCCTTATCGACAAATCGCCAAAGTTCCTCGGCCTCACGATGGGCGCCGGCGCTGCGATGACAGCCGTATCGGCCGGCTTTGTTTTTCTGGCGGTTGGGTTCGTTGCCGCCGCGTCATCATTGCCTGCTGTAATTGTCGCTCTCCTCAGTCTCGTGCTGTTGATGGCGTCCATTGCGCTTGCGGTGGGCCTGTTTGCCGCGAGTCTGGTGATGTACTTCGCGATTCTGGCATTGATGCTTGAGCCTGTTTCGGTACGGGACAGCATTCGCCGTTCAATATATTTCTGGCGAGGGAATTTGGGGCCGGCGATCGTTTTCGTTCTTCTAGTTACTTTCGTCCAGCACGGCCTTACCTTCGTATGGTCGTATCTGGCGCAGGCGACTCCGGGATTGATCGTTTCTGCATTGGCCAGCGCGTTTATCGGGACGGCGATCTCCGTCGGCAGCATGGTCTTCTACGTGAATCGACTCTCCCGGCCGGAAGTCATTGCAACCGATCGATTGGGCGCCTAGGAGGCCCGCTTGACTTACACCGCCGATACTATCGAAGTACTCGAAGGTCTTGACGCGGTGCGTCGACGGCCCGCGATGTACATCGGCGATACCGATTCGGCCGGCCTGCATCACCTCGTCATCGAGATTGTCGATAACAGCGTGGACGAGGCCCTGGCGGGTGAATGCACGAAAGTATCGGTGGTGCTGGACGTAGACGGCTACATATCCGTTGCGGACAATGGCCGGGGAATCCCGGTCGGCAAGCATCCGAAGATGAACCGTCCGGCTCTCGAGGTGGTGATGACGACCCTGCACGCCGGTGGAAAGTTCGGCGGCAAGGCATATCACGTTTCGGGGGGCTTGCACGGCGTCGGCATCTCCGTCGTCAACGCGCTTGCCGAGCATTTGATCGCCGAAGTGCGCACCAACGGAAGGGAATACGTTCAGGAGTACCGCAAAGGGGTCCCCGAGTTCGACGTCAAGCGCAAGGGGAAAGCGGACGGTACGGGAACGACAATCCGGTTCAAGCCTGATCCGGAGATCTTTCCCATGGAGAAAATTCAAGTCGAGTTCGAGCCGCTGGCCGAACGGCTGCGTCAGATGGCGTTCCTCGCACCAAGGCTGGAGCTGACGATCGACGACCGCCGCACCGGTCAGCGGCAGACCTTCTATTTCGAGGGCGGCGTAAGCTCGTTCGTGGAAAGCATCGCGCGCCATCGACGCCCGATAATTTCGCGTCCGATCTTCATTGAGGATACGGTCGAGGGCACTTCGATCGCCGTTGCCATGCAATACACAAACAGCTTTACCGAAGCGATCCACGCGTTCGCGAACACGGTCCACAACGCCGACGGCGGCACTCATCTTTCGGGGTTCCGCGCCGGAATGACTCGCACGCTAAACGATTTCGCGCGCCATAACGGATTTCTGAAGGACAACGACTCCAACCTCACCGGCGACGACGTGAGAGAGGGTCTTGTGGCCGTCATTAGCGTTCTGCTCGAAGAGCCGCAGTTTGAAGCTCAAACGAAGGTCCGCCTGAACAATCCCGAAGTCGCGGGACAAGTGCAGTCGGTAATCAACAAGGGACTTAGCGAGTATCTGCACGAGAATCCCTCCGAGGCCAGGCGCATCGTCGAAAAATGCCTGGTGGCAAGTCACGCCCGTCTGGCGGCGCAGCGGGCGAGAGACCTGGTCGTCAGGAAGGGCGCGCTCGATGGAATGGCGCTCTCCGGGAAGCTCGCCGACTGCCAGGAGCGAGACCCCGATAAATCGGAGCTCTTCATCGTCGAGGGCGATTCGGCCGGAGGTAATGCTAAGCAGGGGCGCGACCGCCGAAATCAGGCAATTCTGCCGCTGCGTGGAAAGATTCTGAACGTTGAAAAGGCGCGGCTCGACAAGATGCTCGCTAACGAGGCGATACGCGACCTGACGACGGCCGTCGGAACGGGTCTGAACGAAAGCTTCGACCTTTCGAAGCTGCGCTACGGTCGGGTGATTATCATGACCGACGCCGACGTGGACGGCTCGCATATTCGCAGCCTGTTGTTGACGTTCTTTTTTCGCAACATGCAGGAGCTCGTAAACAGAGGCCATCTCTACATTGCGCTGCCGCCCCTGTATCGGATTTCCAACGGGCGCACAACCCACTACGCCTACACAGACGCCGAACGCGACAAGCACCTTTCCAAGATCAATGGAAGGGTGCATCTGCAACGCTACAAGGGCCTGGGAGAAATGAACGCCGAGCAACTTTGGGAAACCACGATGGACCCTGAAATGAGGACGCTGCTACAGGTGATTCCGGAGGACGAGTTGGCCGTCGACAAGCTGGTGACCACTCTGCTCGGAAACGACGTGACGGCGCGGCGGAATTACATAATGACCCGCGCGCGGACGGTCCGCAATCTCGACGTTTGACGAGCGACCGTTGCCGGTCTGCCGAGCCGGCTCCGCGCCCTTCTCCGCGTTCGTTTATGAGCGAGCGAACCTCTCCGGACCTGAATTGCGCGTGAAAAGCGGGCCGCGGAACGTTGCGTGCCCCCTGCCCGACATCCCGGACAAAGGACCTTTCTTCGACGCCGGCCGTTCATGCGGCGCCGGCCGGCTCTCGTTCCCGGCCTAGTCGGATTACCGAGCTTGCGCGTATCCTGAAACTCGCGTTTTCGATTTAACGACTGCACGGTGCGACCAATGGCGCGGATTGCGTTTGACGCGATGGGCGGCGATAACGCGCCGGCGGCGACCGTCGCCGGTGCTGTGGAAGCGCTCGAATCGCATGGGCTCCGGGCCATTCTGGTCGGAGACGAATCGCGCATCGTAACGCAGCTCAAGGCGCTGGACGTTAGAGAAGACGAGTTCGAAATCGTAAGCGCCGGGAGCGTCGTGGGAATGGACGAACCGCCGGCGGCGGCGTTGCGCCAAAAGCGCGACTCTTCGATTGTCGTTGCGGCCGAACTGGTCAGGGACGGACGGGCGGACGCGCTTGTTTCGGCGGGTAACAGCGGCGCGCTCATGGCCGCGGGCGTGCTCGTAATTGGCAGGGCGGAAGGCGTTATCAGGCCCGCGCTTGGCGGACTCTTGCCCACGTCAAGTGGGCGGGTATTCATGCTCGATATCGGCGCCAACAGCGACTGTACGGCGAATGAACTGGTTCAGTTCGCCATCATGGGATCTGTTTACATGCAGCGGCTCGGATCTGTTAGCGATCCCGCGGTTGGGTTGCTCAACGTGGGTGAAGAGTCGATGAAAGGAACTCGACTCTACCGCGAGGCCTATGAGCTGCTGAGCGAAAGTGCAATCAATTTCGCCGGCAACGTGGAAGGTATGGAGGTTTTGTCCGGCCGCGTGGACGTGGTCGTTTGCGACGGATTTACTGGAAATATCGCCCTCAAAGTGATGGAGGGCATAGGCGACTTTGTGCTTGCCGAGCTGCGCAAGGACGTGGAATCTTCGCTGCTCAAGAAAGCCGGCGCGGTTCTTATGAAAGGGGCGTTCCAGGCGCTTCGACGCAAATTTGACTATGCGGAGTGGGGCGGGGCGCCTCTTCTCGGACTCAAGGGGCAGGTGCTAATCGGCCACGGGCGATCAGACGCCAGAGCTCTGGCAAACGGTCTGCTAAGCGCGCAGGCCGCGGTCGACGCCGGGCTTGTCGAGAAGATGTCAAGTAGTCTGCGGACGACTGCGGGCCGGGAGAAGCCCTGAAACACCCGGCGGATATACAGCGGAATGGCCTGCCGGTCTTGGAGCATTTAGCCCCGCTGCTGGTGCCCCGGCGCGGTATGGCCGGGTCTCGCATCCTAGCCGCTCGCTTATGATTATCGGCAAGCGCCAAATCCGGCAAACGCATCACAGTCGAAGGAGGCCGGATAATTGAAACGCAGATTATCCAGGTCCGGTTTACAGGCGCGTACGATCAGCAAATATAGGCAGGCGGTAAACGGAACATGAGTCGAATTTGCATTGTCGGTACAGGTTATGTGGGTCTGGTGGCCGGATCGTGCTTCGCCGACCTGGGAAACGACGTTGTCTGCCTTGATATCGACAAGCCCAAGATCGACGGTCTGAATGCCGGCGAGATACCGATTTTCGAGCCGGGCCTGGAGGATCTGATCAGGCGAAACCGGTACGCCGGCCGGCTGATTTTTACGAACTCTTACGAGAAGGCCATTCCCCCGGCTGACTTTGTATTCATAGCCGTGGACACGGCTTCCGGTCCCGGCGGAGAAGCCAGCCTTTCCAGCGTCGAGGCGGCGGCCGAGAGCATCGCGGCCAACCTCGACGGCCGCACGATTATCGTCGACAAAAGCACCGTGCCCGTCGGCACGGGCGATCTCGTCAGCAGCATCATTCGCCAGCGCCGCGGAGACGAGGTGGATTTTAATATCGTCTCGAATCCGGAGTTTCTCAGCGAAGGCTCGGCCGTCTCCGACTTCCTTCAGCCAGACCGCATCGTGCTGGGGTCCAAGGACCCATCGGCGGCGCGCGACGTTGCGTCGCTGTATAGGTCATTCACGTCCCCGATCATCATCACGGACCTGCGGACGGCCGAAATGATTAAGTACGCCTCCAACGCCTTCCTGGCTACGCGGGTTTCCTTCATCAACGAGATAGCCTCGATGTGCGAGCGGCTGGGGGCCGACGTTACCGAGGTCGCGCGGGGCATGGGTCTCGACAGCCGAATCGGCGAAGGCTACCTGTCGGCAGGCGTCGGATGGGGAGGAAGCTGCTTTCGAAAGGACGTGCTGGCCCTCGAACACATGGCCGCGGTTAACGGATGCCATCCGCAACTGTTGCGTGCGGTTATGGAGATCAACCGCGACATGCGCCGATCGGTCATCCGAAAATTGCGGGAGCATCTTGGCGGACTGCGGGGTTTCCGCGTAGCGGTTCTTGGCGTTTCCTTCAAACCGAACACCGACGACGTGCGCGACGCGCCAGCGATCGAGATCATCCGGCTGCTTTTGGGCGAGGGCGCGGACGTGGTCGCTTACGACCCGGTTGCGCTGCAGAATGCGGCCGCCGTCGTAAAAGGCCTCAAGACTGCCGCGGACCCCTACGGCGCGGTGGACGGCGCCGACGCCGTATTCGTGGCTACCGAGTGGAACGAGTTTCATGAAATCGACTGGGATAGAGCCGGCGCGGCCATGCGTAGAAGGTTCATCATGGACGGCAGAAATCTCTATAACCAGGAAGAACTGGAATCGCGCGGCTTTGAATACGTCGGAGTTGGCCAGGGCGGCAACCTTTCGCTCGCAAGCGAGTTTGCCTCGATCAACGCGGCGTCGTGATGAGCGTTTCAAACGATATGTCTGGATTCGCCGCCTAACCAGATCGCCATAACGTGGAACAGCGCCCGCCCAAGTGCGGACTGCTAGGCTTGCGCGAATTGGTTGAATCGGGACCGTCATAACGAATGTACAAGACGCCATCCAACAAAGAGATCGCGGCGCTGCTGAAGGCCATCGCCGACTCGCTGGAGATTCGCTCGGTGGACGAATTCCGGGTTCGCGCGTTTCGCGGCGGCGCGCGGAACGTCGAAAAAATGGAGATCGACGTGGCGGACGCCGTGTCGGAGGGGCGGCTGGACATCTTGCCGGGCATCGGTAAGAGGCTCGGCGCCGTTATCGACGAGTACGTTCGAACGGGAGCGAGCACCGATCTGGAGGAGGCGCAAGAGGGAATTCCGCCCGGCCTCTTCGAAGTCCTGGAGATTAGAGGGCTGGGACCCAAGACCGTCGGCAAGCTGTTCGACGAGTTGAAGATCGACGGCGTGGACTCTCTCGAGCAGACAGCCGCGTCGGGAAAACTTCGATCATTGCCCGGCATGGGGCCGAAGAAGGTCGAGAAAATCCTGCTGGAAATCGAGAAGCTGCGAGCGCGGCGGGGGCGCCGTTTGCTGGCCGATTCTCTGTCGGTGGCTCAACCTATCCTTGCCAGGTTGTTCGGTGTCGATAGCGTGGCGCACGCCGCGCTAGTGGGCGCGGCGAGGCGAGGCGTGCCCGTGGTCGGGCGCATTTCGTTGCTGATCGCGGCCGGCGACCCGGGACCGGTCATCGACGTTATCCGGTCCATTCTCCCCAAACCGGAATCAAGCGAACGGTCGGTGTCGGGAACGTTCGAAGACGGTTTCGAAGTGCGGATAAACGTATGTACGCCAACCAAATTTAGCCTGAATCTTGTATTTGCGACCGGGTCGGACTCACATTGCGACGCCCTCCGGTCCATCGCCGGAGAACGCGGCGTCGAGCTGGAAAACGGGGCCTACTTCGCGAATGAAGAGGAAGTATACGAGGCGTTGGGTCTGCCGCTGATCCCGCCGGAGCTGCGCGAGGGCCACGGGGAGATCGAAGCGGCCCGAAACGGCGCGCTGCCCGAGTTGCTGGCCGCAAAGGACCTCGAGGGCGATCTGCATTGCCACACACGCTGGAGCGACGGTGCGCACTCGATAGAGCAGATGGCCGAGGCGGCCCGTGAGCTTGGCCGCGCCTATCTCGCTATCAGCGATCATTCCCGCTCGCTGACAGTCGCGCACGGGCTGGAAGCCGTGCGCGTCGCCGAGCAATCGGAGGCGGTCGAAGAGGCGAATCGAGCGGTCGACGGGATCGATATCCTGCATGGGACCGAGGTGGACATCCTGACCGACGGGAGCCTCGATTACCCCGACGAGCTGCTCAGCGAGCTCGACTGGGTTTCAGCGGCGGTCCACAGCGGTTTCGGTCAATCTTCCGAAGACATGACGAAACGGGTCGTGGCAGCGATTCGCAATCCGCACGTCGACTCGGTGGCGCACCCGACCGGCCGGCTGTTGAACAGCCGCGACGGATACGAGCTCGACATCGACGCCGTGCTGGAAGCCGCGGCCGAAACAGGCACGGCGCTCGAGATCAACGCCATGCCCGACCGTCTGGACCTGCCGGAGGAGCCGGCTCGCAAGGCGGCGAGAATGGGAGTGCCCATCGTAATCAACACGGACTCGCACTCGATGCATCATCTCGATTACCTGACCTACGGCGTAACGGCCGCCCGCCGGTCCTGGCTTAGGGCGTCCGACGTGCTGAATACCGGCGATGTCGAGGGCCTCCGCGCCTGGCGCGAAGAACGCCGCCGGACTTACAGCTAGCCGCGCCCAGGGTCGAGCCGGAACTCAGGAAGCCGTGGACGGTTCGCCGCGGAGTAACGTGATTGCCCTGCTCAGGCGTGAAGTTACGCGTTCCTCGCCGAGAACTTGCATCGTCTCGAATAGAGGCGGCGTGGCGCGGGAGCCGGTTATCGCCACGCGGATAGGCATAAAGAGCTCGCCGGCCTTCCAGCCGAGCTCGTTCGCCAGCCCGCGAAGATAGCTTTCGGATACCTTCGAGTCGTCCACACCGTGCTCCCGAATTGCGGCAAGCACCTTTTGCAGGGCGTGCGCCGTCTCGTCCGCGGTCCCCTTTTTGCGAACCAGAAACTTCATGTCGGGATCGACTTCGTCCTGGAAGAAAAAGGCCAGCGCCTCGCCGAAGTCGGTTAGCTTCTTGACCCGTTCCTGCTCGAGGCCGACGGCCCGCTCGAAATATCCGTTGCCGCCGGAGCCTATATTCAGTCCAGCCGACTCGACGAAAGGCCTGGCCCTGCTCGCGAGTTTCTCAACGGTCATGCCGCGCATGTACACGCCATTGAACCAGTCGAGCTTGCCGATGTCGTAGATCGGATTCGCGCTGCTGACCCGGTCGAGGCTGTACTCGCGCACGAGCTCTTCCAGGCTGAACATCTCGCGCTCGTCGCCCGGATTCCAGCCCAGCAGCGCGATGAAGTTCCGAACCGCTTCGGGAAGATAGCCTCGCGCAAGGTACTCCTCGACCGAGACGGAGCCATCGCGTTTGCTGAGCTTCTGCTTCTTGCGGTTGAGAATCAGCGGCAAGTGCCCGAATCGCGGCGGCGGGATTCCGAGCGCCTCGTACACGACGATCTGCCTGAACGTATTCGAGATATGGTCGGCTCCGCGGACGACGTCCGTGATTTCCATGGTGTGATCGTCGACGACTACCGCAAAGTTGAGTAGAGGCGAACAGTTCGAACGGCAGACGACGAAATCGCCCCAAAGCCCGGCGTCCTCCCGCACGCCGCCAAGTACGAGGTCGCGATACTCGACGGTCCGGGGTTGCACCCTGAACCGGTAAGCGGCGTCTTCGCCGGCGTCCAGACGCCGCCGGGTCTCGGCTTCGGAGAGGTTGCGGCACTTCCCGGAGTATTTGGGCGGACGTTTCTCGACCTGTGCGCGCCTGCGCTCGTCCGCAAGCTCCTGAGGCGTGCAGAAACAGCGGTAGATCCAGCCCAGATCGATGAGCTTTCCCAGCCATTCCCGGTGCAGGTCGATTCGTTCGCTCTGGCGGTAGGGACCGTAATCGCCGCCGATTTCGGGTCCTTCGTCCCATTCGATCCCAAGCCAGCGGAACCCCTCGAAGATCGTCTTCTCGAATTCGGGGCGGCTGCGGTCGCGGGCGGTGTCCGCGATCCGAAGTATGTAGCTCCCACCGGTCTTTCTCGCCAGCAGGTAGTTGTACAGGGCCGTTCGGGCGTTGCCGATGTGCAACGCTCCGGTTGGACTTGGCTCCATTCGGTATCGGGGCTTGGTCATGTAAGACTAATCCGAGCGATCATTCCAGGGCTCATGTTTGCCGTGACCCGATTGCCGGCGACTTCATTCGCATAGATAGGGAGAATCCGCGTGAATGATTGGATACGCCGGACAGCCGTGGCGGCTTAAGGATACTCCGCGAGAATTATGTCGAGCTGGCGGGAGAGCTCGGCTATGCCTTCCGCCGGGTAGGCGGAGTAAGCGTTGACCTCAAGCGTGGCCCAGTCGTCGTAGCCGGCGTCTTTGAGCGCGGGCATCACTAGCTTCCAGTCAACGTCGCCTTCGAGCAGCGGGCAAAAGCCGTCGTAGTTCTTCCGCGCCCTTATGTAGTCCTTGATGTGGACCTTGCCGATTCGCGAGCCCAGGATTTCGATCCAATGCTCGGGATAGCCAAACGCCACGACGTTGCCGCAATCGAAGTACGCTCCGACGTAGTCGCTTTCAGCTTCATCGATGTAGCGCGCCATCTCGATGGGGCTGTAGAGAAAGTCATTCCAAACGTTCTCTATCAGGAGGTGAACGCCCTTGTCTTCGGCCCGCGGGACGAGTTCCCGAAGCGAAGCCTGCGACACTTCCCAGGCGTCCTTGTACGACACGCCGTCTTCCACGCGAGCGGTGATCGTAAGCAGAGAATCTATGCCGAGATTTGCCGCGATGTCGATGGTGCGGCGCATGCATTCCATCCCCCGCTCGCGAACGGCCTTGTCGGCGTCTGTCAACGGGTAGGCCCACGGCATTCCGCCGCCCATGGAATGCAACTCGACACCGGAGCCCACGCTCATGTCCTTGATTTCCGCCAGCTTCGAATCAGGACTGTCCAGCGAGTATTCGCCTTCCTCCGGGAGAGTAATCTCAATCCCCGCAAAGCCTGTGGCGGCGCCGAGTTCGAACTTTTCCTCGAGAGTCAACGAGTCGCCGAAGCAGCCGTCGCGGATCCCTTTTTTCAGCATAAGAAAACTCCTGTCGCTTTCAGTTATTCCGCGCGGCCTGGATTCCCGCTTTCGCGGGAATGACGAGTGAGACCGTTCGTGTTTCCTTTAGTCATTGGGTAGCGTCGGGATACCGGGGGACTTCCACTTCACGGTGCTCGCGAACGGACTGATACGCGGCCTCGATGCAGGCCACGCCGTACCAGCCGTCGATGCCGTCGACTGATGGCTTTCGACCGTCAAGGATGGCCTCCGCAAAGTCCTTCACGTACCAAACGTTGGAGTCCTCCTGATAGGACATGTGACTGACGTAACCCTGCACGCCCGCGGCCTCCCACGCCTCGGCTTGCTGGCCGCCCCCGGCCAGAGTGCGCGAGACGTAGCAGCCGGTGATGTCGAAATCGATGGCCCCTTCCGTGCCGAGGATTCGGATCAACACGTCGCCCCACTTCGCCGCCGTCATGGGCCGGTTCCAACTGGGGTCGCAACTGCCAACGATGCCGCCTTCGAACGTTTCGATCAGCATCGCCACGTCGTCCACGGCTATTTCCGGACGCGCGAGCGTATCGCCCTCGGCGTAGATCGAGACCACCTCTTTACCGGAGAACCAGCGCATTTGGTCCGTTCCATGAACGATGTGATCGCGAATAGTGCCGCCGCCGGAAAGCTCGGGGTCCACGAACCAGCCGGTCGTGGCGCGCCGCAGATGGTTGGTCGCGTGCATGGAGACGATTTCGCCAATGTCGCCGGCGTCAACGCGGCGCTTGGCCTCGGTCGCCGACGGAGAAAATCGAGTCGGATAAGCGGTGCTCAGATACACTCCCGCTTCCTCGCAGACCTTCACGATGCGGGTGGCGTCCTCGAGGTTCGTCGCTAACGGCTTCTCCAGAATTACGTGCTTGCCGGCCTGCGCGGCGGCCTCGGTGTGCTCCAGATGGAACGCGTTGGCCGAGCTGATGCTCACCGCGTCGATGTCGTCGCGGGCCAGGAGCTCCTGGTAGTCCTCGTAAAACTCGACGGAGCCTTGCTCGGGGTCGTCAAGCGCCCTCATGGCGCCGTCGGGCGAGACCAGCGTGCTCTTGACGCGCTCGACTTGTTCGGGAATCCACTCCGACACCGCCACCAGCTCAACCATCGGCAGCTGAAGATGGGCGCCGCACCAACCGTATTGATGGCCGTGATCGAAGCTGATCGCCCCGATACGCAGACGTTTCAACTGTTTACCGCCTCCGTTGACGTGGAACTTTTTGAGGAACGAATGGCCAGATCGAGCAGCTCGAGAGTCTCCGACTCAGGGACGGCGCTCTGGCGGTCGCCGCGGAAGCCCGCAACGTAGTCCTCGACCATCGCCTGATAAGGAGGCACGTGATAGCTGTCCAGGGTTGCGATACCGTCCTTACCAACCAGACGGTTTACCCGCGAGAACGAGTCGTATTCGAGCATGCCGTCGGTGGACACGACTTCGATCACCTCGTAGAAGTAGCCCGGATAGTGGGCGGTGGACGCCTCGCCGTAGCCGATCGCCTTGTTGGCAAACCGGACCACGCTGAGCGCGGTGTTTACTTCCTCCGCCCGGACCTCGTTTCTTCTCGTGAAAATGCGGCTCACGTTCCCGCCGAATAGAAGCAGCGCGTCGAGGACGTTCAACTCTTCGACTGTTATGTGGCGTTCGGTCGAGCCGGTGCGTATTACGCGCACCGTAATGACGTCGCCGAGCTTGCCGTCCGCGGATTCCTGACGGGGAAGAGCGTACTTGGCGTCGAAGCGGACGGGATGCGCCAGCCGGAGCCGGCCGCCGCTCTCCTCCAGAAGCTTCCTGAATTCGGGTAGCTCGTCGATGGTTGGCCCGTGGACCACTGCGCGGATTCCGGCGGCAAGGGCGTCGCGGCAGGTGTCGACGCAGCCGTCCGAGCCCGCGGCAATGTCGGCCATGTCGACACCGTAGAAGCTGGACACGGCGGTGACGTATTCCGGTCCGAGCACGGCGTTGTAAACGCGGCGCCGCTCTTCCAGGAGGACGTCGCCGACTAGTCGAACGGATCTCAATCGAGTATTCCTCGCGGCGGCTTTATTAGCCCTTTGTGCACAGCAAGCATGGCGGCATGGGGCAACGAACCGTGCAGGAATTCGCCGTTCACTACGCCGTCCACCACTTCGTCAAAATTCATCCATGCGACCTCGAGTATTTCGGCTGGGTCGGGATCGGCCGCTGTCATCGTCAGATCGGTAGCGAAATAATAGTCGAAAGCCAGCCGGGCCAGCGCCGGCAACGGAAAGACGGTCCCGAAATGGACCAGATTCTCGGCGTGGTATCCGGTTTCCTCCCGAAGTTCACGCAGCGCCGCCTCGCGCGAGGACTCGCCGCGATGCACGGACCCAAGCGGAAGATCGGTGACAACGCGCCCGATCGGGTGTCGATATTCACGCACGGTGAGAATGCGCCCTCGTCCGTCCGAAGCCATAACCGCAACCGCCCTGGAGTCGATGCCCAGATAGGTGTAAAGCGATTCCCTGCCGTCGAGATCGGCGACCAGCTCGTCCTCGATAACCGGGAATCGCCCGGAATACGCCACCCGCGACCGCTTGACGGTCCATCCGAGCTTCATAGCGATGCGCGCATATTCAGATTCAGACCAGACGGCGGAAAAGATGACGGACGAGCACAACCAAGAGAGATTACGTCATCAGCGCGAACGGGTCGAGGCGAAGCCGGCGCGACCAGGCTGGAGACAGGGAGGTAGCCCAGCGGTGCGAAGGACACGGGGCCTGAAACCGCAACTCCTATCGAAGCGACCGGGTACGGGGCGGCAACGCAAAAGCAGTGGGCCGGCTAGATTAGTACAGAGACGGCGTTCAAATGGCAATCGGGCGATGTAAAATGCCTCTTCCACTGGGGTATCGTCTAATGGTAGGACGCGTGGTTCTGGCCCACGTAGTGGAGGTTCGAATCCTTCTACCCCAGCCAACCCCCTCCTCATTCCTCGCATTGTGAAAAGCCTCTCGCCAGATTTGCCGAGAGTGCACGGCAGTGACGTGGACGCTGACAGCCTCGAAACGTTTGACGACCGTTTCTTTGGTTCGGTTGAAGACCACCCGTGGCGGAAGCTGATTTTGTAAGAGTTCAAGCATGTTTTCGGACCGCAAAACCTGAAGCAAGGGACGGCCATTGAGCGCCTGAAGCGGTGAACCGTGCGACAGCCGTGGTCGCGGTATGATCGATAGCCAAGGTAACAACGCGGGTTTCAAAAATGGCAACACGCTTGGATCACGCTCGGCCGGCCCGAGCTTTCTCAGCGGCGGCGGATAGAGAGCTCAGACGAATCTGGGCGACCGGGTGACTTTGGTGTGATGCAATCGCGTCTGAGTGTCGTAACCGGGGCATTTGGATACACCGGCAAATACATCGCTCGGCGATTGCTGGATCGAGGCGAGAGGGTTAGGACGCTCACCCGAACCCCGGCCTCGCTCAGTCCCTTGGGCGCTCAGGTTGAGACGCGGCCATTGGACTTCGGCGAATTCGAGAATCTCGTGGCAAGTCTCACGGGGGCCGACACTCTCTACAACACCTACTGGATCCGCTTCCCACACGGCCAAATCACCTACGAAACTGCCGTATCCAACTCCCGCAGCCTGCTTCGCGCCGCCGTGGAGGCGGGGGTCCGGCGGATAGTCCACGTCAGCATTACTAACGCTTCGGAAGCCTCGTCTCTTCCCTATTTCCGGGGCAAGGGGCTGGTGGAGCGGGCCATCCGCGAGTCCGGGCTGTCTTTCGCCGTTGTACGGCCAACCGTTATGTTCAGCCTGGAAGACGTGCTAATCAACAACATCGCCTGGTTCCTGCGCCGGTTTCCAGTCTTCCCGATTGCAGGCTCCGGCAATTACCCTATTCAACCGGTATTAGTGGACGACGTCGCGCGGTTGGCCGTAGACCTTGGCGCCAGGGATGACAACGTAGTGCTGGACGCCGTAGGACCCGAGACCTTCACGTTCGAGGAACTAGTGCGACTGCTAGCCCGGCGGGTCGAGAGCCGGGTCCAGCTAATACACGTAACGCCTTCCATGGCGTTGCTGGCCGCCCGGATGGCCGGATGGCTCGTGAGGGACGTTGTTTTGACCAAGGACGAAGTCGACGGACTAATGGCGGGCCTGCTGGTCTCGGCGGACGCGCCCACCACCTGCACACGCTTCACCGAATGGCTGCAAGCCGATGGGGCTGCCCTCGGCCGGCGCTATGCCTCCGAACTGGGCCGCCACTATCGGTGACGGAAAGCTGGGGCGCCAGGGCATTCCCCGCCCCTCTATCAGGCTGGTGCCCCACCGGATTTCCCGAGTGGCTTTCCTTGAACGGGATCGATTGTGGACCGGGTAGCCACGCGGGGGCCTGGATTCATCTGACTCTCTTTTTTCACTAGCGCCTACCGTAAGGGCGGACGGCAAGAGGAGCCGGATATGCCCGTTCTTCATTTGGATGCCCTTGTCGGTCGAAATGGCTACGTATAATCAGGCCGGCAACCGAACAGCTTTGCCGGCAGTCTTCTCAAGCCGGCTAGTCGGCGCTCGAGCGCCGACCAGAGGCTCACGCGCAATACGCCGGTAGAAGCGACCGCGCCGCCAGGGTTGTAAGACTATAGAAGACGGTGCAATGAAACCTTCCAATCTCGTGATTCTGATGTCGGACGAGCACACGCAGCGCATGTCGGGCTGCTATGGGCACTCCACGGTCCGCACGCCCAACATCGACGCCATGGCCGCGAGGGGCGTACGGTTCGATAACGCCTATTGCAACAGCCCCATTTGCGTACCGTCGCGCGCGAGCTTTGTGACGGGGCGCTACGTGCACGAAACCGGCAACTGGGACAACGCCGCCCCATATACCGGCGCGGCTACCGGTTGGGGCCACCGGCTAACGAGTCAGGGAATCCCTCTTACGATCATCGGCAAGATGCACTTCCGCAGCGTCGAAGACGACAACGGGTTCCCCGACGAGCGGCTCATCATGGACGTCAAGGACGGCGTCGGCGATCTGTTTGGCATCGCCAGGGAGGCGATGCCTCCGCAGAGTCACATGATCGAAAACGTCCAAAACGCCGGCGTGGGCGAGACACAGTACACACGGTTCGATACGGCGGTCGCCGACGAGGCGGTGAGCTGGATCGAAAACGAAGCCGGACGAAGCGGCGAGCCGTGGTGCCTTTGGGTCTCATTCGTGACCCCGCACTTTCCGTATGTATCCCCGAAAGAGTATTTCGACCTCTATCCCGCCGACGAGGTGGAATGGCCGATCAGCGGTTCCGCCCGCGACTGGCCCGATCACCCGGCGGCGAAAAACGCGCGGCGTCTGAGCATGTCGATTCCGGACGGGGAGTTCGCCGAGGAAACCGTGCGGCGGGCGATCGCCGCCTACTACGGACTCGTTACCTTCACGGACCGGCAGATCGGCAGGGTGCTCGAGGCGCTGGAACGCGCAGGGCTGACGGCATCGACCCGAATCATGTACACAAGCGATCACGGGGAAATGCTGGGCGACTTCGGACAGTGGGGCAAGAGCTGCATGTACGAGGCGGCGGCGGCCGTGCCGCTGGTCGCTGCGGGACCTGAAATCCCGGAAGGGAAGGTGGTCGAGCAGCCCGTCTCGCTTGTCGACTGCTATCCGGCGATACTGCACGCCGTTGGCGTCAAGCGGCAAGAGGCCGACGGCGATCTTCCCGGCGCCTCTCTATGGGACATCGCGGCCGGCGGCGGCCGGAGCCGGGACGAGCCGGTATTCAGCGAATATCACGCGATCTACTCGACGCATGCCCAGTACATGCTTCGCGATTCGCGCTACAAATACGTTTACCACGCGGGTGGGTACCCCCCGCAGCTTTTCGACATGCGCAACGACCCGCTCGAACAGCGCGACCTCGGACAAGACCCCAATTTCCGCGAGACAGTCAACGAGTTTGAATCACGGCTCCGCGAAATCCTCGATCCCGAAGAGGTCGACCGTCTGGCCAAGGCCGATCAACAGTCGCGGCTGCGGGCGCATGGAGGTGTCGAGAAGATTCTCCGGCAAGGCCTCAAGATCAACTTCAGCCCCACTCCGCCGGAGTTCCAGTAGCCTTCCGCAGAGCCGCCTGCGAGACCGAGATTGCCCCCCTGGCGCTCAGGCGGCGTCAGGGCGGAATTTCGGGGGTGCCGCTTCGGGCTAACCCGAAGCGGCGGAGCGGTCGTCAGCCGACAGATGGACCACGGTCTCACCCGTCTCAGCGATGGTGCGCGTGACCTCGGTGCCGGCGTAGACCCAGAGAATGCGCATGGGACCGCCGCCGGTGTTCATAAAGCGGTGGTTCACGCCGGCGGGGACATAGCTCGTGGAGAAGGTGTCGACCTCGAACTCCTGGCCGTCGATTTCAGCTCGACCGGACCCCTCGATGACCGTGACCGACTCGTCGACGTTGTGGGAATGAAGGATGACGGCGGCCCCCGGCGGAAACCGGGTCATCCCGATTGCAAACTTCGCGCCGTCGGTATGCCCCCCGAAAAGAGGCATGCTGGCAACGCCGCTGCCACGGTCTACCCATTCCATTTTCTCCGGGTGCAGAAGGTGACCACGCATAGCTCGTCCTCTCCCTGGTTTGCCTTGATATCAGAACCGTACGAAGTCTGACCGCCCCCCGCCCCCACCGCAAGTCAAACGGACATTTGAACAAGTTGAGATACGCGTGAGACACTCTGCCTGTCCATGGTCTTTGGGGCTTATCGCGATTCCCAGATTCCCACGTGCGCGGGAATGACGGCAGGGCAGCCCCTGTCTCGCATGTGCAGGTCCATTGCAGGAAATTGCCGGGGCGGGTGGCGGCTGTTATAGTCTTTATGTAAACACCAGACCACGACTGGACCACACTGAACCACCAGAGGTCGCTTCGGCAGCGTCAATTCTTAGCACGCTCAATCAAGGTCCACGCATCGGCCCGTCTACCGTGCGGCGCGATTAGTTCTTCCCAAACGTCTAATCGGATGAGCGAATAGCTGTGCAGGGCGGCCAGAAAAGAGGATTCATCCTTTGAAATCAGGCTTCGGCGAGTTGCTCGTGAACGAGCGCGCGCTCGCCAATCTCAAGAATCTCGATATCCACGACCCCACCCCCATCCAGACACAGACAATCCCGCCGCTGATGCGCAAACGCGACGTAGTGGCGATGGCTCCGACCGGCTCCGGCAAGACGCTGGCCTTCGTGTTGCCCATGATTTCCGCCCTCGATCCCGCTCTGCGAGAGCCGCAGGCTTTGATCCTCGCGCCGACGCGGGAGCTCGCCCAGCAGATCGCCAATGTCGTGGGCGATGCTACGGACGGGATGGGCATCCACTGCGCGCTGATTTACGGCGGCACGGGCTACGGCAGGCAAAAGCAGGCGCTCGCCCGCGGCGCGCAAGTCGTGGTGGGCACGCCTGGACGCATTCTCGATCTGATGGGCCAGCGGATCCTCGTGCTGCGAAGAGTTCGATACGCGATCCTGGACGAGGCGGACAGGATGTTTGACGAAGGGTTTGGCCCCGACGTGAATGAAATCCTGTCGGCGACGCCAAAAGACCGGCAATCGGCCTTGTTTTCGGCGACCATCCCTCCATGGATACAACGGGTAGTCGAAAAGCACCTGCAAGATCCAGTCGAAATCCGGGTCGGAGCAGGCGGTGACGGCATGTTGCCCATCGAGCACTCGGTAATGATCGTCCCTCAGTTCGACAAACAGCGCGCGCTCCGGCGGCTTCTAGACGAGCGCGGCGACGGCACGACCCTGGTATTCGGGCGGACCAAGCACGGAGTAGAGCGGCTTCGAGGCAGCCTGGCGGCGGATGGATATAAAGTTCGGGCGCTGCAAGGTAACTTGAACCAGCGGCAGCGCGACGACGTTCTCAAGTGGTTTAGAAGCGATAAGGGCGAGATACTGCTCGCGACGAATATCGCGGCGAGGGGACTGGACATCCTGTCCATTGGACTCGTCGTGAACTACGACATTCCCGAATCCGCGGACATGTTTACCCACCGGGTAGGCCGCACGGGGCGGATGGGACGCAGCGGCAAATCGGTGACGCTGGTGACCGGAGCCGACGTGGTGGAGATCGCGCGCATCGAGCGCGCCATTGGCGCCAAGATCGAGAGAACGTACTGGTCCGAACTAGAGGCAGAGACCGGGATGCCTCAGACTCCAAAGCCAAACGGGCGGGACGCCCCCACCGAAGGAGAAGCGCGGACCAACGGACTGAGAGTCTTGCCGGGCGAGCGGCTTTCGGGCGGCCTGTCAGGGATCAGGACTGGCGAGCGACGCTCCCACGGCAACCGGCGCAAAAGGCGGGCGGGCGCCAGAGCTGGTCGGTAGGCCCGGCGAGAACAACGATAGATCCTGACTACCTTTCCGGGCAGACCGACGTCTTGGGCCGTGACCGGCGAATACGGGGACTCATCCGGAGGATGACGTGATCGTTGACGTCCACACTCACCTCTCGACGCTGGATCAGTGGGGAACGCAGATCCAGGAGGCGGTCCGAAGGACCTATCCCGACACGGTCGAGCTACACATGACCCCCGAGCGGCACAGAGCGAACACCAGCGCCGCCGGCAAGGTGATAGTTTTCGGCATCAACGCGCTGCATCTCGGTATGCACACTCCTAACGATTCGATTGCCGACTACGTTCGAGGCGATCCCGACAGGCTGATCGGATTCATGTCCATCGACCCGAACCAGCCGGACGCCATCGAGGAGTTGGAACGCAGCGCCGGCGACTTGGGACTGCGCGGAATCAAAATGAGCCCCGTCTACCAGAACTTCGACCCGACAGGCCCGGAAGCCGCGAAAATTCATGCCCGGGCCCAGGAGCTTGGACTGCCGATTCTGACCCACGCCGCCTTTCAGGGAATGAGCAGGGCGCCGATGAAATCGGCGAACCCGCTCACCTACGATCCCGTCGGGCGCGAGTTTCCCGACCTGAAGGTCATCCTCGCGCACATCGGGCTTCCCTGGTTTACCGACGCTATGACAATGGTGCGGAAGCATCCCAACTTCTATGCCGACGTATCGACGGCGTACGCGCGCCCGTGGTGGATGTATCAAGCTCTGGCCGCGTTCCACGAGTTCGGCATGTTGCACAAGCTGCTTTTCGGCAGCGATTTTCCGTTCGGTACGCAAGAAGACACGATCAACGGCTTGAGAGATATCAACTCGGTAGTCGACGGGACCGGCTTGCCGCGAATACCGGAGGGCGATATCGAGGCGATCATCCATCGCGATTCGCTCGCGCTGCTGGGGATCGACTAGCGCCGGCAGATTCGCCGGCAGGCTCAGCGGCTAATCGGGCGGCGAAGCGTCCGCTCCCGGCGGCGGCCCCCAGTTGGCAATCGCCTCCTTGGTCTCTTCGAGGTTGGCGATTGGGTCTTCGTCGCCGCGAGCGAGCGTCTCGAGCGTCCAGGCCCCTTCGAAACGAGTCTCGCGGAGCGCTTCCAAAAACGGAGGCCAGTCGATCTTGCCGCGGCCCGGCGGCCAGTGGCGGTCCAGCTCGCCGTCATTGTCGTGAACGTGCAGGGCGATCAGCCGGTCGCCGGAATCTCGGACTTCGCGCGCGAGATCAAGCCCGTTTGCAAACGCGTGACCGGTATCGAAGCACAAACCGACGTTGTCGGGCAGTCCGTCGACCAGCTCAAGTAGCTGAGCCATTGCGCCGCATGGCTGCGACCGGCCCGCGCTGAGCATATTCTCGAACGCGAGCCGGACTCCGAACGGTCGAGCGATCTCGCCGGCGGCCGCCATGCTCTCACGGATACGCGGTCTGCTGGCCTCGGCCTGCTCGTCGGTTTGCCTCTGAGGGGCGACGTTGGGATGCACCACGATCGTCTCGACTCCGAGCTTGGCGCACGGTTCCAGCAGCGAGCGCAGAGAGTCGATTCCCGCTTCTCTGACCGATTCATCGTGACTGCCGAGGTTTATGTGCGGTCCGAACGGAGCATGACAGCTTTTGGCCTTGACGCCGCACTCGACGAGAGTTCGCAGCACGGCCCCCACGTCGTAAGCCGCGTCTGTCGCGTCCAGATGCGGCGCCCGCGTCCACAACTCGACCTCCGCGAATCCGGCTTCGGCGATTTTCTCAATCGCCGTCGGGAGGTCGACTTTCATAAACAGGCTGGTGGCGATACTGTAGTTCAAGCGACCATCTCCTCACCATGATGAGCGTTGACCGGAAGACTTCGACCTTCGACGCGGGCCATTTTCCGACCACCGATCAGCGTTGTCAAATACCGCAAGCGTGTTTCGATCAGAGCCCCCAATCGCGCGGATAGCGAAACTCGCGCTCGATGGTCCTGTCGGAAATCTTGGCGATGATGGGAGGGCGGCGCTTGAATTGATTTCTGCGCACCATCCCGTAGACCTTCGTAACCTGCTCTTCGGCGAAGCCCGCCTCGAGCAGCTCCGAGCGCCGAAACCGCTCGTCGAACATAAGGTATAGGATGCGGTCCACTTCGTCGTAGGAAATGCCCAGGTCTTCCTCATCGGATTGACCCTCCCACAGGTCGGCGCTGGGCGGTTTGCCGATGATGGCGGCGGGCAGATTCATCGCCCTGGCCATCTGGCGGACCTGGGTCTTGAACAAGTCTCCGATCGGGTTGACCGCGCTCGCCAGATCGCCGAAAAGCGTGCCGTAACCAAGCAGGATTTCCGACTTGTTTGACGTGCCGATCACCAGGCCGCCGAAGTCCTCGGAGTGATCGTAGACGACGATCATTCGCATCCGGGCCATCACGTTGCCCCGCCGGTGGTTGGAGATGTTGGGCTGCCCGTCGAAATACGGGTTCGTCATTCCGGTTATATCGACGAGTCTCGATTCAACGCCTAGCTGGACTATTAGCTCCTCCGCGTCGGCGCGGCTGGACGGATTGCTGGTGTGGTGCGGCATCATGACCGCGAGCACGTTTTCCGGACCGAGCGCCTTCGACGCAAGCGCGCAGACCACGGCCGAATCGATACCGCCGGAGAGCGCCACGACCGCCCGTTCGAACCCGACCTTGCCCAGCTCGTTTCGGATGAATCCGGTAAGAATTCCCTCCGCGAGACCCGTGTCTAGCTTGAGGCCCGCGTCGGCCCGTTCCACCAAACCGGCGGCGCTCGATCCTGCCGCGCTCATCCGTAGCGCTCCTCGAAGATTCGCTGCAGCTCGCGAAGCACCAGGTCGAGATTCTCATCGCGGCGGAGAGGGACCTTGATGCGCGCGCGGCGCAGCGCCGAGTCCGTCAGATCGGCCACCACCAGCTCCTCGCGGTCGGCGGAAGCTCTAACCAGAACGTCCCCCTCAGGTCCCAGCACCTCGGACCCGCCCGGAAAGTTGACGCCGTCCTCATATCCGACACGATGGCTGAAGACCTGGTATCCCGTGAAAAGCTGCGCGTAAATCCTGTTCAAATCGCGCCAGGTTGAAATCGAGCCCAGCTCCGCGCCCCCGCCCGCTACGCCCCGTCCCGGACTGCACGAAATGCCGTAGATCACGTCCGCTCCGTCTATCGCCGAAATGGCCGCCGTCGTCGGATGCCACAAATCTTCACAGATCAAAAGCGACTGCCGGCCGAACTTGCCGTCGACCGAACGGATCGAGTCGCCCCGCGCGAGATACCGCCCCTCGTCGAACAGACCGTAAGTGACCAGGTAGACCTTGTGATGAACGTGGAGTATCAGGCCGTCTTCCACGTACGCGGCCGCCGATTTGAACGTATGATCGGGAGTATGGTGGACGAACCCGAAAATCACGGTTATGTCGCCGGTCTGCTCTATAAGCGGATCCAGAAAGCCCCCGTAGGGATCGATGGCGGAATCGTATACGAGGTCGCGCAGGAAATAGCCGGTTAGCGAAAGCTCCGGAAACACGACCAGATCGCATCCCGCGTTTCGGGCGGCCTCGATGTATTCGAGATGCTTTTCCAGGTTGGCTTCAATATCGCCGAGACGCGGATTGATCTGCGCCAGCCCAATTCTGAAATCGCGCAAAGGTGGGCCTGCTTGGGTCTCTTACGTGAATCCGAGACGATTGTAACGGTCGCCGCTCTGGCCGGTCGGGGCGCGCCTTCCCTGTTTACCCCGGCGCCAGCGGGCCTTTCCATGCCTTCCCGAGCCGTTAGGGAAGACCTCCGACCCTATGCGTCGACCTGGGGCTGAATGCCCACGAGGCGGCCAACCGCGCTCGACTCTCGAATCGCGTCTATTACGCGAGTATTGGCTATGGAGTCTTCGGGAGTGACGACCGCCGCATCGCCGTGCAAGACGGTATTCGAAAACGACTCCAACTGGTGCGCGTAGCTGTTCGCGAACGGAATTTCTTCCACCGATGAGTCCGACCCGGCGTTTATTTCGATGGTCATAGGCTCGCCGGCGGTCGGCAGGAAGCACCTGGGGATCACCAGGCTTCCGGTTGAGCCGACGACCTCCACCCGCTGCCGCCTGCCCGTTTCAAAGCTGAAGTCGATCACCGCGCGGCGGTTCTCGGAGAAGTCCAGCATGGCCACGCCGGACATGTCCACGCCCAGCTCCGGGTCGATTTCCAGCCGCGAGTAGACGCCGTGCGGCTCTCCAAAGAGGGTGCGGCTCACGTTGACACAGTAGCAGCCCACGTCGGCGAGCGCGCCTCCGGCGAGGTCGGTCCCCAACCGCCAGTTGCCCGAACCCCGGACATTGAAGGCAAAGCTGGCGAACAGCAGCATCGGATCACCAATACGCCCCTCGGCGAGCAGCTCGCGAACCCGCGCGAGTCTGGGATTGAACCTGTACATGAAGGCTTCCACAAGCAAAACGCCGTTGCGCTTGCAGACCGCCGCCATTTCGCGCGCCTGTGCTTCGTCGTCGGCAATCGGCTTTTCGCAAAGAACGTGCTTTCCCGCCTCGGCCGCCTTGATGGTCCATTCGAAATGCATCGAATTGGGCAGCGCGTTGTAGACGGCGTCGATGTCCGGATCGTCGATGAGATCCTCATACGAGCCGTAGGCCTTCGCCAGGTGCAGCTCGTCCGCGAAAGCGTTGGCCTTTTCCAGATCGCGGCTGGCGACCGCCGTAAACCGCGAGTTGTCGACCAGTTCCGCGGCGGGGACCACCGCGTTACGAGCGATTCTCGCGGTAGAGAGCGAACCCCATCGAATCACGTCCCCGTTTTGCCCCATGCGAATCCTCCCCGCAAGACTGCGGCGCTCAAGCGTTTCAGCGAGCGACAGTGTTGAACCTTCGACCTGAACGATATCCCCGACGCCGCCGGTAAAGCCAGTCTTTCAACAACCGCGGCCCGCGCCGATGCCACGGGAGATGATCGGTCGGTCCACTGCTAGAATCCGCAATCATGCAGCGGAGAACGTTAGGACGAACCGGTCTCGAAGTATCGCTCCTGAGTCTGGGCACCGGCGGGCCGAGTCTCATGGGGCAGCGTTCCGGAGTCGTGGAGAGCGACGCCGCCCAGGTCGTCCGCCAGGCGCTGGACGCCGGAATCAACTTTTTCGACACCGCCGAGGCCTACGGGGACAGCGAGTTACGACTCGGGCGGGCTTTGCGCGGCGTTCCTCGCGACGACTACGTGCTCGCGACGAAATACAGGTATCACCACGGCCCGGACGATATCGCCGACGAAAGCACGCTGATCGACGAAAAGACCCTGGAAGCCAAGCTCGACCGGAGCCTCGAGCGGCTTGGCGTCGAATACGTAGACGTCTACCAGGCGCACGGCGTGCTGCCCGCGCGCTACGACGAAGTGGTCGACCAGCACCTCCCCACGCTGCTCCGTTTGAAAGAGAAGGGGAAGATCAGGTTTCTGGGCGTCACCGAAACGGGCAACACCGACAAGATGCACCAAGTCATCCAGAAAATGGCCGAAGACGGCCACTTCGACACCGCCATGATCACCTACAACGTGCTCAATCAGAACGCCGAGCGGCTGGCCTTCCCGCAGTGCGAACAAGCCGGCATAGGCGTGATCATCATGATGGCCGTGCGCCGGGCGATGAGCCGTCCGGCGCGCCTAAAAGAGGTCGTCGCCGATCTCAAGTCGAGGGAGCTTATCGACCCGGACGCCGCGCCCGACCAAGACCCGCTGGGCTGGCTGGTCCATGGCGACGTTGAATCGATTCCCGCCGCGGCCTACCGGTTTGCGCTGGAACCGGCGGCAGTATCGACGGTGCTCACCGGAACGGCCAACGCGGACCACCTGCGGAGCAACATTCGCGCTATGGAGCAAGGGCCGCTGCCGCGCGCGGACCGAGAACGTTTGCAGCAGATTTTTGGCCATCTGGATGAGGGCCTTGGCAACTGAACCCGCCCGCCGCCGGCATATTCGACGTGACAGGGGCGTTGCTTGAGGATTCTGATAACCGGCGGGACCGGCAATCTGGCGTCGCGGCTGTTGGTACCGCTCGTCCGGCGAGGCGACAATCTGACCCTGCTGGACGTCCACGAATCGCCCGACACCACGATTCCCGAGCTCAGACAATGCCGGACGGTGATCGGCGACCTCTCTGTAAAAGACGATTTCTACGAACTGGTCGGCGAGTCGGGCTTCGATTCGATCTTCCACATGGCAGCGCTGTTGTCGGGCGACGCCGAGGAAGATTCGGACCGGGCGTGGAAGGTGAACATGGAGGGCACCCGAAACGTGCTCGAAGCCGCCCGGATCTTCAACGTCGGCAAGACCATTTTTACAAGCACGGTCGCAAGTTTCGGCGCCGGAGTACCCGAACCTGTAGACGTAGACGCGCCGCAATGGCCCATCAGCTTATACGGCGCGACCAAGGTGGCGGGTGAACGGTTAGGCGTCTACTACCACAACCGGTTCGGGCTCGACTTCCGCTGCGTGCGGCTCGCCGCCGTCGTGGCGCCGCGCGGCGCGCCGGGAGGCGCCAGCGGATTCTGCTCGCTGCTTTACCGGGAGGCAGTCGCGAACGGTAAGTACGAGTTCTACCTCAAGCCGAAGACTCGCGCTCCGCTGATCTACGTCGAAGACGCCGTGCGCGCGCTGCTCGATCTCCACGACGCTCCGGCCACCGACCTGACCCGGCGTGTCTACCAGCTAAACGGAATCGGACCGTCGGCGGAGGAAATGGCGGCTTCGCTGAAGGCGCGGCTGCCCCACGTCGAATTCAGCTACAAGCCCGATCCGGTTCGCGACGGCATCGTCGCAAGCTGGCCTGTCGAGTTCGACGCTTCCGACGCAGCCAGGGACTGGGGATGGCGGTCGCGGTTCGACCTGGACCAAATGACGGAGGGGATGATCGCGGAGCTCACCCGCGGCTGAAGCCGCCGCTCCCGCCGCAGCCGGCGCTATAATTCGCGTCTCATATAACACTCTCTGGCCAGTCCCGCCGCTGATTTCGAGCTAGTCCAGCACAAGGGGAGAACCGTGAAAATCACAACCGCCGGTGGCAGCATCCAGGATCAGAAAGCCGACACGCTCGTGGTCAACCTCTTTGAGGAAACCAAGCCCGGAGGAGCTACGGCGGCGGTGGATGAAGCGACGGGCGGCGCGATTGCGAGAATCCTCGAGCTCGGCGATTTCAAAGGCGACCTGAATTCGACTGCCGTCGTTTACGCCGGTGGCACGGCGGCCGACCGGATCGTGGTCGTCGGGCTTGGCAAAGAAGCGGAATTCACAGCCAATAAAGCCCTGCAGGCCTCGGCGACCGCCGTCGCGAAGGCAAGGGAGCTTGGCGCGAAGAACATAGCAACCATCGCCTTCGGAGCCGGCGCGGGCGGACTGCAAGTCGCCGAAGCCGCCGAAGCGACAGCCCTCGGAGCGATCCTGGGCCTGTATAAATTCGATCGATACAAGAGCAATTCCGGCAACGACAAAAAAGAGGTCGAATCCCTCAAGATCGTTGAATTCGACCGCGCCAAGGTACGCCAGGTACGGGCGGGAGTCGGCGACGCCCAGATTCTGGGGGAGTCGGTCAACCTGGCCAGGGACATGGTCAACTCGCCCGGGTCCGACTTGACGCCCACCGCGCTCGCCGGCGAAGCGCGGGCCATGTGCAGGGAGATAGGCATCAAGTGTTCCGTATACGGCCCGGGCCGCATAAAGCGCATGAACATGCGCGCGCTCTGGGGCGTGGCCAAGGGCAGCCGCGAGGAGCCGCGGTTCGTCGTGATGGAATACGAACCACAGGGCACGTCGCGGGGAACGCTGGCCGTGTGCGGCAAAGGAGTGACGTTCGACTCAGGCGGAATCTCGATCAAGCCCGGTTCCGGCATGGACGAAATGAAGATGGACATGTCCGGCGCGGCGGCGACGGTCGGGATTCTCAGAAGCGCGGCGGCGCTCAAGCTGCCGGTGCGGGTTGTCGGCCTGATTGCGGCCACCGAGAATATGCCGGACGGCCTGGCGCTCAAGCCGGGGGACGTATTGACTGCCAGATCAGGCAAGACCATCGAGGTCTTGAACACGGACGCCGAGGGAAGGCTGATCCTCGCCGACGCTTTGGATTACGCGCATACGTTCAAGCCCGACGCGATAGTCGATCTCGCGACGCTTACGGGAGCGGTAATCGTCGCCCTCGGTCACGAAGCCACGGGCGTCATGTCGACGAGCACCGACCTCGTGGACCGGCTCAGGCAGGCGGGCGACTATACGGGCGAGAGGGTATGGGAGCTCCCGTTGTGGGACGAGTACGAAGAGGCGATCAAAGGCAAGATCGCCGACATCAACAACACCGGCGGCCGGGCGGCGGGATCGATCGCGGGCGGCATGTTCCTCAAGCACTTCGCCGGAGACATTCCGTGGGCGCATCTGGACATAGCCGGAACAGCCTGGGGCGACAAGGGCAAGCCGTATTCTCCCGGCGGCGCCACCGGCGTGGGCGTTCGGCTCATAACCAGACTGCTGAGGGAGTGGACCAAGCCGCCGGCGGCGAACGAGTCGTAGACAGCGCGCCGGCTCCGGCTCCCCGCTTTCGCGGGGACATGCTCTCCGAGGAACGACGGGATGCGCGGTCTCGCGGCTGCCTTGCAATTTGGCCTGTTAGTAAGGCTTTATTCAATATACGAGCGACGTTGGAAAACGCCGGTATAGCAGAACCGAGGCGGATGTTCTGATATCTGTCTAACCAGTACAAGTTCTTGACACGCCCGTCTTGCTCCCATACGCTCGCATCTGGATAAAAGCGTTGAGCGGGACTAGTAACCTCGGGAGAGCGTCCCCAGAGAGTCGGCGACTGGTGAGAGTCCGGCGGCGATACCCCGAGGCGAATGGACCCGGGAGTTGCGGTCCGAAAGGCTTGGCCGAGTAGGCGCCGACGGCATGTCCCACCGTTATACGGGAAACGCATTGAGGCGGGCGTGAAGCCGGTACTCCGTGCGCGAGTGAGGCGCTTGCGCGTCTAATCGGGGTGGCGCCGCGAAGGTGAACCGCAACCTCTCGTCCCCGAGGCGAGAGGCTTTTTTGTTTTTGCGGTGTGTCGAGGGTCGGAGGAATTCTCTTGAACGAACGGAACGGCCGAAAACGCATACTTTCGGGCATACAGCCGACGGGCAACGCCCATATCGGCAACTACCTTGGAGCCATCCGCCACTGGGTCGCGTCACAGGGGGAGAACGATACGCTGTTCCCGATCGTGGACCTGCACGCGATCACGGTTCCCCACGATCCGCGGGAGTTGAACGCACACATCCGGGAGACGGCCGGGATCTTGTACGCGGCGGGGATCGATCCCGAGCAGTCGACGCTGTTCATCCAATCGCACGTCAGCGCCCACGCCGAGCTGGCCTGGATCCTCAACTGCTTCATCCCCATGGGGTGGATGGAGCGAATGACCCAGTTCAAGGAGAAGGCCGGGCCATTGCGAGAAAGGGTATCGGTCGGGCTGTTCGACTACCCCGCGCTAATGGCGGCGGACATCCTCCTCTACAACGCCGACCTCGTGCCGGTAGGCGACGACCAAAGGCAGCACCTCGAGCTGACGCGAGACGTAGCTCAGCGAATCAATTCCATGTTTGGCGAAACGTTCGTGGTCCCCGAGGCTTCGATACCGCCGGTGGGCGCCCGGATCATGGGGCTCGACGATCCGACGTCCAAAATGAGCAAGAGCGAAACCGCTCACGGACACGCGATCGGCCTCCTGGACTCGCCCGACGAGGTCCGCGCCAAGATCAGAAGGGCCGCGACCGACTCCAGCCGTATCATCGAATTCGACGAAAGCCGCCCCGGAGTCAACAACCTGCTGGTGATTTACGAGGCGTTCACGGAGCGGAAGCGCAAGGACATCGAGGCCCACTTCGAGGGGAAGGGATACGCGGACCTGAAACGCGAGTTGAGCGACGTTGTCATCGAGGGAATCCGCCCGCTCCAGGAGAGATATCATCAGATCCGGAAGGAGCCGGGCTATCTGGACGCGATGCTCAAAGAGGGCGCCGGCAAGGTGCGCCCGATTGCGGACAGGACGCTCCGCCGGGTGATGGACAAAGTGGGGCTGGGATAAACGGTCGGTCCGCGACTCCCCGTTGACCCGCCGCGGCAGGCGGGCGGCTTTTCGGCGCCTCCGATAACGTGCGCTATTACATCCTGACCGTACCGGGCATCGAGCCGGTGAGCGGGCGCGAGCTTGAGGCGTCCTTCAAGGGCGTCCGCCGGTTCGACGCCGCGCCGGGCAGGCTGTTATTCGATTACCCGCATAGTCCCGCCGACCTCCTGCGGCTGGGGACGGCCGAGGACGTTTTCGCGCTGATCGCGGACGGAGTCATCGATTCGAGCAGGCGCGGGCTTCGTCAGGCGCACGCGTTAGTGCGGAAATCACCTCTGCTCCGCCAGGCGCTCAAAGCGCATCGGGTGGTCACGGGACGCCCGCCCCGCAGGCGGACTTTCCGGGTGGTCGCCCAGAGGAACGCCGGAGACAGCGCCTACCGGAGGGTCGACTTGCAACGGGAGGTATCGAAGGCCCTTGCCTCGGCCTTGCCGGCCTGGCGAAACGTCGACGAAAACGCCGGCTGCGAGTTTTGGGTGCTGCAGGACCGTGACAGATTCCTTTGCGGGATGCGTCTGTCGGACCGCTCGATGAGGCACCGGCGCTACAAGAAGGTCAACGTGCCGGCGTCGCTGCGTCCCGTAGTCGCCCGGGCCATGGTGCTGATGTCGGAGCCGGACCCGCGCGACGTGTTTCTCGACCCCATGTGCGGAGCCGGGACGATTCCGATCGAACGGGGGCGAGACTCTCCCTACCGATACCTTCTCTGCGGTGATATCGACCCGGTGGCCGTCGCCGCCGCCCGCGCCAACGTGGGACCGCGTTACAAGCCGATCAACATCTTGCCGTGGGACGCGCGGCGGCTGCCGCTTCCCGCGGATTCGGTGCACAAGGTCGTCTGCAACCTTCCGTTCGGAAGGAAGAGCGGCGGTTTCGACGAACCCAATCTGTACTCGGCGTTTCTGGACGAGACCTCGCGCGTGGTCAAGCCGGCCGGCATGACGGTGCTTCTGACAAGCCGCGAGCAGCTTCTATCGAGGCTGTTGAAGCAACGGCCTCAACTCAGGCTCGAAGCCATGCGCCGGATTAGAGTGCTGGGCCGCGGGGCGACGATATTCCAGATTCGACGGAACGAGGCGTAACCGCCTCACCCGCCGCCGTCACGCATTGGAGATGATCTCACGCAGCGCGGCCGAGTTCTCCTTCCACCAGTCGTGAAGGATGAAGTAGTCGGTGCCTATCATGAAATGGCGGATTCCGAGGTCCAGATAGCGCTCGGCGTGTTGGATTCCGCTTATCTCGGCGCGGGCCGCCACTCCTCGCTTGTGGGCCGTCTCGACCGTATGCTGATACGCCCGCCAGACTTCGGGGTGATCGTATTGCCCCGCCTGTCCTATGCTCATCGAATAGTCGCCCGGCCCAAACTGGACCATGTCGACGCCTTCGACCGACAAGATTTCGTCCAGGTTTTCGACGGCCTCTTTCTTTTCGATCATCAGGATCACGACGGCCTCGTCGAGCATCTTGACGTACTCGTCACCGGCGGGCCCCACCACGTAGCCGATGTTGCGATAGCTGCCGACGCCGTGATGGCCGCCGGAGCCGGGAGCCTCCGCCCGCACCGCGCCCACGCACTCGCGGGCGTCGTCCGCGGTCCTTACGTCGGCAAATAGCAGGTTTTGCAGCCCTGCCCCGAGAATCTTGCTTGCCAGGAAGGTGCGGGGCTGCTGATCGATCTTTACGACGCAGCTCATGTGGTCGAACAGGTCGACGGCGCGGCCCATATTCTCGAGATCGTAGAGCGTGAAAGGGGAGTATTCGAGCTCGAACTCGACGTAGTCGAATCCGCAATGACCGGCGATTTCAAACACTGCCGGCAAGGACGACATCAGGTGAGTGCCCACGCTGGGTTCACCGGCGTCAAGCAACTCCCGAAGCCTGTTTCTTCGCATCGATACCTCCTATTGCGCGCCAAATTCGGCGAGCCGCGCACCCGCCCGGGCGCCGGCGTTGATGGTCTACCCGGCGGCAGTCTGCAAAGTGTAGCCGCGCGGCGGCAGGCGGCGCTGAGGAGACGGCCCGCTAGAGCCGGCGGCCGCCTTCGACCGGAACGACCAGCCCCGTCGTCCACGAGCTTTCGTCGGAGGCGAGATACAGGCCCGCGTAAGCGACGTCGAGACTTTTCGCGTCGCGGTCGAGCTCCGACGGAAGCGGTTCGAGAGGGCCGGCGGGTGGGGGATCGCCTCCGACAGCGCCCGGACAAATACAGTGGACGCGGATATTGCGGTCGCGGTATTGCCGGGCCGCGCGCCGAACGAACTCTATCAGCCCGGCCTTGGCGGCGGAGTATCCCGGGTTTGCCTCGCGCAGCACGTCAGCCGACGCGGCAACGTGAATCAGAACGCCGCCCGGCGGATCCTGGCGGATCATCTGGGGAATTGCCGCCCTGGCTGAGAGAAAATGTGCGCGGAGATTGAGGCCGATCAGATAGTCCCACGCTTCGGGAGAGGTCTGGTGAGTTTCCAGATCGCCGTAGGCGAAATCGCCCATATTGCAATAAACAACGTCGAGGCGGCCGAACTCGCCAACCGCGGCCTCCACCATGGCGGCGCAGCCGGCCTCGGTCGCAGTGTCCGCGCTGCATACCACCGCCTGGCCGCCGTCGGATCGAGCGAGCTCAGCGATCTCTTGCAGCGGAGGCTCCCGCCGCGCGGCCAGCACCAGGCGCGCGCCCTCGCTGGCGAAAAGACGGGCCGCCGCGGTGCCCATGCCGCCCCCGGCTCCGGGAATCGCAATGACTTTGTTCTCAAGTCGCATATCCAAAGTTTGTCATTTCGGGCGGTCGGCGGCAAAGATTAGTAGTCAGAAGGGACGATGGAAGCGAGCATATCGCCAACCCGGGACGCGCAATGACGAACTTTCCCAAGCGCCGGCCGTGACGTGACCGTCGATCATTCGAGAAAAGTCGCCCGGCATTTCGACGCGCGGTCGCAAGCGTATGCCGAAAGCGTTTCTACCTTTCAGGGCGACATGCTGGGACTTCTCACGCAGATAGCCGAGCCGCGCCCCACCGACCTAGCGCTTGACGCCGGATCAGGCCCCGGATTCGTGGCCCACGCGCTGTCCAAATCGGTGCGGGTTGCAGTCGGACTCGATCTGTCACTGGAGATGGCGCGTCTGGCATCTCGGAGAGCGGCGGAACGGTCGATAAAGAGCTTCCACGCAACGACCGGCGACCTCCAGATAATGCCGTTCGGGGACGATACGATCGACCTCGTCGTCAGCCGCTATGCGATGCACCATTGCGCCGAAGTCGAAATCGCGCTGGCGGAAATGCGGCGGGTCTGCCGCCGCGGCGCGAGGCTGGTCATCTGCGACACCGCCGCGCCCGAAGAGCCTGACATCGCGCGGCGAATGAACGAGATCGAGAAAACACGCGATCCCTCGCACGTTCGAAACCTGAGCCACTCCGAGTGGAAGGCGTTGCTGGAAAAGTGCGGGTTTGCGGTCGACGCGGCGGAGCGGTCGCGCGTACATCTGGAGTTCCACGACTGGGTCGAAAGAGCTGCTACGCCCGCGAGTTCCGTAGCGGAGCTGCGGCGCACGTTCGAATCGCCGCCCGCCAGCATCCAAGAAGCTTTCGAAATCAGGAACGAAGGCGACCGCATCTTCTTTTCATGGCCCGTTAGCGTTGTGAGAGGCATAACACCTCAAGCTATCTGAGCCATTCGATCACCGCAGCTCTGAGGCGCTCATGTCACCCCGCAATACTAGAATCGTCCCCCGAGATGCTGTCTAACGCTTGCCGCAAACATCCCCGCTGCCAATAGACTCTCAGTTACAAGACCGCCTAACTTGAGCGGCAATGCTGGAGTCGGGCCAGGCGACACACGATCTGCAAGGATAAGGCGCTCAACAACAGAAGATATGGCAAAAGACCGAGTCATCTATCGCGCACCTGACAAGGCCGAAGACTCCGAGATGATCTATGGCTTGCTGTCGATGCACTTCGGCGACGGCCTCGCCCGGGCCTGCCGCAACGGACGCATCGCGCAAAGCCACCTGGATTGGCGTGTATCGCGCATTGGACTATCAGGCGACAAGCTCGTCATCTTCTGGGGCGTCTACGATCTCCAGATGCGGATCGGCAGCGCGAGGGTGCGGATAGCCGGGATTAACCTCCCGATGACGCATCCCGATTACCGTGGGCGCGGGTTGATGTCCGAGACGATTGCCTTGTCCACGCACGCTGCGGCGCACCAGGGATACGGCCTCTCGGTGATCAACAACACGCACGGCTACTTTCTGCGGTTCGGCTACGTCTTTGCATGGCCGGAAACGCACTTCACGATCAAGACGAGCGACTTGCCGGATGGCTTGCCCAGCGTCCGCGTAGAAGAGACGAATGCATACGACCTCATGGGCCGGAAGGACTTGGCCAAAATCTACAATCGGGACAACAACACCGTTACTGGCACGACGGTGAGACCGACTTATCTGAGAAGCAAACACCCGGGTCTGGATTGGGAGACCGGCTATCTCTTCTCAGATGAGAAGGAGAGGGTGGCCGGCTATCTATTGGACGGTCCCCCGGAGTCTGGGCAACTGTATTACCACTCTGATTCGGCCGGCGACGCGGATGAGAGGCTCAGGGTTCTGAAGATGCTTGCGTGCCGGCACGGATGCGATGGCGTCTACTTTCATCGTCTGCCGTTTACGAGCGATCTTGCGATCCGGTTGCGCCACCTGAACTGTGACATGGACACCGAATACCGGAATAACCGAGGCTATCTGATTAGGATCATCAATCTTACGACGACACTCAAGGCGATGGCCGGAGAGCTGTCTGAACGGTTGAAGCTATCCCATCTTGCAGCATGGCGAGGCGAGTTGCTCATAAGGGCAGACGATCAACAAGCGACGCTGCTGATCGATCGGTACGAGGTGCGTGTGACGGCGGAGGATAGGATCCCACATAGACTTGAGGGGAACCAGCACGTCAGCCAGCTTCTCATCGGGACTTACCCGCCGCTGGAAACGGTCCGAGCAGCCGATATCACCCTTAATGGGGACGCAGTGGAGCTGATCGAAGTTCTGTTTCCTGCACAGTGGCCTCAGATGCCGAATGAGGATCTGTAGGATCTCTAACGCTGTCGTTTGGCGTCAAATGGGCGATGCGTTGATGGAATGCGAGTGGATCTACAACCATGTGCGACCTCACCAAGCCCTCAAACTAGAAGCCCCCCGACGAGTCCCTGGATATCGCCACTTGATCAAAACAAACCGATTGGCAGAAAGGAGGGCACTGTCTCACGTGCCCTGGACCAGTACACACCGTTGACAGCCGAACGGCGCAGCACGTAGAATCGATGCACTCTTCGCCACACTTTTCAACAACATCCGGCGCCGCAATATCGTGGTGTCGGGTGCTTGATCAGAGTGGACGATTCGAACCTTAACAAGCGAATAGCGTAGGACTTCAGTTTTGCCGATCTGAAGGAAACCAAGTTACAAAGGGCACGTGGTGGATGCCTTGGCGCCAAGAGCCGAAGAAGGGCGTGGTAGGCTGCGAAAAGCTGCGGTGAGCCGCGAGCAGGCTTCGACCCGCAGATACCCGAATGGAGAAATCCGGCGGGAGTCATGTCCCGTCATTGCAGAATGAAGGCCTTAGGGCTGTAGTAGCTCTGCAAAGGCAAGTGGGAGAACTGAATCATCTAAGTACCCCGAAGAACAGAAAGCAATCGCGATTCCCTGAGTAGTGGCGAGCGAAACGGGAATAGCCCAAACCGCGAACACGTAATAGGTTCCAGCCGTTGTGGTCGCGGGGTTGTAGGAGCTGGCTGGTCCGCTGGAACGGACCGAAGAAGTTACAAAATCGTGCGTTAGCCGAAGGCGGCTGGAATGCCCCGCCGTAGACGGTGAGAGCCCGGTAGGCGAAAGCGCGGCGATCTTCTGCTGGAATTCCTGAGTACCACGGGACACGAGAAACCCTGTGGGAAGCTGGGAGGACCATCTCCCAAGGCTAAATACTCTTGGCGACCGATAGTGAACTAGTATCGTGAGAGAAAGGTGAAAAGTACCCCGGAAGGGGAGTGAAATAGAACCTGAAACCATGTGCCTACAAGCAGTCAGAGCACTATGCCGGTTAGGGCGACCGGCCGGTGGCAAGAACGTCCCAAAGGCGGTTTCGGCCGCCTGACGGACCGGACGGCCTTCGGGCGGAAGCCCATAACAACCGGAATGTGTGATGGCGTGCCTTTCGTAGAATGAACCGGCGAGTTAATTTGTGCGGCGAGGTTAAGGGCCTAAGGTCCGGAGCCGGAGCGAAAGCGAGTCTTAATAGGGCGTCCAGTCGTACTGATTAGACCCGAAACCAGGTGAGCTAACCATGGCCAGAGCGAAGCGGAAGTAACACTCCGTGGAGGCTCGAACACACCAATGTTGCAAAATTGGGTGATGAGCTGTGGTTAGGGGTGAAATGCTAAACGAACCTGGATATAGCTGGTTCTCCCCGAAATAGCTTTAGGGCTAGCGTCCGGCTAAGTCTGCTGGAGGTAGAGCACTGAATGGGCTAGGGGGCATATCGCTTACCAAACCCTATCAAACTCCGAATGCCAGTAGATTTGCCGGGCAGTCAGACTGCGGGGGCTAATCTTCGTAGTCAAAAGGAAAACAATCCAGACCGCCGGCTAAGGCCCCGAAATCTCGACTAAGTGGGAAACGTTGTGGGATTGCTCAGACAACCAGGATGTTGGCTTAGAAGCAGCCATCATTGAAAGAGTGCGTAACAGCTCACTGGTCAAGTGATCTTGCGCGGAAAATGTAACGGGGCTCAAGTCGAGTGCCGAAGCCGCGGGAGCCGTCGACGGTTCGCCGTTGATGGACGGTAGGGGAGCGTTCCGTTCGCAGTGAAGGTCGAGCGTGAGCACGGCTGGAGCGTACGGAAGTGAGAATGCCGGTATGAGTAGCGTAATGCGCGTGAGAAACGTGCACACCGCAAGTCTAAGGTTTCCTGAGGAAGGTTAATCCGCTCAGGGTTAGTCGGGCCTAAGCCGAGGCCGAAAGGCGTAGGCGATGGACAACAGGTTTATATTCCTGTACCACCATTCTTTGCCATCAGCGAAGGGGGGACCCGGCGCGGCAGGTCGAGCGCGTTCTTTGGCTATACGCGTCCAAGCACGTAGGGTGGCGCCATAGGCAAATCCGTGGCGCTAGATCCGAGATGTTATGGGAAGGTCAAGGGAAACCAAGGCCGACTCGATCGATCCGTGCCGGCAAGAAAAGCCTCGTAGCGAGAAGTTTGGTGCCCGTACCGCAAACCGACACTGGTAGACGAGGGTAAATGCCCAAAGGTGATCGGAATAACCTCTACTAAGGAACTCGGCAAGTTAACCCCGTAACTTCGGGATAAGGGGTGCCCCGGTAAAGTGACCGGCCCGCGCGGCCGCGAGCTTGAGGGGGTCGCAGTTAACAGGCTCGTCCGACTGTTTAACAAAAACACAGGTCTCTGCTAAGGCGTAAGCCGATGTATAGGGGCTGACTCCTGCCCAGTGCCAGAAGGTTAAGGGAAAGGGTTTCAAAGCCTTGAACCGAAGCCCTGGTGAACGGCGGCCGTAACTCTAACGGTCCTAAGGTAGCGAAATTCCTCGTCGGGTAATTTCCGACCCGCACGAATGGAGCAACGAGATGAGCACTGTCTCGGTAGGGGATCCGGCGAAATTGAAGTACCTGTGAAGATGCAGGTTTCCCGCGATGGGACAAAAAGACCCCGTGGAGCTTTACTACAGCTTGGGATTGGTTTCGAGCTGTACCTGTGCAGGATAGGTGGGAGGCTGTGAATCCGGGACGTTAGTCTCGGTGGAGCCACCCTTGAGATACCACCCTGGTGCAGTTTAAAACCTAACTCGCGTCCGTAATCCGGCGCGTGGACATTCTCAGGTGGGTAGTTTGACTGGGGCGGTCGCCTCCCAAAAGGTAACGGAGGCGCCCAAAGGTTCTCTCAGGCTGGATGGAAATCAGCCGCAGAGTGTAAAGGCATAAGAGGGCTTGACTGCGAGACTCACAAGTCGAGCAGAGACGAAAGTCGGGCTTAGCGACCCTATGGTTCCGCATGGAAGGGCCATAGCTATCGGATATAAGCTACCCCGGGGATAACAGGCTAATAGCGCCCAATAGTCCACATAGACGGCGCTGTTTGGCACCTCGATGTCGGCTCGTCGCATCCTGGGGCCGTAGCAGGTCCCAAGGGTTGGGCTGTTCTCCCATTAAAGCGGTACGCGAGCTGGGTTCAGAACGTCGTGAGACAGTTCGGTCTCTATCCATCGTGGGCGTAAGAGATTTGAGGGAAGCTGATCGATAGTACGAGAGGAACCGATTGGACGAACCTCTAGTGTGCCAGTCGTCCCGCCAGGGGCGTCGCTGGGTAGCTATGTTCGGTCGGGATAACCGCTGAAAGCATCTAAGTGGGAAGCCCATCCCAAGACTAGATCTCTCACAGCGTTAAGCTGGTAAGACCCCAGGAAGACTACCTGGTTGATAGGCCGTAGGTGTAAGTACAGTAATGTACTCAGCCGAGCGGTACTAATGGTCGAGGGCTTAGTTGACTTCAGGTCGGCAACACTGCAGTCCTACGTTCGCGCGGCGCGAAGCATGGAAGCGCGTCGCGCCAAAATTCGCAAATTACCTCGGTGGCCAAGCGGAGGGGTCCCACCCGTTCCCATCCCGAACACGGAAGTTAAGCCCTCCAGCGCCGACAATACTGATCGGGCAACTGGTTGGGAAGATAGGTCGCCGCCGGGGTTTTTTATTTGAGGGTCTCGCCCTATGTCACAGGCGCGGCGTCGCCGCACTTGAGCGAGCTTGCGCCAACCCCAACACGCGGCGACGCATGTGGGTCATCCAGGGCGCGTGATTTCAAGCCCATCCACCTCTCATTCCAAGCCCCTTCTCCTGTCAACGAATTAGTTGGCACCTACAATTCCGAGTCCCTCCTCGCGTCATTCTGAGCCGGAGGCGACGAATCCCGGCCTCGGCGGGGACGGTTGGAATCCGCCGCTCCCATTCGCCCTGAGCTCGTCGAAGGGGGCGGATACCTACATTCATGGCCGGTTCGTGGTTCGACCAGCTCACCACGAACGGAAGGGCGCGGCTCACGGCGCATCCTTCCGTTTCTTTGAGTTCCGGCTCTGGTTCGTTAACCTGACCAGGTCCAACCAGGCTGTCGCCGCGCCCGTGTATCCGCCGGCCGGTCATTCAAGAGGAATTCAAATATGAGCCAGGAAGTCAGCTATTCGATCTTTCGCACTACGTCTAACGTGATCTTCGGTCCCGGCTCGTTGGAGGCGCTCCCCGATCAGGTCAAATTCCTGGGAGGGTCCAAGGCCTTTATCGCGACGGATCCAGGTATCGAAAAGGCGGGTATTCTCGGCGAGGCCGAAAGCCTGCTTGCGGGGGCCGGAATCGAATACGAGTCGTATACGCAAATCGAGCCGGAGCCCCCGACTACCAGCATCGACGCCTGCGCCGACGCCATCGCCAGGTCGGGGGCCGAGGTCGTGCTGGGACTCGGCGGCGGCAGCTCGATGGACACCTCGCAGATCGCCGCGTGCGCCGTGACCAACGGCCTTGCCACCGAGCAGATGCTGGGCATAGACATGATTCCCAAGGCCGGCCTGCCCACCATCTCCATACCAACGACCGCCGGCACGGCATCGGAAGTAACCGGCAACGCCGTGGCCGTGCTTCCCGACCGCTCCAACAAGATGGCTGTGGTAAGCCCGTTTATCTACCCGCAAGTCGCGCTTGTCGATCCCGACCTCACCCACGGACTTCCCGCCAACATCACCGCCTACACAGGGGTGGACGCGTTTTGCCACGCGGCCGAGTCCTACATCTCCAACAAGGCGACGCGCCATACTCAGATGTACGCGACCAGGGCGATGCGGCTAATCCTCGGAAACCTCGCCGACGCTTACAGAGACGGCCGCGACAGCCGCGCGCGAACGCACATGGCCCTCGGATCGCTCATGGCCGGCTATACCCTGGCAAACGCCGGCACGACTATGGTGCACGCCCTGGCGCACGTTTTGGGAGCCAGAGCGGGGGTGCCGCACGGACTCGCCAACGCCATATTCCTGCTTCCGATAATGCGGTTCTACGCCGAGCGCGTACCGGAGAAGATCGACGGCCTGGCCGGAGCGGTGGGCGTGCCCGACTCGGTAACGGACAGCCAGGAGCGGGCGGACCAGGCCGTCGCGATCATGGAAAAGATGGTAAATGACGTCGAAATCGACCAGAAGCTCGGCAACTACCGTGTCGAGGAGTCGGACCTTCGCGATTACGCCGAGACTACAGTCGCTACGCGCCGCCTGATGCTGCAAAGCCCGGTGGACGCGACGGTCGAAGACGTCGAGGCCGTCTTGCAGTCGATCTACTAGCGTCAATCTCGATCACCAGACTTCGCCCGGACGCCATTCGGCGGTAAGTCGAGCATTGAGGTCGATCTCGGGCGTCAATGGTGTTCGCAGAACCATCACCTGCTCGTCCGGCGTTTCCAGCGGTCCATCATCGGTGCGGATTGCCAGCGGCCCGCACCACGTCTCCCAGCCGAATCTCGCGTAGAAGTCCGGGCAGTTCGGGCACAGCCCGCCGAGGTCGTAAGTCTGGATCTCGCTTCCCACCCTTTCCATGAGAGCGCCGCCAATCCCGCGGCGTTGAAGGTCCGGCTCGGTGGCCACGGCCTCGATATAGGCGGTTCTAAGCGGTGGCCGGTCGCCGGCGCTCAGCCACCTCGTGAGCCAGCAGGCATGGCCCGCCAGGACTCCCTCGAACTCCACCAGCACGTGTATCGAGTCGACGAAGTCGGCGAGTATGGCCGCCATATCTTCATCGAAGGCGCGATCGCAGAGTGCGACCACGCGCCGCCAGAGATCGCGCCCGATCTCATTGCGCTTCACCACCGTCATGTCGAGCGGCTCCGGTTGAATCGGCTCTACCCGTCGGCTCACCGAAATGGCGACCCGTGAAGCGGGCGGCTTGTGCCGCCGGTTCTAGCAGGCTTAGTAACGCGTAATAGGATTTGCCAAGAACTCCCGCAGCGCTCTGTTAGCGCCGGTGAGCATCGGTCTATCATGTGCTGGAAGCAGCGCGTCGAATTGATAGTCGAGCAAAATCGCCAGCCCATTAACTGCTTCTTGCACCGTCGAACCGGTTCGCTCTAGATGCCGGGTGTAAATCCTCCATAACGTTTCCGAGTCCCGAACATCTAATGTTTCCCCTGCAAACAGAATCCCGTCACCCGACTCGAACAGAAATGCGGTAGCTCCGCTGAAATTGGAGTTTGGAATCCGGATAGCACGAAAACACCCGAGCAGCAAGGCGTCGTCTGAGAAATAATGGTCGGCTCTGAATTCGGCCCACGGCTTCTCCGCAACATGCAAGTAGACATGGCAGCCAAACTCGGTCCGGAATTTTCCGGCGGACCGTATATGAAAGTGATTCGTCAGTAGCGCGGCTACGGGTTCCCGTCCACCCGGTAGCTCCTGGAGTTCACCGTCGGATGAGAACGGAGGATCAACTAGTATCGTTCCTTCGGGAGTGACCACAACATACCCCCGGACGGTGGTCGGGTGGCCTGGTTCCGGTCCCTCCCACGTCCAGACGTTGTCGAATATCTGCTCCATGACGATCTAGTCAAACCCACTCATGTAATTAGACTCGGCACACTAGGTGAGCACTAGGCTTATGAACTCGGTCGAGCGATGCGCCGCGATCAAGCGGCTCCGATCTCCGTCAGGCAGCGTTCCACGTACTTCTTGGCGTAAGTCAACGACTCCAGCGGGTCGGCCGTCCACACCCGCGCGGCGTCAGCCTCATACAGCCCCGCGGCATGTGTATCGCCACCAGCCAGCCAGCTATAGTTCTCGATGATCAGCGGACCCTGGAAATCCGCCTTATGAAGGATCTCCAGACACTCCTTCACCCTGGCCTTGCCGGTACCCGGCGGCGTCTCCAGGCCCAGCGCGTCGGGACTATCCGGCGGCAGACCGTCTTTGACGTGCACCGACGTAACCCGATCCAGAACGCGGCGGAGCGCGTCGGTGGGATCGTCCATGCGGTACATGACCATGTTGGCGAAGTCGAAATTGACGCCGACCGGATACTCGGGAATCCTGTCGAGAAACCGGGCTAGCTGATCGCCAGTCTCCTGACCGGTTTCAAGCGAGAGCGTGATGCCGCGCTCGTTCGAGTAGCGGGCAACTTCGCCGACGGCCCCGAGGAGCCGCGCGTAGGCGGGATCGGCCTCGTCGGTGGGAAGGAAACCCATGTGCACGGTCACGACTCCCACGCCGAGCGCTTGGGCGAAATCGACGCACTTTCGACTGTAATCCAGCCGTTCCTCCAGGAGCTCGGCGGGCCTGTATCCCACCGTCGTCATAACGGACGGGACATCCTGGTAGCTTTCGCCGTCGAAGACGATTACAACGGAAGCGGCCCGTATTCCGTGACTGCCCATGAGGGACTTGAATTCGGCGGCACCCGACCGCGAGTAATACCGATCGTCAAGTTTGCTTATCTGTATTGTCCGGAGCCCGATAGAGCGTACCGCCGCCAGCGCTTCCGCCGGGTCGTCACGCCCCGTACACCTCAGAAAGACACCTATCGGCCCCATCTTCCCTCTTTCTGCCTGCGCGTCGGACGGTTCCGCGCGGTTTTCTGGCTTGCGTTTGGCCGTGCTATTAATCTATCTAGTATTCGACCGGGCGGCTCGAAAAACGATCCGCAACCGAGCTTCCAATCACCATACACGAGTCGAGGACCGCCTGAATTGAGACACGTGACCTTCTGCGTTTGCCGTCCAGGGGATTGCCGCCGAGTACGTCAATGGGCGGTGGATTCCCGCTTCCGCGGGAATGACGGAAAAGGGGTCGGGAACGACGGCATTCTCACTCGCTCAACTACCTTTACCGTTCGCCCTGAGCCTGTCGAAGGGCGCCGTCGGCGTTTGGGGTTCGACAGAAGCGCCGCGAAAGATCGGTGGGAATGACGAACAGGGCGCGGGCATGGACCTGCCTGAAGCGCCGACTGGCCGTCCTGGCCGCTCTGGTGGTCTGCGCGTTTACTCTGGTTGGCGCGGCGCCGGATTCAACCACCCCAATATGCAACGGGGAGGTGTGCATGGCGAACGAATTCTGGAGCTTCTACGAAAGGAACAACGGCCGCTATTTCCTGGGACCGCCCGAAACCGGCGTCACTCTCAAGGGCGACACCCTCATCCAGTATTTCCTAAAAGGCAGGCTCGAGCTCAACCTCATCTCCGGTCACATACGCAAGGGCGACGTGGGTCTGGACCTGGTGCGGCATAGAATACCCTTCGCCCCCGGGCCCCTCCCTGACGACAGCACCGCGCACCTCTATTTCCCCGAGACGGGCTACACCATCAGCTTCGCGTTCAAGGACTTCTACTTCGCCCACGAGGGGTTCAGGGAATTCGGCCCGCCGATCAGTCCGGAATACGACGAGGGACTCCCGTGGACGCCCAAGGTCCAATACTTCACCAAGGCGCGGCTCGAGTATTACCCCGAAAACGTTGGAACTGCGAATGTCGTCCAGATCGGCAACGTCGGTCGCGAGCTGGTGCAAAAGTCGCTTCGCGGGTCGGCCCAGCCGCCGCTGAGTCCGCTGCGCTACGGAATTCAGGCGCACACGTGGTACGCGTCGCAGCATCGGGAGGTCGTCAAATACGTTGCCCAAGCGGGATTCGGTTGGATCAAGCATCTGATCCTCTGGAGCGAGATAGAGCCGGTCGAGGGCCAATACAAATGGGTCGAGTTCGATGCGTTTGTCGAAGCCGCCGAATTCCACAATCTTCGGGTCCTGGTTACGCTCGTCGACTCGCCCGCATGGTCTCGCTCGGAAGAAGGGCCGGGCCGCCCGGACGACTTGGGTAAGTTTCAACGATTCATGGCCGACGTGGCCGCGCGCTACAGGGGCAGAATCGCGGCCTACGAGATCTGGAACGAGCCTAACCTTGCCCGTTTCTGGGGGCGGCGGGTTGATTCCCATGAGTACGTCCAGCTTCTTCAGCACGGCTACCGAGGCGTCAAGCAGTCCGATCCCAACGCTCTGGTCCTATTCGCCGGTTTGGCCCAGAACGGCGCGGGCGATCCCACCCTGGGCGTTGACGACGTTGAGTTTCTCCGCGCCGCTTACAAGTACGAAAATGGAGTGGTCCGCCAGTCGTTCGACGCTATGGGCAATCACTCTTACGGCTACCGCTCTCCTCCGCACGCCGAATACGATCAGTGGTTCGGCGACGAGTTCGGGCTTTTTCGCTCCCATCCCAGCTTCTTCTTCACGCGGTTTACCCAGATACGCGCGGTGATGGAGGAATTCGACGACGGCGTCAAACCGATGTGGATGACTGAAGTTGGCTGGACGGCCGACAACCTGCATCCCGACTTTCAGTACGGCGGGCTGATAACCGGGCATGAGCAGGCCCGCTATCTCGTCGACGCGCTGGAGCTGGTTGAAGAGGATTTTCCCTACGTCCACGCGATGTTTGTGTTCAATCTCAATTTCCGAACGCTCGACCTGCCGTACACGTCGGAGCACGGTTTCAGCCTGCTCGACGCCGGGTTCGTTCCTCGTCTCGCCTATAACGCCCTAAAGGAGCTGGATAAGTCGAAGATAAGTCCGGCAAGGCGGTGGCGGTAGTAGGGCTGAGCACGCCCCCGGGCGGCGCGAAGGATGTCCACGTCCGCGTTTCTCTATGCCGGTAGACCTGTTTCCCGCCGTGCGGGCGGGGGCGTTAGTCTTCCCCGGCCTCCCGACCATCCGTGACCTGCCCCGCGGCCGATAGCCGTTCGCGGAACCGGTCCAGGTCCCTATCGATTTCATCGTACTTGGAACGGGCATTATTCAAATGCCTACCCAGGACCGCGTAGTCGCTCAGCACCCCGCCCAAGTCCCTGGCCAGACGTGAGACCTGATCGCCGATCTCTCTGGCGTGTTGCTCGATGGCGAAACCGCGGAGGGCCGTTGCGATCGTTTGCAGGTAGAGATAGAGCGTATTCGGGGAGGTGATGATCACGCCGCGCGACTGGGCATGGTCGACCGGCGCCGAGCCGGCGTCATCTCCCCTTTCGCGAATGACAATCTGCTGAAACACGTTTTCGGCCGGTACGTACATCAGCGCATAGTCCACGGTGTCCTCGTCCGGTTTGATGTAGCCAGCCACGGCGTTCACGTGTCCGCGCACCGCCCGCAGGAACGTCCGCCGCGCCCTCCGTCTGTCATCCTCGTTTGTGGCTGCGGCCAGCTCGTCGAACGCCGCGGTTGGGAATTTGGAGTCGATTGAGACCAACCGCTCGCCGATCTTGACCACCGCGTCGACTCTGCTCCCATCGGCGAAAGAATGCTGGATTGTGTATTGATCGGCGGAGAGAACGTCTCGCAGGGCGTTTTCGAGCAGCAGCTCCCCGAAACCGCCGCGCGGCCCCGGCGCCCTGAATGCCTCTCGCAATTCGCCAAGCTTTTCTGTCTCTTCTCGCAGTCCGGCGGTCGATTGGCTAAGGGCGCCCAGATGCTCGGTCACGTTCACCAGCGACTGCTGGTTGGAAGTCGCAACCTGCGTCAAGTTCGATTGCAAGGCCTCAAGTGCAGTTCGCAGCCGACCTTCCGACGCACTCAGCGACTCCTGGTTGGAAGTCGTTACGTTGATCAGGTTCGATTGCAAGCTCTCAAGAGCGCTTCTCAGCCGGTCTTCCGACGCGCTTACTGTCTTGTCGGTCTCCATCTGTCTCAAGAACAGAATCGCTCCCGCGACTATTACGACGACCGCGACCGCAAGAGCGATTCCGATACCTGCGTCCATTTGCTAGTGCGCCCTCCCGCGGCCGGTGCGGCGGCGCGCCTCGATACGGAGAACGCGCCAATACGAACGGATGTTCCTAATGCGTCTCCAGCTTCGCCGCGTTTGCCTCCAGCAGATCCCAGTTCAGGTCGTAACCCAGACCGGGGCGCTCAGGAACCAGCATCATTCCATTCACGATCGGCTCGGCTCCAACGACCAACTCGGCCCAGACTGGATCCCGGTCGGGGTTGGGAAACGATTCGAGAATCAGGCCGTTGGCAGCGCCCGCGACACAATGAACGTGGATTTGCGGATCGTGATGAGGCGCCATTTTCACGCCGTGAGCGTCGGCGTGAGCGGCAACCCTTCGCCACTCCGTGATGCCTCCCGCAACCGTAGAGTCGAACTGCATGATCTTGATCCCGCCCCACTTGATCAGGTCCCTGCACCCAAACCGCGTCGTCTCGCCCTCGCCCGAAGCGATGGGTATGGACGTGCTTTCCGCCACGCGGCGCAGACCGTCCACTTCGTCGTACCAGTGGACGGGCTCTTCGAGCCAGCGGATATTCATGCCCTCGAACTCGCCCGCCGCTCGAATGGCCGCCGGCACGTCCCATCCCTGATTGGCGTCCAGCATGATGTCAATTTCAGGAAATGCCGATCTCACCGCGCCGACCCGTTCGATGTCTCCCTTGAGATCGCCTCGGCCTACCTTGAGCTTCACCGCCTTGTAGCCGTGTTCGCCGACGTAAACTCCGACCTCGTCGACCAGACCGTCTATATCCTTGCCATCTTCGTAGTAGCCGCCGGTCGCGTAAGCCTCGGCCTCGGTAGACCAACCCCCGAGCAGCTTGCAGACCGAACGGCCTGACGCCTTTCCCATCAAGTCCCAAAGCGCGATGTCGACGCCGGCTATCGCGGTCATAATCGTCTCCCGCCGCCAGCCGTTCAGCGACCATCCAGGCCGGTGGTTATGCGCGAACATCTCCGACCACAGCCGCTCGTGTTCGAATGGGTCCGCTCCAATCAGGACCTCACGAAACGGCCCGGTGATTATCCGCCCCACCTGTTCCATCGGCCCGCCGTGGCATTGACCGATCCCCTGTAGCCCCGCGTCTGTCGTAAGCCGCACGATGATTTCGCGAGACTGCGTTATCGGCGCCAGCGACATCCAGAACTCCCGCCTAAGCGGCCGCGTGTAGAGAAAAACCTCGATTCGCTCGATCTTCATCGGGTTGTCAGGCAACGTGTCCGCCGTCCACGGACATCGCGCTGCCCGTCACGAACGACGCCGCGTCGGAGCAAAGCCACAACACCGCTTCGGCGATCTCCGAGGGTTGTCCCAGCCGCCCCATGGGAATCCGCTCGGCAGATCGACGTCTGCGCTCCGGATCGTCCCCCAACAAACGCAACAACGGCGGCGTTGCGGTGGGGCCGGGACATACCGCGTTGACCCGAATTCCATCGCGGGCGTACTCGAGCGCCGCGGTTTTAGTGAGTCCCACCACCGCGTGCTTGCTGGCGGCGTAAGCGCCGGCGCCTCCGCCGACGAGGCCAAGTGCCGAGGAGTTGTTGACGATCGCGCCGCCGCCCTGCAACAGCATCTGCTTGATCTGGTATTTCATGCAGAGCCAGACGCCCTTCAGGTTCACGTCCATCAAGCGGTCCCAATCGGATTCCAGATACTCGACTATCTTCGCGTCGCTGCCTACGAAACCGGCGTTGTTGAAGGCGCAGTCCAGCGCGCCGTACGCCTCCACCGCCACCCGCACCACCGATTCGACGTCGGACGCGATCGAAACGTCCGCTTGCTGGAACAGCGCTTCGCCACCGGCCCGTTCGATCTGACTCGCGGTAGAACCGCCGCTTTCAGAGTTGATATCCACCACTACGACCTTCGCGCCTTCGCGGGCGAATGCGAGCGACGCGGCCTGCCCCATGCCGGAACCGCCGCCCGTGACCATCACAACCTTGCCCTCGAACTGCCCCGGCATCTAAGTGTCGTACCTTTTCAATAGAGATCCGCGACCGCTGGTCTCACGAGCCGCCCGTCAGGCTCTTAGATCGGTCGCCGCCAGCACGTCGCCGTTGTATACGTTTTCCGGAATCTTGCCGCACAGCACGTCAGCCGCGCATTGCGCGGTTCGCCTCTGAAGCTCATGCAGCGACTCCTCAGAATAGAAAGCCGTATGCGGAGTTATGACGGCGTTCCGCGCCGAACGGATGGGATGATCCGCCGGCGGCGGTTCGCCTTCCAAAACGTCGATCCCCGCCCCTGCCAGCTCGCCATCGTCCAGAGCCTGGGCCAGCGCGTATTCGTCGATCACCGGCCCGCGGCAGGTGTTGATCAGAAAAGCCGACGGCTTCATCTTCTTGAGCTCCGGTTCGCCGATGAGGTGACGGGTGTCGGTCGTCAGCGGCGTGTGAACGCTCACAAAGTCCGCGGTCGCCAGCAGCTCGTCGAAGCTGAGGAACTTCGGAGCCTGACCTGCCGGAAACGAATCTTCGCTCAAGTACGGATCGTGGACGGCGATTCCGAATCCAAACGATCTCGCCCGTTCGGCCACTGCCCGTCCAATCCGTCCGTATCCCACGATCCCCACTGTCTTGCCGCGCAGCCGGTAGACCGGTCTCCCCACGCTGGGATCCCATCCACCGGACCGAACTTCGGCGTTCAGGTTGACCACGCTTCGGGCCAGGGTAAGCAGCAGGGCCATGGCGTGATCGGCAACTTCCTCTATGCAGTAGTCGGGCACGTACGTGACCGGGATTCCTAGTTCCGTCGCGGTATCGACGGCTATGTTGTCCACGCCGACACCGTACCTGGAGACGACCTTCAAGTTGGGCGCCGACCGGATGACCTTGTCCGTCACCTTGGCGAAACAGGTCAGGATCGCGTCGCAGTCGCCCGCCAGCTCCGCCAGACGCTGCTCGTCGAGGCTGTCGGACTCTATAGCCTCGGCGTCGATCCGTTCGAGAACTTCGCGCTCGACGTTGGTGTCGGGCCAGACGTAGTCGGTAATAAGCACTTTGAATCGGGACGCGTTTTCTGTCACGTTCACCTCGCTCCGACCGCGCCGCCGAGTGCGACTCATGCGGCTGCGCGGGCGTTGCTATGGTATTGCCAACCCGACGCGATTCAAAACCCGCGTGCTGGGCTCATACACAAAATCGATGAGGCTTTCGACCGATTGTACAATTGAGCAGCGAGATTTAATCACAGGTGAGAAGCGTGACTCCTGAGCTAATCGGAATCGTAACCGTAGGCATTGCGCTGGCAGGCCTGAACTTGACGATTGCGACATGGCTCCGAGGTGATATCCGAGATCTGCGCATCACCGTGGAAAGCTTGGTCGGTCGAGTTTCCGACGTCGAGAAACGAGTCGCTGTGCTTGACCACCGGGTTGAAGTGCTCGACCAACGGGTGTCGCGGATCGAGGACCATCTGAAGCTGGCGAGCTAGAAACCGCCATCCAGGTGTACGGGGGCTCGGTCTAGCTCTTGATTGCCACGCCTATGCCGAGGAGCACGACCGCGATGATGGCCGCCATCGTGGACGCGACTATGAATCCGTTAACAGGCTCCTTAAGCACGAGATACCCCACACCGACGCTCGTGGTCAGGATCGCCAGCACCGAGTAGAGACTGTAGAAGCTCGCCCCGTAGCGGGAGATAAGGAAGTGGAATCCGACGAACGTCGCCGTGAGTCCGAGTCCCGTCGCCAAAACCCACGTGCCGTGGGTCTGCGCGTATGCCTGCACATTCGGCCATTGCATAAACGCCGTCGAAGTCAGGAGAATCGTCGCGCAGACGAGCGCGGCAAGTCCGAGTAGAAGCATCGGATTCTGCGCAAGCTCCGCGCGCTTTTGCGAATAGAAGAAAACCGCGTTGCCTATCGACGCGAGCAACGCGAAAAGCAACGCCGGAACGAATGCGGACACCTAAAACCTCCAGCGCGCGGCGGCGCATGTATCGCTCGACAGCCTTGCCGGACCTAGAATTCCCGCCGTCCTTCCAGAGCCTGATTCAACGTCGTGGGGTCGGCATACTCGATGTCGCCGCCGGTCGCCAGACCTCTGGCCAGCCGGGTGAGCCGAACACCCGTCTCCTCCAGCACGCGCGCGATTTCCAGCGCCGTGGCGTCGCCCTCGAAGGTGGCGTTCGTAGCGACTATCACCTCCTCCACCCCGCCACCCCTAACGCGTTCCAGGAGCTCGTCGATCTTGAGGTCGTCAGGCCCCACGCCCTCCAGCGGCGATATCGCCCCGTGCAGCACGTGATACCTGCCCTTGAATCCCGCCGACCGCTCCACAGCCAGCAGGTCCAGCGGGTCCTCCACCACGCACACGGTCGATCCGTCGCGCCCCGGGCCGATGCAAAAGTGACACGGATCGCTGTCGGAGAAGTTGAAGCAAACCGAACACTCCACTATCTCGGACCGCAGCGACTTCAACGCCTCGGCCAGTCGATCGACCTGCCGAGGAGGCGCTTTTAGCAGAAAGAAAGCCAAGCGGCCGGCCGTCTTTGGGCCGATGGTGGGAAGCTTTGCCAGTTCTTCTACGAGGCGGGATATCGGCCCCGGAATCCCATCTATCAACGAGTTGCCGAGCGACTACATACCGAGGCCGGGTATCTTCAATCCGCCCGTCAGCGCGCCGAGCCTTTTCGACGCCATCTCCTGCGATTGAGTAATCGCCTCGTTGACTGCCGCCGTAACCAGGTCCTCGAGCATCGCCACGTCTTCGGGATCGACCGCGTCGGGATCGATGCTTATCGAACGCACCTTCTGATCGCCGGTTATCTCCACGCTCACAGCCCCACCGCCCGACGTGACGTCAATGGTCTTTTCAGCGAGCTCGTTCTGAATCTTCTCGAGCTCCCTCTGCATCTTGCGCATCATCTGCATGTCGACGCCCTCGGCTTGGCGCTATTGGGGACGCTTGTCCTCGATTATTTCGGCACCGTACATCTTAACCGCGGTCATCGTCACGTAATTGTCCGAATCGAGGCCGGACCGATCCGTGGACTCGGCCGGCCGCAGCCTGCACTCGACCCTGACCGACTGCCCCGTCAAATCCGCGACGATGTCTCTCAGGCGGGCCAGGTTGTCAGGCTTAGACAGAGCGTCCACATATCCCGGTTTGGCTAGCTCAAACACGAGAAGATCACCGTCGCGGAGTATCGCTGACTCCTCGAAATAGGTCGGGGCAATGGGGCGCCATTCCCTTACGGCGGCTGTGAAGGCCTGGAAGTTGGTTCTGATCGCCCCGGCTATATCGCCGCCGGCCGCTTTGCTCTCCGCCTGGGCGTCGCGCGCCGTCGCCGCGCCTCGAGTCTTGACGCCGCCGGCTTCGGCCTTCGGCGGCGGCGCGGGCCTGGGAGCTCTGGTAGCGTATTGCGCCGGCGCGGCCGATTTGGCGGAAACCGCCTCGCCGTTGTCGGCGGCCATCGTGAGGCACGCTCGCACGGCCGCCAGTTCCAAATCGAGCTGCGGTGAAAAGCCGGACCGCCGCGCGACGCTCGACTCGGCAAGAATTTCGATGCATTCGACGATTTGCCCTATCCGGAATCTCTCCGCCTGCACCTCCATGTTGTCAAGCTCGGCGTCGGAATACTGAAGGACGTCCTGATCTCTTCGTCCGGTCTTGACCAGGAGCAGGCCCCGAAAGTAGTCGACCAGCTCCTGCCGCAGAGTCGCCGGACTGGAACCGTCTTGCACCGATTCGCCCACCAGCGTCAACGCTTGTCCCGGATGGCCCGCGGCGATGGCTTCGGTGAGTCTCGCGACCGCTTCCACTCCCGTTATTCCGAGCATTTCGCGAAGCAGCGCTTCGGTCACCTCCTCGTCCGCGTAGGAAAGCGCCTGATCCAGCAGACCTATTGCGTCCCGGAGGCTGCCGTCCGAGTTTCGAGCGATCATGTGCAGCGCGGCCTTGTTGAACGCCGCTCCCTCGCCGGTCGCGATCCTGGCAAGCTCTTCGACCGTGTCGGCGTGCGTGTGCTTTCTGAATCGCAAGTGCTGGCAGCGCGATCGCACCGTTGGCAACACCCTGTGCGCGTCCGTCGTCGCCAGAATGAATATCGCGTGCTCCGGAGGCTCCTCCAGCGTCTTTAGGAACGCGTTGTATGCGGCGCGGGACAGTTGATGCACTTCGTCGATGAGGTAGACCTTGTAGCGGCCGGCTCCCGGCCGGTATCGCACGGCCTCCCGCAGGGCGCGCACGTCATCGACGCTCGTATTGCTGGCGGCGTCGATCTCGATCAGATCGAGGAAGCTTTCGCGTCCCACGCCAAGGCAGTTGCCGCACCGGTTGCAGGGCTCGGGCTGAACGCCCTCAAGACAGTTCACCGCCTTCGCAAGGATGCGCGCAACCGTTGTCTTGCCGGTGCCCCGGTCGCCGGAAAACATGTACGCGTGACTCACCCGGTTGTGGGCGAGGGCGTTCTGAAGAATCCGGACTATATGCCGCTGACCGACAACTTCCCCGAACCGCTGCGGCCGGTACTTGTTGTATAAAGCCCGAAACTGGCCTTCGTCTGTCACTGAGATTTCATCAAAGCGAGTTCACCCGAACGCGATATATTCAAGGGTGGCCGTGCACCTGCCTTCGAACGCCGGTCCCCGCCTTACTCGCCGGGCGCGGCTCCAGCCAGGATTATCCGCGGCGCCCAGAGCTTACCCCTTACCGCTGCTTCCTTCCGGACCTGACGGGGTTCGAGGGGCCCTGTCGCACGGGTTCCGACTTTCAGCACCGTCCCAAACGGGCAGAATCGACAACCAAGCGGCCTCGGGCAGGAATTCAACCCCGCTAAAGCGGATTGCGGGTGCAGGGCACCGCTGGCTCCCCGTCTAGCACGGCCACTTCTGATGCTATCTGCGCGGTCGAACGCCCGTCAATGAAAGTTCCTGTTACAGCGTTATGTTTGCTTTGGCATACGGCCCCTTAGGGGCAGGCAGGCGGCGCTGGAAGCTGTCCTTATGTCCGAGCCCTGAAGTCACTGGTTGCCCCGAGGCGGGCCCGACAACGGTATCCCATCACCAACGTCAAACCCGAACTCGCCGGGAGTTCGGGCGGCGAATTAGCCGCCTATAAAGGTCCTCTCAAGGTGGCCTTCGGTAACCCAGCGTTCGTCCACGGGCTCAGCCTCGAGTTGATAGCGCGTATCGGTGCTCAGCCTGAACCGGTCGGTCCGATTGTTCAGGGGGGCGTGCAGCATATACATTCCAAAAATCAGAACGTCGCCCGCGCGATAGTTTGTGGTGTGCCACTTGCCGCCGAATTCCCGAGCGGCGCCGAGAGGCGTGAGGCTCCCCATTTCCTTCATTCGGTCGGAATGGAGGTCGGCGTCAACGCCCTCGTAGGCGCCTTTCAAGTCCGCGGACTTGTCGCTGCCGAGACATACCGCCAGCCCGCCCAGGTCCATCGGCGTATCGCCAAGCGGACACCACACCGTGCAGACCTTCTCGGTGCCCCTGCCCATATACAGAAAATCGAAGTGCATCCCGGTCGAGCGCCCCTGGCCGGCGGCCCGCATCCATCTGTGGTGGAACGCCAGCACCTCGCCCCCGAAAAACCGCTCGAAGAAACCGATGACCTCCGGCGACTCGACCAACGCGCCTATCCCGGGTGACTGGGCCAGCGGGGCGCCGTCCTGGCGGGGATTTTCGGCGTCGCCGCGATAGCCGCCTCGCGGCCCTCTATCGAGGTCTATCTTTCCATCCATGAGCGGCGCGTCGCGGTCCAGGCAGCCGCGCTCATCGAGATATTCGAGGAACGCCCTTCGCGCTCCCAGCACCGTCTCGTGCTTTTGGAGCCCGCGGATCAGCAGATAACCGTCACCCTGAAACCGAGCTTGCAACGTCTCCACGTCGTCGAGAATCGCGTTGGATTCTCGCAACTCACCCAGGTCGGGCCCTCCGACCTCAAATTCGGACTTCCCTATGTTTACGCGCATTGCATCGTCTCCTTCGGATCAGCCGGGCTGTGTCTCGAGGCCTTTGGACCTTGAAAAGGGCGTAGCCTATCCCGGCTTCAAGCTTTTGATACCCGTTTTTCATACCTTTTTCTGAGATAGCGCACCGGAACGCCGGCCGCCACGGCATATGCTTCCACCGGACGGTTCACCACCGAACCCGCGCCCACCACCGCGCCGCTTCCTATTTGCATGGAGTGCAGCACTATTACATCCTGCCCCAGATAGACGTCATCGCCGATCACTACCGGTCCCGTCTGACCGCCCTGATTGATGATCAGATCGTCGGGGTCCTGAAACTCATGCTGATAGGGAACGATGGTCAGTCCGGGAGAACAGAGGACATGATGCCCCAACTCCACTCCGCCGTGACCGAAGACCTTTGACCTTGCGCCGATGTAGGAGTGGTCGCCAATCTTGATATAGCCGTCTTTTTCGAGGGGTACCAGATAGGCCCCGTTGCAGACGCGAACTCCAACGCCCAGTTCGATTCCATGGCCTCGACGGGAGTCGAGAAAAACGCCGTCATCGATAAAGCAACCGTCGCCAACTTTGATATTCCCGGGATTGAGAAACGTGACTCCGACGCCAAAGCGGACGTCCCGGCCAAGCTGGCCGAAAAGCGGGCGGTACCACTTGGCGCGCAGCTCGCTTCCGGTAGACCCGGGAATCTCGCGCAGCAGATGGGGCACGAGATTCTCGGGGTCGGGAATCAGGTCGACGATCTCCGCCCCCACACCGACCGACTTCGCCAACGCCAGAAGAGATGGACGCTCGTCGGAAGGTTTAAGGATCATCGCGGACGCGGTTCGCGGCGGTCGGCTGCCGGTCGAACCCACAGACCCGCTAACCCGAACCCCGCACGACCATTAGCTCCCGCAGATGCTTGTTCCTCTCCTCGTCACCGCTCACGCTCCTGCACTCCGACGATACGAATTGAATGGCGAAAGCCGGCCGCGGGTAGGGACTGCGGTTCGGCTTGGTGTTGTGCAGAGTCTCGCAGTGGTGCCAGCTTGCGTGACCCTTGGGCACCGTTACGGTCACGGCTTTCGAATCGTCGGCCTCGGACTCTCTGAGAACCGTTCCTTCGAAGCCTGAGTCGTGGTCTACGAGACCCAGCTTATGACTGCCCGGAATAAATCGCAGGGGGCTGTTGTCCTCGGTCACGTCGGCCAGCGCGATCCAGCAAGTAACCGAGTCGGGAGGGTCGAGCTGAAAGTACCCGTTGTCCTGGTGCCACGGCAGCTCTCCGCCGTGATAGGCGGGCTTCAACAAGGCCTGATCGGCCAGCAGCTTGATGTTCGGTCCGATGAGCAATTCCGTTACGTCCAGGATGCGGTCGTCGTGGATCAGAGCCTCGAAGACCGGATCGAGCTTGTAGACGTTGATGATCTGCTGGACTGAGTCCTTGGCCTCTCCCGTATCGTCGGTCCTGAGCTCCCTGAATGTTCTGGCTTTACGAGGGTCCTCGAAATTCGCCTTCTCGAAGATCTCGTCGAAACGGCTTCGCAGGTCCTTTACCTCGTCCTCGGTGAGCAGCTGCCCATAAGGAAGGAACCCGTCGCGTTCATACTGCGCCACTCGGTCGGCAGATAGTTTCAAATCAGCTCCTCATTTAGCTTGCTTGCAGATTCCAATTTTAGTCAGACTCCAAGGACTGACGGGGAGGGCGCGAGGCTGTTCTGGATTCCCGCTTCCGCGGGGACGTGCTTCGCGGGAGTGATCGATAGAGGGGATTTCCGCGGCGACGGCCGTCCGCCGTTGTCAACGCAAGCACTGACGCGCACGCCGGCTAGCCTTTCAGTCCGCCGCTGATCGTTATCCCTCTCACAAAGTACTTCTGCGCCACGATGAAGATGATAAGTATCGGCACGACGCTGATGACCGCCCCGGCCATCAGCAGGTCGAACCGGCTTCGGTTAAACCCCTTGAAGGTGGCGATCCCGACGGTGAGCGTCATCTTCTCCTGCGTCGTCAGATAGATGATCGGTCCAAGCAGGTCGTTCCACGAATACAGAAACGAGAAAACCGCCAGCGTCGCCAGCACAGGCTTCGACAGCGGTACGAACAGCCGCAGGAATATCTGGAAAGCGTTCGCCCCGTCGATCTTTGCCGCATCTTCCATCTCACTCGAAATCTGCAAAAAGAACTGACGCATCAGGAATATCCCGAACGCCCAACCCATCCAGTTCGGAACGATCAGCGGCAAATGCGTGTCGATCCAACCCAGCCTGTGCATGATGATGAAAACCGGGATCATGGTGACCTGCGCGGGCACCATCATCGTCGCCAGCATGATGATGAATAGCTGGTCGCGGCCCCAGAACCGCAGCCGCGCGAACGCGTACGCCGCCATCGCGCTGGAAATCAGCGCGCCGAGCGTCGCCAGAATGCTGATCTCCCAGCTGTTGAAGAACATGTGCCCAAATGGAATCGCCTTGAACAGCACCGGAAAGGCTCCCAGCGTCCATGGATTGGGCAGCAGCCCGGGAGGGTATTCGAATAGCTGCACTTCGGTCTTGAACGCGCCGAACACCATCCAAAGAAACGGGACGGCGGTTATGACGAGTATGACCGACAAGCCCGCATACGCCAGGGTCATTCCCAGGATTTTCCGAACCGTCACGTAACCGAGGGTGATCCGGCTTCTTCCCAAACGTTCGCCGGCGGGGTAGGTCTCGATTCGATCAGTCATAGTGGACCCAGCGCCGCTGCATGCTCCACTGGAACATGGTCACGATGAAGGTTATGGCGAACAGAGTGAAGGCCATGGCCGAGGCATAACCCATGTTGAACTGCTGAAATGCATGTCTGAAGATGTAAAAGACCATGGTGTACGTCGAAAAGGCAGGCCCGCCGTTCGTGAGTATCAAGGTCTGCTCAAAGACCTTGAACGAACCGATGATCGACACCACGACCAAAAAGAAGATAGTGAACGAAATGAGCGGCAGCGTAATGTGCCGCATAAGCTGCCAGCGATTCGCTCCGTCAATGCGGGCAGACTCGTAATATTCGGGCGCTATCGCCTGAAGTCCGGCCAGGAAAATGATCATGTCGAAGCCCATGGTTCGCCACACGGACATGATGATTACGGCAGGCATAGCCCATCTCGTATCGACCAGCCATAGCGGCGGCGTGACGCCTGGAATCAAATCGAGCGCGTAGTTGACCAGACCGGTGTGGCCGTCGTACAGCCAGCCCCATATCAGCGCGATCGCCACAATCGACGAAACGCCGGGCAGGAAATACGCCGTCCTGAAAAAATTCACGCCCTTCAGCTTCTGGTTGACGAGGACCGCCAGGACGAACGAGAGAGTAAGACCGATAGGCACGCTCGCAAACGTGAAGTAAGCCGTCTGATGCAGCGAGCGCACGAACCGGGCGTCCGTGGGGAGGCGCGTGAAGTTGTCGAATCCGATGAATTCGGGCGGCGAAAGAGTATCCCAATCGAAAAGACTGAGAGCCAGTCCGCCGACTATCGGGCCGCCGGTGAAGACCACCAGCCCGATGAGCCAGGGCGCGATGAACAGGTAGCCGGTGGCGTTCTCGCGCAGCCGCCGCATGCGGCGGCTGCGCGAAGCGACAGACTTCGGAGCTAGCTCAGCCGTAGCCATTGCGCGGCTATCGCCACCCGGTGCGGGTCAGCTACGATGCAGGCCAATCCGGTACTAGTACGGTCGCTTGGAGCGCTGCTCCTCGATGGCGGCGTTCATGCTCTCGGCGTACTGCTGGCCCATCTCGACGGACGTTATGTCGTTGGACAGCATCTGGTCCGTAAACTGCCGCAGTTCGCCTACGTATACGTCCCAGAGCAAGTAGCCGTTCTGGAAAGCCTTGGTCCACTTGTCGAGTACTTCGAGCGTGACCAGCCCGTTGTCGGCGGCGCTCAGAACCTCCTTCGCGTATACGCCTTCGGCGGCGGCCTTCTTGGCCGGCGTCTCGAGAGCGACGCCCAGAGTCTCTTGCCCTTCATCCGTCAGCGCGAGGTCATGCATCAGCTCCCAGGCCTGGTCCGGATACTTCGAGGCGGTGAACATCTCGAAGTTGTTGGCCTGACCACCGCTGGGCCGGCGCCCTGATTCGGCGTTCAGCGGCGGCATGGTGACGTCCCACGCGAACGGAGGCGGAGATTCCTGAAGGCCCTGAATCCCCCACGACCCGCCTGTCGGGCGCATCCCTATGAGGCCGGCCTTGAAGATGTTGCCGCTGGGAGCCGCACCCGGCCTCGGCCAGATCTGATATTTGTAGACGAAGTCGTGCACGAGCTGCATCGCGTCCGTGTAGCCCTCTTTGTACGTTATGCACTCGTTGTAGAACTGGTCTTCGTCGAACTTGTAGTGCCCGGCGCCAAAGGGCCAGTCGAAGCCGGGAACGAACCCGTTCATCGCGCCCCACTGAGTCTGCTTGTCCCCGTCGAACTTGTTGAGCTTCTGGGCTATCTCGATCATGTCGTCATAGTTCCAGTTGCCGTCGGCGGCCGGGTACTCGACTCCCGCCTCGTCAAACAGCTCCTTGTTGAAGTAGGTGATGTCGCCGTCCCAGGTGACGGGCACGGCATAGACCTTGGTCTGGGTAACGTCTCTCAAGCCCTGCCAGACTTCGGGATACCACTCGTTGATGTCGAACGTGCTCACCTTGATGTATTCCGTGAGGTCGACAATGATGCCCGCCGCTACCCAGTTTGGGATAACGTCGGGAACGCTCATCGCCACGTCGGGCGGGTTGCCGGCGGCAATCTGAGTGGCGAGCCGCTGAAGGTGTCCGTTGTAGTTCGAGTATTCGAACTGGACGTTGTGCCCCGTCTTCAACTCCCAGTCAGCGATGTTGCGGGCATACGCCGCCACCACGCGGTCGCCCCAGACGTAGCTTGCAAGCCGCAGGCTTGCCTTCTCCAGGCTGGGCTTCGCCACCTCGACGATCTTGGTGACGACCTTCTCGACCTCGACCTCGACCCGCTGGGTTACGACCCTCTCGACTTCCTGGGTAACTACCTTTTCGACTTCGACGATTCTCTCTTTTTCGACGATCTGGGTGACGACCTTCTCGACCGGCACCTCCTGGGTAACGACCCGGACTACTTCCTTCTCAACGATCTGAGTTTCTCCGCAGCCGGCCAGAGCGGCCACCGCCGCCAGACCCGCGCCGCCGAGCAATCCGGATCGAACGACCTTGCGCCGGGTCAAACCCTTCTTCTCATCCATGCTTCAAAAACTCCCTCAAATTCGAGGACTACAACCCATATAACGGAAAATTCGAATACCAAGCCGTCTACCCGGGTCTCTCTCCCCCCAAAACCCCAAGAATTCAAATGGCTGGTTCATGTTGGCTGCCGGCCGACCTGCCGGCGACCTTTCGAAACCTGAAGTCAAGGGGCCGTACGCAAACGGCAGGCGACCTGCTCCAAGGATCGAATACTGCCGCTACCCCCCTTTCGGAACGACCCAGCTAAAGGCGCGCTAACGTGCCTGCGGCGGCGCTCCCGCCAAAATTACCTGCCTTGCGGCTCGCATCATCGCAGGCCGCGAAGCGGATGTCCACGCTATTGCGACGCCGCAACCAGCCCCGGCGCCTACCAAACACAGGGGCTGAACGCCGGATAATAGTCAGAAGAAATAGCTTACGCAATCGAATGAACTGATCAGATACACCCGCTTGACTCGCCGCGCCGGTATCAATGCGGGACGAGGCTGAACGACATCGCGCCGCCGCAACAACTCGGGGATGCCGTCCGTGTTGCCGATATCGAAGTCGAACAGGGTATTCTGGTTCGACGTGACGATGACGACCTCCTTGTGACCGCGCGGGAGCCGAGGATCGTGGAAGAGGCCGCCGGGCTTGAGGGCGAGGCCGTAGAAGAGCAGAGGTACGATTAAGGCTGAGATGGGCTATTCAGATAACGTTGTCCACCACCTGACCATAGACGAGCTAGACGCTGGACTCGATCACATTCGTCAGTCGCCGGCGGACAGCGGCCCGCTGCGTATGATCGTGCGGCGACCCGACGTCGGCCGGCGCGAGGTCGTGGCGGAGGGCGAGCTCGACGTTGATGCTGGCCTCGTTGGAGACGGCTGGAAGGATCGTGGAAGCAGCCGCACTCCCGACGGTGGACCGAACCCCGCCGCGCAGGTCACGATCGTCAACTCTCGCGCGCTCGGCCTGATGGCGCAGTCGGAAGAGCGCTGGCGGCTTGCGGGCGATCAGCTCGTGATCGATATCGACATGAGCACGCAGAACCTGCCGCCAGGGACGCGGCTCTCCATCGGGTCGGCGGTTATCGAGGTGTCGGAGGAACCGCACACGGGTTGCGCGAAGTTCGCCGACCGGTTCGGTCGAGACGCCCTGAGATTCGTCAGCACGCCAACAGCCATGCGGATGCGGCTGCGCGGCGTCAACACCCGCGTCGTTAGATCAGGGGCGATTCGCGCCGGGGATATGGCAACGAAGCTCGGCCGGTAGACCCACCCCCGTCCCAACTCGCAGGTCGCTCGAGAGCTCGTCGTTCAGTTTGATAACCAGGCCGGGTCGGTCTGTCGGTAGGTCGAGCCTTTTACGGTCTCGACCTCACACTAACTCGAGCTAGCCCTTCAGACCGGTGAGTGTTATGCCTTGGATAAACGTCTTCTGGGTAAAGAAGAACAGGATGATGATGGGCGACAGGACCATCACCGAGGCGGCCATCAGGAATCCCCACTCGGCGCTCATCCGCGTGTAGAAGCCGTATAGACCTATACCGAGCGGCCACATGGCCTGATCGTTCAGGTAAATCAGCGGCGCGATGAACGAATTCCATTCATTTATGAAAGTGAACAGTGCGACCGTGGCCATCGCGGGGCGGCTCAGCGGAATGATGATACGCCAGAAAATCATCACCTCGTTCGCGCCGTCGATCTTGGCGGATTCCGAAAGCTCCATGGGAATGGTCATGTAGAACTGCCGGAGCAGGAATATGAAAAACGGCACGCCCAGAAACGACGGAAGAATCAGAGGCCAGTAGGTGCCAACCATGTCGAAACGCCGGAAGATGAGGTATTGAGGCACCAGGGTCACGAAGGCGGGAATGGCCAGCGTCGAGACCATGACGAAGAACAACACGTTCCGCCCCGGCCACTGAATGCGGCTGAAGCCGTAGGCGACGAGCGTGGACGAGAGGAGAGTGCCTATGACGTTCATCACGGCCAGAAACACCGTGTTCAGCGTGTACCGGCCGAACGGTATGAAGTTCCACGCGCCGGGATAGTTTGAGAACTGCCATTCGCTCGGTATCCAAAACCTGAACCAGCCGACGTCCTGGACGAGGTTGAATAGTTCGCTGTCGGGCTTGAGCGACGTGGAGACGAGCCATGCGAAGGGCACGATGAAGATGACGCCGAACAGCACCAGCACGAAGTGAGCCGCGGTTCTCGCCCACACGTGGCGAACACGGGCCTGCGTCCGTGGACTGACCCGTTCGAGGCTAATCACTCTCACGGTCGCCTCCCATGTAGAAGACCCAGCGGCCCGAGGTCACGAACACTGCCAGCGTAACCCCCACCACGACCATGAAGAGAAGCCAGGCCATTGCCGACGCGTAGCCCATCTTGAAGTACTGGAACGCCTGGATGTAGAGCTGCATGGCGTAGAAGAGAGCGGAATCGAGGGGGCCACCCTGCCCCTGGTAGATAACGTATGCCTGGGTGAAGTATTGGAAAGTGGCGATCAGGTTGATTACGAGGTTGAAGAAAATGGCCGGCGTGAGCAGCGGCAGAGTGATGTGCCAGAGCTTGCGCGTGGCGCCGGCGCCGTCGATTTCGGCGGCTTCGTACAGATGTTCGGGAACATCCTGAAGGGCGGCCAGATAGATGATGACGGCAACGCCCGCGCCCCAGGTGTTCATTACGATTAGCGCCGGCTTGGACCACATCGGGTCGCTGAGCCACCCGGGCCCAACGATCTGACCGAAGCCGAGCGCCCTGGCGCCCCCCTCGATCATCATGTTTACCAAGCCGAATTGAGGATTCAGTATCCAGGCCCAGAGGACCGAAGCCGCCACGGCCGGAACGAGGTTGGGCAGGTAATAGACGGTCCGGTACATCGAAAGCCCTCTAACCTTCATGTTGAGTATGAGAGCCAGCGATATTCCCAGGACGAGGTTCAGCGGCACCGACACCGCGGCAAAGTAGACGGTGTTGAATACGGATCTCCAGAAGTTGGGGTCGGTGGTAAACAGGTCCTGATAGTTCTCGCCCCCAACGAAGTTGAATCGCGGGTTGAGAACGGTGTAGTCGGTGAAGCTGTAGAAGAAAGACGCGCCTATCGGATAGACGGTAAAAATCAGAAAGCCGGCAATCCAGGGCGAGATGAACAGAACGCCGGTGATGGTGTTGCGAACCGCAACCCGGCTAACGCGGCGGCTGGGAGCCGCCCTTGTAACTGTGGCCATTGGATTAAGCCGGACCCTTTAGCCTCAAAAAACTCGAAGGGGCGGGAGCGGTTGCTCCCGCCCCTTCCGAATCAAGATCGAATGCGAGCGGTTAGCTTCTCGACCGCCGCACCTTGACCAGCTCGTCCGTGGCGATCTTCTTGACGTTCGCCATGGACTCCGCAGGCTCTTCAAGGCCTCGGAAGACCTTCTCAACAGCCTTGCCCCACTCGGTCCGGTAGAACGAGCCGATGGGAATCGCCGGCCAGTGCTTCTCACCCTTGTTCTTGAGACCGGTGAAGAAGTCGAACCATTTGGCGAGACGGTTGTCGGGACCGATGCGCTCAAGCATTCCGTCGATCCACTCCTGCTGCTGCGCCAGGACGGTCGGTCCGTTCAGCGTGTTGATACCCATCTGGGCGGAGTTGTCGAAGAAGCCGAACTTCATGAACTCCCAAGCTTCCTCAGGGTGCTTGGCGCCGGTCGGTATGCCATACATCCAGCCCTGGACCGAGTCCCAAGCACGCTCTGCGGGAGCGCCGGTGGAGGTCGGAAGCAGACTTACAGAGTAGTTGATGTCGGCGGCGTACTTGTCGAGCGGGTCCTGCGCCCAGAATCCGGTCGACAGGTAAGCGGCCTTACCCAAGGCGAACGGGCTGCCGGGCTTGGAGTAGCCGGGCTGATCCTGCCAGAACGCCGAAATCTGATTGAAGTCAAGCTCGTTGGAGTAATCCTGGAATCGCTCCAGAAACGCGATGATACCTGGATGGTCTGGGGTGACCGACTGAGTGCCCTCGTCCCAGAACTCGCCACCGCTCATGAAGGACATGATCTCTCTGCGCCACTGGGGCTGCCAGCCGATTCGCGTGATCTTCGCGCCATCGCGGGTGAGCAGCTTCAACGAGTGCTCTATCAGCTCGTCTTGCGTGGCCGCGCCTTCGTCCAGGCCGACCTCTTCGTACATGTCCTGGTTTCGGAAGATGGCGACGAAGTCGGCTCCGCCCGGCAGCGCGTACAACCGGCCCTGATAGGTCGAGGAGTCCCACATCGACTTGATGTACTGGTCGCGGGTTACACCGGCCAGCTTGGCCAACGAATCGAGCGGCTGGAACACGCCAAGAAATGCAAGGTTGCCCTGGGCGACCCAGTTCGTGTAGGTGGTGTCGGGCGGATCACCGCCGGCCACCGACGTGAGCAGCTTCTCTTCCCACTTGGGGATGAACTGATAGTCGACCTTGATGTGCGGGAACGCCGCCTCGAAGTCCCTGGCGAGGTTCGACATCAGATCGTTGTACAGCTCGCCCCAGTTGGCGTTCCAGGCGACGATCGTCACGTCCTTGACCTTCGGCATTGCCTCGACGATCTTGGTTACGACCTTCTCGACCTCTTTGGTTACGACCCTCTCGACCTCGACCTCGACCCGCTGGGTTACGACCTTCTCGACCTCGACGACCTTTTCTTTCTCGACGATCTGGGTTACGACCTTCTCGACCGGAACCTCTTTGATGACTTCCTGGATCTTGGTCTCGGTGACAACCTGAGTCTCACCACATCCGGCAAGCGCCGCCACGGCCGCCAGACCGGCCCCGCCGACCAACCCGGAACGGATGATCTTGCGTCGGGTTAGACCTTTATCGATGTTCATTTAGAGGAAAACCTCCCTAAAGCCACTGTCCGCTGGACAGCTATCCACTACTTACCTATTTCGACTTCAACGCTCGGGCGACCTGCGAATACCCGCGGCGCTTGCAGCGCGCCAACTTCACGGCCGTCAAGCACGTAAAGTCGCGCTGTCGCGTTCAAGCCCAAGCCGCCGGAGTCCCCGGCGCCGCGGTCAAGGAATACGTTAAAGACCCAGTTCCCCCCTTTCGGAATCGCGCGCCCAACAGCGTCTGCGTTTGTCGCGTTCGCACCAAAAGGCTAATGCGGCGATGGCGGGCGGTCGTTCGTCCGGCGACCCGGGAGATCCCAACCTGTCCGGCGTGGACGCCTCAATCTACATCACGAGAGATGAGAGAGAGGGATACAGTCCTGTTGCAACTCCCGAAAGCACCCAAAGAACTCAAGCCGCCAAGGCAGATACTAGCCCACGGAGTATTGAGGGGCAATTCACGGCGCTGATCGGACAAGTTCTGCACAGCAGCCTCCTTTCTGTCAATACGTCTTGTCTCGATCAAGTGTCAATGCGGAGGTTTCCGCCCTGTCGTAGACCTCCGAGCCGGAGGGCGCCGAGTTACAGGGGTTGCTTGGGCGCCGGCGGTAGTTGGTCGAAGAACGCGTGTGCGAGTCCAACCGCCTCGACAAAGGTTTCAGCGACAGCGTGCGCGATTCGACCAGACGCCATATCGCCTGGCTCGATGACGAGCTAGAACGGCTCGCTCAGCAGTACCGCGACGGTGGACGCAAGCCTGGCAAAGTGGCGCTAGTGGCAGTCATGCGCAAGCTGCTGTTACAGCTCAACGCCGTCCCGCAACGAGGAACGCCGTGGGTGGACCAGCATCCAGCCGCCACCTGAAAACCCTTGACTTCCAACACAGATGCTCCCGCCCTTTGCGTCATTCCCCGAAAGCGGGAATCCACCATCCCCGGCGCTGCGTTAAACTAGGCCGCGCCGCCCGTTCGTGGTGAGCTTGTCGAACCATGAACCGGCAATCAAGTCAGGCCATGCGCCCTTCGACCGAGGCCCGTGCCTCCCGTGCCGCGGATCAGGCGCCGAAGCGTCCCGCTCTTGCGCGGCCGAAATGGGGCACCACCGCGCCCGCTCGTTCCCGCATTCCGTTCGACGGACACGAGCTGCAACTTCCGCCGCCGCAGCCCGAGTCCGGTCCCAGTTCCTTGGGCGCGCCAAGATTCCGCAGCGCAAGCCCGGCGCCGTATTTCGGCGTCAGCCGCTCTCGAATCCGGGTGTCGGATATCTTTACGCCCGACCTGAACTTGATTCGCAGCGCGCCGCCGTCGTAGCGATAGTCGGCCCGGACGGCGCTCACCTGCACCCCCTCCGCCGCGGCCGCGTGGAAGAAGTCCCGCCGGACCTCCACTTCACGGACCACGAAATCGCGCATCGATTCGAGATCGGCGCTGTTCGCTTTACGGACGACGTACCTGCTCTGTGTTTTCGACTCCGGGGAGCCGTTTGTCGTGCCCAGCGTTACTTTCGCCAGCTCGGGACCAAGCGCCGTTTGAACCACCGCGTAATCGCCCGGTCGGAGTGATTGGCTCCGGGCGTCGCAGAGCAACATGCGCCGGCTTCGCCGGAACCGCACCCCGCACACCAGCTTGACGTCGCCTGGAACGCCGTCCGGCAGCGACAGCGTGGGTTTGTCGATAAGGGCTTGTTGAGGCGTGCTGATCATTTGTAAGAATTCTAGATCATCCGGCCGGCCGATCCGAGCGCGCAGCCGTCTCCCTTAGTCTGAAGGTCCGTCTCGCTGTGATACGATTCGTCTCACCGTCGACCAACGATCTGGCTTCTTCCGAAACGTGTGTCGGGCTGGTCTTCGACACGCAAATCCGCGCTATCGGGGCCCATAGCTCAGTGGTTAGAGCGGCCGGCTCATAACCGGTTGGTCCCTGGTTCGAATCCAGGTGGGCCCACCAGCTACACAAAATCAAGAACTTTCACTTTGAGGTTCGGGTTGACGCTGTAAGCGGGAGGCTTGGTATGGCCGAGCGCATATACACCAGAGCTAGGGATGGGGGGCTTGAGCCGCTCGAAGAGGAGCCCTTCTCGACCGAGGACGAGCTCCAGGCGCTGATTGCCGAACATCCGGAGCTGCTCGACGGAGAGCAGATGCGGCCGGGCGACCCGCGACGCTGGATCCTCATCACTCGCGAGAAGGGAATCGCCGAAACTTCCGACGCGGCCGCTCGGTGGGCTATTGATCACCTGATCGTTGACCAGGACGCAGTGCCAACACTGGTCGAAGTGAAGCGTGGTTCGAGTCCCGAAATCCGCCGCACTATCGTCGGGCAGATGCTGGAATATGCAGCGCACGCTGCGCAGACCTGGACGGCAGACGAGCTTCGCCAAACTTTCGAGGAGTCAACCAAAGCGCAGCGCCTTGACCCTGGTGAAGTGTTTGGGAAGCTGCTACAGGCGGACGGAGAATCGGATGCCGACGGTTTCTGGCAGAACGTGGCCACAAACCTCACCGCGAGACGTCTCCGTCTCCTGTTCGTCGCGGACGACATACCAGATCCCCTCGAACGAGTCGTGGAGTTCCTCAACGCCCAGATGCCCAGCGTCGAGGTGCTCGCGGTGGAGATCAAACAGTTTCGGGGCAAGTCGACGCAGACGCTCGTTCCGCGTGTCCTTGGAAGGACCGCCAACTCGCCCCCTCCGAACCCGAAGCTAACACGAAAGTTGTTCCTGGACGAGTTTACCGGCGACGAACGGAATGCCGCGACCCGGCTCCTCGACGTGGCCCAGGAGTCTGGAGCCACCTTCGAATGGGGGCCGAGCGGTGTCAGCGTCCGAGGTCAATGTTCGCGCTGGCAGCATCCGATCACCGTTGCCTGGCTCTACCCGCCGTCGAAGGCGGGGATGGGCTGGATGCGAACCAGAGACTTCACGTTTGGGGCAGGCATACTTGACTACGATCCAGGGCCAGAGGAAGAACTACGCACCATCCTTCGTCGGTGGGTAGACGGTTTTTGCGACGATCCGTTCACTACAAATGCTTCAAGCAAGGGGGTCGCCGCGTGGTCGGTTGATTATGACGCGGCGGCTCGGAACATCGACACGTTGGTGGACCGCCTCACCAAGGTCCTCTCAGAGCTGAAGTCGCTGTGAAATGGCATACACGCCGCGTCTGGGCAGCCGCGAGACTGGCGGTGTCCCTCCGATAAGGGCGCGACCAGCCGAACTGCCAGAAACCAGCGCTCCCGACAGCTTTTTAGTACGTGTCCTTCTATCTCCACGTTCGGCTTATGGACCAGCTTGCTAAGGGCCGCTGGGTAGAATATGGCGGTCCCAACCTCCCAGCGCTTCAGGTGCTTGACTCGAAGCGGCTCAGGCGCAGTAGCGAGATGTCATGGCCCGTCTCTCCCCGTGTGGCCAGGTCGGCCATGATCTCGCCCACAACGCTGCAGAACTTGAATCCGTGGCCTGAGAACCCTGCCGCAAAGAAGACATTTGGCGAGCCGGGCAGGGCGTCGATGATGAAGTGCTCGTCAGGCGTGTTCGTGAACATGCAGGTCTTCAGGGCCACCGTCGGTCCGTTTGCGTCGGGAAAGTAGCGGGCCACGGCCTGCCGCAATACCGCCTCATCCTCATCGCGGCAGTCTCTGTCCAGGTCCTCGGCGGTCGTGGCTTCATTCAGGTGATGGAACTTGCCGATCTTGAACCCTGGGATGCCGAACACGGGGAAGGAATAGTACAGCCCTTCCTCGAAGTCACCCATCACGACCGGCCAGTTGCCGAGCGCAAAGAGCTGCGGACGCAGCGGCTGGAACCAGCCCATGACCTGGCGCTCAGGTACGAGCAGGTGGTTCAGGGATGGCAATAGCGGCCCTGCCCAGGCGCCGGCGGTGATGACCAACGCCCCTGCGTCGTACGATCCGCGGGTGGTCTCGACGCGCACGGTGTTCCCAGCGCAGTTCCATTCCAGCACGGTCTCGCGGGCCCTAATTTCGCCGCCGCGCTCCAACGCGGCGAAAACGTGGTTGACTATGCACCGCTCGGACAGCAGGAACCCCCCGTCGGGCTGATATACGCCCATCCAATTCTCCGGGAACCGGCAACCGGGGAACCGCCTGGTCAGCTCGGCGCTGGTGAGCGGCTCGTGCGGCAAATCGTGCTCCAGACAGGAGCGCAAAGAGCCGGCAAACACCCTGCCGTCCTCACTGCCCGCATCCACCGATCCGGTGATGTACAGCAGTTTCTCGCCGCTGGCGGACTCTAGCTGGCGCCAACGCTCGTACGAGCGTCGCAGTAGCGGCACGTAAGACGGGTCCTCGTAGTAGGCCAGCCGGATAATGCGGTTTAGGCCGTGAGACGATCCGAAATCGTTCGGTATGTCGAAACGTTCGAGGCCCAGCACGCGCAGGCCGCGGCTTGCGAGCTCGTACAGCGTCGCCGAACCCATTCCCCCGACGCCTACGACGATTACGTCGTATGTACCGTGCGTCCTCAATCCAGTTTCCGGCCTTGCTTCGTCGACGACTCACCCACTGGCGGAGGCAGACCGCGCGCTGATCGCCGACAGTCGAATCGCGCGGCCCTCAGGATGTTGTCTATATTGATCCCACCAACCGGAAAGTTCGCACTACAGCCCTCTCAGGCCAACCAGACTAGACGAAACCAGGAACCCTATGAAGCCGGGGAGTTCGGGGGAAACTGTCTAGGAAGGCGTTTGGGCTGAGAGGATTTCGCTTCAGGACGAAAGGCAGGTGGAGTTTGGCGCCCCGCCAAGACGGCGGATCATGCCGTCTCGTTTGTTGAGCAGGAATACTTGGCCGTCGGGGCCGACGCCAAACCGCAAGTCCGCACGCAAGAGCTCCGGCAGCCCCAGCCGGTGTCTGGTTTCCTGCACCAACTGGAGCAGCGTCTTCGTCTGACCTTCGTGATTGAACAACACCCGGCGAATTTTGTCCTGCCCGCCATCGTGTGGCTCGTCGACCTGGACGTAGAACACCTCACCGCTGACGATGTCGCCGAACAGCAGCTTGTCCTTGAGCTCTGGAATCGCATCTTCCCGGTAGACCATGATGCCGGTGATGGCGACCGCCGCTTTAAATACGGGATCCTCATGGTCGAACTCGACAATGGGATACGTTACGCTGGGGTCGCCGCGTGGATCGTCGAGATCGACCGGGTACCCGGTCGGGATCCGCGTCGGGTGAAACCGGAAGCTTCCCTCCCACCTGTTCCAACCGAGGTTGGCGCCCGGCGAGACAATGCTGATCTCCTCCATGACTTCTTGACCAATGTCGGTGACGAACAGATCGCCGGTTTGGGAGTCCCAGCCGAAGCGTTGTGGGTTGCGCAATCCGTAGGCGTAGATTTCGCCAAGCCGGCCGGGCTTGCCGACAAACGGATTGTCCTCCGGGACGCCGTACCGGCCGTTGGCGCTGTTGGAGCCGAGCGGGTCGATGCGCAGGACCTTGCCATAGATATAGCTGAGGTTTAGCGCTTGGCCGTACGGAGCGCCGGGTAATCCACCGTCGCCTGTGCTGACATAGAGTTTGCCGAAATCGGGGTCTCCCGGCGCGGCGTTCGGGTTGAAGGCGATCTGCCCGCCGTTGTGATATCTGTGCGGTTGCTGGATGCGGATGAGTTCGCGCGGCGGGCCGCCGTCGTAGGCCACGGCCGCGGGGTCCAGAGCCGTCCACTCCAGTAGGACCGTGTCAAAATGATCGAGAGTTTGATTCCAGGGCGTGAAGTCCGCCTTGGGGGCTTTGTTGCTCGTCTCCACAAGTGTGTAGAACTTGCCGAACCCGGGCGTTCCGGACTGGTTGAACTGCGGATGAAAGGCAAAGCTCCCGAACCCCCAGTCGCGCCCCTTTTTATAGAAAACGGAATCGAGGTTCCACTCGGGGGCGCTCATATCGACGTACAATTTCACTGTCTGGCCGTCATAGCTGACACTGTGGAGCGGGCCGCGCAAGTCGTTCACGAACAGACGGCACGTGCCGGGCTCGTCGACGATCAGCATCATGAAAGCCGGCCCTCCGGCCGACTTGTCGCTGGATTCCGGATCGCCCGAATCAGGCAGGCGTGCGAAGTCGGTGATCGCGACCTCGACGATGCCGTCCGTTTGTTGTATGGGATCGGGCAACGGATCCATGGAGAGGTTCGGAGGCAGCGTGGGCGTGGGAGTAGCCGCCGGTGTGGAGGTCGCCATGGGCGTCGGTGTCGATTCCGGTACCGGAACGTCGTCGCACGACCACAGTAAAGCAACGGCTAAGCACGTCAAGCAAAGCGTGGTGCCAATAGTGGCTGGCCTGTCGTAACGGCGCGACCAGGCGAACTTCAAAATACCAACGTTTAAACAGGTTATAGAGCAGTACGAGCCGTCAGAAGTGTACCCCGCCTGACCTGCCCCGGGACCCATGTCCAGGAGGACGCGGGCGGCTAGGAGACCAAGGATATGACGGTCGCCTCGCGCGTAGTCCCCGGGGTTGCTGCTCCGACCGGCGGAGCTCGCTACGCCAGCGGGCGACGGATTGCGCGCGGGAGAAGTCGGCTTGAAACGTAGACGGCCTCAGTTCCGTTCTCTTAGACGGTACAACGTGTTTCCTGACACTTCATCGAGAATCTCATACTCCGTGTCTACGAAATCGAAGAAACGCTTGAATGCGTCCGGTTCGTGCAGATATCTCTTGTCGGTAGGTCGCCAACCCTTACGCGCCACCGGGTCCAGCGGCGATAATCGCCAGTTCTTGGTGTCCACGATTATCGCCGGCCTGCTTTCGATGACGTCGTTAGTGAACTCGTTTCTATTTTTCAGATTCGCGTAGCCAGGTTTGACCAACGGGTATTGATAGAAGAATCGCGTAGGTGCGTCTCTTTGAGAAAGGGAATATATCTGTGGCTCGGCTCCCCATACTAGTATCGAATCGTCCGAAACCGTCTCCTCTCGGATGCGATCGGCGATAAGCCGGTCTTCGACCGATACAGTGATTTCGTCGACGTGAGCGTATTTATCGACCAGGCCGGCCACATGCCGGTAGGGGATCATGTAATACAGCACCCAAAGCAACAGTGCGGAGGAGAGCAGGATAGGCGCCACCAATCGTTGGTCGGTCAAAAACCGCACGAGAAACGCTATCAACACAGAGGAGACGGGGAGGATTGCGAGGTAATAGTGACCCCACTGAAAACCGGATAGCGCGATCAATACGACCTCGATCGGACCGAGAATCACAGCCAGCGGCAACAGATGTTCGAAAGTCCGTGATCTCGTCCTGCCCGAGAGCCAATAGTAGAGACCCGCAATCCATGCCGCCGCAAGCGGTAATGAAATAATTACCAGTCTCCTCCTGATGTTCCCCAGGGCCTCTATTCTGTCCCAGAGCGAGGCGTCGACGTAAGCGAAGTTGTACGCGACCACGCTGTCCCAGAACGCACTCCACGCGCCAAAGATCGCGAACACAATTGAAACTGCGAGGAGGACTGCAATCCCTCCCAGGGTGGACCAGGCAATCCACCTCAAGGCAATGTCTCTTCGAATAATCCAGTACAGGCCTATGGCCAACCACACGCCTATGAGGTTGCCCCTGAGAAGAAAGGCGCCGGCCCCTAGGGCGCCGATCGCCAAGGAGAGTCGGACCTCTCGCCCGCTCCCGCCAGTCAATTTGAAAAAGACGAGCAGCGCTACGAACTGGAAGAGCAGAGCGTAATGCTCCGTGAAATTCCCGCTGCCACTGAATTTGTTGACATAGATCAAGAATGTTGCAACCGAAAAGAACCCGGCAGCGGCACCGAAGGCCTCTCTTGCGGTTTTGAATGCGAACCACGTTGAACCAAAGAGAAAGACCGCACCCGCCAGCCAGATACCTGGAATTCCGGCGATGAGAAGACCGACAGCATAGAGCAGATATATCAGCGGTCCTTTATGATCCCAGCGATCGAGATAAGGTATCTCGCCGTCTAGCAATCCCTCGGCAACGTAGATGAAGACATTCTGATCTCTCCCAGGCGTTGCGATCGTCGAGTCGACCGCTACAACCAACAGGACGGCGACTAAAACCGACCAGGCCCAGCTGAGGGCGGATTCGGCTTTGCAGCCAAGTAATTTGTCGGAAAAAGCTCTCGCCAAAAGTGACCTGCCCTCAAACCCGCGGACCGCCCTGCATGCTAGCATCGGCGATCTCTAGGGGTAGGTTCTGTAGAGGGTATGGTCGCTCGTACCGGCGACTTGTGGCAGGACGCAGTCACGATTCCCGTGCTGAGGATCAGAGCCTCCCAGACCGGTGACTTCTCCTATCAAGTCCACGAAGTGGCGTATAGATGGAGCCGGAAGTGACGTGACTGCTTCGCAACGGACTCATGGGTAGTCGAGTGCGACGGCTAGCGGAACCCATTGGCCGTTTGCTGCTGCTGGGGGCGGTGGTGTTCTGGTGGGGCGCGGTCGTCGCTCCGCAGCTAGTAAGTCTGGCGTTTCCCTCGCTGCTTCCGTGGAGCGCCCTTCCGCGACATCTCAATCCGGATATCGAGGGGTCGCTGGCAAACGCGGTATCTGCCGCATCTTTCGCGGTAGTCGCACTTTTGGCTCTCGGAAATACCTCTCGCAGCCTCAGGATTCAAAACGCCCAGAAAAACTGGATTGCCGTGGGTGGTTGGGCGGCGCTGGCGGTGACAGCAGTGTATCTGACCGTAGATGAGACTGTCGATCCAAGAACCATGTCAGTCTTCGAAGGCCTGGGCCAAACCCCGTTCAGTGAGACCTACAAGAAGGATCTGTGGATCGTTGTGTTCAGCCCGCTGATTGTTGCTTTCGTTGTCGCGATGGGATTCTTCGTCTTAAGGGGATCGTTATCTCGTGCGGTGCGGGTCGTATTGATCCTCGGCTTCACTACTTGGTTGCTCGCTATCGTGCATGACGTGAGTTACATGCCGCTATTCGAAGGCATCGTTTCGAAGAGGGTAGGGAAATTGCTTGAAGAGACGCTTGAGTTCAGCGGCACCTTGCTAGTAGGACTGGGTGCGGCAATCTCCTTGTGGGGCCCGGAACCGGCATCTGACATGTTCCAGCGACGGGGCCGGTTCACCTCGGCGGTTTGGTTACTCAACAAGTTCGCGATGGGCGCCGTCGCCATCGTCGCCTGCATTGTCGCGGTCGGCGTCCTAGTCCCGTATCTCCACAAAACGCCGCTGGCCGACGCTCGCGCCGACACCAACATAGGTGCCTTTCAGATAATCCTGTACGACAAACACTCCCTCGTCCAGGAACTGGGCGTGCTTCCCGCACCTCCCTCCCGCTTGGATCTGCGCATTGCAAGCCGTGTCCCTCCGGATCGCCCGGGAAACCTCATATGGCGTGTGATCGAAGCGGGAGAAGGGGGTACCGGCAAAATATTCCGCGAGGGACGCAGGGAGATCCTCGCCAAGGATCACCTGACCTGGGAGACTATTGGATTTCCTCCGCCCGTCGAGGCCGAAGGCCATCCTTTGGCATTGCAACTCATAGCCGATGTCGGCCCAAGCGCCCATCTCCGGATTGGCGCGACAAAGACGAACCGGTACGAGGAAGGACGGCTCTGGGTTGACGGAGCACTGAGTTGGCCGGACCAAAACATCGAGTTCGTGGCCTACAGTGAGCCTGACCCAACCCGCAACAACCCCCAAGCAATGTGGCATATCTTTTTATCCGACTGGCGCTGGCCTGCTCTGGCCGCCGATCTGGCTATCGTTATGGCGCTGTTAATTTTTGTCCCGGCTCTGCTCATAATTGCCGCCGTTCCGCGGCGCGCGGCCGTGTTGGCCTTCGGGTTCACCTGGTCCATCCTACGCAGAAGACAGACCGCCCTCGGCGGCCTCTGCGAGGTGAATCCGACCACGTTCGCCACTACGCCACAAAAAGAGAACGAAGTTCTCCGCCGAAAGCGCCAAGTTGGCAATCACGTTACTCGCCGGCGGGCGGACGAGAATGGAATCAAGTCTCAGTTGGCCTCGGTGTAGACGCCTTGGCGAACGTTCGTAGGTCGCCTGCTGCGCCTAGAGCTCGATAACGCGCTGCAAGTCTAGCAACGTGCTCCCCGAGATCGCCGTGCAAGATCAGTCGTACGCTAAAAATAGGATCAGTTTGAAAGCTCGGTCCGCAGTCCCCCGAACCGCCACGCCTGACTCCCCGCGACCGGGGCGCGCGCTTCGCGCCCGCCGCATCGTCACGGTAGAAGGAAACGTGCTGGCGGGAGGGTTCAGCTTCGCTGTGCTCGAAGCCCTCTCCGAGGCCGGAATGGAGGACGCATCTGTCCACCGCATCGGGATGCGGAACTCTTTCATCGAGCACGGCACTGCGGCGGACCAGCGAAGTGAAGCCAGTCAGGGAATGGCGGCAAGCGCTTGACAGACCGCCGTCCCCGTTCGGCTTGTGGGCCAGCTTGCGAGGGGCTGACGGTTAGAATATGACAGTCCCAACTTCCCAGCGTGGCGGCGGCGCTGGACTGAGCCGGTTACCGGCAGAGGACAAGCGTCATGCTGAGATTCGTCGAGGAAATCATCCTGCTCCTGCTCCGCGACGACGACGGGAGGTTTGTGCGTGTGCCCAGCTGGTCGGTGGACTACGCCATCGCCGGCGGCGTGCTGATGGACCTGGCGATGGAGGACCGCATCGACACCGACCTGGACAATCTGATTCTGCTCGACGCCACGCCCGTCGGCGACAGCCTGCTTGACCCCACGCTGGCCGAGATAGAAGCGGGAGAGAAGCGCGACGCCCGTTACTGGGTGGAGCACACGGCGGAGCGCGCCTACGAGATCCGCGAGGAGGCGCTTTCCCGGCTGGTCGCCCACGGCATCCTGGAACGCCAGGACGACCTCTTCCTCTGGGTGTTCCGATCCAGGCGCTACCCGGCCATCGACGGCAGGGCCGAACGCGAGGTGAAGCTGCGCATCATGGAAGTGCTGTTCAGCGATGAGATCCCGGACCCGCGCGACGTGATGATCATTTGCCTGGCCGACGCCTGCGGCATCTTCGAGGAGCTGCTTTCCAAGCGGGAGCTGAGCCAGGCGTCCGCCCGCATCGAGCAGGTGCGCAAGCTGGACCTCATCGGTCGAACCATGTCCCAGGCGATTAACGATATCGAGGTGTCCGTCGCCGCCTCGATTCAGGCGCACATGTACTAACTCGCCGCCGACCGAGCGGCGAATGACGTTCGCCTTGGTCAAACGGTTGTCGTGTCGATGGCGCCGGAGTTGAGCTTATTCAAACTCGATAGAAGGTCGCGCTGACTGGGAGTTAACCCACGGCGCGATTAAATTGCTTACGCCGCGTCTAAAATGCCCCTGGCGGTAAAGCTAGACCTGCCGGAATAATATGTAGTATGCGGCGGGGTAGCTCAGCGGTAGAGCAGGAGATTCATAAGCTCTTGGTCGTCGGTTCAATTCCGACCCCCGCTACCGGAATCGACCGGCGCTTGCCGCCGTTAAAATCGATGTCCGACGCCGAAGTGGTGGAACAGGCAGACACGCAGCGTTCAGGACGCTGTGCGCTTATGCGCGTGTGGGTTCAAATCCCACCTTCGGCACCTTGGTCGACTGTCCGCTGGTCGAAGTCGATTTGATCACGGCCCCGGACGCCTCGTGATGGACTGTTTGCGCCTTGAACGCTTTCTCGTTCTATCGAGTGCGGCGAGTCCTGTCGGCGAGAGGGCGACGGCGTCGCTACGGAGTATCGATTACCGTTAGGGCGGCGCAGCTCCCGATCCGGGGACGTTCATGGTTCGACAGAGCCTGTCCTGAGCGAAGTCGAAGGGCTCACCACGAACGGGATGGCTAGCCATGAACGGGCGGCGGAGGCGACCTTCGCAGCGGTTGGCTAGGACCCTCGTCCGCCCGCCGGCGCGGGCCCGTGGGATTATCAATATGCGGCCGGCTCCGGCGTCCTTCTGCGGTCGAAGCCGTCGGGCGTGAATTCGGTCACACCCTCGACGTCAAGGATGTAGCGGTCTGCGTCGCTCAACCTCTCATACGTTTCCGGGCGGACGTATTTCCGCTGGTCGATGTACTGGGAAACGTCGCGCCGCCCAAAGAAGGCAAACGCCGCCGGGCGTTTCTCGTCGCTGTTGTTCTTGGTGCCGCCATGCCAGATGTGGGCATTGAATATGTAAACCGTTCCGGCCTTGCCCGTCAGGTGGACTTCATCGGGATGCTCCGCCCAGGTATCGTCCAGCACGTCCTCGGCCAGCTTTCCGAATCGGTGCGACCCGGGAACCACCCGAGTGGGTCCGTTCTCCTCGGTGAAGTCGACCAGGAACCAGATCGACATCGCGTTCTCGTAATCGCCGGGTTTCACGCGGCTGCCGGAGTCGGCGTGCAGGTGGGTGAGTCCGTCGCCCGGCAGGGCCGTCCGGCTATTTAGCGCCGAGAGTCTGAAATCGCCGCTGATCATCTGCTGCGCGCAAGCCAAAACCCGTGGATGGTTGAAGCAGACGTCGAACATCGGGTCCTTGTTTACAAGGTCGCCCAGCCTGTCCGTCCCTTTTTCCTTGTGGACCTCGATGCCCGCGTCTCCGCCCTCGGCGTCTACGAGCTGCTGGAGGCGGTCCTTCATTGCGGCCGCTTGCTCCGGAGTGATGGCGTCGTCGATTCGAAGGAAGCCGTCGCGGTCGATCGTTTCCCGTTCCGCGTCGGTAAGAGTGTCCTCGCGAACGCCCATTTGACTCAGAGCCGCAGCCATGTCCATAGGAGCTTTATCCTCTCTGTCCGCCTCTGGGAATCTCCGGGCGGCAAGCGGCCGGCGCCGAATTTCCCGCAACTCGATGCCCACCCCATCTTACCTATTCCGATATAGGCGATTCGCGGGTCTCTTAGAATATGGTCTCGCTCACTATGGCGTCCGTTCGTAATACCCGATTGAGAGAAACAACCTCCGCATGAAAATGAGCATCGCCGTCGATACGGGCGGCACGTTCTCCGATCTCATCGGAATAGATGGGGACGGGGAGCTGGCCGTCGCCAAGACGCTAACAACGCCAGACGATCCGTCGCGAGGAATCTTCGACGCGATTCGCAAGGCCGGCGTCGACGCGCGCGCGATCGACTATTTCGTTCACGGAAGCACGGTTGCCACCAACATGCTCATCGAGCGTTCGGGCGGCCGCGTCGGACTTATCACCACCAAGGGCTTCCGCGATCTTCTTCGCATCCAGCGCATAGTGCGTCCCGACTCGTTCAACCTCCACTGGGTCAAGCCGCGGCATCTGGTCGAGCGGTCGCTGAGCCTGGAAGTGACCGAGCGGATCGGAGCACACGGCGAAGAGACCGAGCCGCTTGACGAGGATGGCGTGCGCCGCGCAATTGCAAAGCTCAAGCGGGAGGGCGTGCGCGCGATAGCGGTGAGCTACCTGTTTTCGTTCCTGAATCCGAGCCACGAGCGGCGCACGCAGGAGCTTGTTCAGGAAATCTACCCCGAGGCGCACGTATCGATCTCGTCCGACGTATTCCCTCAATGGCGTGAATACGAGCGCACCAGCACCACCGTCATCGACGTCTATCTCAAACCGAGGATCGAGACATACTTAACAGGCCTCGAGCGCCAGGTTGAGCGGAGCGGCGCCGGCGGACTGCTGATAATGCGCAGCAACGGGGGCGTAATGACGACCGCGAGCGCGAAGCGGCGGCCCGTGACGATGATCCAGAGCGGACCGGCGGGAGGAGTCATCGCGAGCCTGGAAATCGGCCGCCTGATGGGAATCGACACCATCATGACGGCCGACGTTGGCGGCACCAGTTTCGACACCTGCCTGATTTCCGGTTCCGTCTCGGCAACGACTACGAGCACGGAGCTCGAGTTCGGCATCCCCATAGCGAATCCGATGCTCGACATCCGCTCCATCGGCGCGGGCGGCGGGAGCAAGGCGTGGATCGATCCGGCCGGGCTGCTTAAGGTCGGACCCGCGAGCGCCGGGGCCGATCCCGGCCCTGCCTGCTACGGACGCGGCGGCGGCGATCCCACGTCGACCGACGCAAACGTGGTCCTGGGACGGATAGACCCCGCGTTCAAGCTCGGCGGCGACGTTGAGGTGCTCCACGAACCGGCGGTGAGCGCGGTCGGCAAGCTCGGCGAACGGTTGGGGTTCGAGCGGGAGCGCACGGCCGCCGGAATCCTCGAGATCATGAACAGCGGCATGGCCGAAGCGATGCGGCTGCTGACTATCGATCGTGGACTCGATCCCAGGGAGTTCACGCTGGTGGCCTTTGGGGGCGCGGGGCCGCTGCACGCGGCCGATCTGGCCTCCCTGCTCGGAATGAGGCGCGTGGTGGTGCCGATTTACCCGGGCGTCTTCAGCGCGCTCGGCGCGCTGCTGGCCGACGCCCGGTTCGATTACGTCAAATCCAGGATCACGTTTTCGAGGAATATAGATCCGGACGTGATTGCGCAGGACTTCGCCGAGCTAGAGGAGCGCGCCGCCGCGGACTTCGAACGCGAGGGCTTCGCCGACGCGCCCAGGATCATCAGAAGTCTCGACTTCCGCTATTACGGCCAGAATTGGGAGCTGGAGGTCCAGATACCGGGCGGCGAGGTAACGATGCAGTCGATCGAGGAATCGCGGCTGCGGTTCGACGCGGAGCACGAGCGGCAGTTCGGCTGGAGCTTTCCGGAATCCGATTACGAGCTTGTCAACTTCCGCGTTACGGCTGTCGCGGCGCGCTCGACGGTAGAGCTGCCCCAACTTGAATCCCGTCCCTTGCCGTCGCCCGCGCGTATGGGCAATGCTTATTTCCACGATGTCGGTGGCTATGTCGCCACGCCCATCTATCATCGTGATGAGCTGGGCGCCGGCAACGAGATCGAGGGACCCGCCATAGTCGTCGAAGATGATGCGACCACCCTGGTTCCGCCAGAATGGAGGGCGCAAGTGGAAAGCTACGGAAACATGATTATGGAGCTTGCATAACGTGGCCGCCGTATCCGCCAACCAGCCCCGCGTGAGCGCGGACCTGGACGATCCGGTACTGCTCGAAGTCGTTCGCAACTACCTCATCAGCACGTGCGAGGAGATGGGCGCCGCCATGATGCGCACTTCCTACTCGACGATGTTCAACGAGGCCCGCGACTTCTCGTGCGGCATCTTCGACAGGACCGGCGAGATGGTCGCCATGGGCGACTTCTGCCCGGCCCACATAGGCGCGATCGTGCACACGGTGGAGTGGGCTATCAAAGAGGTCGGCCCCGAAAACATGGAGCCGGGTGACGTGATCCTGCACAACGATCCCTACCGCGGCGGCTGCCATCTGCCCGAGTTTCTGACGCTAAAGCCGTGTTTCCACGACGGCGAAGTCGTCGCGTATGCGGCCAACATCGCGCACATGACCGACATAGGCGGCATGGTGCCGGCGGCCTTTGGCGATACCCGCAACATATTCCAGGAGGGAATCCGCCTTCCGCCGATCAAGATCTACCGGCGGGACAAGGAGGTCGAGGACATCTTCAACATCATCGCCTCCAACGTTCGGACGCCCGAGGTGTCTCGCGGCGACTTGAAGGCGATGGTCGGATCGACCTACCTCGCCGAAAGGCGCGTCGTTGAGCTTATCGAGCGCTATGGCGTCGACGTGTTCAACGGGCTCGCGGAGCGGATAAAGGACATATCCGAGCTGCTGGTACGCCGCGCGATCAGCCGGATGCCCGACGGCGAATACACCGCCGTGGGATATCTCGAAGACGACGGGGTAGTCGTCGACAAGCGGTACAAGTTCGTGGTGACGCTCGTCATTCGCGGCGACGAAATCATCGTCGATTACACGGGTTCCGATCCGCAGGCTCAGGGCGCGATAAACCAGTCGTTCGGCACGACCGCCTCGGCTACTTACGCGACGATCTTCCACATGATCGACGACGGCATCGCCAAGAATGATGGCGCATACCGGCCCATAAGCATCGTCGCTCCGCCGGGAACCGTGGTAAACGTGAACTACCCCGGGTCGTGCGTCGGCGGCAATTCCGACACTTATCCGAATACGATGGACGTGCTGTTCGCGGCGTTTTCGCAGTTCAGCGACAGGAGCACCGCGGCGGACGGGGGAACCAGCGGGCTGCTCGGCTTCTATGGAAACTCGGCCGATAGCGGCCACCCGTTCGTGCTTTTGCACATCGAGGGGATGGGCTGGGGCGCTCGCGCCGATTCTGACGGCAACGACGCTATCATCACAAAAAACGGAAACTGCCTTAACTCGCCGTGCGAGGTGTTCGAGGTCCGTTATCCGGTGCGCATCGAATCGTACCGCATTGCCGAAAGCAGTCCGGGCGCTGGCGAGCATCGCGGCGGCCACGGCGTCGAGCGGATATGGCGATGCCTGGCGCCGATTACCGTGAGCGCCCATCTCAACCGCCTCGAAATAAATCCGTGGGGAATCAAAGGCGGCCGGCCCGCCGACAATACGGCTTTGCTGTTCAAGCGAGCTTCGGAGGAAAACTGGAAAACCGCCAGCGAGCTGTTCGGAACGATCTCCAGCGGCAAGTTCTCCAACATCCAGCTTCTGCCCGGCGACCAGATACTGCTCAGGACGCCGGGCGGAGGGGGATACGGCGACCCGCTCGACCGCGACCCTGACAAGGTGCGGAGGGACGTGCTGGATGGACTCATAGATGCGGCCGGCGCGGCGGACGTGTACGGGGTGGTGATGGACGCGGACCTGGCGTCGGTCGATGTTCAGGCGACCGCCCGGCTCCGGGAGGGGATGGGCGATGCCGCTTCGTGAGGTCGACAGGATGCCGCGCTGCGCCTCGTGCGGGATTCTCGTGCCGTGCCAGGAGATTGTGAAAACTCACGCCGGCGAGAAGGTTGTCGTTTGCAGCGAAAGGTGCTTCCGCATTTACAGAACGTACTGGTATCCGAAATACGGCCAAAAGCGGGCAGGCTGAGCCGCGCTCAGAACATCCGGCGTCAAAAAGGTATTGAGACCGTGATGACTGGACGCCTTCGGGACGGCGGTACAAGCCCGCCGCGCGCGAGTGATACGCCGAGCGCGACCAGAATCGACGGACGAGGGTCCGAGGCGGGCGGCAAGGTGCTCGTGGTCGAAGATGAGTTCAGCCTGGCGTCGACCATTTCTTACAACCTGAAGCGCGAAGGCTTCGACGCGCTTACCTGTGCGCGGGGCGACCAGGCGGTCAAGGCGGCGTCGGACTACCTTCCCGACCTGATAATCCTCGACATAATGCTGCCCGGCATGGATGGTTTCGAGGTTTGCCGGAAGATTCGCCGCAGCTCGTCGGTGCCCATTCTCATGCTGACCGCCCGCGACGAGGAGATCGACCGCGTGGTCGGACTCGAAATCGGAGCCGACGACTACCTGACAAAGCCCTTTTCGATGCGCGAGCTGATAGCCCGCACAAGGGCGATGCTGCGCCGCCGGACCTTGCTGCGAGAGGAGCTCGTGACCGCGGAGGCCGAGGAAGGCCGCGACGACTGGCTCGAGTCGGACGATCTCAGGGTCAACATCGCCACCAGAGACGTTTTTCTGGCGGAAAAGCCTATTCGCCTCCGTCCGAAAGAGTTCGATCTTTTGACCTTTCTCCTCAAACACAAACGGCAGGTTTTCTCGGCGGAGCGGTTGCTCGATTTGGTCTGGGGCTACGAGGCGGCCGTTGACACCGGGACCGTCAGCGTTCACGTCAGCAACTTGCGGCGCAAGATCGAGCGGGACGCCAGTCAGCCGCTGCGGCTCGAAACCGTCCGCGGCGTCGGCTATCGCTTCGTTCGCTAAACGGCGGGATTAAGTCAGGAGATAAGCCGCCACCATCCAATTATTCATATCCAGTTAATCGACGCTTTAGACCGCGTTCGATTGCGGTGTCCGGAGTTTAAGGCCGCGGCTCTAACTTAGGGTGCGTAGAGTCGGTCACGGCGTGGAAGCTGCGGCAGTAAGTTGACGTTCGCTTTCGCGTTCGACGCCGGAGTATTGCATTCATATAGATAAAAAACAGGCGGGCGCCATGACGCGCGAAGAGTACGTAGCCGGGATCGAGAAAATCCAGACCGATTTGCTTGAGATCGGACGGAAGGTCGAAGAGTCGATAGTCTGCGCGATCGCGGCGCTTAGGCCCCGCGACCTCGAAGCCGCCCAGCTGGTCATCGAAAACGACGACGAAGTGGACGCGCTGTACAAGCCGGTTTTCAGGGAACTTATCGTTTATATGCTGGAGGAGCCCCGGAACATTCGAGGCAGCACCTTTCTCATCTGGATAGCCCACGACCTCGAACGAATCGCCGACAGGGCCACCAACATCGCGGAGCGGGTCGAATACGTAGCGACGGGCGAGTTGAGAAGATCACGCGACGCTGTAGCTGCGCGGTCAGGACTGCCCGCGAACGGCGACACGGGCTTCGGAGTCGACGGCCAGGTCCGGTCGGGCTAGCCCGGCGCGGCCCCGGCATTCTCATGGCTCCGACTGGCGGCGAGAGTTTCGGCATGATTGCCAACCGACGTTTGGCCGAACGTTTAGATCCGTTTAAACATCGCCGCGGCTCAGTTTATTCAGCGTCTGTACATTTAACTCTGGTTGTTCACTTGACTTGCCTTTTATCGATTTGCGGCAGGCACGAGTTTCCTTATGGGAGGTCCGATTGAAAGCATTCACCCGGCGGCGTGCTCTGCGGTTTGTGGGAACCGGAGCGGTCGCATCGAGCGTGGCCGTGCTGGCCGGCTGCGGAGAGCCTCAGGTCGTCGCGGAGACCAAGATCGTAACCCAGGCAGTCGAGAAGATCGTTACCGTCACGGCGCCTTCCGGGCCAATGGAGGGCACGATTCTGGTGGACGGTTCCAGCACCGTTGGGCCGATAACGCAGGCGGTCGCCGAAGAATACCAAAACCTCTTCTCGAAGGTTCGCGTGCCTGTCGGGATTTCCGGCAGCGGCGGCGGATTCAAGAAGTTCTGCAGGCTGGAGACAGACATCTCTGGCGCCTCGCGCTTCATCAAGGAGTCCGAGCAGGGCCTCTGCGGCGAGAACGAAGTGGAGTTCATCGAGCTTCCGGTGGCCATCGATGGCATCGCCGTGGTGGTCAACCCCCGAAATAGCGTAATAGGTGAGTGCGTCACCATCGAAGAGCTCAATAAGATGTGGGACCCCTCGTCCGAGGGTGCTATCACGAATTGGTCGCAGGTCAGGGACGGGTTGCCGGCCGACGATTTCGTGCTCTACGGTCCGGGCGCCGACTCAGGTACCTACGACTACTTCACCAACGTGGTCAATGGTGAGGAAGGCGCCAGCCGCGGCGACTACACGCCCAGCGAAGATGACAACGTGCTCGTACAGGGGGTCTCCGGCGACCTCAACGCGCTGGGGTTCTTCGGACTCGCCTACTACGAGCAGAACATCGACCTCGTCAAGGCTTTGAAGGTCGATAAGGGAGCCGGTTGCATATTCCCCAATACCGAGGACGTGCTGACCGGAAAGTACCCGCTCTCGCGGGCTATCTTCATATACGTCAGCACGCAGGCGGCCGAGCGCACCGAAGTGCAGTCGTTTATCGAGTTCTACATGAAGAATGCGGCCAGCCTGGTGGGGCAGATAGGATACGTTCCTCTGCCTGACGAGATGTACGACATGGGCCTCGAGAGATTCGAGCAGCGCAAAGTCAGCACTCTGAACAGCCCGGATGTAGACTTCAAGTTCTCTTCGAGTCCGGCCGCCATACTCGACGCCTGGAAGAACGGAGCGTAGCCTTCCGTTAGCCGTTGCCCTCGTTCGCCGCGGCGGGCCGCGCCTGCCGCGGCGAACGAGACGATCTTTGCGGAGGCGTGAATGACTCTTGCGACATGAGTGAAATAACCCAGAGGTCCCTGCGTCGAGGGGCGGAAGCCCTCGACGATTCAGTTTCTGGGGGTTTTGCCCGGAGGCGTCGGGCAATCTTCGAGCGCGCAATTCACGCCCTGCTGTTTGCGTGCGCGGCGATCTCGATACTCACCACCTTTGGGATCGTTGCCACGCTGCTCGGCGAGACGATCCAGTTCCTCCGCGAGGTGTCCGTCGTCGACTTCCTCACCGGCACGCGCTGGACTCCACTGTTTGCCTCGAAGCACTTCGGCGTGCTGCCGCTTGTAAACGGCACGATAGCGGTTGCGTTTGTCGCGATGGTCGTGGCGTTGCCGGTCGGGATCCTGACGGCGGTCTTTCTTAGTGAATACGCGCCGGCCCGATTACGCAGCATCCTCAAACCCATACTCGAGGTGCTCGCGGGAATCCCGACGGTCGTATACGGCTACTTCGCCCTGCTCTTCATAACCCCGATACTCCGCGAGATATTCCCCCACGCGGGAATATTCAACGTGGCCAGCGCCGGCATCGTGATGGGCTTCATGATCCTTCCGATGATGGCCTCCATTAGCGAGGACGCCCTGCGCGCAGTGCCGTCCGGACTGCGGGAAGGCGCGTACGCGCTGGGCGCAACGAAATACCAGGCCGTGACGCGCGTGGTGATGCCTGGGGCGCTCTCGGGAATCCTGGCCGCCGTGATCCTCTCGATTTCCCGCGCGATCGGCGAGACGATGATCGTCGCGATCGCCGCCGGCCAGCAACCGAAGATGGGGTTCAACCTTCTTCAGTCGATGGAGACCATGACCGCCTACATCGTTCAGGTAAGCCTGGGCGACACTCCTCAGGACACTATCGAATTCCGCACCATCTTCGCCGTCGGAACGCTCCTCTTTCTAATGACTTTCGTCATGAACGTCATCAGTGACTGGCTCGTGCGACGGTTCCGGGAGGCGTACGAATGATCATCGCCGGGGAACCCGGGACCACGTTTCACACGATTTACCGTCGAATAGCCGGCAGGACGTTTGCGGTCGCGACGTTAATCGCAACGCTGCTTGGCGTGGCCATGCTCGCCGTGCTGATGTTCGACGTATTTCGAGACGGCGCCAGCGAGGTGGACGGGCAATTTCTAACCAGCTATCCGTCGCGGTTTCCGGAAAAGTCGGGGCTTAGGTCGGCCCTGCTGGGAACGGCCTGGATGCTTGGATTGACGGCCGCCATGGCATTTCCTATCGGGGTCGGCGGCGCAATCTATATGGAAGAATACGCGCCCAACAACTGGCTTACGCGCGTGATTCAGATAAACATCGCGAATCTCGCCGGCGTGCCTTCCGTTGTTTACGGTTTGCTGGGGCTGGGCGTGTTCGTCCGAACGATGGAGCTTGGCCGGTCGGTTCTGGCCGGTTCGATGACGATGTCCTTGCTGATACTGCCGCTGATCATCGTTGCCTCTAGAGAGGCTATCAGGGCCGTGCCGGACTCGCTTCGCGAAGGGTCGCTGGCGTTGGGCGCGTCGCGCTGGCAGATGGTGTCCCGCACCGTGCTGCCGGGCGCCATGCCCGGCATTCTCACCGGGACCATTCTGGCTCTTTCACGGGCGATAGGTGAGACGGCTCCGCTGATCACCATCGGCGCCCTCACTTACATAGCGTTCGATCCGCAGGGGCCGATGGACCTGTTCACGGTTCTGCCGATACAGATTTTCAACTGGATATCGCTGCCGCAGAAGGACTTTCATAGTCTGGCGGCCGGCGGCATCGTCGTTCTGCTGGTCGTGCTGCTGCTTAGCAACTCAGTTGCCATATTCATACGAAGCAGATTTGAGCGGAGGCGGTATTGATCGATCTGCAAGTAGGCAAGACAGCCGTACGCGGGCCCGAACCGACGCAGCCGGAGGCGTCGGAAAAAATAATCCTCTCCACCACGAATCTGAGCTTTTGGTACGGAGAGAGAAGAGCTCTCGACAGCATCAGCATGGAGATACCCGCCCGGCAGGTTACGGCGATCATCGGACCGTCGGGATGTGGAAAAAGCACCTATCTGCGATGCTTCAACCGTATGAACGAGCTGATTCCCGGCGCTACCCTGGACGGCTCCGTTGAGTTTCGCGGCAGGGATATCAACGACGGCCGCGTCGATCCTGTAAGTATTCGGCGGCAAATAGGCATGGTGTTTCAGAAGCCGAATCCTTTCCCCAAGTCCATCCGCGACAACATCGTCTTCGGCGCGAAGGTAAACGGGATCTCCGTGGACCTGGACGAGTTGGTGGAGACGTCGCTTCGCAAGGCCGCGCTGTGGGACGAGGTCAAGAACGATCTAAAGCAGAGCGGCCTCGCTCTGTCGGGCGGCCAGCAGCAGCGCCTCTGCATTGCGCGCGCGCTGGCCGTCGAGCCGGAAGTCATCTTGATGGATGAACCGTGCTCCGCGCTCGATCCAATCGCGACTACCCGCATCGAGGACCTGATCCGAACGCTAAGGGAGACCTACACGATCGTTATCGTCACCCACAACATGCAGCAGGCGGCGCGAGTCTCCGACAAGACCGCCTTCTTTACGGTGGGCGATAGCGGGGGCGGGGAGCTCGTCGAATTCGACGACACTCATCGGTTGTTCACGACGCCAGGCGATCCACGGACCGAGGCTTACATAACCGGGCGCTTCGGTTAGCGTTTCCAACCGTCGGGCGGCTGCGTGTCCTAGCCCTCGCCGGCCATTTGGCTAACTTCGTCCCGAATCACTTCGAGAATGGCCGAGAAGGTAACGGCTATGGGGCCTCGCGCGTCGATCATGACGAAATCGTGGACCGCCGCGAGCCGGCGGAACTCGGCGATCATCTCGTTCTGATAGTCGATGTAGGTCGTGTGCTGGTCCTGCCCCCGCAGGAAGTCTTGCCCCGACTCCCAGTAGTCGAATCCGCCCGCACTGGCAAGGATTCGGGACAGCAGGCGCTCGACGTTGACGTCCAGGTAGATTACGCGGTCCGGAACGGCGGCGAAGCCGTACACGTCCTGCATCCACTCTGGCGATACGCCCCTGACTGACGCCCGGGCTATCAAGGAGTACATGTAGCGGTCGGCCAGTACGATCAGCCCCGCCCGGAGCGAGGGAATTATCGTCCGTTCGAGGCGGTCGGCGAAGTCGGTTGCATAGAACAGATTCAGCGTGAGCGGATCGAGCTTATGTCCGGTCTTGGCCCGCTCGATTCCCTTACCGGCAAGCTCCGATCTGGTAAGACCGGTGTCCACCACTCCATAGCCGTGATCTTCCAGCCATTCCTTGGTAAGCCGAATGTGCGTGGACCGGCCCGAGCCGTCGGGCCCCTCGAACACGATCAGGCGCCCCGGGAAACTGCCGTCGTCGGCTCTCAGCGGAGGCTCGCCGTAGAACTTCAGCTTCCGCTCGCTCACCGCCCGAAGAGCTCCGGCATGTACCGGCCGCTGAGATCGAATTCGGACAACGCCCCGGCCAGGTCTCCATCATCGGCTTTGGTCACGCCGGTCAGGTGGGGTTCCACGGCCTGCCGCATCTTCCGCTGCTGTTGGACCAGCGACTCGGTGGCGTCGATTCGATACAGACCGAAATCGTCGACCATGCCGCTGTATTCGTTCTGGATCATTTCCTGGAATAGTCGAAACGATTCGAACGGATTGTCACTCAGCCCCAAGTCCATTCCGGCTTCGTAGTATTTGACAGCCTCGCGTCCGACCTCGATTCGCCGGATAGCTTCGTCGGGAGGTACGTCGAAGTAGAAGGCAATGGTTGGCTCTGGCGCGAATGAATACAGCCGCCGCAGCCATTGCGGATCCATCCCTCTCGCGCCATCGCGCGCGTACGCCGTGTAGACGTATCGATCGGCCAGGACGATAGCCCCTGCCCGGAGCGCGGGAAGTATCTGATCGTTTACCCGGTTGGCGAAATCACACGCGTGAATCAGGCTGAAGCTTAGCGGCGTCAGCAGTCGGCGGCGCTTTCCCCGGCGCGTGGTCCTGCGGACGATTGGCGACGAGTTCCATTCGGTAAAGACGACCAGGTATCCCCGGCTCACAAGCCATTTGTGCAGCAGGTCGATCTGCGTGCTCTTGCCTGAGCCGTCGATCCCCTCCACGACGAACAGCTTGCCCGGCAGATCCCCCTGTGGTGAATTCAAACGGTTTATGCCGCCGCCCCCCGTACTTTCAGCAAGATTCCCAGTGCGCTTGCGAATCGTCTCTCCAGCCCGCGCTCCGACCAGGCTTCGAGTCCCGCTCCGCAGATGGTCAGATCGCCGGCTTCGCGATAGACGCGCAGGCGGCCTTCCGCGTCGACGGGTAAACGGCGGGCGACTTCGTCAGCCGCTTCCAGTATCGCCGCGGCGCCGGGCAGATAGCTGGAGCCGTGCTTGCCGGCGTCGTCGATGTAGCGCTCGAGATCGGGCCCGTTCCTACCGGCCATCTTCAGCGCCCCCGCCATAAACGCGATCTCCGAATGCAGCAATCCCCTCAGATCGCTCGATTCGACGATGCTGGCGGCGTGGGAAAAGCGGTTGTGGAAGTCCATGCTGCTCCCCGCCTTGAGGACCTGCGCGGCGTAGCGCACAAGCTTTTTCAGTTCTTCGGGCGTGTCCGGCGACGCCGCTTCGACCAGCGCCAGGGTCACGTCGCGGCAGCGCTGCGCCGAATCATGCCGCCACGATCGAAACCTCGACGAGAGCGCCACGATCGAACGTTCCCGCACGGCGGCCACGCTGGGCAACGAGTCGCCTTCCAAATCGAGCGCCAACCCCTCCCGCAGACCGTCGCCCGAAATGATAATCGACTCAGCGCCAAGCGCCCGGACGATGGCATCGAGAACGACCCCGCCGCGCGCCGCGCGATCTGTCCCACGTAGGGGCGGTTCGCGAACCGCCCTCGCTGAAATAGGACCCGGCAAGACCCGGGGGCGTTGCCCATCGCGTCGCCGACCAATCCGGTCCGGCTCGGCGACCGCCGCCTCAATAGGGACGTGTGCGGTCGGCTTGGATTTCAGGATTGTATTTATCCAACTCCCACTGGGTTGGATTGTTGACGATGTACTCGCGAACGCCGGCCAATTCCTCGTCGTCTCGAATAACGCGTTCGTAATAATTCCGCTGCCAGATCGGTCTGCCAGGAGTTCTTCGGGCGAGGTTTAAACGCTTCGTTGAAACGGTTTTGAATGCGCCGATCATGCGTTCCAAAGGTTGACGGCGAACCGGCGTTTGGGCGGTTCGCGAACCGCCTCTACACGGATCGGTCATGGCGATAATGCCGTGCAGATGGTTCGGCATCACGACGTATTCATCCAGCGTCACGTAGGGATACTGCACGGCCAGCCATTCCCATGAATCTCTAACCAAACGCCCGGTGTCGTTCAGTTGGACTGCGCCGTCCACGACGCTCCCGAACAAACATGACCTGTCCCGGACGACGACCGTAACGAAATACGCCCCGGCTTGAGAGTAGTCGTACCGCTCCAGCCGAATCGAACGGCGGTCGTGGATCCTGGGATCGTAGGTCGTAGCCCGTTCCTCCGACGCCAATGCCCGCGTTTCCTTCAAGCGGTTTTGAACATAGTGATCATACGTCCCGGATATTTGGATTGGACCGAAACGAGCGATAGGGTCGGATATGCGCCCCTCGACCAAGGCCCGTGCTGAGCTTGCCTGCCGTGAGTCTGCCGAACCGGCCGAAGTGCTCGCGGCGAACGGAACAGAAGGGGCTGTCGGCCTGCCGTCCCACCGTAGGGGCGGTTCGCGAACCGCCCTTCAGGCTATTTCGTCTTCTTCCTTTTCGGCAACGTCTCTACGACGGTCGTCTTCGGTCGGCGCTTAGCCTCCTTCACCGGAATGAACTGGCCGGTCCCGGCATCACGGCCGATCTTGCGTTTGGCACCCGTCTTTCTAGCCAATTGTGTCCTCCTTACGACACTATGCAATACTTAATGTGATACTAACATTAACCTAACATCCAATGAGAGGAGCGACTGAAAATACCGTCGGCAATCGAGTGGACGGACGAGACGTGGAATCCGGTCACCGGCTGCACCCGCGTATCGCCCGGATGCGACAACTGCTATATGTTCGCCCTCTACCCCCGCCTACGGGCCATGGGTGTCGTCGGCTATGCAACCAGTCCCGACGACGTTCGCTTGCTTCCCGAGCGCCTCTCCATCCCGCTCGCTTGGAAGAAACCGCGACATGTTTTCGTCAACAGCATGTCCGACCTGTTTCACCACAGCGTCCCGTTCGATTTTGTCTTTGAAACGTTTGATGTCATGCGGAGAGCGGCGTCCGAACGCGGCCATGTATTCCAGGTGCTGACAAAGAGGCCGGGACGCGCCGTCGCTTGGTGGAATCAATACGAAGAACGCTTTCCGGAAGGCTGGCCGCGCAACATCTGGATCGGTACGTCGGTCGAGAGCCAGAAATACGCGCCGAGGATCACGGTTTTGGAGCGGTTGCCCGCGCCGGTGCGTTTCGTGTCTGCCGAGCCGTTGCTGGAGCGGCTGGAACTTATGGAATGGCTGAAGCGCGGGGCGTTGCAGTGGGTCATCGTTGGCGGCGAGAGCGGCTCCGGCGCCCGGCCCATGGATCTGGCGTGGGCGCGCGACCTGCGCGATCAGTCCAACAAGGCCGGCGTCGCCTTCTTCCTCAAACAGCTCGGCGGCGTACGAAACAAACGCGGCGGGGACAAGGCGATCATCGACGGCGAGTATTGGCGGCAAATGCCGGTTGCGGCTTAGCGCGCAGTAACCGTTCGCGGAAGATTTAGTCGAAACCAACTTTGCGGCTATCCTTCAGCAATACCGGGATCAAGGCGTGCGAAGCTTGTAGTGCAAGCAGTCGGAGGGGATACCCCATGCGTCAGCATCGCCGATATAAGAACCCACCGATAGAAGAGGCTATTTGCGAGTTCCGCTTCAAACCAGGCCCAGATTGGGATCTCACAATTCCCGGTAAGCTCCAGAGCAAGCTTGGCGACGAATACTCCGGTAAACCGCAGCAGAGAACAGTTGTCGAAGTTGGCCTGGAAATGCAGGCAGGACGGCCTTCCGAGTTACGGCATGGTGAAAGACTGGGGATGGTCCAGCTTGTCACCGAGAACGGCAAGCGTATGGTTGGCGTTGGATCGGACATCCTAAGTGTCAGCATGTTGCGGCCCTACCATGATGTCTCTCGTCCTGGCGGTAGCGGGTGGGATGAGTTCCAGCCCCGTATAGCGGATGCGCTTGATGCGTATAAGAGTGTTGCAGAACCCGTTGGCGTGTTTCGGATCGGCATCCGGTATATAAACAAGATTGCCATTCTACAGAACGAGGTACGAGTCGAGGACTATCTCAAGTGTGCATTGCCGGATGTGGATGGCCTGCCCGACCGTCTGAACAACTTTATTAGTCGTGTTGAATACACGTACGAGGACGGAGTGCGGCTTGTCTTATCTCAGGGCTTGATCAACGCGCCGTCGGACCATGTTGGCTTTCTTCTTGATCTTGACGTTATATGGGAGAACACCAAGCCGATTACGCTAAACGAGGCGTTGTCGAGGGTGGAAGACTTGCGCAATCGTGAACGAGACGCGTTCGAGACGGTGATTACGGATGAAGCGAGGAAGCTCTTCGATGCAGATTGAAGCCAACACGCTTGTACATTCCAAGACTTCGACCTTTGGTCCACTTGCTCTCGCAGAGATCAACCAATCGGGTATGTCCTATGATCCCCCACCCCCTTTCGCAAACGGCAAAGAATCGCTTGCGGCTTCTTCAGATGCCGCATTGCTACAAGAACGCATGGTGGCGCTTGTATGCGATTTGTACCTTGAAAGGATGACTACAGGTACGGTCGACGCGCTGCTCAGCGACCTGATCTTTCCGATGTACGTGGATGTGTCCTTCCTCGCCACTCAAGCGGACGCGCAAGAGTCGTCTACTGTGGCGAGAGAAACGGCGCGACTCTTGAACGAATTGCAAGCGGCCTTTGAAGCGGATCCCCTTGAGGATGGAATGGACCATCCGGCCGAGCGGATCATTGAAAGAGCATTGCGCCATACGGAAAACCAGCACGTTCTTGACTGGTTAGGGACCGTCTCGTTGGATTCCGCGCAACCCAGCTTCGCGGCGTCCGTTCTGCGTTGCTTAGGACGTATTGAACATGTGGGGACAGCGTCATGGTGTGCGCAACTCGTGCGGAACGGTCTGGAATTAGACGACGTTGAGATCAGAGACGCTGCGGTGCAGGCGGCAGAGTCGTGGCGCGACCCGGATATTGTGGACGTTTTGGCCGCGCACGATGAGCCTGAGCCTTGGCTTAGAGACTACATTCGAGACGTAATTACCGACCTCCGAGACTAGGTAATGTTCCTGGCTCGAAAGATCACGCGCGCCAAGTGGAATCCAAAGAACGGGTTGTCAGCAGGCGAAATCCCCGCCGACGCTGTGACCGTTGATCTGAGGACACGGGAGAACTCGCTATCTTTCTGGCGGTGTGGACTTGGGGAAAAGGAACAAGTCGAAGAGGCGGCGCTTGCAATAGCCGCGGCTGGCGATCGCGTTGATAGGCTGGACCTCGTTTGGCTTACAGATGATGAACTTGGCGCTGACGGTCAAACGTGGAGCGATACGGACGGACAGACACCTGTTACAGACTTGATCAGGCGACACGTTGATGTATACAGGCTCGACTACGTTCGTCTAGGAAACGTCGCTAGTCGAGTTGTCACCGCGTTGACAGAACAACGGTACTGTCGGCTCCCAAAACGCCGCGTTACAAATCTCCTAGCAGCGGCAGTTAGAGAAGGACGAGTCGCACTCACCGACTTGCGGGAGGGGGTCCGCATAGAAGTGCGTAAGTCGCTCTATGCCGGTCCATGAAATTTCCCTACACCGCCACCACCGTCTCGGTATCCCCGGCGGCGAGGGCGTTGAGGTAGGCGAGGATTAGGTCGCGGGTGCGGTAGCGGCCGAAGTCGGTTTCGTCTTCGCGGCGGACTATGGGGAAGGTGTTTAGCACGTAGCCGGCGTCGTCCCGGCTCAGGCCGTAGAGGTGGAAGTAGAGGGCGTCGAGCCTGGCGCGCAGGTGGCGGCGCTCCTCGTCGTCCCAGACGAACGGCGGACCGTCGTAGCCGAGGTCGCGGGCGAACGGCGCCATGTCGTGGGCGGTGTAGGTGAGCCGGAGCACGTGATCGCGGACCAGCTCCCGCGCCGTCACCGCGCCGAAACGGCGGTCGTAGGCGTCGGGCGCGATGACCGGTAGCTGCTCGACGATGTACCAGTTAAGGGTTGTCCCCTGAATTTTCTGACGTACGACAAAATCTAAAGAAATGCTATTTAGGTTTGCTGCGATGCAACAGTGCATAGCGGCTTCAGTGGAGGCGGGTAGCAGGATGTTATTTGCGTTCACTTCGTAGGCCGTATATGGGCCGATTGCGGCGATCATAGTGCGAACGTTGGTCGGAGCCGTGATGCGTTTGTAGGTCAGGACATATTCACTAGTTCCATCATTGGTCACATTAGTCTCATTCACGAAGTAACGGGTGCTGGGAAGCCACTGCGGGTCTTGGTGCTGTCCCAGCGTTGCCGATACTTTTTGGCCGGGCCGATGCAGATTGTCAGGGTTCACTACCACGCTGGCGGCGCGGTGATCGAACGCCTGCACCATCTTGCCCTCGTACAGAGGCAAATACATTTCGTTGCCTCGCTTCCAGTGGTTGCCCTGGACCGGGTAGAAGCCTTCGTCCTCAAGCTGCGGTGCGGTGCGGAAGAGGTGCGAGTCGTTGGTCATGTCGAACATGCGCACGTACTTGACCGGCCAGGCGCGGCGCTCTGCATCGCCCGACCGGTCCACCAGCACCGGATGTTGCTCGTAGATGCGACGGGTGATGTCAGCGTCGCGGCGGGTGCGGAAGATCGGGGCGGTCCCGGTGTTGGGGTTTACGCGGGCGAAGTCGTCCGGCGCCAGCGCAAAGCAGCGGTCGGGGTCATTGATGGTCTCGGTGTCGTGGAGGAAGAAGGCGCATTCGGTCTCGTCGAAGCGCCGCTGCTCGCCGCCGAAGATGAAAGCGCAGAACTTTTCGGAGGCGTGTACGTCCTTGAAGAAAATCTTCTTGTTCTCGAAATCGAACAGGCCGGACACGCGGCCCTTTGTGGAGACGGACTTGAAGAAGCGGGCGGCGGTCTTGTCGGCGTAGATGCCGGACTTCGTGAGCAGGCCCACGAAGCCGTCGGGCTTTATGAGGCTCATGGCGCGCTCGACGAACAGCGAGTAGAGGTTGATATCGCCTTTACCGAGAAGGGGGTATTGTCCAGATGCGCGAACGAACCGGCCGAGCTTGTCCGCCCGCGCCTTGGCGGCGTCGAACTCGGCCGCGAGCGGCGCTCCCTGTTCCCGCAGTCGCTGAATGCCCGCCCTTCTCGCGGCGGCGGTCGGCGCTCGCGCCAGCTCCGGGTCGCGGGTCGCCAACCACTCAACCTCTTGCAGCTTGATCTTTTCCCACGGCGGATTGCCGATCACGGCGTCGAATCCGCCCTCCGGACGGTAGTCCTGCCAGCCGCTCCACACGCCCGGAAAGGCGGCCTCCCAGTGCAGAAAGCTCTCGCGGCGGGCGACTGACATGGCGTCTTTCCACAGGTCGTTGAAGGCGGATAAGGAGTGGGTTTGGGGGACACCCTCACCCCTACCCTCTCCCTTCGAGGGAGAGGGATTAGAGGCGTCGGGTCCGCGTGCGAGGAGCTTGTATGCGACCTCCGGCTGCCGGCCGAGGGCCTCACTCGCCAGTCCCTCGCGGGCCATCCGGTCCAGTCTCTTCATCCCCGCGGTATGCCAGCGCAGGCCGCAGAGGAAGTCGAGCACACCGCGCAGGTCGGCGGTGGCTTCCTCGACGTTGCGGAACAGCGCGGCCGACTCGCGCACCTCGGCCACGTCCGCGTCGGACATCCCTTCGATGAGCTGCATCCCGTCGGCGGCGGTTTCGACGCCCGCAACGGCGCTCGCGGTGAGCAGCCCTCCGAGCTTGCGCAGGTCTTCGCGCGCGTCTGTAACCCGCAGCCCGATCAGCGAGTCGCCGCGGCGCAGGTGGTGGTCGAGAAACGAGAGCGGCGCACCGACGGTGAAGCTGTGCAGCCACAGTGAGACTTTGGCCAGCTCGACGGTGAGCGGGTTCTTGTCCACGCCGTAGATGCAGCGCTTGAGCACCATGCGCCGGATGATGGCCTGGTCGGTAAGCTGGGCCTCGTCCAGAATCCACTTCGATTCTTCGGCCCTGCGCAGGATCTCGTCGCGGATCGAGGCTATGCGGTCCACCAGCGGCGATGCGTATTCGCCGTCGAGCCACTCGGGGTATACCGGCGCGTACTCGACCAGGCGGGCGATGTCGTCGGACAGATAGTCAACCGCCGTTACCAGAAAGTGGCCGCTGCCCATGGCCGGGTCGAGTATCTTGAGATCGAGCACCGCCTCGGCCGGGTCCAGCTTGCGCAGCTCAGCCTTGCGTTCGGACTTGGGGCGGCGGTCGCTCTTCAGCTCGTTCGACTTGCGCTTGAACGTGTCGAGGCGCTCGTCGATCAGCGGCTTCAGCGTGCGGTCTACGATCAGGTCGACCAGCTCCTGCGGCGTGTAGAAGCTGCCGCTGTCCTTGCGCGCATAGGGATTGGGGCGGATTACGATCTTGCCGCCGTCGCCGAGGACCGGCTCGCGTTCGAGCAGGCGCTCGTAGATCGAGCCGAGCTGCTGGACGGACATGTCGCGGTAGTTGACGAACTGGCGCTCGCCGTCGGTCTCCGTGTGGCTCAGGTCGTGGATTATCGGGGCGACCGCCGCGTCGGGCAGGCGCACGGCTTCCAGCAAGGGAGCGGCTTCGGCGGCGAAAAGTCCGCCGTTGTAGGGCGGCAGACCGATGGAGGCGTCGCCCCGGTCGATGATCTTGCAGAGCGTCATAACGTGGTCGTAATAGCTGGCGGCGACGTTCGAAAACGTGTCGCCCCTGTCCGTGCGGTCGGCGACATCCAATCGCACCCGCTTCTGCAGCCCGTAGTCGTCGTAGCGGGTGTCGTTTACGGGCAGCAGGCCGCGGTCCTCGGCGTAGAGCACGAACAGCAACCGGTAGAGGAGCACCAACGCCGCCTGGCGGACCTGGGCGAGGTCGCGGCCGCCGGCGGCCGCCAGCGCCTGCGCGAGGCTGGGAAAGGCGCGCTCGAACACGACGCGAGAGAGGTCCTGCGCGACCTGCCGCTCGTAGCGCCGCCCCTCCTCCAGCGCGCGCTCCAGGAAAGTCTCCGTGGCGCCGGCCCGCTTGACGAAGGAGTCGCGGCGGAACAACAGGTTGAACGTGCGCAGCTCGTCTTGGTCGTCGCGCTGGAGGGCATCGGCGAGATCGACCTCGAAGTAGCCGGTTGCGCGGGGACGGGCCCGCCGGTCGTAGAGACGCCATGTGCCGCCGTTGGTGAGGATTCCCCAGCGGGCGCCGCCGTCGGCAACGTATTCCGCCGTCGAAAGGTAGCGCAGGATCTGGCCGTGCGGCGTCCTTGCCCTGACCACGTCGTCCTCGTCGCGGGCGTCGAGCGGCAGGCCGAACCGCTTGCTCTCCTCTACTGCCAGCGCGTCGGCGTAGCGTCGATCCGGGTCGCGTCTGGCCGCGGCGCGGGCCTTGGAGTCCGCGTCGGCGAACAGCAGCAGATCGGGGATGTCCTCGTTGCGGGCCGCGCCCTGCTGCGGCAGGTAGTCGGTCCATCCAAGCAGCTCCAGCACCGGGCGGATTAGCTCCTGCTCGGTTACGGCCTCGTTGGGGTCGTGGGACTGCTCGAGGGCGTCGTAGCTCCGCCGGACGCCGTTGCGAAACGCCTCCGCGTTTGCGGCGGAAGAGTGCCACCTGGTCGTGGATCTGATGCCCTCGGTCAGGTAGTACTGGGTGAATAGCTGGCCGGACATGTCAACGCCTCGCGTCGAAGACCGTGTAAGCCCTGGCGATGCCGCCCTGGTGGTTGAAAAACATCAGAATTCGCCGATAGGTCTTACGTTTTCCTCAAGCCACGAGCGTAACTGAGCGAACCGGAACGAGTGCGTTTCGAACAGCCGCATGAAGAACTCGTAGGCTTCACGGTCGTCGCAATTGATGAAGTGGCCGTTCATGTCGAGGAAGACTTCGGTGGTAGCGAAGGCGACCCGCTTGTTGCCGTCCACAAAGGGATGGTTCATGGCGAGGCTCTCCAGGAGCGCGGCGGCCTCCTCGATCAAGCCATCGTAGTACCCAAGCTGCGGGCGCATGAGCGCCGATTCCAGCGCACCGGCGTCACGGAGTCCCGTGGAGCCGCCGAACTCGGCGATCTGGGCAGCGTGGATGGCTAGGACTTCCTCGATCGTGGGGAAGTCGTGGGTCACTTAGATAACAACTCGTAGAGGAGGCGGTGTCGCTCGACGCTGGCCCGGTAGCGCGCCATCACCTCGGGACGGACCCGTTCCCGCTCCCTGCTTTCGATGTAGGTCTGCATCGCGTCTTCCAGAACCGCCTGGAAGTGACGGCCTTCCTTGCGGGCGATCTCGCGCATCGCCGAAAGCAGCTCTGGGGCGGCCTGGCTGGAAAACTTCTCTCGCAGTGTATTCATTAAATAGTGCCTCCAGACGATTTTTCTAAAATGTACATATGCGTTTGGTCTTTTGATACCGCCGGGAAGCAACGTCCTTCCCTGCGAGCAATTTCGGTGGTTACCCTCCCTCATTGTCGTCAAACGGTATTTCCCAGTGTCGGGCAATGTAGCAGTGTTGTCAAGAAGCATCTTGACAGAGATGGACGACCTTGGGATCAGGCCGCCAACTCCAGGTTCAGTTCTTCGAGGAGTTGGGACAGGTCCTCGCCGAAGAGGGTGTAGGCCTTGGGCGAGGCCGTGCGCGTTGATCGTAGAGACGCCACACATCCCCATTGGTCGGGATTCCCCAGCGAATCCGTCGATCGGTCCTTATGCGAGATCGAGGTTATAAGAGGTTATGCAGCCCCTACGCGATCGTGCGTCTGCCCGAATAGTCGGGGGGCCGCAAACCGCGCTTACTCCTCAGTCATGAGGTGAGGGTGTGTCTACGGGATGATTCCCTTCTAAATGGACGGCTATTGCCGCTCACGGTACGATGGGTGGCCCTACCGATACCGGTAGGACTACTACCCCTATCGCTTCGGCGGCAGGGTCGAGGCCGCCTTCCGAGGCGGTCTCTGTCTTTATGAGGGGAGTATCGATTGATCACTAACTTCTATGTCGATGGCTTCAACCTCTACTACCGCGCCGTCCGAGGCACGCGGTGCAAGTGGCTGGATCTGCGGAAGCTCGCCGAGACCCTCTTTCCCCAGGACTCTATCAATCGGGTCTGCTACTTCACCGCCCTTCTCCGTCCGCGCTCCAACGACCCCACCCAACCTCAACGGCAACAGACTTACCTGAGGGCCCTGGCGACTTTGCCCAGCTTCGAAGTCTACTTTGGCGCCTTTCGGCCTAGGACCAAGCTTCGTCCGCTGGCACAGCCAGTTCCAGGGCTGCCAACCCATGTGCTGGTGAAGGACTCGGAGGAGAAAGGATCCGACGTGAACCTGGCTACACGTCTCCTCGTCGATGGCTTTAGCCGAGAGTACGAACAGGCGGTCGTCATTTCCAACGACGCCGACTTTGCTGGCGCGATGCGGTACGTGCGGGACGATCTGGGCCTTCGCGTCACGCTGGTAAATCCCGACTACAGAAACCCGAGCCCTAAGGACTTGGCCAACGCTGCGACTTACGTTAAGCGTTTATGGAAGAGTCATCTGAGACGGAGCCAGTTCCCCCACACGATGGAGGACGCGATTGGCGCCATCACCAAACCGCCCAGTTGGTGAAGGCTAGACCGGCTGGACGACCGTTTGATGGTGACGATTGACTCGCCGCGCGACCGCAAGCCCGTCGAGCCGGCTGCTTGTCGTCGAGCCGACCGCCTAGTACATTTTCCGACCGGCCCGTTTGGCGTGCGCCGGCCGCGTCGAAGCTGGGAGGCAGCATGACGGATCGCAGATCGCTCGTTCCCGCGTACAAGTTTCCGACCACGCTGGACGCGCAGGAGGCCGCGCTGGCGACGAACCCGCTGATGCGGCGGCTGATCGAATATCGTAAGTCATACGCGGGCGACCGATTCCGCCCGGCCTATCACTACGTCAACCCGGAATCGGTCCTCAACGACCCGAACGGGCTCTGCCGCTGGCAAGGGCGCTGGCATCTGTTCTACCAGGGCTATCCGCCGGAGGAATCACGGTGGCACTGGGGCCACGCGGTCTCCGACGACCTGGTGCACTGGCGCGACCTGCCGTATGCCATCTATCCCGATCCCGAGCACAGTTGCTACTCCGGGGCGACGCTGGTCGAAGACGACCGCGTGATTGCCATCTATCACGGGACCCAGGTTGGAAACATGGTGGCGGTGTCGAGCGACCCGCTGCTGTTGAACTGGGAGAAGGTCGCCGACAAGGCGGTCATTCCGATCGCCGCGCCGGACGGGTCGGCTTTGCCGTATAACGTGTTCGACCCGTGCATTTGGAGCAAGGACAGTGTCTACTACTCCCTTTCAGCAGGGACCAAGCCGGAAGGTCCCGCGGGCTGGCCCGTGCGGGCCAACTACCTGTTTCGCTCTAGCGATTTGGAGCATTGGGAATACATGCACCCGTTTGTCGAGGACGATCGTTTCACCCTGGTAGGTGACGACGGCGCCTGCCCGTATTTCTGGCCTATCGGCGATCGCCACATTCTGCTGTTTTTCAGTCACATGAGCGGCGGCCAGTACCTGCTGGGCGACTACGACACCGACCGCGACAAGTTTGTGGTAACGCATGGCGCGAAGTTCAATTTCGGCGCAGCCACGCCGAGCGGGGTTCACGCACCGTCGGCCACGCCGGACGGCGAGGGCGGATTGATTGCGATCTTCAACATGAACCCGGGCAAGCCTACGCACGACTGGAACCAGTTGATGACGCTGCCGCGGCGGCTTACGGTCGACGGCGACGATTTGACGATCGAGCCCGTCGAGGCGCTGACGTCGCTCCGTCAAAATGGGCGGCGCGTTGGGCCGTTGGAGCTTCCGGCGAACCGGGAAGTGGTGCTGGACGACGTGTCAGGCGACGCGCTGGAATTGGCGGCCGAGATCGATCTGCAAGCCGCCCCGATGGTGGAGATCAACGTGTTGCGCTCGCCTGAACGAGAAGAGTTGACGCGCATTTCGTTCTACAAAGAGCGGGGATTCCCCGCAGCACGCTGGATGCAAGGCGGCGTCTTTGGGCCCGGGGTCCGGGAAAGCCTCGTTTCGATAGATACGTCTTACTCGTCGACGGCCGCTGACGCGCTCTCGCGTCCCCCTGAGACAGCGCCGTTCTCGCTGGCCGAGGACGAGCCGTTGCGGTTGCGCGTGTTTGTAGACCACAGCGTGTTAGAGGTCTTTGTTAATGGCCAGCAGGCGCTGGCGGTTCGTGTCTTCCCGGACCGCGACGACAGCCTGGGTGTATCGCTGCGGTCGCAGGGCGCGCCGAGCGTGGTGCGATCGCTCGATGCCTGGACGATGGCGTCGATCTGGGGTTAGGCGCGCCGCACCGTTCGCCGCTGAACGGCCGCGAAGAAGATGTGTCCCTGGTAGGGGCGGTTCGCGAACCGCCCCTACGTGATCTTGCGCCTGCCTGAATAGTGGGGAGCCGCGGTCGCCGTGGACTCAGCGCGCGGTCGACCGCCATGAGTTGACGACCACCGGCTTGCCTGTTTCGGGATGGTCGATGATGGTGGTCTCCGCGCCGTAGGCCCGCCGGATGTTGCCGGACGTCAGCACCTGCCGGACGGGCCCGGCAGCCAGGCAGCGGCCCTGGTGTATCAAGGCGACCTTGTCGGCGAACTGCGCCGCGAGCGTGAGATCGTGGACGGCGGTGACGACGGTCTTGCCCAAAGCCACCAGCTCACGCAGCAGCGACATGATCGCCGACTGATAGGCCAGGTCGAGGTTTGCGGTCGGCTCGTCGAGCAGGATCACCGGGGTCTCCTGCGCAAGCGCCATTGCGACCGCCACGCGCTGCCGCTCGCCCCCCGACAGTTGGTCGATGGACCTGTCGAGCAGGTCTTCGGCGGAGGTCATTCGCATCGCGTTAACCGCGGCGTTAACGTCTGACTCGCGCTCCCACGACAGCAGACCGATGTGAGGGTTGCGGCCCAGCAGCACGACTTCCAGCGCCGCGGCGCCGGGGGGCAGCTCGGGATTCTGGGGCACCATCGCCACAAGCCGGGCGCGCTCCCTGGCCGGGAGCGCCGGAACGTCGGCGCCCAGCACCTCGATAGTTCCGCTGGCCGGCCTGAGAACCCCGGCAATCAGCTTGAGCAGGGTCGACTTGCCAGCGCCGTTGGGTCCCGCGAGCGCGAGCAGGTTTCCCGGTCCGACGCTGATGTTCACCCCCTCCAGCACGGGCCGGTCGCCATAGGCGAAGCGAACGTCCGCCACGGTTATGCCGGGGACGGCGGCGTTTTGGAGTCCGTTCGCGGTGGGCATATTCATACTGATCTCACGCGTCTGCGTCTGAGGATGTACAGAAAGAACGGAGCTCCGCAGAAGGCCGTCACCACCCCCACGGGCAACTCGGCGGGGCTTGCTATCGTTCGCGCCACCATGTCTGCCAGAACCAGAAACGCGGCCCCCACGAGCGCCGACATGGGCAGGATGAACCGGTAGTCCTCTCCCCATATTCGCCTTACGACGTGCGGCGCGATCAGTCCGACGAATCCGATTATCCCATTGAACGAAACGGCTGCCGCCGTCGCCAGCGTGGCCGCGCCCACCAGCAGAAGCTTGACCTTCTCCACGTCGACGCCGAGCACCGAGGCGTGCTCCTCACTTAGCTGCAAGACGTTCAACAATCTTGCGAACCCAAGGATGACGCCCAGGCTGGGGGCCAGATACAGGATCAGAACGGCGCTTTCGCTCCACTCCGCCGATATGAAGCTGCCCAATAGCCAGCTAAGGACGGGCCGCAGATCCGGGTCGCTCCTGATGAGCAGCAGACTCGACACCGATCCGGCCAGAGCCGAGATCGCCACCCCGGCGAGAATGAGCGTGGTCAACGGCGTGCCGTAGGAACTTCGGGCAATCGTGTAGGCGATGGCGACGGCCACGGTCGCGCCCGCGAACGATGCGACCGGCAGCAAGCTCAGCCCTCCGATTACCACCGGAATTCCGGTCAGGAGCACGATCGTGGCCCCCAATCCGGCGCCCGAAGCCACTCCGACCAGATAGGGGTCGGCCAGCGGGTTCTTGAACAGCCCCTGATATGCGGCGCCGGAAATCGCGAGCGCGGCGCCCACGATCGCGGCGAGCGCGATCCTCGGAAACCGAAGCTGCCACAGGATGGTGTCCCACGTCTCCGGCAGGTCGGAAGGCGAACCCAAGACCGGAAATCGGGATAGCAGTATCTCGATCACGGCCCGGAACGGGATGTCCACCGATCCCTGGCTCGCCGCGAACAGCGCCGCCGCGGCAACGACGACGGCCCCGGCCGCCAGCCGCCGCCACGGATACCGAAGGCCGACCAGGCGCGCCGTCACCGCCGGATTGAGGCGTTGCGCCCCGGTCAATGACCGGCTGATCTGTTTTGCCATCGCGGGATGTCCTACGCCGCTTCCGCAAGCTGTTCGAACAGGTCCGGATATACCAGCCGGAAAATCTCTTCGATCCCTTCGACGAAGCGAGGCCCGGCGATGCTCAGCGCGTCGCTGCCAAGCGAATAGATCGCTCCGTCCTTAACCGCCCGGACATTTTCGAACGCCGGATCGTCGCTGAAGCTCTCGGGAGAGCCGGAGATGATTACCGCCGGGTCCTTCTCGACAATCACCTCGGGGCTGAGCTGCGCGTAGCCCTCGATCTCGGCGGCGATGTTTTCCAGCTTGAGCAGATCGAATACTTCCTGCACCAGCGTGCCCGCGCCCGGCGTCCAGAAGCCGCCGACGTCCTGGAAGATCGTTGGACCCGCTTCAACTTGCTCCATCGCCGCCCGGATCGCTTCCACGCGGACTTCGAAGTCCCGCGCGACTGCTTCGGCGGCGTCCGGGTTGCCGATGATTTGGCCCCAGAGGCGGACGTTGTCGGCAACCTTGGTGAAGTCCTGCGCCAGGGTTTCGACGTAGAGGACCTTCAGCCCCGCCCGCTCCAGGTCCTCGACGAATCTGTCGAAGAACACGTAGACGAGATCCGGTTCCAGGGCGACGACGGCCTCGATGTTCATGTTGAACGCGTCGCCGACTCGCTCGATGGATTCCGTCTCCGGTGGGTACGAGACGAAATCGTGGGTGCCGGCGACCCGATCTCCCTCACCGATCGCGAAGAGGATCTCGACGACCGCCGAGTCGAAGGCGACGATCCTTTCCGGCGGGCGCTCGAACACGATCTCGCGGCCGTCGGAAGACTGAACTGTTACAGGGAAGTTCCCGGCCGCCGCGGTCGTTGGTTCGGGCGTGGGCGTTGCCGTTGGCTCAGGGGTCACGGTCGCAGTCGCTGTCGGTTGGGGAGTCCCGGTCGGCTCGGGCAGCGGCGTTCGCGTAGTAGTTGGGGGCGCCGGAGTGTTGGTAGGCGTCGGGGCGGGAGTTGGAGTATCGGGGACGGCGGTCGCTGCCGGGGCGGTCGGCGGTGGTTCGGCCGCCTGGGCGATGGTCGTCTTGGAAGCGACTGGCTCCGGCGCTTCCTGATCGCAAGCCGCGACCGCCGCCAGCAGCAGTCCGGCGACCAGCAATCGCAACAAGGGACGGAACGAGAAAGGCATTTGCCGCATAAACTCCTGGGCATGTGTGGCCGAAAACGCACTGCGCCCTCGGTGTGTCAAAGGTCGGAATCAACGCCCGCGTGTGTCCGGGACGAAGATTGGGATCGTTGGAGTCAGCCCCGCGCGGGGGGCGTGGCTCAGACTGGACTAGGCATCGTCAGCGCTCCATTCGTGCGAAGGAAACCACCGACACCGTCCGGGGCAGGCATTCTGGCTTCCCGGTTTCCCGGGCTACAGTTGCGCGACAGCGCCGGCTTTCGACCGGCTTCCCCTTAGGCCCGCGCGCGGCGGGCCGACCTCGGACGTTAGTCAGGAGGACTGCTATGGTTTACGCGCCAAGGTTAGCAGGCATACCGGACAGCGACAAAGAAACGTACAGGTCCGGCGCTGATCCGTCGTTCCCGCGAAGCACGTCCCCGCGCAAGCGGGAAGCCGGAATGCAGGTCCGGGCGTCTAGCCGCATTGGATGCAGCGCCCCGTCTTTCCCGCACAAGCGGGGAGCAGGAATCCGGCGGATTGTGCTGGGACCGTCATTCTCCGCGCACAGGGGAATCCATCAATCGCACGGCCATCATTCGTAGGGGCGGTTCGCGAACCGCCCACACCGGGTCCGAGCGCGAATGGACCGGCGTTTGTCATTCTCGTTAAACCCGTCCCCGCGCGCGCCTTCGCCGTAGCGCAAACTTGTGTATCTCTGATCAGTCAACTGAGTAGGGCCTGGAGGTCGCGGACATGCCGAAAATGGACCTTGAGACGCGCAGGCGGCGGTGCGTGCGCGTAACGCTCAACGACTTAATCGAAGGCCTTCGGCGAGTGGGCATTCACGAGGGCGACACGATTTTCTGTCATTCGTCGCTCAGCAAGTTCGGCTACGTCGAGGGCGGCGCGGAAACCGTGGTGGAGGCGCTTCTACGGGCGGCGGGTCCCGCGGGGACGGTGGCGTCCGCCGCCGGTCAGCCTTCGGCGGACCTGGGGCCGAATCCGGTATTCGACGTTCTAAACACCCCTTCCCGGCGCGGGATAATCTCCGAGGCCATTCGCAGGCGCGCCACCGGTCGAAGTCGCCATCTGGTCGATTCGATTTCGGCGCTCGGCCCGGCGGCGGAGTATTTGACCAGCACCCACTCAGTCACGAACTGCGGTGCCAAAAGCCCCTATCAAAAGCTGATGACGAGCGACGCTCAGATACTCTTGCTCGGGGTTTCGCACAATTCCAATACGACTTTCGAGGCCATCGAAGAGGAAATGGCGCGCTCATACGTCAAGTTCAGAGAGCTTCCCGGAGTGCGGATCATCGACGAAGATGGTCAAGAGCGCGCGCTGCCTACCAGGTTGCACGACTTCGAATACCCTTACGACTTCAACCGGATGAACGCCGGTCTGATTCGCGCCGGCGCTCAAACCGAGATAGTGATCGGCGAGGCGATTGTGCGCCGGGTCTCAGCGGCGCGAATGCGTCAGGTCGTGAAAGAGGCCATCGAAGCCAACAGCTTTGCGCTCAGACTGCGGCAGGGCCAGCAACCGCTACCCGAAATCCCCACAAGCATCCACGACCTGCCGGCGTAGCGCTTTGCCGTCGGATGCCGCAAATGTCTCGGGCGGCCCGTGTTTCCGGAACGGCGCGTTACGCCGGCGCCTGAATCAGCAGCCCGCGCTCACGGCGTAACGCCCGTAGGCAGCCAAGTGCGGGCGCTGCCGATCCTCTGTAAAAAGACAGTTGGACTAGTAGAAAGTAGAAGAGCGGGCCGTAGCCCGCCTTCTCATTTTGTGCCTAAATGGCTTGTCAACGGCTGGATCATCGCGCCGCCAAGCGACGCTCCCCAAAGCCCCCGATCTCCCATCGGCGAAACTGCCACGTTAGCCGCTTGGCATCGTCAAATACAATATATCAACTAGACCAGCCTTTCAATCCTTGTGAGACACCATGTGGACGCAACCGCTAAAGACGGCTTGAAGTACAGGCTGGGCCTCGATCTCGGAACAAATCCCATAGGCTTGGCCGCCGTCAAACTCGACGATAGCAGCGAGTCTTGTGGGGTGCTGGATTTGGGTGTCCGCGTGTTCTCGGACGGGCGCAATCCGAAGGACGACTCATCGCTCGCCGTGCAGCGGCGCACCGAGCTACTAGACACGCTCGTCGCCTGCGGCCTCATGCCGCCGGATGAAGAAGCTCGCCAAGACTTGGCGCGGCTCGATCCGTACCAGCTTAGAGAGCGTGCTCTAGACCAGCCACTACCTCCTTTTGAGCTAGGCTGTGCTCTCGTTCATCTAAACCAGCGGCGCGGCTTCAAGTCCAACCGCAAGGCGGGTGCCAGCGACGATGAAAGCAAAACCCGGGCTGACATGGATGCGCTGGGCGAGTTTCTGGCGCGGCGGCGGGCGAAGAGCCTTTTGGTGCGCGCCCGGCCGGGTTTGGGGACCTACCCGGACCGGTCCCTGTACGAGGCCGAATTCGATGCCATTCGCCACGCGCAGACGCCTCACCACACGCTGCGCGAGGACCAGTGGGAATCGCTCAAGGACATCACCTTGTGCCAGCGTCCACTAAAGCCCGTCGATCCTGGATGGTGCCTGCTTGAGGCGGGAGAGCGGCGGCCTGGACGGCTATGGGAGAGGCGTTTCGCTGGGTGGAGCCTCACCAGCGGTCGTGGGTCGAGTCGAAACCCGTATGGCATATCGCCGTGTTGGTAAACATCCCGCACGACCAGTTGACGCCGCAGAAACCGGGCGAGGCCACACCCCAACGGGTACTGGCCGCGTACGACCAGATGCTGCTCGAGCGTCACAAGCAGTTCGACTTGGTAGATGAAACGTGCCTGCTCGAGTCGCTAGACGACTTCAAAATACTGGTGCTGCCGGAGGACGTGGTCCTCAGCGACGCGGTTGAGGAGCGCATACAGGAATGGGTCAGCGCGGGCGGCCGCCTTCTCGGAGTGGGTTTGGGATTCTCGAACGGGCGCGGCGGGCATGGTTGGGAGGACGTTTTCGGTCTGGAGTTTACCGACATCGCCCCGTACTCGGTCTTCTACTACAGATTGGGCAAGCGCATCGCGGGAGACTGCGGCGATAGGCCGCTAGTGATCTCGCAGCCGGTGGCCAAGGCGCGTGCGACTACCGCCGAGCCACTCGCGGACGCCTGGTTTCCGCTTCTGGAAAGATTGTCCGACCGGTTTTTCAGTCACGTGAACGCGCCGCCGTATCAGAAGAGTCCGTACTCGGGAATCAGCCGCAACGGCTTCGGCGAGGGACAGGCTATTTTTGTTGCGACCGACATGGGGCGGGAGTTTCTCGTCAAGGACCACGTGTGGGTAAGGGACATTCTTGCGAATACCCTCGACCTCCTCGACGACGTTTCACCCTGGACCGTAGACGCTAGTCCCTCACTAGAAGGCAGCCTCATGCGGGCCGGCGGCGACCTTCTCCTGCACCTGACTTTCTATCACGCCGAGCGCTCGCTCATGGGCGGTGGCCATCCGCCCACCGAGTGGGCGCCGCCGGTACGCGGCATCGGCGTGACGGTTAAGGCCCCCACAGCGGAGTCGGTGACCTGGGAACCCGATGGAGACGAGCTACCCTTCGAGCGGCAGGGCGATTACATCCACGTCGAGTTACCCGAACTGAAAATCCACGGCATCGTGCGCGTGCAAAACGGCTGACGAAACCAGCGTAAATACGCCATAGAGAATCGAGGCGGCCCCGTGATTTCGCTTTGTGCGGCGCCCGCCGGGGGTCGATCTTGCGGTCCCCAGGGCGTCGCAAAGCTTGCGCCTTGATAGCCCAATACCTGACCACGGTCCGGCGCTTCAATCAACCGACAGTCCGTTTCGTGCTGGTCTGCATGTTGCATTCCTTTGGGTTCCACGGCATTTACATGCTGCTGGTAAATCTCTATTTGCTGCGCTTGGGCTACGGCCCAGCCGTGATCGGACTCTTCAACGGCGTGGCCAACGTGGCGGCGGCGGCAGCCGCCCTGCCGGCGGCTTCACTCGCCGGGCGCTGGCGTCTAAAGGCGCCGATGGTTTCCGGGCTTTCCTGCTCAGCCGTACTGATCGCCATCCTTCCCATCGGGGAGCTAATGGCGGGGACGGCGCGAACCGGCTGGCTGATTAGCGTCGGCGCGCTGGTGTCCCTCGCCGTGTCGGTCTGGTTTGTCTACGGCAATCCCTTCATGATGACTCTCGTCGGCGAGCGCGAGCGCAGTCAGGCGTTCTCCGTCCGCTGGGCGCTGCTCGCCCTGGGCGGGTTCGCGGGAAATCTGGTCGGAGGATGGCTCCCGCCCGCTTACGCCGCCGTGACTGGTTCGTCCCTGAACGCCCCCGAGCCGTTTCGGTACGCTTTGTGGACCTCCGCCGCACTGGTGGCGATCGTCGCGATATGGATGACGCGCGTCTCCGAACAACGCGGTCCAGAGGTCGCCGGGCAAGGCCTGAAAGGGATCAGCGGCACGGGCGCGGCCGGCCTGGTTGCCCTGTTTCTATTCACCAGCCTGCTCCTGCAAGTCACGTTCACCGCGACGAAAATATTCTTCAACGTGTATATGGAGAGGGACTTGGGCGCGGATACCGTTCTTATCGGCTCTCTAATCGGCGCCGGCTGGCTCATGGCCGCACCGGCGTCCCTCGCGATGCCCGTTATTGCCGCCAGGTTCGGACACGGCCGCACTGCTGGCGTTGCGGCGATGATCGGCTCCCTCATGTTGCTGCCGGTCGCGCTGGTCCCACGCGTGGCCGCGGCCGGAGCCGGGTTTTTGAGCATGAGCCTGACGATAGGCATCTTCTGGCCGTCGTATCAGGTCTTCTCGATGAGCGTCGTCCGACCGGATCAGAGACCGCTGGTATACGGATCGATCGTCGGCGCCGGGGGTCTCGCCGGGACGCTTCTGGGCGCCGGCGGCGGGTACCTCATCGCGTCGGCTGGGTTTCGCGAGTTCTTCTTGTTCAGCTCCGCCCTAACCGTGCTGGGCGTGGGAGTATTCTGGTTGACCTTGCTCAGACGAGCTCAACGCGGCGAATAACGCCGCGCCGCTAGGCCGTCGCAATGCAGAGGGCCAGTCGTCAGGCGCGGACGGGCGACCGCCGGGCGTCTCACATGAGAGGTCAAACTCCGGTTCAGGCTGCTATTTCGCGTGTTTCGCAGGTTTGAGCGGCCATTTGGGCGCGCCCGGAGGGATTCGAACCCCCGACCCCTGGTTCCGAAGACCAATGCTCTATCCGCTGAGCTACGGGCGCGAAGCCTCTTCAAGGCTCGATATTGCAAGAGGGGATTCAATCGTAGCACCGGCGCGGTGCGGCGCTGATATAATGATCGACTGACTTCGTCGTTGGTTTCGTGATTGGAATCTAGGCTTGCCCTCGCAGAAGAAGGTCCAGAAGGCGCGTGCGCGCGCCAAGAAAGTTCGCCGCGAATCCGCGCGCCGAATCCGCAATCGCACCGCTCGCAGCGAAGCCAGGACGCTCGTTTCGAAAGCGCAAGCCGCCATCGGCGATGAGGATATGGACGCCGCCATCGGCGCCGTGGGTCGAGCCGTCAAGGCGCTCGACGTCGTCGCTGGCAAGGGCATCATTCACAAGAGAAACGCGGGCAGGCGCAAGTCGCGCTTGATGGCGCGGCTGAACGACGAACTGGCTGAAAAACCGGCTACAAAAGCCTAGGCGGGCGGTTCCCTAAAGAAGACTCTTTAGGCTCCTCGCCTTACTGCTCGCTCGGCGAACCGGCGGTAGCAAAATCGCACGGTAAGCGCCTCCAGACCAGCCGCCAGACCTCCGTATGGGAGGCGTCCGGCCTTGTAGTCGAAATCCAGATCGACGATCGCCGAAAGCATTTTTCGCAGTTCATTTGACTCAAACCTCGACGCCTGCCCCGAAAGCTTGCGCGCCTGCCAGGCGGGAACGCGCAGGGCCGACGCGGCCTCGCCCGGCGGCGTACGGCGGGCCGTCAAAGCCTTGATCAAGATGAGCCTGGGTATGGTCCGTCCCAGGATCGCGAGCACGAGCTCCGGCGGCTCTCCATTGCCGAGCGCCGCGGTCAGTATGCCGAGGGCCATTCCCGTACGCCGCTCTATCACAGCGTCCAGGTATTCCCAGATAGCCCGCTCGGCGGGGTGCGGGTCGGCCTCCCTGACGTCGTCCTCGGTTATCCGGCCGGTGAAGTTCTTGAGCACGGCGATCTTTTTGATCTCTTGTTCAAGCGACCCGTCATCCAGCGTCGATCTCTCTATGAGGTAGTTCGCCGTTCCGCGGTCGATGTGCAAGCCCTCCTCCTCGACGACCTCTCGAATCCATTGCAACGCGGACGTGTCACGGCCGGTTCGCCGGAGTTCCCTGAGAATCTGGACATCGGCGTGCTCCGATTTGATTTTCATCGCGCGGTTTTCGAAGGTTCGTCGGGCCGACCGCGTTAGCTCGTCCAAATAAAACACGACTACCAGAAGCAACTCGTCCGGCGGGAACTCGATGGCGGCCGTAAGCCATTTCCAGAATTTCGTAGCGTCTTTGCCGGCGCCGGGGGCGTTGAGCAATACGACCTTGCGCAGAGCCGCGAAGAATGGCGGAGTCTGTACCGATACGGCGATTTCCTGGAGGCTGGTTTCGGAGGCGTCTATCCAAACCGCGTCCAGATCGTCTGCCGCCGGACGCCTTGCGAGGTTTTCCACGACCTTCGAAACACGAGGGCCGCGATCGCCCAGCACCAGATGAATCACAAGCTATGTCCGAATAAGTCGCTCAGGAGTTGATTCCAAGTCTTCTGATTCTAGCCGCCGGAGAAGTATCGACACGGCGCGAAAATCAGATTAAATGGGCATTGACGACATTCCCATTCGTGCGTAATATTTAGAGAGTTTGTGATGAACTGCACAAACTAGCATCTGTCAAACCAGACACCACAACTTTGGTGCCCAGCAAGGTTACGAGGGAGTAACTATGCGCTGCAAGGAATGCGATACGAACATTGAGAGTCAGCGAAACGGCAAGTCCAAGCGGGCCGGGCTATGCGCCACGTGCGGACGCAAAGCCAGACTGTCGGAATACTTTCGGAAATACTACATTGCCAATCGGGATACGGTTCTCGCCAAGAATCGCCAGTGGGCGGTCGATAATCGCGAGCGTATCTTAGAGCTTCGCCGTCGCCGCGCATCTCTAAGACCAAGGGTTGTCAGGGAACCCAAGGCGTGCATCGACTGTGGCGAACTGGTCATTCGGGCGGAACGTTGCCGCAAGTGCTACGTCCGGTATCGCTACGCCACAAACCTCGACTACCGCGCGCGCCGTCTGGCGAGCACGCGCCGGTGGATGCAGAATAAACGCGCCAAGCAGATCGCGGAGCGCCTGGCCGAAACCGGCGACATGGCGGCCTCGTAGGCGGAGCAACGGCGGCGGAGTCTACAGCGTCTGGAGCGTGGCGTCGGCAAGTTGGTTCTTGATCGGCGGCGGTCATTCGGTGAAACTTGAGTGCGACTTTGTGCAATTGATAGCACTACGGTGAGGTTGTGGTTGTGGAAGAATTAACTTCTGGTTTTCCCCAATGTAGAAGCTGCGGCGACGGAGATCTAGTGCCACTTTCGGATTTCGGAAGTCAGGGCGCGGCCGTTCATTTCAAGGCCTGGATTTGCACCAATCCCGATTGCCATTTCAACCTTAAGATTCGTAATGGCGAGGTCTACTCGAACGAACCTGTCGTAGACGTAAACCACGCTCCGAGGCCTCGTTAGAGTTCACTCGATCTTGCGGGCGGGCAGCGCTAGTCGCGTCGCCTGACTAGGGTCTAACCTAATAGGTAGATATGATCGGCGCCAAGCTACGTCAACCTCCTGCATGTCCCTCCCATCCGCATCGGATTGCGGAGGAGCGGTGCGACCGATGCTACGTCCATTTTTGCTATGAATGCGTTGAAGATGTCGACGAAAGGCTGCTCTGCGCCCGTTGCAGCGACGAGGTAGCCGCGCTCGCCCGGATTCGCGAAGAGTCCCGGCTGACGCCCCGCAACGTTCTCAGGAGAATCGCACGCAAAAGCGTATTGATAGGCGTACTGGTGGTGGCCTTGATTTTGCTCGGAGTCGGGGCGCTGGTGACGGTCTTCTGGCGGTCCGCCGGTTCCGAAGTCGACTTCACGCTGATCAGGAGGATTCGGGCCGGCTTTACCCAAACGTTCGAGCTGGCCGGCGAGGGGTTCGATTTCGCCGAACAGCTAAACGAAGGGCGGCTCCGCGCGAGCTCGCAGAGTCCGGACCCGCTGCATAACGCGGAGCGAATCAACGACGGCCTGCCCGACCCGCAGGTACCGGCATGGCATTCGGCGAGCGCCGACCTGCCGGTAGACCTGCTGTTCATCAGCGATAAGCCACGGCTGATGGGAAAAATCGTTCTTTGGAACCATCCGGCTGAAGACCCGTCCACCTACATCAAGGAGTTCGAGGTGTTTGTGTCGCCGGTCGACCCGGCCAAAGACAATTCTCAGCTCGAATCGGTCGGAGTGTTCGTGGCCGAGCAAATTACCGACGTGCAGCGGTTTGAGTTTGATCCGCCCGTGCCGACGCTATTTACATTGATTCGGGTGAACTCTCATTACGGCAGCCTGGACTATCTGTCGGCTGCGGAAATAGGGTTGTTTTTGCCCAATAACCCCGTGGACGGGCCGGTCCTTCCGCAGCCGTTTCCGGTCAATCGGGCGCTGCGCGGTCAGGTCGGTTAAGAATTCTTGATGTTCAACCGCCTTAAACGCCCGCGTGGCGGACGCGGTATCGAGGACGGCGCCGCCAGGTCCCGGCGAGGGTTTGGAAGCCGGCTCGCCGGCATTTTCGAGCGATCGCGCATCACCGACGCCGACTGGGAGGAGCTGGAGGAGACTCTGATCAGCGGCGACGTGGGGCTCGATCTGGCGGTCACTCTGGCGGAAGCGATCAGAGACCGCGTGAAGTCCGATGCGATTAAGGACCCGAACGCAATGTTAGCGGCTGCTCGGGAAGTGTTGATCGAGGCTCTACACGTTAACGGCCGCTCCGAGCCGCCTGTGGGAAAGCCGGCCGTAATCCTTGTGGTCGGCGTCAACGGCTCGGGCAAGACGACCACGGTCGCCAAGCTGGCCCGGCTTCTTCAAGACATGGGAAAGACGTCGGTGCTTGCGGCGGCCGACACTTTTCGGGCCGGCGCCATCGATCAGTTGGAGATATGGGGCAAGCGCCTGGATTTGCGAGTGATCGCTCAAGCGCCCGGTTCGGATCCCGCCGCCGTGGCGTTCGACGCCGCCTCCGCCGCCGTGGCGGCGAATGCCGACTATCTAATCGTCGATACGGCGGGGCGCTTGCAGACCAACCGCAATCTGATGAAGGAGCTTCGGAAAGTCAGCCGCGTCCTGGCCGGCCGAATCGAATCGGCCCCACACGAGATATTGTTGGTGCTGGATGGTCTCACCGGACAAAACGGCCTTGCTCAAGCGCGCGAGTTTCATGCGGACGTCGGAGTTTCAGGAATCGTGCTCGCCAAGCTCGACAGCTCTGCCAAAGGCGGCGTTGTGTTCGCCGTAACCAAGGAGCTTGGCGTACCGGTCAAGTTCGCGGGCACGGGCGAATCGATTGAAGACCTGACGCCGTTCGATGCCGAAGCGTTCGTCGATGCGCTGGTGAGTCCCAGACCGTGAAAACCGACCGGCCCCGGGCGCTAAAGGGCGTCGTCCTGGTGGGCGGCACGGGCAGCCGCCTCTATCCGATTACCATCGTAACCAATAAGCATCTGCTTCCGGTGTATGACCGGCCGATGGTGTATCACCCATTGCAAACGCTCGTCAACGCCGGCGTCAAAGAGGCCATGCTTGTGACTGGGGGCAACAACGCCGGCGACTTTCTGCGGCTGCTAGGCGACGGCGGCAAGTTTGGCTTCAGCAGACTTCATTACGCGTATCAGGAGCAGCCCGGCGGAATCGCTCAGGCGCTCGGGTTAGCCGAAACATTCGCGGGCGGCGACGACATTCTGGTGATTCTGGGCGACAACATCATCGAGTCCAACGTTCGCGAAGCCGCGGCGGAATTCGCGGCGCAAGAGAACGGCGCCAAACTGATCCTGACGGAAGTTCCCAACCCGTCGGCGTACGGGGTCGCCGAACTTGAGACCGGTCGAATAACCGGCATCGAGGAGAAGCCTGAGAACCCAAGATCCAATCTCGCGGTGATCGGGATCTATTTCTATAGCAGCGAAGTATTCGAGGTCATCAAGACGCTGAAGCCTTCGGGCAGGGGGGAGCTGGAGATCACCGACGTGAACAACCACTTCATCCGGGCCGGTGCCGCGACGCACAGCATCCTCGATGGATACTGGGCGGACTGCGGCGAGTCGATCGACTCCTACCTGGAGGCTGTCAACCTGGTCGCGCGGAACGGGGCCAACGACCGGGCGCCCTGCCCTTAGGGATCGCGGCCGCCCGCCATCGAGGGCAGGATCGTCACCGTGTCGCCGTTCTTCAGTTGGGCCGACAGGCCGCCGATTTCCCGCACTTCGACGTCATTTACAAAGACATTCGTGTGGTCCAGCACGTCGACGCCGTCCGACGACAGTGAGTTCTTGAGCGTGGGGAACTGCTCGTACAAGCGGTCTAGGAGGTCGGCGAGAGTTTCGGCGTCGATATCGAGATCGGACTTGCCGGCCGTGTGACCGCGCAGGACCCTCGGAATTCTCACTACAACTGACACTTACCGCTCCCGATCGCAGCCGGCAATTTCCAGCCCGCCGCGGTGTTCACCCACCGCCGCCAAGCTTGCTCCTTCGATGTTATCGCAACAACCGATCCACTTCGCAACGGAAATCGATGGACAAATGATTGACAACGACGATAAGAGTAATATCTGGAGAATCAGGACTCCGTGAGCTGGCCCGGCATGGGGTGAGGGAGCGCAAATCGTGAGCGAGAGTAAGCAGGAGACGGCGCCAATGCGCGATGGCGATACCGCCGAAGGAAGATGTCAGTCTTGTAAGACGGAAACCACAATGCGATTTCGGGTCGAAAGTTCCTGGTTCGGTATGAAGAAGAAGGAATTCTGGGCCTGCACTAGATGCGGAAACACGCAGGACGCTCCATCTAGTTAACGCGAGCGTCCCAGCCTCGAACCTAATGAGACGGGTCCGCGCCGCCTTGGGCGTGCGCGTTGCGTAAGCCGCCCGGCTATATTCGCGTTTTCTGCGTTCCCGACCGACACTAGGCCACGATCATCCTCAAGGCCAAGCACACTGGGCGGAAGACTAACGCGTCATTCGAGATGATGGGACCGTGGCTGAGCCAACCGAGCTGAGTACAGAGCGACTGCTTCTGAGACCCTTCAGGCTGTCAGATATCGATGATGTGCTTGCCTATGCAAGCGACCCGGAATGGCCGGCGTTCTACTCGCGACCGTACGACCGGGGAGCGGCCGAATACCCGGTCGCGCGTGGAGTACTGACCTCGTGGGACAAGGAAGCCCTATTCGCCGTCGTCCTCCAGGGTCGTGTAATAGGCCTCGTCGACTTGGACGTCGATCCAAAGCACCAAAGTGCCGAGCTAGGCTACGACATCGCGAGAGATATGTGGGGACAGGGACTGGCTCCGGAGGCGGCGACCGCCGTTTGCGATTGGGGGTTCCGCGAATTCGAGCTCGTCAAAGTCTGGGCGTGGGCGAACGCACGGAACAGGCGTTCCCTGCGCGTGATGGAAAAGCTGGGCATGACGCGTGAGGGGTTGCACCGGAGTTGTGAAGCCGTGCGAGGGGAGCGGGTGGATGGAGCCCGCTACGCCGTGCTGCGGAGCGAGTGGAATGGCCCCCGTGGACCACTGACTCCCATACCCACGCCCGCCGAGGAGTACGATACAACTGATCGTGGCGGTTCGCGCGAGTTGACGACCCCTCGGCTCGTCCTGCGGCCATTCGAACCGGACGACGTGGACGACCTCTTCGAGTACGCCAAAGACCCTGATTGGGCAGAGTATCTTCTCGACTCCGTGCCTCAGCCGTATACGCGGCGAAACGCCGAGGAGTTCATCGCCCGCCAGATGATCGCACCGCCGGATGCACACTCCTCCTGGGCGCTGGAACTCGATGGGATCGGCATAGGAGGCATAATCTTAAACGTCGACTCACGGCACGAGACTGGCGAGATCCACTACGCCTTGGCGAAGAAGCACTGGGGTCGAGGCCTCACGACGGAAGCTGCCGGTGCGGTGGTCGACTGGGGGTTTAGACAGCGGGAGTTGGCCAAGATATCGTCCTGCGCTGACGTCCGTAACCAGGGGTCCTGGCGGGTGATGGAGAAGCTGGGTATGCGGCGAGAGGGAGTGTCCCGGAGCCACCGCAAGGACCCAAGGCCCGACCACCCGCGGATCGACTTTGTCTACTACGGGCTGCTTCGGGAGGAGTGGGAACAGGCGGTAGTCGGTCGGCCCGAGTTGGATAGTGGAGGCGGCGGCCATGTCCAGGGCCAGGGCCATGCGGCGGAAGGTCGGCTCGGCGCTGAAGGGGAAGCCTGAGGCCGACCAGATACCGTCACCCTGGGCGACGAGGAGGGTGAAGGGCATAAGTCACTAAGTCACCCGTCATCCATGTTCAGCCCCTGTAGAACCTTGGCGGCACTGATCGCCGTCAGCCGGCTGAGTTTCCCGCCGGAATCCACGGCGTTCCCGGTGACGGCCCTGGGAGCATAGTCCGCTTACCCGCCAATGGAGCGTCTCGCTAGAGTGCTAACCTGAACCTCGGCACGAAGGTTCTTCTCTTTGTACGGTCGGGGCCCCAGTTAGCTCGAATGATTGACGCGATCATCGACACCGATCCCGGGATCGATGACGCGCTGGCGATATTGCTGGCGCTTAAGTCCGGGCGGTTTCGCGTACATGCCGTTACTACCGTGGCCGGGAACTCCCCGATCGAGGATACGACGGCCAACGCCCGGTTCTTGCTCTCGCTTGCCGGTCGCGGCGACATACCGCTCTATTCCGGCGCTCGCAAGCCTTTGAAACGCGACCTCGTCACGGCCCCGGTACACGGAAAGGGCGGACTGGCCGGCGTTCGACAGGGCGGCGCCGCGAGCCTTACCGACGACGCGGCGGCGCGAATCGTGGAGATCGTCAGAGAGTCTCCACAACAGATCACACTCATGGCGCTCGGCCCTTTGACTAACGTCGCACGGGCGATCCAACTGGACGCGGAGGCCATGTCGCGGGTCAACGAAATAGTGGTGATGGCTGGAACGTTCAAAGGGCCGGGGAATATGCCCCACGGATCGGAATTCAACGTATACGTCGATCCGGAGGCCGCGGATATCGTCTTCAGGTTTCCAGTCCGAACGACAGTCGTGCCGCTCGAAGCGTGCGACCCTCTGAAGTTTCGCGGCGAATACTTCGGGAGACTGCGCGACGCGGATATCAGGCTGCCCGTCATGCGGATGATGAACGGGTTCTCGGAGGCGCTGCCGGGATCGCGTCAAGAAGCAGGGGTAGCCTTGTACGACCCGATCACGGTCTACTGCGCGATCAATCCGAACGCGTTTGAACTCGCGCCCCGGCGGATCAGCGTGGGACTCGATGATTCCACAGATCGGGGCCGCACCATCGGCAGTGCGGTGACGACGGGCGAGTCGAGCGACCTGAATTTCGTCGCCGGATCGCTGGACCTCGAAGCGTTCCGGCGAGACTTCATCGAGATGCTCGACGGTTAGACCGGCGCCCGTTCGGTCAACGGCAATGCCGAACGCGACCTGAGGGGGCCGAACGCGATAGAATGCGCGTTCTGCCAATGCGAAAAATATCCGTCCGGGGCGCCAGCGAAAACAACCTCCAGGGGTTGGATCTGGACATTCCCCACCAGACCCTTACCGTAATCTCCGGTCTCAGCGGTTCGGGTAAGTCGTCGCTCGCGTTCGACACGATCTTTCGGGAGGGACAGCGTCGTTATATCGAGTCGCTGTCTTCCTACGCCCGGCAATTCCTCGGCCAGATGGAGCGCCCTCGCGTCGATCACATAGAAGGGCTTTCACCGGCGGCGGCGATCGATCAGCGGTCGGCCAACCGCAACCCGCGGTCCACTGTCGGGACGATTACCGAGGTTAGCGATTATCTGCGGCTTCTCTTTGCCCGGATCGGCCAGGTTCACTGCCATCGCTGCGATACGCGGATTCGCCCCCAGACCGCCGGGCAAATCGTCGACCATTTGCTTGAAAGCACCAATGGGGAGCTGGCGCTGATACTGGCTCCCGTCGTACGCCATCGCAAGGGCGAACACAGCGAGCTCGTAGCTCAGTGGCGGCGCGCCGGATACGTTCGGGCAAGATTCGACGGCGAAGTGCACCGCCTCGACGCCGCGCCCAAGCTTGCGCGCACCAAGTGGCACGACATCGAAGTCGTGGTTGATCGAATCAGAATCGTCGAAGGGAACCGGGAACGGATCACCGACTCGGTCGAGACCGCGACCGAGCTTGCCGAAGGGATGGTGGTCAGCTCCACCAGGGCCGGCGACCAACTGCTGAGCTCGAAATACGGCTGCCCCGGCTGCGGCGCCAGCGTCGAGCCGCCCGAACCCGCGTCTTTCAGTTTCAACAGCCGCCGCGGCGCGTGCCGGACGTGCCAGGGCCTCGGCAGAGTGCTCGATCTCGACCCGGACAAGCTGATCCGCGACCCCGATCTGAGCATTAGGGAAGGCGCTATTTCTCTTACCAACAACTCCGGCTACACACTCTATGCGCGGATGCCGATGAGAAGCTGGGAGCAGCTTGCCAGCGCGTTCGACTTCAGCACCGACACGCCGTGGAAGGAGCTCTCGAACGAGCAGCGCGACTTGATCCTGTACGGGTCTGGCCGGCGCAAGTTCACCGAGACGCAATCATGGGAAAGTGAAGACGGCCAGTCGGGCGGCGCCCGCACCACGCAGCGCCCCTGGCGCGGGCTGATTCCGCTCTTGCGGCGTCGGTCCAAGTCGGGCCGTATGGAGTGGGCGCACAGGCTGCTATCGCATCGGACGTGCCAGGCTTGCGACGGGGCGCGATTGCGCGACGAGAGTCTCAGCGTTCGGTTTCAGGGGCTGAGCATTGCCGAAGTCAACGCCATGCCGATTGCAAAGGCGCGGGCGTTTCTGAAGGCGTCGGAACTCCAGCCGCGCGAAGCCAGGATCGCCGATCAGATTCTCCGGGAGATCGACCTGCGGCTCGACTTCCTCGAACGGGTGGGGCTTTCGTATCTGAATCTCAACCGCGGCGCCGACAGTCTGGCCGGCGGAGAGGCCCAGCGCATCAGACTCGCCGCGCAGATAGGCGCCGGACTCGAAGGCGTTCTCTACGTCCTCGACGAACCCTCCGTCGGACTCCATCACAGAGATAACGCCGGACTGCTCCGCACGCTCGGCGCGCTGCGCAACCGGGGCAATACTGTGCTGGTGGTCGAGCACGACGAGTCGACCATCAGGAGTGCGGACCATGTAGTGGACATCGGCCCGGCCGCGGGCGACGAGGGCGGTCTCGTCGTCGCCGAGGGAAGTCCCGACGCGGTCGCAAAGAGTGACTCGCCCACCGGACGCTATCTGCGGGGCGCCGACGCGATTCCGATTCCAAAGCGGCGGCGAGGCAGCGGGGAGCGCCTGTCGATTCTGGGCGCGCGGCAGCACAACCTGAAGAACATAGACGTGGCTTTGCCGTTGGGGACGCTCGTTTGCGTGACGGGCGTTTCGGGATCGGGGAAGTCGACTCTGGTCGACGACATTCTCAAGCGCGCGCTCGCGGCGGCGCTGCACGGGGCGCAGGCCGCGCCCGGACTCCACGACCGGATAACGGGCGTCGAGAACGTGGAGAAGGTTATCGAAATCAATCAGTCCCCCATTGGCAGGAATCCGAGATCGAATCCGGCGACCTATTCGGGAGTGCTCGATCACATAAGAGACCTTTTCCACAAGCTTCCCGAAGCGCGGGCCAGGGGCTACCGGCCGGGCAGATTCAGTTTCAACGTAAAGGGCGGGCGCTGTGAAGCCTGCGAAGGCCGGGGGTCGCTGCTGGTCGAGATGCAGTTCATGGGCGACGTGGAAATCGTCTGCGAAGCCTGCGGCGGCAGCCGGTTCAACCGGCAAACGCTTGGGGTCCGATACAAAGACAAGTCCATCGCCGACGTTCTTGCCATGAGAGTCAGCGACGCGCTGGAGTTCTTTGAAAACATCCCTCGAATCCAGCGGATATTGAAAACGATGGTCGACGTTGGGCTTGGATATGTTCCGCTGGGCCAGTCCTCCACAACCCTCTCAGGGGGAGAGGCGCAGCGTCTCAAACTCAGCTCGCAGCTTGCGCGCCCGCCGTCGGGCCACACGCTGTACATCCTGGACGAGCCTACCACCGGCCTGCATTTTTACGATGTCAAGCGTCTTGTCGAAGTGCTTCAGCGTCTGGTCGACGGCGGCAACACGGTCGTCGTCGTCGAGCACAATCCCGAAATAATCAAGATCACCGATTGGGTGGTCGATCTGGGACCGGAAGGCGGCGAGGACGGCGGCTATCTGGTAGTGGCCGGCACGCCGGAAGAGGTGGCCCGCGCGCGCGGCTCCCACACTGGGGAAATGCTCGCCGAGGTCCTTGCCGGCAACCCCCTCGGGAAATCCGTCAACGGCGCGCCGGCGGAACCCGCGGCTGAATCCGAAGAGGGCGTGCTGTCGGTCGTGGGCGCGCGCAAGCACAATCTGAAGAACATAAGCGTAAAGATACCCAAGGAAAAGCTGACCGTCGTCACTGGCGTGTCAGGTTCCGGCAAGTCGACTCTCGCGATGGAGACGATCTTCTCCGAGGGGCAGCGGCGGTTCGTCGAGTGCCTCTCCTCGTACGCGCGGCAGTTCCTTGGCCGGCTCGAGGATGCGGAGGTGGAGTCCATTAGCGGGCTGGCGCCCGCCATAGCCATCGGTCAGGAAAACCTGACCAGAACTCCGCGTTCGCTCGTCGCCACCGCTACCGAGATATATGACTATCTGCGCGTCCTGTATTCGCGGGCGGGGAGGCTCCACTGTCCCAACGGCCACGGTCCGATTGCCGGAACGACATCCAAAGAGATCATCGAAGCGGTGGCAAGCCTCGGCGACGGGGATCGAATAAACATCGTGGCGCCCGCCTCCTATACCCCCGACGATGTCGAGGACGCTTCGGCCTACTTGCGGTCCCTGCTCAAGGAAGGATTCATCAGGGTCCGCATCGGCGGCCGCCCCGTGGACCTTTCAGCGAGAATGCCTTCGGACGGCGGATTCGAGCTGTCCGATGTCGAGCTGATAGTAGACCGGCTTGTGATAGGAGCCGACGCGCTCGACCGGCTGGGCGACTCCGTGGAGTTGGCGCTGGCGAGGGGCGGCGGACGCATGTTCGCGGAGATTGTCGACGGCGACGGCTCGGTGCGGCGGCGCGTTGCATTCAATTCCAGGCCCGTGTGCGCGGTTTGCGAGTCCGCACTCGATGGACCGTTGACCCCGCGGCATTTCTCGTTCAACGCCTACACCGGCGCCTGTCCGGCGTGTGACGGGCTTGGCTCCGCCAGAACGTTCGATAGAGACCTCGTCGTGCCGGACCCCTCGAAGAGCTATGCCGAGGGCGCCATCGCGTTTCTGGACTCGGACCCCATGACTTCCTGGTGGGGTCGATGGGTGCTGGCTCTGGCGGAGCATTTTTGGTTCGATCCACATGCGCCGTGGTCGAGCCTGAGCGAAGAGGCCCGGTCCGCCATGCTGTATGGCACCGGAGGCGCGCCGGTAAAGCGCGTGTTCCAGCGGGACGACGGCGACGTTGCGGCGAGCAGCGTGAGGATGGAGCCGTGGGAAGGGTTCATTCCGATTTTCGCGCGCTGGTACGAGCGGACCAAGAACACCGGCCGGCAGGACTTCTTCGAGCGTTTCATGCGCGAGCAAATCTGCGAGGAGTGCGGCGGCGCGCGCTTGCAGCCGATGGTCCGGTCGGTGCGGTTTGTGGACAAGGTGATATCCGATGTGCTCGACATGAGCGTCGCCGAAGCAAGGGTCTTCTTCAAGCGGGTCGCTGATGACCCGGAGGCCGCGGGGCTGCGCAAGGACGAGGCCGAGATCGCGGAAACCCCGCTGATTGAGATCGCAAACCGCTTGCAGTTTCTCGACGACGTGGGCGTCGGGTACCTGACCCTAAACCGGCCCACCGCGTCGCTGTCGGGTGGCGAAGCTCAGCGAATTCGACTTGCCACCCAGGTGGGTACGCGGCTGGTTGGCGCTCTGTACGTTCTGGACGAGCCTTCCATAGGGCTGCACCCGCGCGATATTGGACGTCTGCTCTCCTCGCTAAAGCGGCTGCGCGACCTGGGGAACACGGTAATCGTCATCGAGCATGATGAGGAAACGATGCGAATGGCCGACCACCTCATCGACCTCGGTCCGGGACCCGGCGAGCGCGGTGGTCATGTAGTCGCCGAAGGGACGCTGGATGACATTCTCGAATCGCCGGAATCCGTTACCGGCCAGGCGCTCCGGCACAACGTCTTCCTGCACCGCGTCAAGATGATGCCCCGCATGAAATCCGGCCAACTGCAGGTGATAGGAGCGCGAGCTAATAATCTGAAGAACATCGACGTGGCATTTCCCGTCGGGTGCTTTACGGCGGTCACCGGAGTATCGGGATCCGGAAAGAGCACTCTCGTCGACACGATCCTGCGGCGCGCGCTGCGGAACCGGATTCATGGCGCCAGGGAGTTCCCGGGCGAGCATTCGAGGATCGAAGGCGCCGGCCTCGTTAATAAGGTAGTAGTGGTAGACCAGTCTCCCATCGGCCGGTCCGCCCGGTCTTGCCCCGCCACGTATATCGGTGTTTTCGACGAGATTCGCGCCCTGTACTCCAGGCTCCCCGATGCCAAGGCGCTCGGATTTGGAGTCAGGCGGTTCAGCTTCAACGAGGGGCCGGGGAAATGCCCGGCTTGCCGCGGAGAGGGATACCAGCGAATCTCAATGCAGTTCCTCGCCGACGTTCAAGTTATGTGCGACGTCTGCGGTGGCAAGCGCTACAACGCACAGACGAGGCGGGTCAAATTCCGCGGCCTGGACATTTCCGACGTATTGGAGCTGTCCGCCGAGCAGGCGCTCGAGCATTTTGAGTCCATGCCGCGAATCAGACGTTACCTGGAGGTTTTGTGTGGCGTCGGGCTTGGCTACATTCGGCTCGGACAGGCGGCGACCGGCCTGTCGGGGGGCGAGGCGCAGCGGATCAAGCTGGCCGCCGAGCTTAGCCGTTCCGCGACGGGAAACACTCTGTATCTGCTCGACGAGCCCACGGTCGGTCTCCATGCCGCCGACGTGAAGGTCCTGATGGACGTGCTCAACAAGCTGGTCGAAAGCGGCAACACGGTGGTCGTCGTCGAACACGATCTCGGAGTCATCGCTCAGGCCGATCACGTGATAGATCTCGGGCCTGAAGGCGGTGACGCGGGCGGCTACGTGGTCGCCGTCGGCACCCCGACCGAGCTTTCCAGAAACAGCAAGTCCTACACAGGCGTGCATTTGCGGCGGCTGATCGATCGAATCACCGCCGCGGCCTGAATGCAGCCGGATCGCCAATCTTTCGCCATGAGTATCGGAAGGGCGGCGGAACGAACCCGTCAATTAACAGGACGCCGCTGGCTTGCGCGGTTTCTTGGTGTACCCTGTTTACCCTTAAATTAAGGGGTTAGATGGAGGGGGCCTCCGCAGCACGCCCCACCTGGTAGTTGACACGTAGTAGTTACGAAAGTGGACCGAGGTTCGTCAATGCGCAAGGGCAAAGTGGGCCGCGATAACAGGGCCGTCCTCGTTACTTAATACCCGTCCCGACATTGACGCCCCGCTCCTTCCCCGCACCCCGCCGCGCCTGGGCTCATCCCGCGTTGAGGACCATGGCTAAGCGAGCACACCGGGCGGTTGGGCTGGCACTGCTGGCCGTGGTGGAGATCGCGCCGGCCGCCGCCGACAGCCACTGCGATTCGCAAGCCGGCGCCGCGCTGGTCGCGGACTGCGAGACGCTCATGGGCCTGAAAGACCAGTTTGACCCCGACGGCGTGCTGAACTGGGCGTGGAGCCCGAATTGCTGAGCCAGCAGCCGGGCCGGCCGCTGGGGCCGTGGCGGCACCGGGTGTCGAACTACGCGGTCGACTGGACATACACCGGCTTCCTGGACTCCTTCACGTCGCTGGGCGGGGTAGCGGCGTTCGGCTACCCGAAGAGCGAAGCGCGCTACGACGACGACCCGCGCGCAGTGCTGGGCATACCTGGGACCAACCCTGGATTCATCCGGCAGTACTTCCAGGCGGCGGTGATGGAGTACCACCCGGACGACGAATTTCAACCGGTGAAACTTGTGCTGCTGGGCGACATCCTGCGCGACCGGCGCTACCCCAGTCAGTCATACGCCGCCTTAGCCAGCTTCGGGTCGGTTCCCCCGCTCACGGTGGGGCAGGCCCACACGGCCGAGCGGGTGACGTTCCCCGGCTGATCCCGCCCCGTTCATCCGTGCTCGCCTGGATTTGGGCCGGTGGATTCCCACCGCGTCCATCCGTCATGCCCGACTCGATCGGGCATCCAGGGGTGGGATGCGGGGGAGCGCCAATGCAGCGTCCGCAAACGCCGATCCATTCGCGCCCGGACCCCCCGTAGGGGCGGTTCGCGAACCGTCCCCGCGAACAGTGGCCAAGGCGATTGATAGATTCCCGCCGCGTTCATCCGTCATGCCCGACTCGATCGGGCATCCAGCGGCGGGGAGCGCGGGCAAGTGGAAACACAGAATCCGGATTCCCGCTTGCGCGTGGACATGCTTCGCTGGAGATAACAGAGAGTTATGTCAACAGCACCGCAAACCCGAGGCCTTGCCCGCACCCGTCCGGTATCGACCCTAAGGTACGATTGTCGGGCGAATGAATCCATTGCACACAGGCGCGTTATCGTTCTACAGGTTGTGAATACCATCGGATTCAGCCGGCGCCGCACATAGAGATGCGACCCCCACTCATAGCCGGCAACTGGAAGATGAACACCACTATCGCCGGCGCCGTCGCGCTTGCCCGTGAAGTTGCCGCCGGAGTCGAGTCCGCGGCGTCGGTGGACGTTGCGGTCTATCCTCCGTTCGTCGCCTTGCAGGCGGTGGCCCGCGCGCTGGACGGTGCGCGGACCACGGTCGGCGCTCAGAATATGTATTTCGAGGAGTCCGGGGCCTTCACCGGCGAGATTTCGCCCGCGATGCTTGCCGGAGTCGCCACCTCCGTCATCATCGGTCACTCGGAGCGGCGCCACGTCTTTGGTGAGCGGGACGAGCTCGTGGCGCGCAAGGTCAGGTCCGCATTCGACCACGGGCTTACTCCGGTGGTGTGCGTGGGCGAGCAGCTTGAGGAGCGCGAATCGGGCCGCACCGAAGACGTAGTTGGCGGCCAGATGGGATTCGTGGTTGACGAAATCAGTCCAGCCGAAGCCGCTCGGATGATCGTCGCCTACGAGCCGGTGTGGGCGATCGGCACCGGTAGAAACGCCACGCCGGACCAGGCCGAAGACGCCTGCGCCTTCATCCGGAGCCTCATCGACGGCTCGTTCGGCAAGGAGTCCGCCGGGTGCGTTCGAATCCTCTATGGGGGCAGCGTAAATACCGAAAACTGGGGCGAAATTACCCGGCAAGCGAGCGTCGACGGCGCGCTGGTCGGCGGCGCGAGCCTCAAGGCCCGTAATTTTGTAAGTTTGGTCGAAATAACCCGAGACGGACTCCCGGACACCGGCGCTTAAGCCGGCGAGTAACGTCGCATGTCTAAGGAGTCTTCGCCCCGCGGTCGGCCGCGTCGGGCCGGCTGTTTATGTAATCGATAAGGTCTCGCTTCAATATGCGCCTGCGGCTCTTGCCTCGAACCAGAGCCGGAAGCCGGCGCTCGCGTATCAGCTTGTATATCTCCGAGTGGGAAAGGCGGAGGTGGTAGGCGACTTCGGCCACCGTCATTTCGGGACCGGCTGGATTCAGATACAGCTCCAGTTCCGACTCCAGAATGCGTATGGACCTGGGGGTTATCTTTATCGCGGGAAGGTTTCCCCTGTAGATTTGGGCATAGACGGCCGACTCCGCCATTCCGAGGCGTTGCGCAACTTCCCTCACGGTAAGCAGAACCGGCAACATCGGCGACCATCCAGTCGAATTTCAGCGTCCGCGTTCACTGTAGGCGAATTCTAATCGCTGTTCGCCCGGGATAGAGAGTGATCGCCGGACGCCGCGAGGCAAGTCGTGGCATTGGTTCTATAATTCGGGCGGTGGGGACTACCGGGGAGATGGAACTTGCCGGAGCATGGCGAGACACGCCAGATCCATTGTCAGTCGAGTGTCTGTCGCGGACACCTTCGGACAATCGAATACAGGTCGATGGCCGACGCATTCAACTTTCTTCGAAGCGACGATGAAAAGCTCGTCGAAGGCCAATGGCTTTGCAAGTATTGCGGCGAAGTCAAGGGGCAGTCCGAGCTGGATGGATCGAGTGGCGAGGCGTTCTCCTTCTAGCTCCGCCCGGTTGCGATACTCGATCCCCAGAAGAACGTCAGCGCCGCGACCGCGGACAGGTAAACCAGCGACCAGATCGGCGGCCAGCCGCTCACTTGCAACACCGCCTCGTAGGCCACCGCCGCCTGCAAGAGAGTCGCGGTCGCGAAATATCGAATGAACCTGCCGTCGATCCACGCCCGCGCCAATATCATCCCGGCTCCGACGTGGGCGCCAACCACAAACAGCTCCCGCACCAGCGGAAGCGCCGTCTGAGTCGAAAGACCCGCGTCGAGGGCGGGCGTCAGGAACCGCACCGATTCAAACAGCGCGTAGCCCAGCGCGGTCAACACGCCTATCGTCACGGCGGCCGCCTTATCCCGGCGCCGACCGCTTGCCAGAATTACGAGCACGATTCCAAACAGAAGCACGATTTCTTGAGCGGCGGCGCGCACGATCGACGAATAAGCGCCGGTTAGCAGAGGACTTCCGTCAACCAACTCCTGCCCGGCGACGGAGATAAGCAGGTCGCGCGACGAACTGTGCAGGTCCGGTTGAAGCCAGATGACCACTACCGGAAACAGGACGGCCCCGGCGCCGAGCGCAATCAGCGCCCATGGCCCAAACAGCCGCAGCGGGGGTCCGAGCCTTGTCCAGAACAGGCCGAAGACCACGCTGAACCCCACGGCCCCCCAATGCGGGACCTCGAGCAGCAGGCTTAATTCGTCCCACCGAGCGACGATCCAGTCCATAAGGCATCGTGCTCGCGGATAAGGGGCGCCAAAGCCGCGGATCGCGCTTCGAGACCCTTCGACTTCGCTCAGGACAGGCCCGTCGTTTCAGCCTGTCCGGTCGGTCTCGCCCGTCTCGCGCGAAACGGCTAATTCCGAGGCCATGATATCGGTTGACGCTGTTCGCAAAGCGTTGGCGCCGTAGCGAAGCCAATGGCGCCACTTTGTCATACCACCCTCCCCCGTCATTCCGGACTTGATCCGGAATCCAGAGGGGCGGTGCGAGGCCTCCCTGCATTACCCCTCTGCGGCAGCGACCGAAGGGGGATGGCGGCGCGGGAGTCTGGAATGATAGGGTTAAGTTTGGCTACGGGTCGGTGGGTGAGAGGCTAATACCACCAGACTGTAAATCTGGCGCCCGGAAGGGCTACGCAGGTTCGAATCCTGCCCGGCCCACCAGTTCTTAGTAAGCGTGTGAGGTATTCATAGCACGGTCATTGAAGGCGACCTTGAGCTCGTCAGAGTTGCACCAACGACATGTCACTGACGAGCGGCGCTTGAGAAAGCTCATTAGGGGTAAGTGGGAAGGAATGTGTATTGGATCCTGATGACATCCTTGCCGAAATCAAGCCACTGTTTCGGGCACGCCGCGCATGCTCGTACTATCGAGTGGATTTACACGTCCATTCGCCAGCCTCTTCTGACTACTGCGGAGACAGGGACGTCTCTCCATACGAATTCGTCTCGGCGTTTGTCGGGCGCGGGTTCGGCCTGATCGCAATCACTGATCACAACACAGGTGCCTACATCGACGAAGCAATCGAGGCACGCGACCAGATCTCTAGCAGGGAGGGCAAGAACATTACGGTGCTTCCGGGAGTTGAGCTTAGCGTTTCCCCGGGGATCCACTTACTAGCGATGCTCCCGGAAGGTGGAACGGCGACGATATCGGATTTACTTTCGCGTCTCGAGCTTCCGATCAAGCAACACGGTGATACCACCGGACTAATTTCTGAATCGATTAGAAACATCGCCCGGATCGTCCATGAGCGTAAAGGACTACTGATCGGAGCTCACTGCAACTCCACACACGGTATCGTCGCGGACCTTAGCGGCCAGACGCGGTTAGATTGGCTCCGAGCGTTAGACGCGCTCGAAATCAACTCTGGAGCGGAAGAAGACAGATGCTCTCAGACGATTGACTACGTTACCGATAACCTGGGAGTGTCGATACCTTTCACATTCGGGTCGGATTCGCATGACTGTGCATCCGACAATATGGGTATGTGGGTCAAGATGGCAGAGCCGTCATTCATGTCCCTCCGACAGCTTGTCTTCGAACCTCAGCTGCGGGTCAGCCGCACCGAACCTATCGCTCCCAAACATGGCCGGATCGTCGGCTTCACAACGACACGGGGCATCTATGCGGATGAGCGATTCCGCTTCTCACCCAATCTGAACGTGCTTCTCGGAGGGCGCGGAGCCGGGAAGTCGGCCGCCATCGACCTTCTGCGGTTCGCCTTTCAAGCAGAGCCCCAGACCGGCGATGTCAATCACGAGGTGTTCACCAATCGGATCGTGGGCTTCTTGCAATCAGTCGGTGAGGTTCTCGTGGTCGCTGTCGGTACCGACGGAGAGACCTACGTCATCACCCGATCTGGGGAATACGAGAAGCCTAGCGCTCAATTACAACCAATCTTCACCGATCCCGCCCGCGTCTACCAAGTAGCCGACGACAACCTGATTCAGCGGGACATACCTCCGCTGGATGTACTAGGAATCGAATTCTACGGTCAAGGTGAGGTGGCACGTCTGGCGGATCGCGTCAACGAGCAATTGCGCCTTATCGACGAGAACCTCGACCTTTCCGACGCCACAGCGTCAATCGCCGAAGCCGAGCGGCAACTCAAAGAAGGCGAGAATCGACTGATCGAGCGCCAACAGCGCCTTGAGGAACTTAGCACCGAGTCTGCTATGCGCCGGGAGCTTGAAGAACGTCGAGACCGCCTCACGCTGTCCCTAGCGGACCCGATCTTCGACGAGCGTACGAGATGGGACCACGAAGAAACCTGGTTGCAAAGACAGCAAGACTGGATCCAAACCATACTTGATAAGTTGCCAGAGTCAATACCATCGCGTACCGATGTGTCGATCGACATCGAGCAATCGTCTGCGAAGACTGTGCTTCAGAAAGTGCAAGAGACGTCAGACCGAATCCTCACAGATGGGCAAACTGATCTCGCTCGTTTCCGCGAGAATCTCGAAGAAGCAAAGTCAGCGCTTGAGGGTTACCGGATCGAATGGAATACCGCCTTCGAAATTGCGAAAAGCCACTACCGTACCCGTCTCGCAGAACTCGGAGTCGCAAACCTGGACCAAGTCGCTGCTGAGCAGCGGAGTGTAGAGCGGGATCTGACGCATATTGAGACCAGCGTGGAACCGGAGAGCGAGCAAATCGAATCAGAGATAGCATCTCTGAAGGACCGTCGCGTCACACTTCTTTCGAATCTCAGGGCCGCACGTTCGGCAATAGACCGTTCCCGATCCGATTTTGTCGAAGAGTTGAATTCAAAACTGGGCGGCCACGTGCTGGTCGACTTGTCTGACAGCGACACATCGCTCTTTTTTGATGCTATTGATGGTCCATTACAAGGATCTCGGATGCTGCATCGTGAAGATCAACTCTCGCGGGTTTGTGAAGCGTTCACTACCGAAGAATTCGTTGAGGTCATAAGGACAAGCTCAACCGACCAGTTGACGGCGATAGGTGTTACAGCGAACAACGCATCCCGCATGATAGGAACTCTCACTGACGATGTTCTGTATAGCGTGGAACGGATTGAAATACCACAGTTGCCTAGTATCCGCATCAGGAGGGAAGGAGATACGGAGTACACGGAACTCTCATCGCTATCTGTTGGGGAGAAGTGCTCAGCGATACTATCTATCGCACTCCTGAGTAAAGGCAAGCCTTTGGTTATAGACCAGCCTGAGGATGATCTTGATCATGCGTTTGTAATTGATTCGATAGTCCAAGGCATCCGCACCGCCAAGTCAAACCGTCAGATCATCGCTGCTACCCACAATCCCAATATCCCGGTCCTTGGCGATGCCGAGATGGTCTTTCGAGTCGCACGACAAGTGGGCAAGGATGTCTGCCGAATACAAAACTCAGGAGGACTCGAACTACCTCGGGTTACGGAGGAAGTTCAGAGCCTCGAAGGTGGCGCTGAGGCCTTTGAACAGCGTAAGCAGAGATACTCGAGTGTGTCCCAGATAAATTAGCAACGTTGCGTACTAGCCTCCCGCGCAAGTCCTTCTGGCGCTTACTTCCCAAAAGGCCCATGCTGTAGCCACGCGCTCGCCCGATATTTCCCAGTGACGTGCTGCGGAGAGCTGACGAGTTTGAGGGACAAAAGGCACCCCGATCACAAGACCGCCACCCACCAGAAAGTTCGCAATTCGGTACGCTCCGGCCCACCACTCCTAGCCAGCGCATTCTGTATTCACAATCCAATCGCATAGAACGACCAGACGCTAGAGCCGGACCAAACCCTACGCTCTTCGCCATTGCAGCGCTTTGCGCAATAGCGCCTTCGTGATGGCTCTCTGGCGGCGCTGATCGGAAGTCCGTTGTTCGGCAAGCTCTCTAGACAATAACGCCGATTAGTTGCGACACTTTTGGTACTTAGGGATTAAGCGGCAGGCGCCGCGCCTGGAACTGTAACCAAGAGGGGGCATCATGAGGCGCCGGTTCGTTGCACTTATCGTTGCCGGGTTGCTCGTCCTGCTCGCCGCTCCCACGGCCGCCGCATTGTCGCCCTTTCCGGACTACGAGTGCGAAATCGTCCTCGGCTTCGCCACGCTCAAAGCCCTGGTCGACGATGCCGAGGGTCCCAACAAGGTCGGCATCTGCGTTGAGAACGAGCAGTTCCACCCCGACACGGGCAGGTCGCTGCAAAAGACCATCGGCGGCCTGCTGATATGGCGCAAAGCCGACAACTGGACAGCCTTTACAGACGGCAATCGCACCTGGGTCAAAGGACCCTTCGGTCTGCAATCCCGTCTCGTCACCGACCTCTTCTATTGGGAGCGCATCTCCCAGCTACGACAAAACGCCGAGAATTTCGAATACACCATCGGCAACCCGGGTGGCTCGCTGACCTTCGCCACCATTTCCGAGCCGCTCACGTTGAACCTGGCCATTGCCAACGACGCCTCGTCTTCGGGTGTTTTGGGATATCTCTTTGAGGGCCTGACCGAGACCTCGTGGCTGACCGACGAGGTCGAGCCGGCGCTGGCGGAGTCCTGGGAACATTCGGATGATGGCCTTACCTGGACCTTCCACCTTCGCAAAGACGTCACCTGGCACGACGGACAACCCTTTACCGCCCATGACGTGGACTTCACCTTCAACCGCATCACCTACAACGACGACATCCCCGCCAGCGCCCGCTCGTCATTCAACTTCCGGTTCCTGGACGAGGCCAGCGGCCAGTGGAAAGAAGCGCAAATGACCGTCACGGCGCTTGACGACTACACGATTCAGTGCGTGCTCCCCGTGCCCTTCGCCCCCTTCCTGCGCTCCATGGGCACGGCCATCTACCCGAAGCACATCCTCGAGCGGCACGTGGACGACGGCACGTTCGCCTCGGTATGGGACATCGACACCGACCCGGCCGAGATCATCGGCACCGGCCCCTTCACGATCGAGCGCTACGATCCCGGCGAACGCGTGGTCATGCGGCGCAACCCCAACTACTGGCTCAAGGACGCGGCCGGCAACAGCCTGCCGTACCTGGACTCGGTCACCCACGTGATCGTCGAGGACCTCGATGCCGAGCTTGAGAAGTTCCTCTCCGGAGAGGCCGACGCTCACGGCGTATTGGGCGAGGAATACGCCGACTTAATAGCGATGGGGGCTGTAGGAAATTTCACCATCCACAGACGAGGCCCGGCGTTCGGAACCACGTTCCTCGCATTCAACATGAACCCCGGGACTAACCCGGATACCGGCGCTTCCTACGTCGCGCCCGAAAGGCTCAGGTGGTTCCAGAACAACCAGTTCCGTCAGGCCGTTGCCCACGTCGTAGACAAAGACAAGATCATCAGCGAAGTGCTGCACGGACTCGGCTACCCGCAGTGGTCCTCCGTCAGTCCGGCCACGGGCGACTTCCACAACCCGAACGTGCGAAGGTACGAATACAACCTCGACATGGCGAACCAGATACTCGACGGCCTTGGTTGGGTGGACACCGATGGGGACGGAATACGCGAGGACGACGCCGGTAACAAAATCACATTCAAGCTGGTGACCAATACCGGCAATTCCGTGCGCGCAACGGTCGGCGAGATCATCCACCAGGGTCTCAAGGAGATCGGTCTCGAGGTGGACTACGAGTTGATCGAGTTCGGGGAGCTCGTCACCCAGCTCGTAAGCTCCTACGATTGGGAAGCCATGATCATCGGCTTCACCGGCGGGTCGGACCCCTACGGCGGCATCGGTTTCTGGCACAGCAGCGAGGACCTGCACCTGTGGCATCCCAACCAGCCGCAGCCGGCGACGGCATGGGAAGCCGAGATCGACGAGCTGTACATCATGGGCAGCCAGGAGCTCGACCGCGACAAGCGCGTGCAGCACTACCGCCGCGCCCAGGAGATCGCCGCCGAAAACGTGCCCGTCATCTACACCACGCTCTCCGAGCGGCTGACCGCCGTCCGCAACGTCTTCGGCAACACCACGCCCACGCTGTACGGCCTTTGGGATACCCGCTATCTCTACCGAACCGACTCATAACGCGCCGTCCAACGCCTAGACCGCCGCCGGGAGACGGGAAGATGAAAGGGCCCTCGGTCAGGTGGAGCAGGCAAACCCTCGCGGAGTGCGGCGGTGCTGCGGCGCGGTGCCTTGATTGCGGCCTCCGACTATTGATCTGTCGTGGGTGATCCGCAATGGGCGTTTATTTTCGACTTCGACGGCACTATCTCGCCCAACGACATGGGGCACGTCATCTTCAACGCTTTTGCCGATCCATCCTGGCGTGAGATCGACGAGGAGTGGATACGCGGCGAGATTCCCACCAGCGTCCGCGCGCGCCGGCAGTTTGAGCTCGTGCGCGCCGGGCGTCGGGAGCTGCTGGAACTTATCGCCCGCCAACAGATCGATCCCGGCTTCGCGCCGCTCGTCGCCGAGCTGCGGGCGCGCGGCATCGAACCCCGCGTGGTCAGCGACGGTTTCGACGTTTACGTTCGCCCCATGCTTGCCGGGGCCGGGCTGGCCGACGTGGCTTTCGAGTCGAACCGGCTGACCTTCCGCGACGGCTCGATTGAGCTGGAGTTCCCGCACGAGCGCCCCGGCCACGACCCGCGCGGCGGCTGGAAGGCCGGAGTGGTGCGCGCGGCCCGGCGCGGCGGCCGCCGCGTCGCCTACGCCGGTGACGGCTTTAGCGATCTGGCGGCGGCGCGCATAGCCGACCTGCTGTTTGCCCGCGACCGGCTGGCTGCTCACTGTGAGACCGAGGGGATTGCCTTCCATGCTTTCGCCGACATGCGCGACATCCATCGCTGGGTGCGCGCAAACCTTCAGCGCGCCTCTGACAGCGGCCCAGCGGGGTGACCTTTCCCGATCTAGTGCGCGTGATTCATCCTTCGACTGGCCTGTGCCCAGGACGAACGGATGATGACCTTTCCCTGGCTCGTGCAACCGTCCATCCTGAGCTTGTCGAAGGGCGGACGGTTGCAGGACGAATGGTCACAGGCGGTTCCGGAGTTCGCGCGGAGGTCCGGCTACTCCTAAGTGAGGATTCCCAGAGCCGCTAGCTCCGCATCCCTCATTGCGCGGGGCACGTCCGCGATCGTCACTTCGCGCTGGGGGTGGAGGAAGAGAAAGGACACTTCTTTGATGTCCGCGCCGATCGCCTTGTTTAATGCGAGCGCGTATCCACCGGCTTGAAGGCGGTAGCGTTGCATCGCCTTTTCGATCTCGTCGCCGGAGCGCAGGGCGTCGGTCTTGTAATCGACGATGACGAATCCGTCGTCCTCTTCGAAAAGCAGATCGATGAAGCCTTCGATCACTCCGCGTTCTATCGGGGCGGTCACGGGTACCTCCCGCCACCAGCGTCCGGAGTCAACCGCCCGTTTTACCGGGACGCTCGAGAGCGCGTAGCGGGCGAGTCTCGATATCTCCATCGTCCGGTCCGGAACGCCCTCGGCGGCGGCTTGCGCCTTGGCGATGTTGTCGAGTCCGCCGCCTGTCTTTAGATCGACCGTCTGCAACACGGCGTGCACCGCCCTGCCGATGCTCGTGCCGGCGCGGCCTCGTTTCCATGGTTCGTCTGGAAGGTCCTGCTCCTGCTTTGCTTCGTGAGCCAGCCTGGTCACCGCAACCGAACCCGGACGCGACTGGCGTTGATAGACTTGGCGTCTTTCCTCCAGCCATATCTGTCTGGCTTCGGCGGTGTCGTCATCGACCGGCTGGGTTTCCATCGACGAAGCAAGACCGTCCGCATCCGCCGTGGGAGGCACTAGCAGCTCCGGCCAGAGATGATCGTTCCCTTCCAGGAACCCGGCAATGCGGGCGGCGGCCGACTTCTTGTCCTTGGCGGTCCTGTAGAGACTGACGATGAGATGGTCCCGGGCGCGAGTGGCGGCAACGTATTGCAGTCTCACGAACTCTTCGTCCTGCCGTTGCTTGTCGACGTCGGCCAGCTCGTCGTAGCCGCTGGTCTGAAAGTGGGACCCCTGGCGTCCGACCTTCGCCTCGACCTTGTCGTTGGTCCATTCGAACAGCACCGCGTCCGGCCTGGCGTTTCGGGCGATATTCAACCCGGCGAGAATGACTATAGGAAACTCCAGACCCTTGGCGCCGTGAACCGTCATGATCCGCACGGCGTCTTCGTCAAGCTCGGGCAGAGGGGACTCCATCACCCGAGCCCCCTCCGATTGCTGCCGGTCGGTCCATTCGAGAAACGCCCGCAGCGAGCTTCCCCCGGCGCTTGCGAACGTCCGGGCGTTGTCCATCAGGAACCGGTACCGCCGCCACCGCTCGCGGGGATGCCGTTGATCGAGAGCCAGCTCCAGTAGGCGCCGGTCGCGAACGAAGCTTTCAATGAGAGCCGACGGCGAGACCCATAGACGGCGCGCGTGGAATTCTCGAAGAAGCGTAAATGCTTCGAACACCGGCCCCTGCGGGCCGGTCGGCTCGTCAAGGTAGTCGAACCGGCCGCCGGCTTCGACGAAGCTCAGCAAGTCCAGGTCGGAGCAGACGAACGCGGGCGAGCGAAGCGCCGCGACCAGGGAGATTTGATCCGCCGGATCGTCGATGGCGCGCAGACAGTTCAACATGTCTCGCAATTCCTGAGTCGCGTAAATCATGGAGGGGCTTTCAAGCCGGTACGGAATCCCGGCGTCCTCCAGCGCGATTTCCAGGGGCGGGAGTCCCGTGCGGGTCGGAATCAATACGCACACGTCTCGATACGAGGCGGGCCGCCTGGCCGCGTCGGCGTCTTCCGCTCTTACCTGCCAGCCCTCTCTGCGAGACAGGATTATGGTGTTTGCTATCGCCTCAGCCTCTTCGCGCCGGACCTGGTCAATATTGATATTGGCGTCCAACGCATCTCCCAGACGCCGGACGGCGGGCGCGTCATCGCCGCCCGCCTCGTCGTCGACCCGCGCGTCGAGCCGGATGTATTCGGGCTGGCCTTCGCTCGGCTGCATCGATCGTTCAAACAAGTAGTTGACCCACTCGATGATCGAGCGGCGGGACCGGAAGTTCTGGCTGAGGACCACGTGCTCGCCGCCCACGATTTGCTGCACCCGCCGTACCAGGTTTACGTCGGCGCGACGGAAGCGGTAGATCGACTGCTTGGGATCGCCGACGACGAATATCTTGCCGTCGGCCGGTCCCACGCTGTTCCAGTCCCGCGGCCGGTCCCGCTGGCCGCCGCCCGATGGTGCGTCTTCCGCCAGGAACATCGCGATCTGGGCCTGCAGCGGGTCTGTGTCTTGTGTTTCGTCAATGAAAATGTGGGAATAGCGTTCGCGAAAGTAGTCTCGCGCGTCAACGTCGTCCCGCAGCATGTCGCGCGCCCAGACGAGCAGGTCATGGAACTGGGCCACGCCTTTCGACTTGCGGCTGCGAGCGTATTCGAGGGCGAAAGACCGCAGTAGCTCAAGCACTGGTTCGAGAGCCGCCGTACGCGCGCAGGCCAGGTTTTCCGTTATCTGACCGTCCAGCGCTTTTAGGGTTTCTTTGATCAGCTTGCAAGCGTTTTCGCCGCTCGCTGGGTCTTTGTCCCAGTCATTTTGTCGTCCCTTGTTGCATCTAACCGTCGGAGACCGCGCCAGCAACCGGTACGCCTCCAACGCATCCGGAATGGCTTCTTCGACGCGCCGGGCTAGCGTGAGCACGCTCTGAACGTGGGCAAATAGTTCGTCCGGCGATTTGGCCAGCGGCAACAAACGCCGCAGCGTACTCTGGACCTCGACCAGAGCCTGGGCCGCGTACGGCTCGGGCATCGGGAGTGCGTCGAACGAAACGCTGGTCAGCAGATCGTAGTTTTCATGAAATTTAAGCGCCGCTTGTCGCAGGTGTGACAATTCCAGACCGAGCTTCAGCGCCGGCCGCAGCACGGTCTGGCGCTTCGGATCGTCGAGGACCGTATCCAGCCAGTTGGACCATTCGTCCTCGAAGGTCAGGTCAGCCTGGATTTCGTCCAGGGTCTTGAAGCCCGGCGGGAGGCCCGCCTCCAGTGGGCGTTCGCGCAGAAGGCTGGCCGCGAAGCTGTGTAGGGTCTGGACGGCGGCCTGGTCGAGGTCCGCAACCGCCTTCCCGCACCTTTCCCGTTCGGCCGGTTGCCGGGTCGGGTCGACGGCGGCGCGTTCCAGGGACTGCCTGATGCGCTCCCTCAGCTCGGCGGCCGCGGCTTCGGTAAAGGTGATGGCGGCGACGCGGTCCATCGTCCCGCGCCCGGTCGCGACCAGCGCGATCACGCGGTCGACGAGGCTCCGGGTCTTGCCGGTGCCCGCTCCCGCCTCGACGACCATGTTTTCGCCGAGGCGTTCGACGATGGCGTCCCGCGCCGACTGGTCGGCGGGAAGCGGCGCGTCCGTCATCGTTTTTCTTGCTCCGGGTCGCCGTCGGCCATCGGAACGTACGAGCGCAATCGAGGATCGCCGCGCTTCCGCTCCCAATACCGCGACCGCGACCGTTTCTGGGGACAAAGCTTGTCGAAATCGCAGTATGTGCAGTTCTCGGTGGAGTTCTTTTCCGGATTACCCGGATGAGCGGGGAACAGACCTTCCGCGATGCCGGCGGTTATCGTCTGGACCGTCTTGCTGAACCCCTCCAGAAGCTCGTCCAGCGCCACGGGCGGATCCGGCCGCATCACAAAGCCGCCCCTCGTCGAGATGAACCAATAGGCCACGAACACTTTCACGTCCGTGCCCACGTGCTGCCGCGCGGCCAGGCCGTAGACCGGTAATTGCAGCCGTCTCCCCCGGTCGACCGGGTCCTTTTTCATGGCTTCGTATACGCTGGTTCCACCAGTCTTGTAGTCGATCACCAGAGCGGTCTTGCCGGATGGCGAAACGTCGATCCGGTCGACGATGCCCCGAAAGCGGAGCGTGCCCACGTCGGGATGGGACCACTCGACGTGCGGCGCCGTTTCCGCATTCTCGGACTTATGACTAACCGTCCCGAATGCAAGCTCAGTGGAGTGCGGCGAGACTCCGTATCTCTGCCGCATCTTCGAGTCCTCGTCCAGAAAGGCCCGTAGATCGCCCCGAATTTCGTTCTGGGCCATCTCCCAGAGGAGCGGTTTTCCGGTAGCTCCGCGCTCCTCGGCGTCTTGACATTCGTCATCGGTGATATACATAAGCAGACGCGAGTGTCCTTCGTCCCAGGGCTGGTCGGGCTGCGGGAGGTCTCCCGTTTGCTGGGCTTCGTGGATGAAACGATCCAGGACCGAGTGGACCAGCGAGCCGCGGTCCAGCGGAGTGATCGTCACGGCGTCTTCAGGCTGTTGCAAAGTCCCTATGCCGAGGACGTGGGCCAGGAAATAACGGTACGGGCAGGTCGCCCACGCCTCCAGTCTGGTCGGCGAGAAGACCGCTCCCTGATCGGGAGACATCCTCCGGCCCTCCCCGGACAGAGCGGAGACGTCGCCGTCCCAGACCGTCAGACGTCTATACGTCCTGGCCTTTTCCATCCGCAAGGCTCTGGCGAGAACTCCGCCGTCCGCCGCCATGTGATGACCGGCGACGGGTCGGCCGGAGCGCCGCCATCGCCACAACCGGTGCAGGTCGTAGTCGCTGGCGTCAGCGGGCTGAGAATCGCCGATGCCGCGCAGACCGCTTTCTTGAGACGCAACGACGTCCAGCCAGGTCCTGGGGCCGAGCGAGTCGAGCGTGGTGGCGAACACTCGCGAGCCGTCCAGTCGCGACGCCTCCTCCAGGAACCAGCGCGACGGGTGCTGGGACCTGCGGGCCGCGGTATCCGACCGGGCAAAAGTCAGAACGCGAGACTGACCGGCGGCCAGCGCGGCGAGATAGCTGTAGCGTTCTTTCGATGAAGATGTCCCATGCTGCGGGAGCCCGAACCGAGCGCGCTCCCGATCGGGCAGCAGCGGATCGTCGCTGATTCGAGACGGGACGAGGCCCTCGATCATTCCAACCAGGTACACCTTGTCGAACCCGACGCCGAAGCCGACGTTGACGGGCCCCACGAAAACGCCCTCGCCGAAAGTTCCCAGCCTTGCCGAGGGTCTATCGCAAGCCTCGTCGAGCATGGCGCGGAACCAGTCGAAAGTCGCGCCGCGGCGCAGGTCCTCCAACGCTGCCATCTCCCCGATACTGGAGCGGAGAGCGTCTAGGCTCTCCAGTTCGTCGGATGGGAGCGCGTCGGCGTCAAGGTATTTGTCGACGAGACCCAGAATCCATTCGACGAAATCAGGCCAGGGAAGCCCGTCGCGGGGCGGTGAAAGGTCATCGCTAACCTGAAGGACGAACCTTCGCAGGGCGCGGGCGTCGCGCGCTGCCTGCAACATACGCTCGGCGTCTTCTTCGGAGATTTCATCAGGCCCGCGGCCCGCCGACCGCTCCAGACTCGCCGCATACCGCGCCAGCCGGTCACGCCATTGGTTTCTTCCCGCAACTACGCCGGCGTTGCGCGATATCACGTCCCACCGAGCGGGATTAAGGTCACGTGCCGGGAGCTTGATGGGGCAGCCGGTAAGCCATCGCATCATGGCGTCTCTCGGCAATCCGGCGCCCGTCAACTCGACCATGCCCCTTATGGTGCGGCCAACGGTGGTCGAAGCAAGAGTGCCGGGCGCGGGACCGGTTGTGGGCACGCCGGCCATGCTCAACTGCTCTGCCAGCAGCGAGGCGTACGGCTCGCGCTGCCAGTAGAACACGCCTATTCGGTGAAACGGAACGCCGCAGTGAGCGTCGGCGGCGATGTTGCGCGCAATCCACCGGATTTCTTCCCGTGTGTCCGCGGCGATCAGCAGCCGGGCCTCTCTTGCGTCCGGCGCCGCCTGCGTGGAGTCCCCGTGCGCTGGGTTTCCGAGGCTTGACGCTAGGGCGAGGCTATCGGCGTCGGCCTCCTTGTCACCCGTCACGCCGAATACGAGCGAGCACCGCCCGGTCGACGCCAGAGCCTCGACAAACCCTCGCTCCCCTGGTGTCAGGTCGCGCACCAGATAGAGGATCACCGGCCCAAGGTCGCGCAAGGCCGCGGCTCTTTTAGTGCGGACCGCCTCCTCGGCGGCTGCCGCGAGCGACTCGCGGTCGTAGTAAGACTCTGTGAAGTTGCGGAAGCGGCGGTACAGTCGCACCACTTGGCCGGAAAGCCCGCGTCGTCGTTCAAGCCGGGCAAGCGCGTTCGGCTCGGCGTATCTCAGCTCGCGAAACGTCGAGCGAAGCTTCGAATGGAAAGACGAGTGGTCACGGAACTGTTCGAGCGGCCCCGATCCCTCCATCGTCGCGCGGCGCACCGCCGCGTACTCGACAAACGGCGTCAGCGGCCGCAGCCCCCTCGCTGCCAGCAGCGGCGCGCCCAGCAGCTCGGTGAGCCGCGGCAGCGGCATGAACCGGACGTTGACCATCCCCCGCTCGCCGATGTTCCGGCGGAGAAACAGTCCGGCGTAGGTCGAGGGCGCGACCACCGTCACAGGCGCCATGCGGTCTTTGGCCTGGTATTGCGCCAGCAGAGCTTCGAGGCGGTCCTGAGCCTTAGCAACCGGCTCGACGTGTATTGAGAATTCTCTCATCGGCGCATCGGTTGACGGCTGCGCAGACCGCCTGACTCCCGTATGTAGTTGACGGGTAGATTACAGGCTAGTCAGGCGCCCTGGCTTGAGTTCAATTCACCCCCGCCGCTTCGCTGTGCTTTTCCCCTTAGTAGAACCGTCCGTCCAATCGACGACGGCGTTCTAACGGGAAGCCGATTCGCGCTCCGTCCCGGCCCCGTCGGCGCTCGTGTCGGGCGGCACGGCTTTAGCCTTTGGCTTCTATTCGCGCCAGGATGTCGCGAATCTCGGTCAGGAGATCGGTGGCGCCGGCGGCCGCTTTGGGCGGGGCTGCGGCTGGTTCCGCGTCCAACGCCCTTTGCCGCTGCAAGAGGATCGCGTCACGAAACTCCACCGCGTCGATCACTCCCACGAGGTCGCCTTCACTTCCGGCGTTCTGCCCCGACTGACCGGCGGTCTCGACTTTCACGCCGCGCAGCTTGTGCATGCGCATTAGCGGTCCGTCATGCAGGCGCACGTCGGTGATCCTGTCGAGGGGAATCGTAGCCTCTTTGCGGAAGAACACGCCCTTTCGTATCTCCAGGGCCTGGGTCGTCAGCCGGGCGGACATGCGCCGGAGGTGTTCGGGGTCGTACCAAAGGCTGAAGAGTAGCCACAACGGGATGAACGGTATACCCACGACCGTTATCAAGAGTATGAGCGACACGAGCCACCGTCCGTACGGGATGATCTTCGGATCGAACCGTGCTTCCAGCACAGTGTCGCCGGTCACTCCGGGCCGGTCTGATTGCTCGCTCATATAGTCCACCTTTTATATGCCGGTCGGGCGCCGGCAGAGTGTAGCAAGGGCCATTTGGCCGGGCTAAGGGATGCGCCGGTCCGGTTGATGCCAAGCGGAGGGACGGTCGCGGTCGTTCCCGTGAACCATGTCGCCCAGCAGCCGTAGGGGCGGTTCGCGAACCGCCCTTGCAGGGTCCGGGCGCGGATCAATAGGCTTCATTGCGCGGTCGTGGTTCAACAGAGCCTGTCCTGAGCGAAGTCGAACTGCTCACCATGCACGGTAGACGACGGCTTATCACTCCGTGCACACTTAACCTGTCGAAGTGCCCACGGGTAATCTCGTCATTCCCGCGAAAGCGGGAATCCACACCCTATGTATTTCATTTCTGCCCCCACCTCCAGACACCCAACTAAGTCGAGCGTGACTGGCAAGCGCTCTCCCCTCCATAGAGGCAACCTCGGCGTAAACCCCGTTTATCCCATCGTCAAACGACACCGCGTTTTTCAAAGTTCACAGAGTAATTTTCAAAAAATCGTTGAAAATGCGGTTTTTTGTCTACGCCGTAGGAGGTTCAGGAGCTACGGCGAGGCCCGACCGGTCAGGCGGCGCATACGCACGTCCACTTCGAGCCTGCTTTCCCCACCACCCTGGAGAACCCCGCGGGTCGGCGAGACGTCCTGATAGTCGCGGCCCACGGCGATGCGCACGTGCCGCTCGTCGGCGAGTGTCCGGTTAGTGGGATCGAAACCCATCCAGCCCACATCCGGCAGCAGGCACTCGACCCAGGCGTGGGTGGCCGTTTCCGGCGCCTGCTCGCCGGCTTTGCCGGTGACGTGAAGGTAGCCGGAAACGTAGCGGGTGGGTACGCCCCAGGAGCGCGCAATGGCGATCATCACGTGGGCGTAGTCCTGACAGACTCCCCGACCGGATTCCAGTATGTGCTCTATGGAGGAGACCGCCGACGTGCTTCCCGGGACGTATTGGAAACTGTAGTAGAGGGTGTCCGAAAGCCGCAGCAGGGTCTCCAGCGGGTCGTCTACTTGCTCGATGCGCAGGCGGTCGACGAAGGCGGCGAGCGTGGGCGAGGGCCGAGTCATGGCGCTCGCGTGCGTGTAGTCCCAATACATAAAAGACTCGCTCCACGAGCGAATCTCTTCCCAGGCTTCAGCGCCCAGGGAGTCGGGCAGCGAGGCGGCCGGCGCGGTCTCGACAGTAGAGCGGGCGGTAATCTCCAGCCGGTCATGTTCCCGGTGGATGTTGAGGACGTGCTTGGTGTTGCCGAAGCTGTCCAACTCGCCGTTCAGCGGGGATGGGGGGGCGGTCGCGGCCTCGAAGCTCAAGAGCCGCTGACGCGAGTCGTCACGCGGCTTTAGACACAGCGACATCACGCAATCCCGTACCGGCGCGGTGTATAGGTAGCGGGAGACGTGCTCGATCTCGTAGCGCGTCGGACCAGTCATTGCGTCAGCGCGCCGGGGAGTCCTCGATCGGATAATCGAAGTAAGCGGCGGTCACGAGACGGTGGAGTTCCCGGCAGTGCTCCCTAACCTGCCGCAGAAGACCCTCACGGTCTTCTCGATCCGGCCAATCGTAATGGATGAGGGCGCTCAGGCGGCCGGCCAGACGGCGAGCCGCGCCGCTGGAGCGGGCGTCGGGACCGGGGCCGATGGCGGCGATGTCCGACGCCGTCCTGTCGAGCGACCGGCAGAGCGAGTCGGGGAGCAGCGGATCGGTCACGAGCAGGTCCAGCGCCTGGCCGGGCTGTACCTCGATGCTGTAGCTGCGGTTGTAAGTCTCGAACGCGTGATAGATACGCAGCAGGCTTGTCCAGTCGGCGCCGGATTGCTCCTCGTCCGGCCTTTGGACCGTCAGTTGTGCCTGCAGCAGTGAGGCCGATAGTTGGGCGCGCTCGATGAAACGCCCTAGCTGCATGAAGCGCCAGCCTTCGTCGCGATACATGGTGGCCGCGGACACCCCCGAGAAGGTGTCGATCTCGGCCGCCGTCTCCGCGTAGAAGCTTTCCGGCGAGGTTGTCCAGATGTCCTGGATGCCCAGCTTCTGGAACCGCAAATACGCCAGATTCAGGCAGCTCCACATGTCGGCGTTGATGCACTGGCGCATTTGGCGGGCGTTTTCCCGGCCGAGCGCGAAACAGCTCCATACCGAGCTGGGGTTCGAACGCTCGAACGTGAGATCGTCGGCAAGCGTGTACGAATCGGCCAGGGTGTAGTCATCGCTGTCGAGCAGTTCGAGACTGCCGCCGGGAGGCCGCCGGTCGAGGCTTCTGTAGATGCGGCTCCAGCCGAAATGAATCTCCCGAATAGGGCGGTCCACCAGCGCTTCCGTCTGCAAGCGTAGCAGGCGGCAGAGATGGTCCGCCCGCTCAAGGTAACGGCTCATCCAGTACAGGCCTTGCGCGCTGCGCGAAAGCATCAGTCTTGCAGCACCCAGAGGTCCTTGCCGCCTCCGCCCTGGCTGGAGTTCACCACCAGGCTGCCGCGCCGCAGCGCGACGCGGCAGAACGCGCCGGGCACTATGCGGGTCTCGCGGCCGTGAAGCACGAACGGGCGCAGGTCTACGTGGCGGGGTTCGAAACCGCCCTCGATCAGACAGGGGGCGCGGGAGAGGGGCAGCACCGGTTGAGAGATGAAGTCGGCCGGGTTAGCGCGCACCTGCCTGGCGTATTCCTCCCGCTCGCCGGGGGTCGCGTGGGGGCCGATCAGCATTCCGTAGCCCCCGGACTCGCCCACGCGCTTGACGACCAGGTTCTCCAGATTGTCGAGCGTGTATTCGAGGTCGTCGGGGCGGCGGCAGAGATAAGTTTCGACGTTGGCCAAAAGCGGCTCTTCGCTCAGGTAATAGCGGATCATGTCGGGCACGTAGGCATAGACGCTCTTGTCGTCCGCCACGCCCGTCCCCGGCGCGTTTACCAGCGCTACGTTGCCGAGTTTGTAGGCGTTCATCAGCCCGGGCACGCCGAGCAGAGAGTCCTGGCGGAAGACCAGCGGGTCGAGGAAGTCGTCGTCCACCCGCCGGTAGATCACGTCGACGCGCCGCAAGCCTTTGGTGGTGCGCATGTAAACGAAGCCGTCGTCGACCAGCAGGTCGCGGCCCTCCACCAGCTCCGCGCCGATCTCGCCCGCCAGGAACATGTGCTCGTAGAAGGCCGAGTTATACACGCCCGGGGTCAGCAGCACGATCGAGGGGTCGGAGCGTCCCCTGGGCGCGAGGTCGCGCAGGGTCGCCAGCAACACGCTCCCGTAGTGCTCCACGTGCCGCACGCGGGAACTGCGGTAGAGGCGGCGCAGGCTCGCCTTTACCGCCTTCCGGTTCGCGATCATGTAAGACACGCCCGAAGGCACGCGCAGGTTGTCCTCCAGTACCTGGAAACCGTCGTTGGTGCGCACCAGGTCGGTGCCGCAGATGGCGGCCCAGACTCCGTGGGGCGCGGAGAAGCCGCGCATCTCGATACGGTACTGGGGACACCCCCGCACCACGTCAACCGGTATCACGCCGTCTTCGACAATGCGGGCCTCGCCGTAGACGTCCGCCAGGAAGAGATTGAGCGCCTTGAGGCGCTGGGTCAGGCCGGTCTCCAGGTCCCGCCATTCGGCGGCCGAGAGCACGCGGGGCACGCAGTCGACCGGGATGATGCGCTCGTCGGCCTCTTCGTCGCCGTAGACAGTAAACGTGATGCCTTCGTTGGAAAAGGAGCGCGTGACCCGTTCCTGAATGCTGCCGAGTTGCTCGGCGGAGAGCCGGCTCAGGGTTTCGTGGAGTCGCCGGCAATGTTCGCGAGGCGCGCCGTCCGGCAGGAACATCTCGTCGTAGATCGACGGGTCGAGATTGTAGCTGTCGAAATCCATGGCTAAAGCTTAGCTACTGAAAAGATATACAGTTTGCGTGAACGTCGGGGAGCCGGGCGCCAGGCCGGAAACCAACGAAGATGCCGGGGACGTTTCCGTAACTTCCAGCGGTTTCTCAGGCTGGCGGAGCCTCTGGCGCCGTGGACATGGGGCCGGCGATTGAGACTCCGGAGTCTGTCGCCCCGCCCGGCTCGGCGGCTGCTTCGTCCACCGTCGAAGGGAGCGTGAGCGGCAGCTCGACGACCATTTCCGTGAACTGGCCGGGTTCGGAATCGACCCGGATGGAGCCGCCGTGCTGGCGCACGATGTCGTTGGAAATCGCAAGCCCTAGCCCGGTGCCCTGGTCGGTTGGCTTGGTCGTGAAGAACGGGTTGAATATCTTCCCCACGACATCCGGGGGAATCCCGTTTCCGTTGTCCCGGATGCTCACCTCGATCCGGTCCTCCTCGCGCCGGGTGGTGAGCGACAGCGTTGGCATGAAAGGCTCGGTGTCGGTCTCCGCCGGCGCGGCGTCGCGCCGTTTTTCGTTGGTTGCGTAGCCGGCGTTGCTCACCATGTTCAGGAAGACGCGGCCCATATCCTGAGGAATGACTTCGATCTCGCCGGCCTCCGGGTCAAGATCGTACTTAAGGTCGAGCTGGAAGTCCTGATCGGTCGCCCGCGCGCTGTGGTAGGCGAGCCGCGCGTGTTCATCGAGTAGGCGGTTGATGTCGGTGGGCTGCATTCGGGCAGTGCCCCGGCCCAGCATGAGCATGTCGTGGACAATCCGGTTGGCGCGCTCGCCATGTGAGCGGATGCGCTCCATGTTGCCGGTCAGGTCCTGGGATATTTCCTCGACCAGCTCTTTCTGATCTTCGCTCAACGTTTCGCTGCCCTCTTCAAGTACCTCCTTCAACTCCTCGAGAAGCTCTCCCGAGGCTTCGGAGAAATTCTTGACGAAGTTCAGCGGGTTCCTGATCTCGTGCGCCACGCCCGCCGTGAGTTCGCCGAGCGCCGCCAGTTTTTCGCGCGTGACGATCTGGTCCTGCGCCTTGCGCAGGTCGGCGAGCACGCTTTCGAGCTGCTCGTTCTTCCCTTGCAGCTCGTCCGCCAGCTTTTCCACCAGGTTCAGGCGCTGGACTTCCAGGGCGTGGCGGCGGAACACCTCCAGCGCCGCGGCCATGTCCGCTACCTCGTCGCGTCCGCCGATATCGACCCTGGCTTCCAGGTCGCCGCCCGCCATGCGGCGCATCCAGTCTGACAAACGCTGGAGACGGCGCAGCAGCACACGGCCAACGAAGAGCCAGGCGATAAGCACGGCGCCGCCGATGCTGAGCGCGCTGATTGCCAGCAGCAGCGTGCTCCCGGTAAAGATTGCCTGGGTCGAGGCCTGGGTGGCTTCTTGCGCGCTCGCGTGGGCCGCGTTCACTAGGCCGTCGACCTCGGCCACCAGGTCGACGGCGAGGTCTTGATTGCGCGCCAGCAGGCCGCGTTGATGCTCGGCCAGCTTTAGCTCCTTTTCGATTAGATCGAACCCGCTCTGCTCTCCGATTCCCAGCTCTACCAGACGGGTGAAAATCGGGTCGACCTCGTCGTGCAGCGGGGAGCCTTCGAGAGCCGCAAGGCTCCGCTCGATGCGGCCCGCGGTCGACTCGAAGCGTTCCCGCAGCGGTTCGATGGTAGAGGCGTCCGCCAGGGTGAAGGCGCTTGTCAGCAGTTGCGTCGCCAGGTTGGCGTCGGCCTGTAACTCCGCCAGGTAGCGGTAGCGCACAAGCTCGTCCCCCGAGAAATGTTCCGAGCGAGGCCGCGGAGGCTCGCCGAGGTTGCGATAGCCCGTAATCGTGTAGAAGAACTGGTCGTCGATGGCCGGGACCAATATGTCCTCCAGGCGAGCGCGCAAATCCGCAAGTTCCGTTTGCAGCGCCGTGCTGCGCTCGGTGAAATCGAAGAGTTGCGACATCTCGCCCTCGATGTCTTGGATGTTGAGAATCAACGTGTCGGCACGGGCGCGGATGCGCTCAAAGCGTTGTTCTCCCGTGTCTTTCTCTTCCAGAACGGCTAGCTGGTCTTCGAAGGCGGCGTGCGCCTCCGCGATGCTGGCGGAGACGCGGTCGGATTCTTCGGGCGTCGCGGCGGAGATCAGGCGCGGAGCGGCGGCCACCAGAGCGCCGCTGTATTGCGCAACTCCGAAGGAGGCCACCACCTCGGGGACGCTGCCTTCATTTACGCGGCTCTGAACGTCGCCCACGCGGTTGAATGAAAACCAGCCGACCATACTCGCGCCTACGGTGAGCGCGACGGCTCCCCCGATTCCCAGATAAAGCTGGACGGAGATACGGAAACGGCTTTCGAGCAGGCGCTTCAGACGACCGCTCATGACCCCGTTTCCCGCAGCCTCTTGATGGGGTAATAGTTGCCGTCGTCTCCGATCACGGTTAGGAAAACCGCGTCCGAGCCCTGGTTGTCGCCGCCTCCATAGCGAAGTTCAAAGCCCTCGATGTCGATGACCTGGCCGTGGCGCAGATCGTCGAGGAAACAGGCGCGGTCGACCTCCTCCCCGCAGATCGTGAGAATGGCGATGGCCAGCCGGCCGGCCAGATAGCCTTCAAAGGAGACGAAGCCGGGAATAGCGTCGGGAGCGTAGGCCGAAAGGGCGCGGAGATAAGCGGCGGTGACCGGCAGCGAGTCGTCCGTTGGGAAGGGGACGACCTGGGTCACGTAGACCCCGACGCCGGCGGGACCGAGCTCTCGCGCCAATGCGTTGCTGCCCACGAAAGACACCGTCATGAAGATGGGGTCCTGCCCCATGTGCCTCGCCCACGCGATCAATGCCGCCACCGGCTCGTAGGCCCCGATCATAATCACTGCCTCCGGCGCGCCCTGGTTCAGGTCGAGCAGAGCCGTCTTCACAGCCATCGTATTGCGCGGATACAGCCCGATGGACACCGGCTCCATGGCGCGCCGGTCGAGCGCCAGCCGAACTCCGCGCCAGCCGGCGCGGCCGTAGGAGTCGTCCTGGTACATGACGGCAATGCGCTTGATCCCCAGGTCGGTGGTGAGCCGGGCAACCATCTCCTCGGTCTCCTGGTAGTAGGACGCGCGGAGGTTGATGATGTTCTCCCACTCCGGGTCTCGCAAAAACTCGGCGCCTGTAAACGGGGCGATGAAGGGAACGCCGGCGTCCGCGGCCACAGGGGTGGCCGAGCGCGACGTGGGTGTTCCTACTTCGCCGATCAGCGCGAATACCTGGTCTTGCTCGATCAGGTTCGTCGTGTTGGCGATGGCCGCTTCGGGTTCGTAGGCGTCGTCCCTCGACAGGAGCTCCAGCCGCCGGCCGTGCACGCCGCCGCGTTCGTTCGCCTCGTGGAAGGCGGCCTCGATACCGAGCCGCATGTTCCTGCCGAGTTCTTGGGCAGGCCCGCTGAAAGCGGCGGACTGGCCGAAGAGGATACGCTCAGCCGAGACTCCGGGGGCCTGCGTCGGCGCGGCTTTCGTCTCCGTAACCGGCGTCCCCCGGAGAGTGGCCGCGGCCTCAGGACTGCCGCCGTCCGCCGAGTCGAACGGAAAACAGCCGGCCAGACTCACAACTATGACGAGCGCCAGAACTCCCCCGACTCCCAGCACGCGCGGCCGAGCCGCCGGCTGGCGGGGTTTACGCTTCATTGGACCTTGCGCGTCACCAGGGTTATGCGGTTTTTGTCCCCCTCCCGCCGGTAGCTCATCTCGTCCATCATCGTCCGCACCAGGTGGATGCCGAGGCCGCCCACCGGCCGGTCTTCGATTGCCGCCCCCACGTCGGGCTGGGGGGCGTCGTTGAGGGGATCAAAAGGGCGCCCGTCGTCGGTTATCTCGATGGTGATGGCTTCGGGTTCCGACTTGACCGCGATCTCGATCTCGTGGAGACCGCCGTCATGTCCGTGGTTCATAGTGTTGAGCGTAAGCTCCTCGAGCGCGAGGTCGATTAGAAAGACAGTCTCGGTCGGCCAGTCCTCCCGCTCTCCGAAGTTCCGGACGGCGTCGAAGAGGCGATTCAACTCGTCGAGTCTGGTCTCGATCTTCATTTTCAGCCTGGCGCTCATGCGTCAGCCTTGATGCGGCAAAGTGTCAGGCAGGTGATGTCGTCCGACTGTGGCGTGTCCCCCGCGAAGTCGCCCACCGCCTGAAAAATCGCAGTGTTGATCGCCTCGGGGTCGCTGGGAGGGGCCCCGGCGAAGATTTCGCGCAGGCGCTTGAGCCCGAACTCTTCGTTATCCGGACTCATCGCCTCGGTCACGCCGTCGGTGTAGAGGACGAGAGTGTCGCCCGGCGACAGAGTCACGGTCTTCTGCCGGTATTCGAGTCCGGGCATCAGTCCCAGGGCGACTCCATCGGTCAGGGGGAGCAAGGTAGAGCTTCCGTCCTCGCGAAAGATAAGCGGAGCATTGTGTCCGCCGTTCGCATAAGCGAGCTCTCCCGTAGCCGGGTCGTACTCCGCGTACAGGACGGTGACGAACATCGCCGACTCGTTGTCTTCCTCAAGAAGGTTGTTGACCTCACGCAGCACCTGGCCGGGGCCGCTGCCGCCGATTGCCGCGCCCTTGAGCAGAGTGCGGCTGGACATCATGAACAGGGCGGCAGGCACGCCCTTGTCCGAGACATCCGCGATGGCGATGCCTACACGCCCGTCCTCAAGGTTTACGAAGTCGAAGAAATCGCCCCCCACGCTGCGCGCGGGTTCCATGCTGGCGGCAACCTGGTAGTCGGACGTGCTGGGAAGCTGGGTGGGAAGAATCGATTGCTGCATCTTGCTGGCGACGTCAAGCTCGTTCTGCAAGGCGACCAGCTTGTCGCGCGAGGCGAGCGCCTCGCGCCACTCGTTCAAATTGCGCAGCGTCCGGTCGATAGTGACCTTCAGGTCGTCGAAGTCGATTGGCTTGGTGACAAAGTCGAATGCGCCCCGGTTCATCGCGGTGCGGATGTTCTTCATGTCGCCGTAAGCCGAAATGATCACGGAGCGGATGTCGGGATCGACCTTGGGTATCTGCTCGAGCAGCGTAAGCCCATCCATCTTGGGCATGTTGATGTCAGACAGGACCATGTCGACGTCCTCTTCCTCGCGCAACCGCTCCAGCGCCTCCACGCCGTTCTGGGCAAACACGAACGTGTAGAGACCCCTCCGGACGTGGCGTCGCATGCGTTGCCGCATCAGAGGCTCAAGGTCCGGCTCGTCGTCAACGACGAGAATCTTGCATGGACTCTGCGTCACTCTCACCTCCAGCACTCCGGCGTCAGGTCGGCATACGCTCGGGGAAAGGGCGCGCGAGCATACGCAACCGCGCCGCGTCGATCAGTCCTTGAGAGCGGCGGTCGCCTTGGCCTGGTTATCGTGGACCGGGATTATCTTGTCGAAGCCGCTGATCTCAAAGACCTCGCGGACCGAGCCTGAGAGCGAGCAAACTGCAAGTTTCGCGTTCTGCTTTCGCAGAGTCTTGGCGGTCAGCAGCATGACTCGAAGGCCCGCGCTGCTTACATAGGAGAGTTGCTCGAGGTCCAGGACCAGGGCGCGATCGCCTGGGTCGATCGCGGCTTCCAAATCGACCTGGAATTCGCGGGCGTTGGCTCCGTCGATGCGATCCCCGGTCTTCACGATCAAAGTCTCGCCTTCCCGATTGGTGCTTATTGCCATCGAGGTTGCCTCCTTCTGCAACCTGCTCTGATTAACTGTGACAGTCTATTCTCTCGCCGGCCTGCCGCGATATTTTGCGCTTGAGGATGCGCCTGGAAGAAACACCGCACCGGTCGCGGCCTTGTGTGCCCTACAGGCTCCCCTGAAACTAAGACGCCGCTTATCCCGTCTCCTCGGAAAGTACCTCACTGATCCATACTTTGCAGGGATTGCCGCGACTGTCGGCGCTCGATTGGCGGATGGCGGCCACGACTTGCTCGAGCAGATCGTCCGTCACCACCGCCTCGATTTTTACCATGGGCATGAAAGCGACGTTGTATTCGGTGCCGCGGTGGATCTCTGCATGGCCCGCGTCCTGGCCAAAGCCCTTGACTTCAATGGCGGTCAGGTTGGTGACTCCAATCTCCACCAATGCTTGATGCACCGGTTCGAGCCTGTGCGGTTGAATCCGCGCGACTATCATCTTCATTAAGCGTACTCCTTTGTGCACTTAAAGATCGTAGCCCCGCTCACCGTGAGTGGCTAGGTCGAGTCCTGTCAGTTCGTCTTCCCTGTCCACTCGTAATCCGCCGGTAAGCACACCCGTAATCTTAACGATGATGAAGGTGGCGATAGCCGCCCAGGCCGCGGTAGCGAGCAGCCCGATTGCCTGCACTCCCACCTGCGCGCCGATGTTTCCGCTCTCGACCGAAACGCCGTTACCGCCAAGCGCCCCTACCGCTAGCAAGGCGACCAGCAACGTGCCCAGGATGCCTCCCACCCCGTGCACCGCGAAGACATCGAGCGAGTCGTCGATATTCAATCTTTCCTTCACGAAATCGACGGCAAAGAAACAGATCGCCCCCGCGAGTGCGCCCAGGATCAGGCCACCCAAAGGGCCGACAAAACCGGAGGCGGGAGTGACTGTGGCAAGCCCTGCAATCACGCCGGTGACAGTGCCAACCAATGATGGCTTGCCGAACTTGATCCACTCTATTTGCGACCAGACGATGCCGGCGGTGGCGGCAGATATGTGAGTCGCGACGATCGCCATGCCGGCGCCGCCATCGGCGGCTAGCTGGCTGCCGCCATTGAACCCGAACCAGCCGACCCAGAGCATCGCCGCGCCTGCTGCGGTCATGCCGGGATTGTGCGGAGGCTGGAGCTGGTTGGGAAAGCCACGCCGCCTACCCAATACAGCGGCGACGACCAGCGCAGACACGCCGGCGCTGGCATGGACTACCAACCCGCCTGCAAAGTCCATTACGCCAAGCTCGCTCAGCCACCCACCACCCCAAACCCAGTGAGCGATCGGCGTGTAGACGAGCAGCAGCCAGGCGCCGCTAAAGACCAGCACCGCCGGAAACTTGATGCGCTCCACATACGCACCCACGATCAGCGCCGGAGTAATGATGGCAAACGTCATCTGGAACATCGCGAAGACAATCTCTGGAATCGAACCCCATGGGGTATCCACCGTTACGCCGATGAAGAAGCTCTTCTCCAACCCGCCGATAATGCCGCCAAGACTGTCGCTAAAGGCCAGACTGTAGCCTGCAACCAGCCACAGCACACTGACCGTGGCGGCGACGGCGAAACACTGCATCACAACGGACAGGACCGCGTTGGACCGCACCAGACCGCCGTAGAACATAGCCAGACCCGGCAACGTCATGAACAACACCAGGGCGGTCGCAACGATGATCCATGCAGTATCACCGGAATTCAAAATCGAACTCCTTTGCCGCTACCGTGGACGCGAAGGCGATAATTCTGTTCGAGGGAAAGAGTCGAGACACGTTCAGGCTCAATCCGGATTATCGACGGAGTATATGGAATGACACCGCCGATCTGAACCATGAGAGATTCGCTCTCATTCGGCGGGCTCGTACCAGCCCGAGGCGAAGAGCAGGCCATCGTGCCTGACCGCCCACGTATGCTTCTGGGTCTCCTCACCGGTCTGCGGTCTCAAAAAGACATAGTCGACCCACTTGCCGTCCTCGTCCACGGAGGCCAACTCCGCGCCGTAGTCGTGGCCGTTTATGTCTATACGTTCGTCTCTGGTCCGTCCCAGGAGTTCAGCGTTGAAGTGAGCGACGGTGACGTTACTCTCGTCGTGTATAAAGACGTACCACTCGCCGTCCACGCTCTCCTCGGAGCTATAGAAGACGATTGCGGCGGCGCGCCCGTTGGCATCGTAGTAGTCGATTGCTTTTTGTACAAAGGCCTGCGTGTACGCGGCGGGGTCGGATTTCGACGGAAGCGCTTCCGTGGAGTCGCTCTCGCCGCAAGCCGCCATCGCGAGCACTGTCAGCACCGTGATGCCGAGAGTCAGCAAACAGCGCGATCCGATTCGCCTCATATACCCATCACTCTGGAATTAATCGGGTACAACACGCCATAGAATAGCTATAGTTAAGAAACAGTTGATAGTAAGACCTAAATGGGGTCCCGTAGTGCAGCGGCCTAGCATATCTCCCTGTCAAGGAGAAGATCGCCGGTTCGAATCCGGTCGGGACCGCCAATGAACTCCGTCTGTCTTGAGCACCTGTTAACGGAAGCCGAGCGGCGGAAGTTCGATTCAGACGGGTATTTCGTCGTCAAACATGCTCTTACGCCCGACAGCGTCGCGACGTTGATCGAAACGATCGACGGGCTCTACGGCGGGGGCCGCTTCGACGCCAGCGAAGACCCGGCCATAGCTAGTCGGGTGGACCACGTAGGCTTCCTGCACATGAGTCCGGAGTTTGTCGACCTGATCGACCACCCGCGCACCTTTCCGAAGGTTTGGGGCATCCTCGGTTGGAACATCTATAGCTACAGCAATCACCTGGTCATAACCCCGCCGGTCAAAGACCGCTACGACCCAGATGGACCTACGTTTCGATTTCATCAGGACTCCGGTCGGGTGACGTTGGACATGCCGGAGCTTGACGTGCCCGCGAGGCTGTCTCTGAAGGTTGGATACTTTCTCTCGGACGCCTCCCAACCAGGTAGCGGCAATATCTGGGTGCTCCCCGGCAGCCATCTCGCAAAGAGAATTGAATTGCCCGCCGGCGGCTTGGGCCAGCCGGAGGGCGCGTTGCCCGTGCGCGCCCACGCGGGGGACGCCATTCTCTTTGATCGACGTCTCTGGCACGCCGCCACCCCCAATTACTCGCAGAGCGTCCGGAGATTCCTGGTCTACGCCTACGGGTACCGCTGGATACGCATTAAAGGCGATTTCGACATACCTGAGGCCATGTTGCGCGATGCCGATCCCGTGCGGAGGCAGCTACTTGGATATTCACAATCGGAGGGCCACCGTTACGGTCCAGCCGCCGAGGACGTTCCGCTGCGAGAGTGGCTCCGCGAGCACCAGCCTGAAGCCGTCTCTGCTTAGCCCGCGAGTACGCTAACTCAGTCGTAGCTGGCGGCAACCTCTGAATCGAGCCAGCCCATCGAGGGGTTCACGGCGGCGCCTGCTTTCTGGATTTCGGTAAAAGGCAAAGCGGCGCTTGAGAAGGTAAGCCCTTAGGTTCTGGGGCTTACGGTGCTGGAAGTCGATTTATGATCCTAGACTTTCTACTATCGTAGGCAGGATCGGCGTTGGGGCTGCGAGAATGCAGCGCCAACCGACGTAGAGTCCCGGATACCACGGCGAGCCGAGGACTCTGCTCTAATAATCGCTCGTATCCGTATAGCAGGCGCGATCCGGTTTGCTGCCAGAATTGCGCGATCGAGTTCGCGGTCGTTTTACACACCGGCCGGTAGGGAAGGCGAATGGTCTCTTGGCGGTAAAACCGCTAGTTCTGACCGTGGCGAGGCTCTCGGCGATAAGCCGCATACGGCTCGGCAAGCGGCAGGTGGTGGGCCTGGCGCTCATTGCCGTGCTGCTCGCCCTCTTTGTGCTGCTAAACCGCATTCCGAAGCTCGATATCGCGCGGGAAGACCTGGCGGCTGCCGGGGGCGGCGTTCCGGGGCGGTGCTTTCAGGGGTTCTGCGTCGAGTACGCCGAGAACGCCGGCTTCCTAACCAGGTGGTGGAATTTCACGCTGACGTATTTGCGGCTGGTCGCCGTGGGTATGGGTTTTGCCTTCCTTGTGGCCGGCGCTACCGAGGTCTTCCTCTTTCCCAATCGAATCGTGCCGGCGTTTTCGACAGGTGGCGTCAAGGGAGCGCTCCGAGGCCTCTTCGTGGGGACTCCCATGACCCTCTGCTCGGCCTGCATCGTCCCGATCTCGTCGGCGTTCAGGAGGCGCGGCGCCGGGGTCGAGGCCACAATCGGCATAGCCCAGGGATCGTCCACGCTAAACCTGCCGGCCATAGTGATGGCCGTAACAGTCTTCGCCCCACTCTTGGCGGGGTCCCGCATCGCGCTGGCCCTTATCGGCGGGTTGATGATCGGCCCGCTCGTCGCCTATGCGGCCGGTCAGCGAGGCCGGCTCCAGCAGGTCGGTCCCGCGGGAGGTATTCAGCCAGACGACTCCGGCTTGTCTACCTGGCGCCAGGTCCTGAGGGACGGCCTGATCGAATGGGCCAAAGCCAGCACCCGATATCTGCTGCGGCTGGGACCGCTAATGGTTGCGGCAGGCTTGATGAGTGGTTTTGTCGTTCAGTGGTTGAGCCCCGACCTCGTTGAAAGGTTTATGGGCGACGACGTCGCCGGAATTGCCGTTGCGGCGACGTTCGGGATATTGATAAACGTTCCGCTCCTCTTTGAGATACCGCTGGTCGCGGCGCTGCTGCTGGTGGGCATGGGGACCGCTCCGGCCGCGACGCTGCTGTTCACCGCCGCCGCCGGTGGTCCGTTTACGTTCTGGGGGCTGGCGAAGGTCTTGCCCAAACGAGCCATAGTGGTATTCGGGGCTTCCACTTGGGCCTTGGGCGCGCTCGGCGGACTGGCGGTTCTCGGCCTGGGGCCGCTGGCTACGAGTCCCCCGCTGGCGGGAATGCAAGTGCGGTCCACCGTCGCCGACCCGATATTTGACAGCTCCGGTACCGATCATCCGGCGGCCGGCGCGGCAACGTTTGCCGACATTACTGATGCGGCGGGACTGGTCTATATCCAGGACACGCTGCGGCCTAACGGATCTTGCCTGCTCGGAAACATGTGCGCGCCGGAACGGCAAACTGGCGGGGCGGCGGCGGCGGACTACGACAACGACGGATACATAGATATATACGTCACCCGCCTGGACGCTCCCGACATACTCTTTCGCAATCTCGGCAACGGGCGCTTCGAGGACCGCACGCGCGAGGCCGGGTTGCACGAATTCGACTTGCGCTCGAATGGGGCGGTTTGGTTCGACTCGGACAACGACGGCGACCTGGACCTCTACGTCACCACGATCGCCGACACCCGCTTCTATATGTTCGTCAACGACGGCCACGGGCGTTTTACCGAAGAGGCCGTCAGCAGGGGGGCCGCCGTCGATACCGCTTATCAGCACATCGGCTACAGCGTCGCGGTCGGCGACTACGACCGCGATGGCTGGCTTGATCTTCACGTCAATGAATGGGGCTCGTCGCTGCTATTGGACGGCCTGCCGTCCCATGCGCGCCTTCTGCGGAATCGAGGTTCCGAAGCGCCGGGTCATTTTGAAGACGTTACGGTCGAAGCCGGCGTCGCGCTCGAAGACGTTCTGTCACAGCTCGACAGGGATCCGATCAGTCCGTCGCTCCCTGCTCCCAAGGGACCGTTCGCGTTCGCCTCGACCTTCGTCGACCTCGACTCCGACGGCTGGCCAGACCTGGCGGTTGCGTCTGACAACGGCCACTCCAGGCTGTTTTGGAACAACGGCGACGGAACGTTTACCGACGGCACGCTGAGCGCGGGGGTTGGCACCGACAAGAGCGGTATGGGCTCGACCTTCGGAGACTATGACGGAGACGGCGATCTGGACTGGTTCGTTACGGCCATCCATGCGGCGGTCGACCTTTGCGAAGGCAAGCACTGCGATATCCGCAAGGCAACGGGAAACCGGCTCTACAGAAACGACGGCGGACGGTTGTTTTCGGACGTCACCGACCTCGTCGGAGTGCGGAACGGAGGATGGGGATGGGGCGCGGTGTTCCTCGATTACGACAACGACGGCGATTTGGACCTGGCGATGGTCGGCGGGATGCATCATTCCGACGACTTGTCGGAATCCGAGCTTGATTACCCCCGGCTCTGGCAGAACGACGGAAACGGCGGCATGACCGAAATAGCCCGCGGCGTTGGATTGGGGCAGCGAAGCGCCGCCAAGGGCCTAATTACCCTGGACTACGACGATGATGGCGATCTGGACCTCTTCGTAGTCAACAACGCGGGACCGCCCAGTCTCTATCGCAATGACGGCGGCAACGCGAATTCGTGGCTGAGGATTCGGCTGGTCGACGAGCAGTCGAATCGCACACCGATCGGGGCGACTATCGAGGTAACCCCGAAAATCGGTGGAAAGAGTCAGATACGCGAGATGGGCGTCAGCAGCCACTTTCTTGGTCAAAGCGAGCCTGTGGCGCACTTCGGGCTGGGGACGCACGAAAGCACCATAGATACGGTAACGATAAGGTGGCCCGTTTCCGGCCAGGTGACTGTTTTGCGGGACCTGCCCGCCCGGGCAACGGTCATCGTGCGGGAGGGAGAGGCTGGCTACAACGTTGCGGAGAGGCCGTCGTGATCGGAGAGTGCGCGTCCTGCGGATAGCCGCATAAACCCGCACGCGCCGGAGCCTAGAATTGACACTTGACAGGATCACGGGGGAGTGACCGATGGCTGGCCTGGACGTTGCAATTATCGGCGGCGGTCCCGCGGGTTCCACGCTTGGCACGTTGCTGGCCCGGCGCGGCCACACCGTGGCGATTTTCGAACGCGAGCGAATGCCGCGCGAGCATATCGGCGAGTCACTGATCCCCGGCTGTCTCGGACTTCTGGAACAGACCGGCGTTCTGCCGAAGATCGAGAGCGCCGGGTTCAATGTCAAGAACGGCGCAACGTACGTTTGGGGGGAGACGCGAACGCCCTGGACCGTGCGCTTTGAAGAAGCGGCGGCCGGAGGCGAGTTGCACGCCCTGCAGGTCGACCGCGCGAAATTCGACAAGATCCTGCTGGATCACAGCCGCGAATCCGGTGTGGCGGTGTATGAGAATTGCAACGTCTTGGGGCCGATCAGGTCAGCCGGGGGTATTGAGGGCCTGAGAGTGCGCTTGAGCGACGGCTCGGAGCGTAACGTGCCCGCGGCGATCACCGTCGACGCCTCCGGACAGGCTTCGGTTTTAGGCTCCAGGCTGGGGCTTCGCAATCTCAACCAACGGCTGCGGCACGTTGCGCTTTATTCCTACTGGGCCGGCGGCAAGCTGCTGTCCGACGTAGTGGAAGGACTCTCGGCCAAGGACGCGGGAAACATCCTCATCGTTGCCGTGGATGAAGGTTGGATCTGGCATATCCCTCTGGCAGGGGACGTTCGCAGCGTCGGCCTCGTTACCGACGCGGACCTCATTAGGGGACGCTCCGAGACGGCGCGTACCGATTTCCTGCGGCGGCTGGTTAGTTCAACCCCAGAAATAGCGGCCGTTCTTGACGGTTCAGAGTGGACCGGCCGCCCGGCCAAATCCATCAGCGATTGGTCGTATCAATGCAGGCCGCTTTCGGGTCCGCGTTTTCTTCTTGTAGGCGACGCCGCCTGCTTCGTCGATCCGATACTCTCCAGCGGCGTTTATCTGGCGGTTCACGGGGCGGTGCGGGCCAGCTTGGCAATCGACAAGGTCCTGAACCACCCCGGACTTCGCGACCTGAGCTTGTGGTGGTACGAGTCGGAGTACTTTTACGAGTTCGATGGGTTCGTCGACTTGGCCACTCACTGGTATCACGGCAACAAGAAGCGGGATTCCTGGTTCTGGAAGGCGCGTGCGCTCGTGGAGCCGGAAGCGAACCTCTCCCTGCGCCAGGCGTTTGTATATCTCTCCGGCGGGTACCGGGGCGAAAGAGCCCTGGCAAGGGAGCACGTGCTGAGACCAACCGGCGGATTCGATGAGGCGCATCTTCAGGTGCTCTATGACAACCTGGGCGCCGACCTCGGCGAACGACCTCCCACCTTTATCGCCGGCGCAACCGCCGGAAATGGAACTGAGCTGACAGAGGACCAGGTCATGACGCGGGCGCCCGCCTTCGTCGACGGAACGGAGGTCACCACCTATATGCGGCCGGTTGACGGGACGCTCGAGCCGTGCCTGAAGATAACCTTGCCGGACGCGCTGGGCAGGCCGCGGCGATTGCTGGCAACCCTCGAGAGCAGGCCGGTTTTCGAGATGGTGGACGGACGGACGACGGGAAATGAGATTGCCGCGCGCATCGCCTCGAAGGGTGGTTTTGGTTCGCCTGATCAGGCGCGCGAGTTCGTCGCTGGGTTCGTATCGGGGCTGCACCGGCTGGGCGTGGTGACCATCGTCTGAAGGGCGCCGCTAAGTTCAGCGACAGTCTAAACAGTGTCAAGCTTCTTCAAGGAATCTCTTTCGGCCGCAAGCGTATTTGTGAACACGGAAGCTGGCGGTTCGACGGGCTGACTTGCGCCAGGGTGGATCGTCGAAAACCTGGCAAATTGACACACATAGGCGTGCGAGTATCATGGCTCGGAAGATGTGCGCGCTTGCCGTGGCCGCCCATTGTTGGGAGACTGCGGCTACAGTTGCAAGCGTATCGCTGGCATGTGCGGTACGGAGCACTGGTGCCGCGCAGGCGGAGAAGGATCGCGGCGTTCAGCCGCGTGAGTCGTTCTTGGGAGGAGAAATGAAAAAAGGTCCGATTACGAGACGGCGACTTCTAGCGGCTGGCTTGGTGGGGACCGCGGCCGCCGCGGCGCTGGCTGGCTGTGGCGAGACCCAGATCGTCGAGAAAGAAGTCGTAAAGGTCGTGACGCAGGAAGTACCTGTTGAAAAGATCGTCACGCAGATCGTTGAGAAGGAACGGGTAGTAGAGAAAGAGGTGGCGGTCGAGGTCGAGGTCGAGAAAGTCGTCACCCAGATCGTCGAGAAAGAGAAGATCGTCGAGAAGGTGGTGACGGCGGCGCCCATGGCGCCGAAGGCCGTAACCATCGAGGTCAGCTTCCCGGCCAACAATCCGGCAAATATCGACTACATCGAAAACACGGTCAACGCTGGATTCATGGCGGCCAATCCGCACATCACCGTCGTGAGCGAAACAGTTCCGTGGGGCGAGTGGAGTCCCAAGCTCAAGACGAGACTCGCCGCTGATGACGCTCCCGACGTATTCCTCAATGACGAGATAATCATGCCAGGCTACGTGGCTCGCGGAGCGATCCTCTCGTTGGATGAATTCGCCAAGCGCGACGCCGGGCAGATAGCTAACGTTCCGATGCTGGAGCGGGGAATCGACAACCGCACCGGCAAGCGTTACGGACTCAGCCGCAACGCAATCGGCACGGCGATGGTGTTCAACGCGAAAATACTGGACGAAGCAGGCATCCAGCCTGCGGAGCTGGATTCGCCATGGACATGGGACGAATACCTCGAGCACGCAACCAGGCTCACTTTCGATACGAGTGGCCGGGGCCCCGGCGATGCCGGGTTCGACCTGAACAAAGTCGAGCAGTGGGGCGCCTACCTCAGGGATAACTGGATCACGCAGATCGTTCCGACCGTCTACCAGAACGGCGGCGAGATCCTCGACGAGCAGGCTCGCAACTCCACGTTCAACCTTGCGGAGACAGAAGCGGCGCTCCAGTGGCGAAACGATCTGATGTACGTGAATAAGGTGGCCCCGGACCCCGACGAGACTGAGGCCGTTGGAGCCGGGATCTATCACGGCCCCCTCATCAACGGTAAGGTTGCTTTTTACGAGCACCTGCTGGGCCAGGAATCGGCTTGGCCAGACCCTGCTTCGCTTGACTTCGAGTTAGGCGCGATGGTCGGCCTGAAGGGCACGAAGCCCAGCAACTCCTTTTTCTCGCACCAGATGCACATAGCGAAGGCGAGCGCGCATCCGGAAGAATCCTGGATGTACATGCTCTTCCAGGTGACGGACGAGCAATCCGCGCTGCAGATTTACACGAAGGCCGACTATGGCCTGCCGGCCAACACCAAGCTGTGGACGCCGTCCGCGCTCGGCACGCGCTCACAGTATCCGACGAGCATAGATCCATGGTTGCACGAGTTGGACCAGGGCTGGATGAATGGCCTCGGCACCAATGTTGCATGGGTGGAGTGGTACGTCGCCTGGCGAGCGGAATATCAGGAGTCGTCGTTCAACCGGCGCCCGATCTCCGAGTCTGTCGTCGCGATGCAGGAGGAGAGCCAGAAGGTCCTCGACCGTGCATTCAAGGATCTCCAGCTGGAATAGGCTGGCGATCGGCTGATCCGATCAGCGGTAGATTCAGTCAGTCAAAGTGGGGCGCGGGGACTAGTCCCCGCGCCCTCTATGGTTTTTATTAGAGGTTAGGTCAAGTGCGCGCGCAGGAAACCAACCGAGGCGGCAAGGCGGCTGTGGCGCTTCCACCCCGTCCGGCCGCTTTTTTGCGGATGCTGCGCAGGTTTCTGGGTAGAGGCATCGTCCAGGAACAGTTTTGGGGCCTCCTGCTTATCTTCCCCTACCTCATACATCTCGTCCTGTTCACCGCGGGCCCGATCATCGCGGCGTTCATCTTGAGCTTTACTAACTACGACTTGATCCGCGATCCAAGATGGTTGGGATTCGAGAATTACACAGTCGGCGTCGCCGACAAGCAGACCATCGCGGCATTTCGGAACACCGGCGTCTACGTCTTGTGGTATGTCCCGACCTCGATGATCATTTCGTTGCTGCTGGCGGTGGGACTTAACGAACGAATCCGCGGCATCACGTTCTACCGTACGCTGTTCTTCCTGCCGGTTGTCGCCTCCGGTGTCGCGACGGCGCTCTTGTGGCGATTCATCTTTAACAAGCGGGGAGTTTTCAACTGGATACTTGACCTCTTTGGTGTGGGTCCGGTTCAGTGGCTCGGGTTCGATATGGCCCTGAATTCGATCATCATCATGAGCGTGTGGCAGGGGCTTGGAATCCTGATGATGTACTGGCTGGCCGGTCTCCAGGGCATACCCCAGCACCTCTATGAGGCCGCCGAGATCGACGGCGGTGGACGCTGGGCGAAGTTCCGCTACGTGACGTTGCCGCTGCTGACGCCCTTCATATTGTTGCTGATGATCCTCGGGATCATCGGTTCGTTCCAGGTCTTCACGGCCTCGTTCATCATCACCGGCGGCGGCCCCGGATACGCCACCCTGACCCTCGCGCTGCAGATATACAGAATGGGGTTCGAGAACTTCCGTATGGGCTACGCGGCGGCGCTGGCGTACATGATGTTTTTGGCCGTGTTCATCGTCACGATGGTCCAGTGGCGGCTGCAAAGATACTGGGTTCACTATGAGTAGGGTACGCAATCTCCGCTTCGGGACAGGCCGAGTTCAACACGGCCGGCCGGACAGCAGGCGATTCGCCGTTACGAACGAACATATACGAGAGCGAGTGCGATAGTGGCGATCCAGCAGAGCGAGACAGCCAGGCGCGTCTCAGAGGCCGGCGCCGTATCGCTTACGCGCGGCCGCAAGGATGTGCTGCGCCGGAAGATATTTGCTTATGTCATACTGGCGATCTTCGGCTTCCTCGCCTTCGCTCCGTTCTACTACATGTTCCTGCTGTCGCTCGACGCCAAGGCCGGCTACGAGGCGCTGAATTGGCCCCCGAAACTGGTCCCAAGCTGGAAGTGGGAAAACTACTCGAACGCGCTGGCCGCGATGCCCTTCGGCCGGTTCTTTGTCAACACGTTCATTATCACGTTCCTTTCGGTTACCGGAGCTGTGATCACGTCGGCGGCGGCTGGGTACGTCTTCGCGCGAGTGCGCCTCAAGGGAAAGAATGTCCTCTTCATAATCATGCTGGCTACTCTGATGGTCCCGCCGCAGGTCACCCTCATCCCGCAGTTCATCCTCTTCAAGAATCTGGGCTGGATCAATCACTCGTTTTGGTTACCGCTCTGGGTGCCAAACTGGACCGGGCAGGCCTTCGCAATATTCCTGTACCGGCAGTACTTCATGACGCTGCCCACTGAGCTAGAGGACGCGGCGCGAATTGATGGGGCGTCGCCGCTACGCATCTTCCTGCAGATATTCGTCCCGCTCTCAAAGCCGATAATCGCGACCGTGGCCATAATCGTCTTTGTCGGGTCGTGGGGCGATCTGTTGAACCCGATCATATATATCCGTGACCAGGATCTCTTCACTATTTCGGTGGGCCTGGCCTTCTTCAGATCATTTACCGGAATCAACATCACGGCGCTTATGTCGGTGGGTATGCTGGCGGTGATGCCGCCCATCGTCATGTTTATGTTGATGCAGGGCTATTTCGTCCGCGGCGTAGTGCTGACCGGCCTAAAGCAATAGAAAGCGCAAGCCTTCCGCCTCCGGTCCTTTTGCCGCCGATCGCTGGCTTTGACCTTTCCCAACGCTTGCTCGTCTGTGCGTTGACCTTTCCAAGATGAAGCCGGACTTCCGCGAAGACATGGAGCGGAGCGCCCAGGAGATATACGAGGAGCTCGATGGGTATCTCCAGTCGGCGGTCCTGGGCTACGGAGCCGAACGAAAGCGACGCTGGTACGCGGACGATTCGGCCGAAGACACCGGTGTCGGGTCCCCGGAACGTAACCGGTCGCGCCTGACCGACGTGCTGAGCGCTTTTCCCGACTGGAAGCTGGATTTGCAACCCCGTTGCGAAGGTCTTTTTGCAACGGACTTCTGCACGGGGTACTCGGTGACATTCGACGTTCTGCCAGGAGTGAGATCGCGCGGGATTCTCGCGATTCCCAAGCACGTCGAGTTCCCCACCGCGGCTGTTATGACCCAGCACGGCTACGTCAGCGCGCCCGAAACCGTCATGGGCCTGCGCGCGCCCGGCTCCGTCTATCATGCCTACGGACTTGCGCTGGCGCGGCGCGGTTACGTGGTCTTCGCTCATAAGAATCTGAGCTTTCAAGAACCGAGATCGCGGGTTCACCGCAAGGCGACGCTGATAGGGCAGACGCTGCTTGGAATGGACGTTTTCCAGACCAGCCGCGTGATCGACTATCTGCAAACGCTGCCGGAAGTGGACCCGGAGCGAATCGGCATGTACGGCATCTCCCAGGGCGGGATGACCACGTTATACGCGGCCGCCTGCGACCCGCGCATCGCCGCGTCTGTGGTGTGCGCCTACTTCAACGATCGCACGCCCAAGATGGTCGTTTCGGGCGGGAGCGACTACACGGCCTTTATCGACACCGAAGAATCGGATAAAGATATTCACGGGCTGCTGGAGTTCACCGACGTGGAGCTTGCGGCGCTTATATGCCCCCGGCCGCTGCTCATCGAGGCGGGCAGGCGGGATGGGGCTTGCCACTGGCGCATGGTGGAGCCGGAGTTTGCGAAAGTCCAAGAGGTCTACGGAAACGTCGGCGTCGCCGAACGGGTCGACCTCGACCTGCATGACGGAGGCCACGAGATTCACGGCGTGCGCTCCTTCCCCTTTTTGGACCGCTGGCTCAAGCCAAGCAAGGCAGGCTTTGGGACAGAGGCTGAGCATTCGGTCAGCGTCCCCGGCGTCGAGGCCCGCGTCGACCGCATTCAGCGGGAGACCTACAAGGAGCTGGACGGCTATTTCGATGACCTGATTCTCGGCTACGGGCCTCACCGTGCGAAGCGTTGGAAACGGGACTACGACAGCCCGCAGGCGTACGAGGTGGCGGTGGCGCCGAACCGGCAGCGTTTGCTTGAAATGCTCGCGGTCACGCCCGACGAGACCGTACCCCTCAATCCTCTTTTGGAACCATTCGCCCAATGGGACGAGTGCGACGCGTTCCGGGTGAACCTGAACGTACTGGCCGGCGTGACGGCGCGAGGGATCCTGCTGCTGCCGAAGACTGGCGTTGGCCCATCGCCGGCGATCATCGCCCAGCATGGAATGGGGGGTGACCCGGAAGCCGTGCTGGGGTTAATCGAGGACGATCCCTACTACCACGGCTTTGGCCGCAAGCTGGCCAGGCTAGGCTACGTCGTGTTCGCGCACAAGGTGGTTAGCTATCCCAAACAGCGTCCACGTTTGCATCGCAAGGCGCTGCTGATAGGCAAGACGCTGCTCGGTCTGGAAATCTGGAAATTCAGGTGCGTGGTCGATTTTTTGGAGAGTCTGCCGGAGGTGGACGCCGACCGAATAGGCATGTACGGACTTTCGCAGGGCGGGCTGAGCACTCTCTATGCGGCCGCGGCCGATCGAAGAATCCAGGCGGCTGTGAGCGCGGCGTACTTCAACGAGCGCGTTCCCAAGATGGTCGTAAGCGATGACCGGTATACGGCCTTCATCGACACGCCCGAGCACGACAAGTTCATCCACGGTCACCTCGCCGAATTCTCCGACTGGGACCTGGCGTCGTTGATCTGCCCGCGGCCGTTCATGGTTGAGGCCGGGCGGGGCGACGGAGCCGTTTACTGGCCGATGATGCTCGCGGAGTTCGCCAAGGTACACGAGGTCTACGCCCGGCTGGGCATTCCGGAACGGACGGAAGTCCACCTGCACGAACTCAATCACGAGATCCATGGCACACGTACGTTTGAGTTTCTGGACCGGTGGCTGAAACGAAGGTGACGCGGCGGATGACCGCCGAACGCATTTCCCGCCGGACCGTTAGCGGTCAACGACCGCCGCGCCTAAGCTGTCGCCGGCGGCGGCAAAGCCGTTGGCGGCCTTTCGTTGCGGAGAGTGATTACCGATGAGCGCGAAGATCAAAGTTGGCGTCGCGGGCTGCGGGACTGTGTCGGAGCTTTACTACCTTGCGGGCATTCAGGGCCATCCGACCGCCGATTTAACCGCCGTTTGCGATGTCGTGAGCGACCGAGCCAAGCAAGCCGCCCGCAAACACGGGGCGTCCCTCTGGTTCTCGGACCTGGATCGGATGCTCGCAGAGGCGGATCTCGACGCCGTCGTCGTCCTTACCCAACACAAGCACCACCACGAGAACGCGATGAAGGTCCTGCGGGCGGGCAAGCACCTCGCCATCGAAAAACCGCTGGCGGAGACATTTGAGCAGGCGCGGCAAATCGTGGAGCTGGCAGAAACCAGCGGCGTGAAGTTGAGCGCCGCCCCACCCTCGGTGCTGGATCCGATGACGGTGCGTATCAGACAGTTGATACGGGGCGGAGCGGTCGGAAAAGTCTCGCACGTCATTTGGCACGCTTCGGGCGCCGGGCCGGCTCGTCGCGCAAATTGGGGCTTCACCGACCAAACGTGGTTCTATCAGCGGCACGCCGGACCGATGTCCAGCCTTGGCCCCTACGCACTTACGAGTCTTACCTGGTGTCTCGGACCTGTTCTCAGAGTGGGAGCGCTTTCGGGGATCTCGATTCCCGAACGGATTGCCGCCGCCGGCCCGACCGAGGGGGAGCCTTTCGCCACCACCGCTCCCGACAATAACCTGGTCCTGCTCGACTGGGGCGAGGGTACTTTCGGGACGCTCGACGTCGGCTACTGCGCCATGGCTAGCAAGGGGCCGCAGGCCCAGTTCTTCGGCGACGAAGGCGTGCTGGCGGTGAACGGCGGCCCCGGCGCCGACTGCATAGAGGTCTACCGAAAGGACGAACGCCTGGGCGTCTCGGGATGGCTTCCGGCGGGATCGCCGAATCTGGGAGCCGGTTTCACGATTGCCGTCACAGTCACCCACCTCGTCGATTGCATCCTCGAAGACAGGCAGCCGGAGACATCCGGGCATCAGGCGCTGCACGTTTCCGAGATCATGGAGCTGGCCGCGCAGTCGGCCGAGAGCGGCGTGTTCCGCGAGACGACCACGCGGATCTAGTGAGACTGTGCTCGAAGAGCGTGCGGGCCGCAGGTCCTATATCGACGCGGACAGCCGGTAGATGGCGAAGCCGTTGATCGGCGCGGACGCGACGTTCGGTCGCGAGCGGCTTGCACAAGACATCCGCGGCTTGGGAGTGGCTCGCGGAGATGTCGTACTCGTACACAGCTCTTTGAAGGCCGTGGGCTGGATCGAGCCGGACCCTTCGGCGCTCGTGGAGGCGTTTACGGATGTCCTCGGTACGGAAGGTACGCTGGTTGTCCCAACTCTGGTGCCGGCGTTGCGCGGGCTTCGTCCCCTGTTCGATTTGCACGAGTCGCCTTCCGAGATGGGGACGCTGACCGAGATCGTCCGAAAGTGGCCGGGCGCGAGCCGAAGCAACCACCCAACCCACTCCGTGGCCGCGATCGGCCGTCTGGCCGGTGCGATAACGGCCAACCATGAACAGGCGCATGGGCCTAACTCGCCGTGGGGACCGAAGGCGCTGGGATTCGATACGCCCTGGGACCGGCTCCGTGAAATGAACGCCTGGGTGCTGCTGTTGGGCGTGGGGTTCAACCGCTGCACAATCCTCCATCATGCTCAGGCGCGCTACAAACGCCAACACCTGGGCGTGACGAAGGACACTCCGTGGCCGGATTTCGACTTCACTCTCATGGGGGAATACCTTGAATCGACGGGGGCAGTCCGTACAGGCGCCATCGGGAATGCCCAATGCAAGCTCGCGCGCGCGGACGACATCATTGAAACGGCCCTCGACGGCCTGAATAACAGTCCGGAACGCCTGTTTGGTTCCTCCAACGCCGAGACCAGGCAGTGGCTTTGCCGCGTTGGCGAGATCGATAACACGGGACGGCCGCGGGCCGCCGCTTTCCGGGCGGACATCACTCCCGCAAGCCCGGGCCGTCCGGTCGGGCGCCCTTTGAACATGCGTGGACTGCTGCTGGAAGACGCCGGCGGTGAGCGGGCGGCGCTGGTTTTGATCGATCACGTGGGGCTGGCTCATGGCGAGGCGATGCTGATTCGCAAGGCGGTCCATAAGGCGGCGAACGTACCGGTCGATTCGGTTCTCGTAGTTGTTACCCACACTCACAGCGGATACTCGTACTGCTTCTGGCCGGAGGCCGGTTACGACGGGCGGCTCGCGGAGATCGCCGGGAGAGAGTTTGAGGTGGCCGCCGGCCGTCTGGAGCCTGTAAGGGCCGGTTGGACCACCGGGTCCGCGCCGGGAATCGTCCGCTCCAGGACCGTCTATCTAAAAGACGGGCGAGCTTATACGGAGCGCTGGGCGATTCCCTCGGCCTGGCATATTCCAGAGGACCACAAGCTCAGGCGCGGCCCGTCGGAGGACGAGATTCGAGTCCTCGTGCTTGAGCGCCTGGACGGGCGGAGACTGGCGGCGGTCGCCGACTTCTCCTGTCACAACTCGGCCGGGATGAACGCGCCGGAGATGCATGACGACTTCTTTGGTGTGGCGATGGAGATTATCGAGGGGTCCGAAGGCCCGGATTGCGTGGCTTTCATCACTCCCGGCGCGCAGGGCGACCAGGACCCCACCGTCATGATCCCGCTAGGCGGCGTTCGCGACATGAGCTATGCCGCCCGCGTCGGCAGGCGGCTGGCGGGCCACCTTATGGCGGCGCTTTCCGACATGCCGGTCCACGACGTATTTCGCGTGCAGACGGCCACCGACCGGACCCATGTCGAGATTCGCGACGACTGGCCCCCTGAAGGCGCGCGGTTGGAAAGCCGCGAATTTGCCGCCTATGCCAGAGATCGCATCGCTCCCGCCGACGTAAGCGTCCTCGCGGTGGGCGGCTATGCAATGGTTGGTGTCCCAGCCGAGATCTTTGCGATCCCGGGGTGGCGGATCCGAGATCATTCGCCCTTCGAGATCACGGCGGTAATGTCGTTAGCTAACGGACTGGTCGGTTACGTCCCTGAAGCCGACGCCTACTTCGCGGGGTCGTACATATACGGGGTCCATCCTCACCTGGCAAACATTACGGTGGCCGGAACCGACGGGACGCTGGTAGCGGCGGCGGGCAAGGCGCTTGAGAGGGTTGGCCGCCGCTCCCTGGATGCGGCGCGAACCGGAAGCTGATGCCGCCTCTCCGCATCGGTATCGCGGGCTGCGGGTGGGCCGGAGAGAGACACGCTCGGGCGCTGCTCGAATTTCCCGAAAGGGCGACAATAGTTGCAATTGCCGATGTCGACGAATCGGTTGCGGAAGCGCGGGCTGACGAGTGGGGAGCGGAGGCCTGGTACGGGGACTACGGATCCCTGGTAGCGAGCGCTGATCTCGACGCGATAAGCCTGTGCCTCCCGCACGCCCTTCATGCCGACGCATCGATTACAGCGGCCTCCGCTGGGCTGCACGTGCTGGTCGAGAAACCGCTCGCAGACTCCGTTGCCGCAGCCAAAGAGATGATCGACGCGGCCGATCGCGCCGGAGTCGTTCTGATGGTCGCCGAAACCGTGCGGTTCAATCCCACGCTGCTCCGGGCGGTGGAACTGGTCGATCAAGGAGTTCTGGGCGAGCTCCTGCTAATGCGCGTGGAGCGGTTGCATCGTATGCACGACTATTTGCGAGCGCGGCCATGGTTTTTGAGTGATCCCGCGGCGGGGATCATGATGAGCGGGGGAATTCACGATTTCGAGACCGTTCGCATGTTGGGGGGCGAGATCGAGCACGTCTACGCGCTCCGAGCCAAACAGGACTTGGTTGAGATGTATGCCGATGACTCCTCAGTTGCCCTGGCCGGCTTGAAGGGTGGCGCGGCCGCTACCGTAATCGAAAGCTTCTCGGCGCGAACGTACGACACGAGCGCTCAGGTTGAGGTTGTCGGATCGAAGGCGAGCATGTGGATTGAAGGCGGCTCGATTCGTGTCTACCCAGGCGATTCCGACGGCGATCCGGCGCTGCTGCGTGAGGTTGCCGTGGAGCCGGGCGACGCGTTCCGCAACGAGATCGACCACTTTCTGAATTGCGTTCGGTCAGGCTGCCAACCGTTAACGAACGGCCGGGATCAGCTTGCGCCGCTGGCGGCAGTCTGCGCGGCTTACCGGTCGATGGAGACGGGGCGGCCGATTCTTCTGAAAGAGATTTTGGCCTGAGCGCCGCCTGGTGGATGAGCGACGTGGCTATTCCTCCGTCCGACGCAACGGCTCTGTTTAAGGCAGGGTGATCGCCGCCATGCGGTCGCTGCTTGCCGACCGCTGGTTCGTCGTTTTCTTGTCGATACTGTTCTTCAATGGGGCCATTTCCGGTCCGCTGTCGACCTTCTTGTCGATTTACGTCGCCGACGGTCTGGGGCAAGATCAAACGCTTGCCGCCAACCTGCGCACCGTCTCGTTGCTCTTCATGGCCATATTCGCCCTCGTAGGCGGCATTACGAGCGACGCTTTGGGATCGCGGTCGACGTTGTTCGTAGGCGTTCTCGGCACTGCGGCCGCGGCCGCGATATTTCTGACCGAGTCGCCGCCAGTCCTGTTCCTGCTTGCGGCCGCGGAGGGCGCGGGGCTCGGGATGTTGAGCACCGGAAGCCAGAGCTATCTTCTCAATGCCACATGGGTTGGGAGAGTTGGGACGGCTACCGGCCTTTACTTCGCGGGACGTTCGCTTGGTTCCGTCGCCGGGGACCCAATAGGAGGGGCGATTCTTCAGTGGTGGGATTTCCGGACGCTGGGACTAATCGCGCTAATCGCCCTGGTTCCCGTGCTGGTCGCCGTGTTCGCCTTGCCGAGCGGCGGTGCGGGCGAGCGTGACAAGAGCGCCGGCCTGCGGACGGTCCTGGCGGGAATTGCCGAAATCGTCAAGCGCAGCGAGGTGCTGTCGCTGTCCCTGATGCAGTACTTTCGCACCACCTTCTGGGGCGCGGCCGGACTGGCGCTTCCGTTTCTGTTGAAGCAACTGACCGACAGTAATCTTGCCGTGGGCTGGTTCAGCGCAGCCGCGCTCGCCGCGGGCGTTATAGCGGTGCTGGTCATGGGTCCGGTTTCCGACCGCATAGGTCGAAGGTTCGCGGTGCTGGCCGCCGTGAGCGCCATGGTGTCGGGAGCGGTGCTGTTGGCTATCTTCGCCGGAAGCGCGGCGGGAATATTCGCTGGCGGGATCGTCGCCTCCATCGGCGCCTGGATGCTTTCCGGGCAGGTGCCGCCGCTCGTCAAGCAGCTCGAGCGCGGAGGCGAGGCCGGACGAATGATGTCGACTGTCTCGGTTCCGTGGGCTCTAGGCAACCTTACGGGAGCCCAGCTTCACGGTTTGCTGACCGAGACCAGCCCCACGAGCCTTTTTCTGGTGACTTCCGTCCTGCTGGTGATTGCGCTGCTGGCCGCGTACAGAGTCGTATCCTCGCGCTCAGTTCGGGTCGCTTCGGGCTGAGCTAAATCAACTTCCGCGGCTGACGGCGGCCTCCACGCGCGACTGCCCGGTTTACGTTAGATTGGCGGCGCAGGTATCGAGATCAGGTGTCGTGGTATGCGCTATATTCGGCTCCCGCGTCGGGGATGAGGAGATATAGCGAATAGGGGGTAAGCGTGGACGTAGTCGCCGAATTCTGGCTCAGTGATCCGCGGAAAGCGGCCGCAATTTTGGACTCTCTCGCCGGTCAATCGCCTTATCCGGTACGGACTCTGCGCTACGGCGCCAGCTTTCGCGGGCGCGAGCTTGTCGCATTTCAAGCCGGGGAAGGACCGCTCAGGGCTGTAATAGTCGGGGGAATGCACGCGGCGGAGATGACGAATGGATTCGGGATGCTCGCCTTCGCGCATACTCTGTCCACCGGTCAGAGTCCTTGGGGCGAAGACCTCGGCGATTGGGTAACCGACTTGCTGCGGCGGCAGACGATCACGCTCGTGCCGTTTCACAACATCGACGGCGCCGTGCGAATGTCGCGGTTCCTCCCCGGAGCGTACACGCGCAACCGGTTCAGCGGGTCCGACTGGGACGAATACCTCCATTTCGTGCGCGATCCCATCATGCGTTTCGGCCTGACCCGCGGAATAGACCATTTCCTGACCGAGGAGCAAATGAGAATCTTCGTCGAGGAAGAGGGTGGAATGCTGGGCCAGTTGTGGAGCGACCAGGGCGTCGATCTCTGGGAGGACTGGCTCAACCTGCGCGCGCCCGAAACGCGCGCGCTTAGGTCTTTTCTGGACGATATCCGCCCCGATTGCATTTTTGAGCTGCATAACCATGAGGTGCAGAGCCAGATGTTTGTCCCGATCCCCGCGGCCAGGGGACGCGACCGGTTGGTTCAGCTTGAGTACGGCGAGCGGATGATGACGGCGCTAATGGAAGAGGGCATCCCTTGCTCGCGTCACTCGGTCCGTACCTACGGGATCCCGGAGTCGCCAAATCATTTTCCGGACGTGGCCTATGAGCGGTACCGGTGCCTGGTCCTGTTCGCCGAAGTGTGTTTCGGGCTGACCCTGGACCGGCAGCGCGAGCTAGCAAGGAGCAACCCACTGGCTGAACGGGATGCGGACTTACGCGAGCCTACCCAGGACGAGATAATTCGCACCCTGTGGGTCTGGCTGCGCACGCTGGTGGAGATGGGGGGCGAGCGGGGCTATAGATAAGCGTCGCGAAGGCATGGCGCGGGGCGGGCGCTGAAAAGACTACACTCTCCCGGAGGGCTTGCTCGCTCAACGCGCTTTAACGAGGGTAGTCGATGAATGCCGAGCGTTCGCGCGCAAGCGATCTCTCTCAACTACCACGAGGCCCGCGAGTCGTGAGGAAAGGGACGGTCCAGCATGGCTGCGCTTAGATGCTCCATCCGTGACAAGGCCAGCGGGGCGCCGCTCGACGCGAAGGTTCACGTCCTGTCGTCGCTTGGCACGTTTGTCTCGCCATCCGGGGCCATTCTCAAGATCGGATCGGGTGTTCCGTTTTTCTATGCTCGAGGCGGGTTTGAAGTAGAGCTTCCCGTTGGGCACGCCGACGTAATCGTCGAGCGCGGTACGGAGTTCGCGCCGTCGCGGTCGACAATTCGCATTCCCACCGAAGGGACGGTCGAGCTGGAAGTAGAACTCTCCAGATGGACGAGTCTGCCGGACGCCGGATGGTATCCCGGCAATACCCATCTGCACTACGACGAGAAGGAGACGCGGCCGGACGAGCGCCTGGCGTTCGACGCTGAAGTCGAAGACTACAACGTCACGGTAATCAGCGTGCTCCAGCGCGGCCAGCTGCCGTATGCCAGTAATCAATACTCGCCCGGCGTGTTTAACGAGTTAACAACGTCCCATCACGTCGTCGACGTAGGTGAGGAGTCGCGGCATAACGCCTCGCGCACAATCATCGGTTACGGGCACGTGATGTTCATCAACATCCGGAACCTGGTGGAGCCGGTCAGCAGGGGGCAGTTGGCCTCCAACCTGGACCCGGATTACCCCCCGCTGTGCTGGGCGTGCGACGAGGCGCGTGAACAGGACGGCGTAGTCATCTGGTGCCATAACGGCCGGGGGATGGAAGCCCCCGTGGCGGCTGTTCTCGGAAAGCTGGATGCGTTCAATCTGTTCGATCCGTTGTGGGCCGATCTTGAATACACGATCTACTATCGGATGCTCAACGCCGGAATACGGCTTCCGGCGAGTACCGGCACCGACTGGTTTGTGTGTTCGAGCAACCGCGTGTACGTGGGGACGGAGTCGGAGTTCTCCTATCAGGCCTGGCTCGACGGTATGAAGGCCGGTTCGACTTTTATTACCAACGGACCGTCGTTGATGCTGGAAGTCGACGGGAGGCCCGTGGGGTCGGTGCTGACGCCCAGCCGCCCTCGGAAACTGGGTTGCCATGTGCGGTGGGAGTCGCACTATCCCGTGACGCTGGCCGAGCTAGTCGTCAACGGCGAGGTGGCGGCGCGTACGGATATACCCGAGCCGGAAAAACGAGGAGACTGGGATGTCGACGTCTCGGTAGAGCACGACTCCTGGGTGGCGGCGCGATTATGGGGCGACGCGCGCAACAGCTTCGACCACGCCGTATACGCGCACACAAGCCCTGTCTACGTCGAGACTGGCCGCACTCATCCGGCAAGGTCTCAATCCGCGCGCTTGCTGATCCAGTCTCTGGACCGGTCGCTCGACTGGATTAATACGCAGGGAAAGTATGCCACGGACGGCCAGCGCGACGCCGTGAGCGAGCTCTTCCTCGAAGCTCGGTCCAAGTACGCGGACCTCATTTGACAAGTCCGCGGATGGGGTAGCCAGTCAGCGCCCCGTCCGCGCATTGGTCGCACGGCGAATAATAACTCGGCCGGCGCGTCGATGACCGGTCCCGCCCGAACACCTGAGTCGAGAAATGCGGGACGGTTTGGCGCTGTTTACCCGGCTACGAGGTGTCCGTCCGAAAACGTGAGAAACTTGCCTGATTTGTTCCAGCCGCGTACGCCGCGGCGGTTGGACGCGGGAAAGGAGTGTCATCGTGAAACCACTTGCTATCGATTTCTATACTTACGACGTTCGCGACATCAAGCGCAGCTCCGAGTTCTACGAGCGAACTTTGGGCCTCAAGCTCGACGCCTGGTACGGAGAAGGCTGGGTCGAGTTCGAGATCGGCTCGGCAACTCTCGCGCTTTACCAAATCGAAGGCGATAAGGGCGCTGAACTAAGTAATCAGAACGGCGGCTCCGTGGCGATAGCCGTGGAGGACGTGCAGGAAGCCGTGGACGAACTGCGGGGCAAGAATGTTGAAATTATCTTCGACGGCGGCGAGTCGCCCGTCTGCTATTTCGCTCGAATCGCCGATCCCGATGGAAATCCGATTGTTTTGCATCGCCGCAAAGACGGAACCTCGGACTGATTGAAGCTACGCGAACGCAGACCGGCAACATGCGACCGCGCGTCGAAATGATGGTGTTGGCGTTAGGCCATCATTTCGTCGATTAGAGCTCGCGCGCGCACTATCCCATCGACGATAGGCCCAGGCGTTTCGGGGTCCAGGCCCAGATAAATCAACATGATCTCTTCCTGATATCCGGCGCGCTTGATCGCCTGGCATACGGCGGGGTAGTCGGTCGAGGGCGCCCACAGGGGCGTTTCGCCGGTTTCGGGGTCCACCCCGCAATCGAAGTAGACGTTGCACATCCGGTCGACCAGCCGCTCCAGCGCCACAACCGGATCGTCGCCCGCGCACTGAAAGTGATACGGGCAATAGTAGAAGCCGAAGCTGTCCGACTGGATTGCGTTGAAGATACGCTCGGTGCGTTCCAGGTTGTATGCCATCCAACCCCCGTGGGGGTAGAAGGAGAGCATCAGACCCCGGCGTTCCGCCTCCCGCGTCAGCGTTTTCAATCGATCGATGATCATTTCGATTTCGTCTTCCGTCGCTTCTTCCCGCCCCCCGCTTGAAACGCTGACCATCGGGATCGAGAGCTTCCGGGCGATGTCCAGGATTCCGACCTGTACGTCGAGACCGTCGGGGGCGGCGATGTCTTCCGTGGTCAGCATCGACTTGAAACGGAGTCTGGTTTCGGCTTGGAGGCGGGCGGCGGTTTCCGGGTCGAGCGTCTCGTAGTGCGGCTTGCCCAGCTCGATGGTTGAAATGCCGATTTCGGCCAGATCGCCAAGGAATTGCTCCAGCTCGAACGTGCGGAACGAGAACGTGCTTACGCAGTATTGATTCATTCGATGTGCTCCTTGTGTAGAGCTATTAGAGTCGCTCCTCGCGCGGGAAGCCAATCTCAGACTCCCCAGGTTGCAAATAGGAAGTCAAAACCGCCTGGATGTCAAACGCGGCTAGCCAGATGCATCATGGCGGTGCGATCAACCGTACAGCGTCGCCCGATCCGTGCCGTCAATTCCCTTCTACGGAAGCGACGGCAAGATTGGTTAACTTAGCGTCCTAACGGCCGTCGGAGTTTGCAATGGGGCACGCAGCTAAACTGATGGTGAATCTACTCGCAAAGCGGAAAGGCGAAGGGTACTTGCGATCTGTCTGATGCACAGAGGGGAATAGCAGGCGCTTACAGTCCGGTCACGGCGTTTTGCGGGCTGCGCGATCTGTGAGATTCCCCCTGACCTGAAGCGACGAATTTGAACCAGATGGCGCCTTCAGGAGGCAATTGCCGTGCTCGCGATCTCCACGACCAGACTCTCGAAGACGTTTACGCCGCAAATACCCCGAAACCGTCCGTGGAATTTACGCAAGCCGGGTCGAGGCGCCGAGCGGGAGGCGGACCCCACGGTCGCGCTGGACCAACTCAGCATTCGCGTCGAATCCGGCGAATGTTACGGGCTGCTCGGACCAAACGGCGCCGGCAAGACCACGACCGCCAGGATGCTCGCGACGCTATTGGAACCCACGTCCGGCACGGCATCCGTTGCCGGATTCGACATTATTCGGGAAGCGCGTGACGTAAGACGCCGGATCGGTGTGATGTTCGCGGGCGAGCGCGGCCTCTATTGGCGACTCACGGGCCGCGAGAATCTTCAGCTTTTTGCGCGATTGCAGTACATGCCGGGCCACTTGGTGCGTGCCAGAATCAGAAAACTCGAAGAGCGCCTTGGGCTGGCCAACCGCACCCACGAGCTGGTGGAGACTTACAGCACTGGGATGAAACAGCGCCTAAATCTGGCGCGAGTCTTACTGCACGATCCTCCCGTGCTGCTCCTGGACGAGCCCACGGCGGCTTTGGATCCGTCCGCCGCCCGCGCAACGCGGGACCTGATAAGGAAATTGCGGAACGCAGGTAAAGGTGTGCTTCTGACCACTCACAACATGCATGAGGCCGAGGAAGTGTGTAACAGAGTCGGGATCCTCCACCGAGGTGAGCTCGTCGCCGAAGGCATTCCCAGTGAACTCATTCGGGCTGCTGGACTGGAACCCCGGCTGGAGCTGCGGATAGTCGGCGAACTGGAAGCGGCAAGGCGGTCGGTACAATCATCGCTCCTGTGGTGGGAATCTGATGCTGACGGCGGCATTGCCTATGCTGCCATAAGGGCACCGAAGGGTTGGGAGAGCGCCCGCCATGCTGCCGAAAGACTGGAGGAGGTGGGCGCTGCGATCATCGACACAAGGCTTAGGGAAGCGACCCTCGAGGACGCCTTCATCGAACTGACTGGCAGCCGCCTTGGGGAGTCGTTCGATGAGGTTTGATGGGCATCTGACTGAAATCAGGCTCGCGCTAGCCGCGTTCCTAGCGCTCACCCGCAAAGCCTGGCTTATGGGTACGCGTTACCCGATGTTTTGGGGCGACTTGATCTTCCGGGCGCTCCTCTTCGTTCTCCCCACCATGCTGGCAATCCGTGCTCTTGCCGGGCCCAGCGGAGACCAGATTGCGCAGTTCAGCACTACCGCCGGGACACCTAATTACCTGGGCTACACGACGGTAGGCTTGGCTGGCTGGACTTGGTGGAACTTCCTCGCGGTTTCGGTTGGCCTCGCGCTGACGGCCGAGCGAACCGCTGGAACTCTGTTCTTGACTTGGCTCTCGCCTGCGCCGCAGGCGTTTCTCATTTTCGGCCATGCGGCAGCAATGGGAATCAAGTTTGCCATCCTGGTGGCCGCCATGGTGCTGTTGAGTTGGGCGATATTCCAGTTTCCACTCGCGCTCGAGATGCTTCCTCTCCTGCTAGTCCTAGTGATGGGACTGGCCGCGGGTGCGGCATTTGGTCTTATCGTCGCCGCCGTGGTCGTGCGTCACCGTCACTCAGCGCTATTGACCAACTCACTCATCGGCGCGCTGGCGTTCATGGTGGGCATCAGCTATCCCGTGGACGTTCTGCCGATCTGGATACAGAAGCTCGCTCTGATCGTGCCCGCGACCTGGGTGGTTAGGGGAGCCAGGGCGTCGCTAGTCTTTGGTGATTCAAGTGACGCGCTTATCTCGGCGGTCGTGCTCCTGGTCTCGACTCTTGCATACGGGGCTGTTGGGATTTGGCTGTTTGGCAAACTCACTCGCTCGGCGCGTATTAGCGGTGTGCTGGAGGCCTATTGATGATGGCGAGAAAGGCGGTACTGCCGGCTACCGTCGCTCTGTGGGCCTGTTTTTTGCGTGAATGGCAGGAGACTGCGAGAGCCAAGACCGAATGGACCTACCGGGTTGTGCTGGCGTTTGTCACTGTCCTGCCCATTCTCCTCGCTCAGCTCGCGTTTGGCACGGCTGGCTTCGAGGAAAGCGGAGGGGGCGATGATTTCGTTGGTTACGTGGCCCTCGGCTGGCTGGTAGTGGGAATCGCGGAGACCACGCTGCTTAGCGGTCAGGGGTATCTTCGCTGGGCCAGCGAGACGGGCGTTCTCTCGCATGTATGGAGCACACCGGTCGCCCGCTGGATTCCACTCGTTGGAACTACGCTATTCGACTTGATGCGCGCCGCAATCGAAGCTGTCTTTATCTTCGGGCTGATTGCTTTAGCGACCGGCTCCGTACCTGGTGGCTTCTCGCCGCTCGCTATCCCGGCAATGGTTCTAATGCTGTTGGCCTTCTGGGGGTTCGGTGTAGCCCTGAGCGGGGTGGGCCTGATTTGGAGAAGGTGGACGATACCTTATCTGCTCAACGCGGTGTTCTTCGTTATGGCCGGAACCACCTACCCGATAGCCGTGCTGCCGTGGAGCGTGCGGTGGATCAGCTACTCGCTGCCTCACACGTATGTAGTCGACGCTCTGCGAGCAACGCTGCTTGACACACCGACGCTGATACCACTCGCGGCCGAGATAGCGATCGTCGGAGTGTGGGCGGCAGTTGGTTTGTGGGGAGGACTTGTTTTGTTTGACAGACTCGACCGCGTGGCGGCTCGCAGGAACCTGATCGGCTTGTTCTAGCCGCCCGCGCCGTCTCGGCTTTCTCCGAGGGCGGCCAGAAGCGTGTCTGACGCGGCCGGACTGTGGAAGATGGCTTCTGCCGAGCCGGGACAAAAGCTTGAATGCGTCGCTTTTGACCTGGCAGGTGTGATGCGCGCTGTTGACGACTAGAGCCGGACGGCAAGTGGTTAGTAGAGTCTGTTCGAGCAGGTAAGCGTCGGTTCACCGACGTAAGGGAGAGCGGTCCGGTTGCTTGAGTCGTATGGCGGTCTTTACGACCTTGTCTATGGGGGCAAAGACTACGCCGGCGAAACTAAGAAGCTGTGCGGGTTTATCGACGAGCGCGCGCCCGGCGCGAAAACCCTTCTGGACGTGGCTTGCGGAACGGGGCAGCACATCAATCACCTCCGACGCCATTACCACGTCGATGGGTTGGACCTGAGCGAAGCCCAGCTTCAGGTCGCCCGGGAACGCAACCCGAATTGCACGTTCCACCTGGGCGACATGCTGACATTCGATCTCGGGCGCCGCTTCGATATCGTAACGTGCCTGTTTAGCTCTGTCGGATACATGCGCTCGGTTGACGGGCTTAACCGGGCTGTCGCGAACATGGCCCGGCACGTCGAGCCGGGCGGATTGCTGGTCGTCGAACCCTGGCTCACACCGGAGTCGTGGCTGCCGGGCACCCTATGGTCCGATTACGTAGACGAACCGGACCTCAAAGTCGCCCGAATCAGCGTGAGCGAAGTCGAAGGCCGTCTTGCGATCATCAAGTTTCACATCCTCGTCGCCAGGGACGCCGAGGTGGACTATTTCCGCGAGCGGCACGAGCTCACGCTCTTTACCGAGGACGAATACCTGGCGTCGTTACGGAGCGCGGGACTGGACGTGAACTTCGATCCCGAAGGTCTGATCGGGCGCGGGCTTTACGTGGGCCAAACGCCCCGATAGAGCGTTAGGACGCCTATTCGAGAAGCAGGTCTACTATCGCCTGTCGCGTCTCGTCGTAGCGGCCCTCGCCGATGTGGACGTATCGAATCCAGCCCTCTCGATCCACCAGGTACATGGTCGGCCAGTACTGGTTGCCGTATGCCCGCCAGATGCCGAAGCTGTTATCGATGGCGACCGGGTACTTGATGCCCTCTTCGGCGACGGCGTTCTTTACGTTGTCAAAGATCTTTTCAAACGAGAACTCGGGCGAATGAACGGCAACGATCTCGAATCCTTCGGGATGCAGCTCCTCGTACCAGGCCTTCATGCTCGGAAGAACGTTCGTGCAGTTGTAACAGCCAAAGGTCCAGAACTCGACCATAAAAGGCGACCCGCTCAACGACGCGAGCGAGAGAGGTTCGGAGTTGATCCACTGATCGGACCGAATCTCGGGCGCCTGCTTCAAACGAGGTCGAACTATGTCGGATGCTTGCAATCGGGGCACGACCAGCGCTGTCGAGGACGTTTGGATGGGCGGGGCCTGACGGACTGCCGGTTCCGGTGAAGCTATTTGAGCAGGCTCCGGAACGACCGCAGCCGGCGAGGCTGTGGCGATCGTCGCAGCCTCGGCTACCGTCTCGACCTTAGTGGCCGCCGGTTCTGAAGGGACGTTCGGAGCCTTCGTCGAATCCTGAGAAGCCGCAGTCGGCGAAACACGGCCGACGCCGGTGGTTTGCTGAGACCCGCAGCCGGCGAGGGCTATCAGCCCCGCCGATGCCGCCACCAATCGCCTTCGCGAGATCAATGTCCGTTTTGCAGCTATTAGAGTTTTCATCGTCTACGGCTCTACCATTCCAACTTCGGTATCACTCGTCATTAGTGAATACGAAGGGAGTCCACAACATGGATTCACCAAGGGGCGGCCCACGCTCTATCCGAGGCGACGGCGCTCATCGGTCCAGACGATTTCGGCGCTCTGGACCGGCGTTTGCCGGTCGCGGTAAAGCGAACTCTTTGAAGCGCCTCGCGTCGGATACTAGCATGAGCCTTAACAAAAGCAGTCAGCTTCTCGAAAGGTCGGTTTGATGGAGATCTGGAACGCTATTTGGAACTCGCTCAACGCGCCGCTGTTCAGCTTGGGCGGAGACCCTGTCACGGTCATAAGCATCCTGGTGCTGGTAGCGATTGTAGGAGTGACGTTTCCGCTCGCGGGAAAACTGCGCTCGGCGTTCGAGCGATGGATGGGCTCGGTTGTCGAGATCGAAGAAACGAACCTGCATACGATGGGCGCGCTCATTCGCTATACGGTCGTCTTCATGGGCGTCTATATTGGACTTCGGTCGGCCGGCGTTCAGCTCGATTCTCTGCTGATCGTGATGGGCGCAATAGGGGTCGGCATAGGCTTTGGTCTTCAGAACATTACCAATAACTTCGTTTCCGGCCTCATTCTCCTCTCCGAGCGGCCGATCAAGCTTGGCGATGTTGTCGACGTGGGCGGCATTTTGGGAACTGTGGAGCGTATCGGTATCCGGGCCACGACGCTGCGCAGGTTCGACCAGACCCAGTCCCTGGTGCCGAATGGAGACCTGATCTCGCAGGCGGTGACCAACTGGACGCTCGATGACAGACGGGTAAGAATCGACTTCACCGTGGGAGTCGCCTACGGCTCCGACGTTCGATTGGTCGAAAAACTGATTCGAGACCTCCTGGAGGCCGACGAACGCGTTCTCGAGGAGCCGCAGGCACGTGTGATGTTTGTCGCGTTCGGCGAGTCGTCGCTCGATTTTCGGGTTCTCGCCTACGTGCCCGACCTCGCTGACAGGTTGACTACCCAGAGCGATCTCCACTTTGCGATCGACGAAGTATTCAGAAACAATGACATCGAGATACCGTTCCCGCAGCGCGATCTTCACCTGCGATCGATAAGTCCCGGCGTTGAGCTTTCGCACTCCTCCGCCAACGGAAACTGACCGGCGCGTGCGTCGAAGTCTGCCTGAGACAACGCCCCGGCGATTGACCTGGCCCGTGGCGGCGCGGACTCGATTCGACTGATTGCTTGCAGCGGCTCAGGAACGCGCGGGTTTTGGGCCGCGGCGTGCCCAAAACCCGTGAACCTAAGTCTTTGACGGCCCGTCTGCTTCGATGATTGCGAATTCGCCGAGCCTGCGGCGAGCCTCCGGTTTTCTGAACGATCACCGGCTTTTCGTTCTCCTTACCGTGCAGTTTCTCGCCGGGGTCGCGGCTGCTCCCATGCTGGCCTTCCTACCCGTGTACGTCGACGAAGTCCTGGGGCTGGGCCAGGACTTCACGGCCAACGCGCGTGCGGTATGGCTCGCGGGCATGGGCCTGTTCGCGGTGGCCGGAGGCGCGTTGAGTGACGCGGCGGGCCGGAAGTTCACCATCGTCCTGGGCCTGACTGGAATGCTCGCCGGCGCCGCGATATTCGTCACGCGCTCGCCGCTCGCAGCCGGACTTCTGCTGCCGGGCATCGTTGGCGCGGCCGATGGACTATTCGTCACGGCAAGTCAGGCGTACCTTGTGGAGGCCTCGCCCAGGAACCGGCTGGCTGTGATGACGGCGCTCTGGTTTTCGGGGTTGACGGCCGGAAACGTGGCAGGCGGACTGATCGGCGGCGCGGTTGCGGAGTGGGCGGGATATTCCGCGCTTGCGCTTTATATCGCCGTGACGATCGGCGGAGTGGCGGCTCTGGCTTTCGTGCTCCTGCCGGGCATGGAGCGCGGGAGCCCCGGCCCCCGCCCGGGATTGCGGCAGACTCTCACGGGCTACGCCTCGCTCCTGAGGCAGACCTCGTATCAGCTTCTGGTCGCGATGCAGATGTTGAGGACGTTCTTCTGGGGCGGCTTTCAAATCATGGGTCCCGTGATGATCGCGGGACTGAGCGGGAGCAAGTTCATGGTCGGCGCGTTTGTGGCCGCCACGACCGGCGTGGGACTTGCGAGCATGTTGCTGGTGGGCGCTTTTTCCGACCGCCGGGGCAGGCGAGCGCCGGTGCTCGTCTGCCTAGCCGGGACGGCCGCCGGGGCCGCCCTGCTCGGACTTGCGACCGGCAATCTTCTCGGACTCTTTCTCGCGGGCACGCTATCCGCCGTGTTCGCTTGGGCGCTCTCGGGTCAGGTAACGCCGTTGGCCAAGGAATTCGCCCGGCCCGGCGAAACAGGCAGGGCGATGGCGCTGATCAACGCCCCCTGGAGCGTCGCGGCGTTGGGCGGCGCGCAGATCGGAGGCAGGATGGTCACAGACCAGCCGTCGGGGGCTTTCTTCATTTTCGCCGGTCTTGCGCTTTTGGCGCTGCTTTGCGGGGTCATTCTGTTCCGGCGGGCCGGGGCGCCCCGCCTCGATATTGCCGACGCCGGCGCGCCAGAGGCTTAGCCGCGGCGCGGGGGATGCGCCTCAATGCTAGAGAATATACCTACCGGTTAGGGATCGCGATTGTCGCGCCGGACTCCATTGCCTGGATTCCGCAGATGATGGAGATGGCCGTGTTGCCGCCGTCACGGGCGTCGGTGGCCGGACGGCGCCCATCGAGAACCGCGTTTACGAAGTCATCGACCTCGTCGTCGTACGGATGGCCCGGAGTGTGACGCGCCAGCTCCACAGGCTCGTTGCCCGCGTCCGGCGAAACGAGGTAACCCCGTACGATGGACGCCTTGCTTCCGAACAGCGAAAGGCCATAAGCGTTCTTATAGCTGTGGTCATAGCTGCACGCCCAAGTGCCGGTCACGCGGCCAACGCAGCCATTGGGCCAGCGGTACAGGGCCGCGATGAACCCGTCGCCGGGATGAGACGAATGGGCCATCCCGATGTTGCCCATGGCCGTCACCTCGACCGGATTGCCGAGGCACCAGCGCAGTATGTCGAGCGGATGCGTCGCGGAACAGGCGAATCCTTGCAATGAGTACGTCGGCCCTACTTTGGCGGCCTTTTCCTCGCTGGAGAACTCATGGACCATGTAGTCGCCCTCGCAGTAGTAGATCGTTCCCAGCACACCCGAATCGACGACCTCCTTTACGCGCTTGTAGAGGTCTTTGGTGCGAAGCACCTGTCCGACGCCGACGCAAAGGCCGGTCCGGTCCATGGCATCGACGATGGCGTTGCAGTCGTCGATGGTCGTCGCCATGGGCTTTTCGACGAAAACGTGCTTGCCCGCGTTGATGGCGGCCAGGGCCGCGGCGGCGTGAATGCGGTCGGGCAGGTGGACCGATACCGCGTCCAGACCTTCAAGCACGGCTATCTCGTGATAATCGGTTGAGAACGCCGCTCCCAGGCTGGACGCAAATTCCGACCGCCGCTCATCCAGATCGCAAGCCGCAACCAGATCGGCCCTTGGGTGCTTTGAATACAGCTTTGCGAAGCTCGAGCCGTTGCCTCCCAGACCTACCACGGCGACCCGCAGCTTTCGGTCGTTCACAAATCCCTCCGATCCGTCCATCTGTGTTCCCCTCAACCGGTTCGAGGCAAAGCATATTGGAGAACCGCCCACACCGTAGGACCGTGGTCGAAGCTACACGATATCGGCATTGAAGCCGCCCGCCGGTTGGCGCGCCGCCCCGCCCGAAATGCCGGCGGGCGCACCGTCGGCTCGCCAGCACGCGGCGCCTTCAAGCGCGCCATCGCCGCTAAAGGCTACGGCGCCGAGGCCGCCGGCGACCCGCGGAGTCCTCGAAACGGGATGGCCAAGCGTGGCGAGCTTCGAGTCGACTCCGGCTGCGAATCCGCGCTCGAGCAGCAGACCGTCCCCCTCCGAACCCGCGTGGCAGCGCGGGGCCTCCACGGCTTCCTGTAATGGCATTCGGTGGTCGATGAAGTTAATGATGGCTTGCAGGACGGCGGCGGGGATTCGCGTTGCGCCGGGCGCTCCGAGCGCCAGCACCGGCTTGCCGTCGCGGAAAACGAGGGTGGGGGTGTTGCTGGAAACGGGCCGCCTGGACGGCCCGACCGACTGCCTGCCGCCGGGGCGCGGATCGAACAGCATCATGCAATTGTTGAGCAGCATTCCAGTTCCGGGGACCGTCACGTGACTGCCGAATCCCCCATTGAGGGTTTGGGTCGCGGCAACCATGTTCCCGTCCCGGTCGCAAGCGGTGACGTGAGTTGTATTCGCGCTCTCGCCAACCGCTGGATAAGCGGACCCATTGTTGGCGGCCTTTGCGGCCTGCTCGTAGCCCGGCTCGCCTGAAACCGGGACGCCGGATTGGTAGTCCCGTGCGCGCTGAACGTCGATTTCGCTTCGCCGCCGGTCGGTGTATTGCTTCGAGGTGAGCCACTCGACGGGTACGGGTCCCTGATCGGGGTCGCCGAGATAGCGGTACCGGTCGGCGAACGCGAGCTTCAGCGCCTCGGCTATCAGATGGATCGACTCGGCGGTCCCGAACCCCAAGCTCGCTATGTCAAAGCCTTCGAGGATGCTCAGGGCCTGCGCAAGCAGCGTACCGCCCGACGAGCACGGCCCCATTCCGACCACCTCATAGCCGCGATAGGACGAACGGACTGGCTCACGCTGCTTTACGTCGTAGCTTTGCAAGTCTTCAAACGTCAGAATGCCGCCGTGGCCGCTCATTTCTTCCGAAACGCGCCGCCCCAAATCGCCCGTGTAGAGCAAGTCGGAGCCTTGCCGGGCGATGGACCCAAGCGTATCCGCATAATCGGCCCGAACGAGTCTCGTTCCTTCTTTACGCGGCAGGCCCTCGTCGAGAAAAACGTCGGCTGAGTGAGGGTATTGGGCGAGGAGTGTGCTATGCCCGCGCATGAAGTCCGCCAGCAGAGGAGAGATGACGAATCCATCGCGAGCGAGTCTCACCGCCGGCGCACAGATTTCCGGCCACGAGAGGCTGCCGTATCGAGTGGCCGATTCGTGATATGCCTTCAGCGAACCCGGTACGCCAACGGACAGGTGGCCCAATTCGTTTAGCCGGTCTTCGACCGTGAAGAGGCCTCCCTCGACCGACTCCAACCGGTAGATGCCATCGTAGGCCGCGGCGGGAGACTTTATGTAATTGTCCAGCGCGGCGATGCCGCCCCCGGCGCGCCGGATCAGCATGAACCCCGCGCCGAAGATGCTCGACATCGCGGGTTCGACAACGCTCGCGGCCAGGCAGGCCGCTACGGCGGCGTCGATGGCGTTGCCGCCGGCCGCAAACATTTCCGCCCCCGCCGCCGCGGCGAGCGGGTGGTTCGCGACTACGACGCCGCGGTCCGCGATCAGGCTTCGATTATGCGTTCGGGTCATCGACGGCTCCATATCACCTGAACGGCCCCATCCGTTCGTAGGCGTCTTGAAATGCGAGAAGCAGTACCCCGTAGCCCCTGTCCACGGGGTGCACGTCGCCTTCGAGCACGTGGGTCAGCCGGGCCGCCAGTCCGCGGAACAGGGGATGAGCGTCGGCGATGGCGATGTCGTTCGCCTGCGCGGCGGCGACGATCCTGGCGTTCACGTTTCGCATGGTCTCGTCCGAAAGCGTTTCGAAAGCCAGGCCGGAGCCGAAGTCGAACGGGTCGTAATAGGTCATCAGCATTATCAGCGTTTCGGGTCCGGCGGCCTCGCGAAGACGCCGCAGAATCACGTTCATATTTGTCTCGATCCGCGACGTAGCCTTGTCCAGCTCGGTGCGGCAGCCGGGATCGCCCGGTCCCGCCCGGCATACCGGCCCCTCGAGAATCGGGATTATGTCGTTGACGCCCAGCGACAGGGTTATCACGTGCGTCTGGGTCTCGGGGTCGCCGTCTGTTTGCAGGCTCTTGATTTCCGCGATTGCTCGATCAAGCTGCGACTCCGGACCCTGTGCGAACGAGGATGTCGATTCGCCCGGAATTCCCAGATTGGCGAATGCGAAGTCAACGTTGAACGTCGCTTCCAGGTATTGTCGAAACCGCGCGGCGTAATTGCTTGCCGGAGACGAAGCGCCCTCGCCCGCGGAGAGGGAATCGCCAAGCGCCAGGTACTTCCACGCCCCGGGACGGGGGATGGTGGACGGCGCGCGGGAGGCGCGCTCCCGGGGTGCTGGAATGTTGCGGAAAGGGTCCGAAAGAACGGTCGCGAGTTCCGTATCCGAAATCTGGGTCGTTCCCTCGACGCGGTAGCCCGTCATTCGCAGCGCCGCGTTACCCGATCGAAGCTCGGCGAGTCTCACGTCGCCCTGACGCGACAGGACCTGGTTGACGCCGGCCACGTAGTTGAGAAGCGTGCCGGCGGGGTCGAGCAGGGGCTCGGGGAATGTCAAGAATCCGATTGAGACTTCATGCAGGTGCAGCCTTATCCGTCCCCCGTCAAGAGAAAACGTAACGTCGGCTTCCAGGGGAACCGGAACCCGTCCGGCAAGCTCTGCGCTGAGGCGGCCGCCCTGAGACTTAAGGTCAAACCGGGGATTGTGCAGCCTTCCCAGTCCCGCCAGCTCCCCCGTGAAGATCCGGTTGACTTCGTTCTCTGTCAGCGTGATGTCGAAGCTGCTTGCCGACTGGAGCTGCTGGTCTATGCTCTGGCGCAGACTATCGCGCCCGGAGTGGTCGGGTCGGAGGTTTTGCAAGTCGGCGCTGTCGATGCCGGTCAGCCAGGGCAGGTCGGTTGCTCCGATTGCGGCGCTTAGATAGACGATGGGAACGACTACGACGACCACGATCAGGAACAGCGTGAAAAGGAAGGCCCTAAAGAACGTCGCCATGCGATGAATCCCGAAGGGGTGAGGCCGTCACGAGCCTAAGCGCGTTCGCCGGCCCCTGGCGGCTGTCGCGGTCTCTACGCGCTCCCGCGCCTTGAGCCTTGCCGGAAAACGCCACCAAACCCTCGATGTTCCGTTTACTTTCGCTTCGCGCCGCTTGCCTCGGTCTTCCTTTCCCGAGCCAGGACTTCCATTTGCCAGTCCCAGTCGATCTCGGGATAGAACCGGTCGGGGTTTTGCACCGCCCAAATCTGCTTGCGGATGACGTGGTTGGCCGGGTCTTCGGCCAGAGCCTCGCGTCACTGGCGAATCACGGCTCGCCTGTCGCCGTCGGCGTAGGCGCTGACGCCCCCGGCGAAGGACTCGACTGCGGCTGACACTCCGTCGAGCCGGCCGGCCGTTTCGATTTCGGGGGCGCCGCCGCCGGCGAATACGTCAACGGCGCGGCGATCGGACTCGTCATCGACCGAAAACGGGACTTTGACGCCGGCGACGGTCCCGTCGGGCCGAACCATGATTCCAACGGGAATAGCCGTGTAGCCGAACGCTTTGCCGATCTCGTTTTTCTCATCGACGTAGGTCGGATATCCGGCGCGCGCCTTCTCAACCCAGGGACGGGCCGCCGCGGGCCCTTGAGCGTCCGTCGCGATGCTGATGAATTTGAATCCGGAATACTCGCGCTCTCCGAGGAATTGCCGCCACCCGGGCAGCTGATCTCGGCAACCTCACCAGGATGCCCAAACGAACAGGAGCGTGTTTTCCTCGAAGTCGGCGCCGGAGAGCCCGATGGCTCCGCCGGACATGTCAGTCAGCTCGACTTCCGGAAACGGGTCGCCTGCCGTAACGGGTTTCGAGTCCATCGCCGCTCTCCTCGCAAATGGGGTCCGGAATATACCGGGTTGCCTGAAGTCGCAACCCACTGTTCGCATTGACGTATTGATTCTACGCCGGAGCCGGATTCGGCCACCGATCGCGAGTTTTGTTAGTTAAGCTTGAGGTCAGCCTCGGCAAGTTATCTCTCGGAGGCGACTGTGGAAAAAAGAACGCTTGGACGAACAGGTTATGCGAGTACGGTGGTCTGCTTCGGCACGGCCGGCATCGGCAGAGTGGCGCAAGACGCGGCGGACGAGGCCGTTGAACAGGTCCTTGCTCACGGGGTCAATCACGTCGATATCGCGCCGAGCTATGGCGAGGCCATGGAGCGCATGAAGCCGTGGATGCCGCGGATTCGCGAACAGATGTTTCTCGGAGCCAAGACAGGCAAGCGTTCGAAAGACGAAGCGTGGGACGAAATTCACGACTGTATGCGACGTCTGGGCGTGGACTCGTTCGACCTTTTTCAGTTGCACGCGGTCGTGAACATGGCGGAGCTGGATAAGGCCACGGGCAAGGGCGGCGCTTTGGAAGCGCTGGTCGAGATGCGGGATCGGGGACTGACGAAGTTCATTGGCATCACCGGCCACGGCCCCGAAGCGCCGCGGGTCCAGATAGAGGCGCTCGATCGGTTCGATTTCGACACTGTGATGTTTCCCATAAGCGCCGCGATCTACGGCAACGCCGCTTACAGGCGCGACGCCGAGCGGCTTCTGGCGCTGGCAAATGAGAGGAACGTGGGCGTCCAGACGATAAAGATGATCGCCCGCGGCGGGTGGGGCGACCGCGAACGCGAATGCACCACGTGGTACGACCCGCACCGCGATCAGGAAGACATCGACGCCGCGCTGTGGTGGGTGCTTTCACAGCCTATGCACACCGCTCCGTCGGCGGGTGACGTGCGGCTCCTGCCCAAGATCTTGAGCGCGGCCCAGAGATTCCAGCCTCTGGATGAAGACGAGCAGGCGGAGGTGATCGCCGGGCAGCGGCCTCCGTTGCCCGAACCGGCGCTGGGCATTCCCTCCGCCGCGTAGGTGTACCTTGTGGACAAGGCTTTGTAATTGAACGAACGCCCGGCGCCAAGGGGGTTGGAGACTCAATGGATAGAGCTTCGGACATAACGGTAGTCGTTGGAACGCCGGACGGGGTGCGGGTGGTCGGTCAATCAGACGGCGCGGGACTCGACGGCCGAAACGTTACGGCGCTGGCGGCCGGCGCGGGCAACTGGTGGACGATCACCAATAGCAAGGTCGTCTGGCGCGGTGGACTGAACGTTCCGTGGGAGCAAGTGGCCGCGCTTGACGGGTTGAGCGGCGAGTGTCTGCTGCCAGTCGATGACCAGTTGTTCGTGGGCGCGTCGGAGGCTCGCCTGCTGCGGCTGAACGGCAGCCGGCTTGAGACGGTCGCCGGGTTCGACGCCGTTGACGGCCGTGATTCGTGGTACACGCCGTGGGGAGGGCCGGCCGACAGCCGGTCGATGACCGCTGACGGAGACGGGAATCTCTATGTCAACGTTCACGTTGGCGGCGTGGTCAAGTCCACCGACCGCGGCGAGTCGTGGCGGCCTGCGGGACTGGACATTCACGCCGACGCCCATCAGGTTCTGGCGGGAGTGACGGCCTCCGGGCTGGTATTCGCCGCCACCGCGCGCGGTCTGGCGGTGAGTCGGGACTCCGGGGTTAGCTGGAGCGTGGAAAGCGACGGGATGCATTCGCGCTACTGCCGCGCGGTCGCGGCGACTTCGGAGCATGTTCTCGTATCGGCGTCGGACGGTCCCGGCGGGAGAAATGCGTGCCTCTATCGCCGCGGAGTTGAAAGCGCCGGGCCGTTCGAAAAGTGCGCCGGCGGATTGCCGGACTGGTTTAGCGACAACATCGACACGGGGCTGCTCGCGGCACGCGGCGGCTTTGCGGCGTTCGGTATGCGGGATGGACGGGTGTTCGCGTCCGAAGACGAGGGGTCTGGCTGGCAACTGATAGAGCAAGGCCGCTCGGCAATCAACTGTGTAGGGGTCACGCCCGACGAGCGGTAATTCGACGCTGCGGCCCCGCCGTAGGTAGTGCGAAATCATGTCTTCGGGTTTATCATCTCCGAAACGACTCAGATGCACGGCATCTCTACGCAAGAAGGACAGCGACGACTGGAGGGCGGAGAGTGAAGGTGTTGACGCGGGAGCAGCTCGATCAGTTTCACGATCAGGGTTATCTGGTGGTGGAGGACGTGTTCGATCCGGACTTGGATTTCAATGTCCTCAGGCAGGAATACAGCGGCATTCTCGACAGTTCCGCCGCCGACATGCTGGCGGACGGAAGAATCGACTCATACGACCCGGCGCGGCCGTTTGGCGACCGGGTCATGGATATAGTCCAACAGGCCGGCGATCTGCCGCTTCAGCCTTTCGACATATCACTTCCTCAGAAGGGAGTATTAAAAGACACGCCCATGTACCTTGGCCGCGGCGGCTTCGAGCTGCTGCGCCACGAGCCTCTGATCGATCTTGTCGAGCAGTTGATCGGACCGGAGGTCTACTCCAATCCCGTTCAGCACATTCGAATGAAGGTGCCGATGAGACTGGTTGGGACAGGCGGCTCGGCGCAGACGCCCGGAATCCCGGGGATCGCCCAGAGAACGATGTGGCATCAGGACAACGCCGTCGTCACCGAAGACGCCGACGAAACCGAGATGCTTACCGTCTGGGTGCCGGTGACCGACGCCACGATCGACCATGGTTGCCTGGGGATTCTGCCGGGCAGCAATCGCCGGAAGCTGATCGGGCACTGTCCCAAGCCGGTCCAATTGTCGATTCCTAATAGCTTGATCGATACCGACCAGACGAAGCCAATTCCGCTGCGAGCCGGTTCGGTCCTGTTTATGACCCGTTACACGGCGCACATGTCGTTGCCGAACCTGAGCAACGAAGTGCGATGGAGCTTCGATCTCAGATATCAGCCCACCGGTCAGCCCACCGGCAGAAAGGCGTTCCCCGGATTCGTCGTCAGGAGCAAGGCGCGGCCCGACTCCGTGCTGGCCGAGCATGGGGAATGGGTGAGTCTGTGGGAGCGCACGCGGGATGAGCTGGCCGAGAACGGCGCCCCGAAATTCAACCGCTGGGAGGCCGACGCCCCCTGGTGCGCCTAGCTAGTTTTCGGGATCAGCCGGGATACTGCTTTATCTCGACGCCGTGCCCGTCCGGGTCTTCGACGTAGGTCGAAACGCTCGCGCCGCGTTCGTCACGTCGATGCGCGGCTTCGACGCGGACCGGGATGCTCTCGTCGCGTAGCTTTTGCAGCAGATCGTCCAACTCCATAGGCTCCACGACCACGCAGATGTGATTGAGACCACGGTCGGGCACGTTCGCCGGCGATCGGAATTCCCTGTTGCGTGAGAGATATACGATCTGCGGCCCCGCGGCCAGCCCCACGAAGTCCGGCTCACCCTGCTCGTCGCGGCTGACACTCGCCACTTCCAGGCCAAGGAACCCGGTATAGAAATCCATGCTCGCGTGCATGTCGCTGACCTTGATGTTGACGTGATCCAGCAGTTCGGTTTTAAGCACCGGCATATCGAATCTCTCCTCTGCGCCGGGATTGATGGCGCTATTACGAATGATGAATCTCGGATGCAGCGTCCTTGAGGTTCGCAGACTCAATTCTAGGTGTAGACGGTTATAGTTTGCCAAGATAGTCGCGCCGCGTAGGTTCCACACCGGAGGGCATTCATGCGGACGATAGTTCTGTCCGCTCTGATAACGCTCCTCGGTCTCCAATCGATTCGCGTTTTCCTTACCGGTCTTGTGTGGGTTGTCGGTGAGACCTCCGATCGGGTGCTCCTGGGGGTCCTGGCGCTGGCGGCGTTTGCGTCGACGATTCTCGCCTGGCCCCTGATACGGCTAATCGGCCGGCGTCCGACCGTGCTTCTGGCCGCTTCCGTGCTGGCCGTGGCGCGAGTCGCCGATCAGGCGACCGCCAATCCGGTGGCCGACGTGTACCTGGGACTGGTCGGCACTTTGGCGTTTACCTGGCTGGTGGTCTCCTTTCTGGGGATTCGAGGCCGCGAGTCCGGGTGCGGAATGGCCGCTGGGATGGCCCTGGACGTTGCGGCGAGGGCGGGGTTTCTGACGGTTGACGTCCCGTTTTCGTCCTGTCCCGCCGCGATGGCGATTACCTTGATGACGTCCGCCGGCGTGCTGGTCCTCGCCTACGCCCGGAGCGCCGCCGCCGGGCCTGTAAGCGCCCGTTCTTCATCTTCCTGGACTGTCGCGGGCATACCAGCCGGTCTGCTGCTTTTCATGCTTGTGAGCGGAAACTTTGGACAAGTGTCCTCGACGGGCGGACTCGACTGGCCTTCCACGGCCGCATTGGTTACCGCCGGGGCTGTTATCGGACTCGGCTGGACCGCGCTGCCGGGTGCCGGCCGGTGGAAGGCGGCTTCGCCGGTCGTGGCCGTAGGGCTGCTGATCGCGGGTCTGGCGCTCTTCCGCTTAACGGGCTATGGCTGGGCCGTCGTTCTGCTGGGAGCGGCTTTGGCTCGCCTGCTGGCTTGGATGCCCGCTGTGCCGGCTCCCGACATCGCTTCCGGCGCGAAGTCGGGAGCGAGGGTTCCGGCGATCGCCGGAACTCTGGGGTTCGTTCTCTTTTTCATTTTCACGTTTGTCTTCTATTCGTTCTATGCCCCCGAGTGGGTGCTTGTCGCTTCCGCGCTGGTCGCGCTGTTGGCGGGCGGGCTGGGAGCTTTCCGTCTGGCGCCCGCTCCGGCGCCAAATCGCGTGACCGCGGCCACGGTGCTCGTCGTGCTTGTTCTGGCCGTAGCCCCGGGAGCGGCGAGGGCCGCTCTGGACAGGCCGGAAATCGAACCGCGAGCCGCCTCGAGCACGGATACGGTCCGCATCGTCAATTACAACATCAGGCAGGGCTTTGGCGTTTCGAACCGGTGGGACCTCGAGGCCGTGGCCGCCGAGATCGAGCGCCACGACCCGGACATCGTGGTCTTGCAGGAAGTGGGGCGGGGATGGGTGATTTCGGGCATGTCCGATCAGCTATTTTGGCTGTCGCGGCGGCTTGGCATGAATGCTCAATTCGGCTCCAACGTCGGTGATCTCTGGGGGAACGCCCTGTTCACCAATTTCGTCGCTCGGTCCGAAAATCATCGCTTTGATAATCCCGGCCGGGTTCCAAGGGGCGTGCTCCAAACGTTCGTGTTGTTTGGAGGGTCGGGAGTGCGAGTGCTGACGCCGCACCTCGATCACGAGGACGACGGTGCGCCGACCAGACTGAATCAGATCGATACGGTGCTGGAGGTCTGGGGTGGCGATCCGCGGACGCTGATCATCGGAGATTTCAACGCCGAGCCGGACTCAGCCGAATACAGCCGGATAACGGACGCGGGACTTCGAGACCTCCTGCTGGAGGCCGGCAGCGCGGTGCCGACATATCCATCGGACGATCCCGAAGAGCGAATAGACTACGCGTTCGCTTCGTCAGACCTGGAAGTCGCGCGAGCCGACGCGCCGAAGTCGCTGGCTTCGGACCATTTCCCGATCGTCATCGAACTGAAGGTCCCCTAGCGCTCGCGGCGGAACACGAGCGCGGCGTGACTATGGGCGGCCATCGCCGCCGCAGAGTTCCTTAGGCGACCTTTTCCCGCTGAACTCTTGCCTGGTTGAGCTGCCGCATGAACTCGCGCATCCATTCGGCATTGTCGTGCCAAGTGCGCGCGGTAATCACGTTTCCGGATATGACTACCGGCTCGTCCACGAATATGCCGCCGCAGACCTCGGCGTCGAACTTGCACTTCTTTACCGTGGTCACGCGCTTGCCGTCTATAACGCCCGCGGTCGCCAGGACCTCTATGCCGTGGCAAACCGACCCGACCGGAAGACCCGCCTCGACGAAATACCTGACGGTGCGGAGTAGGTCCTCGTCATATCGAATGTATTCGGGCGCCCGACCGCCGCTTATCAGAATTCCCGTGTAATCGGTGGGGTTGATGTCCCTGAACGCGACGTCGGATTCGATGTGGTAGCCGGCGGTCTCCTGGGTGATGTCCCAGTCATCGGGTTGTTCGTGCAGGACCATGTGATAAGTCCCCTTTTCGGGGGCGGCTACGTCACACTCGAATCCGTCTTCGCGTACTCGATATATCGGATACAGCGTATCGAAGACTTCGGCGCCGTCGCCGACAACCATCAGTACCTTTGTCATTTCCACCCGCTCCTCGCTTATGCCATTCGGCGCCGCGTACGCAGCCGCCGGTTCAGGCGTTCGTAACCCGATCGATCCAGTCCGCGAATTTTCTATGAACTACCCAGCGTTGCGCAAGGCGGCGCACTGGACAAGTACGGGATCTTACTCAAGTCTCGCTCATTCGGTGGCGTCCAGCCGGTTCAGCCGGCCCGGCCAGTCCAGGATCCGCCGGTCGGCGGTGACCAGCTGGTGGCCTTGCAGCGCGGTGGCGACGATCAGGCGGTCGGCCGGGTCGCCGTGCGTGTACGGCAGAAGGCCCGCGCGGGCTGCGATCCGGCCCTCGACGGGGACTTCGACCAGTCCCTGATCCAGCAGGTCGCGGCGCCAGGCATCAAGATCAAGGAGAAAATCAAGCCGGCCCTTTTGGACGCGCATACCGACTTCCCAAAATGATATGGCTGAAACTGACGCCGTGCCTTCTTGCAGCGCGCGTTCGACGGCGCGGCGAGATTGCGGCCCCATTCTCCGGTCGCCTTGCTCCTGCCATAACAGGACATGCGTGTCGAGGAGTATCAAAAAAGGTCTTCTGCGGAGTCGTCAGCTTGGTCGAACCACTCAGCGGGCATCGGCTCGACGATGTCGCCAAGGATTCGGATGTTGTCCCGGTTGCGGCCGAAAGCCATTTTCGATCTCTCGCGGTAAGGCGTCAGCCGCGAGACGGGGCGGCCGTTCTTGGTGATGACGATCTCTTCGCCGCTTTCCGCGACTTCATCCATGAGCTTGAGGCATTTGGCCTTGAACTCAGACGCCTTGATGATCCTGGGGCCGCCGGTCGCTTTGTAGTTATCTGTTTCCATGGTTGTGTCCCGCCTGTAGCAATACTCTTGATTATACTATGGTCACGACCATGGTCATAAACTGTCTCGCATATATCCGACCTCACACGTTGACAGGTCCAGGGTTGCGGGGGGCGCGGAGCTTAACCTGAACGGGTCCGGGCGTTGGACACCGCCAAAGGCGGAGTTGCTTGTTACGAGTTACCGTCCGAAGCGGCCCCGGCTTGCAGTTCGGGCGCTTCCACCCTTACGTCCGGCAGCCATTCCAGGAATCGCGGGAAATACCAGTTTCGCTTGCCAAGCAGCTGCATGCTGGCCGGGATTAATACCGACCTGATTATCGTCGCGTCGAGCAGGACGGCGGCCGCGAGACCGAAGCCGACCTGCTGAAACATCACCAGATCGCCGGCGGCGAATCCCCCGAATACGGCGACCATGATCAGCGCCGCGCCGGTGATCATTCCGGCGGTCCTTCGCAGTCCGAACGCAACCGACTCCTGGTTGTTCTGGCTCTGGTCGTAGCGCTCCCTGATCCGGCTCAACAGGAATACGTGGTAGTCCATCGACAATCCAAACAGCACCGTGAACAGCAACAGCGGGATCCAAGTCTCTATGGCCTCAACTTGCTGAAACCCAAACAGACCGGCTCCCACGCCGCGTTGGAATACAAGCACCAGCAAACCGTAGGCCGCGCCGACCGAGAGCAGATTCATGAATATCGCTTTGATCGGTACGACGAGCGATCGGAACGCTATCGTCAGAAGAATGAAGCTAAGACCCAGGACAAACCCGAATACTCGCGGCGTCCAGCTTGCGGCCAGGTCCCTGAAGTCGGTCCGCTCGGCGGCGGAACCGCCCACGTACACGCTGGCCGGAATGGCGGCGTTGGGAACGTGCTCGGCTCGGAGGTGCCGCACTCCTCCGATACCCGCGCCTTCGTACCGCTCGGCGTTAAACGGAAGGAAAACAACCGCCAGATCGCCGGCGTCATTAGTCTGGACCCGCGGCTCGCCGTATCCCGGGTCTTGTCTCAGGGCCGTCGTAAGGCGGGCTATCCCGTCCTGGACTTGCTTCGATCGAACGTCTCCATCGATGACTATCGTTGCTGGTGATACGAGCCCGGCGGAAAACTCGCTTTCGAGGACCTGAAAACCTTGTTTGCTCGCCATTGATTCGGGAAACGTGTCGATCCCTAACACCCCCAGATTGAGGTCTGCAACGGGAGCGGTTGCGGCGACCAGCAACCCGCCGGAGAGCGCCAGGCTGAGCAGCGGGCGCTTCATCACCATGCTCGTGATGCGGATCCAGAATCTTCCGCGGCCCCGGGAATTCCCTCCAATGACCGGTAAGGGCAGCGAGTCGACCCGGTCGCCCACCAGACTCAATAGCGCGGGCAGCAAGGTAAGCGCGGCCAGCACCGCGGTGACCGCCACCAATATCGCTCCGAGACCCAGACTGAAGAACACGGACGTCGGGACGACCAGCATTCCCACCAGCGCCAGGACGACCGTTATTCCGGAGAAAAACACCGCGCGCGAGGCGGTCGCTCCGGCCCTTATGATGGCGTCCGCTTTCCCTAAGCCGGTAGCGCGCTCCTCGCGGTATCGCCCGACGATGAAGAGCGAGTAATCGATGCCCACGGCGAGGCCGATCATCGTGATCATGTTTACGATGAAAAATGAGAGTCTGTAGAGCTGGCCGACAAGGCTGGACAGCGCCACCGCGACGACGATCGAGACGATGGCCATGACAATCGGTATCGGCGCGGCGCCCACCGTCCGGAACACCAATATCAATATGACTAAGGCGATGCCGACGCCGATTATCTCTCCCTTGAGAAGGTCGCTCTTCGCCACCTCCAGAAAGTCCCGATTAACGCTGGACGGACCTACCACGTAAGTTTCAAAATCGGGCGCGGAGGCCGCTTCCTGCGCGATCTCCGTTAGATGGACTACGTTTTCGTTAGCTTCGTCGATGCCGCCCGCCATGACCACGTTGACGATCGTCGTGTGTCGGTCACGCGAGACCATGCCTTGGTCGCCGATGACGTAGTAATCGAAAACCCCGTCGACATATTTCGGGACCAGTTTCGAGACCTCGGCGGTCAACGAGCCAGCGAACTCGCGGAACGCCGGATCGTCGACAGTCAGAGACTCGGAAGTCACGATCAGGAGTTCGGTTACCTTCTCCGAGCCGAGCAAGCGCGTCTCCGCCAGGCGCGCCGCAATGGCTGATTCGGGTTCCACGATAAAGCCGTCTTCGGTCGTGAGGGCGCTATCGAGGAGCTGCGACGAAATCGCAAGGGCGGCGGCAACAGCGATGACCCAGATCGAGACAACGCGCCACGGACGCCGGGCGCTCACGCGCGCCAGGGATTCAGAGGGAAATGCGATCGGAGGTCCCCTTCTTCGCCGAAGTTAGATTTCGCCAACGCTGTTGCGAAATCTTGGGAGAAACTTGTATTTCTCAATTCTACAAGCTGATTCAAGATCCGTAACGAAAATGTCGAATTGAGGTTACGAGCGCAGACCGAATTAGGTCTGGTTCTTCGGATCGGCTTTGTGGTCTGTGGTCGATGCCGTCTGCTTCGCGCTTGGCCTGAATATCCCCGCCGGTCGCGGACGGTTCCCGTGATACTCTCCGTTGTCAACTGATCGAATTCGCGATGGGGGCCGGAGCTTTCCGGTGGCGGACGGATTTGGAGAGGCGGGAGACATGGCGGAGAGCGGCAGGCAGGCCCCCAGTGTTGGAGTAGTGGTAAGCGCCGGGCAGCCGGACCTCGAGCTTTTTGCGGCGAGCGAGCTGTGCCGGTACCTGGCGGACCTGTTTGGAGTAGACGCGAATCCCTCCGAAGAGACGGAGGGGTTTCCCGACGGGCTCTTCCTGATCGGGAGTCCAGCGACGAATCCGGCGGTCGCCGAGGCCACGGGCGGGAACCCGTTCCCCGACGTGTCGGACCAGGGGATCGTGATTCGTCGATGCAATCTCCGAGGCGGCGACGCGCTGGTGGTCGGCGGTGGTAGTCCCAGGGCCGCGCTCTGGGCGGTCTATGAGCTTATGGAACGCTGGGGCGTGCGCTATCTGCTGCACGGCGACGTGCTGCCCGAGCGGCGCGCCTTCGAATTGCCGGACCTGACGACCGTCATGGAACCGAACCTGACGATCCGGCAATGGAGGGTGGTCAACGACTTTGCCTGCGGACCGGAATCGTGGGGCATCGAGGACTACAAGCCCGTCATCGATCAGCTCGCCAAGCTCAAGTTCAACCGGGTCTACGCATTCATCTGGCCGTATCACCCGTTCGTCCATTACGAGCTCCGCGGCGTAAAGCGCAACTCGGGAACTCTCTGGTTCGGGGACAGATACCCGGTCGATGACGACACTATCGGCAGGGAAGTCTTTGGCGATGTCGAGGAGTTTTGGAATCCCGACTTGCCGCTCGGCGCGAGCTACGAGGAGACCGCGGCCGCGGGGCAACGGCATATTCACAGCTTGTTCGGGTACGCGGCGTCCCGCGGCATGGAATGCGTGATCCACACTTCGACAACCGAGTTTCCTTCTGAGTTCGCGGGGTTGCTGAAGAACGCTCGGGAGACTCATCAACTCGGCACAAGCACCGTCGTGCCGGGCGACGGCGTAGCCATGGATGACGACGCGCTGACCGATCTTGCGAGCGCGGTAATCCGGGCGACTGTCAACATCTACCCTGAAGCCGGCTACGTCTCCTTCGTCATGCAGGAACACCGGCAGTGGATCGAGGAGCACGAACGGGCCTGGCAGGCGCTCGACGCGAAGTACGGCATCGAGAAAGTGTGCAGCCTCGAGTCGGTGCTGGCCAGCGCCGCCGAGAGGGACATGCCCGGGGGCAGCTACCCGGGCGGGGAACCTCGACCCGTTCTGGAGGTCAAGGGGGACATCGTCAGCCTCTACTTTCTAGATCGGCTCCTTGACGATCTCGACGTGCTGGCGGACACGGCCCGACCTGATATCAAGGTCATTTTCGAGTCGGTGGTCAGAGAGCTTTTTCCCGTTTTGAACGTCATAGCGAAACCGGGCTGGCAGGCACACGTGTCGACGGACTATTTCCCGTCGAGCAGCGCATTACTCGATTCGTTTGGTAAAGCTCCCCAACTAGAGCTGCCGGCGGCGGCCATCCTGACACTCCACGACGACAACGTTGGGATATTGCCCCAGAGCACGCTGGGCAGCTTGCACCGCATGACGCAGCGAATACGCGACCGGGGCTGGTCGGGATTTAGCACGCGCTACTGGCTGATCGGCGATCACGACCCAACCGTTTCCTACATTGCAAAGGCCGGGTGGGATGCCGCAGCCTCGCCGGACGACGTTTGCCGCTACGTGTTGAGGGCGGCTTGCGGAGAGGCCTGCGTGGAAGACATGTTCGAAATGTGTCGAGAAGTCCAGCGGGCTACCGTCATACTCGAGCAGAACGCGTTTACTATCGCCTTTCCCGCTCCGAACATGATTATGAAGAGCTGGATCGCCGAACCTTTTCCGCATGAGCTAGAGGAGGTGCGGGAGGCGTACCGAAACGCCCTGGATTCCGCGCGCAAGGCCAGAAGCGGGGCGGGGAGCGGCGGCGCGGAATATATCGATTACTGGATCGGCCGGCTCGACTTCGGAATCGAATACCTCAACTGTATCGAGTCGCTGCGGAACGCGGCTCTTGCAGACTCGGCCGGCAACCGGGGCGAAGCGTTGCGGCAGACGCGCGCCGCGGTCGATCATTCCCGCACGGCGACGAAAGCCTACGCCGCCATAGTGCAAGATCAGTCAGACATAGGGGCCATAGCGGTGATGAACGAGCACGTTTACCGGCCGTTGAAAGCCAAAGTTGAGGAGCTGGCCGGGGCATAGCCGGGCAAGTTGGGAAACGGGGTGTTTACGAGCGGCTGATTTGTCGAACAGCGGCCTTAGGCGGGGTCCGCAACCGGCGGAGCGTTAAGAGCGCGTCCGGTGTGTTCGGACCAGGCCGCCGCGGCAAGACCGCCCTGACAATCACCACGGGGAGGACGCGCTGGACATAGGCTACGTGCTGACGCGCAGCGCGCGCCGCTATCCCGAGCGGCCCGCGTGGCTCGACGGCGATGCCGTGGTTTCGTTTCGCGAGGCCGAGGCGCGGGTGAACCGCCTGGCCAACGCGCTGGTCGATCTCGGCGGGCGCGGCGGCGACCGGGTTGGGATGCTCTTGCCGAATTGCCACCAGGGTCTCGAAACGATTCTGGCGCCGATGAAGGCCGGAATGGCGGTCGTGCCGATGAACGTCCGGCTTCAACCCCGTGAACATCGGTACCTGCTGAACGATTCAGGCTCATTCGCGCTCGTCTACGCTCACGAGTTTCGCGATCACCTCGCCGAAATCCGCGGGTCGCTCGATACCGTGAAGCGCTTTATCTGCGTGGGCGGCGGTCCGGGCGGTGATCTGGCCTACGACGATCTCTTGAATTCGTCGTCGGACGACGCGCCGGGGGCGCTGCCGGACTCCAATGACGTTGCCTGGCTCTTCTACACGTCGGGAACCACGGGCCGACCCAAGGGCGCCATGCTGACCCACCGCAACCTGATGGCGATGGCGCAGGGCTATCTGCTCGATATAAACCCGGCGGCGCCAGACGACGTGATTCTCCATGCCGCGCCCATTACGCACGGATCGGGGCTGTGCATGTTTCACAATCTGGCTCGCGGGGCCGCCAGCGCCTTCCCCGGAACGCAAAGATTCGAACCCCGCAAGATATTCGAGGCGATCGAGCGTTACCGCGTCACCACGCTCTTCCTGGCCCCCACGATGATCAACATACTGGTGGCGAGCGACGGCAAAGAAGACTTCGACTTGTCAAGTCTTCACACGGTCATCTACGGCGGCGGACCTATGTACACGGAGCACCTCGTCGAGGCCGTGCGCGCGTTTGGCTCGATTTTCGTTCAGATTTTCGGGCAGGGCGAGGCCCCGATGGCAGTAACCACGCTTCCCATCGCGGAGCACCGGATCGAGGCTGACCCGGTCGCTTTTCGGCGACTCGCTTCGGCGGGCCGCGCGGTGACGGGAGTTCGGGTATCGGTGGTTGACGAACAGGACCGCGAGCTGCCGGCTGGGGAGACGGGCGAAATCGCCGTGCGCGGCGATCTCGTGATGAAGGGATACTGGAATAACGCCGCGGCCACGGGGGAAACACTTAGAAACGGATGGCTGCATACGGGCGATCTCGGCAACCTGGATTCGGACGGTTACCTTTACATCACCGACCGCAAGAAGGACATGATAATTAGCGGCGGCGCGAACGTTTATCCTCGGGAGGTCGAGGAAGTCGTCGCGGCCCATCCCGCGGTCGCCGACGTTGCCGTGATAGGCGTGCCGGACGAAAGATGGGGAGAGACGGTTAAAGCGCTGGTTGTGCTAGACGGCGACGCCAGTGCGACCGCTGAGGACATTATGGATTTCTGTCGAAGCAATCTGGCCGGCTACAAGAAACCAACATCGGTGGAGTTTTTGCCAGTGCTGCCGAAGAACGCGTACGGGAAGGTGTTGAAGCGAGAGCTGCGCGAACGTTACTGGTCGGACCGGGCGAGGCGGGTGTAATGGTTGGAGGCGAGTCGAGCCGTCCGGGGAATAGATTGCGACCGGTATCGATCCTCGGCGTGGGATCGACTCCATTTGGACGGCTCGAAGGCCAGGACATAGTCAAACTGGCGGTCGACGCGTGCCGCGAGGCTATCGCGGACAGCGGCGTTGCACGGTCCCGCATCCAGGCGCTCTACCTTGGAAATTTCGTTGGCGAGCGGCTTGCGGGGCAAGGCTCTCTGGCGGCCGTCACGGCCGGGCGTTTGGGCCTTCAAGGCATCCCCGCAACCAAAGTGGAGGGGGCCTGCGCCTCCGGCGGACTCGCTCTTCGCGAGGGGTTCATAACCGTCGGGCTCGGTCTGTATGACTTCGTCCTCGTCGCGGGTGTTGAAAAGATGTCGGGGATGCCGATTGGCGAAATCACGGCGGCGCTTTCGACGGCGGGCGACGAGGAATCCGAGATGCGCACCGGACTCACGTTTCCGGGCGCGTTCGCGATGGTTATGGAACAGCACATGGAAAACTACGGCACCACGCGCGAGCAAATCGCGGAGGTGTCGATCAAGAACCATCGAAACGGCCTCAACAATCCAAAGGCGCAGTTTCGCCGCGCCACCGATCTGGAGGAGGTCGTTAACTCCCGCTTCATAGCCGAACCGATCCGCCTGTTCGACTGCCCGCCTATCAGCGACGGGGCGGCCGCGGCGGTCCTGTGTCCTACGGAAATGGCGGGCGATTTCGCGGGCGAACCGGTGCGCATCCTGGGCTCTGGGCACGCCACGGGTCCGAGCGCGCTGACGGAGATGGGCGACCTGACCAGCTTTTCCGCTTCCGTGAAGGCCACGCGAGCGGCTTATGAAATGGCCGGCCTCGGCCCCGCCGACATGGACCTGGCCGAAGTGCACGATTGCTTTACCGTGGCCGAGATAGTCGCTACGGAAGACCTGGGGTTCTTCCCGAAGGGCGAGGGCGGGCCGGCCGTGCAATCCGGCGAGACCGCGCTCGACGGTCGCCGCCCCGTCAATCCGAGTGGAGGACTCATCGCAAAGGGACATCCCGTCGGCGCCACCGGACTGGCCCAGATCTACGAGCTTGCGGCTCAGATCCGGGGTACGGCCGGTAATCAGATCGCGAATCCCGAAGCGGCTTTGGCTCACAACCTCGGAGGGGCCGGCGCGGTGGCAACCGTTCACATTCTGGGCCGTCCCTAGTCCCGCGATGGGTCTGGCCGGTTACCAATGCGCCGCGTGTGACGGCCTGTTCATGCCGCCCCGGCTCTATTGCCCCAAATGCGGGAGCGACGAACGTCGAGATGTCTCGCTTTCGGGTCGCGGGACGATCCGTGCGTGGACGGCGATTCATATTGGACCGACTCGCTACGAGCGCGAAGTACCGTATACGGTGGTCCTGGTCGAGCTGGAAGAGGGGCCGCAAGTGATGGGCCGGCTGGAGCCTGGCGGGAAGGCGGCGATGGGCGCCAAGCTCGATCTGAGCCGCGTTGACGAGGAGCGGGGGCCGGTTTTCCGCGTCGCGGGCGCCGGAGCCTCGTGAATTCGAATGCGACCCGGTCGCTGGCCCGGCGGGCCCTGGCGTTTCGCCCCTAGCGCGAAACCGCTGCTACTTCGTCTACCGCCGCCTAGTTCAGCTCGACGTTGAAGAGCGCCACCGAATGCGGGGGCAGCTCGACGCGAAGCCAGCCGTTATCTACGTCGACCCCGGTCGGCGACGGCGTGACGCGGTCGGGATTCGCCGCGTCGTTGAAGACGTTGGGCGCGCTCTCGGATAGCAGATTTAGGGACGCCGACCGGACGGCCAGACCGGCGAACGCCACGGTGCATTCCACCGGTTCCGAGATATGGCGGTTGACCGCGCAGACCACGCCCGACCGTCCCGCCGGGTCCGCCGACGCGGATGCGCTGAGCTGGGGGACTCCTCCCGGCGATCCGTTGCCGCCGGCGAGGTCGGGGCATTCGATATTGGTCGTAAGGGCGTCGTTGCCAACGTGATTGCGGATCATTTCGAACACGTGAAAGTTCGGAGTGAGCCATGCAGAGCGACCATCGACGGCGATCACGTGTGTGAGTACGTTTATGGCCTGAGCCGTGCTGGTTAGCACCACTCGCTGCGCCCAGTTGGTAAACGTGTTGAGGCAGCCGGCGGTGACAACGGCGTCGCGCATCGTGTTCCGCTGAAAAAGCCCCTTGTCTCTGATCGCGTTCGAGTGCCAGGTGCCCCACTCATCGATCACGAGACCGATTCGCTTTTTGGGGTCTTCGTAGTTCTTGAAGAGACCGTCGGCCTTGACTATGTCGTCGTCGAGTAGCAGCGATTCGGCCACCGACGCGTAATAGTCTTCCTCGGAAAACTCCACGTCGTGCCCGCCGGTGCGGAAGAACCTGTGTACGGCGATGTGGTCTATCAGTTCCCGGCTTTGCTCGCGTTCGGTTATCAAGGCTTCGAGCAGCTTGCGGTTGTATTCGGACGTGTAGCCTGCGGCGATGAGCTCGACGCTTGGGTCCACCCGACGGAGCTGGGTGGCGAACTTTCGATATTCGCCCGCATAGTCGGAGGGACTCATGTGGCCTCCGCATCCGTAGTTTTCGTTGCCGACGCCCCAAAACCGGACGCCCAGCGGCTTGGCGCTGCCGTTCTTCCGCCGCTCCTCGGTGAGCGTCGTGGGACCTTCCGCGTTGCAGTATTCGAGCCAGTCGCGCATCTCGGCGACCGTTCCGGAACCCACGTTTCCGCAAATGTACGGAAAGGCTCCGATGCTCTCGCAGAAGTCAAAATACTCGTGAGTGCCAAAGGCGTGGGTCTCCAACCCGCCCCACCACAGATTGAGTCGCACCGGTCTTTGCGCCGGGTCGCCAATGCCTTCGCGCCAGTGGTGCTGGTCCGCAAAACACCCGCCGGGCCAGCGCACGGCGGCCGGCCCAAGGCGGCGCAGCGCGTCGAGCGCGAAGGTCCGCATCCCGTTTTCCTGCGGGATTTCGGGCTGGTCGGCTACCCAAATCCCTTCGTACACGCACTTGCCCAGCGGCTCGATGAATTGCGAGTAAAGCTCGGGCCTGATGCGGGCGATCGGATGGCTGGTCTCGACGGTGATGCGGGCTTGCTGCGGCATTGGACTACCTATCGCTGGCTGACTTCAACATTGTGCTCGGACCCTTCTTTCTGGATCTGTGATACCAGAAGCGCCTGGATTAGATATACGTCAATCCCTTCGCGGAACTCGAACTCCATAGTCCCGGGATAGCCGCTGACCCACAGCTTTAGTTCTCCGTCCGTGTCGAGGAATCCCGCAGATTCCACCTCGAAGGCGGCAATCTTCGAATACGGTACGCTCCTCAAACTGCGTTTCCGACCAGTCAAACCTTGAACGTTCTCGTACATGAACCTTCTGTCGGTGAATACGTAACTGTCTCGCTTCGTCTTGAAGGCCGCCAGAATCACTTCGCCATCCACGCAAACCCTGTCGTAGAATTTCTGTTTGTCCTTGTCACTCATCTGTCCAGCAGCGCCAATGAGCGCGTTCATTACCATACCGTCAATTCCCTCTGTTTCTTGCCCCGCGCCATCGCACTAGTCTTGTCTACGCTAGGTGACGCAACGTCGAAGTAGCTTGAGACTCGCTTGGTCCTAACAATCATGCGCTGACGTTTCCTGAGCTCGATACCCTGCGAAATCCGGACGTGAAGCATACCCCGAATCGGTCTGGGGCTTCCGCCGGGTCAGTCGGCAAATCGTTCAAACCAGTAGGCGAGATGTTTCCATTTACCCCACGACTCATAGACGGCCTCCGCGGCCTTGCGGGAAGGTTTGTCGCCGCCGAAGTAGCGGCGCGTGACGAATTCCATGTACGCCGTGTCGATTGGCACGCGGTCGTATCGCCCGGTAAGGGCCATGATAGTGGCGGTTGCGTACTCGCCGAAGCCCTTGACGGCGAGTATCTCCCTACGAACTTCGTTCGAGTCAGCTCCCAGGTCGTCCCATTTTCGAAGGTCGACGCGCTTGTTTGCGACCGACGAGGCGAACTCGGCGAGATGCGGCGCCCGGTATCCCAGCTTGGCCCGTTCGGCCAGCGCTTCCGCGCCGGCTTCCGCAATGGTCGTCGGACCCGGAAAACAACGCATATCGCCGCCGGCCTCGGACCCAAATTCGTCGACCAGTCGCTGCGTCATCGCCCTGGTTCCCGTCCAGTTGATATTTGTCGTGCATAGCACCTTCACCGCGTCTTCCCAGAGCGTGGGCGAACGCAGCAGCCGCCCAAGCCCGTGCGTCGCGACGTGGCGAAATCCCTTCCGCCGCCGGCATTTTCGCTGAAATGCGGAGAGGTCTTCCGACAGGCCAAACATTCGATCGACCACCCCCGTTACCGAGGATTCCGCCGCGAGACCCGTCCACCGCACAACGACGGTGTGAGGGTCGGTTTCCCTCACGGATATCGTCACCGCGCAGCTTTCAAGCTCACATGCCGTGGAGAGGGTTTTGGACGGCTCGTCCCATCGAAACGGCGCAAGAGCGCTCCACCCGTGCGAGCGCACGACCTGGGTCAGGTCGAATGGGGGAGCGGCCCGCAGTTCGAGGCTATTGGCGAAGTTGGGCATATCCGCTGAAATCGAGTCTAGAACCGACCGTCTCTGACCTCGTATCCGGTTGGCTTCATGAGTGTAGGGCCGCCGCGCGCCAGCCAACCGGCAACCCATACGATCATCTGTCCAGCCGAGACCTGAGGCGGACCGAACAACTCCACGCACCTGGAAGCGTCGCTCAGGAGCGCCTCCGGGCGTTCGCCGCCCTCAAACCCGGGTTCAACGTCAAAGCATTCCCCGAACCGTTCGGCGATCCAGCGTACGGACAGCGTCTCGGCGCCGGTGACGTTGAGCACGGTCGCCGGACTGGCGGCGATCTCCAGACACCGAAGCGCCCGGTCGCAGGCTTCGCCCTGCCAAATAACGTTTACGTATCCCATGGACAGGTCGATAGGATCGCGATTCAAAACGCGGCTGCCGATGTCCAGCAGAACTCCGTAGCGAACGTCTATGGCGTAGTTCAGCCGCATGATGCAAACGCGCGCGCCAAGCGCTTCCGAGAAATGCTGGAATATGCGCTCGCGGCCAAGACAAGACTGGGCGTACTCGCCGACGGGCGCCGGATTGGTCGACTCGGCGGCTCCGGCGCTGGTTATGGGGCTGAACGGATAAACGTTGCCCGTCGAAAATACGACAATCCGGGCATCTCGATAGCGCTCGGCAACAATTCCCGGCATGTAGGCGTTCAGCGCCCACGTGAGACCTTCGGCGCCGGTCGATCCAAATTTTCGCCCCGCCATGAAAATTACGTCGGTTGCGTCCGGCAGATTGTCTACGGCGGTCCTGTCCAGTAGATCACACTGAATTGTTTTCACTCCCGAAGACTGGAGTCTCTGGGCGGCGCCGTCGTCGGAAAACCGCGAGACGCCGAATACCGTTCTGCCGCTATTCGCTTGTTTGATGGCGTTCTCGGCAAGGACCGCTAACGTAGGCCCCATCTTGCCGCCCACGCCCAGACACATAACGTCACCTTTCCCGCCGCCAAGCTGATCGACGATGGCCCGCGAAGGCCGCGTCATGGCGTCGTCGACTTCGGATTCCGTCTCGAAGGCCGCGGGCGTCTGGTCGGCGTTCACCTGAGTGTGCGAGCGGTTCTATGCCGGCGTTTCCATGTCACTCGTCGCATTCCGTCCTTTTGATCAATCACGATAGCGCATTACTATCGAGGTTATGACTGTCAGCGCCGAAGCCGAGAACCTGCTTGTAACTCTTCTGGAACGCGTCAAGAGCCTTCCGGGGGTGCGGCAGGTAAACGTCTTCCGCCTGGAACAAGACTCCTCCAATGGCCTCGCTGAACTGGCGCAGCCTCACGTCGATGGAAGCGACGCCGGGAACCAGTGGCGGCTGGAGACGAAATCGGACTTGATCGACGAGCTATGCGCCGCCCGGCTTTTCGAGAAAGCTCCATCCGGCGCCAGGGCGGCGCCGGATAAATGGATTATCCGCGCAGGAATTCCGATCTCGGCCTTCGAGTGGTACGAGCGAAGGCGCTCCTAGAATTCCGGCCGGTTTCGATTCGGGGCTTCGGCGGCCTGCCCGTCGAGATCAGTCCTTGTAGTCGTCGCGCGGCGGGCTGAAGGCCTCGACGAGAAGAGAGTCCTCAAGCGCTCTGGCGGCATGTCGTGCTCCCGACGGGATTGTCCATGCCGATCCGGCGCCGCATACGGCCTTCTCGTCCTCAACTTCGAGCTCAATCGCCCCCTCGATGCAATATCCCATCTGCTCGTATGGATGATCGTGACGCTCAACGACGGAGTCCTGGCGCATGATGATCTGAGTGAATAACATGCGTTCGCCCCATACTAGGCCCTTCCTGCCCACCCCCTGAAACGGCGACTCGACCTCCGGCTTGTCCGCGGAATCTACAACGAACATCTTTCGTCTCCCTTCCTGACCATGTCTACGACAACAGGATCTTTCGCACGTTTTCAACTGTAGGCGCGAGCGGCGTCATCGCGGCAGGCTCGGCATCATCTTTAAGCCCTGTCTCGGTAACGAGGCAGACTACGCTCGCGTCGGCGGGAATCGCTCCCTGACTGACCAGCTTCGCCAGAGCGGGAAGCGTAACGCAACCGGTGGGGCCGGCCCAAATACCCTCAAGACGCGCGAGCTTCGCTTGCCAGTCGAGTATCTCGCGGTCGTCCGAGGCGGCGCCCAGTCCGTGGTCGTCGCGGGTGACTCTCAGGACCCACTTCCCCTTGGGGCCGAGGTCGCCGACGGCCACGCCTTCGGCGACGGTGTGACCGATCGTCCTCGGAATCAGCGGTCCGCCTGTTTCCAGTGCTCGAACAACGGTGTCGGCCTCGGTGGACTGAGCGCAAACAGGCCGCGGCACGGAATCGGCGTGCCCGGCCGCTTTCAGTTCCGCGAACGCCCGCTGACCGGCCAGTAGCGCCTCACCGATGCCTATGGGGTAAACGACGAAATCGGGGATCTGAAGGCCCATCTGTTCGAAGATTTCGTAGGCGATCGTTTTCTTGCCATCTTGCTTGTAGGCGTTTCGCGTAGCGCCGGCGTCGAAGACGGTACCCTCGTCGATCACCGAGTCGAATCCGCCGATCATTGCGTCGTAGTTTCCTTCATACAAGTAGAAGTCCGGCGTCGTGGCGGCGATGTGGCTGATCTTGGGCTTGGCGCATGTTGCGGCGGAGAAGACAAACGCGCGAATTCCTGCTCTCGCGGCGTAGCTGCCAAGCGACGACCCCGCGTTTCCGGTGGTCACGACCCCGATCCGGTCGAATCCGAATTGCAGGGCCGCGGCAACGGCGGTGACGGTGGAGCGGTCTTTGACGGTGCCCGTGGGGTTAGCTCCCTCGAACTTGACGAGCAACCGGTCCAGACCCATTTCCCGGGCGAGTCGCGGCGTTTCGATCAGCGGCGTTTGGCCTTCGCCGAGCGAGACGAAGTGGTCGGGGTTATCTATGGGAAGCAGCTGGGCGTAACGCCAGAGCCCCGCGCCCTCAAGCTGGCCGAACCGGACGCGGGACGCGGCTTCGACGTCATACTCGACGTACATCAGGCCGCCGCAAGCGGGGCATGACAGGATGTATTCGAGCGGGTGCAGCCGGTCGCAGTCGATGCATCTCAGCCCAGTTGCAGCAGTCAACCAACACCTCCGGTGCGCCGGAACAGCACTAGCGTAGCGTCAGCCTGTTTTCCAACCAAAGGCTCCGGAACGCGCAAGGACCGCAACCCCAAGGCCGCGGCCCTTGATGAGAGCCTGTGCCGCTAATTCAGGCTGGCGCTTGCCGAGAGCTTGCTACGGGTTCGCGCGCACGCCGAGCACTGCGTCGTGCCGGGCAGCAAAGCCAGGCGCGCCGATTCGATCTCGGACCCGCAATCCTGACATACTCCGTCGCTTTCCCCCTGGGGGAGCGATCGCAGCGCAGCGTCAATAGCCTCTCTGATCTGCCGTTCGCTTTCCTCTCTGCCGAGGTCGGCCAGACCATCGATTCCCACTTCGGCCATCATTGACCTCCTTTCGTCGAATAGTGACTTTGATTTGGACCAGTGAACCGAGGTTCCGGGACCGCCCTGTAACCGGGCTGCCCTGGCCTCGATCCATCAGTTCGGGGCGACTCGCCGCGCCGTATTCGGCAAACTGTCGAATGCCGGATCGCACACTCGCGCTTTGTCCACGGACGAGTCCGTGAAGATGTCCACACGGTTATACGCATGGTCGAGAGCTTGGGTTTCGCCAGCCCGCGGACGGGCGCGGGAGTCCCGCCGCTAGGTTTACGTTTGATTGAAGCCAGGCAAGTCACGGCGCCTCTGTGATGTCATTCATCCTTGAATTGCTATACCGCTCTGTATAGCTTCAGTGGACTTTAAGACTTGAGCCTTCGCTAGTCAAGAGATCTATTAGTCGGTTTGGAGATAATCCCGACCGGGTCCGAAGGTCTGGCGCGGCTTGCGTCTAGTTCAGTTTGTAGATTCGCGCAAGGTTTTCGCCCAGCACCAGACTCAACGCGCGATCACCGAGATCGGCGCGGCGTATCGACTCCACGGCGAGGTCCGGGTACGCGGACGGCGCGTTTGAGCCGAATACGACCCGCTCCGCTCCCGCTTCGGCGACCGCTCGCGCAATAGCGCCCGGCTCGAACGAAGCGATTGTCGTGCCCAGGAATATATTGTCGCGCAGGAGAGCCGCCTGTATCGCCTGTTCGACCCAATAGCGATGCCCCATGTGGTCCATGATGATCGGCACGTTGGGGTGTCTTCCGGCAAGCTCGGCAATTTCGAGCGGGTGCGCGGGCGTGCCTTGCGAGTGGATGGTTACGGGAACGTCGAGGCTCGCCGCCGTCTCCATCAGCGGATCGCAGATGTCACTCGAAATCAGGTATCCGTGCCTCGGCGACATTAGCTTGAGTCCCCGCATACCCTGATCGCGGACGAGCCGCTCGAATTCGTCGTAGGCTTCCTGTCCAAGGTTGGGGTTGACACAGGCGCAGGGGATTATCCGCTCACTTTCCTTCGACGCCTGAACGACGAGTTCGTTTGCGGGACGGGTTTCGATTGCGGGCATCACGACGACCGTTTCGATTCCGGCGTCGTCCTCCAGCTTCAGGAGCTCCGCGACACTTCCATCTTGTCCCAGATATGCTTCAAAATCGCCTGTCATCGCCTATCGCCTCAGTTCCAGAGTGCGAGCACTCCGTAGTCGCGCCCCATTTTTTCGAGCACCGCCAGCTCTTCCGGCCGGAAGGGTATGCCCCCGGTCAGACGTTTTTCCTTCGTCAACCATTCAATTTCTCCCGGCGCGTAAACCCGATCGAAGCCCTCGCGGGGCCGGATCCCGCGTAATAGGCGAACATGACTGTCGACGGTCTTCTCGAACTCGTCTAAAGGAATGAATTGCCTTACGTCGATGGCGAGAAAGAAATGATTCGAAGCATCGGCGGACCGGTCGTCGGTACCTTCGTCCAGGCGCACGATCGAGGGCATTCCACCGCTGAGGCTACCGGCGAGCGAGTCCAGAATCACGCCAAGGCCATAACCTTTTGGTCCGCCCGCGGGCAGGACCGCCGCCGCCTTGCCCGGATCGGTTACGTCGTTGCCCTCCTCGTCGATGGCCCAGCCGGACGGGATCGACTCGCTTCGAATCTGCGCCATGGCGATCTTTCCGAACGCAACCACGCCCGTCGCCATGTCAAGCAGGATGGGAAACTCCCGGTCGGCGGGCACGGCCCACGAAAGCGGAAGGTTGCCTTGCGACGGTTCGATCCCGCCGTAAGGCGCTGTGTTCACGCCGGGTCCGTTGGAGCAGGTAAACCCGATCATTCCCTGATGGGCGGCCATCATGGACCAGAAGGCGGCCGCCCCGTAGTGCCGGCTGCGCCGCGCGACCACGGCGCCGACGGCGTTCGATCGGGCCTTGTCGACCGCGAGGCCCATCGCCGTTCGCGAGACAAGCTGCCCCATTCCACCGTCCCCATCGACCACGGCAAAGCCCGGGCCTTCCCGGGCAACGCTGATTGCCGGCGTGGGGTTGATCTTGCCCGAGGCGAGCTCCTGGAGGTACTTGGGTTGGAGCCGGACGGTCCCATGCGAATAGACGCCTCTGAGATCGGCCTCGACCAGCGTGCCGGCGGCGAAAAGCGCGTCATCCGGCGGAACGCCCACCGCCTCGAATAACGCGGCCGAGAATCTTGCGAGTGGGTCTCGTTCGATCAGGCGGTCGGTCAACGTGACTCCGCGCTTATGACGGCGTCCGGCTTGGGCGCCGATCTGAGGACCTCGTCGCAGAGGACGGCCACGCCCTCCTCAATCTCATCGGGAGTGGCGAAGCTGTACGAGAGGCGAATGTGGCTATCGTCCCGACCGTCCCATCGAAACTGCGCGCCGTTCCAGACAGACACTCCGCGCTGGCCGCAGGCGGCGCATATCTTCTCGGCGCTCGCCCCATCCGGAAGCGTGAGCCATACGAAGAATCCCCCATCGGGTTGACTCCAGACGGCCCGCGAGCCCAGCCCTTTTTGCAGCCCTCCGATCATTACGTTGCGCTTGTTTCTGTAGACGCCGACAAGCTCGTCTATGTGATCGAACATGTGGCCGCGCATGTACTCGGTGAGGATTCGGCTTGAGAACGGGCTCGTGCCGCCGTCGAGCTTGTAGTTCATCAGGACCGAACGAAGCTCACGCGATGACATGGTCCAGCCGAGCCGGATGCCCGCGCCGAAGATCTTGGAAAACGTTCCGGCCCGCACGACCCGGCTCCTGCTCTCGTCGAGCTCGTAATAGCTGGGTATATGCGAGCCCTCGAACCGCAATTCGACGTACGCGTCGTCCTCGAGGATTAGGAATCCGTGCCTGCCGGCTAAATCGAGAACGGCCTTGCGGCGCTCGACGCTTGCGGTTATGCCCAGCGGGTTTTGGAAATTCGGAATCGTGTAGAACATTTTTATTCGCTTGCCGTGGTTCCGGGCGGCCGCGACGCCCGCCTGCACGTCCGCGACGATGGGGCCGCCTTCATCCCACCGAACCGGAAATACGTTGGTTCCGAATCCCTTGAAGACGCGCACCCCCCAGCTCGCCTCATCCATGAGGATCCAGTCGCCCCGGTCGACCAATGCCTGGGCCGTCATCGCAATTGCCTGGCCTGAGCCGTTTGTGATGAGTACGTCGTCGGGATCGACCTCCAGCGACTCCAGTCGCAGCGCCTTCCGAGTCACGATCTCGCGAAGCGGTCTGTAACCCTGACGGTCGCCGTACAGAAGAGCCGTCCGGTCGGTGGATAGAACGCGCCCGGCGGCGGCGATAAGGTCGTCCATGGGCATCGAGGCGGGGTCTGGCTGCCCCACGTCGATGCTGATGCGCGTCTCGACGCCGGCGCCGCCGCGATCCATAGGCGCTCGACTGCGGGCCGCGGCGTCGGTGCTGAGTAGCGAGTCGAGCGAAAAGACTGTGGGTTGTTCCACGAAACGATCCTCCGCCTGGCGCTAAGTTACCGGAAGACCAAAAGTTTACATGGGGGCGCGGGACCGGGCCTGACGGTTCCACGACAAGGCCGCCGGGTGAGCCGCCAATGGTAACGGCCTGCTCCGCGCGCGGAGCAGGCCGTTATCGGTCCGATTGAGTCGGGGCGGCTACATCATGCCGCCCATGCCTCCCATACCACCCATGCCTCCCATACCGCCCATTCCACCCATACCGCCCATGCCTCCCATTCCACCCATACCTCCCATATCGCCCATTTGATCGGGCGAGACAGGCGCCGCGGGCTGCGGGATTTCGTTGATGACAACCTCGGTAGTCATAATCATTCCGGCAACGCTGTTTGCATTCTGCAGCGCAGTCACGCAGACGTTTGCCGCGTCGACGACGCCGAGCTCGAACAGGTCGCCGTATTTACTTTCGTAGGCGTCGAAGCCAAACCAAACGTTGTCATTTCGACGGATCCTGTCGACGACTAACGAGGCCGTTTCGCCCGCGTTGGCGGCGATCTTCCGGATAGGCGCTTCAAGAGCGTCTTTGATCATTCGGGCGCCTGTGCGCACGTCGCCTTCGAGTTCGGCGGCCAGAGCGTCGATTGCGGCGGCGGCGCGGAGATATGCGACCCCGCCGCCCGGAACGATTCCCTCGCTCACGGCCGCTCGGGTTGTGTGGACGGCATCCTCGGCCCGCGCCTTCTTTTCGCGGAGTTCGACGTCAGTTGGCGCGCCGACTTCAATCACGCCAACTCCGCCAGACAGCTTTGCAAGCCGCTCTTCGAGCTTCTCGCGGTCCCAGTCGCTGTCGGCGGACTCCATCTGCTGGCGAATCTGCCTTGTGCGGTCGAGAATATCGGCTTCGTTTCCGGCGCCCTCGATGATCACGCTTGCTTCTTTGTTAACGGTCACCCGGCTGCACGTACCGAGCCATTGGAGAGGAACGTTGTCCCACGCGATGCCCATGTCCTCGGAGACGACGCGGGCTCCGGTCAGGACCGCCACGTCGCCGAGAATATCCTTCATTCGGTCTCCGTAGGACGGGGCCTTGATTGCGACCGTGTTGAGTACGCCCCTGAGCTTGTTGAGGGTGACCATCGCCAGCGCGTCGTCGGAGAGGTTGCCGGTGACCAGAAAGAGATTCCGGTTGCCCGAAGCGGCGATACGCTCGAGCATCGGCAGGAACTCTTGTCCGCTGTTGAGGTTCTGGTCGGTCAAAAGTATCAGGGGGTTTTCGAGTTCCCCTTCCATCCGGTCGGAATTCGTGACGAAGTACGGGGAAAGCCAGCCTTTGTCGAGCTGCATTCCCTCGACGTAGCGAATCAGAAGCGGCCTTCCGACCCGGCTCTCGTCGACAATGGCGATTCCGTCCTTGCCTACACGGTCCATGATCTCGCCTACGGCTTCTCCGATGTCACGGTCGTTGGCCGCGATGGTGGCCACGCGAGCTATGTCTTCGGCGCTCTCGACGGGACGCGAGATTTCTCGCATCCACTTGACGGCGGCCGCTACCGCAAGGTCGGCGCCGCGCTTGAGGAACATCGGATTCGCGCCCGCGGCAATGCTCTTGAGGGCCGCCTGGGCAATGGCCTGAGCCAGCACCACCGAACTGGTGGTGCCGTCGCCAACCTTGTCGCCGGTCTTGACGGCGGCCTCTTTGACGATGCGCATCCCAACGTCTTCGTGGATGTCCTCCAGCGCCTCGAACTGCTTGGCGATGTTTTGACCGTCGTTGCTGACTTCGGGCGTCGAGTACTTGGCGATCATCACGTTGCGCCCCTTGGGGCCCAGCGTCGAGCCAACCACGGACGCAATCGTATCTACGCCCTTCCGGAGCTTTTCCCGGGCCTCTTCGCTAAATACGACATCTTTGGGCGGCATGCTTCCCTTCCTTACTGCTACTGAGCGAGGTCGGGCCTAGCCCATGACGGCAAGCACGTCTTTCTCGCTGATTATCAGGTACTCCTCGTTTTCGAACTTAATTTCCGTTCCGGCATACTTGGCGAACAGGACTACTTGGCCTTCTTTGACTTCCATCTCCTGACGATCGCCACTGTCAAGGACCCGGCCGGGTCCAACCGCGACCACTTTGCCTTCCATTGGCTTTTCCTTGGCCGTGTCGGGCAGCACCAAGCCGGAACTGGTAACTTCTTCCCGCTGTTCAGGATGCACCACGAGACGATCACCCAACGGCGATATGGAAAGCTCGATCTTGGTGGCCATATTCAACTCCTCTGGTCTCGAAACACACTACGTTTGCAAATGTCGACAATCCTAGCAGTCGCTAGCCCTGACTGCTAGCATACCGGCGCGAGCGTCCGGCTTTCAACCGGTTGCGCTGGACCAGTACACGCGAGCTGACGGCCTCTTTTCCGTCATTCCGGTGGCCCAGGATCACTCGGGCAGCGAAACGGAATCCAGCCTCTGAAGGCCCGGCCACGTAAAGACGTACAACACACGGTCCTGCCGCGAAGCCAAAAACACGCGGCTGCCATCGCTCGAAAAGCGAGCTTCGTCGATTCCGCTCTCGGTTGGAATGATCGCCAGCGTCGCCCCCGACTCGCCATCGATCACGTAGGCCAGGCCTTCACGCGGCGACAGGATTAGGAGGCTCGGGCCGGAAGGGTCGGGTTCGAGCACCACGCGCCGGTTTTTCAATTCCGGCAATACGGCCACGACCTCGACCGCCGCGCCGGCGTCGATTCGATATAGACCTCCGGTTGTAATGGAAAACGCCACCCACCCGCCTTGATAATCCCTGCCCACGACGATGGGAGACTGGACTGCCGGCAGGTCGGACTCGGTTACGGAGGCGTCGGTCAGGTCGATCTCCACTATCGAGCTTTCCCGCCGACCGAACATCACGGCCTTGCCAGAGTCTGACGAGAGAAATGGTCCGACATACCGCCCCTCGATAATCGCGGCCCACTTCTGGATTCCCGAGACCGGGTCTATCAGTGCGATTCCAACCTGGAGACCGTCGTTCATCGACACGATCAGCTCGCCGGTCGTCCGATGCCTGCCCAAGTAGCGGCCCTCGGCCGGCTGGTAGACCAGGTTTGTGGTCCCGACCGGCCGCGTCACCTGCAAGGCGGAGATGGCGAGCGGGAGGTTGCGCAAAGTTTCGTCCGGCGGGATGCCAGGGGCGCCGAAAATACCGGCAAGCGTGTGTCGGGTGTTGAAGAATACGGTTACGTCCGCGCCGCCGTCTGTAGCGTCTCGATTCGAGCGCGCCCACGATTCCAGCTCGATGCGTTCGGCCACGGGCAATTCGGAGGCGGCGTCGATCCCAATAAGCTCTATCGCATTGTCTTCCGCGTAAAAACGGGCTCCTATGAAGAACCGTTCGCTGAGGGCTTCCGGCAGTTCGGCGGCGACCGTGAGGATTCCCGACTCGGGTATCGAGAAGGCGGCGGATCTGAAAATCTTGCGGCCTTCGGCCTGTATCGTGGCCGAGTAACCGGAGTTAGGCGACAGGCCGACAAATCGCGCCGCGCCGTCTGAACCGGTTTGGCCGCGCGCGACAAGCGTTCGGAACCGGTCCAGAATTTCAACGTTGACGCCGCCGATGCGCGCCCCACTGACTGGGTCCGCGGCTTGGACGATCACCTCGTTGTCGAAGCCTTCCACCTCGAACGGGGCGGTCGCTTGGATACCGCGGTCCCGGACCTCGATCGCGGTGGCGGTGATTCGAAGCTGCGATCCGGGCGGCATGGGCAGAGTCGTGGGAAGGACCACTTCGGAAGCAAATTTTCCACTGCGTGAAGACAGAATCCCGCCGAATCTGATCGGCGGTCCGGCGGCCGTTCCGTCCTGAGAAGCCCGGGTGAAATCCAGACGGATCTCCGAACGCGGCGGCCATCCAGTCCCTTCGACGCGCAAGGTTGAGCCGGGCCGGCCCGACGCCGGCAGGACCGCCAATTCCGCGCCTTGCCGTCCAACGCCGGTCGAAATCCCGCCCAGCGACTGACCGTACGCGCCGAGTCCGATCACAACCAGAATCGGAATCAGAATCAGCACGGCCACTCCGACCGTGATTCTGAAGGCCGTCTTGCTTAGCATGTTATTGAAACTTGCTCATTGCAAAGAGCCCTTTGACCGCCCGAGTACTGGGTCCGCTCGGGGCGGCTAGAATGCCAAAAAATCCAATCTGGGGGGACTCCCATGCCTTTCGCTCGGAGCCGCAACTTCGGATGCCGTGTGTCCGAGATAGAGATTTTCGGACTGCCAGCCGTCGTCATGGAAAACGCTCCGCTAAGAGTAACCGTCCTGTCCGGCAAGGGCGCGGACATATTGGAGCTACTTTACAAACCCCGCGACGTTGATTTCCTCTGGCGACCGCCGCTCGATCCGCAAGCGCCGGGCTCGTTCGCGCCATCGCTGCCGCCCGCCGAAGGAAGTTTCTCGCTGTTCTATTTCACGGGATGGCAAGAGGTCTTCCCTCTAGGAAGTGCCGGCGTAGAGTACCGCGGCGCCAAGCTGGGACAGCACGGCGAGGTACACGGTCTTCCCTGGTCGCACGATATTTTGACGGACCGGCCCGATGAGGTTTCCGTTAGCTTCGAGACGAGATGCCGCTTGACCCCGTTCCGCTTGCAAAGGGTTATGACTCTCAGGTCGGACGCGCCGGCGTTGCATATCGAGGAAACCGTCACGAACGAAGGCGGCGAAGAGATCGACCTGATGTGGGGGCACCACATAGCGTTTGGCGCGCCGTTTCTGGGGCCTGATTGCGAGATTCAGTTCCCGGCCGGCAAGGCGACGGTCTGGGGGCCGGATCGAGCGCCCGGAACCCGCCTCAGGTATGCGGAGGGGCTGGACTGGCCGGAGGCGTTCTCGGAGGACGGGCCGGTCGACCTGTCCATGGTCGCCGGGCCGGACGAGATAGAGCATAACCAGTCCTTCGTTCACGACATGGCCGAAGGCTGGTACGCGATAAGGAATCCCAGGCTCGCCGCGGCGTTCGGATTGGCGTTCGACCTTTCGGTTTTCAAGACGGTGTGGGACTGGCGGATCGGACACAAAGCCACCGGCGCGCCCTGGTGGAGCAAGGGGTATACGGTGGCGCTCGAGCCGTTCTCAACGTTCCAGGTCCCGTTCGACCGGGCCGTCGAGGCGGGCGACAGCCTGAAACTTGGGGCCGGGGAATCGCTGCGCACGTGGTTGACGGCGGTCGCCTTCGACGGCCTCGACCCGATCTCGGGGATCGACCGCAATGGCGAGGTCCGGCGTTAGATCTGTCTTCTCGCCTGCCACCTCGTCCAAAAGCCCCGCAAGCTTCGAGCAGGGCTTTCCAAGCGGGCTAGAACTTCGGCTCGGGTGGCTGTTCGGGCTGTGGAGGAACGGCCAGCCGCGCGAGTCTGCCGCCGTCGACGGAAATCACCTGACCCGATATCCAGCTCGATTCCGGGCGGCACAGGAAAAGCACCATCGACGCCACGTCATCCGCCGTGCCGGCTCGACCGAGCGGAATCGTCTCGTCGACCGGCACGTGTGAATACATATCTTCCTCACTGCCGGGCCTTATCGGCACATAGCCCGGCGACACGGCGTTGGCGGAGATGTTGAAGCGGCCCAGCTCGGTTGCGAGACATCGAGTCAACGACTCGACGGCGCCTTTCGACGAATCGTAGACGGCGGTCATCGGGTGCGCTTGAAACGCCCCGTTGGTGCTGATGTTGACGATCCTTCCCTTGCGCCGGGGGATCATGGTTTTGCAGGCCGCTTGCGCGAGGACGAAGTAGGACCTGAAGTCGACGTTTAGCTGGTAATCCAGATGCTCTTCGGAAACCTCCCAGAGCGGCTCGCGGATGCTCATGCCCGCGTTGTTAACCAGGATGTCCACGTGGCCCAGAATATCGATTGATTCCCGCGCCAGCCGGCTAGCTTCGGAGGGCGCCGAGAGATCGGCGGGAACCCCGTCGGCGCGGCCGCCGGCCTGACGAATCTCGTCAATCACGCGATCGAGGTTTTGCCGGTCTCTGCCGCTGACGACTACCCAAACGCCCTCGCCGGCAAGCCGCTTTGCGATAATTTCACCCAGGCCCCTGGTAGAACCGGTTACGAGCGCGTGGTCGCCGTCGAGGCTGTTGTCAGACAAGGCTCTCCTCTTACTTTCCCAGCTCGGAACGCAGGGCCAGGGGACTCGGCGCGACGCCCTGCCGCGAAAAACTGAATCTACATCTAAAACCGGTTCGGCGGTAAATGGGCGACCGATTACCGGCAATCCGTTTGCGGATTCGGTGCGCTGAATTTGCCATCCGTGTTAACATAACAATCCCTCGCCGCGTCCATCAATTGGGAATGGGAGGTCGTGAGGACCCGGTCAAAGGCGTGGGACCGGTGTTGCTGACATTGTGATTGCGCCTCCCCTCCGCCAGCGACGCTTCCGTAATGTAACGAGGAGGGATCGAAACGAAGATCCACGATATTTCCATTCCCCTAGGTCCGCTTACGCCGCAATGGCCGGGCGACCCCGACGTAATTCTCGAGCCTATCGCCAAGACTGCCGACAGTGAGCGCGGGAACATAACCCGACTCGAAATGGGTACCCATACCGGGACCCACGTGGCGCCGCCCGCGCACTTTTTCGACGGGACCGCCACGGTGGACCGTCTTGACTTGAACATGCTCTGTGGTCCCGCATACGTCGCCGAGATCAAATCCACCGATAGCGTGGGACGTGAGGATTTCGACGCCGCCCGGATCCCGCCGGGAGTACGAAGGCTACTGCTCAAAACCTCGAACTCGACCAGGAGGTTGCTATCCAGCAAGGAGTTCGAGTCGGATTTCGTAAACATCTCGCCGGAAGGCGCACGGTGGGTTGTCGATCACGGCGTTCAACTCATCGGAATCGACTATCTGTCGGTTGAGGCTCACGAATACGTCAACTGCGACACGCACCGCGTTTTGCTCGGGAATCGACTGATTATCCTGGAGGGAATCGACCTTTCCAATATCGATCCAGGGCACTACACGGTGTTTTGTTTGCCTCTGAAGATTGCGCGCGGCGACGGCGCTCCGGCCCGGGTTGTGCTCGTGGAGGACCTTTAGGTCCGGATGACTGCGTCGCCCACGCCGCCGGTCTTCCATCCGCTCGTGCGCGCATGGAATCGTGACTGATGGCCGCGGTTCGTAGGGCGAAGCGGAAGTCGCCCGTTCTGCTTCTCGATATTCCGAATTTCCTGAAGTATCTCAGCGATACGAAGGGGCTTTCCGCGAACACGGTCGCCGCTTACGGAAACGACCTGAACCAGTTTGCCAAGTTCCTGGACGATCGCGGGTTCGACTCGTGGAATGCCGACCGAACCGCGATATCCGAGTTCCTGAGCTTCCTGGCCGACCGCGAATACGAACCTTCGTCGCAGGCCAGAAAGCTTGCCGCCGTCAAGAGTATGTACAGATTCCTGGTTTCGGAGGGGAAGGCTCCCACCGATCCAACCAAGGGACTCGGCGGCGCGAGAGTCACTAAAAAGCGTCCGACCGTCATTTCGGTTGGCGACGTCGATCGACTCCTGGCCGCAGCGTCCTCGACCCGCACGCCCGAAGGCTATCGCGACAGCGCGATGCTCGAGCTTTTATACGCAACCGGGATGCGGGTGAGCGAGCTGGTTGCGCTCGATGTTGACGACGTCCAGTTCGACGCGGGAGTGGTGATGTGCGGTCGGGGAGGCGGCCGGCAGCGGCATCTTCCATTTGGCGCCCGCGCGGGTCATGCCGTATCCGGCTATGTTCGCGGCGCTCGCCGGAAGTTGCTCAAATCTCCGGACGAGGCGGCGCTGTTTCTCAATCATCGCGGAAGACGGCTCACTCGACAGGGATTCTGGCTGATTATCAAGGGGCACGCCGCCGCCGCGATGATCGAGACGCCGACCACCCCGCACACGCTTCGCCATTCATTTGCAACTCATCGGTTGCGCGGCGACACCTCCATCCCGGAAGTCCAGTCGCTGCTGGGTCATGCGAGTCCCGCGACGACTCAGATCTACCTTGAATTGGCGCGCGAAAAGGGGGCAATCGACGCCGCCCTGCCGGGAAGCGCCGGACCAGGCCCGAAGTAGCTGCTGGTCTTCGGGTAACGCGGCATAGCTCGACTCGCGGGATCGACCCGGCGAACAGGTCCCGGAACTTCTTGTGCGACGGCGCCGATTTCAGCGCCGCGCGAATTACACTTTGACTGGAGCTAGTGAAGGCGTAGCCCGCAACGGGCCTGCGGAGCCACACTCGTGAAAGCTGTAGTCATGGCGGGCGGCGAAGGATCGCGCCTGCGTCCGCTGACGGTCGACCGACCGAAGCCCATGGTCCACATTGCCAACGCTCCGGTGATGGAACATATTGTCCGGCTTCTCCAAAGGCATGGCATTTGCGACATCGTCGTTACGGTCCAGTACCTGTCCGGCGTGATCCAGGATTATTTTCGTGAAGGTCAGGACCTCGACGCCCGCATCCGTTATTCGCTGGAGGAGATTCCGCTCGGCACCGCCGGAAGCGTAAAGGCTGCGGAAGACTATCTGGACGAGCCGTTTATCGTGATTAGCGGTGACGCTCTGACCGATTTCGACCTGACCGCGCTTGTCGATTTCCACAAAAAGTCCGGGGCCGCCGCCACGCTCACGCTCCACCGGGTTCCGAATCCTCTCGAATACGGAGTGGTTATCACGGATGACACGGGGCGGATCCTCCGCTTTCAGGAAAAACCGCGTTGGGACGAGGTGCTTGGCGATACGGTCAACACCGGCATTTACATGATCGATCCGGGCATCTTCGACCTGATCCCCAAAGACAGGCCGTTCGATTTCAGCAACGACGTGTTTCCGGAGATGCTCCGCCGAGGGTTGCCTCTATACGGCTTCATAGCCGAGGGATATTGGACGGACGTTGGCACAGTAGATGAATACCGCCGCGCGAATTCCGATGCCGTAAACGGCAAGGCCGGAATCGACCTGCCCCACCACGAAGGCGGGCTGATGCTGGGAGAGGGCGCGGAGATTCATCCGGAAGCGAGGCTGTTCGGCAACATTCTTCTGGGGCGCAACTGCCAGATCCGGGAGGGCGTGGTAATCAACGGCCCCACCACGATCGGCGACTACGCGGTAGTCGAAGCCGCCGCCAGGATCGACCAGAGCGTCCTTCTTGCAAACAGCTACGTTGGCCGCAAGGCCAATCTGCTTTCGTGTGTGGTGGGCAGGCAATCGACCGTTCACGAAGGAGCGCGGATCGAGGAAGCCGCCGTGCTCGGCGACAGCTGCATCGTCGGCAAGGACTCGACCGTGCGTCCGACAGTGAAAATCTGGCCTAACAAGCGCATCGACGACGGAACCGTCGTAACTCAAACGCTGGTCCATGGATCGCAGGCCAGGCGTTCGCCGTTTGGGCGGTCGGGAATCACAGGTCTCGCCAATATAGAAATGACTCCGGAGTTTGCCGCCAGGGTTGGCACGGCGGTCGGCTCCGTGCTCAAGCCCGCCGACCGTGTGGTTGCCAACCGCGATTCGTCGCGCGCCGCGCGGATGATCAAGCGCGCTCTCATGGCGGGTCTTACGTCGACCGGCGTCACAGTCCTGGACATCGGCGCGTCGCCAACTCCCGCCGCCAGATTCCGCGCTGGCATGGGGGATGTCGACGCGGGTGTTCACGTGCGGTCGTCGCCCGATGAAGCGAGCTCGGTCGATATCAAGCTGCTCGGGGGCGACGGCTCCGACCTCGGGGGCGACGTGGAGCGTTCAATCGATTCGATCATGGCGCGAGAAGACTTCAGACGCGTGCCGACCGACCAGATCGGGGAGATAGCGGTCGTCGACGTTCATTCAGATTACGCGGATGCCCTGGTAAGCGCGCTGGACGTGGAGGCTCTGCGCAGGGGCGCCCCCGCGCTTGTTATCGACTACGCCGGCGGAGCCGCCGAGGCGATTCTTCCCGCGGTTCTCAATCAATCCGGCTGTTCGCATATAGCCATCAGCGGATCGGGAAGGCATCGGGGCGATCTTTCCACTCTCTCCCGGATCACGGCGACGGTCGGCGCGGACATGGGAGTTCGTATCGACACCGACGGCGCAAGTATCGAAGTCGTCGACGGTTCGGGCGAGGCGCTCAATTCGAACGAATTGACCGGCTCGCTGCTTGCGCTCCAGCTTCACGACGATCCCGGCGCGACGTTCTGCATTCCCGATCGCACCCCCGCGGTGCTTGCCCGCCATCTTGAATCGCTGGGAGCAAACCTTGTTTGGACCAGCGGCCAGCCGCAGTCGATCATGCTTGAGTCGCGAAGACGCGGCGCGACGGTGGGGACCGACGCTACGGGCGGCTTCTGTTTTCCTGACGTTCACGTGGGATTCGACGGACTGCTGGCCGCATTGAAGCTCGCCGAAGCTCTGGCCAAGTCCGAGTCGAGCCTGGCGGATCTGGCGCGGTCGCTGCCGAAGATATGGCAAGTAGAGCTGCAAGTCCCGTGCTTGTGGGAGAAGCGCGCGGCCGTGATGCAGGTCTTGAACGACCCTGGCCGGCCGCGGTTGCGGGGATTCGGGGACGGGCTGGTCTTCGCCGGTCCAACCGCTAGATCCAGAACCGTGCTTTTGCCGCTTCGCGACAAGCCGTCAATCACCGTCCTGTCCGAAGCCGAAGACGCCCGCTCCGCCAAGCGTAACGCGGCGGAGTGGGAAGCAACCATCCTCGCCGCTCAAACGTAACCGCTTCCCTTCCGGAACGTCTGCCGCGGGATTGCCGCGGCCTGTTTGTTGCCGGCGCGGCCAGCGGAGCCTCGGGATCGTTCGCGGGAAACTTGCACGTCTAACCTGCGTCGAAGGAACCCGGCGGCGCGGCCTACGAACGTGGACGTCGAACGCGACGCCGCGCGCTGTCGAGCAAGACCGCCAGCGGTACGGCAACGAGAGTTCCGGCGGCAATCCACTTCAACAAGCTGATCCGTTCCTCTTTCGGGCCGGTCCCGGCCCGCGGTCGCTCGGCGCCGGCCTCGATCGTCCCAGCCGCGAGATGTCCGACGCCATCAAACGCGGTGAATGCCGGATCTATTTTGTCCACGGCGAATTTAGCGCCCGCGGCGTTCGCGGACGCCGCGGACCCGACCGCCGGCAGCCAGGCGAGCGTAACGAGAAGTATGACGATTCCTACTCTGAAAACGGTCTTCGACAAGGGTGCTTCCGCCGGCGGGGATCGCTCTGCATAGTACGTTGAGAATGCTAGCGCGGACTTGGCTTTCACGGCATTCCGCCCGTATGCGCATAGTCGGTGTGCGCCGAACGGTGACCTCGACTCTCTGGTCCGCAGTCGATCAATCCCGCAAAACGAACGGTGAGGCGATGGTGTTGAGTGCGCATGTATAGCCAGCGATTATCTAGAATAGATGGTGACGGTCCCATTGGCGGAGCGGGGCGGGTATGGGCGTGGATCGAACTGAAACGTATGGGAGTCCTCGTTTGGAAGTCATAGCGGTAACACCGCGCGGATATTGCCACGGCGTTGTGACGGCCATGAACATGGCCAGGCAGCTTGCCCGGCGCGACACAGGGCCGAAATACATGCTCGGCTACCTGGTGCACAACGAGCACATGACCGACGAACTGGAGGAGCTGGGCGTAGAGCTCATAGACAGTGACGATCGCCTTGCCGGCCTGGAAAGAATCGACGGGGGAACCGTCATCCTCACAGCCCATGGCGTGTCGCCGACGGTGAGAGAGAAGCTCAGCGCCAGAGGACTCAAATCGCTCGACACCACCTGCTCCGACGTTCAGGTTACTCACGATCTCGTCATCGATCTTGCCGAACGCGGGTTCGACGTTATCTACATCGGAAAGCGGGGGCATCCCGAGACGGTGGGCGTGCTGGGCGAAGCCCCCGGGAAAGTGCATTTTGTTGAAGATAGCCGCGATGTCGAGCAACTGAAGCTCGAAAGTGACCGCATCGCCGTCACGACTCAGACCACCATCAGCGTCTGGGATACGGCCGAGACCATCAGGAGCATCAGGAAGAGATATCCCCACGCCGAGATCCACAACGACATCTGTCGGGCAACCCAGGACAGACAGGAGGCGGTTGTGGAGGCCGCGACCAAAGTAGATATGGTGATTGTCGTCGGGAGCGAGCGCAGCTCGAATTCAAAACGGCTTGTCGAGGTTGTGACGGAACGCGTCGGCAAACCCGCCTACCTCGTTGACTCGGTTGCCGACCTCCGCGCCGAGTGGCTGGAGGGCGTCGAAAAGGTCGCCGTGACCTCTGGCGCCTCCACTCCCTCCCGTCTTACGCGCGAAGTAATAAAGACTCTCAAGCACTACCCGAATCCCATTTAGGCCGGCCGGTCGGTCATGCCCGACTTGATCGGGCATCCAGGGGCGGGCGTGCACGGAGTGGTAAGCCGTTCTCTCCCGTGCATGGTGAGCCCCTCGACTTCGCTCGGGACAGGCTCTGTCGAATCACGACCGCGCAACAAAGCCGATCCATTCGCGCCTGAACACTGTAGGGGCGGTTCGCGAACCGCCCCTATTTTCGCGGCAACATGCTTGGCGGCGGCGACAACGGAATAAGTAGAAAAGGCCACATTTTCAAAAATATTTGAAAATTACCCTGTGAACTTTAAAAAACGGGTAATTTGACGATGGGATAAACGGGATGTATGGGGTTTCCACGCTCGCTCGATGTCTGGCTCCTTAGCTATTTGCGCCAGGGCTATCATCGGCTGATCCCGTACGACTAGGGGAGAGAGAGCGGTTCGAGAACCGCGCCAAGGGACTTACTCGTGAGGCCCGGCTTGATCGGGCCTCCAAAGCGTGGGACCACCGCTCTTGTCATTCTGAGCGCCAGCGAAGAATCCCGGCTTCGGCAACGGACAATCCCGGCCTCGACAACCGAACGCGAGATTCCTCGGCGGACCTCGGAATGACGATTTGGGTGGGGGCCCGATGGCGACGTCCGCGGTACGCCAGTCCGAACTAGGCCGCCCCCGCGTTGACGGTCAGCCGTTGGTAGTCGGAGCGCCCAGCGCTTTTCTGACCAGGTCCCACGAAAACATGGAACCGTCCGGCATACGCGCGCCTACCTGATCGAACGGCACCCGGCCCTCGTCGTCCGGGTCGTAGATCCTGGTCGGGAAGTTGGTTAGAACGGCGGGACTGTCCGGCCCCACCACGAATCCGTGGTGCACCCGCTTGGGAATCAGAACGGCGATCTGCCCGTCGTCGCCCAGCGATTCGCCCAGCCGGAACAGATTGATGCGCCTTCTGGTGGGAGAATCGGCGCGCGGATCGTGGAGCCCAATCACCATGTCGCCCGAGAGCACGACGAATCTGTCCTCCTGGTGTTGATGGACGTGCCATTCGGTTTCGTCCCGCGCCACGTTCGGCTGCGTGATGGAGTAATAGGTCTGTGCAAAGGGCAGGCGCTCCGAATCGAAGATATCGCTCCAGTCGGCCCTGAGCGTCTCTACGAGTATGCCCCTGGGGTCCCTGTTGACCCTTAGAGGCCTGACCTGCACTTCGTGAATGTGTCCCGCCTTGTCCAGCGGGTCGGTGAATATCCCGGTCATGCCATCTGCTTCGAGGTTGCCATTTGCCGCCACTGTCGCGTGTCGATTCGATTCTGATTCCTCAGCCTGTTAGCTTACGTTAATCAATGCTGGAAAGACTCCGTTAAAGGGCTGAATCCCGAATAGCGGCGCGCCGCCTGGTGGTGGTCGAGGAGGTTTGATGGAATGACCGGAGCCGATGCCATCGTAAGAGTCTTGAAGATCGAGGGTGTCGACAAGGCGTTTTGCTATCCCTCCACGCCGCTGCTGGACGCAATGGCGGTGGCGGGCATACGCGTTATTACGTCGCGGCAGGAACGCGTGGCGGGCAATATGGCCGACGGCGTTTCGCGGTCGACCAACGGGCGGCAATTGGGCGTTTTTACGGTTCAACAGCTTGCCGGTTCGGAGAATGCGTTCGCCGCCGTGGCGCACTCGTTTACCGATTCAACCCCGTTGCTGGTCTTGCCGGGCTACACCATGCTCAGAAGCCTGGGCACTCCGCCCACGTTCGACAGCGTTGCCAACTACTCGAACACCACCAAGATGGCGCAGAAAGTCATCTCGACCGAGCAAATCCTGCCCAAGCTGCGGCAGGCCTTCACGGCCCTGCGGTCGGGACGGCCGCAGCCCGTGATGCTCGAATTGCCGATGGACGTGTGCGACGCCCCGTATGCCGACGAAATCCATTACAAGCCGATTCCAAGAATGGCGCCCGCGCCTCAACCCGGGGCCGCGCGCGAGGCTGCCGAGCGATTGCTCGCGGCAAAATGCCCGTTCATTTGGGCCGGACAGGGAGTCTTGTACGCAGAGGCTTCGGAGGAACTTCAAACGGTGGCCGAGTTGACCGGCGCGCCGGTTATGACGACGCTGCAGGGCAAGAGCGCCTTCCCCGAAACTCACGAGCTGTCAGCCGGGGTCGGCGCGCATTCCGCCGCGTACATGGCCGCCCATTTTCTGGACGAATGCGATCTGCTGTTCGCAGTGGGAAGCAGCTTGAGCAGGGCGCCGTTTACGCCGCGGGTGCCGGCGGGGAAGACAATCGTCCACGCGACTATCGATTCGGTCGATCTGAACAAAGAGTACGCCACGGAATTGCCTGTCGTCGCGGACGCAAAGCTGTTCCTCGCCGAGGTCGCCGAGGAGCTGCGCCGTCTTGGCGCCAGCGGTCAGAACGGGTTGCGCGCCAAGAACGTGGACCTGATCGCGTCGATAAAGAAAGCGTGGCTTGCCGAGTACGAGCCGCTGTTCAGCGACGATTCTTCGCCCGTCAACGGCTACCGGATGTTTCGCGAGCTCTGGAACGCGGTCGATCCGGACACCACGATGATCACGCACGAGTCTGGCGCGTCTCGCGACATTCAGAGCGTCTTCTATCAGTCAACGGTTCCCAGGAGCTATCTGGGGTGGGGCCAGTCTTCGCAGCTTGGCTTCTCGATAGGCCTTGCCATGGGGGCCAAGATCGCAAACCCGGACAAGCTGGTAGTCAACGTCATGGGCGATGGCTCGGTGGGTATGACCGGCATGGACTGGGAGACCGCCGTTCGCGAGCGGGCGCCGATCATGACCGTGATAAAGCACGACTCTGTTTTCAGCGGCTACGATCGCGCGATTCCCGAAGCGATCAAGCGGTATGGGACGGCTACCCAGACCGGAGATTACGCGGGAGTCGCGGCGGCGCTCGGTTGCTACACAGAGCGGGTTACCGAGCCAGGCGAACTGCGCCCAGCCTACGAGCGCGCTATCAGGGCCACGCGCGAGGGGCAGCCGGCGGTTGTCGACGTAATCACGCAGGAGACCAGAAAGCTGTCTCGACCGCCCGAGTGGGGTTCGCCGCATTAGTTCTTCGTGACGCCCACGCCTCGTTCACGTCGGGCGCCTGCGAAAAGGAACGCGTAGGCGGACGGCGGGGCTAGCCGAGTTGCGTTCACGTCGGGCGGCCGCGCCGGCGTGAGCTTGTTTGCGCCGCGGTCGAAGAGCCTAACGGTGCGCCCCGGTTCCGCTCGCGCGGGCGTATTCAGCCTGTGGGAATCCGGGAGGGGGCTGCGCCAGCATCCACGGCCCCGCTATCCGACCGATATACTCACGAGATTCCGACCGGTCACACGGACAACACAGCCCTAACGCTTACGATCTTTTTACTTGAGAAACGTATTTAGAAACCTATTCGGCGGGACTGAGGAGCAGACCGCCGGCGCAGCTCGCCACGAGGCATCCGCTCCCGGGAGTGCCGCCGAATTACGGCTAGGCCCTCTCGTTCGCGTTTCCGGCGGCGAATTCGAGATTCGCGAGCGCAGCTTTGCGAGGCGGCGGTTACACGGACTGGCGCGGGACCGCCATTCCTCGGCAAGCTCCCGGGCATGGAGCAACGCGGACCGCGACCTCACCGACTCGATGGCCCGCATCGACGAGGTCTTTCTACACGTCACTCCCGGCATGGCGGACGTGCTGGAGCGCATGGCGGATATTTCGGCGAACGACCGCGTGCCGACTTTCATCCTTCTTACCGGTCCAACGGGATGCGGTAAGACGACGATGGCCAAGACGTTCTGCTACGTCGCCGGCGAGCCGTTCGTCGAATTGAATTTCAGCGGCGACACTACTCTCGCCGATTTCTTCAGGCGAACCGAGGTGGAAGCGGACGAGGGCGGTCAGTCCACCATCAGCGCGCTCGGACCCGCCGCCGAGGCAATGCTCTCCGGCAAGACGCTGATAATCAACGAGATAAACATGCTTCCGCCGGACCTGCTGAGCGTTTTAACCCAGGCGATGGACACCGGCCGCATCGTTCTTTCCGGTCTCGAAACGGGCAACGTGGAAGTTGAGCTGCACGAGAGCTTCGGGATCATCGCGACCGCCAACCCCGACTACATAGGGACGATGGAAATCGGCCGGTCGTTGCAGCGAAGATTCGGACTCGGACTCGGCAACGTGCCGATGACGTTCTTGCCGCCGAAGGAAGAGGCGGAAGCCCTCAAATTCGAATTCGACCGCCAGCGAATTTTCGCCGATCTGAGCCTGAAGGCGAATCCCACCATCTGCGAGCGGATGGTCGCGCTTGCGGACGCGCTAAGGAATCATGACGAAATCGGCGGCCAGATGCGCGATCGCGTGTCGACCAGAACGCTGGTGCACTGGCTGTCTCTGGCCCGGATCAGCGGTATGCCGCTGGCTGACGTTGGAGAGCGGGCCGTATTGACCATCGCCCCGCCGGAGATGCAAAAGCAAACGTTCCAGATGACTCGCGCGTCTCTCGGCGCGGCTCGCGCGTCAACCGTTTACGGCGACGCTTTCAACCGCGCCCTGCTCTCGCCCGACTTACCCGATTCCGGCCAGGCTGTTCCGCTGCCCGGCTCAACGCCGTTCGAGTCTGGCTCCAACCCGCCGAAAACGCATGGAGGCGATGACGAAGAACAAATCAAGCTGTCCGACGGTTCCGTGGCGCGCATAGTCTGGAGCGTGGGGTCCCCGCCCGAATTTTCGGCGACCGGTCCTGATGGAGAGCGGCTAGTCGACGCGGTCGCACTGGCTGACGTTCGGAGACGGCTCCGTCGAGAACACGGACTCAACTTCCCCACACCCCTGGGGAGCGTGCCTTCGTCCCGCGCCGCGCTTCCATGCCTTACCCGCTCTTCGTGGTCCGCCATTCGTTTGGCACAGGGAGCGCTGCTGGCCGGCTATCCGGTATTTCTGAAAGGCCCCACGGGCAGCGGCAAATCCGCGATCGCCAGGACGATGGCTCGTCTATGGAGTCTGCGAGCGGTGGAATTCTCCTTCACTGGCGAGACCGCCAAAGGCGACCTTACGGCTGTCCGGCAGCTTCAGGGAGGGGCGACTCGCTGGAGCGTCCAGGCGTTCATGCAGGCTGTCCGAGACGGCCTTTTCGTCATCATCAACGAATACAACATGGCGTATCCCGACGTGCACTCAATCATCAACGGGCTGTTCGACAAGGGTGGAATCGTCACCCTGCCCGATGGGTCCACCATTCGCGCTCACCCGGATTTCCGCATGATCGCAACGGGATACGCGGACGGCCCCGGTGTGAAGCCGCTCAACGAAGGCGTGGAAAACAGATTTGGCGCCGTCGTCGCAATCGATTATCCGCCTCCCGGTGAAGAGGTCGCGATTCTGGACCACATAGGCGGCGACCGGATAAGCCGGGAATGCACGTCGGGGATGATTCAACTCGCCTCGGTCTCGCGGTCGATACTCGCCGGAACCGCCGACGCCGGCTTCGACGGGGGGCTGTCGAACATACCCGTCGATCTTGCCGCGACGGTAGCCGAGAGGACCGCCCTCACCACTGCGGAAATGGCGGCGATGGTCCAGGGCTCTCGGTCGAGCGGCGAGCTGACCGGTTGGTACCGCCGGGGCGCGCTGGAGGGCGCGCCGCCGGAAATCCAGCGCGTGCTGGAGCCGGTGCTAATCAACTATGGGCTCGGAGCGCGGCCTTCGTGAATCGGGAAGCCGCCGCCCGCCTTGAGAATCAATACTTCGACGCCGCCCAATTCGAGCTTGCCGGTCGATTGATCCTTGGGGATCTGTCCGTGAGCCTGTTACCCGGGTCGTGGTGGTCGTACATACCCGCGGAAAACCTGATCCTGTATCCACAAACCCTGTTGACCGAATGGAACGTGTGGCGGATGGTGGGGGCGGTCTGCCACGAAGCCGCCGAGGCCAGGTTTACCGGAGTCGGCGGGTCTAGCGAGGTCGCCAGGTGGCTGCGAAGGGCCTCGCGGCATGGATTGAGCGCGCCGTCGGCTCAGTTGCTCGTCAACACGGTCAACGACATGCGAGTCAACCGTCTGCATTTGCGGCGCTATCCGGGTTCCGAGGTCTTTCTTAAGGCTCTCTACGCTGACGAGCCGGAATTGCACGCCAAGGACGATCTGCGGCTTCCGCCGGGGCTTGATCTGGACCGCCACCGTCCGCCCCATCACGCCTATGTCGACGCGCTAACGCTGAGGTGGATCGAGTCAAGCTGGCCCGAACTGGCCACGGCCAGAGAGCCGGCCTTGCCGAGCGGAGTCTCACAGGCGCTGAAGCGGACGTGGAAACACATCGTCTACGCTGCGGACTCTGACGACATCGGCGGCATGTTGACGACGCTGGAAAAGAAGGTCCTTCCGGTCTACGCCGAGCTTGTCCACCAGTGGAATCCCGAGGACCCGTATCAGGGCGAGTCAAAATCTGACCCGGAATCGGATGAAGATCAGTCCAGTCGGCCCGAAGAGGAGCCGCCGCCGGATAGCGAATCGCTGCCCGGAGCCGCCGGGCAGGGCCGCGGAGTATCGGTTGGAGGCCCAAACGCTCCGCCGAAGCAGATGAAGACGCTCTCGAAAGTCACAGCCGAGAGTGTGAGGATGCGCGTAAAGGCGGGAGCGAGGCCGGGGGTGGTGAGGCGCGGCACGCCGACCGAGGCGGAAAGACGCTCGATCGACCCCGTCAGCGCGGCCGTCGTCCAGCAGCTTCGGCGGTCAACCGAGGAGCGGATCGACTACACGAAATTCGACTACCTGGCCGCGGTGGAAAAGCTGGAAGAAAAAATCGCGGAGACGATCGAGGGCGACGGCCGTCGCCCGGGTCTCGCCGAGCTCATGGACCGCCGCCGGCACGGCGCCACGGAAGCGATGCGACGGCCTCGCAAGCAGCGCCACGGCGACCAGGGCGAAATAGACATGGAACATCCGGAACGGCTAACCACCGATCCGTCGGCGGCTTTTCTCCGAGGAGTCAGAGTCCCGAGAGAGGACCGGCAGCGCGACTTCGCCGGATCGATACTTCTGGACGTCAGCGGCAGCATGGTCCAAAAGGGTTATCCAACCCGCAAGTTCGACCGGCTCGTCGAAACGGCGATTCTGTTCATCGAGATTCACGAGCGCCTCGCCATCCCCTTTGAAGTGACCGCGTTCAGCAGCGAAGTGACGTCGCTGATCGAGTTTCCAAAAAGTCTGGCCAGGGCCAGGTTTAGGTCCGCCCGCGACTATCGACCCAACGATCACAGCGCCATATTCCGAACGCTTTACGAGCTTGACCACAAGGACACCGACGACTCGGCGGCGCTGACGGCGTCAATCGAGAGCTGCTCGCGGCAGAAGGGGCTCAGGAGCATCTTCGTAATTACTGACGGGATCAGCAGCGATCCGGCCGAATTGCGCCGCGGGTTGATCGACCTCGATAGAAAGAACCGAAACAGCTCGGAACAGCAGCGCATGAAGGTGCTGGCGTTCGGCGTAGGCGTGGTCGAATCCGAGTTCCAGCAGGCATATCAACCCAAGCTGAGCGGCAAGAGCCTTGGCTCATGCTCGGGAGTGGTGGTCGACAAGCTCGAAATGCTGCCGGTCTACGTTCGGGCGGCGGTAGATCAGCGAATTCGCTACGCCTGACGCGGCGATTCGATAATTTCACCCGGTTTCGATGCTTTACCAGTATTTCTAAGCTCCCGTATACTTCATTGAACTTGGGGATTGATCGTCAGGACAGATCGACGTTTCGTTCCCGTTTCGTTTGAGCGTAGGCAAAGGCGGCTAAAGTCAGCAAAATCGACACAATCCAGCGCTCGGTTTCGGAAACGCCGGAACTCGAATCGATGGAGTCGCTTCTCGAAAGCGGAGAACACGAGGTAAGAATCCTCCGTCGGGGCGAAGTCATCGACGGCACCGTCGTCCGGGTCGTGGGTGACGAGGTGATGATCGACGTCGGTCTGAAGTCAGAGGGCGTCGTCGTGGGCCGCGAGCTTTACGATCCCAACGTCATGGACGAGCGGCCGCAGATCTCCATCGGCGAAACGATCCCCGTTTACGTAGTGCAGCCGGAAGGCGAGGGGGCCGCGATGCTCTCGCTTCGGCGCGCAATGCAAGAGAAGCAATGGCGCGAGACCGAAGCCATCTACAACGAGGGCAAAATCATCGAGGCCAAGGTTACCGAGTTCAACAAGGGTGGAGTGCTCGTGGGCGTTGGACCGCGCGGCTTCGTGCCCATGTCGCAGCTAGTGAGCCTCGCGCCTTCGTCGAGTGAAGACAGCCGCGACGACATAGCCGAACGGCTGGGTGAGCTTGTCGGCAAGACCCTGCAAATGAAAATCATCGAGATGGACCGCCGTCGAAACCGGCTCATTCTTTCCGAGCGGGCGGCGCAGCGCGATCTGCGGTCGGAACGGAGAGAGTCGCTTCTCGAAGAATTGCGGGTTGGTCAGATTCGCAAAGGCGTCGTGAGCAATCTGGCCACTTTCGGCGCCTTCATCGACCTCGGCGGAGCCGACGGTCTGGCGCATATTTCCGAGCTGTCCTGGAGCAGGGTAAACAGTCCGTCTGAGGTCCTGAGGCCCGGCCAGGAAGTGGATGTCTATATCCTGGCGCTGGATCGCGAGGAAAAGAAGATCGCCTTGAGCATCCGTCGGGCGTTGGAAGACCCGTGGGATGCTCTGGAAGAACGTCTCTCTTCGGAACAGGTAGTCGAAGGAATGGTTACCAAGCTAGCTCCGTTTGGCGTGTTCGTCCGCCTGGAAGAAGGCGTTGAGGGTCTCGCCCACGCGTCCGATCTGGATGAAGAAGCCATGCTCTCCCTGCGCGAGGGGCAGACTCTGGATTTTCGCGTCCTGAGCCTTCAGACGGACCGGCGGCGAATCAGGCTAGTGCCCGCCGAAACGGCTGGGGGAGCGCTTGACGACTACGATGGAGTTGATTCAGGCGAGGGAATAGTAGTCGGCACTTCAGGATGAGCCGGCGATATCGTAAACGCGGCCTCCGATACGGACGGACTGGAGGCCGGCGCCGGTTCCGGCGATGACGCCGGAGAAATGTCTGCCGGAGCAAAGAAGGCTAAAGACTTGAGAGGCGAAGCGGCCGGCAATTAGCGATAATTGTATTGGCTGCCCCCGTCTTGGGGCGGGGCACAGTCGCGGGAGCATTCGTTGAACGACAGGCTTGACAAGTTCACAGAGCGGGCGAAGAAGGTCCTGGTTTACGCGCAGGACGAAGCCACCCGCTTCAATCACAACTACATCGGCACCGAACATCTTCTGCTGGGTCTGCTTCGGGAAGGCGAAGGCATCGCCGCTCGGGTGCTCAGCAACCTAGGCGTGGAATTGAACAAGGTCCGCAGCGCCGTCGAGTTCATCATCGGCCGCGGCGAGCGCATGGTCGTCGGCGACATAAACCTGACTCCGCGCGCCAAGCGCGTTATCGAGCTTGCCGTCGAGGAAGCTCGCCGCCTAGGACACAACTACATCGGGACCGAGCATCTGCTGCTGGGTTTGGTGCGCGAGGGCGAGGGCATTGCAGCGGGCGTGCTGGAAAGCCTGGGCGTGAATCTCGAAAAGGTTAGAGCGCAGGTCGTTCAGGTTGTAAGCCACGGCAGTCTGGAGGCGTCTCAGCAGGGCGGCAAACGCACCAGCAAGACACCGCTCGTCGACACTCTCGGCATCGACTTGACGCTGGCGGCAAGCCGCGACGAGCTTGATCCGGTAATTGGCCGCGAAGATGAAATCGAACGCGTGATCCAGATTCTGAGCCGGCGCACCAAAAACAATCCGGCGCTCGTTGGCGATCCCGGCGTTGGCAAGACCGCGATAGCGGAAGGGCTGGCTCAGCAGATCATGCGCGGCGACGTTCCCGAAAGTCTCAAGGACAGGCGGCTGCTCACTCTCGATATCGGCTCGCTCGTGGCCGGCACCAAATACCGCGGCGAGTTCGAGGAGCGGCTCAAGAAGGTGATCGAGGAGATCAAGTCGTCCAGGGAATGCGTGCTCTTCATCGACGAGTTGCACACTCTGGTCGGCGCCGGCGCCGCCGAAGGCGCCGTTGACGCGGCGAACATCCTCAAGCCGGCCCTGGCCCGCGGCGAGCTGCAATGCATCGGGGCCACGACCGCCGACGAGTATCGAAAGCACATCGAGCGCGACGCCGCGCTCGAGCGCAGGTTTCAGCCGGTGAGAGTCCGCGAGGCCACCATCGAGGAGAGCATCGAGATACTCAAGGGCGTCAAGCACCGCTACGAAGAGCACCACAAGGTTGAAATAACCGATGAGGCAATCGTCGCGGCGGCCGAGCTGGCGGGCCGCTACGTGACGGACAGGTTCCTACCCGACAAGGCGATCGACGTTATTGACGAAGGGGCGGCCAAGGTAAAGATTCGCGCCGGATCGGCTCCCGAGGAGCTGCGGAAAGTCTTGCGCGAAATGGAAGAGGTTGTGGCAAGGAAGGACGCCGCGATTACCGACAGCGATTTCGAACGGGCCGACGAACTGCGTTCCGAAGAAAAGGTGCTCCGGGCCATGGCCGAAAGGCTCGAATCGGCATGGACCAGGAAGCGTACGGAGAGCTTGCCGAAAGTCCTCGAAGAGGATGTTGCGAACGTCGTTTCGGTCTGGACCGGCATTCCCGTTTCGCGGATAGCCGAAGAGGAGTCCAAGCGACTGCTGCACATGGAGGAAGAGCTTCATCGAACAGTCGTAAGTCAGGAAGAGGCGGTAAATACCATCGCCAAAGCCGTACGCCGCGCCCGCGCCGGACTGAAGGACCCAAACCGGCCCATCGGAACGTTCATTCTGATGGGGCCGACCGGCGTGGGCAAGACGCACCTGGCTCGCGCGCTTGCCGATTTCATGTTTGGCAGCCAGGACGCTCTGGTGCGTCTCGACATGTCGGAGTACATGGAGCGGCACTCCGTTTCGAGGCTGGTGGGCGCGCCGCCGGGGTACGTTGGCTACGACGAGGCGGGACAACTTACCGAGGCAGTGCGGAGGCGGCCTTACTCGGTGATCTTGTTCGATGAGATCGAGAAAGCCCACCCCGAGGTCTTTAACATCCTTCTCCAGCTGATGGACGATGGCCGGCTGACCGACGCCCACGGCCGCACCGTCGATTTCCGCAACACTATCGTTCTTATGACTTCGAACATCGGCGCGCAGCTCATCAAGCGCGACGTCCAGCTTGGATTTCAGGTTGGCGGCGATACTGAACAGAGCGAAGAGAATCGCTACAAGACCATGAAGTCGAAGGTGCTAAGTGAACTCAAGAAGGGCTTCCGGCCGGAGTTCCTGAATCGAATCGACGCCACTGTCGTCTTCCGCTCCCTGACCAGGGCGGATATGGCGCAGATCGTCGAGCTCGAGCTTAGGCGCGTGCGCGCGCAAGTCACCGAGCATGAGATGGAGCTCGAAATGACGCCCGAGGCCGTGGCCCTTCTCGTCGAAAAGGGATACGACCCGGATTTCGGCGCTCGACCGCTGAAGCGCGTCATTCAGACGATGGTCGAAGATTCGCTCGCCGATCATCTGCTTTCGGGCCACTTCTCCCCAGGCGAGAAGATCAGGGTGGTTCGCGACGGCGACCAACTCCGAGCGGAGACCAGAGAACCGGTCGGAGCCTAAGCCGTGCCCGGTCGGCGAACCGCTTTCGTCTGCCGGGAGTGCGGGTGCTCGACTCCCAAATGGGCCGGACGCTGCCCGGAGTGCGGGGCGTGGGACTCTCTACGGGAGTCGCAGGTTTCCGGAGGCAGTCGAGGCGCGGGCGATATCGCTTCGATAGAACCTGTGGCGCTCGGCGACGTCCAATCCATCGATTATTCGCGCGTCCGCTTTGGATTGCCGGAAGTGGAGCGGGTGTTTGGGGGCGGGCTGGTGCCCGGATCGCTTTCCCTGCTTGGCGGCGACCCCGGCATTGGCAAATCGACCCTGATGATTCAGATCGCCAACGGCTTGCCCGACGGGGACTCCGTGTTGTACGTCTCGGGCGAAGAGTCTCCGCACCAGCTGAGGCTGCGGGCTGACCGGCTCAAGATCGCGGGAAGCAACATTTCCGTTCTTCCCGAAGTTGAAGTTGACAGCGTCATTGCCGCGGCGGAAAAGATGCGGCCAAGCCTTCTGATCGTCGATTCCATTCAGACCGCGCGAGTTGACGATCTGGGTTCGGTCCCCGGCAGCATTGCTCAGGTCCGCGAGAGCGCAAACAAGCTGCTGCGATACGCAAAAGTATCTCACGTGCCCGTTTTGATCGCGGGCCACGTCACCAAGGAAGGCAACATAGCGGGACCGCGCACCCTCGAGCATCTGGTCGACGTGGTTATGTATCTGGAAGGCGAGTCGCGCTCGGCCTATCGCCTCTTGCGCACGGTGAAGAACCGATTCGGCTCTACCAACGAGGTGGCGGTTCTGGCGATGAGCGGAGACGGTCTCGCCGAAGTCCCCAACCCGTCGTCGGTCTTCTTGTCGGAGCGCAACGAGTCCGCGCCTGGATCGGCTGTTGCGATATCGATCGAGGGGTCACGCGCGATAATGGTGGAAGTCCAGGCGCTCGTCAGCCGCACCGTGTACTCGCTGCCGAAACGGCTGGCTACGGGATACGATTCCAACCGGCTGACGATGATGGTCGCCGTTCTCGGAAAGAGGGCGGGCGCAAGTCTCTTCGACCAGGACGTTTACGTAAACGTCGTGGGCGGACTTCGCTTGAGCGAGCCTGCCGTCGACCTCCCGGTCGCGCTCGCCATCGCGTCGAGCTTGCGCGGCCGCCGCATTAAGCCGGATGTCGCGGCCTTTGGAGAAGTCGGGCTCGTGGGCGAAGTCCGCTCGGTTTCGCAGGGTGAGCGGCGGCTGGAAGAATCCGTCCGCATGAACTTTGCGAAGTGCCTGATTCCCAAATCGCTAGCAAATGGTTCGACTAACGGGGCTGTCGCCGTTAGCGATTTGAACGAAGCCTTCGAGGCCGGCCTTGATTAGAAATCACGAAACCGTCGTCGCTGTGGTGCTCGCCGCGGGAAGCGGCGCGCGCATGAACGGAATCGACAAGATGACGGCGCGCCTCAATGGAAGGTCCGTTTTGGAATGGTCGCTGTCAGCACTCGATGCGTGTGTCGAAATCGACGCGATTCAACTGGTTGTGCCGGACGGCGATGATGAGCTTTTGGCCGGCGTTGGCCGCGCGGCCGTGCGGCAGTCGGAATTCAGAGTGTGCCTGGGCGGGTCGAGCCGGGCCTATTCGGCTCTTTACGGGCTGAGAGCCGCTTCCGAAGGTGAGTTCGCCTGGGCGGTCGTCCACGATGGCGCGCGGCCGTTCCTGACCGCCGATATCGTGACCCGGGGCCTTGAAGCCGCATCTGCTTCCGGGGCTGCCATCGCCGCCGTTCCCGCAACGGATACGGTCCAGATCAGCGACAACACGGGCTTCATCGCGGAGTCTCCGCGACGTGAGAGCGTGTGGATGGCTCAGACGCCGCAGATCGCCCGGCTGGATACGCTCCTTGAGGCGCACGAACGCCTGCGCGACCGGCTGGGCGGGTTCACCGACGAGGCATCCGTCCTGAGAGAGACGGGACAAGCCGTGGCAGTCTTCGAGGGTGGCTATTCCAACATAAAGATCACCACAGCCGATGATCTGGAAATGGCCGAATTCATCATCAGCCGGCTTTATTCGAGACAGAAGGCGTAATACCCGGAAGTGCCAGAAAGCCGGGTTGGAGTGGGGTACGACTTGCACCGTCTTGAATCAGGGCGAAAGATGGTGCTGGCCGGGGTAACCGTTCCCGCCGACAAGGGGCCGCTAGGGCATTCCGACGGCGACGTAGTGCTCCACGCGATTATCGACTCGATTCTGGGCGCCGCCGCTCTCGGCGATATCGGGACCATGTTTCCCGATACGGACCCCACCATCGAAGGGATCGCCAGTCTGGAAATGCTGAGGCACGCCGTTGAGCGGCTCCAAAACGAGGGCTGGGCGGTGGGAAATATCGACGTGACGCTTATTCTCGAAAGCCCCAGAATTTCCCCGTTCGTCAAGGCGATGAGGCGCGCGATTGCCGCCGCCCTGGAAATTGGGCCGGAGGCCGTGAGCGTCAAGGCCAAAACCAGCGAGGGTCTTGGCGAAATCGGCAGAGGCGAGGCGGTTGCGTGCCACGCCGTGGCGCTATTGCGGACGGCCGGCCGGGGGCGATAGTCGAGCAACCTTCGCTAGAATCTCATTTCGACTTGGAGAGGTGCGACACGGAAGATCGTTCATTGAACATGCGCTTGCTCGACACTGCCACCAGGCTGCAACAACCCCTCCAACCGCTGGGAGATGTTGTAACGGTCTACGTTTGCGGCATGACTCCCAAGGACAAGCCGCATATCGGTCATGCGCGCCTTTTCGTGCACGCGGACGTTTTTCGACGATATCTCGAATACCGGGGATTCAAGGTTAAGCACGTTCAGAACTTCACCGATATCGACGACAAGATCATCGAGCGGGCAAAGGCCGCCGGTCGCGACCCCATGGACCTGTCCAGGGAAAACTCGCAGGCCTACTTCGACGTCATGGACAAGCTCGGCGTTCTTCGCGCCCACCTGTATCCCAAGGTGACGGAAAACATCGACGTGATCGTCACGGCGATCGAGGAACTCATCGAAAAAGAGTATGCCTACGAAACGTCCACCGGCGTTTACTTCCAGGTCAGTCGCTGGACTGATTATGGGAAGCTCTCCGGGCGCTCGGAGGCCGACGCAATGGCCGGAGCGCGCGTCGACGTTGACCTTGAAAAGCGCGACCCTCGCGACTTCGCTCTGTGGAAACGTCACAAACAGGGCGAAATCTACTGGGACAGCCCGTGGGGGCGCGGCCGACCCGGCTGGCACATCGAATGCTCTTCGATGATCCGCCGCCATCTCGGCCCCCGGATCGACGTTCACTGGGGCGGCTCCGACCTGATTTTCCCCCACCACGAAAACGAGCTCGCGCAGGCCGAGGCCGGGTTTGGGATCGCGCCGTTCGTAGGCGTCTGGATGCACCTGGCGGTGCTGCGCGTCAACGGCGAGAAAATGGGGCATTCCACCGACAACTTCGTCACTCTGGAGGATCTCTACGAGGGTTTTCATCCTCAGGTCGTGCGGCTGTATCTGGTCTCGACCAAATACAGATCGCCGGTGGAGTTCTCGCAAGACTCGATGCGGCAAGCGGCGGCGGGACACGAGCGGTTGTGGGGCGCGCTTCGCGCCCAGCCGGCTGGACCAGGCGAGGACGGCGAGAATTCCGGCCGCGAGCTGCGGGAAGCGCGCGAGAAGGCTCGCGCCGGCTTCGAGCGCGCGATGAACGACGACCTCAATACCGCGGCCGCTCTCGCCGCGCTGTACGACTTTGGCCGGGATATCAACCGGCTGGGGCCTGGCTCGAGCGCGGAGAATCTCGATACGGCCAAAGAGGACTTCAAGGAGCTGGCCGCGGTCCTCGGTCTCGAACCGGTATCGCGGGCGGACGACGACGGTGACGTCGAACCGCTAATTCAGCTTCTGGTCGATATTCGCTCCCAGCTTCGTGAAAAGAGGGTCTGGGACGTGTCCGACCGCATTCGCGACGAGCTGGCCAAGCTGGGAGTGACGCTGGAAGACGGTCCCGCGTCCACCACGTGGCGCCGGAGCTGACGGAGCCGTCCCCTCGTGTCTGAGGACTCCATCGCTCTGCGGCGCATGGTGTTTTACGGCTTTCATGGCGACAGGCCGGAAGAACGCTCGCTGGGACAGCGGTTTATCGTGGATGTCGTACTGACCGCGGACCTGTCGCAAGCCGGCGCTTCCGACTCGCTGGAAGACACCGTCGACTACGGAGAGGTTTACTCGATGGTCAAGCGAGTCGTCGAGGGACCGCCGCTGAACCTGCTCGAAGCTTTGGGGGAGCGGATATGCGGCGAAGCGATGCGAATCTCCGACCGTATAGAAAGTGTTGAGGTCTTAGTGGTCAAGCCCGCCGTGCCGCTGCGCGGGGCGCTGGACGGCGCCGAAGTGCGTTTGGTCCGGCGCCGCGCCGGCTGCTGACAAAGCGTCGACTTGCTATTCCGCCCAGCAAGCACTCCGGTCCTGGGAAAGGTTTGAAACAGCATTCTCCCGGAATACGCCGCCGGCGCGCAGACTCCGATAGACACGTTACGCGTATCAGTGAAGAAGGGTCCATAAAATCCGCAATGCCACTTTTGGGCGTGGATTTCACTAAGTCTGGAAGGTTGAGTTGATCGTCGATAGCAAAATAAGGGACGCCGTAAGCGATTTGCTGATCGGCATTGGAGAGGACCCGACGCGAGACGGGTTGCGCGCAACCCCGGAGCGCGTCGCCCGGATGTATTCCGAGCTGTTTTCGGGCCTGTATGAAGACCCGGAGTCCGTATTAACCACCACGTTCGATGAACCCTACGACGAGATGATCGTTCTGCGCGACGTTCCGTTTTTCTCGATGTGCGAGCATCACCTCCTGCCGTTCTTCGGGTCGGCCGACATAGGCTACATTCCGGGTGACAGAATCGTGGGCCTCAGCAAGCTCGCCCGAGCGCTTGAAATTCTTTCCCGCAGGCCGCAGTTGCAGGAACGGCTGACATTCGAGGTTGCCGACGCGGTCGAGAAAGCGCTCGATCCGGTGGGAGTAGCAGTTCGCATTCAGGCCGAGCACCTTTGCATGACTATGCGAGGGATCAAGAAGCCGGGCAGCAAGATGGTCACTACGGTCACGAGGGGGGCTTTCAGGGATAATCCGGCCACCCGGGCCGAATTTTTCGACTCCGTTGCAAGGACCTAGAGCGTTCGGCCTAAAAGCGTAACTTCACTCTTCGCCGGATCGCGGCGCCGCATCCGCGAGAGGCCGCTGATAACGGAAGCCTATGCTCTATCCATAAACTTGCGGGTTGACGCAATTCCACGGCCGTCCGCCCCTCAGCCGCTCCAGGATGCTCTCGCACAGCAGAGTCCCCATGCGTGCAAAGGCGTCGTCTGAATTGGACGACATGTGCGGGGTCAGAACGACGTTGGGAAGCTGAAGCAGAGGATTGTCGAGAGAAGGAGGCTCAACGGCAAATACGTCCAGGCCGGCCCCTCTAATCCGGTTCGCCGCGAGAAGGTCTGCCAGCGCCGCCTCGTCGACCAGCGTCCCGCGCGCCGTGTTGATCAGATAGGCGCCCGGTTTCATAAGCTCCAGGCGTTCGCGGCTGAGAATCCCGACGGTTTCGGGAGTGAGCGCCGTGTGAAGTGTTACAACGTCAGACGCGGACAGAAGCTCATCCAGCTCGGCGTATCGCGCCTCGACGCCAAGATCGGTCAGGCGCTGCGGGCGAGGGTTCGCGGTATGGACCAGCAGCTTCATTCCAAAGCCCAGGCGTCCTATTCGGGCGACTCTCGATCCAATATCCCCAAGCCCCACTATTCCAAGGGTCTTACCCTCAAGCTCCATGCCGACCAGAACGGTCCTGAGCTTGAATCCGTCCGTGCGGGTAGACGCGTCCGCTTCGGCGACGTGGTGCGTTATTCCGAGCAGCAGCGCGAAAGCATGCTCGGCCACCGTCTGGGAGTTCATCCCCGGCGTATTCAGGACGGCGATGCCGCGCCGGGTCGCGGCGGCCACGTCCACGCTGTCCACGCCCGCGCCGAACCTCCCGATGATCTTCAGGTCCGGACTCGCTTCGAAAGTGCTTTCGTTAATCGGCTCGGTGCCGGCGACGATGACGTGCGCGCCGGCCATATTGGCTTCGACCTCGCCGGGCTCCGGGTCGAAAATCTGCACGACGCTTCCAACGGCGCGCAACAGGTCCAGGCCAACGTCCGGGACCGGAAACGTCTGGACGAACTTCCACGGCGGTGTAGTCATGTGCTCAGTCCTCGAAGCGGCATTACCGAGCGGCTCACGCGGTTGGGATCAGGACGCTTCGCAGCGCTTCGTAGTGCTCGAGAGCTATTCCCGTGCCGAGCGCCACGCACATCAGCGGCTGTTCGGCGATGGTGCAGGGAATGCCCGTCTGGTCTGATATCAGCTTGTCCAGGTTACGCAGCAGGCCGCCTCCGCCAATCATCACGATGCCCTTGTTGATGATGTCGGCCGAAAGCTCCGGAGGCGTTTGCTCCAGGACTTGCTTTACGCCCCGCACGATTGAGTTCACCGTTTCGGAAATCGCCTGGGTTATTTCGTCTGACGTGACGGTGATCGTCCGCGGAAGTCCAGCCACCTGATCGCGTCCGCGGACCTCGGCGGGGATCGACTCGGACATCGGAATCGCGCTGCCGATGGATATCTTGATTTGTTCCGCGGTCGGATCGCCTATCAGCAGGTTGTATTTCCTGCGTATGTAGTTGGAGATAGCGTCGTCGAGTCTGTTTCCGCCCACCCTTATCGAGTTGGAGACCACTATGTCGTTGAGCGAGATAACGGCGATCTCGGTCGTGCCCCCGCCAACGTTTACCACCATGTTCCCCGAAGGAGCCGAGATGGGGATTCGCGCGCCGATAGCCGCGGCGAGCGGCTCGGGGATGAGTCCGGCCTCTTTGCACCCGGCGGCGAGGGCCGCGTCTCGGACCGCGCGGCGCTCGACGCCTGTTACGCCGGTCGGCACCGAAATCATCATTTCCGGCTGAAACAGCCGGAACCTTCCACAAATCCGCTCGATGAAGTATCGCAGCATGGCTTCGGTGACCAGATAGTCGGCGATGACTCCGTCGCGCATCGGGTGCAGTATCCGGATGCTGCCGGGAGCGCGGCCCACCATCTCGCGGGCCGCCTGGCCCACCGCCAGCAGCTTGCGTTCGGGCATGCTGACCGCTACCGCCGAAGGCTGGTTGATGACTATTCCTCTGCCCCTGGCGTAGACAACGACGTTGACAGTCCCCAGGTCAACCCCAAGCTGGCTCGAACCGAAGATCATTCTGCTACGGCCGCCGCCAATCCAAGGCCTACACCAGGGACTCTACGAAAGTCGAGGCCTCGACCCGCGCGCCGAGTTGCGTCAGGTCGGCGGCGAGGTCCTCGAAACCGCGATGTATGTAACGCGCGTCGCGGATGGTTGTTTCCCCGTCAGCGACCAGCCCCGCGAGGATCAGGGCGGAGCCGGCGCGCAAGTCGTTTTCGACCGAAAGTTCCGTGGCCGTGAGCCGCGTCGGACCCCTGACGACCGCGCGGTTCGCGTTTACCGTGATATCGGCACCAAGCTCCCGCAGACCCTCGACGTAGCTGAATCTGTCTTCGAAGACCCGCTCGACAATCGTGCTCGTCCCGCGGGCCTGCGTAAGCAGCGCCCCCATGGCCGCCTGATTGTCGCTGGGGAAACCCGGATACGGCATGCTCTGAACTTCGGTGCCGCGCAGTTTGCGGTCCGACCGAACTACTACGGACCGGTCGGTCGTGCTCGTTTCAACGCCCGCCGCGCGCAGCTTGTAGAGCACAGGCTCCAGCAGCTCCGGCAGCACGTTTGTAAGCTCGACCTCGCCGCCGCAGATCGAGCCGGCGATCGCAAGCGTACCCGCCGCGATCCGGTCCGGCATGATCCTGAAGGAAGTGCCGTGAAGCTGGCGGCTGCTCTCGATTTCGATGACGCTGGTGCCCTCGCCGGCGATTTTCGCGCCCATCAAGCGAAGAAACTTGACCAGCTCCAGAACTTCGGGCTCGCGGGACGCGTGGACGACCGTGGTCGTCCCCTCGGCCAGGCAGGCGGCCATAATCAGGTTTTCGGTTCCCGTGTGACTAGGATAATCAAGATAGATTCGCGCCCCGGTCAGTTTTTCGGCGGTCGCGTTATAACAATCGTCCTCGATGCGGATCGTCGCTCCCATTGCGCGGAATCCGTGAATATCGACGCTTACGGGTCTGAACCCGATCGCGCAGCCGCCCGGATGAACGCAATCGAATCGACCGAATCGGGCGAGCAGCGGCCCCGCCGCCAGAAACGAAGCCCGCATTTCGGTGACGAGCGGTGAATCGGGTTCGAACGACGTGATTCCACGCGCCGAAACCGACATTTCATGCCGTGTCCGGTCCAGCTCGACCTCGGCGCCGAGACCGCGCAAAAGCTCGGCCATGATCTCTACGTCTTCGATCAGGGGCACGTTGGTCAGGTGACATTGCTCGTCGGTTAGCAGGCAGGCGGCCATGATTGGCAATATCGCGTTCTTGGCGCCCGGAATCGCCACCTCGCCCTCAAGCCTCGCCCCGCCGGTGACGACGAACTTGTCGGGTATCGTCCGGCCGCCAGGTTCTGACGAAGCTGTACGCGTGGCCATCGGCCTATTTTAGCGGCCGGCTCTCTCCGCGGCGCGAATTCGGGCTATCGCGCGAAGCAGAGCGATTCGCGCCCGCAAGGCGTCTCCCGGCTCAAGTGGAACCGACAACTCCTCCAAGGCGCGGTCGCGGGCCGCCTGAGCGCGCTCCAGGTCTATCTCGGTCGACCGCTCCGACGTGTCGGCGAGGACCGTTATCTTGTTGCGCAAGATCTCGAAAAAGCCGCCGCTGACCGCCAGCATATGGTCGGTGTCGGCTCGCCGGAGAACGATCACGCCCGGCTCCAGCTCGGTTATCAGCGGAGCGTGGTTGGGTAGAACCGCCAGCTGCCCGGCCACCCCCGGAGCGATAACCATGTCGATGTTGTCTTCGTCGACGAGCAGACTTTCCGGCGTGACAAGCTCTATCGAGAGTTTCGCCATCGATCAGACCCAAACAGTCCCTGGCCGGATGATTTTCGTCACCGGTCGGTTCAAGCGGCGTCTCGCATTCGCTTGGCGTTCTCCACCGCCTGGTCTATCGTCCCGACCATGTAAAACGCCTGCTCAGGCAGATCGTCGTGTTTGCCCGCGAGTATTTCCTCGAATCCGCGAATAGTCTCCTCGATGGGGACTATCGCGCCCGGGATGCCGGTAAACCGCTCGGCAACGTTCATCGGCTGCGAGAGGAACCTCTCCATTCGCCGGGCGCGGGCCACGGTATGCCGGTCCTCCTCGGAAAGCTCCTCGATACCCAGAATTGCGATTATGTCCTGGAGCTCGCGGTATCTCTGCAAGACCTGCTGCACGCCCCGGGCAACCCGGTAATGGTTATCCCCGACAACGCGGGGATCGAGGATCTTGGACGTCGAGGTCAGCGGATCGACCGCGGGGTAGATTCCCCGCTCGACGATCGATCGCTCGAGCCGTATCGTCGCGTCGAGGTGGGCGAACGTGGCGACCGGCGCCGGGTCGGTGTAGTCGTCCGCCGGAACGTATATCGCCTGGAAGGACGTTATGGAACCCTTCGACGTGGAGGTTATTCGCTCCTGCAGGTCGCCCATTTCGGTGCTGAGCGTCGGCTGGTAGCCGACCGCCGAAGGCATTCTGCCCAGCAGCGCCGATACCTCCGATCCGGACATGGAAAACCGGAATATGTTGTCGATGAAGAGCAGCAGGTCCTGCCCTTCTTCGTCGCGGAAGTACTCCGCCATGGAAAGGCCCGCGAGCGCCACTCGCAGCCGCGCGCCGGGTGACTCGTTCATCTGGCCGAAGACCATCATCGTGTTGTCCATCACCTCGGCCTCGCGCATCTCGCCGATGAGCTGGGTGCCCTCGCGAGTGCGCTCGCCTACGCCGCAAAATACGGAGTAGCCTCCGTATGACTTGGCGACGTTGTTGATGAGCTCCATGATGATTACCGTCTTGCCCACGCCGGCGGCCCCGAAAACGCCGGTCTTTCCGCCTCGCGTGAACGGCGCGATCAGGTCGACCACCTTCAGGCCCGTCGCAAACATCTCGGTCGACGTGGCCTGATCCTCAAGCTCGGGCGGCGGGCGGTGGATCGGATACGTCTTCTCGGCTTCCACCGGCGGGCCGCCGTCGACGGGCCGTCCGGTTACGTCGAACACGCGGCCCAGCGTCGCCTCGCCGACAGGCACCGATATAGGACTTCCGGTGTCGCGCACGGCGGCGCCGCGTTTCAGGCCTTCCGTCGGTGTCATCGCAATGCATCGCACCCAGCCGTTGCCGATGTGCTGCTGGACTTCCAGGATCACCGGGAGGCTGCCTTGCTGGGCTTCCACTTCGAGCGCGGCGAAGAGAGCCGGCAGCTCCTCGGCGCCGAACTCCACGTCCACAACCGCGCCTACGATCTGCACGATCTTTCCTGTAGCCATTTACCGGTTCTCCATTTACTGGGCCAGGGCGTTGGCGCCCGACGCGATGTCGATCATTTCGCTGGTAATCGCTGCTTGCCGCTGGCGGTTGTAGGTAAGCGTAAGGTCGTCTATAAGCTCGGTGGCGTTTTCGGTGGCGCTGCGCATGGCGACCATCCGGGCGCTCTGCTCGCTTGCCGTCAGCTCCAGCACCGCGCGGTACAGCTCCATCTCGACGTATCTTGGCAGCAGGTTGTCGAGAACGCGTCGGGGGCTCGGCTCGTAGATATAGTCGACCGGCGAGCGATCTCGCGCCTCCTCGGGGAGCGTGACCGGAAGTAGCTGGAAGCGGACCGGGCGCTGAATGAGCGTATTGACGAATTCGGGATATATGACTTCGACAGAGTCGAATTCCGCGGCTTCGAACCCGTCGATCACCAGGCGGGCCAGCGGCAATACGTCGTCGATGCCCGGGCGGTCCGAAATATCCGTAAAGCTCGCGATGATCCTCTTCGATCCGCGGAGCATCCGAACTCCGACCTTTCCGATTCCAACCAGCACAAGCTCCGCCGCGCCGCGCGCCGCATCGAGGTGTTCGAGAGCGAAGCGGACCGTGTTGATGTTGAGCGCCCCGCACAGTCCCCGGTTTGTGGTGAGAACCACGACGACTCTGTTTTGCATTTCGCGCGACTCCATCAGGCTCGGCGCGCCCTCGTCAGGTGGAATCGCCTCCGTGAGATGCCGAATCACCTCGTCTATTTTTTCGGCGTAGGGCCGCCGGGCCAGAGCAGCCTCTTGAGAACGCCTCAGCCTCGAGGTCGCCACCAGCTCCATGGCCCTGGTTATCTGGCGAGTGCTGTCGACGCCGCGAATACGGTTGCGGAGGTCTCTCGAACTTGGCACGGTTGCCGGCTAATCCTCTGTCGCCATGGCCTCGTCGGTCACAGTGGGTGAGAACTGATTCCGCTTGAACGCTTCTACCCCCGAGTCGAGCTCTTCCAGGTCGTCGTCGTCGAGCCGGCCTGATTTTTCAACCCGTTCCGTCAGTCCTGTCAGGCTGGCGCGGGCATACTCCACGAATTCGCCGATGAAGCGACCCGCGTCTTCGACGGGAACTTCGTCAAGCGCGCCCGAAGTCCCGCATCGGATCGCCATCACCTGGTCTACGACCGGTCCGGGTTCATATTGATCTTGCTTGAGGATTTCGACGAGCCGCTGCCCTCGGGTCAACTGGAGCTGGGTCGCGGCGTCGAGGTCGGACCCGAACTGCGCAAATGCCGCGACTTCACGGTACTGCGCCAAATCGAGCCTCAGACCGCCGGCCACGGCCCTCATGGCCTGACTCTGAGCCTCGCCGCCCACCCGGGAAACCGATATTCCGGCGTTGATCGCGGGCCGCACCCCGGCGTTGAAAAGGTCGGTCTCGATGTAGATTTGGCCGTCGGTTATCGATATGACGTTCGTCGGGATGTAGGTGGTCAGGTCGCCTTCCTGAATCTCCACTATGGGCAGCGCCGTCAGGCTGCCGCCGTCTTGATCGTCGTGCAGCTGCGCGGCGCGCTCCAGCAGTCGGGAGTGAAGATAGAACACGTCTCCGGGATACGCCTCGCGGCCCGGAGGTCTGCGCAGCAAGAGCGAGATTTGCCTGTAGGCCCAGGCGTGCTTGCTCAGATCGTCGTAGACGACCAAGGCGTGCTCGCCGCGGTCGCGGAAGTATTCGCCAATCGTGCAACCCGTAAACGGCGCGATGTACTGCATTCCGGCGGGATCGCTGGCGGTGGCGCTCACGATCACCGTGTGGTCCATCGCGCCGTTTTCCTCGAGCGTTGCGCGGACGCGGGCGATCTGACCGGCTTTTTGGCCGATCGCCACGTAAATGCACTTAACGCCGCTGTCCTTCTGGTTGATGATCGTGTCGAGAACGATTGCCGTCTTGCCGATTTGGCGGTCGCCGATAATCAGTTCCCGCTGCCCGCGGCCAATGGGGATCATCGAGTCGATGGCGCGGATGCCTGTTTGCAGCGGCATATCGACGTCGCGCCGTTGGGCGACGCCCGGAGCCACTTTTTCGATTACGTCAGTGTCGGACGTTTCGATAGGCCCCTGGCCGTCGATTGGCTGCCCCACGGCGTTTACCACCCGGCCCAGCAGCGCCTCGCCTACCGGCACCTCGGCGACCCGGCCCGTGGTTCGGACTTCGTCTCCCTCTTTTATGTGCGCGAACGCTCCGAGGATCACGACCCCCACCGAGTCCTCTTCCAGGTTCATGGCGATGCCGAGCGTTCCTCCCGGGAATTCCAGGAGCTCACCCGCCAGCGCTTCCGAGAGGCCGAGAATCCGGGCGATACCGTCCCCGATCTCGATAACCGACCCAACGTTCGCCTCGCGAACGGTCGTTTCGAGATCGTCGATTCGCTCTCTGAGGATTGTCGCGATGTCGTTCGAGTTGTTACTCATGCTTTGTCAAACACCTGCCTACCGAATTGCCATTTCCAGCGCGTCGAGTCTTGCCGATACGCTAAGGTCGCGCCTCCAGTCTCCCTGCCGGATTACCAGTCCGCCGAGGATCGCAGGGTCTTCCTCGAATTCAACGAGCAGCTTCCGGTCCGGTTGCCGGAGGCTTTCCAGCAAACGCCGGGTCTCACCGTCCGTCAGCGGCACGGCGCCCGATATGGTCACCCGGTCGACCGGTCCGTCCTGCGAGCTTCGGCGAAGATACTGAGCTCTGACGGTTGGGAACACGTCGAACACGCCATCTTCGAGAAGGAGCCGGCTCAGCGCCAGACCTTCGGAGGACAGCAGGTTACGGACGAGACCCTCCAGTGTGTCCAACCGCTCTTGCAGCGGCAACCCCGGACGCATAATCAGCGTCCGGACGGCTCGCGAAGACGCCACGCTGTTGAGAATCTCGAGATCGCTGTCCCAGGTCTCCCAGGAATCGGACTCCGCGGCCAGTTGCAATATAACGGTCACGTATTGCCGGACCCGCCTGCGGTCGGAGTGTTGATCGCGCCTCACGCCTGGCGGTCCTCGACTTCAGTTACGACGTCACCGACGAGCCTCCGGTGTTCGGGGTCGTCAATGGCCCTGTCGAGAACCTTGGCGGTCGCGTGAACCACCAGGTCCGCCAGCTGCCCGCGCGCTTCCCGCAGAGCCTGATTCTTGAGGCGTTCGGCATCGCGTTCCGCGTCCTGACGAATTCGGTCGGCGTCCGCCCTGGCCCGTTTGAGCTCCTCCTGCTCGATAACGCTTACGCGCTGGAGGGCCTCGTCGCGGGTCCGACGCGCCTCCTCGCGCTGCTGACGCAGGCTCTGCTCGAAGCTGCGGCGCTCCTCGCGCGCCTGCTCTTGCATGAGAGTGGCTTCTTCGAGACTTCCGCGAATCTTCTCGCGCCGCTGCTGCATGGTCTGCCGGAGCGGATTGTAGAGAAGCCGGTACATGATGTAGACGAACAGGAGGAAGGTGACAAGCTGAAACAGAACATTGGGGAATAGAATCCCAACGCCTTCAAACAGTTCGATCATGTTGTTATGGCTTGCCGAGCTTTAGCGGAGCGGCTAGCCGCCCAGGCCCAAAGCCAGGAATAGTCCGATCAGAAAGCCGTAGATACCGATGGCCTCGGCCATTCCAAGACCGATGATCATCGTTGTGCGGATGGCGTTTTCAGCGTCCGGGTTTCGACCCAGCGCATCCATCGCCCCCCTCAGGCCGATGCCGATTCCGATTCCCGCACCAACACCGGCCAGCCCGACCGCGAGTCCCGCGCCCAAAGGTTCCAAACTAGCGTCCTCCTCCAATGAATCTATGCATGTTGTTCCGAAGTGCCTATTGAAACGCTGGTGAAGCTAAGCGTAAGCATTGTAAAGATAATCGCCTGAATCAGGCCAAACAGGACCTCGAGCAAGAAGAAACCCACTCCCACGATGGGCAGGATCCAGCTTGCGACTCCAAGAAGCACCTCGCCGGCAAACAGGTTTCCGAAAAGCCGAAACGACAGCGAAACGATTACGAACAGCTCGATGACTATGAAGATTGGCGCCAGCAGCAGGTTCTGGGAAAGCTCCTTGAGATGACCGAACGGCCCGTGCGACATGATGCCGCTGACGTGAATCGTGAGGAAGGCGATAAGCGCCAGCGCCAGGGTCATGTTCATGTCGGCGGTCGCGGGACGCAGCCAGGGAATCAGAACGTCGTGTCCGCCGTGCTCCTCGATGCGCCCGATAGTGCCCACGAACGGAAGCAAACTGAACCAGTTGGAAAACAGGATGAATATGAAGAAACTCGCCATAAGCGGAAAGAGCCGCGCCGCATGTTTGCCGAGAGCCGGCTGGACGACGCCGTCGACGGCTTCCATCAGGAATTCCATGAAGTTCTGCAACCCGCCGGGCACTGTGCGCAGACTTCGCCGCACGGTAAAGGCCACGATAATCAGTCCGAGCATCACGACGAGCATGATCATCATGGAATTCGTGATTACGAATCGCATGACGTTCGCGTCGCCGACCAGCAGCGGGCCGAATACGCAATCGTGGCAGAGCGGCTCTGCCGGAGGGCTGATTTCAGGCTGCAAGCGCGCCTCTTATTTCTGCCACTGGTAAATCAGATACATCAGGTAAAAGCTAAACGCCAGTCCAACCAGAACTCCAACCAGCAGCAGGAACGGCTTCGTTCCGAACGCGCTATCCATAAAGCGACCCAATAGCACGCCGGTCGTTACCGCGCCGCCCACGATGAATCCAAATTCAAGCGCGAGGGCGGCGGCTTTGACGGGTCCCACTGCTAGTTTTCCCGATCCCTCAGCGTCAAGTTAGTGAAATTTTTCACATCCTGACGCGCGGAAATACTAGCATGACGCCACGGGCGAGGTTAGCATCGTGATTGCAATTGGCGATCTCTCGACGTGCGGTGCGGTCAATAGCGGGCGAACTGAATTGCGGCCGTTTTTCGGAACCCCGTCGTCGTCGATCTTGCGATTGCGGATTGAGTCATGTAAGTTGCACGCGCGCCTGCTCAGGAGATGACTTTGGCCAAGCCTTACGGAAAACCCCCCAGCCTGATCCGCCCCAAGCGTGAACCGCCGAGGGTCTTCCTGTTTGTCGTGCTGGTTGTCATCGCGGCCATGATGGTTCTGGGCACCTGGGCCTACTCGGTGCTTCCGCTCTAGCCCGTTCCAGGAACGGCCGCCGGTGGCGGCGGCCGCCGGTTGCCGCGGTTCTGCTCCATTATTCGAAACTCGCGCAGGGCTTCCGCAGCGCCTTTGGCGGCTTCCTCGGGCGGGGTCTGCTCCAGCGCGATCGTATTGTCCAGCCTTTCCGTCAACAGCTTCTTCTCGACCTTTGACAGATTGATCGGCTGACTCTTTGCGAGCGCGGTGTTTATTGCGGCGAAATCGGCATCACCCAGCACGGGTTCGACGGTTGTAATCATGTTCACGTCGGCTCTTACCGCCGAAGGGAAGACCTGCCGCCCAACGCTTCTGTGCAGGTTCGCAAGCGCGGCCATCGCAAAATCGGGATGTTCAGTCCACGACGATACACCGGCCATCATGTGAATTTCGGTTGGCGTTCGCCGCTTTTCATCACCGGGCAGCGCGGCTAGCTGGAAATTATCCGAGATCGCGTTCCTCCAGGTCGACAAGAACCACCCGCTGTTGACCGGGAATGACATCATGGACACCCTCTGGTCGTTCATCAGACTGCGAAGCCGCCGTCCCGAGGTCGCGCGCGAGGTTTTGTAAACCGACCGGTGCCGGTTAATCAGATCGTTCATGACGCCTAGTCCAGCCAGCGCCTCCGGTCCTTGCAGAGCTTCCTCGCCGCCCTCTCTTTTCGGCATTCTGGAGCCGGCGGCGATCATCCATACCCATGAAGGGGGGACCGCGATACTGACGCCGTCTCCCGAAACGATCTGGAGAAATCCGTACTGGTCGGCGCCGCCGCTATAGCCGCCGACCTGAGTCAGCCGGCTGGTGTTTTCGGAGAACTGCACCGCGTTCCAGGGCCAGTCGTTCGGATCGCGAATGCCGTACTCGGCCAGCCGCTTTTTTCTGTACATCAGAAGCCACGGACCGGCCTGCAGCGGTATGGCGATCTGGCGGCCCTTTATCTGACCGGATTCAAGCATGCCCGGCCAGTAGTTTTCGGACTTGATCGCTTCGCCAACGTCGGCGACTTTGTCGAGCGGAACCAGGACGTCGTTGTCGTCGAGGTCTTTCAGAGCTTCGGCGGGAAAGACCAGAAGGTCCAGAGGCTCGGTGTCGGCCATCAGTGCGATGGTCTGGCCGAGCGTCCTGCCCTGAACGGCCTGTCGAAAACTGGTCATTTCCAGCCTCGGCGCGGCCTCGTCGACCGAACCCGCCTGGCTGATCAGTGAGCGGTACTGGCCTCTCGTGGGGCCGAACGTGCTCCACAACGGATGCACCTTGAGCGGCTGGCTTGGCAAAGCAGCCTGAGTAGGTTGAGTCTTCGCGGATGCTACAGCGGCGCTTTCCTCAAGCACTTGCTGCTGTTTCTCGGTCAGCGGGGGCCTGTCGCCGGCATCGAACGATCCATCAGATCCGCAAGCAGCCGCCAGGAGCCCGGCGACGGCTATGCCAGAGCGGAGAAGTCTCCGGCGGGTGAGTCCCGACTTTGGATTCAAGCTATTCATTCGCTGAGCGCTGTCGAGGGCGTTGCCTGTTATTCAGGCAACCTTTCTACATCTTACCCCGACTAAGCCGCAATGGACCGGCGCTAGATGTAATCTGTCGGCTTGGTCTGCCTGAGAACCCGCTTTTCGGGGACGTCCCGGTACCGCCAGATTTCGCCGCCGAGGCCCAATATGTAGATGACGCGACTTTCGGCGTAGTTTGGAGATGGCGCAACCTGGAGGACGGCTTTGTTGCCGAGACCGTGGTTTATCTCCTCCCAGTTCAATGCGCCGTCGTCGGAACGCCAGACTCCATTGCTCGACGCGGCGAACAGCGTTCCCTCTTCCTCGTATTCCGGCGACGCCGTGAGGTGAAGCATGGCCGTGTCCCGGGAGGACGGATACGCTCCCGACCAGACCTGCCGCAAGCGGCGGGCGGGCTTGAAGACCTCACTCTCGGCCGCGAAAAACCAAACGTCTTCCTCTGGGTCGTAGTTGCTCGGCACGGCAATCGATATCCACTGAGTGCTGCAAGGATGCTGCACCCACTTGCGGAACGAATCGCCTCGGTCGACCGACTTGTGAACGGTTACGAGGCCGTTTCCGATGGTTCCGACGAAAAGGACTCCGTCGTTCGCGAAATTGGGCGAAAAGGCAATGTCGGCGATCGTTTCGCCCCCGAAATCATAGCCCATTTCCTCGAAATTCTCGCCGCCATCGGTGCTGACAAAGGCATAGCCGTCCAGTCCACCGGCAAGGATGGTCCTGTCCGACTCGAAGGTTGGCGAGATCGTCACGGCGCGCAGATCCGTCTCGCCGATACCGGCGTCGACCCGCTGCCAGGAGCCGCCGCCGTCGCGGCTCGCAAACAGCCCTTCCGAGGTGGCGGCCAGCGCCGTCTGGTCTGACTCGAATTGAGGCGAGATCGAGATTCCCGTCACGTTAAGTTGCGCTATTTCCTGGGGTGGGTCGCTCCAGGTGGCGCCGCCGTCGGCGCTCCTGAACACCCCGGTCGAACTACCCCCCGCCAGCATGACGCCGTCGCTTTCAACGTTTGGGGAGAGCGCCAGGCACAGCCAGTTCTGGCTGGAAAGCGATCCGCTGGACGGCCCCCACGTCTTGCCGCTGTCGTCCGATCTCAGGATTCCGTTTTCGAAGGTGCCGGCGAGGACGAGGGTCTCGCCCACGGGTTCGGCCAGGGCGAGGATGGAAAGTATCGACGGCGACTGGTCGTCGGGCGTAACCCTCGTGCAGCTTTCGCCGCCGTCTGTGGATCGATATACGCCCCCTTCGCCGGTGCCGACAAACAATGTCGCATCGCCTTCGTAACGCGGCGATACGGCTATCGCGTTAACCGAATGCCCTTCCAGGCCTTTGGACTGGGTCCATGTCTCGCCGGAATCGGCGCTGTACCACAAGCCGTCGGTCTCCGAACCCGCGAATACTCTCCCGCGCGACCGTGGCAAAGGCGACGAAGCCAGGGTTTGGATGGTCAGCTCTCCAAGCTGGTCGACGCCGACGGGCGCCCACGACCGGCCGCCGTCGGTCGATTTGAATACTCCGTTGTCGACGACCGAACACAGAACGGAACTCTCGGACTTGAATTCGGGCAAAACGAGAATGCTCTGAATCGACTCGCCCGACAGTCCCGCATTGGACACGTTCCAGGTCTTGGATCGATTGACGGTCCTGAATATCCCGTCGCCGTCGGAACCGAGGAAGGCGATGCCGTCCTCGGCGTAGTTGGGTGAATATGCGATGCAGATTACCTGCGGCACTATCCCCCAGAAGGACATCCTCTCCCAATACGCTCCCGACGTGATACTGCGGAAGGCCCCGACGTTCACCGCGCCGGTGAAGATTTGTTTGTCCTGCGTGTAGTTTGGGGATACCGCGACCGTCTGAATGTACGGGCTGGTCAGGCCGCTGTTCGAAATCCGCCACGTTCGACCGTTGTCGTTCGAGGTGAACATGCCGGCCATGGTTCCGGCCCAGATCGTTCTTTCGACGCTCGATCCCGGTGACGACGCCAGGGCGGATACCGTTCCGCCTTCCTTGCCGCCAACCTTTTCCCAAATGTTTTCGTTCAATTCGACCGATGCGCTACTACTCATCAATTACCAATCCCAAGGTACCGCCCAGAATGTCCTGTTTGGAATATCGGCTGTCTGGGTTTCAGCGGACTCTCGCGACGTGCAAGGCAGAAGTGTATAACGCGCCCACAAACGCGGGGTCTGCCAGATTTCAATACTCCATGTTATGAATGGAACCGCCGTGGGACAAGCCAAATCCGCTTTTTCGAGCTTTTAAGGTATCCGGAGAACCCGCCCGATCACTATCGAGTCGGGATCCGCGATCCCGTTAATTTGGGCCAGCTCGTCAACGTCCACTCCGAATCTTGCGGCAATCGCGGCAAGAGTGTCGCCTTGAGCCACGGTGTAGGTCTCGGGCGTCGCGGGGCCTTGTTGCGTGTTGCGGCTGGGGTTTGGCACGGTCAGCACCTGACCTACCTGTATCTGGTCGGGGTCCGTTATTCCGTTCACGGCCATCAGCGCCTCGATTGGCACCGACACCGACGCGGCAATGCCTCCGAGGGTATCGCCGCTCTGCACGACGTACTCACGCGGCCCCGCCTGGGAATCCGCGGTTTCCGCGGGCGACTGCGGAGAATCGCCGGCGGGCGGGGACGGCGCTTCCGGTTGATCCACCGGCTGCGAGCCGGCGGAAGCGGTTTCTCTTACGGTGGGAAGGATTATCGGCCTTATCGTGCTGCTTGCGGCTGGAATCGAACGGGTAGACCGCGTCGTGCTCAAGGCGGCGCTCGCCGCCGCCGCGTCGAACTTCGACTCCTGCCAGTTTATGACCAGCCACGTCAGAACCACGGCGACGAACAGGATCAGGATTCGGACATACCGTATCCAGTCCCGGTCGATGATCTTTACCGCCTCCGGACCGGTCACTTTGGACCATCGGAGATCGGTCCCCACTTCGTGCGGAGTCACCCGGTTTATACCGAGATCGTTCAAATCTCAGCCTTCCAGAGAGAAAATAATCGCCAGGTCGTTGACGTTGGTTCGCGTCGGTCCGGTGACGACCAGGTCTCCGGCCGCTTTCAGGAATTCGTACGAGTTATTGTCGGCCAGATAGCTCCGCGCGTCCATGCCTTTGGCCTCGCCCCGGGCAACCGTGTCACCGTCTATCAAGCCGCCGGCCGCGTCGGTTGGACCGTCATTGCCGTCCGTTCCCAGGCACAGCACCGCGGCGTTCGGTATTCCCTGCAAGGCTATCGCGGCGGCGAGGGCCATCTCCTGATTCCTGCCGCCCCTGCCGTTCCCCGACACCGTTACGGTCGTCTCTCCGCCAAAGACCAGGCAGGCCGGCGGCGCGATCGGGCGTTTTCTGATGACCATGTCCTTGGCGATTCCCGCAAGGAGGCGGGCGACCTCGCGCGCCTCGCCCTCCATGTGCGTGGTGACTAGCTCGGAATCGAAACCGGCGGCGGCGGCGGCTCTGGCCGCCGCGGTTGCCGCTGCATCGTTATCGGCGACGATGACGTGCCGCACGCGTCTCAGCGCCGGGTCGCCGGCTTTGGGGGTCTCTTCGATTTCGCCCGCCGCGCCGCGCCGCAGGCGTTCCAGGGGGCCGGACGGAGCCTCAGCGGAGATCTCATATTTCCGCAAAACGCCCAGGGCGTCCTCGTACGTCGAGGTATCGGCAGTCGTGGGGCCGGAGGCGATTATGTCCAGCGGATTGCCCACGACGTCGGATACGAGCAGGGAAAGGATGCCGGCGCCGGCGCCGGCCTGAGCGAGCCGGCCGCCCTGGATGAGGGAAAGATGCTTGCGAACAGTGTTTATTTCGCCGATGGTGGCGCCGCAGCGCAGCAGCAGGCGCGTAAGGTCTTGCATATCGTCCAGATCGACGCCTTCGGGATAGAGCGGCAGCAGCGCCGATCCGCCGCCCGACATGAGGGCGATGATGAGCGCGTCCCGTCCCGCTCCTCTTACGAGATCGAGCAGTTTCCGGGCCCCCGCCTCGCCGCGCCGGTCGGGTTCGGGATGACCGGCTTCGATTATTTCGATTTTTCGTGTTTTTTCCGCATGGCCTTCTTTGACTACGACCACCCCCGAAGCGATCCGGTCGCCGAGGATCTCTTCGACGGCGACGGCCATCGGCGCGCTGGCCTTTCCGGCGCCGACCACGACCACCCGCTCGAATGCGTCAAGGTCGTACTCGCCCCCGCCGGCGAACAGCCGGGACCCGTCGAGCGAAACGCGCCGCGTTACGGCCTGGTGAGGCTCCACCGCCGAAACGGCCGTTCCCGCTATATCGAGAATGGTCTTTCGCAAAGAATCATTCATCGGGCGTATCGAGTTTGGAAGTCGCGTCGATTTCACGAATTATCGCCGAGCGCTGCGCCGGCCGATCCTTGCCGGTGGCTGCTCACAGGGGCGTCACATGCTGGAACAGGCTGCGTCGATCCGGTTGAGCGCCTCGTCGATTTCCGACGGGCCATGGGATGCGCCGAACCCGTGGTGGCCGAGCGCCACGTCGTACGAGTGGAAATAGACTCCCTGCTCGTAGCACGCGGCGATGAACTTCTTGAGACCATCGGAATCGTGGCCGGCTACGTCCTGGTAGACCCGCGGTTCCGACGCCGGATCCAGCCCGAAATAGAGGCCGAATCGCGCGCCGAGTCCTTGCACGCGGCACCGGATCGAGTGCCGTTCGAAGATTTCCCGCAGCCCGCCGTAAAGGCGGTCGGCGGCGGAGAGGATGCCGTCAGCCCCGTCGTAGAACCCTGGCGATGCCAGCTCGTCAAGCGTGGCAAGCCCCGCCAGCAGCCCAAAGATATGACCCGAATATGTACCGCTGTGCGCGGCCGATCCCAGCGGGCTGAACGTTTCCATGATTTCGCGCCGTCCCGCCACGACCGCCAGCGGTACGCCGTTTGCGACCGCTTTGCCGAGCAGCGTTACGTCTGGAGTAACGCCGTAATAGCCCTGCGTGCAGTCGACGCCCGTGCGGAATCCGGACAGAATCTCGTCGTAGATGAGCACCGCCCCGCCGTCGCGGGTCAGGTCGCGGACGGCCTCCATGTAGCCGGGGTCGGCCACCAGGCAGCCGGAGTTGTAGTTGACCGGCTCCATGATTACCGCCGCAATCTCGCCCGCGTTTTCACGAAACGCCCGCTCGACCGCCGGCAGATCGCCCCACGGCGCGACCAGCACCAGTTCCGCGAATTCATTGGGAATCCCGCCGGAATCTATCGTGGGTTCGAGCACCTCGCCGGGAGCCGCGTCGCGCGGCGGCGGATGGGTGCTGAATATCACGTGGTCGTGCAGACCGTGAAAATGCCCCTCGAACTTCAGAATCTTGCTTCGGCCGGTGTGCGCTCTGGCAAGGCGGATAGCCGCCATTGTGGCCTCGGAACCGGAGTTCGCATACCGGACCAGCTCGGCGCTCGGTACGAGGTCCACGATCCGCGCGGCCAGCCGCTGCGCGAATACGGTCTCCGGGCCGTGCACGATTCCGATATCGAGCGCGTGCTCGATCGCGGCTCTCACTCCGGCGTGGTTGTGTCCGAGGATCGTCGCTCCGAAACCGGTGTGAAAGTCGATGTATCGCGCGCCGTCCGACGAGATAAGCCATGGACCGTCGCCGCGTTCGGCCAGAAAGGCGCGTCCAAGCCCCGGATTTACGCGTGCGGAACCAGACAATCCGGCGACCAGCACCCTGGCCGCTTTTTCAAAATGCTCTTCGGCGCGGTCGCGAGTGTCGGTCGCCCGCGTGGTTCTGGTTTGGCTGGCCATTTAACGGTCCCTCCGGGGCGGGCGCGGGCCGCGATTGACAGGACAATAGGCGAAACTTACTTTACTCCATTGCCTTTTTAGTCGGAGGTCTCATGCGCGTTTCCGTCGGCGGTCTGATGCAAGAAACAAACAGCTTCTCGCCCGTCGGCACGGTACTGGCGGACTTTGAAGCCGAGTACCTTCTCCGAGGCAACGAAATCCCCGAATACTTTGCCGGGACCAACACGGAGATCGCCGGTTTTCTTTCCGCTTGCGAGTCAGCCGGCGCGCAGACAGTTCCGCTCTTCGCGGCTGCCGCGAATTCCGGCGGCAACGTAACCGCGGATACCTTTGCAACTCTCTCCGGCGAGCTTCTGGGGAGCCTCAGCCAGGCCACCGCGGAGGCTCCGCTGGATGTCCTGCTGCTTGCGCTTCACGGCTCGATGTGCGTGGACGGCGAGCACGACCCCGAAGGCGCGCTTCTCGATTCTTGCCGGTCCATCGTGGGGCCCAAATGTGTCATCGGCGCTTCCCTCGATCTCCACGCAAACGTAACCGAACGCATGGTCCGCGCCGCCGACGTGCTGGTGGGATATCGGACCTATCCTCACGTAGACCAGGCGAGCACGGCCCAACGTGCGGCGAACGCGGCGATGGCCGCCGTGGCGGGGCCTCGCGTCCGGACGGTGCTGCAAAAGCTGCCGCTGATCGTGCCGGCCGAGCACATGCAAACGACCGACGGGCCCATGAACGAACTCAGGACGCAGGCCGACTCGCTCGAGACCGAGGGGTTGGCGGCGGCGGTTTCGGTCTTTGGCGTCCAGCCGTGGCTCGACTTCCCAGGCGTCGGATGCGGCGTTACGGTGGTCGGCGACGACGAGGCGGCCGCTCGCGGTCACGCCCGCCGTCTTGCGGGCGAGTTCTGGCGTCGCCGCGATCGGTTTGCCGTGGAGCTAGTAGATATCGAACGGGCTGTCCGCGCGGCGCTCGAGACGGACGGCGGGCCGGTCGTTCTAGTTGATTCGGCCGATTGTCCATCTTCGGGCGCACCGGGTGACTCGGCGGCGGTCCTCGCGGCGCTGCTTGGCCATGCGGGAACGGACGCCGATCTGGGCGGACAGTGCCTTATGACGGTAGTCGATGCGGAGACGGCCGCCGCCGCTCACGGCGCGGGGGTGGGCGGCCGCATCGACGCGATCGTCGGCGGCAAGCTCGACCCGGCCCGCTCGAAAGGCGTTCGGTTTGCCAGTCGCGTCGAGCGCGTGACCGATGGGAAATTCGTTCGAAGAGGTCCGGCGTTCACCGGCCTGCCGCTGGAGGCCGGTCCGACCGCCGTCCTGGCCCGTGGATCGATACGCGTTTTAGTTACGTCGAGGCCCGTGCCGACAAGCGACCCGGAGCTGTTCAGGTCGGCCCGGCTGGAGCCGGCCCACGCCAAGATCGTCTCCATCAAGTCGCCGACCCTATTCCGCGCGGCATACGACCGGTTTTCGCGGCGGATTATCTACGTCGATACGCCCGGGGCGGCCAGCGCGAATCTGCGGCAGTTTCCGTGGAAGAAAATCTCGAGACCGATCTACCCGCTTGATGATTTCGACTGGGAACCCTAAAGAGAGATGACGATATAAATGATGACGGTATGCAGCTTCATTTGTTGTCTTCAACGCATACGGCGGGTTTTTGCGCCGGCGTGACCTGTTATCGACCCGCGCCGCCGAGCGAGGCGCTTCGATAGAGGCGTTCTAGTCCGCCGTCGCCACCGGATTCGACCAGGCCGTGCGGCCCTCGCCGTCTATACACACCAGCCGCACGTACTTCTCCGCGCCGCGGAGCATAAATTCCGCTTCTTCGATTTCGCCGTTTTCGGCTTTGACGCGGCTCCCGAAATTCCGCTGCGAGACGAACAGTATCTCCGATACAGGCGAACAGCGCGCATGGGCGACGTTGCCGTCAACGGTAAAACCGTGGATTTCCGGGCCTTGCGTCGAATAGAAGCACCCCGCGGCGAGCGCGTCGCAGACTCCCGCGGCGGTGCGCGTTTCCGACCGCGCCATAATCCAGGCCTGACCCGCGTCCAGCGCATGCCAGTGCGCATCGTCGACTGCGAACCCGCGCAGCGTCATGCCGGCGTCCAAAGCATGGTCCCACAGATGGCCGGACTCGCCCTTGCCGTTGATTTCTTCGCACGTGACGTTGAAGACCTCCAGCCCGTCGAGACCGGTAATTGGGAACAGCTCGTGGGGCGCGATGCCTAGCCAGTGGGGATGGGCCAGAATCGCTAGTCCGCCATCGGCCTTGACCTGGTCCACGGCGGCCTGAAGCGAGCTGCCGCGCTCCGTGCGGTTCATGCTCGCGAGGCCGATACCCGTAAGGTGGTACTCGCCGTCGAACGATTCATCCCAGCCGTCAAGCTCCATCGAGGGGAGCACTATCAGCGAGCCGCCGTCCGGTGGATCGACGATGGTCCGCGTCCGGTGATCGGTAATGGCGAGGAAGTCGTAGCCGTGGTCCGCGTACCATTGCGCAACGTCGTCCGGGTCCCGGAGGCCGTCCGATTGGGTCGAGTGCGTGTGCAGGTTCCCCTTAAGCCACATACCGGGCGATTCGAATGGACTTCGGCTGTTCACAGGCGGCTCCTTGATGGGGAATGGCGCGCTCGGCAAAGTCTATATTACGGCGAGGCGCTTTTCGTCAGAGTTCCAGAATTGCCGGGCGGTCAAGGCCCTTGCTGGTGGAGATCTGGGGCCAGTTCCCGGTGGCGGTGATGGTGTCCGCGCCCAGGTCGTTCACGAGGATGGTGTCCTCGCTCTTGACGCCCGTTATCGAAGGATTCCAAGCGAAAGCCTGATGATTCCGGACCGTGAAGGGACAGGCGGGATCGGCGAAGTATTCGCGCGACCGGTACCCGGCGGCTCCGCCCTGGTGATGCAGCTTCCACTCGCCGGCATAGCCTTGCTCGGCATAGGTTTGGACCGCCGAACGGAAGATATTCGCCACCGGCGCGCCCGCTTTGGTCGCCGATATCATCGCCGCGTCGATTTCGGCGCACGCTCTGGACTTATCGCGCAACTCCCTCGCCGGCGGCCCGAAATGCACGAGCCGCGTTAACGATACGTAAAGGCCGTGGCGCATCGCCGAACTGACGACCATGGCGTATCTGTCGACCTTCTTCGCCGTGGGAAGCGGATGCCGGTAGTTGAAGACGCGCTCGTCCGCGGCGACGAGCGTCACCGGCGACCGTATGTTCGCGCGCGCCAGCTCCGCTTCGACGTTTGCGGCGATTTGGCTCTCCGCGGTCCCGCGGCGGACCTCACGAGCGACTTTCTCAAGAGCCGCAGCCGCTTCCCGGGCCAGCTTGCGGAACCTGCCACGCTCCGGCTCGGTAAGACTGAATCGCAGCGGCTGAAGTTCGAGTTCTCCGGATTCCCAACCGGAGAGCGGTATGTCGGATACGCCGCGTTCGGCTCCGATCAATCCCTTCAGGACCCCGGCCCGCCGCGAGTACCAGTCGGTCCAGTCTTGGACGGAATACTCGAGCGGAAGACTCCCCAGCTCCTCGTCGCGGAGGCGGTACACCTCCACTTTGTCGGTAACCAAGATGGCGCGGTCTGCGCCAAGCAGCAGCGTTGCGATGCCCGCCTGACTGCCCGGATCGACGAAGCATCTGGCCCCGCCCGTCACCCAAGCGAGCGAATCGACGCCGGAGAGCGCCACCCATTCCCAGCCCTTGCCGGCCATGAGGCGGCGTACGCGTGAGACCTTTTCGTTGAATTCCGACTCCGCGTAGTTCAAGTCTTGCGCAGGCCTGGGGCTTCCCTGCGCGCGGACATGACGTTGCGGATGGACTGGACTCTGTTGAGCAGCCGCGTCAGCTCGTTGATGTTGGCGAGGTCCAGATTCACCCTGAGCAGGGCCAGTCCGTCACTGGTCGTGGAAACCGAAGCGGAAGTAATGCTGTAGCCTTCTTCGGCTACCACGCCCGCCACGTCGCGCAGCAGGCCTTCCCTGTCCCCGGCTGTTATTCGCATGGTCACCGGCAGGCGGGTATGCAGTTCCTCGCCCCAGGAAACGTTAAGGCGTTCCACGCCGTTGGTCGACAGTTGCGGGCAGCTTGCGAGGTGGACCACGGCCTCGCCGCCGACGCGCTCGCCGACGACCTTCGATCCCCACGCCGGCATGCAGCAGGGGGCCAGCCTGGACGGCAACCCGGCCGAATTGCGAAGGACCTGGCCTCCCCACGAGACCTGCACCAATCGCTCCGGTTCCGCGATGTTGGCGACGTTGGGACAGGCCGAGTTGTGTACGGTCACGCCGCGCCCGCGGGTGATGAAGCCGATGATCGAGTCGCCCGGAATCGGATTGCAGCAGTTTCCCAATCTCGTCAACAAATCGCCGGTGCCGAGGACGTTTACCGGCGGCTGAATCCGCTCGCCGATAGCCTCCTCGGGCGCCACGATTTCCTGAACTTCATCGGCTTCCCCAGCCTGGTCATCGGCGTCCAGACCGAGGCGGTTTATGACCTGCGTGGCCGTTACCGCGCCGTATCCGATGGCGGCGAGAAGCCCGGACGCGTCCGCGAATGAAAGTCGCTCGGCCACGCCTTCGAGAGCCTTTTGATCGACTCGGGCCAGACCGCGGTGGCCGAGACGCCGCAGCTCGTTGTCGAGGACCAGCCTGCCGTAGTCCTCGTTTTCCGCGCGCTCCTGACGCTTGAACCACTGCCTGACCTTGTCGCGGGCGTGACCGGTGCGAACGATCGTCAGCCAGTCGCGGCTGGGTCCCCGGCTGCCTTTGCTGGTGAGTATTTCGACCCTGTCGCCGTTCCGAAGCTCGTATTCGAGGGATACCAGCCTCCCGTTGACCTTGGCCCCTATGCAGTGGTGACCGACTTCGGTGTGGATGCGGTACGCGAAATCAAGCGGGGTCGCACCGGCGGGGAGGTCGACCACGTCGCCCTTGGGCGAAAAGACGAACACCTGATCGCTGAAGATGTCGCCCTTGAGAATGTCGACCAGCGGAGCCGCGGTCTCCAGGTCCTCCTGCCATTCGAGAACCTGCCGGATCCAGGACAGCTTGTCGTCGAAGTCCTCCTGGACGAACAGACCTTCCTTGTAGCGCCAGTGCGCCGCGACGCCGTATTCGCATTCGCTGTGCATCTCCTCGGTCCGAATCTGGACCTCGAACGGCATTCCGCCAGGCCCCGCGACGGCCGTATGCAGCGACTGGTAGCGATTGTGTTTTGGCGCACTGATGTAGTCGTCGAACTGGCCCGAAATCGCCCTCCATTCGGAGTGGACCATTGCGAGGGCCTGATAACACTCTTCCACCGTCTCTACGATCACTCGCACGGCTATAAGGTCGTAGACCTGGTCTATCTCGACCCCGTTTCGCCGCATCTTCTGATCGATGCTGTAGATGTGCTTGGCTCGACCGGAAATCTCGGCCGTCATCCCGGCGCTCTCGAGCTTCTCCTTGCACACGTTCATGGTCGCCTTGACGCGCGCGTAGCGCTCCTCGTGGCGCGCGTCCAGGAGCCGCGAAAGCAGCTCGTAGCGATTTGGAGCGAGATGGCGGAACGCGCCGTCCTCAAGCTGCCATTTCCACTCGAATATGCCTAGCCGGCCCGCCAGCGGGGCGAAGATTTCGAGGGTTTCCTGGCAGAAGCGGTTGCGCTTGGCTTCGGGGAGCGCATGGGCGGTCTGGACGTTATGCAGCCGGTCGGCCAGCTTGACGAGAACAACGCGAATGTCCCGCGCCATGGCCATGAACATCTTCCGCAGCGTGCGGAATTGCGCGTCTTCCAGATCGGCCAGATTGAATTGGGTGAGTTTGGTAACGCCATCGACCAGATCCGCGATCTCCGCCCCGAACATGTCGGTAATGGTCTCGATGTCGCAGGTCGAGTCCTCGACGACGTCGTGAAGCAGGGCCGCGCACAAGGCGGCCTCGTCCATGTGCATGTCGGTCAGCAGCGCCGCGACCGAGAGCGGATGGTTGATAAACGGCTCGCCCGAAAGCCGATCCTGCCCGTCGTGACATTTCTGCGCCAGCGTGTGCGCCGCGCGAATCATTTTCAGGGCCGCCGCCCGCCGCGGGCCTGAGATGTATTCGCCGGCGTTCCGCAGGACCTCGTCGATCGAGATCGGGCGTGGATCGACGAGCCTGGTCTGCTCGACTTCGCGAAGTGTTACCGCCAATCTAGGCGCTTCCCCGGACAGGCAGACGGCTAGGACGCGGTTCGCATGTCCTCGACGAACAGGTCGACGCGCGATTCGCCGCGGTACCAGCTTTTGCCCAGCCTGAACGCAACGTCGTATCGCGCGCCCAAAGCGAGTTCATCGGCCACCATCCCCATTCCGAACCAGATAGGCGAAACCGAAACTGGCATATCGCGGAACTTCAATTTCAGGTGTTTTCGATTATTACCTACCCTGTCCGCGCGGCCAAGGATGAGACCCGACGTCACATACACCGGCTCTCGAAAACCCTCGCCGAACGGCTCGAGCGCCTGGTGTATATCCAGTGTTTCAAAGCTGACTGTCTGGGGCAGCAGGCGGCAGTCGGCGTTCAGGGTCATGTCCGCGCCGTCGGTCTGACCCGATCCAATCCAGAACTCGCTGACCGCATCGTGAAACTCCTGGACTCGCTCGGCTTTCAGGCTGAACCCCGCCGCGCGTTCGTGCCCGCCGAACCGCTCCAGAACGCCGGCGCAGGCTTTTAGCGCCTCGTTCACGTTGGAACCTTCGGGGCCGCGGGCCGACCCCCTCGCTTCTCCCGCCTGGCCGGAAGACACAAAGGCGGGTCTGCCGGTCTCGGACACTAGGCGTCCGGCCACGAGGCCCAGCACGCCCAGAGGCCAGTCCGCGCCGTGCGCCACAACCGGCCCGGTTGCGGGCGTCGTCGTGGAGATTTCGTCGAGCACTCTCTCCGTCGCAAGCTGGCGTTGACGGTTCAGGTCGTTGAGGACCGCCGCTTGCTCGCGGGCGCGGTAGGCGTCGGATTCGAGCAGCAGGTCGAGCGCAATCGCGGCGTCTTCCATGCGTCCGGCGGCGTTGATCCGCGGGCCAAGCCGAAACGCAATGTCCCCGGATGTCACGGCTCCCGGCTCCACCCCCGCCGCGTCGATGAGCGCGGCCATTCCAGCGCGCGGCGAATGGTTGAGCCGCGTCAATCCCTCGCGCACGAGCCAGCGGTTCTCACCGCGAAGCGGAACCACGTCCGCGACCGTCCCCAACGCGACGAAGTCAAGCAGACTCTCGCCGTCGATGGCGGTCTCGATCTCCGCTTCGAGCAGAACGGCCTCGGCGAGTTTGTAGGCCACGCCGACCCCCGCAAGACCGGCGAACGGATACGGGTCCCCCGGGTGGTGAGGATTTATCGCCGCCGCGGCTCCGGGAAGCTCGGTGTTTACGATGTGGTGGTCGGTCACGATCACGTCGAGTCCAAGTTCGGCGGCCAGCGCGACTTCCTGAACGGCGTTCGCTCCGCAGTCGGTCGATATCAAGACGTCCGCCCCGGATTCGCGAATCGTGCGGATCGCGCGCTCGTTCAGTCCGTAACCCTCCTCAAGGCGCTTTGGGAAATAGGAGCGGGGATCGGCCCCAAGCGACCGCAGCGTGGTGATGAGCACAGCCGCGCCCGAGACTCCGTCCGCGTCGTAGTCCGCGTAAACGCAGATGGTTTCGTGCGAATGCAGCGCGCGAAGAATTCTCTCGACGGCCGCCTCCATCCCCGACATGAGAAACGGATCGTGCGGCGGCTCCGAGTTATTCAGGACCGATTCGATTTCTTCGCGGTTTCTGTATGACCGGTTGTGAAGAAGCTGAACGGCCAGCGGGGGGAGGTCGGCGTTTTCGCTGAAGACGTTCCTGGGCGCGCGCTTGGAGATTTCCCATCGCTTTCCGGTAATGCTCAAAGTCACGCAAGCGCTCCCAACGGCCCGGTTGAGGTCCGACGGAAATTGTAATGGCGATAGCGGCGGTCGCGTCCGCACGGCGGCGGACCGGCCTCCTGGGAAAGCCCGAACACGCCTATCCCGGACTAGGGAAACGCAATGCCGGCGACCACCGCACCGACTAATGCGCCGATCGCGATACCCGCGACCAGGAGCGTCAGGAGGGTCAGGAGGGTCAGGAGCCAGCGCGCGTCCACTCCCGACGTCCCGGTTCGCCGGCCATCGCCTTGAAGCCCCGGAAATGTCGAGGGCGGGGTAGGGACGGGGTCTGTCTCGACCGGTCCGCGCGCAACTCTCGTCGGGCGGGGCGAGCCCGCCCACGGCGGCCGGGTAGAAACGTTCCCGGTGCGCACCCGCTCCAGGACGTTGGGTTTCGACCCGCTGGTTCGCCTGGGGGAGTCTTTTCGCTCTTGTTCCATAATCGCTCTTGGCGTATGCCGGTGAAGGCCGCCGCTAACCGGCCCGGTCTCTGATCAGTTCCTGGACTACGTCCAAAATCCTCTCAGCCACCGACTCTTTCGTTCCAGGCGGTACGTCGTCCCAGTCCATTCCGCGTCTCAAGATCTTCACGTGATTGGTTGGCGCGGCGAACCCGGCGCCTTCCTCCGTAACGTCATTCGCAACGATAGCGTCCAGCCGTTTTTCGACCAGCTTCGATTCGGCATTCTTCTTCAATTCGCCGGTTTCGGCCGCGAATCCGACCTTGACCATATCGTCGCTCAACTCCAGCAGGAAATCCGGGTTTTCGGTAAGCGACAACGTCAGGCCGCCGCCCGATTTCTTGATTTTGCCGGAACTAGCTTCGGCAGCCTCGAAGTCGTTGACGGCCGCCGCCATTATCAAGGCGTTGCAGCCGGCGGTTTCATCCATAACGGCGTCCCGCATCGCCGCGTAGCCGGGAGCGTGCAGCAGTCGAACGCCCGCCGGGGGCGGGTGGGAATGATGACCCAATATCAGACTCACGCGCGCGCCGCGGTCGCGCGCTTCGGCCGCGATCGCTATTCCCTGATGCCCCGACGATGGATTGCCGATAAAACGGACCGGATCGATCCGCCCCCTGGTGCCGCCGCCGGTGACGACGATCTTTCGGCCCGCGAGCGGTCCGTCCCTGCCGAGGACTCCTCGCAGAATGTCGATAATTCGGTCGGGTTCGGCCATCCGTCCCGGTCCCTCCCGGCCGCTGGCGAGGCGGCCGGTTTCCGGCTCGACGATGGTGGCTCCGCGCGATTCGAGCGTCGTTAGGTTTTCCCGCGTAACGGCGCTCAGATACATTTCGGATTCCATCGCGGGCGCGATGATGACCGGCGCCGCTGAGGAAAGGACGCTCGCCGTGAGGATGTCGGATGCCATTCCGGCCGCAAGCCGCGCGATCGTGCCGGCCGTCGCCGGCGCGATTACGATAGCCTCGGCGGCCGAGCCGAGCGCTACGTGGGCGATATTGCCTCCCGGCGTCGACTGCATCACGCTTGTGTAGGCGGGTCTGCCGGTCAGACCTTCGAAACTGACAGGTCCGACGAACCGCGCGGCGGCGGACGTCATCACCGTATCGACGCCGGCGTCGAATCGCGTAAGGGCGCTCGCCAGGTAGACGGCCTTGTACGCCGCGATGCTTCCGGTCACCCCCAGCACGATTCGCTTGCCGCTGAGGATCATCGGCCTTGCTCTTGCAGCCGTTGGTGGATTATCGCCAGACCGTGAAGCGTCAGCGCCAGATCGATGTCGTCGATCGATTCGATCTCATTCGCCAGCGCGGGAGCCAGTCCTCCGGTAGCGATGACGCGCGGATGGTTTCCAAGCTCGTTGCTGATTGCGTCGACCATCGCCCGCACCAGATAGACGTATCCCCAATAGACTCCCGTCTCCATGCAGGCGACGGTGTTGGCCCCGACGATCTTGTTCGGACGCCGGAATTGAATCCGGGGCAGCTGCGAGGCTCCCTGAAACAGCGATTCGATGGACATGGATATTCCGGGAGCGATCACCCCGCCGACGTAGTGGCCGTCGACCGACGTTACGTCGAAGTTCGTGGTGGTGCCGAAATCGACGACTATCGCCGGACTGCTGTGGCGCTCGTGCGCCGCCACGCAGTTCGCCAGGCGGTCGATCCCCACTTCGGGCGGGTTGTCCACCAGAGGCCGCGTGCCGGGAATCGCGTTCGACCTGGCGATCTTCGGTTCGACCCGCAACGCCAGCCGGACGGAGCCGGCGACGGTGTCTGTCAGCGGCGGGACCACGGAACCGATTATCGCCGTCGAGATACCTTCGGGCCGGACGCCCGCCGATTGGATAAGGGACCTCAGCAGCAGCGCGTATTCGTCGGCGGTCCTGGAGCGGTCGCAATTGAGCCGCCAGGAGTGCCTGATGTCGGGGAAATCAAAGGCCCCGATAGTTATGTTGGTGTTGCCTATGTCGATTGCCAGCAGCATCAGATAGCCGGTTGCGCGGGGTCTGTCTCCGTATACTGCTCAGATAGCGCGCAGGGAGCCGTTTTGCGCCACTCATTCGATCCAGCCTAACCTTGCATAGGTTGAAAATGCTAGACACTTCGCGCGCCGAACAGGCCCCGTTACTACTCTCGGAACTGTCTTCGCCAGAGCTGGCGAGTCTGCTTCCGGAGATTGGGCTCGTAATTCAACCGGTCGGCTCGCTGGAGCAGCACGGCCCGAACACCGCGCTCGAGACCGACACCGCGGTGGCCTACGAGATGTCGAAAATCGCGTCGGCCCGGCTACGGCCCAAAGTGCTCGTGGCGCCCCCTCTTCCGTGGGGATTCGCCCCCTATCACATGGGGTTTCCGGGGACCATCACCATGCAGCCGGAGACTGTCATGTGCGTGCTTCGTGACGTTTTCAGGTCGTTGCAGCGGCATGGGTTGAACCGCTGGCTCCTCACCAACTTCCACACCGGCAACGAGGGACTGCTCGGCATGGCGGTCCAATTGCTCAGCCGGGAGCTTTCGCCGGACTTTCTTGGTTCATGCTCTCTCTACAGCCTCGAGCCCGACGAAATCGAGGCGCAGATAAAGAAGTCCGAGTTCGTGGGGCATGGCTGCGAGGTCGAAACCTCCGAGCTTATGTACTTGCGGCCCGACCTGGTTAAGGTCCACGCGCTGGCGCCCGGCGCAAGGGTCGAAGAGGAGGGAGACCGGCGCCGGACGTTCTGGAATCGTGGCGTCAGGGTCTCCTGGGACTTCGATCGCAGGACCCACAACGGCGTGCTTGGCGATTCACGCCACGCGAGCTACGAGGCCGGACAGTCGATGGTCGAGGCGGTCCTGGATGATTTTGAAGATATCTTGAACGACATTGTCGATAGCTGGAACTAACGGCAGACCCGGAGGTTACCTTGACGAATAGCGCTCAGATGCGGCGGGCGGCGGGCCGGGACCGCAAGCCCCTGATTCTCTCGGAGCTTTCGTGGCCCGAGGTCGCTGAGTTCCAGGACGGAGTCGAAATGGTGCTCATTCCATTTGGCTCCACCGAACAGCACGGGCCCAATCTGGCGCTTTCGGCCGATGCGGCCATCGCCGAATCACTGTGTTTCCTGGCCTCGGCGACTATGTATCCGCGTTTGCTCGTGGCGCCCACCGTCCCGTGGGGGATTTCGCCGCATCACATGGACTTCCCCGGGACGATTACGCTGGAGGCCGACACGCTGCTCCGGGTGTTTTACGACATGGTCGATTCGCTCACCAGGCACGGATTCAGGCGCTTTTTGATCGTTAACGCGCACGGCGGCAACAAGGAGATTTCAGGTGTCGTCGCGCAGGATTTGGGCAACCGCTGCGAGCTCGAATTCTCCGGCTCCGCTTTCGTGTGGGACCTCATCCCCGACAGGCTGAAGTCCGGCTGGCAGAAGACTGAGAGAGTCGGGCACGCGTGTGAGCTGGAAGTCTCCGACGCGCTGTTTCTGCGTCCGCAAATCGTAAAGCGAGACGCGCTCGGCGCGGCGGACTTTCGGGAGGACGGCTGGGACCTGCGCGACACGCTGGCGCGTTACAGCGTGCGCGCCGCGAGCAACATGTCTGACATCACGAATAACGGCGCGCTCGGCGACGCAACCTTGGCGTCGGTTGAGGCTGGAAGGGAGCGCATGGAGGCTGCGGTCGAATCGCTGCGCGACATCGTCGCCGCCGTAACGCGCGCCTCGATCGTCCCGCGCGATCAGGTCGTGATCGAGGAAACGGGCGGATAGAAAGGATTGACCGCGTGTTGGTGAATATCGGCGAGTCGGAATTCGAAGTCGGGAGCGCCGATCTCGGCGAGCTGCGCGAGTCGAACGACGCGCTCGACGATCTTGACGCCCTGCGCGAGCGGTTCGATCAGGACGGCTACCTTCTCATCAGACAGTTGCAAAAACACGATAACGTCATGCAGGCGAGGCTGGCGTTTCTCGAGTATCTCGATGAGCTTGGCTGCCTCGATCCCGCCGCTCCGCTCGTGGACGGCTTGATAGACATGAGCAAAGGGCCGCGTGGCGGCTTCTTCAGTCAAACGGGCGCGAACCTAACGGTGGGCGCGCCGGACGAGCCGGGGCCGCAGCCGGTCGACGATGGCTCGGCCCTGGCCTACTCACCGCAAATGACCAACCTGGTCGAATCGCGAGAGATCATCGACTTCTTTGAACGTTTTCTGGGCGGGGAGATACTCCCGTTCGAGCATCGATGGCTGCGCGTCGCGGGCGTGGGTCCCAGCACGGCCATGCACTTCGACTTTATGTACATGGGCAAGGGAACCGAAAACGTCTGTACCGTGTGGTGTCCGCTCGGAGACACGCCCGTTGACCTCGGCGGACTTGCGCTCTGTGTCGGGTCGCAGAGCTCGGCGGAGCTGCGAGCCGCATTCGCGGGAGCGGACGCCTATGAAGAGGGCGAACGGTTCGAGAGCCTGTACACGAGCAGTCCGAAGGAGTTCGCCAAGAGATTCGGGTCGAAGTGGCACACCGCCGACTATAAATTGGGCGACGTTCTGATCTTTGGGATGCACATGCTGCACGCGCCGCTGCAGAACCGCACCGATCGATTTCGCCTAAGCACCGACACGCGCTACCAGCTCGCCAGCGAGCCCGTGGACGAACGATGGTTCAGCGATTGGCGCCTTGAAAGGGCGTTAATAGGCGGTGACGCCTAGCGGCTGCGATCGGCAATCCCGCCGAATTATCCTGTTGAAAGTGCAACCCCAGCGCTTTTTCCGTGCCAATGGCCCCGCGCACGGCGCCGACGCTACCGTCATTCCCGCGCACGCGGGAATGACGGGAAGTGGTGGATGTAGGGATGACGGAGGCAGCCTACGCCACCAGCCCGGGCTTTGAGAGTATCCCGACTTCTGGGGCGAATCCCCCGGGGCCGCGTTAAATCCGTTTATAGTTGATTGAATCGACGGTTATATTCACTAGCCGGCGGGTGACCGCCGTTGTACGAGCCTTTAAGGAGGCGACTTGAGCGAGGACGAGCAGCGGGTGGCGCGTAACGGCGATCCCAAGACCCGCGGGCATCTCATCGTTTGTGACGGCTGCTGATGCGGAGCGGGCGACAACATGATTCGCCCGCGAATCCTCGTAGGGGATTACAAAGCCGGTCTAAAAACCCGCGCGATCGATAAGAACATCGAGTTGAGCATAGAAGGCTGTCTGGGTCTTTGCAGCCCGTCCAACGTCGCCGTTCTCTCCATGCGCGGCGGGAACCAGTGGTTTGGCCGCATAAACACCCGCGCGGATGTCGCCAACCTGCTCGATTACGTTGCCGAAAGCGTAGATCAAGGCCGCCCGACCGCCCCTCGCGACGAGATCGCAAGGCACGTCCTGCGGTTCCGGTAGCCGATCTCGAACGCAAACCCGCGACGGCATGAGTTGATCGCCAGCTAACCGACAGGGTCAGACAGTTCTGTCAGCCCGACGGGCGCCGCGCCCGAAGCTGAAATCGACGGTCGCTCGATCGCTGCTCCGTCGGTGCGACCGGAGGTCGATGGTTTAACCTTTTAGCCACCAGATGCCGGGGTGGCGGAATTGGCAGACGCACGGGACTTAAAATCCTGGGGGCTAATCGCCCGTGAGGGTTCGAGTCCCTCCCCCGGCACCGCCGCCCGACAAGCGCCCATTTTTGCCAACGTCCCTCACCACCGCCAATCGAGCGCTCTGTAGAATCCGTCCCGACTAAGTTGAACCGCGTCGGGTTGCCACTTGCCTCGGATGCCCAAAAACATACGTACCCAACGGCTCTCGCTCCGGCCGGTGAGATTGGACGACCTGGACGCCATGATGGAGTTCGCAACCGATCCCGAATGGGGGCGGCACCAGCAGGTTCCCCGGCCCTACAGACGCGAGCACGCCAGGGAATTTCTGGACTACTTCGCGCGAGCGGACTGGACCAGGGACTTCTGCTGGGCCATCGAATTCGACGGGACATACTCCGGCGCGGTCAGCATGCATGTATACGAATCCGACAAGACCGCCTCGATAGGGTTCGATCTGGACCCACGGTTGTGGGGACGGGGCCTGGCCACAGAGGCTGCGCGCGCGGTCGTCGACAAGGCGTTTGACACGCTGCGGCTGAGGAAAGTTTGGGCCACCGCCGACGCGCCCAATATCGGGTCCATCCGGGTCATGGAGAAGCTGGCGATGCGGCGCGAAGGTCTGCAACGCGAGCATCAATGGCGTCGCGGCAAGCCGGTCGACATCGTTCTCTACGGCGTACTGCTCGACGAATGGAGAGCCTCGTAGGGGCGGTTCGCGAACCGCCCGCCGCCGCTAGGCCGGCGCCCGTTTGATTCCTTTCAAGCGCCGGTTTGGCGCCGGTCTTTTTGCCAGCTCCTCCACGAATCCGCTAATTAGCGCGGCGGTATCGGCGGGGCGTTCCTCCTGCACGACGTGACCGCAATCGGCGATCACCTCGAATTGGCGATCTGAGATATCGGCCAGAACGCGCCGCGCTCTCCCGGTGTTGCCGGCGCGGTCGCGGTCCCCCCAGACGACCAGCGTGGGAACGGAGATCATTCGCATGATGCCGACAAGCGCTCGCGGCCGAAGATATCTCGCGGACTTCACAAGCGCGTCCCAGTAACCGTCGGTGCCGAACGGCAGATACTGTTCGTCCACGACTTCATCGGTAACGGTATCCAGGCGATGGCGCCCAAACACGTTTATCAGGTAGACGAACCGGCGCAGCCCGAACGCACCGGAAAACACGATCTTTGCCTGCGGGAGCTCGGCGAGATGAAGCAGCAGGCGGATTCCGCGACCCGGCGCGACGAACGGCGCGACCATGACGTTGGCTTCGTAGCGGCGCGGCTGACGGAAAACCGCGTGCAGCGCCGGCTGGGCGCTGGCCGAATTGCTGAGCAAAATGCACCGACGCAAACCGAGCGCCTTCATCAACTGCTCGATCTGCCGGGCCTGTCCGATAGGCGAAAAATCCGCGTTTTCCGGCTTGTCGGACAGACCGTAGCCGAGGAAATCGACCAGGTGGAACGTGAAAGCGTCTTGCAGCTCTTTGGCCACCAGCTTCCACGTCCGCGAGGTTCCGGCGAACCCCGGCAGCCCGATGATCGGAGGACCGGTCCCGGTCGTCTTGACGTAAACGCGGCCCCCCGCAATCTCGACAAGCTCTCCGCCGTCGAGATGATCGCCGGCGTCCACCGGCAGCGGGCGAAGCCCCAGCCGGTAGAGCGGATTGGCCGACGACCGCCGCAGCTCAGCGAGCTTGCTCAACGTGATGTCTCCTCTTCGCCGGTCATATTTCCCGTTCCTGTGATAGTATCCAACTTCTGCCGGTTATACCGGCTCTATCGTGATATTTGCCTTTCTACCTCCGGCACCACCAGCAAAAGGCCTAGCAGTCCGGAGGCAAACCCGGGGGAAGGAGTAGTTAGTGCGGCGCTACGAACTGGTGACCTTGTTTCCTTCCATGGAAGAAGTGGATTCCACGGCATCCGCCGTCGAAAAGATTACGGCGCTCGTCACGGGCAATGGCGGCAGCGTTACCTCCGTTCACGAATGGGGGCGTCGCAGGCTCGCTTACAAGATCGACGACATCCCCGACGCAAACTACATCCTGTGCAAGGTCCAGATGGAGCCGGAAGACACGGCGGGCCTTGAAGCCGAAATTCGCCTCGACCGCGAGATAATGCGTCACCTGCTTGTTTATGACGAAGGCGGAGTGGGACCCGTTATCGAGCCGGTCGCGCCGGAAGGTGAGGAAGATGGATAGCTCGGCGCCTCGACGGCGCGCGCGCGGCACCAGCCTGATTTCGGTGATAGGGAATCTGGGCAGCGACCCGGAGATGAGATTCACGCAGGCCGGCGTCCCCTTAACCTCGTTCAGCGTTGCGGTGAATAACACTCGCCGCGGACCCGACGGCGGAGACATCGAGACGACTGACTGGTTTCGCTGCACCTGCTGGCGCGGGCTGGCGGAAATAGCCAACAACTACCTGCAGAGAGGCAGCCAGGTTTTCGTACACGGCCGTTTTCAAACGAGCACGTGGCAGGGCCGTGACGGCGAAACCCGGACCAGCATGGAAATCAACGTCAATGATTTGCAGCTTCTGGGACGGGGCAGAGAGGAACCGAGCGGCGTGGCTCCGGATTCGCGGGGCTCCGGCGGGGGCGTCGATCCGGACGATCTGCCATTTTGAGTATCCGGACGGGCGGCTGCTTCAACCCTAATTCAATCGGAGTGCAAAATTGACCCAGGAGCTGGAATCTCGGCCTCGCAGGCCCCCGTCAGGCTACGGTTCACGCAGGTCTGACGGCGGGGGGCAATCGCGTTCGGGCGGACGCTCGTTCAGGCGCTTTGGCGGCCCTGGACGCAGCCGCGTGTGTGAATTCTGCGCCGATAAAGCAAGCGTCGACTACAAGGACATAGGGCGCCTGCGCCGCTATCTGACGGAAGGCGGAAAGATATACGGCAGGCGCCAAACGGGAACTTGCGCCAGGCATCAACGCCGTCTTACCGTCGCCCTCAAGCGGGCTCGCTACCTCGCTCTCCTCCCCTACGTCTCCCGATCAGAGGGCTGATGTCGCAGTTCGAGGCGTCGCCCAAGCGAACCTAGGCCGGGGTTGAGTCGACCGCGGAGCAGAAGCCGGCGAAAGCGGGAAGCTCGGCAGGCTGCGCGGGCGGCGAGACGCCAACTGGCTACGCCGGCTCCGGTCGCTTGGTTGGAAATTCCTGTAGTCCTCCGCGACTGGCGCGACGAGCCGGCGGCGCGCCGCCAATCGGCTCTGGCAAGGCTGCTGGGGGTTCTTGCGACCATCGTGGCCGCGGGCGTGGGGATCCTCCTGCTCGTACCGCTTCTCGTCGAGGTCTTCTTCATGGCGCGGTCGACGGCGGCCGTCGTTGACGGAATCGCCATCGAGACGGGCCGCTACGCGCAGGTTCGCGACTTTAGGAGATACGAGGTCATTCGCGAGATCAACCAGCTCGCCGAATACCGCGACGACGGTCTGTCGACAACCGCCGCCGAACGCCAGGCGATAGAAGATCGGATAAACGACAGAAGATTGAACCTGGCGTCAGTGGATTTTCAGGCGGTCGAAGACCTGATAAACGTGATGCTTCTCAAGACAAAGGCCGAGAACGAAGAGGCCGTAGTCACGATTGACGATATTCGCGTCGAGCAGGAATCTATACTGGCCGCGCCCGCGCGCCCGGCGCCCGCCGCAACCGGCGAGAATGGCCCGCACGCCTCGCGGCCCGCAACCAGCGGCGAACCCGCCGCCGCCGAGCCGCTGGAGGACCGCTTGACGGCTCTGCTGGACGAGCTGGCTATGCCGCGCGACCTGTTTGACGACCTCATGACCGCGCGGGCTATCGAGCGAGTTTTCATAAAGCGCGCCGAAGACTCCGTCGCGACCGCGCAGCCGCACGTCCACCTAAAGCGGATCATTCTGGAAGACGAGGAGGAAGCGGCTTCCTATATCGAGCGTTATAAGACCGGGGAGTCGTGGAGCACGCTGGCCGGCGAATCTTTTAAGCCGGCGGTGGCGGAGTCTCCTCCCGCCGCGGATGTCGATGGCGACCCCGTTCCGTCCTACGACGTCGATCTCGGCTTTTTACCCCGTGGGATTTTGGAACCGTCGCTTGAGGCGGCCGCGTTTTCGCTGGATGTCGGATCTGTTTCCGACCCGGTCTCGACCGCCGAGGGTTTTGTTATCTTGCTGGTCGTGGCGAAGGAGAATTCGCGAACGGTGTCTGGCGAACACCTGGACGAGCTGCGGCGGAAGGCCGTTCTGGAATTCAGACAGGAGCTGCGAGAATCGGCTGCCATCGAATACCAGCTTGATTCGGAAAAGGTCGAATGGGCGTCGAGACACGGTTTGCGGAACGTTGGCGAACTCAACGCAGACACTCCCGCGGGAAGAACGGCGAGATAGCGCGAGCTTCGCTATAGCCAGTCGAACCGGGTCTCGCCGACTATCACCGTATCGCCTGACCTCACGCCGGCTCGTTCCAGGGCGCCGGTGGCCCCCATGCGCTCGAGTTGCCTCCTGAACCAATGCGCCGCGTCCGGAATTTCGAGCTCAACCCGCGCGGCCAGCCGTTGCGCCTCCTCGCTCTCCAGCAAAACGGCGCTGGGGCCGACTCTCCTGGCCGACGGGGCCGCGCTGCCGAGTCCCGGCCGCAGCACCACGTCGCGGGCGCCGTGAACGGCCGCCGGCGCCGGAGCCAGTGACACTCGCTCGAAGATCGCCCGGATCAACACTTCCAGACCTTGCCCGGTCGCCGCGGAAACCGCGTAAGCCTCGACTCCCCGTTCGGCGAGCGAGTCCTTTACCGCCGGCCAGCTCGATTTCGCTTCGCTGAGGTCCATCTTGTTCGCCGCGACGATGAACGGACGCTCCGCAAGCTGCGGAGAATAGGCTTCGAGCTCGCTTGCGGTCTGATCGAAGAGCGATATCGGGTCGCCCGAAATGCCCGAACAGTCGATCACGTGCACTATGAACCGCGTCCGCTCTACGTGACGAAGGAATTTGTGGCCTAGTCCGGCCCCCTCGTGGGACCCTTCGATCAGGCCGGGAATATCGGCAACGACCAGAGATCTGTCTCCCAGGACTACCGAACCCAATACTGGCGTAAGGGTTGTAAACGGGTACGGCGCGACCTTTGGGTGCGCCGCCGAAATGCGTGCCAGCAGCGACGACTTGCCCGCGTTCGGACAGCCCACCAGGCCCACGTCGGCGACGAGCTTTAGCTCCAGCCTGAGCCATTTCGACTCGCCTGATTCGCCCTTCAGCGCGATTTGCGGGGTCTGATTTACGGAACTCTTGAAGTGTGAGTTTCCCAGGCCGCCCTCGCCGCCGAGGGCGGCGATCAACTCGTCGCCCGGATTCACCAGGTCTCCGACCAGCTCGCCGGTATCGTCCCTGAAGACGACCGTGCCCGCCGGAGTTGAAATTCTTCGATCTTCGCCATTCTTTCCGGACCGGTGGCTTTGACCGCCTGGCGATCCGTTCCCGGCCTTGAAGCGCTGCCTGTGGTGAAATCGAACGAGCGACGAGTCCCCCGCCACCGCATACAGGACCACGTGCCCTCCGCGTCCGCCGTCGCCGCCGTCGGGTCCGCCCCTCGGCACGTATTTTTCCCGCCTCAAACTACGGGAGCCATCGCCGCCTCGTCCGGCGGCGACGTAGATGCGGGCTGTGTCATAAAAGCGCGGCATGGCAGTTCCTTCTATAGAAGGCTAGCCTAGTGGGGTTATCTGACGCGGTGGAAGTCTGGCGGCGTCACCGAGGAGGCGGTCTCGATGCGGGTGCTTGCGATTGGAGCGCAGCCTGGCGAAATCGAGTTCGCCTGTGGAGGAACGCTCGCAAGGTACGCCCGGAGGAGCGACGCGGTCTCGATAGTTTGCATCTCGAACGGCAACCTGAGCCACGACGCTATCGCTCCCGACGAGCTTGCCGAGATCAGACACGACGAGTCGAAGAAAGCCGCCAAAGCGCTGGGGGCGGAGCTGCGCTGGCTGGGCAATTCAGACTTTGCGATCGACGACGAACCCGTCACTACCATGAAGCTGGTGGAAATCATCAGAGAATTTCAGCCTGACGTGCTCATCACCCACAGTCCGGCCGATCATCGCCCCGATCATTCGAGCACGCACGCTCTGACGATAAGAGCATCGGTCTACGCGGCGGTTCCCCAGCTTGAGGGGGATAATCCGCCCACCGCCGACGTTGCGCCGATCTTCGAAATGGAAACGCTGTCGGGGGTTGGCTTCGAACCCACGGAATACGTCGACATCGGTGAGGTCGTCGACGTCAAGCGGGCGGCCATCGAGTGTCACGAGACCTACCTGGATTATCTGAAGCGGGTTCGCGGCCGCGATCTGGTGGAAGAATTCATGGTTGTAGCCCGGTATCGAGGACTTCAATGCCAATCGGCGTATGCGGAATCGTTTTGTCAAACGCGGCGGTCGGGCCGCCTCCGCGCGGAGCGCTTGCTTCCCTGACGCTGGAGCTTGCGGAAGAGCTTTTCAGTCAGGCCGCCGCCTGTGACCGATGTCCGCGTATGAAGGGCCGCCGCCGCGTGCTCGGACCGCTCAATGGAAGCATCCCGGCGGAGGTGATGTTCGTTGGGGAAGCGCCGGGACGCTTGGGGGCCGAAATCACCGGCGTGCCGTTCAAAGGCGACCACGCCGGCCGGAACTTCGAGCGATTGTTGAAAGGCGTCGGGCTGGACCGTGATGCCGTGTTCATTACCAATGCCGTCATTTGCAATCCCCGATCGCCAGCCGGCGCAAACTCCAGGCCGGCCGCCTCGGAGATTCGCAACTGCTCGACGTGGCTCGAACGGACAATCCTTCTGGTCGATCCGAAGCTGGTCGTGTCGCTGGGCGTCATATCGCTTGCGGCGCTGGCCGGGCTCGAAGCTCACCGTCTGACGCTCGCGCGCGACGTTGGCCGCATCGTTCAGTGGTTCGACCGCCTGCTGCTGCCGCTCTATCATCCCGGCGGCCGCGCGATGGCCAGGCGGCCGTTTTCGCGGCAGCAACGGGACTGGAGCGCTATCTCCGCCGCGTTGTCAGGCTTGCGCGGCGACGGCGAAAGGCCGGCCCGGCTGCGCGTGTGATAGTCGAACGCCGCCTGGCCTTCGACTTTGGCCTTGGGAATCCGCATAATGCCAGCCATATGGACGGGGGGTGCGCGCGAAACCGGCCTGAAGCCGGCGGTGGTTACCCTGAGGAGCATCGAATTTGTGAAAACCGTTATTGAGCGGGCGCTCGATACCGCGTCGGCTGGTGGAGCCGCCTATGCCGACGCTCGAATAGTGCAAAAGACCAGCGAGTTCCTGATGGTCAAGGACGGTCAGGTGGCGGCCGTCAACCTGTCCAGCGACTACGGCCTCGGCGTTCGCGCCCTGGTGAATGGAAGCTGGGGATTCGCTTCGGCCTCGAGGGTAAATACCGAAAGTGCGGATGAAGTCGCTGGTCGCGCGTTGAGAATCGCCAGAGCCAGCGCCCGCGTACAGGCGAAGCCGGTCGTGCTCGCAGCTCAGGAGCCGTCGGTCGGCGAGTACACGAGTCCGTTTGATTTAGACCCCTTCGACGTTTCCACCGAAGACAAGCTGGGTCTGCTGCTCCGCGTCAACGACTTGCTGCGCCGTGAAAAGGGAGTGACAGTCGCCGAGTGCTCGATGGAGATATACAAGACGGAGAAGGCCTTCGGCTCGACCGAGGGAGCCTACGTAACCCAGACCATCGTGGAGTCCGGCGCCGGAATGGAGTCCACCGCCACCTCCGATGACGATATCCAGAAGCGGAGCTTTCCGAACTCCTTCGGACGCCAGGTCGTAACCGGCGGCTACGAGGAAATCGAGAAGCTGGACCTGGAGCTAAACGCGTCGAGAATAGCTTCCGAGTCGGTGGCTCTTCTAGGCGCCGCCGAGTGTCCCGCAACGACGACCACGGTCATCCTCGACGCCACGCAAGTCGCCTTGCAGGTCCACGAGTCGTGCGGACATCCGACCGAACTGGACCGCGCGCTGGGATATGAGGCGAGCTTTGCGGGTACCAGCTTTCTGACGCCGGACATGCTCGGCGCGTTCCGCTACGGCAGCGACGTGGTCAACATAGTCGCCGACGCCACCGCTCCTCTGGGCGCCGGGACCTTTGGCTACGATGACGAAGGCGTCCCGGCCCAGCGTAATTTTCTGGTCAAGGACGGGATCTTCGTGGGCTATCTGACCTCGCGGGAGACGGCGTCCGAGCTCGACCAGCGCAGCTCGGGGGCCATGAGGGCGGAGTCGTGGAATCACATCCCTCTGATTCGCATGACGAACATCAATCTCATGCCGGGCGAAACGTCCCTGGAGGACCTGATCGCCTCGACCGACGACGGCATCTATATGGAACTGAACAAGAGCTGGAGCATCGACGACCTGCGGCTCAACTTCCAATTCGGAACCGAGATCGCCTGGCAAATAGAGGGCGGACGCCTCACGAATATGTACAAGAATCCGACGTACACCGGCATCACTCCGCGGTTCTGGCAAAGCTGTGACGCCGTGGCCGACAACTGGCGGATGTGGGGTACGCCCAACTGCGGCAAAGGCGAGCCGGTACAGGGGATGCACGTTGGCCACGGCGCCGCGGCGGCCAGGTTTCGGGACGTGCGTGTGGGCGTAAGAGGGTGACGGTCCTCTCCGAGACGGCCGCTCACGAAATTGCCCGCCGCGCGCTTGAGTTCGCCGGCGACGCCGATGAAGCCGAGGCCGTTGTCTCGTCAGCGGATACGGGTCTAACCCGGTTCGCCAATAACGGCATCCACCAGAACGTCTCGGAAGAATCGGTCCACGTCAATCTGAGGTTGGCGCTGGGCAAGAGAGTGGGGGTGGCCGACGGCAATCAGGTGGACTCGGACTCGCTGCGCCGGCTCGCCGAAAGGGCGGCGAGCATCGCCCGCTTGCAGCCCGAGAACCCCGACTTTGCCGGACTGCCTCGCAGCGGCGAACGCAGGACCGCCGGAGGGCTTTGCCCGGGCACCCTGGAGTTTTCGCCGGAGGACCGCGCCGACGGAGCGTCGGAAGTCGTCGGCGCCGCCTTGGCGAGAGGGCTTACCGCGTTCGGCGCTTTCAGCACCGGAGCGCAATCCGTCGCGGTCGCCGGCACGGCGGGCATCCGACAGTACCACCAGGGAACTACGGCCAGCGCCAATGCCGTATTGATGAACGACGACGCCTCGGGGACCGCAATGGCGCTCTCCAGCGACGTGGCCGACATCGATATGGCGTCAATCGGCGAGGTGGCGGCCGAGAAGGCCGAACGCGGGGTATCGCCGGAGGACATCGAGCCCGGGACGTATCAGGTCGTACTCGAGGAGACGGCCGTCGCCCAGATGATCGAGTTCCTTGCGTTCGAGTCGTTCAACGGCCTCTTTCACGAAGAGGGCAGGAGCTTTACGTCTTCGTCGATGGGCAAGGCCGTTATGGGCGGCAACGTCTCGATATGGGACGACGGTATGGACCCGTCCGGCATTGCGAGTCCGTTTGACGGAGAGGGAGTCGCTCGCGAGCGGGTCGATTTCATCGAAAACGGGGTGTTGAAGGCCGTTGTGTACGATCATCAGACCGCCTCGAAATACGGCGCGAAAAATACAGGGCACGCCTGGACCGCTCCGAATCCTTACGGCCCGGTCGCTTCGAATCTCTTCATGGCGCCGGGCGAGGCCGCTTCGGTTGAAGAGCTGGTTGGGAGCGTCGAACGCGGAGTCTGGGTCACCACGTTTCACTACACCAACCTGTTGGAGCCGATGCGAGTAGTGCTGACGGGCATGACCCGCCACGGCGCCTTTATGATTGAAAACGGCAAAGTGACGAAACCGCTAAAGAACCTGCGCTTTACCCAGAGTGTGCTGGACGCGTTTAGCGCGGTCGAGGCGCTGACGACGGATACGAAGCTGACAGGCGACTATCTTCGCGTCCGCGCTCCGGCGGTGCTGATAGGAGAATTCCAGTTCACGGGAGGTTCGCAATCCTGATGCCGGCTGGAGCCGGACAGATATGCCGGCCACGGAGTGATCGATGGACCTGGCTTCGTACATAAGAGACATCCCCGACTTTCCGAAGAAGGGCATAGTTTTCAAGGACATCACGCCGCTGCTGAGGGATTGGGGCGCGTTCGGGGCGGCGATAGAGCAACTCGTTCAGCCCTACAAGTCCAATCCCCCCGACCTCATCGTGGCGGTGGAGTCGCGCGGATTTATATTCGCCACGCCCATGGCGCAGGCGCTTGGCTGCGGGTTCGCGCCCGTGCGCAAGCCCGGCAAGCTGCCCGCCGAAACGGCGTCGCGCAAGTACGAGCTCGAATATGGCTCGGACGAGGTCGAAATTCACGTCGACGCGATAGCCAGGGGCGATCGCGTCCTGATAGTTGACGATCTGCTTGCCACCGGCGGCACCGCCGCGGCCGCCGCCGAGCTGGTCGAAGACCTGGGCGGCGAAGTCCTGGGGCTGGCGTTTCTCATCGAGCTGGATTTCTTGCAGGGGCGGGCAAGACTGCAAGGATATGACGTTCACACGGTAATTCATTTCGATTCTGAGTAGCAGCGCCGGTTGCCCCTTGCCCGGCGCAGGCGGCGTTCAGGCGGTCTCGACGCGCCGAATCCAGCGCTCGGGCGCTCGCACTTCCTCCAGAGACGGAAGCTGTTCCGGGGATTCCCAGACCCGGTTGACGAATTCGATGCCCCGCTCTCTAACGACGTGATCGACGAAGTTCTCGCCTATCACGTATTGCTCGAGCTTCAAGTCGAGACCGAACAGCCGTGAGATCACCCGGAATCCCACCCCTCGCGACTTCTCGCGCAGCTTCATTCTGTAGGCCAGAGTTTGATAATCGGGTATCAGATATTCGCCCGTTCCGTGCATTGCGTGGTTGCTGTAGCCTTCCACTATCGACATCAGCGCCTGTATCCGGGACACGATTTCGACCTGCCTGTCGGTCAGCATCATTCTCAGCAGACCGCTAAGGCGCAATCCCCGCACTCCGTCCGAGCTGACCGAACCCAGGCGCTCGCGAATTCGCGTGGGATTCATGATGGTGTCTCCGGCTTCCGCCAGATATTCCCGAAGCAGTCCGGCCATGTGTTCGCGCAGCCACGGGATCGACTCGAACTCGACCGCGTGGGTGGTCTCGTGCAGGACCACCCACTGCCGCAAGTCGGAACTTCTCACCCCAACCTTTGCCGCGAGCGCGTCGATGTTCACGTCGACCAGGTAGATGCTGGCCTCGCCCGGCTCGAAGAGGGGGATGTCGTATTGACCGAGCACCTTTCGCGACAGATACCCGATCATCGCTCCTAGCTGCGCGCTTACGGCCAGTCGGGTCAGGCCCGACAATAGCCGGCCGGCGGTGGCGTTGGAGGCGTTGAGCCGGCGGTACGAGTCTTCGAAAGGTTCCAGCAAGCTTTGAAAGTTGGCAATGTTGACTTCGACCCACGACTTGCGGTCCAGAACATCGACGCCCGCGGTTTCGCTTCCCGCGCTGCGGCCCAGGTATTCGCTCACGGCCTGCCGGCTCGACTCGACCATCTCGTTGTAGTCCGCGCCGGTTGCCGGCGGCAGGTCCGGATCGCCCGGCCGCGACGTGAGACGCATCGCCACGCTCCGCGCGATGTTCCAGTCTACGAGTCCCGGTTTGATCTTCTGGCTAAGCCACGAAGCGCCAGACCCCGCCGCCGCGACGGCAAACCCCATGAACAGCCAGAATCTAGGCGAGCGGACCATCGAGCTCCGCGTCGAGGCTTGCCCGCAATCCGCCTCTTGCTGTTTCCGCCAGAGCCACGGGAAACAGGCTCCCGCAGCCGGGCGTGCGGAACTCCGCCGGCGGCGGGGTGGAGACCGTCTTAAACATCCCTGAACCATACATGAAGATTGGTCCTGTCCAGTTCCATCGGGTGCGGCTGCCGGTCCCTGTAGAGCCGCACTCTCAGAGTGCCGTCGGCGCGCATGTAGACCGAAGCGGCGTAACCGGCGGCGTACTTCATCTGCATGTGCTGACCGCCCCGGCCGTCGGGGGTGGCGTCAACCGTCCAATCACCCTCGACCGGCGGGATGATGTACCAGTCGCCCTTGGGCAGCAGGACCTCGTACGACTCGTCTACAAGCTGTGATTCAGGCATTATTCGCGGGTTGGAGACTCGGGAGGAGCGAAAGCGGCTTCTTCCAAATAATACGTTCAATGGAGATGTGCGGATGCCGGCGACACTGACTACTCGTGCAAGTTCCGCCGTTCCTGCTTCCCAATCGTCATTCCCGCGAAAGCGGGAATCCACACCCGCGCCCCGCCCAACTCCCCATGTTCCGATTCGTGAGTTTCCCGTTCCCATAGCTTGAGAATCTACGCCGCCTTCTTGCCCCAGGGGCTGACCTACCAGCCCGATGACGTTTGTGTGGTTATCGACGCCATAAGGGCCGGCGCAACTCTTACGGCGATGGCAGAAGCGGGCGATCCGGTCGTCTACCTTGCCGCCGACGCCCAAAGCGCGCGCCGTTTTCGAGACGACGACAATCCGGCGGCGCTGCTTGGAGGCGAGGCGGGCGGACTGGCGCCCGCCGGGTTCGATCTGGGCAACTCGCCCGCGGAATGGGCCAAGCGAGACCTGCGCGGGGCCGAGGTCGTATTCGGCACTACGAACGGGACTCGCGCCGTGGCGCGCTGCTCGAACGCCGATCATGTGCTCGTGGCAAGTTTCAACAACGTCGCGGCGGTCGCCCGGCTGGCCGGAGAGCTGGCGGGTGAATGCGTCAAGATCGTGTGCGCTGGACAGAAGGGCCTAATCGCCCTGGACGACGCCGTTTGCGCGGGACTTATTGCCAGAGAATTGATACGCGCCGGTGGGGAGGCCGCCGATTCCGCCGTCATGGCCGTTGCTCTGGCCGGTCATTTCGACGATATTCCCGCGCTCGTTCGCCGGTCCGAAAGCGGACGCCGGTTGCTGAGCGTCGGTTACGACAGCGACCTTGACTGGTGCGCGCGCGTTGACATCTCCGAGAAGGTGCCGCAGCTTGCGAAAGACGGTCTAACCGCCGATCGCAGGCTGCTGCTCGCTTGAGCTACCCGCTTCCGCCTAAGTCGAGTCTGGCAGGCCGGCCTCTTCGCCGATAAGCTCCGCGGCCTGCCGGGCTATGCGGACGTTGTAGTTGGTTCCGCGATCCTCCGGATAAATTTGCGACGTGTTGCAAATGTAAAGCCCGCCTATGGGCGATCGAAATTCCGGGATGCGGCGCTGGTAGCCGGTCTTGATGACGGGCTGGGCCACCGGGTCTTTAGAGACCCAAAATTCCTCGACGAGGTCACGCCTGAAGTCAGGAAAGATTCGTTCTATGTGCGGCGCGTACTCGTCGAAAAGCTCGGAGTCGGAAAGGTTGAACAGCCGCCCGGACGCCCGAAGGTAGTTGCTGACGTAGAGAAGGTGCGCGCCGCCGTAGACCTCGGGGTCTATGAAGTTCGTGTGCTCGATCAGACCCGCGAACGGCACAGCCTCTTCACCGACATTCGTCCAGTAGAACCGCGATACCCGCTTGCGAAGGCGCATCAGCATCACCAGCGCGCCGCGATATTCGACGGCTCCCAGGTCCCGCGAAAGGCTCACGTCTCCAAGAAACCGCCGCAGAAGCGGCAGTCCAACCGTGGCCAGCACAAAGTCGAACTTACGCCTTTGCCCGTTTGCCGTCAGCCCCGTGGCGCGGTTGTTTTCAACGTCTATCGACGACACCGGCGTTTTGAGATGAAAGACCACGCCGAGCTCCTTGGCGCGGGACTCAAGCGCTCGGGTAATCGTCCTAAAGCTCCCTCTCACGTAACCGAGCAGCTCGCGCAGACCCGTGTTGGTTCTCGACTTGAACCGGACGTGGACCCGCCCCCAGAACCAGGCCATCGAAATCTCCGGCCAGGAGTCGCCGAATTTCGCCATCAGCAGCGGCTTCCACATAGTGTCGAAGGCTTCCTTGCCCACCATCGGCGGCAGATATTCGGCGGCGGGGATGTCTTCCAGATGGTGGTAGTCCTGAATCCGCCGGAGCCGCATGGTCGCGAGACCCATTTGAATGCGCGACCGGAATGGCAGAGGCTTGAACCGCAAGAGATCGAACGGCGTCGTAAACGGATAGAGCGCCCCCTCCGAGAAAAAGGCCATCTGCGGCGTGTTCCATTCGAGGCTGGACTCGATCCCAAGCTCACGCATGAGCCCGATCATGTGATGGTCTCCGCGGAACAGATGGTGGTAGTACCGCTCGACAAGCGTTCCGCCCACGTCAAGAACGGCCAGCTCGCCGCCGACCTCGTGATGAGCCTCGAAAACCTCGACCCGGATACCCCGCTTGGCCAGCTCGTAGGCGGCGGTAAGACCTGTAATGCCGGCGCCGACAATCGCAACCGACTTCGACTTTTCGCCGTTCATCGCGGCTGCCTGTCGTGGGGAGCTTTGCCGTGGGTTACGACCTCGAGAGCCGTCGACATGATGGACCGCCTTTTACGCAAGGTCACAGCCGCGATTCGCCGCCGCCAAGCGCGGCGAGTCCCTTTTTCCACACCAGCAATAGCCCGAGCACTGTTGGCGGGATGAGCACTACGAAATGGACGGCGATTGCGAACGCAAGCCCCTTTTCGTCGTTGACGCCGAACAGCACGAGCGTCTCCTTCACAAAAAACTCGAATGCTCCAATATTCGCCGGGCCGGCCGGAATCACGCCGGCAAGGTTGGATATGCACGTTACTACGATAGCCAGCCAGTATCCGCCCTCCTGAATGCCCAGCGCCTGCAAAACAAGCAAGTAGACAACAGATTCTATGAGCCACGAAACCACCGACAGCCCGAGTATCGCGGTCAGGGCCTTCCCCGAAGCCACGCTCCGAAACCCGCCGATCAGCGACGCGGTCAGCCTGGTCAGCGCTCCGCCGAACGGACGCTCCACAAGCCGCGCAAGCGCCGAAACCGCCGGATTCGACGGCTTGATGAATCCTGACGCGGCCACGTACATGATTGCAAAAGCCGCGGCCGCGGCGATGGCAAGGCCGGTAAGCGGGGCGTTCCAGGGTGAACTCCATCCCGTTGCAAGCGCCGCCAGCGCCAACAGGCCCATGAGCGTCAACACGTCGAACACGCGTTCGAGGATGATCGTGCCGAGAATCGCGGGCGCGGGGATCCTGGTTTCCCGGTTTAGAACGTAAACTCTCACGAATTCCCCCAACCGCGCGGGCAGGGCGTTATTCGCCAGATATCCGATGGTCAGCGCGGAAAATGTCGACCACGCGCCGACGGCTCCCAGGGGCGTGAGCAGTACCTTCCATCGAACGGCCCTGACCCAGATGGCGGCCATCAATATGACCGCCGCGGGCGCGTAGTTGGCCGGGTTGGCGAGGCGCAGCTCCTCGAACGCAACCGGGGCGTCGACGCCGCGAATGACGAGCCACGTAAACAGGCCGCTGATAACGAGGCCGAGCCCCGCTCTCAGGACTGTGCGCCTTTTGATGGAAACGACTATCGCACTAGGGTCCGGGCGGCTCGTAGGTGAACGGGCCGATAGGCCCCGCCTTCAGAATGTCTCGTTGAACGTACATGACGAAATCGGTCGAACCAAGTGAATCGGGCGGTTCCTTAAATACGAGAAAACGCCAAAGCTTGCTCAGGTTATCGCGGTTGGTGAAGAGGTCCACAAGCGACCTCCAGCTCCACGTTTTGTATACGTGCTCCGGGAACCACTCGCGCAGCTTGAATTGAAAGCCTACGTAGTCGACGAACTGCACTCCGATTTCGTTCGCGGTCTCATCGCTCAACAGCACGATCGGTTGTTCCGGAGGTTCTTCCACCACCGGACCGAAGGCCACCGCGCGCCATTCTCGCAGATACCACGCATAAGGCCAGTGAGTTTCCGTTTCCAGATATATCGGAATGTTCCGGCCCTGACCGGTCCGTCTCCCGGCCTCCTCCATAATCTCCATCGCTTCCAGCACGTCTCTGGACGTCTGCGTGTATACGACGAAGTCCCGAGGTATATCTCCGTAGACGAACGCGGTCGGAATTGAATGCCGGGCCGTCCAGCCCAGCAGCACCGCACAGGCAACCGCGAGCCCCCAAAACGCGGCGCTGCGGCGGACTTCTTCAAGTTTCTTGCCCGCGAACCACCCCGCGATGAGGATGACCGGAAGTATGGGATGCAGCGCGAGCCAGGCCGCTTTTTCCCCGGCTACCGAATAAATCAGGATAGAGGCTGCCGCCCAGTACAGCAGCATCATCGTGAAGACGCTCGGCCCGCGGATAATTCGCCAGAGGGCCGCCAGCGCGAAGACAGCCGCGAAAGCCTCGTACACGGCGAGGAACATCAGGTAAAAGAACCAGGGCTGGTTGACGCGCTGGGTTCCGTGGATATCGCGCCACGTCGTAAATGCGTCCACGAACGCCACGCGGATTCCCGGGAGATTCGTAAAGAAAGAACTCATGAAGACCACGGCGACAATGAGGAATATCACGAGTCCGTAGGCGAGAGCCTCCGGATCGGCGCGAAGGGCGCGAAACGCCGCCCGCAGCTTCCGCATCTCCGCTGAATCGGCCGCGGCCCGCCGCGAATTCAAGTATGTCCAGCCCGCGAGCAGAACGATGAAGCTGACGAATATGAATCCCGTTATCAATGTGTTTTCTTTCGTTACGAACGAGGCGCCCATGGCGAGTCCGGCCAGCCATATCCACCGCTGGCGCGGTCTATCCAGGTACCGGACCAGCGATCCGAAGATCACCAGCGTCCAGAACGCAACGTAGATGTCGTTGCGCGCAAAGCGCGAGAAGTACATGAACCCCGTTGAAACCGTGAGCGCGAGCATCGTGATCGGCGTCCCGTATGTCCCGAGCTCCTTGCGCCAGAGCCAGGGGATGACGAGCACCGCGGCCACGCCGAAAGCGGCGGGAATGACGCGGCCCGTAACGTCGTTGCCTTCGAAGAGCCAAAAGAGGGCCGCCGAAGTGAAGTATTGGAACGGGCCGTGGTAAACGGGGTCATAGACGTATTGCACGCCAAGCGCCATGTCCCACATGGTTTTGGCATGAATGCTCTCGTCGTGGTGATACGCGCGGGATCCGAGGTCGAGGTAACGGGTCAACAAGACCACGATTAGCAGCAGACCGTAGAAAACGGCCTCCGATGGCGCCAGGGTGAGCCGCCGCCCCCCGAAAAGCGGAATTCGCACGGACCGCGTCATTGACGGATCGGCATGCCGATCAGACGGCGTGGACGCAAGCGTCTTGGCTTCGCCGTCCGTCAAGCCGGCCGCGAGTTGAATTTCATGTCCCCGGAACCTTGTAGATGGTTACATAGCCGGGAATTTCGTATGCGACGGTCATCCACCCAAAAGCGTCATCAACACCGGGACCATACTTTTCACGCTCAAGCCGGCCGACGTAAACATGGCTTGCGCCATAACGCCGAAGTATCGCCAGCGCGCCGTCTCGCGGCAAGCCTCGATAGAGCGAGTCCATGTCGACGACTCTCGCGCGGACTTCCGGGTCGTTTTTTCGCCAAAGCCGCTCATGCTGCTCCCAACCGATGACCGCAGGTATGCCGGTCCAAGCCGAGACGCGGCCCGACTCGCCGTAGCCGTTTCCGGTCGCCTCTACTATCACCGAGCCGGCGGGAGCATTCGACTTTAACCACTCTACCGCCCGGATTTCCTGGGGGGTTTGCCGTCGAACGAAATCGAGCCCGTCCAGAGTAGGTCGCGGTTTATGCGGTACGCGGGCGTTGCCCGCGATGGCCGAATAGGACATGGCGACGAATATAAGCGCGGCCAGGATTGCGGAAAACGCTAGCTCCGAGGCCAGGCGCCGCTTGTATCGAAGCTTGGCCAACTCTCTGAAAATGACATAGATGGCAGGCCCGGAGGCGGCGGCCAGTATCGGCCAAGCCTGATAGTAGATCTTGAACACGGTATTCATGCGCTGGTAGGGAGGGCCAAAAAAGTCGCGTATGAAAATCAGCTCCGGAATTGCGGCCAGACCGAATCCGGCGAAGTAGAGGAACTGGATCGCGTCTCCTCCGGGTCCCTCGCTCTTGCGGCCAAAAACCACCGCCATGCCGGCGACGATAAGCAGGCATAGCAGCAAAGCCGAAACGTCCCACTCACCCGCCAACACCGCGGTCAACCAGATGCCGGCCGCGGCCAGCAGCAACCGACCGCGGTCGCCGCCGCGCGCCAGATGCACGACGATGATTACGAGGGCTAACAGCGCCCAAAGTCCATGTACAACGAGAAAGTCTCCGATTTCGCTCCGAATGGTCACGAATCCGAGACCGAACGCGAATGGATCGAAGTTCAGATGGAAGGGTAAATATGCCGCGACGCCAACGATCGCGGCCAAGCCGAGGCGACCGGCGAACCCCAACACATTCTTCGCCGTCACTGCCCGGCGGTTTTTGAGGATCGCCGCAATTCCCGCGAGGGCCGTAAGGGCGAAAAAAACCGGGGAATCCCACGCATTCAGCGCGTACAGCGATCCGAGCAGCCATCCGGAGATTCCAGCGAACAGCCACGAATCCCGGCCGCCCGGGTCGGCGCGAGACCAGGTGATTAGCCAGACGACCGCCAGCGCGATAGAAGCGATTGAGAACGGTAGCGCCATGACGTGCGGATGCAGATCGCCGAGCAGAAACGAGAAGGCCGGAAATTCGCTGATGGTGTAGTCCGCTAGCCCGTCGGCGTTTTCCACCTGAACCGCGCGGCTTGCATTCCAGCCGATGCCGCGCCAAAAATCCGGACTGCGATTTCTCTCGCCGAAGAAGAAATTGATCGCATAGAGGTTTCCGGCGGCGGTTGCGAGAAACGCGGTCAGCGCACCGAATCCCCACCTCGCCCTGGACGCCGCCCCTCTCACAAGCCCTGTGACGTCGTATCCGAGCGAGAGCATTCCCAGGAACGTGAGGGCGAAGGTCATTGCGAGCGCAAGATTGAATCCGACCGCCGGGGCCGTCGCGGTGATGGCCGTGAACGTGGCCGCGATGCTGTAGCCGAAGTAGTAATAGTTGATGCTGAATCCCGATAACCACGGGTCCGCGGGAGGAAACGACTCGCTCCGGAGAATGCCGTTTAGCAACGCGAACTCCATCGGTTTCTCCGTCGCGATGATGTCTGGGTTTCGCGCGCGGAAGATGGCGAACGCAACAAACGCCGCGGCGAAGATCGCTTCACCGACCGCGATCCGGGGCAATTGCGCCCGGGCCGCGCGGGCAAGCTCCGGACGCAGCTTAAGAATCGCCGCGGCGGCAGCGAGTGCCACAAACAAGACGGCCGTCTGGTAGACGCGGCCGTTGGCGAACAACCCGGTAAAGAGGCACAGCCACGCCAGATAGCCGACCGCCAGAACGCCCAAAGGCTTTATCAGAAACGATCCGGCCGACGGCAAACGCCGGAACATGAACATAGCCGCCGGAACGCCGACAAAACTTGCCACCAGCAAAGCGAGCAGCCAGATCAGGGTGTCTAACACAAGCGCCTCAAGTTGTAACTACTGTCCTGGCCACCGTTGCTAACCCGAATGTTCGAGCCGCGGGTCTTGGGCGACCACACGGTAGATCTTGGTCTCGGGATTCTCATAAATCAGTGTGAGGCGCTCTCCGACCAGCCGGTCGAATTTCGCGATCCCTTCCGGCGGGTAGTAGGCGCGCTCGAGCGCGCCTACGTAGACCAGTTCCACGTCATATCGTGAGAGAATTGTCATCAGTTCCGCAACGTCCGTCGTCTGGTAGGCGGTTTCCACGTCGCCCCGCCGCCGGTCCACCTGATGAACGTAAGCCCAACGCTGTTGCTTTTCGTGCCAGTCCCATCCGACTACCGTGGGCAAGCCGGTTATAACCGAGACCCGCGAGCCCCATCTGTAGACATTAACCGTCGCCTCCAGCAATACGGGGCGGCCTTGGATGTTTTCGAGCAGCCAGTCCGTCGCCTGCTTGTCATATTTGAGCTGGATGTCCCGTCCCTGGTCGTGAATCACGGCGCCGTCCATGTATGCGAGGCCGTCGAGCGTCGGCTCCGTTTCATTCAGCCGGATTCGGAGCTTTGCCTGCGTGGACGCGAATGGGTACAGGGCTGGTCCGATGATCGCGGCGGCGATGACGATTGTCAGCGCGTACTTGAATGGTTCGAGCCATCCGCCCATTCTGCGCCAGATCAGCGGCAGCACTTGCGGAAGCGTGAGCGCCGCCGCCAGGCCAAACAGGAACCAGGCCTGAAAGTAGGTCTTGAATACGGTATTCAGGCGTCCGATATCGCCTTCCAGGGCAACCCATTCGGGAAGGGCTGTCAGCAGCAACCCTCCGAGCGTCAATGCCAGCGGAATGAACTTCAGCGGCTGACCGCGAACACGCGTCGCGGCGGCCAGAACGAGACCGATGGCGGCAATCTGGAAAACTCGCGCCGACCACGGCTCGTCGCCCGTAACCACGAAGAAAACGCCGGCCCCCAGAAAAGCCAAGGCCCACAGTGGAAGAGCCGGCGGTCTCCGCGAGAGAAGTTGGGCCAGACGTACGAATCGCAAGAGCCGGCTGGGGCGAGTGACGATTATCTTCAGTGCCGCCGTGTGCCAGTTTCTCAGCCGCTCGGGGGCAAGCTGAAGCATGGCGAACGGAATCAATATGAGAAGCAATCCCCCGAACATGGCGAGATAGCCCCCAAGGGGAGTAGTTTGCGGCGTTGTGACTATCCCTCCAAAAAACACGCCAAAGTTCTGATGGAACGGGAAGAACGCGGCGTAGCTCACCGCGATCAGGGCGGCGGCCGCCGCCGCGGCCATCCAGACCATCGTCACGTTGAGCCTGCCCGCCGCTCGCCAAAACGAATACGCCAACGCCATTACGGTGACCACCAGATAAGTGGGAAAGTCCCACGGGTTTACGACCCTGTGAACGCCGAGCGCTATCGCAATTCCAATCAACGGCGGCACGTATCCGCTGTGTAGAAACAATGCGGCGCGCCGCCGAATCGACGCGCCCCCCGCAAAAAGCTGCGCGGACGGTCTGACCAGTATCAACGCGAGCGCCCCCGTCGCCGTCACGGCGGTCCAGGCCAGGTCGATCAGGTGCGGATGCAGGTCGCCATAGAGGAACGTGAAGTAGGGGAACTCGTTGACGGTCGCCTCGATGACTCGCGTGCTTCGCCAAAAATCGAACCCCGCGGCGAACTGGCCGTTGATGATGGCGCCGGGAAGATTCGCAATTACGGCCGGCGCCGAGCTCGGCCCGCTGAGATTCCGCGCGGTTATCTGAACGAGCTGGACTATCGAATCGAGATTGCCGAACAGCAGAGCGAAGGCGACGGCGAGCAGTCCCGCGCCAACAGCTCGCGTCAGGCGTCGCTTGAAGGCGAACCAGACGTTGAACCCAAACGAGAACACGGCGCCAACCGCCAGCGCGAACATCGTAGGCAAGCCGAGGTTGTACGCCACTGCTGGCATTATCCCCAGCAGCTTTGCAATCGCACCGGTGAAAACCTGGCCGAAGTAGTAGTAATTGATGTATCCGCCGGCCCACCAGGGGTCGTAGGGCGGAAAGAAATCGCTCCTGATTACCGCGTTGAGGTGAGTGAAGTCCATCGGCTTTTCACCGCCGAATGCCGTGTGCCAGAGGTCGGGATTGCGTATCCGTACAGCGTAGAGGAATGCGAAAGCCAGCAGGAATAACGCCTCGCCCAGGGCCATAATCAGCCACTTCTCACGAAGGTCGCGCCAGATCGATCGCCGGGTCAAGAGCGCCGCCGCCGAGCCGGCCAGCACGAGTATCAGCGTCGAGACCGCTATGACGGATTTATCGAAGCTCCACCAGCGCAAGCTCGCCAGTAGCCAGGCCGGATACACCGCCAGCAGAATTCCGAACGGCTTGGCCAGCATGTACCCCGAATCGGGAAGCGCGCGGAACGCAAGCCGCGTTATGGGCCACGCGGCCACTCCCGCGACAAGCACGAATCCGAACCAGGCCAGGGCCGGGTACTCCGCCGGCCCTGATCGAGAGGCGTAGATCTCCCGAAACGTGCCTGATTCGCGGACCCGCTTTCGGTCGGTGCCGTCGAACATCAAGGTCAGCGGCGTGGCGTTCTTGGGCAGGATGCGCGTAGCCGTCGACAGATCGACCGATTCCAGAATCGCCCGCGTCGCCGAGGAGTCGTAGGTCTCCGTCTTCTGGAAGACTCGCACCTTGGGATGGTCGTAGACCGAAAACGCTTCCTCCGCCCCGTCGTCGACTATTTCAATCCCGAAAAACGATGGATAGCTCGTAAACCCGGCGACCTGCCGAAAACCCAGTTCGCCGGAGAACAGCGAGTCGTAATAGCGAATCGCCATTGGGTACCGCGCGGGCATTCGCGGAATGCTTCCGGCAAGACGGTTGCTGCTAAGGACGACGTAGTCGGACGCTTCGAGACCTGTAATCAGCTTTTTCCGCTTTTCGGGCGTCTCGTCGTCGTAGAGCGTCAGCTCTATGTAATTGTAGGCGTTAGGGTTTCGGTTCGGGATGCGAAGCGGCAGCCGGTCGTCCCAGTGTTCGACGGCGATCGTCGAGCCTGGAGGAACGTTTGCGAAGATCCACTCGCTCGCTTCAACCCGTGATGCCGGCGACGAATAGATCTGGTGAAACGCCGCCGCCCAAAACAGAGTTCCCCCCAAGACGACGACAGCCACAAGACCTGGTGGAAACGCAGCCGGCAGGGTTAGTCGTCCCGGGATTCTGAGCGGCCGGCGCTTGTCCCACAGGAACACCAGCATCCAGGCCGAAAGGAGCGCGGCCATGGGGTAAATAGGGTGAAAGTACCGCATGGTCTTGAGTACGAGCGCTCCGAAGTAGACGAAATTGAGCGCGGCCCAGCCCAGGGGCAGAATCAGCTCCCGGTTCCTTTTTGCAAATATCTGGATAGCGGCCAGCGCGAACGCGGCGATAGACGTAAACCCGACCGCCGGACCCAGCCCCCAGACGACCATGTTTTTAAGGGGGAACAGATAGGGCGTCGTACCGGCCCACTGAATACCCGGCGGCCAGTCGTATATCCCTTCCTGAATGGCGCGCTGCTGATTGACCGCGTTGAGAAATGGCTGCGCGAGTCGAAAATCGAGCGGATTCGCCCCTTCGAACGCATAAGGTTGCGCGATTCTGAAAGTCAGTGCGGCGACGGCGAAGCTGCCGGCGAGTCCCAGGCTTTCCTTTGCCCACGCCGGCCAATGACTGTAAGCAGACCATCGACGCCCGCCGGGCGCGCCGCGACGAGCTTTGCCCCGCCGCGAATAGATGCGCCAAACCAGGTAAGCCGCGATAAGCGGCACTATTAGCCCCGTGCTCAGCTTGCTTGCGAGCCCAAGTCCGATCGCAAGTCCCAGCCCGACGAACTGATACCAGCGTTTCTCGTCCAGCGATTTGGCGGCCAGGTATATCGCCGCCGTCGCGAAAAACGTGGCGAACGTGTCAACGGCGAAGAAGTGCGAAAGTTGAATTCCAAGCACCGTGAACGCGTAAAAGAGAGCCGCCAGGACGGCGACTCGCTTGTCGAACGTTCGCCGCCCGATCAGGAAGACCATGACGACGGCGCCGGTGTCGAACAGGGCCGACGCCGCGCGGCCGATCAGATGAAAGCTGTCGTATCCGGTCCCACCCGTAAATTCCGCGACCGCGCGGACCAGGAACAGCGGAAAGGTGCCGTATACGAAAAACGACACGTCGGGGAGAAGGTAGGGACTTAGCGGAGATGAGCTTGGATCGAGATACTGAGCGAGAGAGGCGGGAAGCCCGAGCCGCGTTCCCACCATTGTCAAAAAACGTTCGTCGGGATGCAGATGATGAAGCTGGTCCCAATCGGCCCCGATCAGCCGAAACGCCGCGCTGACAAGCACGATAGCCGCCAGAAGCACCGGCGAGCTTGTGGCGATCTGCCACAGGCGGGGCACGGCTCCCGTCGCTGCCGGACCGTTTCCGGACGCGGTCTGGCCGGGGGCCGAACTGTGGTTTTCTTCAGCGTTCATCGATCGAAGATTAGCGCGTATACGCCTCTGGCTAGTGCGGCTCCGGGAACTTGGAACGGTAGAGAGCACCGCCGGGGCAGCGGCCCCGCGACGGCTGCATTTGTTACAGTTCGGCGCACTCGGCATTCCGCCGAAGCATGTCCCCGCACCCGCGGGCAGCCGGAACCGAAGCGCGGAAATTGACCAGTTCGAGTCGGCGTGATAGCTTGATTCTCAAGAAAGGAGGTGATGCTGCATGTCTGATACTTATGGCAGCAGGTTCGGCGCATCCCCAACGGAGGTGATTGAGCACTAGCCGATTGCACCCTTAGTAGGGAACTAATGCGCCGGACTTGCTGTCTGGCGCTTAAGGGGTCGGAACACGGTCCGTGTTCCGACCCCCGGCCACTTTCCGCGTCTGACAGCCTGACCGCCTGCGAGCACGAATCGACCCGGACGCGATGGTCGCTTTTCGTCGTAGAAGGCGCCCTGAGACAACGGACGTGGTCCGCACCCGGCGCGGGGGACGGTTTTCGGATAATTAGATTACGGAACGAGTAGTCACGGGCGGGTCGCCCACCACGGGGCAATGTGTCAAGAGAGAACTAGCTTCCTGACAGATGCGAAATATAAAATTCCGTGAATACTAGGAGAGCTACAAATGGTCACTATTGACACGCGACAGTCTACGTATGTCGCTGTGACGGTAATTCTCGAACCGGACGCCGAAGATGGCGGGTTCACCGTGCGCTTTGTCGAATTGCCGATAACCACTCAAGGGGCCGACTTCGAGTCGGCCATGGATAATGCTGCCGACGCCATTGCGGAATTCATGGCGGCCATAGAGGAAGAGGGAATTCTTGAGAAGGTTCTGCGTCAGCATGGCGTACCCATACACGAAGGCGAGCCGCCACGAGACTGGACGCCACCACCTCGACCTGTGGACGTTGGTTCCGTCTTAGCAGGAATGCCCTACGAATTGCCGCGACAGACGGTCGCGGCTGCCATATAGCGTAGGCGGTGGCCGAAAAACCACCTATCTGCCATTCTAGAGACGTGGGCCGGATTTTTCGTCGGCATTTCGGATTTGAGCCGAGATCAAGTAAGCGCGGCAGTCATCAAGTGTGGAGAAAGACGCTTCAAAATGGGTACGAACTCGCACCGTGTCTATTGCTCAACACAAACTACAAGCCGGCCACACTCAAGGGAATCTTGAGTGGCGCTCAGATTTCGGAGCAGTCATTCATCGCTGCCTACCACAAATTCAGGAAGGGGCGTCAGCTCTCAGGAAGGACACTCTCTGTACATCCAGACGCCGACAAATAACCGGTTGTAGCTGTTAGCTCGTCGGTATAGACGGTTGTTTCTCAGTTGGCTGATATTTGACCCCGAATCGTTCAGAACATCCCGCCGCTTCCGACGCGGGGGCTATTTGACTTCCAGCACCAGCTCCACCTCGACCGGGATGTTGTAAGGCAGCTCATTCACCCCGATCGCCGATCTCGCGTGACGCCCCGCTTCTCCGAACACGTCGATCATGAGGTCCGAAAACCCGTTCATCACGGTGGGCTGCTGGCCGAACCCGGGAGCGCTGGCCACGAACCCGAGAACCTTTACGACGCGGGCGACCCTATCCAGGCTTCCAAGCTCCGACTTGATGCGCGCAAGCACGGCGATGCCCGCCGCCCTGGCCGACTCGGCTCCTTCTTCGACGGTAAGATCGCCGCCCACCTTGCCCTTCCATTCCCGGCCGTTAGTCGTTCTCGGCCCGAGACCCGACAGATACACCAGATTCCCCGTCTGAACGGACGGCACGTACGCGCCCATAGGGGACGGCCCCTCGACGAGCTCGATCCCCAGCGCATTCAATCTCTCTTCCGCGGTCATATTTCCTCCGGTGTTTGATCGGCTTGTGGCTAGTCCTGGTCTTCCAGCATTCCCGCGCTGGCCAGAATACGCCAGAACGCATGATCGGCATGATGAACTATTGTGTTCTCAAGGCTTCGGACTATCAGTTCACCCTCGCCCGAATGTCCGCCCGCCGCGTGACACACCGCTTCCGGCAGCCCCGCCGAGATCGCGATGTGAGCGCCGTACACGGGATGGCGCATGGCCGGGAATCCGGACGCCTTTGGGTTGGCGCTCCAGCGTTTCCGGTTTTCGGGACTAAACTCGAAAGGCTTGCCGATATCGTGGCACAGAGCCGAGGCCAGCAGCAGATCCCGGTCAAACCCGATCGACCCGACGATGCTCTCCAGGGAATCCGCCATCGCCAGTGCGATGCGCGCCACGCCGCGCAAATGATCGGCTTGCGTTCCGCGTTTTAGCGCGGGCGAATCGGGATTGCCCGACGGACGAATCTCGTCGATCGTGGTGAATTCCGTTTCCGACAGGGCCATAGCCCAGGCCGCAACGACCCGCTCGCGCAAATCTTGATCGGATATCTGGTCCACTTCCGGCAGGCTTTCGCGCACTCCGGGCTTCAAGTGTTCGTATTCTTCCACTTGGATACTCCTCGACTGATGTTGACGTGTCCGGGTTCGCGGGGGCGAACGTCGATTACAGCAAACGATTAAAACTCTAAGGTGCGGTTCGGCTCAAACCAACGGGTCGATCTGCCGGGTTCGGTACCCTAACCGGCTCCGGATTGCGCGCGGAGTTCTCCGTCGCACGTATGATTTGACTCGTTCGGTGCTTGTTTGGTACGGTTCCCTCCTGTGATGTGCGTTTGAAGGGTAATACAAGTGGTCCGTCCCCTGACTCGTAAGCAGCGCCGCGTCGTCGACACCATCCGCACGTTTATCGAAGAGAACGGTTACAGCCCCAGCGTGCGCGAACTGGGCGACGCGCTCGGCCTCGCGCCCGCGACCATCCAGCAGCATCTCGACGCCCTTCAGGGAAAGGGTTTCATTAACAGGACCGGCGCCGCCTACGGCATCACTCTCGAGGACGAAACGCCGCAGGCCGGACAGTCGTATACGACTACCGTAATAGGCACGATCGCTGCTGGCGAGCCGATTCTGGCGTTTGAGGAATACGAGGACCGCATTGCGGCGCCTCAAGCCATGCTGGAGGGGGGCGAGCATTTTGCGCTTCGCGTGCAGGGCGACAGCATGATCGAGGACCACATTCTGAATGGCGACCTGGTGGTGATCCGCCGTCAGCAGGCCGCCGACGACGGAGACGTGGTCGTGGCCTTGCTCGACGACGGCACGGCGACTCTCAAGCGGCTCTACCGCGAGTCGGGCGGATTCCGGCTCCAGCCGGCGAACTCTCAGCTAAATCCCATTTACGTCGATAGCCTGGATGTCCAGGGAGTCGTGACCGGCATCGTTCGGCCGCATATATAGCTGGCGGGTGCTCTGGTCATGGGCGCGTTTGAGGTCCGCACGACCGAACGCGCCTGCGTCGTGGACATCACCGACCGCGTGCTCGCGGAGGTCGCGGCTTCCGGCGTGACTTCGGGCCTCTGCCTGATCGGAACGCGCCACACGACGGTCGGCGTGACCATCAACGAACCAGACTCGACTCTTTTTCACGACTTGCTCAAACGGCTCGAAAGCATGGCTCCCAGACGCGCTGGGTACCTGCATCCGGACAATTCCGACTCGCACATCAAGGCCATGCTGCTGGGCGGGTCGGTTGCGGCGCCCGTGATCGGCGGCGGTCTCGACCTAGGAACCTGGCAAGCCGTGCTGCTGTGCGAATTTGACGGCCCCCGCACAAGGACTGTTCGGGTGGACGTGACCGGCAGCTAGAAGCGCCCCTCCACGGCGACTGCGGAGCTCGACCGGCGGCTAATACCCGTCTCGCTCGCCGTTCTCAGCGACCACCGAAGCCCGTAATTGGATGTACGGCGGCTCCATAATCAAGCGCTGAGGTTCGGTAAGGTCGGTTTTTGGCATCTCGATTCTGTACTCGCTCATCCACGCCTGGTGACCGGGGCTGTACTTGTAGAGCAGCGAACGCCGTTCGCGACTAGCCGTCCACGGCATCGTTCCGTGCGTCAGGGCCTCCGTAAAAATGAGCGCCGACCCCGCCTTTACCGGCACGTGAACCAGCGCATCGCACGGCTCTTCCAGCGTTACGTATTCGGGTGGAACGGGGTAGTTCGACTTGTGGCTGCCCGGGATAGAGCAGAATCCGCCCTCGCCGGGATTGATGTCCGAAAGCGCGTACGAAACGACCGTCAGGCCGTTGAACATACGCCCGTTCTTATGCACGTAGTACGCGTTCGACTTATAAGGTTCTCCACCGCCGTGAAGCCGCAGCGGAGCCGCGTCCTCGGTCATCATGATCATGTATTCGTGGTCCAGACGTAACGTGTCGCCCAGCATCTCGGCGAGGTACGGAACGATCACGGGGTTGGCGATGAGCTCTTTGAACCTGTCGTCGCGGTGCAATAGCGGACCGACGTGGAGCTTGTTGCTGTCGACTATGCAGAACTCGTAAAGTTCGTCCGCCTTCCAGGTATCTTCACTCCACGGATCAAGACCGTCGACCGCCGCGTTCAGTTCGTCGACCTGCGACTCGGTCAGGGCATCTTCGACCAGAAGATATCCCCGAAGGTCAAATAGATAGCGCTCCTCGTCCGTCATTGTTCCGCTCGCTTCGCTGTTTGCGACTCTCGACAGCATGGTAGATCGTATTGAGCAAGGATTGCCAACGTTCGCGCCCGATAAATTTGCCAAAGCATCGATTCGCGGAAGTTGCGCCGGCTCGCGCGCTTGGCGTTATACCCGGACCAGCTTGCTAGAATCTCAATTCCCGGGCCATTAGCTCAGTTGGTTAGAGCGCGCCTCTGATAAGGGCGAGGTCCTTGGTTCGAATCCAAGATGGCCCACCTCGTATAGGCTCTTCACCTTGCAAGGACACTAACAAATGGAGAACGCTATTCACACTCCCGAGGGCTACACGGATCGAATACGACAAGAGCTCGGAAACTGCCTCATTGAGACGAATATTTCTCAAGGTGAGAAGTTCATAGGCAAAGTACGGGATCGATACGATCTTGGGGATCGTATGGTACTCATCGCGACCGATCGACAGAGTGCCTTCGACCGGGTACTGGCCGCTGTCCCCTTCAAAGGGCAGGTCCTCAACATGACGAGCGCATGGTGGTTTGAACAGACCCGCCATATTGTGCCAAATCAGGTTCTATCCATCCCCGATCCAATCGTCACAATTGCCAAAAAATGTACTGTCTTCCCGATTGAGTTCGTGGTGCGTGGATACATCACCGGAACCACGAACACCGCCCTCTGGACCGTCTACCAGAGTGGTCAGCGTCAATACTGTGGCATCGATTTGCCCGACGGCCTAATAAAAAACCAGAAGCTCCCGACGAATTACCTCACACCGACCACCAAGGAGGAGAATCACGACCGTCCCATCAGTCCTGACGAGATCGTGTCCGAGAACTGGATGACGGCCGATGATCGGGAACAATGTAGCCGCATCGCGCAGGAACTTTTCGCTTTCGGTCAAGCCAAGGCAGCCGAACATGGCCTAGTTCTCGTTGATACCAAATATGAGATGGGCCGTGACGAGAACGGTGAGATCCTTCTGATCGACGAGATCCACACCCCTGACTCTAGTCGCTACTGGATCGCCGACTCTTATCAACAGCGCATGCGGGAGGGACAGGAACCCGACAACGTCGATAAAGAATTCCTCCGGCTCTGGTTCAGGGAGAACTGCAACCCCTACGAGGATGAGGTCTTACCACCAGCACCGGACGACCTTGTAATCGAGCTCTCAAGACGCTACATCTATCTTTACGAGAAGATCACTGGTCGCTCTTTCGATTTTCCAGAGGCGGACCAATCGATCGAGACACGTTTGGAAGGCAACCTTGAAGGAATCACATGAAGGTATACGGAGGGCAATAGAGCCAACGTTATTCTGCTTCCACTTCGATTGACAGAAAGCCCTTTCCAATAAACATCAAGCGTCGGCTAACCAGGCGCTCAACTTCACCGATCCAGCGAAGGTTTTTTGAAGGGTTTTGCTTCGCATCGCAAACAGCGTTAACTCTTCTCCGACGCTTCGTCGCCGGGGCTCGTCAAGTTAGCTTGATCGTTAAGCCGAAATTGAATCGAGCACAAAAGTGAAGAAATACATTCTCTTCGACCATGACGGGGTTTTGGTCGAAACAGAACAGTGGTATTACCTTGCAAACAAACGAGCGCTGGCATCTCTCGGAATTGATCTCCCACGAGACGCATATTTGGTGAATATGGCCAATGGGGTTTCCGCGTGGGAGGCGGCACGAGTCTCAGGAATATCCGAATCTGAAATTAATCGTGGCCGAGAACTAAGAAACCGGTACTACCAGGAATACCTGATCACCGAAGACATAGAAATTGAGGGTGTCTTGGAAACGCTAGACGTACTCGCAGGTGAGTACAGGATGGGCATAATTACTACCTCCAAACCACCTGATTTCGCCCTAATACACGAAAGGCGATCCATTCTGGATCATATGGAATTCCATTTAACTCGGGAGGATTACGAGCGAGCCAAACCACATCCCGAGCCCTATTTGAGAGGACTCGAACGCTTTGGCGCTACTGCCGCTGAAACGGTAGTTATTGAAGACTCGGCGAGAGGGTTGAAGTCGGCAACAGCGGCGGGTATTGACTGCATCGTGGTTGCAAACGAGTTCACCGCAGCTCACGATTTGTCCAAAGCAACTGCCAAGGCCGCTACGTTCAGGGAATTGCCATCTACCATGAAAGGGCTTGACAAGTTTGGCCAGGCGACGCTGAAAAGCGCGCGTGTGCCTGGGGAGCTTTGTCCAACAGGTCGTAAAGCTCGGCCAAGTCGTGAGAGTACAGTTTCTTCCGGTTGACTGCACTGGCTTCCGCACGGGAGAGCGGAACCTCGCCATCATTGGCCTTGTTCTGGCAGGTCCGGAGTGATAATGAAGGCAAGCGTAATGGATAGTGGATTGCAGTCAAAGATCGCGGGACGAGCCTCCACTCCTTGAGAGGCTGCGGCTCGCGGCGAGTGTGCCGGGGGGTCGCCGACCGGTTCTCTATAACCGGACCTCCCAGCGGAAGGTTCGCAATTCAGTCTTGGCAGGCCCACCATTGAGCTACTGATTCGTCAACTCCGCTACGGAGATGGGGCGATGGAGGCAGTCAGCCGCTTCGCCGACGAGGTCGTCCAGAAGCCGTAAGGCACTCGACAGAACGTGCGTTGGCAATGCATCTGCAAGAATCCAGCTATGAAGACACCAAGACAGTCTTGAGAGAATGAAACCCGTAAGTCTGGCGGTCGTCGGCGCCGGGGTGATGGGGAGGAGGCACGCGGAGCTTATCGCCGCCAACGGAGCCTGCTCACTCGTCGGCATTTGCGACGTCGATGCCGGTCGGGGCGCCCTGGCCGACGAGCTCAACGTCCCGTTCTACGGTGACCTCGATGAGATGCTCGAGCGCGAGGGGCCGGAGGGCGCGGTGATCTCGACCCCTAACGGTGACCACGCCGCCGGTGTCGAGGCGTGCGCCAGACGGTCGGTGGACGTCCTCATCGAGAAGCCCATTGCCGACACGGTCGAGGGAGCCGACGGCATCATCGACCTTGCGCGAGAGACGGGGATACGGGTCCTGGTAGGCCACCACCGTCGCCACAGTCCCTTCATTCAGGAAGCGCGCTCGGTCGTCCAGGGAGGGGCGCTGGGGAAGCTCGTCGCCGTCTCCATGCTCTGGGCGCTGCTGAAACCGAGCGACTACTTCGACGTAGAGTGGCGGCGCATGCGCCCCGGCGGCGGTCCGACTCTCATCAACTTGGTCCACGAGCTAGACACTATGCGGTTCGTCTGCGGCGAAATCACCGAGGTCTTCGCCAACGCGAGCTCGGCGGCCCGAGGTCTCGAAGTGGAGGACTCCGTGACCATCTCGGTGTCTTTCAAAAGCGGCGCTCTCGGGTCGATAGTCGGCTCAGACGCGACGCCCTCGCCGTGGTCGTACGAGTCCACGACTCATGAGAACCCTGACTACTTTCACACCGACGAGAACTGCTACTATTTCTTCGGCACGACGGGTTCCCTGGCCTTTCCGCAAATGGACGTGTGGCGGTACGCCGATGCGGACGAGTCAGGCTGGCAGCACCCGATGGTCAGGTCTCGGCAAGCCGTGGCTCGGGCCAACCCGCTGACGAGACAGCTAGAGCACTTCTGCCGAGTCGTCAGAGGCGAGGAGGAGCCCATCGCCGACGGTCGGGATGGCGCGCGGTCCCTCTCACTCGCCCTCGCAGTGCTAGAGTCTATCGAGCTTCAGGCGCCGGTCGTACTTCCCACGTCGTAGCCGCAGAGCGCGCTCGGATATCCGAAGGAACAAGATGGAGCTCGACAGCACGCAGATCGCCGAGTTCGACGAACGGGGCTACCTGTTTTTCCCCGCCCTCTTGGATAGCGATGAAGTGGCGGTCCTACAGGGGACGGTGCCGGAGATCCTGAGCCGGCGGGGGCCTGAGGTGGTCCCGGAGAAGGACGACCCGAACGTGGCGAGGCTTGCGTTCGGCGCCCACGTTTATTCCGAGCCGTTCCGGTGTCTCTCGCTGCTCCCGCGCCTGCTCAACCCGGTGCGACAGCTGCTAAGGGACGACGTCTATCTGCATCAGAGCCGCCTGAACCCCAAGCCGGGCTTCGGCGGCGGCGCGTCGTGGGACTGGCACCAGGACTACCCGCCCTGGCACATGATCGACGGTATGCCCGAGCCGAGATGCGTTATGGGGTCGATCTTTGTCGACGACTGCACTGCCGTCACGTCGCCTCTCCTGGTGGTCCCAGGCTCACAACGCCACGGCCTGCTGGACTCCGAGCTTCATGAGGACGCGAAGGGTGGGGGGTACGCCCTTCACACTATCGACAACACAGACCTGGAGCGGCTCGCCAAAGAGAGCGGCATCGAGCCTCTGATCGGACCGGCTGGGTCGGTCGCCTTGATCCACTGCAACGTGCTGCACGGCTCGGCCAACAACGTGTCGCCGTGGCGTAGGGCGATCATGTACCTGAACTACAACGCCGTCAGCAACGCCTGCACGGGCACCGAGCGTCCCTGGTACCAGAACAACCGCGACTTCACCCCCATGGAGCCGGTTGACAACGGCTGCCTCAAGGCGCTGGCGTGACGGCTTGGGCCGGGTCGTGATTCAGGGCATGGCATAGCCGGAGAAGACGCGCGCCTCTGATAAGGGCGAGGTCCTTGGTTCGAATCCAAGATGGCCCACCAAACTGCGCAAAACCGGAAACCTTCGTCCTCGGGTTCAATTCACTCATGGTTCTCGGACTTGAGAAAACCTGCACGGGCTTAAGTCTTTGATGAAAGCAGAGCCATGAAACTCTCCGAGCGGTACTTCATTCGGAAGCTGCGCCGGTTGTTGAGACGCGGCGGCGCCATGCCGAATAACACGATGCAGAACACGCCGCCCGATACGACCGCCCAGGCGATCAGGGGGCGCATGGGAGTTGGCTATGGCTGGACTTTGTGACCCTGATGGAGCTTCTGCTTCTGGTCCCTGTCCCAAGCGTCGGCAAGCTGAATCATGAACCGCTCGAAGTTATCGATTGCCTTTTCACAATACGGACGCGTTAGCTCAAGTGCCAACGATTCCTCCTTTGGATCCATGCTCCATTTCCAGACGATGCTCTCTTTTTTGGCGTAATCAATGAGGTTCCGGTCGGAGGGTTTCCGACGGGAAAGATGTCCACCTTCATGTACAATTTTGTTTCGGATTTTCCCATAATACTGGTGAATCTCCTTCCACTCAGGAGCATCACTTGGGAACTCGAAGCTAAGCATTTTGCAGTACTTCTCCGCACGCCCCGTGACGGGGCCTTTTACGTCTTTAACAGGAGTGGAGTGACCTTGCCCCCGAAAATGCCCTCGATTTTGAGTAGAGTCCGTTCAATGGGAGGAGACGGACATGAGACGGAGCAGGTATCGCGAGGAACAGATCATCGGCATCCTCAAAGAGCACCAGGCGGGGTTGCCAGCCGCAGAGCTCTGCCGCAAGTACGGGGTCAGCGGCGCGACGTTTTACAAGTGGCGGTCCAAGTACGGCGGCATGGAGGTATCAGACGCCAGGAAGCTGAAGGGGCTGGAGGATGAGAACCGGCGCCTGAAGAAGCTGCTGGCGGAATCGATGCTGGATGTGGCGACGCTGCGCGAGCTACTTGCAAAAAACTTCTAACGCCCAGATTGCGGAGGAAGGCCGCGGCCTGGGCGATGACGGAGACTAGTCACTCGCAGCGCCGTGCCTGCGCTCTTGTCGGGATGGATCCGAAGACTTACCGCTATGAATCGAGGCGGCCGGACGACGCCGGCATCCGCAAGCGGTTGCGGGAATTGGCCGAGCAGCGCCGACGGTTCGGCTACCGCCGTCTGCACATCCTGCTGGCCAGGGAAGGCATCCGGCTCAATCATAAAAAGCTCTATCGCATCTATCGCGAGGAACGGCTCACGGTGCGCAAGCGAGGCGGGCGCAAGCGGGCGCTCGGCACGCGTGCCCCGCTGCTGCTCCCCTGGAACCGCAACCAGCGCTGGTCGCTCGATTTCGTCGCGGATGCATTGGCCGACGGCAGGCGGTTCCGCATCCTGGCGGTGGTGGACGACTTCAGCCGCGAGTGCCTCGCCCTCGTCGTCGACACATCGCTGTCTGGCGTCCGCGTGGCTCGGGAGCTGGACCGCATCGTCGAGCTGCGGGGCCGCCCCCGCATGCTGGTCAGCGACAACGGCACCGAGCTCACCTCAAACGCTATCCTGCGCTGGCAGCAGGAACGCGGCGTTGGCTGGCACTACATCGCACCGGGCAAGCCCGTGCAAAACGGCTTTGTCGAGAGCTTCAACGGCCGCCTGCGTGACGAGTGCCTCAACGAACATCTCTTCGCCGGCCTGGCCGAAGCGCGGCGGATCATCGCGGAATGGAGGTACGACTACAACACAACACGCCCGCACACGAGCCTGGATGGGCTCACACCCAACGAGTTTGCAGCCCGCCCCAATTGGGGCCATAACCTGAAAAGATTCTACTTATGAGTGAGGGTAAGTTGGGGGCAGGGTCAGGAGCATCCGCGCGCTTTCTGTACTCCCTTACAACAGCGCTCCAACTCCGCCTCGAAAGAGGCCCAGCAGGCGACGAAGAACGAATTTATCAACAAGACCCTGAGGTTGTACCGTACCTCATCCTCGGCCAAATGGTTCGAATGCTCTAACGCTAGGTCATCGTCCCAATACAGGTGTCCGTCTTTCGTCTTCTTGGCCGTCTTCTTGGCTTTCCGCTCTATATCCTGACCCCAAGCCTCTAAGCTCTCCTCAGCAGGACAAATTATTCGGCCTAGATACTGACGATGGAGATTCCAAACAGGACTTATGAAATGCTTAGATGATAGAACCACAAGCTACCTTCTCCTCTCTAAACCACCTGCCCCGTCTGCACTCGTTCGGTCATCCGGCCTACCAGCCGAGAGGCTCGGACAGCAGGCTCACCAGACGTTTGCGGGCTATCTCGCGCTCCTCGGCAGTGAACAAAGGTCTCCACCGTTGTTGCATGACCAGGGCCTCCATCGAGATGCCCAGGCAGCCGCGCCTCTGGAGCGCTCGCAGTGCCTTTTCAGCTCCTTTGCTCTGCGGTTCGCGAAGCAAACTCTTCGCTGTCTCCCATCCGCCGTCTCTCTCAATCATTCCCTGAAAGATGTCCGGGGGATAGCGATTCTCTCTGATTTGGGCGCAGATACTGAGCATCGCCTGGTGGAACTCGTCTTCCAGCTTCGGGTCACTCATCCGTCCCTCGATTCCGATGCCCCTTCTTCGTCGGGCTTATGCTCCCCGGCCGGGGGGCGTGTCGCTCAGGTCGGCCAGGTACCACTTCGGCGGCCGGTGGCTCGGAAGCCCGGCCAGCGCGATCACGCCGATAACCCCGAACACCAGTCCCAGATCGCCCCGACAGCTCTAGCTCCGCCCGCGGGTCCGCCCGTTCAGCTATTGCGGCGGCGCTGCCCTCTACAGAAAGACCCAGACGAAACGCCTCCACGTCCAATGCCGCTGCGTAGCAAATCAACAGACCATGAAGTAACAGACAAAGCCTTTGCAAACAACGACTCTCGTCCTCTCTGAAGCCACCTGCGCTACTAAAGAAGGCGAGTTTCGTTGCCGTAGGGTGCGAGAATTGGGCCAACATGCTGTCCCAGGTGGAGAAACATCTTGGCACCGTGCAATCTCTATCCCCCGTCTCGTGTGCCTCAGCGCAGACGCCGTCGCGCACCAGAGCCCGCAACTGTACGAGTGCCGCCCGAATGTCAGGAGCCATGACGTGGATCGCCCACTTGTCCACCGGCCAAGAGGTGACGGCTATCGTGTGGCAGTAGACTTTGCGAAGGCGGAGCAGGGAGTCTGGCTCCTCCCGTTCGTTGCCGTGAAGATCAAACAGGTCTTCGTGGATGCTCCACGTCTCTCGCAGTGCCTCAATCTGTCGCTCACACGCCGCAGTCAATTGCTGAGCCAGCGCTTCTTCGGGTGAGTTCAGAGTGATTGCTCGTTGCCATCATCCCCATCCGTCTGAGCCAAGCGCCCATTGCTAGTCCTCTGGGGCCACGATCTGATTGGAGCAGCAGTCTCTCTTGTTCTCTCGAACAACGCCAGTGCGTCGTCGAAGAGTTGGCTGTCGCCCTCCAAGGAGATTCTAATTGCCCCATACGTGACCCTGCCCCCAACTTACCCTCACTCATAAGTAGAATCTTTTCAGGTTATGGCCCCAATTGGGGCGGGCTGCAAACTCGTTGGGTGTGAGCCCATCCAGGCTCGTGTGCGGGCGTGTTGTGTTGTAGTCGTACCTCCATTCCGCGATGATCCGCCGCGCTTCGGCCAGGCCGGCGAAGAGATGTTCGTTGAGGCACTCGTCACGCAGGCGGCCGTTGAAGCTCTCGACAAAGCCGTTTTGCACGGGCTTGCCCGGTGCGATGTAGTGCCAGCCAACGCCGCGTTCCTGCTGCCAGCGCAGGATAGCGTTTGAGGTGAGCTCGGTGCCGTTGTCGCTGACCAGCATGCGGGGGCGGCCCCGCAGCTCGACGATGCGGTCCAGCTCCCGAGCCACGCGGACGCCAGACAGCGATGTGTCGACGACGAGGGCGAGGCACTCGCGGCTGAAGTCGTCCACCACCGCCAGGATGCGGAACCGCCTGCCGTCGGCCAATGCATCCGCGACGAAATCGAGCGACCAGCGCTGGTTGCGGTTCCAGGGGAGCAGCAGCGGGGCACGCGTGCCGAGCGCCCGCTTGCGCCCGCCTCGCTTGCGCACCGTGAGCCGTTCCTCGCGATAGCTGCGATAGAGCTTTTTATGATTGAGCCGGATGCCTTCCCTGGCCAGCAGGATGTGCAGACGGCGGTAGCCGAACCGTCGGCGCTGCTCGGCCAATTCCCGCAACCGCTTGCGGATGCCGGCGTCGTCCGGCCGCCTCGATTCATAGCGGTAAGTCTTCGGATCCATCCCGACAAGAGCGCAGGCACGGCGCTGCGAGTGACTAGTCTCCGTCATCGCCCAGGCCGCGGCCTTCCTCCGCAATCTGGGCGTTAGAAGTTTTTTGCAAGTAGCTCGCGCAGCGTCGCCACATCCAGCATCGATTCCGCCAGCAGCTTCTTCAGGCGCCGGTTCTCATCCTCCAGCCCCTTCAGCTTCCTGGCGTCTGATACCTCCATGCCGCCGTACTTGGACCGCCACTTGTAAAACGTCGCGCCGCTGACCCCGTACTTGCGGCAGAGCTCTGCGGCTGGCAACCCCGCCTGCTGCTCTTTGAGGATGCCGATGATCTGTTCCTCGCGATACCTGCTCCGTCTCATGTCCGTCTCCTCCCATTGAACGGACTCTACTCAAAATCGAGGGCATTTTCGGGGGCAAGGTCATACGCTAACAGCATTTGGCAGACGTACGTTAGAGAGCAGTTCAAGATTACAGCGAAAGCGAGGTCGAACTGCCAGTCCGGTGCAGGGAGGATTCCACCCCTGTCCGGCGACCTCCTCAGCGCATCGACGGTGCTATGACAGAAGCAATCTCCCAGATAGTCATACCACGCTTTGCCTTCCGGTAGGACGGAGACGCGGTCGGCGATGGTCATTCTCTTGGGCTGCTTGCCATCAAAGAGGCCGATGGCTTCCCGTGCTCTGGTCGTATTTGCTTCGAGTTCCTCCTTGCTAATCTTCCCTCTGGTTATTCGACGCAATAGTTGGTGTGAGTCGTACTCCTGGGCGTTGAGGACGCGCTCCAATGTCTCTTGTCCCCCCTCGGCAGCAACATGGCCCATCGATACGACTTCCGCAGCGCACTCAATCAGTACCCTCGCGTGCGTGCCCAGAGAGGGTACGTTGTTTTGCTCGTTCGCGCGAAATACGGCGGCAATGTGGATACCCGCCTTTCGGAGGCAGAGGCCGTAGAAGTAGAGGGAGTAGAGTCTGCGGTCATTGTCGCTTGCTTCCTCAGGAGCATTCAGCAGGAACTCGTCCATATTGACTTCGGCAAGGCATCGTTGGAGAAGTAGCTGGGCCTCCATGAAGTGACCAACGAGTGCTGTGCGTATTTCGCGCAAGGGTGCAGAACTCCTACAGTTGAAGTTTATTGTTGGCAACGCCGGACTCGTGCCTTCCTTGGTGAGGGGATCCAGCACTTCGGGATTGGCGGAGGGGACGACCGACCGAGCGCGACAGTGGATATCTCCAGTCCATCATAACGCTGCGCTGCCCCACCACCAGCACTCCCCGCTCCAGCGCGGCCCCAGCGCCACCAGAAAGGTATCCCTGCGATAGAGTATCCTTCCCCTGTGTTGGAGGATCCGATCCGTGACGCTTCCAACATGGGCCTGAAAAGTTCCCAGCTCCAATTCGAATACGGTTCTGTCTTATCGTCAAAATAGGCCCACCATTTTGTACGCTAGACAGTACCGAGCCGTTCGGGGCGACCTTTCCCGAACCCTCCCGATATCAGGCTGTCGTCGGGCGTGGACACGGTGTCGAACATATTTCAATTGATGGAAGGACGCCTTTTTGAGCTCGTGGCGCCGCACGAATCTGTATGAGCTGAAGAATTCGAGAACCGGGCTACTTGAGCTGTTTCTCGATGACGGTGGAGTGTTGAACGACAACGGCCTGCGAGGCGCGGAGTGGCTCCGACTCATTGGCGAGTTCATGCCCGGTCGATTGGGTGGGACCGCCGAGCAATGGCCACGCGCGAACAGGGTGGTCTTTCCCCATGTGTGGGATAGCATCCAGAAGCGATTGCCCGGCTTCGCTACCCACCGAGAGTTCCTGCGAGCCTACGCCACGAGCTGGATGAGCGCCATGTGTGCCCACGTCGGCGTCAAGCCTCCGCCCGACGACGATGCGGTGGCACTGCACAACGAGCTTACGTGCTATGTGTGGGAGCGGGCAGATGCTGCGATCACCGGCTCCGCGGACGCCGTACGCGCTCTGCACAGGGCCGGGTACACACTGTACACGGCGTCAGGAGGGGCGTCGTGGGAGCTCCAGTGCGTCATGTCGAAGATGGGCATTGTCGAGACGTTTTCGGGCCTGTACGGACCAGACCTTGTTGATCACGTCAAATACGGACCTGCCTTCTACGAAAGGGTATTTGACCATGCGGGTGTCGCGCCGAGCAGGGCGCTTGTGATCGATAGTCACTCAGAATGCTGCCGGTGGGCGTTCGAAGCCGGTGCAAATGCTGTCTGGATTGACCCGCACGGACGAGCTGATGCAAGGTCCCTACAGACGCTGGTGGACAGGCTACTCTGATAATTTCATCGCTGTTGGTGCGGAAAGCAAAGAGTTAGTCACCAGGCGCACGGGGTAGCCTCAGGAGGCGCCGTGATTCGCAGGACGATGCTGAGTAGGCGGCGGCTGCTAGCAGCCGCCGCGCTCACGGCGGGAAGCCTGAGCTGGACTGGTTCAGGCAGGACGGCGTTCGGCGCCACGCAGACATTGCCGGCTTCGGCGGTGGAGGTTGCGGATGGCGCCTTCTTCCCCATCTCCGGAGGGGGTAGCGGCTTCTATGTCCGCAATGTAGCAGGCGGCTCGCAGTTCTGGTCGTTCTACGACGGCGCAGGCGGGCACGCCTGGTACGGGCCGCCCATCAGCGGCGTCTGGGAGGACTCCAACAACTGGTACCAACTCTTTGCCAACGCGCTGTTCGTTCAGTCCAAGCGCGGCGGTCCGCCTGGGCTGGGGCCGCTGGTCGACCTGATCGTGAACGGTCCTGTGATCGCGGGCGGTTATTCCAACGCCACCCAGCTCGAGTTCGACGGCTGGCCGGCGCACGGCCGTGGAGCGCAGGTGGACGGCGCTATCCAAGCGTTCGTGAACGCCAACGCGGCCTTGCAAACTGGTCCGGCGCGTTCGAATCTCCGCAATGTTTTCGGAACCGTGCGAAATCTTTTCGCAAACCTGGGATTGGAGAGTTCCTCGGGCGGGGTCCGACTGGGCGTGTTGGGACAGCTATACAGGCGGTATTTCGAGGGAACGCGCAGCCGCCTGCCAGCCGCAGCCGTGGCGCCGGAGACGTTGGACCTGGGAATACCCGGCTCAGTCGCTTTCGACGACCTTCCCGGAGACGTGAGTGGTATCGACCGTGGATTCGGCTGCACGTTGGCCAGCGAGGAGGGTCCGGACGCAGGCATAGCCCACATGGACGCACTCGGGCTCTGGTGGGACCGCGAGCAGTTCATCTGGAATGCGATGCAGCATGGCTACAGCGAGGCCGCGCTGCCCACTATCGCCACCGACCGTAATTTTCGAGTGAGCCGCGAAGTCATCGGGCTGCTGCAGTTCGCTCCCGCCTACGCGGGCGGCGGGGCGGAACACCCGGCCAAATACAATCCACCAAGCGGGCTGGAGCTACCGGCCAGCGATCCGGCAAACCACTACGGGCGCTTTGTCCACGGCGTGGTTTCGAGCCGGCGGCCGCTGCCGGAGGCCCCCTCACGGTCGGCGTCGGGCCTGAATCCCATCTCACGCTGGATAGCGGCCAATGAACCGGACATTTGCCGACCCTCGATGCCGGGCTACGCCTGGGGAGGAGAAGCTCACCAGCGCTGGATAGCGCGCACCGATGGACAGGGCGAGGCGCTGCCCGGCGAGATAGACGAAAGCCAGAGACGGCAACTGCTCTACCGGCTGGTACAGGTTGCCCACGACTCGATGAGCGCCGCCGATCCGGCAGCGCGTCTGATCTTCCCGTCGCTGGGCTGGGTGGAGTTTCTGGCCGGACAGCTGGACCGGGAAGCGCTGATCGCATCCAACTTCTTCTTCCATGACGTGTCGCTTACTCTGCACAAGGAGCCGGAGCGGGTTTACGAAGTCGTGGGGTATTACCGCGAGGCGCTGGACACGCTCTCCGACACCGTGGGCGCGCCCGATCCGCTGGCCGGAAACCGGCGGCTGATGGTCATCGAGACCGGGCTGCAGGACGATCCCGGACTTTGCGCGTTTTTCGACAATGAGGACAAGGCGCATTTCATCATCCAGTCGCTGGCGAACGCCTTTGCGGCCGGCGCCGACGAGATTGCGCTGCATAAGCTGGTGGACTATCCGCTATACGCGGACTCGGGCCGCGGGGCGCGCACCGCCGTGCGCTATCTAGCACACGTTGCCCATCAACATCCGCAGCGCCGTAAGCTTCCGGACGTGGGCGGGGAGCGGGCGGCCCACGCGTACGCCGGACCGGTTCGCATAGACCTGCCCGGACCCGGGTTTGTGACCAGCGTCTTCTACAATCGCGGGCGCGAGCCTGTGGAACTAAGCCTCAGTTTCGAGCCATCGGAGGGCGAACCGGCAGGCGCCATCCACCTATCCGATCACGTTGGCAACGAGCGCAGGCTCGAAGCTGGATCGCACGTGCTCAGGCTGGAGGCGCCGCGCAAGACGTTCAACGCCTACGGCAAGAACTGGGCCTGGGTAGGAGGCGGAACGCACCTGCTGCGCTACTCGGACTCGCTGACGCTGACGACCGATCCGCAAATACCAGAGCGCGTTCAATATGGGAACGTACCGGCTCAGGCGGGCGCTCCGACGGCGGGAACCTGCCAGTAGCTCTGACAGCTCGAACAGGCTCGGCAGGTCGAGGCAAGAGTCGCGAAGGAGCGACGCGGCGGAGTCGAGCGCGCGGGTCGACCGCTACGGCGGCGGATAGGGGCGCTCTCCAGTACATACGCCGCGGCTATAACAGTCTGCTTCAAGCGGAGCGACATCGCTCCGTCTCTCATCTCAGCCGCCTGGAGTCATTGACGGGCTCTCGATTCGGACAACCAACAGCCCCTCGTAACAATGCGGTTTCACTATGGCAACCCGGATGATGGAGCAGTTGTTCCCGCCGACCGAGTAATTGTCAATTCAGAAATCGTGGAACATAGAGTGAAAACACTGTGACCACGAAGTGGGCATCGGAACGGGAGCGGGAGGCAGAACAGGTTATCAGGGGACGCCGGGGCATCGAGAGAGGGTAGGGCATGGCCGTGAAGGTCTGCCCTTTCCGAGGCGCCGCGGGCGCCAGTCTCCGCGCTCATCTTTCCCGCTGTTCCAATAGGCGCAGAGTCCAAATAAAGCGCGAGGACCGCTCTGCGTCGGCTTAGTCCCACCGGAACAGTCGCACGCCGGCGGCAACGCAGACCGCCGCCAGCGCTCCCAGATATACGAAGGAGACCCAGATGGGTGAGCCGATAGTCGTCTCCACTCCCCAGGTCGCGTCCAGCCAGAGGAACGTCAGCAGGTCATAGGCGTGCGTTAGCGGCAGCCAGTCGCCCACCATGCGGAGCGCGGCGGGGAACGTCTCCCTGGGACCGAACGACCCGCTCAGCACGAACATGGGCGCGAACAACACAAACCCCAGCCCCAAGGCCGTCCGAACGTTGCGGATGCGGGCTGTGATAGCGGCCCCCAGAGCGGCAAACGCCATGTACGAGACGAATATCGCCAGCGCCACCATCGCCGCGTTGCCCGCGAAGCGTATGTCGAATACCCGCCATCCCACGACGAGCATAAGAGCCAATGACGCCGTTATGACGACCGCGCCCACCGCCAACGGCGCAACTATGAGCATGTAGGACAGCATGGGCGTAACCCTGTAACGTCGAAACACCCCGTGCTGACGAAACTCCACCAGCGCCTGCGGCAACGAGACGATGCCGGAGACCGCCGTCACCCAAGCGATGTTGCCCGCGAGCAAAACGTCTCTTACATGGAACATCTCCACGACGCCCCCGTCCCTGTCCACCGGAATCTCGACGCCGCCGACCGAGAATCCCAATGCCAAGAAGATCGCCAACGGCAGTATCACCGACGTGAACATGGCGGCAGGCTCGCGTGCCACCAGGAGCAACTCTGTGTGGATCAGCCGGCGAAAGGCGGTAGAGTTCATTCCTGTCCTCCTCGCGGGTCTTGATTCCCGACGGCCAGAAAGTAGACATCGTCCAGATTGGCGGGCCGTGTCTCGATTACGCCAGGCGAAACCCCGCTTTCACTCAGAAAGTCCGCAACACCGCCCACAACGTCGCCATCGCCATAAACGTAGAAGCTCGTCTCCGTTGTGCGGACGTAGGCGACGCCCGGCAGTGTAGCCAGGTCGTCCTCTCCGAGGGTCCCAAGCGTCGCCCTCGGCAGGACGACGCGCGCCGCCAGCCCCGACTCGGCAATGAGGCGCTCGGGAGGTCCGGACGCCGCGACTCTGCCTTCGTTCATCAGCAGCACCTCGTCACAGTATTCACGCGCCTCCTCCATGTAATGCGTGGTCGCCACAATCGTCATACCACGGGAGTTTTGCCGCCTGAGGTACTCCCAGAACCGGAAGCGGGACTCCGGGTCGAGGCCAGTGGTAGGTTCGTCCAAGAATGCGATTTCGGGGTTTCCCACAAGGGCGAGCGCGATGTTGACGCGCCGTTTCTGGCCGCCCGAAAGCGAGCCGTATTGTTTGTGGAGACTACCGTCAAGCCCCAGCTCGTCGCTCAACTCCGACAAGGAGATCGATCTCCGGTAGAGTGCGGCGAACAGGCGCAGCGCCTCCCGCGCCTTCATGCGCGGGGGAATACCGACATCCTGCAACTGCACGCCTATCTTATGGACGAACCTGGCGCGGTCGGCTACGGGGTCCAGTCCGCCAACGAGAACCGAGCCGCCGTCCGGCCGGCGCAGCCCTTCGAGGCACTCGATGGTGGTGGTCTTGCCGGCGCCGTTTGGGCCGATCATGCCGAAGATACTCCCGCGCTCGACCTCGAAGCTCAGGTCGTCCACGGCCACCACGTTGCCGTAGACCTTTCGCAGCGACGCCACCTGCAACGCGAGGGCATCCGAGGGTTCCATGCTAATGCGCCTCCTTCAGCCACTTCCTTAAGTTTGTAATACAAACTCCTTTGCGTAGCAATCTTATCTCATGTAAACTAGTTTGTATCGCAAACCAAACAGCCACGTCACGGTCCAAATGACGACAAGGAGGTGCGCAATGCAAAAAGCAGACGGCGGAACGAAGGCGCTCACACCCGAAGAGAGCTGGCGCGACGTTCACACGACGATGGACAGAGCGCGGAGCTCCATGTATGTCGCCGGGTCAGCGACGATAATGCTTTTCTGGGCCGCTATAGCAGCGGTGGGGGTCGGATCTCAGTACACCATCCTGACGCTGGCATCCGAGTTTGCCGATCGCAGCCCATGGATCTTCGGGGTGCTATGGGGGGTTCTGATGGTGCCGGGTATGGTGGGAAGCGGGTTCATCGGACGCCGCGCCGGTAGGAAGATCGCACCCGGCGACGCTGCTCGCAGCGCTGGTATAAGGGTGTTCCTCTATTGGCTCGCGGTGGTCGTAGCGGTGTTTCTCATCCCGGCGGCAGCGGGAATGCGGAACGCCGAAGACGGGGACAAAATACCGGGCGTCGCCATCGGCATAGTGTCGCTGGCATACATCCTGTTCGGCATCATGCACCGCCCGGTGTTGGCGATGGTGGGCGTGGGGTTGGCGGCTGCGTTCTACATTCCCAACCACCTCGTGGACGGCAACGAGGCTATGTTGGTATCGGCGGCGTTAATGGTCGTAGTGGCGGCCTCAGGCGCGTGGTGGATACGCAAGAGTGGGGTCAGTTGACCGGCGAGCACATTATCTTCAACGAGACCATTCATCAACCCACCCGACTCCGAATAATGACTATGCTGGTTTCCCAGCCTGAAACGGGTCGGCTCGCCTACGGGTTCATTCAGAAGACGCTCGACTTAACCGGCGGAAATCTGACCACCCACCTGCGGAAGCTGGAGCAAGCCGGCTATCTGGCAATCACCAAGGAATTTCTGGACTCCAAGCCGCGTACCTGGGCGCAGGCGACGCCGACGGGACGCCGCGCGTTCGCCGAATATCTCTCCAACCTGGAGAAGGCGCTGAACTGGCAGCCGCGAACGTAGCCCACTTATGTGGACCAAACGCGAGCTTTCGGGTGCGGCCTCTAGCGCTCCCCGCTGCTTGGAGGCGCAGCTACCGGCGGGGAGTCGCTCCCTATCCCGCCGCGCGCTTTGCCTGCCGCCAGTAGCCGATGCCGGATACGGGCATGATGACGATTACAGCGGCTGCGAGCACGTCCCACAACGCGGCGCTGGGTTCGAATAATCCGGCGAACTTGAGGACGCAGCTATGCATGTAGAGCGCGCCGGTGAATCCTGCGGCCATGGTAAAGATGTCCATCGGCAGCCTTTGCAAACCCATGCCCTCGTCATGCGGCTTCATGGACGCGCGGACGTTGACGACGACGATCAGGATGAATGTCGCCAGGATGACCGGATCGATGGCATAGTCCCATAGCGTCTGGACGAAATCGACATTGAACGGGGAGTAGTAATAGAAGAAGAACATCACCCCCAGGCACAACCAGCAGAGCGCCGACAGCCGACAGCAGTTTCAGTCCGTTAGACGTGTCTCCCACTCCCCTCTACGACTTGTTGCGACCGAGGCGAAAAGTGCCTTCAGCGAGAGCATCCACCGGTAGATTTACAGATCGCGTTACACGCGTAAAGCGCTTGACCTGCTGGCCGGACGTCGGGCGCTGTTGCGCCGAGACGGCAATGTGGTTATTGGCCATTTCTCGCGGATTCGGCCGGCCGGATCCGTCCGAGCACCGCACTCTCAATGTTTCTATTCGATGCTTGTAGATACGGCTCCCAACGCTGAAGTTTCTAGTAGAGTCTCCTGAAGGCCCGCCGCCAGACCCCGGATCGAGGGGATGTAGCTCAGCCGGAAGAGCGCTGCCTTTGCAAGGCAGAGGTCAGGGGTTCGAATCCCCTCATCTCCACCACCAGCCCATCTGCACGCGTCCAGCCTCGATGAACCTGGCGGCGCTTGCAAATCAGGCGCGTCCAAGCTTAGTCGTCCAGCGGCTTGCCGCGCCAGTCAAGTTGCTTGCCGGTGATGGCGTCCAGGACGCCGTCCAGCTTCGGTGGGTCGTCCGGATCGGCCCGGGCGCGGTCGAGTTAGTTCTGGGTCAGGCCGAGGAGCCGTCAGGCTCGAAGTTGATCCTGAGGCGGGTGCCGGTGCACTGGGCGATTTTCTCCAGCGTCCTGGTGGAGGGGTGAGCGCGCCCGCTCTCCAACCGGGCGACGACCGACTGGGCTGTGTTCATGCGCTCGGCAAGCTGCGCCTGCGTCAGCCCGGCGCTGGCCCGGGCCTCGATCAGCGCCCGGGCCAGCTCGAACTCCGGCCCAAGCTCGTCATAGGCCTTGCGGTACTCAGGGTCCTGCTGCCATTTCGCGTGTAAGTCGCGTACTTTGGTCAATTCCGCACAACCTTGCGCGTATATCGGCGGGCAGAGCGTCAAGCTCCTCGTCGACGGTCGCATTCAGAGTCTCGACCGTCCAACTCATAGCGCCAGAATTATAGCAAATATGCTATTACGTCACATCCAGCGGCAAGCCGCGCCAGACGAGTTGCTTTCCGGTTTTGGCGTCGAGGACGCCATCCAGCTTCGGCGGGTTGTCGGGATCGGCGCGGGCGGTGTCGAGTTCAGTCTAGGTCAGGCCTTTAGCTGGATGCGACTTTAGCAAATGTTACTCTCGACTATTAGAAAAATAGCAGTTATGATTCAGAAAAGTACCAAGGAGATTATTATGTTGCCACAGAGCGAACGCAGAGTGCGCGCGCACGCAGAGACAGGCAAGTCAGGTCCGGCGCTGCTGGATAATTTCAGGACAAACAATCCCCAGTTGGTCCCCGTGGATTGGAATGGACGAGGAACATTTTGCAAGCAGTTCTGGCACATCGCCTTCTTGAATCACCGGGAGTATTCCCGAGGAATGGCTCCTGAGTGCTGCTCCGACGATAGTCCACTCACTTCCTGCATCATTGACCACAAGGAGTTGTGGCAGGATAGAGAGACTCAGGATCTCGTCCACATCGCGCATCCCTATTGTCGTGGAACCGACGAAGGATTTAGGGAAGGTGTCAGATTCCTCGAGAAACGAGGCCTGAATTGCGCGATGTCTGAGGCTTCTTGGTATTACCCTGGCCGCAGCACTCTTGTTGTTGTAGCCCGCCCGAGGACTCTTGAACGAATCACTTTTGCTGACCTGCTACATCTCCATAACCCGAATCAAGAATGGGACACCAAGAGAATAGTAGCCATGCAGAAAGCGGGTGAGCAAATAGACGTAGACCGCTGGTTCGCTGAAGCGCAGACCGCGGAAGCTCAGGGGGAGTTTAACCGTGCCACTCTGTTATTCGTGGACATAGCACACACGGAGCGCACAGGCAGGTTTCATCGGCAGGCGGTCCGATGCTTGCGCGAGGCGGCACGATTGTTGCGACAACACTACCACGAGGCAGTGATGAACGTAGTAACTCGCCGCTTTCTAACCCATGCAGAGGTTCGCATGGTTTTCCGATTCGCCGGAATGGAAGTGCCAGATTGGCTGGAACGCATTTGGCGGAACGGCCGGCGCCCCGATACATGGGGGTTTCGGATGGAGCGCAGCGAGGACGGTACAGGTTGGATCGAATACCATCGTTGCGTCGTATGCGAAGAATGGATGAACCAAGGAGAAAGGGTTTACGATCCCAACCTCGGTTTTATGCACCCTAACCGTGAGTGTCTGGCGAGGGTGGCAGGTATTTCCACAATATCCTCGGAGTAGGAATTACAACGGAGGACAACATGAACAAACAGGTGCAACCCCTCACCTCGGCGGCCATTTAATCCCGGTTGTCCAGCGACCGCCAGGACGTGTACCTCTCCGTGGCCGCCCGCTACCTGAACGCCACCGAGGTGGAGGACTTGATCACAGAGAAGGTGCAGGAGCGGATTCTCACCGAGGAAACCACCACCGAGCTTTTGACGCTGGTGGCGGAGGAGATCGACTTTATAGTTGAGGGGCTTGTCGGCAGGTTGGAGGTGATAGATGCCGAGATTGGGGACATACGGAAGTGGCGCGTCCAGTCGGGCAGCTTCATCCGGCGGATTGGAGGTTCATTCGGCACTTGCTATTCGGGTGTCGCGCGCGACGCGGGGGATGGGTGCAGGCGGAGGCCGAGGGCTTGCATGACCTTGAGCACGGTGGCGAATTCGGGGTTGCCGTTGGGTGAGAGCGCCTTGTAAAGGCTCTCTCTGCCCAGCCCGGCTTTCGCGGCGACGTTGGTCTGCCTTTCGCTCTTACAACGTCCCCCAGAGCGGCGGCGATAAGTCCAGGGTCACCGTCGTCGAACGCCGCTTCGAGATAGGCGACGATGTCTTCGTCGGTCTCCAAGTAATCCGCCGCGTCCCAGGGGCGGGTGTGCGTCTTAGTCATGGCTTGTGTTTAGTGTAAAGCCGACCGTTTCAATTTGGGCTGGGAGTCCGCTTGCTGAGGCTAGAATCGACTACAGGCGAATTCGACGGGAGGGTTCGATGGACGTGCGGGAGGCTGCGCGGACGGCAAAAGAATACGTTGTTGACCTCTTCGCTGGCGAGGAAATCACGGACGTGGGTCTCGAAGAAGTCGTCTTTGACGACATTTCAAATTACTGGAAGATCACTATCGGATTCTCTCGGCCTTGGGATCGCAAGAAGGCTCTGCCAGCCGCGCTAGCCGACGCACGTTTGGCACGCTCATATAAGGTCATTCGCATCGATGACGACGACGGTCATGTCGTATCCCTGACTGATCGCGTCCTGCCTGCTTCGCCTAGCTAATGCTACTGAGCGAGACTTTTTCTAAGCGCTTTCAAGAGCTATCTGAGAAGGGTGAAAGTCTGCCCATTACGCACGGAAGATATTCCAAATACTATGAGGGTGGAGTTTGGAGGGGATGGGCTACCAGTAGCCAGAGCTTAATCAAGGCGGTATTCGGGTCCGATTCACCACACTATTCAAACTTCACGGAAGTGGTGCGCCAGTGTACTGGTGAAGACGGGGAGGTTAATTCCCTTAAGAGCATATTTCAAAGTGCCAAAGAGGACTTCGACGGGGGGTATGTTTTCAACGTTGACCTCACGGTTTCTGGCGAGGTCTTCGGGGACTTCATCGTGTTGGCGAAGCAAGCCCTTGCGGAAGGGCACAAAGACGTGGCGGCAGTCTTGGCATCGGCCGCCTTGGAAGATGCGTTAAAGCGTTACGCAGTTGCCAGAGGATTGGATGTTGACGACAAGCCTATGGCGGAAGTCATAAACGCACTCAAATCGCAAGGCTTGGTATCCGGCGCGCAAAAATCGCTGTTAGGTGCTATGCCGAGAATAAGAAACTCTGCGATGCACGCAGATTGGGTAAAAATTTCTGAACCTGAGGTAAACAGCGTCATTGGATTCGTCGAGCAGTTTTTGCTGACCAATTTCAGTTCCTAAGAGATCCCAGTTTGCTCGTCGATTCGCTTTAGGCGTCTGAGGCCATCAACAGCAATATGGCCGTGATGCGGCGGGCGGTGGTGGTGAAGTGGTGGATTTCGTCGGGGGTGAGGGGGCGGCGGAGGATGGCGCGCTCGCGGTAGGAGAGCCACTTCTTCAGGACCTGGTAGCCGCCTAGCTTGTAGTCCCAGACGGCGGCGGGGACGTTGCTCCAGAAGGCGCGGTCGTTGAGGTAGATGTCGAAGGTGGTCTCGCCAAGCGCGGGGCCTTCCACCGTCATTCCCGGCTTGACCGGGAATCCATCCCCGGTCTCGCCTGTGACAGCGGCCACGGTCAGGGCCTGGCGTTCGGCGGGAGTGTAGGGGCGTTGGACGATGCGGCCCTGGCCGGGCATGACGGCCTGGCCCGATCCGAAGTGTCCCCAGCGGGCGGTCAACTCGAAGTCATCGTCGCGTATGTTGCGGCCGTCGATTGTAGAAGCCACGGCGATGGCGGCGATCTCCGGGCGCGGCGCGCCCGTGGTGACGCCAGGAACGGGGGTCTCGGGGTCGAGCAGGCGGGCCAGCTCGCGTCCGCGGGCGGCGAGGGCGGCCAGAGTTAGGGCGGCCTGTTCAGCCTGAGCGGCTGTAGGGGCGGTTCGGGAACCGCCCGCACGGCCGGGGGAATGGGCGCTTCTCGAAGCGCCCCTACCGGAGAGCGCGCCCCGACCGGCAGGGGCCGCGAGATCGGGCCAGCCGGGGAGCGGGATGCGCGGCCACTCCATGCGCAGCGCTCCGGCGTTGGCCGCGCGGTAGGCCGGATCGTGCAGCACGGCGAGCACATGATGAAACAGGTCCTCCACGCCCATGCCGAGGCTGTCGAGGTAACGCCGGGCCGCAGGCGAGAGGTTGGGGCGCCGTCGTAGGCCGTCCTCACCCGATTCGAGGCCGTCGTCGCGGAGCCAGGCGGGGAACCAAAGAGCACCCCGCTCAATTAGGTGATACGACCCTATTTGGTGTGTCAGACAGGCTTGGGGTTCTGTCGCACCCTTCCGTAGGTGTTGAGCCGAGGACAGCCACACATTCCGCTCGAACACATGCGGCTTGTAGTCGGTGCGCTTTTCGTCGAGCAACTTCGTCTCCGCCTCCCAGTAGAGCCAGCGATTATCGAACGGCCGGTAGGCGTAGCGCACGAAGCCGCTTTCAACCTGTCCACCGCGCGTGAGCAGTGCACCGCGAACGGAGCGAGCCTCGAACCGAGCCGTCGCCTTCATGACTGCCGGATAGCGCTGCGTAATCTGGTCATGGCTGAGTGCCGGATCAAAGTAGTCGGCAACGCGCGCCTTAAGCCGGTCGAGATCGATATCGACCAGAAAAGCGTCGCGGCTGGTCGTTACGCCGGGAAACGATTTCGGAAACAGATCGGGCAGCGCCGGCCAATCGAACCAGCCTTGACTGACTGCCGTCGGCGCGAAGGGCAGGCCCAGAGGCAGGAGCGGTTCGATGCTGTTGTACAGTTCATCCGGCTCCGTCTGCGCGGTGTCCAGCAATTCCTCGCGCTTGGCCTGTCCCCATAGATCGCGAAATTCGACGCTGGCGGCGGGCGCGTGGTCGACCCGACGCACGAGCGTCGCGATGGCCGTTCCGACCTGTATGCCGACGGGATCGTCCGGCGTGGAAAAGATGCTCGGGTCGGGCGAACCGTCGGGCGCGACCTTGCCGGTCCGGTACTTGTCGCCATTGAGATTGTCGATCCGGACCGCGTCGAAAGCCTCCAGATAGCGCTCGCGCATTCCCGTGAACGACAGCCCATCCAGCCAGGAGTAGTTGGAGATGAAGCAGACCACGCCCTGGCCGGTCTTCTCGACTATGCGGCGTTCTGCCATGCGGAAGAAGCGGACGTAGAGGTCATTCAGCCCCTGGCCTTCGGGCCGCCGCACCCGCCGGGTCGTGCGGTAGGCCTGCGAAAGCTCGCGCTCCTCGTCCACCGCCATGCCGGCGAAGCCGTTGTAAGGCGGGTTGCCCAGGATCACGAGGACCGGCGTGTCCTGTTTCACCCGTTGGGCGCGGTCGCGCTCTTCTTCCAATTCGGGAAACGGCAGCGGCTTTTGCACCGTTGGCTCCCAGCCGGTGAGGGCGTTGGTGAGAAACACGCCGGCACGTTCGTCTCCGTCGTCGGTCAGCGGCGCGTCGAGCTCCTGCATGGTCAGCCCGACCTGCAAGTGGGCGACGATGAACGGCGCGGGCATGATCTCGAAGCCGAACACCCGTTCGAGCGCCGCCTGCTTGACGCGCGCGCCGGTCAACGCGCCCAGCCCCTGATCCTGGAGGTTGAGGGCGATGCGGCGCAGCACCTCCGCCAGGTAGGCGCCGGTGCCGCAGCACGGGTCGAGCACGTAGACGTTGTTGGCGGCCAGCCCTTCGGCGATGCCGAGATCGTCCCTGAGCGCGCGGTCCACGCGTGCGACCATGTAGCGCACTACCTCGGTCGGCGTGTACCACACGCCAAGCTGCTTGCGCAGCGCGGGATCGAAGGCTTGCAGGAACGGCTCGTAGAAGTAGGGAACGGCCTCGCCCTCGTTGAAGCGGTTGAAGAAGGCGGTCTGATCGACGCGATCAAGCGCGGCGGCTGTCCAGTCGAGCACCTCGACAAGTCCCAGCGGTTGCAAGCGGCCGGGATCGGAAAGCTGCTGGAACAGAGCACGCAATACCGGAGCGCGCAGGTGCCAGACGGCTGTGCGCCAGTCGAACGCGCCGGTGGGCGGCGGCATCTGGCGCGCCCACAGCACCCAGGCGGAAAAGACGCCGTAGAAGAGCGTCTGCACCAGCGTGGAGCGGAAGAAGGCCGCGCCGCGCTCGCCCTCGAAACGGACGCCGAGCGCCTGCTCGAGGGCCGAACGAACCGCCGCCAGCGAGGGCGCGTCGCCCGCCGCCTCGACCCGCGCCAGACCGTCGCGCGCGTATGAGGCGAGCAGCCAGGCGAGGTCCTTGGGCTCGGCCAGCGCGGCGCGGTGCGACAGCGCCCGGCCCAGGTACTCGCCCAGACCCGCTCCGACCTGGCGGGCAAAGGCGCGCGGCGTCTGCAACAACCGGTCGAACTCTTCGGCGCTACGGGCGAGCCGGAAGGACTCGAGCCTGGCCGTCCGCCCGTCGGCGTCTTCGCCGACCAGCAAGAAGTCGCGGGTATTGGTGACCAGGACCAGGCGATAGCGGCCCCAATAGCGGCTGACCTGATCGCTGTCGGCGGTCAGCCAGGCATCGTCATCGGCGGACTTGACTTCGATAACGCCGCGCTCGGGGAGCTGTCCTTCGCGCGGCCTGCCGTGCCGCACCTGCCTGGCGGCGTAGAGGCCCAGATCGGGATGGCCCGCGCCGTGGTCGGCCAGCTCGCTGACGCAGAAGACCTTGGGCTTGAGCACAGCGCCGACGGCGTTGAGGAGGGCGGTCAGCGGCGGGTAGGTCGACCGCTCGCCGGTCGCGCCGCCGGAAGCGCGCAGGCGGCGCAGGTCGCCGAAGTAGGTCTCGACCGCCGCCGTGAGTTTCGCGTTTGTCGCCATCATGATCCCAATGTCACGGAACGGGGTCGAAAATGCAAGGGTTGGCCCGGTGTTGGCTGGCGTCGGGGCGAAAAGACGATGCGGATGTGGTATTGGTTATTCACGCCCTCGCGGCGCGGTATATCCGTGCGGTACGCCGGCCTGGTCGGTTCGAGCGGCAGCGACGCTCACTGAACGACCGGGCACATGGGTAACACTTAAACCGGGGAGAGAGCTTGACTGCGGCCAGCTCGGCTAGCCGCAACGCCTGTTCACTTTTCTTATTCGGAGCAGGTCGCCCGCGTCTGTACGATTGTGACGGATTAGAGATGGGTGTTATTGGACGGGAGACACTTTTAGGAGCCTCGCAATGACCGCGGTGGGGAAACTGGGAACCAGAAGAAACGTTGAACTCAGAGAGATATGGCCCAATGAAGCGGCTGACTTTACGCCGTGGCTGGAGGAGAACATCGCCGAGCTTGGCGGTGCCCTGGGTATGGACCTTGAAGTGCAAGCGCGAGAGGCGCCGGTCGGCGCATATCAGTTGGATTTATTAGCCAGTGACGGGAGCGGTCGCACGGTTATCATCGAGAATCAGTTGGGGAGCACCGACCACAGTCATCTCGGACAGTTGCTCACCTACATGGCCGGATTTGACGCCAACGTAATCGTGTGGATTGCAAAGAGGTTCCGGGATGAGCACGCAGAAGCGCTGGGCCTGCTCAACAGGCGCACGGGAGAAGACACAGAGTTCTTCGGTATAGAGGTTGAGCTATGGAGCATCGACAAATCCCGTCCGGCGGTTAATTTCAACCTCATAACCGTGCCCAACGAATGGGGCCCAAATCCCGACACAGCCTCTCCAAGTCCTGTGTCGGAACGAAACGAGAGATACCGAGACTTCTTCCAGGGTCTCATCGACACTCTGAGGGAAGAGCATAGCTTCACGAACGCGAGTAAAGGCCAGCCGCAAAACTGGTACTCCTTCTCAACAGGGTACGCGCCACTTGTTAAGTACGGCGCCAATTTCGCGGCGAGGGGAAGAGCCAGGGTCGAGCTGTATATCGACAGTCGTGACAAGGATTGGAATAAGAGTCTGTTTGACCAGTTGTCCAAGGGCAAGACTGATATCGAATCCGAACTCGGAGAACCTCTGGAATGGGAGCGCCTGAACGATCGGAGAGCGTCGCGCATAGCGGCGGTGCGGCCGGGGAGCATCGACGACGACCAGGACACGCTTAAAGAAATTCAGGACTGGATGGTCGAGCGGCTTCCGAAGTTCAAAGAGGTGTTCGGCCCGAAATTGGCTGATTTTGCGGATTAGCCGGAAAAGCACAATGACGCAGACATGCCAAAGCGGACCTTCCACAATCGCGGACGGCGGGTTTCAAATCGAAGGCTGTGCCGTTTGAGCCGCAGGTGGCCTGTTCAAAGCGTTTGCCAAAATCCCGACTAAGCGCCGAAGTTACATTCGCGGTTGCGACGAGTATCGGTATCCGTTTACTCTGAGCAACGTGAGCCGCCATCCATCAAACGTCGTGTCACGTGCAGGTTAGAAACCGCCATCGCCTTCCGGCGCAGCCAGGTTTGAAGGAGCGAAAGATAGACCGCCCACCCGGATCGCGTTCCGATTTCAGACCGTGTGAGCGAACGTGAGTCTGCGGCAGCAAATTTTGATACTGCATCTGCGCAACGCGGACCTTGGGTCCGAAGTCACGGCGTGGGCGCTGTACGACGGCGCCCTCGGACCGGATGAGGTCCAGATGCAGACCGGCAGCGAGGCCGCGCCGCCCTACGAGTCGGTTCTGGACGCCATGCGCGACGGCTGGCGGGTGTTTCAGGCCAGTCCGATGCCCGAGCGCAGCGCGGGCGAGGGGACCGGTCAGCTTGCGAACGAATACTGGCTCGAACGCATGGTCGAAACAGACGAGCCTGGCTGACGGAGCTCGTTGACAGTGAAGGGGTGGACGCCGCGATGGTAGTTACAGAAACCGAAGTCCAAACAGAAACGCAGTTGCTATCCGCCCGGCAGATGGCCCAGTTCGTCATCGATGGCTTTCTTGAATTCGACGACATCATTCCCCAGGATTTGGTAGAGGCGGTCTACGCCGACGAGCTCAAGGCCGTCGACGAATCGGGACTCAAAACGCAGTTCCGCTGGCACATAACGGACAATCCGCACGGCTTTTACGAGTTCTCGGAAGCCGTGCGCGAGGTCCACGCGCTGCCGGCGGTCAAAGCCGTTTTGCAAAGCCTGCTGGGGCCGCGACACCAGGCCAACCATTCCGCGCTGCACGCCACTCCTCCGCTGCTCAAGCAAGCTCAAAACTGGCACGTCGACGCCGGCGGCAGACGGCAGGTCCGGCTGCCGAAGATCGATCCCTATTCCTTCGACATCCTGACCGCCTTCTTCGCGCACGATACGCCCCACGAAATGGGGCCGACGCTGATTCTGCCGGGTTCGCACATGCGTTCAGTCCTCGGACCGGACGTGGGACGCTACAAGAACATCGTGGGACAGCGGCGGCTTTCGGGCAAGGCGGGCAGGATAGTTTTCTTCCATGAAGCGATGTGGCATTGCGCGCAACCGAACGCGACGGAGCAGTGGCGGTTCATGTTCAAGATCCGTTACAACCCGCAGGTCCCGCAGCGCAAACAGTTCGACACCGACGGGTGGGACAGCCCGGAGATACGCCGGTTCTTCCGAGTCAATAAAGGCACCCACAATCTCTCAGGCGAGGCGGACGCGGTGGCATGGGCGCGAGTCGACTGGTGGCGCTACCTTTGTGGGGCCGAGGAGCTTATCGATCCCAGCGGCACCCACGCTCACGGGGATTACGCCTAGAGTCTGCCCGCTTGCGGGAGCGAGCGGATGGATTCCCCAGATTTACAAACGCTGTACCGAAAAAGCGTTCGCAAACGGCGATCCATTCGCGCCTGGACCCCGTCGGGGGCGGTTCGCGAACCGCCCCCGACGGCATCTCATTTGTATCTCTGCAGAAGGGATGACGGTCGGATTCATTCGTGGCCTTCCAAGACCGGCGCTCATTAGGAACGCGTTGGGCTTGGACGGAAGGGAGCTGCGTTTATACTCCCTCCGGCTTTAAGCGCATTGCGGCGCGTGCGGCAATAGGTAGCGTGTAATGGTTGCTTGGACAGCGTCCCCTCGCGGTGGTTGGCGTGACTACGTTGCGCTGACCAAGCCGCGCATCATCTCGCTGCTGCTCGTCACCGCGCTATGCGCCATGTTCCTGGCAGCCGGGGGCGCTCCCGCCCCTTACCTCATAATGCTGGTGTTAGCCGGGGGCGCGCTGGCGTCGGGTGGAGCCAACGCCATCAACCACTACCTAGATCGGGACATAGACAGGTTGATGCGGCGAACTACCAATCGCCCGGTAGCTAGTGGACGAGTGTCGGCAAGAAACGCGCTGGGCTTCGGAATCACTCTCAACGCGTTGGCGTTTGGGATCCTTGCCTGGGGAGTCAACCCCATCGCCGCCGGACTGACGCTTGGCGCCACCCTCTTTTACGTGTTCGTCTACACGCTCGGCCTAAAGCGGAGGACCCCTCACAACATAGTCATCGGAGGCGCGGCGGGGGCCTTTCCTCCGGTCATCGGCTGGACCGCCGTCACCGGCAGCCTGGACCTTCCAGCCTTATTCCTCTTTGCCATAGTCTTCTTCTGGACGCCGCCGCACTTCTGGGCTCTTTCGCTACTCATCAAGGACGACTATGCCCGCGCCAGTGTGCCGATGTTGCCGCTGGTCACTGGGGCGCAGGAGACCAGGCGCCAGATATTTCTCCACACGCTGCTGCTTGTCGCCCTCACGGCCACGTTCTTCACCACGCAAGCCGTAGGCTGGATTTATCTAACCTCGGCCATCGTTCTCGGCTCTGTATTCATCGCTTTCGCGTGGCGGCTAATGCGCGCGCCGGACGACCGCCATGCCGCCTCAACTTACAAATACTCGCTGCTGTACCTGGCGCTGCTGTTCACGGCGATTGCGGTCGATGGAGCGGTCGGGATCTGACAGACGCTGGCGGGCACGACCGCCGCGATGAGAGCAGTCAGATCTGTCGACCTGGATTCATAAACGAAGCCCAACTCATCGGTTAAGGCCAGTCCGCGAACCACCCCTGCCGCTGGATCGAGCGCCCCGCTAGTCCGATCAGCGTGCCGCCCGGCTGGCGCGCAGCCGGGCGTGGACGGCCTCCCAGCGGCGTTCCATGTCTCCCGGTACATCACCGGCTCGAAGCCGACCTTCATGTACGTGATGATCGCGGGGAGCCGCCAGTCATCGGTCCACAGAACCGCAGTCTTGTAGCCTCGCTCCAGCAGGCGCCGGGTCACTCCCGCGCACACGGCGTATCCAATCGCCTTGCCGCTGAACCTCGGATCGGCCGCCATGTAGTCGATGCGGCCTTCGGTCTCGACCACGCGGCCCCTCAGCGGTACACCTTGTCACGGCTGCCGACCCTCACCACCAGGATGCGTAAAACACGGTCCTGAATGTCGCAAATAACGCGGTTATTCCCAACCCGATAACGCCACAACTTACCCAGCGGCCCGGTCAGCGCCTTGCCAAGGCTCCGCGGGTCATCCAGTACCGCAACGCGCTCGTCCATGTAATCGACGATGCGCCGCACCGTCTGCTTGTCGAGCTTGCCAAGCTGAGCCAAGGCGCTGTCGGCGTATTCAATCGTCCAACTCAAGTACGCTCCTCACGTAGGAGGCGGAGTGGGAACTCTCGGTACCTTGCCGAAGGCGCTCCAGCACGTCCGCGGCGAGGTAATAGTCCTCCATGTCCTCGAGGCCGCGCTCGATCAGTTCGCGCAGATAGAAGGCCTTGGTCCGCCCGGTCTGCGACGCCAGAAAGTTGAGCCGCCGCTCGGTTTCGGGCGCCAGTCGAATCGAGGTCGCCATCTCGCGGTTCTCCGATTTTACGAGTCTGTGAATATATGTATTCATTGTATGACAATCAGACGCCTTGCCGCCGCGCACAGGTTTCCGCGTGTTTGGGGGCGGCGCGCTTGCCCTCAGCCGTCCGAAGCTGCCCGCTCGTCGATTTCCCCGCCCCGAAGGCGGGATCGATCCAGACGCGGCGCGATGGGAGGGGTCTAACGTGTGGATTCCCGCAGGTTCACAAACGCGGTGCAACACCTCGGTCGAGGGCGGTTCGCGAACCGCCCCTCTCACGTCCGAATGACGGGGTGTGGATTCCCGTTTTCACGGGAATGACGGGAAGTCCGATCAGCGTGAGGCCCGGCTGCGGCTTCGCGCCAGCCGGGCGTGGACCGCTTCCCAGCGGCGTTCCATGTCTTCGCGGTACATCACCGGCTCGAAGCCGACCTTCATGTACGTGATGATCGCGGGCAGCCGCCAGTCGTCGGTCATCAGCATGACGGTCTTGTAGCCTCGCTCCAGCAAGTGCCGGGTCACGCCTGCGCACACCGCATAGCCGATCCCCTTGCCGCTGAACCTTGGATCGGCCGCCACGTAGTCGAGACGGCCTTCGGTCTCGTCCACCACACCCGCGAACGTCACGCCCACCACCTCATCGTTATGGACGACTATGTGCGTGCCTTCCTTCAGCTCCTTGCGCGGCATCAGCTCGTTGTCGTAGAAATCCCCGGCGGCGTGCTCGAACCCGACCACGCGCAATACATTGCGGATCCGGTCGTCGTAGGATGGATCGTAGCGGTGCAGTTCGAAGCCGGGCGGCGCTTCCCACTCCGGCAGGTCGGCGAGGCCCTTCGAAAAGCGCATCATGAGTTGTGCGCGCTCCAGGTCACCCCAAGGCTTGCTCGTCTCGATAACTCGCGGCTTGACCGGTCTGCCGCTCTCGACGCTCCGGATTGCCGCCTCGCACACGGCTACGTTGAGCGCCGCGATTTTGGTAGGCACGGAAGGCGGCAGAAACCCGTTGACCGCGTTGACAAACCCCTCGAAAGCCGACTGCCAGTTGTGGCCTCCGCCAAGCTCGGGCGACAGCCGCGCCAGCTTCTCGGGGTCCGCCCCCCGGCGGTAGAGCGTGTCCTTGAGGATCGTGCCGTTCGTTCCGTAAACGTTGAAATAGCCCGGCGTGAACGACACTCCATTCACGCCGGTGGTAACCAGGACGTTCGCCAGGGCGCCACTCTCGAACGCGATGTTGACGACGTAGCAGTCGTCCGCCGGCAGGTCCGACCCGGCCAGCCGGTTCGCATACGCCGACACCTCGATTGGCGGGCTGTCGGCGGCGGTGAGTATCAGGTCGATCGGATGGCAGCCTCCGCCGAGCAGGACGTTCTGGGGGTTGCGCGCGTCGATTCTCCAGGGCGTGTGCCGCTCGCCGTCGGGCGAATACATCTCCCACATGTCGTGGACGTAATAGCCCTGATAGAGAAACGGCTTGCCGAGCTCGCCGTCGAGCGCGTATTCGAGCGCCTCCTGCGTGGGGTATTGATAGCGCAGCGTGTAGTTGACCACCAGGACGGCATGCTCGCGTTCCGCCGTTTCTATGGTGCGGATTGCGTCCTCTACCGACACCGCGAGCGGCTTTTCGACGAGAACGTCGCAGCCGGCTTCCAGCGCCGCGAGCGCGTGCTCCGTGTGAAGATGATCGGGGCTTGCCACGTCGGCGATGGTCGGACGCGTTTCTCGCAGCAGCGCTTCGTAATCGGCGGAGACTCGCGCCGACGCGAACTCTTGCTCAAGCTCCGCGCGCCGCGCCGGGTTAGGCTCGCAGATCGCCACGACCTCCGCCTTGCCCGAGGCTTGCGCGGCTCTGGCAAGGGCCGTTCCCGCCCCGCCGCCTCCAAACAGCATCAACCTGTGGACTCTTGGCCGGCGGCCTGGGGAGTTATCTCCGCTCATCCGTCACTCTTTCGAAAATCTCGATAAATACTGCCGTGTAGCCGTAGCGCTTGAGGACGCGACGCTACCATTCGAGAACGGCCTTGATCACCGCGTCGGGTCTGTCCTCGACGGTCCGTAGCGCCTCATCGACCCTCTCGACCGGGAAGCGATGCGTTATCAGACTGGCCGGCGAGAACCGTCCGGACGCAACCATTTTTTCAATGTATTTCTGGCTCTCGTCGCCGGTCCACCTGACGTAGGCGGACTTTGCCGAGGCGGACGGCCCGCCGGCCCGCGTAGCGATGATTTCGAGCTCCTTGTTGTAGAAGTCCTGCGTGATGTCGTTGATGGTGATTGGATGGGTGTGCCAGCTCAGCACCACCACGCGCCCCTGGTCTCGGGCGAGGCGCATTGCGAACTCGAACGCGTCGGGCGAGTTGGTGGCGTTTATCACGATGTCGGCGCCGCGGCCTTCAGTCAGCTCCAGGACCGCCTCGTACACGTCGACCTGGCCTGGGTTGAGGCACGAGGTCGCCCCTGAGCTCGCCGCCAGGCGCAGCCGCTCGTCGAAATTGTCCGTAACGATGATTTGCCCGGCCCCCGCGATTTGGAGCCACTGCGTGACGAGCAGACCCATTGGCCCCTGGCCGACTACCGCCACGTTGTCGCCGACCACCACGCGGGCGCGCCGCACGCAGTGCAGGGTCGTTCCGGAGAACGGCAGCGATATGGCCGCGTCGAGAGGTATGTCCCGGTCGACCGCGGTCCAGGCGCCGGGAGTCAGCGCGTGAAGCTCGTCATACGCCGCGTAGGTGACGAGCCGGTCGCCAATCCCAACCGAGTCGACGTTTCGTCCAACCTCCACAACCTCGGCCACCATCTCGCCCGCCATAGTCATGGGGTAGCCCCGGAGCAGCGGGTTCAATTCGTTGCCCCGCACCCGCGGGTCGACCCCGTTCCACATGCCTACGTTTTCCATCAGGAGCGACGCGGTTTTCGTTTGGGCGATAATCGTGTCGTCGGTCAACTCAGGATCATCGACATCGTCGATACGGATGTCCCGGACGCCATCAATGACCAGCGATCTCAAGGCAAACTCCCTCTCAATCTCTCCGGGGCAAGCGGCCCCGCGGATCGGACGTGAGGCGAGTTTACCCGCGAAGCGGCGGCGTGTCCGGTCGTCAGTTGTTTACGAAAACCCCGGATGGCCCGATGCCTGAGTCCTTGGCGGATTGTCGACTCCGCTATCTTTTGGGGCGTGTCTACACTATCCGTTCCGCGGTTTCGCATACGGGATGAGGCTTCCCTGATTAGCTTGGCGCCGTCAGCGTTTCCCCGGCGAGGGATAAGGCGCGCGGCTTGGGTTTTCGACGGACTTCCGGCTGAGGCCGGCCGCCGCGCATGACCGGCGCCGATCTCCGTAGTCGCGTATTCCGCCGGCTTGCGCTTGCCGCGAGCAGCGCCTACTTTGCCGACCGGCGCTTTGCCATCTTCTTCGTCATCGTGTTTGCCAACGGCGTGGTTATCGGCCCGTTTCTGCCGTTTCTGGGAATCTTCGTTCGGGACGAGCTTGGGGCCGATCAGACGATCACCGGCAACTACCGGGCGATAACCGCCATCTTGATGGGGATCACGGGCTTGCTCGGCGCGGTGGCGAGCGACAGGTTGGGTCCCAAGCTGTCGCTGGTCGTGGGACTGCTGAGCACCGCCGCGGCCGCCTGCGTTTTCATTGTCGCAAGCGAGTGGATGCTGATCTTGCTGGCGATCCTGCACGGCGGCGGCCACGGACTCGTTACCGTCGGCGGCGAGACCTACCTTGTGCGGGCGGCCAGAGCGCGCCGGGTCGGAGCCGCCAGCGCGGCTTATTTCCTGGGGAGCACCATGGGGTCGGCCGTAGGCGCGGCGGGCGGCGGGGCGATTCTCGACGCCACCTCCTTCGCGACGCTTGGCCGTCTGATGCTTGCCGCCAGTCTGATGATGACGGCGGCGGCCTTGATATGGCTTCCCCGGATTGCGCCCGCACAGGTCGCGCGCGTGGGACTATCGGAAATGCTCGCCGGTTACGTAAGTATGCTGCGCCGCGGCTACGTGAGGCCGTTTATCGCGATCGAGCTGCTGCGCAGCATCTTCTGGGCGACCGCGGCCCTGGCGATGCCGTTTGTCGTCGCTACGCTCACAGGCTCTAACGCCGCCGCGGGTTACTTCGCGGGACTGAGCCTGCTGGCGGGCATGGTCGCGATGCTTGTCGCCGGTCCAGTCTCCGACCGGATCGGCCGCAAGCACATTTTTACCGGACTGATAGCGTCGATGGCGTTGGGGTCCGCGGCGCTGGGTCTGACGACCGGAAGCGCCGCCGCTTTCTTTGCAATGGGCATCTTCGCCACCGCCGCCGCCTGGGCGCTGGCGGGCCAGGTGCCGGCCCTGGTCAAAGACATCGCCGCTCCCGGAGAAGCCGGCCGGATGCTCGGTCTGAGCCTGTTTCCCACCGCGGTCGGCATACTGTTTGGAGCACAGCTGCACGGGCGGCTGACGGAGAGCCATACGTCGCTCGTTTTCTTCATGCTGGCGGCGCTGCTCGCCATCGCCGTACCGGCCGCCGTGATGCTCTTCCGGCGCTCCTCGCCCCGGGAACCGGCGAGCGCCGGTCCTTCGTCGGGAGCCTAATGAAGTCTCCCCGCCGGCCGTCTGTTCATCATTACCGTGCGTCCTGAGCTTGATGAAGGGTGAAAAGCCGGTCCCTTCCTCAATACGGGGCCGGGGTCCGGACACTCGCGGCGTCATTCCGGCGAAAGCCGGAATCCAGAGGCCAAACGCCAGTGTTCAATTGGTCGCTGCACGTCTCCGCCCCTTTCACGCAACTCCTGTTTTGGCCTTGACTCCCAACACGGATACTCCGGCGCGGTCGGATGGACGCCCGATCAGACGTCGACCCCGATCTTGTAGGCGGCGATCTCCCTGGCAGCCTGGATGAAGTCCGCCGCCACCGCTTCCATGAACTTGTCGGCGGTCTCCTGCGAAGCGAAGCGGGGATTGCCTACATAGGCCAGCGGGACCTGGTTGATCCAATCGATGTGATAGTTGGCCGAGACCGCCCGGCGGTTCGTCGGACCGTCTTCGGCAACCCGGTCGAGATGCACCAGCTCGGGCCGGCACGCCATATTCAGCGCAGTCTCTATTTCGCCGCCGTGGCCAACTTCGAGCAGGGTGTCCTTGGCGTATTTCGCCGCGCCCGCCGCCGACAGCGTCCTGCTGAACAGGTAATAGTCGGGCTGGGCCGGCTTTTCGGGCGCTTCGGAAGTGGCGCGCTCGTGGACCATGTTCGCCAGGAACTGCACGGGCGTCTCCGATCCGCCGTGGCAGACGGCCGCGAAGATCTTCCTGAATCCGTGTCTTGCGCATTCGCGGAAGATCGCGTCGTAGAGCTGAATCATCACGTCAGGCGGAATGGAGATCGCGCCGCCCGGATAGCCCTTCATCATGGCGCAAATGTTGTAGTACATCGTGGGAAGCACGATGCAGGGCACCGCCTCGGCTATAAGCTCGCAGACCCGCTCGGCTATGAACGAATCGGAGCCGTTGGGAAGATGCGGCCCGTGCGTCTCGATCGAGCCGATCGGCAGCACGGCCAGGTCGGTGGTCTTTGCAAGCTCGGCCACTTCCGGACCGGTCATCTCATGCCATTTCACTATTCGACCTCCCGTGGATGCGGCGATTCGCCGCTGATTTTTAGATAAACGCCGCTCCGAGGCTTGATCCGACCTGGCCCTTAGCCGCCGCGCGGTTTGCCGTATGCGTCGAGCTGTGCGATTTCCTCGGCGAGGCGCATGCTCGGAATTGCGTCGTGGATACTGGTCAACGGCTCGCGCCCTTCGACGATGCACTGCAAGAAGTCCTGATGCAGCGCGTCGACGCCCTCGTCCAGCCGTCCGTCCGGGTCGCCAGGGATCGGCTTGCCGCGCAGTATTTCCGGTTCGGGATTGTCGTCCGCGAAGATCTCAGCCGACTCCGGGGAACGCAGATACGCGCTGATGCCGTTGCCGTGCAATTCGATGCGGTAGTAGCGAGCGCCGGCGTGACCGATGGCGGCGAGTACCGCGGTCGTGCCCGAAGTGAAGTGAATGATCGAGTTGTATACGTTCATCCACCCGGCATAGGTGTCGTCGCCGCGGCTCAGGACCTGGTCCCATTCGCCGCCCGACACCCAGCGCGTGAAGTCGACCATGTGAATGTCCTGCTCGTAGATACGGTTGTAAGTGCGGCCTCCGCCATCGTTTTCCAGCAGGTTCTTGTGAAATTCGGTGAGCACAAACCGGATTGGCCCGCGAGCCTCCACGCGGGAGATGGCCTCGCGTATCAGCGGCGTCCAGCGTCGTTGAAGTCCCACGCAGGCGAGCTTGCCGGCCCTGGTGGCGGCTTCGGCTATGCGCTCGGTGTCGGCCGATCCCGCGCCGGGCGGCTTTTCGAGGAACAAATGCCTGCCCGATTCCAGAGCCTCGACCGCGATGTCGGCGACGTGCCAGGGCTGCATCACGGTGTAGACGACGTCGCAGTCGACCTCGGCGAGCATTTCGCGGAAGTCGGTATAACGGCGGCTGACGTTGAAACGGTCGGCGACCGCTTCAAGCCGCGCCTCGTCCAGATCACATACCGCCAGCAGGTCGACTTGGTCGCCGGCGCGCATGAGCGCCGGATAGTGCGCGCTCGCGGCGCGACCGCCCGCTCCGATGAAGACGGCTTTCAGCATTTCGGCACTCTCAGTCTCAAGTCGGTCAGGCGCGTCGCCCAGCGACGGCGTATGTCTGGCGGCGACTCTACCACGACAACCGGCCGGTCCCGTTCACCCCGAGCACTTCGGCAAGCTCAGCACAGGCTTGTCGAAGGGCGCACCACACATCCCGTCATTCCCGTGAAAACGGGAATCCAGACCCATCGTTCGAGCGTGAATGAAACCGCATCGCAGGGGCGGTTGGCGAACCGCCCCTGCAGGGTCCGGGCGAGAACGGCTCACCGCTGAGCCTGTCGAAGGGCGCTCTGCCAAGGGGCGTGCGGCATCCTTCCACGCCGCGGCTGGCCGGATACGCGCTAGATCGCACCCTCGGATTGCAGATCGCCGAGCGAATGCTCAAACGCCTCGACCGTGAACTCGATGTCTTGCCGGCGGTGCGCCGCCGATACCAGAAAGCCCCGGCCGCCCATCATGTCCACGCCGTTTACCAGCATTGCCAAACGCAACCGCTGGGGCAGCTCGGCGGGCATCGTTTCGTATATCTGCTCGTGGGTCATCGTGCAAATTCCCCTGTCGCACGGGCAGTCGAAACCGAAGTTGACGTGCACTATCGACGAAACGCCGTGCGCGTGGCCCGTTATGCCCAGACGCGCAAAGACTTCGTTCAGACCGGCTTTCAACGCTCCCGCGTTGCTGTCGGCCCTTTCGTTGATCGGCTCGTCCCGAATGGTCTTCAAACAGGCGACGGCGGCGGCGGCGGTGGTGGGATTTGCGTTGAAAGTACCACCTTGCGAGACCCGCCTGACGTTGTCCCAGGCGGGGTCGCCGGTGATCGCCAGCATATCCATGATGTCCCGCCGTCCACCCACCGCGGCTCCCGGCTCGCCGCCTGAAACTATCTTTCCGAACGTAGTGATATCGGGCGTCACTCCCCACCTGACCTGGGCGCCCCCTCGGGAATGCCGGAATCCGGTGACCACCTCGTCGAGTATGAACACGACGCCCCGGGCGTTGCACATGGCTTGGACCGACTGCAGGAACTCCGGATTCGGCAGCGGCACGGTACCCCAGTGCGCACCGTTGGCTTCGACGATTACCGCCGCCACGTCGTCGTTTGCGTCAAGGGTTTTCTCTATAGACTCAACGTCCGCGCGACTCACGATCACGCTTTCCCTAACGCCCGGCGGCATGTACGCGTCGGGGTGGCCCGAGGCCGGAATCGCATACTCGTGCCAGCCGTGAAAGTGCTCGTCGAGCTTTACGATTTTGGGCTTGCCGGTGAAGTTGCGGGCGATCCGCATCGCGCCGTAGGTAGCTTCGGTCCCCGAGGTCAAGAACCGCAGCGTCTCGATGCTCGGCACGAGCGACTTCAGGATTTCCGCCCACTCCAGCTCCAGCACGTTCGGACCGCTCAAATGCGTGCTGAACGGCGCGGCTGAAGAAATCGCCGAAACTACCGCCGGATGCGCGTGACCGAGAATCAGGCTTCCGTTACCCATGACGAAGTCGACTATTTCGTTGCCGCCAACGTCGTATTTCAGTCCCGCGCTCGCGCGCCGGAAATAGACGGGAAACGGCTTTCGGAACGAGGTCTGGTGGGTAACGCCTCCCGGAAACAGACTCTTGCCGCGCTCGTAGAACTGGGCCGATTCACGGAACCGTTCGACGTAACGCTCTTCCACGGTTTTTAGTTTTGTTGCCATGGCCGACCACCCCTGGGTCCTGCGTGATAAGACGCCCGCCTGAAACGTGGCGATACTACCAGCCACGCGGGCCGGCCGCCTGAATGACGGTAGCGGATCGGTTGATTGAACCGAGGCCGCTTTCCGAGGCCGCTTTCCGAGGCCGCTTTCCACCTCTGCTAGCCCTGCGGTCATTCCCAGCCGCTGGCCTTGTCTCCGAGTAAGGGCGGTTCGCCAACCGCCCGTGCGACTCGTCATGCCCGACTTGATCGGGCATCCAGGCCCTGGGGCGCGCGGGAGAGGGCGGATTTCAAACGCGCCCCTGCGAACGGTGAGTCCGATTCCCTGATCTTGTCATTCTGAACGCCAGTGAAGAATCTCGGCCTCGGCAACATCGCGTCAGATCCCTCGCTTCGCTCAGCATGACATCACCCTCGTCGACTCCCACGGTTCGCTCTCCGCCCTCGCGGTCACAAGCTTCTTCAGGAATGACGGTTGGGAGGTGTGGACGATGGAGGGATCGCGGGTCATTCTTGAGATCACGGGACTTTCGAGTAAATGAATCAGGTGAAATGACTAAATCGAGCTGGGCCAAGAATGGAACCGGATCCAAGCGAGCGCGCCTGACAGACAGGCGCCGGCGGGCGCTCAAGCTCCGCATGAAGGGTCTGATCTATTCGGACATAGCCCGCCAGGTCGGCTACGCGTCTGCTTCAGGCGCCTACGAAGCCGTCCGCGCCGCGCTCGAATCCGACGGGGGCGCAGCCGCCGATGAAATCAGAAAGCTCCACATGGCGCGGTTGGAGACTCTGCTGGAAGCCATATGGGACGCGGCCTGTCGGGGCGAGCTACAGGCTATTGACAGGGTGCTGCGAGTGCTCGACCGGCAGGCGAAACTCTTGGGTCTCGACTTGCCCCGGCAACCCGAAGACCCCCCCGAAGAGCTGCCCGTGAAGGCGTATATCAACTTTCCGATGGACGACATCTGAGTTCAGCGCTTCGGATACAGTGCTGGAAATGGCGCCCGCACCGAGTCGCGCTTATTGAACCACCGCTCCGTGCACCCTTAGCCTGCCTGCCCTGAGCCTGTCGAAGGGGCGAAGGGCGCACGGAGGAAAACGGCCCACTGTCCACGCCGTCACTCCCGTGAAAAGCCTGCCCTGAGCTTGCCGAGAAGTGCTCAGGACAGACCTGTCGAACCATGTACCGATCACCAAGGCAGTCGTTCCAAGCCTGCCCACCCTGAGCTTGCCGAACGGTCGGAGGGCGCATCCGGCATCCCGCTGAAAACGTCCTCGCGCAAGCCGCGGTCAATATCCCATTCGTCCCATCGATCCGCCCCACACCTCGATGCACGATCAAGTCGTGCATGGCTACCCAGCTGCCGTCGCGCATCTGCTCGTCACCGCCGCCTGGGACAATCCACGTCCGTCTACACCCCGTTTCCGCCATCGTCAACCACCCCTTCGTTTTTCAAAAGCTCACAGGGGAATTTTTGAAAAGTTATTGAATTTCACTTTTTCCGGCTCCCTCCGACCACCTCGAATCGGCGTCGCCGGGGCGCTCGCGCCGAGCCCTCGACCACGCGCCGCCTGGAGCCGGAAACGGCCGAGCTGAAGAACTCGAATAACCCGCACCACTGCTCGAACGTCAACTGGCCGGGCGTAGCGCGGCTATGCAATCCGAAGCTCTTTGCCAGCCGGTTGAATTGAGCTCGCCTAAGCACCGCGGACAGATTGTCACGAAGAGTGGGTCCCGGGCCCGAATAGGCAAACGCGATGAAATCCTCGAATCTCTTTCGGTCAGACCGGGAAATCAACGACTGCTTTCGCCGCTTCACACGCAGAAGCACGGCCTCCACCCTCGGCTCAGGCGAAAAGACCGTTCTGGGGACTTCGGCCAATACTTCCAAGGACCACCAGGGCTTAAGCAGCAGCGAAACAAGACACTCCTTACCGAACGGACCGCCGGTAAATCTCACCGCCGCCTCCCGCTGAACGATTAGATGAGCGTCGGCGGGAGGGTTCGGATCACTCGTAAGCTTCGCAACGGCGTCGGCGGTGATGTTGAACGGCAGATTGGAAAACACCCGGTATTCGGCGCGCGGCGGGACGCTCGCCAGAAAGTCGGCGCGGCGTATCTCGACGTTCGGGAACTCGGCCGTTCGATCCGTAAGCGACCGGATCAACCGATCGTCGATCTCGTAAGCAATAAGCACGCGGCAGCGCCGCGCCAGCAATCGCGTGACATGCCCGCGCCCCGCACCGATCTCGACTACGAGATCGTGAGGAGTAAACGCGCAGAGATCGAGAAGCTTAGAGAGGAAGCCCTTCCTGGTGAGGAAGTTCTGGGCGCCTCGCGCCCGCCGACCGGACACGGAAGACCACAGCCATAATTTGTCGCTCCTCGCCGTGAGTTGAAGCGGTTGCTCAGGCCAATTGATTGTAGCTTGGCGATAGTCCGGCTCAACCACCACGATAGCCGCGGACAGGCCCCCATCTGCGTTAGCCCACCCCTAGTCGCTTATCGTCATTCCGGCGAAGGCCGGAATCCAGAAGGGCGGCGGGACGTCGATGTAGCTTGCGTCAGTGTCATACTTTTTGAACGGCTGACAGCAGTCGATCCATGGTCGGCCCGACGGAGGACACGCACATGAAACAGCCATGCGTGTACATACTCGCCAGCAAGCGCAACGGCACGCTGTACATTGGAGCGACCTCGAACATCGTCAAGCGAGTCGAGCAGCATATCGAGGGAATGGTGGACGGCTTCACTAAACGATACGGTGTGCGCACGCTGGTTTGGTTCGAGGTCCACGACTCGATGGAAACAGCGCTTGCGTGCGAGAAGGCGCTGAAGGAATGGAAGCGGGCGTGGAAGATCAGGCTGATCGAGGAACGGAATCCGCAATGGAGGGACTTGAGTGAGGAGTTGTATTGAGACTGGATTCCGGCCCCGTATCAAGCATGGGGTGGGCTCTTCGCCGGAATGACGAGGCGAGTGCCGACATGACGAATCGAGAGTCGGAGTCAAGGGAGGAGTGGGATTGCCAATTCGCGACTGCGGGTGACGGCCTCGATTGAGCACCCATCCCAGCATTAGCGTCGAAAACCTGACGAAAACGTACCGAATCGAGCAGCGCCGTCAAGATCGATTCGGATGGCTGAGGTCATTCCTGTTTCCGAAATGGAAGACTCTGACGGCGCTGGACGCCGTCTCGTTCGAGATCAAGCCGGGCCAGATCGTGGGCTTCCTTGGCCCGAACGGCGCCGGGAAATCGACAACCATCAAAATCCTCACCGGCGTTCTTCACCCGGATCAGGGGCGGGTCCAGGTAGTCGGACGAGTCCCACACGATCACCGGATAGCCAACGCGCAAGATATCGGAGTGCTATTCGGACACCGGTCGCACCTGATTTTCGAGCTGCCGCCTATCGACGCGTTCAGATTTCTGCGCCGCGTCTACGGGCTTTCCAGCCACGAATTCGAATCGCGGCTCCAGGGGCTTGTAGAGCTGCTGGACCTCGAACCGCTCTTGTATCAGTCAGTAAGGACTCTCAGCCTCGGCCAGCGGATGCGCTGCGAAGTCGCCGCCACGTTTCTGCACAAGCCAAAGGTGGTGTACCTGGACGAACCCACGATCGGGCTGGACGTGCAGGCCAAGCAGTCGGTGCGGGAGTTTCTTGATCGCATCGCCAGGGAAGAGGGCACGACGGTCGTACTGGCCACCCACGACCTGGCGGACATAGAGCGTCTTTGCGAGCGTGTAATTGTCATCGACCACGGCCGCATCGTCTTTGACGGAGCGCTGCGAAAGCTGGTTGCGAACCACGCCACCGGCCGGTCTCTGACCGCGGAGATCAGGCCGGGATCGACAGAGGCGATCTCGTCGCTGGTGCGGGGCCACCATCCGCGGGCTTCCATATCGACCGAGGGAGTCGAATTGAACGTCGAGGGACTTCCGAATGCCGAGATAGCCGCCGACATGGCAAGGACGCTTTCCGGAGACCCGAACGTGATTCGTCTGACGGTAAAGGAACCGCGTGTCGAAGAGGTTATCGCCAGCGTCTTCCGTCACGGCGTTGGCGGCTCGAAGGATGATTAGAAACCTTCCGCGGTATCTGGGCGTGGCCCAGACGTACCTCAAGCTTTGCCTGGCATTCAGGTTTGCGTTCACCGTAAGCCTCATCGTCGGCCTGGCGTTTGCCTGGATCCTCATCAGCCTATGGTCGGCAATCTGGGACAACAGCGAAGCGGTCCGAGCGGAGTTCGGGCGGCTTGAGCTAATCACCTACGTCGGCATGGGGCAAGTGCTCGATCTGGCGCGCATGGGCCTGGCAAACCGGGGAGTCATCTACCGTCCCATGAGCCACATCTATTCGGGCAGGGTGGTCGTCGATCTGACGCGACCGCTGGACGTGCAGGGGATGCGACTGGCGGAGTGGTCGGCCGTACTTATCTACGACACGTTTCTCGTCGCGCTGCCTATATGGATCGTGCTCAGGATCGTATGGGGAATCGAAGGTCCCGCGTCCGCGGAGGCCGGAATTCTGTTCGCGGTGAGCTTTGTAATCGGCTGGATGGTCACGTCGGCGATCAACTTCATAGTGACCGTGCTGAGCGTGTGGACCGTCGACGCTCTCGGATTGAACATGGCCAAGGTCGCCGTCCAGCAGTTCTTCAGCGGCTCGCTGATACCGCTGACGCTGATGCCCGTCTGGCTGGGTGTGGTTGCCGAAGCGCTGCCCTTTCGCGCCGTCGTGTTCACGCCCGTATACATCTACCTGGGCAAGCTGACCGGCTGGGAGGCCCTGGGCGCGATAGGTCTGCAAGCGGTTTGGCTGGCGGCGCTTGTCCTGTTGGGTCGATTGCTCTGGCGCAGGGCGCTGCCGCACGTGCTGGTGTTTGGCGGATGAACCTCCGGCGCGGACTGGCGCTCTATCCCGACGCCATAGCTCTTCGCGCGAAGGCGTTAGCGGAGTTCAGAACCAGCGCCTGGATATGGGTATTCATGCGGATACTGCGTTTCGGCTTGCAACTCTCCTTCATCGGCCTGATGTTCACGCTCGTGGACGAGCTTGGCGGCTGGACGGTATGGGAGGTCGCGCTGATGTGGTCCATCGGACTAACGGGGCGGTATCTGCTGGAAGTGTTCCTGATCTTCAACTCCGAGGCCGACGGCTACTTCTACGATGGCGGGCTGGACTACGTTGCCATAAGACCCGTGCCGGCAATGCTCTACGCCTCGGCAAGCCGATTGCCTATAGAAGAGGTCCCGAACGCGGCGTTCTTTGCTACCGTCGCCGCGGTGTCGCTTACGCAAATCGAGATGACGGCCCCGCTGGCGACGATCCCGATCCTCCTGGTTGGCGTGCTCACGTCGTCTTTGATCTGGTTCGGGATCGGTCTGCTGGTGTACTGCTCCGTCGGCTGGTTCACCAGAGCTAGAGTTCTCTACCACGGCATTTCCGCTCTGTACGACCACGGGAAGTACCCGCTTGAGATTCTGCCGCTGTCCGTCGGAGTCTTGTTGACCGTCATTCCGTTCGCATTCACCTCGTACTGGCCCGTGGCCTTTGCGCTCCGCCTCGACGTGGACTACTGGCCGGGATTGCTGAGCCCGCTGATCGGCGCCGGGCTTACTGTTGCGGGTCTGGCCCTGTATCGCGTCGCGTGGCGCAGGTACACCTCCACCGGTACGGCGGAGGTGTAGGAGCGTGAGCGAATCGACATCGTTGAGCGCCGTAGTGTCTGTTGGCCCTGTGAGGTCGGACGACGCCAAGTTGATTGCGAGCCTGAGTAGTCCCGGATCAGAAGTCCACGAAATACTCGTAGTGCCGCTTGAGCCGAACGTCCGGCGTGCGGAGAACCGCCCAGTGATGAGAGTCGTCATCCCGCGAGACATCTTCGACCGTCCAGCCGAGGTTTTTGGTGCAGAAGGACGCCGTGCACCTTTGGCATTACGCACACCTCTCTGGAACTCCGAGCGCCCCCTCGTTTCATTTTGATCGCCCATTTCTATCATTTTGAGCTACGGTAAAGAATCTCGGCTTCGGCAATTGTGGGCTGCTGAAAATGGTCACCCGGTAGCGGTAAAAATGGAAAATCTTGACCCTTCGGCAGGTTTGGCTAGGGGCGAAAGAGGGCAAAAGGGCGCAGCGCAAGCAGGGGAGATGCGATGTACGGGCACGGTTCTCTTGACCCTGAAATCGCTGAGCACTACAGCGAAATAAACGAGGGCGGGCGGCTGTACAGAGGGCTCGGGCGGTTTGAGCTCGTGCGAGTCCGCGAGTTGCTCCTGCGGTGGCTGCCGTCGCCGCCGGCGGTGATTCTCGACGTTGGCGGCGGCGAAGGGGTGCACGCGCTATGGCTCGCGCGGGAGGGATATCAAGTCCATCTGATTGACGCTCACTCTCCGCACGTCGAGGCGGCCAGACGGGCTTCGTCTGCTCAGCCTGATTTTCCAATCGCATCTTGCGAGACAGGCGATGCACGACGGCTAGAGGAATCTGACGGTAGCGCTGATGCGGCCGTGCTGTTCGGTCCGCTTTACCACCTCACCGAGAGTCGCGATCGCTTGAAGGCGCTGCGGGAGGCGCGTCGGGTCCTCGTGGACGGTGGCCGCCTTTTTGCGATGGGAGTGTCCCGCTTCTCCTCGACGTTCGACGGTTTCAGGCACGGGTACTTCGAGGATCCCCGCTTTGAGGAGATAGCGGCGCGCGACCGGCGCGATGGTCAGCACCGGAACCCGACTGGCGACTTGCGCTTTTTCACCACCGCGTACTTCCACAGGCCTGAGGACCTTGCGTCGGAGGTCGAGGAGGCGGAGTTCAAATTCATTGGGCTTTTCGGCGTGCAGGGCGTGGCAAGGGTTCTATCGGATTTTGACTACCACTGGGAAGACGAGCGCAGGCGCGAGCATTTGCTGGAAGTCGTGAGGTCGTTGGAAACCGAGCCATCGCTACTGGGGCTGTCGAACCACATTATGGCCGTGGGGGAGAAATGAGACCCGCGACGCCGCACGATGCGAGGTTGACCGCGAGCCTGGGGAATCCCGGACTAGAAGTCGACGAAGTATTTGTAGTGCCGCTCAGGCCGAACGTCCGGCGTGCGGAGAACCGCCCAGTGATGAGAGTCGTCATCCCGCGAGACGTCTTCGACCGTCCAGCCGAGGTTTGTCGTGCAGAAGGACGCCGCCTTGGCGACCGCCGGTAGCTGGAAATCGTCGATGAAAATGATCCCGCCCTCGCGAACGAGGCGGCCGAGGTAGATCAGATCGAGAAAGACCCCGTCGAAGCGGTGATTGCCGTCCACGAACGCCAGGTCGAACCGTCGTCCCTCAGCCAAAAAGCGCGGCAGCGCGATCTCCGATTCCTCCACATGGAACTCGACCAGCTTGCCGAGGCCGATCTCCTGGATGAGCTGGAGTCCGCAGCCGGCGAACCTCCAGATCTGATTTGGATCGAGAACGACGTGGCGGGCGTCGGCCCGGCCGTTGGCGAGCAACGCTTCACAGATAAACAGCGCCGAAATTCCGTACCTAAGCCCGATCTCGATGGTGTGCGCCACCCACTCCCGTTGCACCCACTCGCGCAACGCCTCGCCCTCGGCGGCATTGACGCTTACGGGGAACAGGTCGTGGATACTCCCGTCTGACCGCGCAACGACGGTCCCCTCGCGGATTAGACGCTCGATCAGCTCGCGCGTCCGCCGCGCGCCTGGACCGTCGCCCGCAAGTTCGCCGCGCATATCCGGCATTCGCTCATCCCTCTCGCGTTCAGCCCACCCATATCTTCGATTACCGAGCACCCGATTGGGTGCGTCGACTATGCAATTGTCGATCTCGGAACAGGTTCCGGAAGACCTGAGACAGGGTGGGAATGAAGCGCAAATTGAACCCCTCTCCGCCCGTAGTGAGCCCTTCGACAAAGCTCGTGCTGAGCCGTTCGACAAGCTCACGAGAGCCTTGCGAAGTGCTCAGGACGAACCGGGGGGACTGGCTCAGGATGAACGGGGGACTGGTGTTCGGTCGTCCGGTATCTCCCAACACACCAGGGGGTTTAAGCGAGAAAGGGTGGGGATGCGGCGCCGGTATGTCCGCCGGGGGCGCAGTCGGCCCTCTCTACCAGAGTCTGGCATGTACCGGCCCAGCGCGCTGCTTTGATCCGCTTACATAGCTGTGATAACTTCGATGCGACAGGATGATGAAGGCCCCGCCGCAGCCGGGGCCTGATTTACCCCGCGGAGGCGGTTGGGGGTACACCAGATGGCGACTACCGAAGTAAAGCCCGCGTTGAGAATCGAGAGCCTCTTCGAGGAAAGATGCCCGAAGAGCCTCCAAATGAACGAGCGCGCCAGGCACGTTCTTCCCGACGGGATCGAGCACGACCAGCGTATCCATAAGCCTTTCCCGGTCTACATGGAGCGATCCGACGGCGCTTACAAGTGGGACCTCGACGGCAATCGCTACATAGACCTCGTGGTGGGCCACGGCGCGCTGTTGCTCGGCCACAACCATCCGGTCGTAATGGGCAAGGTCGCCGAGCAGATCAGGCGCGGCACGCACTTCGGCGCGAGCCACGAAAACATGGTCCGCTGGGGCGAATGGGTATGCAAGCTCGTCCCCTCGGCCGAAATGGTGCGCTTCTTCTCGTCGGGCACCGAGGCCACGATGATGGCCATGCGCCTGGCGCGTAATCTCACCGGCAAAAACAAAATCCTCAAGTTCGACGGGCACTTCCACGGCTGGCACGACCTGGCCACCGTGGCCGTCTACGAGCCTTACGAAGTCCCGACTTCCGGCGGGATTCCACAGCCCATGCAAGACCTCGTGGTCTCGATGCCGCAAGGCGACGCCGGCGCGGTTCGCGACGCGATCACCGCCGACGGCGACATCGCCGTGGTGATCCTGGAACCTTCGGGCGCTAGCTGGGGGACCGAGCCGACCAGCCTCGACTTCATGCGGGAGCTAAGGCAAGTGTGCACGGACCTCGAAGTCCCGCTGATCTTCGACGAGGTCATCACCGGATTTCGATACTCGCCGGGCGGATATCAGGCCGAATTCGGCATCACTCCCGACATGACCACCATGGCAAAGATCATCGCGGGCGGAATGCCCGGCGGCGCGGTCGCGGGTCAGCGGCGCTTCCTGGAGCAGATCGGCTCCGAATGGCCCGGCGGACGGCGCGTATCGCACCCCGGCACCTACAACGCCAACCCCGTCTCCTCGATCGCGGGCGCGACCTGTCTGGAATACATCTCGGACGGCAAGGTCCACGAGCACGTCAACAAGCTCGGTAACAAGCTGCGTTCGGGAATCAACGGCGTGTTCGCGCGTCAGGGCATACGCGGCTCGGCCTATGGATCGCATTCGTTCTGGCACACAACCTTCACCGACACGATGGACAAGAGCTCGCTGGCCCCGGTCGGCGGTTCGTACATGACCGCGATGCTCGTCAACGGCGTGCATATGATGGGCGGCGGCGGAATGCTATCCGAAGCTCACTCCGAGGAAGACATCGACTTCATAATCGACGCCTTCGACAAGAGCATCACTATGCTCAAGGACGACGGCCACCTGGCGTAGAGGCCCGGCAAGCGTCACGGCCCGTTACGCCAGATTCCCGTTTTCACGGGAATGACGGATGGGGCAGTCGTAAGGGCGGTTCGCGAACCGCCCCTACAGGGTCCGGGCGCGAATAGACTGGGTTCATGGTTCGGCAGGCTCGCCACGCACCGTTAAATCGTGCGTGCCTGGAGCGCGCTGCCGTCCGTTTAAGGGAGCTGAAAGCAGGCTTCGGCGGCGACCCGCCTGCCTTAACGCATAACCTCGACCTGGTCCGGGGGCGCGTAGAAGTAGGATCCCGGTTTCCATTCCCCGCCAAGATCGCCCAGCAATCTTCTCTGCCGCGGGGTGCATCGCTCCAGGAGATCCGCCGACGGCGCGACGAAGTCGAACGGCCGGCAGAACATCTGGCTATAGCAGAAGATGAGCGACTTCCTTGTCTGCCTGGAGCGATTCGTCACGGCGCCGTGCCAGATCGAGTGAGGGAAGATCGCCGCGTCCCCGGCCTTCACCTGTAGCTGCACCGCCCCCGGCACGTAAGCGCTCACCTCTTCGTCTTCCTCCGGATAGGGTCTCAGGTGACTGCCTGGAAACAAGGTGAAGTTGCCCGCGTTTTGCCGGTCCACGTCGGTAAGGAAATACTGAATCTTCAACTGGAGCGGCAGGCTGGTTTCGGTTACCCGGATTCGGCGCAACGCCTGGCCGCCGTCCGTGTGTATGAACCCCGCGAAATCGGGGTTCGGGGGGCGCACCATAACTTCGGCCATGCTCAACTGGATGTACGGACCCAGCAGATCGAGCACGATGTCGAAAACCCGCGGATGATCGATCATGTCGATCAGAGGCTCGCAAACTTCGAGCGCGTCACGGTGGTCCAGCCCGGCCTTGGGGTCGGCGTCGGGATTGCGCGCCAGATGGTCTTTGAAGAGTCCGTCGACGTGGCCGGTAATCTCGCCGACCTCGGTCGGAGTAAGAAGACCCTCGAGAACCACGTAGCCGTCAATGGCCCACTGGCTCTTCTGCTTGTCCGTAAGCGTTCGAGCGCGCATTTTGGGTCACTCCTCAAATAGCATTTGTCCCCAGAGAACCGCCGGCCTCGGTATCGCTTTGGATCGCCGAGACCGCGGAACGCCCACGGATAGTATGCCGCCTTCGGGAATAAGTCCGAAGCCTGGGGGCCTGTAGAGCGATCAAAATCGGGGGCATCGCAGAAAGCGCACGATCAGCCCATCTCAAGCTATCGTTCTAAGACCATGGACCTAGTCAAGTCACGAGTCGACGTCAGGGCCGCGCTTGGCCGGCCGGCCGGACGTATCGGGCTGGCCGCAACAATGGGCGCCCTGCATGACGGCCACGTGGCCGTGATCCGCGCGGCAAGGGCGGAAAGCGACAGCCTCGTAGCCAGTCTGTTCGTAAACCCCACGCAGTTCGAGGGGGACAACGACTTCCAGAGCTACCCACGGCCGTTCGATCGGGATATGGAAATCTTCGAGCGGGAAGGCGTCGATATCGTCTGGGCGCCTCCGGTCGAAGAGGTTTATCCCCAAGGATTTGGGACTTGCGTTGAGCCTGGTCCCGTCTCGCACCGGCTCGAAGGTGAATTTCGCCCCGGACACTTCGGCGGGGTGGCGACGGTCGTCGCCAAACTCTTCAACGTCATACGTCCGGACGTCACCGTGTTCGGACAGAAAGACTGGCAGCAGACCCGAGTGATCGACGCGCTGATTCGGGATCTCGACTTCGACATTGAGATGCTGGTCGTGCCGACAGTCCGAAACAGCGAGGGGCTGGCGCTAAGCAGCCGCAACGTGCTGTTGAGCGACGGGCAACGGCGCGCCGCCCCGATTGTGCATACGGCACTGAAGTCTGCCGCGGCCGCCTACTCCTCGGGCGAACGGGATGCTCACGCGCTGCGCGATAGGGTCCTGTCCGCGCTTGCGGCGGAGCCGCGCTGCCGGACCGAATACGTGAGCGCGGCCCATGCGTTCACGCTCGATGAGCTTGAGCGCGCGGCCGATCCTATGGTCATAAGCTGCGCCGCTTACGTGGGACCGGTCCGCCTTATCGACAACATGGTCTTTGGGGTCGACCTCTACGGCGCGACGGCATCTTCATGTTCGTCGGTTTGAAGTCTCTGGATTCCCGCCCCCGATCGAGCCGAGGGCAGGCTTTTCGCGGGAATAACGGGATGCGCCGCGAGCCCTTCGACTTCGCTCAGGACAGGCTCTGTCGAACCACGACCGCGCAATGAAGCCGGTCCATTCGCGCCCGGCCCGGACCCTGCAGAGACGGTTCGCGAACCGCCCCTACTTACGCCCGAATGATGGGGTCCGGATTCCCGCTTTCGCGGGAATGACGAATGAAGGGCGGGATAACGGGGTAGGCGGTGGGGATGACGGGATGAGTGGCGGGGATGACAGGAATAAGTGGCGGGGATGACGGGGTGGGCGGCAGAGGTGCATCGAGCTTCGGCAACAGAGGCGCGGATTGGAGGTTGACGATGGCGCAAATCGCCAAGGCCGCCGATAATCGGCTCTGGAATCAGAAAAAATGGAGCGCGGTGTTATGACCCCTGACGGAAAAGTAGGGCTTGGTTTCTTTGGCTACGGATTCATGTCCGAAGCCCATCTGGCCGGTCTGGATTTTGTGGAAGACGGGGTCGCCCTGGGGATATGCGGCCCCAATCCCGAGCGCGCCCGCGCAACGGCGGCGCGCCACGGCGTGGATTTCGTAACGACGGACCCGGACGAGCTGTTGTCCGTGGAAGGTCTCGACGGCGTGATAATCGCAACCCCGGACCACACCCATTACGAGCTGACCATGCAGTCGATAAACGCCGGGCGGCACGTGTTTGTGGAGAAACCGATCGCGAGCAACGCCGGGCAGGGCCGGGAGATGTACGCCGGAGCGAGATCGAACGACCTGCGCAGCATGGTGGGGTTCACACTGCGGGCAAACCCGCTGGTGCAACAGGTGCGTCGAATGATCGACGATGGCGAGATAGGCGAAATTCTCAACGTCCACGCGGAGCGCTACAACAACTCGATGCTGCAAGGTTCGCCGAAGCGTAACTGGAAAACCGACCCCGGCAGCACCTCGGCGGGCGTGGTGGCAGACCTGGGCTCGCACGCCATCGACCTTGTTCAGTTCTGGGCCGGTCCCATCACCAGGGTCGCCGCCTCGCTGGAAACCCACGTCAAAGAGGGAATCGACGATTCCGGGGAGACGTTCCCGCTGGAGCTCGACGACGAAGCCAATCTGCTCGTCAAGTTCGCTTCGGGAGCGAACGGCACGGTGCTGACCAGCAGAATCGGACTTATCGACAGCCACAAACCGCTGGGGCGCAGCAACTTCACGCTCGGCGGCACGAAGTTCGCTTTCGTCACCGACGGAATAATGGAAGCGCAAAGGCACCGCCCCGGACATGATCCCGAGGTCGTGGACCCAAATCTGCCGCTAGGCGAAGCCGACCACGCCGGCGTGCTGGCGTTCTTCGGCGAGCGCATGATGCGCAATTTCGTGACTTCGATAAAGGAAGAACGCGACATCGCGCCGACGCTGGCCGACGGACTGCGAACTCAGGAGGTCATCGACGCGGCGGTCGAGGCCAGCAAACGCGGCGTCTGGCTGGACGTGCCTCAAGTCGAATAGCGCAAAAACCGCCGGTCCCGCAGACAGTAGCGGCGTTGAAGCGGGCCGCTCACGGGGACCCCGCGATAAATCGAACACGGCCTAAAGCCGCGTAAGATGTATACAAGGCGGCGATGTGATTTCGCTTGCGTCGAACGCCGCAGGCTTCCGAAAGCGGTAGTCCAATGGTCCTGGATCTGTTTCCTCTGCCTACGGTTCTCTTTCCGCGTTCAACCATGCCTTTGCACATTTTCGAGCAGCGCTATCTACAAATGATCGGGGCCTGCCTCGAAACTCAGACGCCCTTCGGCGTGATCTTGTTGAAGTCCGGCGCGGCCGAAGGTCTGGACCCGGTCGAGATACACCGCGTTGGCGCTACCGCGCACATCGTGTCGGCTCAATATCAGGACGACGGGACGATCGACATCACCGTCACCGGGCGCGATCGATTTAAAGTTCTCGAGACAATCGAGTCCAGCCCGCGAATGATCGCCGAGGTTCAAGGGGTTAACTGGACGGATTCGGACAATCCCGACCTTGCGGACCTGGCGGCGCCGTTGACCGCCAGGTTTGCCGAGTACCTCAAGCTCATCATGGCGTTGACGGGCCAGTGGATCCGAAAAATGGACCTGCCAAAGTCACCGGTCGCAATGGCGGAATACGTTTCGGCGGGACTTCACGTCGGCAACGAGACCCGCCAGAGACTTCTGGAGCAGACGAGCATCGCGGAAGTCATGAACATGCAGATGGAAGTGCTGGACGGCGAGATAGCCAAGCTGGCGGCGGCGGTCAATCGGGCGCAAAGCAGCCGGTCGAACTGACGACGCCCGGCCTTGGGGACGCCCGACCGGGCGCGCTGAACAGTAGAATTGCCGCAATTCGCGAAAGCTGGACGCAACCGAGGAAACATCCCGGAAAGACATGACCGCAACAGCCCTGGACACAGAATCCGGCGTCGACCTAGTCGCCGAGCTAACCGCGGCCCTCGGACCCGATAACGTACTCCACCGGGCGGAAGACCTCCTTCTATACGAATACGACGGCTCGGTAGCGCGGCGGCGGCCCGACGCGGTCGTCTTTCCCTCGTCAACGCGAGAAGTGGTCGAAGTCGTAAATATCGCCCGCGCCAGAGGAATACCGGTCGTCGCCCGCGGAGCCGGCACCGGTCTGGCCGGCGGTTGCATTCCGCTCCAAGGCGGAATCGTTCTCTCGACCTCGCGCATGAATCGAATAATCAGCGTCGATTACCGAAACATGATCGCGGTCGTGGAGCCGGGCGTGGTCAATCTCGACCTTAGCGCCGAGGTCATGCCCCGAGGCTTTCAGTACGTTCCCGATCCGTCGAGCGAAAAGGCCTCCACAATCGGCGGGAACGTGGCGACCAACGCCGGAGGCCCCCACACGCTCGCCTACGGAGTCACGACAAATCACGTGCTCGGGCTGGAAGTCGTCACCCCTCAGGGCGACGTGCTCGCGTGCGGCGGAGCCGCGGCCGACGCGCCCGGTTACGACCTCCGCGGCGTGATCGTGGGATCGGAGGGGACCCTGGCGATCGTCACCAGGATCATCGTCAGGCTCGTGCATTCAAGCGAGTCGGTGAGAACGCTGCTAGCCGTATACGACTCCGTCGACGAAGCCACAACCACGGTCTCCGGCATAATCGCCGCCGGAATAATCCCCGCCGCCATGGAGCTGATGGACCAGACATGCACGCGGGCGGTGGCGAAATGGCTTCCGTCGGCGCGGCTCCCAACCGACGCCGGGGCCATCCTGATAATCGAGGTCGAAGGACTCGAAGACGGAATCGACGATCTGGCGGCAAACGTCGATTCGATATGCCGGGCCAGCGGTGCCACTGAAATCCGAATCGCCAGCAAAGGCGCCGAACGGAACAGTCTCTGGGTCGCCAGAAAGGGCGCGTTCGGCGCAATCGGAGTTCTCGCCCCGAACTACTACGTGCAAGACGGCGTGATACCACGGACGAAGCTGCCGGAAGTATTGAGGTCGGTCTACGAAATCGGCCGGGAATACGGCTTCGAGATGGCCAACGTATTTCACGCCGGCGACGGCAACATCCATCCTCTAATCCTCTTCGACGAGCGCGACGAGGGCGCCCTCGAGAGGGTGATGAGCGCGGGCAAGAAAATCCTTCAGGCCTGCCTCGACGTGGGCGGGACGCTCACGGGCGAGCACGGAATCGGGATGGAGAAGATCCATCAGATGCCCGAGCTGTTCAGCGAATCGGACCTCGGCGCGATGCTCAAGGTCCGCGATGTCTTCTCGATGGACCGGCGGTTCAATCCGGGCAAGATTTTTCCGGGTCCGGAGTCCGCCGACCACTCCGAGACGTTCGGGACCGCCGCAGTCGACGTGGGAGCAAAATAGAGACCCTCAAAACAGCGTCCGGCAGGTCGCAATGAGCTTGGACGCGCTTCAGCTTTAGCAGCCTGTTTACCAGATCGTCGGGCGGCTTAGTCCGCCTCCAATTCCCCCCGCTCCATGCGCTGAAGGGCGTGATCGTATTCGTCGGGCGTGTTGAAACCCAGGAGCGCGTTGGGACTGTCCACCGGCACGTTCAAAACGCGTGCGGGGTCTTTTCTGATAACGGCCTTGAGCCCCTCGGACGATTCGGAAATCGACACGACTTCCGGAAACAGCCCCCGCCGAATCAGCACCGGATGCCCCCGCTTGCCCCTATATGCCGCTACGGCGATCGCAAAGTCCGGGGCCTCGCCCGCGCCGCGGAGAAAATCTTCGACCAGACGCGTTGAAAGCGGTTGATCGACATTGCAGAACATCACGGCTTCGCGGCGGCGGAGAGCCAAAGTGCCGATTATCGCCGAACCGCTGCGGCCGGCGGCATGGCGGGCGTTCCAGACTGTTCTGACGCGGCGGTCGTCGGGGACCAGCGGCGCAAGCTCGTCAACGCCCTCCCCCAGCACCACCGCGATATCGCCCACGCTCGACCGAAGGAGGACGTCAACCTGGTGTTGCAGCAGAGGCTTGCCCGCCCACTGGAGAAGGCCCTTGGCCTGACCCATTCGCCGGGACTGGCCCGCGGCCAGCAGAACGGCCCCCGCGTCGGACAAGCCCGGCGGCGCTCTGCGGCTCACTCGAATATCCCTTTGAACTCCAACTGGACCTTTCCCTCTCCAATTACGAGCTTCTCGATCCCAGTATCCACGGGCAGCCTGGAAACGCTGCTATCGACCAGAATATCGCTGACGAACGCCAGGATGCGCCCCACGAAGTCAGGCGCGTGTCCGACCTGAATGTGCTCTACGTCGACGTTTAACAAACCATCGACAAATGTGACGCTTGTCTCCAGCTCGACCGTCGTAACCCCGAACGACAGCAGCCGCTCCCCGACCGAGGGTGAAACGCCGGCCCCGCGCGCCGCGGCTGCCACGTCGATCACCAGAAACGCGTTAACCGAGTCGGGAGCCAGGTTCACCGCCACAGACCGCAAGACCGCGCCCTCCTCCAGTCCCACGATTAGCTCCGCCAGCATGTCGGCAACGTCCCGCTCACTCAATTCAAACGCGCCGGTCGCCGGTTTGATGCCGTATTGGAAGAAATCGCGTAACTCGTCGCCGATCTCGGAGATACGGTCGCGGCGCTCGTCCGCCGCGTCGCGTGGAACGGCGTAACCTTCACCCGGTTCCGGCAGAGATTGAAACAGCAGATCGCTGAACACCGGAACGACGACGACTCCGCTCGAAGCGACGATCCCGGCCAACCCTCCAACCAGCAGCGCGCCGGCAAATGCGACAGCCGCGATGAACCCCAGACAGCCCGAACAACACCCCCTCACCTCAAGGGTCCCAAGGAATAGGGGGTCCGGCGGCCTGACCGGGCATCGCTAGGAATCAGTATGGACATGAATTGGCAGGTGGATTCCCGCTGGCTGTGGATTCCCGCTTTCGCGGGAATGACGATATGAGTGCGGGAATGGCGGAAGAGGGGGCGGAGTGAGGGAGGGAAGAGCGCGTACTCGTCATGCTCGACTTGATCGGGCATCCAGAGGCGCCAGGCGCAAGCAAGTGGACAGCATCAGCCGTAGGGGCGGTTCGCGAACCGCCCGACTTGTCATTCTGAGCGCCGCTGAGAATCCCGGTTTCGGCGACGGACGATCCCGGCCCCGACAGCGGAACGCGAGATGCCTCGGCAGACCTCGGAACGACATCGACCGCTCGATTCCCGCTCCCCGCTTGCGCGGGGACATGCTTCGCGGGCATAACGGAAATTCCCCCGTCATGCCCGGCTTGATCGGGCATCCAGGGGTAGGGGTGCGGCAGTAGCGGCGTGGGCGTGACGGTGTGGGCGCGGGAAGGGCGGCGGGGGCGGCGTTGTTGCCGTTACTGCTACGAAAAGCCAAATAGTGAAGCAATGCCCGCAATATAGGCGGTGCGGCCGCCGGCGTATGCCGACAGCGGCACGCCGAGGATGGTCGTCGGATCGGCGGGGTTTCCGCTGGACCACTCACGATAGCCGTAGCTGTTTCTAACAAGGTCAATTTCGATTATGGGTCTCCGCCCGTCCTGCCGGTCCGACGGATACACAGGGTCGTAAACGTAAATTTGCGCGATACGGTCGGGAAGGAGCCGGTAGGCGTAAGGCACAACGGTATGCCCCTGCCTGACCACGGCGCGGAGAAAGTCGCTTCTGGTCACCTTGGGAATCCCAACGTCTATGGCGATAGGCGAACGGCCCGCGGTCAGCACTTGCTCACGGAACTTCCGAAAGACCTTGCGCGGCCCGGAGGTCAGCAAGGCATAAGCCGAAGACAGCAACGCCCTGTCGCTGAGCTGCCGGCCATGCAGCAGTTGAATGATCTCCCGAGTTTCAACGTCCTCGGTGGTCCGGTCGACCGCTCGCCCCGCGTCCTTGACCGCCGCGAACCACGACGCCGCGCGGGCCATGCCCGTACACAGGCCGGTCTGGAACACGGATTCGTATAGCCCATCGAACAACCGCGACCGGAGTAGGTCGGGTCCACCGTGAAAGGTGCGATCGAATACCGACCGAGGAGGCCGCGGGCATCCAAATAGATCGGCCCTGTTGCCGAACGCAAACCCGTGCTCGGCGGGATCGAATTCAGTCCGGCCGCAGGCTACGGCCACAACGTCCCGACTCTGCAAGCTCACCGCCAGACCTTCACGGGACCGAAGACCGACGGCATACCGGAACGTGCCCGGCGCGGCGTCCGCCGCGACCCGCCAATTCGGGCTGCCGGCCCCACCGCGTGAAGGCTGGCTGCGTTTTCCCTCCACGAGACATAATCCCGGTCCCAGTTCCAATTCGACCGACGAACCTGGCGACGGACCGCAAACCCGCGCTTCGATAGAGAATTCGCGGTGTCCGCCGCCGCAGACTCCCTCACGGACGATCAGCTCGCCGCCATCCAGACCGTCATCTACAGAGAAGTCCAGGGTCCAAAGCCTCCGCATGGCCGCGCCGTCTGGCGTGAATGCCCAGCCGCGGCCAACTCGTTAATGCACCGTCCGCATCTCATCTTCACAGGCCGGTCAAGCGGGTAGAGCCGATCCGTGAAGCGAGTTAGAGCTAGCCCGCCGGTCTGGCGGGTTGAGGGTCTTTGAGACCGTGCCCCGTCACCGCTACCAGTACCGAGTCTCCGGCCTCGATCACGCCCAGCTCGGCAAGCCGCCGGACGCCCGCGAACGCCGCAGCGGACGTCGGTTCGATAAACAGGCCTTCGCGCTCCGCCAGCTCCAGGCGCACGTCCCAAACGGCTTGTTCGGTTACGGCGACCGCCACGCCCCCGAAGTCGCGCAGCGTCCGCAAGACCTCTCTGCCCCGGGGAGGCTCGCGGACCGAGATTCCGCCGGCTATGGTGGGCCGCGGCGCGACGGCCGCGGGGCCGTCCAGACCGGCCTGTGCGGCTTCGGCCAACGGCGCGCACGCCTCGACTTGCGCAAGGTGCAATCGCGGCGACGCAAACTCGAATCCCGCCGCCGCAAGCTCCCTAAGCCCCTTGGCCGCCCCAAGGTAAAGACTTCCGTTTCCGACCGGAATGACGACGTGGTCGGGCATCGCGCCAGTACCGGCGAAGTCCTCGAAGACTTCATAAGCAAAGGTCTTGGTCCCCTCTATGAAGTAAGGATGCAGATTGTGAGACGCATACGAGGTGTCCGGCGCCTGCGCGGCCTCACGCGCCGCTTTCGTCGCATTCTCCCGCGCGCCCGGGACCAGTTTGAGCTCCGCGCCGTAGACCTCGATCTGCGCCAGCTTGGCGGCGGGCGCGGATTCGGGAGCGAATATGACGGCCTCGATTCCCGCCTTCGCGCAGTAGGCGGCGACCGACGCTCCGGCGTTGCCGGAAGAGTCCTCCACCGCTTTTCTTACGCCCAGATCGCGCAGCCGGGTTATGAGCGTCGCAGAACCCCTGTCCTTGAACGAACCCGTGGGAGACGCGTACTCGAGCTTCGCGTACGCGTGGGGTATGCCGATCAGGCCGCCCCAGTTGCTTAGCAAGACCGTAGGGGTATCGCCTTCACCGAGCGTTACCGGATCGACGCCCCCGGCAAACGGCAGCAGCGGCTGATATTTCCATAAGCCGCGCATCCCCGGCTTTACGACTTCGGTCAGACTCCCGCCAGCCGCCGGGACCTCTACTTCCACTCGCAGCGGCCGCGAACACTTGACACACTCAAGCCCGGGATAATTCCGTGGCTGCGCCGCGCCGCACTCGGTGCAGGCCAAGGCTACAGGTTCAGTCATTCAAAGCCAGTACAGGCACAGGGTGTCCGACACGGTTAAAATCGCAACTCGTCAATCGGTATCCGAATCACCGCGGCTCCGGCGTACCTAGGTTCTCTCGCCCGCGGCGGCGTGACTCCACAGCTCGCGTTCGGGGTCGAGCTCGTCCATCAGCCGTCTTCGCAGATCGACAATCTCCGCGACCGCCGAATCCAAGGGGAGCAGGGTCGATTCGGAGCTGGACCGTTGCTTCAGCTCGACCCCGCCGTTCTTGAGAGATCTTGGGCTTACGGTTACCCGCAGGGGAACGCCGATTAGGTCGGCGTCCTTGAACTTGACCCCCGCGCTTTCGTTGCGATCGTCGCGAAGAACCTCGACGCCCGCCGCCTCCAGCTCCGCGTGCAGTCGCGAGGCGGCCTCGCCAACCTGTTCCGCTTCGCCGAGCTGGACGATATGGACGTCGTAAGGGCTGATGCTGACCGGAAAGAGTATTCCATCGTCGTCGTGGAAATGCTCGATAGCCGACGCGAGCAATCGCCCTATGCCGATTCCATAGCTCGCCATGACGACGGGCCGCTGTTCGCCTTCGTTATCCAGAAACGCCGCCTCCAGCTTTTCCGAGTAGCGGGTCCCGAGCTTGAACGTGTGTCCCATCTCGATGCCGCGGGTCTCACGGAGCGGAGCGCGGCAACTTGGACACGGATCGCCGCCTCTGGCCAAGGCTATGTCGGCCTCGACGTCCGCCCGAAAGTCACGGCCGTAGTTGACGCCCTTCAAGTGGAATCCTTCCCGGTTTGCGCCGGCCACGAGGTTGGGCGCGGCGGGCACCGAGCGGTCCACGACGATCTTTGCGTTTTTTACGCCAATCGGCGAAGCGTAACCGGGGACGATACCCGCCTCGTCCAGCTCCTGGTCCGAAGCGGGTCGAATTTCACTCGACCGGAGCGCGGCGGCGAGCTTTTGCTCGTTCACGCCCAGGTCGCCGCGAATGGCCACGAACACAAGCTCTTCGCCCGCTACGTAGAACACGGCCTTGAGCGTTCGGGTGGTCGGAACGTCGAGGTAACTGGCGACTCCCTCGATGGTGGTCTTGCCGGGAGTCGCGACTTCCTCCGTGGCCTCAGGTTCTTCAGGGGGCGGCGGATTGAGCGTGCTCGACGCCACGTCGCTGTTGGCGGCATATCCGCAAGCGTCGCAAATCAGGAGAGTGTCTTCGCCGGCGCCGGTCACGAGCATGAACTCGTGCGACATCGAGCCCCCCATCATCCCCACGTCCGCTTCCACGACAAGCGCTTCCAGGCCGCAACGGCGGAAGGTCCGCACGTAGGCGTGGACCATGCGCTCGTAGTACCCGTCGAGGTCGTCGTACGACGGGTGAAAGCTATAGGCGTCCTTCATCACGAACTCACGCACCCGGATCAGTCCGCCCCGCGACCGCGGCTCATCGCGAAACTTGGTCTGAATCTGATACACCATCCTCGGAAGGTCGCGATACGAGGTGACGTAGTGGGCCACGAGGTCGGTAACCACTTCTTCGTGGGTGACGGCCAGCAGCATGTCGTGGCCGTCGCGGTCGTGAAACCGGGCCATTTCGCGGCCAATCGAGTCCCAGCGCCCGCTCTTGCGCCACAAATCGGCGGGATGAACGACCGGCATTCCAATGCGCTGGCCGTCGACCCGGTCCATCTCCCCGGCCACGATCGCCTCGATTTTGGCGAGCGACCGCCAGGCCAGCGGCATGTAGCTGTAGATTCCGGCTCCGAGCTGGTGAATCATGGCCGCTCGCAACAGAAGTCGATGGCTGGGAGTGGTCGCCCTCGCGGGCACGTCCCGCATGGTCCGGCCGAATAGCCGCGACATCAGCATGTGGCATCAAGTCCTTTCGGGGGGCGGGCCAACACTGAGACTAAGCATATACATTCGCCCGTGGAACCGGGGCGTTTACCGCAACGGCGATGGAGCGGCGGCAGGTTAAATCTGGTAGTCGGTCTTGCGGTAGCCGGAGGGTACTTCACTCTCCCGCAAGCGGACGTCCGTGACCCGCTTTCCGTCTTTAACCAGATATGACCCCGGTCTGGCTATCACGACCGACTTGGGCGGAACGTCTTCGAATACCAGACTCATCGCCCCGATCTTGGAGTCGCGGCCCAGGGTGACCGGACCCAGGATGCTCGCGCCCACGCCGATGGTGACGCGGTCCTGAACTATCGGATGCCGCCGTTTCTTTCCGTTTTTCAGGTCCTTCCACCAGCCGGTGGCGCCGAGCGTAACCTGGTGATAGAGCATCACGTCGTCGCCGATTTCGGCCGTCTCGCCAATAACCACGCCGGACCCGTGATCGATGAAGAATCGCCGCCCGATTTTCGCGCCCGGGTGAATTTCGATGCCTCCGGTAACCAGCCGGCCTATTTGGGATATCAAGCGAGGCAGAACAGGCACGCCGGCCTGGTAGAGCCTGTGCGCCAGACGGTGCAGCAAGATCGCGTGGAAGCTTTGGTAGAGCAGGACCTCGAACACGTTCTTAGCCGCGGGGTCCTTGTCGAATATGACCTGGATGTCGTCAGGCCAGGCGAACCCGCGCGGAAGCCTGCGCTCAGCCGACGGCTCGCGACTGCCCAGCTCGCCGTTCGACGAAGCTCCCGCCTGCGACCGTTCGGCTTCAGATTTGACTGTCAAGCCGCACCCTCAAAATCAAAAAACCCGCCCTTTGCGTAAGGGCGGGTCCGAAGACCGCGGTTCCACCTTATTTCGCCCTATCCTCACGGACAGAGTCTCAGCGAGCACCAACATGCTCTGGTTCTGTAACGGGAACCCCCCGGCTCAGCCTAATTGTCGCCGTTCAGCCTGCGGCTCTGGAGCGCACTTCACCAGCCGGCAACCACCGGCCTCACACCGCCGCCGGCTCGCTTGGGTTGCTTCTCCGCCGGTTACTCTACTCCGTCCCAGCCTTTGTCAACCTGGATGACTATTATTCTATATGACTCCAGGTACGCGCGTGTCAAGAACAAATTACGCGGGCGACCGTCGCGCGCCGTTTTGCTAGGGTTACGGCATGGCTCTAAGCGAGAAATTCTTCCGGCAAAAGCCCAAAGCTTGGGACCTTCTTGCGCCGCTTGTCGACCTGGCGCATCCTCCCGAAGGATACGATCCGGCCGTCGGCGGCGCCGTCTACGACCATTACCGAGCGGCTGATCGCGAGTCGGACGCCGAGAAGGCGTCGGCGGCTCTGGCCGCCTACCTGCACGCCGCGTATTCCTCGGACCGGATAGCAAAGCTGGCGCCGGAGCAGGACCTCGCGGTCTCGTACTTCGTCACCGGCTTCTTTCTTCACGTGGCAAACTCGCTCAATTCGCTGGCGCTGTGGATGGCCGACGCGTGCGACATAATGCAGTCCTCGCGGGCACGTCCGAGCCTGACGGGAGACGACTTCCTGGCGCGGCTGGCGCTTATAGACGCCGCCGCCCAGGCCAGGCTGAAGCGCGACTGCCCCTGGATGGAGGAGGCCCAGGCCTACAGGTGGCTGGCCAGATCCAGGAATAGTCTTCTCTGGACCGGCGAATCCGGAGCGGTTGTCATCTCATCGACGACGATCCGAAGCAGCGAGACGCCGCTGCTCGGCAATCTATCCACGCGGTCCAGCAACCCCGCGCCGGCCGACGAGCTTTGCGCGAACTACCTCTCACGACTCTCAAGCGTTTCGCGCACGGTATTCGAAGCGGGCGCTCCAAGACTCATGCAAAAGAAGACCGGGTAGGCGGAACGAACCAGACGTCCGGCCAGCGGAGGCGCCGCTCGATCAATCGACCACTCACGCATTATGGCGCACCGTTGGAGACGAGCTAGGTCGCCTCGCCCGCGCCGCCGCCCAATGGGCCGTCGCCGGCGACGAAGTCGTAGGATTCAGCCCACGGATCGGCCCGCAGGGTTTTTCGGATCCGCGGCCAAATCCGGGCGAACAGCGGCCCCTTTCGATAGTCGTCGAGCGCCTGGGCCGACTCCCAAACGCTCAACGTCAGGTAATCCGGCCCACCCCTGCGGCCAATCAGGGCCAGATGGCCGCATCCCGGCAATGCTCGAATCAGTGGAAAGGCATCGTCGAATGCCCGTAGGAATTCCGGCTCGTCCTCGGTCCTGACCGGCAGGCCCACGATTCTAAGAATCACGCGGCGTGGGCGGTTAGTGAACCGACACGAGCGTGGCGGCAGCGCAACGGTTCTAGCTAGTTGAACCCAATGCTTCGACCTGTAGAACCCGATGATCCACCGATTCGACGCGTCTATCGAGATCTGACACCCGATGGTCTAGCACTTCAACCCGCTTGTCGAGGTCGGAAACGCGATGATCCAGCCCGGTCCACGGCGATCCGCAGGTCGCGGATATCGGTTCGCAGGTCGCGGATATCCGAGCGAATCCATGCAGCGACTGTCAGGAACACACCTACGAACGCAACACCCACGCTTACGGTTCCCATTAATTCAGGCGTCACGATTCAACCTCAGGCTCAACTAAGCAGCCACTTCACAGCAGCGATTATACGGCTGTGCTCGCGGGCGAACGTCGTTCGGGTGATAGAATCTCGATATATTTGAGGGCTCAGAGCCGACGTGACCGGTCTGTCGCGCCTTCATTTCATCTAAAACCCCAGAGCACAGGAGAGGTCCCTTGTCTACGTTGATCGACGAGCTGACGAGGGAGCAACTCAAACAGGACATACCGGAGTTCCAGCCGGGCGACACCGTAAGAGTGCTCGTGAAAGTGCGGGAGGGCGAGCGCGAGCGCATTCAGGTGTTTGAAGGGGTAGTCATCAAGCGCCGGGGATCGGCCATCCACGAGACTTTCACCGTCCGGCGGATCTCGCACGGAATCGGTGTCGAGCGGTGCTTTCCCCTGCATTCCCCGCTGGTCCAGAAAATCGAGGTTGCGCGGCGCGGAAAGGTCCGTAGAGCCAAGCTCTACTATCTTCGCGACCGGGTGGGCCGCGCGGCCCGCGTCAAGGAACGCCTGCGACGCTGAGAAGCCGCCGGGCAGATGCCGGCGCGGTCGGCTGGATATCCGGCGCCGATTCCCGATCTGTCGTTCGAGATCGGCCTGTTAAAGTCCGGCGCGCGGCATATAGCCGGCGTCGACGAGGCCGGACGCGGGTCCTGGGCGGGACCGCTTTATGCGGCCACGGTGCTGCTTGACCGGGAGGCCTTTCTCGATTCCGGTTATCTCGCCGGCGTTCGAGATTCGAAACTGCTGTCTTCAAAACGGCGCGATCAAGCCTTCGGCTGCATCATGGAAGCGGCCATCGCGGTCGGCGTGTCGAGCGTCGAAGCCCGGCTGGTCGATCGAATGGGCGTCGTGGAAGCGACCCGTCAGGCGATGCTGCAAGCTCTCGACAGCCTTCCGGTTTGCCCGGACGTAGTGCTGGTGGACGCCGTGCAACTGCCTTGCGAGTCGGAATATCACGGAATTCATCAATCCTTCAACCACGCCGACAGGAGATGTCTGACCGTGGCGGCCGCGTCGATATGCGCAAAGGTAAGCCGGGACCGCGACATGATCAAACGGTCGGCAAGATATCCCGGCTATGGTTTTGAAACGAATATGGGCTACGGAACGCCGCAACACCGCGCGGCGCTGGAACGCCTTGGATTGTGCGCCATCCACCGTCGATCGTTTAGACCCATGCGGGAGAATTTGGTCTGTGTTGAAAAAGTGGCTTCGATGGATTAGCCGCCGTCCGGACCGGCGTCTGAGCCGGAAAGACCTGGGCGAATACGGCGAGAGGCTTGCCGAGTCGGAGCTGCTGAAGCGCGGATACCGGATAATCGAGCGAAACTATCGTTGCAAGCTCGGCGAAATCGACATTGTTTGCAAAGACGCCGGCGAGATCGTCATCGTCGAAGTCAAGACCCGGTCCTCCCGCACTCACGGAAACCCGCAAGATTCGATAACGTCGAGAAAGGCAAGAAGATTGATAGCCCTGGGCGCCAGCTACCTCGCCGAGCGGAGAATCCCCGACGCACAGTGGCGGATCGACGTGGTTGCGATAATGATTGAACCGGAAGGTCGGCCGCGTATCGACGTGATACCCAACGCAGTGCAAGGCTGACTCCGCTCGACAGCGCCGCGAGTGGCCCGCCGCGACTAGAATGTGAAATATGTTGCTTCAAAAAGCCACAAAACTACTGCTTGCCCTGATGGTGGTGGTAGTTACGGCGCTTATCGCGGATACCGCCGGCCAGACTCCGGTCGCCCGCGCCGCCGCGCCCGACTACGACATAGCGAACGGGCACTTCTTTACTCAAACAGCCCCGGCGGGATCTGAATCCGGCGCCGGCTTTTCGATAACCGACGACGGCGGAGTCCCATTCTGGACGGTCTATCAGCGCGACGGCGGCCTGTTGCAGCTTGGCTTTCCGCTAACCCGGCGGTTCGTCCGCGATGGATTCGTCACCCAAGTGCTTCAGAAGGCCGTCTTGCAGTGGCATCCGGGTCCCGGGCGGGTCGAGTTTGTAAACATCCTGGACGAGATGAACAACTACGGCATGGACGGCTGGCTGGCGGAGAGGCTCGTGCCGCGGCACCTTATGACCGACGACGGTCACCTTCCGTGGGCGGAAATCGTAAGAACCCGTCTCGAGCTTTTGGGAGCGTCTGACGAATTGGGTCGAGCTTTCGAGGCCGCTCCCGACCCGCTGCGCATTTACGGACTCCCCACCTCGCGCGTCGTCGACTATGGCCCGATGGAGTCCATACGCCTCCAGCGCGCCGCGCTACAGCTTTGGAAGGTCAAGACCGAGTTCGCCGAGCCGGGCCAGGTGGTAGTCGCGAACGGCGGCGAGCTTGCGCTCAAAGCGGGTCTTTTTCCCGCCAGCGCCCGCGTTCCGCTGCGGTCGCCCCAATCCGCCGGTCCGCCGCAATCCACGGGGGATACAGCCACCGGCGTTACGGAGGAGGAGGCGGATGGCAGTCGCCCACAATCCACAGGCGACTCCGTAATAGACCGCGTGAACATGTGGCGGGCCATCGCGGGGCTTCCCGGAATCGCGATGAATGCCGAGCTTATGCGCGCGGCGCAGAATCATGCCAGCTACTACATTGCCAACGCCGGACATCCATCGATGGCGCAGATCGGCGTTCACCGCGAGCAAGCCGGGCGGCCGGGGTTCACCGGCGAGTCCATACACGACCGAGCCAAGGCTGCCGGATACGCGGGTAGCTGGATCGACGAAGACATCAATTTCAGCACCGACGCCGTGGACAACGTGGACCTGTTCGTGACGACCGTTTTTCATCGGTTCGCCTTGTTGCATCCGAGCAGCGTGGCCGTAGGTTACGGCATAGCAAGCGGCAACGGACGCGAGATCACGGTGATAAACATAGGCCTGGACCGCTCGCACCAACCGGGCGTCGATCTGCCCGCCGTCTATCCCGCGCCGGGCCAGGGCGGCGTGCCTCGTCTCTGGTACGCCTACGAATCGCCCGACCCGGCGCCCGGACTGCCGCGGCCGGTGGGATCCCCGTTGACCGTCAGTTTCCTGCTCGGTCAGAACGTCGAGTGGGGGCCGGTCTCGCTGGCTCCCGCAAACGGCGGCCCGGTCGAAGTTGTGGTCGTCGAGAGTCGATGGCGGCGGTCCATTGGGATCACGCCCGTCAGACCGCTGCTTGCGGGGACCGAATACTTCGCCGCCGTCAGCGGAGCCGTGGACGGCCGCCCGTTTTCAAAGACGTGGAGCTTCACGACGGCGCGGCCCGCTGAGTAATAGCGGACGCTCATGCCGCCAAACGCGCACCCATCCTTGGGCGCTTCGCCTAAAATTCAACTGTCTCTATAGCGTGGAAGACGCGACGGATTTCGAAAGTGCGTTTCGTCCGTCGAGTCTTCGGACTCCATACCCGTTCTACAGCGTCCCGCGAGGTCTAATATGGAACTGATTCATGCCCTTGCCGAGTGGGTTCTCGCGTGGTCCGATACGCCTTATGCGGGCGTCGCGCTGTTCCTGCTGGCGTTTGTCGAATCAAGCTTCTTTCCGATACCCCCGGACGCGCTGCTGATAGCGATGAGCGCAGGGAACATCCAGTTCGCGTTCGGATTCGCCGCGATTACGACCGCCGGATCGCTGGCGGGGGCTGTGCTCGGCTACTACATTGGACTAAAAGGTGGAAGGCCTCTGCTGGACCGAATGTTCGACGAGAGAAAGGTCCTCTTCGTCGAAAGGCAATACCGGCAGCGGGACGTGTGGGCCGTCGTAATAGCCGGGTTCACGCCGATTCCCTACAAGGTCTTCGCCATTGGCGCCGGTGTTTTCCGGCTCGACATGCGGCGTTTTCTGCTGGCTTCCGCGATAGGCCGGGCGGGAAGGTTCTTCCTCGTCGCGGGCGTCGTGATGATTTTCGGCGAGGCGGTCCAAACCGCGATTGACAAGTACCTCGACATTCTCACGATCGCGTTCATAGGTCTGCTGGTCGTCGGTTTCGTCGCCATTCGGCTGCTGGCAAGGCAGCGGCATCCCGTCTCGAAGGCGGCCGGCGATTAGCGGGCTCTCAGTACGTCCGCAAGCGCGCTCTCTACTCTCGCCGAACCATGTCCGATGCCCGCGCCCGAACGCTATTACGTAACCGTAGACGCAGTCGCCGTCGCTCCGTCAGCCGCGGGCGGGCAGTCGGTTCTGTTGATCCGGCGCGGCCACGAGCCGTTCGCCGGATCGTGGGCTCTGCCTGGTGGTTTTGTCGATCCCGACGAGGACCTCGAGCAGGCGGCTCGACGAGAGCTCGTCGAAGAAACGGGGGTTATCGCGCCGGTGATGCGTCAGATCGGCGCCTTCGGCGATCCGGGCCGCGATCCGCGCGGACGGGCGGTCAGCGTCGCCTTCCTTGCCGTCCTCGATACGACGACCGCGGCGCGGGCGGGCGACGACGCGGCTGACGCCCGATGGTTTCCCATGGACCAACTTCCCAAGCGTCTGGCCTTCGACCATGCGGCGATTCTGGCGGCAGCGATTTCGCTATTGGAAGGCCGGGACCAGTCCGGCTAGAGCATCGGGAGGTCGTCGTCGGGGAGCTCCTGGTCCCCGGCGCCGACCGACTCTTCAACCAGGCTCGCGATCCCGGCAAATGCCGCGCCGAGCGACGAACCGGCGTCCCCGCCGACAGGACTGCCTATGTCGCCTCCCTCGCGGATCGCCGGATCGAGCGGGACCTCGCCCAGAAACCTTATTCCGAGGTCGCCGGCAGCCTGGCGCGCGCCGCCGTGACCAAATATCTCAACCCGGTCGCCCGTCGGCTCGTGGATGTAATACGACATGTTCTCGACCAGTCCGAGCACTGGCACGCTAAGGCGCTCGAACATGGCTATGGACCGCTTGACATCCTGAAGCGCGACTTCCTGAGGCGTGGAGACGATCACCGCGCCGCTCAGCGGCATCATCTGAGCGAGGGTCAGACTGGCGTCTCCCGTGCCCGGCGGAAGATCGAGCACAAGGTAGTCGAGCTCCCCCCAGGCGACATCGTTGAGCATCTGCTTCAACGCGCCGGCGATCATCGGCCCGCGCCAGATTACCGGCGTTCCCTCCTCGAGCATGAACCCGAGCGACATCAGCTTGACGCCGTGGGCCTCGAGCGGGCTTATGCTGCCATCGACGGTGACGAGATCACCCTTCGCGCCGAGCATTATTGGCACGTTGGGGCCGTAGACGTCGGCGTCGAGCAGACCCACCGAGCGCCCCATCTTCGCGAGCGCAACCGACAGATTTACCGCTACCGTGCTCTTGCCAACGCCGCCTTTTCCGCTGGCAACCGCGATAGATTCGCGGATGCCTTCGGGGGACGAACCGGAAGCGCCAGCATTCATAGTTTGTGCCATGCATAAAGCCTAAGTCAGAAGGCCGCCGCGTAGCTAGCCCTATCCGCCGGCCAGTGCCTCTCTCCCGTTCATGGTTCGACAGGCTCATCACGAATGGGGGAGGGGAAGTGGCTCACGCGGCGGACCGGCGCAGGCAATCAAAAATATCCGCGAAGCAATGCTAAGATCGACTGCGGATCAATAAAGCAGAAACGAGGGTTCCGCCGCGTGAACGGCGATTACGACAGCGGAAGTCCACCGCTGGTCAAGCTGGCTGCCAAAACGGGCGCGCTGGACATTTTGACGACCACCGTGGACAAGCTCTTCAGTTGGGGCCAGGCAAATGCGCTTTGGCCGATGACGTTCGGCCTCGCGTGCTGCGCCATCGAGTACATGGCTTCGGCAGCGCCTATGTACGACACCGACCGGTTCGGAGTGATCCTCCGCTCGTCTCCCCGACAGTCGGACGTGATGGTCGTCGCGGGCACCGTCACAAACAAGATGGCGCCCGTCGTGCGGCAACTCTACGAGCAGATGCCCGATCCGAAGTGGGTAATCGCAATGGGAATCTGCACGATCGCGGGCGGGCCGTTCAGAACGTACTCCACGTTGCAGGGAGTCGACAGGATCATCCCCGTCGACGTTCACGTGCCGGGTTGTCCACCGAGGCCGGAAGCTCTGATCGACGCCATACTGCTGCTTCAGCGGCAGATAAAGAAGGAAGGCGTTTTGCGCTGGCAGCCGCGCCCGCTGCCGCCGCGTCCGACCGGAGTGGGGCACGGCGTGGAGCCCGTCCAGTAGCCTCCAGCTAGGCAGAGAGGCTCGCTAGCCAGGCGCGTCGGTGCGATCAGGCCCATTTCGCTCGCCGTTAAGCTGGATTGCAAAGCGCCGCGGTCCGCGCCAGGTCGTATATCTGGTCGTCCTCTACCTCGTTTATCTGTCAACCCGCATCCACTCCACGGGCGCAGTCGACGAAGCGCTGCGGAATGCCCGCGACGTGGCCGAATGGGAGCGCGGCTCCGGCTGGCTTGTCGAGAAGACCGCGCAGGAATTGGTAACGGGTTCGGCGGCCCTGGCCGTGACCTTCAATCTGCTCTACGTTCTTCCGCATTTCCTCGCCGTATTGGGATTCCTCTGGTGGGCCTACCATCACCGGCCAGCGGCATATCCGTTCGCCCGAAACGTCTTCTATCTATCCAGCCTCGCCAGCTTCGTCATTTTCGTCGTATTCCCAGTCGCTCCGCCGAGCGCCGTTCCAGAACTCGGAATAATCAACACGATGGCCGTGTACGGGCCGATCAGCTATGAAATGGGCGCCGATCCCTTTCGCAACGCGGTCGCCGCGATGCCGAGCGTGCACATCGTCTACGCCGCGATCGCAGGCGTTGGGTTAGCGATCCTCGCAAAACCATGGTGGATGCGAACGCTCGCGATTCTCTACATTCCACTTTCGATATTCGTGATCGTGGTTACCGGAAATCACTTTCTGGCAGACGCCGCGGGCGCCGCCCTGCCGCTGACGGCCGCCGCTCCAGTCGCATGGCTTATCCAGCGAGCCTTCCCACGGGCGGGGCCAATTCGGTCCGAATGAGGGCTAGCGGGGCGGGTCAGGCTGTGCAGCGGCCGCCCCGGGCGAGAGTTTTAAGCCGACTCCTGCCGCGGTTCAGCCTGCGGCTCGCCCTTGGTTACGAGCAGCGGCTGGCGACCATTTCGCACGACGTCGGCGTTTAGGACGACCTTGGTGACATCCTGCCGCGAGGGGATTTCGAACATGGTGTTCAGGAGAAGGTCCTCGATTACGGTGCGAAGACCCCTTGCGCCCGTCTTGGTTTCCAACGCCTTTTCGGCGATGGAGTCGATAGCTCCGTGGGTAAAGTGAAGCTCGACCTCATCAAGTCCCAACAGCCGTTTGTACTGGCGCACCAAAGAGTTTCGCGGTTCGGTAAGGATGCGCTTGAGCGCGTCCTTGTCGAGCTGGTCGAGGGCGGCCACCACCGGCAGCCGGCCGACAAACTCCGGTATCAATCCATACTTGAGCAGGTCGTCTGAAATCACTTCATGGAGAGGATTATCCACTCCGTCCACGCCGGTTTCGGAGGAGAAGCCGATTCTCGCGCCGCGGCCCGTGCGCCGACTCACTAGCGCGTCGAGACCTTCGAAGGCCCCTCCGCACACAAACAGGATGTCACGCGTATCGAGCTGAATGAACTCCTGATGCGGGTGCTTTCGCCCGCCCTGCGGCGGGACGTTTACGGTGGCCCCTTCGATGATTTTCAGGAGCGCTTGCTGAACGCCCTCACCCGACACGTCGCGGGTAATCGAGGGGTTGTCGGCCTTGCGAGAAATCTTGTCGATCTCATCGATATAGATGATGCCGAGCTGCGCCCGGGCTACGTCGTGGTCGGCGGACTGCAAAAGCCGCAGGAGGATATTTTCGACATCCTCGCCAACGTAACCGGCCTCGGTGAGCGCCGTGGCGTCGGCTATGCAAAACGGAACGTCAAGAATTCTGGCGAGAGTTCTGGCTATTTCCGTCTTGCCGCATCCGGTGGGGCCGAGGAGCAGGATATTCGTTTTCTGCAACTCCACGTCGTCCGCGCGGGCGCCGAGGGCCGTTCGCTTGTAATGATTGTAAACGGCGACCGACACGTACTTTTTGGCGCGGTCCTGGCCGATGACGTACTCGCTGAGCCGACCGAAAATTTGTTCGGGTTTGGGGGGGCCGCCCGAGATCGTGCGCGCCACCGGCGTGCTGCGCTGCTCTTCGATGATTATGTCGCGGCACAGCTCAACGCATTCGTTGCAGATGTAGACGCCGCCCGATCCCGCGATAAGCCGCTCGACCTGGTCCTGGGTCTGGCTGCAGAACGAGCAGCGGTACTTGGGATCACGCGACCGACCGGAAGCCATCTACTTCAGCGACCTTTCATCTGCGTTCTGTCGTTGGGCGGACAAGTCTAACGGCCCGTATCAGGACCCGCCGTCCGAAGCGCCGTCGTGCCGCTCGACTATATGGTCGACGATGCCGTATTTAAGAGCCTCGCGCGCCGTCATCCAGTAGTCGCGGTCCGTATCGGATCTGATTTTCTCGACCGTCTGACCGGTGTGACTGACGAGAATTTCCTCGATGCCTGAACGAACCCGCATGATCTCGCGGGCGGCTATTTCAAGGTCGGAAGCCTGCATGTAGCCGGGAACGTTTTGCTGCGGCTGGTGAATCAAAACGCTGCTGTGCGGAAGCGCGTAGCGTTTTCCGGGCGCTCCCCCGGCCAGCAAAACGCAGGCGATGCTGGCGGCGATGCCGGTGCAAAACGTCTGAATTTCCGGCGCGATGTATTGCATGGTGTCGTAGATAGCCATGCCTGCGTGCACGCCGCCGCCGGGCGAGTTGATGTAAACGCTGATGTCGCGGTCGGGATCTTCGCTTTGCAAAAGCAAAAGCTGGGCCACGAGCGTATTGGCCAGCGCGTCGTCAACCGGCGACCCGATAAACACAATTCGGTCCCGCAGAAGCCGGGAATAGATGTCCATGCCGCGTTCGCCGCGGTCGGTCGTTTCGATCACGTAGGGAATTAACGCCATAGCGCCGTCCTTCTCTTGATAACGTCGGTCATTCCGTCAAACACTTTCGATTATCACGTCGGAGCCCGCCGCGCCCGACCCGGCTTCCGATTCGCCCGGGACTACGATCCCGGAGTCGGTTTGCTCCGGCTCGGCCTCGCTAACCTCGATGGCCGCTATCAGCGCGTCAAGCGACTTCCTGTCGCGAAGCCGGCCTTCCAGCCGGTTTTTCATGTCGTCGGAGCGGTAGGCCTCCCTGATCCGGTCCCGCTCGCTCTCGGGGTACGCGGCGATGATCGAGTCCAGCTCTTCCGCAAGCTCCGGCTCCGTCACCTCGACATCCCGCCTGATGGCGTACTCCACTAGCGTAACCGTCCGCTTCACGTCCTCGAGGGCTTCCGTCTGGGCTTCTTCCTGCCATTGCTCCCGCGTCTTGCCGACGGACCCCAGATAGGTGTCCACGGCGACGCCTTGCGAGGTCAGATAGCTCTCCCGCCCCTTCAAGACTTCTTCGGCCTGGCGCTCGATAAGCACGTTCGCGATATCGAAGCGACTGCGCGCGACCAAAGTCTCGAGCGCGGCCCTGCGCAACTCGATGTCCGCGGCGCTTTCCTTGCGTTCGAGCACACGTTTGCGAACATCCGCTCGCAACTCATCGACGGTCTTGAAATCGGAGACCGCCTCGGCGAGCTCGTCGGTCAGCTCGGGAAGCTCGGGCGCCCGGATCGAAAGCAGCTCCGCCGTGAAAGTCGCGTACTTGCCGCGTAGGTCTTCCTCGTGATAGTCGTCGGGGATGTCGAGGTTGAATACCCGAACGTCGCCGATCTCCATCCCCATCACTTTCGAATCGAAGCCCCGCGGCAGCCAGTTTTGCCCGACCATGAACGACACGGGCTTGTCGTCGGCTTTTTCTATTTCGCCGGAGATTATCGAGAGTCGCGCCTCACCCACGTCGCCTTCTTGCAACCTGCGGTCATCAACCTGTTTCAGCTCCGCGCGGCTGCGCCTGATGTCGTTTAACACCTCGTCCAGCTCGTGGTCCTCGACGGTCACACGGTCCTTTGTCAGCGAAATGGACTCGACGTCGCCAAGCTCGACCGTCGGCCTGAGCGGCACAGTGGCCGTGAACACCACCGGCTGGTCGATTTCCTCTACCTCGGAAAGGTCCAGCTCCGGCCGGTCGATAGGTTCCAGGCTTTCCTCGCGGATGGCTCGCTCGTATGCGTCGGGGACAAGATGCTCCAGCGCCTCGCCGATGATTGCCGGTTTGCCGAACATCGACTCCACCACGCTCCGCGGAGCCTTGCCCGGCCTGAAGCCGGGAATCCGGGCCTTTCCGGATATGCGTTTTACAGCACGCGCATACTCGGATTGAAGCTCGGCCGGCTCGATTTCCACGGTCATCCTGGCCAGTCCGTTCCCGACCTTCTCGCTGCTAGTCCTCAATGCGATACCGTATCTCCCACTTTGAACGCTTCTATTCAGATCCCGACCGTCGACTAAAGCCCGCTAGACAAAAAAGAAGGACTCGAACTGGAGCCCTTCTCTCCCAATCGCCGCCTTTTGCAACGGAGTTTGAACAGAACGTCCTCTGCGCCGTTCACGCCTCCAGTCAATTATATCGACCGGAAAGCCCGCAAAGGCGGACGCGCCCAAGAGCGTCAGGCGCACGCGACTAGCCGTGAGGTGGGGATCCTATCAAATCCCCAAATTGCCCCTTTTCTGACTGAACTGGGCTACGAAAGGACCCTGGAACGCGGTTGGCTCACGGTATTCGAACTACGTGATTAGTCCAACTGGCGTCTAAGCTAGCGCCCTTCAACAGTCGAGCGTACGCTCGCGCTCCCAGGTCGTAAGCTGGCTGGAGTATTCCTGCCATTCGGCCACCTTCAGCTTGACGTAGCTGGTGACGAACTCGTCGCCGAGCGCCGCCCTTAACACGTCGCTTCGCTCAAAGGTCCTCAAGGCGTCGAGAAGGTAGAGCGGCAACTGGCGCAGGCCGGTTAAGTCCACTCCGGGCGCGTTCATATCCACGTCCAGACGCTCGCCCGGGTCGCGTTTGTTGGCGATGCCATCCAGACCCGCCGCCAGCACCGCCGCTTGCAGCAGATAGGGGTTGGCGGCGCCGTCGGGCAGACGGAACTCGAAGCGATCGTCTTCGGGCGTTCGCACCATGTGAGTGCGATTGTTGCCCGAGTAGCTGATGTAGTTCGGCGCCCAGGTCGCGCCCGAGGCGGTGACGGGGGCGTTGATCCGCTTGTAGCTGTTGACCGTTGGATTGGTTATCGCGCACAGGGCTTCCGCGGAGTGAATGACGCCGCCGAGGAAGTGATAGGCAAGTTCGGACAGCCCCTGGTCTCCGTCGGGGTCTTTGAAGACATTCTCGTCGCTGTCCTTGTCCCAAAGCGAGAAGTGCACGTGGCAGCCGCTCCCTGTAAGACCCAGGAAGGGCTTGGGCATGAAGGTGGCGCGCAGCCCATGCTTTTCGGAAAGGCTCTTCACCATGAACTTGAAGAAGGTATGCCTGTCCGCCGTAGTCAGGCAGTCGGCGTACTCCCAGTTCATCTCGAACTGACCGTTGCCGTCTTCGTGGTCGTTCTGGTATGGCTTCCAACCCAAACCGTTCATCGCGTCGCAGATTTCACGAATCAGGTCGTAGCGCCGAAGCAGCGCAAGCTGGTCGTAGCAGGGCTTGGCCTGGGTGTCGCTGAGATCGGATATCTTCGTTCCGTCGGGATCGATGATGAAATACTCACACTCGACGCCCGACTTCATTACGTAACCGGCCGCGGCGGCCTGCCCGATGATCCGCTTGAGAATTACCCGCGGCGCCTGCGCCACAGGCTCGCCGCTCATGTGGAGATCGGACGGTATCCAGCCAAGCTCCGGCTGCCACGGAATCTGAATCAGGCTGTCGACGTCGGGCATGGCCCACATGTCGGGATGGGCCGGGGTCATGTCGAGATGGGTTGCGAATCCGGCGAACCCGGCGCCTGTCTTCTGCATGTCGGAAGCGGCGTATGCGGGAACGAGCTTCGAGCGCATCACGCCAAAGAGGTCGGTAAAGCTGAACAGGAAGTAGCGGATTTCCGTTCCCGCCACCAGCTCTCTTTCCTTGGCTATTTGAGAAAGGTCGCGGCTCATCTCATCCCCTCTTGCAAATATTCACGCGCCCCGTCGGATTTGCAGTTTATAGGGAATGCGCGAGACGCGACCGGCTCGAATCGGCGGGTCAGGGAGGCGGCGCGGCATCCCCTGGCTCGATCAGCACGCGCCAGCCGCTTAGTCAGCCTTGACTCCAAACACAGATACTCCCGCGCACGTGGGAATCCAGACCCCATCATTCGGGCAGTAGGGGTGGTTCGAGGCCCCCTACCCGTCCGCCCTGAGCGAAGTCGAAGAGCGCATGGCCTGACTCGATTGCCTGACTTCATTGCCGGTTCATGGTTCGACAAGGCCTGTCCTGAGCACTTCGGCTAGCTCAGCGCGGGCTTTGTCGAAGGGCTCACCGCGAACGGGCCGCGCGGCCCGGTCTAACGCAGCGCCGGGGATCGTGGATTCCCGTTTTCACGGGAATGACGCAAAGGGCGGGAATGGCAGAAAAGGATGGGGGAATGATAGGACGATGAGCTCGGAGTGAGGGGAAGACAGCGAAGACGCCCTCGCCGAAGGTTCCCAACCTTGGGATAGGCTCGGAGTGAGAGAGGGAAGGGGACCGGCTAGCGGCCGGGAATCCAGCTCGTTCCGGCCAGAGGCAATCCCGCCATGGCAGCCGCCTCGACGGTCAGCGCCGCGAGGTCCTCGGGTTCAAGGTTGTGGACGTGCGACTTTCCGCACGCGCGCGCCAGGGTTTGGGTCTCGAGCACCAGAGTCGACAGGTAGTTCCTGACCCGGCGGGCCGCGGCGTCCGGCTCCAGCCTTTTCTCCAGCTCGGGGTCTTGCGTGGTTATGCCGACGGGGCACCTTCCCGTATGGCAGTTATGGCAAAACCCCGGCTTCGTTCCCAGCGCCGCGTAGTCTTCAACGTAGAGATTGCGGTTGCAGTTAAGCGCGATCAGGACGGCGGTCCCCAGAGACACGGCGTCGGCCCCCATCGCCAGAGCCTTGGCAACGTCGGGACCCGAACGAATCCCTCCCGATACGATGAGTTGGACTTTGCGGTGCATGTCCAGCTCTTCCAGAGCTTCCACGGCTTCCCGAACCGCGGCCAGCGTTGGAATGCCGACGTGCTCGATGAACACGTCCTGAGTGGCGCCGGTCCCGCCCTGCATACCATCGAGCACTACCACGTCGGCCCCCGCTTTTACGGCTAACTGGACGTCGAACCGGACGCGGGTGGCGGCCATCTTGACGAAAATAGGCTTTTCGTAATCGGTGATCTCGCGGAGCTCCTGGATCTTGATCGTCAAGTCGTCAGGGCCGGTCCAGTCGGGATGCCGGCAGGCGCTTCGCTGGTCTATCCCTTCGGGCAGGGTGCGCATCGCCGCCACCCGCTCGGAGACTTTCAGACCAAGCAGCATCCCGCCGCCGCCCGGCTTGGCGCCCTGGCCGATGACGATTTCAACGGCGTCGGAGGCCCGCAGATGATCCGGGTCCACTCCATACCGCGACGGCAGCACCTGGTAGACAAGCGTTTGCGACGACTGGCGCTCTTCGGGCGTCATTCCCCCGTCGCCGGTGGTGGTGGCCGTCCCCATCGCGCTGGCGGCGCGCCCCAGAGCCTGCTTGGCGTTGGAGCTGATGGCCCCGAAGCTCATTCCCGCGATCGTGATGGGGATTTTCAAGTGAAGCGGTTTTTTGGCAAACCGCGATCCGAGAACCACGTCGGTGTCGCATTTCTCGCGGTAGCCCTCGAGCGGATAGCGAGACAGCGACGCTCCGAGGAATACGAGGTCGTCGAATGTCGGCAGCTTGCGCTTGGGACCCCATCCCCGAATTTCGTAAATCCCCTGGTCGGCGGCGCGCTGTATTTCCGCTATGACGTTGGGAGGAAACGTCGCCGACTGCCGGTATTCGGCCAGATCGATTTGGTCGGGGCCGGCGCCTATTTCGGTCATTAGTAGCTTGCCGCGTTATCTATGTGGAAGTTGTACAGAGTTCTGGCCGAGCCGTAGAGCTTGAAGTCCGAAGGGTCGTGGTCGAACCCGGCGCGCTCCAGGAGGCTGGCGAGCCCGTCGCGCTGGTCCGGCGACATTTCCTTTACCACGCAGTCGGCCCCCAGATCGTCCGCCGATCCACGCACGAAAATCTGCGCCTCATAGATCGAGTCGCCAAGCCCGGGGCCGGCGTCGCCGCACACGACCAGGCGTCCGGCCTGAGCCATGAACGCGCTCATGTGCCCCACCGATCCGCCCACGACGATGTCGACTCCCTTCATGGAAATGCCGCAGCGAGAGCTGGCGTCGCCTTCTATGACCAGCAGCCCGCCGCGCCCGGTGGCGCCCGCGGACGAACTGGCGTTGCCCTCGACCCGCACGACGCCGGACATGATGTTTTCTGCCAGCCCAACGCCCGCGTGTCCGGCCACGGTTATGCTGGCGAACTTGTTCATGCCGGCGCAGTAATAGCCTACGTGCCCCTCGATTACGAGGGTGATTGGCGAGTCGGCGCCGACCGCGATGTTGTGGAGGCCGTGTGGATTTCTGACGCGCCAGCACGTATCCGCCGGCTTGGCCGCAATCGCGTGCAGACGTTCGTTGAGTCCCCGCACGCCGACGTATTCGAGATCGACGTCAATCCACACCTAACCACGGCTCCATGGCGGCCTGGATTCCCGCCTCCGATCGAGCCGAGGGGAGACTTTTCGCGGGAATGACGACAGGTCGATATCAACCCACACCTAGTTGCGGCTCCATGTGTACACGACCGCCGGCTCAGGTTCCCATATCCTCGCCTGCGAAGCTCCGGGCAGGTGGTCGAGCGCGCGGTATTCGGACGCCATCGCGACCCAGCGGTCGGTCTCGGCCAGAACCGCCGGCTTGCAAGCGAAGCTGTCGCGCAGGACCGCGAATCCATCCTTAGTACCGATCGCAAACGTATAAAAGCCGTCAAGCTCGGAGAGGCCCTCCTCCAGCGCTTCTTCGAGGCTCAGACCCTGGCTGAGCTTCATCGTGAAAAAGCCGGCGGCCACCTCGCTGTCGTTGTCGGTCTCGAACGTCACGCCGCGCCGCTCCAGTTCCCGGCGCAGCCTGTTGTGGTTGGAGAGCGAGCCGTTATGCACCAGACAGAGATCGCGACCGGTCGAGAACGGGTGCGAGTGTTCAGTGGTAACGGCGCTTTCGGTGGCCATCCGCGTGTGCCCCAACGCGTGGGAGCCCTCGAATTCCGCGAGTCCGAACCGGTCCGAGACTTCCTCCGGCGTGCCGCGTTCCTTGAATATCTCGATGTCGGTGCCGGCGCTGGTGACGCGCACCTCGGGGCGCTGACTTCGCAGCCAGGCCAGCACGGCCCGCTCGTCGCCCCGAACAGCCAGCACCGCGTGATTCCAGTAGGTCTCCAGCCGCACCGAAACGGCGAGGTCGGACTCCATGCTTGCGGCCAGGTCGTCCCAGGCGTAGTCGTCGTCCGGGTTCGAAAGCGTGATCTTGACCTCGCCCTCGTCGACCGGATCTCTGTAGATCGCAAACCCGGCGCTGTCAGGGCCGCGGTCGCCCATCTCCGAAAGCATGGACTCGACCAAGGAGCCAAGCCGCGGTTGAAGGCTTTGGTCCTTGAGAAACAGACCGACGATCCCGCACATTTTTCCTACGTCCCCGAGGCCAGGCCGGTGGTTTTGGCGCCCACGATGTTACTTGACTTCCGCCTGAAGAGCCCGCAGCGACCACAACCCTACCGCACCCCCTGTGAATTCACGCATGGCGTCGAACATCGCATCCCAAAAATACTCAGCCGAAGCGCTGTCGCCGAGAAGATAGAACGCGTTTGTGACGCCAAGGTCGGCGCGGATTACGGTCGCCGTAAGGCCGGCCACCGAGGTCTGCGCCACGGCTCCGTCGGCAAACGACGCGGGTCGAAGATCGATACCGCAGACCTTGGCCATGCAGGCGACGGCTTGCGAACCGGTGAGCGCGAACCAAAACAAGCCGTCATAGCGCGGCAGTATGTACACCCGCGATTCCATCGCGCGGTCGGATTCGGATTGCAGCCGGGTGCACAAATCACCGGCGCCGTAGAGATCGCCGAGAATCAACGACTCGGTATTGGACCGCGCGATCGCCAGCGCGCCGTCGCTCTGCCGCCACGACCAGTTGGGCCTCGACCCGTCGATAACCACACCGCGGTCCGCAAGCCAGTCCATGGCGCCCGCGCCCTTGAATCCCACTCGCGGCAGCGGCGAAAGGTCGGCAAGTCCGAGCCGCCGCGACGTTTCGATCTCGGAGGACGCGTCGCCGAAGCGCACCGCGACGGCGGCGGCGGCTATTTCGGCGAACCGCGCTCCCGCCGATTCGAGCCGCCGGTAGACGAAGCCGCGGCGGGAGAACGCCGCCGGACGCACAGTCGACTGGTCGGACTCGGCCATGGCTATAGCCGCTGCCTGGCGTTGCCGGGATCGTAGAACGGTAACGCCGCGACCTCGGCGCGCGCCATGCGGCCGTCCTGGGCCTTGATATAGAAAACGTGTCCGGCGGCGGTCTGATCGGGGGCAACGTAGGCCAGTCCTATCACGCGGCCCAGCGTCGGCGACCAGGCGGACGACGTTACCCGTCCGACGATCTCGTCCCGGCGTATTACCAGACAGCCCTCTTCGGGAACGGGACCGTCGGAGCCGGCGAGCCGGTACCCGACCAGCCTGCGAGCAATACCCTTCGAGGCGACAATGTCGATCGATCGTTTGCCCACGTAGTAGCGCTTGCGCCGCCCGAGCGCCCAGCCCATGTCGGCCTCCAGCGGGTTGGTCAGGCCGTCGGTATCTTGTCCGACGATGACGTGTCCCTTCTCCAGCCTGAGCACGCGCTGGGCCTCGACGGCAAAAGGTCGAATGCCGAATTCATCGCCGGTCTCCATCAGCGCGTCCCATAGGGCCTCGGCCTGCGCGGAAGGCGCGTGGACCTCATAACCCAGCTCGCCCACGAACCCGATCCGCAGGACCCGGACGGGGATTCCACCCAGCCCGCCCGTTCTGACGGCCATGTACGGGAAGGCCGCCGGAGAAAAGTCGATATCCGAGGCCAGCCCTTCGAGCACGGCGCGCGAGCGCGGACCGGCCAGGTTGAACGCGCACGTGGACGAGGTAACGTCCGCGATATCGACATCCAGCCGCCACTGCGCCTGCCGCCAAAGCAGCGCGGGGTACATCTCTTCGGCGCCGGTGGTGCTGGCGGTGACGTAGAAGTGATTCCTGGCAAGACGCGCGGCAACGCCGTCGTCGACCACCACCGCCGCGTCGTCGAGGACCATCGCGTATCGCACGCGGCCGGTCCTGAGCCGATGATAAGACAACGTATACATTCGGTTGAGGAACTCGGCCGCGTCGGGACCGCGAACCTCGAACCCGCCCAGGGTCGAGACATCGATTATCCCGACTCCGCTGCGCACGGCCCGGACTTCTTCGTTGATAAGCTGAGCGCGGTCACGTTTCGGACCGTAATAGGCCGGACGCAGCCACAGCCCCGAGGTCATGATCTGGGCGTCGAGCTCGACGTGACGGTGATGCAGCGCGGTGCGCCACACAGGGCTAAATCCGCGTCCGGCAAGATGGCCGAATTTCTCTGGAAGTACCGGCGGACGACTCGTCGTCGCGCCTATCTCCGAGAGAGGACGACCGGTCTCGCGGGCAACCAGCCTGCCAGCGGCGAGCGCGGACTGCCTGCCCTGACTCGGTCCCATCCCTATTGCGGTGTAACGCTTCAAAAGCTCTATGTCCTCGAAACCCTCGGCGATCGCGTCGCGAACGTCGTGGGCGGTGACGTCCTCGTCGAAATCCACGAAGTCGAGGCCGTCGGGATGTTCGGAGCCGAACCAATGGCGGCGCGCGGCGCCGCTCTCCCGCTCGATGACGGCTGGCGCCGGGGAGCCGTTCGCGGCCTCGTTGCCTGTCCGCGCGGCGGACAGGCCTTCGCGGCGGCCATCCTCGATTACGGCGTCGAGGTCGAAGAGTCCGTTCACGGAGCCCGCCGCGAAGGCGCTGGGCGGGATCGAGACCACCTCGAACGAACCCGAAGATTCGCTGAGTTCCAGCTTCGCCCCAGCCTGGCACAACAGTCCGGCGGCGGGCGTGGTTCCCGTCGAAACGCATAGCAGGTCGCAGTCGATGCGCTCCCGCTCATCCGCAACGGCTCCCGAATCGATTACGCGGCCAACCAGAACGGCCGCGATATTGAGCTTGTCGGGACGCGCAACGGCCTCGGACACGGCGCAGCCTTCCAGCACGCGAATGCCTCGATCCCTGGCCGCGCCGACCAGGGGATCGCCGCTCGACCCGTTTCCGGGATCGACAATCGCGGCCACGTCAACACCGCTATCCGCCAGATCGAGCGCCACTCCGTAGCCGTCGCCGCTCGAAGTGAACACGACAGCCCGCCGTCCGGGTCTGACGCCGTAGCTCTTTATCAGCCTCTGGGCCGCGCCTCCGAACAAGATGCCCGGCAGATCGTTGGCGCGGAAAAGCGGCGGCTGCTCCAGGACCCCGGTGCAGGCGACGACCGACCGGGCGCGAAGCTTGTGCAGCCGGTTTCCGCGGATGATCGACAGCCAGTTGTCGGTAAACCAGCCCGTACAGGCGGCATTCGTCATCACCCGCACGTTTGAACGGTCCGCGACACGCTCTCGCAGTCTGCTCAGGGTCTGCGCCGCCGTGGACGTATCAGGAGCGAATCGATGAAATGCAAGCGACCCGCCGAGCGCCGGTCCGCGTTCGACAAGCAGCACGTCGGCGCCCGCTTTGGCGGCTTCGGCGGCGGCCGCCAGCCCCGCCGGACCGCCCCCAATGACCGCCACGTCGCAGAATTCGTAGGTCTTGTCGTAATAACGCTTGGGAGTATCCGGGTTTACCCGACCCAGACCGGCGGTTTGCCGGATGAGCTTTTCCCAATAGTTCCAGACGCCGCGCGGCCTGAAGAACGCCTTGTAGTAGAAACCCACCGGCAGAAACGATCTGAACCGTTCCAGAATCGAAGCCCGATCCGATTCCAGACTGCCAACGTAGTTCTGCCCGACAACCGTCATTCCAGGCTCGATTTTGCGCACGTCGGCCCACACGTTCGGCTCGTCGCCGACCTGGACGAGAGCGCCCCCGTCGTCGCCCGACATGCTCATCGATCCGCGCGGCCGATGATATTTGAACGACCGGGACAGCAGCCGTATTCCGTTGGCGGCCAGCGCGCTGGCTATCGTGTCGCCGGCGAAGCCATCGATCTCGCGCCCCTCAAACGAAAACCGCACCGGAGAGCCACGGTCGATAAGAGCGCCCGAAGGGGCGGGCAGTCGATTCACTCCTCCGCTCAAGGTCTCGACTCGAAACCTGAGGGGCGCTCGTCGCGGTCGAACAGGCTTTCGGGCGGGTACGTGCGAACGATTTCGTCGGTGACGGTGTTGCGCTCGGCGATAAACCAATAGCTCGTCGCTACGTGATACCACCACTCGCATACCACGCCCGCCTCGTTATCGAGCATGAAGAGGTGATCGGTCCAGTCGCGGTCGCTCGCCGCGGCCGGGTCCGGCTCAGGCGCGACCTCACCGGCGCATACGAATTCCCCGATGTTGCGGGGGCCGTTAAGCGGGCACGGCATTATCTTCAACGGCGCATTCTCAATGGCCCACCGACGCGGCGCCTTTTTCGCCAACCTGCTCGAAGTCGACGAACCGGCTCAGCCGAAATGGCCGCAGGATTTCAGGCGCGCGCCCATTGGCGAGCGTCTGGGCCATCCGCCGGCCGCAGACGGGAGTCGCCTTGAACCCCCAGGTACCCCATCCCGCGTCGATGTAGTAGTTCTGCAAAGGCGTTTCGCCCATTACGGGGCTGAAGTCGGGAGTCATGTCGCAAATCCCCGCCCATTGCCGCAAAACGGTCACTTCAGAAAGAAACGGGAACAACTCTAGGGTGTTGGCCATCAAGCCTTCCTTGAATTCGAGACTCGAGCGGCTTGCATACAGGCCGTAAGGGTCGGTAGCGCCGCCCATCACCAGTTCGCCGCGCGATGTTTGCCATATGTAGGTGTGCAGGCTGCCCGAGACGATGATCGGGTTGAGGAAGGGTTTGAGCGGCAGCGAAACGCACGCTTGCAGGGGAACGGTGTGGATGGGGAGTCTGAATCCCGCCATAGCCGCGACCAGCGAGCTCGATCCCGCCACGGCCTGCAAGACTTGACGGCATCGAATCGATCCACGATTGGTAACTACCCCCGTGACCCGGCCATTACGTTGCAGGACATCCGACACTTCAGTATTCACGTGCAGCTCGACGCCACGTTCGGAGGCGCCCGCCGCGTAACCCCACGCAACGGCATCGTGCCGGGCCGTGGCGCCGGGCGGATGGTGCAGCGCTCCCAGAATCGGGTGCCGCGTGTCGGCGGAGACGTCGATTCCCGGCGCCAGGCGTTCGATGTCGTCGGGGTAGATGACTTCCGAGTCGACTCCCAGGTGCTTGTTGACCTCGGCGCGCCAGCGCATGGTCCGCATCGCCGAATCCGAATGAGCCAGAGTCAGATGGCCGCGCTCGGAATAGAGGATGTTGAATCCAAACTCGTTGCTCAGTCCGCGCCAAAGATCCAGCGCCTCCGCGTAGAACCGCACGCCGTCCGGAGTCAGGTAGTTGGCGCGGATGATCGCCGTGTTTCGGCCGGTATTTCCGCCGCCCAGATACCCCTTGTCGAGGACGGCGACATCCGTAACACCATGGTCCTTGGCCAGATAGTAGGCGGCGGCGAGTCCGTGCGCGCCCGCCCCGATTATCACCACGTCATAGCTGCTCTTGAGGGGCGCAGCGGGCGGAATAATGCGTCTCTGCCGCCCGAACAGGGCATGTTTGAGAAGGCTAAACGGCAATTGTCATTTCAACCGCGGCAGGAAGTAAACGGCATCACATAATAAGCTGGCATATTTCTCACGGCTTCGCTGGATTAGTTGCCGATGTTTACGCGCAAGCACCGCGCGCCGTCAAGCACTGCCACGCCGGCGCCTTTGGTCACTTGTCTCACGGCATGACTACGATCTCAATCTCGGTCGGATCAATACTGAACCACGCCACGAGCTCTACGAGCATCGAGACACGCACGACGTAGCGACCCGGCTCGTCAGGCGCCCGCAACTGCCCGGCGAACGCGTAGCCGCGCCCTGGAAGAATTTCGCCGAATAAATGACCCAGGAGTGGAATGCGGCCTTCGTATATTGGCTGTTCGATCTCGGCTCCATCGTCATCGATCGCCCACCAGCGCCAACCCAAGCGTATTGGGGCCTCGTCGTTCCAGCTCTTCCGTCCGGTGTTGAGCGCGTCGACGTGCAGCGGCATTCGTTCGCCGGGAGCTGCGAAGAAGCTGGCCGGCGTGCGCAGCTTGAGGCTGGCAAACATAGCGTCCGCGCTGCCTTCATACGCCGCCGTCTCGACAGGCTCCACCCGCACTTTGCGCTCGAATAGCTGCTCCCCGTCCACGGCCACGCGCACCACGTAGCCGCCGGGCTCCGAGGGTGTGAACGAGTGCATCGGAGTCGCGTGGACTTGCCCCGGGCGCAGAAACGGAGGAGGAAGGGCGTCGGGTTCATGGGTGAGCGCGACTGAACCGTCCGCCCGAACCCATTGCACCTTCACACGGCGCACACGCGAGTCGCCCGGCGGCGTCCAGGGCGCCTCGTTGGGATTATGCAGAACGAGCGTGTCACTGAAACCTATGGCCGGATCGACCACTTCCGCCAGGAGCGTCGTGTCCAGATCCGCCCAGCGGTCGACGGCGGGTCGCGCGGGATCGGCCAGGGTTATGAGGAGGTGTCGATCGACCCGGCCCACGTCGACGACCCACGGACCGCCAGCAAATGCCTCCCACAAAGCGCGATCCGAGCCGTTAACGCGCGCAAGATCCACGACGACCGTCCGGATCCCGTATGCCTGCAAGCCGGCGGCGAGTCCCGCAAGTTCGCCGGTCATCAAATCCCGGGTCATATCGCGGAAATACCAGTACTGCTGCCAGATGTGCCCCGAGTATCCATTGACCATCGGCCCGGCGCCGGCCTCGGTTACCATCCAGAGCCGCGAGACCTCGTCATTTTGCGAGACCGGAACGAAGAGCATGGGGCCACGCGCCGTTTCACGAAGCGCGGCGCGCAATAGCGTGTTGGTCGGAATTGGAAAGGTCACAAGCGGTTTGGGGGAGGCCTCCACCAGAACCAGACCGGCAGCCAGAAATCCGACAAGCGGCGCGGTTAACAACCGTCGCGGCAGCCGGCGGGCGACCGCGCACACGCCGATGCCGGCAAGCACGGCGGCCGCAAAATGCGCCAGCAGCGAGAACCGGGCCACGACGCGAATGGCCCGGAACACCGGCACATTTTCAAACAGCAGCAGGTATGGGAGCTCAATGTCGCTGACGGTCTCATGCCGCTTCCAGTGCGTCCCGAGCGAGAACAGCACGGCCGCGGCGGCGAGCGCCAGCAGCAATACGGTGACTGTTCGCAGCGACCTGCCGGTCGCGCGTCGTCCAAGGAGTCCGGCTCCCGCGCCCACGACCGCGAATAGCGGCGGCACAAAGCCGGGGAACACATGGCGCTCGCCGGTGGGCACCGGAAAGCGCTCCGCCAGCGCCTCGTGCCAGCGCAGGCGTCCCATAGGGGACAAGTAGTCCCGAAGCTGCACCGACCAGCCTTGCACCTCCGCGATACCGCGGTCCGCCCTCCAGGCGTCGGCGAAACTCAGGTACCCATGCGCGATGGGAACGAACGCCGCGCTGACCACGATTCCGGCGGCGAGCATGGCCATACCCGACCGAAAGTCCCGACCGACCACGACCCGGTGGCAGGCGGGCGCCACGACGAACGCCGCGTAGACCATGGCGGCGATCACGCCGAGATGCACGGTCGTAGCAAACTGAATCCAGACCATCAACGTCGCCAGTCCGAAATCCAGCCAGCCGCCGCCGCGCCATACGCGGATGCCGAACAGGAGCACGAGCGGCAGCCACCAGGCGCCCAGAAACTGAAAGTGATTCGCATACGCCAACTGCAGCGGGCCAAAGGCGTAGATCGCGCCCGCAAGCAGCGCGCCGGGACGGGATCGGGTCAGTACGAGGACAGTCGCGTACATCGCACCGGCGTTGAGGGCGTAGGCCGCGACGTGCGTCAGGCTATAGGCCAGCACCGGGTTCTGAGTGATCCACGCGAGCGGCCCGTAGATGGGAAGGAACCCGAGCAGCAGGTCGGACCCGAAAAGCGCCCCGCCCGACCCGAAATAGAAATTGCCCGCGAAGAAATCGCCGGGGCTGGAAAACAGGGACGTGCGCATCCATTCCAGCAGGCTCAGCGTCCAGAGTTGATCGCCGCCGGGTTTATAGGCGACGTGTGTTCCGGCAACCAGCCAGAGCGGGTACGTAAACACGAGAGCGGCGACGACGTAGAGAAGCCCGACCACCGCGTGCCACCAGCGGCGGCCCTCGGACCACCAGGCCGCGGCCGCGGCCAGCCGTTTCCGCGCCAACAACGCGAGCGGCAGTCCCCGAGACGCTTCCGCTGAGCGCGTCCCCATCCTTTTCTCCTCGATGTGGTACTTACACTCGCCCGAGGCTATCGAGAAGGACGCGCCCGCCGGTCGGCGGGCGCGCCAGCCCAGGGGCCGCGAGGTCGTAGCCGCGCTTTAGGAGCGTAGCTGTTGGAACGATGCTTCTTGAAGAGCGTCGCCCGAACAGGGCATGTCTAAGAAGGTTGAACGGCAACTGTCATTCGTCCGGTTCGTCGCGCCATATAGGTTGAAGTGCGTACCAACTCCGATAGCCGCGCCGGATCAGCGCGGTAAGCTGATCCGCCATTCGCTGGACGCCCTCTGCGACGTCGGAAGGACCGCGGTCCAGATCGGAGAGATCGACCGCGGGGAAGAACTCGACCAACAAGTCGCCGTTTCCAGCTCGCTCGATGCACGTGGGTATAAAGGGCGCGCCGGTCCGCATCGCCAGCGACACAGGCCCCGTCGGAAGCAATGCGGCGCGACCGCAAAGATCGACCTCGACGCCTTTCCCGACGACGAGCCGGTCCGCAACGAGTCCGACCACCTGGCCCTTCCGCAGGGCACGCAGCAATTCGCGGGCGGCTCCCCCGCCTTCATGCAGCTTTATGCCGCCCGTGCGCCGCATCCGGTTCATCAGCATCCCGAGCCACAGTGGCTCGACCTGCTCGCCCACGCTGTGGAATCCGCCGTAACGCCGCGCACATTCCGACCCCGCCAGGTCCCAATTCCCCATGTGAACGGAAAACAATACGACTCCCGCGCCTTTGGAAAGCGCGGCCTCCAGCGGCCCGGTATCCGGCTTGACGCGAGAATGTCGTCCCCACAGATCCGGCCAGGCCAGCGTGAAGAGCTCAACCATGTAGCGGGCGTAGGATGCGTAAACGTCCGCCGCCGCCGCGTCGACGGCTTCGTCGGTCGCTTCTGCTCCCATACCGATGCGCAAATTGGCGCGAAGCTGGCGCTGGCGTCGACCGCCCAAACGGTAGAACCGGCGAGCGACCCACGCGGCGGCCGCGTCGGTCCAGGCGGCGGGAATCCACGACAGCACCAGCGTGCACGCCAGGAACAGCCGGTAGAGAAAGTGGTGCGCCAACCTGGGCATCGATCCGCGGCCGTCCGGTCAGAAAGTCAACGGCATGCCGGGCTAGCCCTGCGCCCACGCCGGCCGTTGAGCGCCGCCGCCCGTTCGAGGCCGCGCACGATCAGGCCGCCCAATCGTTGGACGGACCGCTAGGAGTTGGCGAACTGAAAGCTGTAGAGCGAAGCGTTTTTCAGGTGAAACCTGAGCTTGACCGATCCCGGGATGAAGTTGACCGATTCTCGCCCCGCCCACCGGACGTGATGACGCACGCTGTCGCCGTTGAACGTCTCGCATTTCTCCCTCGAATAATCGCTCCACACGTTGTTCCAGCTGTCCATCACCTCCACCTCGATGTAGCCGTTAGGCTCGCAGACTCCATTGATATAGAGATTCGCCCCGGTCGAAAACAGCGGCTTGGTCTCGACCCAGCCCTCCCGCACGGTGGCGTCCAGCGACACGTAACCGTCGAGCCGCAGGGTCGCAAGACAAAGGTGGTGGCCGTCCCGACCGAGCGTGGGGTCTTTGGCCTCGGGCACGTCGAGACCCTCTTTGGCGCCGACTATCCACCAATCGTGGTGGACGTTCATGCCGCCATAGTAAAAGCGAATCTCGTCACCGACGACGAGCGGCTGGGTGGGCATCTCAACGTCAAACTCGTCATAGCTGCCGGCGGGGCCGCGCTCTATGAGCGGTCTGTGGTCCAGTAGCTGATTCCAGTTCACGCCGTCGCGGCTGTAGTGCAGGTACATGTCCACGGTGTTGTCGACCTGATGCAACACGTTGAGCAGTCCAAGATGCATGTCTCCAGCCCGCCACGGAACGAAACCGTAGTAGCCGTCGTCCAGATTCGCCTCTTCGCCCGGATCCCATAGCAGCTCCGGTTTCGCCCAGTTCAAAAGGTCCGTGCTCTCGGTTCTGTAGATTCGACGCCTGACGCCCCAGACCCCCTCGGGTTTGCTCGGCACGACCGGACAAAACCAGTTGTCCATCTCTGGATGGCCCGACCCTCCCGAAGAGCCTCCGTACCTGCCCCACAAAACGTATTTCTGGTCGATCGGGTCCCACGTGAGGATCTGAACGTCGCTAATCCAGTCGGAGATGATCGGATTGCCCTCGAACGGCGTCCAGTCGATTCCGTCTGGCGAGAAGGCCATACGCAGCCCGCCGCCCGCCTCGCCGCCGTAGGCCAGCTTGGCGTGCTCGACGTTCTGATCGTGGAACAGATAGAGCATCTTGTAGCGCCTGGACGGATCGGACTCCTGCTCGTCCAGCAGTACCGACGGGCAAATGACCTCCGCGTACGGAGGGTGACCGAAGACGGTGTTGGTGTCGTGACCATCGACGCGATGTTTGCCGAGGACCGGCTTCGTCCAGCTAAGACCGTCTTCCGAATAGGCGTAGTAGATTCGCCCCCGCAGCGTTTGCAAGCCGAAGCTGTACTTGTCGAGGGTCCCGTACTCATAGAAGTCCTGGTACCACGACTGAAACAGGCCGTTCGCCTGGTCGTGCGCGACGTTGAAGCAGCTCGTCCTAAAGTAGGTGTTTCCTTCCCAGGGCTTGTCGCGGCGAATCAACGGGTTGTCCGGATGCTTTTTCGGCGTGTGTTGACGCCTGGTGACGTTCTTGACGACGGCGACGACGTCGTTGTCGATGAAAAGCTGGGTCGTATCGCCTACGTCCTTGTCAACCTTGTCCTCTGAATAAGCTACGTACACTCCAGCTCCTCCAAACGTCCTATATGTTGGACACCGACTCGGTTCCAGTCTTCAGTCCGCGGTACAAATCAGCCGCCCTGGTTCCTTCGCCTGGCTATCCCCCTCGGCGTGTCGCCCAACAGCACCTCGTGGGGAATGATGCGCCGCGAGCGGTCGGCGAGGGGAAGTTCGACCCGGCGTCCGCCCAGCTCGTGCGAGCTCCGCGTAGCCATGGCTAACTCGAGCGCCGCGCGCGCGTCATCGCCGCTGCACTTGGGCGCGTTCCCCGACTCGATGCAATCGATCATGTCGTAGATCGCGTTGACGCCGGGACTGCGCTGACGCAACGGCGGCGGAAGCACACGCCTTGCCGGCGCTTTGCTGCGCATACCGTTCGGCGGGTCGTCGAGCACCCAATGCTCGATGGCCCGTCCATCTTCAATAACCCGAATCATTCCTTCGGCGCCCATAACATCGAAAGACCATTCGTTGGGTCCGTTGGAAAACGTCCTGAAATAGCCCCTGGCGCCGTCCGCAAACCCTACGTAACCAGCACCCTTGAACTCGTTATCGGGGGCCGATGGGTCCAGCTCCGCCTCACCCATGACCCACTCGACATGCGATCCGGCCAGCATCGTCATCGTCGTCAGCAGGTGACTGCCATTGTGCGAAATGCCGCAATCCCCCAGCGCCTGGACGTGCAGAAGGTCGCCGATCAGCCCGTCTTCGATCATGGCGACCGCCTGGCGGTAATCATCCCTCCAGCGACGCCCGCAGTTGACGGCCAACACGATACCAGCCTCGCGGCAAGCGGCGACCATCCGATCCGCGTCCTCCAAGGAGATTGCAATCGGCTTCTCGGCCCATATCGCCTTGACCCCGTAACCGCCAGTCGCGATCTCGACCAAGACTTCCGCTCTCGGCTTCGTGGACGTGCAGACGCTTACGATGTCGGGCTTGGTCTCGCGCAGCATCTGTCTGTAATCGTCGTATGTTGCGTGAAAGCCCCACTTCCGTTCGACGGCTTCGCGCTGCTCGGCCCACGTGTCGGCCATACCCACGATTTGGACTTCGGGCACCTCCATGTAACAGCCGATATGCGAAAAAGGCAGTGGGTGGCCGTCGTATTTCTCGATTTCCTCGTCGATCGTGCTGGCGATCCGCCCCAAGCCGATTACCGCGACCCTGTATGTACTCAATCCACTCCTCCCTGCCTCAGGTCAACCTTTTCATACCGCTGCCGGTGCGAAATTCAGTCGATTGCCATCGATTCGAGCCTGCCCAGCGAGCGCTTCATGTGACTCCGAATCTGCCACAGCCCAACGAGACGTATCAGGACTCCCTTGAGAAAGCTGGCCGGACGCTGCCGCGATTGCATCGTGATCCGCGTTCCGCCCGGCTCCTCTTCGAGCCGGACGGAAAAGTCGACTTCTTCCGCAAATTTTGGGGCCGGCCTGCCGTCGAGACGTTCCTCAAGGTGTCTCCAGCCAATGGCGCGCTCCGGTTCGTACAGCGTGACCTCCTGGTCGACTTCCGCCACCTTTCCGCTCCACTTGCCGTGGGTGCGCTGCCTACGGCCCAACCCGGACCCTTCCAAAAGCTCTACTCTCTCGGCAAAAGCGAACCATTCGCTCATGCGTTCAACGTCGTCGATCGCCGCCCATATCCTGTCCGGCGTGCCACGGACAAGCCGGTCCATAGTCACCGTAATCATAGTTCCGTCCCCCGCGAGCCACCGGCGCCGCTACATTCTTGCACCGTCGCTGAAATTCATGCGGATATCGACCCGATGAGCGGCGGCGCCCTGTTACGACTGGGTTATGATTCGAACACCCCGAGAGAGATCGTGGAATTGGCCCCACCGTGGAGCACGCCGATGGCCGTTGAAGCGGTCGGCATGACCGACCATCAAATCGAGCACTTCTATTCCGAAGGCTACGTCGTCGTCCCAGACGTCTTCGACCCCGAACGCGACTTCGATCCGCTGCTAGCCGACTACAGTGAGCTGCTCGACCAGACCGCCGATGAGATGTTAGATCGGGGCGAAATCGCCCACTACGACCACACCGGCTCGTTTCAGGAACGGCTTCTAGAAGTTATCCAACAGGCGGGTCAGCTCTACATCCAGCGGTTCGACATTTCCCTTCCCCAGAAGAACATCGAGCACGACAGCCCCATGTACCTGGGAAAGGCGGCGTTCGATCTCATCCGCCATCCCGCTCTTCTGGACTTGGTCGAGTCGCTCGTCGGACCGGAGATCTACTCCAATCCGATTCAGCACATCCGGCTCAAGGCCCCGCAGGGGATTATTGACCCAGGTCTGCGGTTGCGGGGGACGGTCCAGCTGGGCGAAAACGTCGCCACCACCACGCCCTGGCACCAGGACAGCGGAGTGGCGACGGAAAACGCCGATGACACCGAAGTAATCTCGGTTTGGGTGCCGCTCGTGGACGTCGACGAATACAGCGGTTGTCTGGCGGTCATCCCCTGGAGCCACCGCGACGGGCTGGCGCTTCACTGTCCGAAACCGTCCGCTTTGACGATTCCGGACAAACTCCTTCCCGTCGGCCGGATGAAGCCGGTCCCAATGAAGGCGGGCTCGGTCCTGCTGTTCACGAGATTCACGATCCATCGCGCGATGCCGAACCTCAGCGATCACGTGCGGTTCAGCTTCGACTTCCGCTATCAGCGTCCCGAGCTTCCAACCGGACGGGAGGTCTTCCCCGGATTCCTGGCGAGGAGCCGCAAGAACCCGTCGGCGGTCTTGCGCGATCACGCCGATTGGGCGCGCCTATGGCTCGATACGCGCGAAGCTCTGGTAAACAAACAGCTCCCGCCCTTCAACCGCTGGAACGCCGACGTTCCCCAATGCGCGTGAAGACCGTAGCGGCAAACCCGCCGCTTGGCTAAAGACCAAGTCAGCGTTAACGGTCACTTAACCGTCTCGTAGTCCTCCAGGCGTTTTTTGAGCGCGTTTGGGGTGAGGATCGCAACCGAGAACACCGGCGCCAGCGCGAGCAGGTCGCCATCTCCCGTCACCAGGACATCAGCCCGGCCCGCCAGCGCCAACTCAAGGAAAGGGCGGTCGAAGGGGTCGCGGCAGTCCGGGACGGCTAACGGTCCCGACACGGTCGCCGTCTCGCACCACGGCAGGTAATCGGCCAGCAAGTCCTCCCGCTCGCCGTCGTTCAGCCGGAACTTCGGGTAGAGAAGCACCCGGATCAACTCCGCCGTCGTATCACGGCTCGCCAGCGGCAGAACGGCTTTCGACTGCCATGCTTCACGCATCCAAGACAAACTCCCCGACGGGAAGAGCAACGCGGACAGCAAGACGTTGGTATCGAGAACTAAACGCGGCGGGGACATTTACCTTCGGCGCGCCCACTCCACAGCCTCGGCCACGTCGGCCTCGGACAGGCCCAGATCGGCCAGCTTGCTTCGCACGGCGTCGGCGCGAGTGAGGCGCACGGGTGTGAGTACGATGCGACCGTTCTCGTTGGCCACGTCGAAGTACTCGGTGCCGTGGAAAGCGGAAACCACCGCTTTAGGGAGCGTCAACTGATTCTTCGACGTCAGCTTGGCAAGCACGGGACAGACATCCTTCTTAGTAAGGAAACAAGGATATCTTACAACTGCTTGGCGGCTTTTAGATGTAGGGGAGCGGCTAGGTGGTCCCGACGGCGCCATCTGATCAACAGTCGCCGGAAAACAGATTGGCGCTCGCAAACGCCCTTCACGCGCTAACAGATGGTAGGAGCGGAAGAGGGGATTCGAACCCCCGACCCTCTCCTTGGCAAGGAGATGCTCTACCGCTGAGCCACTTCCGCATGGCCGTTCGACGGGACTATTGAATTCTAATACATCGCGACAGCGGCTTTGGCTAGTCGGCGGAGACTAAGAACCGGCCCCCAAGCCCGCGCTAACGCCGAGACACCACCGAACAACAACATGTCGCCGTAGTCATTTGTACCGGTCCGGTAGATGCACGGCGATAGGTTCCTCAGTCAACCGGCCTGAATCGAGCGATCACGCCAGGGAAGAGAGCGACTCCCGGGGCCGCGTATGGCGGGGCCACGCTTGACGCTCGAGACTGAGGGCTTAATCTAGCGGCATGAAAGCTTTTCGGACTTCAATGCTGGTTCTGGCCATAGCGCAGGCGGCTCTCGCGGGATTCATAGCCTTGGCGGGCGCCTTCGCGGACGGTGGAGACGTCTGGTCACGGCTGTTGTTGGTCCTGATACATCCACTCTGCGCCGCAGCGATGCTTCTGCTGGTATTGCTGCCCCGGCCCGCCACCGTGATGGTCCTTGCAGTTGCGGTGCTGCTTGTGGTGAACGTGGGCGCCGACGTGTTCACCGCGCTGACGATTGGGCGTGGCGCGGTGCGGGGAGACTGGTGGATTCCCGCGATATTCTCCGTGATTCCGGCGATTGGGGTTGTCTACGCACTGACCCTGGCCAGGATGCAAACCCGGCCCGACTACGGCTAGCTCCACAGGCCGACGGTTAGCACGCGCCTGCGCGAGGCGCACACGAGCCCCCGCTTGCAACGCTCGCTGTGCCTGTCGTCCAGGGCCTTCCCGCGCCGGGATAGCCGCCCATCCCGTCTGGCGACCGGACAGGTGGACGGCCTTGCGCAGACGCTCTATACCCGTCATTCCGCGAAGCGGCGCGTCCCCCGAGAGCGTTCGAAAGCTAAAATCGCCGATACCATGATTCCCACCAAACCCAGGTTCGCCGCGTCATTGGCGGCGATTGCCGTTTGTCTCCTCGCCGTTGCCGGATGCGAAGGAGCGTCCGAATTGGCTCCAAGTGTCGAGGCTACGGCGGAACCGGCCCTCGAAGAGATTACGCCGACACCAACCGCGTCGCCCGCTCCCGCTGCCACTCCCACGCCCACCCGCACTCCGCTTCCCACTCCCACGCCCACCGACACTCCACTTCCAACTGCGACCCCAACCTACACTCCGCTTCCCACCGCGACGCCAACGGCGACGCCGAGTCCCACCCCAACGCAGATTCCCGGACGGCCGCTCCTGTACAGGCCGGCTATGCCTCCGGAACACATGGTCTACATTTGGTGGCACTGGAGCTCCGCCGACAGCGAGTTCGAATCGCTAGATATAGATTTCACCATCCACAACGATATCGTGGACTTCACCGGTCCGCACGGTCTGTATCTGATGCTCGGTTACGCGGAGATCTCCGGGGCGCCGTTCTACTTTGGGTTGCAGACCGACGTGTACGATCCCGCGGCGGGGTTTCGCGGTAAAGGCTTGATATTTTCGAGATGGGAAACGCGCGACCTCGACAACGCCAGAATCGCGGACCCGACGGAGGGATGGGCTCAGTCGTCAGGGCATGAGGGCGACTTCATAGGCGTCAGGCGCTCGTACGACTGGGGCGCGGGCGACTATCGAGTGCGAATCGCACCGGACGGTTCCGACGATGGCGGCCAGTGGTTCGGTATGTGGATTACAGACAAGTCCACGGGTGAGACGGTCTAGGGCGGGTCTCTCAGATTCCCTTACGAGAATGGCAAAGCCGCGATCAGCTCACCGCTCTACACAACGATGGAGATTTACGGAGGGGCGCCGATAAGACCCATAGACATACCCGAATGGCGCGTGAGCATAGCCAGGCCGCGAGGCGACGGCGTCAAACCCGCGCGGGGTGAGACAGGGTTCCAGGCTTTTTCGAGCCACATTCTCAACTCGGACGCCCGGTACGACCCCGTGGAGGACGTGCTGCACCTCCGCGCCGGCGGCACTACTCAGCTCTCCATCCCGCCACAGGAAATCCAGTTCGACTAAAACCGGCTCGCCATCCGCTAGACGATGCCGGTCGACGCGGCTATTGAGGCGAATGTGAAGGCGCTCGGTCTCGACAAGGGGCTGCTCTGCGATGTTTGAGGCGGTCGCCGCCGTCTCGATTGGTCTGGCAATTTATCATCCTTACTAGTTGCAGTAGTATTGGGAGCACTTTACAATAAGTCCATCGGGGACTATTGTCGGCCCATCGTGAGAATTATCGCCAAGAGCCGGCTCCGGGACTCCTGGACAAAACATCCTGACGCAGAGGGACCGCTTCTCGCCTGGTACAGGGAGGTCAAGCGAGCGGACTGGCAAACGTCGGCCCATGTCAAGGAGCGGTACGGCAGCGCCAGCATCGTCGGCGGGGATCGGGTGGTCTTCAACATCAAGGGCAATCGGTACCGGCTGATAGTTTGGATCAACTATCGCAAGAGTGTGGTGTATATCAAGTGGTTCGGCACTCATGCCGAGTATGACCGTATTGACGTCGAGAAGGTGGGATTATGAACACAATGAAGTCCATTCAAACGCAAGCTGATCTTGACGCCGCCCTGGCTCGCATTGAGGAAATCTTCGATGCCGAAGAGGGTACTCGTGAGAGCGATGAGCTCGGCGTTATGTTCGATCTTGTGGAGCTGTACGAGTCAAAGACCGTAGACATAGGCTTCCCTACCGCGATCGAAGCCATCGAGTTCCGCATGGACCAGGCGGGGCTGAGTCCCCGCGACCTCGTTCCGTTCATAGGAAGCCGCGCCAGGGTCTCCGAAGTCCTGTCAGGCAAGCGGTCGATCACCATTTCGATGGCGCGGGCGCTTCACCGGCACTTGGGAATACCGGCCGACGTCCTGCTTCGAGAGTCCGGCGCCGATTCCGGCTCTACGCTCGATGACATCGAACCGCAGCGGTTTCCACTCAACGCAATGGCCAAGCTGGGATGGGTTTCCGGCGGGAGCGACTTGAAAGACCGCGCCGGCGAATTGATCGCGGGGCTGATTGGGCGCGCCGGCGGACCCGAGGTTGCCGCCGCAGTCCTCTACCGCAAGAACGATCACCGTCGAATCAACGCTAAGACGGACGAATACGCCCTAAGGGCTTGGTGCTGGCAGGTGATGGCCACGGCCAACGAGCATCAGTTGGCCGCCACCTACAAGCCTGGCGTCGTGACGCCCGAGTTTCTATGGGGGGCGGCTCAGCTTAGCCCGTCGGAAGACGGTCCCCAGCGCGTCAGGGGTTTCCTGGCCGAGCATGGCATCGTCCTCGAGATCGTGCCACATTTGCCCCGCACGCATCTGGACGGTGCGGCGCTTCGGCTCGGCGACGGCAGGCCAGTCATCGGACTCACGCTGCGCTACGACCGGATCGATAACTTCTGGTTCTGCCTGCTGCACGAGCTGGCCCACGTCGGCTTGCACCTGGACGGCGACGAACCGGACGCCTTTGTCGACGATCACTCGCTGCGGAGCCGGGCAGGCGGCGGCGAGGGACCCGAGGAACTGGAGGCCGACAAATGGGCGGAGGAGGCTCTCATCCCGCAAGCCGTCTGGGAGACCAGCCAGGCCCGCGAACGCCCGACCGTGATGGCGGTCATCGATCTCGCCCAGACGCTCGGGGTGCACCCGGCAATCGTCGCCGGCAGGATTCGCTACGAACGCGGGAACTACCGCCTGCTATCCCAGTTCGTCGGCGCCCGCCAGGTCCGGCGGCAGTTCCAAGGCGCCGTATGAGGCACGGAGGCCTGCCGTCGTATTCCGTAAGGTCGTGGGCACCGTTCAGCGGGATGAGCTAATGCCGAAGCTGGTGTCGGGGATATGCGGATCAAGAAGTTGGGGGCAATAGATAGGTGACAACTATGATGGCGGACAGTAATCAGGCACAGGTAGAGGATGGGCGCGAAAAGCGTTCCATCATTGAGCTATCAAGCGAAGAAGCCCGATCGTTCTTTCTCAAGCACGAAAGCTACTGCAGTATTGAATTGCCCCCGTATTTCCACTTCGACGACCTGCTCAAAGACGTTGCCAATGAGCTTGAAGGAAAGCAACTATCGTCATTGCGTAAGAAGAATCCGCGCGTCTTTGATGACGTTAACCATCCAATTCTGCACAACAAGGATGGAAGGTACGCTTGGCGTCCTTTGGAGCTTGTTCATCCGGCAATATATGTTGCTCTTGACCTTGCCCCCGAAAACGCCCTCGATTTTGAGTAGAGTCCGTTCAATGGGAGGAGACGGACATGAGACGGAGCAGGTATCGCGAGGAACAGATCATCGGCATCCTCAAAGAGCACCAGGCGGGGTTGCCAGCCGCAGAGCTCTGCCGCAAGTACGGGGTCAGCGGCGCGACGTTTTACAAGTGGCGGTCCAAGTACGGCGGCATGGAGGTATCAGACGCCAGGAAGCTGAAGGGGCTGGAGGATGAGAACCGGCGCCTGAAGAAGCTGCTGGCGGAATCGATGCTGGATGTGGCGACGCTGCGCGAGCTACTTGCAAAAAACTTCTAACGCCCAGATTGCGGAGGCAGGCCGCGGCCTGGGCGATGACGGAGACTAGTCACTCGCAGCGCCGTGCCTGCGCTCTTGTCGGGATGGATCCGAAGACTTACCGCTATGAATCGAGGCGGCCGGACGACGCCGGCATCCGCAAGCGGTTGCGGGAATTGGCCGAGCAGCGCCGACGGTTCGGCTACCGCCGTCTGCACATCCTGCTGGCCAGGGAAGGCATCCGGCTCAATCATAAAAAGCTCTATCGCAGCTATCGCGAGGAACGGCTCACGGTGCGCAAGTGAGGCGGGCGCAAGCGGGCGCTCGGCACGCGTGCCCCGCTGCTGCTCCCCTGGAACCGCAACCAGCGCTGGTCGCTCGATTTCGTCGCGGATGCATTGGCCGACGGCAGGCGGTTCCGCATCCTGGCGGTGGTGGACGACTTCAGCCGCGAGTGCCTCGCCCTCGTCGTCGACACATCGCTGTCTGGCGTCCGCGTGGCTCGGGAGCTGGACCGCATCGTCGAGCTGCGGGGCCGCCCCCGCATGCTGGTCAGCGACAACGGCACCGAGCTCACCTCAAACGCTATCCTGCGCTGGCAGCAGGAACGCGGCGTTGGCTGGCACTACATCGCACCGGGCAAGCCCGTGCAAAACGGCTTTGTCGAGAGCTTCAACGGCCGCCTGCGCGACGAGTGCCTCAACGAACATCTCTTCGCCGGCCTGGCCGAAGCGCGGCGGATCATCGCGGAATGGAGGTACGACTACAACACAACACGCCCGCACACGAGCCTGGATGGGCTCACACCCAACGAGTTTGCAGCCCGCCCCAATTGGGGCCATAACCTGAAAAGATTCTACTTATGAGTGAGGGTAAGTTGGGGGCAGGGTCACTCTCGTCAATTCACTGACTGAACAAGACCATTGGAGATTGATCCGCGAACGATTCGATGATTTCAACGGCAGCGTCAATATCAAATGCCTGAGTCTGCCCGTTGAAGCATTGACAAATGAAAAGGATAAAGCCGCACAAATAAACCAATGGTGGCGGGAAGTTGAGCAAAAATCCATCGAGTTAGCCTTGGATTACGAATTCGTAATCCACACCGACGTCGTTGACTGCTACTCCGCAATTTATACCCACTCAATCGCGTGGGCAATCCATACAAAGCCAGAAGCGAAAGAAAAACGGGACGACAAAAATCTGATCGGGAACGTCATCGACAGCCTTATTCAGGATATGAGACAGGGGCAAACAGACGGTATTCCCCAAGGTTCCACTCTAATGGACTTCATTGCGGAAATGGTGCTCGGTTACGCAGATATCGAACTGACAAACAAGATCAACTGCCAACAAATCAACAATTATCAGATTCTCCGATATCGGGATGATTACCGCATTTTCGTGAACAACCCACAGGATGGAGAGCGGATTCTCAAATGCCTCACAGAGGTGATGATTGATCTAGGAATGAAATTGAATCCCAGTAAAACTGAAGTCAGCGGTGAAGTTATACGCTCGTCCATAAAGAGGGACAAGCTCGGCTGGACGTTTCGAAGTCAGCGTGACAGGAATCTACAAAAGCATTCGCTGATGATTCATGACCACAGCATGCACTATCCCAATTCTGGGAGCGTGGCACGTGCTATGCAGGATTACCTTGAGCGCATCACTAAGACTACGAAGTGTAACTCCCCACTACCATTGATTAGCATCGTGGTTGATATCGCATATCGCAACCCGCGAACATACCACACGTCTGCCGCAATATTGAGCTATTTGATCCACTTCCTTGAGACGAAATCCGAAAGGCGCAAGATAATCAAAAAAATCAGAAGGAAATTCTCCCAGCTTCCAAATACCGGGCATATGGAGATATGGCTCCAAAGAATCAGCTATCCATTCGACTCGGCTTCTGACTTCGATGAGCCTCTATGTAAATTAGTCCGCCAAGAGAATGCAGAGATATGGAACAGTGATTGGATATCTTCGCAAGCCTTGCGGAAGGCAATTGATCCGAAGAAGATAGTCGACTCAACAACACTCGTGAATATGCCCCCGACCGTCGCACTCGAAGAGGTTGAACTGTTTGACTCCGCATATTCCTATTCATGACGTAAATCACCTACGACGAAGTTAAGGCCGCTACGATCGCTTGGCTGGAACGTTGGCTTGGCAGATAGCCCACAGGCCGGATATCGCGCCCTGCGTGCCCGATCCGTAACATAGTCCATAATGGACTAGTTGAGGTCTCTCGTGGGGATGTTGTTGGCAGTGTCGAATTCCAAGTCACAAGCGCATCGCGTCTGGACCGTCGCCGAGGCCAAGGCGCGGCTCTCTGAAATCCTGCGGCTTGCCGAGACGGAAGGGCCGCAGCGTATCGGCGCGCGAAAGCCCTTTATCGTCGTGCCCGCGGCTACGTGGGAGGAGAAGGCGCATCCTCGCAAACCGCTGGGGCAGTGGCTCATAGAGAACGTACCGCGCGGCACGAATCTTGAACTGCCGGAACGGAGCTCGCATCGCCCCACGCCTTTCATTGACGAGCGAGACGAATGACCGGCTACCTTCTCGATACCAATGTAATCTCGGAGTTGACGAAGGACGCTCCCGATCCACGGGTCGTCAGCTTTCTGTCGGAACGGGAGGACGTGTGGCTTTCGACCGTCCTCATACATGAAGTGGAATACGGGGTGCGGCGGCTCCCTCGAGGAAGCCGCCGCGAGCGGTTGTCCATCATGCAGACGGGCATTCTTTCGTCGTATGCCCACCGCATACTGCCATTGGACAGAGCGGAGGCCGAGTGGGCCGCCGAATTACGGGCGAATGCCCGGCGCTCCGGGTACACGGTCGACATGGGCGACGCGCTGATCGCCGGCATAGCCAAAGCCAACGACCTCGCCGTCGCCACACGCAACATCGCCGATTTCCGGCCGCTAGATATAGACCTCGTCAACCCCTGGGAATCACTCTGACAGTCATCACCGCTCCCCGATAGAGAGAGCAACACGGGTCCAGGCGACGCTGACGGTGCTGGAGCAGGCGGAGGTTCTGTCGGAGGGGTGGGCGGCGGCTTGAGCTTGAAAGCTGCTACAACTACCGTGGGCGGGTCGAGAGCGCGTAATGCGCGACGCATCGGGAGGCGTTGATATGGTTGCTTGGCGAAGAGTGCTGGTGGTGCTGGGTGGGATTACCGCGGTGGCGGTTCTATTCGCCGAGCTTTTCTATCCCTATAACAAGGATGTAGGCCAGATCATCTGGAGCTGGATCGTCGATCCGGCGGTGGTGGCAGTGATGGGCCTGATTGTCCTGGTGAACGTGCGCGCTTCACTAAGAATCCGCAGCCGGGCAGGCGATCACCGGACTCAAATGCCGCGGGACGTGGTCACCGCTCTGGTGGCCCTCGTGTGGGTGCGTTTCCTTCTGCAATATGCCGACCAGATAGCTCCCGACCATGGAGCCACCTCCGGATTGTGGGGCCATCTGTCTGCCCTGGCCATCGTCATCCTGGCTTTTGAAGCCATTTCCCTGTGGCGGTCCACCGGGCAGAAAAGCCTCGGCGGTTCCGGCTAAAACCTGAATCTGCTGACCGCCATTCCGGCCAAGCCCCTCGTTCGCCCCGGCGATATGCCCGGGGGTGAGTCGGGCAGCTACAGGCGGGGCCGGCGGACTGACGGAGTGCTCGTGGAACTGACGAGGTTGACCCTGGGGATTCGGTGTAGCCAGTTTGGACGGCCAGCGGACGTAAACGGACAGGACGCCCAGAGATGAAAAAGACCATCTACCTGGCAAATCCTTATGGCTTTTCCGCTCAGCAGAACGTCATGCTTCTGCCACCGATAGTGGCCGCGCTGGAGGAGCTTGGACTGGAAGTTTGGGAGCCGTTCGCCCGGAACAATCAGGTGGACTTTCTGGAGACCGGGTGGGCGTACCGGATAGGCCAGGCGGATTTCCGCGACGTTGTGGAGTCGGATGCCATCTTCGCCGTCGTCAACGGGGTTCCTCCCGACGAGGGCGTGATGGTGGAGCTGGGCATGGCGATTGCGCTGGGGAAACCCACGTTTTTGTTTCGAGACGACTTCCGCCGCGTTGTCGATAGCGAGCAGTACCCCCTGAATCTGATGCTCTTCACCGGACTACCCGAGGAGGGTTGGCAGGACTACTTCTACACCTCGGTGGAGGAGATCACCTCGCCGGAGAAGGCACTGGCGCGATGGGCCAGGCGCCCGTAGCGGAGAGGGCGGCAAAAACGAGTGGCGCGGCCTCCGGGCCGGAGGGGGGTCGGTGTGCGCCTGTTCCAGTTCATTCTCGCGGAAGCGGGAATCCGGACCCCATTCTTCCACTCGCCCACGCCCCCACCCTGGATGCCCGATCAAGTGGGCGGTTCGCGAACCGCTCCCACCGGATCCGAGCGCGAATGGATCGGCTGCATTGCCCGCGCGTGGTTCGACAGGCTCACCATGCACGGGAGAAAACGGCTCTCCATGGACGGTAAGGGTGTCGAACCACGGACGCTGAGAGCGCAAGGCGGAACCGGATCTGTATCCATACGCCATTCCGCGAAGGTTCACGCGTCACCGGGTGACACGGTGGATGCCGCGATTGTGTGGAAGGTCGCGGCGACGCTGTCGACAACGGCTTCCCACAACCTGGCGCCAAGCTCGGCGCTGGCGTGGGTTGGGTCTCCAATAACGCCGTTGGACGAATAGCGCGCGAAGTCCAGGTCCGGGTCGTCCCAGTCGACGGGTAGGTGAGCGGGATCGACAATCTCGTTCACGCGGACGGCTGAACGCCGCAGATGGAGCGAGATCGAGGTCGCGAAGCTATCGGCGTGACCGCCGGGCACATCCGGGTCGTCGTGGAGCTCACTGGGGATGTCGACGTAGCCCACACCGTAGTTTCGATGCTCCGGCGTAGGCCCAAACGGAATGGCCGGCAGCACAAGCGACTGAACGCCAAAGTTGCGCAAAGCCCTTTCGGACGCCGCCTGACAGAGCCGCTCGACAAACCAGGTGTCGAAGTCGACGGGGAGATGCGGTCCCTGCTGCTCGGTACAACCCGTGGGAAGAACCGCCAGGCAGCCGGCCCTCGCCAGTCGCCGGATTTCGAGATAGGTCAGATCGCCGAAGCGCATGGAACCGTCAACGCACCCGGCTACGCCGGCAAGCCGTGACGGGAGCGCTGATCAGATGAAACGATTGTTGGATCTGGGCGAGCCATATTCAGAACTTTCAAGCTCACCGTCCCATCGCAGCCGGTAGGACGGATGTCCAACCGGCTGGTTGGACAAAGATCGGGAGTGGATCACGATCAGTGGATGGGTGATTCGTATAAGAGGCCCGACCTCGCGTTACATCTCGATTTACAGCTTAGGGACCAAAACGGAATGGCGGATATCTGTCGGTGGTAAGCATGAAGGCGTAGGCAATGACTCTGAAGCTCCAGCGAAACGTCCCTTCGACGAACGTGAACAGCCCCCTTGGATACCGGCCGAGAATTAGGATTGCAAACCAGGCGACGATGGTGACGATCAATGCTGCGATCCCGAGCAAGGCCAGGACGATCAGGTGCGGAATCGCAAACAGCCACTTGATGATGGGCAGGAACCTGTTAAGTTGGCCTTGCACATCCGGGTACTCAATCTGGAGGCTGACGGCCTGCTGTTCGTCCGTGGACGGATACTCATCGCGCAGCAGCATCAGGTAAGCACTGACTCTGGCGCCCAAGCGATTTAATTCCAGGTTCCAGTCGAACCACCAGCGAGGATACTTCTGACGGAACACGATCATCAGAAGTGGGGCAATCCACAACATTCCTCCGGGGAAAAGAACGACCACCCACTCATTTGTCTGTGGGTTTTCGGTAGTGAAGGCCCCACTTACGAACGCTGTCACCACAAGGATCGGAATCGCCAGAACAAGCCGCAGCAGTGCCGTGAGTCTGTTGCTGGACTCGGGGTACTCAACCGAAAACTGTACCGGATAAATATCCTCTCCCCTTGCGGCCTGTGAATCGTCGGGGGCTTGCTGCGTAATGCCTTTCTCCCTGGTCAGGGTTCACTCACACCAAGTGCGGCATATGCGCATCATAGTAATGTCCAGGGACCCGTCGTGACTTGTCGTTGCATCCCGGCACTGAAGCGGCGGCCGACAAGCGCTCCAATCCACTCTGGAAAGCGTAGAGTGAACAAATACTTGCCGACTCGTCCGTAGGCCGTCGCCGCCGGACTCGTCACCATCCAGCTTCGCTACGCGACAAGAACCTGCAACGCCAGCCTGACCGGCGAACGCGCGTCTATCCGGCCGGAATGTCGCGCCCCCATCTACAACGCCAACCTGAAACTCGGCGCGAAGGTTATTGAGTTGGTGGGGAAGGAGAGACTCGAACTCTCACGGACGCGAGGCCCACATGATCCTAAATCATGCCCGTCTACCAATTCCGGCACTCCCCCATACACATCTATCCGGGGTCTCAGCATATCCCCGAAAGCCTTCGATCCGCGCTGGCGTTAAAGACGGCCAAGCAACGGTGAGGAATTATATTGCGCCGGAACCGAGAGGCCGACCGCCTCACCCACTAGGGGTCGAGAGTCCGTACTCCAGCATACGTCTCAATGACGGGAGCAACCTTCCGCTCAATTGAGCTTCTGACCTCCAGCGCGGCCCACGCGGCCACGATTAACGCTAGGGCCGCAGCCACCAGCGGGACCGTCCAAACGCCGATCTTATGCAGCAGATAGAGATCAAGTCCGATGAGCCCACCACGCCACTGCTCAAGAAGCCGCAGGTGAGCACCGATTAGCGAGAAATGGGGGTTCCAGACTATCTGTTCGGCCTTCGCGCCCACATCCCAGAGGTTACGCCAGCCACGCTGGAAATCCATTAGTACGCCGAGCACCGAAATCGCAACTCCCCAAGAAGTCAGCCCGGCAATTGTGAGCCATCCAGGTAGATCGAAGGATCTGGTCTGAAGCAAGGCCCCCACTCCAACGGCCAGCAGCGGTACAACGCCGGTGAGGTAGCGGGATCCCCAAACCACTCCCCCGTCCCAATCGTTAAACGTTCCGTACCCGACAACGGCAACGAGCGTCAAAGCGGCCATCGCATACCTGATCGCTCTGTCGCCGCCGCCGCAAAGGAATCCCCAAAACCCCAATGCCGCGACGGGCATGAATACGAGCAGCCCAAAACTTGGGCTGGCAAGAATTCCAAACACGCCGATATACGACTTGGCGGTCTGCCAGAGAAACGTCTGATCGCCGTAGCCGGACTGCAAAATCGAACCGGTTCTATACAGGTTGTACAGACCGACGCCCGGAGCGACCACCGCCGACCACGAGGCGCCCCAGACGAGCGCCGCAGGAACCCGGCGTCGGAGCGAGACCCCTGACAGGAACAGGAGGGTGGGCAAAAGCACCACCGCCAGGACAGCGTATTCCGGGCGGGTCGCCGCCGCCAAGCCTGCCGCGAGACCGGAGACCGCGACCGTCCAGAGGCCGCCGCGCCGCGCACGGGCGGCGGCCAACAGGGTGCCGACCATGAAAATGGATGCCAGAGGAATGCTGGAGAGGGTTTTCGCATATACCCACAGCGGGCTACCGGCGCCGGCTATCACCGCCGCGCAAAGCGCGTACCGCCCCCTTAACCCAATCTGCCGCGCCAGCATGTAGATCGACGCCACGAGGGCGGCGGCGACGATCGGGTTGAAGAGCAAGACGACCAAAGGCAAAACATGACTCGTCTCCGGAAACGTCGAACCTGGAGGCTCCGAAGACGGGGCGACGGCCGATGCCAGCGCGTAGAGCGGAGCCAGCGGCAACCACGCGACCAGGCCGTAACGACCGCTCACGCGTTCGCCATCGGGGTGGCCTACCTTCAAAAGCTGGTTGCCCGGGAACGGATCGTCAATCCTCAGGTCTGGCGAACCGTATTCGACTAGAAACCGGGCGGAGGCATAATTGGTTACCTCGTCGACGCTATAGGCGTGTGCCCCGGTCGAGAACAGATACACAACCGCGAATATGAGAAACAGCGCCGACGCCCGGCGGACGTCGAGCCGATTAACTCCGCGCTGCCGCATAAGATCAGTAGCTACTGCAAGTTGACGAACAGCCCGCCGTCGACCAGCAGGCTCGCGCCGGTTATGTACGCGGCTTCGTCGTATGCGAGAAACCCCACGGGACCGCCGATGCCCTCGGGCATTCCCGGCCTTCCGGCGGGCGTGCGCGACTCCATGTACGAGCGCTTGGCGGGATCGGACAGATCGTCGACGTTGATGTCCGTTTCGATTGTTCCGGAGCGACCGAGTTGCACGTTATTCTATACGGACCCAGGACTATCGCCATCGACCGCATAAGCGACTCCTGACCCGACTTGGTGGGCGTGTAGTGGCATTGCATGGCGCTGCCCACCTTTGCGCTAATAGCGCTTATGGAGACGATGCGGCCTTTGATCCCGCGCTCGATCATTATTGGCGCGGCGGCCTGCGAGCGCAGAAAAGTGCCCCTCAGATTGACAGCGTGAACCCGGTCCCACAGCTCGACGGGCATACTGAGAAAGTCGTGGAAGGGACAGATGCCCGCGTTGTTCACCATGATGTGCAGGGCGTCGAATCGGTCGAGAGTGGCGTTCATCATGCGATCTACGTCGGGCTGCGAAGCCACGTCGGCTTGCACGACGAGTCCCGCGCGGCCGATCTGCTCGATTTCCCGCAGAACGGCGCGCGCGGCATCGGGACGCTCGATGTCGTTGATAACCACGTCGGCCCCGCGGCGCGCCAAAGCAAGACATATACCCCGCCCGATCCCCCGCGAACCGCCGGTGACGAGCGCTACTCGACCCTCCAGATTCGATTAGCCCCTTCGCGAAGCCGCCGGCGCGTTTGTCAGATTTTCGCCGACCGACAATCGCAACTCGCTTCGACAACGTCGAGGTCCGCAGCGCTCCGGACTGGGCTTTTACCGCCTCGACGGCAAGGTGTTGATCGGTTCGCCTATGGCTTCCCAGGCGGCCTCGCCGACAAGCTCCGAGAATGTGGGATGAGCGTGAATTACGTCTCGCAGATCGTCCAAGGTGGCCTCCAGCTTAATTGCCAGGACTCCCTCAGCGATAACGTCGGACGCGCCGGCGCCGATAATGTGCATGCCCACGACCGCGCCGTATTCGGGATCGGCAACGACTTTCAGGAAGCCCTCCGGCTCGCCGAAGGCCCGCGCCCTTCCGCTCGCCATGTAGGGGAATTTTCCGACCAGCGCGTCGCCGAACTGCTCGCGGGTCTCCGCCTCCGTAAGCCCGACGCTGGCGACTTCGGGCACGCAAAACGTAGCACCGGGCACCGCGTCGTAGTCGATTTCGGTTTCATTTCCGGCCATATTTTCGGCGGCGACGATACCCTGATGCGACGCCAGATGCGCAAGCAGCTTCTTCCCCGTCACGTCGCCTATAGCGTAGAGGCCCGCGACGTTCGTTCGCATACGCCCGTCGACCTCGATGCCGGCTCTGCCGAACCTGACGCCGGCGGTCTCCAGGCCAATGTCCCTGGTGTTGGCGCTCCGGCCGGTGGCGTTGAGAATGGCTTCGGTCTCGATCGCGTCGTCGCCGTCGGGACCGCTAACCGTCACGGAAAACCGCCCGAGCGAACCGCTAATGGATTTCACGGCGGTCGATGCCTTGACGGCGATCCCCTGTCTGGTGAATTCGCGTTTCAGCGCGGCGGATATCTCCTCGTCCTCGACGGGGACCAACCGGTCCAGCATCTCAACCAGCGTGACCTGGCATCCCAGGGTCGAGAAGAAGCTGGCCCACTCGACGCCGACGGCGCCTCCGCCGACGATGGTCATCGAGCCCGGCACCTGCTCAAGCTCGAGCGCGTCGTCGCTGGTCATGACGCCGGGCAGATCGAACCCCGGTACGGGCGGGACCGCCGGCGAGGAACCAGTCGAAATCACGACGTTGCGGGCGGTCACTAGCTCCGGCCCGCCCGCAGTCAGATCGACTTCCACAACTCCCTGGCCGACAAGTCTGCCGCGTCCGGCAACCACTTCGACGCCGGACGAGGCGAGCAGCGCGCCGATCCCCCTGGAGAGCGTGGAAACGATCCTGTCCTTGCGCCGCGCGATTGCGGGCAGGTCGGCAGTCACGCCGTCCACGCGCACTCCGTAAGTCTTCGCCGAGCTGGCCAGGTGATAAACCTCGGCGCTTCGCAGCAGCGCCTTGGTCGGAATGCAGCCGGTGTTGGTGCAAACGCCCCCGATGTCACCTTGCTCGACGATTACCGTCTTGAGGCCCAGCCGGCTTGCGCGAATGGCGCAAACATAGCCGCCCGGGCCCGATCCGATAACGCATACGTCGGCTGTCAACGGCATTCGGCGGACTCCTTTGCTCGCAGGGTCAGGTGATTATCGCGCCGCCGGCGCCGGTCGACTTGTCCCTGACGGTCCTGGCGGCCTTCTCGAGCCTGATGACCGCCGCTCCGACATCCCCGCCGCCCGCGGCGGCCGCCGCAACGGCCTTGGCCGCCCGGTCGCACGCGGCCGTAAAGGGTACGCACAGCGCGCTCTTTACGAAGATCGCCTCCACCAGCGCTTGCAGGTCGCCGCTTATGCTGTCCAATCGCTCCCGCGCGTCCGCTTCGAGCGAGGCCTCACCCGCCGCGCCGGCGATATGGCCCAACGCGGACGTGATCTGCTCCTGTCCTTTTGTCATAGCCTTCCTACGCTTAAAAACAATCGCGCGCGACGGCACGGCGGCGCGCCGCCGATCGACCGCCAAGCCCCCGGCGTTACGCGACTCCGGCCTCTATTCGCTCGCCATAACGGGCGGCCCGGCGACCTTTTCGAGGTCCACGTTCACCAGGCGGTCGAATCCGCTCCCGTCAAACCGGTCTTCGGGGAAGGGGTTCTGCTTGGCATACATTGGACCGTACTTGGCACCGATAAGCCGGCGGTCGGCGGTAAAGGCAAAGTCGGCGGCTTCGCGCGTCTGGTCGATTTCGACCAGATCGTATTCGAGACTGCCCAAACCTATCTCGACGCCGGTGTGCAGTTGAATCTCTTCGCTGGACCCCGCAACGATCGACGACGCCATCGAGAACTTGTGGTCGCCCTCATCCATGACGCCCCAATCCTCGGCCGCCGATCCCGGCATACCCACCACTTCGGTCGCGCGGTCCAGACACGCCTTGTCGAGGGCGACGGGGTCGTGGCCGGTAAAGATGCCCAGGTGCGGCGTGATGGGAACATCGGCATGATCGACGCAGTCGCACTTGGGCGAAACATCCAGCGCCATGTTCAGGAATCCGATTTTCCCGTCAAGCGCCTTCACCGTCGCCAGACACGCATCCGCGACCGCGGCGTTGAATGCGCGGAAGTTGTCCTCCGGCCACGTCCATACTCCAGCCGTAGCCATCGCTCCCAGGCAGCCCAGGCAGGTGGGGCATTTGGCCTTGTCCCACTCAAGCGTGCCGTTGGACCGGGAAAGAGCGCCGTGCGGACACAGATCGGGGATCATGTCGAGAAGCGCGGGCGTTGCGTTTTCGGGGTGATATTCCACCGTGGCCGGGATGCCGTAGGTGGGATGTCCGCCCATGTGCACGTTGTACTTGCCGCGCTTGGACTGGGCGCCTATGCCGAGATTCTTGACCGACCCGCCGATAACGCCCATGGGGTGGCCTTTGAAGTGGGTGAGCACGATCATCGAGTCGGCCAGCGCGATTGCGTTGGCGACGTACGCCTCGCGCAGAATGTAGCCCTCGGGCATCGGAATCCGCATGTCGTCGGTCCCGTTATACCCGTCGGCAACGATGAACGGACAGCCCAGCGTCGACGAGTTATAACCGTTTCGCTCCGCCGTCATCATCAGGTCCGGCGCGATGGAGCGAGCGGCCCGCGGACCGTAGGTGAGCGTGGTCGTATCGCAAACGAACGGCCTGCCGCCCAGCTCTTTGACCCTGTCGGCGACGGCTCGAGCGTAGACGGGGCGAAGATAGGCCGTATTGTTCCACTCGCCGCAGTGCACTTTTATGGCGACCACGTCACCGGGTCTTACGAGCTTCTCGAAGTTCGCCTCGTCGAACAACGTAAGCATCTGCGCAACGAATCCCGTTTCCGTGGAGTGGCTGCGACGGTCCATCGTATAAACCTTGGATGCCAATTGAACCACCTCCTGGCGCTCGGATACTTCCCGCACGCGAACAGAGCGCGCCTTATCAGCTGACCCAGAACACCGCGGGAACCCTTCCCCGCGCTCAAGTCAGGGTCGCTCAGTCTATCCGAGCCGTAGGGCGGCTACCACGACCGGCGGTCCGGAATGGCGAGAAAAGGGGGCCAGCGCACACCGATCCCGAAGCAAACTTCGTCCGTGAGCGCCAGGCTAGATCAACAGATAGGGCTGCTCGATCAACTGGCTTATGCGCTGCAAGAACCGGGCCGCCGGAGCGCCGTCGTTGAGCCGGTGGTCGAAGGTGAGACTCAACGTCATCATCTGACGGACCGCGATTTCGCCGTCGACGACCGCCGGCTTGGCGACGATCCTGCCTACGCCAAGAATCGCGCATTCGGGAGGATTGATCACCGGGGTAAAGGCGTCGACGCCCAACGCGCCGAGGTTCGTTATGGTGAAGGTCCCGCCGCTCAGATCGTTGAGGTTGAGGTCGCCGCCCGCAATGTCCGCGATCAGCTTGCGGAACGCGGAAGCCAACTCGACAAGCTGCATGTTTTGAGCGGCCTTGACGTTGGGGACGACGAGACCGTCCGGGACCTCGACGGCAAGCCCGATGTTGACGTGCTCGTTCTGAACGATTTCTTCCCCGTTGAAAGACGCGTTCATGTGGGGATGCTCGACGAGCGCCCTGGTAACTATCCGCGCCAGCAGGTCGTTGAACGAAATCCTGAAGCCGAGCGCACCCTCATGCTGTGAAGCAAGATCGGTCCTGAGCTCGACGAAGCGGGTGGCGTCGACCTCGGTGACGAGCGTTAGCTGCGCCATGGTCGAGAGGCTCTGCATCATCCGGTCCGCGATCACTTTTCTCATTCCCGCGAGCGGAACGGCGGCAGCCGCAGCAGGCGCGGCAACGGGAACCGGGGCCGCGACTCTCAGCCCGTCCGCGCCGGCGCGAACGTCTTTGGCAACGATCCGGCCGCCGGGACCAGAGCCTTGAAGAACGGCTATGTCGACGCCGAACTCGGTCGCCAGCCTTTTGGCCAACGGCGACGCCTTGATACGTCCGTCGGCTGGCCGTGCGGCCTGGACCGCTACCGGCGGCGGCTGACTGACCGCCCGAACCGGCTGCGCGGGCGGTATCGCGACTGGCGGGGGGGCGGGGGCGACGGCCGGCGGCGAAGCGGGAACCGCGCTGACAGGCCCGTCAGCGGCCTCGGCGGCGGGAGGTTCCTCGCCTTCTTCGAGAACGTAGGCTACGACTCCCTGAACTTTCACGGACTCACCGGCGCGGGCGGCGATGCCGCCGATCACACCGTCCACGGGCGCCTCGATCTCGGCGTTGATCTTGTCGGTCTCGAACTCGACTATCACCTGGCCCTTGGTAACCGGGTCGCCGTCCTCGACAAGCCACTTGGAGATGATTCCCTCTTCCATGGTCATCCCGAGCAGCGGCATTTTTATGGGAGTGGCCAACAGCTACCTCACATTGCCGAAGGTCGAGTTAACCTGGAAAATCCATCCGCAGGTTTTCGGATCGCCGGCAACTTCACGCCCCGACAACCAAATCCTTTACGGCGTCCACGATTCTTTCGACGCTCGGGAAAGAACCGAATTCGAGCGGCTCGGAGAACGGAACCGGCGAATGCATGGCGCCCAGCCGCTCGACCGGCGCGTCGAGGTAGTCGAACGCCTGCTGCTGAATCTGCGAGGCGATCTCTCCTCCGAATCCACCGAACTGAACCGCTTCGTGGACCACGAGCGCGCGGTTGGTCTTCTGAACGGAGGCGACGGCCGCGCCGATGTCCATTGGGTACAGCGTTCGGAGATCGATAACTTCTACTTCGACGCCCTCCTGAGCGAGCCGCTCGGCGGCCTCGAGGGCGAACATCACCTGACGGGAATACGTAACTATGGTCGCGTGCGCACCCACTCGCTTGACATCGGACACTCCAAGCGGCACGACATAATCGCCTTCGGGAACGTTTCCGCGGCTTGCGTAGAGAGCCTTGTGCTCGAGGAACACCACGACGTTGTTGTCGCGAATGGCCGCCTTGAGCAGACCCTTTGCTTCGTAGGGCGTGGACGGCGCTACCACTTTGAGTCCCGGTACGTGGGTAAACCAGGCTTCGAGGCTCTGCGTGTGCTGCGCGGCGTTTCCGATTCCAGCGCCGGTTGACGCGCGATAGACGATCGGCAGCGTCGCCTTGCCCCCGAACATGTAGCGATTCTTGGCCGCCTGATTGACGATCTGGTCCATGGCGATGCCCATGAAGTCGCTGTACATGAACTCGGCGATGGGCCGCAATCCGGTAATCGAGGCCCCCACGGCCGCTCCCGCGATCAGGGCCTCGGAAATGGGAGTGTCGATGATGCGACTCTCTCCGTATTTTTCCAGCAGCCCCTCGGTTACCTTGTAGGCTCCGCCCCAGATCCCGACTTCTTCACCGATCACGAATACGGCCGGGTCGCGCTGCATCTCTTCATCTATCGCTTCGCGAAGCGCCTGATTGAAGAAGATCAGGCGCTCCTGGGGAGCTTCCTGGCGAACGGCGGCGACGGCGGTTGTAGTAGTCACAAAATCATCCTAGTCGGCGTAGACGCCCTGCTCAATTGCTTCCAGCGGTGGAAACGGGCTGGCTTCGGCGAACTCGACGGCCATCTCGACCTCCCGAACCACATCCTCGTCAATTCGATCAAAATCCTCGTTCGTGAGCATATTCTGCGATTCCACCTCTCGCTTGAACCGCTCGATGGGGTCCCGCTTGAGCCAGGCCTCCAACTCCTGCTTCGCTCGATATGGGGCCATGTCGTGGACGGTATGCCCCTTGAACCTGTACGTCTCCGCTTCGATCAGCGTCGGCCCCTGGCCGCTCCTCGCCCGGTCGATCGCTTGCCTGGCGACCGCGTTGACGGCGAACACGTCATTTCCGTCAACGTGTACGCCCGGAATGCCGTACGCGACCCCCCTGCCCGCAATTGACGGCCCGGCGTTCGCCTTCTCGGCGGTGGTAGCCATTCCATACTTATTGTTCTCGCAGACGAAGATAACGGGAAGACTTTGCACGGAGGCAAAATTGACGCCTTCGTGAAACGCGCCGGTCGGACCGGCTCCATCACCGAAGAAGCAAACGGTCACCCTGTCTTCGCCGCGCAGTTTCGCGCCAAGCGCGGCGCCCGCGGCGATGGGAATCCCGGCGCCGACTATCCCGTTGGCGCCAAGTATTCCGAGGTCGAGGTCGGCGATGTGCATGGAGCCGCCCTTGCCGCCGCAATAGCCGGTTGCGCGGCCATATAGCTCGGCCATCATCTTGCTTAGCTGACCGCCCTTGGCGATACAGTGTCCATGCCCCCGGTGGGTGCTGGTGATGTAATCGTCGGTCCGCAACTCGGCGCAGATTCCCGTCGCGGTAGCCTCTTCGCCGATATAGAAGTGCAACGCGCCGCGCATTCGCGCGTTCCGAAACGCCTCCTCCGCCGCTTCCTCGAACCGGCGAATTCGCATCATCGCCCGGTAAATCCACAGAAGCTTGTCGCGGGCGAGGGAGACCGCCCCGTTCTCGGAGCTAGATTGTGACGTGTTTCCGGCCATCGGGATTAATCTTCGTCTTCCATGTCCGTCTCAGGGGACATTTTGCTGATTCTCGCCATTATTTTGTCAGAAATCGATTTTGCAGGTAACTCGCCCCTCATCCGGAACCCGCAACGCGCCCGCCGCCACGTTACCCGCAAGCTCGTGGCCGGCTGAGTGTAGCGCGGTATTATCAATGAAGTGGACTTCTCCCGCAATTAGATGCCCAACCGCAGAAAGAAAAGAAGAAGACGATCCGCAGCGTTGTCGAACAGCCCCGCAGCGACTCAAAGGCGGCGACGGCGAATACTCAGTATTCAGAATGCGTGGGCGCTGATAGGAATATTGGTAGCCCTGGTAATGGTGATTTCACTCGTAGCGCCGCTGCTGACGGCGTCTCGCTAGGCCGCACCGTAGCAGCAACACCGGCAGTTTTTCGCGCCGCCTTGCCGCCGCGCAGGGAGATTGAGACCTGGCGCTAGACGTATCCCTGCTGGTCGCCATGCTCCTGGTGATCCTTGCCGGAGCCATGATATTCACGAACGCCGTGGAGTGGTTCGGCCACAGGCTTGGCGTGGGCGAAGGCGTAACCGGCAGTATATTCGCCGCAGTAGGGACGACCTTGCCGGAAACGGTGATACCACTCGTGGCCGTTTTCGCCGGCGGAGAGTCAGGCGACGAAGTGGCGGTCGGCTCCATACTCGGCGCTCCGCTGATCCTTGCGACCCTGGCCATGTTCGTGGTCGCGGCGTCAGTCATCGGTCTGTCGTTAAGAGGACGGCGAGAGGCGTACTTCAACGTCAATCAGTCGATAGTGAGCAGGGACCTCTTCTTCTTCGTCATCGTCTACGCCCTCGCAATCGGCGCCGCGTTGATCGACTCGCGATCGATCAAGATCGGGATCGCCGTGGTTCTGGCGTTGTGCTACGTGCTTTACGTATGGCTCCACGTCAGGGCGGACGACGACTCGCACGCGGAGACGCCAGACCTGGGCTCGCTCTGGTTTCAGCGAAGCGCGGAGAGGCCGGGGCTGACGTTCATAGCACTCCAGCTAGTGGTTGCGCTGGCTTTGATCGTGGGCGGCGCTCACGTATTCGTACACTCGGTAGAGTCGGTCTCGCACGCGCTGGGTGTATCGACGATAATCCTGGCGCTTTTTATCGTCCCGCTGGCCTCAGAGCTTCCGGAGAAGTTCAACTCGGTGATATGGGTCTTTCAAAAAAAGGACACGCTGGCGTTCGGCAATATTTCGGGGGCCATGGTCTGGCAAAGCTCCGTGGTGCCGATTATCGGCATTGTCCTCACCGACTGGGCGTTGACGGCCGAAAGCGCGCCAGCGTTTATCAGCGCGGGCGTGTCGCTGGCGGCGGCGGTCATGATCGGGCTTGCGATGAGAATGCGAGGACGTCTCTCGGCTTTGTGGGTCCTGGCGGTTGGAGGCGTGGGCTATTTCGGATACCTCGCTTACATACTCATTCCTTTTTCGTGACCGCGCCCGTTTATCCCAAAATTCCGCCCGAGCAAGCGTTGTGATTGAATAACAGTCAAATGAACGTAGACGAGTTCCGAAACGGACAGACCATCGCCTTGCTGCTGGACGTAGGCGCGTTTGACGCCGCCTTGTCCGGGACCGACCGTCCCGATCGGTACTCAAGCATCCTGACCGCCGTGGCCGCGGAGAGGCGGCTTCGGCGGGCCACCGCCTACGTTGCTCTGGACTTGCCGTCTTCGGCACAGAGCGAGCTTTTATCCGCCGTCCGGGATTCCGGATTTCGAATAGTGGGTAAACCGCTCAGGCCCCTTTCCGACGGCTCAATGCGCGGTTATCTGGGAGTGGAGATGGCGGTCGACGCCGTACTGGCGGCAGAGACGTGCGACATTGTTGCCGTCGTTACCGGCGACGCTGACTTTTTGCCGGCAATCCACGCGGCGCACGGCAAGGGCGCGCGGGTGGAAGTGATCGGATGTCCGGGGCAGAATCTCGATTCGTTGAGAGACGCAAGCGATTCATTCACGGTAATCGGCAGCATCCTTAGCTTGACCAAGCCCAACGATGAGGGCAAGCGCGGCGCCGATCGCCCGCGGCCGCGGGCCGCCAGGCTAAAACGCAACGAATGGCCGACCCCTCCCCCGCCGCCGCCCGAAACGGCCGGCCGGCGCGGCGGGGCCCGTCGGACGCCAACTTCCAAAACAACTCGAATCCTGGAGGGCGAGCGTCTATCGGGAACCCCCACCGCCAAACCGGAAGATTCGCGGTCCGGATAACGACGCGCCTGAAAGTGGCTCAACAGGCACATTGCGCGTAGGGATAAGTCACTTGCAGTGGCCGGCGGATCGTCCACTCGATCAGATTCTCGCCGAGATGGCCGAGATCGGCTTTCTCGGCATCGAGGGCGCGCGCGATTATTTCGGGCAGTCAGCGCAGCTTCGGCTTCTGCTCGCCGACGCTGGGCTGGAAATGACCGCGGGAACATACGCCGCGAACTGGTTCGACAAGGAATGGCAGCCTCGCGAGCTCGAGGGTTTGCGGCACTCGGCGGAATTCTACGCGGGCGTCGGAGCCGAGTATTTCGTCGCCGGCTCGCTCGGCTCGCCATACCGGTTTCTCACGGCGGGCCACCCGCGGTCGTCCCAGACGGAGGGACTTTCCGATTATCAGTGGGAGTTCTTCGCCGAAACCATCAGCACGGCGGGCGAGATCTGCCTGGATGAATTCCAGTTGCAGCTTGTCTTCATCAACCGGGCCGGTTCGTTCGTGGAATCGCGCGAGGAAATCGACCGCCTCATGTCGCTCGCGAATCCGCAAACCGTACATTTGGCCGCCGACACGGGACAGCTCTTCTACGGGGGCATCGACCCCACGGAGTTCTTTGAGCGAAACGTCGAACGAATTCAATACGTTCACCTAAAGGACGTAAATCCCGACGTTTACGAACAGAACATCGCCGGCGGAGGTTCCTACCGGGACTTTGTGGAAATGGAGGGCTTTCCCGAGGTTGGCGCCGGCGCCATCGACTTCGAGGCGGTGATTGAAATCCTCAAGGGCGGCGGCTATGACGGGTGGCTGGTGATCGAGCAAGACTACACTTCAAGGGACCCTGCGGTAGCGGCGGGCGCAAGCCTGGAACACGTCAACTCCCTTTTAGGGGTATGAGTTATAAGCTCATGCGCAAGATCACACGTCGTTCAATGCTGCGGGCGGCGGCCGTCGCCGCCATGCTTCCCGCGGCCTGTTCGGAAGCGACCGCCCCGCGCGGCGGCGAGGGCGACGAAAATCGATGGGGAGCCAACACGTTCCTGCATCTCGATTCCGACCGCTGGCGAAAGAAGAAAACGCTGGAAATGGCCGCGCGGGCCGGCCTCGGCTGGATCAAACAGCACTTTCCATGGGACGACATAGAGAGCGCGGGCAAGGGGCAGTTCGTTCATCCGACCCGGAAGTCCCCGACATGGGACAAATACGACGAGATTGTCGACCTTGCCGAGGAGAACGGTCTAAACATCATCGCGCGGGTCGACCGCGCTCCCGGTTGGGCAAGACCCGCCAACTCCACGCCCACGGAGCCGCCGGGTGATCTCGATGACTTCGGAGACTTCATTTCCGCAATAGTCCGCCGGTATCGCGGCCGGATTCGGCATTTTCAGATTTGGAACGAGCCGAATCTCGCGATCGAATGGGGCGGCAAGCCGCCCGACGCCGCCCTTTACGTGCAACTCCTCGAAACGGCATTCGCCGCGGGCGCCGGCGCCGACCCGGAGACCGTTATTCTCGGAGCGCCTTTGGCGGCAACCCTGGAGATGAGCGAACGGGCGCACAATGAGCTCGTCTATCTTCAGCAAGTCTACGACGCGGGAGGGGGAGACTACTTCCACATACATTCGGCCAATGCTTTCGGTCTGGCGTTTCCACCTGAGGCTTCCCCGGACCCCGAGGTATTGAACTTTCGCCGCGTGGAGCTAAGCAGAGCACTGATGGAACGGAACGGCGACGGGAACAAACCAATATGGTTCAACGAGTACGGCTGGAACGCTTCGCCCGCCGACTTCCCGGCCAGCCAGCTAACGTGGGCGCGCGTCACCGAGGACCAGCAGGCGGAGTGGACGGTGCGCGGCGTGGAGTTCGCCCGGGCAAACTGGCCCTGGGCGGGCGTTTTCAATATCTGGTTTCTTCGGCGTCCGTTCGCCGACATCAATCCGTCTAAGTCCGAGTATTACTTCCGGATGATCGATCCCGACTTTACGCCCAGGAAGGTCTACAAGGCGGTCGCCAAAGCGGCGAACAAGCGTTGAGCTCCGGCGGGAGGTTCAAGTCCCGTGTCCGAGCCGTCGTTCTCTTACTGTCGGTCGTACTGCTCACCGGCGGTTCGACCGTCATGCTGGTTTTCTACAGGCAATTCCTGGAGCGGGGCGTTTCCTACGAAGACGACGGCGCGGTCACGATCGTCCACGCCAGCGGGCCGGCGCTCGGCGCCAATACGTTTCTTAATCTGGAACCGGATATCGAGAACGTTCGGCGCGAGCTGGCGATCCTCAAGTCGGCCGGAGTGGGAATCATCCGGCAACAATTCTTGTGGGAGGAGATCGAGCCGGCAAAGGGCGTCTTCCGGAATGAACGGACCGGCTCCAGCACGTGGTCGAAGTACGACGCCATAGTCGAGGCCGCCCGGGAAGAGGGAATCGAAGTCATGGCCCGGCTAGAACGTTCCCCAAGATGGGCCACGCCCGGCTGGGAACCCAGGATACCGGCCAGTCAAAAGCCGCCCGACGACGTAGAGCTGTTCGCCGGCTTCGTCCACGCCGTAGTGTCCAGATACGAGGGGCGCATCCGTTTCTTTCAGATCTGGAACGAGCCGAACCTCTGGGGCGAATGGGGCGAATCGGAGCCTGACGCGGCGGAATACGTGGAGCTTCTGAAAGCCTCCTACGAAAGCGCCAAGTCCGCCAATCCGCACGCGGTGGTGGTCGCTGCCGGACTCGCTCCCACGACCGAGCGCGGCCCTAACAACATAAGCGACGTTCTCTACCTTCAGCGTATGTACTTCCTCGGGGCCAGGGACTACTTCGACATCGCCTCCTCGATGTCCTACGGCCTGTTGACCGGTCCGGGCGACGTTCGGATCGGAGAACGCTGGACGAATTTGCCGCGCGCCGTGCTGCTCAGGGACGTGATGGAGACTTTTGGCGACTCGCGCAAACCCGTTTGGGCTTCCGAGTACGGCTGGATGTCGCTGCCGGACGGATGGAGCGGCCGACCGAGCATCTGGGGAAACCACTCGACCGAGGACCAGGCCGCCTGGACGGTCGAAGGGATACTGCGCGCCCGCCGCGAATGGCCGTGGATGCCCACGATATTCGTCTGGGCGTCCCGCTGGCCCGAGCAGACCGATCCGGATGACCCGACGTTCTGGTTCAGGCTGATGGACCCGGACTTCACGCCCCGCCCGGCGCTGACAGCCCTTCAAGAACTCGCCCGCGAAAGACCGGTCGCGGGAGCCGGCCTCCATCAGGAGGACCATCCGGCGTTTACGTACGCCGGTCCCTGGCCGCGAGAACCGAGCGACGAAGCCGCGGCGGGCTTCTGGTCGAGCACCGGAGTGGCCGGCGCGACCGTCAAATTTCGCTTCGAGGGCGACAACGTAAGTCTGGTCGCCCGACAAGGTCCCGACATGGGAATGCTGCGCGTCCGCATCGATGGCCTCGACGCGCTCGCCGACCTCGTTCCGAGGAGTGAGTTCGGTCAATCGATCGTGGACCTCTATTCACCGGACGTGCGGCCCGCCTCGACTATTGCGCTCGCTTCACGGCTGCCCGTGGGCGTCCACGTGCTGGAAGTCGAGAGCGTTGGACGCTCCTCACCGCGTTCGGCAGGGGGAAAAGTCGTCATCGACGGCGTTGTGGTATCGAACTCCACGCCGCTCTGGCCTTACGCGGCGACCGGGATAGCCTGGGCCGTGGCGGTCGGTCTGATTGCGTGGCGGTTCACTCGCCCGATCTGGGACGCCGTGCCCGCGCGCATTCGGCGAGTTTCGCTCATGCCACGGCTGCTCCGCGCTCATACCGTGTACGGAATCTCAACGCCCGCGCTGCTGACCGCCTCGGCGGCCGCCATCCTGCTCGCCGCGCTGCCCGGCGGCGACGCCTATTCGCCGGTCACGATTCTCCGACTCGCCATCCTCGCGTACCTGGCCGGCCTTGCGGTGGCGCATCCAGACTCCGTAGCCGTCGTCACTGCCGGCGCGCAGTTCTTGCATCCCGTCAGGCCGCACACCGGCCCCGTGGCGTTCTCAGTCCCGGAACTTCTGCTGATCGCGCTCGCAACCGGTTGGGCGGCGCGAGGCTTCTACCGACGAAAGTTTGAGCTACGACGTTCAACGTTGGGATTCGTAGCGGCCTATTTCGTAATTGCGGCGCTGGCCTCGACGGCGTTCGCCGAGTACCCCAAGTTCGCGCTCAGATCGTTTCGAACGACGGTCGTCGAACCCGTCGCGCTGTTCTTCCTGTTGACGGCCTTCCTGAGCGGGCGGCGCGCCGGCGCCTTGATCCCGGCCCTCGCCGCGGGCGGAGCCGTCGCCGCCATTACGGTCGTCTTCGATCCCCTGATGGACCGCGTGATTACCGCCGGCGTACCCAGACTGCGCGGCATCTACGACTCCCCTAACAACCTGGCGTTCGTCCTGGAGCGGACGGTCCCGCTGCTCGTGGGCCTGGCCGTGGCCTGGAAGAGCTCTGCACTCGGCCGAATGGCGTCCGCGGTCGCCGCCGGTGTCGGTCTGGTCCTCATTTTCACGTTCTCCAGAGGCGCATGGCTTGCATCGGCGATGGCAACGGCCCTGCTGGGCCTTCCGTATCTGCGAAGGTCGTCGGTCAGGCGTCGAGTGCTCGGCCTCGGGGCCGTTCTCATTCCGGTCGCCGCGCTTGCGTCCCTGGTGGGCGCCGACCGGCTTTCCATTCTTCTTAGAACCGGCGACCGCAGCGGCGTTTCGAGGATCTGGCTATGGGACTCCGCCGTCGAGATGATTGGAGATTTCCCGCTTTTCGGAGTCGGTCCGGATAACTTTCTCTACCACTACACGGCATACCTGCGGCCCGAGGCCTGGCGTGAACCGCATATGTCCCATCCCCACAATCTGGTTCTCGACGCGTGGCTGAGCTCCGGAGCGTTTGGCGCTCTGGCCATCATCGCGGCCCTGGTCCTCTTCTTCCATTTGGTCAGGCGGTCGTACCGCCTGCCGGTCGTTCCCATGCCGCGCCCGATTTTGCTCGGCGCCGCCGCGTCGATGACGGCGGCCATCGCCCATGGGCTTGTCGACAACTTCTACTTTCTCCCCGAGCTAGCGGGGTTCTTCTGGACGCTGATGGCGTTCGGCGTTTGTCTAACGAACAGGCCGGCCAACGGGCCGGGTAGCGCCTCGGCTTCCGGGGAGCGGGTCAACGGGACCGACGACGGACGCGCAATCGGAGAACCGTGATCCAGCGCCGTCCCCGGCCAGCGGTCGATAGACGGCCGGGTCTGTCATTTTCCAATGCAGAACTTGGAAAATATGGTCTCCAGAAGGTCCTCGGTCGCATCTTCGCCGGTTATCCGTCCCAGCTCGGTAATCGCGCCGTGCAAGCCAATCGAAACGAAGTCGGACGGAAGCGAGTCGTCCACCGCCTCCAGTGAGCTTCGAACGTGCTCACGCGCTCGCACCAGCGCCTCACGATGCCGCTCGTTGGAGACCAGCGGGATCTCGCCGGCGGTGAGCGACCCGGCGCCGATCTCCTGAATGATCGTTCGACGCAAAGGCTCAACCCCTCGATGCCCCAGAGCGCACGTATGCACGATGCCAGCATCGGGGACCAACCCGGCGGCGCGGGCGGTCGGGATTCGAGCGGGCAAGTCCTCCTTATTCATAACAATCAACGCCGGTCTACGAGAATCACGGACCAGCCGGGCGACATCCTGGTCGGAGCTGGAGAGCGGCCGGGACGCATCGAGCACCAGCAGCACAAGATCGGCCTCGCTCAGCGCGCGCTTACTTCGCTCGACACCCTCCGCTTCGGCCACGTCGGTCGTTCCGCGGATTCCGGCCGTATCCACCACGACAACCGGCACTCCGTCGAGACTGAGCGACTCCTCCAGCACGTCGCGGGTAGTGCCGGGCAGCTCCGTGACGATGGCCCGGTCGGTGCGCAGCAACGCATTTAGAAGACTCGACTTGCCGACGTTGGGCGTGCCCACTATCGCCAGCCGCAGCCCATGCCGCAGCAAGATTCCCTGCGACGCCCCCTCAATCGAGCGCTCGATAGCGCTCTCGATGTCCAGGAGCCGGTTGTGCAACCGAGGTCGGGGCAGCGGCGGCACGTCATCCTCGGTGAAGTCGATCTCGGCTTCCATCTGCGCCAGGAGGTCCAGGCACCTGCTCCGCAATTCGCGCACCTCCTTCGAAAGCGCGCCCCGGAGCTGTTTTTCGGCGGCCTTCAGCGTCAAATCGGTGGGGGCGCGCACCGCGTCCACCACAGCTTCGGCCTGCGCAAGGTCTATGCGGCCGCTCAGGAACGCGCGCAGGGTGAACTCGCCCGGTCTCGCCTGCCGCGCGCCGGCGTTGACTATCGACCGCAGCGCCGATCTGACCGCCGCCAGCCCCCCATGACAGCTAACCTCCACAACGTCCTCGCGAGTGTAGGAATGCGGAGCGCGCATGTAGATGATGATCGCCTCGTCGATATGCGAGCCATCTTCCGAGTCCACAAGCCGGCCCAGCGTCGCCACACGATTCCCCGGCGGCCGCCCCGAATTGGTCCGGAACGCTCTGAGACCGATTTGCAGGGCGTCCGGGCCGGAGACGCGAATAACGCCTATGCCCGCCGGACCGAGCGCGGTCGAGATCGCGGCGATAGTGTCGGACATATCGCCCGTCATGGGCAGTTTACTCCGAAGCTAGGCCGGGCAGACGGCCCTGAAGGATGCGGTCGACAGCCGCTCGCCAATTCCCCGCGCGGCGCGCAGCGCCCTCTCGTATTCCCATCGAAGCACCCAGCGTTTGGTGTGGATACTGACGTGGCCCCAAGGGAAAACCTCGTTCCCGGGACGGCTCCGGCGAACAAACCAGTCGATGTCCACGCCGGTCTCTCGGCAGGCCCGCTCCCACCGCTCGAAGTCGAACCATTCGTCCCACGAGTCAAGCCGGCTGCCAAGCTCCCACGCGCGCCGGATGGCCCGCCCGACCCGCCGGTCGCCGAGCGACAGCAGCGCCTCCACGGCGCTGTTGTCGGGATCGTTCCAGTTCAGCTTTATCGACCGGTCCCGAAGCGATGATTTCAAAAGAGCCTGTTTCTCCAGGATCGACTCTTTCGAGTCCTGCGGGAACCACTGAAACGGAGTGTGCGCTTTGGGAACGAAGGTCGACACGCCAACTCTTACCCGCGCTCTGCCGCCGCGCGATCTCCGCCCGACGTCGAGGACCCGCTTGGCGAGCCGGGCGATATGCTCGACATCCTCAAGCGTCTCGGTCGGCAGTCCGATCATGAAATAGAGCTTTACGGTGTGCCAGCCTTGCGAGTAGGCGAGCTCGACCGTGCGGAGCAGCTCCTCCTCGGAGACTCCCTTCTGGATCACTTCCCGCATCCGCTCGGTCGCCGCCTCCGGCGCGAAGGTCATGCTTCCCTTCCGCGAAGGCGCGAGGGCCTGGGCCAGCTCCACGTTGAAGGCGTCTACTCTGGTGGAGGGGATGTTGATTGCAAGACGCTCATCCGACTGCTGCTCGCGGATATCCCCGATGAGCGTGTGGATATCCCTGTAGTCGGCGGCGCTCAACGAAAGCATCGTCAGGTCCCGGTGACCAGTCGCCTTGATGATCGCGTCCGCCATTTCCTTTATCTTTTCGGGATCGCGAGACCGCACGGGCCGGTCGATGTAACCAGCCTGACAGAACCGGCAGCCGCGCATGCAGCCGCGATGGATTTCGATGGCCGCCCGGTCAAACACGGTCTCGGTGGAAGCTACCACGGGCATCTTCGGGTACAGATATTCGTTGATATCCACGTGGATACGGCGGATTTCCGGCGGCGCGGCGGCATCCACTGGCTCGGCGCCGAGCAGGGAGTAATCGGCGGCGTATCGCGGCTGATAGAGCCGCGGGACGTAAACGCCTTCATAACCCGCTACTTCCTTCAGATACCGCTCCCGCCAGTCTTCTCGCAAGCCCTTTCGCTCGGCCAGCGTCTGCATCAGCCGCGGGAGAATTTCCTCGCCCTCGCCTATCACTATCACGTCGAAGAAATCGGCCATCGGCTCCGGGTTTACAAGCGACGCGCCGCCGCCCACCACAATCGGGTCGCGGTCGCCCCTGTCCGCGGACTCGAGCGGAACGCGCGCAAGGTCGAGCACTTCGAGAACGCCCGTCGCCCCCATCTCGTACGGCAGGGAAAACCCCAGCATGTCGAATTCGGAGAGCGGGCGCCGGGAGTCGAGTCCGAACAGCGGAGTGTTCGTCGCTCGAAGCGCGCCGGCCATGTCGGGCCACGGGCAAAACGCCCGGTCGCAAAGGAAGCGCGGCAATTCGTTTACCAGCTCGTAAAGGATCTGGATCCCCAGATTCGACATGCCGATTTCATAAGAATCGGGGAAGATCATGCACAGCTTTACGTCCACGCCGTCCCACGGCTTGTCGCGGGCATTCCATTCGCCGCCCGCGTAGTGCGCAGGCCGACGCACGCGCTCCAGAAGCGGTTCGACGTTAACCCTGGCGTTCACGTTCACTGGCTTTGCTAAAGCTCGTTTCCCTTTGCGGTTAGACGGACTCCAAGAATAACAACGGAGAAATCGCCCGCTCAATCACGAAGCCGGACATACGCGCCCTACTACCGCCTTCTCCGAGTTTTGAAACACGCACCGCCTCAGTTCTTTCCTTTCAGACGGTACAAAGTTCTTCCCGACACTTCATCAAGAACCTCATACTCTGTGTCTACGAAATCGAGGAAGCGCTTGAAGGTGCCCGGGTCGTGCAGGTATCTCTTGTGGGTGGGGTGCCAACCTTGACGCGCCATGGCGTCTAGCGGCGGCAACCGCTGGCGCTTGGTGTCCACGATTATCGCCGGCCTGTTATCGATGACGTCGCTAATAAACTCGTTTCGATTTATCTGATTCGCGTAGCCGGGTTTGACCAACGGGTATTGATAGAAGAACCGCGTAGGCGCGTCTCTTTGGGAAAGGGAGTAAATCTGCGTCTCGGTCCCCCATACTAGTATCGAATCGTCCGAACCGGTCTCCTCTCGGATGCGATCGGCAATAAGCCGGTGGTCTTCGACCGATACGGTGATTTCGTCGACGTGAGCGTATTTATCGATCAGCCCGGCCACACGCCGGTAGGGGATCAAGTAATACAGCACCCCAAGCAACAGTGCGGAGGAGACCAGGATAGGCGCCACCAATCGTTGGTCGGTCAAAAACCGCACGAGAAACGCTATCAACACAGAGGAGACGGGGAGGATTGCGAGGAAATACTGGTCGTACCTAAAGCCGGATAGTGAGATCAATGCGACCTCGATCGGACCAAGAATCACGGCCAGCGGCAACAGATGTTCAAAAGTCCGTGATCTCGTGCTGCCTGACAGCCAATAGTAGAGACCCGCAATCCACGCCGCCGCAAGCGGCAATGAGATGATTACCAGTCTCCTCCTCATTTCTCCCAGGACCTCTACTCTGTCCCCGAGCGAGGCGTCGATATAAGCGAAGTTGTAGACGATTACGGCGTCCCAGAGCGCGCTCCACGCGCCGAAGATCGCGAACACAATTGAAACTGCGAGGAGGACTGCAATCCCTCCGAGGACGGACCAGGCAATCCACCTCAAGGCAATGTCTCTTCGAATAATCCAGTACAGGCCGATGGCCAGCCACACGCCGATGAGGTTGCCCCTGAGAAGAAAGGCGCCGGCCCCCAGGGCGCCGATCGCCAAGGAAAGTCGGACCTCTCGCCCGCTCCCGCCAGTCAATTTGAGAAATAGAAACAGCGCAAGAAACTGGAAGAGCAAAGCGTAATGCTCCGTGAAATTTCCGCCGCCACTGAATTTGTTGAAATAGATCAAGAATGTCGCAACCGAAAAGAACCCGGCAGCGGCACCGAAGGCTTTCCCGGTTGTTCGGTAAGCGAACCAAGTTGCGCCAATGAGAAAGACCGCACCCATCAGCCAGATACCTGGAATTCCGGCGATGAGAAGACCGACAGCATAGAGCAGATATATCAGCGGTCCCTTATGATCCATCCGATCGAGATAAGGTATATCGCCGTCTAGCAATCCCTCGGCAACGTAGATGAAGACACTTTGATCTTTCCCAGGCGTTTCGATCGTCGAGTCGACCGCGACAACCAACAGGACGGCGATGACAACCGCCCAGGCGGCCTTGAGCGCCGATTCGACTCTGTGGCCAATGATTCTGTCGGCTATCGCTCTTACCAAAACCCGTTACCCTCGATTCGCTTAGCGTCGCAATACTAGCCCAGGGGCCGACGAGATCAGTCGTGCGGGCGGCGCGCTGTCCGACGCCGGCGGCTGGTCGTCTAGAGAGCTGCCCCGAACATCTAGAGCGCCACGTTAGCGAAATGGCAACACGGGGCGACCCAAGCTGGAACTAGCGGCCAACCGCCCGAACAAGTTGACCATCGACGTAAACTTGGCGTTGTATGGTGAGTCTTCCTGTTGTGGTGGTGCCGGCTGGCTCTGCATCGTCATCTCGCCGCGCTACTCATTGTCATAAGGAATCGCGCCTACGCCTGTAACCGCCACCCGGCCGCGGCGCGTTGTCGCGGACGCGATCATGGTCCCTACACTCATGGGCTTATACAAACCAATCCGTTCCAACATCCAGCTTCATAGGCCGAAAGCCGCTTGAATGAAGATTGATCCATCGGTAGTTCCGGGGCTGCTGTTCCTCCTCGCCGAGTTCGTCGCGCTAGCCGGCGTTGGCTACGTCATCGTGCGCGCGGCGCTGCGCGAGACGGACGACCGCGTGGCGCTGGCGCAGGGCCTCGTCGTCGGACCGGCGATCTGGGGCGTCGTCGTCAACCTGATGATGTACGCGATCCCAGGGCTGGCGGGGGCGGTCGCGGGCTGGATATTCGTGCTGGCGCTGACCGCCGTCCTCGTTTGGCGCGCCGCGAAACCGGTTCGGCCGCGGCTGCGGATGGCGGCGGGATTCGCCCTCGCGGCGCTGGCGCTTTTCGCGGTCGCGCTGGCCAGCAGGCAGATGTTGACGATACCCGATTCGTCCATCCGCATTGGACTGTCCGCCTCGATCCGGGCGGGCGGATTTCCGCCTGAGCTTCCCTGGAACCCGGGCACGCACGCCCCCTACCACTACGGCGTCAATCTGTTGACCGGGCTGTTGACGCCGCCGTCCGGTCCCGATCTGGCGTTCGTCGAGGAGCTACTGGGCGCGTATGCCTGGATGAGCCTCTCTCTGGTAGTAGTCACGGCCCTCCTGCGGCGGGCCTCCGGATTCACCGTGCTGGCCGTCGCTCCGCTCCTGCTCACGGCCGGCGCGTGGACCCTTAGGTGGGACGAGCCAGACAGCATCCTTGAGGTTATCGTCCCGGCGGGGATCCCGGCCGCCGGCATCCGCGCCTCGCTGATGGATATCTACTGGCCCTTGGTGGAGCTGCCCTATGCTTCACATCTTGAGGCATTGCCGAACGTCTGGAAGCCCACATTTACGCTGTCATACGCGCTGGCGCTCGTGGTGCTCGCGCGAGCCGCTCACGCAGGACGCCGGTCGTGGCCCATGACGCTCACGCTCGCGGCGCTCGTCGGGTTTCTCGGTCTCACTTCGACCTCGCTCGCCCCGATGGTGTTCGTCCTTTGGGCGGGCCTCGAAGCGATCTTGTTTATTCAATCCAGACGCGCCGGGTCCATACGGCGGAGCGACGTGGTACGGTCGGCCTCAGGACTTGCCCTCGCCGCGCTGCTGCTGCTCGCCGGCAGCTTCTCTACTCTTATTCCGGGCGACTCCGTTACGTCCGGCATATCGCTCGGGACCAGCGAGTACTTCGGGGGCTGGCGGCTGCTGGGCACGCTCGACCGGCTTCCGGGCGGCGTCGGCATCGTTGGCCTCGGCCCGCTGGCGGTCACCGTCGTCGCGGTGCTGCTGGCCCGGCGCAATCGCCTGGTGCAAGTGTTGGCGGCGGGAACCGGCGCGCTGCTGCTGGCGTCGCTGCTGCTGACCTACGAGCCTGCTCCATTCGACTTGGTCCGCCTGGAAGGCCACGCGCGGAACTTTGCGCTGTTCGCGCTGCTCATCGCGCTCGGCGTCCGCCTCGCCAGCCTGCGGCCCGCGCGTTGGCGGTATGCCGCTGGCGCGGTGCTCGTGGGCCTGATCGTCTGGCCGACGATCGCGGCGCCAGTCCGTACCCTCGGGCTGGCGATCGGAAATGGGATCGATCTGGCAAATGCCCAGCAAACGCCTGGTAAGCGATATGTGCTCGAACACGTCCCGTCTGACCGGATTACGACTTACATACGCAGCAACACGGCGGTAGACGCGCGCGTGTTCTCGCCCTACTCACATCAAATGACGTTCAACACGGGACGCCCCAACGCGTCGGGGTTCGGCGGGCTTGTTCACCTCAAACGCGGATATGGCCCCGCATATCGGGACGTCTCCCACTTTCTCGAGCCGGCGGCCATCCGGCGGCTCGACTTCGAATACGTTCACGCGCCCGATTCGTGGGTGGAAAGCCTGCCTGACGAGGCGGCCGCGCGGCTCAACGATCCCCGCCTATTCGAGCTCCTCGTCCGCGACGAATCCGAGAGCCTCTACCGCGTGCTGCCCGCGTTCCTCACGCTCGACGCGCCGCCCGCGCCCGCGTCGTACGAGGCGCTGCAGCAAGGCGTGCCCGAGTCCGCGACAGTATTCGTGCCCGACTTCTTCGAACCCAGGCGTTCGCTCCGCACGGCATGGGCGCTGTCCCATACCCGGCTGCTCGGCGCCATAGATCCAGAGAGGATGCATTTGCGGACGCCCTGGCATACCGAGCCGCTCGATGACCACACGCCCGACCTCGTTATCATGCCGCTGGATTTCGTGCCCTGGATTTTTCCCCCTGCCTTGCGGCAGCCGGTTTGGTGGAACGACGAGACCGCCGTCTACGCGCTCGACGGCGCCGTCGCGCCCATCATGCCGCCGCCGCCACGGGCGGAGCCTTTTCCCTTCAGCGTTACACTGTCAGACGTGCGCGCCGTGGACGGGCGAATCGCCTTCACCGCGACCTTCGACAACCGCGCGCCTGACCAGTGGTCAGGCCAGGATTGGATAGTGATCGCCACCGAAGCTCCGCCATGGCACATGCCGAGAGAGGTCCTGGGCGACAATCGCACGCCTGCAACGGCAAGATGGTTTGCGGGTCACGTAGGGCCGGGTTCGGGAACGACTTCCATTGCGTACGAGTTCGATTTCCAAGGCGGCGGTCTTGCGGCGCGAAGCGAAGACGGCGCATTGAGGCCCGTCCAGTCGTCCGAAGCAGTATCGGGCTCGGGCAGCTACCTGCTGGCCGTACGTCTGCGGCATGAATATCAGCCCCGCATTTGGCGCGATACTGCCTTCATTCCGGTTCTGAATATCACAGTCTCCGAGACCGGCGAGGTCTCGTATCAGGTCCACGAGGACGCGGGCGGCGAGCCTGCTCCATAAGCTCCCGCGGCTTTGCTCGCTCCCAAACTGCTCGCGCAGGCTATGCCGCTGACGCTCGCCTTCCGTGATTCGAGCGAGACCGCTTGCGATAACATCGCTCGTTGACGTGCGCGCCGGCTAGGAGGCCTGGTAGATGACAGTTGATGGGTCGGTAGTCCCGGGGCTGCTCTTCCTGCTCGCCGAGTTCGCCGCGCTCGCCGCCGTTGGCTTCGTCGTCGTCCGCGCCGCGCTGCGAGAGACCGACCACCGGGTTGCGCTGGCGCAGGGGCTAGTGGTCGGACCGGCGATCTGGGGCGTCGTCGTCAACCTCGTGATGTACGCGATCCCAGGGATGCCGGGAGCGGTCGCCGGCTGGATATTCGTGCTGGCGCTCGCCGCAGTCCTGATATGGCGCGCGCCGAAGCCGGTTCGACCGCGGCTGCGCACGGCGGCGGGATTCGCCATCGTGGCTCTGGCGCTCTTCTGGGTCGCGCTCGCCAGCCGCCAGATGTTGACGACGCCCGACGCGCCGATCCATATTGGACTGGCCGCCTCGCTTCGGGCGGGCGGGTTTCCGCCTGAGTATCCCTGGAACCCGGGGGCGCCAGCTCTTTATCACTATGGCTTGTATTTGCTGGGGGGCTTGCTGGCGCCGCCGTCCGGTCCCGATCTGGCGTTCGTCGAGGAGCTGCTCGGCGCGTATGTCTGGATAAGCCTGTTTCTCGTCGTGGCGACCGCGCTCCTGCGGCGCGCCTCCGGATTCGCCGCGCTGGCCGTCGTTCCGCTCCTGCTCACGGCCGGCGCTTGGACTCTTAGGTTCACCGATCCAGACAGCATCCTGGAGGCTCCTGTCCCGACAGCGATTCCGTCCGCAGGGATCCGCGCCTCCCTGACGGACATCTACTGGCCGCTATTGAGGCTACCTTTGGATTCGCGGCATGACATGCCGCCAAACATCTGGACCCCCTCATTCACACTCTCGTACGGGCTGGCGTTCGTAGTGATCGCGCGCGCCGCTCATGCCGGGCGCCGGTCCTGGCCCACCGTACTGACGCTCGCCGCGCTGACCGGATTTCTCGGTCTTACCTCGTCCATCCTCGCCCCGACGGTGTTCGTCTTGTGGACCGGACTGGAAGCGGTCTGGCTCATTCAATCCAGACGCGCCGGGTCCATGCGGCGGAGCGATGTGATTCGGTCAACCTTCGGGCTTGCGCTCGCCGCGCTTTTGCTGCTCGCCGGGAGCCTCTCTACTGTTGTTCTGGGCGACTCGGCTTCGTCCGGGCTGTCGCTCGGGTGGAGCGAACACCTGATGGACCACTGGCGGCTGCTCGGCACGCTAGACCGGCTTCCGGGCGGCGTTGGCGTACTTGGCCTTGGCCCGCTGGCCGTTGCCGGCATTGCGGTGCTGCTCGCCCGACGCGACCGCCTGGTGCAGGCGCTGGCGGCCGGAAGCGGCTTGTTGCTACTGGCCACGCTGCTGCTGAACTACGAACCTAATCCAGCGGACCTGAACCGCATCGAAGGCCAAGCACGCAACTTCGCGCTGTTTGCGCTGCTCATAGCGCTCGGCGTCCGCCTCGCCAGCCTGCGGCCCGCGCGCTGGCGCTTCGCCGCCGGCGCCGCGATCGTGGCTCTGGTGACCTGGCCGACGGCCGCGGCGCCAGTCCGCAACGTTGGCCTAGCGATCGGTCACGGGGTCGAATTAGCCAATGCTCAGCCATCGCAACGGCCACGGAGTTTCTTCGAGGGTCGGTTCTGGCTCGAATCCATCCCGTCTGACCTTATCGCGGAGTACATCCGCAACAACACGGCGGTAGAGGCGCGGGTGTTCTCGCCCCACCGACACTCGATGACGTTCGCCACGGGCCGCCCCAACGCATCGGGATTCGCCGGGCTTGTTCACGTCAAACCAAGGAAGGGGCCCGAATATCTGGACGTTCTCGGATATCTGGAGCCCGCTGCCATCCGGGGGCTCGGCTTCAACTACGTTCACGCCCCCGACGAGTGGGTGGAGAGCCTGCCCGAGGAGGCGGCCGCGCGGCTCAACGATCCCAATCTGTTCGAGCTCCTGGTCCGCGGCGAATCCGAGAGCCTCTACCGCGTGCTGCCGGCGTTCCTGAGCCTTGATACACCACCCGCGCCCGGCTCGTACGAGGCGCTGCGGCGGGCCGTTCCCGCGTCCGCAACGGTATTCCTACCCAAAGTATTCGAATCGAAGAGTTTGAACCGCACCGCATGGGCGCTGTCCCACACCCGGCTGCTCGGCGCCATAGACGGGCCAGACTTGCATTTGCGGACGCCTTGGCGGCCTGAGCCGCTTGGCGACCACGTGCCTGACCTCGTGGTCACGTCGGCCAAGTTCGTGCCCTTGATGTTTCCCCACGCCTCGCGGCAGCCGATTTGGTGGAACGACGAGATCGCCGTTTACGCGCTTGACGGGGCCGTCGATCCGATTATGCCGTCACCGCCACAGTCTGAGCCGTTTCCCTTTAGCGTCCGCGTGTCAGACGTGCGCGCCGTGGATGACGGGCGAATCGCCTTCACTACGACCTTCGACAACCGCGCGCCTGATCAGTGGTCGGGCCAGGACTGGATAGTGATCGCCACCGAAGCTCCGCCGTGGCACATCCCGAAACAGGCCCTCTCCGACGGTCACATCACGGCGACAGCGATGTGGTTTTCCGGTCAGATATGGCCCGGTTCGGGAACGACTTCCATCGCGTACGAGATCGACTTCCTCGCGCCAAGCATGACGTTTCAATACAGCGGCGGCGAGTTGACTCCCGCCGGGGCATCGGAGACGCAATCGGAACCGGGCGTCTACACGCTGGCAGTGCGTCTGCGGCACGAATATAAGCCGGACCAATGGCGGGACGCCGCCATCATCCCCGTGCTCAGGATCACAGTCTCCGAGACCGGCGAGGTCTCGTATCAAGTCCACGAAGAGGCCGGTGTCGGCGAGCCCGCTCAGTAGGCTCTGCCCGCGCCTTAGCCAGGCCCAAGACCCCTGGCGCAAGAGGTATAACGGTGCGGACAATCCGCGAAGCATACTTGTCATTCATCCTTCACCCGCGGTATCTCTGAACTCGCTCATCACCCCCGGGGGCTGAATCGGCCCGCAAACACCAAACCCGGCCTGGATGCTATTCTTAACTAGATTAGTCAGGAATAGCTGGATTCAAGAATGCTGAACGTCAACTCGCGCACTCGCTACGGGGTCCTGGCGCTGATCGACCTCGCCGAACACGGTATCGACTATTACGTAACCGCCCAGGAAATAGCCGACCGAAAGAACGTCCCGGCAAAATTCCTGGGCCAGATCCTCGCGTCGCTGGTCCAGGCGGGACTCGTGACCGGTCGCCGGGGCGCAAGCGGCGGTTACAGACTCGGAGTCTCGCCGCACACGCTAACGATGGACCGGGCTTTGATTATCCTCGGCGCCGAAGGAGTGTCCACCCGCTGCATCTACGGCGTGGACCGCTCGACGTGCACGCTTCCGGCAAGGCAAGACAAGTGCGACGGAATCGGACCGGCGGAGGAGGCCGCGATGAAAGTGCTGGCTTCCACCACGCTGGCCGACTTGTGCCCTGGCTACGCCGCGACCGCAGCTACTTATCAGATATAGGACACAAGCGCGCCAGGCGCGGAGCCAGCCGTCACACGGTCCCGCGACGGCGGATCAGAAAAAGCGTTCCGCGAACCCGCCGAAGAGCGTGAACAGGACGATAATCAGGCCGATCGAGATCAAAAACGGTCCCGACGCCAGATAGGTAAATACCCGGCTGTCGGACTTGAGGTGCATGTACCACCCCGCCACGCCCAGAGCCTTTATCGCCATCATGACGAGAAGGACGGGAACCATGATGACGTCGTTTATCGGAAGGAGCGCCCACACCACCTCGGCGATGGTAACGATTAGCAGCCAAACCGCCACGGTGACGTAGGGCGGATGTTTATGAGAGAGCGCCGGCTGTCTGGAAACACCCGCGTCCCGCGGCATGTGTTCGCCTTCGGTACCAGCGCTCATGTTTCTAAAGCACCGTCAGTTGGCCCACGGCGGCCGCCGCCTCGTGCGTGTCTCCACAGGGGTTGTCCATCGGCAGCAGATAGATGAGCGTGAAGATGAACACCCACACGAGATCGACAAAGTGCCAGTACAGGCCGCACATTTCAACCGGAATTCCAGCGCCGCCGTCGGACGGCTCTCGATGCGATCGCAGCCCCGCCTGACCTCCGACAACGTATTCGAGCGGCCTCCTGACGTTTTCCCCAACGCGCAGGAACAGAAGGCTCGACAGCCAGATGACTCCAATCAACACGTGAGTGCCGTGAAAGCCGGTCAGGGCAAAGAATGAAGCGCCGAACATATTGGAGCTCATGCCCTTGCCATGTAGGGCGAACTCCGTGAACTCGTATATCTGAATGCAGAGGAACGATGCCCCGAGCAAGGCGGTGGACAGTATCCACGTTCGATACATGCGCCGGTTGCCGTCTCTAAGCGCGGCCAGCGCGAGCACCATCGTCAGGCTGCTCATCAGAAGAATGAAGGCGCCGATTCCGGTCAGACCGATCGCCAGATCGGCCTGGGTCAGACCGTCGCAGTAGTCCTTGTGCTCGGAGCTGCGATTGATGAAAAAATTCGTGATGAGAGTCGCGAAGAAGAGCGATTCGGAGCCAAGGAACGTCCACATGCCGACCTTGCGCATGTCGAGGCCGAGACTGGTGGGGGGATGCGCCGCTCCGTGGCCGCGCGGCGTGAACGTCTGCGCCACTAGTGCAGTTGGCCGTTCGATCCGCCGGCGGGCGCGTCCACGGGTTCCTTGGTCCAGGCGAATATCCCGCCCAGCGTGGCGATTACCGCAATCGCCGCCAGCGGATACGAGTAGAGCAACCCGACCGCGGCCATCGCGAGCGTGAACGCCACGAACACGGGCCAGTACGACGGCGGAGGCATGTGGATCTCGCCCTCTCCGGCCCGCGGCTGCGCCGGCGCGTCACCATACTTCGCGTCCCAATGGGGACGGTTGCTTCCGACCACCGGTATGGCGGCGAAGTTATAGACGGGCGGCGGCGAAGGCATGGCCCACTCGAGCGTCTGCCCATCCCACGGGTCCGCCCCCGCCTTCTTGCCGCGCACCAGGCTGACGAACACGTTGTACATGAAAACCAGGACCCCCGCCGCAATCACGAACGAGCCTATCGTGGCGACCATATTCCAGGCGTCCCAGCCCTGGCCCGACGGGAAAGTGTAGATCCTTCGCGGCATCCCGTCGTTGCCGAGGACGTGCATCGGGCCAAACGTCACGTTCATCCCGATGAACATCAGCCAGAAATGAAGCTGCCCCAGCCGGTCGTTCAGAATCCGGCCGCTCATCTTCGGAATCCAGTAATAGAGACCCGCGAAGATTCCCATCAGCGCGCCGCCGAAGAGCACGTAGTGCAGATGCGCCACGATCCAGTATGAGTCGGACTGCTGGGCGTCGACGGGCGGCGAGGCGTGCATCATGCCGCTGAGACCACCGATGGTGAAGAGCACCAGAAAACCCGCCGCGAAATAGAAGGGCGTCTTGAGACTGATGGACCCTTTATAGAGCGTGGCGGACCAGTTCAGCACCTTGACGCCGGTGGGGATGGCAATCAGCATCGTCGACGCCGCAAAGACGGCGTTGGGCAGCGCCCCAAGCCCGACCACGAACATGTGGTGCGCCCAAACCGTAAATCCGAGGAACCCGATCGAGATGCCCGAGAACACCACGGCGGTGTAGCCGAAGAGCGGTTTGCGCGCGAACGTCGGTAATACCTCAGAGACGATTCCCATCGCCGGAAGGATAAGGATGTAGACCTCCGGGTGCCCAAAGAACCAGAACATGTGCTGCCACAGAACGGGATCTCCACCCCCGCCCGCGGTCTGAATGAAGAACTGGCTTCCCAGCAGGCGGTCGAAGAACAGCAGAATCGTGGCGACGGTAAACGGCGGGAAAGCGAACACGACGAGGAAGGACGTCACCAGCGTCATCCAGACAAATACCGGCAGCCGCCTAAACGTCATGCCCGGCGCGCGCATGTTGAGGATCGTCACGATGAAGTTCAGCGACGAAATGATCGACGCCAATCCAAGAATCGCCAGTCCGACGATCCAGAACTCCACGCCCTTGGTCAGCGCGTATCCCGGCTCCGTAAGCGGCGCATAGGCGAACCAGCCGACGTTCGGCGCGCCGCCAATGAAGCTGGCGTTTAGATAGAGTCCCCCGAACAGGAACAGCCAGTAGCTGAAGGCATTGAGGCGCGGATAGGCCACGTCCCGCGCGCCGATCATGAGCGGAATCATGAAGTTAAAGAACGACGCGTTCAGCGGCATTATCGCCAGGAAGATCATCGACGTGCCGTGCATCGTGAAAAGCTGGTTGAAGGTGTCGCCGGACGTAAGCTGACCGTCCGGGCCGGCAAGCTGCAAGCGCATGATCAGCGCCTCGATGCCGCCGCCGATAAAGAACGCGAACGCCGTGACGAGATAGAGAATGCCGATCCGCTTGTGATCGACGGTCGTCACCCAGCTCCAAATGCGTGACTCAGACGCCGGATAAGCGGGCGTTGCCAGTTCCGGTGCTCGGGTCGTCGTAGCCATCTAGGCCTTCCGCATTTCTTTCATCAATCCAGCTTCGTTAGCTTACCGTCCGATTCAACCTGTGAAAATCCGAAACCGCCGTACATTGCGAATCTCACTTCAGACTTTGAAGATAGGCCACCACGGCCGCTAATTCGTCGGGAGCCAATCCGAGCGAGGGCATTATCACGCCCGGCTTGAAGCTCTCGGCGTTGTCGACCCATTTCGTCAGATTGTCGGTATTGTTCTCAATCAGCGCGGCGCCGAGCATGGTCCGGTTCGCAATGCCGGTGAGGTTCGGCCCTACCTTGCCCTGCGCGGAAGTGCCGTCAACGGTGTGGCAGATGAAGCAGCCGGTGCTCTCGGACGGGAAGATGGTGTTGAATATCTCGGCCCCACGCGCGGCTTCGCCTTGCGGATCGGGCGGCGTTTTCATCGCGGCCGTCCAGTCGTCGAACTCCTGCTCGCTTACGGCGAACAAGAGCATTTTCATTTGCGCGTGGGCGAATCCGCAGAACTCGGCGCACTGCCCCTGATACCTGCCCACGGCGTCCGGCGGCACCGTGAACCTCAACTCGTTGGTACGGCCCGGCACAGCGTCGATCTTGCCCGCGATCCTCGGAAACCAGAATGAATGTATTACGTCGATCGATTCAATCTTCAAATCGATCGTCCTGCCCACGGGTACCCACAGCTCATTGGCAGTGGTGATGTCGAGATCGAGATACTCGAACTCCCACCACCACTGGTGACCGACGACGTTTACGCGAAGCGCGTCGGGGGGCGCGGCCTGAGCCTGGACGGCGATGGTCTGAAAGGTCACCACGGCCAGGACTATGACGATTACCGTCGGCGCGAGCGTCCACAGCACCTCCAGGCGTATATCGCCGTGCACCTGAACCGGAATCGGATCGCTATCCGATCGCCGCCGGAACCTGATGACGCAGTAGATGAGGAATCCCAGGACCAGCGCAAATATGACGACCGCGCCCCAGAGGATGGGCATGAACAAGGCCAATATCTGCCGCGCGTTGTCGCCGACGGGCTGCTGCGTCGATTGGGTGAGCTGGCCGCAAGCGGAAAGCGCAGCCGCCGCAACCACGAAGAGTAGAAGCAATTTGGCCGCGCGACCGGCGCCGGGACCGTTATGTCCGGCGTTCATCTAAACACCACGATTCAGACCGATTCGTCCAAGCCGTCTCCGTCGCTAGAACAGATTACGAGTATGCCGCCGCCTTTCGGGGCGGTCACCCAGTGCGGGTAAACGAGCGCGAACAGGGTATCAATAAGGCGCAAGGTGGACAATGACCGCCTGCACAAAATTGCGCAAGTCGAACGAAGTCTTCGGCAATCCTATTATCGCCGACCGGCGCTATGCTTGACCCGTGCGCGAAGGCAGGATCACCCTTTCGTTTCGAAACGCGGGAGCCGGCGAGATGGCGGCAGACGACGACTGGAAACTGCCAAAGATCGGTTACGTGATGCTCGGATGCACGAACATGCGCCGCTCGCTCGATTTCTATAACGGTCGCCTCGGCTTTGCGGTCAAATCGAAAATCCCAGGTTTCGCGTTCCTCGATACCGGCTCAGCCACTTTGTGCCTTAGTGAGTCTTTGGCGAGTTTCACCCAAAACCTGGAAGGGGCGACCGAGGTGGTATTCCCGGTCGACGACATTGACGAAGCCTGCGAGCGTCTGCGCGAGAGGGGCGTGGAGTTTATTGCGGGGCCGCGCCAGGCGACCGACACGGATTGGTCGGCTATCTTTCAGGACCCGGACGGCCACAAGCTATCGATATTCGGGCCGAAATCGACCGCGTGCTCCAGCTAGCGACCGCCGAAACAGCCGAACGCCGCCGGTACGTAGATCTGCGCGCGCAGCCGGTCTCGACTCTCGTCGTGGACCCTCACCCTATCCCTCTCCCTGACAGGGAGAGGGAACGGACGGGTACACAGACCGGGGAGACAGGTAACACATAGACCGGGCACATGGTAGAAGCAATCCGCAAGGACGAGATGGTGCAGCTTGGGTGGAATCTTCGAACACCTCCGCCAGTCGTCTACGATCAACTGGCCGCGCACCGGCGTTCGTACCGCCGGAATGCTCAAGTGAATGACTTCGACTGACGCTTCGACAGGGTTCTCCAGACGGAGCGGGGCGGCCGCCGTGTCGACCGCTCACTACGCCTTCCTTCTGAAGCTGGCGCTTCTGACCATCGCCGCGTCCATCATTCTAATAGCGCTCGGCGGGGTCGTAAGGGTGACGGGTTCGGGCCTGGCGTGCCCCGACTGGCCGCTGTGCCAGGGACAGGTGCTGCCTCCCGCCGAGCGGGGCACTTCGCTCGAATTTGCGCATCGACTGACGGCCACCGCCGTCGGCTCGCTGGCGCTGGGCATCGCGCTCTACTCGATCCGGGTCCGCCGCGAGGCGGCGAGCATCTTCTACGCCGCAGTACTTTCGGGCGTTCTGGTGATCGCGCAGATCTTGCTTGGGGCGGCGGTTATCTTCGCCAAACTGTCCCCCCTCCTCGTGACCGCCCATTTGGGTCTGGCCGCGGCTTTCGCGGCGGCGCTCGCCGTCATCGCGGGGCAGGCACTGCTAAGGCTCCGAGGCGGCGAGCAATCGGGGGGCGCCTCGCGGAGAACGACGCGGGCCACGCTTGTGGCGGGCGCGCTCACTTACGCGGCGCTCCTGCTTGGGGCTTACGTCAGCACGAGCGGGTCGTCGCTGGCGTGTCCGCAATGGCCGCTATGCAATGACGCGGTAATCCCCACCGGAGACTGGCGCCAGTGGATCGGTCTAATACACCGGATTCTGGCGGCGGCCATGACTGGGGCAGTGATATGGGCGGCGTGGACGGCCTTTAACGCTGGCGCTCCGAGGCTGGTCCGCGATCTTCTGCTGGGAGCGGCCGCCCTGACGGTGATCGAAATCTTCGTCGGCGCCCTGAACCCCATCCTGAGAGTGCCGCCAGTGGTGGCCGTGGCGCACCTCACCGTCGCGACCGTGATCTGGCTCCTGCTGACCGGAGCGGTAACAATTTCGATATCCGCGAATCGCCGCGAAATACCGGCGGGCACGTAGGCGAGAGGCCCGTTCGACCCTTCGGCAAGCTCAGGGGGAACGGAGAACGACCGTCGCGGCCTAATCGGGAGTTCGCTTCCCGAACATAGCCGCGGCGTGGCGCGCCAGCGAACCCACGACCTCATTCATCGCCTCCGGGGGCCAGTCGAAAACGCCTCGCCCCGATTTAGCTCCGAGGCGGCCCGACTCAACCAGCTTGCGCAATCCGTCCGCGGGCGCGCCGGAGTTATTCAACACAGGGAATACGTTGCGGCATATCGACTCGTACACGTCCAACCCCGCGAGGTCGGCGATCCTTAAAGGACCGTACACGCCGAGCCTGTTGCCGATGCTGGTCACTACCAGACTGTCCAGATTCTCCGCCGTGACGATTCCCTCTTCGACCAGGAACAGGGCCTCGCGATAGAGGGCGAACTGGAGCCTGTTGACCACGAAACCGGCGATCTCGGTTTCCAGAACGGCGGGCGCTTTGCCGATGGAACGGCAAATCTCCACGGCGGCCTGAACGGTTTCGGGCGAGGTCTCCTTGCCCGGAACGACCTCGACCGCGGGAAGCAGGTAGGGAGGGTTGAAGTAGTGCGTGACGAGAACCCGGTCGGGCCGCCGGGTCGCGTTTCCTAGAGCCGTCGGACTTATGGCCGATGTGTTGCTGGCCAGGATCACGCCGTCTCGGCAAAACATATCGAGATCGGAAAAGATCTTCTGCTTGATCGACAGGTCCTCCGCCACGGCCTCGACGACGAAGTGCGACGCCCGCGCCATGACTTTCAGGTCCGGAGTGCGGGTAATGCGTTCGAGTATCTGGCCGGCGGCATCCGTCTCGGCAAGACCGACCTCCGCCAGGATGGAAATTGCCTTGCGGATCCGTTCCGGAGCCGAGTCGAGCTGCGATTCGGATTCGTCGTGCAGCCGGACCTCATAACCGGCTCGCGCGAATTCCAGGGCCAGCGCGTGCCCCATCAGACCGGCGCCCACCACGCCGACGACAGATACGTCTGTAGCGCGCAACTTCCGCCTCCACTTCCAGGTTTTAGCACGGTTGTCGAAACGGGGTCATATTACGGGCGATAAGGACGCCGCGCGAACCCATCGACGATACAGACTGATAACATCGTTTCGCGCAGGCTGGCTCATTCGCAGTGCGATAACACTTAACTGACATTATGGTTACCGAAGCGGAAAATGAAGGCGAGTTCGCCGCGCCTTCCGGCTCCGACAATCCCCTACAAGCGAAACTCAAGCAGCTCGGAGACCGGCTAGTCGAGGCAGCGCTTCTAAGAGGCGATTTTCTGCTCAGCTCGGGGACGCGAAGCAACTACTACTTCGACAAGTACCTCTTCGAAACGAGACCCGACTTGCTGCGAGACGTTACGACGGAGCTGCTCAACCTCGTCCCGGACGACATGGACCGATTGGCCGGCCCCGAGCTTGGGGCAGTCCCGCTCGTAGCGGGCATGTCGCTGGTCGGCAATCTCCCCTACGTGATCGTGCGGCGAAAACCGAAGGCCTACGGCACCGGTCGGCACTTTGAAGGGCAGATCGCCGTGGGCGATCGCGTGGTGCTGGTCGAAGACGTAATAACGTCGGGCAATCAGGCGCTCACGGCCGCGGGCCATCTTCGAAAATTCGGAGTCCAGCTCGACGTGGTCATTTGCGTGCTGGACCGTGAGGAAGGCGCGCGGCTCAAATTCGCCGAACAGGGCCTCGAGCTCCGACCGCTTTTCACAAGCACGCAGCTTGGGATAACCACTTGAACAGGAAGCTTCGCGTCGGCGTTCTTTTCGGCGGTAGGTCGGGCGAGCACGAGATTTCGCTGCTGTCGGCCAAGTCGGTCCTGGGCGCTCTCGATCGCGACAAGTACGACGTGACCGAGATTGGAATCGACCGGGATGGGCGATGGCTGCTATCGGGAAATCCAATGAAGGCGCTATCCGACGGAGCTGTGCATCAGGACGCGGGGGAGAGCCTTGCGCAGAGCGAGCGGCATGGAGTCCTCTCGGTACGCGGCGACTCGGACTCGGACGCCGTTTCCAAGCTGGACATCGTTTTTCCGGTGCTGCACGGCCCTTACGGAGAAGACGGGACTGTCCAAGGCTTGCTCGAGATGGCCGGCCTTCCCTACGTGGGGGCTGGAGTGCTGGGATCGGCAGTGGGCATGGACAAGGCGGTAATGAAGGCTCTGCTATCGCAAGCCGGCCTGAACGTGTCGCCGCACCGTCTGGTGCTTACAGCCGACTGGCGTTCGCGGCCCGAGGCCGTGGCGAGCGAAGTTGCGGACGAATTCGGCTACCCGATTTTCGTAAAGCCGGCGAACCTCGGTTCGAGCGTGGGCATTTCCAAAGTCCACGACGCCTCCGAATTCGCTCCGGCGATGGAGCTGGCGGCCCAGTACGACCGGCGCATCCTGGTCGAGCAGGCCGTGGAAGACGCGCGCGAAATCGAATGCTCGGTGCTCGGCAACGACAGGCCCGAAGCCTCGGTTTGCGGTGAGGTGTTCCCCGCCGGCGAGTTCTACGATTACGAGTCAAAATACTTCGACGACCGCTCGCGCACGGTCATACCGGCGGACTTGCCCGACGACTTGCACAACCGAATCAGGGCCACCGCGGTCGAAGTGTTCACCACTCTCGACATTTCCGGGATGGCCCGCGTGGACTTCCTGCTCCGGCGAGCCGACAATCGGGTCTTCGTGCTCGAGGCAAACACCATTCCCGGCTTCACCCAGATAAGCATGTACGCAAAGCTATGGGAAGCTTCGGGGCTCCCCTACGCCGACCTGCTGGACAGGCTGATCGAGCTCGGGCTGGAGCGCTTTCGGGAACGGTCCGAATTGCGGGTCACGCGATAACCGCGCATGTACAGACTCGGAAGCTGAGATAGCCAGCGCTGGAGCTACCCGGCTCTAAAGACTTTCGTATCGGGACGGAACGCGGCCCACGAGAACCAGAAATGGTCTCCGTGAACAACAGGCTCCATACGCTTGCCCTCAAGCGGCCCGGCCACGGCGAAACCCAAAACGTTCCATTCGCTGCCGGTTTCCTCGTCGAAGAAGCGTCCGTCCATCGACTTCAGCGTGACGCGTTTTCCGTCAGCCAGCGGAACGAAAACCCCGGTACCGCCAACGTCTCTGGATTCCGCGATCAGGCTGCTGTCCAGCGCGGACAGCGTCCCCGGCGCCCACAGGACCACGATCTCGCTGCCGCCGACGGTGTCGTAGACGACACTCTGTTTCTCGAGCTCGAGATACGGATAGGCGGTGTCGCTCCCACCGACGCTGACCGTCACGACCCGCTCGACGGGCTTTAGGCGCTCATCCAATTTGCGGTCAAATAGAAACGGCGTATCTTCGATAGAGTCGTAGCCGCCGTAGGGATTCCTGCCGTAGGGCCGGTCATAGCCGGTGTTCTGGCTCAAGACGGCGCCGGTCGGGAAGGTGGACTTGAAGTCCCGCCACGAAACGATGGCCGACGGCAGGAAGGTCAACTCGAATCCGGCCATTTCCCCAGCAATCGCCTCGCCCGTCACCTGCTGCCACCACGACTCCGTTTCCTCATCCCACATAATCAGATTGCTGGCCCGCAGCTTGCCGGTCGTTCCAAACGTGAAAATCCGCGCGTCCACCTCCCGCGAAAACGACAGCGCGGTGTTGCACAGCGGGCAGAACGTGATCAGGACCGGCTCGCCGCTCACTTCGTCGTTGACGACTTCATGCCAGGTGAGGATTTGCAGCGGGTAAGCCCTGGCCTGGCCATTGAGCTCGAACGCTACGACCGGCTCCAGGTCGTCGTACGCGTCGTTGCCTCGTTCAAGCGAAACGAACCGAGGGTCCCGGATCGGCGGAATGCCGTTCCTCGGAACGCCGCCGGATATCACTTCATTGAGGTCGATGGTCTTCCTGGAAAACCTGGTGGTCCAGCCGCCCCTATTCCACTCTTCGATGAGCCTTCGCTCAGCGCCGGAGAGGGGGATCAGCTTCGCCGACGGGGGCGTCGCGGTAATCTCGGCGGCCGCCTTGGTAGCCGGGCCGGGGGTCGGGTCGGCCCCGGCCTTCTGTGCGGGGGTCGTGGCCGGCTCGGGAGTGGACGCGCCGGCTGCGGGAGTTTGGACCTTCGCCGGTTCCGGCGTGGAGACCTCGGCGGCGCTGGTGGCGGTCCGCGTGGCAACGCCCGCCGTGGACGCGGTCTCTTGCGGCTCGGACGCGGATTGCCCGTTGCACGCCGCGATCGCGGACGCCGCCGCGCCCGCCGCCATGCCGAGCGCCCTGCGACGCGTTATCGACGGCATTTCACCTCAGTCATCTTGGGATTCACAGGTTGGAACATCATCGAAAATCGGACTCGAAAACTCAGTCAACGATATCCCAATCGGGATCGCAGGCTGCGTGCGTTCCCAACACTTCGGCCCGGGCCTCCCGGCAACCGTCGTGGAAGCCGCTACAGGCCTCGGGCCTCCGCTCCATGGAATACGTCCACGCCGCCGCGCAGGACTCGTTGATCCTCATCCCACACGATAGCCGTCGGACTCGCGAAAAGCGCGAATCCCGCCGAATACTCCTGGGTGAGCAGGCGGATAACGTGGCCCCGTCGTTTCAGGTCTTCGACGATTTCCGGCGAAAACCGATCGTCCACCGACACCCAGTCGGTACTGCAATCGACTCTAGGGGCGGCGATGGCCTCCTGAACGCCCATTCCGTGGTCGACTATGTTCGACGTTATCTGCGTAACGGCGTTTGTGATTCGCCGCCCTCCGGACGCGCCGACGGCTATGTAGGGCGCGCCGCCGCGCGCGACGATAGCGGGGGTCATGTTGTTGAGGCCCTGCTTGAACGGGGCAATCGAGTTCGGTCTGCCCGGGACCGGATCGAACCACATCATCCCGTTGTTCATGACCACGCCGGTGCCTTGCGGGACGACGCCGGAGCCGAATCCGGCCATCAACGTATTGGTAAGGGAGACGAAGTTACCCCGGTCGTCGGCGGCGCAGAGATGCGTGGTGCTGCCCGAGGCTCCCGCACTAGCACCGCCGCCTGTCACCGGGGCGTCCGCCTGAAAACGCGACGGATCGCCCGGCGCGAATTCCGGAGGCATTACCTGGCCGGCCGCCATCAAGTTCGCGCGCTCGGCGGCATACTCCAGCGAAAGCAGTCCATCCCACGGAACGTCGACGAAGTCCGGGTCGGCCATGTACTCGAACCTGTCGGCGAACGCGAGCCTGGCCGCGCAAATGTACGAATGCAGCCGCTCCGACGACATGTGACCCATGCCCGCAGCGTTGAAGCGATCGTACACGTTCAACGTCTGGACGGTCGTTGGTCCGGCGCAGGCGAACGGGGGCACGTTGACGGTCACGCCGCGATAGGAGGCGGTCAACGGCTCCCGGACTCTCGCCTCGTACCGCGCAAAATCTTCTAACGTCAGGATGCCGCCAACCCGCTCGATCCCCTTGATGATCTCGCGTCCCACGTCGCCTTTGTAGAAATCAGCCGGTCCGGCGTCGGCCAGAGCCTGAAGCGTTGCGGCAAGCTCCGGCTGCTCGAACCAGCCGGGATTTACTCCATCGCCCTTGGGGGTTTGCCCGTCGGGCAGGAAAACGCTCGCGGCGTCCTGGTTGTCGGCGACGCGTTGGGCGTTCATGGCAAAGACGAACACGTCATGCCAACCGACTTGAAATCCCCCGCGAGCGAGCGCGATCGCGGGCGCGCAGACATCGGCCCAGGACATGGTTCCGAATTCCGCAAGCGCAAGCGACAACCCGGCCACAGCGCCGGGAACGGCTATCGAGCGCGGCCCCAGCAAATTCGCATCGCCCTCGACTTGGTCCCAGCCGAAATTACCCACGGCGGCGCCGCCGGTCAGACGGTACATCCCGGCGCTCGCGGAACCGGAAGCTCGCATCGGAAACGCGACCACCTTAACGGCGCCGCCCGTCGCGACCGTCATGTAACCGCCGCCGCCGATACCGCTCATCGCGGGCTCTACAACACTCACCGCGAGACATGCGGCCACCGCCGCGTCTACGGCGTTGCCGCCGGCCTCCAGTATTTCAACGCCCGCCGCGCTGGCCAGAGGGTGTTTCGTGGCAAGCATGCCGCTCGCGGCGACGGCTTCGGTCTTGGCCGTGCGCCAGACCGTGGACTTGGCAAACCCGGCGGCGGCCAGCTCATCAGACATGGTCTCAGACCCCTTCAGACCAGCGGATCATACGAGGCCAGCACACGGCACGGAGCATGTTTCAAGACGTAGGTCGCGGTCGGCCCCAGCTCCAGCCCGTGGTCTCCGAGGTGATGAGGGGTCCCGATTACCACCAGATCGGCCTCAATCTGCCGCGCCAGCTCCACTATCCCCCCGCCGGCCGACCGCGCCTGCACAACCTTCGATTCCGCGCTTCTACGGCCGCAGGCGAGCTTGAGATACGCTTCCGCGCTCTCGACAATCCGGTCGCACCGCAGAAGAGCGGCAGCTTCCGATTGATCCAGTCCGCGGTCCCAGCCCACCACGATTACATAGAGGAGCGTAAGGTCCAGGCGCGTTCGCGCCGCTTCTTCGGCCGCCACCGCCAGCACCTGATGATCGTTATGACTCCCGTTGATCGTGGCCACGACTCCGCCGCTGGGCATTTAGTTCACGCGGCTCCCCATGCCAGATTGCGGGCCGCCGATGCCGCACTCCCGAGAAGCCGGTCTCATATTTCAGCGACCGCCCCGAGCCGGCGGGGCGGCCGCCAGACCGTTGTCGACGGCGGCTTCGCGAATTTCCGCTTCCAGCTTGTCCGCGATGTCGAGGTTTTCACCCAGGAATTTTTTCGCCGCCTCGCGCCCGAGCCCCAGGCGCGTTTCGCCGTACGACAAATGGGCTCCCCTCTTGGTAAGGATGCCGTTCTGCAATCCCAAATCGATCAATCCGCCTTGATGCGATATGCCGCCCGAGTACATCAAGTCGAACTCGCAGACCTTGAAAGGCGGGGCGACCTTGTTCTTTACGACCCTCACGCGGGTCTTGTTGCCTATTACCTCCGATCCGCGTTTTAGCTGGCCTACGCGGCGAATATCAAGGCGGACTGAGGAGTAGAACTTCAGGGCGCGTCCGCCGGGAGTCGTTTCGGGATTGCCGAACATAACGCCGATTTTCTCGCGGAGCTGATTGAGAAACAGGACGACGCACCGCGACCTGCTAATGCTGCTCGTCAACTTGCGCAACGCCTGGGACATCAGGCGCGCCTGTAGCCCGACGTGCGAATCGCCCATGTCGCCCTCGATTTCGGCGCGCGGAACGAGCGCCGCCACCGAGTCCACCGCAACGACGTCAACGGCGTCGCTTCGGACCAGAACCTCCGCTATCTCCAGCGCCTCCTCGCCCATGCCCGGCTGAGAGACAAGCAGCTCGTCGATGTTCACGCCGCAATTCGCGGCATAGGCCGGGTCGAAAGCATGCTCGGCATCGATCAGGGCGGTCGCTCCGCCAAGCTTCTGGGCCTCGGCGATTATGTGCTGCGCCAGGGTCGTCTTGCCCGAGGACTCCGGTCCGAATATCTCGATAACACGGCCCCGCGGCACACCGCCAACCCCAAGCGCGAGATCGAGAGCTATCGAGCCTGTCGAAATCACTTCCACTTCGGGTAGCGAGGCGGCGTCCATCTTTAGAATCGAGCCTTTGCCGAAACGTTTTTCGATTTGGGCTATCGCCGAATCGATCGCTCTAACTTTCTCATCACCCATAAACGGCCGCCCCTTCCCTTAGCGGCGACGCACCGAATCGCGCTCGTCTAAGGATTGTTTCCACGAAGATAATAGTAGTGTCCAATCGACGCCTGTGTCGCAGAAAGCGACGCCGGGTCGAAAAGATCATCCGCGCCGCCCAGGTTGCGGGCAGGCGGGTCGAGCAAGACCTGAATCAAGTACGATGCAGGGCGACCGATCAAACGCACGATAGTTGGATAAGCGCAAACAAATGACTGAGACCACGCAAATGCGAGCAGCGCTCCTGTACGGCGCCGGCGACATCCGCGTCGAGGACCGGCCCATCCCGATAGCGGGGCCGGATGAAGTTCAAGTCGAGGTGAAATACACGGGAGTCTGCGGGACCGACCTCCACCATTTTGACGGCTGGGATTTCGGCGATGTCATCTCCAAGCCGTCGCCGCCGGCGATCCTCGGCCACGAGTTTTCGGGCGTTATAACCGCCGTAGGCGCTTCGGTCACGGGCTTCGAGGTAGGCGACCGAGTCAGCGCGCAGCCGCAGATCTACTGCGGCGACTGCGATTTCTGCCGGCGCGGCAGTCCGAACATGTGCCTGAACAAGATCAAATTCGGGCGTGGCGGTTCGTGGGCCGAGTTCATCGTCGTGAATCAGCGCTCGCTGTTCAAGATTCCCGAGCAGGTCTCGATGAAGCTCGCGGCTCTTAGCGAACCCCTGGGCTGCTCGCTGCGCGCGGTTGACAGGTCCGAGGTCGAACCCGGCGATAACATCTTCATAGCCGGCGGCGGAAGCATTGGCCTCATGATCGCCCGCCTGTGCCGGCAGATGGGCGCGGCCAAGATTTTCGTCTCCGAACCGCGAGAGGCCCGGCGAAGACTCGCCGAACAGCTTGGCGCCGATCGGGGACTCGATCCGGCAACCGACGACATCCGCGAGATTCTCTATGCGGAAACCGGCGGAGTCGGGCCCGACATCTGTTTCGAGGCGGCGGGAATCCCGCAAACCGCGAGGCAATGCGTGGACCTGGTGCGCAGAGGCGGGACGGTCGCAATGATGGGAGTGGCGAATCCCGAAGTGAGTCTCGAGCTCAGTCAGTTCGATTTCTTTGCCAAGGAGCTAACCATAAAAGGCAGCTTTCTCCTGGTGAACACGTTTCCACGATGTCTCGATCTGATGGCCGGCCTGGGCCTCGATCCTCTCATCACGCACACGTTCCCGCTGGAGGAAGCGGAGAAGGCGGTGCTGACCGCCAAATCCGGCGAAGGCACCAAAGTGATGCTAAAGACCGGCTGAACCGAACGGTCGCCGCCGTCAATCCGCGCGAGGGTCGGAACAGCCATACACCCGGTGCGACCGGCTGCGCGCCATCTCGCAAACCCGGCCGAAACACGTCCGCAAGAGATCCTGGTACGACTGGGCCGAGCTCTGAACTACAACGAACTTACCCGTCGATTTGAGCAGCCGGGCGGCTTCACGAATCAGACGTCTTGCGGCGTCATGCGAAACGTTCGTCCCAACGTGAAACGGCGGATAGCAGCCGATGACGTCGAAGCTGCTCGAGCGCAGTTTTTCGCCGAAATAGCTGGGACGGACCAGCACGTTGACCAACCCGTTCATTTCAACCGTCCTCGCGCAAGCCTCGACCGCCGCCAGGCTAGAGTCCACCGCCGTGACTCGAGATTCGGGCGACCTGCGCGCCATCGCCGCCGCCACCAACCCGGAGCCGCAACCGAAGTCGAGCTGCCGCCCGGTCGATTCGGGCAGGCAATCGATAAGCAGTAGGGTCGCGTCGTCGACCGTCCCGTCGGCGAAAACCGCGGGATGCCGCGCAATGCGCAGCTCCCGTCCGTCGATAGCCGGAACATACTCACCGAATTCACTCGCAAAAACCGGCCCGCGGGCCAGGCGCCCCGCCGCCCGCCGCGATCCGATGACCTTTACACGACCGGGGACCGCGACCGGCTCCGATTCGCCAAAGGCGTCGTCGAACATTCGGGTAAACGTGTCGAAGCCGCGGCGGCGCTCTCCGGCGAGATAGGCTTCGCCGCCTTCACGCAGAGACCGCAGCGCGGCGTGGATGAGAGCGCGCACCGCACGGTTTCCCAGCCAGTAGGGCGCCCGGATAAGAGCCAGGTCAAAGCGCTCAATCTGGGCAGGCTCGATTCCAAAGACGGACCTGACTTCACATCCGGTTGTCCTCAGGTTCGCCCGCGCGGACCTTACCGACCCGATCAAATGCGAGTTGCAGACCCCGCGGGCGCCGTCGGCGTTCGCCGCGACCGCCGCCACCAGAGCGCCGTCCCAGCCGCACACGTCTATGAAACGGCCGCGCGGCGGTCCCGCCGCCTCGACTAGCGGCCCAATATATCGATCCAGACCGCGTCCGGGGCAATCGCCCGCGGATACTACCGAAATCCGCGCGCCTCGGGCGGTTACCCGCCTCTTCGCGGAATGCCAGAGATCTGCCACGGCATGTTCCTCACGAGGCTATCCGCCGCCATTACGCACTAACAGGATCGACCGGAGGGACATACGACCGAGGCTCAGAGCAGGTCTCGGAGACCTTCCTCATCGAGCCTCTCGACGAGTCTTCCCACAAGCTCCGACTTATCCCGCGAACAGACCAGCAAGGCATCCGGCGTATCGATGATTACTACGTCCTCCAGGCCCGCGATCGCGACGAGACGGTCTCGACTATCGACGAGGCATCCCCGGCTGTCCTCGAATACGACCCGCCCTCCCAGGTCTCCCGTCCTGAAGTTGTCACCTTCGGGCGTGGCCGCCACGTACGCTCCCGACCAGCTTCCGACGTCCGCCCAGGGAAACTTCCCGGGAACGGTCAATACGTTGCCGGAACGCTCCAGGATCGCCGTGTCGATGGCAACCGACTCAACTTCCCGATATTCCCTTTCGACCGCGGTCGTTGAGCCGTCCGCCCGAATTCTGGCCATCGATCCACCGATTCGGGGCGCATTCTCCTCGAACGCGCGGAATATGGATTTGACGCTCCACGCGAAATAGTTGCTGTTCCACAAGTATTCGCCCGAGGCCAGATAAGCCTCGGCTGTCGCCGCGTCGGGCTTTTCCTCGAAATCCTCGACATCGAAGACTTCAATGCCCGCGAACCTTCCAACCCGCGCTCCACGGCGGATGTAGCCGTATCCCGTGCTGGCCTCGGTGGGGTTTATGCCAATAGTCACGAGGTAATCGCCGCTTCGGGCGGCGGCGGCGGCCGCGAGCAGGGTCTGTCTGAAGGCGGCTTCATCTCCGATGAAATGATCCGACCCGACGCTGAGCATCACCGCGTCATCGTCCCGCGCCGCGATAACCGCGGCCGCCAGGCCTATCGCCATAGCGGTGTTGCGACCGCGGGGCTCGCCTATGACATTCTCCGGCGGTAACTCGGGAAGCTGCCTGAGAACGGCTTCCCGCTGCTCACGCAGACAGATAACGAAGATGCGGCTCGGCGACGTGAGCGGCGCGATGCGGCGGTAGGTTTGTTGAATCAGGCTCGCCCCCGGACCTATCTGCAAGAACTGCTTGGGCGACGAGCGCCTCGACTTTGGCCAGAGCCTGGTGCCTACGCCCCCGGCGATTATGGAAACGTACAGGTTTTCGGGCGGCCCAGTCACGAGCGTAGGTCCATCATGCGATCCCTTTAAGGCCGTAAACGCGGCGTCTGACTATTCCACCACAGCGGGAAAGCGGCGCCCTCGGCCGCGAGACCTCATCAGGCAACGCGCATCGCCTCGGCATGGGTGAGTATCATTCGCCCTATCTCTTGAATGGAGGTTAAGGCTTGTACGACCTTGTGGTGACGGGTGGAACAGTAGTCGATCCGGATCAACGTCTCAACCAGCGCATGGACGTTGCGATCACCGATGGCCGCGTCAGCGAGATCGGACCACATCTGGATGCCGGTCTGGCCGCCCGCAAAATCGACGCGACCGGCATGGTCGTCTGTCCGGGGCTGGTCGACCTGCACGTACACATCTACGAGGGAGTCAGCCACTACGGCATCAATGCCGACGAGCACGTTTTGCGCAGCGGCGTAACCACGGCCGTCGACGCGGGCTCAGCCGGAGCTTCGACGTTCGCCGGCCTTCGCCGGTACGTGATCGACGTCTCTGATACGCGGCTTTTGGCATTCCTGAACATCTCGGGAATGGGCATGATCTCCGAATCGGTCGGAGAGCTCGAAGAGATTCGCTGGGCCGACCCCGCGGCGGCGATCAAGGTATGCGAAGCGAACCGCGACATGATTCTCGGCATAAAGATACGCATATCGCGAAAGCTCGCCGGACCCAACGTAGCGCAGGCGCTGCGGAACGCGCGCGAAGCGGCGGACGCCACGGGTCTGCCGGTGATGGTCCATCCGAACGACGCTCAAGATTTCTCCCTGGACGACGTGCTTGCCGAGCTTAAAGCGGGCGACATCGTTACGCACTGCTTCCACGGGATGGCGGGCGGGGTGCTAACGAGCGAGGGGCGCGTACGCGACAGCGTCAAGAGGGCCGTCGACGATGGAGTATTGCTCGACGTCGGCCACGGTCAGGGTAGTTTCGACTTCGAGGTCGCCGAACGCGCTCTCGCCGAGGGCGTCGTTCCCCACACGATCAGCAGCGATCTGCACGTATACAACCTCCACGGCCCGGTATTCGACCTGGCCACGACCGTCAGCAAGTTCCTGATGTTGGGCCTCGATCTGCCCGACGCGCTGCGCCGGTGCACGGCCGCCCCGGCTGAAGTCATAGGCATGAAGGGCCAGATCGGGACTCTTGCGCCCGGAGCCGCCGGCGACGTAACGATTTTACGTATCGAAGAGACGCCGTATGAATTTGCGGACTCCTACGGGAAGAAGCGCCGCGGCGACCTGAGGCTGGTCCCGGCAAAGGTAATCAAGGCCGGCGGGGAGGTTCCGGCGGTCGCCAGAGGTTAGTCGGCGTTCAACTCAGCTTGTAATCGATAACAGTCGGTCTACGTCGCCGGTAGGCCGACCGTATTGCCCGGCACAGGTCGGAGGGATCGGCTACGCGCACGGCCGCAACTCCGAAAGCTTTTCCCAGCTTGACGAAGTCGGGCGTTTCCAAATCGCACTCGATCGTGCGGCCGTAGGTGCGCCGGAAAGCGACTTCAAGCTCCATGTAACCGCCGTCGTTGAGGACGACGATGGGCAATGGAAGTTTCAGCGCCAGGGCGGTGGACAGCTCCTGGCTTGTGAACATGAACCCGCCGTCGCCGACCAGAGCGACAACCTTTCTCGCCGGCATGGCGACCTTGGCGCCGATGGCCGCCGGCACCGAGAAGCCAAGCGTCCCGAAATAGACGGGGGCAAAGAACGTGCGCGGCTGATAGACCGGAAAATGCCTGGGGGCCTGATAGCAGACGGTCGTCATGTCGTTGAACAGAAGTCCATCCCGCGGCAGGGCCTCACGGACCGCCGCGAGGATTCCAACAGCCGATTCCCCGCCGGAGGCCCGGGTCGACCGTCGAATGGCATCGATTTCGCGGATACGGTTTCGATGGAGCTCGGACGGCCTGGTCGGCATTTTCCCGGCCATCTTCTCCAGAGTCGGTTTGGCGTGCGCGTGTATTCCTTTGACCGCCGGGTAATGCCGCCCGATTATTCGCGAATCGATGTCGATCTGAATGATGTTGCGCGGCAGAGGCAGGCGCCAGTTGTCGGTGTTTCTCGCGCTCAGACGCGACCCGACCACCAGCATCGCGTCGGCAGCCGAGAGCAGGCCATCGAACGACTGGTCGCCGCGCCACCTGCAACCGACAGACAAAGGGTGGTCCTCGGGAATCGCCCCTTTGCCGTTGACGGTGGTAAACACGGGCGCAGACAGCTTTTCGGCCACTTCGATCAGCGGCTTCGAAGCATCGGCGGCGACCACGCCGCCGCCGGCCAGGATGACGGGGTTCGCTGACGCAACGAGAAGCCTTATCGCTTGCCGAAGGACTTCGGCGACAGGTTCCAGCGGTTCGGGCGTGACCATCCGGGGAATCGTGACCTGGCTCCTGGCGTCCACGAGGTCGAGAGGGATTTCTATCGACGCCGGCCCCGGACGACCGGCACGCATATGATGCAACGCGTCGGCGACCACAGCCGGAATATCGGAGACTTGCCGCACCCTCCGGTGCCAGCCCACTATCGAACCTACCAGGCCCGACTGGTCTCGCAGCTCGTGCAGGTATCCCACGTCCCGCCCCACCATCGAGGCTTCGAGCGTGGTGCACACGTGCAGAACCGGCGAAGACTCCGCCTGGGCTTCGCCGAGCGGCGTGGCGATATTGGTTACGCCCGGCCCGGTAATAGTCAGCGCGCAGGCTATTCGTCCCGACGCTCGCGCATAGCCGTCGGCCATGAATCCCGCGCCCTGTTCGTGCCTGCACATAACGTGCTCGAGGTTGGGACGATCCAGAAGCGCGTCGTAGATTCCAGCCGTGTGGACTCCGGGGATGCCAAATATGGTGTCCACGCCCCCGGCCTCAATCGACGCGAGAACGGCCTGCCCACCGGTCATCACGGGCATTTAATGGATCCTTCGAGAGCGAGTCGTGTTACGGAGTTTATAAGAACACCGATCCCGCCAGCGCGCCGGCGGCGGCGCTGGCGATTACCGTGAGCGAACCGGCAATCCAGCCGCGCGACCCGTCCCGCCACATTCTGAACGGGAGGGGCGTCGACGCAAGCAGCAAGGCCGCTGCGGCGTTCCCTCCACCTTTCAGCAAAAGCACGGAGGCCAGCGGCAGCTCCATGCCCGTGCCGCGTCTGGTCAGCGTTCCGACGACCGCCCCCAGCAAGGCGCCGACCCAGGCGGTCCGGCCGAACAGGTCGAATCCAATCTGGTACGGAACGAAAACCGCGATCACGCCCGCGACCGCGCACGCGCCGAGGAACCAGAGTCCAACTCCATCCAACCGCTCCATTGCAGTTCTCCAAAGTCGTTTCGCCTGATCCCTCCAACCGGGCTCCGGGGATTGCGGCGGCGCGCCCAGCCATCGCTCGATGGCGAGCGACCTTTCGCTTCCACTGGCGATCTTCGATCCGGCCGTCAGTGCGGCGGCCATGAACGCCGCCCGGACCAGCGCGAGCCACAACCCAAATCCAAGCGTCCCCAAGATCGAGGGCACCGCGAACGCAAGCCCCGCTCCGACCAGCAAGGACCGGCGGTGTGGTGGTCCCTTGGCCGCCCGACCGCGCAACGTTTCTGTCATTCCCGCACCCGCAATCAAGGCCAGGATCATCCACGGCGCGAGCGTGACGAGGAAATCACGAAACTTGATAAATACGGCGAGCGCGTCGGCCGGCACGATGACCCGCGGGCTATCTGGCCTGTCGCTCGAGCAGGCGCTCGATGCGCGATTCCATCTGCCGGCGGTTCAGGACTCCGGGTCGAATCTCGTCGATCAATCCCTCGGAATCGAGAAAGACGTGGGTGGGCAGCATGCGCACGCCGTAAGGGCCGCTAACGCTGCGTTCCGGGTCCAGCAGCGAACCGAACGTGTACGGTTCGAGAAACTCGCGAACGGTCTCACGATTTTCGCCGACGTTGATCGCCAGATAATTCCAACCCCGGTCCGCCATCTCGCGGACTACCGCTTCGGTGTCGGGCGCTTCGGCCCGGCACGGTCCGCACCAGGTGGCCCAGAAGGTGATCCAGGTCGGACCGGACCCGCCGGCTTCCGAGAGGCGGACCGCGGCGCCGTCCAAATCGTTGAGCTCGAAGTCGGGGGCGGCGCGTCCCACGCGCAGCGCCGGGCCGCCGGAAGTGAGCGGCCCGGCGACTTCCTGTGACGAGACGAAGCCAAGGCTGGGGTCTATCTGAAACGCCGTCGCGGACAGGACCAGCGCGGCAGCCGTCGCCGTCACCGCCACCAGAAACGCGAGAGGGGTGGCGCGTAACGTTGCGAGCATGAGCCTCATTTTCAGTGAAGCGGTGGTATGAATAGAGCTTAACAATCGAAATTTCCGGGCGAAGGGCGCCGCCGGCCAGATATGCCGCATTAAAATCGGACGAGATGCCGCTACGCAGGTCCCTTAGGGGCAGATACCGCCGAAAAAACGGCAAGGCCGGGAAACTGCTCGCCCTTGCCGCTCTCCCCGTGATGGCGATGCTTATCGCGGCCGCGTCCATCGCCCTCGCGCTCGTCGCCGGATCCGCCATCGCATTCGCCGCCGCGGCCACGCTGTTCGACGACTTGCCGTCGGTCGAGACCGTTTCAGGCGTCCAGAGCCGGTTTTTCGAGAACTCTACCGTCTACGCCCGCGACGGGACGCTTCTCGGCGAGCTGATCGACGAAGGAAGGCGCACGGTCATAACCCACGACCGCATCCCGCAGGTAGTAAAAGACGCCACCATCGCCGCCGAGGACGCGACCTTCTACGACAATCCCGGCGTCGACCTGCGCGCCGTGCTCAGGGCGGCCTGGCTCAACCTTCAGGCCGGAACGATCGTTTCGGGATTCAGCACAATAACCCAGCAGGTCGTCAAGAACACGCTGCTAACTCCCGAAGAAACCCTGGAGCGAAAGCTCCGCGAGGTGGCCCTCGCCTATCAGCTATCCCAGCGGTTTTCGAAGGACGAAATCCTTGCGATCTATCTCAATCAGAACTTCTACGGACAGAGAGCCTACGGCATCGCGGCGGCGGCGCTGACCTACTTCGACAAAGACCTCGATGAATTGACGCTCGCCGAGGCGGCAATGCTGATCGGCATACCGCGCGCGCCGTCAACGGAGAATCCGCTCGTCAACGAGGAAGCCGCCATTCGCAATCAGCGCAACGTGCTCGATCTCATGGTCAAAAGCCGCTTCATCACCCGCCGGCAGGCCGACGAGGCCGCCGCCGAGAAGCTGGTCTATTCGCCGCCCCAGGCGAACATCGGGCCTTCACCGCACTTCTTCAACTACATCGTGGATTATCTACAGGAACAGTACGGTCCCGAAATCAGCCGCAAGGGCTGGTCGATAACGACCACGATCGACCCGGCCCTTCAGGCAAGGGCCGAGACCGCGGCCAGGGAGCACGTGGCCACGCTCGCGGACCGGGACGTTGGAAACGGCGCCGTGGTCGTGCTGGACCCCGCGAGCGGTCAGATTCTCGCGATGGTCGGAAGCGTCGACTTCGCCAGCGAGGAGATCGACGGACAGGTCAACATGGCGCTGGCTCCAAGGCAGCCCGGTTCCGCGTTCAAGCCATTTACGTACATCACGGCGCTCGGCAAGGGCTACAACGCGGCAACCATGTTGATGGACATCAAAACCGTAATACCGCTTCCCGACCAGGAGCCCTATGAGCCAGAAAATTATGACGAGAAGTTTCACGGGCCGATACGCTTGCGGGTGGCGCTGGGAAGCTCGTACAACATCCCCGCGGTCAAGACTCAGCTTTTCGCGGGAGTGCCGGACGTCTTGGACACGGCTCGGCGAATGGGACTGCCGATTTCGGGCGGAACGGAGCGCTTCGGCCCCTCGCTCGCCCTGGGGGCGGCGGAGGTGCCGCTGCTCGACCTCGCCGCCGCCTACGGAGTGTTCGCCAACGGCGGAATCTACGTCCGCCCCAATCCCATCCTCCACATCGAGGACAGCCAGGGCAACGTCATAGAAGCGCCCAGGCCGCCCGAAGGGGTAAGCGTGCTCAGCCCGCAGCTCGCTTACCTGATGACCCACATCCTTTCGGATCCCGAGGCGCGGATACCGGGCTTCGGCGCGGGCAACGTTCTGACTCTGGATAACCGGCCCGCAGCGGTCAAGACGGGCACCACGAACGACTTCAGGGACGCCCTTACCGTTGGTTATACCCCAAACCTCGTAACCGCCGTGTGGGTTGGAAACGCCGACAATTCGGAAATGGACGGAGTGCCCGGATCAAAGGGCGCCGGCCCGATATGGAACCGGGTGATGAAGGAGGTCCACGAGGGCCTGCCGGTTGAAGAGTTCGCGCGTCCGGAGGGGTTTATCGAGCTCGAAGTCGACGCCGTTTCCGGTCTGCTGCCCAGCCGGCACACCCCGGAAAAGGTCGAGGAACTGTTCATTCCAGGCACCGAGCCAACCCAGATGGACTTTATTCATCAGCCCATCCGAACTCACACCCTCACCGGCAAAAGGGCCGGACCGTCCATACCTCCCGACGAAGTCGAGCTGAAGGTCTATCCCGTGCTGCCGCCCGATGCCGAAGCGTGGCAGCGGGAGCAGGACGAAGACTCGCCGTTCCACTTGCCGTCGAGCGAGCTGGCGACCGCCCTGGATTCGCCCACCGAGCTCGGAGACGTTGCTATTGCGATACCATCGCACAGGCAGCACATACGCAGCATCCTTGAAATTCGCGGAAACGCCCGAGGCCCCGGCTTCCTCGACTACGCGCTCGAATACGGCCTGGGAACGGTGCCCGGCGGCTGGGTCAGAGTGGGCGAAGTCGTTACCGAGCAGAAAAGCCGCGACCAGCTCGGGGCGGTGGACACCGCGCAGTTGCCCGATGGCGTCTACACGCTGCGACTGAGCGTTCGCCGGGAAGGGAATATCATCGAAAGCGCCTACCGCCAGCTTGTGGTGGATAATGAGCCGCCCCAGATCGCCGTAAAGGACCTTGAACCTGACGCCACCCTGCCGCGTGGTCACATCGCTTTCAGAGTCGACGCGGCGGACAACATCGCCGTCCTTTCCGTGACTTACTTCATCGACGGCGAATTCATCGCCGAATCGCTCACGCCGCCCTACGGAATAACCTGGAACGCGGTCCCCGGCGAGCACACCATTAAGGTCCTGGCGCGGGACGGAGCGGGTAACTTCACCGAAATCGAGCCGGTGCCATTTCGAATTCCATAACCCTCTCTACCGCAGGGCCCCTGGACGCCCGATCTCGTGTTATCTGTCGCCGTTAGACATAGAGCTGGAGATTAGAAATGATCGTCGACTCGCATGTACACGTCTTCTCGGCGAATTCGGTCAAATATCCGCTGTCGCCCGCGGCCCCGTATGACCCGGAACCCGCCCCGCTGGAGCAGCTGATCATCACCATGGGCATGAGCGGCGTGGACGTGGCCGTGGCCGTCCAGCCGCAACCGTACGAGTGGGATAACTCTTACCTTTCCGACTCCCTGGCGGAGCAATCCGACAGGCTCATCGGAATCGGGCTGGTGAACCCGAGATCACCCGATGCCGCCGCCGATCTTCTGGCTCTTGCGAAACCGGGCCGAATTCAGGGATTCAGACTGAATCTGGACAGCGACGACGAAGGCCTGTGGCTGACAGACGGCACGGTGGACCCGCTGTGGAAAGTGGCCGCGGATGAAGGTCTGGTCGTATGTATGCAAATCGAGCCGCGCCACGCCGGCGCGGTTCTAACCCTGGCGTCCCGATTCAAAGACACGCGCTTTGTCGTGGATCACCTCGGAAAGCCCGATGTCACGGAAGGCGCGCCGTATCCCGGCTTCCGCCCGATCCTCGACCTCGCCGAGCTGGAAGGTGCGCATATAAAGCTGTCGGGCCTCTTTTACGCCTCCCGGCAGGAATTCCCGTATGAGGACACCATCCCGGTCGTCGAGCTGGTTTGGCGGGCCTTCGGCGCCAGGCGCATGTTATGGGGGACCGATTTCCCCAACATATTCAAGGCTTGCGGTTACCAGGCCGCCCTCGACCACACAAAACACAACCTGCCGTTCTTGTCGGATGACGACAAGGCATGGATACTTGGTAAGACAGCCGCGTCGCTTTGGGACCTGCCCGAAGGCACCGCACCTGATCTCGAACCTGATCTGGACTAGAAGATGGTAAGAAGCCTGTTCGGCTCAAGACGAGCGAGCCGCAAGGAAACCGACAAGATGTACGGCGAGAGGCTTCCAGCCGGCCAGCACACCGTGACCAACTGGCCTGTTCTCACTTACGGTCACACTCCAAACGTCGCTCCGGCGGACTGGGAGTTTTCGATTACCGGCCTGGTGGAGCGAGAGTTCACCATGGATTTTCGGACGTTCCTGGCTGCCGGATCGGTTGCCATTCACGCCGATTTCCACTGCGTGACGACCTTCAGCATCATGGACAACGACTGGGGCGGAGTTCCCGTGCAAGCCATTCTCGAAGAGGCCCGGCCCCTGCCCGAGGCTGCCGCGGTAATGGTGCACTGCTACGGCGGATACACCACCAACCTTCTTTTGGACGACTTGGACCGTCCCGAAAACCTCTTCGCGCTAAGGCGCAATGGGGAACCGCTTCCGCGCGAACATGGCGGTCCCATGCGGCTGATAGTCCCCCATCTCTACGCGTGGAAGAGCGCCAAGTGGGTTAACGGCCTTCAGTTCCTGCCAAGAGACAGACCCGGCTTTTGGGAGGTGAATGGGTACCACATGCGCGGCGACCCATTCGAGGAAGAGCGTTTCAGTTAGCCGGGCCATCGTAGTGAGAGCGGAACCGCCCGCTTTCCGCTTTGTCGCCGCATACCAGTGGGATAACATTTGCGCAGACTGCCGAACTTGATGAGTTCGGAGTGTTAGGAGCGTAGTGGGCGAACTGTCGCGCTATCGACTTTTCTTAAGTTTCCTGGCGGTTCCAGTCGTCGTAGTCGTTCTAATCGTCGTCTTGCTGGTCAATGCGTTCGGCGACAACGAAAAGGAGGCTGCGCAGGGCGAACAGCAAACGGCTGTTGCGGAGGGTGAGCCTACCCTGGCGATATCGGTGGTAACGGTTGCTCCGGCCCAAACTTCGCCGAACCCGAACGCCACGGTCACGCCCACCTCGACGCCGCTGGCCATCGCCACCCCGACTAACACACTCGCGTCGCCGCCTGTCGAACCTACGCCAACCACCGCAGCAGCCCCCGCGCCTGTCAGCTCGACGGAGCCGCAAGAGTACGAAGTCCAACCCAACGACACGTTATCGGAAATCGCCAACAGTTTCGGACTTACCAGCGCCGAAGTCGCCGAAGCCAACCAGATCGAGAATCCGGACGAGATACAGGTCGGCGACATTCTCATCATCCCGCCCGCACCGGCCGGCCGCGAAATCGCTCCGGCGGCTACGCCGACGCCGACGCCAACGCCGATTTCCGCCACGGTCGATCCCGACGAGGGTCTGAACGTTCGGGAGGATCCCACCACGGACAGCGACGTGCTCGAGGTTCTCCTAGGCGGCGCCGAAATTCTGCTGACGGGTACGAAGCAGACCATCGACGAGATCGAGTGGGTCGAGCTAGTGGACGGCGGATGGGTCCAGAGTCAGTACCTGACGATAGAAGGCGAATAGCCTCAAAACACGTCGGCGCGCCAGAAGGCGAATTCGCGCTCCCGGAATAATGTCTTGAGAATTCGTTTCTGATTGCCCCGGGCGCCGCGCGGCGCGGCTCCTTTGAAGACGAGATCCCAGAGCTCAACCTCCGAAACTTCGACGTGGCGCGATGTCTGCGCGTCACTCACCCGCACCGCGCCGTCGCGGTAACCAAGCTCGGCGGACTGCGAGCCGACCCGGATGCCGACCGATTCCGAGCCGCCGACCGAAGACCGCCGGAGCGCCGCCGAGAATTCTGGCCAAAGCCCCTCCAATAGCAATCGCAAGTCGACGAGCCTCGCCTTCAATCTCGTATCGCTCTTTACACGTGCGGTGATTCCGATTGCTTTCAGGAGAGCCGCCGCCCTGTTGACGACCGGCGCCTGGCCCGCGAGATGTCGAAAGCCTCGTGACCTGGCGTCTTGAGTCATCGCCATAAGCAGAGCTTTCTCGCCCTCTTCGTCCTCGGCGGCAAGATCGCTTATCGAATAGAAGTGCCCGGCTCCGCCGCCATGTTCGGCAACCGGATATCTGGCCCGCGCATATCCGGCAATCCGCCCGTTCCGCTCCAGGACGAGTGTGGATTCAGGATTCTCCCGCATCCACTTCATATTTCCCGACCACCACCCGAGCGACCGCACGAGCGGGCCCGAGTACGAAGAGCCATAGCCGCCGTGGACCGCGGCGACCCAGGCAAGATCGCTCGCCCGGTCCATCCGGCGAACGCCCGGCGCCGCCGGGCCCGCTTCGCCAGCCTCGTCCAAACAGGCGACGTAGGTATCGACGGGCAGCGTCTCCCACCCGAGTTCGCCGTAGGGTTCGTCCGAGCTGGCGAAAACGATCGAAAGGTGATATCCGCCGAGGGCGATATGACGGAGCGCGGCCTTGATAAGCGCTCTTTCGTGGCCCTTGCCGCGCTCAGCCGGATCGATGGCCAGGCAAGCCAGGCCGGCGACTCGCAGGATCGCGCGCCCGACGCGCATCTCGCGAGGCAGCACTTGCAGATAGCCGGCCACCCTTCCGTCAACTACAGCGACCAGCGAATCGCGGCGCTCCACGAGCGGATCGAGGTCCCGTACTTCCCGGTAATGGGACCGGCTTTCGCCGAAGACCCGTTCGAGCAACGCCAGCGACTGCTCGAAGAGGCCGTCATCTTCCGCGTCCCGAATCTCGCGGGCGGTCATCGCTGGAGCCTGGAAGGTCCATAACAACACCGCCAGACCACATTCAGCCCTCGTACACCAAACGCCACCGGCTCAATCGCCCTTACCCCTATTGTCAAAATAGAAAATGCTCAGCCAACATGACCCCGCTCACGGGGAGGACCATGCGGCCGGAACCTTGCGCAAAACGCTGTCCGAAATCGCTTGAAGGATGTCAATCCCCGGTCAGGCTCTCGATTCGATCCTTCCATCGCGAGCGGCGCACCCGTTCGACAAAAACACGGTCCGCCGTGACCAGCCGTGTCCCTTCTTCCTGAGCAAGCGCGAGGTATTGGCAATCATAGACCGGGTGCTCCAGAGCGCACGCCATCTCGAAAGCCGCCTCATGCAACTGCGCCGACGGAGCCAGCGACTCGAACCACTGCGGCAACGCCTTGAGAAAGGCTCGCGCCTGCACTTGCGGAATTGTCTCGCTCAGCACTCTTCGCCAAGCCGCGTTCGCGCATTCCGCAAGGATCATGTCAGGCGCGGAGAACACCGCGTCCGACTCTGCCAAGGACCGCGCCTCGGATGACAAATCCTCCTCGAAGAACCATTTGCACGCAACGCTTGCGTCGATCACCAGATTCATCGGCTGTCACGATCCTGGCGCAGCAGCGACACGCTGTCTTCCAGAGGGCCGGAGGTCATGGCCCGAATGCGGTCGGCTTCGGCGATCAGCTCCGCCCGCTCCGGTCGCGCCGCGCGCGTCAGAAGTATTCTCAGCTCCCGCTCCAGCGAGCGGCCCTTCCGTTTCGCCCTGCGCTTCAGCTCCGCCACAACCCCTGCGTCCAGATTGCGAACTATCACTTGCGAAGTCGCATAGCCGGCGCGGCTCTCCCCAGCGGACGGAACGCCGGAGTCAATTCGCGCGAAGTGGACCCGCTCCTTTTCGAGTTCGAGCCGCTCGAACTTCCAGCCCGCATTCATCCAACCGCGCGCCTGCACGTGAGTCTTGTCATTTCCCCACCATGGCCTATATACCCTTGCGCTCTTGGGGAGGGAGTCGCCGGTGATTTCTTCGACTTTGGAAAATGTAAGTGCGCAGGAGTCGCTGCGTTGACGCGACAAGTACTCTCCAAGACGATCGTACTTCCCCACGACGTGCCTCCTACTCCCTAAGGGACAATGCGATAAGGGAACGCTATCATCCCCTTCCCCACCTGTCAAGAAGTTACGGCGATTGAGCGTGGCGTAAGTCTGGATAGAGCCGTGCGCCGGCGGTCATCCGAGCGCTAACGGGCGAGCATCGCTAAAGCCACTTGTCCACGAAATCGAACGCCAGACGCCCGCTGAACTCGTGCCCCGCGTCGAATTCGTCCCGGGCCAGCCGGTCGGATGCTCCGGCCACCGCGTAGACTCGTTCCAGCACGGCATGGGCCTCGCGGGAGGTCTCGATCGGAAAGCCGTCGTCGCGGATTCCCGCCTCTATCAAGAGAGGCCGCGGCGCGATTGCGCCCACGATGTCGGGAACGTCCGCATATCGATAGATGCCCGGAAGGAACTGGGAGCCGCAGAAGTTGCCCATTTCAAGGGCATATTTGGCAAACGTGGTCAGATATCCGCTGATGACGGCCACTTTGACTCGCGGATCGACCGCGGCCAGATACATCGTTCTGGTCCCACCAAAGGACAGCCCCAGGCAACCGATCCGGTCGGCGTTTACGGCGGGATGAGCCGAAAGCACTTCAATGGCCTTGATGTCGTCCCATATATTCCGCGACATCAAGCTCACCCCGTAAAGCATCGTCTTCAGGAAGCTCACGTTGCAGCCGTCCCGCCGTCCGAATATTCCGGTCGTGTCGCCCGGCTTTGGATGGCCGAACCCTTCGCCTCTCTCGCCGAATCCACGGGCGTCGGGGGCCAGCACCACGTACCCTCGCCTGCCGAACCGCAAGGCGTAGTTCTTGTGAACATCCGAAGCTTCCCCGCTTACGCCGTCCTTGCCGACCCCGTGCCCGTGTACCGCCACGAGGCCGGGCAAACCGTTGTCCGCGCCGGCGCCGTCCGGAACGAAGAGGAATGCCGGAACGTCCACTCCGGCTTCGGTCGAATAGACGACCTTGTGCCGGGTCACTCCTTCGAGTTCGACAGCCTCGAGAGTTCTCAGGTTCAGCGGAACCGGTTCGGGCCAGGGCTGCATAAGTTCGAACAGCTTGGCCCGCAGCCGCGACCTCCACAGAATCCACTCATGCTGCGTTTCAGCCTCAAATGCGAGCGACCTCGAAGTTTGACGCTCAAGCTCGCCGATAAAGTCGTCGATGGAAAAATGCAGGTTCGCGCCCATTAGGTCCACTCGCCCTTTATGTACTCCAAAGCCTGTTTCGGCTCGGTCGAATAATCCCCAAATCTGCCGCCGTTGTCCTCAACGCTGATTCGGTCCGCGTAGCCGACCGCTCGCAAGGCGTTGAGAAACTCGACGTAAATCCCATCCCACGGACGCGGCGGCATTCCGTTTAGCTGCGGCACAGGCACGTGGACGTGCCGCAAATCGGCTCCAGCCTCGTCCAGGCTTTCAAATCCGTCGTCCTCGTAAGTCATGTGGAACAGGTCGGCAAGCACCTTGATTCGGGGATGGTCGACGCGGCGCGCCATTTCCAGCGCTTCCCCGACAGTGTTTATGTTGTCGCAAGCGGTCTTGTAAAGCGGCTCGATCGCCAGGGTCATGCCGACGCGGTCGAGCTTCTCCGCTACCGTGTGCAGAAATGCGGCGATCTGGTCCATCGCCCGCTTTCGGTCGAATCCGTCGGGAGTAGACCGCGCCCCGCCGCTGCCAAACACAATGATGTCGGCGCCCACTTCCGACATGCGCGCCAACGCGGTGTCCAGATACGCATTCAGTCTCTCCCTTTCGACGCGGTCGCCAACGACCGGCAACGCCGCCGGGATGAACACGTTGAAGGCCTCGACCGGCAGACCAGCGTCAGCTATTCGCTGGCGAGTTTCCGCGAACTTCGAGTCGGCGCCTTCAGGATCCAGGGCACCGACCTGTAGCTCGGCATAGTCGAACCCGGCGTTCCGGGTTGCTTCCAACCCTTCCAGCGTGGTGCAGCATCCGAATCGCATCAAATAGACTCCCAACGGAAGAACCAACGGCGCTTCTTTGCCCCCGATCATTCTGTCCGATTCGAGACGCCTTGTCAGGCTGGTCACAGGGCAAGCTGGAGACCCCGCCGACAACGGGGGATAATCACACTAGCAACAGCCTCCATCGCGCCATTGATGAATTCCACCGGAGTATGGAAATAAGATGCCTTCAACCGCGGACGAGCTGCTGCAAGTCTACTTTCGGTCGGGCCGGCCCACCGGCCATGCGTGCGCGCGGTCGCGGATTCACGAGATCGGCCTTTGGCATCTCACTCTGCAATTCTGGATCGTGCGGCGCTCCGGAGACGGATCGCACGGACTTCTCTTCCAGGAGAGACATCCCTCGCAGCAGGCCTGGCCGGGAAAGCTGGATACAACGTCGGCGGGTCACGTGCGCCTGGGCGAGACCGATCTGTTTCGCGAGCTTGAAGAGGAGCTGGGAGTCCGCCCCAACGTGGAAGAAGTGAGCTTCGTCGGAGTCCGCCGCATGGACGACGCCACGGACCCGAATATGATCGACCGTGAACTTCACCAGACCTATATCTGGATTAACGACCTTCCCTTGGACGCCTATAGTCTTCAGGCCGACGAAGTCACCGCGCTGGTCCAAGTGGAGCTATCCGACGCCGAAGCGCTGGTTACCGGCAAAAGCCTCGCCGTTCCCGGAATCCGATACGAGACGGCCGCGACGCTGCGCAGTGTCACCGTCGGTAAAGACATGCTGGTCCCGGTTACCGACGGCGCTTATTCGAAGGTCATCGACGCGGCTAAGCGTCGGATTGCGGGCGAGTTAAAAACAGGAACGATCCATGGCTGGCTGCCCGACCCGATTCTGTAGCAGACGGCGGCGCCGAACCGGACGCGCGTTCGGATCAACCGGCCCGTGACGTCGCCGATGGATTTCGAGACGCTGGTCGACGAAGCGCTCGACTCCATTCCCGAATGGTTGCTCGAACGTCTTGAAAACGTGGCGGTCATCGTCGAAGAAGCCCCGAATCCCGACGACCTCGCGGAGATGGACATCCCGCCCGAATCGGGACTTTACGGCCTTTACGTTGGAATTCCTCTGAACCAGCGAAACAGCGCGTACAGCATCGTGCTGCCCGACAGGATAGTTATCTACCGCAACGCGCTTCGGCGGGATTTTCGCGGCATGCGCGAGCTTCGCGAGCAGGTGCGCCGAACGGTTCTTCACGAGGTGGGCCACGCCCTGGGGATGGATCACGACAAGCTGGCCGAACTTGGGCTGATCTAGCTCGCGAGCTGGTCGCGCGGTTTGTCATGCGTGTTGCAGCGATATCTCGAGATCGGTATCACCCTCGAAGGGGCCGAAGTCCCAAATATCACGGCGGCCGTCGACATTTACGGTCAGCCGGCCCACGCGGCTGCCCGTCCCTGATTCCAGCCGGATGCTCTCGACGGGGCATTCGCCGCACCACGGACAGAAAACCGCGAGAAACAAGGCTCGGCTGGCGCGTATGCGCCGTACGATTGCCGTCCGCGACTCCGACGCCGGATTAGACGGGCCTTCCGCCGAATACAGCTCAGCGCCGGCATCGCCCGGGAATACGGTCAGACCGGCATCGCCGCCGACGCTCCACCGCAGCGCGCGCGCCCCGCGAATTCGCTTCCAGTCGGTGAATTCGTGATGGGGCGCGACGCCCGGCGCTCGGCCTACCGCCATCGATTCTGCGTCGGCTTGGAACGAACCTTCATTGTGGTAAATCCAGTCGAACCGCCGGGGCTCAGGCGCGGACATCGAAAACAGGTCGATAAAGTAAGGCTCGCGGAGCAGCACCGCCCGCCTGAACCGGACTCCGGCGTACGGTCGCTTTGTCCATCCCACGGCGGCGGCGACCAGCTGAAATTCTCCAGCGGCCTCGAATCTCAGAAGCGATCCCCAGCCGGCCGGCTGGGGATCGCCGTCGACCATCACGGTGTTGTGGCTCGCGGTGTGGGCGTACCAGCGGTCGCTTAGCCCAACGCCGAATCCGGGGGTCCCCAGGTCCGGAGAAAGGGCGGTTTCGTCTCCGTAAACCGAGAGGCCGAGCTTGTCAAAGTGGCCATGCACGCCGCCATGTCTTCCGTATTTCAGGATCAACTGGAAGGAGCCGCCTCTGAGGAGCGCAAGCCCGGAGTCTTCAAACACCGCGCTCGGCCGCATACGAGCGGCGCCGCTATCGGGGAGCGTTCGCCGCCCTTCCAGCAAGACCCAAAGCGAGTCCCTTAGCCTAAGCCTGTAAGCCAGCTGGAGCGCCGCCGCGAATTCCGTACGCCGGTACCAGGTCCAGCCGGTCTCGTAAAAGCCCGAAGGCTCAGGTATGGCGTGGCCGCAGCGGTTTGTTAGGTCGATGGGACTCCAGCAGTCGTTGATCGAGGGGAGCGAGCCGTCCGCGGTCGAAAGGTCGATCGCTGCCAGGAGCATTCGCTCCATGGCTGGAAAACGGGCCAGATCGGGTCTTACGGCCTCACACGCTCTTGAAGTCCACATAAGAGCCGCGAGCGTGTAGAAGTGGTAGCTCAGGCTGCCTTCATACCAAAGGCCGTCCCCAAGAACGCCTCGACGAACCTGCTCGCGGACCCCAAACGGCCCGTCGATGGCCGCTTCAACGAGATCGTCCCTTCCGCAGACCGCTCCGGCCGTCACCAGCGCCGCGTTCAACCAGCACTCGATATTATGGACCCGTCCGCGGCGCCGGCTTGCTATCCAGTCGGCGGCGGGCTCGAGCAGATTGGCGCGTACATACCTCGCATCCTGGCGCGAACCGCCGCCGGAAACCAGATCGCACGCCCAGGCCAGGTGAATGAGCCAGACGGCTTCGTCCAGCGCGTGGAAGCACGCTCGCCCCGAAAAGCTGAGTTCGGGATCGGGTTGGTAGCTCGCGTACCTGCGGGCATATTGGGTCAAGATCGACCACGCGGCTTCCAGATGCTCACCGCGACCCGTCGCGACGCCCAATACCGCCGACTCGAAGGCGAACGTGCTCAGGCGGTTATTGACGAACCACAACCACGCCGAATCGAGTTTCTCGCCACCGAAGGCCCGCCCGTCAACCGGACACCGGTGGGTAGCGGAACTTTCAGCGTCGAATTCGAGCTGCTTGGCGTGATCAGGACAGAAGTAATCGTGATAGTACCCGGCTCGCCTGTCCGGGACGCTCAACCGGCATTTCGACTCGGCCGCCAATTTCCTGGTCAGCTTCGTCACCGCGGCCGAAAATTCAGGCTGCCCGCCTCGCAGCCGCAGCCCATCCCGAGCTTCCTCTGAAAACAGGAGCATCTACACCGCCGCGCCGACGATTTGCCGAAAGCCCAACCTGTCTTGAATACGGCGCCGCACTGCCTGGACCCGCGACGGGCCGCGCGTCAAAGGGCTACCGACGCGGCTTTTCCTCTGGCCGAGCGCTGCGCCCGCTCTCTCCGCCGACCGGCTGTCAGCTCCCGGTGCTTTATCAAATACTCGCGGAACAGCGCGACGTAGGTCGCGTGACTCCAGGTAAGCGGAGAAACGCTTAATGGCGCGTTGGAATAGGGATCGACCTGCTCGGCCAGCGTTCCTGAAGGCAAGGCGCGGTCCACCACCCAGTTCATCAGGTCCCTGGCCGACGCCAGCTCCGACGGTTTCGTAGCCGATGCGACATACCACTGAGCGAGCCACATAGTGCAAATGAACCACGGGTTGCCCGGCACCCGATCGACATCGGTGCTTACCTGATGGTAATAGTCGTTTTCGTAACGGGCGAGACCGCCCACGTCGGTGCGCACCCACAGCCGGTCCCTTATCCGGGTCATCGTGGCCACTATCCGCGGATCGCCGGCCGAAAACATTCCGAAATAAAACAGTCCATAAAGACTGGCGTCCACCACCATGTCTTTCTCATACCCGCCCGAGTCGTTGGGAATGATCCGTCGAAGGAACCGGCCTTCCGTCTCGTCGTACAGATGCCGCTCGGCCGCCTCCCGCATTGAGTTCGCCGCGGCGCGATAGCGGGCCTCGACCTTGGTTTCGCCAAATCCGCGAGCGAACGCCGCGGCCGCGCGCAAACCGGCCCAAACCGAAGCGACCGTCCAGGCATGGATTCCGTGCCGTTCCTCCCAGAGATCGTATGAAGGAAGCGGCAGACCGGTTTCGGGATCTATAAATTCGCAGAGGAAATTCGCCGCTTTCTTTATCAACTCCGCATACAAAGGCTTGATGGCCTCGACGTTCAGGTCGCGGTTGAACTGACGTCCCAACGACCAGAGAACGAGCGCCGTCTCATCCTCTTGAATCGGAAGCTGTGGCTCTCCCGCGTTCGTAGCCCACGGATGCCACGAGCTGCCCTCGGAACCGTCGGGCCCGTATTTGTGGGCCATGAACCCTTCGTCCCGAATAACGCGGGCGCAGAATCTGTAGAACTGCCGCGTCAGATTCCCAAATTCAGCCTGGCCGAGCGCGTCAGCCACCAAGGCACCGTCACGCGGCCACATATAGCTGTAGACGTCCCGGTTGAACTGAAGATTGTCGGTGTCGTTCGCCGCGACGATCGCTCCATCGTTGTCAATCTGGGTTCTTACGATCAGAAGGCTTCGGTGGTACAGATCGGTAAGCCGCTGGTCCAAGTCCGCCGGACCAGTCTTCGATCCCGTGACCCAGTAGCGCCAGTAGTGCTTTGTCCGGTTGACGAGAGTTTCGGCTCCGCGCTCCCTGAGCGAATCGTTGTGATTTCGAAGGTCCTTGTAATCGTGGCCGGCAGATATCCAGTAGTAGATTTCTTCGGACCCATCGCTCTCGATCTCCAGATACACCCCTCCGGTGCTATCGATCGAACCCTGAGACACAAGATTGCCGCCGAGTTCCCCGTTCTCGGCGTCGCGCCAGGTGCCCTCCAGTCCGCGTACGGAGCTCTCGCCTATTGCAACGGCGTCCCATCCCGATCCGAAGCGCGTCTGAACGTCCACCCAAAACCAGAGCTTGCGCTTGTAGTGGATCAGCGATCTGGGTGCCGGGTCGAAGTACGCGGTATCTCCTATATCGTCACCGTAGATACTGAAGTCTTGGTGAAAGAAAACCCGAAGCTCGCGCGGAGCGCTTCGAAGGTTCCTGATCGAGATCTTTCGGATGTATACCGGCCGGTGGAAGTCCACACAGTCAGAGCATCTCATCTCGAGGCCGATATGATCGTTTCGCAGCCGGACGTCCGTGACCAGCGTAGATTTCTCATATCGAAGATCACGGAGCCAGTCCGAATCCTTGATCCAACTGAACTCACCGTCGGCCCAAACGCCAAAATGGCACTTTCCGCCCGCCACGTGATTGTGAAGGCCGACATGCGGATAGTAGAGGTCGCGAATCAGATAGTCATGGTCAAAGTTGACCAACATCGAGCCGTTGCCCACTGCAAGATCCCGCGGCATCTCGACCCCCTAACGCAAACTCGACTGAACGTAACGGTAGCGTCTGTCGCCAGACGCCGCCTCGAGCATCCTAGCCGCCAGCGCGATGAGCCGCGCGCGAATATCCAGCCCACGAAGTCCCACGGCGACTCCCCCGACCAATGTGACCAAAAAGCCCCGACGGCGTAACCAATACGTCCGAAAAGTGACCTGATCTAACGATCCCCGCCCCACCTCCAAATCGACCAAATGTAGTATCACTTCGTTCACCATCCCACCGCCTGCCTGGCCTCTCAAGCCCTCTATCCACAACCGACCACTTCCCGTTAATACACACCTTTCCGCACGCTATCCACATCCATGTCAAAACCCGCCTTTGTCGGCATATTATCGTCTCGGGGAACCAGCAAAGGTGCGACTCCGGCGCTGTATACTCCTATTGCTAGTTACCATAGTCACGCTCTCATATCCGACTGACACTAGCACTCCGCGCCACGATTCCGTCCCTGCACTGGTCCCTCTATCGCCTCATAATAAGGCGTGCGCACAGCGCGGCGACTCGTCTGTGATTCAGACCCTGATCCCTTGAAAACGTCGCCCGACGTTCGACCCGAAACCGCCCCGCAGCCTGATCCTCCCACAGGTATCACGGGTCGGCATATTGCCGCTCGACGACACCTTTAGCATCCACAAAATGTCTAACGACATTTTTTCGACTTTTTCCGATTCACAGGTATGGCGGGCGTTGAAACCTCCGCCGTCGGTTCACTATGATTACTATCCACCAATGTTACGCTTTGAAATTCAACACGCCGACAGAGCCCGGTTTCCGTGATCGATCAGGGTATTTGGACAGCCGCGCTGGGCCGTCTGCAGGTCGAAATGAGCGGCGGCCAATTTGCCGCCTGGCTCCAGCAAAGCACCTTCGTCCAAGGTGGGATTTCCTCCCTTGTAGTAGGTTTTCCAAACGCATTCGCTAAAGAGACCGTCGACCGTAATTTCCGTCCCATGGTCAAGGAAGTCGTCGACCAAATTGCTGATTGTGACGTTGACCTTACATTTGTAATTCACGCGGAGGGCGGCCCGTCGTCCCCTTCCGGAGCCGCCGTCTCCCAGCCGCTCCCGCCTGCAGAAAATCGTGCTACATTCACGCCTGACGCGCGCCGACCGGCGCCGCTTCAGCCGCGCTACACGTTCGACAATTTCGTTGCCGGCGACGGCAGCAGTCTCGCCTATGCCGCGGCCAAACGCGCTTGTGAGGCCCCTGGTGGGTCATATAACCCGCTCTTTATCCACGGCAGAGTCGGCCTGGGCAAGACGCACCTGCTCAGGGCCGTTGGCCACGATATTCACCGACGGATCCCTTCGCTGGCCGTTCGATTCGTCACCTCGGAGGACTTTACCCACGAACTGGTAACGGCCATCCGGGCCGGGAGCACTTCCGCTTTCCGAGCGCGTTACCGGTCGGCCGACGTGCTTCTCATGGACGACGTTCAATTCATAGCCGGGCGCGAATCGACGCAGCAGGAGGTCTTCCACACTTTCGACTCCCTGTATTCGGCTGGTAAACAGATCGTGCTAACGAGCGACCGGTCGCCACAAACGATTCGTCCCTTGTCCGACCGGCTCACCACCCGTTTCGCCTGGGGTCTCGTCGCCGACATTCAGGCTCCCGACTTCGAGACCCGTCTGGCAATACTCCGATCAAAGGCACGGGAGGTACATGCAGACGTACCATCATCTGTCATTGGTCTCCTAGCGTCGTCCGTGACAGACAACGTCAGGAATCTCGAAGGCGCGCTCACTCGCGTTATCTTTTTCGCACAGTGCAACAACCTTGAACTTTCCGTGGACACGACACAAAAGGCGTTGCGCCGCACCGGCTATCAAGCATCTTCACGACCGGCGACGCTGCAAGCCATAACGGATGCGGTCTGCGAGCACTTCAGCCTTACGAGAGAAGAGATCACCGGACGCAGCCGGGCTTCCCGTCTAACACGGCCCCGTCACGTAGCCATGTACCTAATGCGTGAGGAAACCAAACACTCCCTGCCCGCGATTGGCGCTGAACTCGGCGGCCGGGACCACACAACGGTTCTGCATGGCGTACGCAAGATCACACGCGAGCTTTCACAAGACTCAAGGCTCGAGCTTGCAGTCGAGTCGATTCGCATTCTGATTCAGCAGGCAACACCCCACTTCGGCTAGCCGTTATCCCCCTGCATCCACGCTGCTAGATAGCCTTATACCAACCATATCAACCGACGATCGGGACACGCCCCAGGGTTTACCGGAGAGGGTTTCGACATATCCACAGGGCCAACAACTACTGCCACTATTCTTTACAAATATATAAACACTGTAGGAGTTGTTGACGAACAACCTTCCAGCATCGAGGCTTGTCAGATCAGAAGGATGGAAAACGTTGCATCCCAGAAGTACAGGCAGGATCCGGTAGATTGCAGGAAACCACGGTATTGGCCATCGCAAATCAAAAGGGTGGCGTAGGGAAGACGGCAACCGCGGTGAACCTCGCCGCAGGGCTGGCAAACATGGACATACCGACTTTGCTTGTTGATCTGGATCCCCAGGGCAACGCAACCAGCGCGTTGGGTCTACCGCCGCGGAGGCCTGGAGCATACGAGTTGTTGCTGGAGATCGTCACGCTCCGGGCCGCCACAGTCGAGTCTGGCCGCGGGGAGCTTGACGTGGCGCCGGCTTGTGAGGACATGGCCGCGCTGGAGCTGGAGCTTAGCGGCGAGCCGAGCCGGAATGTGCGGCTTCGCAACGGACTGGACGCCGCGAGAGGCGCCTATCACTATGTCGTCGTGGACTGTCCGCCGACGCTCGGACTTCTTACGATTAACGGGTTGATGGTTGCTGATGAGGTGATAGTGCCTGTGCAATGCGAATATCTGGCGCTAGAGGGCCTGTCACGATTTGTTACGACTCTGGATACGATTGGTGAAATCCGGGGAGCCGGGCCACTGAGGCGGCGGTATCTTATGACTATGTACGACCGCCGAACGAAACTGTCGCGGGAGGTCGTGCGGGACGTGCGGGCGCATTTTGGGGTGGAGGTGACGCGTTCCGTTATCCCCAGGTCGGTACGGATGGCAGAGGCTCCAGGGTTTGGAAGAACCATTTTCGAGCACGACCCCAACGGGGCGGCCGCTTCGGCTTATAAGATGTTGTCCGAGGAGATTTACGGTGGGATCAAGGTATAGCGGCGCGTTGGGCAGGGGCTTGGAGACCCTTTTGCCCAGGCGTGGGGTGAGGGTAGTCGAGGCCAAACTCTCCAGCATCAGGCCTGGCCGTCGTCAGCCCAGGTTCGAGTTGAACGCCGCGCGGCTGAACGAGCTGGCCGACTCAATTCGTCGACACGGGATATTGCAGCCGCTCGTCGTTACGGAAGAGGGCGATGACTCCGGGACCTGGTACGAGCTGGTAGCCGGCGAGCGCCGCTGGCGGGCCGCCAAGGCTGCGGCGCTCGATACCGTGCCCGTGATCGTCAAAACTGTAGACGAAGTATCCCGTCTGCAAATAGGACTGGTTGAAAACCTGCAACGCGAAGACCTGGGAGCAGCCGAGCGGGCCAACGCGTATTCGGCACTTGTCACGGAGTTCGGCATGACCCAGGACCAAGTTGCGCGAGCTGTTGGAAAGAGCAGGCCGTCTGTCGCCAACACTTTGCGGCTGCTCGAACTCCCTGATGAAGCCCGCGAGGCGCTACAACAGCGGCGAATATCCGAGGGCCACGCCCGCGCCCTGCTGTCTGTTCGGGACCCTGACAGACAAAGCCAGCTTCTCAGGACGATCCTGGGCAGTCAACTTACGGTGCGGCAGGCGGAGCAAGCCGCCAAGGCGAGTAGCGCCGCGGCGGATGCCAGGGAGAATATCGGTCGTGGGGAGTTGGAGAACAGGCTGAGAGGCAGGTTCGGTACGAAGGTGCGGTTGCTGGGAGGTCGAGGAAGCGGGCGTTTGGTGATCCACTACTACAGTGAAGAGGAACTGGAGGCCCTGGTGGGTATCCTGCTCGACGAGGATGATGTTTCACGTGAAACAACCTAACGAGGGCAGTTAGCGCATGGCCCAAGGCGGTCGCAGGAAACTCTCCCGGAGGCAGCGTAAGCGGTGGGGCGTAGGGCGTGATCGGTCGCGGGTCAAATCTGACGATGCCGTCGCCCGAGCTCTGCGCAAGGCTTCCGAAACGGACCGGACGACTAGAGATGCTTCTATTTCCCCCCGCGAGACCGCACCGCCGCCCGTCGAGTCTCAAGCGCTTGGGGACCTCTCGTACGTCCCGGCGGATATGCGCCGTATTGCCTTACTGGCGGTCGTGATGTTCATCTTGCTGGGTGTTGCGGCGGTGGTGTTGGGCGGCGCCGCTGAATGGATGAGCTTCTGAGCGCTGGACTCGACGCGGGATCTTCGGATTCGGGTGCTCGCAGTCGGATAGCCCGAAACTACGATCGCAGAGCGCGCGACTTCGGCGGCCGGAGTGATGACGATTTCCCAAAGCTCGGCCAGGTTCTGAACGGACGGGAGGCGCTGCTGGACGTCGGCTGCGGCGCCGGCGGCTCGTTGCGCAGGTTCATTCAGCATCATGGCTCTCCCATTAAGTCCGTCGGCCTGGATATTTCCCCGGGCATGTTGCGGCGGGCAGTGGAAGACGCCGATATCGTCCGCGCTAGCGGCAGTGTTCACTGGGTTCTCGGGGATGCGGAAAGGCTGCCTTTTAACCCTGAGTCGTTCGACGTGGTGATAAGCGTCAATTCGCTCAGCCATTTGAGCAGTCTCGACCGGGCTTTACGGAATCAGCGCCGGGTTTTGCGGCGGGGCGGGTGTCTGGCGGTGAAGTTTCGGGGCGACCTGACTCTGGATCGACCCATCGAGCGGGCCATGCGTGAGGCGCTCGCGGAAGAGTTGTCCGCTGACAGGCTGCAACCCATTCTCGATATGTACCGGCCCTCGTCCGCCGAGGCTGCCCGGCAATCAGCGGCGGCCGGCGGCCTCGACGACATTGAAGTTGTCACTTCTCGGCGAGACTGGGTCTCTGACCCGGAGGAGTTGATCCGGCGGTTTCCCGAGATAGCGGGTTATATGCTCGAACCGCTCTCGGAAGCTGAGCGTGAGTGCGTTCTCGCGAATTTCCGGCGAAATGTGCTTCAGGCTTCCGGAGCCGACGGGCTGGCTGATTTCGGATATAGCGTGACCCTTTTGGCGACCAGGCGTCGATAACGCTGGTCAGGCTAAGCCCACGTGTAACTGAAGGCGGAGCGGTGGCTGTGGCTGCTAAAAACCCTATACGCGCTGCAATTCCCTACCCGACCGCCAGTGGCTTCCGGCCGGGTTTGCGGCAGGCAGACGCAGCACCCCCGCCGGTTGGATACGATCGGGTTGCTCTCCGTTGGGTGTGGCGCAGGAGGAGTTTCAACTACAGTTTTAGTTGCGCGCGACGGCGATGGCACATGGTCGGGTTCGGGAGAACTCTTTTAGCGCGTTAGTTCGAAAGTGAGGCGGCAAACGAGCACCATAAGCGAGACGCTGGTCGACTTTGCGGTCGCGTGCCTGCGCGCCTTGCCGTTTCGGCCGAAGATGGCCATGGCCTCGTTAGCCGGACGCGCCCTGTTCCTCCTATGGCGCTCGCGGCGAGCGGAGGCGATTTACTGGTCGTCGCGCGCCATCGGGTTACCCTCGGAAAATGCCGAGACGGTCGCAACGGCACGACGTGGTTTCGCTAACTTCGCCAAGTTCTCGATGGATTTCGTCGATAGCTCGGCCTTGCCTCGCCGGCAGCGTGTCGCGACCAAGTTACACCATCTGGAAAACAAGGAGGTGCTCGAGAATGCTGCCAAAGATCCCCGTGGTTGCCTGCTCGTCAGTGCGCACGTCGGCAACTGGGAGCTTCTTGGCTCGTGGGTTTCCCTGCTCGAACGCAATCTTTACGTCGTTGCGCTGCCGTTGCCTGCCGCGAGCCTCAACAAGCTGGCGATCGAGGTTCGCGAAAATGCGGGAATGGGCCTGATAGACACGAGCGGCGCGGCGTCGGGCATTCTCCGCACGCTCACCAGAGGCGATTGGGTGGCGATTCTCGCCGACCGCCCCGTAAGCGAACGCGGTGAGCGGGTCGAGTTCCTTGGCCGGCGAGACCATCATCCGATCGGAGCCGTTCGGCTCGCTAAGCGCGCGTGCGTCCCGATAGTCGTCGGCGCCTGCTGGTCGGATGGGTCGGGCGGCTACGAGGGCAAGCTTTTCGATCCGATCGAAACCGACGACCCTTCGGTCACCGCGGAGGACGCAATGTCGGCCGCCCTGAGGCACGTCGAATCCGTAATCAGGCGAGTGCCGGACCAGTGGTACATCGCGTATACGTCGAACCCGGCAGAGGATGACGTTACTTAGCCGCGCTTCGGCGTCGCGCCGGCCATCAGTCGTCGCCGATGCAGATGTGAAAGCGTTCGAAGCAGCGTCAAGCTACGTGCTTTCTTTGATCAAGGGACCCGGGCACCTGACACGACGGCTGGGTCCAAGCGATTCGCGGCAGCGGGGGCGCGAGCGAGTCGCCCGCATGAAAGGCCTTCTACACGAGTTGGGCGATCCACACGTTGCATACCCGGTCGTCCATGTAGCTGGAACTTCTGGAAAAGGGTCGGTCTGCACCTTCGTTGCGAGTATTTGCAAGGCATCCGGGCTCAAAACAGGCTCCCATCTCACCCCGTACCTGCAAACGCCGCTGGAGAAGCTCGTGGTGAACGATCAACTTGCCTGCCGTGAGGAGTTTGTCGAACTGGTCGAGTGGTTCAAGGGGCGTCAACGCTCGTTATCCGCGGGCGGCTGGATATCCGAACCGCGTTACGGACCGACCTGGGTTGCGCTTACGTTTGAGTATTTCCACCGCCGCAAGGTGGACGTGGCGGTCATCGAAGCGGGGGCGGGCGGACGTTACGACCTGACGAACGTCGTAACGCCGGTAGTTGCCGCCGTGACGTCGGTCGGTCTAGACCACGTACTTTCGCTGGGGCCGACGGTCCGCGACATCGCGCGCCACAAGGCCGGCGTATTCAAGCGGGGCGCGCCCGCGATCGCGATCGACACAGGCGACGACGTGCTGGCCTGTCTGAAGGGGCATGCTGAAGAGGCGGGTGCGGTGTTCCAGTCGATTCGCTCCGGTATCGACTTTTGGCCGGAAGCCGCGCCGGAGAGTCCCGACCAGCTCACTTATCGAGGACGCAATTTCGAGGTCAGGGGAGCCGGGCTCGGACTCGCGGGTGCCCATCAGATCGAAAACGCCGCGGTCGCCTGCGCTATTGCCGACGCAATGGCCGAAGCCGGGTATCCGATAACGCGAGGATCGGTCGAAGAAGGACTGATGGACGCCAAGCTACCGGGGCGTTGGGAGATTGTTTCCGATTCTCCGGACGTCGTTCTCGACGGCGCCCATAATCCCGACAAGGCCGCCGCGCTGGCAGCGGCTCTCCGGGCAAACAAGCGCGGACGCAGGCTGGCGATCGTCGTGGGAGTGCTTGGCTACAAGGCTGCCGGCGCGATCGTCGACGAGCTGGCGTCGGTTGCCGATCTGGTCGTCGCCACCGAGCCGGCCGTGTATATGAAAGCGCCGCTGCCCGCCGTCGATCTTGGGCGGATAACCCGTTCGACCGGGGTTGAGACGCTCGTTCTCGCCGACCCGCTGGAAGCTCTGGACGCCGCGGTCGACCGGGCGGGACCCGAGGGACTCGTGTGTGTCACCGGCTCGTTGTACTTGGTGGGTCAGGTGCGCGAACGCTGGTATCCCGCCCGGGCAATCGACTCTCAGCGAACCCCATATCCAACCTTTGTCGACTAAGCGGCCCGCTCGCCGGCGCCGCCAGCCGAAGACCATCTCGGCTAGAATCATCCCCCCTTCTCTTTGTGGAGGCGAAGCCGAGAATGGGATTCTCAGACGCCGTTAAATTGGCCAGGGAGCAACGCCGGCTCTCTAAGGCGGAGCTCGCCAAAAAGTGCGGTATCGCCCCGTCGTACCTTTCCCGGCTCGAGTCGGGCGCATACAGAAGCCCGTCGATCAAGACGATGGTTGCGATTGCCCGGGGACTGCAAATAGACCCCAGGGACATGCTGGTCCTCAGCGGCTACGTGCCCGAAGACCTGGCAGATGCCAAGAAGGGACTCGCCGAGGACCAGATAATCAGAATCACACAAGAGTCAATGCGCAAGCTGCAGGACGTTGCGCGGGACGCTTTGACAGAGCCGGGCAATGGCCGAGGAGGTCCGGAGACCAGCGGGTTCGACGCGGCCTCCCTGATGGGCAAGCTGGTTGACCGGCGCGACCTCGTGGGGCTTACGCTGAATCAGGTGGCGCGCAGATCGCGTGTGCCTCTCAGTCTCGTCAATCAACTCGAAAGCGGCGAGCTCGAGTATGAACCCCCCGAATTCCAGCAAATTTTGCGCAACGGCTACGGTCTAAGCGATCAGGAGGTAGACCTCCTCCGGGTCGAGATGTCGTTACACAGCGTTCTCCGCCGCCAGGGCACACTTTCCGACGCGCGGCGACTGATGATCGTCGACGTCGCGGTGGCGGCAATCCGTCGGGAGGCGTCGGCCTAATAGTCGTTGACTATTGTCTAGCGGCTGGGAACGACCGCGATTGTGAGCGTATCGTTCTCAGCAAGCCCCTCCGAGGTCCGAAAACCGGTCCACTTATTTGCTTTCGTGTCGTATCGATTGACTCCGTCGCGCGTGGCTATCCAGATATTGCCCTGTGAATCTTCCGCCAGGCCCCGGGTGTCGTTATGCAGGAGGCCGGAATTCAGGGCGTTGAACGTGCCGAACGTGAAGTCGGTACGCGCCTTGCGACTCACACCGCCGTCTGTGGCGGCCCAGAGCGTTCCCGTCGATGACACGAATATTTCGCGTATGTGGTCGTCGCCAAGACCATCCGCGGTCGTGTAGGTCGTCCACGAACCTTCGACGCCGCTTGGCGTCGAACTCAACCCAAAGCCATTAGTGCCAAACCACAGCATGCCGTCGCTCGCGATAACGACCGCGGTCACGTCGTTACTCGCCAGCCCGTCGGTCGTGGTCAGACGTCTCCAGGAGTCTGTGGCGCCGTCGAACTGGGCCGCGCCGGCGGCAGTCGCAAACCACACGCGATTTTGGCCTACGTCCTGAATGAAGAGATCACGGACGCTGTTGCTGGGGATACTGCTGCTGTCCGTGCGGCGCCAGGTCCACGGATCCTTGGTGTCGGCCGCGGTATAGGAAGATACGCCCCGCCCCCCAAGGCCGACCCAGATAATCGCCGAACTGTCTCCAGCCAGCGCTGAAATGTCGTTCGCGCCCAGGCCGGAATTGCTCTCGGTGAAACTCGCCTCGACGTCCAGGTTGGCGTTTAGTCGAAACAGGCCGCTATCGGTTCCGACCCAAACTCTGCGCCAACGGTCGACGAACAGCGTGTTGATACGATTGCTGCCGAGCGCGGAATTCTCCACGCCGATCGTCTTCCACACAACGCCGTCGTAGACGGAAATCCCCCTTCTTCGGCTTCCAACCACAATCAGCTCGTTGTTTGGATTGAATTTAGGCAAAGGAGTCGCGGTAGGCGTGGGCGTGGGACTGGCGGCTGGCGGCGGCCCGCGGTCGACCGCGACCAACGTTATGACGCCGCCGTCGCGCAGCTCCGCCGCGGCAAGAAAAGGCGTCAACGCGGCCCACCGATTGTTGGGATAGGCGAGGTTGCGGAGGAAGTCTCCCAGAAGCGTTAGCTGGACCCGGAAGCGTGGGGGATTGTCCGGGAAGTATTCGAATACGGCGGCCTGAAAATACTGACGGACTCTTCCGGGTGTAGCTCCTTGCGCCAGCAACATGCCGGACGCTCCTGTATCTTCCCGCGCGTCGGTTTTGGGGAATCCGAAGCTTTGGACCCCGCCCAGCCGCTCGAAAAAGCCTCGGAAACCGGTTCTCGTGCCGTGAATGTCGAAATTCGAGACTTTGTGTCCCCACGGTCCGACCAATACTCCCGCGTGCGGGTTGGTTATGTTGGGTTCAACGCCCATGTCGACGCTGCCGGCCAGGCCGCCGCCCATGTAGTCCCAGGTGAGGCGCCGTTCGAGCACCCAACCGCCGCCGAGATCCGGCCGTTTGTGGAAGTCAACCGCGCCACGCTGGTAATACTGGGTGAGCGCGCCCGGCTCTTCCTCGAAAACCTCTGAGATCGGCAGCCCCCACCGCTCGACCCCGCCAGTGTCCTCGAAGTAGCTCTTGAAGTCGGCGCTGCGCTGTTGACCGCCGGCGAAGACGCGGAGATTCGGGATGTTATGCCGCAGGGACTGGTTTCTTGCGTCCGCAACGAACACGTTGTCGGTGACGGTCGCCGTGCCGAACGACGGGGTCGCCGCCAACGAACTGGCCGGGCGGCCGATGGCAATGGTCATCAGCACGCCGAGTCCGAGCAGACTCAAAAAGGCGGGTGATCTTAGAAACCTCGCCGAAAGCATTCGGACCTCCAGATAGTTGTCCAATGCGCCCCCGGCCCCCGGCGCCTCCCGGCCGTAGCGTCTTTGTAGACGCGCGCAACAATCGCATTATAGACACACGAACGTCTAATAACGGCATGAGCTACCACGAGTGGTAGGTCGATCTGATCTTCCTGCCGCTACAGCCCATATCTAGTGGTTACGGACGAAGTCTGCTCCAGAATCCGAGAATGGCATTTTCAACGTCCGCCCTCACGTCCACGGCTTCTCTGAGCCGGGCGAAGTCGAATCCGGATTCGGTCCATCCGTCTGACCTCAGGAGATCCTTGACGTTCGCGACCGACCTGTCCCACTGCCGGAGCAAGCTTCGCAACTCGTTTCGCTCGGCCTGGGTCAACTTTGGGCGCGCCACGGTCCTACGGCTTCCCGAACACGATCAGAGTGTCCCGCTTGCTCGCGCCGGGGCTGCGGCGCTGAACAAACGTTTGCTGCTTTACAGCGTATGAGCTGTGGGCGCTGACTTCGTCAAAACCTGCCCGCTTTAGCGCGTTAAGCAGCACGGGCCAGGTGCCTTGCCTGGGATCGTCGTACGTGAGCGCCGCCCGCCCGCCGGGCCTGAGGACTCTAAAAACCTCGGCGGCCACCAGACTGATTTGATCCTCCCACTCGACGAGCGTTCTGCCTCTTGCGCGGTTTAGGACGATTTCCTGGTCTCCCCAATCCTCTACCAGCCCGAGCCAACTCTCCCAGACGAAATTGAGCTCCGAAAACTGAATCTTGTCCGAGTACGGAGGATCGAGGAATACGAAATCGACCGTCTCGTCGCCGATGACGCTCAAGTTTGTCGCCGATCCTACGCCAACCCAGGTCTTGCTGGTGTGGAAACTGCTATGCGAGTGCATCTCGTCCGCTCCGCGCGCCACCTGACCGACTATGCGGCCAAGCGAGAATAGCGGGTTGCGTTCCTTGCGCACCGGGGGGATGTAGTACATCCCTGGCAAGTATCCGCCGCCTCCCTGGACGTGCTGCGACTTGAGAGTGAGGCTCGTGATGGCAGCGGTTAGGCAGAAGAGCATTGGAGTCCATCGCTCGTCCGGCAGCTCGTCGATCGCTTTGCGAAGCATCGCAATAGCTATCAGATTCCGCCGGGTGAAAATGGCGTCGACCTTCTCTATGCCCCGGCCGAACAGTTCCGCGGTCTTAAGTCCCCGGGGAAATCTGTCGGTCGGTCGCCACGCGGGAGTTCGCATTGCGTCGACTTCGCGGATCTTGGACAGATCGTGCTTATCGAAGAATGATGCCGCCGCGAGGTCGCTGTCATCGCGGCGCCGCTTGAAAGCGCGGGGCCTGCAGCCGGCTTCGCACTCCGCGGATATTTCCACCGCGCCGGCGCCGGTCCTTTCGGGGCTGCGGGGGAGCTTCGCGTCGCATTCGGGACAACGCCTGGAACCGCCAATCCTCGGAGCCTGATCGGCTGAAAACTCGGACCCGCAACCCGAGCATCTGAGTCTGTCGGCTAGCACCGTGTACCTGACGACCGCCGGACCGTTGCACCGATGGCATACGGTGGCGTACAGCGGCTTTATTTCGGGTTCGACTCTTTCCCGCAAGGCCGACCAGGTCGCATAAATTTCCGCGGCCGGCGGCAGGCGCAGGGCGCTTTGGGAAATGAACGCGGCCGCGGGCGATCTGTCTATGCCGATCGCTCTCCGCCCCAGCATCGCCGCCACCACAAGCGTTCCGCCGGATCCGCAGAACGGATCGAGCACCACTTCCCCCGGTCGGGTCAGCGACTCGATGCACTCCCGCAGGACCTCGTGGGGTTTCTTGGACCAGTAGGCGTGGAGGCGGTAGGTTGGCGTGTGGCGCGACCCCGCCGGCAGCTTGACTCGATTCGGTCGCTTAAAGCGGTTCCCGGAATGCCGTCCCGTCAACCGCCCGATGGCCGCCCGCGAACCGCCATCCAATCGGTTTATCATTGGAGTTCGCGGCAATCCATGCGGGGGCGGATTATCGATGGGCGTCGCTGAATCGAGTGCGGATCCGGGCATGGAAGTCAGAGACTCCAGGGACTTCCAGAGCCTGCGGAATCCGGACCGATCGTTGACTGCACGCTACCGCGATTCGCCTACAAGCAGTTTCGCCGCGCCGTTCATATCGGGAATCATGCTATAACTTTCCGCCCGTTTGTGGAGCCGACACCAAGGCGATCCGACTTGCAGGAGCTCTAGATGACACAAGCCACGGGGCCGGTGGAACGAACCTCGACCGCCCCGACCGACGAATCGGCCGGACTGGAAAGCCTGCGGGCTCGACTCGGGGACCTCAAGGACGAGCCGGGATCGTTGCTCGAAGCGTTGTACATAGCCCAGGATACGCTGGGATACGTGACGCCTGCGGCGATTGAGCTGGTTGCCGAAGAGCTGGGATATCCAGAGGCCCATGTTTTTGGCGTGGTCACGTTCTACACTCTGTTTTATACGGAGCCGCAGCCGAAGCACATAGTGCGAATATGCAGGGATTTGTCTTGCCACATCGCGGGCGCGGAGAAGGTTGCGACGCGCGCGCGCCAGGAGATAGGCGCTCATCCCGGCCACGCCTCCGCCGACGGGCTGTTGAAGCTGGAGCTGGTTTCCTGCCTTGGGCAATGTGAGAAGCAGCCGGCCTTGATGGTCAACCTGGATGTCCACGGGCCGGTAACGGAAGAGGGAGTATCCGATCTGATACGCAGCCTGCGGGAAGAGAATCTGTAATGCCCGAATTGCTCGCGGTTAACAAGAACCTGCACGTCGAAAACGCCTGGCAGTTGGAAGTATTCAAGAGTGTAGGCGGCTACGAGCGGGCCAGGCGCGCTCTCGCGGAAATAGCGCCCGAGGAGCTGATAGCTCTAATGGAGACCTCCGGACTAAAAGGCCGGGGGGGAGCGTTCTTTCCGACCGGCATGAAATGGAAGTTCGTGCGCGCCGATCCCAACACGCCCCGCTACGTAATAGCCAACGGCGACGAGAGCGAGCCGGGGACTTTCTGCAATCGGTTCAATCTGGAGCTGGACCCCCATCTGTTCATCGAAGGGATGATCATCGCCGCTTACGCGGTGGACTCCCATTTTGGATACATCTATATCCGAGGCGAGTATGGCCGCGCGATCGAACGCGTCGAGCAGGCGCTCGCCGACTGTTACGCGGACGGAATTCTTGGCGAGAACGTCCTGGGCGCCGGTTATAAGCTGGACCTGCGGCTGCGCCGCGGGGCGGGCGCTTATATCTGCGGCGAGGAGACCGCTCTGTTCAACTCGTTGGAGGGCAAGCGCGGCAATCCCCGGTTCAAGCCGCCGTTTCCGACGAACTCCGGCGTCTGGAAGAAGCCCACGGTTATCAACAACATCGAGACTTTCGCCTGTGTTCCGTTGATCGTTGAAAACGGCGCCGAGTGGTTCCAAAATCTCGGTGAAGGCGACGACAATGCTGGCACCAAAATCTACTGTCTCTCCGGCGCTATCAATAAACCCGGCGTCTACGAGCTGCCGATGGGCGTGACCGCTCGTGAGCTTATCTTCGAATACGGCGGGGGCCTGCCCGAAGGCCGGACGCTCAAGGGCTTCAAGCCAGGCGGCGCGTCCGCTTCCGTTCTCACTCCTGAACAGCTCGACGTTCGCCTCGATCCGAGCATTGCCCAGTACAACACCATCATGGGCACCGGGGGCGTGATCGTAATGGACGAGAGCGTCTGCATGGTGGACGCGGCCTACCGGGACGCGCTGTTCTTCGAAGAAGAAAGCTGCGGGTTCTGCATCCCCTGCCGGGAAGGCACCCCTAACCTCGTGCAGATTCTCGAGCGGCTCATGCACGGGCAGGGCGTTATGGACGACTTGCAACTCATGGAAGAAATAGGCGATTCGATGGCCTCGTCGTTTTGCGGGCTAGGCCAGTTTGCGTACAGACCGGTCGTGGGCGCGGCCCAGAAATATCGCGACGAATTCGTCGCGCACGTGGAAGGCTCCTGCCCTGCCGGCTCCTGCGCCATAGCCGGTAACTAGGTATTTCGGCGAACGCTCCGCCCGAGAGCTTCCGCTATGCCCCGGCCAGCAGCCAGCCCGCGACGGCCAGATAGATACTTAGGCTGAGCGCGTCGTTAAGGGTAGTGATGAGCGGTCCGGACGCGATGGCCGGATCGATTCGGGCCTTCGACAATAGCGTCGGGACGGTGGCTCCCAGAAGCGCCGCCGCCGTGAGAGAAAGCGCCATGCTCAAAGCGATCACCGCGCCGAGCATCACGTCCGATTTCCAGAGCGTCGCCAGACCGCCCGCTATGACGCCGCTGACCACGCCCAGCACCAGTCCCGACCTCGTCTCTCCGATCACGCTCATAATCGCTCGTTGCGCCGGAACTCCCTGAGCCGTCGCCGTTAGAGAAGCCGCGAGCGACTGGATGCCAACGCTGCCCGCAGTCGCGGAAACGATTGGAATGAACAGCGCCAACGCGATTATTCGTTCAAGCCGCCCGATGAAGCCGGCCAGCACCAGCGCCACCGCCCAGCTCGCCGGCCACTGTCACCAGCAGCCAGGGCAGACGGTAGAAGACGCGGCCTCGTTTCAGGGTTCGGTCCCGCGCCGGTTCGAAGCTGCCGGACAGCCGCAGAAGGTCTTCTATCGCTTCCTCCTGCAATACGTCCAGCGCGTCGTCGATCGTAACCGTGCCGACGAGCCGGCCGCCGTAATCGACCACCGGCACGAGCAGGAGATCGTATTTAGCCATCGTGCGGGCAACCTCGTCGCGGTCCGAGTCGACGCGCACTCGCACGACGTTTCTGTCGCAAAGATCGCCTATCCGGTCGGTTTCGGCGGCCGGCAGCAGCGCGCGGATGGATAGGACCCCAATAAGACGCCCATCCGCATCGACGACGTATATGTAAAAAACTTCTCCCGGTCCGGCGACCTGGCCCCTGACCTTCGCAACCGCTTCGCGAGCGGGCATCGACTGCTCTCGCGACACGTAGGTGGTCGTCATCAGTCTGCCGGCGGTGTCGTCGGAGTATTCGAGGGCCGTCTGGATTTCCGACGCAAAGGCCGCGTCCAGGTTGACCAGCACCTCGGCGGACTGTTCGCTTGAGAGTCCGCTCACCAGCTCGGCCGCGTCGTCGACCTCCAGATGGTCGATAACGCTTCCGATCCGCGCCGGGGGGCTTCACTCAGAATGGACTGTCTGGTTGCCGGCTCCAACTCATCAAGAACCTCCGCCGCGCCGGGGTCTGGCAACCTCGAAAAGACGAATTCGCTCTCGTCTGACGGTAGTTGCCCTATCAGAGCCGCGATGTCTGCGGGGTGAAGGTCGCTCAAGGCGCGAGACAGCGCCAGGCCGTCGCGTCGTTCGACCATTGCGGCGAAGTCGGGTTCCCTCATGCGGTTGACGCGCGGGCGCCGCTGTCAGGAAACACCCGACGGAGTTTCGGCGTCGGGTGTTCTCGTCTGGCCATCGGATTCAATCCATGCTTGTCCAAAACCGCAAGCTCTAAGGTAGTCGCATTGTCGGCAATGAGGCCCCATTCGAGGGTTGAACACCGCGCCGCGAATCTGCCGCGCGGTCGACACAATTTTCTGCCTCGCCTCGTGGATATCCGACTCCGCGACTGCCCAGGAATGAACGGAGTTGGTGGCCAGATAGTAGAGGCTCACGCGTTCGGGCCGGAGCGACCAGGCCTCTGTGCAGGCAATGGCGTAGATGAGCAGTTGAAGGTTCCTCTCGGCCATGTTGCGGTCCGGGGCGGAACCCGATTTGTAGTCGATCACCTCGACGCCGGGGGGCGCGAGGTCCTCGACCCGATCGACTATGCCCTCCAGCCGTATGCCGTCCATGTCGATAGCGAACCGTTTTTCGAGAAGCAGGGGCTTTCCAAAGTCCGGACCGCACGCCTCCCAAAAACCGCGAACGAGTTGCAGCGCCTCTTGACGCAGCCTGTCGTTTTCGGCCTTGCTGACTGGCGCCTCCCGCCAGCGGCGGTCGAATATGGTCTGCATGTATTGCCAGTCGATGTCGAGTCCGTCTCGAACTCTTGCCAGGAACTCGCTTATTACCCCGTGCACGTTCGCGCCATACAGAAGCCGGGGACGAAAGATCGGCCGGACCCGGTCAACGTATCGAAGCTTGAACGCCCATTCGCAAAATTCGTGAAGCTGAATTTTGGTGTGGCTTAGCCGGAGAGCGCCTTTCATACGGCCTGCCTGTTAATCCCTCAGGCCGTTTGTCTGGCCGGGGGGCAAATCGGGTCCTCAGTCATGCCGGCGCAATATGGGTACTTTATTGCTCTTCGATGGTGACCCTCTGGACCACGATTTGTTCGACCGGCCGCGACTTCTCCGAGCCTCCGGCGGGGACCATCACCTCGACTTGCGCTATCGCGTCCAGCACCCCGAAGCCGCCGTCCACCTGACCGAATATCGTGTAGTCCTTCGGCAGGCGGCCGCGGAGATCGTCCAGGACGACGAAAAACTGGCTGCCGTTGGTGTTGGGACCGCTGTTCGCCATTGCGAGAGTGCCCTTCAGGTAGTCGCCGACAACGTCTTCGTCGTGAAAGCGATAGCCCGGCCCTCCGCTTCCGGTGCCCGTGGGATCGCCTGTCTGCAGGACGAATCCCTTCAGAACCCGGTGAACGATCACGCCGTCGAAGTAGCCCTCGCGAGCCAGGAATACAAAGCTATTGACGGTTACGGGCGCGTCTTTCGGGCGCAGCTCTCCGGTCAGCGTGCCGAGCGTGGTTTCGATCGTGAACCTGTAGACCTTGTTCACGTCGATTGTCATTTCCGGAGCCTTGCCCCACTGTTTCATCGTGCCGCCTTCCTCTTCTGAACCGCCGCAAGCGCTGGCGGAAACGAGGATGGCGAACGCAACCGGGATAATCAGTCTTAGGCTGCGCACGGTATTCCTCATCTGCTCTTTCGATGTGGCTTTTGTCGTTGTACCGGACTAAGTATGCACGACTCGCCGCGCGATGGGATGAATCAGGTCCCCAAACGGCCCGGCGCGCCGCTCACACGGAGCCGGAGCGGTGGGGCAGGTTTGATCTACTCTCCCGCAACCCTCACGGAGGTGGCCAGGAGGTCGCCGTTCTCAGCGACTATGCCGCTGACGATTACGAATTCTCCCTGCGCGGGCTGGCCGTTTTGAGTGTATCGATCGACTTGATGCGGCGCGATCCGCACGACGCGGTCGCCCAGATCGAGTTTCACGTATCCGGGACCCAGAATCACGGATTCGACCTCGCCGCTCAATCGAAACCGCTCGTCGTCGACGAAGTTGTCGAATGCGGCGCTTGGCCTGTCGACGAATCGGCCTCGATGCACTGACCGGGCAACCCGCTCACCGTCCTCGCCGTCGCGCAACGAGCCAACCACGGTTACGCTGTCGCCAACCTCCAGATCGTCGGGTATCTGAGTAGATTCCGTGAGCGTTATTTCTTCGCCGCCCACGGTTATCGAGGAGCCGGTTATCCGTTCAACCTCACCGTAAACCCGGAACGAACCCGAGAATGAGTCCCAGGGGAACGAACGCCGGGGAAATGACTCGCGGACTTGCTCCCGAAAGGCCAAACTGCTGACGTGCCTCGCGACCAGCTCGCCATCGACCCACGCGCCCCGAACGAGCACCACGTCGCCCGCTTCGAGCTCGGAAGGAATACGTATCTGGTCGTCAATGCCGAAAATCTTTCCATCCACGGTTATGGACGAGTCCGTCACGGATTCCGCAGGCCCCAGGGCAATCGCGATCCTATCGAACGTCCCGACCGAAAATCCGTCGAAGCGTCCCGCGCCGCCTCGGTCGGCGCCGCTGTGGAAGCGCCCTTGCCAGACGGTGATTCCAGCGGTTCCGCCAAACAGCCCGCGGAACCGCTCGATCAGCTCCCCGGCTTCTTCTCGTAGCCGTTCCGCGCTCACCCACGGAGGCTCGTCCTGGGCGTGTTCTCCTTCGTGGGCCAGCGCAACGGGGACGACAAGCAACGCAGTCAACAGGAGAGCGCCAAGTACCGTCACGAATCTCGACATTGTCGTTACCCTCCGGGTGGCTCCTCGCCTGTTTGCCAAAGCCAACGGCACAGCGTTGGGACGCGTTATGAAAGGCAATCGGTCGGGTAGTTTTTCGGCCCCGGACAGGCGTGGTGCTATTCTGCGTGTCTGCGAAACGGTCCGGGAAGAGTGGACGGTTCATCGGGGGAGGTTGCGAGATCGATCTCAGTCGTCTAAAGGCGCGCGCCGGCGGCGCGGTCGAGTCCCGCTCGGATGAAATCGTGGCCCTTGGCGACCAGATACTCCACGCGCCGGAGCTGGGTTTCAAGGAATTCAGGACTTCGGACGCAGTTGCGGCGTTCCTCGAAAGCCTGGGCTTCGCCGTCAAGCGAGACATTGCCATAACCGGTCTGAGCGCCACGCTGGATACCGGCCGGAAAGGCCCCACGCTCGCTCTGATGGGCGAGCTCGACGCGTTGCTCGTGTCGACTCATCCTCTCGCCGACCCGGTCACCCACGCCGCCCATGCGTGCGGTCACAACGCGCAGCTAGCCGGACTCATGGGCGCCGCTATCGCCCTGACCAACGCCGAAGTGTTGAGTTCGCTTTCGGGCCGGGTCGTATTCATGGCCGTGCCGGCCGAGGAATACGTCGAGATCGAATACAGAAACAACCTGGTTCGAGACGGAAAACTCGAGTTCCTGGCCGGCAAGGCGGAGTTCATCGCGCTCGGTGAGCTAGACGACGTCGACCTGGCGATGATGGTCCACTCTTCTTCACTGCCCGAGACGGCGGGCGTAGTGGACTCGAATAACGGCTGCGTCGCCAAGCTCGTGCGCTACATAGGCCGCGCCGCGCACGCCGGCGGGTCTCCCGACAAGGGTATCAACGCGCTCAGCGCCGCTCTGGTGGCTATCAACGCCATAAACGCGCTTCGTGAAACGTTTCGCGACGAGGACTCGATTCGCGTTCATCCGATCATCACCAGAGGCGGTGAGCTCGTGAACGTAATCCCGTCGGAGGTGACGATAGAGACTTACGTTCGCGGAAAAACGGTGGAGGCAATCGCCTCGGCTGAGCGCAAGGTGGACCGCGCCCTAAACGCGGGCGCGCTTGCGCTGGGCGCTCAGGTTGAGACTCGCACCCTGCCCGGGTACCTGCCGCTGAACAATTGCCCCGACTTCGGCCGCCTGTTTGGCGACAACGTCGATAGCATGTTTGGCGCGGGCTCCGCGACCTATGGCGGACACCGGGCCGGCTCAACGGACATGGGCGACGTGAGCCACATTCTGCCGACGGTCCACCCCTATATGGGCGGCATGAGCGGTACCGGCCACTCGACTGACTGGAAAGTCATAGACGAGCAACTGGCGTATGTCGCGCCGGGTATCGCGATGGCCAGGACGGCTATCGATCTTCTCGCGAACGGCGCTGAAGCCGCCGGGAAGATCGTTGACGATTTTCAGCCGAGAATGTCTCGCAAAGAGTATCTGAAGTACCAGCGCGGCATGTTCCGCACCGAGCTCTACTCGGGCGGAGACTAGCTCCAGCTTTCGGGCACGTCGACGGGCTTTTGAAGCCTCGACGACTCCTCCCCCGCAAGGACCACGTCGACCGTATATTTGCCCCATTCCCCGTCCACTGGGACTCGAGAATCGCACTCGATACTTTGCCGAAACGCTTCGAGCTCCCGTTCGAGCGGCGTCCAGTCGCCGCATTCGACATTGCGCCACGATCCGTCCACGCCAATCTCGACAGCTCCTTCGACAAACCGGGCGGCGCCGTCGCTTCCCCATATCGTGATTTCGTGGCGGTCGCCGCCCCTGGCGAAACCGAAGCATGAGATCGACGCTAACGCTCCGCCGGCGAACCGGACGGCGGCCATCGTCATGTCGTCGGCGTCCTGCGCGTGCTGGAACGCGCCTGATTTGGCGTCAATGGTGGTAATTCGGTCTCCCATCAGCCACGACAGGCGATCGATCTGGTGCACCCCGTTCGTCACCCACATTCCCCCGCCCCGCGCCCGCGACCTGAACCAGTCCGGTCGCCTGGCGAGGTTCCAGTCCTTTGCGATGATGTCCTCGGCGAACAGGGGACGGCCGATCCGGCCCGACGCGACAATCTCGCGCAGCGCGACGGTGGCCGGGTTGAAATGCCACGTCATACCCACCATCAGCTTCTTCCCCGCCCGGGCGGCCGCCGCGTTCATGGACTCGCACTCGGCGGAAGTTATGGCCATCGGCTTCTCGCACAAGACGTGACTTCCGGCCTCCAGCGCCTCGACCGTCACCGCGGCGTGCAAATCGTGCGGGAGCGCGACAATGGCGAGTTCCACGCCATCCCGTTGCAGCACCTCGGACGGTCGTTCGAACGTTGGCGCGTCGAAATCAGCCGCAAATTTTCTTCTGGCCGTTTCGCTGGGGTCGGCCCCGCAGACCAGCCTGAGTCCCGGTATGTTGGCTATCGCCCTGGCGTGACTGCCGCCCATGCCGCCGCAACCAACGATCGCGACGCCTAGCATTGCGAACGCCGTTTCGCTCCCATTGACCGATTCCTCCCGCCGGCTGGCGGCAATCGCCTCTGCCGTCGCGTCTACCGTGACGGCTCACGATATCGCAGAATGGCTGTCCGATGGCCTGAATGCGCGGGCGGCGCGTCCCGGCATGGAGTCGGCGGTGAGACGCTGTTTCCCATTCGCGCTACTAAAGGCTTATCGTTGCCGTGCAGCCCGCCGGTCATGTCGACGGTCGGCTATTTACATTCGATTCCGTGTGAGCGATTGGAATACAGGATAATCCGGGCGGCGGTTCGACCAGCGAGGTGAGACATCATGCTTGAGGATGAATTTGGCGATTTGATCGCGAAAGCTCGAGGCGGACTAGGCGTTTCCGCGGAGGAGTTGAGCCAGCGGTCGGGCGTAAATAGGGCGGATATCGCCGCGTTCGAGGGCTACAGGAAAGATCCCTTGCGCGAGCAGTCGGACGCCCTGGCTTCAGTTCTTGGACTCGATGCTCCCAAGCTTTGGGACATCGCCAACGAGTCGTGGGAGCCCGCCGTCACGGCGGGGATGATCTCCGGAACCTATCCCGTCGAGAACGTTTGGTACGAAGGCTTCAGGGTCTGGACGTACCTTATCGGCGATCCCGAATCGGGCGTGTGCCTTGTCGTCGATCCCGGCGGTAACGCCGACGACACGCTGGCCGCCGTCGAGGGCAGGGGTTGGCAAATCTGCGGGGTGCTTGCCACCCACACTCACGCCGATCACGTTGGAGTTCTAGGAGCCGTGGTGAAGGACTCCGACATACCCGTATACGTCGGCGCGGGTGAAGTTTCCGCGATTTCCGGGGACGCCCGCAACGTGGTTGGCGTGTCGCACCGGCAGAGCTTTTCCGTCGGAGCTTGGACTATCGAGTCGCGGCTGACGCCCGGCCACACCGCCGCCAGCACGTCCTATTTGATCGGCGACGCAATTTTCGTGGGCGACGCCATGTTCGCCGGTTCGCTCGGACGCACCAATCTGGCGGGCGCCTATGGGGGGCATATCGAGTCTGTCCGGCGGGAAGTCCTGGCGCTTCCTTCCGCTACCGCGATATATCCCGGCCACGGAGCGCAAACCTCCGTGGTCGAGGAGCTGGCCCACAACCCGTTCTTTTAACCACGCCTGTGGCGCCGGGCGGCGGCTTGGCTAGTGGACGACGCCGTGGTCGTGCATTCGCTGATGGATGGCCTGCTTGCCCGATTCGAGGATCTTTACGTGCCTGTCGCGTTTCGACAGATCGCGGTAAGCGGCGATTTCGTTCAGGTAGGTGATTCCTCCGTCTATCAGCGTGAGCATGTACGCCGCGTCCGAGGGCGAGAAGACGTGCTTGCCGCCTACGTTCACGTATACCGGCGACGTATGCGCCGCGACCTTGTTCACCCAGGCGTGCAGTAAATCGATCTCTCCGTAGCAGCGCGCCGCCAACCAGCAGCTTTTGTTGATTTCGTGGCGGAAGCTCAGTGAGGCCGCTCGACCCGTTGCGTCTGTGTCCGCGTCGGCCACCACTTGCCCGTTTGCGACGACCTCCAGGCGTGTGAACGGCAAGGCGCTCCGGGCACGCGCCGAGATTTCCACGGTGCCGCCGTCGGCGAGCGATAGCGACCCCCCGGGAGGGAGTCCTTCCACGGTGAATTCCATCAACGGGCCTGACGTTGTAAAGGTATGCCCCCCCTTGATGGCGGCGCGCCAGTTCTCGTGTGTAAACGCCTGGTCTTTTCCGACGTAGGCATAGGTCCGCACGCCGCCTACGGGGATGGTATTCAGCATTTTGTCGGTGCCGCCGACGGCCGGGAGCCGGTATCCGCAGTTGAGGTAGCGGTACCACGCGGCGATGCTCGCCCCGCGCATTCTTGCGGTGAAGTATTTGATCTCGGCCGCGTCGATCTTGCCGAGGGCTATGTCCGCGGCGATTTCGCAGTGAGGCGATGGAAAGTGGGGCGTTACGACGAGTGCCCCTTGCTCGTGGGCGGCGTCCGCCCACTCGGCCATCAGAACCTCTTCCGAGCCGCCGAGGTAGTCCTCGCTCGGCCCGCCGCTGCTTAGCGGATAGATGGGCGAGGTTATTCCGAGGAGGCTCATGTGTCCGAGCATGTGATGCCGGTTCTCGCTGCCCACCCAGACGAGCGTATCCTCCGTCGAAGCGGGCGCCAGACCGCCGGTGAACCGCTCGGTATCGGTAAACAGGCGCCCCCACTGAGCGGCGAGGACGTTGACGACGTTCAGGTCCTCCCCCTCCGCCTCGAGCATTGCCGTGGAGGGATCGAGGAAGTGCACGTGGGTGTCTCCGCTGAAGTACCCCGCCCCGGCCTGGTTTGCCCATCGCGACACTTCGAGAACCAGCTCTCGCTGGCCCGGCTCCACCCGGACCCTGCGTCTGATCGGCTCGTACTCGAAACCTTTCAGCACCTCGACGAATACGTCGCCAACCGGAAGGTCGATCTGAAATTCGCCGTTTACGTAGGCGTAGCCCGTGTCGCCCAGCTTCAGATCGCCCCCCAGGTCTTCGCACCAGTTGGCATTGATCTCCCGCTGATGGCCGTGTGGCGCCAGGTACTCTCCATGAGGCCCGCTGAAGTGAACGCGCGCCGGGGTGGACGAGCCGGTTTCCTGGTCTCGCACTTTCACGTGGACCCAGGACCGTTCGTCGTGAATCACTCTCAGGCGAACGTGGCCCGCCGTCAGGTCTTTTTCTTTGAGCACCTCACCCCAGCGGGCGCTCGATTTCGCCGACCCGGAGCCGACCGTAAGCGTGGCCGATTCCGCTCCGTAGGCTTCGATGAGAGTGGCGCCGGCTGATTCGTCGTTGTTAACTCCCGCGCCTTTGGCCGGGTCCTCAACCCAGCCGTCGGGAAAGCCGCCGGATACCGGATAAGCGCCCGCGACCTGTCCGAGATCAATTTCCGCGTGCGTCAGCGCTCCGCCGCCTTGCACGTCGGCCCGAATTCTTGCCAGAGGGCTGCGCCTGAGCGGGTTGTCAGGGTGATCGCAAAGGGTGATGGCGGCAATCGAGACCACGCGTTCGCCGCCGGCCTTCAGCTCTATCGAGTCGATTTCAGAGTCCGGCCTGGGGTTCTTCAACGCCGCTATGAGATAGTTCCCGCTGCCGGTTTTGTCCAGAAGACCAGTCAGGCCTTGCCGGTCGGCGCCAACCGTCGCGTAGGGCAGAAACTCGTTATGCTCCACCGCCCCGAACGCCTCCCGCCCCCATGGCCGCCAGTACGGATTGATTTCGAAGCGGCTGCGAATCTGGTGCGCGTGCGCGTCTCCGTCGCCGTAGCGAAGAGTGTAGGTCGCCACCTGCGCGCCGGGATCGTCGAGCACGTCGTGCTGCGACTCATGCTCCAGCTCGGGATTCGGGACCGCGTCCAGGAAGTGGCAAACCAGCACGTACCGCGCCGTCGTCTCAACGGGCACGGATGTCGATTCAGGCAGTTCCGGCCATGAGTCGTTTCCAAGAACGATCCACTTCGCGCCGTCATTCGCGGCGTCGTCCGCGATGTCGAACGGTATCCCCCAGAAGCGCTGCTCGCCTGTTGGAAGGCCGGCCAGTCCCGAGAGTTCCGTCGCGCGATCGATGTCCGCGGGCTCCGTGTCGCCCGCCTGAGCCCATAGCCAGCGGTTACCGATCCGCGCGTTCCTGTGGCTGCGATTCCGAAGCCCTGCAAGCGAAACAGTGTGAAAGCCGTTCATCCGAGACCTCCTCGGGTTCGCACGATAACTCTAAGTTTGGGGACGACGATTCGGCTGGTGTCGGCGGTCAGAGCACCTCTCCGGCGCGGATTGTGTGTACGGCGCGGATCGTGTGTTTGCCGGTCCATGCGGTCCCGTAGGAGTCGAAGTATTCGACCGGCTCGTCTTGGGCGGCCAGCACGGCGATGTCGGCCTCTCGACCGACTTGCAGGCTTCCGATCATGTCCTCCATCCCGATGGTCCTCGCGGCCTCCCAGGTTGAACGTCGAATCACGTCGCTGAGACTCATGCCCAGGTCGAGCATCTTTCCCATCGTCGTCGGCATGTCGTGGACCGGGCTATCGACGCTTTGAACGTGCAGGTCGGTGCTTATCGTGTCGGGGTCGAATCCCTGGTCCAGCGCCGCCCGTCCGCGGGCGAGTTCAAAGCTGCCCGCGCCGTGTCCGAGATCGAACAGGACCCCGCGCTCCCTGGCGTCCCACGCGGCCGGAATAAGCCTGTTGTCGTCGTCGAACAGGTTATTCTCCCCGGTCCTGAAGCAGTGCGTGACTATGTCCCCTGGCCGCAGCATTGCAAGCCACTCGGCCATTGGAATCGGAGGATTCGAGATGTGCGTCATCAGGAACGTATCGCCGCGCTCGGCGATTTCGACCGCCATCTCACTGTGGCGGCGTCCCTGATCGCCCTCGCCGATGATATGCGCTCCGTTGCGGATTTTCGCCCCGATGAAGACCTCGGGGAATTCGTGCAGCGCTTGTACGGCACCCTCCACGTCCGCGTTGGCGGGGTCGAGCAGCTCGCCGTGCTTCGCGATCAGACCGATTGAGCTCAGGTTGACCAGCCCTAGGACCCTGACTTTCGACGGCGCGGCGATAAATTCGACGAATCCGCGGGAGCTATACGATCCGGCGCTGCCGGCGTCGAGCATGGTGGTCGTTCCACTCCTGGAGCCGATTTCGTCGGGCCTGATGCCGAAGTACGTGGCCCCGTGGTAGACGTGTACGTGAAGGTCGATAAGGCCGGGCGCGACGATAAGCCCGCCCACGTCGAGCGAATCGGCGCCTTCCGCGTCGATCTCGTCGGCGATGTCAGCCACTATCCCGCCGGCAATCGCGACGTCCTTGACCGCGTCCAGACCTGACGCCGGGTCCATCACCCGACCACCTTTCAGCACCAGATCGTATTTCGAACCCTCGCCGCTCATGCCGCGCCTCCACTTATCGTTCAATTCGCCGCCGGTCCATAACAATCGCCCGACGCCGACGTTGGATATCTTAGGGCGGCAGGCCTTGTGAAGGGTGGACCTCGATCCTCCCGGTGGTCCTGAGCAAGGTATCTGCCGCCCTAGGGCGTTCTGAGCTCGTCCAGGGTGAAGTCGGCGGCGGTGTAGCGGGCCATGCGCTTTGCTTCGTTGTCGTAAACACGCGCCGCCGCTTCGACAAGGTCCCCGGCGCGGCTTGCGGGGAATACGGCGACGCCGTTCTCGTCGGCGTGGATGATGTCGCCGGTGTTTACCACGGCTCCGCTGACGTTTATTTCGAGACCCACGTCTACGATTTCGTTATTGCCATGGGCGGGAGTCACCCCGGCGGCGAAATAGTGGAACCCCAGTTCCCCAACGGTCCGAACGTCCCGAACGCCCCCGTCCGTGACCAGCCCCACGGCGCCCAGGCGCTTCGAGAGGGTGGCCATCATGTCGCCGTAATGGCACGACCTGAGCCTGTCGGGACCAACGTCTTTCAATACGACGACACAGGGTTTCGGCGATTTCTCGATCGCCTCCCATAGCCGCACCGCTCCGGCGCGGTCTCCGGGTGGTCCGGGGACCGTGCTGCGGCCCGTGCAGGTGACGGCATATCCCGTCATAGTGCCGAGCCTGGGGAACAGACACTTGATATCGAATCCCATGAAGCCCTCGGTGCGATCCCGGATGCGGAACTCCTCGATGGCGTTGCACAGAGTTGGCGTGTCGATTCGTCTCAGAGCTTCCAGCGTTTCACTTGGGATCATCAGTTAACTCGCATCACTTCGTGGCCCGGCGGTGGACCGCTATTTCGTATATGACTGGCGCGCCGCCGCCCGGCTGTCGGTCTCCCATTGCCCTGTCCAGCGCAACGGCGGCCAGCGAGGATTCTAGCCCGTTTGGCCGGGCGCCGGTCAGACGGCTCGGGTCCAAGTGGGTGCATTTGGCTCCAGATGCGCGCAGATGCTTCGGTCATTCTCGCGCACGCGGGAATCCTAGGGAAATTTGATTCCACGGGCGCGTGGATGCTCCGCTGCAAACGTCTCCTGAATATTGGGGCACACCGACTACTCGTCTCAGGTTGCGGGTTATGTATACTCGAAAATTGTCGATACGCCGTCTTTGCGGCGCATGGTTCGACACGTTTCCAAACTTTGAGGCCCTTCGCGTGAGTTCCGGGCCATCTCGATCTTGACCGCCATACGCGTTATCTTGAATTTGAACGGTGACGTTGCTTTCGCCAGTTGCTCGCCCCGCCCTGCCTGTCAATACGGCCTTCCAGGCTGAAGTCAGAGGCGGGGATAGGGTGGTCATCCATACTCTGGCGCCGGCTCGACCCGCTGGCAACATGCGATCTAGGCGGCGACCTTCAATGGACTTGAGCAAAGTGCGAGTTTCGGCGAAATTTCGGATCTGAACGTCTCCGCGAATGACTGAATTCTTCGCGGGTCTGCGTGAGACCTTGCAGGCCTTCCTCGAAGCGCATCAATACAAGGCGCTTGCCGTGCTGATTGGCGTGGAGGAAGCCGGCGTGCCGCTTCCGCTGCCAGGCGATCTCGCCATCGTATTCATGGGATATCAGGTGTCCCTGGGCAAGGCGAATCCCTTTATCGTCTTTGCATCCACGATCGCTTCCGCGACGGCGGGCGCGAGCGTGCTCTACTGGTTATCCCGATTTCTCGGCGGTCGAATCATCGATCGATTCGGTCGTTTCATACGACTTGACTCCGAACGTCTCGAGCGGGTCGAACGCTGGTTCGAGCGTTACGGCGCGCCTGTAATCATCGTCGGACGGCTAATACCCGGACTGAGAATCGCGGTGGCGGTAGCGTCGGGCGTCGTTCACGTACCCTTTTGGAAGTTCGCCCTGTATACGAGCATTTCAGCCGCGATATGGGCCGGCATTTACATGGGCATCGGATGGGCCTTGGGGACCCAGTATCAAACGGTATCGGAGGCCGTCCACCGCATTACGGGCGACCCTATATTGGTGGGGGGAATCGTGGCGGCGGTCGCCGTTCTGGTAGCGCTGGTGGTCTTTTGGAGGGTAAGGCGCCACCGGCGGTCGCGGTAAGGCGGCTCAAAGGCTTAGCGCTCTTCTTCGCCTGACTCCAGATCCATCATGTAATGGATCTGATTCGCGACTTGCCTGAATCCAAAACGGGGATAGAGGTTTCGCCCCGCTTCGTTTTTGTGCAGCGTCTCGATCTTGGCAATCGCCATTTGCCCGGCGCGGAAATGTTCCAGACTGCGCTCGATCAGCCGCGATGCAATCCCTTTGCGCCGGTGGCTTTGCTCTACGGCGAGATCCACAATCCGGCCGATCCGCGTTACCGGTGAGACCGTACAGCTTACGAATCCGATAACCCTGCCGTCTGATTCGGCTACGAATGAGTTTTCCGGCGAGTCCCGCAGCACCTCGACGCTCGACGCCCATTTCCGCTCTTCCCAATCGGGCGACCGGCGCCAGCCGGTAAGGTTGTCGAAGTTTTGGTCGATGCTCACTCCGTCGAACGAGTCGATAGTAAGTTTGCGAACCGGCTGCTCGTCGGTGGCCCGATATGGACGGATAATTACTGCGCTGTCGTTTTTCATAAACCTCTCAACGTTTCGTCGCGACCGCCCGATCGCAGAGTTTCCCCGCGGAAAACGCTCAGGTCCATGCGACGCAAATCAGGACCTCGGCGTCGGTACCGTTTTTTCTGGAATCACAAGCCTGGTTCCCACGAAAAGCCGCGATTGATCGGTGATGTCGTTTTCCTCGGCCAGCGCTTCGAGCGACACGCCGAATTCCTGAGCTATGGCGAACAGGGTGTCTCCTTCTTGAACGATGTACTCGTCGTCTGTCTGCCTTCCACGGTCCGCCGGTGTGAATGTCTCGCCGGCCTCCGGAAGGTTAAGTCGCTGCCCCGCGAAAATCGCGTTGGGGTCGTCCAGCCCGTTCTTCGCGGCGATGGCGTCCGACGCCAGTTCGTACCGCGCCGCTATTAGCGATAGCGTCTCGCCGGCCTGCACGACATGAAATTCCGGCAGGGGAGTTGCGGTTGGCGTCCCTTCTTCCTCGGCCGTGTCTCCAGCGTTCGACGTGAGCGCGTCGGGTGAGGTTACCGTCGGGATCTCAGTCTCCGACACGCCCGGCTCCGCCGGCGTAACTTCCTTGTTCGCCTGCCCACCGCCGCCCAGGCCCGCCTGAGTGACCAGTAACCACGCCACGACGCCTAGTATGAGGATTCCAACGAGTCCGAAATAGGCATCGCGAGTGTTGGATTGCATCTCGGTGTCCCACTACCTTGCCCCGCGCCGGGACTATGACAACCGCGACTTTCTGAATTATAGGTACAGACGCCCGGCGCGACCCGACGGCCCCTTCCCGTCGCTGGAGATTGCAGGTGATACGATTCCCGAATGCGGCACGCCTCGTCACGATGACCTTAATCTTCCCTTGCTCGCCCTGATCCTCGCCGGCGGGTATGGCACGCGGCTGGGCTCGCTTGGCAAGAACCGGTCCAAGGTCCTGTTGCCGGTCGCCGGTCGACCGGTGGTGGATTATGTGCTCGATCGCGTTCGCGAGCTCCCGGAGGTCCACGGCACGCTGGTCGTCACGAACGATCGGTTTTACGAGCAGTTCGTCGAGTGGTCGGAACAAGCCGGGCATTCTTCGCCAACGGTGTCCGTCCTCAACGATGGCACGACCGGGCCTGAAAACCGGCTGGGCGCGGTCGGCGACGTGCTGTTTGGCATCGAGCGGGAGCGGATCGACGACGATTTGCTCGTGATGGCCGGCGACAATCTCTGCGACTTTTCGCTTCCACGAATGGCGAAAGTCCTGCGCGAGAAAGGGACTTGCCTGGCGGCCTACGATATCGGCCGCGTCGAGGAGGCGTCGAAATACGGAAATCCCGAGATCGACCCGAACGGCCGCGTAGTGGGTTTCGAGGAGAAGCCGGCCTTTCCCACGAGCAGTCTGATTGCCGTCGCCATCTATATGTTCCGGCGCGCGGACCTTGGACTGTTCGGCGAGTTCAAGCGCCAGGGCCACGACCTTGACCTCATCGGCGGCTTCGTCCAGTGGGCTCGGGAACAAACCCCGATTCACGCATGCATTTACGACTCCCGCAACAAATGGTGGGACATCGGCGACCCCCAGATCTACCGCGAGGCGGATGTCTATTACGGCAGATCGGGGGTGTGAGAATCCGTTCAAGGCAAAAAGATTTACCGCGGCGTTGATACGCGGGCGGCGTATCGCCTTCCGCCGGGGCTTTGTCGACTGTGATAACTCTCTTGATTCTGGCTGTGGCGGTGGGCTTGAGTGCGTACATTCCGCTTCTGATCTATTCCGCGGCGGCGCGGATGGAGTCCGGTCCGGAGATCCGCCCCGCATTTGACTTCATGATGCGCTGGGAGTTTCTCGGAATACTGCTTGTCGCGATCGGATTCGACATCATTCTTGGCAAACTGCCGGGGACCGCCAAATACGTTACGCGGCTGAACTGGTTTGCGAAGCCGGCGGCCGCGGCGCTTATCGTCGCGTCATCCGCAGACGTGTCCATGCCTTATCTGGTTGCCGTCATCGCGGCGGCCATAGCCCTGGCCGCCCTGATTCACGGGGTCCAAGTCTGGCTAATCGAACGCCTGCGGAAGGGTCTGAGGGGCTTCGAACGGGTAGCCGTCGGCGCGTACAGCGAGCTGGGCACGGTGCTGGTATCGGTGTTCGCATTTCTCGCGCCCGCGCTGGGAGCCGCCATTGCGGGCATTATGGTCGCCGGGGGCTTAATCGTCGGCGTCAAACGCTGGAATTCCGAATCATGAGTCTGTTTGGCGCTCTTGGTCGGTCTGGCGCAAAGGACGACGAACCCGAGGATGCCCCCAAACGTCTGAAGGCCGGAAAGCTGCCCGTCAGCCTGCTCGAACCGCTCCTGGCCCGGATCCCGGCGTCGCCTCGCGTTTTGATCGCGGGGGGTATTGGCAGAGACGCGGCGGTAATAGAGTTCTCGCAAGAGACCGACCGGCTGCTTGTCGCTAAGACCGACCCCATCACCTTTGCCACCGACCGGATCGGCTGGTACGCGGTCAACATCAACGCCAACGACATCGTGTGCATGGGCGCCGACCCGGCATGGTTCCTGGCTACCCTGCTGCTGCCCGAAGGCTGCGAAGACACCTTGCCGACCGGCATTTTCAGTCAGATCCAACATGCGTGCGACGCGCTGGGAGTCGCTCTCGTTGGAGGCCACACCGAAGTCACGCTGGGGATCGACCGCCCTCTCATTGCCGGAGTCATGCTTGGCGAGGTCCAGCGTTCCGGCTTGATACGGCCCGAATCCGCCGAGATCGGCGACCTGCTGGTTCTCACTCAGGGCATCGCGATCGAAGGAACGGCGATCCTCGCTCGGGAGGCGCCGCGGCAACTCCGGGCCGCCGGCGTGGACAGGGAGACAGTCGCGAGCGCCGGACGAATGCTGGACGATCCCGGAATAAGCGTGGTCCCCGCGGCAAAGGCTCTTCGCGGCGTCGATGCGGTCCGCGCGTTGCACGATCCCACGGAGGGTGGACTGGCGACCGCGGCTTGCGAGCTGGCGACCGCGGCCGGCGTCGGCCTGAGGCTGCGATCCGAGAAAATCCCGGTCTTTCCCGAAACCGCGGCCATCTGCCGGGCGCTCGCTCTCGATCCTCTCGGCCTGCTTGCCTCCGGTTCGTTGCTGGCCGCCGTTAGTCCGTCCGGAATCGAAGCCGTAACCGAAAGACTTGACGCCTCCGGTATTCCCAACGGCGTTGTAGGCGAGCTGGTTTCTTCCGAAGAAGGCTTGCTTAGCACCTCGCCAACCGGAGAACTGCCTGTAAAAATCTTTGAACAGGATGAGTTGGCGCGCTATCTTGAGAACTAGGCGGCCGCCCCGCGACACCGCTGACCGTGGTTCACTTACCAGTAACCTGACAGTCGAATAGAACGGGAGGATTCGAGTGCCCGAAAAGATCATCGATATGCGAAGCGATACGGTCACGCTGCCCACGGATTCCATGCGCCGGGCGATGGCCGAGGCCGAAGTCGGCGATGACGTCCACCAGGAAGACCCGACCATCAACCGTCTGCAAGAGATGTCCGCCGAGATGCTCGGCAAGGAAGCCGCCGTGCTGGTGGCCAGCGGGACTCAGGGAAATGCCTGCGCGATGCTGGCGCAGACGCATCCCGGAGAGCTTGCTTTTTGCGATGCGAACGCCCACGTAAGCCGTTACGAGGGTGGCGGTTACGCCGCTTTGGCGGGAGTGTCGCTGGAAAAGCTCAACGGCAGCCGGGGCATCATAGACGGCGAGATGGTCGAGCAGGCGATCATGCCTTACAACGAGCATCTGGCCGACCCCAGCCTGATTTGGGTCGAGAACACCAGCAACCAGGGCGGCGGCACCGCCACCTCCGTTGAGATCATGCGCGGGCTTCGCGAAGTGGCCGACCGGCACGGTCTCAATATCCACGTAGACGGAGCGCGCATATTCAACGCTGCCACCAGGCTCGGGGTTTCAGTGGCCGACGTCGCCCAATATGCCGACTCCGTGCAATTCTGCCTCTCCAAGGGACTCGGAGCGCCGGTCGGCTCTCTCGTGGTAGGCGACAGCGATCTTTGCACGGTCGTTCGCAAGAAAAGGAAGATGCTTGGGGGCGGTTGGCGGCAGGCCGGAGTCTTCGCCGCCGCGGGAATCGTAGCCCTGACCGAGATTGCGCCCAGGCTCCATGAAGACCATGAAAACGCCCGCCTCTTGGCGGAGGGAATAGCCGAAATAGCGGGACTGCTCATCGATCCTGAGGATGTAGAGACCAACCTAGTTTTCTTCGGTTATGACACGGATATCGTCGATCCGGCCATGTTCGTCGACGAGCTTGCCAACAGAGGAGTGCTGATCGGCGGCGCTACGGAGATTGTCGATCCGACCAGGGTCGTCGGCGAGCTTGCCGATCGGGGAACTATGATCGGCGGCATCTCCAAAGCCACAATATCTCGGGTCTGCCTTCACCATCAGGTTACGGCAGCCGGCGTTGAAACGGTGCTTTCGGCCATGCGCGAGGTTGCGGGAGCGCCGGTTCTGGTCTAGGTCCCGGCCCCACTAGATCTAATGCCGACACTGGTAACCGGAGCGACCGGCATCGCAGGGCCTCCGCTCGTCCGCGCTCTGATCGAGCGCGGCGACTCCGTGCGTGTTTTCGCCCGTGAAAGCAGCGACGTGAGCCAGCTTGACGACGCGGTCGAGATCGTTCGCGGGGATATCGTCGATCCGGCCAGCGTCAGGGACGCGGTGGTGGGTTGCTCGCGCATATTCCACCTGGCCGCCTATTTCGACTCGTGGGCGCTAAATCCAAGAACCTACTTTGACGTTAACGTCGGCGGCACCGTCAACGTGCTGGACGCGGCGTCCGAACACGGAGTTGAAAGTGTGGTGCATGCCAGCAGCGCATCGACCATTGGGGAGTCAAAAGGAGAAACCGGCTCGGAGATAACCGAGCACCGCGGGTATTTTCTGACGAATTACGAGCGCTCGAAATGGGAGGCCGAGCAGTTCGTCTTCGAATCCGTCGAAAAAGGCCTCCCGGCGGTTATCGTGAATCCAAGCAGCGTATACGGACCGGGTGATCTGAGCGGCAACGGGTTGACCATCAAGCGCCTGATAGACGGACAGATGACCGCCAGCACCAACAGCATGGCCGCGTACCTCTATCTGGGCGATTTCGTCAGAGGCCTTATAGCCGCCGATGAGAGAGGCGAGGCTGGCGAGCGCTACATTCTCAGCGGCGCCAACGTGACTCGAATCGAGTTCTTGCGGACCGCGGGCGAGGTAGCCGGCGTGGTTCCGGCCATAACCTCCACGCCCGCGTGGGTTATACGCACGCTCACCACGTTCAACTCCATCCGGCGGAAGATCACCGGCAAGCGTCCCGCGATATCCGAGGATGCGGCCGCAATCGCGCTGCACGGGTTTCGTTACGATTCGTCTAAGGCGACTCGTGAGCTTGGAATCGAATTCACCAGCCTCGAAGACGGACTGGACGCGACCATCGATTGGCTTTATCGCGAGGGGCACGTCGATTTACCCGAGGAAGTTCTTGAGGATAGCCTCGGCGAAGATACCGACAGATGAATTGAACGCCTTTTGGCATGGCGGGCTGTGCTCGCGGCGCTGGCCAGGGGAGCGCGGCGTGTTGGATTCGACCTCGTGAGTTTCAGCGTCCGCCGCCGTTTCCAATCGATCCTCCTGATCTGGAAGTCTTCAATTCCGAGCGGTCACATGGACGACGCCAATGTCGGAAGCATCGTCATAACGAGTTCGTGGTCACGCCGCACCAAGCTGGTCGTAGGTATAGCAACCGTTATTGTCGGAATCTCCATAATCTACGCGGCTCGCGGTGCGCTGGCGCCCTTTATCTGGGCCGCCGTAATCGCATACTTGTTCTCACCGCTGGTATCGTTCGCCAAGCGCCGAATAGGGATCCCGCGGCCAGTTCTGGTTCTGATTCTCTACGCCGTCGGCATCAATGCGATTTTCTGGACTATCTGGTTTGTAAGCCCCCCCTTGGCCGGCGAGCTCGACAAGCTGGTTCAGAGCGTTCCGAACGTCGCAAACTGGGTCGAAGAACAGATCACCGGCACCGATACCGTCGACGTCTTCGGCCAGGCGATAAGTCTGGACGATGCTATTCGAGCGCTGGTAGACCCAATCAGCGCGCTCGCCCAGGAGGTGTCTGGCCGTCTGGTCGAGCTGGCCTTCGGAATCATCGAGGCGTTCGTGAAGGTCTTGCTGACTCTCGCCGCCGCGTTCTACCTGCTCCTCGCCGGACCTAGGCTATATCGAAGGGTCGTCGGACTCATCCCGGACCAGCATCGCGCCGAGGTCGAGTCGGTAGTCGGCCGCCTGGACGACGTGCTGAGCGCCTTCGTCCGCGGCGAGCTGCTGCTGGTCCTGATCATGAGCACCGCCACCTATATCGGACTGACGATCCTGGGAATCCCGTTTGCTCTGGTGATTGCGATAGTGACGGGCTTTCTGGAGTTGATCCCGTTTTTCGGTCCGATCATGGCCGCGATTCCGCCCATCATACTTGCGCTATTCGGGACCAACGCTTTCGGCTGGCCGGGCTGGGTCGCGGCCCTGGTGGTGGCCGCCATGTACACGGTGCTCCGCCATTTCGAAGACTACGTAATCATTCCCAACGTCGTGGGCAGGATAATCAACATTCACCCGTTCGTCGCCCTGTTCGCCCTGTTCGCGGGCGCTACGATCTGGGGCATCGGCGGGATGATTCTCTCGCTCCCGGCCGCGGCTATGGGGAGAATCGTTCTCAGCTACATCTATCGCAAACTCATCGCCTAGTCCGCGTCAACGGCACACGGCGACGACGCGCCTCATGCGGCTTGCTATCGGAAATCCCGCCGAATGACATAAACTGCGGCGCGGAGTTTTACGTTTCAGGGTTCGGCGGCCGCAATCTCTTAATGCAGTGGGATAGGCGTCCTTAGCGTTCGATCCCACTCATGGCTCCTCGGATTGTGGCCCAGGAATGACTATCAGGAACCGCTGATCAAATTGGACCAAGACCGCGCTCCCGTTCGTGTGGGACTGTTGGGGCTAGGCACCGTCGGCGCCGGGGTTGCCGACGTTCTGCAAGAAAAGAACACGTCTCTGGGCCGCCGTCTGGGCAGATCGATCGTGCTTGAAAAGGTGCTGGTCAGAGACCTCGGCAAGACCCGCGCGGTCTCGGTTCGGTCGGCGCTGCTAACCACCACCGCCGCCGAGGTGATCGATTCGCCCGACATCGACCTTGTCGTCGAAGTCCTGGGGGGAGTCGATCCCGCGTTCGGCTATGTGCGGAGGTCGCTTGAAAACGGAAAGCACGTAATCACCGCGAATAAGGAGCTTATGGCTCATCACGGCCTGGAGCTTCTGAGAGTGGCCCAGGAACACGGCCGCGATCTCTTTTTCGAGGCCAGCGTCGGCGGCGGAATCCCGCTCATCGGTCCGTTCCGTCAGGATTTGGCCGCCAATGAAATCACCGAAATCCACGCGATTATCAACGGGACCACCAACTACATTCTGACCCGCATGGCCGAGGACGGAGCCGACTTCAACGACGCTCTCGAAGAGGCCAAGGAGAAGGGTTACGCCGAGCCGGACCCGACCAACGACATCGACGGCCACGATTCCGCCTACAAACTTGCCATCCTGGCGAGTCTTGCGTTCGGCGGACCTGTCCCGCCGGAATCGGTCTACAAGGAGGGGATCCGTCAGCTATCGACGGTCGACTTCGACTACGCCAGGGAGCTTGGGTATACGGTAAAGCTGCTGGCGACGTCCAAAAGGGATGCGGACGGCGTAGAGGTCCGGGTGCATCCGGCGCTTGTGACGCGTGACTATTTGCTTAGCCAGGTGAGCGGCGTGGAAAATGCCGTACGTATCAAGGGCGACCTCCTGGGCCACGCCGTTTTCGCGGGTCGGGGCGCCGGTCCGGGGCCTACGTCGAGTGCGATAGTCGCCGATCTGATCGACCTCGTCCACAACATCAACTCCGGGACTCACGCGAGGATCCCGGCTCGATTCGACGAGAACCTGGTCATCAAGCCGATGAGCCAGGTTTTCAGCCGGTTTTACTTTCGGGTGTGGGTAGCCGACCGCGCCGGAGTGCTGGCACAGATTGGCCAGGTGTGTGCGAAGACGGGCATTAGCATTGCGGCCCTGGTCCAGAAGGAGTCTGACTCGTCCTCGGGCACCGCCGAGATTGTCATTCTCACTCACGCCGCCAGGGAAGCCGACATGCAGGCGGCGGTGGCGGAGATCGCGGACCTCGAAGTCGTCGATCGTGTCGCCACGTTCCTGCGAGTCGAAGACTTAACCGACGAGGCCTGAAGTTGCCAACGCCCGAATCCGCGGCCGGAAAAGGCGTAATCGAGCGATACAAGCCGCTTCTACCCATCACCGGCTCCACGCCGGTCATCACGCTCGGCGAGGGCGGCACGCCCCTGATCCGAATGCCCGCGCTGGAAAAGCGCGTGGGAGCCGCGGAAGTGTGGCTCAAGCTCGAAGGCTGCAATCCAACCGGCTCGTTCAAGGACCGCGGCATGGTCGTGGCCGTGGCCAAGGCGCTCGAGGAGGGGGCGCACACCGTCGTATGCGCTTCCACCGGCAACACGTCGGCTTCCGCGGCCGCCTACGCCGCACGCGCGGGTATCGATTGCGTGGTTATCGTTTCAGCCGCAAAAGTGGCTCTCGGCAAGCTCGCGCAGACACGCGCCTACAGCGCCAGAGTAGTCGATATTGGCGCGGATTTCGACACCGGACTGCGGCTGGCCAGAGACCTTTCCACGCATCCGGGAGTAACGCTGGTCAACTCGATCAATCAAAACCGCCTGGAAGGCCAGAAAACGGCGGCTTTCGAGGTCGTCGACCAGCTCGGTTTCGCGCCCGACGAGCTTTTCGTACCGGTTGGCAACGCCGGCAACATTTCCGCGTACTGGGCGGGATTCCGGCAATACAAGGACGTCGGTAAAGCGGACGGCACACCCGCCATGAGAGGGTTTCAGGCCGCGGGGGCCGCGCCCATCGTGCTCAACCGGCCGGTAGCCGATCCGCAAACAATCGCCTCAGCTCTCCGGATAGGCAATCCCGCGAGTTGGGCCAAAGCGCTACGGGCCAGCCGGGAATCGGCCGGGAGCATCGAAAAGGTGACCGACTCGCAGATTCTCGAGGCCTACCGGCTGCTTGGAAGCCTCGGCGTTTTCTGCGAGCCTGCGTCGGCGGCTTCGGTCGCGGGTTTGATCGACCGCGCCGAGCGGGACCTGATCGACGGTAGCTCTCGCGTGGTCTGCGTCATCACCGGACACGGACTCAAGGACCCCGAAATCGCCGACCGGGAATCTGTTGACGTCCTGAAATGCTCCGCCGACCCCTCGGTGGCGGCCGGACTGCTCGGCTGGTAGAGATCAGTCCGTAAGTTCCCGGAAAGCCTCCTCGATATCCCGTTGCAGCTTGCGGTTGTTCTGTTCGATAGCGTGAGCGACCGCCTCGGATATCGCGGCCACCTGCATCCGATTTAAACCGGACTTGGTTCGCAGCACCCTTTCTGCACGCTCTCGCAGTTGATCGAATGTCAGTCCGATGTCGGCAGGCTGCGTCAACTTCTGGGTTTCGCCGGGATCGTCGGCCGGCTCGAACGCGATGTTCATGCAAGTGGGACAGGGTCTTACGATCGACCCCGCGCGAACGATAGTCATGTGACCGCAGCGGCTGCACACGAGCCGCGTGTCTACGTCAACTCTTCGGCCAATATTTGCCATAGGGACCTCGTGCCTAGAATTTAACACCCTCGCGGCTTTAGCGTGACCGCCGCCTCAGCAATTGCCCGGACGCCTGTTCGCGGGTCTGTCTAGCGTTCCTGGTTCCCCACGGCCACACGCGCCACGCTTGATAGCTGCTCCGCGGAAACCGCTCCGGACCGCAAGATCGTCGGAGGCCACCTGCTGATATCGAGCACCGTGGAGGCCACTCCGCCGACCGGGCCGCCGTCAAGAACGTAGTCCACCGAGCCGCCAAGGCTGTCGTAGGCTTCGATGGCAGTAACGGCGGGCGGGCTGCCGCTTCGATTGGCGCTCGTCCCTATCAAGAACGATCCCGCCATCTCAACCAGCCGCCTGGTCAATTTCGCCCCTGGCACGCGAAGCCCAAGCGTTTGATTAGGCCCGAGCAGCAACTCGTCGACCGGCTCTCTAGCCTTCACGACGATCGTCAGCGCCCCGGGCCAAAATGCGGACGCCAGATCGTCCAGGAGAGAATTTGGCTCGACCAGCAGATTCGCGTCCTCCGGGCGGGCCAGCAATACAGGCAGCCCTTTGCCTTCGTCGCGTTCTTTCGTCGCAACGAGCCGTCTTACGGCCCGCGGCTGGCGCGGGTCCGCGCCCAGTCCGTAGAGCGTATCGGTCGGGAAGACGATTACGCCGCCGTTGCGCACCGTCTCGGCGGCCTTTTCGAGGCTGCCGCCGAGATTGTCGGGGGGAGTGCCCGACCGGCTCAAACGCCCGGACCCATGATAAATCTCTCTATGGCCGTCGCCACGCCGTCCTCGTCCACCGTCCCGGTAACGAACTGCGCGTTGCTCACGACCTCTGGCGGGGAGTTTCGCATGGCGACGCCCAGGCCGGCCGCGGCGACCATGTCGATGTCGTTCAGGTCGTCGCCTATGGCCATCACGTTCTCAAGTGGAATGTCCAGCCGCTTCGCCAGGTACGTGAGAGCCTTGCCCTTCGAGGCGTCCGGGCTGATGGTCTCCGCGTAGTTGGGAAAAGAGCGCGTGACGTATAAACGCTTCCCGAACCGCTCCGAAAGTTCATCGACTATCTTCAACGTCGTCGGCTCGTCGGTGATCATTACCAGCTTGAGAACGTCTCCGTCCAGCCATTCGGTCAGATCGCCAACGATGTTTGGCTCGACCTTGGCTCGTTCGCTGTAGAACTTGCCCTCGGGCGTTAGCTCGGCCATGTATAGCTCGTCACCCGCGAAGGCGGTGACGTGGTAGCCGTTTTCCCGGGAGTAGCGCAGCACCTCGAGTGCGATTTCCCGGTCGATTCCGGTTTCCGAGATGATTTCCCCGCTTACGGGTTCACGAATCTGCGCGCCCTGGTAGCAGATGAGCGGGGTGATGATTCCCAGTTGCTCGGCGTACGGCGTGGCGGCGCGATACATGCGTCCCGTCGCCAGCGTAACTTTGACGCCAAGTCTCGCCGCCTCTTGCACGGCATGAGCCGACCTTGCCGAGATTTCCGGCGACTCGCCTATCAGAGTGCCGTCGAGGTCCAGCGCGAGCAGCTTGTACTCGACCGTCGGGTTGACTTCTCGCTTCATTTCCGCGCCTTTGCGGGCACGCGCTTCGCCACGGGTATCTTGGACCGCTTTTCGGCGGCGGCTCGCCCGGCGCGTCTGGCGATGGCCTGCGGACTCTCGTCCAGTCTGCCGGTCAGCGAGCGCATTATGTCCATGTTCCCCTCGTCCGGCCCGTTCCCGTCAAATCCGGGAGTTTCCAGGATGGCTGGAATTCCGGCGAGTCGAGGCTCGAGCAAAACGCGGGCGATTCCCTCGTAACCGATATGCCCCTGCCCCAGGTTCTCGTGCCGGTCCAGATTTCGGCCGCACTCGACTTTGGAATCGTTGACGTGCAAAGCCATCACGCGCCGCAAGCCTACCGCCGATTCGATTTCCCGCAGCATCAGGTCCAGGCCCGCCTCCTCCGTCAAGTCGTAGCCGAACGCGAACGCGTGCGCGGTGTCGATACACACGCCGAGCATCCGGTCGTCGTCGACCGCGTCGAAGATCGCCGCGAAGTCGCTGAATCTCCCACCTATCAGGCGGCTGTTGCCCGCGGTGTTTTCCAGAAGAAGCGGCGTGCTGCTGCCGGAATCTTCACGCGCCCGCGACAGGCCCTCCACAACCGAGTCGATCACTCCCTCCAGTCCCAAACCGTAGTTGCTGCCGAGATGCACCACCAGACCATCCAGTCCCAACAGATCGCATATCTGTAACCCGTCGCCCAGCGAACGGATCGATTTTTCGTAGATTTCGGGCTTCGTGTGCTTTGCGCCAAGGTTGATCAGGTAGATCGCGTGCGAAAATATCGGACCCAACCCAGCTTCTTTTCGCGCCTCCCTGAAAGATCGAACCGCGCTGTCCGCGTAGCTCTTGGGTTTCCACTGAATTTTGTTGCTGCCGAATATCTGAGCGGTCTCGCAGCCAAGCTCGACCGCCCGGTCGATGCCAAAGTTGTTTTGTCGGGTCGCGCTGCAGTGCGCTCCGAGCATCATTGTTTTGACCTGTTGCTTCGCTGGCAATCCAGTCCCTCACGTTGTGCGCGCGACAAAAATCGCGCCGCTCCGGCAATCAGCAGACCATCAAGCCGGCAATGACCGGACTGTTCACTCTCCCGGCGGCCAATTGTCCACTCCCCGCCTTTGGAAAGGCCAGAGATCGTAGCAAAGGCGGTAGTTGGCCTTCGTGGACCCCCTGTCCGTCCGCGGGAGGGCCGGGGCGCGCTGATTTTATACGCGCAAGACAGCTGCCTCTTGTTCGCCGTTCCGCCTGTTACAGCCGTCCGGGCTAAAATCTTCCTGGTTCCAGGTGGTCCGCCGGGACGAATGTCGGTATCGCACTACGAGAGGTTGTGACGGGTGTCTGCATCTGACGCTATTCGGATTGGATTCATCGGCGTAGGCGGTCGGGCGCGGTCTCACCTGCGGGCGGTTTCGACCGTCGACGGCGCGGAAATCGTCGCCATCGCCGACATAGACGGCGCCCGCGCTCGCGCTGTCGCGGAAGAATATGGCGCGCCGGCTTACGAGAGCGCGGCGGAAATGCTGGATGCCCAGACTCTTGATGCCGTGTGGATAGTCACGCCGCCGGCGTTTCACATGGCGCCTTTTGTCGAAGCTGCGCAACGAGGCGTGCACGTCTATGTGGAAAAGCCCGTCGCGCTGAACATGACCGACGCACTGACGATGGAAGAAGCCGCCGACCAGGCAGGGATTCTGGCTGCCGTCAGCTATCAGATTCGCTATCTCGACACGGTGGCCGAGGTCCACCGGACCTTCGAGTCGAGAGACCTCGCCCTGCTCAACGCTCATTACTACTGGCAATCGCCCGGCCGGTGGCAGCTCGACACCGCCTTGTCCGGCGGTCAGATAGTCGAGCAAGCCACTCATCTCGCCGATCTCATGCGGTACTGGGCGGGTGATGTTGAGACGGTTCATGCCGCATATACGCTGCGGACCCGCAAGCATGACGAAAGCTACCGGACGTGGGACGCCAACACCGTCAATCTTGTTTTCGCTTCGGGCGCGGTTGGGTCGCTTGTTAGTACCTACGCTCTGTTCGCGGGCGTTCCCGAGAACGTGAGGATAGACCTGATCGCCGGCGAGTTGCTGGCTCGATTCACCTACCGCGACCTCCACATCTATTCGAGAAGCGAATCGAGAGGCATGGACGCCACGGTACAACCGGACGAGGCGGCGGCTGCGGCCTTTATACACGCAGTCAGGACAGGCGATTCAACCGGCATTCTGACCCCCCTTTCCGACTCCAACCGGACGCTCGCCGTCACACTTGCGGCAAACGAGTCGGCCGTCACCGGACAGCCCGTCGATGTCAACGACTTCATCAAAATGCACTCCCCGTCCGGAGGTTAGGAGCGACCGTTTTGGGCAAGAAGGTGACGCTGGTACACACGACGCCTGTGGCGATGGGCCCTGTCAACGACGCCTTTCGGGAAATCTACCCCGAGGCGGAGGTCCGCAACGTTCTGGACGACCGGCTGCTCGCCGACTTGCAGGCCGCGGGGGGGCAGTTCAGCCCGGGCCTGAGACGCCGTCTCGCCAAGCTGATCGACTACGGCGAGTCGTCGGGGGCGGACGCGATCCTTTTAACCTGCAACAGCTACAGCCAGGTGGCGTTGCCGATTGGTGAGCTGGTCGACGCGCCATTCTTTCGCGCCGACGATGCTCTGCTGGATAAAGCCGTCGACTCCGGGGAGGTCATCGGCCTCATCGCTACGGTGCCGACGGCGCTCGAATATGCGTCGGGTGAGTTATCCGCGCGCGCCGAGGGTCTTGGCCGGCCGGTCACCGTCGTGGGCCGCCTGCGGGAAGACGCCTTCCAGGCTCTGGGGCGCGGCGAAACCGGTGAGCACGATCGCATCCTCATCGAAACTATCCGGGAGCTGGAGCCTCAGGCGGACGTTATTGCGCTCGCGCAATACTCGATGGCGCGCGTAATGCCGCTCATTCCCGCAGACCTCGCCGTGCCGGTTCTCTCGAGCCCGCATACGGGCGTGGAGCGAATAAGGGCGGCGCTCGGAGACTGAGGAGCCAGTCGCCACATATTTCCGCTTTTCTCGTTATCCTGAGAGGAGCACGCATACATATTCAACGTCGGAGGGTCTGACCTTGCAGATGCGCAGTAGAGGCTGGTTGCTCGTTTTGTTGCTCGCCGGCGCGCTGGTCGGTCTGACGGCGTGCGAAGAGGAGGCTCAGCCACAGATACAGGACGACCTTGAAGCCCGCGTAAGCAGGATCGAGGCGACCCTGCAGGGCATCCAGGCCCAGCTCGAGGTGCCGACTCCCACACCGCCTCCGACCGCCACGCCTCAGCCCACGGCCACGCCTCAACCCACTGCAACGCCCTATCCCGCGCCCACGCCCCCGGACTTACCCGTCGTAACGGCGGTCCCAAAGGCGTCTGCCACAGTGGTTGTCAACGCCGACAACGGGCTCAACGTCCGGGCCGAACCGACCATCGAAGCCGAGGTTCTGCGCGTATTGGATCATGAGCAGGAAGTCTCGCTAACGGGACGCTCGGCGACATCCGGAGAGGCTGATTGGGTGGAGCTAGAAGACGGAGGCTGGGTGCAGTCGCAGTACCTGATATTCAATTGATCCTCGGAGCGGTTCTCCGCGTTAGGGAATTGCGCGCTTGCACGACGTATTAAGGCGGGAGGTGAGTAGTCATGGCCGTGGATCAAGCAACGACAGCCGCTGAAATCGCCGAGCTGAACAAGCGGTATACGTTTTTCGATTGGACCAAGCAGTCGGCCGTCAGTCCGATCTGCGTCGACAGGGCGGAAGGCATCTATCTGTACGACCATGACGGCCGGCGGTATATGGACTTCAACGCACAGCTGATGAACGTAAACGTCGGCTATCAGCATCCGGCCGTCGTCGAGGCGATCAAAGAGCAGGCCGGCCGCCTGTGTTACGTCAGCCCGCGCATGGCTACTCTGCCCAGGGGCGAGCTTGGCAGGCTCCTGTCCGAAGTCACTCCCGGCAGACTTTCCAAGGCATTCTTCACGTTGGGCGGGGCGGAGGCCACGGATCATGCCATCAAGGTCGCCCGCCTGGTGACGGGAAAGCAGAAGATCGTGGCCCGCTACCGGTCTTATCATGGCGCGACCTACGGCGCGCTCTCGCTCACCGGCGAGCCCCGGCGCTGGGCCACCGAGCCGGGAATCCCCGGGATCGTCCGGGTTCTCGACCCCTACCGTTACAGATGCGGCTATTGCGGTAACGAAGCCGCCTGCGATCTACGCTGCGCCGACAACCTCGAGGAAGTCGTTCTATTCGAAGGCCCCGACAACATCGCCGCCGTGATAATGGAGCCGATTACCGGCGCTAACGGCATCATCATTCCTCCCGACGGATACCTGCAACGCGTTCGCGAGATTTGCGATCGGTATGGAATCCTGTTTATCGCCGACGAGGTGATGAGTGGATTCTGCCGCACGGGACGGTGGTTCGCGGTAGACCACTGGGACGTTGAGCCCGACATCATGACGATATCGAAGGGTCTTACCTCAGGTTATGTTCCGTTGGGAGCCGTAATGGTCTCCGACGAGATCGCCAGCCATTTCGACGACGAGCCATTTTGGGCGGGGTTGACCTACGGCGCGCACACTCTCGCCTGCGCCGCGGCAATCGCGACCATCGGCGTGTACGTTGACGAGGACATCCCTCAGCGCGCCGCCAATCTGGGTGAGGTCCTGGCTGCCGAGTACCGTTCCATGGCCGAGCGGCATCCGAGCATCGGCGAGACTCGCAGCCTTGGCCTGTTCTCGGCCATCGAGCTTGTAAAAGACAGGGAGACCCGCGAGCCGATTGTGCCGGTTCTCGACCCCAAGTACGAGAACTACGGCGTGATCAAAGATATAAACGCCTATCTGCTGGACCGTGGCTTGTCCACGCTTTTGCGCTGGAACTGGATTTTCGTCAATCCGCCGCTCACGATCACCGAAGACCAACTGCGGGAAGGTCTGGAAATAATCGACGGCGCGCTGGAGCTTGCCGACAGGGCTGTTGCCTGATCCGAGATAGCCGCCGGGGTCTGTCGTTGGAGGGGTCAAGGGTAGGAATGTCCGTCGCGGAGCTCGCGGCCCCGCGCAAAGCGGTCGGACTCGCTCCGTGACCGCACAGCCAGAGAGGCGCGCTCTGATCACCGGTCTTGCGGGGTTTGTGGGAGGTCATCTGGCGCGAGAGCTTGCCACGCACGGCGATCAGGAGCTGTTCGGAAGTGTTCGCAGTCCCGGCGTTCCCGTCGGCTTGTCGCTGCCGAACGATCGAATATCGATTTGCGACATACGCGATCATTCCGCCGTCGATGACCTCGTTGCTCGTATAAAGCCGCATTGCATCTATCATCTTGCCGGCAAGGCCGACCTCGGGGCGTCGTGGGACGAACCCGAAGAGACAATGCAAACGAACGCAATCGGCACGTTGAACGTGATACGCGCGGTGTTGAAACACTCGCCGGAATGCCGGCTGCTGTTCGTGAGCACGGCGGGCGTCTACGGGCCAATGCCCGCCGGGGACGATGCCCTTCGGGAGGATTGTCCTGTTGTGCCTCTGGACCCGTATTCGGTAAGCAAGGCTTCCGCGGAGCTTTTGTGCTTTCAATACTTTACGAGCCATCGACTTCAGGCGGTCGTCGCGAGGCCCTTCAATCACATCGGCCCCGGACAATCGGCCCGGTTTCTGATCGGCCGTGTGGTAAAGCTGATAGCCGAGATCGAGTCGAACGTCCGTCCACCGGTCCTGACCCTCGGAAACCTCTCCGCGCGGCGGGACTTCACCGACGTGCGCGACGTGGTACGCGCCTATCGGGCCCTCATGGACGAGGGGACGGCGGCCGAGGTCTACAACATCTCGTCCGGGCGGGGCGTCGAGATTCGCGGGATAGTGGATATTGCGATGCGACTCAGCAAGGTCCCCGTACAGCTTGAGTCCGACGAGGATCGAAAACGGCCGCTCGATTCACCGCTTTTGGTGGGCGACAGCTCGAAACTGCGGCGGCTTGCCGGTTGGGAACCTAGAATCTCTATTGAGCAGAGCGTCATTGACGCCCTCGACCACGCGCGAGCTTCGACAGGACGCGGGGCGTGATCAGGCTTTCTGATCGATTTGACGTCGATATCATGCTGCTTGCAAGGAGAGTACGGCTGTCGTTATGAGCCGCCTACCCGGTAAACGCGCGGGATGCGATTGACCGTGCCCCCCGCAATCCCTCACTTCGGGACCGACGGATGGCGCGCCGCCATCGCCGGAGAATACACGTTCGACAATGTTCGGCTTGTAACGCAGGCTATTGCGGACTTTGCCAAAGCCGACTGGCGCTGCGAGCGCGGAATCGTCGTCGGTTACGACACCAGATTCGGCTCGGAGCGCTTCGCCAAGACGGTCTGTGAGGTTCTTGCGAATAACGGCATTCGCGCGCTCGTTTCGCGCGATCCGGTCCCAACGCCGGCCTGCGCGTACAGTATTTCGCGGAGGTCAGCCGCCGGCGGAATAGTCGTCACCGCCAGCCATAACCCGCCTTCCGACAACGGCATCAAAGTGCGAGATAGCACGGGCGCTGCCGCGCCTCCCGAGGACCTGGAGAGAATCGAACGGGCCATACAAGACCGGGCGGGTTCCGAAATAGCTTTCATGCCGTATTCCAAAGCGCTGGCGGCCGGTCTGGTCGAAGAATTCGATCCAAAGTCCGACTATATCGAGGGGCTTCGTTCCGCGGTCGACGTCGAGCGTCTTTCGCGGGCCGCCTATCCCGTCGTCATCGACTCCATGTGGGGAGCCGGCGCGGGCTACGCGACGGCGCTGCTCGGGGAATCCGGACTGGATATCCGAGCTATTCGCAGCGATCGCAACCCGGCGTTTCCCGGTATTTCCCGTCCTGAACCCATACCGCCTCATACGAACGCCCTTTCCGAGGCGGTTCTCGAGACTGGCGCCCGCGTCGGATTCGCCAACGACGGCGATGCCGACCGACTGGGCGTGGTCGACGAGCAGGGCGGGTTCGTCGACCAGCTACGGACGATGTCGCTGCTGGCTTATTACATGATCGAGCACCGTGGAGCGCGCTCGCCGATCGTCAAGACCGTAACCACAAGCTCCATGCTGGACCGCATCGGAGAAATGTACGGAATCCGGATCATCGAGACGGGCGTCGGGATGAAGTACGTCGCTCCGGAGATGGCGAAGAGCGGGGCCTTCCTGGGTGGCGAAGAGAGCGGAGGCTACGTATTCGCGCATCACATGCCGGAGCGCGACGGCATCCTCGCGGGTCTGCTGTTCCTCGACCTCATGGTGCGGGAAGGCAAATCGCCGTCCGAGCTTGTGGCGCTCCTGTTCGAGAAGCTGGGACGCGAGTTCCACTACGCCAGGCGCGATCTCATCTATCCGGAATCCGGTCGCGAGCGCATTCAAAGTCGAATAGCGGATTACCGCCCCGACGTGATGGACGGCTCGCAAGTAGTGGACTTCTCCGCGGCGGACGGCTTTAAGTATTCGCTCGAAGATGGAAGCTGGTTCCTGATCCGGTTCTCCGGCACCGAGCCTCTCTTGCGCATTTACACGGAAACGACCTCCGCCGCCCGCGCCGAGAGGATTCTTACGGCCGCGGCCGGAGCCGCCGGCCTGTAGTGGACGCGCCGACCGCGTCTGGCGCAGCCGGTATCGATCTGGACGATCCGCGGGTTATCCGCGGACTGGAAGACGACGGAATGCTTGAATTGGCGCGCTCCATGCCCGATCAGGTCTCCAAGGGTTGGGAAAGCGGCGTTGCGGTCGAGCTTCCCTCCGGTTACGCCAATCCGGGTTCGTTCGTCGTGGCTGGAGTTGGCGGGTCCGCCATGGGCGCCGATCTTGTCGGAGGTATTACGCGACAGAGCTTGTCCGTACCTCTCGTCGTAAGCCGGGACTACACGCTGCCCGCGTTCGTCGGCCCGGATTCGCTGGTCGTGTGTTCGAGCTATTCGGGGAGCACCGAAGAAACGCTGAGCGCGTTCAGGCAGGCCGAAAAGGCGGGAGCGATGATCGTTCTACTGGGAAGCGGGGGCAAGCTGTTCGAAGCCGGGTCCGCCTATCCGAAGATCAGGCTTCGTACCCGCGGAATGCCGAGGGCTGCCGTGGGCGAGTCGGTAATGGCGTTGCTCGGTCTGCTCAAGCGGCTCGATCTGATCACAGGTGTCGATCACGATCTTCGCGACCTTCGTACATCGCTGGAGGGGTGGATTCGAGCTTTGGACGTTCACGCAGCCGAGCCGGACAACCGCGCCAAGTCTCTGGCCCGCGAGCTACACGGTCGAATGCCGGTGGTTATCGGTGCTGGACACCTGGGACCGGCGGCGCGCCGCTGGAAGGCCCAGTTCAACGAAAACGCCGATCAGTTCGCTTTTTGCGATGAGCTGCCGGAGTTCAATCACAACTCGATCCAGGGCCTCAACCTTCCTCTTATCGCCCGCGAGTCGCTTCACGCGATATTCCTCCATCCGGCGGGCCGCGACGCCCGGACCGTCCGTCAGGGGAGAATCGCCGCGAGGCTGCTCGAGCGTTCGGGGATATCCGTTTCAATTCTGGAGATCGAGGGCGACAGTCCCTTGGCGCAAGTCCTGACCTCGATAGTTTGGGGGGATTTCGTTTCTCTGTATTTGGCCGCGCTCAACGGCGTTCGGCCAACTCCTATCGATAACCTCGCGCTGCTCAAGCGCGAAATGGCGCGCCGCGAAACCGTCTAGGGCGCTTGCGCCGCGTTGAGGAAGGCCACGAGGTCGTCGCCCAGCCGCCGCAAGTTGTAGCCGCCCTCCTGAATGACCAGGGTCGGCACGTTCATCTCGGCCGCCTTTTCGCCGCTTTTCTCGAACGAGTCCTTGCTCAGACTCCAGGTCCCAACGGGATCGCCCATGGCGCCGTCGAGGCCGAGGCTTATTACGAGATAGGCCGGATCGAAGTCCCACACTCTTTCAACCGCACGGGGAAGCGCTTCCAGAAACGTCCGGTCGTCTGTGTTCAGCGGCAGCGGAAAATTGAAGTTATAGCCCTTTCCCGCTTCCGCGCCGGTTTCATTCGCGAATCCGCTTATTTGCGGATATGCCATCGTGGGATCGGCGTGTGTGGAAACGTATAGAACGTCGCGGCGTTCGTAGAAGATCTGCTGTGTTCCGTTGCCGTGGTGATAGTCGAGGTCCAGGATGGCCACGGCGCCGTGCTTGGAAAGAGCGTCCGCGGCCAGCGCGGCATTGTTGAAAAAGCAGAACCCGCCGAAGAAATCGGTCCCCGCGTGGTGCCCCGGCGGCCGGCAGAGCGCGTAGACGAACTTCATCCCGGCCTCGATTCTGGCCGCTCCTTCGAGCGCCAGTCCCGCGGCCGCCATTGCCGCTTCCGGCGTGCGCGGCGTGAGCGGGGTCGAAAGGTCGAAGCAATACGTCTGCGAGTGCGGGTGACCGGTCCCGTCGCGAATCATGCCCGGCAAAACGGGTGGATAGGCTGCTTGGCTGGCTTCGATAGTCGAGCAGAACTGGTCTATGTAGCTCAGCATGGCGTCAGAGTGGAGATTGACGATGGCCTCCCGCGGCTCGGAGTGGAACTCCTCGACCTCGAAGCCGGTCTGCTCCAGCGAAGCCATTATCGAATCGACTCGCGCGGGTATTTCCGGATACCCGTAACCAAACGAGCCGTCGTGCGCCTTGTGCGCGTGATCGACGAGGAAGCTACTTCCCGAGGCCAACGGCCTGCCTATCCGCGCGGCAACCCCGGCGGTATGCGTTACTGTGCGTCGATGCTGGAGTTGCTGCCGTCATCATCGAAGGTGATCGCGCGCTCGCGGGCTTGGACCGCCACGCGCTGCCCCTGCGTGAGCTTCAGCGGAGACCAGACCCTCACCCGCAGCTCCGCGCCCGATTCGAGTCTGACCTGAACGATTTGATCGTGCCCGTAAAACACGCGGTCGACTACCCTGCCGGCGCCGCCGGGGTCCTCGGTCACGCTAAGCCATTCCGGGCGCAGCATGACATCCACCGGACCATTTACCGGTCGAGCCACATGCAGAGTTCCAATCTCGGTGGCAACGCGGTCTCCTCGACCATCCCCGCGTATGAAATTCGCGTCCCCGAGCGATCTCGCGACGCGTTTGCTCGCGGGACGGCTGTAAAGCACCTCCGGCTCGGCGGTTTGAACGAGCCGCCCCTCGAACATTATTGCCACCCTGTCGGAGATGCTAAGCGCTTCTTCAATGTCATGGGTCACGAATATCGCCGTGGCTCCCGCGGCCCGCAGAACTTCGCGAACGTCCATCCGAAGGCGCGCTCGAAGGCTCGCGTCAAGGTTCGAGAAGGGCTCGTCGAGCAGCACCACGTCAGGCTCGGCGGCCAGCGACCGCGCCAGCGCCGCGCGCTGCTGTTCTCCACCGGAGAGCTCGTACGGCATCCGGTCTGCCATGCCGTTCAGACCGACCATTTCGAGCAACTCGTCGGTCGATCTCTCCCCTCGCCGCGCGCGCTTTTTGGCATACGCGACGTTGTCCCGGACGTCGAGATGCGGGAATAGCGAGTAGTCCTGAAAGACGATTCCCACCCGGCGCTTTTCGGGTGCAACGCTCGCGCCCGGCCCCGCCACCGTCGTTCCGCCAATTGCGATAGTTCCCGAATCGGGCGACTCGAAACCCGCGATCAGTCTGAGCGTCGTGGTCTTTCCGCAACCGCTCGGCCCCAGCAGCGTCACCAGCTCGCCCGTGCCGGCGGTCAGGCTTACGCCGTCAACCGCCGGGTATGGACCGAACCGCTTTACGAGGTCCACGCACTCCACTACCGAACGTGTCATACCAGCGGCCGCCAGAGCCTGGAGAGTCTCCCGGGGGCGCTGAACAGCATTATCGCCAGTGGGACCGAGGACACGAGAATTGTCAGGATCGCCGGAGCCGCGGCTCTGGCGAAGAATGCCTCCGAAGCCGCCGACCACGCCGACGTCGCGAGCGTCTTGAATCCGAGCGGCCCGAGTATGAGCGTTGCTGGCAGTTCCTTGATAGCCAAAAGAAAAACGAGCGCGGCGCCCGCCATGAGGCCGTGGCGGATAAGTGGAATCGTTACCGTCGCCGCGGTGCCGGCGGCCGTTCGGCCAAGGCTTCGCGCCGCCTCCTCATAGCGTGGATTCACTTGCAGTAAAGCTGTTCGCACGGCCCCCAGCGCCGCCGGAAAGAAGAGGACTACGTACGCAAAGACCAGCAGCCAGAGCGTTTGGTAAAGCGGTCGGACGATCATGGAGCCGAAGAACACCAGCGACAGAGCGACCACGACACCCGGCAGGGCGAAGCCGATGAAGCTGACTCGCTCCAGAAACCAGGCAAACCGGCCGCGATGCCGGACTATCGCCACCGCCAGCGGAATCGCGAGAACGGTCGTGGCGACCGCCCCCAGGCTGGACGCAAGCATGGAGTTCGCCAGCGAGTCCCAAAGTTGAGTCAGCTCGGCCCCGGCGAACAGTCCGCGCACGAGCCATATCATCAGAATAACGGCAGGCACTCCCAGCGCCAGCGCCGTTACCGCCGCGCAGAGCATCAACGCCGGCCACTTCCACGATCCGAGCCGCGCCAGGTTAGGCGAGCGGGGCGATCCGCCGCCGGTGCGGTGATGAACGCCGCGGCCGCGAGTCACCGATTCCAGAATAAGAATGCCTACCGCCAAAGCTGCCAGAACAAGAGAATACGATGCCGCCACGGAGCGGTCGAAAGCCGACTCGTATTGTACGTAAATCGCCCATGTCATTGTCTCGTACCGAAGCATGGACACGGCGCCGAAGTCGCTCAGCGTGTACAGCGCAACTAACAGCGCGCCCGCCGCGATTGCGGGACGAAGTTGCGGCAAGGTCACGCGGCGAAATGCCGTCCAGGGGCTATCGCCCAGCGTCCTGGCATTCTCCTCGAAGGTTCGGTCCATGCCCATCAGGGCAGCGCGCACCGGCAGGAGCATGTAGGGATAACTGAGGAGCGCGATGGTGATCGTGGCTCCCGGGAACCCGTAGATCGGCGGAATACGCTCAATGCCTACGGCGGCTTCGAGAAGCTGCTGGAACATGCCGCGCGGACCGAGCGCCACCACCACCACGAACGCCGCGACGTAGCTGGGGATCACCAGGGGAAGCGCCGTGATTACTGTCCACATCCGGCGGTGCGATAAATCGGTGCGGGCCGTCAACCACGCTAACGGAAGCGCAACCGCGGCCGAGACGGCGGTCACGGCTCCGGTAAGAAGAACCGTTCGTCCCAGCGTCTGCCACGATCGCTCGCGCAAAAGCAGCTCCCACACCTCTCCACCGGCGCCCGCGGCGCGGTATACGAGATATGCAAGTGGCAAGAGCATGGCGCCCGCGACCAGCGTTGCGGGAAGCCAGACCGCCGGCGGAGCAGACCCTATGTTCAGGCCCCGCCGCCAGACTCCGACCGCGACAGAGCTCCTAGAGGCTAGCGGGCCTGCCGGCATCGCTAGGTCAATGCGCCGGCGTCCCGGAGAAGTGCCTGGGTGCCCTTGAGGTCCGAAAGCTCGTCGACCGGGATTCCGGGCTGTTCGATCTCGGCCAGAGGCTTCAGGAGACGGTGAGTCCGCACACCTTCCATCAGCGGGTACTCAAACGTTTGCCCGGCAAAGTAAGTTTGCCCGGCGGTCGACAGCGCGAAGTCGAGGAACTTCCTCGCGGTTTCTCTGTTCTCTGAGGAATTCAGAATGCCGGCGCCCGCCACCATGACCAGAGAGCCAGGTCCGCCGGCTCGAGGATGGTAGTTCCTTGCTGGAAACGCTTCGCCCTCCTCCGCCAGGAAACGGTACAGGTAGTAGTGATTGACGAAGCCGGCGTCGATTTCGCCCGCTCCCGCCGCGGCCACGATCGGCGTGTTCTTTGGGTATATGCCCGGCTCGTTGGCCATGATGCCGCTGAGCCACTCCCGAGTTCTCTCGTCACCCCATGCCGACCGCATCCCGGTCACCATCGTCTGAAACGACGCGTTGGTCGGCGGAATTCCAAGCCGCCCCTTCCACGCGGGGTCCACGAATCCCCACATGTCGTCGGGCAGGTCCGCTTCTGTGAGTCTGTCGGTGTTGAAGACTACGACGCGGGCGCGCCCCGATATGCCGACCCACTTGCCCTCGGTCGAGCGCGCCCATTCCGGGACCCGTCCAAGAACTTCGTCGGGCAACGGCGAAAGCATTGCCTCGACCGATCCGAGACCTCCCGGGTCCTGGGCGAAGAAGATATCCGCGGGGCTCCTGTCGCCCTCCTCGAGAAGCGTCGCCGCAAGTTCGCCGGTCTTTGCGTACTTGACTCCGACATCTATACCCGACGCGTCGGCGAATTGCTTGATTATCGGATCGACCAGGCTCTCGCTCCGGCCCGAGTAGATCGTTAGTGAGTTGGATTGCGGGGGCGCCTCGGTTATTACTGGAGCCGGAGATGCCGTGGTGACTACCGAACTCATCGCGGTCGCTTGAGCAGTCGTTTGAACTGCCTGTCCTTCGCCACATGCGGCCGCGATTGGCGCCACTGCTCCCACGGCCAGCGCGCCGAGTATCCGTCGTCGAGACATGCGATTCATGTATGATCCCCCTTCAATCCACGCACCGGAGCAAATCAGCGGGCGATTTTAGCTGATTCTAACTATGGATGTTAGGTGACCCTAACTACGATGTTTAGCATCACCTAAGTGTTTTAGCAGATTCAGCGCTCGTTCCCAAAACTTTTTTTGGGGAGCAGTGGGATCAGGGCGTTCTGTGGCGAGGCCGCGGAACGTTCAGGAGGTCGCGGCCGCCGGGCTTACGCCAGACAGCTTCAGCATTAGCTGTCGAATCGGCAGGTCGTAGGGGCATTGGCTCTCGCAGATCGGTTCCGTCTTGCACGGCTCGTGTCCGTAGCACTTATCGACACTGGCCGTGGCCTCGCTCCAGAGCTTTTCGCCCGCCTCGGAGAGCGCGCCCGCCGCAAAGACCTTCTCGGAGAGCATGGTGTCGGGAATGTCGATTCCAACCGGACAGGAACAGTAGCTGCAACGGCGGCAGTCGTTGCCTACCAGACCGGCGGCCCATTCCGAGAGACGGCGCGCCTCTTCTCGTCCCACCGGCTCCGTCAGAGCCTCGACGTTGGCGTCGACGATCTCCGTGCTCGTAAGTCCGGCGACGATTACGTCCACCGCGTGCTCGCGCACGTAGCGAATCGCGTCGCGCGCGCGCTCGCCGCTCAGCAGTCCCGAACCGACCGGCCGCATTGCCATCGTTCCGACGCCCAGCTCCGAAGTCGTGGGCAAAAGGTCGAGAGCCGCCCACGGCTGCAACGGGTTAAGGTGAAATAACACGGTCTCGTAAGGCCACTCCCGCAGCCACGCGGCCAGCTTCTCGGGCCGGTGGCCGGTTATGCCTATGTGCCGGACCTTTCCGTCGTCCCTGGCCTTTATAGCCGCCTCGAGCGCCCCGCCGGGGCCCATTATCTTGTCGAATTCGTGCTGATGGTTGACGTAGTGGAGCTGGATCAGATCGACGTAGTCCATTCCGAGCCGGGTAAGACTTTCGTCGATCTGCTGCGCGGCCGTCGCCGCGTCGCGCCCGACCGCTTTCGTGGCCATGAAGATCTCGTCACGCCGGCTGCCGAGCGCTTTGCCCACCTTTATTTCCGCGTCGCCGTAGCCGCGGGCGCAGTCGAAGTAAGTGACTCCGGAATCGAGCGCGTAGTTCAGCGCACGGTCCGTTTGCTTTTGGGTCATTTCCGTGAACCACATGGTCCCGCAGCCCAGGACCGACACCGTCTCGCCGGTGTTGCCAAGAGTTGTATATCTCATATCGATTGCCGGCCCGCTAGGGGATCGCGGCCACGGCCTCCACTTCCACTTTCCAGTCGGGCATCACCAGTGCGATGTCGGCCACGAGAGTCGACGCTGGATAGACCCCGGACAAGAATTCCTTCCTAACATCCGTGAACTCGGGAAAGTCGCCGATATCCGTCAGGAAAACCCCCAGTTTCATCACGTCCTCCCAGCCGCACTTGTGCGCTCGGAGCGCCGTCTCCAGATTCTCGAATACCTGCCGCGTCTGCTCCGCCATGGTCGGTCCCGCCAGGTCGCCGTGTTCGTCCACCGGACCTTGACCGGAGATGAACAGAAGGTCGGCGCATCGCACGGCCACGGTCTGCGAATAAGGGCCAACCGGAACCGCCAGGCCGCCGGGATTGGATCTTGTTACCCGACCACTCAACGGATCACTCGGCGCGATCCGCTATCCCGGAGACGGCGTATGGGGTAAATACGATGAGACATAACCTTGCGCGCTTAAGTCGGCGTGAGCTGTTCCAGGGTCTCCTCATACAGCGGCAGGCGGCGTCTGGCGGTCTCCAGAGCGAGCTTTGCCGCCTCCAGTTCATTGGCGGCCTGGCTCAGACGTGCGCTCACCTCTTGCTTGTCGGCCGGAGTGGCGCCGTCCTGACCCATGGCCAGCGTCTCAAACCAAGCCTCCGTATAACGGCGTTCCAGGGCGCGCGCCTCGTCCTCTAGTTCGACGACCCGCTTGCGCTGCCGCTCTACGAAATCCCAAAAGACGCCAAACGCCCGTCCGTCCATGTAAAACCCACTCCCTTAATCAAGGGCTGGATTATAGCCGGGTCTGGAGCGCCTGACTGCGAAAGCTCACCAGTAAAGACAAAGCCCAGACGGGAAGCAGGCAGAGGCCCTGACTAATTTTGATTTAGCTAGAACTTGGGCTGGTTACTCCTCGGAAACTAGCTTGGCTGTTTCGTCACGGATTGCTCTTTCCGAAATTGCGGAAACTTGAATTCCGGATTCTGTTGTCTGCACGTTCCGTATGAGAAGTGCGTCTCCCTTCCTCAGGGTCTCCGACGTTTCGACTTTGAAATGCAGTGTACGGCGATCCAGTTCAGATATCGTTTCCTTCGCTATTGGAAGCCCCCTTTTGCCGTTACTCCTTGCGGTGACGACAAACAGCATACTATCAAGTTTTTCTAACTGAACCGCTAAAGTTATTCGCTCTCGAGAAATGAAAGGAGCTCGTCTTGATCAGCGAAGGCCTGCGTGAAAAAGAGGCCCAGGAACGGGCTAACGCTGTCAGGCGCCCCTGGAAAAGTACAAAGATAGAGAGGCTTGCCGGTGTCTCTCGCCCTAGACATTTCTGTGAAGACGCCGGGCGAAACCTTATCGGTGGTGACCTTGCCCCCGAAAACGCCCTGGATTTTGAGTAGAGTCCGTTCAATGGGAGGAGACGGACATGAGACGGAGCAGGTATCGCGAGGAACAGATCATCGGCATCCTCAAAGAGCAGCAGGCGGGGTTGCCAGCCGCAGAGCTCTGCCGCAAGTACGGGGTCAGCGGCGCGACGTTTTACAAGTGGCGGTCCAAGTACGGCGGCATGGAGGTATCAGACGCCAGGAAGCTGAAGGGGCTGGAGGATGAGAACCGGCGCCTGAAGAAGCTGCTGGCGGAATCGATGCTGGATGTGGCGACGCTGCGCGAGCTACTTGCAAAAAACTTCTAACGCCCAGATTGCGGAGGAAGGCCGCGGCCTGGGCGATGACGGAGACTAGTCACTCGCAGCGCCGTGCCTGCGCTCTTGTCGGGATGGATCCGAAGACTTACCGCTATGAATCGAGGCGGCCGGACGACGCCGGCATCCGCAAGCGGTTGCGGGAATTGGCCGAGCAGCGCCGACGGTTCGGCTACCGCCGTCTGCACATCCTGCTGGCCAGGGAAGGCATCCGGCTCAATCATAAAAAGCTCTATCGCAGCTATCGCGAGGAACGGCTCACGGTGCGCAAGCGAGGCGGGCGCAAGCGGGCGCTCGGCACGCGTGCCCCGCTGCTGCTCCCCTGGAACCGCAACCAGCGCTGGTCGCTCGATTTCGTCGCGGATGCATTGGCCGACGGCAGGCGGTTCCGCATCCTGGCGGTGGTGGACGACTTCAGCCGCGAGTGCCTCGCCCTCGTCGTCGACACATCGCTGTCTGGCGTCCGCGTGGCTCGGGAGCTGGACCGCATCGTCGAGCTGCGGGGCCGCCCCCGCATGCTGGTCAGCGACAACGGCACCGAGCTCACCTCAAACGCTATCCTGCGCTGGCAGCAGGAACGCGGCGTTGGCTGGCACTACATCGCACCGGGCAAGCCCGTGCAAAACGGCTTTGTCGAGAGCTTCAACGGCCGCCTGCGTGACGAGTGCCTCAACGAACATCTCTTCGCCGGCCTGGCCGAAGCGCGGCGGATCATCGCGGAATGGAGGTACGACTACAACACAACACGCCCGCACACGAGCCTGGATGGGCTCACACCCAACGAGTTTGCAGCCCGCCCCAATTGGGGCCATAACCTGAAAAGATTCTACTTATGAGTGAGGGTAAGTTGGGGGCAGGGTCAGTGGGGTAATAAACCACAACCACGTCAGCTTGGTCGATGAGTTGGAGGTCTCGCGAAACGACTTGGCTCTCGAGATATGGTCTCGCTGCTGACTCCATTTCTGGTTCTACCGTTGTCTCACCTCCAACTGCAGTTCGTGTGCCAGGTAAGTCTTTTATCGAAAGCGGATTGAACACTACGAACCCAGCCTGGCGTAACCGGTCGGCAAGGCTTTTTGCGGCATCCAAGAGCTGAGGGTTCTCGTTCATGATTGCGGTGATCGGGTAGCTTAGATAAATGCTCGGTGCGGGAGAAGCGGACGCCAGTCGCGCCAACCCCTCCGCGGGGTCATTGCGGGCCAGAAGATAGAAAGGCTTGGCTTCATAGTCCGCCAGCATTTTTGTGAGGGTTGTTTCAAAGTCCCTCCAGATGGCGACTTCAGCCAAGTTCAGATGGTCGCGCCACTCCGGTCGGGATTGAAGTTCGATCCACGTGTCGTGGCAGTCATGAATGATGGTTGCGAAAACGTCGATTCTGCTCGCGAATCTCCGCTTGATCATGTTCATATCGAACCCCAACATCAGCCGGGACTTGCGCATGAAGCAAGCGTGAGTCGAAACGAGGACTATCTCTTCTGTCGCATCCTCGATCTGTCTATCCAAGGATCGTAGAGCGGATGCCCTGTGTAAGTGAAGAACAGTATCGTTCCCGTCGAGCAGGTCCGTCGCAGTCTCACCTATTTGGAATTCTTCGACCGCCTCGTCGAGGAGGTGACCGACGTCCAATACCCGACAAGTGTGACCGAGAGATTCACAAAAGGCCTGAGCTTCTTGCAAATAGGCGGTTCGCCCCGCGCCGCTTATGCCTGTACACCAAACTACAGTTTGACTCACTTGCCCCACTTGCAATTGCCGTTGAGGTCGGAAGGCTCAGCCTTCCGACAGCGTCGGGCGTGCCTCGTCGAGAGCCTAGCTACACTGCGAGTGGCCGCAGACTACGCACTTCACGCAGCCTTCCGAGAAATACATCTGGCTGGAGCCGCAGCTAACGCACGCGCCCTGTTCCTGAGCCGACTCGTAAACGGGCACGAACTCCTGCTGAAACATCGCCCCCTGGACCGCGGTCACCTTGGCGCGCGGCGATTGCCTGCTCTGGGCCGCGTGGGCGGGTGTCTCGAATCCCTCGTTGGCCGGCCCGCCGTTGGTGTACGTGCCTTCGCCCTGCAGGTCCACGTAAGGCTTGTAGGACCCGTCCTCCTCCAGATATTTCGTCGAGATCCCACGTGCTATGGCATCGGCGCATGAAAGTATTCGGTTAGGCCCCAGTCCAACAGGCCGGTGACACGTGATGCCCCGCAGCTGCTTGTGCACCTGCTCGACGCCGACACCGCTGCGCAGCGCGAGCGATATCAACCGCCCGATCGCCTCGGTTTGCGCTGCCGCGCAGCCTCCCGCCTTGCCCAGGGTCGCGAACAGCTCGAACGGATGTCCGTCGTCGTCGTCGTTCATCGTGACGAAAAGGTCTCCACAGCCCGTGTCCACTGTTGTAGTCGTGCCCGAGACCGTCTTAGGTCGGGGCCTGGGCGTGGCTGCCACCTGAGACCGGGGCGCGACCTCGATATGTCCGTTGGATTGCGCCGCCCGCTCGTGCTGTCCGTTTGCATGAGTCTCCGACGCGGCTTCCAACTCCGCGCCATCGTCTTTTTCCGCCGAGGTGGTCATCACCTGCATGGCCCGGCTTCCATCTCGGTAGACGGTCACCCCCTTACATCCCAGTTTGTAGGCCAGCCAGTACCCCTCGTTTATGTCGTTCGGCTTGGCCTCGTTGGGGAAGTTGATTGTCTTTGACACCGCGTTTTCGGTGTATTTCTGGAACGCGGCCTGCATACGGATGTGGGCTTCCGGCGTTACGTCGTGCGCGGTTATGAAAGTCCGGCGGGCTTCTTCCGGGATTCGCTCCAGCGCCGCCCGCGCCTTTTGCGGCGTGTCTGTCCGAATGCGCACGCTGCCGTGGTTCGCTTCGATGGCCTCGATAAGGTCCTCGCCGTAGAACCCGTTGTCCCGCGCGTACTCTTCGAAGATGTTGTTGAGGTAGCGCAGCGACGTGGCCTTGTTGTTTTCGTCGCGCATCACGTTCTTCCAGTAGACGAGCGCGAACTGCGGCTCAACTCCGCCCGACGCGTCGGCGATCATGGCGATCGTCCCCGTGGGGGCGATGGTCGTCACGGTGGCGTTCCGACGTGCCGCGTCGCCGCTTTGGCGCCAGATCGACCCTTCCCAGTTCGGAAAGGGACCGCGCTTTTCAGCCAGCGCTTCGCTGGCATTGCGGGCTTGCAGATTGACGAAGTTCATCACCTCTTCGGCGAGCTTGTACGCCTCTTCTCCGTCGTAGGCGATGCCGAGCATGTACAGCATGTCGGCCCAGCCCATGATTCCCAGACCAACGCGCCGGTTGCCGTGCTTGACGATGGCCTCGATCGCCTCGATGGGAAAGTTGCTCGACTCAACCATGTCGTCGAGAAACCGGACCGAGAGGTGAACGTCGTCACCCAGAGCTTCCCAGTCGATATGCTTGCCGCGCACGTATGCGCTGAGTTTTATGCTGCCAAGAACGCAGGCCTCGTAGGGCAGCAGCGGCTGCTCGCCGCACGGGTTGGTGGTGTCTTGCACGCCCACGCCCGGCGTCGGGTTCGTGTCCTTGATTCGGTCCAGAAAGATGATGCCCGGCTCGCCGTTGAGCCACGCGCTTTCGACCAGCTTGTTCCACAGCCAGCGCGCGTTCAGGCGCTTTTCCTCGCCGGTCTTCGGATCGACGTGGACTTCTCCCGTTCGCGGATTTATCAGCTCATATTCCTCGCCGGCCTCGACGGCGTTCATGAACGCGTCGGTGACTCCCACGGAGATATTGAAGTTCGCGATTTTCCCGTCCTGGTTCTTGCAGGTAATGAATTCCAGGATGTCGGGATGGTCGACGTTCAGAATCCCCATGTTCGCGCCGCGCCGCGTACCGCCTTGCTTCACCTCGCCGCACGAGTAGTCGATCACCGACATGAAGCTGACCGGACCGCTGGCCACCCCGCCGGAGCCGCGCACGAAATCGCCGCGGGGCCGGATTTTCGAGAAGTTGAAGCCGGTGCCGCCACCGCTCTGATGGATGATGGCCGCGTCGTAGTCAGCCTGCTTGATGCTCCTGAGGCTGTCCTCCACCGGCAGCACGAAGCAGGCGGCGAGCTGTGCGTATCCTTCGGGTTTGCCCGAGTTCATCAGACACGGGCTGTTTGGGAGAAAACGCAGCCCGCGCAACATCTCATACGCCCGATCCTCGAATTCTCTGGTCTCGTCAGGACTTGCCCAACCTTTCTCCGCTTCTACCGAAACAACCCCATGCGCAACGCGGCGGAAGAACTCGTCTACGTCCTCTGTCGGATGGTCCACCGCGTCCTTCAGGAAATATCGCTGCCTGAGAACCGCGAGCGCGTTATCGGTTATCTCAGCCGGCTTATCCAGCGTTTTGCGGGTGTCCATTCCCTTTCTCCTGTGACGGGATTCCGTCTCAGCCGATATGAATCCCATTGATATTGGCTGAGCTTCTCGGGACTTAGGCCAGATAGCGGCGCCGGGTGGCGCCGCCGATTTGAATGTGGGGTCTGCCATAAAGCCGGGACTCAAATACCCGGCCGTCTTCTTCAACTCCAACGTCCAACTGCTCGCGAAGCTGCGCGAGTCCGTGCTCCATAAGCGACCTGCTGCCGTTGAGGTCAAGACCCATCGCCGCCAGCTGGCTGACAAGCTGTTTGGAAAACGCGATGCCCATCGAGAAGGACGTTTTGGTCTTGCTTATGTCGAAGAGCATTACGTCGTACTCGCCGTCGAGCGGCAATACCTGACAAGCCTCAATGTAATAGGACCGCCCATCAGCCGTTTGGTGGGTTTGTCCCAGCAGACGGATCATGTGCGTTCAAGTCCCCCTAAATCGTTTCGGACTGACCCTGCGACATCCTGGATGGACGTACACCGCCCCCTTACCTACAAGATGTTGTAGGTGGCGCGTATCATCCCGCTATATCTGGTGGGTTGTCAAGACAATTTTAGCCTGTGAGCGTGTGTTTCTCTTATGATTTTGAGAAGATTTGGCGGGAGTTCCGACCGTGCCGCTAGGCTTACCGCGTCTAAACGGTACCGGGTGCCGCTATTTGAAATTGTCGAGGTCGGCGATGGCCGAATCGCGGCCTATCACGACCAGAACGTCGCCCGCCCGCAAGGTCTCGGTGAGGTCCGGCGTTATGAGCAGTTCCTTCCCGCGCTTGATAACGAGAATGCTTACGTTGAGCCTGTCCGCAAGATTCACGCTGGTCAAGGTTTGCCCCACGAATCCTTCGGGAACCTTGACCTCGCCAATGCCGTAATCGGCAAGCAGCTCGAAGTAGTCCACCACGTTCGGAGCCGCCAGATTGTGAGCGACCCTGACGGCCATTTCGCGCTCGGGGAACACTACCTGGTCCGCGCCCACACGCTCCAATATCTCCCGATGCAGCGAGTTTCGGGCCTTGGCGTGGACTCGCCGCATGCCCAGTTGCTTGAGCAGCGTGGTCATCAGGATGCTGCCTTCGATGTCGCCGAAGGCCACGAACGCCAGGTCGTACTCGACGATGCCCAGTTCGCTGAGCGTCGCTTCGTCGGTGCCGTCGGCCTGTACCGCATGGGTGACGCTGTCGGCGATTCTCTGCACGGCCCGCTCGTCACTGTCGATCGCGAGAACGTCGTGGCCCAGCTCGCTCAGCGTTGTCGCCAGGTTGCTGCCGAATCTTCCCAACCCGATGACCGCAATGTTCATTTAGTGTCACGTCCGACGCTGGTCCTGCTCCCGAGCGCCATGTTACTTGACATAGAGACGGAAGCCGAAGCTTTTGCCGTCCCGCCTGCTACCCTATTCTTTCGTCTCACCTGGACTGCCAGAGCGAACGCAAAGCTCACTGTGCTCGTACGCGAAGGATCGTCTTAATTGTCTGTAAGAATTGGCTTCATCGGCACCGGCGGCATAGCCACTCCCCACCTCATCAACCTGCAGCAGATTGAAGACGCCGACGTTGTGGGCTTGTGCGACGTTTCGGTAGACCGGTGCGAGGCTGCCGTCAGGCGTGTAAACGGGGCGCTCAATGCGGCTTCCCGGCCTGGCGATCGACCGGTTTCGGAGCTCTCCGCGGAGATGTTCACAAGCGCCGGGGACATGATCGCCTCGGTAAATCCCGACGCCGTCTATGTCGCCGTGCCGCCTTTCGCCCACGGCGACATAGAACGCGCTGTTATCGACGCCGGCAAGCACATCTTCGTCGAAAAGCCGGTGGCTTTGACGATGGGGCTCGCGCGTGAGATCGAGTTGCGCATTCTCGACGCTGGACTTATTTCGGCCGTCGGTTATCAGTCACGCTGCAGCGACGCGGTCTTGAAGGCCAAGCAGGCGCTGGCGGGCCGGGAAATCGGCTTGCTTCAGGGTACCTACTATGGCCCGCTGCCACCGCAACCCTGGTGGAGGGTTCAGGAACAGTCCGGCGGACAGATCGTCGAGCAGGCGACGCACACGGTCGACCTGATGCGTTTCCTCGCCGGCGAGGTCTCAATCGTATACGCGGCCGGCGCCACCAGGATTCTGACCGAGGTGGAAAACCTCGATATCTACGATGTCAACGCGGTCACGCTCACGTTCGAATCTGGCGCCATTGGCGCGCTGCTGACCACGTGCGCGCGCGACAGATGGGGCGGCGCCGATTGGTTTACGGGCGTAACCGTGTTTGCCTCCGGTTTGTCGCTGTCGGCGTGGCTGGATCAAGTCACAATTCGAACGGCGGACTCCGAAGAGGTGGCCGGCGCCCAGACCGACCCGATGTTCGAGACGGACAAGAAGTTCGTGGCCGCCGTAATGTCCGGCGACGGATCGATGGTCGGCTCGGACTATTCCAACGGCGTTCGCACGCTTGAGGTAACTTTGGCCGCGATCCAGTCGGCTCGGTCCGGCCAGCCCGTCGAGCTGTAGTCCGGATCTACTCGTAGGCGAAGTTCGCGATGACCCTCGCCGTTATCGTAAGCTGCCCGGCCTCGAGCGCGACCAGTGGAACCATGCTCGACTCGGAAAAAGCCATGGCTTGTTTCGCGACGGCGAAGGAACCTCCAAAACCCGAAGTTTCCTCGACGATCCATATCAGACCGCCAACTTTGCCGCCGAGCGCCCCTGCCATGGCCTCCGCCTTGCTAGCGGCGTCGCGGGTGGCCATGTCCAGGGCCTGTCGCTCGAAATCCGCCGTTTCCATAACCCCAAACCTTACGGAGTTCACTACGTTTGCGCCTGCGGATAGCGCCGCGTCGAGAATTTCCGCAGCTCCATCGATCTCGCGGGCGGTTACCAGCACTGTGGTCGAGGCTCGGTAACCGTCGATTTTGGGCGGCGTGTCCCGCGTTTGGCCGGGGGCCGGTTCGGCGTAGATGGGTGTAAGCGTCAGGCTCTGCGTCGCGATGTCCGTTTCGTCGACGCCCGCCTCCTTCACCGCCTCGACCACGGAGTTCGAATTGGTCGAAAGGCCCGTGGTGGCTTCGGCCGCGGTTTCAGCGACTACCTGCACGCCCAGGGACAGGAACGCGGTGTCCGGGTCGATTCGCACCTCCCCGAGCCCCGTGACGGTTATCCCTGTTTGCTCCAGCCCGGGACCCGCGGCCGCCGCGGCTATACCGAGAGGTTTAGAAGATTCGCCGCCGTCGCCGCGCTGTTGATTGAAGAACAGGAAACCGGCGACTCCTAGCGCCACAATCGCTGTGAAGAGGACTATTACTCTGACAAGCGGGGGAATTCGCATAAGCGCCGAGCTCCTGATCGTTTGGGGTTAGCGTGTTAGCTGAAAAGCTGTGCTTGATCTGTTCATTGAAGTTTATCCCGCCTAGGCCAGGATGACTGTTGGCGGATGCCGGTTACTGGTTGGAGACGGCCGCCCGCGTAAAACGTCTCCTGCTAAACGACGCCTCTGGGTTACGATTGTTTAACTATGATCTCTTCAGTCAACCACCGATCTCGCATATCGCCCGAGGAGCTGGTCGAACGGCTGCGGCGCGGGGCCCTTTTCGACGGTCCCCAGGGGACGATGCTTGGCGCCGCCACCAACAAAGACTGGGAGACGCCCGAGGAGCTCAATCTCAGGGAGCCTGACCGCGTTCGCGCGATGCACCGCGCTTACGTCGACGCGGGATGCGATGTCATAAGCACCAACAGCTTCGGCGGCAACCGCATCCGCTTGACGAGAGCCGAACTGGCGGATGAGCTCCAAGCCTTCAACGTGACCGCCGCTGAGCTGGCCCGCGAAGTCGCGGGTGACGATGTCCTCGTCGCAGGTGACATAGGCCCCACGGGCGAGTTTCTGGAGCCGCTGGGCGAACATCCGTACAGCAGATTTGTGGATGCATTTGCCGAGCAGAGCAGAGCGCTCGCCGCCGGAGGCGTCGACTTCCTCCTGATAGAAACGATGAGTGACTTGGGGGAGGTGCGGACCGCAATAGAAGGCGCCAAATCGACAGGCCTGGGGGTTGTGGCGGCGATGAGCTTCTGCACGAACAAGCGGACGATGATGGGCGTCACTCCCGCCGACGCCACCCGCGCGATGATCGAGTACGGAGCCGATGCGGTCGGTGCGAACTGCGGGAACGGTCCCGACGAGATGACCGATATTCTCCGCGAGATGCGCGAGGCGATGCCCGACGCGGTGATTCTGGCCGAGTCGAACGCGGGCATTCCCGAGATAAGAGGCGGGCAGGTTGTTTACGACTGCTCGCCGGAGGAAATGGCTGGCTACGCGGCCCAGTGGGCCGACTTCGGCATTCAGGCTATAGGCGCGTGCTGCGGCAGCACGCCGGAGACGATCCGAGCCATCGGCAAGGTGGTGGACCGCTTCCGAGAAAGAGCCTAGCTCTTCCCCGCTGAAGCGGGAACCCAGACCCCATGTTTCCATTTTGCGCGTCCGCGCCCCTGGATGCCCGATCAAGTCAGGCATGACGGAATGACATCCCCTTCTTCATCGCCGCCCTCTATTACGTCGTTCCCGTGAAGAATTTCCCCACGAAAGTAGGGGCGGTTCGCGAACCGCCCCTACGGCGTCTGGGCGCGGAACCCCGGAATCTCTACGAAGTCCCCTCCGTCCAGGAGAGTCACGGGGCGTCGTGGGGCGCGGCTAAGCGGCGCTAGGGCGCCTGGCTCAACCGCCGCGGAAGACCTTCCAGACCTTGCCGACGAGCATTTTTCGCGTCACCGCTCCGAATCCGCGGCTGTCGCTGCTCGCCTTCTCGTTGTCCCCTCTCAGCAGGTATCGATTCGACTCGACTTTAGCGACCCGCTTGACGATTAGGCGTCCCGTGCCGGGATGTTTCGCCACAACCACGTCGCCGTAACGCGGCTTGCCCAGCACGTAGCTGAGTCTATTTACGAGAACGTAGTCCGATTCCCCGATTCCCGGGGCCATGCTCTGCCCCGTGACCCGGTAAACCGCGAACGGAAGCATGACTCGCCAGTCTTAGAGGTCGGGCAGCACGACCTCGTGCCCGCTGGGCCACGCCGACTTGACCTTCTTGGTTTCGACGCCCTTGGTCGCCCAGAAGATTTCGGCGAACTTGTGCACGTTGTCCAGCAGTTCCTCGGCGTGCTCGATATCCACGTCCTGTTTGGCGATCGAGCCGAGCCGCATGATTTCCCACACGATCCCGTGGACCTCCGGGTGCTCCTCGACCATGTCGGGCTTGATGTAGTCGCCCCACATGATGCGAATTTCGTGCTTGCACAGCTCGGCGTGCTCTTCCTTGACCAGCATGTAGCGCGAGATGCCATGCGTGTAGTCGCGCACCTGCTCCGGCGTTGCGTCCGGCCCCGGCGGCACCTGCTCCTCTATAAGGTCGATCATTCGAATCACGGTATGCGCCGCAAGCTGCGCCAGGTGCGGATCGTATATTCCGCAGGGTATGTCGCAATGCGCCGATACTTCGTCCAGCGCGCCGAGCATACCGGCCGACTTCATGATCTTGCCTGAAAGCTTCATGGTCCCTCCCGGTCTACGAACCCAGTTACTTCACGGGCTGGCGGAACCTGCCTTCCGCGAGCGACCCTGCATGACCAGCACAGCCGGCAGCCCCGCGATGGTGGGGCAGATTGTATCAGTCCGGCGGCGGCGCGATATCCACGACTGGCGTCCGCGTCCGACTGAGCAAGCTCATACCCGGCGGAACAGCACGCCAACACGCTGCCGCCGTTCTTTGTGTGTATAATTCAAGGGATTTACTATCAATTTCTGTTAGTAGCGCAGCACCGCAGGGTGTTGCGTTTTGAACCTTAACAACTGAAGAGTGGTCGAGAGGAGTGCGGGTAGAAGTGCCCGTGAACTTCCGTTGAATCGGTCTTTACCGAGTTAGAGAGCGTGACAAATTCTCATTCGCTATTCATCAATCGGAGTTTCTTCGGAAACCGGTTGTTTTTAGGGAGAGTTTGATCCTGGCTCAGGATTAACGCTGGCGGCGTGCCTTATCAATGCGAGTCGAACGGTACGGGCGGCTTCGGTCGCCACGACGGTGGCATCTGGGTGAGTAACACGTAGGCAACCTGCCTCTTGGTGGGGGATAACCCCGGGAAACCGGGGACAATACCGCATAAGATCCGCTGGATGCGTCCGGCGGATGAAAGATTTATCGCCGAGAGAGGGGCCTGCGGCCGATTAGCTTGTTGGTGGGGTAATGGCTCACCAAGGCGATGATCGGTAGCTGGTCTGAGAGGATGATCAGCCACACTGGGACTGAAACATGGTCCAGAGCCCTACGGGGTTTAGCATGAAGGAATATTGCGCAATGAGGGCAACCTTGACGCAGCAACGCCGCGTGGGCGAAGAAGGCCTTCGGGTCGTAAAGCCCTTTTCCGGGTGATGAAAATGACAGTAGCCCGGGAATAAGCCACGGCCAACTACGTGCCAGCAGCCGCGGCAATACGTAGGTGGCGAGCGTTATCCGGAATTACTGGGCGTAAAGCGCGTGTAGGCGGACCGGCAGGTTGTTCGTGAAATGTCAAGGCCCAACCTTGTCACGCCGTACAAAACCGCCGGTCTTGAGGCTGGGAGAGGGAAGTGGAACTTCCGGTGTAGTGGTGGAATGCGTAGATATCGGAAGGAACACCAGTGGCGAAGGCGACTTCCTGGCTTAGTCCTGACGCTGAGACGCGAAAGCGTGGGGAGCGAACCGGATTAGATACCCGGGTAGTCCACGCCGTAAACGATGGATGCTAGGTGTGAGGGGTATCGACCCCCTTCGTGCCGTAGCTAACGCGTTAAGCATCCCGCCTGGGGACTACGGTCGCAAGACTAAAACTCAAAGGAATTGACGGGGGCCCGCACAAGCAGCGGAGCGTGTGGTTCAATTCGAGGATACGCGAAGAACCTTACCGGGGTTTGACATGTGCCGGACCGCCCTGGAAACAGGGCTTCCCTTCGGGGCCGGTTCACAGGTGCTGCATGGCTGTCGTCAGCTCGTGCCGTGAGGTGTTGGGTTAAGTCCCGCAACGAGCGCAACCCTCGTCGTTAGTTGTATTTTTCTAGCGAGACTGCCGAGAGAAACTCGGAGGAAGGTGGGGATGATGTCAAGTCAGCATGGCCCTTACGTCCCGGGCTACACACACGCTACAATGGCTGGTACAGAGGGCGGCGAGCCGGCGACGGTTAGCGAATCCCAAAAAGCCAGTCCCAGTTCGGATTGCAGGCTGCAATTCGCCTGCATGAAGTCGGAGTTGCTAGTAACCGCAGGTCAGCATACTGCGGTGAATACGTTCTCGGGCCTTGTACACACCGCCCGTCATGCCATGGGAGTCTGTAATACCTGAAGACGGTGAGCTAACCCTTTTGGGAGGCAGCTGTCTAAGGTGGGACAGGCGACTGGGGCAAAGTCGTAACAAGGTAGCCGTACCGGAAGGTGCGGCTGGATCACCTCCTTTCAAGGATTAACTCTGCTTCTAACGAGGCAGACATCCTTAGGTCGGTCGCTTCTAGCACGATCGGGGCTTAGGCCCCAATGGATCGATCCCGAAGTCTCACGAGCGTTTATATCCGCACCCTTTCGGCCACTCCTCAGATGTTGAGGACTCAATATCCTTGGCGCTGAGATCAAGTAGACCGGGCTGTCGCGCCACGTGCGAGGAAAGTCCGCACTCCGTAGAGCTGGATAGCGGGTAACTCCCGTCCGCCGCGAGGCGAGGACCAGTGGCACAGAGACCATCGCCGGCTTCGGCCGGAGTGAAAAGAGCTAAACTCTATCCGGAGCAAGCCCAAGCAGGGACGTTCGCAGGCTGCTCGCCAAGTCCCGGGTAGGGCGCGAAGAGGGTCGGGGCAACCCGCCGCCCAAGATAGATGACAGCCCCCGACAGAATGCGGCTTACAGGTCTGCTTGGTCCTTCGACGCGGGGTGGAGCAGTGGAAGCTCGTCGGGCTCATAACCCGGAGGTCGTCGGTTCGAATCCGACCCCCGCAACCAATTTTCCTGTATTACGTTCGTTTCAGCCCTGTAGTCAGAGAATGGAATCAGAACCAGCCGCGGTTGAGGGTGTCCTGCTCGTTCCGGGTCTGGGCTCCCAGCAAGGGTTCCACATGCGAGAGAAAACGCCAAAAGGCGTCTGGAGCTAGCGGGTGTTCGACAAGATGTCGTTCGAAGGCGTCCCGATTCGCGGTACGCCCAGACGCAGTCGAAAACTGCTGGCGTACATTTGCAGATATACGTTTCGCTTTCCTCAGCAGAATGACCTCCTCGATTGCAGTGACTGCTGTGCTGATTGGAGTCATATCCAACCATTCGCAAAGCAGGAAATATCGCGAATTCGGAAGGGCAAGCTTCAGGTCGTAGGCCGTGGCACTTGCTGTCCTGAAACATGGTCTTATCAAGATTGGTCTTGATCTCCGCAGCCAGATAAGCGAGGTGCGTGGTTGCCTCTTCGGACTCGCTGAAGTCGTTGCGATGCGAGGCTTTGAGAAACAACGGGCGGGCTATCGCGAAATCATGGTTCTTCGAGCGGACGGCCATCCCACCTCCGTGTACAGCGTCCAGCAGGTTTGACTCAAAACGGAGTTGTGAGAAGGCGTTGGTCGGTCCGAGACTTAGATCTCTTTCCGCGAGTGGTTCAGAGAACGCCATTCCGACTAGCCATGGCAGAAACTCTTCGAGGATCGTGTTCTCGATCTTGAGTTGCCCCTTCTGGCGATATAGAAAGTCGTCCGCACTGTCGAACACGAGATCAAGATCAATCGATTTCTTGTAGCGATTGAGAGACGCTACTAGAGGCTCGACTACGCGCTTACCGCTCCCCTCCCCTCCTCTGATTTCGGCCTTCCACGCCTCGTATCTCTCGAGTGCAGCGCGGATCCTAGGCCGGTCACGCACCGGTAACTTATTGTTTCCAAGGAGCGCCCGGAGCTTGTCACCATGTGGTGTTGGATAGGGCATGATCACTCAAAGGAGGGTGAGAGGGCCATGGGGGACGGTGAAACCGCATCCAGACGCATGATCGCGTCTTGGATTCCCATACGCTCTTTACGGGCGACGAAAGAACTCGTTGCTGCGAGCGCCTCCCTTGCAATGTTCCGTGCTGCCGTTAGAGAAGCATCTTTGTCGGAGACTTCTTTCACCACGCGGAAGTGCAGGATGTCCTCATAGATGTCGATACCGTAGCGGTTACGGAACACGCGCTCCTGCCTTCTTTCAATATCTAGACCCACGCTCCGGACCGCCAGCTCGGTCACTAGCCCGCCGTTGAAGAAAGGTACTCCTTGGACTGAAGACTCGCGCCCGAGCACGAGGATCAATCGGCTGCCGTGTTTGGTAACACGCGCCATTTCCCTTAAGGCTAGCGTCATGTCTAAAGAGTATTGGATAACCGTGAGGAATCTGTTTCCTCGGTTTTGACGATTCGAGCCGATCTCGGATCGAGCGATGGTCAAAACGTCCCATCCGAGCGCTTCAACGGACCGCCGAAACTTCTGATGGTAATTATGGACGTTTATATATGGTGGTGATGTGAGTACCAGATCGACAGAACGCGACTCGATAGGCAACACTCTTGCGTCTGTGTGATACACGGTTACAGGTTTGGCTGATTGGGGGAGGCTACGCACGAGCCGGTCGAGATGCAACCAACTCTTGCGTATTGTGACAGTGTCCAATGGGCCTCGATGGAAGTCACACAGCACGACCAATGTTGCTACAAGATCACGCATCGGGCCGGAAGCAGACTTACGCCATACTTGAACTAGCGCAGCTTCGAGCGTAGAGCACCTGACAAATTCGCTAGCTCTCTTGAAGAACAGCGGCTCGTGGAATGGGCCGATCATGTCGAGGAGTCGCTCGCGCAACTGATCTAATATTGTCACCCGCTCCGATGCATCCAGGTTGATCAGTTGATACACCCTACTGAGAATCACTGCGGCGGGATTGATCTCGCCTCCCCAGGCGGCGAGTCTCAGCCGTGCTGCCTCGACCAAAGAGGTGCCGCTACCGACAAAGGGATCGAGCACAACTCCGGTGCGCGGTGCGTACGCAGTCAACAGTTCTTCGACGAGTTGTGGGGAGAATTGGCCTGCCCACGGAAAAGGGTTGGTTCGCACTCTTACGGAGATGTCGAGTTTGCCTTGCGGCAACGAGCTCCGGTCTAAGGGAGTGGAGGCGAAAGTCTCATGCAGGAACATGGAGGTTAGATAAGGTCGCCTTAACTAAAACAGGACGCCTCGCTTTTACGATTATGATCAGCCAGAGAATCGGTACTTTACCTCTTGTAAAGCTGTAGGAAAGCAGTGTCGGTTCATCATAGTGGATAATGCATCGCGCAAAGCTGGGCCATTTGTCGCGAGTCTCTTGTCACGCCCTGGACGGCTAATGTCTGCGCTCTTCCGTTCGTCGATGATAAGAATTGGCCGGGTAGCCTTGATCAGACTCAATAAGTCTGTGGCCGCCTTTTCAGAATGGGAGCGTGTTCTCGTCAGTAGCGAGTCGATTTCTCTCGTCCCTTGCCGCTTGAAGACGCTCGCGCGTCCGCTCATCGTCCAAAAGCAAACGATCTATTTCTTCGGCGATAGCCTCGGCGGGGCGTCCCCGTCTTGCAAGGGCCTGTCTTCTGGCAATGAAGCCGGTCGGGTCCTCATCGAACTTGAGTGAGATCACTTTGACGCCTCTACCAAGAGCGAATCCGATCTCCTGCTGAGTCCATGAGCTTCTGGCAAAACCCCTAGTGTGTATCGTCACCATCGCATCCATGCAGTTTAAGGCGCGTTCAATCTCCGTCTCCCACGTAGATGTTGGGTTGATGTCTTCGTGCGCGACAAATCCGCTGATGGCGTAAGGATCAAGACATTCCCTCAGGCGGGTCGCCTTGTCCTTATGTACTGCAATGTGACTAATGAAAAGCCGGAAATCTTCTGTGTTAACCCAGTTGCTCGGAGGCGAATAGGAAGCAACCGTCGCTGTGAGAGTACCTAACTCGAGGTCCTCCACAAGCTGAGCGAGTGTGTTCTGCGACACACTGGATAGCGCGTCTTTTACATAGAGCCACTTGCTTCCGAATCCCGTTGATTTGGAAATATCTATGCCAAATGCGGCCAAATACACATCAATGTCATTAAAGGTGTATCGAGCTTGAAGCTCTCTTCCTATTCGATCTGACCCTGCCCCCAACTTACCCTCACTCATAAGTAGAATCTTTTCAGGTTATGGCCCCAATTGGGGCGGGCTGCAAACTCGTTGGGTGTGAGCCCATCCAGGCTCGTGTGCGGGCGTGTTGTGTTGTAGTCGTACCTCCATTCCGCGATGATCCGCCGCGCTTCGGCCAGGCCGGCGAAGAGATGTTCGTTGAGGCACTCGTCACGCAGGCGGCCGTTGAAGCTCTCGACAAAGCCGTTTTGCACGGGCTTGCCCGGTGCGATGTAGTGCCAGCCAACGCCGCGTTCCTGCTGCCAGCGCAGGATAGCGTTTGAGGTGAGCTCGGTGCCGTTGTCGCTGACCAGCATGCGGGGGCGGCCCCGCAGCTCGACGATGCGGTCCAGCTCCCGAGCCACGCGGACGCCAGACAGCGATGTGTCGACGACGAGGGCGAGGCACTCGCGGCTGAAGTCGTCCACCACCGCCAGGATGCGGAACCGCCTGCCGTCGGCCAATGCATCCGCGACGAAATCGAGCGACCAGCGCTGGTTGCGGTTCCAGGGGAGCAGCAGCGGGGCACGCGTGCCGAGCGCCCGCTTGCGCCCGCCTCGCTTGCGCACCGTGAGCCGTTCCTCGCGATAGATGCGATAGAGCTTTTTATGATTGAGCCGGATGCCTTCCCTGGCCAGCAGGATGTGCAGACGGCGGTAGCCGAACCGTCGGCGCTGCTCGGCCAATTCCCGCAACCGCTTGCGGATGCCGGCGTCGTCCGGCCGCCTCGATTCATAGCGGTAAGTCTTCGGATCCATCCCGACAAGAGCGCAGGCACGGCGCTGCGAGTGACTAGTCTCCGTCATCGCCCAGGCCGCGGCCTGCCTCCGCAATCTGGGCGTTAGAAGTTTTTTGCAAGTAGCTCGCGCAGCGTCGCCACATCCAGCATCGATTCCGCCAGCAGCTTCTTCAGGCGCCGGTTCTCATCCTCCAGCCCCTTCAGCTTCCTGGCGTCTGATACCTCCATGCCGCCGTACTTGGACCGCCACTTGTAAAACGTCGCGCCGCTGACCCCGTACTTGCGGCAGAGCTCTGCGGCTGGCAACCCCGCCTGGTGCTCTTTGAGGATGCCGATGATCTGTTCCTCGCGATACCTGCTCCGTCTCATGTCCGTCTCCTCCCATTGAACGGACTCTACTCAAAATCGAGGGCATTTTCGGGGGCAAGGTCACGCTGTACGACCCATCGTCCCGGAACAGCTCATAATTACGTCGTTCGGACGTACTTTGAAACCCTGCATTTCTTCAAATTTCTTCTTGTCAATGAAATATCTAACTGAGCTAAAGTCCTGAGAAATTGCATGGCTCTGCTCGTAGACTGCATAGCCTTCTTTGACGAATATCTCCTTCTTTAGACTTCCGCCGAATGGTCCACGTTTGAAGTTACACACGTCCCCCAACTTCACCATCGGCCATTCGGGGTCGATGGGGATGTGGGGGCGGTAGTTTTCGATGACGGTGCGGGCGCCGTCGATGACTTTCTGGTAGCCCTCGATCTCGGCGACGATCTCCCGCTGCACCTCCAGCGGAGGTAACGGAAGTCTATGCGAGTTATAGACGTCCTTACGATTGAGTCCCGGAATGCCAGCACCTCCTCGAAGCGCTGGTAGGTTGAGGGTCTTTAGCAAGTGATAAACGTACAGAAGGTCAGTGCGATCTGAGTCAACGAGTTTCACGTAGTAGGTGGTGTCAATGGGATAGCAATTGCTCTCGATATAAGTCACTTCACCGGCTGAGCCCTTTCTGCCGACGATGATGCAGGGTCCTTCAACGAGATACTTGTTGTGATATCCACTTATCCCGTTTGAGCCCATGACGGGATAAGGACCGGTTACGCGTTCCCTTTTTGGCAGGCTCGCACCATATTCCAAAGTGCAAACATGCTCGAACGGCACTAAGTCAAAATCGGAAGTTTGAAATACTTGAACCGCGTATCTCTCCCTGCTGAGGTTGTAGTCTCCGTCCGCCGCGATCTTGGCTTTTTCGACCAACAACCCCAGCGCCGGGTCGAAATCATCCAGGGACTCGCCGACGCGGAGGCGGCGCAGGTATTCGAAGATCTCGGACTGGACTTGCGGCAGGTCGTTGCGGTCGATGGGGCGGCGCTGGTCGCCGAGGTCGAAGCCGTCGTTTTCGACCTTGAAGAAGGCGATGCTGTCGGTATGGCGGGCGAGCGCGCGGTCGAGTATCAGGATAGAGGTCTTGACGCCGGAGTAGGGCTTGAACACGCCGGCGGGCAGCGAGACCACGGCGACCAGGAACTCCTCGACCAGCAGCTTGCGCAACTGGGTATGCGCCTTCTGACTCTGGAAGATTATGCCTTCCGGCACGATGATCCCAGCGCGGCCTGAGGGTGTCAGATGCCCGGCCATGTAGTCGACGAACAGCACCTCACTGCGCCTGGACTTAACCGAGAAGCGGTTGTGCGGCCGGATGCCGCCTTTCGGCGACATGAACGGCGGATTGGCCAGGATGACGTCAGCGTATTCGTCCCAGCGGTCCTCGCTGGTGAGCGTGTCGTACTCGTGTATCCGCGGGTCGGCGAAGCCGTGCAGGTACATGTTGACCAGCGAGAGGCGCACCATGTCGGGCGAGATGTCGTAGCCGCTGAAGTTGCCGGCCAGCCGCCCCTTCTCGTCGGGCGTTAGCGTGATCTGGCTGTCGTCGTCGGTATTGGCTGCGAGAATGTACTTATAGGCGGAGATGAGGAATCCGGCGGTGCCGCAGGCCGGGTCGAGCACCGTCTCGTCCTTCTTGGGGGCGATGACCGCGACGATGAAGTCGATGATGTGGCGCGGCGTGCGGAACTGCCCGGCGTCGCCCTGGGAGCCCATAACCGAGAGCAGGTACTCGAACGCGTCGCCCAGCCGCTCGGAGTGGTCGTATTCGAACTCGTCGATCACCTTGAGAAACGCGCGCAGCGTCTCGGGATCGCGGTAGGGAAGATAGGCATTGTTGAAGATGTCGCGGAAGAGCGGCGGGATGCCCGGGTTTTCGGGCATCCGGGTTATGGCCTCGGCGTAGAGTTTGAGCACCTCGTGGCCGCCCAGCCCGGAGCGCATGAGCGCGGTCCAGCCATAGCGGGCGAACTCACCGGCGAAGAAGCTGCGCTCGCCGCCAAGCTCCTCGCTCTGGGCGTCGATGTCGTCCATGAACTTGTAGATGAGCGCGATGGTGATCTGCTCGACCTGGCTCTTGGGGTCGGGCACCTTGCCGACGAGGATGTCGCGGGCGGTGTCGATGCGGCGTTTGGTTTCGGAATCCAGCATTGGTGTCTACAAGTTGAACTGTTTGAGAGAGACATAGTCTCGGATGTATTCGGGAACGAGCCGGCGGAACTTCCGCGGGACCTGGCTTAGGTCGTGGTTGGAAAACACCGGATTGATGGCCAGGTTCGCAAACTTGCGCTCGTCGATGGCGGCTCGCACGAACATATCGGTGGCATAGGCTTTGAACAGGTTCTTGATGGGCGTAACCGACGAAGGCCGCGGCGGTCTGTGGTCGGCGATGAACTTGGCGAACTCTTCCTCGAGCAGCTCGTCTTTCGACTTGAAACTCCGTATCAAGCCAAAGGCCTTCTCCAGGACCTCGCGGGTAGTCAGCGGACGGTCCACGTCGGCGGCTCTTCGCAGCCTTTCAAGGGTGTAGCGGTCTCCAGGCTTGTCGAAGATGTTGCGGATGACGTGATCTTCGGCAATGTCCCACAGATCTGCCTCAACCGCTTGCGCCACCGTCTCGTCCTCGCGCACGACTTCCTCGAACCGACGAAACAACATGCGGTCGATCTTCATTCCCTCACGGCCGACAGCCTCTACCTTGACCGCTTCGATATCGTCCGGGCCCAGATGCTCGTACGAGCCGGTCCGCTTCACTGGACCTCCGCCGTTGCCATCGCCGTTGAGGGTTGGCCGCGCGGGCAGCTCGATCACCTGGTCGTAGTCGAACTCGGTCTCGAAGTACTCGCAGGTGGCGAAGAAGTCGAAGAGCTTGAACGTGGTCTTATTCGGCTCGGCCACCTCCTCTTTGAGATCGTCGTCAAATAGCTGTTCGCGGAAGTCGTGCTGGCGGGTGCCGCGTCCCTTGATCTGGACGAAGTCGGTAGGCGAGAAGATGGGGCGAAACAGTCCAAGGTTGAGAATGTCGGTGCAGTCGTAACCGGTGGTCATCATCCCGACGGTCACGCACACGCGGGCCTTGCTGGTCCTGTAGGTGGGGATGAAGTTAGCCGATCCCAAGAGGTTGTTGTTGGCGAAGTTGATGGTGAACTGCTGGGCGTCCGGAACGTGGGACGTGACCTGGACGGCGAAGTCGGACTGGTGCTTGCCCGGGTACATGATGTCGGCCATTTTGTTTAGAAGCTGCGTCAGCGTGGTGGCGTGATTCTGGCTGACGGCGAAGACGATGGACTTGCCGATCTCGCCGCTTACCGGATCACGCAAAGCGTGCTCAAGAAACGTCTTGCAGAAGACCTGATTGGTTGCCTTAGAGAAGAAGCGCTTCTCGAAATCGCGCTTCTTATAGGTTTCGGCCTCATCTTCATGCTCATGCGGAACGTCGGCGAAGGAGACGACAAAGCCTTTGTCCGAGAGCAATTGAGTAGTCACTTCAGTGCGGGCGTCGACGACCGTGGGATTGACTAGGTAACCGTCCCGCACGCCGTCGAGCAGCGAGTAACGGAACGTGGGTTCGCCGCTTTCGCAGCCGAACGTGCGGTAAGTGTCGCGCAACAGCCGCCGCTCTACCTCGCGAGGATCGCGCACCGTAGGGTCGATCAGGTCTAAGCCCTTCAGATAGTCGCGGGGCGTTGCGGTTAGACCGAGCTTGTAGCCGACGAAGTAGTCGAATACCGCCCGCGCGTTGCCGCTGATGGAGCGGTGCGCTTCGTCGGAGATCACAAGGTCGAAGTCGGTGGGTGAGAAGAGTGACTGGTACTTGTTGTTGAACAGCAAGGACTGGACGGTGGTGACGACTATCTCGGCGCTTTGCCAATCACTGCGGCGCTCTTTGTAGACGACCGTTTGAAAGTCCGCCGACAGCAGGGCCTCGAAGACCTTTCTGGCCTGCTCTTCCAACTCAAGGCGATCTACCAGGAAGAGCACGCGGGAAGCATTTTGTGAGCTCAGAAACAGCTTGATGACAGCCGCGGCGGTGAGCGTCTTGCCGGTGCCGGTGGCCATCTCGAACAGGAAGCGGTCGGCGCCGTACTTCACCGCCCGCTGCAACGTGTGAACGGCCTTGAGCTGGTAGTCGCGCAGGAATCGCAGGCCGTTGGCTCGTTTGAAACCCTCGCGCTCGGCTTCGTTCTTCCAGGCCGCTTCCGAGGCGTAGTTCGGCCGTTGGGTTAAAACAATGTAGTCGGCGCTTACTTGCTCGTCGATCAGGCGCTTTGGGTCGGGCTGTACCCGCGCATAGCCAGTGACCGACTCGGGCGTCGGGAACGAAGTGATTATGTGCAGATTGCCTCGCTCCAGATCCCAAAAGTAGTGCAAGTTGCCGTTTGAGAGGATTACAAAGCGGCATTTCTGTGAGCGCGCGTATTTCCGCGCCTGCTCCTTGCCTGTCAGGGGATTCTTATTCTCGGACTTCGCCTCCAAGACGACAAGAGGAAATCCCTTCGAATCGAGCAGCAGGAAATCGATAACCCCTTTTGGGGTCTTCTCGAAATCGTCGCCGAGGTCGCCAAGTTCAGATGGCCAGATCGGGACGCTTAGCTCCAGCCGGACGTTGGCGGGCTTATCCCCCTCGGCAAAGAAACGCCAGCCAGCAAGTTCAAGCTGCTTGTTGATCTTGATTCGAGCGGTAGCTTCGTTCATGTGCCTTGCAAGCCGGCGACGGACTCGATGATTGTAGGGCGGAGCAACAGTTGGGTAGGAATGTGATCAGCGGCTAACTAACAATTCATCCGCGTTGTCGCTATCCCGCTCCCTTGCCGTTTTCTTGGAGCATGATCGCGTATTCGAAACTGTCGGCGAGCGCCAGCCACGAGGCTTCGACTACGTTCGTCGAGCTGCCGACCGTGGTCCAGAAATCCTCGCCGTTGGTCGACTCGATGAGCACCCTTGTGCTGGCGTTAGTCCCGGCGTCGCTGTCGACTATTCGGACCTTATAGTCAACCAGGCGTACCGAATCCAGCACCGGATAGGCGCTGAGCAACGCCTTGCGTGTGCCCGCGTCCAGAGCGCTTACGGGTCCGTTGCCCTCGGCGGCGGTATGAAAGACTTCATCTCCCACCCGAATCTTGACCATCGCTTCGGATAGCGCCGCCTCGCCGCCGCGCGTCTCGACCAGGGTGAGAAAGTCGAGCAGCTCGAACGGCGGTTGATAGTCGGGTGCCTGCCGCCGGACAAGCAATTCGAACGACGCTTCGGCGCCCTCGAACTGGAATCCCCGCGACTCCATCAATTTGAGCGTCCTGGCCGTCTCCGCGGCGTCCTTTCTGGACTGCCCGATTCCGAGCTGCTCGGTCCGGGTAACGACGTTGCTGGCGCCTGAAAGCTCGGAGACCAGAATCCGCTGACGATTGCCGACCAGAACGGGATCGACATGCTGGTAGGCCTGCTCGGCTTTGGCGGTGGCGCTTGCGTGATATCCCGCCTTGTGAGCGAAAGCGCTATGGCCAACGTAGGCCATCTGCGAAATGGGCGCCAGGTTGGCAGTTTCCGAAACGAAGTGCGACAGCTCGGTCAAACGCGCGAGGTTTTCCCTCGATACGCACTCGATGCCCATCTTGAGCTGCAAGTTGGCCACTACCGCGCACAGGTTCGCGTTTCCGCAGCGTTCTCCGAGTCCGTTTACGGTCCCCTGGACCTGAGTGGCCCCGGCGCTGACGGCCGCCAGCGAACCGGCCGTGGCAAGGTCCATGTCGTTGTGCGTGTGAATCCCGACCGGAACCGGCGAGTGGTCGACCGCCATCTCGGTCATTTCGCGAATGTCTTCCACCAGCGATCCGCCGTTGGTATCGCACAGCACGATCCAGTCGCACCCGGCGCCGGTGGCCGCGTCGAGGCAGGCGCGGGCATATTCGCCATCGTCTCGAAAGCCGTCGAAGTAGTGTTCGGCGTCGACTATGACCTCCAGCCCGCGCCGCTTCAAATACGAAACGGTGTCACGAATCATGGCAAGGTTCTCCACGGGAGCCGCTTCGAGAATGTGCTCCACCTGCCACCGGGAAAACTTAGCGACCAGCGCGACCGCCGAAACCCCGCTTTCCAGGATTGCCGCAATGGCGGGATCGTCCTCCACGGCGGTGTCTTTGCGCCTGGTCGCGCCGAAGGCGACGATCTTGGCGTTCTTCCAGTCATGCTTCCTTGCAAGCTCGAAAAACTCGATGTCCTTCGGATTCGCGCCGGGAAACCCGCCCTCGACGTAGTGAACGCCAAACTCGTCGAGCCGGCGGGCGATCTGCATCTTGTCCGATGCTGAAAACGAAATCCCTTCTCCCTGCGAGCCATCTCGCAGCGTTGTGTCGTACAGAAATACTTTGGACATTTCGGGTTGCGGCTCCTGGAAAATCGGCGGTGTGCGCGGGCCTCTGGCAGGCCCGTTTCGTTTGCGTATAGAGGGACCCTAGGAGATCAGCTCGGCAATCACGGCGTCGCCCATGCCGGCTGTGCCGACACGGAGCGACGTTTCATCCTCCATGATGTCCGCTGTGCGATAACCCTTGGCGAGCGCGGCTTCGACGGCGTCCTCGACCGCTCGCGCTTCCTCGGAGAGTCCCAGCGACAGCTCTAGCAGCATCGCGGCGCTGAGAATGGTTCCCAGCGGATTCGCCACGTCATCACCGGCGATATCGGGCGCGCTTCCGTGGATGGGTTCGTATAGTCCAACCCCTCCGTCGCCCAGACTGGCCGACGGCATCAACCCAAGCGAACCCGCGAGCACCGACATCTCGTCGGTGAGTATGTCGCCAAACATATTGCCTGTAACGACCACGTCAAAATCCCTCGGACTGAGTATCAGCCTCATGGCGAAAGCATCGACAAGCATACTCTCGAACTTAACGTCGGGGCGCCCGGCGGCAACGTCCTCGGCGATTTCCCGCCAAAACCGGGAGCTTTCGAGAACGTTCATCTTGTCGACCGAGGTAACCAGCCCCCCCCGCTTTTTGGCGTGCTCGAACGCCCGTGTAACGATGCGGCGGACCTCGCTCTCGCGGTATAGGAGAGTGTCGAACGCCGCCGGCTCGCCATCGACCTCACCGCGCCCCTTGGGCTCGGCGAAATAGATGCCGCCGGTCAGCTCTCTAAACACGAGCAGGTCGGCGCCTTCGATGATCTCGCGCTTGACGGGCGACGAGCCGAGCAGATGCTCGCTCAAGCGGAGCGGTCGAATGTTCGACCACAGCCCCATCCCCTCGCGCAGATCGAGCACCGCGCGCTCCGGATGCCGGCCGTTGACCGCCGCGCCGCCGGCGACGCCGCACGCACCCAGAAGGACGGCGTGCGACGACTTGCACAGGTCAATCACCTCGTCGGTGATCTCCCGACCGTGACGTTCTATCGAGCACGCGCCGACCAGCGCGGTCTGCCCTACAAAGCGGTGACCGAACTTTTCGCCGACCGCCTCGAGCACGCGCCGGGCCTGGCCGACGACCTCCGGTCCTACGCCGTCGCCGGGAAGATATGCAATCGAGAATTCGCCCAAATCAGACGCTCCACCGCTTTGGAGACGGGCCAAGTTCAGACAAGGCTCGCAACATAGTCCCCAACCTCCGAGGTCGACATGCCCATCGCGCCGGCGCTCATCGACCGGATCCGGCCGCTCTCCAGCGCCTTCACGACGGCGCTGTCGACCCGTTCAGCGGCTTCGGCCTCGCCGAGGTGAGCGATCAGCATCTGCATCGCGTTGATTCCGGCGAGCGGATTGATTGCGTTCTTGCCCTGGTATTTGGGAGCCGAACCGCCGATAGGCTCGAACATGGACACTCCCTCGGGATTAATGTTGCCGCCGGCGGCTATTCCCATTCCGCCCTGGATGATGGCCCCAATGTCGGTGATGATGTCGCCGAACAGGTTGTCGGTCACCACCACGTCGAACCATTCCGGATTCTTGATGAACCACATCGACGCCGCGTCCACGTGCGCGTACTCTCGCCGTATGTCGGGATAGTCGGCGTCGCCCACTTCGTTGAACGCTCTCCACCAGGTTCCCTGCACGTAAGTGAGCACGTTGGTCTTGCCCACCATGTGAAGCTGTCTGCGCCTGTTTCTGTTTCGGGCGATCTCAAACGCAAACCGAATCGCCCGCTCCGCGCCGCGGTAGGTTGTCATGTGTACCTGGGTCGATACCTCCGAAGGCGTACCTCCATATTGAACGCCGCCCATTCCGGAATACAACCCTTCGGTGTTTTCCCGCACTACGACGAAGTCGATGTCGTCCGGGCCTTTGTCCTTCAAGGGCGTCTCGACGTTGGGATACAGCTTGACCGGACGCAGGTTGATGTACTGATCAAGCTCGAACCGGATGCGCAGCAGGATGCCTTTCTCGAGTATCCCAGGCTCGACGTCCGGATGCCCGATGGCTCCGAGCCATATCGCGTCGTGCGACCGCAGCTCGTCCAAAGCGCCCGCGGGCAAGGTCTCGCCGGTGCGCAGATAGCGGTCGCCGCCCAGGTCCAGATGGTTCGCCTCGTACTCGAATCCACCGACGCCGGCCGCGGCCTCGAGAGTCTTGAGAGCCTCGGCCGCCACCTCGGGGCCTGTCCCGTCACCTGGTATTATGGCGATTCGATACATATCTCCGCCTTTCGCGCGCGCCGCCCGTCAGGCGGCTCAGCCGGTTTGGTCATAGCGGGCGCGGCTAACCGCCGCCGAAACCGCGGATGTATGGAAGCCCGTCGTGGACCCGCCGGACTTCCGCCGGGTTTCCCACAAGCTCGCCGATGGCGTCCCACGTACCCGAGACAAGCCCGTCGCGGACGGCTTCCGGGATGCCCAGCGGCCATTGCCGGCTGCCGGCGCGAAGCGTGCGGCCGGCAACGTCCACCGTCAACTCCATGCGCGAGTCAGCCTCGACCGCACTCTGAATCGAGGCGGCGTCGTCATTCGAAACGACCGCGCAGACGATCCCGAGCGTGTAGCAGTTTCCGAAGAAGATCTCGGCAAAGCTCTCACCAACCACAGCCTGGATTCCCCAACGCATAAGAGCCTGCGGCGCGTGCTCGCGAGACGACCCCGATCCAAAATTCCCGTTCACTAGGAGGATGTTGGCCCCGCCGTAGCGTGGATCGTCGAAAGCGTGTGAGCCTTCCGCCGCCTTCCTGTCGTCTTCGAACACGTGCTCGCCCAGGCCGTCGAACGTAACCGCCCGGAGATAGCGCGCCGGGATAATCCGGTCGGTGTCGATATCGTTGCCCCTAAGCGGGATAGCGGTTCCCTTGATTTCGATTACTTGCATATCGGTTGTCATTCTTTCAACACCTACGCGGTGGGCTGATTGAGAGTTCTAACGTCCACGACCGATCCGGCCAGAGCGGCCGCCGCGACCATGGCCGGACTCATTAGCAGCGTCCGCCCCGTGGGGCTGCCCTGCCGCCCCTTGAAGTTCCGGTTGCTGGAAGAGGCGCAGATCTGGTCGCCGACAAGCTTGTCGGGATTCATTGCCAGGCACATCGAGCAACCCGCCTCGCGCCACTCGAACCCGGCGGCGAGGAAGGTTTCGTGCAGTCCCTCCGCTTCGGCCTGTTCGCGCACCTGCTGCGATCCGGGCACCACCAGCGCCTTGACATTCCCGGCTACCCTACCGCTCGCCGCCACTTTGGCCGCCTCGCGAAGATCGGAAATACGGGAGTTGGTGCACGAGCCGATGAACGCCACGTCGATAGGCGTTTCGGCGATGGCCGCGCCCGGTTCGAGCTTCATAAACGCCAAAGCCTCTTCAACGGAAGCCCGCTGGGCGCCGTCCAGATATTCGGGGTCCGGCAGCTTTTCGCCCACGCCGGCAACCTGTCCCGGATTGATCCCCCAGGTGACCATCGGCTCGATACTCGCTCCGTCGATTTCGACCACGGAATCGTATTCGGCGTCATCGTCGCTTTTCATGGTCTCCCACCACTCGACGGCGCGGTCGAATGCGCCGTCCTTCGGTGCGAACTCGCGGCCGCGAACGTAGTCATACGTCGTTTGATCGGGATTTACGTAGCCGACGCGGGCGCCGCCCTCGATCGACATGTTGCAAACGGTCATGCGTTCTTCCATCGAGAACGAGTCGAACACGTCGCCGCCGTACTCGTAGGCGTACCCGACGCCGCCGTGCACGCCCAAATGCCCGATTATGTTGAGGATGACATCCTTCGCGTACACGCCGCGGCCCAACGACCCGGAAATCTCGATGCGCCTGACCTTTGGGCGGTCGATAGCCAGGCAGCCGCTCGCCAGCACGTCGCGAATCTGCGACGTGCCGACGCCGATAGCCACCGAGCCAAACGCTCCGTGGGTGCTGGTGTGGCTGTCGCCGCAGGCGATAGTCATTCCCGGCTGAGTCAACCCCAGCTCAGGCCCGATCACGTGCACGATTCCCTGGCGTCCGGTGGACTCGTCGAAGAATTCGAGTCCGAAGTCGCCGGTGTTTCGCTCGATGTGAACGAACATCTGCTCCGCCATCGCGTCCGCGAATGGCCGCCGCCGTCCATCCGTGGGGATGATGTGGTCCACCGTGGCAAACGTCCGGTCGGGGTACCGCACGGAGAGTTTGCGTTCGCGGAGCATCTGGAACGCTTGCGGACTGGTGACCTCGTGCACCAGATGCAGGCCCATAAACAGCTGCGTCTGCCCAGACGGCAGTTGCCTCACGGTGTGCAGGTCCCAGATTTTTTCGAGCAGTGTCTTACCCATCAGTTCGCCACTCCTGCCGCCGCCGCGGCGCGAGCGTTCTCTTGCGCTTCGACTCCGAGGATACTGAGAAGGCGGTTCAAGGCGTTCACGTATGCCTTCGCACTGGCGACGATGATGTCCGTGTCCGCGCCGTGTCCGGTGAAGGACCGCCCGCGGCTTTCGATCTTTATCGTCACCTCGCCTAACGCGTCGATCCCCTCGGTCACCGACTGGACAGAGAACTCCGTCAGCTCGTTCGGAACGTCGATTATGCGGTTGATCGCCTGATAGACGGCATGGACCGGCCCGTCGCCTAGCGCGGCGTCTTCCAGAATCTTGCCTTCCTCGGACTTCAACCGCACTGTCGCGGTCGGAACGCTGTTGCTGCCGCACGTCACCTGGACCAGATCAAGCTCGTACGCCTGATCGAACGCCTGATGGAACTGGTCTTCGAGAATCGCCTGGATGTCTCGGTCGGAGACCTCCTTCTTCCGGTCCGCCACCTGCTTGAACGCCAAAAATACCGCCTCGAAATCGGCGCCCTTCAGATCGATGCCGAGCTCGTCGAGATGGGCGCGAAACGCGTGCCGGCCCGACGTCTTGCCGAGCACGATCTTGCTATGGCCCTGGCCGACATCCTCCGGACGCATGATTTCGTAAGTTGTCCGCTCTTTGAGCATCCCGTCCTGATGCAGGCCCGACGAGTGCGCAAACGCATTGGCGCCCACTACCGCCTTGTTCGGCGGGACCACCATTCCCATATAGCTGCTTACCATCCGGCTTGTCCTGAAGAGCTCGGCGTGGACCAGCCGGGTTTCCGCCTGGTAGTAGTCGGCGCGCGTGCGCAGCGCCATGACAATCTCTTCCTGCGAAGCGTTGCCGGCGCGCTCGCCGACGCCGTTTATGGTGCACTCGACTTGCGACACGCCCGCCAGTATTCCCGCGAGCGAGTTCGAAACCGCTTGTCCCAGGTCGTCATGGCAGTGTACCGAGACAGTTATTTCGTCGATGCCGGGCACGTTATTCATGCAGTATCGGACAAGCTCGGCGAACTCGCCCGGCATTGCGTAGCCCACCGAGTCCGGTATGTTTACGACCGTCGCCCCCGCCGCGATCGCCTCCGCAAATACCTCGCAAACGAAATCGGGATCGCTGCGCGTCGCGTCCATCGCCGAAAACTCAACGTGCGGGCACAGCTTCCTGGCAATGCGCACCGTCTTGCCGGTCAGCTCGACAAGCTCGCGCCTCGAAATTCGGAGCTGCTTTTCGATGTGTATGTCTGAGGTCGAGATGACCGTGTGCAGCAGCGGCCGTTCGGCCGACTTCAACGCTTCCCACGTGCGCTCGAGCTGGTTCTCCCGAAATCCGGAAAGCGCCGCGATTTCGACATCGCGAAGTTCTTTGCCCATCATCTGGACGGCCTTAAAATCGCCCGGCGAGGTCGAAGGAAATCCGGCCTCGATAACGTCTACTTTGAGCCGCCCGAGCTGGCGGCCAATCTCCATTTTTTCCTCGAGGGTCAGCGCGCCGCCGGCGGCTTGCTCGCCGTCGCGCAATGTCGTGTCGAAGATCCGTATCTGTCTCAACTTTGGTACTCCCTGGCAGAAACTCGCTTACTCAAGGGCCGCCAAATCCAGCGGGCGGCCCGTTCCGGGCTCCCCTCCTCCCCTACCGGGGGGAGGGGCGGGTAAGCGCGAGCACGCACGCCGTTTTGCAGGCGAGTGACCGGGTTGAGACCATAGCCGTCACTGCCTCGGCTTCTGAATATGAGGCATCATCGAACGCAGCCGTTCGCCGACCTCTTCGATCGGATGTTCGCTGTCCATGTTTCGCATGGCGTTGAACGCGGGCTTTCCAGCCTGGTTTTCGAGTATCCACTCCCGGGCAAACGATCCGCTCTGGACGTCCGCCAGCAATTGCTTCATTGCCTGCCGCGATTCCGGACCGATTACCCTGGGACCTCCCGTGTAGTCCCCGTACTCAGCGGTATCGCTTACCGAGTAACGCATGTAAGCGAGTCCGCCCTGATAGATCAGGTCCACGATTAGCTTCAGCTCGTGCAGGCATTCGAAGTAGGCCAGCTCGGGGGCGTAGCCCGCTTCCACCAGCGTCTCGAAGCCGGCCTTTATCAGACTGGACACGCCACCGCACAGCACAGCCTGCTCACCGAAAAGGTCGGTCTCGGTCTCGTCCTTGAAAGTCGTCTCCATGAGTCCGGCTCGGGTTGCGCCTAGCGCCTTCGCGTAGGCCAGCGTTATCTGCCTGGCGCGTCCGCTGGCGTCCTGTTGAATCGCAAAGAGCGCCGGCACGCCCACGCCCTCTTCAAACTGATCGCGAATGATGTGCCCCGGTCCTTTCGGGGCCACCATGGCCACATCGACGTCGTCTGGTGGAACAACCTGTCCGTAATGGATGTTGAATCCGTGCGCGAACATGAGCATGTTGCCCGGCTCGAGGTTCGGAGCGATTTCGTTCTGATACGTCTCCGCCGCGTTCTGATCGGGAACGAGGATCATTACGATGTCGGCTGAGTGCGCGGCCTCACCCGTGGTCAGGACGAGCAGATCTTCGGCTTCCGCCCGGACGCGCGATGAGCTGCCCTCGCGAAGTCCCACGATAACGTCGCCGCCGCTGTCCTTCAGGTTCAGCGCGTGGGCGTGCCCCTGGCTGCCGTAGCCGATAACGGCGATTCGTTTACCGGCGATCTCGTCAAGATCGGCGTCCGCGTCGTAATAGATCGTCGCCATTCGGCTACTCCTTGTGATTCGATCCGGGGCGCCCCGCGGCAACCGGGACCCTGGCCCTTCGAACTTCTCCACGCGCCATCGCGATCAAGCCGGTGCGCGTGAGCTCGATGATCCCGAAATCGCCGGCCAGGCTGAGAAACCGCTCGATCGTGTACGGAGACGCGGTCAACTCGATTATCACCGCGTCGCGGCTCACGTCGACGACTTCGCCGTCGAAGGCTTGCGCCAATGCCACTACCGATGACCGTTCCGCGCCGCGCGCCGCGACCTTGACCAGAGCGAGTTCCTTATCGACCCGGTCGGCGTTCGTAAGGTCCACGACCTTAACAACCTCAACGAGCTTGTAAAGATGCTTTTCACACTGCTTGATGTGCGCGCCCGTACCCTCGATCACAATCGTCATGCGGGAGATCCCCGGCTGTTCGGAGTGACCGACGTTGAGACTGGCGATATTGAAGCCCCTGCGCCGAAAAAGCGTGGCAACCTTGGTCAATACGCCCGGATTGTCTTCGACAAGCGCGACCAGCGTGCTGAGTCCCTCGGTCTTCAACGTTCGACCGTTTCGGCCAGGCTCGCGCCAGGCTCGACCATGGGATAGCAGTCTTCCAGCTCGTCCACGATGAAATCGACGAGTACCGGGCCCTCGATCTCCATTGCCCGGCTTATGGCATCTCTGGCCTCGTCCTGCGACTCAGCTCGAATGCCGCGAATCCCAAACGCCTCCGCCACCTTGGCGAAGTCCGGGTTGACAAGCTCCGCGCCCATCAGCCGCCCGTTGTAAAAGCGGTTCTGCCACTGCCGGATCATGCCCAGGTGAGCATTGTTCATTACGCCGATCTTGACCGGGACGTTGTATTCGGCCAGCGCCGCGAGCTCCTGAATGTTGATCTGCAAGCCGCCGTCGCCGGTCACGCACCAGACCGTCTGGTCCGGGCGGGCCACCTGCACTCCCATCGCCGCCGGAAGCGCATAACCCATTCCTCCCAAGCCTCCAGCCGAAAAGAACGTGTAGGGCTTCTCGTAGAAGAACATCTGCGACGCCCACATCTGGTTCTGTCCAACGTCGGCCACCACTATCGCTTCGCCTTCGGTCGCCTCGTAGATGTAGCGGACCATGTGCTGCGGCAGAAACTCCTCGTTCGGCGGCGGCTCGTGCGAGGGATGCTCCGACCTCAACAGGTTGAGCTCCTGAAGCCATGCCGTGTGTGTGTTGGCGTTGACCAGCGGATTGAGGATCCGCAGCGTAGCCTTCACGTCGCCGACAATCGGAACGGCCGTCGGCACGACCTTTTCGATCTCGGCCGGATCGATGTCCACGTGGATGATGTCCGCCTTCGGAGCGAAGTCGGCCACTCTGCCGGTAACGCGGTCGTCGAATCTCAACCCCAGTCCGATAATGAGATCGCAGTCGCTGACGGCCATGTTTGCGTAATACATGCCGTGCATGCCGATCATGCCGAACGACAATGGGTGCGTCTCGGGGAAGTCCCCGACGCCGTGCAGCGTGGTGATGACCGGGATCTCCGCCTTCTCGGCAAGCTCCCGCAGCTCTTCGAACGCGCCGGAGATAGCAACGCCGTGCCCGGCCATTATCACGGGTCGCTCAGACTTGTCTATCACCTCGGCGGCTTTACGGATCATGCGGCGGTGGCCCGCGCCCGCCGGCTTGTAACCTCGAAGCTCGATCGACTCCGGGACCGGTTCGTCCGTTTCCGCCAGAAAAACGTCCTTCGGCACGTCGACCAGCACAGGACCAGGACGGCCGGTTCGGGCCAGATAGAACGCTTCCTTCATCACGCGGGGCAAGTCATCGACGCTCTTGACAAGGTAATTCTGCTTGGTGATCGGGATCGTGACGCCGGTGATGTCCGTCTCCTGAAACGCGTCAGTCCCGATAAACGGAGTCGCCACCTGGCCGGTCAGGAACACCACCGGTATCGAGTCCATCATCGCGCTGGCTATGGGAGTGACCAGATTCGTCGCTCCAGGTCCCGAAGTAGACGTTGCCACTCCCACCGAATTCAAAGCCCGCGCGTAGCCGTCGGCCGCGTAACCCGCCCCCTGCTCGTTGCGCATCAGGTAATGCTTTATCTGCGGGTAGTCGTACAAAGCGTCGTAAAACGGCAGGCTGGCGCCCCCGGGCATTCCGAAGATTGCGCTAACGCCTTCCTCCAGGAAAACGTCGCAAATTATGTGTCCGCCGGTTCTGGTTTTTCGTTCAATCATTTGCTTGCTCTTTTGCTCCGGTTGTATCCGCCCGATGGGCGGTGTTATCTGAGGATCGATCTCGGCTAACGGGGATGCTCGCTAAGCGAGTCCCCGCCGAGTACCGCTACAAGCGGCCCTCCCGGAGCTATAAGGCGAAGCAACGAGGTCGAACGAAAGCCGCGGCCGTCTCGTTCCGATGTTGCGATTCGCCTTCGAGTCATTTTTGAAGTCTCTTCTTTTCGATGCCCAATCAAAAGACAAAAAACAGCCGCCCCACGGGGACGGACTACAGTCCGCGGTACCACCCCGCTTGGCGGCCTCAGCGCCCACTCATTTGCCGGTAACGGCCGGCTTCCGTCCGCCCCTAATTGCGCTAAACGGTTCAGGACGGCGGCTCAGGGGCGAGTTCCGCAGGACCGCCCGCCGGGCTTGCACCATCCCCGGTTCGCTAGAGAGCGGCTGGCTGCCTACTACTCCCCGTCTCAGCCTTTGTCACGACCCATCGCTAGTCAGACCTGGGCACACTACAACCAAGGCCTCCCCGACGAAAGCCCCCAATTATGCGCACGCGGTTTCGCCGGTGTCAATGACTTGCACTTATTCACTCCCTGGACCACCGCCCGCAAGCGGCAAAACTCTCCGACCGCCTCAACCGCCCCGGCGCACATCCTTTTCGGCGATCTGCTCTTCGAGCGACCGCGCGTTTGGTATGGCCGCCTCGACGTGGTGAGCTTCAACCAGCCGGTCGCCGCGAACCCGCGCAAGGTCGCCCGCGGCGCGCACCAGCCCGCCGAGCTCCCGAAGTCTGAGCGTCAATCTATCTTCGCCGCCCGACCGCAGCCTGGATTGCCGGACGATAGCCTCCACGGCGCTTCCGCTGAAATGGGGGATTCTGCCGTCTTTTCGGACTTCCTGCGCCACAAACCTCGAAATCTGCGCTCTGTTTTCTTCGCTATCGTCAATCGATTCATTCATGTAAATCTCGTACCCCGCGCCGCGAATTCGGGAGCGCAACGCCGGATGCATCTTCTCGATGTCCTGCATGTTTCCCGCAATCACCACTACGAAATCGCAAGGGATGGCGCCCGTCCGCACCATTGAGCCGCTAGACCCTGGGCTGCGGCCCGAAATCGGAAATCGGCGCTCCTGAATCGCCGTAAGCAGGCTCTGCTGCGACTCCATTCCCAAAGTCGCCACTTCGTCGATGAACAGCACGCCGCCGTTGGCCACGTGTATAGCCCCCGCCTCGACGAGCTGATGCGCGGGCGTTTCGTAGCCGCCTGACTGAAAGGGATCATGCCGTACGTCGCCGAGCAGGGCGCCGGCATGAAATCCCGTTGCATCGACGAACGGCGCCGATTCGCGAACGGCGTTATTCACCAGCAACTTCGGAACGGGCGCCGCCGCCGTGGAGCGAAACGCGCGGCGGAGGATAAACAGAAAGAGGATCGCGGCCCCGCCCGCGGCCAGGAAGAGATAGTTGCCTTTGGTGATTGCAAAGAAAGCGGCGATGATGGCCGCCGCCGCCGCTCCCATCCAAAATATGTAGCTCACCGAGGTCTCGGCCGTCTTCTGACGGCGTTTGGCATCCCGCACCAGGCGTTCGCCTTCGCCCGCCGCGACCTCCTCGACAATGGGGCTGACACGGCTTTCGCTGTTCGGATAAACCAGAATGTCCGTCAGGCCCCTCGCGGGAAGCATCTCGCTCATCGCCGAAGCCAACATGCTCTTGCCAGTGCCGGGTTCGCCGACCAGCAATACGAAGCGCCGCTGCCGGGCGGCGATCCGCACAAGCTCAGCCGCTTCGTCCTGACCGAGCACCTGATCGATCAGCGACTCCGAGGTCTCGATCGCCTCCGTCGTCGCCGGCTGCGTCCCGGCATCCACGGCCGCCGGGGGCAGATCGCCCTCCCTATGTCCGTTCAGCAGCGTCTGCGCCGCGGCGGCCCTCTCGGGAAACGCCTCGCGAAGGACCTCGGACAGCGCTCTCGCCGCCTCCCCGCGCAGCTTGGCGTTGGCGCTACCGGCCCACCGCTCTACCAGCTCCATTGCAAGCTCGGGCGCTTCGCTGGCGAATGTCCGCCCCACGATCTGCCTGCCTATCTGGCGGGTATCTCTCGGACCGGCGGCGTTGAGCGTCTCCTCCAGCAGCGGCGCGACCGCGTCCAGGTCGAGCTCCGGCGATTCCCGCATCACCGCCACCGCCGAAAACGCCACCGCGCGGCGCTGGGCCGGACCCTCTTCTTGGGCGACGCGCAGGATCATCTCTCGCACGTCCCCACGCCCGCTCAGCCAGGCCTTGCCCAGCCCAAATGCGCTGCCTTCCCGCACGAAGCGGTCTTTGTCTTCGGCGAGCCGGGCGAGCCGCTGAACGACGGCGGCGGCGTCAACGTCCGCGTACCGTCCCAGGACCTTGCCGGCCAGATAGCGAGCCGGCCAGTCGTCCCGATTCGAGAGTTCGAGCGCCTTGGCCAGCCCCTCACCGCCGGGCGGTATGCGATTTTCAAGTCTTTGCAGGCCCAGCACGGCCGCTTCGGGCGATTTCGATCTGCCTACGATAGCGAGCGTAGCCCGCTCAAACAGCCCTAGAGCCATTTCGCCGATCCCCTTCCAGCAACCGGCTTAGGCGGTCTGCTCCCCTTCGGCTCTCTTCGGCGGAAGCCGCGCGGCCCGCACCGACAAGCCGCCCCGAATGAACAGTCCGGCGATAACCCCGGCAAGGACGACCATCAGCAGATACCCGATGGTCTTGATCTTGACGCTAAGCGGCGGATCGAATCCGGTCACGTCGATCTCGGACTCCGCGACCACCGGATCGAACTGCGCCGCGCCTTCGGCCGGCGAGGCGGCTACCGAAATCCGATGACCGGCCCCATCAAAGAACTGAAACGCCAATCTGAAGGCGCCGTCGGGAGCCGCGAACGAGAAGCTCGCCATGTTCTTTTCGTCTTCGAGATGAAACGCGCTTACGTCAAACCGCACGCCCTCAACCTGATTTCCCGAGGCGTCCGTCAACACGCCGGACAGAACGGCGAGCTGTCCAACCGCGGGTATTTCCGGATCGAGAGTGGCCGTAAGAGTCATTCCGCCCGACGTGGAATCGAAGTTCATCGGAGGGCCGGCCTCGTAGCCCTCGTCACCGGTCAGCCCAAACTCAACCGACAACAATATGCCAACTAGCAAAAGCACCGCGATCGCCACGACCGCGCCCACCGCCATGATCGGTCCCCGCATTACTCCGGCTCCCGTCTCGCCTTGACCGACCGGCCAAGCACGAGACCCGATATCAGGCCGAACACGGCGAGGATCGCGACGAAGATAATGACGTTAGTTACTTCCGCGGGGTTTTCGCTTAACTTGAACTCCCTCGTGTCGCTGATCGGGTCGAATTGCACAGGCGACTGCGCGGTCGGCGCCGCGCTCAAAGCCAGCTCATACGATCCCCGTATCGGCCAGAGGTATTCGAACTCCAGAACTCCGTCGTCGGCGACGAACTCATAGCTCATCAGGTCCGTGCCCTCGACGATTGGGAAATCGGACGACAAGAACAACCCCGGCGACGGAGCCTTCAGGGCGAAGCCGATCTTGACGTTGGGAATGGGGTTGCCCTGCTCATCCAGGACCGAAATCCTGACAGTCGAAAGTGTGTCGTCGGGGATGATTTGAGCTTCGGACGGCTCGGTGGTAAACGCGAGTTTCGGCCCTTGGGCAAAGACGCCGGGCGCCAGAATACCGGCCATCAGGATGACAGCCAGCGCCGACAGTAGTTTTCGGACGTTTACCAAGTTTTCCGAAAACCTACAGCGAGCCGGAAGCCTAGTGGCAGGGGATCAGAAAAAGCCCGTGCCGCAGCTCGTGAAAGAAGTCGTGCGTGGCGGGCATCTGAGTGAACAGGACCGCCCAGAGAACCACGCCTACCACAAACAGCAGTAGCGCCACCTGCACGACCATGCTGAGTGTGACGTTTAAAGTTCGTTTTGCGTGTGCGGTCGCGTAAGTTGCTGCGTTCGAGTCCATAAAACTCTGCCTCTCCCGTGTTATCCGCGTTGCTGATTGAGCACCGGACCGGCGACGACGCTCGCGGTGCACATCATTCTACATACTACTGAGAATGATTTTCAACTACACCTAGATGAATGCGGCAGAAACCCGCCAATCGCCCCGGCCATCATTCGTAGGGGCGGTTCGCGAACCGCCCTCTCTCCGCCAGTCGTGCCCGACCACCAATCAGAGCCTTCACAAATCGCGCACGAGCAAGAAATCAAACGAAAGCGACAACTCCCCCGTACACCCCGTTTGCCGCATCGTCAAACCACACCCCGTTTTTCAAAATTGACAGGGTAATTTTCAAAAAAGGCGGCCTTTTTCACCTCACCGACGCCCAATGGACGAGGCATCGTTGAGCCCCGCCCACTGCCCTTGTCCAAACCCCGAATCCAGCATGTCATCCCGAGGTCCACCCAGGAATCTCGCGCTCCTTTGTCGAAGTCGGGACTGTCTTTTGCCTATGCCGATATGCTTCGCATTCGCTCAGAACGATGTGGAAACGGCCCAGAACGACCCAATCAATGAATCACGAATGGCCGGACCGGTCCCCGGCGCCAGACCCGATCACTCGATCTCGACCAGCGCCAGGTGCTTTTCCTCGAATGGCTCGAAGCGAGCGCCGGGCATCGTCAGCGCGTGATCGGGATTCAACCCCTCCACAAAGTCGCGGTCGTGCGAAACGGCGATCACGCTTCCCCCGTAACTCCGTAACGAGTCGAGCAGCCGCTGCTTTGACGCCTTGTCCAGGTTGCTGGTTGGCTCGTCGAGGATGAACACGTTGCAGCCGGTCAACATCAGTTTGGCCAGCGCCAGCCGCACCTTCTCGCCGCCCGAGAGCGTGCTGGCAGGTCGAAACGCATGGTCGGCTGACAGCAGGAACTGGGCAAGCACGGAGCGGACCTCCGTCTCGCTGCCGTCAATGAATGGACGGACCTGGTCGAAAGGCGTAACCTCCGCAAGCTCGTCCTCGATCTCCTGCGAGTAGTACCCGGGCACGACGTTGTAGCCGAGCTCCACCCGGCCGGAGTCCGCTTCCATTTCGCCGGAAATGATCCTGAGCAGAGTCGTCTTTCCGGCCCCGTTTACCCCGATCACGGCCAGCCGCTGCCCCCGCTCCAGACGGAACCGAACGTCTGTCAGGACGTGGTTGGAGCCGTAGCTTTTGCTGACAGACTCAACCTCCACGACAACGCGGCCGCTCCGGGGCGCGGGCGGGATCTTCACCGCGATTGACTTCGGGTCCCGGGCGATCTTCGGCAAGTCCGCCTTCATTCGCGCGACGCGGCGGTCGAAGACCTTTGCCCTCCGGGCCATCTTTTCGGTCTTGCCCCGGAAGCTGTCGGCCTGCGATTGCAAACGGCGGATCCTGGCGAGTTGACGGTCGCGGGTCTTGCCCAACGCGACCTTCTCCCGGGCGCTCGTTTCCAGATACTTGCTGTAAGTCCCCTTGTATTGATTGATGGCGCGCCCGACGGGATCGATTTCAAATATCCGTGAGATGGCCTTATCGAGCAATCGCATGTCGTGCGACACCAGCAAGACGGCCGCGTCGAGTCCGGCGAGATATTCCATAAGCCAGCCGACTCCGTTTTCGTCAAGGTGGTTGGTCGGCTCGTCGAGAAGCAGCAGATCGGCGTTGGACATCAGCACCCGCGCCATCTCCAGCCTCGTCCGCTCTCCCGCGGAAAGATCGCCCACTCTGCGGTCGAGTTCCATATAGCTCAGTCCAAGGCCGTAAAGCATCACCCCGGCGTCAGCCTCGATCTTGTAGCCGCCCTCATGCCGGTATCGGTCTTCGAGCGCTCCGTATTCATCCACGGCCCGTTCGAGATCGGCGGCGCCAACGTCGGCGAGGGCCTGCTCCGCCAAGGCGAGTTCGTGAGCCAGCCCCGCCAGGGGACTGCCGGAAGCGGCCACGTCACGGACCGTGGCGTCGTCGCCGAACTGGCGGCCCAGCCTGGGTTCCTGAGGGAGGTAAGCCAGCTTCTTGGGACGCGTTACCGAACCACCGTCCGGCTCAAGCCGTCCGGCCGCGATCTGCAAGAGGGTCGTCTTGCCCGAACCGTTGACGCCGGCCAGGCCGGCCTTCTCGGCGGGGCCTATCGAAAGCGACGCGCCTTCGAGAACCGGCAGGGCGCCGCGACGGATGTAAATGTCGTCGAGTTTAAGCAAAATGCAATCACAAGTTTTCGATTATGTTCCCGGATCGAGTTTATCGACCGGTCCCTGTCAGCCCGCCGTTAGGCGTTCCTCACGCTAAGGACCAGACAGGACGGGTGCTCCGGGTCGTGGAAGATCTGATTGTACGCAACAACCGACCGCGTATGGCGGCCCAGCGGCTCGCCCGTATTCGGGTTCACGTCGAACCGGGGGAAGTTGCTGCTCGAAACATCGAGGCGAATCCGGTGTCCGGGAGCGAACACGTTGCCAACCGGGTACATGACGATGTCAAAGCGGTACGCCCGCCCTGGTTCCATAAGCTGGGCCTGCTCCCGCGAGTCCCGGTAACGCGCCCGGATGACGCTGTCGGTGAGATTTAGCGCGAACCCGTTGGGATAGTCCTCGTTCGGAGGGTATTCGTCGATGAGCTTGACGGTGAAGTCGGTGTCTACGGCGCTCGACGACGCCCACAGCACGGCCCGCAAGGGACCCACGATCTCGACCGCCTGCTCGATTGGTTCCGACCGGAAGACCAGTACGTCATGCCGCGCCGCAAGCGGCAGGCTGTCGTCACATCCGAAGAAGCGATCGTCGCCGCGTTGATCGTAGCCCCCGGCGATCAGCACCGGTTCGCCCGCCGAGAGGTTGCCGCCTATCGTTGGGACCGGATTTTGGGGATCGAAGCTATAGCCGCCGGGCAAAGACGGACCGGGTTCGCCCCAGCCGAGACCGCCGTCCGCCTGTAGATACAGGTTTCGGAACGACGTATCTTCGGGCGGCCATGCGCCGGCGGTCGTCCAGCGTCCCCCGTGATCGAGCCTTCCATCCAGGTTCCGCCTGCCCGATCCGCCGCCCATGATGAACAAGCTCGCGGCGGGTTCGGAGTCGACCGCCGTGTCGAAGTCTTTCAGGAAGCGGTCGAACCAGCGGAGTCTGAATCCGTTGTAGTCGTCCAGCGAAGCGTCGAGGCCGAAGTCCACGTCTCCCGCGTAACTGTGCTCGACCTGAAGCGAGCCGTGAGTCCAGGGCCCCATAGTCAGATTCAGATGGGATTTCTGAATTTTGCCCTGTTCGACGAAATTCTCGGTCGTCGCTCTGGCGTATGAGTCGTACCAGCCGCCGAGATACAGCGTCGGAACGTCGGCATGGTCGGCGCGGAAATGCTCGGGGCTATAACCCGGTCGATGCCAGTATTCGTCGTAATCGCCGTGAGTCAGCACGTCGACGTGCCATTGTTCGTAAGTGGGTACCAACCGCAACGGCGACTCGCCGGGGCGCAGGGGCGCCCTGGCCACCCACTCGCCGACGTTCGCGTAGGCGTCTTCCAGAATCGCTCGCAATCCCTCGTCGGCCAGCGCCTCCTTGCTCTGGGCGGCCATGCGGAACGCGTAGACCATGAATCGCATCTCGCACGCCCCGTTATGACGCATGGAGCAAGTGTGATAGTTGGACGCGCCTTCCAGAACGATCATCGTCTCGAGGTGAGGCGGGTTGAGACAGGCCAGCGCGCTCTGGTCGCTGCCGCAATACGAGCCGCCCATGGTCCCGACCCGGCCGTTGCACCAGTCCCGCGCCGCGAGCCATTCGAGCGTGTCGAACCCGTCTGGCCCCTCGTCGGCAAACGCGTACCACGTCCCCTCCGAAGCGTACCTGCCGCGAACGTCTTGCACCGCCACTGCGTAGCCCCGCCGGGCGAAGTACTTGCCGTTGGCGTTGTTTACGAGCGTGGACTTGTTGTAGGGAGTCCGCTCGAGGATCAACGGAAACCGCCCTTCGACGCGCTCGCCGCCGTGCGCGGGAAGATAGAGGTCCGTCGCCAGGCGGGTACCGTCTCGCAGCGGAACCATGACGTTGCGCCATATCTCGACCCCGTACTGCTGCCACGAGCCTTGAGAACCGGTCATCGAAGTGTCTCCTTCGTACTGCTGCCACGAGCCTTGAGAAGCGGTCATCGAGGCGTCTCCTTCGCGGTGGGCAGGCGCCGCTCGGCGCTCAACGAATTATGTATCACCGCAGCGTCTCGCCCGGTTCGAGCACGTGAACCGTGAGGCCGTCGATATCGCCTGCCGCTTCGACGAACGAGTCAGCCGACTGTGTTAGAAGCGGAAACGTCCCAAAGTGCATGGGGACCGCGTGCCCAACGCCGAGCATCCGGCACGCGCGCGCGGCGTGCGCCGGGCCCATTGTGAAGTGATCGCCGATCGGCAGAAGGGCGAGGTCGGGCCGGTACAGCTCGCCGATTAGCGTCATGTCCCCAAACAGGCCCGTGTCGCCGGCGTGATAGATCCTGAACCCGTTTTCCACCTCGATAACGTATCCGACAGGCACCCCCGCGTATACCGGGAGCCCGTCGCCGCCGGTAAGGCTCGACGTGTGCTCGGCCTTGACCATAGTCACCTTGACTCCCGCCACTTCCACCGTGCCGCCGAGATTGAATCCCGTCGTTTGCGCGGCTCCCCGGCCTTCGAGACCCGCGCACAGCTCAACCGTCCCCAGGATGGGGCACGACGACGAATTAGCCACGTGGACGGCGTCGCCGCTGTGATCGAAGTGACCGTGCGTAACCAGCACGGCGTCCACGCGCCCCACGTCCTTCTGATCCTCCGGACACGCGGGGTTTTCCGTCAGCCAGGGATCGATGATCAGCCGCCTGTTCTGCGGGGTGTCGATGACGAAGGCGGCATGGCCCAACCACGTAATCGCCGTATCCCTATCCAGTCCCATAAAGCAAAGCGCTCCTTTTCATCCAGCCCTTCGCGGGGCTGAAAACCCGCCCCGTCCGTATAATGCGCCGACCGGCGAGAAATCTGAACCCCTTTTGCTCGCCGGGAACGTCCAGGTGGTACTTCTCGGAGGCGGCGAATGTACGGAACCCAAGGCAGCATCGGTCTGCTAGTGCCCTCTGTCAACACAGTCGTCGAGCCGGAGTTCAACGCCGCCCTCCCCGACGGATACGCCGTCCATTCGGCCAGGATGCGCAACACCACGGCCGATCTCGACGACGCGGTGGCGATGCTGTCTCACGTAGAGCGCGCGTCCGACGAGCTTGGCAGCGCCAATGTCGACGTAGTCGTTTTTGCGTGCACGTCGAGCAGCTTCGTTCAGGGAACGCGGGGCGAGTCCAGCCTTCGCCGTACGATCGAGCAGAACAGCCGGACCCACGCGGTCACCACCTCCCACGCCGTCCGCCAGGCGCTACTATCGCTGAATGCGCGCCGGATTTCGATGATAACCCCTTACACCGCAGACATTAACGTGCTTGAGATCGACTTCCTCGACGCGGCTGGAATCACCGTCCTCAGCGAGGCCGGGATGGGCGTGGTGGACGCCTATTCCATAGCGAAGGTCGATCCCGAAGCCACGTTTCAGGAGGCGCTCCGAACGATCGATCCCGCGTGCGACGTATTGTTCCTGAGCTGCACCAACTTGAAGACCTTTGAAATACTCGACGATCTCGAGCGCAGGGTTGGCGTGCCGGTAATCAGCAGCAACTCCGCCAGCCTCTGGGCGGCGCTCGGGGGCCTCGAAGTCGATGATGGAATCCCTGGCCTCGGCATCCTGCTCGGCGCTCCCGCGGCAGTCTGAGCGGACGCCTTTCGGTGATACCTGCCCTGAGCTTGTCGAAGTGCTCAGGGCGAACGGGGTTAATCCCTCTGTTGCAGGCAAACCATTCTCTCCCGTGCACGTCAAGCCACGCGCCCTTCGACCCCGCTCAGGGTGGATGGGATAGGCAGTCTTGGCCGCGCCGCTCGTACTCAGCTGGCCGCGCGCCGGTCCAGCCGTCGGGCCGTTCGTGACGACGGGCGACTTCAGACTCGGAGTCGACGTAGGCGGCACGTTCACGGACGTTGTGCTTACCCGCGGCTCCGATCTGCTCGGGGCCGCGAAGGTTCCCTCCAGCCCAACCGACTACGCCGAAGCCATCCTCGAAGGCGCGCTACGAACGCTCGGCGATAGCGATCCGGGGCGAGTCCGCGACATCGTCCACGCCACGACCGTCGCGACCAACGCAATCCTCGAAAACGAGGGCGCCAGGACCGGCCTGATAACCACCAAGGGCTTCCGGGACATTCTCGAGATCGGGCGCCTTCGCTATCCGCGCCTTTACGACCTAGCGTGGGTGCGGCCGCCCCCGCTTGCGCGGCGGGCGCTGCGGCTGGAGGTTGCCGAGCGCATTGATCACCGAGGTGAGGTGATAACGCCCATCGACGGCGAGGAGTGCGAGCGGGCGGCCAGGCGGCTCGCCCGGCAGGGTGTTGAATCGGTCGCGGTCTGCTTTCTCAACTCTTACGCCAACCCCGCCCACGAACAGATGTGCGGCGAGATACTTGAAAAGCACTTCCCCAGGGAACGAATCTCGCTCTCGGTGGACGTGCTGCCCCAGATCCGCGAATACGACCGCACCAGCACCACGGTCATCAACGCCTACGTCAAGCCGCTTGTGGAAGGCTATCTGGCCAACCTGTCCGAAAAACTCGGCGGCGCCGGCATCAAGTCGCCGGTTCTGGTGATGCAGTCGCACGGAGGCATAGTCGATTCGGCGTCGGCCTCGGAGCTTCCGGCGCAGATAATCGAATCCGGTCCCGCCGCGGGCGTGGTAGCCGCGGCAAGGCTCGCCAAGACCCTTGGCCTTCGGCGGGTGATAAGTCTGGACATGGGCGGCACTACGGCCAAGGCCGCGACCATCGAAGACTTCGAGCCCCGTCTCAGCGCGGAGTACGAGGTGGGGTCCTATATGAGCTGGGCGTCGCGGCTGAACCGGGGCGGCGGCTACCTGCTGCGTCTGCCAACCGTAGACCTCGCCGAGATAGGCGCGGGCGGAGGCAGCATCGTTCGCGTCGACGCCGGGGGGAGTGTCCACGTCGGACCTCAGAGCGCGGGAGCGGATCCCGGTCCGGCGTGTTACAGCCGCGGCGGCGGCGACGCCACACTGACCGACGCGAACGTCGTCCTCGGCTATCTCAACCAAAACGCCCTGGTCGGCGGCGAGCTGCCCATCGACGCGGCGAAATCGCAGCGGGCCATCGAGCGGCAAGTCGCAAGACCTCTCGGCATCGGTTCCCGGGAGGCCGCGCGCGGAGCGCATCTGGTCGCAAACTCGACGATGGTCCGCGCCGTGCGGTCGGTATCGACCGAGCGCGGCCGGGACGCGCGAACTTACACCCTGATCGCTTTCGGCGGCAACGGACCCGTCCACGCCGCCGAGATGGCAAGCTCGCTCGGCATTTCCGAAGTCGTCATACCGCCCTCCCCGGGGCTTTTCAGCTCCATCGGACTCCTGACCACCGATCTTGAACGCCACTTTTCGCAAACCCTGATCGGCATCATCCCGGAGATTGAGGCCGACCGGTACCGGTCGGCGCTGGAGGGTCTCGAATCGCGCGCCAGGCAGGCGTTCAAGTCCATGGGTCACGCGTGGAGCTCGGTGGAAACCAAGATCGAGCTGGACATGCGCTATGAAGGGCAGTCCTTCGAGCTGACCGTTCCGGCGGACGGAGCGACCGCAACCGCCCTCCAAAAGGCCTCGGCGGCGTTTGAGTCGGAACACGAGCGAAGCTACGGACACCGCGCCCACGACAGCAGGGTAGAGCTCGTCACGCTGCGATTTGTCGGGCGTGTCAAGTCGGCTTCGGCCGGGGCGTTCACGGCGCGCGCCGAACCGCCGGCGGCCGCTACTGCCCGGCCCGCCTACTTCGGGCGGGGCGGCGACTACGAAATGACCGACGTCGTTACGCGCTCCGCTCTGACGAGCTCGTCCCGCGCCGGACCGCTCATCGTCGAGGAATACGACTCGACCATCGTCGTGCCGCCCGGATGGTCGGCAACGTGCGACGCGTCGGGTAACGTCCGTTTGGTCAACGTCGGCGGTCCCGCGTGACGAAGCCGCTCGACCCGATCACGACCGACCTGGTCGGCCATGCTCTGGGGTCCATCGCTGACGAGATGGCGCTCACGATCATCCGCACCGCCCATTCCAGCAATCTCACCAACTCGATGGACCTTTCGAGTGCGTTGTGCGATGCGAAGGGGCGGTTGATAGTTCAGGGGCTGACGCTGCCACTCCATCTCGGATCGATCCCCGACTGCATGGACGCCGTTCTAGACCGATTCGGCGACGAAATCCAGCCCGGCGACGTATACATCCTCAACGACCCGTACGACGGCGGGACTCACCTTCCCGACATCTACCTCGTCCAGCCCGTTTTCCTGAACGACCGCCTGCTCGGCTACACCGCGAGCATCGCCCACCACACCGACATCGGCGGAAAAGTCCCCGGCGGCAACGGCTGCGACGCGACGGAGATCTATCAGGAAGGGTTTCGCATTCCCCCGACCCGTTTATTCGACGGTGGCCGGCGAAACCCATGGCTCGAACAGCTACTCTCGCGCAATGTTCGAATCCCCTACCAGGTGCTGGGCGATTTGCGCGCGCAGATCGCCGCCTGCCACGTGGGACACAAGGGAATGCTCGAGCTCGCCGCCGAGCACGGAGTCGACGCGCTGGAAGGCCATTTTGAAGAAATCCTGAATCGCACGGAACGCCTGGCGCGGCATGAGATCAGCCGGATGCCGAACGGCGAATACGAGTTCACCGACTACATCGACGACGACGGAATCGACCCGGGGCCGATTCCCATCAAGGTCCGGCTGACCATCCAGGGCGACTCGCTCACCGCCGACTTTACCGGCACGGCGCCGCAGGTAAGGGGCGGAATCAACTCGGTAATCGCATTTACGAAATCCACCGTGTACGCGTGTGTTCGCTGCGTTATGGAATCGGAAATGCCGAACAACTCCGGATATTTCAGACCGATAGACGTGGTCGCGCCTGAAGGCACGATCGTCAACCCCAGACCTCCGGCCGCGGTGGCGGCGCGCGGCCTCACCGCGTTCCGCATCGCCGACGCCGTCTTCGGCGCGCTCGCCCAGGCCCTGCCCGACAAGGTTCCGGCCTGCGAGATGGGCGGCGACACCGGAGTGAGTATTGGCGGGTACTATCCGAACGGCGAGTCGTTCGTATTCCTGGAATTTCTCCATGGAAGCTGGGGCGGGCGGCCCTTCGCCGACGGCGTCGACGGCTGCGCCAGCACGATAGTCAACTTCTCCAACAACCCGGTGGAGATGATCGAAGCCCGTCAGCCCCTCCGGCTGGAGGCGTTCGGCTACATTCCCGACTCAAGCGGTCCCGGAAAGTACCGCGGCGGCCTCGCCATCCTTCGTGAATACCGCTTCCTCCACGACCGTGGCATCCTTCAACTGCGTACCGACCGCTACGACCACTTGCCCTACGGTCTTGCCGGAGGCGGTACCGGCACGCCCTCCCGCAACGTGCTGGTTCGCGATGGCAGGGCGCGCAAGATCGGCGGCAAGATCACTCTGGGCCTGCGCCGCGACGATCTCTACCGTCACGCCGTCGCGGGAGCCGGCGGGCATGGAGACCCAATGGAGCGCGACCCCGCCTCGGTCCTCAACGACGTGATCGACGGCAAGATAACCCGATCGCACGCGCTCAAGGCCTACGGCGTGGTCATAAAAGGCGCGCGCCCCCGGATAGATTTCAAGGCAACCAACCGCGAACGCGGTTCAAACCGGGACAACGGCCCCGTGCGCTAGGATTCTTGAGACGAAGTGGAGGAGCGGTTAGGCGCGGAGTCCCGATAGCTTCGGGCAGTTTGGCGACTGGGGGGCAACGGTCGCGACGGGCTATCGACAATATGATGTGGTAGCAAGCTTTAAATCCCAATCTAAGTCGAGGCAAAGACGAGAGGATCAACATGGCTGAATTTCGCGAAGACGCCGTTAAGCTCGACCAGCTTTTGCTCGATCCAAACAACTATCGGTTTCAAGACATCGAAGGTTTTGAGATGGCAGTCGAGGAGAGATTCCACGAGGTGGGGGTTCAGGATCGGGCATATCGACGCCATAGAGATGAGAGCAATCTCCGACTTCTTAAGGGATCGGTAATCCGAAACGGGTTCCTACCGGTTGAACGCATTGTTGTACGACCTTACGCCTACTCCGAGGAGAAGTACTTGGTTCTTGAAGGGAACCGTCGCGCAGCGGCCCTTCGTTGGATTGGGGAGGACGATGCTGCCGGTGACCCTGCCCCCAACTTACCCTCACTCATAAGTAGAATCTTTTCAGGTTATGGCCCCAATTGGGGCGGGCTGCAAACTCGTTGGGTGTGAGCCCATCCAGGCTCGTGTGCGGGCGTGTTGTGTTGTAGTCGTACCTCCATTCCGCGATGATCCGCCGCGCTTCGGCCAGGCCGGCGAAGAGATGTTCGTTGAGGCACTCGTCACGCAGGCGGCCGTTGAAGCTCTCGACAAAGCCGTTTTGCACGGGCTTGCCCGGTGCGATGTAGTGCCAGCCAACGCCGCGTTCCTGCTGCCAGCGCAGGATAGCGTTTGAGGTGAGCTCGGTGCCGTTGTCGCTGACCAGCATGCGGGGGCGGCCCCGCAGCTCGACGATGCGGTCCAGCTCCCGAGCCACGCGGACGCCAGACAGCGATGTGTCGACGACGAGGGCGAGGCACTCGCGGCTGAAGTCGTCCACCACCGCCAGGATGCGGAACCGCCTGCCGTCGGCCAATGCATCCGCGACGAAATCGAGCGACCAGCGCTGGTTGCGGTTCCAGGGGAGCAGCAGCGGGGCACGCGTGCCGAGCGCCCGCTTGCGCCCGCCTCGCTTGCGCACCGTGAGCCGTTCCTCGCGATAGCTGCGATAGAGCTTTTTATGATTGAGCCGGATGCCTTCCCTGGCCAGCAGGATGTGCAGACGGCGGTAGCCGAACCGTCGGCGCTGCTCGGCCAATTCCCGCAACCGCTTGCGGATGCCGGCGTCGTCCGGCCGCCTCGATTCATAGCGGTAAGTCTTCGGATCCATCCCGACAAGAGCGCAGGCACGGCGCTGCGAGTGACTAGTCTCCGTCATCGCCCAGGCCGCGGCCTTCCTCCGCAATCTGGGCGTTAGAAGTTTTTTGCAAGTAGCTCGCGCAGCGTCGCCACATCCAGCATCGATTCCGCCAGCAGCTTCTTCAGGCGCCGGTTCTCATCCTCCAGCCCCTTCAGCTTCCTGGCGTCTGATACCTCCATGCCGCCGTACTTGGACCGCCACTTGTAAAACGTCGCGCCGCTGACCCCGTACTTGCGGCAGAGCTCTGCGGCTGGCAACCCCGCCTGGTGCTCTTTGAGGATGCCGATGATCTGTTCCTCGCGATACCTGCTCCGTCTCATGTCCGTCTCCTCCCATTGAACGGACTCTACTCAAAATCGAGGGCATTTTCGGGGGCAAGGTCACCGGCATACCAGTCCCTCAGAACGTTCTCGATACTCTCGTCGCAGTGCCAGTTCTTATAGTCGAAAACTTTGATGACGATGACGCATTCTACCCATCGTTAATGGGTATCCGTCATGTATCGGGAATCAGCCAGTGGGGAGGTTACCAGCGTGCCAAGCTGATCAGCGATCTTCGCGACCTCTCTAACCTCGAGGCGTCAGAGGTAGCTGGTCGGCTAGGAATGTCCACTACGGAGGTCAACCGCCGCTACAACGCGATCAAGGCTCTACAGCAAATGATCGCGGATGAATCGTTTGGTGATTATGCAAGTCCACACACATATCCGATCTTCCATGAGGCACTTGCGTTGCCGATAGTCCGTGCTTGGCTAGGCTGGAGTCAAGTTAATCGCCGCTTTGAAAACGAACAGACGCGTGAGCAATTCTATGAGCTGATTTCACCTCACCAAGGTGACAACAATACTGACGAAGAGCCAAAGATAAACTCTTATCAGCAAGTACGTGAATTCCGCTACATAATTCCCAACCCGGACGCAAAACGCATCCTACTCGATCCGTCCAAGTCATTCATCCAAGCTTTGTCGGTCGCCAACGAGGAGGCACGTCGTCGGGACTGGATAACCACCGTTACTGAGGCGTGTTCGGCGCTAACGTCCGTATCCCATTTGCAGCTGAGGGGACTGGATGAAGACACTTTGCGGGAGATTGAGAAACTGCAGGAAGCAACAGCAGACTTGCTAGATAGCTACAGACGGCTGACCGCATAACCTAGTTTCCAGATGCCCCAGGGGCCGAAGGCTGCGTCGATAATCTTGGAATCTCGGCTTGAGATCGCGGCGCCTCCGCGCCCCTTGGCCTATTTAATCACCAAGACCTGCATAGACGAAGGATGGGCGGATGACGAGTCGACAGCATCCGAACTTTCCGAGACATGGGTTCGTCGGGTGCATACTCATCTACTACGAAATCTGAATGAACTGCGTGAACTGGGTAGATTTGTATCGTACGCGTTTAACAGTTCCTCGAATGACCATCTGCAAGGCGCTGCGTTCATTGAACCCACAGACTCACCAGACGTTAAAGAGGCAAAGGAGCAGCTGAGTCGATTCAACGACTATTCGATTCTCTTAAGGGGTCTGTCCCCACGTGAGTTCGAGAAGTTGTGCGCTGGAGTCTTGCGAGAATTAGGCGCAACTTCCCCCGTAGTCACGCCGTTTTCGAAGGATGAGGGAATTGATTTCTTCGGGAAACTCGATCTCAGCGTCGAGACTGGAATACTCCCTCAATTCGCCAACGTGGTGAAGCAACTCAAGGTGTGGATTATTGGGCAAGCCAAACATTACGAGGACGGGGACTCGGCGGTTCCAATAGCGAACCTTCGAGAACTCGCGGGATCAGTGAGTTTGGCGCGTGGAGCTGCATTTCCAGTTCGCGGCGATGACTACCTTGAACCGAGACTTCGAATCTACGACCCGGTTTTCGTTGCATTTCTCACCACGAGCCGAATCAGCGCGACGGCATGGCGACTTATAGAGAAAAGCGGCATGATCGGAATGGACGGGGACATGATCGCATCGTTCCTAGCAGACAAGAGAATTGGTCTATGTGAAGACCAGTTTGACTCTGAGCAGTTCAGGAGTTGGCTTAACCGATAGTTCGACTATGCCAAGCAATATTCATTGCACAGAAACGTGTGTGCGAGGAGACCGGTGGGCATGACTTGGCTCCGATTGCCAAATCCGCTGGTACTATCTGAGTTCATGGTGGAGCTTGTCGAACACTGGCAGGGAGGGTTCGGGAGGGTCGAGTGGACTTCTGGAAAGATTCGCCGTACCGGCTACGCATAGCAACCAACATCTTCGGTCCACGAATCCAGTTCGTCATAGCGGCCGCAATGCTTGCGACGGTCGTGGCTCAGACCGGCTTTATCGCAATCTGGTCGTATCCGCTCCTCGCCCCGCTGGTGTTATGGATCGCAATAATCCTGTCGCGTCGAAGCGTGTGGGTGGTGTTGGACAGGGCTTACCAGAACGTAACGATAGAATCGCGCCGCATTCTCGGGTTCGTGACGTTCAAGCGCGCCATCCGGGAGTTGCAAGAGCTTCGCGCGGTCCCCATAACCACGCGCTACCGCGGCGAAAACTTCGGCGGCGAGACCACCTGGACCTTTCATCTGATGTTCGGCGACGACCGGGTCGTGCCTATCGGATCGGTCGTAAACGACGCTCGCAAGGTGGAGTCGGCTCTGGACCAGATTCGGGGCGTCGTGGGCAAGCGCGTCACGGGGGCTCGGTACGATCCCGAGAAGGTGCGGCCCCCTTCGCGCAATATCGTCCTGGAAATACTCGACAACGACCCGATTGCCCGGACAGGCCAGATTTTGTGTCTTCTGATGATCGCGCTGTCACTCTACGCGGCGCCGACGATGGCGCTGTTTTACATAGGCCTGCTGGTCTTCGGCACCCTCGCCGACTGGATGTCAAGGCGCAACGAGGACTAGGGCGCTTTCAGGGCTTGTCCACGTAGACCGGACTGGTCCACGCCATCTCGCAGTCCTTTTGAACCACTCTGAGGTAGTACGCTCCTTCGACGGCCGCTGACGCCGCGAGGGTGTGTCTGATCTCGACCGAATTCGTGTCCAGCGCCGGATCGACGCATTCGAGCTCAACCCACCGGCCCGTTGCGCCCGCATCGAATCTCCACGGAACACCCTCCAGCTCATCCAGGGATTTCGCAAACCTGGCCGGACCCGTATCGAAAACCAAGGCCGCTCCTTCCCGCCTGTCGATCTCTAGCTCTATTCCGTCCAGGTCTCCAGCCGTGCCCGACTTCCACCGCACGCTCGAAGAGTCCCGATGTGTGATCCGCTCTCCCGGATGGTCGAAACCGACCGTCTCGGCCGAGGCGATGCTCCCGCCCTCGATAGACAGGCCGCCATCCCAGTTTGTTCCTCTGCGGCGGCCGCGCCCGTCGGCGCCCGTCCAGGTAACCCGGATGCGCCGCGAGGTTTTATCGCCCGACCGCGGCCTCTCGATGAAGATGGGCGCGCCCGCGCGCAGGATTTCAACGGACTGAATCGGCGCGGTTCCGTGTACCGCGCCTTGGAACGCGAGGCGGTCACCCAGGAAAATATCGCCGCCCATCGGCTCGCCGTTGCACTCGAACCAAACGGCGATTCGATCTCCGGTAGTGCCGTAACAGCGGCGTGACTTGAGCGCCTCCCACAGCGACTCGCGAGTGAGCGACTCGGCATAGATGCCGCCGAGGCCTCCCCTTACTCCAAATGCCTCCATCCCTGTCCCCGCACTCGGACGGCTCGCGCCGGGCTTGCCGGTGTGCACGTCGCTCGCGCAGATAAAGCCGACCCGATACCCCCTGCGTACGGCGTCGAGTCCGAACCACTCGAATGACCCGTGCGAGGAATGCACTTCAACCACCGGCTCCAGCGATGGCTCGAAATAATCGAAGTTCGCTCGCCTGCCCCCTACGTGTGGGACCAGCAGCACGTCGTCGCGTCCCTCGAAAGTCTCATATAGCCGGCTTACAGGGCAGCGGTCGGTATCCACGTCGGACATATCGTCGACCAGAGCGTGGCTGGAACGATGCAGGCTTCCTTCATCGCCCAGAAAATGCACGTTGCGGTCGCCGCCCGCTGGCGTATTCCCCGACCATTCGTAACCCAGGAACGTCACGAACCGACCCGGTTCGTGAAACTCCTTCATAAGCTCGGTCAGCTCCGCCCAGAACTCGCGCGTAATTTGGAAGTCGTTCCCCTGGTGCCCGATAAAGTCGATTCGCGCCTCGTCGCGGGCAAATCGCAAGTACTCACGCGCGGGGTTGACCCCGACCGTTTCCATCGTCTGGCCATGCAGATCGCCCCAGTAGAGCGTCCAGCGATGGGCCTCTTCATGGCACCTTACGACGTTGGACCGGGCGGCGCAGGCCGGGTCGCCGGCTTCCACCTCGATCAACAAGGCGCCCTTCTCTCGGGGAACGACCCCGTCGAGCGCCATAACGCCGTTGTCGCTGGACGAAAATCTCGCGCTAGGGGGCAACCCATCCACGTTCAGATTTGCCCGAATCGCAAGCTCGCCGGTAAATCCCGAATCGGTGTTCCCCCACGCGTCGGTGGCCCTGACGGCGACGGTCAGGGGCCGGCCTGTGAGCGCGTCCGACGGCGCTGTCACGTCGAAGCGGGTCGCCGGGCCGCCGACGACCGCAAGCCACGGCTGGTCGACGACAGGTTCGTAGCTGTTGGCTCCAAACGCGTCTACGAAGACCCTGAACTCCGAACGAAGCTCCGAATACGACTGTGCGCGCAGACCGGGCGCCCCGCGGCTGCGGTCACCAAAGATGACCTCGATCCAGTCGCCCGGCTTCAGCGCCCCGTCGTGAACGTCGATTTGCAGCGCTCTCCGAAAGGGGCGCTTGTGCGCGTTATGCAGAGCTTCCGGCCGCAGCGCCACGTCGGCGTTCGAGCGCACCATGGTAAACCCCGAGTCCGACGGTTTGTCGAACTGCGGCGCCTGCCAGTCCGAGACCTGCCGGTGCGCTATGCGGATATGACCGCCGTCATCTATGCCAAAGACGCCCGCCGTGTACCGCAGAGTCCACGTGCCCGTGGACCCCGCAACAACCGGGGCCGACGGGCTTATCTCGGCCGTCCCGATATTCTCGGGACCGAACGGATCGTTCATCGCGCGTCACCCTACCCTTGCATCGCCGCATTTGCGCGGAACATTACGAACCTCTGCGAATAGGTTTAGTAGAATAAGCTTCACATCTCAGGGAATTTCGCTCTAACCGGCGCAAGTATTAAACCATTGGAGGGAGAAGTGGCATCTCTAGGCTACGAAGAACTCAGTAACGAGCAGGCTAGGGAGCTTATTGAATCCAATCCCGACCTGGCCATCATCGACGTTCGCGATGAGCACAAATACGCGGAGGCGCATGTTCCGGGGGCGGAGCTGATACCTCTCAACCAAATCCTCGTAGACGCTGCCGGCACGCTTCCCGAGTCCGACATTCTCTTCGTCTGCAACGTCGGTCAAATGAGCGGCGTGGCGTCGCAGATGGCCATTGCAATGGGCTGCACGAACGTCTACAACCTCGCGGATGGAACTCAGGGCTGGATCGCCGACGGGCTTGCCGTCGAAGGCGAGTTGGCCGAAAAGTAACCGGGGCAAAGGCGGCTTCGCGAGCCGCCGGAATCAGGGATCGAGGTAGTAATTTGTTCACTCCAGATCAGGTTCGCAGATACAGCCGGCACATGTTAATTCCCGAAGTGGGCGCCTTCGGCCAGCGCAAGCTTCTCGACGCGAAGGTTCTGATGGTCGGAGCCGGCGGCCTCGGCTCTCCGGCGGCTTACTATCTAGCCGCCGCGGGCGTGGGAACGCTCGGCATCATTGACCACGATCTGGTGGACGAGAGCAACTTGCAGCGCCAGATTCTGCACAACACCGCTCGGGTGGGAGTCCCCAAGGTCGAGTCGGCGGCGCAGACGATAGGCGAGCTCAACCCCGACGTAAACGTGATCGCCTACGACGACGTGCTCAGTTCCAGAAACGCGCTGGAGATCATCGCCGGCTACGACATCGTCGTTAACGGATGCGACAATTTCCCGACCCGCTATCTGGTAAACGACGCCTGTGTACTGCTGCGCAAGCCAATGGTCGACGGCAGCGTTCTAAAGTTCGAAGGCATGGTCAAAGTCTTCATGCCGGACTCCGGCTGCTACCGGTGCATGTACCCGTCGCCGCCGCCTCCCGAAATGGCCCCTAGCTGCGCCGAAGCCGGCGTGCTGGGCGTTGTTCCGGGGGTGATTGGATGCCTTCAGGCTAACGAGGCGATAAAGCTGATAATCGGCATCGGCGAGGCGCTCGACGGCCGCCTGGTTACGTGGGACGCGCTTGAAATGGAGTTCATAACCTACAAGACGGCGCGGCGTCACGACTGCCCGGTGTGCGGGGACCATCCCACCGTAACCGAATTGATCGACTACGAAGAGTTTTGCGGAGTCCCGGCCCCGGTAAAGGAAGCGGAGCCCCAGGCCGTCACGGTCTGAACATCAGCCCCGTCCAAACGCGGGGATTCGCGGCTCTTTATTATTAGGGTCGTATACTTTGCCGGGATTGGGATCGTGCGCTGGCCGCTATGCGGCTCCGCTGCCGCTGGAGATAGTGCGCCCGGATCGCATTGATCGTACCGCCGGCGAGTCGGGGGTGGCATTTCGATTGAGCACTGAAAGCGGCTTCCCGGAAGGCGCAATGCCGGGAAACCTCACGCGGCTAGAACGTCGGGAAGCTCTGCAAAAACGGATCGAGGAGTTCATGCGCCGCGAGAACTACTGGGTTGAAAGTCGTTCCGATTACCAGGCTGTGCTTGTCAAAGGTCGGCGCGTCAACCACCTGCTTCACGGAATACTGTCGCTCTTGACGGTAGGAATCTGGATCCCCGTATGGATTCTGCTCGCCGTGTTCGGCGGCGAAAAGCGGCGGCATTTCTATGTAACTCCCGAAGGAAAGGTGGAGCAACGGGAGGGGAAGTAAGCGACGCGCGGCCGCGGAAGCGGGAGCCATGCGCATCGTCCGCCACGCGGTTGACCGCGACGACGCGGTGTCTCCCTAAGGTCGTGCGCCGTGATCGGCTTTCCCGACGCGCTTCGATGTGGCTGGATGACCGATCAAGTTGGGGATGACGAGTCGTACGGGCGCGATTGCACCGGCGTTTGCCGGCGCTGGATGGGCGCAGTTTTCGTCATTATCGCCAAACCCAGAATCCAAACCGTAAGCCCCGTCTAAACGCAGATATTAGCGCCCGCTAACCAACGCTTTTAGCATTGTCTTAATCCGCGGGCGTCGCCTATCGTGAACTTGGGCGCAAGTCGCCGGACGCCATATCGACGCTGTTCCAGCCGGGAAGGGAGAGAAACGTGGCTACACGGGAAGAAGTCTTGACGATGCTCGAGGAGGACCTCTCCGACGAGCTTGGATCGATCATCCAGTACATGTGGCAGCACGTTTCGGCCAAGGGGCTTGCATCGGCCGAGGTGCGGGACCGGTTCCGCGCCGCCTCGATGGACGAGATGCGTCATGCCGAGGAACTGGCCGAGCGAATCGACGAGCTCGGCGGCACGCCCACCATCCGCGTGGGAGAAATCAGGTCGGGCGGCGATCTGGAGAAAATGCTGCGCGATAACGTCGAGCACGAAACACAGGCGGTCGAACGCTATATCGGCCACATCCAGACGATCGGCATGGGGGACCCCACGACGCGGCGGCTTCTCGAGGAGATCCTCGCCGACGAGGAGCGTCACCTCAACGAGTGGCGCACGCTGCTGGACGAATAAACCCTTAGCGAACGCCGACCGCTAGCAGCCGAAAGTCCCGCCGCCCGCAAACTGATAACGTTCAGAATTGAAAACTCAAACGGTCGGCTGTTTTGGGAGTCAACGTCAGGGGAGGCTCGATGACTAATCTCGAAGGGCGCGCGGCGCTCGTCACCGGATCGGCAACCGGAGCCGGCGCCGCGATAGCGCTCGCGCTTGCCGCCGAAGGCGTCAAGATATGCGTCAACTACTCACGCTCCAAGGACGAGGCCGAAGCGACGCTGGAGCAGATCAGGGCGAAGGGCGTCGAGGCGACAATCTTCCAGTGCAACGTCGGCGACGATGGCCAGGTGGTCGAAATGGTCGCCCACGCGGCGGACGCGCTCGGGGGCCTCGACATCCTCGTCAACAATGCCGGAATGACTCATTTCGTCCCGCATACTGATCTGGACGGGCTGTCGGAGTCCATGTGGGACGACATACTGCGGATCAACGTTAAGGGGGCGTATTTCGCATCCAGGGCGGCGATGCCGCACCTGCGCAAATCATCGGACGGCTGCATAGTCAACGTTTCGTCGATAGCCGGTCTGTTGGGCTCGGGCAGCTCGATAGCCTACGCCGCGTCCAAGGCCGCGCTGAACTCGATGACGATGTCGCTGGCGAGGGCGTTCGCGCCGGAGGTCCGTGTGAACGCGATAGCGCCCGGCGTGATACTCACCCGCTGGGTCGATGGCAAACAGGCGTTCATCGACGCTTACGTCGAGAAGGCGCCGCTCCGAAAAGCCTCGACGCCGGAAGACGTGGCGCACATGGCGGTCTTCCTGGCCGAAGCCCACAACGTCACAGGTCAGACCCTGGTTATCGACGGCGGATTCACGCTGGGCTAGCGGACGTCACGCGTGTCGACGGCGGGTAATCTATTGACAGACCGGCATAGGAACGGCGTCAGTTTGGAAGCGCGGAAACATCGCCCTCACCCTTGAAGGGAGAGAGCGTGGACGGGTTCAAAACCGCCCCTGACTCCCGTCCGCCGAAGGGCTCTGTCCCCTCTCCCCTTTGAGGGAGAGGGTGAGGGGGCCATTAACCCACCGCGCCGTCGCGTTCGATCAGCTATCCAGTCGGAAGGGCGGGTAGCCGTCGACGAGCCCGTTCAAATAGCAGTTGACTCTGTGGCCCCAGCGGTTCGTCCCAATTGTCAGGGGCGCCAAGCCTTGCGGGAAGCGTCCGGTAAACAGGATGCCCCACTGCGCCAGCCATACGAGGATATTGACGACAAAGGACAGCACGACGAGGACGATTATGTGTGGTATCACCAGGATGAGCGTGATACTCAGGATGCGGAGCACCGCAAGGAAACGTCCGCTTGATTCGGGAGCCGCGCAGATCGCCGACGCGGGATATTGGTCGTCGGTTCCTCCCGAGAATGGCGGGTACCCGTCGGCAAGCCCTGCGTACCAGACGCTATAGCGCCAACTCCACCTTAGATAGCCCAGGACGAAATCGAACATACCGGACGGGTACTTTCCAGTAAACAGCACGGCCCACTGCGCTATCCACGCAACGATACTCGCCACCACACCATAGATGACCAGCACTATGAGATGCGGGATGCCAAGCAACAGCTTGATGCCCAAGAGAGCTAGCACCGCAAGCAGGCGCGAGCTTTGCTCGGGCAGTTCGACGTCTATATCCGCGGGGTATCGCATTCCCGCTTCCGAAACTGATGTGGACATGCCGACTCCTCTCCCTATAATCCGTCGGCAGTCTAACGGATATTGACTTCCTCGATCAATGAGTGCCCACGCGGGCTACTCCGGCAACTCTTCGATCACGGAACCCGGAATGCGGAAGCTATGCCGCTCGGTGGGAAACGACCCTCCGCGCACCTCATCGACGTAGCCCGCGACGGCCTTCCGAAATTCCTCGGCCACGTTGCCGAATCGCTTGGCGTGCTTGGGCAGAAAGTCCGGATTCCAGCCCGCTATGTCGTGGATAACCTGGACCTGCCCGTCGCAGTAGGGTCCGGCCCCGATGCCGATAGTCGGCACGCCTATCCGCTCTGTGATCCAGCCTGCCAGTCGATGCGGTATGGATTCCAGCACTATCGCGAACGCCCCGGCGCTTTCCAGAGCCAGCGCCCCGTCCACTACGGCCCTCGCTCCCTTTGAGTCCCTGCCCTGCGCCCGGTATCCGCCGAGCTCGTTTACCGACTGCGGGGTCAGTCCGACGTGCCCCATCACCGGAATCCCGGCAGTGGTTATAGCCTCGACTCGCCCGGCGACCTCCGTCCCGCCCTCGAGTTTGACGGCCTGCACACGCCCTTCCTGGACCATTCGCGCCGACGCGGCCAGCGCCTGCTCGGTGGATACGCGGAAGGTCATGAAAGGCAGATCGCCGACAAGCAGCGCGTTGCGGGCCGACCGCGCGACGGCCCGCGCGTGGTGAATCACGTCGTCGAGCGTTACGCGGGTCTCGGAGTCGAGTCCGAGGACGTTGGTGCCCACGCTATCGCCCACGAGAATCATGTCAACCCCGGCTTCGTCCACAATTCGCCCGGTCGGAGCGTCGTACGCAGTGACCATAACCAGCTTGTCACCCGACTTCTTTTTCGCCCGGACGTCCCGGGTCGTCACCCGCATCGAAATCCCCCGCCTCTCCCCGTCGCTGAATCCAGCACTCCCCACGACGCGGGCGGCCTGTCCTCGCCGGCCCGCGCTGCCCGGTTGCGCTTCCGTCGTATCATCGTAGACCCCACTCATTTATTAATCCCGGCGTCTCGCCGTGCAACTTTGCCGGAAAGTAGCAGATCGACTCGCTAATGGCATCGAAGATACATTGAAGCTTGGAAATCGCATCAACGTCGTCGGCGCTCAGGGCTCCGGCAAGACGTCCACCGGCAAGCGTCTCGCGGGCATCCTCGGAGTCCCGTTCGTGGAAATGGACGCCCTGTTTTGGGGGCCTAACTGGACGCAGTCGCCCGACGACGTGCTCCGCGCTCGCGTGGAAGACGCCGTGCGGGGCGACCGTTGGGTGATCGACGGCAACTACAGCAGGGTGCAGTCCATCATCTGGGAGCGCGTCGATACGGTCCTGTGGATGGACTACCCGTTCCGAACGGTCCTATGGCAGCTCTTCCGGAGAACGCTCCGCCGCGTGATATCCAAAGAGGAGCTATGGGCGGGCACAGGCAATACCGAAAGGTGGGGCAATGCATTTGCTTCAAAAGACTCTCTTTTCGTGTGGCTCACAACTAGCTACTGGCGAAGAAGAAGACGGTACGCCAGGGCCGTCGCAAGCCCCGAAAACTCCCATATCGACTTCGTGCGGTTGACTTCACCGAGCAAGACCCGGAAATGGCTCAACGATCTGGAGCTCGAATCACGTCCATCCCCGATAGCGGCGCGGGCCGAACACAGCGACCGGTGATCTGCGGCTTTTTTAGGGAAATCCGCGTATTTCGATTCCCACCGTCAAAGAGGCTTGTCGTCCTCGCACTGGCGCTTGCAGTCGTATCGATTATGTGGGCCTGCTCGGCGCCGAACGACAATGAGCCTGTGGCCAAAGAGCAAGGCCCGGCTACGCAAACACCGGCGGCCACCCAGACACCCCCGGCCACGCACACACGCGCAGCCACACCGACACCCGCGGCCAACCTCGCGGCGCTGCTGGAGACCATCGGTCCGGCGGTCGCCGAACTGCGCGGCTTGCGGCAGTGGGACGTTCCGGCGTCCCTGCTGACGCGCGAGATGCTTGAGGAGAAGCTGGAATCGGAGTTCGCCGAAGAGTATCCGGCCGAGGAGGCCGAGCTTGACCAGTTGGAGTGGGAGCTGCTCGGCATTCTGCGTCCCGGGCAGGACATAGTAGCGCTGCAAAAAAACCTGCTCACGGAGCAGATCATCGGGTTCTACGACTCGGAATCCGAAGAGATGTTCGCCATCGGAGACGACAGTACGCCCGTTCCGCTCGTTATCTGGACGCTGGCGCATGAGTACGTCCACGCCCTCCAGGACCAAGCGTTCGATCTGGACGCAATCGAAGAATCTATAGGCGAGCAGAATCATGACGCGCTGCTTGCGTTCCGGGGCCTGGTAGAAGGCGATGCCTCGATCGCGGGAGCCCAATACGCCATCGCGTCGCTTTCAAGAGAGGAGATGGACGCGTTAGCTTCGACCGGGGACTCGCCCGGCGACGCCTTCCTTTCCGCGCCGCGCGCGCTGCGGCAGCTTTTGCTGTTTCCCTACCAGGCAGGCTCGGACTACGTTGTGTCGCTGCTGCCCGGCGGCTGGAGCGCCGTCGACGACGCCTACGCTCGCCTGCCACTTTCCACTGAGCAAGTCATACATCCCGAGAAGTATCAAGAAAATCAAAAGCCGCTCGAAGTCGATCTGCCAGACGTGACGGCTACCCTTCCGGAGACATGGAAGGAGGTGCGCCGAAACGTCACCGGCGAGTTCTTCATCGGTGTACTGCTCGAGCACGGCATCGACGCGCCAACCGCCCGCCTGGCGGCGGAGGGATGGGGCGGGGACGCCTACGCCCTGTACCGCGACGAGAGCGGCGAGGGCCTTATGACGATGAAGTTCCGCTGGGACACCGGCGCCGACCTGGACGAATTCTGGACGGCGCTGGTCGATTTTCTTGTCGGTGGCGGCCTTGGTTCGGGATCTTCCCAAGCGGACGAAACAACCGCGGTATGGTCCGGGGCCGACCGCACCGCCCGCGCCCATCGTTTGGCCGGCTCGGTCGTACTCATCATCGGACACGACGCCAGGGCAGTCAGCCTGGCCGCCGGCTTGCTGTCTCGCGGCTAGCAGACGCCCGGTTCGATAAACGCTCGCCAGGCGCCAAGCACCGCATTGCGAGTCCGGTCGAGATCGCCGTCGTTATCTATCAGCACGACCGGCGCTCCCGGCCGCCGCTTCTTGAACAACCGAGTCTTCGCCTCGGTGGGCGACTGAGAGTCCGCGCGCTTTGCCGCCTCGCCGGATTCGAGACCTCGAAAATCCGCAAGCCTTCTCAAACGCACGTCCCGGGATGCCGTTACTATCCATAGCTCGTCGACGAGGGTGACCGTTTCGCTTTCCACGAGCTTTATCGCTTCGATTGCCGTTGCCGGAGCACTGCTCGGTCGTTCGAGCAGTTTTCGAATCTCCGTCGCGACGGCCGGATGAACGATGGCCTCGAGGCCGGCCATGGCGCGAGCGTCGCCGAACACCACGTTGCCGAGGGCGGCGCGGTCGATTTCTCCGCGCCCTGCGACCTTTGCGCCGAACCGGTCTACTATGGCCTGAAACGTCGGCATGCCGGCTCGATATAGTCCGTGCACCAGCCGGTCCGCGTCTATGACCCTGGCGCCGAAACCAGCCAGGATCTCCGCGATGGCCGATTTTCCTGAAGCGATGTTGCCTGTCAGTCCAAGGACTCTCAAACGACCACCCTGCCATGTCGGGAACGGCGAACATACCAGACCGCCCTCAAAGTATTCTCTCACCAACGTCATTCATCACAGGTGGAGAGGGCGGCTCTGGATGATGTGGCTTCGTTGACGCCGCCCACCACCGGCCATATATTCGGATCGAGTATGCAAGATCGCATCTCCGGGGCAAGCTCAGGCCGCGGGCGGCAGGTACCCGACCGGTTCATGGCTCGCGCCGTGGAGCTTGCGCGCGCGAGACTCGGTTCGGTAAGCCCCAGACCAGCCGTCGGCGCGGTGCTCGTCAAGGGAAACCGCATTGTGGCCGCCGCCGGCACCGAACCAGGCTCGGGACGCCACGCCGAACGGGCGGCTATCGAGATGGCGGGCGGCGACGCTGGCGGGTGCGATCTTTTCGTCACGCTCGAACCATGCACGCACTATGGAAACACTCCGCCCTGCTCCAGGATGATCATCGACGCCGGAGTTTCCCGTGTATTCGCCGCGGTCGGGGACCCGAATCCGGAATCCGGCGACGGCTTCGGCGAGCTGGCCCGGGCCGGTATCGACGCTCAAGTCGGAATGTCGGCCGCCGAGGCGGCTCCGATTTACCAGGGCTTCTTCAAGTGGGTCGAGACCCGCCGCCCTTACGTCACGGCAAAGTGGGCCATGTCGCTGGATGGAAAGATTGCCACCAGATCGGGCGACTCGAGGTATATCTCCGGCGAGCAATCACGGAACGCGGTGCACACGATGCGCAAGGAGACCGACGCCATCCTGGTAGGCGTCGGGACGGTATTGGCGGACGATCCGCTGCTGACCTGCCGGCTCGCTTCTGTTGGAGCCGAATTCCAACCGCTGCGGGTAGTTCTCGACAACTCGGCCCGAACGCCCGCAAACGCCAAAATGCTCGCGCGTTCGACGCCCGGCAAAACGCTAATCGTCGTGTCCGAACGGGCGCCGGCTGATAGGGTCGAGTGTCTCAGGCAAGCTGGCGCGGAGGTGCTGACTCTTTCCTGTTCAAAGGGGATTTCTCTGTCAGACTTGCTCGACGAGCTTGGAAGACGTGGAATCCTGAACCTGCTCGTGGAGGGAGGCGGAACGGTGCTCGGTTCGTTCTTCGATAGTGAGCTGGTGGACCGGGTCGAAGCCTTCGTGGCGCCCACGGTTCTCGGCGGGGCGGCGGCGCCCGGCCCGGTGGCGGGCCAGGGACTGGCGAGCCTCGCGGACGCGGGAAAGTTCCAGCGCCTCGACATCTCTCAATCGGGAGCCGACTCTCATATCTCCGCCGTATTTCGCATCTACGGCCCCGGCGCGGGCTAGCCCACCGGCGCGGCGCGAGATGTTCACAGGGATAATCGAGGAAATCGGCCGCATCGAACGAGCCGACGTTCACCCCGAGCTTGCCCGCTTTACGGTAGCCTGCAAGAAGGCGCTAGGCGGCTCGGGCGTGGGGACCAGCATCGCCGTGAACGGAGTCTGCATAACGGCCGTGGAGGTTGGCGACTCTGATTTCACGTTCGAGGCGGTCCCCGAAACGCTTCGGCGAAGCAATTTTCGCGAACTGCAAGTCGGCGACGGCGTAAACCTTGAAAGGCCGATGTCCGTGGGATCGCGATTCGGCGGTCATATAGTCCAGGGGCACGTCGACGGTCTGGCCGAAGTCACCTCGATCGAGGCCGACGGTGAATCGCGAATGTACGGGTTCGAGGTCGAACCCGCCATCGCCCGATTTCTGGTCGAAAAGGCCTACGTGGCTCTCGACGGCGCGAGCCTTACGATCGCCTGGTGCGATGGCGCGCAATTTGGCGTGGCGCTAATTCCTCATACAATCGCCAACGTGGTCATGGGGGCCAAAGAGCCCGGTTACAAGGCAAACGTGGAAGTCGATATCGTGGCCAAATACGTGGAAAAACTGACGGCCGATGGAAGAAAACCTGAAATCCGGGCCTGAGAATCACCCGGACGTGTATACGGACGTCGAAGAAGCGATCCGTCGCTTCGGCGAAAGCGAGCCGGTGATCGTAGTCGCCGAAGGGCGCAGCCTGGAGGCCGACGTTATCGCGCCCGGCAGCCTTATGACGGGACAGGCGCTCGACCGCCTGCGCAATCTGGGTGACGGGACGATCTACGTGAGCGTTCACCATCAGCGCCTGACCGACCTGGGAATCCCGCTGATCCCGCGCGAGGCGAAGGACCCATCGAACCCCGGCCCCTATTGGGCGTCTACGGTGAACACTAGGCAGGCGGGCGTCCCGCTTGACTCGTCGAGCGGCATGGCCGCGACCATACGCGCTCTCGCGGATGAGCGGCTGGGAGCCGGGAATTTCGTTTCGCCCGGATCGGTGCAGCCCCTCGAGGCGCGCGAAGGCGGCGTGCTGCGACGGGCCGGTCATACCGAAGCCGGAGTCGATCTGGCGCGGCTCGCCGGACTGCCGCCCGTGGCGGTCTTGACCCACCTCGTGGACGAAGGCGGTCACGACGCGACCATCGAGGACCTCCGCGGCATGGCGGAACGCGAGGACCTGGCGATGATCAGGCTTGCGCAGCTGATCGCCTATCGCCGTCAAAAGGAAAAGCTTATCTTCGGGGTGGCGACTTCGCGTCTTCCAACCCGATTCGGGGAGTTTCGGGCCGTCGCCTTCCATGACCGGACCACCAACGACGACCACGTGGCGCTGGTTATGGGAGACGTGTCGGGAAACCCGCCGCCGCTCGTGCGCGTGCACGACGAATGCGTGACCGGCGACGTTTTCGGGTCCCGCCGATGCGACTGCGGACCGCAGCTCGACGCCGCTCTCCGCCGCGTAGCCGAGGAGAAGCGAGGGGTGATTCTCTATATGCGCCAGGAAGGCCGCGGGATCGGTCTCGCGAACAAGCTCCGCGCATACGCATTGCAGGACGAAGGAATGGACACTGTCGAGGCCAACATTCATCTGGGCTTTCAGCCGGACCAGCGCGACTACGGCATCGGCGCTCAGATCCTCACCGAGCTCGGATTGTCGAAGATGCGGCTCCTCACCAACAATCCGCGGAAGCGAGCCGAGATATCAGGCTACGGGCTCGAGATCGTCGAACGCGTTCCGCTGATAATCGAGCCTGGTCTGCACAACGAACGCTACCTCGCGACCAAGGTCGCCAAATTCGGCCACGATCTTGGCTGAACGGCGCGGGACTCCGCGGACGCCGCGAATTTCAGAGGGAGCGGCCGCGGACGGCGGGGGGCGCTTCGCTGTCGTCGTCGCCCGCACTAACGAGGAATTCACGTCTCTGCTGCTGGAAGGCGCGCTGCGCGCGCTCGATGACGCCGGCGTTGACGGCAAGAACACCGATGTCGTCTGGGTTCCCGGCGCATTTGAAATTCCGCTGGTCGCAATGCGGCGGGCCGAAAGCGCGCGCTACGACGCCGTTATCTGCCTCGGCGTGGTGCTGCGAAGCGATACTCCGCATTTCGATTACGTCGCCGGCGAGGCGTCGCGAGGCATCATGGAAGCTGGATTGCGGACCGGCGTTCCCGCCATATTCGGCGTCTTGACCGTTGACGACAAAGAGCAAGCCTCGGTCCGAACCCGACCTGACAACTCCAATCGCGGCTACATGGCCGGCCAGGCCGGACTGGAGATGGCCGGCCTTATGCGGAAGGCCGACTAGGACGCGCTCCTCCGAGAGCCGACCAGCAGCTTCACCGCCTCGATCAAATCGCGCGCGACCGGAACGTCATCGTGGTGATTTCGGCCCGAACGATCGAGCAGAACGACCTTCATGTTCGCCGAGCGTGCCCCGAGCACGTCTTCGTCGTAGGTGTCGCCTATGAGCGCCGCATTTCGAGGCTCAACGCCAGCAACCCTAAGCGCTTCAAGAAAAATCGCGGGATCGGGCTTCTCGACGCCCACCTCCGCCGAAAACACGACGACGTCGAACAGTCCGAGAAGCCCAAGGTCTTCGAGAATGAGCGGCAGCAGGTAGCTGAAGTTGCTCAGCACGCCCACTCCCGCCCCAGTGCCGCGCGCCAGCCGGACAGCCGGCGTCACTTCCGGGAACGCCACGTTTGGAAAAGTATCGACCAGTATTTGCGCCACTCGCTCGGCCGGGATGGGGCAGACTTCGGGCCCGCCAAGCGCATCGATGGTCAGCAGACCGCAGTCCAGCCGGAGCTGTTCCAGCTCGCCGCGAGTCCGTACGTTGCGCTGATGCCCCCGGAAGTACTCCATCTCTTTGGCTATCGCCGTCCGGGCCGTTTCAATCGGTACGTCAACGCCGTTCGACGCGAGCAGCCGCCTGAAATCCCGCGGCGGATCCGCCTCGCCGCCGAAACCAAAGAGCGTTCCGAACGCGTCAAAGAAAATGAATTGAGCTTCCAAAGTGTCTGACATCGAAGTCGAGGGCCTCATGTTCCTCCCGGTCTAGTCGGAATCCGGGCGGCGATTAAACAGTTTGATTGACGAGTATTCGGCACACTCGTCAATAGTACATATCCTTTTGCGGACGTACGCCGCTTGACCGTCTCGTAATTAACAGGCGCGTCACCCTAAAATAGCTCCCTGTGCCGGGGCGCGCGTAAACGTAGAACGGGAACCCACTTATATGCTGATTTTTGCCCAAAGAGTCTGGGCCGTGATGAGCGGCTATCGGCTGATGTTCGTCGTGTCCGTGCTGGCCGCGCTCGCCTATACGGCGATGAATGTCATCCCTCCGATTTTCATACGCCAGATAATCGTGTGGGTAACCGAAGGCGAAGGTACGGCCACCGGGCTGGCCATCGTCGTCGCCGCGATGACGGGGATGTACATCCTTCGCGGCGTTTTCAACTACGTCGACCGCTATTGGGCTCACGTAGCCGCCTATGGGGCCTTGCATCGGATGACGATTGGCCTCTACACGCGCCTGCAGAGGCTATCGGCTCACTACTTCTCCCAGCAAAAGACCGGCGAGATGATTTCGAAAGGCGTCAGCGACATGCAGGCGTTGGAGAGCTTCATCGCCCACGCCGTTCAGATGATCGTGCTCAGCATCACGATTCCGCTGGGAATGACAATCGTGCTCTTCGTTATCAACTGGAAGCTCGCGCTCCTCGTCTTTGTTCCGGTTCCGGCGCTGATATGGATAACCGTCTGGCTGAGCCCCCAGTTGCGCGTGATGTGGCGGGGCACGCGAGACAAGCTTGGCAAGGTGACCTCCACGTATCAGGAAAACCTTCAGGGAATGAGCGTGATTAGATCGTTCACCCGCGAAAGCGAACGGACCGACGAACTCAGGGACGCTAGTTACGACTTCCACAAGGACATCGTGCGCGCCAACAAGTTCACCACTATTCCAAACTCAGCGGTTGAGTTCGTTTCCGGACTGGGCATGATTCTTTTGCTCTGGTTCGGCGGGCGCGCCGCGATGGCCGGGGAATTGTCAGCCGCCGATCTGTTCCTGTTCATCTTTTATCTAGCTTTGATCTACAAACCGGTGCTCGATCTGGCCCGCGCCAACGAGCAATTGCAGACCGCCCTTGCCAGCTCCGACCGGGTGTTCGAAGCTTGGGACACGAAACCTCAAATCCACGACAAAGCCGGAGTCGCTGCGCCCGGAAATCCCGGCTGGGACATCGAATTCGAGAACGTCGGCTTCGCGTACAAGGACGATCACGCCGTGCTGCGAAACCTTAGCTTTAGAGTGGAGGAAGGCGAGGTCGTGGCGCTCGTGGGGCCGACTGGCAGCGGCAAGACCACCACCGTAAACATGATCCCGCGCTTTTACGATCCCGACGAAGGCCAGGTTTTGGTAGGCGGGATCGATGTCCGCGATCTGCCGCTGAAGTTCCTGAGATCGGGAATCGCCATGGTGATGCAGGACGTATTTCTGTTTAACGACACCATTCGCAAGAATCTGCTCATCGGGCGGCCCCAAGCCACCGACGAGGAACTTGCCGCCGCTGCAACCGCCGCTAACGCGCACGACTTCATCGTGGCGACTCCCAACGGCTACGACACGGTTATCGGAGAACGCGGAATCCGGCTCAGCGGCGGCGAGAAGCAGCGGCTTTCCATCGCCAGAGCGCTGCTCAAGGATGCTCCTGTGCTGGTGCTCGACGAGGCCACGTCTTCGGTGGACGTGGAGTCCGAATTCGAGATCCAGCAGGCGCTCAGCCGGTTGGCCGAACGGCGTACGACGCTGGTGATAGCCCACCGGCTGTCGACCATCCGCAACGCGGACAGAATAATCTTCCTGCGTGAGGGCCGGATCGACGAGATCGGAACTCACGACCAGCTCCTCGCGCTGGACGGCTCGTACGCGCGCATGCACTATTCCCAAACTCTCACCAGAGAGTGGCGAATACGCAGCGAAGCCCCGGTAGCGACCGGCGGCGGGACATAGCGCAGGCTTTCGTGGATTCCCGGTCCCCGCTTGCGCGGGGACATGCTTAGCGGAAATGACGGGAGGCGGAAGGGATCAGGCTTTTCGGATGCGACCTAGCTGGCGCTCAATTTGGCGTTGGGCGTCGCGTTCCGCCTGACGCTCCCGCTTGTCATACCGCTTCAGGCCGCGTCCGATGCCGATTTCCAGCTTTGCCCGGCCATTTGCCAGATACATCCGCAGCGGTATCGCCGTATAGCGGCGAGCGTTCAGGGTTTGTTCGAGTCTGGTTATCTCTCCGGCGTGCAGGAGGAGTTTGCGCGGCCGCAACGGATCGTGGTTGTTTTCGGCGGCAGGCTTGTAGCGGCCAACATGGACTCCGTGAAGGTACGCCTCGCCCCTCCAGACTTGAACGTAGCCTTCGCGTAAGCTGATCGCTCCAGCGCGTATCGACTTGATCTCGGTGCCGGTGAGTACGAGTCCAGCTTCCAGCCGGTCGACGATTTCGTAGTCGTATGTCGCGCGGCGGTTGACGGCGAGGTTGCGCCCGGCGCCGTTGCTCCGGCCCGGTCCTGACAGCTTTTGCTTCTTGACCATTTGCGACATCAGTCTTCGAGTTGGGACATACAAATTAGATAACCCTTGGCTCGCTCAGCATACTGGTAGCGGTCAACGAGCCTCCAGAATTCGGCGGAATGACCGGGCACGATCAGATGGGCCATCTCGTGAAGCAAGAGATAGTCGATGACCCACTGGGGAGCCGGGCGCAGCCGGGCGGCGACCTGGACGACCTTCGTGCGGAGATTTGCGTTGCCAAAGGACGAGGTGAGCTTTGCCGAGAATCGGGCATCGGCGGGCCTTGCCTTTCCCGAAAGATATTCAGCATCCAGACGTCTCGCTCTATCGAGAAGCAGCCGGTCCGATTCGGCGTGGTCGATTCGGTTGGTCCGGGCCATCCGCTCGCACACGTCACGAACGATCCGGGCTTCTTCGTTGGGCGATATTTTCGCGGGAAGCCTGATGCGCAGCCGCGAGCCGTCGAGCCTGGCCGAGACCGTTTTCTTACGCCGAGGGCTTTTCGTTACTTGGAGGGTCCATCCAGCCGCGGCGAGCAGCTTGCGAACGGAGCCGTAAAGATCGCGGGCGGGTTTGCGGAATCTAGCCGTCGGCGGCAGTTCTGGCGTGGAGAACTTCGGTGGACTGAATCGTCACCATGTTATCCAGCAGCTTTTCCATCGCCATGCTGTGGCAACAAACGCGCCACGTGCTGAAGAAGTTGCAGGTGCAGTCCCACTGGCCATCGGAATAGCTCACCGTATAGTCGCCGTTTCCGCCCGCGAAGGTCGCTTCGAAATTGCTGAAACTGACGCGCTCGGGTTCGCGGGCATATCGGTTGGCCTTGTCGATCTTTCCGATGAGGCTGGACTGCAAGTCGGCTCTCCTATCCTGGGTTAGAACGAAAAAGCGCCAGGCCGAGTCCTGGCGCTGCCCGTTAAGTAAATGCCGGGGCCGCTTATGACCCGCACGACATTTTGTAGAAATTACAAGAAATCATCCGGGTCAATTCTATATCAGACGCGGCCAGTAGGGGCAATAACGCTTCCTACCAGCCATACGCAAGGCGTTCCACAAGACGGTCCGGCAGCCGCGCCCGTAGCATTAGCTCCTGCGTTTCGGCGATGTCGTAGCTTTGCCGTTTGAGGGTTACAGTGAGGTTTTCCGGATCGAGGAGCATGTACGCGGCCCTGGGGTCGCCGTCGCGCGGCTGCCCCACGCCGCCGGGATTTACTATCGATTTGAGTCCCTTGAGCGCGACGGGCTTTCCCGGCTCCGGAATCACCGTGTCGTATTCGGGAGGACCGCCCGGAACGTCCCGGTGCGTGAATATCAGAGGCACGTGAGTGTGCCCCACCAAACACATGCCTGCGTCGAAGCGATCGAAGTTCGGGATAGCGACGGAAAGATTGAATATGTATTCGAATATGGGGTCGCGAGGGCTGCCGTGCACAAGCCGGATGCCGTCCACAAAATGGAACGGCCGCAGCAATTGCAGGAACTCCCTGGAGCTGTCGGTCAGCGCTTTCTGAGTCCACCGGCAGGCGGCCCGCGCGTCGCGGTTGAACAATGAGATGTCGAAATCGCCGGTCGCCGCCCGGTCGTGGTTTCCGGCAATACACAGGACGTTTCGTAAGCGAAGCGCCTCTATGCACTCGTTTGGACTTGGGCCGTAATCGACCAGGTCGCCGAGGCACCAGATAGCATCCACGCGCGGCTCGGCGTCGAGCACGGCTTCGAGCGCCTGCAAATTGGCGTGAACGTCCGAGATCAAAAGAACGGTCAAGATGCCCTCACGCAACCGCCGCGAGCCATCAGGCGAGCGACCGGATAGCCTGACCGTCCCCGCTCATTCAGTCTTTGAGCCGCTCGACCGCTTGATTGAACCTGTCGCCTCTATCGAATTCATTGGCGAATTGCCCGAACGACGCACACGCAGGCGAGAGCAGCACGGTATCGCCGGACCGCGCAATTTCGGTGGCCTGCCGCACGGCATCTTCCATGTCCTCGGCATGGCTGCAAACGTGTGGGGGCAGTAGCGGTTCCAGGGCCTCGGTCCCGGCTCCGGTCAGCAGAATTACGCGGCCGATGCGCTCTCCCAGACTTCCGATCCGGGTTGCCAGCGCCAGAAAGCTCAGTCCCTTGTCCGAACCTCCGGCGATCAGAATTATCCGACCGCTCAGGGTAGACAGCGCGGCGAGAGTTGCGTCCGGCGTAGTGGCGGTGGAGTCGTTTACGTAGTCGACTCCTTCGACTACGGTGACAAGCTCCTGCCTATACGGGACTCCGGGAAACGTGGCGATTGCGTGCTCCAGCGTGCTTTGCGGAATGTCGAATCTCGACGCGGCTAGGACTCCCGCGGCGAGGTTGGCTCGATTGTGATCGCCCGATATCCGCGCCTGCTCCCAGCCCGGTATCTCGTCGTCGTGCGAAAACCACAACACCTCGGCGGGCGTGGCGGCGGCGAACGACCTGCTGTAGACGTTTTCGCGGTTGAGGACCGCCAGATCCGAGCCTTTTTGATATCGAACGATTATCTTCTTGGCTGCGGCATAGGCCGTCATGTCTTCGTATCGATCGAGGTGATCGGGCAGGACGTTCGTCACCACGGCCACCGCCGGTGAAACACGGTGTTTGTCGAGACCCTCGAGTTGCCAGCTCGATAGCTCCAGGACCACGGTCTGATCGTCTTTGAGGTCGTCGAGCATTCCGACAGCCGATACGCGCATGTTTCCCGCGAGGACCGCGTCGGCTCCGTGAGCTTGCAAGAGGTGATGTATGAACGTCGCGGTGGTGGTCTTGCCTCGCGTACCCGTGACTCCAATAGTCTGCGCGGGCGGCCATTCGGAAAAGAACAGACCCATTTCCATTTCAATCGGCACGCCCGATCTTCGGGCAGTCGCCAGGTAGGGCGAGTTCAGGGGCACCGCGGGGTTTCTCACTATCATGTCGACCCGCTGGAAGTCGGATTCCCGATGCTCACCCAGCACAAATCGTATGGGCAGTTCCGCCAGCGCGTTTACGCTAGGGCGGAGATCTTGTTCCGATCTCAGATCGGTGACGGTGACGGAAGCGCCGCGGGAAGCGAGAAAACGGGCGATGCCCACTCCGCCGCCATGCAGGCCGAGCCCCATCACCAGCACGCTCTGTCCCGTGTAGTCGACGGCCTGCTTCACGACGGCACACTCCGGCGCATGATTTCAGGCGCCGCCCGATGCTTTAGGCGAAGGGTGTTGGTGGATGAGTTCAGGCGCATGGGAGACACCGCCCGTTTGCCGTCGGCGCCGACGGCCTTGAGGCGTATACGGGCCGCGAGGGGCGTCGCCGTCTCATACGTATTGATCCGGTACATTCTCGTATTTGTCGGTCCAGTACATCCTGGTGCACATCGAACTAGCACATTTTCGCGTGTATTTAGCCAGTACGATTGATTGACACATTGCGAGGCTAAACATACACTTCCACTAGTTTCTGTATCTCCCGGTCGGCGACGTAAACGTGTCGGCTCTTCCGCTGTCGAAAGGACCTCGCATCGCGTTGCTGAAGCACGCACTTTCGTTATCAGCCCATCCTGCCACAAGGGTGGGTTTTGCTGTCTTTTGGTTACAAAGTTATACGACGACTAGCAACAAGCTGATTCAGTTTCCGAACTAACGACGGTAAGGGAGGCGACCATGTCGGTAGATTCGTTCGACGTATGTAGGGCCTTGGAATGGTACAAATCGTACCTGTCGTCAGAATGTGAGCTGCCGAAAAGGGAGATTAGCTGCCGCCTCAACTGGATCGAGCATTTTTGCAACTCGCTCCCGCGGCGAACATTGACGGTCGATGAGATTAGCGTTCGGGAGGTTGTCGTCTACTTCGCCGACCAGTCCAGTCAATTCCAGAAACCGCTCGAATGGTATCTGCGCTACAAGGCGCTTGAGTCGTTTTGGGACGATATGGTCGATGCCAAGCTGCTTAAGCAAAACAGCATCAAAGGCATTTACGACGATACCGACATCGAGCCCTACGACGAAGAGAACGCGATGGTCAACGCTCCGTCGATCCCGGTCAACTGGTCTCGAGCGGAGACTGTCTACTAGCGACGCCAGCGGCTGAGTCGCCCGGAAGCTCAAAGGCTTCCACAGGCTCGAATTACGTCACAAGCCTGCGCGGTTTCTAGGTTTTTCCGTCGGTTTCTTCCGGAGCGTCGACGATCGTCGTCTCCGTGGTTAGCAGATTTATCGCGGCGCTCACCGCGTTCGTTACCGCCGCCCGCGTCACCTTGACAGGATCGACGATGCCCGCCGCGAACAGATCCTCGTATTCGCCTGAATCCGCGTTAAATCCGCCGCTCCCCTCCATCTCGCGGACTCGCTCCGCGACTACGTCGCCCTCGAAACCGGCGTTTTCGGCTATCTGCATTAGAGGTTGCGCGAGCGCCTGCCGGACAACGTTGGCGCCGATCTGCTCCGTCTCGTTCAGGTCGAGCGCGTCGATGCTCCGCTCGGCGCGCACGAGCGAGACCCCTCCGCCGGTGACGACTCCCTCCTCCAGGGCGGCGCGGGTGGCAGACACGGCGTCTTCGACCCGGTGCTTTTTCTCACGCTGCTCGATTTCGGTGGGCGCGCTGACGTTTAGCACGGCCACGGTCCCGCTTAGATGGTTGGCGCGTTCGGAGAGTTTTTCGCGGTCGTAGTCGTTCTTGGCTTTCTTGTGAGAGTCCCAGATGGCCTCGATCCGGCGCTTGACCAGGTCTGGGTCCCCATGGCCCGCGATGATCATGGTTTCGTCTTTGGTTACGGTAACGGTGTCCGCGCGCCCCAGATGCTCCGGCCCAACCTTGTCCCAACCCAGTCCCATCTCTTTGGCGATAAGCTGGCCGCCGGTAAAGATTGCGTAGTCCTCGAGCATCCATCGCCTTCTATCGCCGAACGCCGGAGCCTTGACGCCTACGACGTTTATCACTCCGCGAAGGCGGTTGAGGACTAGCGTTCCCAGCGCCTCGCCTTCGATGTCTTCGGCGATGATGATCAGGTCTTTGTTGCCGGCTTTCAAAAACTTCTCCATCACCGGCACAACGTCGCTCGCGGCGGTGAGTTTTTGATCGGTGAGGAGTATGTAAGGCTTGTTGACGCTGGCTTGACCCTGACCTTCGCCGCCCGCGAAATACGGAGAAATAAGACCACGGTCGAACGTAATTCCGTCCATATAGTCGACTTTGGTCTCGGAGGTCTGTCCGTCCTCGACATTTACGCCCGCGTCCTTACCGAGCTTGTCGAAAAGATCGGCGACCAGGCGGCCGATTTCCGGGTCGGCGGCTGAAATCGCGCCGACCCATTCGAGCTGCTCGCGTCCGGACACTTCAACCGCCGACTGTTCCAGAAACTCGCTGACGGCTTTGGCGGCCAACTGAAGGCCGCGGCGCAGGATCATTGCGTTGTAGCCGGCGGTCGTGACCCTGAGTCCGTGGGCGTACATCGCCTGGCAGAGTATCGCCGCGGTGGACGTGCCGTCTCCGGCCACGCCGTTGGTTTTGCTGGCGGCTTCGTAGGCAAGTCTGGCGCCGGTGTTTACGAACGGGTCCTCCAAATCCTCCACGTCCGATGCAACGGTGACGCCGTCGTTGGTGATTATGGGTTTGCCGTATTTCCGTTCGAGGACAACGTTGCGACCCCGCGGGCCCATGGTCACGCGAACGGCGTTGCCGACCTCGTCGACTCCCGCCTTCAAAGCCTCGCGGGCTTCCTGACCGAACAGTACTGCCTTACCTGCCATTGCCCATACCCTTCAAGCGCCCGGCGCTCGCTAGCGTGTCAAACTCGTGTTTCTCAAAACGGCCGTTTCGAATCGCGGTTACGCAATCTCAACCGCCTCTGGGAATTCCTAGCAATCTAGCTTTGATTTTGCTAGCTTTCAGGCTTCTTTTCAAGTGGGGGGGCTGATTCGATGGACTGCGGAGCGCGGTTGAGATCGGACATCGCCGCCGGTTCCTGTTTCCAAAGCCATTCGGACTCGTCCGGCTCGAGTCCACGTCGTCTCAGAAGATCGGGGCGGACGAGAAGCGTGCGCCGCAGCGACTCCTGGTGACGCCAGCCACGTATCGCCCCGTGATCGCCCGAGAGAAGCACGTCTGGAACCGTGCCGCCTCGAAACTCCCTGGGTCTGGTGAAATGCGGGTGCTCCAGAAGCCCATCCGAATGCGACTCGTCGCGGGTCGACGCCTTGTTGCCAACGACTCCCCGCGCCAGCCTTGCGACGGTTTCGGTCAGAACCAGCGCTGGCAGCTCGCCGCCCGTAAGCACGTAGTCTCCGATCGATATCTGTTGATCGACGAGTTGAACCCGCACCCGCTCGTCAACGCCCTCGTAACGTCCACAAATGAGTATGAGATGCGCCCTCCGGGAGAGCTCTAAAGCCGTCGCATGATCGAGGACCTTTCCCTGGGGAGTCAGAAGCACAACCCAGCTTTTTTTGTTGCGGAGCGCTTCGATGGCCGCCGCGATGGGTTCGGGTTTCATTACCATTCCGGAGCCGCCGCCGAACGCGTAATCGTCGACGATTTTGTGTCGATCGGTTGCCCAATCGCGGAGGTTGTGAGATTCAATCTCGATCAGGCCGGCGCGTCGCGCCCGCCCCAGGACCCCATGCTCCAGAGGCCCAACGAGCATTTCGGGAAAGAGCGTCAAAATATCGAATCGGACGCTGGCAGGCATTTAGGGATCTCCGCGCAGGCCGGGGATCAGGTTTACGGTCATCGCATTCCTCTCCAGGTCGATGTCGAGGATTATCTCTCTGGTCGCCGGCAGCAGGATTTCGCTTGACTGGCGGCGGACCACGTAAACGTCGTTCGCGCCGGTCTCTACGATCTCGACCACTTCGCCGAGGATTTCATTTTCCAACGTGACGACTTCCAGGCCAATGATCTGGAAGTGGAAATAACGCCCGTCCAAGAGTTCGGCGGCCCGCTCGACCTCACAATAAATGGTCTCGCCCCGCAGCGATTCGGCGCGCTCGCGCGAATCCAACCCCTGGAGCTTGAGACGCCCGCCGCCGGTGTGGTCGAACCGCTCGATCGTGGCGGGCGTGCGGTCGTTTCCGATAAAGACCTCGGATGCGGGGTCGAAGATGCCGCAAAGATCGGTTAGAAGTTTGAGTTTTACCTCTCCCTTTACCCCGACTGGTCTGACGACTTCCGCGACAGGGATGAATCGCGGAGGAGGGTTGGTCAGCCGGCCTCCACGATCTCTAGCTGGCATCGCTTGCCCTGGGCAATAGGCGCCGCTCGCATAACCGTGCGAATCGCCGTTGCCATGCGGCCCTGACGGCCGATAACCCGGCCCATGTCGCGCTGGTCTACCTCGAGCTCGTAAATCGTGACCCTGCCGCGATCGCGCCGCGTCACGCGGACGGCGCGACGGTCGGTAACCAGGTGGCGGGCGATGAACTCTATCAATTCATCCATGTTCGGCCTCGGCTGATCTTATGTTTCGTTCAGGACTTCGCTTTGGATTTGGGCGCGATCTTCCGGCTGGCCTTCGCGGTGGCCTTGGATCTGGATTTTGCCCGGGCTTTGGCGGCCGGCTTTGCCCTGGCTTTGGAAACCGCCTTAGCTTTGCCCGCTGATTTGCGGGAGGCGGCCTTGGCCCGCGGCTTGGCGGCCGGCTCGGGTGAAGGTTCGGGAATATCCGCAACGGGGGTTGCGCCGTTGCTGCTCTTGAGGTTCTGCCTGAAACCGGGCTCCGCCAATTCCAGGATCTTCCATACACGGTCCGAGGGCTGAGCGCCTTTGGCGATCCAGTTCCGGGCTGCATTCACGTCTACCCGAAACTCGGAAGGATCGGCAAGCGGATCGTAATACCCCAGATCGGAGACGGTCCGCCCATCGCGGGAAGCGTTCGACGGAACGACCACGATCCTGTACGACGGTCTTCCCCGCCTTCCTCGACGCGCTAACCGAATCCTAAGCAATACTCTGGCTCCGAAATGTGTGGACGCTTGTGATTGTTCGCCCCCGCCTCTGGTGACTTACGGCGGCGGCAGGTTGGGATTATATCAGCGATGGGTGTTGATATCGCCTAGTCGCGGACCGCAAACCCATGAATCCATTGACCGCCGTCCAGGCCGGCCGGCCATTTGCGCGGCATAAGCGCCATCACCCGCAGTCTCGATTTCGCGAGGGCGGCGTCCAGCTCGCTCTCGCTGTACAGGGCCAGGACTCTTGCATGACTCGTTCCTTGATTGGTTATCCGGCGGCCCTGGCCGGCGCGCATCGCCAGATAGAGAATTCCTCCCCTGACGAGTATGCGCCGAATTTCCGCCAGCGCTTGCGGCAGCGCCGGCTTGGGCGCGTGCAAAAGCGAGGCGCAGGCCCAGGCGCCGTGGAAGGACCCGGCGCCGAAGGGACTGCCGAGCATGTCGCCGCAGACGAGAGCCGCCGGGGCTGATCGAGCGCCCGCGGTGCGCAACATGCCGGCCGCCGTATCGAGACACACCGGTACGGTGCCGGCGTCGCTAAGCCGCCAGGAATCGACGCCGGGACCGCTCCCGACGTCCAGCACGCGCGGCCCGGGTCCGAATCTGGCGATAAGCAACGAGACAAACCGGGCGGCGTCAGCCTCGATCCCGGCGCCTTCCGACCGGCGGAAATAGTCGGGAGCCATCCGCTCATAGACGGCCCGGTTGACCGACCGCCACGTCGCGAGGTCGGGAAAGGCCGTGATTACCGGCCGATGCTTTGCAGGTAGTTGCGGCACGCCTCGGCGCGCATCTTCGGCGTCTGGTCGGTCTGAAGTCCGCCGTGGCACCCCATCCAGCGCTGAAAGCCCATCTCGTCGATCACGTCGAACAGGGCCGGGATGCTCTCGAACAGGTCGCCGTCGCCTATGTTTACGAACCGCCACTTCCGATAGTCCTGCAAGTGCAGATAGGCGATTCGGTCCTTGACTTCGCGCATACACCTTATGGCGCCCCATTCGACGAGCTGCGCGTGCGACAGATCGACGCAGAGCTTGAGGGTCGGAGCCAGGTCGACGACCGTCTTGACTTCTTCCTCGCTCTGCACGACCTGGCCGTAGTGAAAGTGGAAAGTCACGTCGATTCCCTGATCGACTCCATACCTCGCGAGCACCTCCGCGAACCCGGCGAACGACGCGATCTCGTCCCGGCTGGGCGTTCGATCCTGGGGACGCGGCGGAGCCATGATTACGTACGAGTCGGCATTGACGGCCGCGGCGAATTCGATCCGGCGTTTGTTCAGTTCGATGGCCACGCGGTCGTCGGCGAACCCCCAATTCTGACCGCAGACCGCCGCCACGGGAAATCCGGTTTCCTCGACGATGTCGTTGATCCGTTCGGCCGAGCCGAGCCAGTCGAGCGGCTGGCGGATCTCCCAGCCGTCCCATCCCGTTTCTTTGAGATCCAAAAGCATCGCGTGAAGATCGGGCGTGGGGCCCCATTCGAGCGTGTTGTAGGCCAGCTTTAAGGACATCGACGGTTTCCTTTCGCGATCCGGGATTCTGGACGGGGTAGTTCAAGATATATTGCTGGCAGTTTCCGGACAATTTTAGGAATACACGTCCGGGGGCAACTAGACGACGGGACGCCGCCGTGGGCGGCGAATTCGTGAGCAGGCGTAATCTATTGGAGGGCGGATTGTTGCGAAGCTCAGAAGGCGCGGGTAATTGACGCAATCGCGGGACGGAGGCGAGGAAGACGCGCTCGACCGTCTGATTCGACGCCGCGTTTTCGAACCCGTAACTCCGGAGGGTGACGAGGACGCCTCGGCGGTTCCGCGCGACCGTCCGACCGAGACCGAACCGGCGTCAGGCGCGACTTCGGACGACCAGCCCGCCGGCGCCCACCCGCAAGGCGGGCACGCCGAGCTGCCGCCTCAAATCGTAAGGAGGGCGCGGCCGGTCAGCTCGGGATCGCCGGAGGGCGCGCTGACCGACTGGGACCAGCTTCGCCAGTCGCTTTACTTCCGGGTTCTAGCTTTCGCAATCGTGATAGTGGTCGTTTTTTTCGTGTTTAGGGCTCTCGCGACCGGACTGGGCGGCGGCGCGAACTCGCTTTTCGAAAGGCTTGTCGCGCTCGACGCCCCATTCCCACCCGTTCCGGGTGCCGACGACCCGGTTGTGGTGGCGAGTATCGACCTGCGCGCGGCGGCGCGCGTCGCCGCCCCTTTGGTTCTGGCGGTTGTCTGGCTGATGGGCGGATACCAGATCGACCGCGCGGCCAGGCGAGCTCTGAGGGTTGGAGGCCCTCCCGGAACCCGGCTGCCGTTTAGCTATGGGGTGGCCGCTGTTGGATGCGTGTTTCCGCTGTTGATATTCGGAATTGCGGGACTGGCCTGGGGCGGCATTAACCTGGCCGTGTGGACGATTCGCCATCAAGCCTGGGGGCCGACTGGCACGTTGCTGGCGCTGCTGGCCGCGTTTGCGTTACTCATCCGGGGACTGGTGGCCTGGCGGGACAGGCAGGACCCGGAGGACTACCTTCCCGGACCCTGAATACCGAGGTTGCGCCGCTCAGGCGATCGCGGCGGGCGGTCGTGCGCTTGGGTCGTTTCGACAAGCATCTAACGAATTCGGCGACGCTAAAACAACTCGTCGTCCCGCGGCTAGAGCGCAGGCCAAGCCGCGGTGGAGATGGCAACAGCCGGCCTGCCAGCCGCGGCGCGATGAAGCGGTTTGCTACTCCGCCGTCTCTCTGGCGGTAATCTCGCCTACTCGAAGCTGTCCGGTTTCTTCATCCTGGACAAGCTCGAAGTCCACGCGCTCATCCTTGGATATGTGCAGCCGGAGGGTGGTTCCCACCCTTTCACAGCCCATTGCGCGTTCGGTAGCAATTTCCATACGTTTGCAGGCTTCGGAAAACAAAGAACTCAAAGAAACCGATCTTCTTCCAACCAAGTAGACAGCGTCCCTTCGCTTGTGCACCGCGGGCGACCCCAGGATAGAAAGCGTTCTCGATTTCGGTCGCGATGTCAATTCGGCCCCGGCGGCGCGCTGCCGCTAAATGGTAGCGTGGACCTGGATTCGGGCTCCCCGCCTACGCGAGGGCATGCTTGGCGGGAATGGCGGATCAGGTGAATGATTCTGGATTCCCGCTTTCGCGGGAACGACGAGAGGAGCGGCGCTTACCCGTCATGCCCGACTTGATCGGACATCCAACGGCTCCAGGCACTCAAGTGGAACCATAGGGTCTGGATTTCCGCGTCCGCAGGGACGTGCTTCACGAAAATGACAAACGCCGCGGTGATACACGGTCCGCAAAAGCCGGTCCATTCGCGCCCGGACCCTGTAGGGGCGGTTCATTCACGCCCGAATGATGGGGTCCGGATTCCCTCCCTTGACCGAGCCGAGAGCAGGCTGTGCGCGGGAATGGCGGAAGAGGGCTGTCCGACCCCGGAATCGCCTATGCGTCCCGTTAGATGAGATTGGCCGCCTTTAGGCCGATGGCGGTGCCGAACCCTATCCCGTAAACGATCAGGGCCGTGACCGCCAGCCATACATACGTGCGCCAGCCGACGCGGGTTTCCAGCTTTTCGATTCGCTGTTCCATCTGATCGATAGAACCGCGCACCTTTTCCTGCTCGCGATTGAGCGCCCCGATAGCAGCGACGTTGGCCGCGACCACGCTCGAAACCTCCGCCGGAGCCGCCGTCGAGGTAGAGGCAATGGCCCTTGGCAACTGCTCCAGAACGTTGGCGAGCACTCGCTCGGTGACTATGCGAATGACGGAACTTGAAAGAAAAGGTATAGCCATCGGGTATTCCGCCTTAGAAGCTGCCGGTCGTCATCAGTTTACCGACAAGAGCCGCGGCGCCGGCCCGGATTTTGGGACTACAAGCTCGCGAGTCGACTCCGGCTACGATGCCGGGAAGAACCGCTCCACGTATGCTTCCAGAACGTCGGTAACGAACATGTGCCCCGGCGAGTGGGTAATCATGAGCGGGAGCCTGGCCTCGAGCGCGACGGCCTGGGGCGTGACGCCGCAAGCCCAAAAAACCGGCACTTCATCGTCTCTAATCGGGACCGGATCGCCGAAATCCGGCCGCGAGATGTCCTTGATCCCGATAGCCTCCGGCGCGCCCGTGTGGACCGGCGAGCCGTGAACTTGCGGGACTTGCCCGGTTATGCGCGTGGCTTCGGCGACCATGTCCATGGAAATCGGCCTCATGCTCACGACCATAGGCCCGGCGAACTGTCCCGCCTGTCGACAGCGAATGCTGGTCACGTACATGGGCACGTTTACCCCGCATTCGATATGGCGGAGCGATATGTCGGCGTTGGCGAGCCGCTTTTCGAACGTAAAGCTGCAACCGATCAGAAACGCGACCATCTCACCGTCCCAAAGATCGTCGATGCTGGCAGGCTCGTCCACCAGCTCTCCGTCCCGGTAGACGCGGTATAAGGCGAGGTCGGTCCGTATGTCGGCGTTTTTGGCCGTCTTTACAGGAACGGGATTTCCGGTTTCCAGAACTTCGAGGATGGGGCACGGCTTGGGATTGGACCGGCAAAACGTCTCGAAGTCGGCCGCGTATTTCGCCGGAAGGACCGCGAGATTGGCCTGAACGTAGTCCACGGCGGCCCCTGCGGTCGGCCCCGACCACTCGCCAGTCCGGCATATCGCCCGGATCTGGCGGCCGGTCATCTTTGCGTATTCGAGTGTGCTTATCGGCGTTTTCGTCATTGCTCCTCCTGGCGCTGATTGAACGCCCGAGTCTCTCTATCCGCCTCCCATTCCGAGAGTGAATAATAAGCCGATCATGGCGGCTTCCAGCTCGTGGGCCGTAACCTCTCGAACGTCGGCGGTCGGCGGCTGCACGTCCACCTGCTCATCCCAGGCAGCCACTTCTATCGTGAGACTCTCGTCGCTCGATTCGGATATCGACGGCTGATGGATCAGGACCGGCTCGTAATCAGTCATCCGGAGATGCAACTCGAACCCGTCATCATCGTCGGACCGGACGACGAAACAGCGTCCCGCCGCGCAATCCTCGTTCCCGACGTAAGTCCACTGCCGCCCGCTCAACAATTCATAGCTAAAAAGCTCGAGCCCCAGTGCTTGCCCGATACCCTCGCCGCCGTCCAGGGAGGTCTTCATCCATTCGCCAGGCGCACCGCCGGCGCCGATACGCAAATACAGATCTTCGCCCGTCACAATCGCCTCAATGAGCGCCTCCGCCCGACCGCCGAGTTGCATCACGACCCGGGTCGCCGGAGAAGGTAGGGTCGCGATGTCTGCCTCCACGGTTACCGGCTCGTCCCCCAGCAGGTCGCCAAAGGCAAGCTCAAAGCGAAGCGAGACCCCTTTCGGCTCAGTTTCGAGCACCCTGCTCGTGAACTCCTCATGGCTGTAAACCGGCGTGGAACCGGCTGCGCCGTCCCCTCCGCCGTCGCACGCCGCCAGCAGAAATACAGCGCATAGGACGACCGCAAGCACTCGAAAAGTGATGGTTCTCACAACTGAATCTCGCGATCCGGCCCGCGTGGCCGGTAGAGGCTAAGCACGGCGACTATAGCGCCAGATGTACCATCCCTCGTGTAACTTGAACCGACGCCGAAGGTCCGAGGGGGGCGCATTGAAGATCACAACGGTTGAACCTATTCAGTGTGACGCGGCCTGGACGGCATACACGTTTGTGAGAGTCGAGACAGACGCGGGCATAACGGGCTACGGCGAATGCACTGACTGGCGAATGCCGAACGCGCTGGCGGGTGGGGTCCGCGACATGGCGCCACTGCTAATCGGCAGGGACCCCATGGCGATCGGCAAGTTGACTTCTGACATGAAGCACCGCGCCCACCAGGCGCCGAGCGGACTGATACAGCGATCCATCGCCGGGATCGAATGCGCCCTCTGGGACATCAAGGGCAAGGCTTACGGAGTTCCGGTCTACGAGCTGCTGGGCGGCAGACATCGCGACACGCTCAGGCTGTACTGGTCGCACTGCGGCACTTACCGCGCGCAATATTCCGAGACACTGAAAACTCCTCCCCTTCGAACTTACACCGATATCGCCGCCCTAGGCCGCGAAGTCGTGGACAGAGGATTCACGGCGCTCAAGACCAACATCGTCGTCCCCGGCGATCCGGCGACCACCGTACGGACTCTCGACGGCAACATGCAGCCCGGAGTGCTCGACCGCATAGTGCGCAACATCGACGCGTTTCGAGAAGGCGTCGGAGACGCCGCCGATATCGCGCTCGACATCAACTTTCACTTCAAGACCCAACCCGCGAGGCAAATCGCCCGCGCTCTCGAAGGAAAAGGTCTTATGTGGCTGGAGTTCGATTCGTTCAAGGCCAGCGCCGTCAGAGAGGTGAAGGACGCAAGCTCAACGCCTATCTGCTCCGGAGAGAGCGTCAACACCCTTCGCGACTACCTGCCGTTCCTGCAATCGCACGCCATGGACATCGCCATGGTCGACGTGCCGTGGGCCGGCGTCATCGAGGCGGTGGGAATCAGCGCGGTCGCCGACAGCCATGAGATTCTCGTCGCGCCGCACAACTATTACAGCCACCTATCGACGTTCATGAGCGCCCATTTCTGCACCGCGCTGAAGAACTTCAAGATCATGGAAACCGACGTCGACAGCGTCCCGTGGCGCGACGAGCTCGTAACCGAAAAGCCGCGCATCTCCGAAGGCTATTTGCTTGTGCCCGACGCGCCGGGCTGGGGGACCGATCTGGCGATGGACGCGCTGGAACGGCGCCCGTGGAAGGGCAACATACCAGCATACTGAGCCGGCCGGTCGGCTCGTATAATTCAGCGACCGTTCTTTCGCCCAACTCCGACTGCATTTCAAAACAAGCCAACCCAAACCCAACCGGGAGCGTTAAATGCGTGACTTGATCGAGACCGCCCTGAGAGACCACGACGCCGACTATTGCGAGATTCGCATCGAAGAGTCCGCTTCCACCAGCGTTATGTACCGAGGCAAAGAGCTGGAAGACATTGGAAGCACGACGGGAATCGGCGGCAACGTCAGGGCGGCGGTCAAAGGGGGGTGGGGGTTCGTTTCGTTTAACGATTTGGACAATCTCGACGAAAACGTGGGCCTCGCGGTCCGCCAGGCTCGGCTTGCGGCGCAAACGGAAACCCGCCTCGCCGAGGTGGAGCCGGTCGTCGGCGTGGCGTCGGAGGAGGTAGTTTCAGACGCCGCCGACGTCTCACTCTCCGAAAAGAAAGCGATCATGGACGAATACGTCGACGCGGCCTGGTCCGTCTCCGACAAGATTCAGACGTCCCAGATTTACTACAGCGACGCCCACAAGAAGAAATATTTCGCAAACTCCGAGGGGACGTACACGGAGCAGGACCGGATGTACGTGCGGACGGGCGGAGTGGTGATCGCCCGCGATAACGGCGAGGTCCAGCAGGGACGGACGAGCCGGGCCAGCACGAGCAACTTCAACATCGTCAGAAACCTGCACGGCGAATTCGAAAAGGCGGCCAGGAGCGCCGTCTCGCTGCTAGACGCCGAACCGGCGAAAAGCGGCGAGTTCACGGTAGTGCTCGACCCCGCCATCGCCAGCGTCTTCATCCACGAGGCGTTCGGCCACCTCAGCGAGGCCGATCACGTCTATGAGAATCCCAAGCTGCGCGATCTGCTCGTCCTGGGCGACCAGATCGCCAGTCCGATTCTGACCGTCGCCGACTCCGCGGCGGAAGCGTCATTGAGCGGATCGTACAGATACGATGACGAAGGCACGCCGGCTCGAAGAAACTATCTGATACAAGAGGGGCGTCTGGTCGGCCGGCTCCACTCGCGCGAGACGGCGGGCAACATGAACGAGCCGCCCACCGGCAACGCCCGGGCGATAACCTACCGGTACCCACCCATCGTCCGAATGACTAACACCTTCATCGAAGCGGGCGACACCAAATTTCAAGACTTGCTCGCCGGCGTGGACGACGGAGTCTACGTTGTGAACTGGCTCGGCGGGCAAACCGCGATGGAGATGTTTACATTCCGCGCGATGGAGGCGTATGCGATCCGTAACGGCCGGCTGGCCGAGCCTCTTCGCGGCGTGACGCTGACCGGTAACGTGTTCGAGACGCTCAAGAACATCGACGCGGTAGCCGACGACTTCATGTGGGACCCCGGCGGCGGCGGTTGCGGAAAGGGCGGTCAGTCGCCTCTGGCCGTCGGAAGCGGCAGCCCCCACATTCGCGTCACCAAGTGCGTGATCGGCGGCGTGTGATGTTTGACGAACAAGTGCTCGAACTTGCCGAGAAATCCGCGGATCAGGCCGAAACGTTCCTCTATTCAAGCTCCACGACGCCCGCGTCATTTCAGGCGAACAAGCTCAAGTCGCTGGAAACCAAGGAATCTAAGTCCCTCACCCTTCGCGTCATAAACGACGGCCGGATCGGCGTTACCGCCACAAGCCGCACCGACGATCCGCAAGCCGTTGTACGGGACGCGCTTGCGTCAGCTCAATTCGGGGCGGAAGCCCGGTTTGAGTTCCCGCCACTCGGCGAACGAACGGAGGTTGACGTCTTCGACGGCGAAACCCCCGCATTGCCCGTCGAGCGGATGGTGGAGGCGGGGCGAGAGCTGATTTCACGTCTTCTGGATTACAACCCTGACCTGCTGATCGACGTTTCGCTCGAGAAGGAGCAGGAGGAAACCCGGATATCCCGGGACGGCGTTACCGATTCATACCGGCGCACGGGATTCGGCATGTCCGTCAGCGCGAACCTGATTCGCGGCACCGACATGCTCGATGTTTTTTCGTTCAACGTTTCGTGCGCGCCGGAGATCGACACGGAGTCTCTGTTTACGGAAATCAGGGACAAGCTCGAGCTGGCTAAGGAAACCGGGACGGTCAGGTCTGGGAAGCTGCCCGTCGTCTTTACGCCTATAGCTTTGATGTTGACGGTGGGGCCTGCGCTTGGCGCGGGCTTCAACGGGAAGATGGTCGAGCAGGGAGCCTCGCCGCTGGCGGCGAAACTGGGCGAAAAGGTCTTCGACGAGCGGCTGAGCATCCACGACGACGCCACGCTCGACAAGCGCCCGCGGTCCAGTCCGTTCGACGACGAGGGAGTGCCCACGCGCAAAGTGCCCCTGGTGGACGACGGCGTAGTGTCGAACTTCCTCTACGACTTGCAGACGGCGGGGAAAATGGGAGCCGGCTCCACCGGGAACGGTTACCGCGGCCAGGGGAGCCCCTCGCCCCGCTCGACCGCTACCGTTATCGGCGCCGGCGCCGGATCGATCGAGGAGATCATCGCCGGGATCGAAGAGGGGCTTATGGTCGAGTACATACTCGGCGGCGGGCAGTCGAACGTGCTGCGGGGCGACTTCGGCGGCAACGTCCATCTTGGATTCAAGATCGAGAACGGACAGCTCGCCGGGCGGGTAAAGGACACTCTGATCGCGGGCAACGCGTACGAGGTCTTGGCAAACGTACGTCGTATCGGCGGCGAGCGCCGGTGGGTCGGCGGCAGCCTCTATTGCCCGCCGGTCGCGCTTGAAGGAGTCACCGTCTCAACCAAAGAGTCCTAGCACGCCGCCCGCGCGATCAGTCGGAGCGGCGCTTAGCCGTCTAATCGAGACGCACCAGCCGGCCTGATTCCGCCGACTCGTAGAGCGCGTCAACAATCCGGGCGACCGTCAACCCGTGGTCCCCGGTTATCAGCGGATTCCGGTCTTCGAGAATCGCGTCGACGAAATCCCCAATCGAAGTCACGTGCTCCGGTTCACCCGGCCTTAGGGCGCTGGGGGCCCAGTCCATAAGCGCGGCGCCGCGGTCCTTGTAGACCCTCAGGGGGAACAAGTCGGCCCCGCCGCGGTCGCCGCAAAGCTGAAGGGCCTGCTGGTCTTTTTCGACGTTCAGCGCCCAACTGGTTTCCAAGACCAGCGCTGCGCCGTTCTCGAGATTCACGGTGGCGAGGGCGAAATCCTCCACGTCGAACTCGTCCGGCTTCCAATCGCCCCACCGATTGAACACGCCCTCGCGATTGCCAAATTTGGTATAGGTCGCGCCCAATACCGAAACCGGCCGGGGATGTCCCATCAACCACAACGTCAGATCGAGCATGTGTACGCCGAGGTCCATCAGCGCCCCGCCGCCGCTGTGCTCGCGTATATGAAAAACCCCCCAGGCCGGAATACCCCTACGGCGGTTGTAGACCGTGCGAGCGAAATAGATTTCGCCCAACTCGCCGTCGTCGACGATTTGTTTGAGGAGCTGCGGCTCCCGGCCGAAACGCGTCTGAAAGTCGATAGCCAGCACTTTCCCGTTCGCCTGGGCGGCTTCGACCATGGCCGCCGCCTCGACGGCGTTCATGGCCATGGGCTTTTCGCACATCACGTGCTTGCCCGCGTTGAGGGCGTCAATGGTGGCCGGAGCGTGAACCGAAGGTGGCGTGCAGACGCTTACCGCGTCGATCTCGTCCAGGTCGAGAAGCCGTCGGTAATCGCTGAACGCCTTTGGAACTTTGTTGTCTTTGGCGAACTTGCTTGCCCGGTCGGCGTCGACGTCCGCCACCGCCAGCACCCGGCACTTGTCCGCAACGGCCTTGTATCCGGGTAGGTGAGCTCCAGAAGCGATCGAGCCTGACCCGATTATCCCGATGCCCAGTTTCTCTGCCATAGATAAGACGACCTTTGCTGGTTAGGGCGTAGAGTGGAACCGTTCCACGCCGATCAAATAAAACAAGATTATTGCGGACTGCGATCAATGCCGGATGCCGAGTTCAATCGAGAACGGCGCCCAAACCGTACCCGGCGCCGCCCTTGGGGGGAGTGGGATTGTCAGGCAGCGGCGTTTAAGTCGTCCCGTCGCGAGCGTAAGTCGCCGAAAAGAGCTGCCTGTCCATGTGATCTTCGTTCAACATCGGCCTCAGCTCTTCCCAGAAGATCGCCGCCCTTTCGCAGCGAAGCAGGTTCTCCCACGCGGTCTCGAACGCACTCATGTCTTCGAAGTGGTATTCAACGGTGATCGCGCTACAGTTTCGGCAGTTTACAAAGATCCGGCCCGACGGCCAGCCGATTTCCGTAAGTTCCTGGCAGGCCCATCGCTTGATTACCCTGAGAGCCGAACCGGCGCGGCCCTCCACCGCCAGCGCCGACCACTGAAATACGATCATCCGCGGATCGAGGACCTGTCGCGCGGCGGGGCGGCGCACAAACTCAAACAGCCCACAGGATCACATGCCCGAGCGACAGAGGATAAACTCTCAGACTTCCAACTCGCCGTCGTATAATTCAGGTCAGCGTCGTTTTCGATACTAAACCAATCCAGTCTGATATATCAGAGGACAAATGCCGACTTACGAGTACGTGTGCGACGAAAACGGCCACAACTTCGAGGCATTTCAGCGTTTCGTCGACCGACCGCTAAGCGAGTGCAGGGTTTGCGGCGCCCCAGTGCGCCGCGTAATTCATGCGGCCGGGATCATATTCAAAGGGGATGGCTGGTACGCCACCGCCAACCGCTCGAACGATGAGAAGAGCAAGTATCAGAAGGACGAGCGGGGCGAGTCCGCCGCGGACAAACCGAGCGCGGAGCCAATCAAGGCGGGCGCCAACGGCGAAAGCTCGAATAGCGATAGCGCCTCCGCCGGCTCGAGCGGCTCGGAAGGCAAAAGCGGCTCGCCGGCCGCCGGAAAGAAATCTGGCGCGGCGAACAAGAATTAGACGCCCTGAACAGATCGTTCCTGGATCATCACGATGAGGGCGGTCATGCAGCGGGTCCAGCGAGCTTCCGTGCGCGTGGGCGATTCGGACGAGCGCCGTATCGAAGCCGGCCTTGTCGTGCTCGTTGCCGTGGCTGAAACGGACGAGACTGCCGACGCCGATTACATCGCCGAAAAGGTGAGCAATCTGCGGATCATGGACCTGAATGGCCGCATGGACCGGTCGGTCGTCGATATATCCGGCGAGGTGATGCTGATTCCGCAATTTACGCTCTACGCCAACACCAGAAAAGGGCGGCGGCCCAGCTTCTCGGACTCCGCAAAGCCCGACAAGGCCAGGCCGCTACTTGAGCGGCTCCGATCGAACCTGACCGGCGGCGGACTTCGAATCGTAACGGGCGAGTTCGGCGAGCACATGGTCGTCGATCTGGCCAACGACGGTCCCGTTACGATAATTCTGGACAGCGGCGACCGCCACCGGTCGCGGAAGACCGGCTAGCTTGAACGCCAAAGCCAAGCCGATAGATCGGGTGCGCGGCGCGAGCGACCTCCAGCCGGCTCAATGGGCGGCGGTCGTCGACGTTCGCGAAAGCCTTGCCAACACCTACTCGCTGTTCGGCTACCGGGGCGTGGACGTGCCGATACTCGAGCACACTGAGCTGTACCGTCGCAAGGCCGGCGCCAACATAATGTCGCAGGTCTACTCATTCACAGATCGCGGCGGGCGTTCGGTATGCCTGCGCCCCGAATTTACAGCGTCAATCGTCCGGTTCTACGCGGCCACTCGATACGAACTGCCTAGCCCGGCGCGGCTCCACTATTCAGGACCGGCTTTTCGGTACGAAAAGCCGAAACGCGGCACATACCGTCAATTCACCGAGAGCGGAGTCGAGCTTTTGGGCGTGAACGGACCAACCGCCGACGCCGAGATCATCCAGCTCGCCATCGCCTCTCTGGAAAAACTCGGGATCCGCCAGTTCGACCTGGTGCTCGGCCATCTGGGGATCTTGTCCGAGTTCCTTTCAGGACTGGGCCTATCCGAACGCTCCGAATCGCTGCTTCGGGAGAGCCTGGACAGCATTCAAAGATCGGACTCCAGCATCGGGCCGTTGCGCTCGCGATTGGAGCGGGCGATCAACGGCTCGGTCTCCGAGGGTCTTGCGGACGCCTCGAGGCAGCTCGACGAGGTCTTCGAGCGGGTGCCAGACCTCCAGCCGCAAGATTTAAAGGCGATCATCGACAGCGTCGTCGCCGGTCTCGAGATGACTCCCGGCGGCGGGAGAGACCGGTCCGAAGTGGTCGCTCGCCTTCTGACGAAACTGACGCGATCCAACGAGATGGAACGTATCGACCGGGCGCTCGACTTCATCGAGCGCCTCGCCAGGGTCGTGGACCGGCCGGAAGCCGCGCTGCGGAATACCAGGAGGCTTCTGGAGGAGTTCGAGCTCTCCTCGGAGCCGCTGGATTACGTCGAAGAGATGTTCCGGCAGCTTGCCGTTGCCGGGGTGAATACCGGCGGCTTTACTTTCAATCCGGCGCTCGGACGAGGCTTGCAGTACTACACCGGAATCGTATTCGAAGTCTTCGCCGCCGACGCCGAGTCGAGCTTTCAGGTTTGCGGCGGAGGGCGGTATGACGATCTCGTCGAGATTCTGACCGGCCTGCCTTCCACACCCGCCGTCGGCTTCACGTTCGGTATCGAGAGGCTGTTGATGGCGATGGATGAAGAAAGACCAGCCGCAACCGCGAACCGGTCCGACGTGCTGGTCGCCACCATCAAGCCCGAAAATCGCCAATACGCAACCAAGGTGTGCAACCTGCTGCGGAGCGCGGGCATAAACACCGAACTGGACTTGAAGGGGCTCGGCATTGCCGCGAATCTGGCGTCGGCTGACCGCATGGGGATTTCGGTAGTCGTCGTGCTGGGAGACCGTGAAGCCGCGTCGGGAAAGGCGTCGTTACGGGTGATCGTGACCGGAGAGCAAAAAACCGTCGACCTCGACGTCCTGGCCGGCGAAGTTCGGGCGGCGATAGGCGACCGGAAGGCCTAGCGTGAGCGAGACCCTGAGCTTCGCGATTCCGAGCCGGGGCCGGATCAGCGACCTGGCAGCCGCGTTTATGGCGGCGTGCGGGATGAAGGTCCTGCGTCCCAATCCGAAACAGTACGCCGCGCTCGTTCCGTCCATGCCAGGAGTGCGGGTCCACATGCAGCGGGCCGCCGACATCATCTATCAGGTCTCCGAAGGAAACGCCGACATCGGGATAACCGGCTACGACCTCTATCTGGAACGCCGCGGCGAAGGAAGCGACGTATTCGTCATTCACGACGACCTTGGATTCAGCCGCGCCCGGCTCGAAATCGCGGTGCCGGATTCCTGGGTGGACGTCTCGCACATCGACGATCTCGCCGAGCTGGCGCTGAGCTTTAGGCGCGAAGGCCGGGACCTGCGAGTAGCGACCAGCTATCCAAGGCTCGTAGGAGACTTCCTGCTAAGCCGGAGCATCCATAACTTCTTCCTCGCCGAGGCGGGCGGAAGCGTCGAAGCGGCGCCGGCAATGGGGTCCGCCGACGTCATAGTCGACGTCGTAGAAACCGGCACCTCGCTTAGCGAGAACCGGCTGAAGACGGTCGCCGGCGGAACGATACTCGAATCCAAGGCGTGCCTGGTGGGCTGTGCCAGGACTCTCAAGTCGAGTCCGTCCAAGCTGGGCCTCACCAGAAAGGTCCTCGAGTTTGTCGACGCACATCTCGACGGCAGCAAAGCGGTTACTTTGACGGCAAACGTCGCCGGCGAATCCGAGGAGCAAATCGCCAGGCTGGTAATGGACCAGACGGAGCTTGCCGGCGTGGAAGGACCTACGGTATCCAGGCTGTATTCGAAGTCGAAGAACGACCTCGCTTCGTGGTACGCAGTCAGCGTCACCGTCCGGTCGAAGTCGTTGCTGGCGGCCGTCGACCACTTCAGGTCGATTGGCGCATCGTCGGTAATCGCCCGGCCGGCTTCCTACGTATTCCACGAGTTCTCGGCCAGCTACCGGAAGCTGCTTGACGAATTGGGGATCGATCCTTGATCCCGACCCGAATATTCCGGGGGGGCTCACAGATCCGGGAGTCGCTGCTCCGGCGGCGTCCGCTGGGATCGCCTTCGCTTGGAGTGGAAACCCGCACGCTTCTGCGCCGGGCGTATGACACGAAACTATCGCCCGAGCAGTTTGTCGAAACCGTATTCCGAAAAGTCGCGGCCCATGGCGACCGCGAGTTACACCGGCTTTCCGAGATTCTGGACAGCGCGCCCGCGGTCGAGCTAGAGGTCTCCAGGGACTCGATCTCAAGCGCGCTCGACGAAATCAGTCCGGAGTTGCGGAACGATCTCGAGACCGTCGCCGGGCGAATTCGGAGCTTTCACGAGCGAACGGTTCCCGAGTCGTGGTTCGACGAGCGACTGGGACTGGGGCAGCGGATCAATCCGATCAATACGGTCGGGATATACGCGCCGGGCGGCAAGGCGTCCTATCCGTCGTCGATCCTCATGACCGCCATTCCCGCCGCTGTAGCGGGCGTAGATGAAATAGTTATGTGCATACCGCCGGGCGATGACGGGCGGCCTTCGCGAGTTTCGCTCGCCGCCGCGGGCGTTGCCGGAGTGGACCGCGTGTTTTGTGTTGGCGGCGCCCAGGCCATCGCGGCGATGGCAACGGGAACCGAAACGATGCCCAAGGTCGACAAGATCTCCGGTCCCGGCAACCTGTTCGTCGTGCTGGCGATGCGAAAAGCCTTCGGGATGGTGGGGATCAGCCTGCTCCCCGGGCCGACCGAGACACTGATAATCGCCGATGCGAACGCCGGGGCCAGGCACGTTGCGGCGGACTTGATAGCCCAGGCCGAGCATGACGAGCTGGCGTCTCCCTTGCTTCTTACCGACTCGGACGAGCTTGCCGGCGAGGTCCAGAGCCGCCTTGGCCAGGACTTGGCGGAGCTCCCTCGAAGCGCAATCGCCGCGGAGTCGCTGCGCACGCTCGGCGGTATCGGCGTAGTGGCCACGCTGGACGAAGCGGTCGAGCTCGCCAACGAATACGCGCCCGAACACCTGTGCCTGCTCGTCGACGACCCAAGATCGCTCGCGCGCAAGGTCCGTAACGCCGGCGGGGTGTTCTTGGGCCGTTCCTCGCCCGAGGTGATCGGCGATTACGCGGCAGGGCCTAGTCACGTAATGCCGGTAGGGGGCACCGCCGCGTTCGCGTCTCCGCTCAACGTGGGCGACTTCGTCAAGATAACCAGCATTTTCGACATCCCTGAAGGCGATTCAGAGCGCCTTGCCGAAATTTCGGCAAGGCTGGCGCGTGTGGAAGGCCTCGAGGGCCATGCGCGGGCGGGCGATCTTCGTGCCGGCGTCCCCGCCCAACCGGCGCTGGACGGCGCTTGACCCGGCGTCTGGCTACAATCCGCGGGGAATAGTGCGGCAGGCATTCATTAGGGAAAGCTGTTGAGAAACGGTCGCTGCGAGCGCAAGACACTGGAGACCGACGTCCGGGTATCGCTGAATCTGGACGGAGCGGGCAGGCATGAAGTCGACACGGGAATAGGCTTTCTGGACCACATGCTCGCCCAGATCGCCCGCCACGGGCTTTTCGACCTCGAATTACACGCCGAAGGCGATCTTCACGTCGACGCCCATCACACCGTCGAAGACGTTGGAATCTGCCTCGGAAAAGCGTTCGACGATGCTCTGGGGGATCGCGGCGGAATCGTCCGAATGGGCAGCGCGACCGTCCCGATGGAAGAGTCCCTTGCGCTTGCGGCGGTAGACGTGGGCGGGCGTCCCATGTGCGATTTTCGGGGGGAGTTTTCGGGCGATTCGGTGGGGCAGCTCGACACCCAGCTCATTCCGCATTTCATCAGCTCTATGGCCGACAACATGCGCGCGAACATCCACGTCCACATATTGAGCGGAAAAAACGACCACCATCGAGCCGAGGCCGTGTTCAAGGCGCTGGCAAAAGCGCTCGATACCGCCACGGCGCTCGACCCTCGCCGTAAGGGGCAGATTCCATCGACCAAGGGGAGCATTGCCGGCAGCGAGACGTGAGGCTGTAAGGGTGGCTCAGAGATTAACCACGAACGTAGTGAATCAAGTGCAGCCCTCGAAGTGACAAGCCCCGGCACGAAGGCTTGGTTCGACAAGCTCACGAGAACGGGGTCTATCCTGCATTCCCGCATGTGCGGGAAAGACGGGAGGGGGCGAGCGCGGGTGACAAAGGATCCATGAAAGTCGGCCTCGTCTACCAGCCAAGGACCCACGCGGCGGTAGCCGGCGCGAGCGCCGCGCATAATCGCCTGAAGGAGCTGGGTCATTCGTCCTGGATGCTTCCCTCATGGGAAATGGGCGAGACGACCTCGGACCTGCGTAACACCGATCTCCTGCTTTCCCTGGGAGGCGACGGCACGCTTTTGCGCGCCGTTCGCGCCGCCGCTCGGTTCGGAATTCCCTGCATCGGCGTGAATTTCGGAAAACTCGGGTTCCTGACCGAGCTCGAAGCGCTGGACATCGAATCCCTTATCGGAAAGTTCGAGGCCGGCGAGGGATGGTTGGAAGAACGGGTCATGCTGGACTGGCGTTTGATTCGTCAAGACCGCGAAGTCGCCGGCGGCATCGCCACCAACGACGTCGTAGTCGCGCGCGGCGCGATAAGCCGCGTTATCGACATCTCGCTGGAAATCGACGGCGGCCCCATCGTGACCTATACGGCCGACGGCGTAGTCGTGACCAATCCCACGGGTTCGACCGGTTACGGACTCGCGCTGGGAGGACCGGTAATGCATCCCCAGGCCCGAACGCTTGCGATAACGCCTATTTGTCCGTTCCTCACCGCCAACAATTCCCTGGTCGCGGGCGCCGATGCCCGGATCGATCTCATCGTCGACTCGCAGCACGAAGTGGGTTTGACGGTTGACGGACAAACTCACATCCCCATGCGCGACGGCGATCGCGTATCGTGCACCGCCTCGGAACACTCCGCGCGTTTTCTGAGATTCGGACCTCGAAATTACTTCTTTCCGGTGCTCGCCAGAAAGATGCGCTGGTCCGTTCCGAGAGAAATCCTCAATCCAGACCCTCCTTCGGAGTAGCCGCGGTGCTGGCGAATTTGCACATACGCGACTTTGCGCTTATCGAAGAAGTGACGCTCGAATTCGGCCCCCGCTTCAACGTAGTGACAGGAGAGACGGGTGCCGGAAAGTCCATCATCATCGACGCAATTTCGCTCTTGCTCGGAGCGCGGGCGTCGCCGGAATTGATAAGAAAAGGGGCGGACGCGTTCTACGTCGAGGGAATCTTCAGCCTCGACGACAGCGTGGCCGCGCGGCCGGTTCTCGCTCAGGTCGGTATCGAAACCGACGAAGGACAAGCCATCATTTCGCGTGAGCAGACGAAGTCGCGGTCCGTTGCAAGGATCGACGGCAAAGCCATCCCGCTTCGAGATCTGCAAAGTCTCGGACCGGCGCTGGTCGACATACACGGTCAGAGCGAGCAGCTTTCGCTCCTGCGCCCAGCCCGTCAACTCGAGCTTCTCGACGAATTCGCCCGGCTGACCGAATTGAGGGAGCGGGTCGGAAGCCTGGCGCGAGAGCGACGAAAAATAGACCGAAATATCGATTCGCTCAGGACCGACGAGCGCGAGCTTGCCAGAGAAGCCGACCTGCTCAGATTCCAGATCGAAGAAATCGATTCGGCCGGTATGGACGCGGACGACGAGTCCCGGCTGACCGCCGAGCACACACGGCTTGCAAACAGCAGGCGCCTCGCCGAGCTTGCCGGCTCAGTCGAGACCTCGCTGACCCCATCGGATACGGACAGCTCCGCCAGCGACGTAATAGGCGGCTCGTTGGACGAAATGCGCGAGATAGCCCAACTCGACGGCTCGCTCACGCCCCGACTGGAGCAGCTTGAGGCGGTGTCGGAGCTGCTGGACGAGATCGCGGGCGAAATGCGCAACTACGCGGAATCGGTGGACTCCGATCCCGAGCGGCTCCAGGAGCTTGAATCGCGGCTCGAACTGCTTGCCACGCTCAAACACAAGTACGGCAACTCAATCGAAGAAGTTATCGAGTTCGGTCAATCGGCGCGCGAGCAGCTCGCCAGAATCGAGCACTCGGGCGAGGAGCGCGAGATCCTCGAGGCGCGGCGGCGGCTTGTCGAGCAAGAGCTTTCGCAAGGCTGCGCCGAGCTTTCCGAGCGGCGCCGGTCGAGCGCCGCGGCCCTTGTCAAAGCGATGCTCGACGGACTTGAGGAAGTCGGCATGAAGGACGTGCGGTTCGACATTGAGTTTACGACCGCCCCCGACAGCGACGGCATTCGCCTGCCGGGCGGCGACGAGCGGGTGAGAGTGGACGAGTCGGGCGCTGACAGAGTCTCCTTCCTGATAGCTCCAAATCCGGGAGTCCCCCCGAAGCCCGTCGCAAGCATCGCGTCCGGCGGTGAAACGTCGCGGATAATGCTGGCGCTCAAGGCCGCGCTCGGCGAATCCGACAAAACTCCGACCCTGATATTCGATGAGGTTGAGCAAGGCGTAGGGGGTCGAAACGCACGGATCGCCGGCCAGAAGCTGGCGCTGTTGTCGAGAAATCACCAGGTCCTATGCGTGACGCACCTTCCGCAGGTCGCCGCGTTCGCCGACACCCATTTCTACGTCGAGAAAACTCCCGGGAAGGACCGGACGACGGTCAGCGTCAAAAGGCTCGCAAAGAAGGGTTCTCTTGAAGAGCTGGCGCAAATGGCGGGTTCCGGACCCGGGGCCAAACGTTCGGCTAGCGAGATGCTGCGCCAGGCCGAAGATTGGAAATCGGAGCTTGCGAGGACATAGCAATCCGTAACGCCACGGCCCACCAGGGCTGGATGCGGTGATAACCTAAACGCAAGAGGATTTCAGTCCGCGGGAACGGCGCCTCCTGACCACCGACGATCAGCGGGCGCCTTTAGTGTCTCTAGGAAGATCGTCCAGAGATTGGCTACCCAAGACTTCGCAGAACGACTAGATTCCGGCAGCCTGGAACAGGCGCGGGCCGAGCTACTGCATTCCGTCGACCGCTTCCAGCGCAGGATTCGAATGGCCGGGACGGCCAAAATGGTCCCACGAGCGGCGGCCGTGGCTCTTTGGGCCGCGCTGGCGGGCGAGCTCGCCGGAATCCGTTTCGACTCGACGGCGGCGCGCAACGGAATGATCGCGGCGGGCGTGGTTATCGGTCTCGCGCTGCTTCTGCACACCTTCATGAAAAGGCCCGGCGCGCTCAGCACGGCACTCGAGTTCGACGTACGGCTCGGGCTCAAGGAACGTCTCTCGACGGCTGTAGAGCTCGCCGATTCGCCCGGCAAGTTCCTGCTGCTGCCGAGCCAGATCGCCGACGCCGCAAAACGCGCGGCAACGATCGAGCCGTCCCGGGCGTATCGGGTGCCGATCTCCCGCGTCGATATGCTGGCGGCGTTGGTTGGAGCGCTGCTGCTGGCGGCGTGGTACTTCATACCCTCGCAGTCGGGGATTCGGGCGTCGGTGACGTCGATTCTCGAACCGCCCGCCGAGCGTAAGAACGAGACAATCGGCAGCGAGTTGAGCGGCGTCGACGAAACCGCCATCGCCGAGCCTGTAACGGACCGGCTCGCACGCTCGACGAGAGAGCGGATGCTCGACTCGCTCGAGCAGCTTCAGCGCATCTCCAATCCCGAGGCGCAGGCCCTGCGCGAGCGGCTGGCGGACGCCGCCGAAGCGCTTATGGAAACCAGGGTCGCGCGGGACGCCGGAAGGCGCCTTTCCGGGGAAGACTACCCGGGGGCCGCGGAAGCTCTTCGCCAGCTCTCGGAGTCTCTCGACCAGCTCAATTCAGCCGAAAGACAAGAGCTTATCGAAGGTCTCCGGGACGCGGCGGCGGCCACCTCGGAAGACCAGATGCTTTCGAGTCAATTCTCCGATGCCGCCGGTTCGCTGGAAAACTTCCAGGACCGCAGCGCGGCCGAGTCCATCCAGCAGATCGCGCAAAGAATCGAAGAGGCGGAGGCAATGCTCGAGTCGGAACAGGTATTGCAAAGCCGGATCGAGCAACTCCAACAGTCGCTCGGAATCGGCGGGACGGAACCAGCCGGGCAAGAATCAGGCGATTCCGGCGGCCAAACCAGTCCAGCCGACGGCTCTTCAGGCGGCGAAGACGGTTCCGCCGATGGCAACCGGGGAGCCGGCCTGATGTCCGGTGCGCGAGGCACGGAACTCGGCGACCTCGAGGACCTGGGCGCGGAAACCCGCCTGGACGCGCTTGGCAATCTTGAGGTCATTGAGCTGGAGGCCAGCCAGACGGCGCCCACCGAGAGCTTTGAGCGGCCTCAGCTTCAGCTCGGTCGGAACGTCGACGTTAGCCTGAATCCATCCGCCGGAGAAATGGGCGCGGTGCGAGCGCGGCGCGACTCCAACAACCAAATCCCGCTCGACGCGGCGCCCGCCGTCAGCCGCTATTTTTCGCCCCCGGAGGGCCGGTAGTTGCGGGCGCTGGACGTAGACACACGGAGCTTCCAGCGGACCGCCCACGTGCTCCAGGAGTCCATCTCGCAAGTAATCGTTGGCTACGAAGAGCAGATCCGGCAGGTAGTCGTGGCGATGCTGGCGGGCGGTCACTGCCTGATAGAAGGCGTGCCCGGGCTTGGCAAGACGCGGCTCGTTCGCACTATCGCCGAGGCGCTCGATCTGGAATTCTCCAGGATCCAGTTCACGCCGGACCTGATGCCCGCGGACATAACGGGAACGACGATCATCCACGCAACGGACACCGGAGACCGGGCATTTCGATTCGAAAAGGGACCCGTCTTCGCCAACATCGTTTTGGCGGACGAAATAAACAGGGCGACTCCCAAGACGCAGTCCGCCCTACTGGAAGCCATGGAAGAGCAGACGGTAACCATCGCCAGGCAGACCTACCGTATTCAGGGGCCTTTCTTCATCATCGCCACGCAGAACCCCATCGAGATGGAAGGCACCTATCCGCTGCCCGAGGCCCAGCTCGACAGATTTTTCTTCAAGATCGCGGTCGGCTACCCCAAACGGGAAGATCTGGAGCTGATACTCGACAGGACCACCGTCGGACGGGTCCCAAAGGCAACCCGGGTTGCCGAGCGCACGGAGATCCAGTCGATGATCCGCCTCGCAAGGGACGTACCCATAGCAGGTCACGTCACCCGCTACGCCGTGGACCTGATTAAAGCGACCCATCCGGACGGCGCCGACGCTCCCGCGATAACCAGGCGGTTCGTGCGCTACGGCGCGTCCCCGCGAGCCGGTCAGGCGCTCATAATGGCCGGGAAGGTGATGGCCTTGATGGACGGACGGTTGAACGTTTCCTACGACGACATTAGGGAAGCGTTTTCCCCGGCTGTCAGACACCGGCTCCTGCTTAACTTCGAGGCCGAGGCCGACGGCCTTACGGCGGACAACCTCCTGAACGAGATTGCAATGAAAACCCGTCCGGAGGGCGGCCCGGGGGGTTAACCCCCAAGACGCGGCGAGCGGTGTCTGCGCAACCACGTGCAATCGACCTGCCCGCCGCCTTTCGAGGGAGACTGGCCAATCTCGACATAGTCTCAAGACGCCCCCACGACAATCCCCGAATCGGCGCCAGACGAAGTCGCCGCAAGGGGACTTCGATCGAGTTTGCCGACTACCGCCGCTACACGCCGGGTGACGATTACCGCCAGATCGACTGGAACATTGATGCTCGGACCAGCGATCTGTTCGTAAAGGTCCGGGAAGCCGAGGAGCTTCTCGCGGTCCACTTTCTGATCGATTGCAGCGCGTCGATGGACCGGGGCAAAAGCAGCAAGCTGGATTACGCGGTCAATCTGGCGGCGGCACTCTCGTACCTGGCCCTGTCCAGCGGCGACACCGTATCGGCGGCGCGTTTTTCGACCCGCATTCGAGACCACGCGGGACCGTTTACCGGACTCCGGGACGTCTCCCGAATGCTCGAGTTTTTCCAGGAGACGCAATCGGAAGGCGGGACCTCCGTGGTCGATTCACTTCGCGAATACGCCGCGCGCCGAATTCCGACCGGCGTGGCCTTCATGATCTCCGATCTTCTCTCGCCCGGCGCACACCAGGGGCTTGGAATCCTGAGTCAAAGGGGCTACGAGACCGTGGTCCTGCACGTTCTGGACAAGGAGCTGCTCAGCCCCGATATCGACGACGAGGCCGAGCTTGTCGATTGCGAGTCCGGCGAGAAGCTGACCCTGCACGGCGACGACGACCCGGTGGAGCGTTACAAGAGCAACCTCCACTACTGGCTGGAGCAGGTCACCGCTTTTTGCGGACGGGTGGGCGTGCGCTACCTGGCCATCGAGACGGACTGGCCGGTCGAAGAAGTCGTGCTCAACCGTCTTCGGATGAAGGGGATTCTTTCGTGAACTGGCTCGCGCCCGCCGCATTTGGCTGGTTCGCGCTGCTGGCGGTCCTGCTGGTCATGTATCTGCTGCGGCCCCGAAGACGGCGGATCGTCGTTCCGAGCTTGATGCTCTGGCTGGAGGACGACAGGAACGTTACGGGTAGCTCGTTCTGGCGCTGGCTTCGCCGCCACCTGCTCCTGATCCTCCAGGCTCTGGCTCTAATGGCGCTGATACTTTCGCTCGCCCGCCCGGCCTGGTCGCAATCGGAAAGGATCGCGCACGACCTGGTCTTGATCGTGGATGGCTCCGGAAGGTTCACGGCGCCGGCCGGGACCGGGACTCTCTTCGAGAGCGTAAAGCTCACGGCGCGCGAGTACGTGGAAGGAATCGGCAGCCCGGCCGCCGTCTCCATCATCCTCGCGGCGAACCTTCCGCAAATAGTCGCGGTCCGGGAATCCGGCGTCGGCGCCGTGGGCGACGCGCTGCGCGGACTCGAACCGGGCTACGGTCCGGCCGACATGGAAGCGGCCCTGGAGATAGGTCAGTCGATTCTTCGGGACGGACCCGGCGGCTCGATCGCAATAATCTCGGATGGACGTTTCCGCATTGCCAACTCTCAGCTCCTCGCGAACGCCGGTCTGGTCGACGTAATACCGGGCGCATCCGAGCTGCGCATCGATAGGGTCACCGCCAGGCAAGCTCCGGGCGGAGGAATGCAGGTCCTGGTCGGGGTCGCGAGCACGTTTGCCGATTCCAGCGCCGTCGATGTAACGCTCTCGGCGGGCGGTGAAGAAATCGCTTCGCGAACGGTCCAGGTTCCCGCAAACGGCTGGGCCGGGGCTGTTTTCGAAGACGTTCGCACTGCCTCGACAGCCGACATCACAGTGGCGCTACGCGGTCAGCCGGCAAGCGAGTCCCGCGCCGGCGCGACCCCTTCTCGAATGTCCCCATCGACAGAATTGCGGGCCGCCGTGGTCAGCGGCGAGCCTTCGTCGTATATCCGCGCCCTGGACATACTCCCCAACGTGATCGTTCAGGGCATCGCCCCCTCTTCGTACGATCCCGAGGCGAAGTTCGACCTTTACGTTTTCGACCGGTTCGTGCCCGAGACGCTTCCCAAGGCGAGCATGATCTTCTTCAATCCCCCTTTGGATAACCTCGTTTTCGAGGTTTCCGCCGAGGTCTCCGGCTCACTGCCGATCGAGGCGCACAATTCGCTCTTGCTCCAGTTCGTGGACCTGAGCTTTCTCGAACCGGGCGAGGGCGGCTCGATCTCGATACCCGAATGGTCCAGACCCGACCTGCTCCTCGACGCCGGGGCGGCGATGTTTCACGGAATCCTGGACGGACGGCGTACGGTGGTCGCTTCATTCGATCCCGTGGACGCCGGGATGACCGATACGGCCGCGTTTCCAATGTTCATGATGAACGCCGTCGAATGGGCGAATCCGCTTCGAGCGCTCCCCAACGCAAGCCGGGTGTCGGTGGGACAAAAGCTGCACGTCCAGCCTCATCCACAGGCAACCGACCTCGAGGTTTCGGGGTCCGACGGCGAGGGCGCCCGAAGGTTCGACGCGACCGCCGCCGCCATCGGGCCTTTTCACAAAGCCGGGGGCTATCGGCTGACGCAGGTTGCGAACACTCGAACGCTCGGCATCGAGGAGTTCACCGTTCACGCGCCCTGGTCCGGCGATTCCCCACTGGACTCAAAGATCGCGCTCGGACCTCCGCCGGCGCTCGGCCCGGCAAGCCTCGAAACGCGGGCCGGCAGCTCGGAGCTTTGGATGTGGATCGCTCTCGCCGCTCTTCTCGTTATGGGAGCGGAATGGCTGTGGTTTCACAAAGTGCGGGCGGCCGGCTGAGTGAGTTTCGAGCGGCCTGGATTTCTGCTGCTTCTGGCATTGATTCCAGCGGCGGTCTATCTGACCGTTCATAGCCGTTCCCGAATCGGTCTCTGGAGAAAAGTCATCTCGTCGGCGCTCCGCGTGGCGGCGCTGCTGTCGCTTACCGCGGGACTGGCGGGAATCGCGCTGGGTTCCTCACGCAACCTTTCGACGGTGTTTCTGGTCGATGCTTCGGACAGCATTCTGCTGGCCCAGCAGGTGGAGCAGATCGAATGGGTGCGGTCGGCTATCGAAAATGCCGACCCAAACTCCCGGTCGGCGGTGGTCCAGTTTTCGAATCAGGCGCGTGTCGCGGCCCTTCCCGACCGGTCCGGCTCCGATCTCACGACCTACCTAAGCGTTGGACCGGAGATATCGGGCGACACGACCGACTACGCGAATGCGCTTCTCACGGGACTGGCGCTCGTCGGACCGGGTAACGCCGGGCGATTGATTCTGCTTTCCGACGGAAAGCCGAACGCGGGCGATCTGGAACAGACCCTCGACCGGCTCAAGGCGGAAGATGTTCCGGTCTACGTCCGTCCGGTCGCCGATCTCGGCAACGCGGACGTGGCGCTGGAATCGGCGGCCAGCCCGGCGACAGTCCGGCAAGGCCAGTCGTTCGAGGTGCAGGTGGTGGCGGTTTCCCGCCGCCGGACGGAGGCGCGCCTGCGTCTCTGGACGGAAACCGAGCTGGTCGCGGACAACCTGATCGAGTTGGCCGTCGGCTCGAATCCGTTCTCGGTCAGAGTGCCGGCGCGCGGGGTTGGCCTTCAGAGTATGCGGATAGAGCTGCTGGACGACTCTGACAGGGAGCTCGGTAACAACGTTCTGGAGACGTTTACCCGCGTCCTGCCGCCGCCGAGAGTGCTGGTTATCGGCGATCAGGACGCGACCGACGCCCCGGCCCGAGTGATGCGGCAGGCGGGCCTGGCGGTTTCTACTGGCGCAGCCTCGTCGCTTCCTTCAAGTTACGAGGGCCTTTCTCGATATGAGACGGTGTTTCTAAACAATGTTCCGGGAGAAAGCCTCACGGAAGAGCAGCAGCGCGCGCTGCGCGACCACGTCGCGGTCGCGGGCAGGGGCCTCATCGTCGCGGGAGGAAACCAGTCCTTCGGCGCGGGGGGCTATTCCGATCACCTGATGGACGAGATACTGCCCGTCCGCTCAAGCCCGCCGGAAGACGAGGACAAGGGTATTGCGATCGTGCTGGCGATCGACCGGTCCACGAGCATGGTCTACGAAAGCGAGGGCGCGACCAAATTTGATATGGCCAAGGAGGCGGCGGTCCAGGCGATAGACCTGCTGAAGGAGGGCGACCGCATCGGCATAATCGCGTTCGACGACAACACCGAGTGGATATCGGTGCCCCGAACCGTTACCACGGCCGCCGACCTGCGCACGCTGATTTCGCGGATCAGGTCAATGGAAATCGGCGGAGGGACGGACATCTACACGGCCCTCCAGACAGCGCGCCGCAGGCTTCGAACTCTCGACGCCGGCGTCAAGCACGTAATTCTGATCACCGACGGCCAGGCGTCGTACGGCGAATTTGACCTTTTCGGTCGGCAAGTCCGGCGCGACGCGATATCCGTCTCAACCATCGGCATTGGAACCGACGCCGATCTCGAGCTGCTGGAGAAAATCGCCCGCGACGGCGAAGGGCGGCACTACTTCGCGGCGGACCCGTCAACTATCCCGGCCGTCCTGACCAAGGAGACCGAGCTCGCGCAAAGCTTCTACGTGGTCAACAGACGGCACCAGCCGCGCCTGCTCTCGCCGAGTCCCATTTTCCAGTCGGCGTCGTCCGACGCGACCCTGCCGTTCCTCGAAGGATTCGTGCGGACCAAGGCCAAACCCACCGCCGAGATCGTCCTGGCCTCCGACAGCAACGACCCCATACTCGCGACTTGGCAGCTTGGCCTGGGACGGGTCGTGGCGTGGACTTCCGACACGGGCGGCGAGTGGAGCGAGGAGTGGTCGAGCTGGGCCGAGTTTTCGAATGTTTTGACGGGGATGGTTTTCTGGGCGTCGTCGGGATCGGCCCGATCGGAGTCGGGACTGGCGATTAACGCGGAGCAGAGAGGTCGGAGCGTGCATCTGATAGTCGATTCCACCGACGGCGACGGTAATTTCCGCAATCTGTTTCCCACCCGCGCCGTCATTTCGCCTCCGTCAGGCTCGCAAATCGACCTCGGCCTAAGGCAAACGGAGCCGGGCAGGTACGAAGGCTCCTTTTTGACTTCCGGACCGGGGCTGTACCGAATGGTGGTCGTTCAGGAAGACGATCAATCGACGATAGGCCCCGAGCTCGCGGGCGTCGTCGTCCCTTATTCGCCCGAGCTTCGACTCCGCGACTCTGGCTCCAGCGTGCTCAACTACATCGCCGAATCGACGGACGGCGGGGTAATTGAGAACCCTTCGGATGCAATTCCCCGACCTCCACTAGGCCACGCCGAGGCGCTTGCGCCGCTCCTGATAACCGCCGGAATGATCCTGTTTCTCTTCGACGTGGCGGTCCGCCGAGTGCGCAGCGGGCGGGCCGAGATAAGGAGTCAATACAGCGATACCCTAGAATGGATTGAAGACCACACCCCACGGAAGCTGATGATTTTGGGGATGTCGCTTCTGCGCCGACGCTTCCCCCTCTCCCGATAGCTCGCATGGACGTACTTGGATCGATTGCAACCGTATTCGACCGCGCCGGATTCGAGATATTTCTCGTCGGCGGTTCCGTGCGCGACCGGCTTCTCGGCCGGCCTTTCGAGGATCTCGACCTCGCGACAAACGCCAGACCGCCGGACATCAAGCGTCTCCTCAAGCAGGCCAAACCGGACGGCATCTACGAAATAGGCGCGAAGTTCGGCACCATCGGGGCGACCTTTGCGGGAACGGGCGTCGAAGTCACGACCTACCGAAAAGAATGGTATCCAACCGAGTCCCGCAAGCCGGAAGTGGAGTTCGGTGACGACTTGCGGGAGGACTTGGCGCGCCGGGACTTTACGGTCAACGCCCTCGCGCAAAACATATCGACCGGCGCGATCATCGACCTCTTTCGGGGCGCCGCCGACCTGGCCCGCCGCAGGATCAAGGCTGTGGGCAACCCGTCCGAGCGGTTTGCCGAAGACCCGCTCAGAATGCTCCGCGCGGTCCGGCTGGCCGTTCAGCTCGATTTCGACCTTGAGGAAAAGACGGCCCGGACGATCCGCGGAAACGCCGGACGGCTCCAGTACATAAGCGCCGAACGAATACGCGACGAGCTTGTCAAAATCGTCGTTTCGCGGCATCCCGACCTGGGGATCGCCATGCTATTCGAACTCGGCCTCATGCGATTCGTGGTCCCGGAGCTTATGGACATGCCGGCTACCGAGCAGGACATTACCGGTCACAAGCACAAGGACGTCCTGGCCCACACCCTCCAGGTGCTCGCGGGAGTGCCCGCCGAGCCGACCATCCGGCTCGCGGCGTTGCTGCATGACGTGGGAAAGCCCAAAACCAAGTCGATCAGGAACGGCAGGATTCACTTCTACCACCACGAGGACGTGGGCGCGCGCATGACGCGCGATATCCTCCGGCGGCTTCGGGTGGACAGCACGACCGTCAACGAGGTCACAAAGCTGGTCGCGCTGCACATGCGATCGAACCTTTATACGTCCGACTGGAGCGACGGCGCCGTGCGGCGGTTTGTACGGGAGGTCGGGGACAGCCGCGAGCGGCTGCTTGTCCTGTCCAGAGCGGACATAACCAGCTACCGGCCAAGGCGGATCGAAGCGGGGCTGGTGCGCGTGGCCGAGCTCGAAGCCCGCTGCCAGCAACTCGTGGGCGAAGCGGACGTTGAACGGATGGACAGTCCTCTCGACGGGAACGAGCTCATTGAACTGTTCGGCCACGCGCCCGGCCCCTGGATCAGACCCGTGAAAGACTATCTGTTGGAACTGGTCCTCGATGGCGAGCTCGACCAGGCGGACAAGGAGCGGGCCGCGATTCTGGCCAGGGAATTTCAAGACCGCATGTCCGAATGCGCGAACGGCGAGGGGCAATCCCCCGTCGAAGAAGAGTCCCCCGCGGCTCCGACTGCACCGGCCGCGGCGGTGGAAAACGCTCACGGCGGTTAACCTGAGCAGCCAATAGCCTCAGTGCAAGTGTGCGGGGCTATTGAGATTCCTCGGCGGATCTCGGAATTACTTGGTACGCTCCGCGCGACCCCGAACTCAGACTGCCGGGAGGCCACCGAACCACGCTGAGACCGGGAACGCCGAATGCAGTGGGGCGTCAACCTCGCGTTACGGCAGGCTGATTCCCTGAAGCTCGCGCCCGGCGGGCCGCGACATTAGCTGCTTTACGCCGGCCTCGACCGAAAGACCGCGATAGAGCACCTGGTTGATGCTCTCGGTGATGGGCATCTCCACGCCAAGCCGTCCGGCCAGCACCAATGCTCCTCGCGTGGTGTCGACTCCTTCCGCGACCATATTCATGCCGGCGGTAATGTCTTTAAGCGTGCGGCCTAACGCCAGCTCGTGGCCGACGTAGTGATTGCGGGAGCGAGTGCTGCCGCACGTGGCGACGAGGTCGCCTATTCCCGCAAGGCCTCCGAAAGTCAAAGGGTCGGCGCCCGCGGCCAGACCGAGGCGCGTAATTTCAGCCAGGCCGCGGGTCATCAGCGAAGCCTTGGCGTTGCTGCCGAAGCCGAGTCCATCGGACATGCCGGCCCCCAGAGCGACGATGTTCTTGAGCGCACCGGCCAGCTCGACGCCAACAACGTCACTGCTCGTATAAGACCGAAACCAGGGCGCCGTGAAGACTCGCTGCACGCGCTCCGCCACGTGACCGTCGGACGAGGCGACCACGGTCGTCGCCGGTTCCTTGGCGGCCACTTCAAGGGCGAGATTCGGTCCGGACATCGTGGCGAATCCGCGCGCGGCTTGCTCCCCAAGCGTTTCCTCGACGATCTGCGAAACCCGCTTGCCGGCGCCGATATCTAGTCCCTTGACGCCGCTGACCAGGACTACCCGCTCGGGAAGCAGCTCTTTTATCTGGACCAGATTTTCAACGAGGCTCCGCATGGGCGTGACAAGCAGCACGATTCCAGCGCCAGCGAGCGCTTTGGCGGCGTCGGCTGTGATCGACAAGCCCTCCGGAAGCTCGACTCCGGGCAAGAACCGCGCATTTTCACGATCCGCGATCATGCGTTCGGCATCGATGGCGCGATGCACCCAAAGGCGGGTGTCGATTCCGCGCTCGGCCACGAAAACGGCCAGCGTAGTTCCCCACGACCCCGAGCCAATTACGGCGATGCTTTCGGACATCCGGTCAAACCCTGAAGATCAAGTCGTTTCCGCCGACTAATTTACACGCAGCCGTATCGTCGTTCCCGCTACGCATCGCCATTTCCGCGCAGCATGTCCGCGCGAAAGGGGTAAGCGGGAATCCGGGAACCAAAAGTAAGTCCATCCAACGTTCGCAGTGAGCCTGCCCGCGCCCTGAGCTTGCCGAAGGGTAGAACCGCGACTTTCTACACTCGCAGACAGCCCTTGGCGGCGGCCTCGTCGATCAGCGCCGAGAGATACTCCCAAAGCGCCGGCACGGCGTCGCGGATCGGTCTGTTTACTTCAATAACCTGATCCCGAGATATGCCGTGTTTGCGCCACATCAGCCCCTGCGTATTGAGGTTGTGCAGGAGCGGCTGGATGCGGTCCATCGCAAACGCGAAGCGAGCCTCCGGCGTTTCGCGGGCCTCGTACTCGTCCCATAGAAGCCGCATCTCCTTCGCCTGGTCAGCGGGAAGGAGTCCGAATATCCTGCGCGCCGCCTGTTCCTCACGCTTCTTCATTTCCTCGCGGCGCGCCCGGTCGTAGATCATCACGTCTCCGGCGTCGATTTCGACCAGATCGTGAACGAGGAGCATTTTGATCACCCGGTCGATATCTACCCGTTCGACGGCATATTCACGCAGCAACCCGGCCATTACCGCAATGTGCCATGAGTGTTCAGCCGCGTTTTCCTGTCGAGAGCTGTGCAGCAGTATCGTTTGCCGCAGGACCCCCTTTAGCTTGTCGATCTCCAGGCTGAATTCAATCTGACGGGATAGACGGCTGATGGCGCTCTCCAAAGGCGGCTCGTCCGGCGGCGGCATCATTCAAATCCCGATTGCATACTGAAAAAAAGCACTACTGAAGCTCCGACAGGCCCTGGTCTCATTCGACGCGGAAACGCGGCCCGGAAGGGTTCCGAGAGCAGTGTAGTAACTCTGGAATATGGCTCTCCGGCGCACCGGGGCGATTTGAGCGGCAAGGTCATAATACCGGAGCTTATAGACGCGACTGCCGTCGACCGCGGCGCTGCGCAGAGCGGCGTAGGATGCTCGTTTTCCTATGTGCTCGGGTTCACATAGAGGTCAACGTCTTTACCTGGGCTGGAAAGCCCGTCTAGACTGACCCACATTTTCTTATCTGCGAGCGGGAGAAACCGACATGTTCAACGCCTTTCACCACATTGCGGTAGTGGTGCCCGAACTGGACGACGCATTGGAGCTGTTTAGAGACAAAATGGGGCTCAAAGTCGTTATGGAGTGGAGCTCCGAGGCGGAGGGGAACAGTTACGCGGCCGTGGAGCTGGCGGACGGTGGCAACTATCTCGAGCTGATCTGCCCCGTCAACAAGGAAATCAGCCGGTTTGCGGATCATCTCGACCGGCATGGTGCGAGCGTTCATCACATCGCGTTCCGCAGCGATTCGATGGACGAGTTGATCGAACAAATGAAAGACAAGGGGATAACGGGGACCGAACCGATGGTCAGTTCGTCGGGATGGAGGATCAACTTCTTCGATGAAGATACGACGCTCGGAGTCGGTCTTCAGCTAGTCGACGGGAAGCACGAAAATGGCAGTTAGCGCGCTTGAAGAGACGGCAATAGCAGCGACCGCGGCCGAAAAGGATGGCCGGGGCCCCGCGATATGGCTGGCCGGCGATCCCGCCGACCTTGGCGCGTGGCTCAAATGCGGCGCGGCCGGAATCGTTACCAATACGGTCGTGCTAAACGACATGGTCAAGAAGTACGGTCAGCTTACCGACGTCATTCGGCGCTATTTGGACGTTACGGACCTGCCGGTCGTCGTAGAGGTCGATGGGGAATCCACAGAGGAATTGCTCGACGCGGCGTCGGTATTTACGGACATGTCGGACCAGGTCATGATCAAGCTGCCCTGCACTCCGCACGCGCTGGGAGGGTTTGCCGAGCTGCGCCGCCAGAACGTGGATACGATGTGCACGACCGTATTCTCTCTGGGGCAGGCATGTGCGGTGGCTCAGGCGGGCGCGACGCACATCTTGCCGTTCTGCGAACCGGTCAGGGAATTGGGCGGCGATCCCACCAAGCTCGTGCGGGAGTGCGTCAAGACCTTCTCCGGGTGGTCGGAGCGCCCGTTCGTCACGGCGGCGCTGGTGAGGTCCGTTGACGTTGCGTACCAGGCTCTCCGGGACGGAGCGGACGGGATCATCATCTTCTGGCCGATCCTGCGAGAGATGATGCTGCACCCGCTTACGGATCAATGGAACCATACGTTCAAGACCGAGTGGGAGAAAATGCACGAAGCCGGTCTGCTCGAGGGCGTGCCGGTCCGAGCCTGAGACCTTCCGCGGCGGCGAGTCACTTCATGGAAAGGGCATTTAGATGGACCTGACGAAAGACGTCCCGCGCAGTCCCTACGAAAGGCTGGGAGGGATCGTCTTTCTTCCCCGCGCCATCGACAAGGGCAGGGCCGATCTCGACGGCAAGCTTGGCGACTATCTTTCGAGGACGGGCTTCTCCGAAGTCCTGCTCGACTTCCTCGGCCTGTCTGTCGACGGCTTCCTGGCCGCCCTGCGCGAACGCGCGACCGACGAGCAGGTCCTGGAATGGGTCTCGGCCAACATGACCGGCCGGAGCGCCGGCGAGATCGAGGAATTCAACCGGGCGTTCATCGACCGCACTCCACAAAACGCGGGGGAGTGGGAGCGGTACAAGAGTTTTCTTGCCGAAATCGGCCAGTCGAATCGAACCGACATTACCCGGCAATTCGACAGGCTGGACCTCGACGAAGGCCGCGAAGTCCCGCAAGGCGGCCGCCGGACCTACTAGCCGCTCGAAGCGCTTTTCGATGAAAGCCGCCGGAGTTGCGGGTAAAGGTGAACCTCCGTCATTCTGGACTTGATCCGGAATCCGGTTCCTAGTCCCACACGCGGCTGCCGAGACACAACCGATACTAGGGGCAGAACCCGCGCTGTTGGCTCACAAGAGGGTCGTATGTCTGGATTCCGGCTTTCGCCGGAATGACGAAAGGAGCGAGGCGCGGGCGTCTCAGAAATCACGGAGGCTTCGTCTCAGTTCAGGGCGCTGGTTACCTGGCGTACCCCGCGATGTTCAGGTTGTTGACATAGGGAGCAAGGGCGGCGCCGGCTGGATCTTCATCCACCGACGGCCGTCTTGGAATCACCATTGCCCGGCGCTGAGGCGTGGTGTCGACGACTTTCACCGGCTCGTCGGGATCGAGCGTCAAACCCATTTCAACCAGGGCGATCCGAGGGTCTGCAACCACGCGTGCGATGTACTCTGAGTTCTTCCAAAATGGAGGCATAGGGGACAGGAAAGTGGGCCAGCAGGAGCATTGCGTGCAAACGATTACGTGATGCACGCCGCCAGTGTTGTCGCGCACGTCCAGGTCGATCCCCTCGGGAATCTCGATTCCCAGTCCGGCGACGGCCCGCCTGGGATCCGTGAGCAACGCCGATTTGAATGCCAGGTCGGACCACGCCGTAACTACAACCTGCACGGCCTTTTCGATAGGGTTCTTTTCACTCAAACTACGTCACCTGTCTAATATGCGCATAGTCGCCTTCGCCAATCCGAGATTATACGAAGGCCGACAAGCAGAAAGGATTCGACAGTGAAGTTTTGCATGGTGGGATACGGGAGCATCGCAGGATTTCACCGGGATGCGCTGATGGAGATGGACGGCGTTTCGATCGATTCGGTGATGGGGCGGCTGCTGGAACCGACCCAACAATTCGCCGAAAGCTGCGGCGCTCCGCTGGCCACGCTCGATCTTCAGGAAGCGCTTGACCGGCCCGGGTTGGACGCGGTGCTCATCACCTCGCCCAGCCAGGCGCACTACGAACAAGCCACCGCTGCGCTAAACGCCGGCAAGCACGTTTTGCTCGAAATTCCAATGGGCTTGTCCCTAACCGAGGCGACCGCCCTGGCCGACCTGGCCGACGAGAAGAACCGAACGCTGATGATCTGTCACAGCCAGCGCTTCTGGGCCGCCAGCATCGAAATCAAGCGCCGGATCGACGAGGGCAAGTTCAAGCTCCATCACTACCACGTCGAGTGGCACTTCTTCCGGCGCGAGAACATCAACTGGCAAGGGCGGATGCGAAGCTGGACCGACAGCATTCTCTGGCATCACGGCGGCCACGTCGTCGACCACGCTATCTGGCTTTTCGGCGGCGAGCCCGACTCGGCGAGGGCGCACTTCGGACCGCCGAGCGAATCGTTGGGGGTTCCCCTGGACCTTTCGGCCCAGCTTCGGTTTCCGAGCGGGGGGCTGGCGACCCTGATGCTCTCCTACAACGCGATGGTCCCCAAAGTAACGCAGCGAATAACGTACATCGCCGAGGAAGATTTCCTGGTATTCGTCGACGGGCGGCTGATCGACAAAGACGGCAACGAGCTGGCGAACGAATCGAACGAAGCTGCTATTCCAAGACAGAATCGCGAGTTCATCGACTCGATAAACGAAGGCCGCGAGCCGCTGACCTCGGCGAGGGAGATGGTGCGGTCCTACAAAGTCCTGGACCAGTTGGAGAGGAGCGCGGCGCTCTAGCGCCCCTCCTCCTATGTCCCGGGATCGCGCCGATAATACAACAACACTAAGAGGACGCCGGTCCCCGTCACGACGATGAATATGAGTACGGGAAAGAGGATCGCCACAAGCTCGTTCTGGCTGCCGGCAATGTGGATGCCATGAGCGAGCGCGGATTGGGGAACCGCAACCCACGCCGCCAGACTCAATAGCGCCGCCATAGGCCCGTATAGCGCACGCAGCCGCGATCTCACATCTGGTCTCCGGATTCGATTGGGGGCGAGGCCTGCCCGTCTCACCCGAGTCTTTCGATTACAAAGATCATACGCCCTCAAGCCTGGCGCCAGTCATCACGGTGGAATCGTCTGGAGGAAGTTGACGACGTGCCAGATCTCGGTGTCTTCGAACTGCTCGCCGAACCCCACCATGGCGGTCCCGTCGATGCCCCACTTGATAAATGCAAACAGCTCGCCGTCGGGATGAAGCGGCACGTGAACGGCCAGGTCGAGCGGCGGCGGATCGAGCTGCGCAGCAAGCGGTCCGTCGCCGCGCCCGCCCGACCCGTGGCAGCTAACGCAATTGTCGGCAAACAGCGAACGCCCGATGGCAATCGACTCCGGATCAGGCAGAATCGGGTTTATCTCGGGTACGTCCGGTCCGACGCGCAGAATCGCCGGGAACAGAATCGCCAGGCCGGCGGCCGCGCCGAGAACTCCGGCACCGCTCACCCGAAGGCTCGCGCTGCGCGTGAAACCGCGATGCCCTATGCCCACCACGACGACGGCGACGCCGATCGCCGCCAGAGCGAGGGCAAAGAATATGTCCCGCTGTACGGGATCGGGCTGCACGCTCGACCGGGAACCCGCCGTCGCGGCGACTTCAAAGCGAATCGCCGTCCGGGAATCGAACTGCCGGGGCCTTTGCACGAGAAACCCGGCCTGCCAGCCTCCAGCGATTCCAATGGCATCGGTTTCAGCCGCGAACACGCCCCCACTCTCAGCTTCGAGGACGATACGCTCGGAACCGATATCGCGATCGAGAAACTTGAGCGTAACCTCCGCCGAAGTGTTCGGCGGCAGCGGACCGCGGGCGGAATCGGCCGTTACCTCGAGTCGATTCGGGCCGGGTACGCCGGGCGTTAGTCTGAACTTGAGATCGAGATCGTCCGCGGCGGCCTCGGCCCGAACCCCCTCCTCACCGGGTAACGCCACCTGCCTGCCCGGTTCGAATGCCGTAAGAAAACCCGATGCAAGCAGAATGCCGGCAGCCAAGACCGCTTCCACTCGCACGATTCTGACCAGCCACGCCAGCGACCGGTCCGGCTCGTTTCCGGTCGGCGCTCGGAGCCTGCGGCGCACCCAGGTGAGGTTCACCGCTCCCAACAGCAGCAGCGGAGCCACGAGACCGATCTTGACCAGCAGCGTGCGGCCGTATGCCGTGAACAACAAGCGGCCCGGCTCCACCACGTGAAGCCAGGCGCTGAGCAGCCCGGTGAAAACGATTACGGCAACCGATACGGCCGCGAGCGCGGAGAAACGCTCGACGATCCGGGCGATCGCCCGCCGGCGCTCTTGGAACGACTTGATCCTGCTTGCGCCACGAATCGTAAACAGCAGCGCAGGCAAACCTCCGGTCCATACTGCCGCCGCCAGCAGGTGGCCAAAGTCAAGCGCAACGCCCCTTATCGAGAAATCGACCAGCGCGGCGCTGTGACTGCCAAGCGAAATCGTCAAGATAACCTCGGCCCCAACCACGGCGGCCCCAATCCAGGCCCATCGCGCGCCCCGGCCCGTTCCTCGAATTGCCGCGAGGGTGATCGCGACCCACGCGCCGAGCAGAATGAGCCGCGAAGCCCAAAGACGTCCCCACAGCCCCAGCTCGAACGCTCGCGGGATGCCGGTGCTTATCCAGTCGAGCAACCCTCCTTCCGCGAGCGTGGCCGCCTGAACGAGCAGGAGTCCAGGCTGAGCGACGGATAGGGCTCCCGCCCCGGCCCACACTAAAGCCGAACCTCTTAGTCCCCCAAGCTCCACGGCGCGCAGCCCCGATACTGCGATGAAGTGCACGGGGACCCCAACCAGCAAAACCGCGCCGATGAGCAACAACCACCGCAGCGGCGCTTCCACCGGCGACGCATCCGACGACGTCTCGGCGGGACGCTCGAGTTGCTGGATCGGATCGCCGACGCTGAATAGATAAGACCCCCTGATCAGATGGCCGTCCACGGTGGACAGCGTTCGCCAGGCGACAAGGTATGTGCCGTCGGAGAGGTCCCTCAGAGTTACCCGCATAGCGGTCGGATTGGTGGGATCGACCTCACTGGGGGCCGCCGCGACGCTGGCGCCGTTGGCGTCGAGCACATCGATGCGGCTGAACGATTCCACCAGAGTCTCGGAGAACTCGATGTATACGGTGTCGGTGGGCCGCTCCAGAACCTCACCTGGCGCCGGGAAAGCGTTAAGCAGATTGGCGTGGGCGCCCACGGACGCCCACGCCAAAAGCACCGCAAAAGCGGCCGCCGCGACGGCGCACGCCGGGCGGATAACCGCTTTCACGACCAGCCAGTCACACGGATTTTCCGATCAGTTGCGAGATCGGTTGCGCATTGCGGCGGCAAGTCCCGCTGTGCCGACGACCGCCCCAATCGCCCCGACGACGATCCCGATGATCCCCAGCCTGCCCGCGAGCGCCGCGTCATCGTTGGCGCTGACCGCGGCGTCCTGAGCCGAGCGGGTGACGCCCTCCAGCTCTCGAAGCGAGGCAACCTTGAGCGGAAACTGAACGTCCGCGGCGGCCACAACCTCGTCGAACGTGCCCGCGCCCGACTCGAATACCTCGTCGATCGGCTCGCCTCTGATTTCGCCGAAGAATCTGAAGCGGTACTTTCCGGGCGAGGTCGGAATCAATACCGACTCGTAGGACCCCGGTTCGCCGAACTTGGGAGTGAGCGGAAGGGTGGTCGAGCTATTCGAACCAAGGTGCGTAACTTCGACCTGGAGCGAGCTCTCCAGACCCTCGACGGCGACTTCCGCCGCGTGGCCGCCCTCAGCTTCACCCATCGACATGCCTTCAGGCTCGCCGTAGCCCTCCCCGCCGCGCTCGACGTGGATGGTGGCCGTGGCCGCGACGGCCTGGCCGTTCCAGGTGTACTCCTGATGGGAGTTGGCGTTTAGCGTGACGCGGACCTCGTGTATGCCCGCCTGCATCTTGCCGAGGTGCATGGACGGCCCGTACAGCCTGCCGACCTTGACTCCGTTGACGTAGACGTGAGCGTGGCCTTCGCCGGGTAGGTGCGGTTTGTTGACGTTCTCGGCCGCGAAGGTGAAGCCTTGCGGGACGACGGTCAGATTGGCGCCCGTCATTGCGTCGAGTTCCAGGCTAATCGAGACGCTCATTTGACTGTCCGCGGCGATCTGGGCGTCGTGGGCGTCTTCATCGGACTCGTCGGCATGACCTTCATCCTCATGTCCCTCACCTTCATCCCCCTCGTCCTCATGCGCCTCGTCGTCGTGATCGCCCGACGTGTCGTGGCTCCCCTTTGCCGTCACACGCAGGAAAACAGCGTTGGGCTGCCCCTCTAGCGCCGGTTCCTCGGCAAATCCGACGACGAAATTAAGCTCGCCGACCTCGCGGCCCTCGTGCGCAAGCGCCGCCGGAGATATGGCCAGCGTCGCAAGCAAGACAATCGCCAGCAAAATATGCCGCTTTGAGTGCAAGACACTCATTATTGGTGAAAACCTCCTGAATAACCGGATTGAGTTTCAGTGACGACACCCATCGAACGGAGTGGCGTCACAAGATCGAAACCGCCGCCCGACGGCGGAGAGCCGCGGCGGTTAAGAAGTGGAGACCGGCTGGGTCCGAGGCGGCGGATGCGGAAGCGGAAGCGAGACCCCGTAACTCGAACGGGTCCAGCGAGTCAGATTACCCGCGAACACGAATACCGCCGCTATCAAAATCGCGTAGGGCGCCACTGCGAACAGCCCCAACCCAAATCCGGGGATCTCACCGGACGTTTCGTCTTGACCACTGGAATGGGCCGCTGATGCATGTCCATGCGCGGCGTGGTCAGTTTCCAACGCTCCGCTTGCATCCGGAGCGAAGTGGACGTGGCGGTGATCGTGATGACCGGAGGGTGTATGAACGCCTATTTGCACGGCGATGAAGGCGACGATGGTCGGCGCAAGAACTGCGACCAGAGCCAGACCGGCAAGCAGATGTCGAAATCTGCGCATGGTCGTCATTTAGGAGAGGCCGCCGCGCGGCGGAGCTAGATCGGACTCAACGACAACCAAGAAACCCTGCAAATGACCCTACGCGTGCGATGCGCATTCAATCGGTGCTGCAACTGTTTATTTTAGCTCTTTCTGGGTGCCCCCAAGGGAATTCGAATCCCTGTCTGCACCTTGAAAGGGTGCTGTCCTAGGCCTCTAGACGATAGGGGCTGGCTCGATCCCGTAGTCGGGCGCGGCCCAACTACGCATATTACCTTGTGGTGTTGGGGCGGGTCTCACGTCCGCCCGCGGCGGATACGTCTCAATCAGAGTATTCGGGTGGGGGCGGGAAGAGTGACTTTCGTGAATCTTTTTGAAAATTACCCTGTGGACTTTTGAAAATCGGGGTGTTTGACGATGGCCCGAACGTGGTGTAAATGGGAATGTGGATTCCGGCCTTCGCCGGAATGACGGTCGGGGGACGGACGCGGCGCACGAAGGCGAAGCGTGGTCGACAATCCGTTCTCGGTTAGCCCGTCGGCAGGCTCAGGACGGGTCGTATCGAACCGCGCCGTATCACCCGCCGAAGGAAGCCAGCTCGGTCCCGGCGCCGTCCTGAACGGCGCGCTCGTACAGATAGTGAGCGGCGGCCACGTCCCACAGGGCGATGCCCAGCGACTTGAACAGGGTCATCTGGCTGCGATAGCTCCGGCCCGGCAAACGCCCGGCCACGATATCTCCTAGATGCACTATTTCATCCCAGGAGATAACCCCCCCGTCAACGGCGCCAGCAAGATCGCCCGACTCGATCCTGGACTGCTCGATATCGTCGACGGCGATGAGATCGAATCCGCCGATGGCCGCGTCGTCCAGTTCACGCGCGCCAATCCGATTGGCCCCCATCGCCGCCACGTGAACGCCCGGCGCGATCCAGTCACCCTTTACGACGGGCGTCGCGCTGCTCGTCGCGGCGACGATAATGTCGGCCTCGGAGCAGGCGGTCTCCGGGTCGTCGACCGGCTCGACTTCAAGATTTAGGCTTTCGGACATCTCTGCCGCGAACGCCGCGCGGTTCTCCGGGCTTCGGCTGAACACGTAGGCCTTCGACAGCTGTCGGACGTGCGCGATGGCCTCCAGTTGGGTCCGAGCCTGATATCCGCTGCCGATAATTGCGGCAATCTTGGCGTCGTCTCGCGCCATGTATTTCGCCGATACGCCGCTGGCGGCGCCGGTGCGTAGCTGGCCCAGCCGCCCGGCGTCGATTACCGCGTCGAGATCGCCGCTGCTCTCGCGGTACAGGTTGATGACGAAGCGCGCCCCGGAGGGTCCGGTCGTGTAGGCCTTGAAGCCTATGCGATCCAGCGGCGGGACGGCGGCGCCCATCAGGTGCAGCACGGTCGACTTGCCTACCGCGCGCCGACGGGGAACGTTGTGGACCAGCCCCTCGCCCTGAAAGCGAAAGACCTCCTCGACCGCCTCAATCGCCGCCGGCATATCCAGCAGCCGGTCAACCTCGTCCTCGGAAATGTGGAGTGTCATGTCGTTCGCGTCCTCGTAGCCGACAGGTCTCAAGAATTCCTATATACGAGACTAAATCTATCTGGTGTGCAGTCCCGCCTTACTATCATGTTCAATGTTGTCCCCAATTGAGAATAAACATTCGAATTGACCCCAATGGCTGGAGAGACCGTTTCGGTGCGACCGTCGGAGAGATTGGCAGTAATCGATCTGACCTTGCCCCCGAAAACGCCCTGGATTTTGAGTAGAGTCCGTTCAATGGGAGGAGACGGACATGAGACGGAGCAGGTATCGCGAGGAACAGATCATCGGCATCCTCAAAGAGCAGCAGGCGGGGTTGCCAGCCGCAGAGCTCTGCCGCAAGTACGGGGTCAGCGGCGCGACGTTTTACAAGTGGCGGTCCAAGTACGGCGGCATGGAGGTATCAGACGCCAGGAAGCTGAAGGGGCTGGAGGATGAGAACCGGCGCCTGAAGAAGCTGCTGGCGGAATCGATGCTGGATGTGGCGACGCTGCGCGAGCTACTTGCAAAAAACTTCTAACGCCCAGATTGCGGAGGAAGGCCGCGGCCTGGGCGATGACGGAGACTAGTCACTCGCAGCGCCGTGCCTGCGCTCTTGTCGGGATGGATCCGAAGACTTACCGCTATGAATCGAGGCGGCCGGACGACGCCGGCATCCGCAAGCGGTTGCGGGAATTGGCCGAGCAGCGCCGACGGTTCGGCTACCGCCGTCTGCACATCCTGCTGGCCAGGGAAGGCATCCGGCTCAATCATAAAAAGCTCTATCGCAGCTATCGCGAGGAACGGCTCACGGTGCGCAAGCGAGGCGGGCGCAAGCGGGCGCTCGGCACGCGTGCCCCGCTGCTGCTCCCCTGGAACCGCAACCAGCGCTGGTCGCTCGATTTCGTCGCGGATGCATTGGCCGACGGCAGGCGGTTCCGCATCCTGGCGGTGGTGGACGACTTCAGCCGCGAGTGCCTCGCCCTCGTCGTCGACACATCGCTGTCTGGCGTCCGCGTGGCTCGGGAGCTGGACCGCATCGTCGAGCTGCGGGGCCGCCCCCGCATGCTGGTCAGCGACAACGGCACCGAGCTCACCTCAAACGCTATCCTGCGCTGGCAGCAGGAACGCGGCGTTGGCTGGCACTACATCGCACCGGGCAAGCCCGTGCAAAACGGCTTTGTCGAGAGCTTCAACGGCCGCCTGCGTGACGAGTGCCTCAACGAACATCTCTTCGCCGGCCTGGCCGAAGCGCGGCGGATCATCGCGGAATGGAGGTACGACTACAACACAACACGCCCGCACACGAGCCTGGATGGGCTCACACCCAACGAGTTTGCAGCCCGCCCCAATTGGGGCCATAACCTGAAAAGATTCTACTTATGAGTGAGGGTAAGTTGGGGGCAGGGTCACCCGACAACTACATGTCCCGGAAGGACGTCCAGTTTTGCGTCGGCTTCGACGTTTCAGAAATGAATCAATGCGATGAATTATCTCAGATCAAGTCTCTGCATGACCTTGCTGTGCGAGGTCTACGGTGAGTAAAACACCTGCTTTCCGATCTGAGCACGCCTGGTTTCCGACCTGTAGTTATGCGGGCTGCCAGACCAGCGGGTGAGAATCTTCGATCAGTCGGCGGCGGCGCTTATATGGTGGAGATGGGGGCGAGTTGAACGCCCCGTCCAGGAACTTCCGACTGATCCCGTCTACAGGTTTAGACCGTTTTAGCAGTCTCGCCGGCTGCGACTAAAACGGACAACGTCACGGCCAGCCAGCCCGGAGAATTCTCTTCCAGCCTTGACGGACGTCGGGGCCGGCGTCCTCCCGACTAAGTGTCGCCCTGTTCCAGGCGCCGGGGTGTACCCGGAACGGACGTCGCGCCTAAAGCTTAGGCAGCGAGAGCGAATTCCTGTTCGCCAATTAGATTTTGCCGCTGGATTTACGAGGCTTCGGCCTCCTCGACCTGCAGAGAAAGCCTCGAGTCCCTGTCGAAACCCTGCATCCCCTGGATGCTTTGATTATCTACCCGGATTGGTGCTGGATCAAGACCCTGTATTGGGTTGGGCGGATTGTGGATTGTGGCGCCGGACGTGTGGATTCCCGTTTTCACGGGAATGACGGGGGGTTGCGGGGATGACGGTGTGGATCGTGCGCCGGGTGCGTGGATTCCCGCTCCGCGCTTGCGCGGGGACGTGGTGCGCGGGAACGACGGGATACGCCGTGAGTCCTTCGACCCTTCGGCAAGCACAGGGCGGGCAGGCTCAGGGTGCACGGAGTGGTGAGCCGGTCCGTGTGTGGTGCGCCCTTCGGCAAAGCCCGTGGTGAGCCGTTCGACAAGCTCACGAGAGCCTTGCCGAAGTGCTCGGGACATGCCTGTCGAACCATGACCGCGCAATGAAGCCGATCCATTCGCGCCCGGAGCCTGTAGGGGCGGTTCGCGAACCGCCCCTACTCGAGCCGTTCTGCGTTGACCGGAAATCCCCGCGGGTGGTACATTCAGAAACTTCGGGAAATTCGTTGAAATGGAGGGGAAGGAGCCTTCCGGAGTAATCGCTCCATGGGAGCGATCCTCGCTGGCAAAATGCGGCTTTTGCCGAACAGTTCTGATTTTGCCGGGCCGTCTGTTCCGGTAGCCAGAGGGGGACCAAGGCGGTTAGTCAACGTGTCGACAAAGTGTCGAGGCGTCAATAGACAAGAGGAGTGCTCATTTGGCAAGCGTAACTCTCGACCGGGTCACCAAACGTTTTGGTGAAGTGACCGCGGTCAACAACGTGACTATCGAAGTGCTGGACCGCGAATTCCTGGTCCTGGTTGGACCGTCCGGATGCGGAAAATCCACAACCCTGCGTCTGATCGCAGGCCTCGAAGAGCTGACCGACGGCAACATCTACATCGGTGACAGGCTCGTAAACGACGTAGCTCCGAAAGACCGTGACATCGCCATGGTGTTCCAGAGCTACGCGCTGTACCCGCACATGAGCGTGTACGACAACCTGGCGTTCGGCCTCAAGCTGCGCAAGACGCCCAAGAAGGAAATCGAGCGCCGCGTTCAGGAAGCCGCCGAGCTGCTGGCGATTGGCGAACTGCTTGACCGCAAACCCAAGCAGCTTTCTGGTGGTCAGCGCCAGCGTGTTGCGCTGGGACGAGCCATCGTCCGCGAGCCTAAAGTCTTCCTGATGGACGAGCCGCTTTCGAACCTTGACGCCAAGCTGCGCGTCCAGACGAGGGCCGAGTTGATCAGGCTGCACGAGCGGCTTCAGACTACTGTTGTCTACGTTACGCACGATCAGACCGAGGCCATGACGATGGGGTCCCGGATCGCCGTCCTGCGAGACGGAGTCCTTCAGCAGCTCGGAAGCCCGCAGGGCGTTTACGACAACCCGACCAACATGTTTGTGGCCGGATTCATCGGAAGCCCCGCGATGAACTTCTTCGACGCCAGGGTGACCGGCAGCGTTGACGACATGAAGGTCGAGCTTGGCACCGGCGGGGTGGTGCTGGGCGTTCCACCGGACCGGCGGGCAAAGTACGCCGACTACCTGGGCAAGGACGTTATCTTCGGTCTTCGCCCGGAGGACATGTTCGACCCGGTGTTTGCCCCGAGCCGCGCCACGATGGACGAGCGAGTTCGAGGTCAGGTCGACGTTCTCGAGCCGCTGGGCAGCGAGGTCTACCTGTACATGGTCGTGGGTGACGATTCCTTCATCGCCCGAGTCGACCCGCGTACAGAGGCCACTGTCGGAACCGAATATGAGCTGGTCTTCGACATGAACACCATGCACATTTTCGATCCCGCCACGCAAGAGGCGATCGGCGAAGCGGAAACGACCTAGTCTCCGGAACACTCGGCGGGGTCGGGGTGAATCCCCGACCCCGCCATTGTTATACGGCGAAGCTCTCGCCGTAACGGCAGACGGCAGCAGCGGCGGTGAAGAAAGTTGAGAGTCGGCCTCAACACGCTCGTAATGTTCACCAGCGGCGGGCTACGCAACGCCGGAGTGTCCCGTTATACCAAAGGCCTGACTAACGCGCTGATCTCATCGGCGGGCAACGAATACGTGGTATTCGCCAACAGCAGCGTTCGTGACAATCCGTACGAGTCCGCCGGCAGAGCGGAATTCGTGAGAACGACGATCCCGACTTCGCGAACCGCGGCCCGGATTCTGTGGGAACAGCTCGCGTTGCCGTTTCACACCGCGTTCCGTCAGCTTGACCTCGTGCACTCGTTCCTTAACGTTTCTCCGCTGTTCAGCGCCGCGGCCCAGGTCTTGACGATTCACGATCTGTCGTATCTCACCACTCCGTGGGCGCATCCGCTGCGACGGCGCATCTTCCTGCGGTTCATGAGCCAGAGGTCCGCCGCCGCCGCGGGGGCCATCGTCGCTGATTCCAAAGCGACCAAGGCCGACATATCGCGGATATTCGGCATTCCGGACGAGAAGACACGGGTCGTTTACCCCGGTTTCGATCCCGACATGCGACCGGCATCCGAAGCGGAAATAGCGCGCTTCAGGGCCAGAAAAGGTCTCCCCGACCGTTTCATTTTGTATCTCGGAACGTTAGAACCCAGGAAGAACGTGCCGGCGCTGGTCCGCGCGTTCGGACGGCTGCGGCGCGCGGGCGCCTATGACGGCCCGCTCCTCATCGCGGGCGCAAAAGGATGGGGGTACCGGGATATTGAGTCCGCCATCGAAGAGGAAAGCCTGGCAGGCGAAGTCCATCTGGTGGGCTACGTCGACAGGGAGGAGCAACCCCTTTGGTACAATTCCGCACAGGTCTTCGTATATCCCTCCGCTTACGAGGGATTCGGGATGCCTGCTCTGGAAGCGATGGCATGCGGCACGCCGGTCATAACCTCGTCGACTTCTTCATTGCCGGAGGTAGTTGGCGACGCCGGAGTTACGGTTGAGCCGGATTCAGTCGAACAGATTGCCGATGCGCTGGCCGAGCTGGTCAATTCCGTATCGCGCCGGGGGGAATTGCGGGAGCGCGGGACCGTGCGAGCATCCTTATTCTCGTGGGAGATAGCCGCCGCCCGATGTCTCGAAGCATACGAGTACGCGCTCCGCAAGAGTTAGAAAACGGTCCCGCACAGCCCTCCCCGGCGGCCAAACCGACGCCTCCCAAAAGCAGGCGTTCTCGAAGAGTTTGGCCCTGGATAGCGTTTGTCGGCGACGCCGCGTCGCTCGCGGGCGCATTCTTCCTTGCCTACTGGCTCCGTTACGGACTAAAGCTCGGCCCTGAACTCACGTCGTTTCAGTTTGCGCCGCTGAGCGCTTACTGGCCCGTCGGCCTCGGCTTTGGCGTGGCGGCGCTGTTTCAACTCTACCTGCACGGCGCCTACGAAGGTGGCCGCCGGTTCACGTGGCTGGATGAAGCTCCAAGGCTGACCAACTCGCTTCTCTTTGCCACGGCCGCGATAATCGTCGTTTTCTTCCTGTTCAGGCCGGCCTTCTTTTCGCGCTTGATGTTCGGATATCTATTCGTTTGCTCGTTAGGCGCGATTTCCATTTCGCGCCTTATCATCCGATCTGCGGCCGCATGGCGGCAGCGTCGGGGGCTGGACATCGAAAACGTCGTAGTGGTCGGCTCCGGCAATGCCGCCAAAATGCTTATGCAGCAGATGCACGCTACGTCCGGTCTCGGGTTGCGGTTGCTCGGGTTTGTGGACGACGCCCGCAAGAACGGGCGCAACTTTGGCCGGTTTCAGCGACTCGGAGCCGTCGAAGAGCTGGGGCGGCTTTGTGAACTGCACAATCTCGACCGGGTGTTCCTGGCTCTCCCTCCCGCCGCCACCGAGACAGCCGCCCGCGCTGTCGCCTCGTGCAGACAGGCCGGAGTGTCAATCTCCATCGTCCCCGACCTCGTCGAGCTTCAGACGGGCAGAGTCGACATCGACAACATTGCGGGAATCCCGCTCGTAACCCTTACGCCAAGCAGCATTACCGGATTCCGGCACGCCCAGAAGAGACTGCTCGATTTAGCGGTCGCAACCCTGGCGCTGGCGATGCTGTCGCCCCTGGTCATCATCGTCTCGCTGGCGATCAAGCTCGATTCACGCGGACGCGTTCTGTTCAGACAGAAGAGGATTGGAAGGGCCGGAAAGCCGTTCAATCTCTACAAGTTTCGATCCATGGTCCAGGACGCCGAAGAGCTAAGGAAGGACTTCTATCCCGACACTCAGTCGGAATTGCTTTTCAAACGGCGGGACGACGCGCGCAGAACGCGACTCGGAGGATTCCTGCGAAAGACGAGCATCGACGAGCTCCCGCAGCTAATCAACGTATTTCGAGGGGAGATGAGCCTCGTCGGGCCTCGCGCTCAGGTCCCCGAGGAGGTGGCGCTCTACGACTCCTGGGCTCAAAACCGCCTCGAAGCGCCCCCCGGTATGACCGGTCTCTGGCAAATCAGCGGCCGAAGCAACCTGACGTTCGAAGAGATGGTGATGATGGACACGTACTACATAGGCCATTGGTCGCTGGGCCTGGACCTGAAGATTCTGGCCCGCACCATTCCAGCCGTTATCCGCGGCGACGGCGCCTACTAAGAGGAAGGCCCGCAAATCAGCACGCCGCGCATCGTAAATTGAAAGTTGCGCTCGTCCACGACTGGCTCAATCAGATGGGGGGAGCCGAGCGAGTGCTGCTGACCTTGGGGACCATGTATCCCGAAGCGCCGATTTTCACGTCGATCTACGGCCCGGATCTGGTCGACGAGGAGTTCGGTGAAAAGCACATCCGGACCTCCGCCATGCAAAGGCTTCCCGGCGTGCTCACGCGGCATCGCTGGTATCTGCCCCTGTTCCCCACCGTGTTCGACCGAATGCGGATCGAGGGGTTCGACGTCGTGATCAGCAACGCCAGCGCGTTTTGCAAAGGTATCAGGACCCCCGCTTCGAGCGTGCACGTCTGTTACTGCCTTACACCCACGCGGTTCGTATGGAATGCCGCCTCGTACCTGGCCAGAGAAAACATGAGACCCGCCTTCCGGCTCGCGATTCTTCCCCTGCTGATCGCCTTGCGGCGCTGGGACCGCAAGATGGCGGCGCGCGTGGACCGCTTTATCGCGATTTCGAAAGCCATCTCCGCCCGGATTAAAGACCGCTATCGACGAGACTCTGAAATCATCTATCCGCCGGTCGGCGTCGACTCGTTCACTGCGAGCACTGACATCAGCGACTACTTCCTCGTGGTATCGCGGCTGGCGCCCTACAAGCGAATCGACCTGGCCGTGGCCGCCTGCACGAAATTGGGCCTGCCGTTGAAGGTCGCAGGCTCTGGCCGGGACTCGGAATCGTTGAGGTCAATCGCGGGGCCGACTGTCGAATTCCTCGGGCAGCTGGATGACGGGCAGGTCAAACATCACCTGGCGCGATGCAAGGCTCTGATCTTTCCCGGCGAGGAAGACTTCGGCATCGTTCCCGTAGAGGCGCAAGCCTCCGGTCGGCCCGTAGTGGCCTACGGCGCGGGCGGCGCGCTCGAGACCATTGTTGAAGGCCGGACCGGGGAGTTCTTCGACAAGCCCACCGTTGATTCGCTAACGGCGGTGCTTAGCCGATTCGACGATTCCCGCTATTCTCCGAGAGAAATGAACGCGAACGCGCAGCGGTTTGGCGAAGCCGTCTTTACGGAGAGATTCGTCCGGTTTGTGGAGACCGCTCGCTCCGAGCATGAGAAGGCCCGGAGCACGGGCGGCGCAGTTGCTTCGAGGGCGGGAGGCTAGCGGATTGCAGGCTGGAAGGCTGGGCAACATGCTGCTCCGCGCGCGGGCGCTCGTTGCGGTTGTGATAGTCGCCGCGCTGGCGGGATCGATCGCGTGGAATGTGTGGGGACCCGGAGTGTACGTTGCCGGAGCCGAGGTGCTGGTTGCGGCAAAGATTCCCACCGGCTCGCAGTCGGGGCAGTACGACGTTGAGTTCAGCCGGGCGTCGACAAGCGACTTCATCGTCGACGACCTTAGCCGCATCGTCGAGGGGAACGCCTTCGCTGGCCTGGTAGCGCAGCGCTATCAGGAACGGCACGGCGCGATAATCGACGTAGATCAACTAGCCGAGGCGCTTGCGTCGGATCGAAGCCATCGCGGTTTGAAACTGGTGCTTCGGTGGCGCGACCGGTCGCAGGCGGGGCAATTGATCGACCTGGCCGCGACGGCGCTCGCGGACGAGGCCGAGCTGTTCTATCCAACAATTCAGGAAGTCGCGGACCTCGCGATAATCGATCTCGCTTCTAGCGCCAGGCGCCCGGGCGTGCTGGCGGCTGCGTTCGACATAGCCTTGAAGCTGGCGGTCGCGGTGATAGCCGTGGCGGCGCTGGTGATTTGGTGGGACGTAGCTCGCGGCCGCCTGTATTCCGAGGATGTCGAGGAGTTGTTGGGGATTAAGCTGCTGGTGCGGCTAGATTGACCGCGGCTCGAAATATGGAACGCCCCACGGTTCGCTGGAAAGCCTTATTAAACGGCAACGGGTTAGTGATCGGGGCGATCGTTGCGGCGGGAGTCGTCGGCGCTATCGTTGCGCTGATAGTCGCTCTCACGCAGGAGGCGCGGTACGCGGCCACTACCAGTGTGTCCTTGCGCCCCCGGGTCGCCGATGTGGACGCGGCCGAGGCGGCGGACCGGATCGGCGCTAACTTCGCGGCGTGGGTCGAGTCGGAATCGTTCGCGGCAAAGCTCGACGCCAGCGAATCCGGCAGCCTTTCGCCGCGGCAAATCTCGGAGAACGCCAACGCCAGGGGAGTCCCAAAGGAGATGCGAGTGCTGCTGGAGTTCGAGGACTCCCAACCTGAACGGGCCGCCTTGGTCGTAAACGGACTGGCTCGCGTTCTTGTCGAGGAAGCCGCAAAGTCGCTCCGCGACGCCCCCGACGAGCTGGCGCTGGACATCGAGCAGATGGACCCGGCCCGGACTCCAACCGGGCCTTCGCAGCCGCGCCCCGCAATTGCCGCGGCCATCGGAGCGGTGCTCGGCCTCGCGTTGAGCGCGATGATCGCGGCGCTGCTCGGCTGGTTGAGCCAGCCCTACGCGCGCAGCGGCCCTGCCTGGAAAACGGAAACGGGAGACCCAAATTGACCTTGAGAGGTGCCGCGATATCCGAGTACGTCAAGTCTCCCAAGAACGTCGCGGGATTCCGCAAGCTGCGGGCCGGCATCCTGGCCTCGCTGGGTAGAAGCGAACCGAAGAGCATCCTCGTAATCCCCGTTTCAGAGCGCGACGATGCCGCCGCAGTCGCGGCGGGCGTGGCGACCGGCCTCGCCGCCCCAGGCTACGACGTGGTCTTGATCGACGCCCAGCTCACTCGCCCGAGCGCGCATCTAGCATTCGCAAAGGATCAAGGCCCCGGCCTTGCCGAGGCGTTGATTGACGGATCTTCTTCCAAACCGCCTGCGATTCAGTCCGTCACGCCGGGCCTCGGCCTTCTCGCCGCCGGAGCGAACGAAAATCTCTCCCCCGACCTGCTCGCGTCTCTGGCTTTCGAGCGCTTGCTCGGCGAGCTCAAGCAAGTGGGGAAGTGGGTAGTCGTGGTTGGAGACAACCCAACTCCGGAAGGTGGGGCGGCGGCGGTGGCCCCGCTGGTGGAGGCGACGATTTTGGTGGCCGCGCACGGCAAGAGCAAAACCGCCGACGCCATCGCCGTCCGGAATTCGCTCAAGGACGCCGGAGCAACGGTTTTAGGCATCGTAATGACCGAAGACGGCTAGACGGTCGCCCTCCAGTCTGCTTTTCCGGACTCCGGGCCGGGCACCTTCCAAAACACGAGCAAGAGTGTTTCAATCGCCCGCCATGTAAGCTAATCGGCGCTGCCCTTTTTGCCGCCAAGCGCGTTTCCAAGGAAGTTCAAATGATCGAGACAGACGTCCGAAAAGAGATATTGAGCGTCGGGAAACCCGATCCCCCATTGAAAGGTGAGCCTCTCCTTGGCGGCTACTACACCGAGGAGGAAATAGAGGCGGTCGTGGCGACGATGCGGGAGTCTATGGACTGGCATGTCGGGTTCGGATTTATGACCCAGGAGATTATCGACTTCGAGGACGCGTTCGCCGACTTCTGCGGGACCGAATTCGCGATCTCGATAAACGGCGCGGGGACCGGACTCGACATGGCGATGATGGCCCTCGACCTGGAGCCCGGCGACGAGGTGATCGTCCCCGCGATCAACTTCAAAGCCGCTCCGCTGTCAGTGATAGGGCAAGGCGGCCAGGTCGTCTGGTGCGAGGTCGACCCCCGCACGCTGCAAGCCGATCCGTCCGACGTCGAGAGCCGAATCACCCCGCGCACGCGGGCGATATATCCCGTTCACATGAACGGCCTCTCTTCGCCCATGGACGATCTTTTCGACATCGCCGACCGGAACCCTCATCCTGTGCACGGGCCTCTGAAGGTGATAGGCGACGCCGCCCGTGCTTGCGGCGGAAAGTACCGCGGCACGCGGATTGGCAAGAAGGGCTGGATGACCGTATTCAGCTTCCACACCCAGAAGCTGATGACGACGCTCGGCGAAGGCGGGGCGGTGACCACGGACGATCCCGAGCTGGCCCGCCGGTTGCGCGGATTCCGCCAGTTTGGCGGCGAGACCGGCGAATGGGGAACGAACTACAAGATCACCAAAGTGCAGGCGGCGGTCGGTCTGGTCCAGGTCCGAAGGCTCGACGAGATGCTGGCCAAGCGGGCGCGGGTCGCCCGCGAGCGCACGGAGATGCTCGCCGACGTTGCCGAACTTACGCTGCCTTATGAACCGCCCGACTGCATGCACACCTACTACCTCTATACCTGCCTCGTTCCGAGGGAGTGGGCCGGCGAAAAGCGCGACCGGATGCTGCAAATCCTAGAGGACGACTACGGCGTGGGCTGCATCGTTGCAAACCCGCCGGCCTATGCGGGCCGGGGACCGGCGGATCGCCCCACACGGAACATCTTGCGGGAGACCACCGCCGGCCAGACGCTTCCGATATCGGACGAGCTGGGCGCGCGGCTCTTCTGCGTTCCGATTCAACCGCTTATGACCGACGAGCAGAACGAGTACATATGCGCCGCCGTGATCGAGGCCGTTGAACGCATGAACGCCGAATAAGCGCATTCGGCGGGTCCGGCGGCGGACCCGTTAGCTCGCGGGTTTGCGCAACTCGTAGATGATGAAGTTCGGCGCGCGGAATTCATCGTCGAATCTGGGGTTCTCCGCTAGCTGCTCCTCCGACGGTGTCGGTTCATGCAGCCCCTCAACCACGAATCCAGCGTCGAGGAACGCCGTGATGTAGCTCGACAGCGTACGGTGCATGTTGATGAACGGCTTGCCCCACCAGTTGAACTCGCGCGGCCCTTCCAGGGTGTAGTCGTCCACCGGATAGAAGAGCTTTCTGTCGCCCTGTTTGATCCAGCCAGACTGCGACATGCGTATCGGATGGACGTTGCAGACGACGAAACGGCCTCCTGGTTTCAGAACGCGCCAGGCGGCGTCGATGGAACCCCGATAGTCGATGAGATCGACCATGACTATGTATGAGACGGCGATGTCGAAGCTCTCGTCGTCAATGTCCGCAAGGTCCTCGGCATTGCCTACGAGATAAATCTCGCCGCCGTATGCCCGTTGCAGCGCCTTCTCCACGAGCGCTTCCGTGAGGTCAACGCCGGTCACCTCCGCGCCGAGACTCGCCAGCAGACGGCAGAACCGCCCCTCGCCGCAGCCGATGTCGATGACTCTCCTGCCGGCTATGTCGCCGAGGGCGCCCAGCATCCACGAATCGAGCATGCCCGTCCGGACCGACTGGTCCTGCCCGATCCAGTCCTCAACCGCATCTGCCCACTGGGTTTCGAGTCGTTGCTTCAGATCCATCACTGTTGACTTTAGGGTAACTTGAGCGAGTCGCTGGTCGCCGCCGGTTAGGTTAACCCCTCTCGCTCAGTGGGCCGCATGTCGGCCGCCGCGCGGTCGATCCCGGAATCCTATTCGGTTCGGCCACGACGCAGCTCCAAACGACCCGCGCTAAACCGCCGCTGTTCTCCATCTTCGCAATCCAGAATGATCTCCCCGCCCGCGCCGAATCCGCTCACCGTGCCGAGGTGTAAAGAGATCCCCGACCGCAGCGCGACCGCCCGCCCGATCACCGCCGAGAGAGCGATCCACTCCTCGAAGAGCGACCGCCCGCTTTCCAGCGCTCGGTAACTCCTCTCCAAAGCGTCCACCACGGCGGCGATCACAAGCTCGCGGTCGCATCGCGATCCCGTCTCGTCGAGCACGCTCGCCACACTCTCATCCGCCAGGCCAATTTCGCTCGCGGCGACGTTGAGATTTGCGCCGATCCCGATCACCGCGGCCGGCGGAGGTCCCGGCAGCGGTTCGACCAGCACGCCCCCGATTTTTCTGTCCCGGACCATCGCGTCGTTTGGCCATTTGATTCTGACGTCCAGGCCGGCGGCGTCCCTTAGCCCGTTGCATAGTCCAAGCGCCGCAACCTGCGTAAGCTCCACCGGCTTGAGCGCGCGTTTGGGGCGAAGAATCGTCGAGAGCAAGAGCGACGTGTTTCGGGGCGAACGCCACGACCGTCCCCGCGTTCCCCGCCCCCGCGTCTGAAAATCGGTCACGAAGAGAGTTCCTTCAGAAGCGCCGTCGCGCGCCGCCGCCAGCGCGTCGTTGTTCGTCGACTCCGTTTGGGGACGGTAAATCACTTCCCTCGTAAGACGGCTCCCCGCCAACAAACGGCGCAGACGCTGCACGTTGAGAGGCAGGGGGTTAAGAGGAAGCGAGACGCCCCTCTGTTCCCGCTATATGCTCATCCGAAGACGGCGCGTGACGCGTATAGGTTCCGCTCACTGCTGGCCGCCGTCGGTGATGTGCCTCAGTAGGAGAAGACTTCCCGGACCTTCTGAGCGGTGAGGCCGGGCTTTCTGAACGCTTCCATCATCTTTCCCTCTCGCTCGTAAATGCCTGCGGCGGCTTCGGCCACCCTGCCGGCTACCTCGTTGGGAATGAGGACCACGCCGTTAAGGTCGCCGTGGACAATGTCCCCTGGCTCGATGCTGCAACCGGAAATCTCAACTGGCACGTTGACGTCCACCATTCGAAGCTCGCCGTGCGACACGCAGACTCCCTGAGCAAAATAGTGGAAGCCGCCGATTGCCCGAACCTCCTCGATGTCGCGCACCGTGCCATCGGTCACCACCCCGATAGCGCCGAGTGCCTTCGAGGTCGTTGCGAGCACCTCGCCCCACTGCGAGGCGCGGCGCGGGTTTGCGGAGATATCTTTGAAAACGCAGACCGCCGGCTTGGGCGCGGCCTCCAGAGCCTCGAAGAAGTCGAAGCGCCTCTCACCGTTTGCGGGTTCGCCGGGGGCGACGTTCTCGATAGTCACCGTAACCGCGTAGCCCACCATCGGCTTCATTTCGGAGAAAATGCACCGTATTTCAGGACCGAGATATCCCTCGAACCGGCCTCTCACGTCAAATGTTTCAATCGCGTTCGAGATCGTCGGGCTGTCGATCTCTCGGAGCTCCTCTAGCTGCTCCGGCGTCAGCATGGCAACCATGGTCCTCGACCCCCTGTGGCGATAGTTTCCGGCGCGTCCTCTACCAATAGTCTTCCGTAATTATCTGGGAATCCCTGCCGCCGGCGCGAAAACCGCGGTCGGCAAGGAGTCCCTCACAATCGACGATCATCTCCGGATTGCCGCAAAGATAAACGCTGGCGCTCTCCGGTATCAGCCGGTCGGTGAGCAAGTCGCGGTATTGATCTGAAATAATCGGATCGACGCGACCGCTCTTGGGATGTCCCAACAGCAGGCGGCAGGTGTCGTTAGCCCGTCCCTTCCCAAGCTCGGCGGACCAGTCACCGTCCCGGTCGGGACGGCTGATCGTCGGAACGTAGACCAACCCAAAGTCGCGCTCCGCCGCCATTTCCTCCAGGAGCTGTCGATATCCAAGCTCACGTGTGTAGGACACACCGTGAATGATAGTCAGCCGCCGTTTCAGCGGGCCGTTCTTTCGATACTCTTCCCACATCTCGCGCGCCATCGATACGAATGGCGCGAGACCCGTCCCCGTGGCGATGCAAAAGATATCGCGCTCGACGGTCCGATCGGGGGTGAAGCGTCCAGCCGGCCCCATGAACAGGATCTCGTCGCCGATTTTGTGGTCCCAAAGCGTACCGGTAAAAATGCCAAGTCCTCCGGGGTTTTCGGGCATGTCGCGCACGAGAATGGCGTAGAACTCAAGATGATCGAGCGTCAGCGGCGACGAAGCGATGGAAAACTGCCGAGGGCGCGGATCCTGTTCCGGCTGGTCCCAAAACGCTAGCTGCGCGTACTGCCCCGCCTTGAACTCGAAAAACGGCTCGCCGCCCTCCTTTTCGATTCGAAATATGGCATGGTCGTCGGTCCCGCACCGCTCCCACGAAGTAAGCGCGGCCACGCTCATACGCTCGCGAATATCTCGCCGCTTGCGCACGGGTCGGCGCTTCACCGGTGACTGATCACTCGCCTCAGGATGTATTTCGCCGCCTCCCGAACGGATTCGAATTTCTTCAGTTCGCCGCCACGCTGGGTTCAACCTCGCGCGGCGCCGGCATGTTCCGTATCTGATCGAGGATGTCTTCCGCGGGATCGATCAGTATCTCGGCCAGCGTCGGATGCAGGTGAGGTATTTCGACGAACTCGGCGACGGTCGCACGATAGTACATAGCTACGACCGCCTCATGAATCAGGTCGGCGCCTTCGGGTCCGATGATGTGAACGCCCAGGATTTCGCCCGATTCGGCGTCGGCGATCATCTTCACGAAGCCGTTCGTCTGATTCATGACTATCGCCTTGCCCTGATCGTCGAACCTGTATAGCGCCGTGAGTATCCTGCGTCCCTCCGAGCGCGCCTCGCGCTCCGTCAACCCCACCGCGCCGATAGCCGGGTCGGTGAATACCGCCTCGGGGTCCAGCCGGCTGTCGAATTTCCGCGGCTCGTCGGCAAAGGCGTTGTGGCCGATTATCTCGCCCTGCTGCACGGCCACGTGCACGAGCTGGCGCGTTTTTATCGACGGGCCGCCGACAACGTCCCCACCGGCAAAGATTCGCGGGTTGGAAGTCCGAAGCGTTTCATCGACAACTACGTAGCCGTCGTCACAGCGAACCCCCGCCGACTCACAATTGAGGGATTCGACCGCCGGACGCCGTCCAACCGCGCAAAGGACCTCCTCGGCGCTGAGACGCTGGATGCCCGCCGGAGTTTCGATCATGCAGCTTTTCAGTCCGCCGTGCATTTCAAAGCGCACTACCCGCGCGGAGTTGACGAAGCGGACACCTTCGCTTTCCAGCACTCTCTGGGTTTCGATGGAAATATCCTGGTCCATCTTGCTCAAGATATATGGACTCCGCTGCAAGACCGTAACCCGCACTCCGAAACGCTGAAAGAGTTGAGAAAACTCCATCGCGATTGCGCCGCCGCCGAACACCAAAAGGCTGTTCGGCAAGCTGGCGAGCGTCTGGGCGTCGTCGCTCGTAACGAAACCGACCTCGCTCAGCCCCGGTGCGGGCGGCTTCCAGACGGCCGAGCCCGTCGCGATGACGAACCTGTCGGCTGTTATGGATTCTCCGTTGACGCGCACGGACGACGGCGACTCGAACGAAGCAAGACCGCGGATGATATCCACCCGCGGCAGCGCCCGCGCCGCGTCGAACCGGTAGTCGGCAAACCCGCGGACGAGCCGGCCGCGCCTTTCCACTACGCCTTGCCAGTCCAGCGTGGGCTCGGGCACGTCGATCGCCAGCTCGCCGGCTTCCCGTATGAGCTGCAAGACCTCGGCTGAACGGAGCATTGCCTTTGTGGGCATGCACCCCCGCAAGATGCAGAGTCCGCCGAAGTCGTCACCGCCCTCGATCAGGGCGATGCGCTTGTCCCGCATCGAAGCGACCCGCGCCGCATGAAAGCCTGTGGAACCCGATCCGATCACCGCCAGGTCGTAATCAGCCATAAGCCGAAGTCATGCCTCCTTTGGAGGCGGCGGGCGCCCCGCGCCAATACGCCTACCTTCGAGGATATCAGGCAGGCTTGCGCTAATCGCGTGCGCGCTCTCGCATTCAGAACCGCGCCGGTAAACGAACAAACGGGCGGCACCTTTTCGGGTACCGCCCGTTCGCCGGGTTGGGGAGAAGGAGAGAGACTCAGTTAGGCCGGCGCGGCGTCTCCATCGACGGTTCAACGTGTTCCGGATTGCATGGCGCGTCCATTGCACATCCGTCGGGGGTCTTTGCCTGCCACTCGTTCTTCAAGAGCACCAGCGCGAGCGCCTGGTGAACGTTGAAGCCGAGCGTCCGCAACTCCAGAGCCGACTCGCGAATTTTTTGCATATCCACTTCGTGAATTCCTGCTGGATCGGTGCTTTTAATCATTTGCCTGAAAGTAAATTTTTGACTGCCGAACTCTTAAACGAAACTGCTCGGCAAATCGTTACGGTCGCAGCGCGATGGCGAGCCAATTAGCCACGATTCCCAGCGCCCCTTCCCGTCATTCCGAGTCGCTGCTTCCGTCATCCTGAGCCAGCGTCGAAGAATCCCGGCCTCGGCAACACAGCGCGAAGTCCTTCGACAGAGCCCGTTCCGAGCTTGCCGAAGTGCGCAGGATGACCTACGAGTGAGCCCAGGCTGGGGCAGGGAGCGCAACCGAACGCCGGCTTCCCCGGCGTACCTCGGAATAACAAGTCGTGTGGGCGGTTCGCGAACCGCCCCTACAGGGTCAGGGCGCGAACGGATGGGATTCATTGCGCGGTCGTGGTTCGACAAAGCCTGTCCTGAGCGAGGTCGAAGGGCTCACCAAGACCGCGCAACCAGCCCCGATCCGGCTCTGCAACTTCGCTCGGCAACCGTCTCACACATACTCGTCCAATCAAAACCGCTGGCCGGATAGAAAAGCTGTACTAAAATCGCAGGGAGGCTGCGGAAGTTCAGGAGGACGACCGATGGGCGGATTCTCGGACAATCAATATACGTGCCTCGACTGCGGCTCGGAATATACTCGGCCAATGGCTTTCATCGACGCGGCGCGAGCGAGCGCGGGCTGTCCAAACTGCGCGTCCGTGGCGCGGCGCAAGCGCCGGAAATGGTTTCACTGGGCCAGGGACTACGCCGTCCTGATGAATGTCGAGTGAATAACCGGCGGTACGGTCATGGGTATGACCGCAGCGGGACCGGGCCTCGACGATTTGATGTCGAACTAGTAACTTGCGCACCCTTATCTGCGTTTAGAGTTACGGACAGTCACTAGCAATCGGAAGGCAATATGTTTCGAATAGTTTTCAGACTTGCGAGGGCGGCGCTGGTCTTCGCCGTAATCGCGGCTTTGGTGCGCAAGGCGGTCAAGACGCCCGTGATGGCCGGCTGGGAGCGCGACGCCAAGGCGAAATGGGAGACCAAGGTCAAGCCGCGAATGGATAGCTGGCGCAAGGAAGAGAACACCGACGAGGAGGCCGACCGCACCCCGTAGTCGAAGTGAAGTCGGGCGCAGGGTAGGTAAATCGCGCCCGCCGGTGGTCATGCGGGGATCATCGACCGCGGGTCAGCTCGAAGCGCTTGAATACCGCCTCAGACCCAAACGCCAAAAGCGCGTCGCCCCATAAACGGCCAGCGACGCAATCACCGGGGCCAGCGCCATCAGCCAGGACGGGTCGCGACCGACTAGCGTTTCGGTAGGTATCGTCGACACGAAAGCCACCGGGAATATGAACGTAAGGAATCCCTTTATCCAGACCGGATAAATGTCCACGGGATAGCGGCCAGTTCGAAAAAAGACGTTGAACAGGTGCTCGATATTGTCCAGACGCACCGCCCAAAATACCAGCGTAGTCATCGCGATCAGCAGGGCGTAGAAGATCGCCAGCCCCGACACCAGAAGCACCGGAAACAGTGCGATCCGCCAGCTAACCTGACCGGCCTCCAGCGCGAATATGCCGAACAGCGCGAGGCTCAGACCCATCAGCACGAACGCGGAGTTGGCCGCGGCGAAGTTGCGGGTACTGGCCAGGAACAGGCTCGGTACCGGTTTCATGAGCACGTAGTCGAACGTGCCTTCGTGCACATCCTCCACTAGCTGATTGAGGCTCGGAAACATCGCCATCGACATGAGACCAAGGACGAAGTACCAGATACCGACGACCGCCAGCATCTCGCCGGCGGACCATCCCCGCAGGCTGTCCGTATGGACGAATATCACGCTGACGGCGACCACGGCCATGAAGGCGTCGACGCCGAAAGCGTTGACGAAATTGCCCGCGAACTCTCCCCGGTACGAAAGCTCGCGCTGTGTTGATACCTTCGCAAACGTCAGCGCTATCGACAGCAGCCGTTTCATCAGGCGCCCACCGCCTGATACTGCTTGACGCCCGACCGCCACAGCACGCGCATAAGCGCCACGCCAAACACGATCCAGCCCGCTTGCAGCGCGAATCCCAGCGCCAGCTCGCCTGAACCGAGATTCCCAATGAACACCTCGATGGGAAACCCGAGCGTATAGCGGAACGGAAGCACGACCGCAAACGCCTTGATCGCCCCGGGAAGGAGCGCCACCGGGGCGACCTGGCCGCCCACCGCAAACGCCACGTTGTACCAGACGTTGAAGAACGGACCGGGCTTGGTGACCCAGAACGCGGTAAGCCCGAGGCACACGCCCGCGACGAACGACAGCGACGCCGCGAGAATGACCGAAGGCACGAACAGCGCGACGTTGAGCCACTGAAAGTCGAACTGCGGCCTGAGTATCAGGTACATCGCGATCCATATCGGAACGAGCATGACCGCGGCGCTCAGCTTGGCAGCGAGATCGCCGGAAACGGCGACCCAAATCGGATTCATGGGCCTCATCAAGTGCGGCGAGAGCCGCCCGAGCCGGATCAGGTTGGCGAGCTGTCCAAACCCCGTCGCCCACGTGAAGTGCGCTACTCCCATGAAGACGATGTAGTAGATGACGACGTCGCCCTGGCTAAATCCCGCCACGTCGCCGTCGTCCGCTACCGCCCACCACACCGCCATGTAGAGCAGCGGATTCAGGACCTGCCTTAGTCCATAGAGGAGCAGGACGATACGGTATTGCAATAGCTGCGCGACGTTGGCCTTGGTCAGCGAGACCGTCCCGCCGAAAGTTCGCCCGGCGGCGCTCACGGTAGCGCTTCCTCGAAGACTCCGGCGATCAGCCCGTTAAGTGGAGGATGTGCTGCCTTAGCCCGCCTGCGAACGCTCCTCGCATCCGACCCCTCCACGGCTCCAAAGACCTGGTATTGCCGTCCTGATATGGTCAGCTTCGCCATCGAACGTCCGTGGGTCTGGACCTGATATGAATACGCGGGGACACTCGAACCGGTTATGAAGCCGGGCTAGACAGAAGCTTGTCCAAAAACTGACCGTGGCGGTAAGTGAAGTAGGTGGGAAATGCCTCCCCGATCAAGTTGCGTATGAGATAAAACGTTCGGTCTTTTCGCGCTCGCGTCCAGTCGTAGAACCGCGGAACTGTTTGTAGATCGGCGCACTCCAGAATGCTGAGCACTCTGTTCTCCCAAGGGTGAATCTTAAAGTCGCTACCAACGTGGCTTGAATTGGTAGTGACGGTGTAAGCCGGCCTATTGGGACTCATCCGCCGATAGCTTGACTTGAATCCCTTAATCAAAGACGGCTGCCCGTTCCTTTCGACATAAGGCCTGTTGCGCATAATGCTGTTACAAGAAGGGCACGATACTCGATCGAACTCAACTGGCGAGTATTTGCATGAAGGACAAGCATCGTTTTCGTACGCGCTCCGTCCCGAGTGCGGAGGTATTTCACTGACCTGCTGGTAGCGATCCGGGCCATACGCGGGAACATAGTGCAATGGGTGTTTGCCGCGCGCCGCATCCTTGGATTTCGCGTCCAGAGTTTCGTATTCCATCGCCTCGAACCATTCTTGAATGCTTACCCAACGTGGAGCTCCGTTGGTTGATTCCTCTGAGTGGGTAGGACTTGGCCAAGGGGTGAGGTTTTGTACGGCTGCCGATTTAAGCCATGGTTCGTCGTTATGCACGGCTACTACCAGAGCTCGCTTTCTAATCTGCGGAATGCCGTAGTCGGCCACGTTCACGACGCCAGGAAATATCTGATAGTCAGATAGACCGTCGCGGAGAAGGTCTATTATCCGCCCTCTGGTCCCCTCGTACTCCACCTCAAGCGTTAACACCTGGCGAACGTTCTCGGCAACGATGATCCTTGGCTTGAGCAACTCGGCAATTGGAATAACTTCCAGTATGAGCCGATTCTTTTCTTCCAGCGCTTCTGCTTTGGGTGTTTGCCGCTTACCCCTACTTGGGTTCGAGCTGCTCATGCCCTGACACGGAGGTGTCGCTACCAAAAGGTCTAGTGGATCCGGCGTCGCAGCCCAATAGGCTTCGGCAATCTCCTCACGGTTCGTGCGAACGTTGTCAGGAATCCACTTTGACTTGGGGAAGTTGTCGGCGCCAATCGCGGCTCGTCGTCGGTCAACCTCGACTTGGACCAGGAATTGAAACCCTGCCATCTCGTAGCCGAGGTCACTTAGACCGGCCCCTGAGAACAAGGAAACAGCGGTACGGTCCCTAGTGGATTCGGGTCTCACCTTCTCCAGAAACTTTTTGACCGCTTGGCTACACACCTTCGTCCCCGTGGGCGAGACAGACCATTACTGGCAGTCCTACTTTATCAGCGCCTTATCAGCGGTATTAGCCGGTCGATGGTTTGTGCAAGCGCGGCTTTCGTCCGAACGTCGTGCTCGGGAATGCGAAGCACCGTCCAACCGGAATTCTCCAACTCGGCCGTGACTCGCTTGTCACGTTTCTGGTTGGCGTCGATCTTGCCCACCCAGAACTCTCCATTCAGCCCTGAATGTTTCTGACACTTCGTACAGCCGTGCCAGAAACACCCGTCAACAAAGATGACGATTTTCTTTTTCGGAAAGACCATGTCAGGGTTTCCTAGGAGTCGTTCGCCTTTAACGGACTTGTAGCCTTCGTGAGTAAGGTATCGAATCCCTCTGCGCCACAGCGCCGACGCCAAGGCCTTTTCGGGTTGCGTTCTTCCACGATTATGGGCCATTGCTTTATATCTCTGTCGTGGAGTCATGACGTCCATCGACTAGACATCAACCTCCCCCAAATCACCCCGTCTCGCCCGGCGTGACCGCTAATTTCCCACTAGTTCGGGTTACCTCTAGCCAACTGGTGTGGAGCCGATGGGTATTTTCAATGACACTGTCCCACGTCCTGAACTCCAATCTCACGTCCTGGAGTTGTTCTAAGCTTCTTCTCGTCCTATTAGCTCGCTCGGAATAGCGATTAGCAATCATTAGGCCGCTTACAGAGGGTATCGCCGTATTACTGGAGCGATAATGATCTCGCACTCCCAACACGTACGAATGGAATTTATTGACTTCCTGCTCACTGACGCTATGAATTACACCGTTAGACTTGAGACCTCTCTTGATTTCTACGATGAGCAATTCGTCAGCATTAGCGGGAGATTTTGGTTGCAAAATGAACAGGAAATCCAGGACATCTCCTGTTTCCCCGTCAACTAGTTGATCGTGGCGCTCTCCGATTGTGTCGAGATGTACCTCATCTCCCAAAAGACTCCATCTCGGATCAAGGAGCCAAGGGAATTCCTTTACGATGTTGTGTATCTCCGGGACTTCCGTCGCTCCCGCCTTAATTGCGGCATCTAAGCGCTCGATCGTCTGTAATCTTGCCAAGATAATGCTGTAGTTTTTTCTCGCATCTATCAGCGAGAACTCCCTTACGAGTCCCCAGAAGTTGCTTTGAAAGCCCTCGTCCTCAACAGCCTGGACTCGTTCCATAAGCTCTCGGACCGCTCGATCCTTAAAGCCGTTGATAACTTCTAACATGAAGTCGCGGACTTCATCAGGATCTGGGTCTCCGATTTGCGAGGCTCGTTCTGCAATAACACGTAGGTGCCGTTGCTCAGTCTCAGTGAAGTCTTTGATCAGATCTTGGATGTTGGGCTCTTCGATGAGCTTCTCAACGTTTTCTGTACGGATTTGGTGACGTCTAGACAAAGCCCAATGAAGTCTGCGTCTGCCCCATGCAAGTAGTTCTTGCACTCTGTCATCCTCAAGCTGCAACTGATCACGGTTCGTTTGGATTAGGTCGTCCTCAATGTCAATTCCCGTGTCTAGCCAATCGGCACTAACTTCGCCAACTATGTACTCTTGGCCAAGTTGACCGGTTGCACCCTGAGCGCGCTCAAACATGAAGGGTCTTTGGAGCATTTTCCCGCGCCCTAGAATTGAGATCCCCCGAAGGTATTCGGCCTCAAGCGGCTTCGGCGTAAACCCTATCCACCAACGGACTTTTTTTCCGTTAGAGAGTTCCTCTGTACCCCAGCCGTCTGCGCCAACTTCAATTGAATCTCTATGCGGAACGCTGTCTTTAGGAAACCTAAACTCCAACTCCATGTCGAAGCGCTCTAGCTGACGTCCGTTGACGAATACCCTCATTAGAGCCTGATCGATTGCGAAGCGACGAGACATTGACTGCATGAAACGCTTCTCAGAGATCGCCCGTTTCAGTCTCAATCTTGAGAGTCTTATTTTGGTGCCACTCGCCAGCACCGAACCATCAGGCGCACGAAGCGGTTGCTGGTTGGAAAATTCCTCAACTTCGGAGTCAGCGCCCGGTTCGGACTCTCTGATTTCCTCATAATCTAAGCGGAATGAAACCGCCCTCCCTTCTTGGACTGTGTGACAATCAAGAATCTCGGCGGTCCCGAAGGCCGCAAGTTTGCCTATGCCTTTTCTACCATGTACTAGGCGACCGTTCGGAGTTTTGCCTCCGTCGTGAAGCCGTCGCTTGCGCCCCACCAACAGATACCGCGATTGCGCTTGCTCCCTAGTCATCCCGTGGCCGTCGTCCAGAACTTCGATTTCGCTACCGGTTGTCCAAGAAGTGCCAAAAGGCACTTTGACCCAGACGTTGCCAGCATCTGCGTCCCATGCGTTGGAGATTAGTTCCGCCACGGTAGCCGTAGCACTCGGATATAGCTGAGCACCTAATTGTTCGACTAATGCGCCAAGGAACTTCAGTTTGAGAGGTTCCGATGCGCCGCCGGAGCGTCCGCCGATTGGAACCTCGCGCCCCTCATCCAGATCGAGCCGGTCGAAATGCCGCTTGATGTCCGACCGGTGGCCGTTGTCCGACTGCTCGAGCTGCGCCTGAAACCATTCCCAAGTATGGTCGCCGGTGTCGGGAGACGCCGAGCTCATCCAGTCGCTGAACTCCTCGATCTCTTCCGGTGAGCGCGAGGTCATGTGCTCGGAGACCCACTCCCATACCTCGGCGTCCGTCACGCGCGTTCTCAAAGCCTCTATGAACCCGTCTTCCGGGATGCCCAGGAACTCGAACACCCTGCCCGAGCGGCCTCCTCGGGAAATGTAGTCGCCCAGCGTTCCGGCAAGTTCGGCGCGCCCTTTGTCGATGGCTCTCGGCAGAAAGACGACTTCTTCCAGCTTGTCGTAAGGGCTTCGCGGCGCCGACTTCGTCAGATCCATGTCAATCACCCAGTCTGCGAACTAACGTCCCACCGCATGATATGGCCCCCGCACCCTGCGCGCCCGGCTTGCCGAGGCGTGGCGTAACGCTACGCTCCTGTTCGCCCATCCCATATCTCGATAAACCGGGATGGGACCACCAGACCCGGTCCTTCGCGTGTGGCTTCCACAATCGGCGCGACGTGCCCGCCAACGTACTCGCCCAGGGGAATCCAGGAGTTCACGTAGGCCTGGGTTACCTCTCGACCGGTCCGGAGGTCATAGCCCAGACCCATAGCTAAGCGCCCTTTGCGATCGTGGTACTTGCACTCCAAAGTGTGGGCGAAGTCGGCCACGTAGAGTCCAACGAAATCTGCCGGAACGCAAACTCGAAGCAGCACGCCGCCGACGTACTCGCGCAGCATTTGGCGTCCCAATTCCCGAAAATAAGGCGACCGGTCGAGCCATGCGGGAGAAGGTTCGAGAAACCCGCCAACGGAATAATGTCCGGCCAGCTCATCCGGCGGTTTGGGGCACGGCAGAGGAAGCTGAGCGTGCAGACCGCTATCTTCCGCAAGGATGCCGTCCAGATTTTCTTCGCGAGTGAAATGGTGGAAAACGAACCCCGAAGGCCCGGACTCGACTTGACCTGGGTCCTGCTCAAAACCAGCATCGACCAGGCGCTTCCCCCGCCCATATAGAAACTGCTCCGCAAGCCGGTCGTTCATTGACCGATCCCATACCTCACGGCTCCAACGGTGCATCGGTCGGGATCATCACGCAACTGGCTGTAGCCTTCGCAGCACACATTGCAGGCGCGGCCTCACGCCCCGGCCCGTTTCCCTAGCTCGAAGCACTCGAATAGCGCCGGAGTCCCAGCCGCCAGAAGCGCGTGGCTCCGTACACGGCAAGCGCCGCGATAACCGGTCCAACGGCGATCAACCATCCTGAATCGCGACCGACCAGAGTCTCGGTCGGAACCGTCGATACAAACGCAACGGGAAACAGGTACGTAAAGAACCCTCGAAGCCACGTCGGATAGATGTGGACAGGATATCGAGCGGTCCTGAAGAAGACGTTGAACATGCTTTCTATACGTTCGAGCCGCACGGCCCAGAACGCCAGCGTCGTCATTCCAACAACGAACGCATAGAAGATCGCGAGCGAGGAAGCCAGCATGAGCGGGAAGAGAGCTACGCGCCAGCTAAGCTCACCGGCGCCGAGCGTGAACAGGCCGAAAGCGCACAGGACCAGGCCCATAATCGAGTTCACCGAGCGGCTCACGTGGAAGTCGCGCGTGCTCGCCAGGAAAAGGCTCGGCAGAGGCTTCATCAGCACGTAGTCGAAAGTTCCTTCATATACATCCTCTGCCGTCCGGTTTAGCGAGGGGAACATGATCGTCGACATCACTCCAAGCACCACGTTGAACAAGCCGACCACCACGAACATCTCCCCCGCCGACCATCCCCGAAGGCTGTCTGTGTGTGCGTAGATGACCGCGACCGAAACAACCGCGTTAAGCGCATCCACCGCGAACGCATTGACGAATTCGCCCACGAACTCGCCTCTGTAGGCAAGTTTCTGCTGCGTCGCCACTCTGGCGAACGTGAGCGCCACGGAGAGCAACCGCACAATCAGGCTCCCACGGCCTGGTAGCGTTTTATCCCCGACCGCCAGAGCAACGCCATTACCGCGAAACCGACCGCTATCCAGCCGGCTTGCAGCGCGAATCCCAGAATCAGCTCATTGGGCTGCAAATGGCCGATGAACACCTCTATCGGGAAGCCGATCGTGTACCGGAACGGAAGTCCGATCGCGACAGTCTTTATCGCTCCCGGCAACAGCGCGATTGGCGCTACTTGCCCGCCGATGGCGAACGCTATGTTGTGCCAGATGCTGCAAAACGGCCAAGTGTTTACAACCCAGAACGAAGCCAGACCCATACACGTGCCAACGATGAACGCCAGCGCGGCCGCAAGCAGCAACGCCGGTACGAAAAGGATCACGTTGGTCCATTCAAAGTTGAACTCCGGCCGAATAATGAGAAACATCGCCAGCCATATGGGGCTCACCAACGCCGCGGCGGTCAGCTTTGACGCCAGATCTCCTGATGCTGAGACCCAAATCGGATTTATCGGCCGCATAAGGTGCGGCGAGAGCCGCCCAAGCCGGATCAGCGGCCACCATTGGTGATATCCGACAGCCCAGGTTGCGTGGGAAACAATCATGAAAACGATGTAATACATCACTACGTCGCCGCGTTGAAAACCACCTATTTCCCCTTCACCCGCCACCGCCCACCACACCGCCATGTAGAGCAGCGGATTGACGATTTGCCGTAGCGCATAGATCAAGAGCACCAGCCGGTAATGCAACGCTTGAGCAATGTTGGCTTTGGTAAGCGATATCGTTCCGCCGAGCGTGCGCGCGGCGGCGCTCACAACTCGGCGTCCTCGAAGACTTCCGAGATCACCTCTTCGAGGGGCGGGTCCTCCACCGTGACGTCGGCCACAGGCAGGCCTTGCACGAGTCGGACGGTCAGATCGGCTATGCCGTCTCGGGAGGCGGTCAGCTTCACCCGGCGCTCGTCCACGATGGTCAGTCCTTCGTGCCGCGCCAGCTCCTCCCCGGTGAGATCACGGTCTAGCTGGAGCGTGATTATCTTGTACGGCGCGTACCGGTCCACCAGCCCCTGCAGCGGTCCGTCGTACAACAACGAGCCGCGGTTTATGACTATCACCCTCTCCGCCAGGGCTTCCACGTCGGCCATGTAGTGGCTCGTCAGCAATACGGTCGCCCCGGCGGATTCGTTGTATTCGCGTATGAACTCGCGGATACGCTGTTGCATCGCCACGTCCAGACCGATAGTCGGCTCGTCCAGGTACAGCACGGTCGGACGGTGCAGCAGCCCCGCCGCCAGCTCAACCTTCATGCGCTCGCCGAGCGATAGCTGCCGGACGGGCTTCTCCAACAGCTCGGAGAGGTCCAGCAGGTCGGTCAGCGTTGCGACGGTCTCCGCGTACTCGCGGTCCTCGATCCCGAATATCGATTTGTTGACGAGGAAGGTGTCGACGGCCGGCAGGTCCCAGAAAAGCTGCTGGCGCTGCCCCATGATGAGAGTCACGCTCGAGAGAAAATCCACGCGGCGGTCCGACGGCACGAAACCAAGCACGTCGACTTTCCCCGACGTCGGATACAGCAGGCCGCTCAGGACTTTGAGAGTGGTTGTCTTACCCGCGCCGTTCGGACCGAGAAAGCCGACTATCTCGCCGGGCTGGAGCTCGAACGAGATTCCTTCGACGGCTCGAACCGTGCGGTGCCGGCGGCGAACGACGCTGCGCATCGAGGCGAGCAGCCCGCCCTCGCGCACGGGCACTTCATAGTGCTTGACCAAGTCTTGAACCTGAATAGTCGCCGTCATTGAAATTGATCCTGTAACTGCGGATAACGAGGCCCGTCACTTCAGAATGCTAACGTAGGCTTCCTCCAGGGTTGGGTCGCGGACGACGAGATTCTCTACCCTCTCGGCGCCGACCGTATCCTCGATTCGGTCTCTCGCGTCGACTCCCGCTTGTACCGTAATAGCTATCTTCTGGAAGATCCCTTCGGCCGAGGTCTCGACCTGCTGAACTCCGCCGATGTTCGACAACTCCTCAGCCAAGGTCTCCCTGGTTTGGTTGACCACGATCTCGATTACCGTGACCCGGCTGAAGTTCCGTTTGATTTCGTCAGGCGTGCCCAAGGCGACCAACCGGCCGTGGTCGATCAGAGCGATGCGGTCGCACAGCATGTCGGCTTCGAGCATGTAGTGGGTCGTCAGCAGGATCGTCTTGCCCTGGTCGACAAGCTGGGGGATGTATTGGCGGAGCTCCTGGGCGCCCATCGGATCGAGGCCGATCGTCGGCTCGTCCATGAAGATGACTTCGGGATCGGTCAGAAGTCCCCGCGCGATATGCAGCCGCTGCTTCATGCCCCTGGAGTACTCTTCGACCAGCGTGTCGGCGGCCCCGCTCAGCCCCACGCGATCCAGAAGCTCGTCGGCTCGACGCTTGGCGGTTCTCGGGTTGAGGCGGTTGAGCGCGCCGAAGTACCTGACGTTCTGCTTACCGGTCAGCCTGCCGTAGAGACCCCGGTCGCCGCCCAGGATGAACCCGATTCGTTCCCTGACCTGCTTCGCCTGCTTGACCACTTCATATCCGAGCACGCGGGCGCTGCCGCTGGTCGGAGTCAGGAGCGTGGAAAGAATTCTGATCGTCGTGGTCTTGCCCGCGCCGTTGGGTCCGAGCAGCCCGAATACCCCGCCCTTCGGCGCCCGCATCGTCAAGTCGGTCAGAGCCGCGGTTTCCCGGCTTCGTCCAGGTATAGAACCCGACCGATATATGCGGCAGAGGCTTTCACATTCGATGGCGTAGTCTTCGTTCAAAGCCACATTGTTCCCCCAGGCAAGCGCAACCTCGCCCTAGATCGCACTCTCATAAGTCCCGGTGCGCTTGGCGTTGGCCTCCAGCAGGCTGAAGAGCACTCCGCCGGCCAGCAGATAGCAAACGCCGACCACTAGCTCGTAGACGATGTCGTCGATGACGTTACCCAGACTGGCCCCCTCGAAGGCTTCCCGAAGCGCGGAAAGCCCATGCGTCAGGGGCAGTATTCGGCCGATCTCTCCAAGAAAGCCCGGTAGCTGGTCGACGGGCACGACCGCGCCGGTCAAGGTGAGGAGTATTCCGCTCGTGATGGTGGCTGGGATAAACCAATCCCGTAAGGCGATACAGAAGTTACCAACGAACAAGGAGAAGCACAGGCAGGAAAAGGAGATCACCAGAACCAGGATGACCAGAGCGGGCCAGTCCAGCCTGGAAAAGTCAAGATCGAGCAGTAACCAGCCGCAGAACAGTGAGGTTGAACCGGCAAGCAGGCCGTTGGGGTAGTGCAGCAGTCCCTTGCTCCAGTAGGTGACCCACCTGTTTGATCGAGAGGCGTAGATCAGCGAAAGGGTTCCGAAAACACGTTCGTAGCAGAAGGACTGCAAAATTCCGCCATAGATGATCGCGGAGATCCCATACGCGGCCATGCCGATGATGTAGGAGTTTGCCGAATCCGACTGACCCGCGAACCTGCCGGTCAGAGTTACTATCACGACGAATACGACGGGGGCGATGAAGACGTTGGATATATAGGCCGTCCAGTTCAGCCACAGGAAAAGGCCCTTGTACGAATAGTAGGCTTGGAGTCCGAGGTTTCTTAGCCCAGACACCAACTCAATACCGCCCCACGCTTCCGCTTCGCCGCAGCGCGTTTTCGACCTTGCTGAACATGAACAGGGTTGCCGCGACTATTACCATCGAGAGTCCCAGCGCCCCTCCCCAGTCGGCGTAGATTCTGGCGACCGACCCTCCAGATTCAATCGAATGGATCACGCCGTCCATCGCCCAGGAGGTCGGCAGCAAGCGCGCGACGATCTGAAGTTCATCGGAGAGCTGCGATACCGGATAGAGGAATCCGCTCAGGGCAATTCCCAAGGGTTGAAACGCATTGAAGAATCCCGGTCGCCCCTGCACCAACACGAACAGCGGAGCGAACAGATATCCGACGGCGATAATGCTCCAGGCGGCGACCACGATCGAGACCAATAGAAAAAGCGGGCGCTCAACTTCAATCAGCTCTCGCGAAATCAATTGGACCGTCGCAAAGGCAAAGAGAGAGCTGGGAATAGCCATGATTAGAGTCGCCAAGGCCTTGGTTAGAATCACGACCCGTAACGGCGTGCGTGAGACCATCGTGTAGTCGACCGTTCCTTGACGAAATTCGTCTGCAAGCGACCAACCTGAAAGGAAGATGCCAATCTGCCATATCGCCAATAGAATCACTCCTATTGCGATATAGGCTATTGGTTTCGAGTCTTGGCTCCGCGTGGCTATCCAGGTGACGACTGCGACTAGCGGCACAGCGCTGATGGAACTGTTGATCAGCATCATCGGAGTCACGACCGCACGAAGATGTAGAACCAATATCGTCGGCAAAGCGCGAACGTAGTCCATCACGCCTAGTCCGCTGTTTACCCAGGCCTGGCTCGAAACTGAAGAGGCGGGGTTGGTCGCAGTATCGCTACCATCAGGCTTATTGGTAATGGCTTTAGATGTACGCTAAGTTGCATCGATAGCGTAGCTATCGCCTAAGGTAGCTCTCTTCTCGATTGCGCCCATTCGCGATTGAAGGTGGTCGGGAATGATCGTCTCCATTCGTCGTGAGCGTAAAGCTCACACACTCTGTCGTCAAGCTTTTCCAGGGTTGCAAACCGAGTATCGTCGAATATACGTTCACTGTACGGGCGATCGAAACGACCGACCTCACGCCAATCCAAGACGTTTGACGCCGACCTTATGGCCATTTCGGCTGTAACGGTTTCTGAATCAGTCAACTCAAGACTCACAGCGGGAAGTGATCCTGGGAAAAAAATCTCGACTTGCCTCAAGCAAAAATCCACGGCCAATTCCGCGTTCGTTGCAAAGGCAACTTTGCGGAGGTCATTCCAGCCGATGGATTGGGAATGCGCTCGTCCATACATGGCAATGTCGAGCAGTTTTCTTAAATTCAGATCGTCACCTGCAAGAACACGGACAAGTTCGGTGCATCGCTGATAGAAGAGCGTGCAAAGCACGATGAAGTGGTCCATCGGTGCGAGAGTTGAGAAACGGAATTCACCGTCCCATGGTCGACTTATTCTGCGATCCAGAAGTTCGTTCGTGTTGAAGAGGTATGGTTCGCTGTTCCAACTTGGCGAAGTCATGAGGTGTATCACAGAAATGTGCTCAAAAACACCTGGATGTCGAGGGAGATACCCTTTTTCGTTTCGATGTTCTAGGCTGAATGAGACAAATGGGTCACCCGCTGCGGGCGCACATAGATCCATTTCGGAAAACAAAGCGTCCCATTGATCGAAATCTTTAGCTTTAAGTAAGAGATCTATGTCATTTTGGCGTCGGAATATAAAGTCTGGATAGCATGCTTGGATCGCAAGCCCCTTGACTACTGCCACCTCGAGTCCACGTTCCTCCGCCAGCGCGGAGATTTCAACAATAAGACGGACAACTTCGCGGTTTCGTGCTTTATATGCCGATGCTGCTTGCTTACAGACATTGAGGAACGTCGAATCCCAACTCATCAAGGATGAGTTCCTCGCGAACTTGGTAACTATGCAATCGAATATCGAACCGAACTTCAACTGCTTAGCTAATGTGCGTAATTGACCTGCTGTCCGTCCGAGGCGATTCATTCGATCACTATCCGCGTGGGTCTTAGATAGCGCGACCGGATGCGAAAGCTCCTGACCTTGCCCCCGAAAATGCCCTCGATTTTGAGTAGAGTCCGTTCAATGGGAGGAGACGGACATGAGACGGAGCAGGTATCGCGAGGAACAGATCATCGGCATCCTCAAAGAGCACCAGGCGGGGTTGCCAGCCGCAGAGCTCTGCCGCAAGTACGGGGTCAGCGGCGCGACGTTTTACAAGTGGCGGTCCAAGTACGGCGGCATGGAGGTATCAGACGCCAGGAAGCTGAAGGGGCTGGAGGATGAGAACCGGCGCCTGAAGAAGCTGCTGGCGGAATCGATGCTGGATGTGGCGACGCTGCGCGAGCTACTTGCAAAAAACTTCTAACGCCCAGATTGCGGAGGAAGGCCGCGGCCTGGGCGATGACGGAGACTAGTCACTCGCAGCGCCGTGCCTGCGCTCTTGTCGGGATGGATCCGAAGACTTACCGCTATGAATCGAGGCGGCCGGACGACGCCGGCATCCGCAAGCGGTTGCGGGAATTGGCCGAGCAGCGCCGACGGTTCGGCTACCGCCGTCTGCACATCCTGCTGGCCAGGGAAGGCATCCGGCTCAATCATAAAAAGCTCTATCGCATCTATCGCGAGGAACGGCTCACGGTGCGCAAGCGAGGCGGGCGCAAGCGGGCGCTCGGCACGCGTGCCCCGCTGCTGCTCCCCTGGAACCGCAACCAGCGCTGGTCGCTCGATTTCGTCGCGGATGCATTGGCCGACGGCAGGCGGTTCCGCATCCTGGCGGTGGTGGACGACTTCAGCCGCGAGTGCCTCGCCCTCGTCGTCGACACATCGCTGTCTGGCGTCCGCGTGGCTCGGGAGCTGGACCGCATCGTCGAGCTGCGGGGCCGCCCCCGCATGCTGGTCAGCGACAACGGCACCGAGCTCACCTCAAACGCTATCCTGCGCTGGCAGCAGGAACGCGGCGTTGGCTGGCACTACATCGCACCGGGCAAGCCCGTGCAAAACGGCTTTGTCGAGAGCTTCAACGGCCGCCTGCGCGACGAGTGCCTCAACCAACATCTCTTCGCCGGCCTGGCCGAAGCGCGGCGGATCATCGCGGAATGGAGGTACGACTACAACACAACACGCCCGCACACGAGCCTGGATGGGCTCACACCCAACGAGTTTGCAGCCCGCCCCAATTGGGGCCATAACCTGAAAAGATTCTACTTATGAGTGAGGGTAAGTTGGGGGCAGGGTCACTGGACATCTCCGAACGAATCGCGCCTCTACCAGTCCAGGGAATACCCCTTCAGCATGAAAGTTTACGGATTCATCAAGCTCGCTTTCGATTCTCGTGAATGTAAGTATTTTGGCAACTCCCTTAGCTTGAGTTACCGTCTAAGACGGTGACGACATAGCGCTATTCTAAACCCAATATGCTCTTTTAGTTGTCCCCGACGGTCTGGCCGTGTGCCAGTCGGTCGCCTGCTGAAACGCGTGACCCGCCCTTAGCACGAGCCGCTCGTTCCATTGCGCTCCGGTCAGCATCATTCCCAACGGCAGACCTTCGGCCCCGAACCCGCAAGGAATCGAGAGCGAAGGTTGCCAAGTCTGATTGAAGACCCCGGTGAATTTCAGGTTGGGCCGGTACGCGAGAGTTTGCACTCCTTCAATGCGTCCGGCGACTCCCGGCGCCGACGGAGTGGCGATCAGATCGACTTCCTCCATCAGCGACGCCGCCAGCGCGGCTATTTCGTGCCTTCGGTTCAGGAAGCCGTGGAATTCGCCGGCGGAGTATTGGTTCCCAAGCTCGAGTCTTGAAACGGTATCCTCGCCAATCCCCGCGCGAATATCGGGGTCGGCCAGCCGATGTCGATGCACCCAGGCGGCCTCGACCCCCGCGATGTTTAGCTCGAACACCTCCTCGGCCCAAGGAATCTCTATATCGACCAGAACCGCGCCCAGATCGCTGAGCACGCCGAGCGCCCGCGTGACGCTTTCGTGAGTCTCCGCCTCAAGTCCCTCGAAGAAATAGCTCGAAGGCACGCCGATTCGACGGCCGCTTATTCCAATATCGATTCCCGCCGAGAACCGCTCGGCCTTTCGGTTCACGCTGTAGGGATCGGCGGGGTCGTACCCGGCGATCGCCTCGAGCACCAGGGCACAGTCGAGCGCGGACCGGGTCATCGGCCCAACGTGGTCGAGAGTCATGGAAAGCGGAAAGACCCCGCGGCGGGACACCCGCCCAAACGTGGGCTTTAGCCCTGTAATTCCGCAGTGGGCGGCGGGGAGCCGTATCGACCCACCGGTGTCGGAGCCAATGGCGGCGGGCGCCATTCCAGTGGCCACGCATACAGCCGACCCGCTGCTCGATCCGCCCGGTATTCGGTCCATTCCCCAGGGGTTTGGGGGCGTCCCCAAATGAGGGTTTACTCCCGTTCCCCCATATGCGAACTCGTGCAGATTGGTCTTGCCGATGATTACCGCGCCCGCTGCCCGGAAGCGCCGCGCCAGCTCGCAGTCGCTGTCCGCGGGCCGGTCGCCCAGCACCTTCGAACCGGCGGTCGTCACCGTGCCTTCCACGTCGCAGAGGTCCTTGAGCGCGACGGGTATTCCGTGAAGCGCGCCCCGGTAAATCCCGTCCGCGATCTCCGATTCGACTGCCCGCGCCTCCTCGAAAGCGCTTTCTTCGAATACTTCGGTGAACGTGTTGTCGAATCTCCGCAGAGCGTCGATGCGGTCGAGCGCCGCTCTAGTAACCTCGACCGGGGATACGTCCTTCGAAGCTATAAGCCGCGAAAGCCGGCTGATTGGTAGATAGGTGAGTTCGGTTGACTTCAAGATCGCGCCGCCGGTACGTTGCCTGGGAGACCCAGAAATTAGCTCATCGGATGTCCAGTCTAACCGGCGCCAAGGCTAATCGAGGCCAGACGAAGGTAGAGGGATTTTGGGCTGGCCGGAGCGCCAGCGTCCCTGAACTGGTTTAGAGGAATATGCCAAGGTTGACCTCTTAGATGCCGATGGACAAGACCGCATACTCGCGGGTCCGATTGCACGTTTTTCTCGCCCAGGCCGGCAAAGGCTCCCGGCGGGCGATGGAAGGCGCGATCGCCGCGGGCCGGGTCTCCGTCAATGGCAGGCGGGTTACGGTCCAGGGAACCAAGATCGCCCCCGCATTCGACAGCGTCACTCTGGATGGTCTGCCGGTCGAAGCGCACGAAGAAAGGTTGGAGTACATCGTCTTAAACAAACCGCGCGGAGTCCTGACGACGGCGCGCGACGAACGCGGCCGCCAGACCGTGCTCGACTTGCTGCCCGCCGAGCTACGCAAGTTGCGGATGTATCCGGTTGGCCGGCTCGACCGTGATTCCGAGGGGCTCGTTCTTCTAACCAACGACGGCGGGCTAACGCACCGGTTGATCCATCCCAGCTTCGAGCATGAACGTGAATACGTCCTGGAAGTCACCGGTCGTCCGAGCAAACGGGCCATCGGCAGGCTCAGATCGGGAATCGACCTGCCGGACGGACCGACCCGCCCGGCCGAGTTCGACATCATCGACGCCGGGCCGCGCGGCGCCAGGATCCGGGCTGTTTTGAAGGAGGGGCGGAACCGGCAGCTTCGGCGAATGTTCGCCGCTGTAGGCCACTCCGTTCTCCGTCTGAAGCGGGTTCGCGTCGGCTCCCTCCGTCTCGGCTCGCTGAAGCCGGGAGAGTCGAGACGGCTCACCGCTCCGGAGATCGCCGCCCTGTCCGATCCGGACGGTTCCACGGGCGGAAGCCGGGGATAGCCGGCCGCTCTAGAGCTGGCTCCTAAGGTCGCCGGCGCGGGTGACCGGGAAGTTGCAGGCAAAGTTCCGGCATACGTATGCCGTGGCTCGCCCGTCGATACGCGGTCGCCGGCTCAGCAGCGGGACGGGGGAAATATCGCTCTCCTCGCCCGCCGCCACGACGACGCCGGGGCGAAAACCCTCGAATACAACGTCCAGCAACTCGCGCGAGTCGCGGGACGCCGGATCGCCGACAATCGCGACCTCGAGAGGGTCTCCCAAGTAATAGTCCATGGCGTTGAGCCACTGCCCGAAAGCGGTGGGATGCTTGTCCGCGAAGCCGGAAATCAGCTTCATGCCGCTCGCCGCCGCCTCGACGTACCTGCCGTCGCCGGTCAATCCGGACAGCCGGAACAGCGCGGTCGCCGCCATGGCGCTCCCGGACGGAGTAGCGTTGTCCTGAACGTTCTTCGGGCGGGTTATCAGGCGCTCGTGATCGTCGCTGGTGTCAAAAAATCCGCCCTGGGGATCGGCGAACCGTTCGATCATCATGTCGGCGGTCTCTCTGGCCGCGGCAAACCATTCGGATTCAAACGTGGCCTGGTAAAGCGCCAGCAGCCCTTCGAGAAGATACGAATAGTCTTCCAGATAGCCGTTGAGCGACGCCCGTCCATCCTTCCACGTCCGCAGCAGCCGGCCTTCCGGCGTGCGAAGCTCGGAAAGAACGAATTGGGCGTTTCGGCGCGCCGCCGTCAGATAGTCGGGATTGTCGAAGGCTCGCGCGGCCTCAGCGAAGGCCGCCAGCATCAGCCCGTTCCACGAGGTCAGCACCTTGTCGTCGAGGCCGGGTTTGATCCGTCGAGCGCGGCGCTCGAACAAAGCCTTCTTGGATACCGCGAGCCGCTCGTCGAGCTCGGAAGTTGTCGTGTCAAGCAAATGCGCGACAACGTCGAAGTCGAGCGGCCGGTTCAATATGTTCCGCCCCTCGAAGTTGCCGTTTTCGGAAACGTCATAGGCCTTCATCAGAGCCTCGGCGTTGTCGCCGAGCACGTCTCTGACCTCCGACGGCTCCCACACGTAGTATTTCCCTTCCTCGCCCTCGGAATCGGCGTCCAGAGTGCTGTAAAACCCTCCCTCGGGATTCGCCATCTCATGGATTACGTAGTCAAGCGTCTCCTCGACTACGCGGCGAAAGAGCGGCTCGCCCGTCACCTGCCAGGCCTTCAGGTACACCCGCGCAAGCTGGCTGTTGTCGTAGAGCATCTTCTCGAAATGCGGGACCAGCCAGATCGAGTCCGTCGCGTAGCGATGGAACCCCCCGCCGAGGTGGTCGTAGATACCGCCGCGCCCCATTTTTTCCAGCGTGTTCGTCGCCATCGCCAGAGCGCTGGAATCGCCCGTGCGGACATAGCGGCGCAATAAGAATTCGATAGCCATCGGCTGGGGAAATTTGGGCGCGCCTCCCCATCCGCCGTTCAAGTCGTCGTAGCCGGCGGCGAGGGACGCCTGCGCGCTCGCCAGCAACGCCGGAGAGATGTCGCCCCCGCGCTGTCGCTCGTCGGCCTGCAACGCCGCCAGCAGCCGCTCACTGGTCTGCTCCAAATGCCCCCGCCGGTCGCGGAAGGCGTCCGCCACCATTGTGAGCACCTCTCGAAACGAGGGCATGCGGTATCGGGGCTCGGGCGGAAAGTACGTCCCTCCGAAGAACGGCACTCGCTTGGGAGTGAGAAACACGCTCATCGGCCAGCCGCCGTGGCCCGTCATCGTCATCACCGATTCCATGTAAATCGAATCGAGATCGGGACGCTCCTCCCGGTCGACCTTTATGTTGATGAAATCGCGGTTCATCAATTCCGCGGTCTGCGGGTCCTCGAACGATTCCCGTTCCATGACGTGACACCAGTGACACGCCGAGTAGCCGATGCTGAGGAATATGGGCTTATCCTCCGCCTCCGCCCGTTTCAGGGCTTCATCGCCCCAGGGGAACCAGTCGACGGGGTTTTCGGCGTGTTGAATCAGATAAGGGCTGGTTTCGCTCTCAAGCCGGTTCGTCAAGTTAGTTATATCTCCTCGGCGACACTCATTCCGCCTTCGAACAAGCATACGAACATCGCCATCGCCATAAGCTAGTCTTTCGTCTAATCGTAATGTCCATTCGTCATAGCGGACCTACTACCCCGAAGCTAGCGAACCGGTCGACTTACACTGACTTGACCTTAATTACCCGGATTTCTAAATGAACGCAACGCGAATTCAGATTGCGCGACCGAAGTCTGACGAGTTCAACGCCGACCCGGATCTCCGGCGGGCGCTGGAGGACCACAGACATGCGAGCTTCCTGCGCCGCGCCGCGGATGCCGGAAATCTCTACGTCGCCCGTCTCGGCGGCGCCTATGCCGGAGGAATGGTTTTGGGCGGCGCACAGCCCGTACAATCGGCCTTCGACGGCAGCTTCTTCGGCCGGGGATTTGTTTGGCTGATCTGGGTCGAGGAGTCTTTCAGGCGAAGCGGCGTGGGCAGCGCGCTCATGCGGCAGGCTGAAAAAGACTGCCCGTCAGACAACCTCTTCACCTCCACCAACCTGTCGAACCTACCCGCACAACGTCTATTCGAAAAGCTGGGCTATACCCGAACGGGAATCGTCGAAAACCTCGACGAAGGCGATCCCGAAATCTTCTACTTCAAACGCCTGCGATAGCCGTCCGCAAGGCCCGCCAGGCTAGAAACCTCGACGGACGCCGCCGCGCGCCTGGTAGCTGCCTCTCAGCAGTTCCACCGAAAACTCATTCGCAACGACGTTCTCCGCAGCGTATTCATAGAGCGCGGCCTTGAAGATACCCTCCAGGCTGGAAACTACCGCCGCCGCTGCACCTACGGTCACTACTCCGACGACCAGCCCCGCCGCGGGCGATATTTGGGCTACAAGCAAAGCGGGGAGTATCCCAACGACCACCGCCGCCACGAAGAGCAATCCGAAACCGAAATTCGAGACGAATTGCTCGCCCCAGGTCCGCTTGAACAGCGAACTTGACCGCTTGATAGCCTCTACCGGCCCCACCCCCTCGACCACTATCGTCGGCACGACGAAGAAGGTCAGGTAGGCCCAGACTCCGCCGACCATCGAAATGATTATCTGTCCGAACATATTGTCGCCCGCTTGCTCCCGCAAAACCCTCAGAAGCAGGCCGACGGTCCCTGATATCAGCGACCATCCCAGGATCTGAGGCAGACGGCGGTTGGCGATTGCGAGGCCGTCGCGCACGGTTGGATCGCCGCCGCGAATCCGAATCATGGCGGCTCCCACCAACGCAGTGTTGAAGTAGATCACGATAAACGACAGCGCGAAGTAGGCGATAAACAGAAGTCCCAGGTCCCCGCCCGCAAGACCCGCGCTTGCGGCTTGCGCGTCCTGCAACCGGCCGATCGCGCCGGTCGCGCCGCCAACACCCAACACCAGTACCGCCAGAATGGCCAGCGCGACCCCCGAAAAGATCGGAAACAGGATCAATTCACGGTCTTTCTGGAGAATCTGCCAGCAGATTTTGGTGATGTTCCACGTGCGTCCGAATGTTGCAAACATACAGAGGGTCCTATTCCTGATCGCGAATGGCCGGTTGATCTGGCGATCTGTCCGATTCTACGCCATTTTCCGGCGTGAGCGCCCAACCATGGCGGTGTTCTTAAGGTATGAGCAGCACCTTGCCGGTCGTTCGGCGGCCTTCCAGCGCTCGATGGGCGTCCGCGGCTTCCGCCAGCGGATAATCGTGTTCCATGCGCAATTTCAGCGAACCGTCCGACACCCATTGCAAAACGTCCCCGGCCCGGTGTTCGAGCTCTTCCCGACTGACGACGTAGTCGCCAAGCGTCGGCCTGGTCAGGAATAGCGACCCTCCATCGCTAAGAACCCTTGGGTTGAAGGAGGTGACGGGACCGCTGGACTGCCCGTAGAGCACCAGCGTGCCGCGAACCCGCAAACAGCCCAGGCTTCTCTCGAAAGTATCCTTGGCAACCGAGTCATAAACGACGTTAACGCCCGCGCCGCCGGTCAACCTCTCGACTTCGTCCTTGAAGTCGGCTTGCGTGTACAAGATCACCTCGTCGGCGCCGGCTCCCCGCGAAAGCTCGGCCTTCTCGTCCGTCGACACTGTCGTAATGACTTGTGCTCCGAGTCGCTTGGCCATTTGCGTAAGCAGCAGTCCCACGCCCCCGGCGCCGGCGTGGACGAGCGCCGCATGGCCCGGCTGAAGCGCGAACGACCCGTGCGACAGGTAGTGGGCCGTCATGCCCTGCAACATCGCCGCCGCCGCGGTCCGAAAGTCCAACCCGTCAGGCATCAAGATCATTCGATCGGCCGAGCAGAGGGCGTATTCGGCATAGGCGCCCTTCCCGTTCGCGAAAGCCACCCGGTCTCCCACCGAGAAGCCTTCGACGCGCTCGCCCACGTCATGCACTACCCCGGCCCCCTCAAGCCCAAGCGTAAACGGCAGATCGAGGGGGTAAAGGCCGGTGCGGTGGTAGGTGTCTATGTAGTTGACGCCCGCCGCTTCGACGCGGACAACCGCGTCGTCGGGACCCGGCGAAGGACGGTCCACATCCTCGAATACCATCTTGTCGCGCCCGCCGTATTCGTGCACTCGCACAGCCTTCATAACCGCTCCCCTGTTCGTTTCAATCGACTACACGCAACTGCTGCCGGATTGCCAAGCAGCCGCGCACAGTCCGGCAATCGAGCCGGCGACGGCCGCCTTCTCTATTATCCCACCGTGCTCATTTTGCCGCGCGGGTCGAAATTCAGCCAAAACCGTTATGCTTTGCCAACTTACGTTCCAATTCGAGACATCCGTTTGGCATTCGCCGGATAATTAGGGTCCATGGGGACACGATGATTCAGTCGAGCAGGTATGCGGGAGATTCACATCGTGAAAATGTATGTAGGTACAGATTGGGTCGACGCCAGCGAGAGTATCGAGGTCATCAATCCCTTCGACGGTTCGGTGGTAGACACGGTCCCGAAGGCGACGGCCGCCGATGTCGACAGGGCCATCACCGCCGCGTCGCGGGGCGCTAAGGCCATGGCGGCGCTTACCGGTTATGAGCGCTCCGAGATTTTGCGCCGCGCGGGCGATCTGATCCTGGAGCGTGTTGACGAGCTGGCCCCTTTGATAACTCGCGAAGAGGGCAAGATCATAGGGGAGGCGCGCGTCGAAGCTACCAGAGCCGCTGAGATCCTCTATCTGTCGGCGGAGGAGGCCAAGCGGCTAAACGGCGAAGTAGTCCCGCTCGATGGCGGCCCCGGAGCGGGTGGAAAACTCGGATTTACCCTGCGAGTGCCGTGCGGCGTGGTGGCGGCCATCAGCCCGTTCAACTTCCCTCTCCACCTCGTATGCCACAAGGCCGGTCCCGCTCTGGCCGGAGGCAACGCGGTGATAATCAAACCGGCCACCGACACGCCCTTATCCGCCTTGAAGCTCGTCGACATATTGCTGGAGGCCGGGACGCCGCCCGAGGCGGTTCAGTGTTTGACTGGGGCTGGTTCCGACATTGGCGACCTGCTCGTATCCGACTCTCGCGTTCGCAAGATTACGTTCACTGGCAGCCGCGACGTAGGCGAGCACATCTGCAAGACCGCCGGCCTGAAAAAGGTCACCATGGAGCTAGGCTCGAATTCGCCGGTGATCATCATGGACGACGCCGACATGGAGAAAGTTACGTCCGCACTCGTGCAAACGACCTTCGCCAACGCTGGGCAAGTTTGCATCTCCACTCAAAGAATCTTCGCCGATGGAAAGATCTATTCGGACTTCGTCGACTCCTTTGGCGAGACGGTTTCCAAAATCAATTACGGCGACCCGTTTGATGAAAGCGTCATGATGGGGCCTCTGGTCCGCGAGTCTGACGCCGAGCGAGTCGCGAACTGGATCGAGCAGGCCGTTACGGACGGGGCGAAAGTGATTACCGGCGGGGGGCGCGACGGCGGATTCGTCGAAGCTACTCTCCTGGCAGACGTCGACCCTGCGATGCAAGTGTCCTGTGACGAGCTTTTCGGTCCCGCCGCCGCCGCCTCGAAAGTCGGCAGCATCGACGAGGCGATAGACCTCGCCAACGACTCGCCCTACGGGTTGAGCGCCGCGATATTTACGCAGGACATCGACCGCGCGATGAAGTTCGCCCGGCAAATGGACTCCGGCAACGTACACATCAACTGGGGTTCGCAATGGCGAACCGACCTAATGCCCTACGGCGGCCTCAAGGAAAGCGGCATGGGTAAAGAAGGTCCGCACTACGCGGTCAGGGAGATGACCGAAGAAAAACTGGTCGTACTGCACCTGGACTCGAACTAGGTCAACCGCAGTACCCGCGGGCATAGTCCCGTGGGTCGTCGCAGGCCCAGCCTGTAACTCAGGTAGACGGCCGCTCGCGCCGGACCGCGCCGTTAGCCCGTCGGAGCTGTGCAGATGAGGCCCTCAAGCGCCTCTTCGCTGGTGTCGGTGGTCACGCCCTACCTGGTGGAGATCCCTCAAGCCACCCCTTGTCTCTGAGAACGCGAAGAGCCAGCCGTATCTGGCGATCCGAGAACTGCCGCTTACGGTCGTCTCAAGAATACGCATGGAAAATCACCTCCTCGTCTATTGAGGAGGGACGGTCAGCGCCAACGACCGGCAATCCAACTCCGATGCCTATCGAATAGACCGATTGGAATGAGATCGGTCACAGTTGTCACGCTGCGTAAGAAGGTTGTTTGCACTCATAACAACCTCATTCGCAGATCATGTGGGACCGGAAACACTCCGACGATAACCCACGGGTTGGGCGCGACGAAATGCCACTGCTGGGTGGTACCGAGGAAGAAGTGGAGATCAGTGTGGGTGAACGCTTCATAGTATTTCTGTCGGACTTTCTCGAGCGCCATTCCCTCGTTTCTGCTGGATGAGTTAAGGCAGTTCCAATAGAGTGCACCGATTTCCCAATCCAGTATCTGGAGCTCACTTTCCCGACCCACTGCGTCCAAGAATCGATAGGAGAAGCTGTGTGGGAGCTTAGGTATTACTCTGAAGGTCTCGCGCCAACTGTTGTCCTCAAAGAGCTCTAGTTGGCTGTGGATTTGGCGCATTGCCTCCAGTTTCGCTGGATCCCAATTCCGCTCCTCTTCTTCCCAAATCAGGCCCTCCACACTCGCAGGTTTGAACACGCATAGGGAAATCTCATTCGCTTTTGCGGCGGTGATCACATCATCGAGCCGGTCATACACCCGTGCGTTATCAAGGAGAATGCGTCGCCGTTCACTCCATTTATCCCGTGTGTCGATATGACCCACCGACTGCAACTCGGCATGATCAATTGGTCGGTACGATTCAGGTCGGGGATCGGACGAGTGAGGCAGCAGGGAACACTCAAGCCAATCGTACTTGCTGTACTGTTCCTCCTCGCTCAAGCGCCGAAACGGAACGGGATAAAGACGCACCCAGGACCCGTCCTCTCGTACGCCAGCTGTGCATACTGTCTCACCATACTTCTTTGACAGCGTCGGGTATGTCTTGACAGTTACGAGGATTCGCTCCTTTTGTACGTTCTTCACAGATGATTCACCGGCAGTGGCACATCCGTATACTGCTCGATTTCGGCGGCGACACTGCTACGGTGGCAATACTCAGCATCACGCTCGTAGCAAGTTAGCGCTACTCGCTCGCCCGATCCTGCCCATTTGCGGATCGTCATGAGAGTGGGGTGCAATCCAGGCAACTGTCGCTGCCGATATCTACTCAGCAAGCGTCGGTAATCCGCCAAAGTTGCGAGCCGAGAACGTTTTCCCGAGCTAATTCCGAGTTCCGGCAAATGCTTATATCGAATGCCGACTCTGTCACAGGCGTTAGCCAATGTGGACTTGGAAAATCCATATTTCCTACTGAGAGCGTTTCGGCGAACGTCACACAGTAGCGTCACTCCAGTCTTAAGTAGCAGATTTAGATAATTTTCGATCGTCCGGCCTTCATAGCCAATGGTGAACAACGCGCCCGAAGCGGTCGTCGGTCGAGCGGCCTTGATGCGCTCTAGGGTCGCTTGATCGTTCCGGAGGAGCTCATTCGCTATTTCGCTACGAATTGCGTAGTAGGGAAACTGGCGGTAGGTTTCGGTGACAAGCGCGTCCCCTCGTCGATTGTGGCGCTGCAAGAAGTCGGCGATGCGCAGATGGTGGGAACGTCGGCTCGTAATACGCTTACCTGTCTCGGTGATCTCCCAGCGATTTGCGCATTCAACTATCAAACCTCGGTCGACCAACTTACGGCGATCGGCGTAGCAGGTGAAAGAAAACGCGCCATATCGATATGGAACGAATTCATAGGGGCTTCGGCTACCCAGTTCCTGACAGTACAGGAAGAGCAGCTTCTGAAGGTCGAGGTTTCCTATGGAACTGCCAAGGGCGTTGAGCAAGTCAAGCAACAGCCGTTGCCGCAGAAAGAGACGAGGGACTCCTGATTCGGTACTACTATCCTGCGACATGCCCACAACGCTCGCCAAGGTACGGTCGTTCCAATGTAAATACTGGACTCCCACACCTGTCGGTGTCGATACAACTCACGATTGCGTGTTTTAGCCGAACTCCGACAACAGAGTGTCTCAATTGGAACCTGCGGATTCGGCGGTAACCCCGCGCAGCCGCGCAAGACCCACTCCGGCGCGTATCAGGCCGCCGCCTTACACACTTTTGGCTTGCCGGTAACCACTTCGGCGATCAGGCCGAAACCAGCGTGGTTCCGGCGGCGTAGAGTTCGGCGTAGCGGCCGCCGAGTTGGAGCAGCTCGTTGTGGGTGCCGCGCTCGACTATGCGGCCGTCGTCGATCACCAGGACCTGGTCGGCATTGCGGATCGTTGAAAGGCGGTGCGCGATCACGAAAGCCGTTCGTCCGGCAAGCAGCCGCTTCAGCGCGTTCTGAATCAGTCTCTCCGTGTTGGTATCGACGCTTGAAGTCGCCTCATCCAATACCAGGATTCGAGGATCGGCCAGTATGGCGCGGGCGAAGCAGATAAGCTGCCGCTGTCCCACGGACACGCGGGACCCGCCTTCGCGCAGCTCGGTTTCGTAGCCCTCGGGCAGCCGGGTGATGAAATCATGCGCGCCCACCGTGCGAGCAGCGTTCTCGATTTCTTCCTGACTGGCTTCCGGCCTGCTGTACGCGATGTTGTCCTTAACGCTACTGGAGAAGATAAACGAGTCTTGGGGAACTATTCCCATCTGGCGGCGCAGCGACTTTTGCTTGACGTTACGCAGATCGTGACCATCGACCGTGACCACTCCGTCCACCGGATCGTAGAAGCGTGACAGCAAGCTAACGATGGTGGTCTTGCCGGCGCCGGTAGGTCCTACCAGAGCTATCGTCGAGCCGGCGGGCACGCTGAATCTAACGTTGCTGAGCACTTCTTCATCCTCGTAGGCGAAGTGGACTCCGTCGAAGACCACTTCACCCTCGATGCGGGGAAGATCAATCGAGTCCCGTGAGTCCACGACATCGGGCTTTTCGTCCAGAAGCTCGAAGATACGCTCTCCGGCCGCGATGGCCGACTGGAGCATGTTGTACAGCCTCGTAAGCATCGTGATGGGGTGGAAGAACCGCATCACGAATCCGATGAACGCTACCAGCACGCCCACCGTGATCATGTCGTTGACCAGGAGAAAGGCGCCGTAGCCCAGCACTATGGCGATCGCTAACGCAGACACCGTTTCCACGGCGGGCAGGAATGCGGCAATCACGCGCCCGGCCTCGATATTGGCCTGCATGTATTGGCGGCTCGTGTTCTCGAATCTCGACGCGTTTTCGCGCTCTCGCACGAACGCCTGGGCGAGCCGCGCGCCGCTGATGTTCTCCTGAAGATTCGCGTACACGTTGCCGACGGTAGACCGAACTCCTCGAAACGCCGTGCGCGCCCTTCCGCTGAAATAGCCGGTCACGAGCATCATTAGCGGCAGGACGAGAAAAGTGGCGAGGGCGAGCCGGAAGTCTAGAAACAGCAGCCGCACCAATATGTACGAGAGCGTGAAAACCGAGATGAGCGCCATGACCAGACCCGCCGTCAGGAACTCGTTTATAGCGTCCACGTCGTTGGTCACGCGCGACATTACCTGACCGGTTTCCTGACGGTTGAAGAACCGCAACGACAGCCGCTGCAGGTGCACGAACTCATCGGTGCGAAGGGTTTTCAAAACCTTCTGCCCAACGGTCGTGAGCATCCGGAATCCGACATAGCTCGTAGCCCAGGCCGCGGCGGTTGTGCCGAGGAAGGCTAAAGCCGCCATATTGAGCGCGTCCCTGTTTTGGGCGACGACACCGTCATCGATCGCGATGCGCAGCAAGTCCGGACCGAGCAACGACAACGCCGTACTCACCAGCAGGAAAACGAACGAGGTTCCCACGGCCAACGACGAGGGGCGCAGATATCCAAACAGCCGCCGCAGTACCCGGCCGTCGTAGGACTTCCCCTCGTCGGGCATACGGCCCATCCGGCCCCCGAAGCCACCCGGTCCGAACGCCATCATCGACATCAGCGATCACCCACGGTACTAGGCTCGGCGACCGCCGCCGACTCGGAATCCACCTGCATCTCATACATATCGCGGTAGAGGCCCGGATTCTCGAGAAGGCCGGAGTGCCTGCCGCGCTGAACGATGCGCCCGCCGTCCAGTACGACAATCTCGTCCGCCCCGACCACGCTGGCGACCCGTTGCGAAATGATGAGCGTGGTGCGTCCTTTCATCAGCTCGGACAACGCCTCCTGGAGCGCGCGCTCCGTTTCGGTGTCCACGCTCGACGTGGACTCGTCCAGTATCAGGATGCGCGGGTCCAGCAAGAGCGCTCGGGCGATGGCCACCCGCTGTTTCTGTCCACCGGAAAGCGTCGTGCCCCTCTCGCCTATCACCGTATCGAGGCCGTTGGGCAGCGAGTGTATGAAATCGCCGAGCTGCGCGGCCTCCGCCGCCTGCAAGATCGCCGCGTCCGTAGCGTCGGGACGCCCGTAAGAAATGTTCTCGCGCAGATTCGCCCCGAACAGGAAGGTCTCCTGAGATACGATCCCGATCGATGCCCGCAGCGGCGCGATTCGGTAGTCTCGAACGTCGATGCCGTCCACCAGGACTCGCCCGCCCGTCACGTCGTAAAAACGCGGCAGTAGATTGATTACCGTGCTTTTCCCTGAGCCTGTACCGCCTACGATTCCGAGAACCTGGCCGGGCAAGACGTTGAAGGAGATGCCGCGCAGAACGTCCTCGCCCTCGTACGCGAATTCCACACTCTCGAAGTGGACCCCGCCGTCGATTCGCCCGTTGAATACCGCGTCCGATTTCTCCTGCACGTCGCTCTGGCGGTCGAGGATCTCGAAGATTCGATCTCCCGAAGCCGTGGCGCGAGCAAAGATGCTCACCGTAAATCCGAGCATCTGGATTGGCATCCGTAGCAGCAGCAGGTAAGTGTTGAACTTAACAAGCTCGCCGATCGTCAGGTTTCCGTCGAGCACCTGAACGCCGCCGTACCAAAGGACCGCTGCGACGCCCATCGCGGCGACGGCCTCGAACAGCGGCTGCCGCAGCGCGAACATTCGCACGACCTGTATGCCGCTCTTGGTCAGATCTTCGTTGAAGGGTTCGAATTTCGCGATCTCGTCTTCTTCCCGCGCAAACGCCCGTACGACCTTCACCCCGGTCAGGTTCTCCTGAAGCACCGTGTTGACCGCGCCCCAGGACTGCTGCACCTTGACGAAGAGCGGTCGTATCCGTTTGGAGAAGGCGAGCGCCACGTATATCAGGACTGGCAGGCTGGCCAGAGACAGCAGCGCCAGACTCCAATTGGTGATCATCAGTATCGAAACGACACCGACGATCATCAGCGTGATGCGGATGCTGTTCATCAGACCCATTCCCGCCAGGAAACGGACCCGATCGACATCGCTGGTCGTACGTGACATAAGCTCCCCCGTCCGAGCCTTGTCATGAAAGCTGAACGACAGGGATTGGATACGCTCGAACAGCTGACCTCTAAGCTGGAAGGTCGTCTTCTGGCTTAGCACCTCCGCCAGATAAGTGGCGAGGAAAGTGAACACGCCCTTGAATGCCGTGATGCCGACTATCACCGCGCCCAGCAGGATCGCGACGCTGACATCGCGCCGCTCGATCGTGCCGTCGATGGCTATCTGAATAAGCTGCGGCACGGCAAGCTCGAGCGCCATCGAGGCGAGGAGCGTCGCTATCGCCGCGATCGCCAGCCGCCGGTGCGCGAACGTGACGCCGAGGAGACGGCCCAGAATGCGCAAGTCCTCTTTGGAGCGCGGCATTCTGGACATCTGGCCCGTTCCGCCCGCCCTGGCAGACGCCATGGCGCCGCCGCCCATCATCTGACCACCGCCTCCGGCTCGCCAATATGCGAGCGCGCCGTCCGCATCAGGTCCCCGCGCCTGCGAGCGGCTCTGAGCGACCTGTTCAGAGCCGACAGGCCCTCGGCGAGCTTTCGTAATTCGTCGTCGGAAATGTCCTCCATGAGGCTGTGCAAGAGCCCCATCTGCACGGCCTCGAATCTCGAAAGCGCATCCCTGCCTTTGGCCGTGATCGAAACCTCTACCTTGCGCCGATCGCTTGGGTCTTCCGAGCGGCTTAGCAGTCCGCTCTCGACCAGCCCGTCGATCAACTGCGAAAGCGTCTGCTTGGAGGCGAACGCGTTGCCTGTGACATCGGTGATGCAGCCCGGCCCGTCGCGCTCGAAATGCCCGAGGACCGCGTATTGCGGGATGCCGATGTTCAAACTGGAGCTATTGGCCCGTGCGCGGAGCTCCATCAGACGGCGCGCCCGCGGCGCGGCGCGCATAAGCTGATACGCCGCTTCCTGGAGCGCTTCCGAACGAGAGCTAGCCAAATTTAGTCAAACTCCCTGACAGTCAAAGCAACATACTAATCGCACGCATCGACGCACACAAATGGCGAGTGCGAAACGACCGGAGGAACGCGTCCGGAGAAGACTCAGTTAGCGGTCGGAAGGACCTTGCCCGGATTGAGGAGGCCCTTTGGGTCGAATGCCGACTTGACGCGGCGCATTGCCGACTGGTCAGCGTTTGAGTACGTCCATTCAATGAATTCCTGCTTCTCGACCCCGATGCCGTGTTCGCCGCTCAACGCGCCGCCCATATCGATGCACGCCCTGAGGATTTCTTTTCCCGCAAGAGCCGCATGTTCGGCCTCGGCGGTGTCCGAAGCGTCGAATAGCACGTTCGGATGGATGTTGCCGTCGCCGGCGTGGAGATACGTCGCAACCGTGAGGCCGTGTTTCTTTCCGGCGGCGACGGCGGCGTCAAGCGCGTTGGCGATCTGAGTTCGGGGTACGACGCCATCGTGTACGTAATAGTTGGGAGCGAGGGTACCCAAGACGCTCCGCGCCTTCTTGCGCCCGGCCCACAATCGCGCCCGATCTTCCGGCCCCTCGGCAAGTCGGGCGCTCGATGCGCCCGCCCGGGTGAGTATTTCCCGAATGGAGCTAATCTCATCGTCAAGGCCATCCTTGACTCCCTCGACTTCCACCAGCAATACCGCCCCCGCGTCGGTTGGAAACCCGGGCCTGACGGCGGCCTCGACCGCGCGGACCGTCGTTCCATCCATCAGCTCGAGCGCCACGGGCACACTGCCCGCGGCAATAACGCGAGAAACGGCGTCGCCGGCGGAGCGCACGTCGGGAAAGGCGGCGAGCAAGGTCTCGACGGCCTCGGGCCGGTGTCGAAGTCGAAGCAGGATCTTTGTAACGATTCCGAAGGTGCCCTCCGAACCGACGAACACTCCGGTCAGGTCGTATCCAGCGGCGTCGCCGCGTGCCGAGCCCAGCCAGCACACTGAGCCGTCGGCGGTGACCACTTCGACGCCCAAAACGTAATTGGTCGTAGTCCCATGCGCCAGACAGTGCGCCCCGCCGGAGTTCTCGGCGACGTTGCCGCCGAGCGTGCAGGTCCGTTCACTGGACGGATCGGGAGCGTAGTAGAGGTCCATTCGCCCGGCGGCGCGACTCAAGTCGGCATTGACTACGCCTGGCTCGACCAACGCCGTGCGGTTCCGGGCGTCGATCTCGATAATCCTGTTCATACGCGCAAAGCACATCACCACGCCGCCGCTTACCGGCACGGCGCCGCCACTAAGACCCGTTCCCGCCCCGCGCGCCAGCACCGGCATGGCCCTTGATCGAGCTATCTTGACTACTTCCGATACCTCAAGCGTCGTTTCGGGAAAGACGACGAATTGAGGACGGCTGCGCGCTAGCGACGCGTCGTATTCGTAGGCGGCCAGCGACGCCTGGTCGTTGAACACGCGCCCGGCCCCCAGCACCGCCTTCAACTCGGAGAGCAACTCGTTCATTGCAAGTACCTTATTCGACGATTCGCGCTTCGAAGCCGCCGGCGCGCCGGGGAGCAGTATTTCAGCCAGCGCCCTTGCGCTGCTCAGGTTTGAGCTGGATAGCTAGGCAAGCAGAAAGTACCGCCCCCAGACGTACAGTGTGGCGACCACCAGGGTCACCAGAGTCACCGGGACCCCGTGCACGAGGAACTGGCGGAAGGTGATCTTGTTGCCTTCACGTTCGGCCAGCGTGATGAGAATGACGTTCGCCGACGCGCCGATCACGGTCAAATTTCCTCCCAGATCGGCGCCCAGCGCAAGCGACCACCAGAGCGGCTGCACGTCCATCACCGCGCTTAGCTCGTGGACGACCGGGACCATTGCGGCGGCCAGCGGGATGTTATCGACGATGCCGCTCGCGATTCCCGCAAACCAGACCATCGCGATGGAGGTTACGAAGGGATCTCTTCCAGTCCAGTCGGCAAGCTGATCGGCCAGCGACGAGATCACGCCCGTCTCCAGCAGCGCGCCCACGACGATGAAGAGACCGACAAAGAACATCAATCCGGCCCACTCGACGTCCTCAAACGATTCATGCGGGTTCAGCCTGGCCCAGATCATCAGCAAGGCCGCGCCGGCCACCGCGATTGTCGCCGGCTCCAGATGAACGAATCCGTGAATGACGAAGCCGAGAATCGTCACGATGAGAACTATCACCGACCGCCGTGCCAGCACCGGGTCGACGATCGCGGCGGTCGCGTCCATTTGCATCAGCCCCAATCGCTGCTCCGACCCGGCGACGATCGATTTTCTAAACACCAGCCTGGCGTAAACCAGCAAGAGCGCCATGAGGACTACGGAGACCGGAAGCATGTGGTTAAGGAAGTCGATGAAACCGAATCCCGCCGCGCTGCCGACGATCAGGTTCGGGGGGTCGCCGATAAGCGTCGCCATTCCACCTATGTTCGAGGCGAGCACCTCGGCGATGAGAAATGGAACCGGACTGACCTGAAGGCGCGACGCGAGAAATATCGTGATGGGGCCGATAAGCACGACGGTCGTGACGTTGTCGAGTACGGCCGACGCGACGGCGGTCAGAATCAGCAGGACCGCCATCAGCCTTACAGGCTCGCCCCGAGTCCACTTGGCAGACTGGATAGCCAGCCACTGAAAGACTCCCGATCTCCGCATCGCACCCGCGATGATCATCATTCCAAAGAGCAGGAAAATGACGTTCCAGTCGACGTGCTCGAACGCCTTCTCCTGCGATATCAGCCCGAAGATCAGCATCGCGGCGGCGCCGGCAAGCGCGGCGATAGTCTTGTGAATGCGCTCTGACGCGATGACGACGTAGGTGACTACAAAAATGGCCGACGCCGCGATGGCCGAGTCGAGCGTTACAAAGCGCGTTATCCCCTGCGCCTCTTCGACCGCGGGAAACATCTAAGACCCCTCGGCGTCGTTGTTAGGCTCGCTCCGCATCCAGGCGATCAGCGTGTCGAACAGGTCGAGATACGCAACGACCTTGCCTTCGCCATCAACCACGGGGATGCCTCGCAGTTTTCTGGTGTGCATTTTCTGGATTGCCGTGTCCACCGTGTCATCCTCGGTCACGGCGCAGGCCTCGTCCATGATCTCGCCGACGATGCGATGCTGCACGAACGGGTGGGCCGATGACAGGAGTTCGCTCAGCCCGGTCACGTCCGGCAGAAATCCTTCCGGTAATAAGTCGGCCAGCATGTCCTCCACCAGCGCATCTACGTTAAGAACGCCGATGAGAATCCCGCGGTCGTCCACAACCGCGAACGTATCGATTTCCTGCTTGTCGCTGGCCAGCATGGCCGCGGACCCCAGCGACGCGTCCTCCTTGACCAGCAGCGGTTGCGTATGCGGCAACAATGGAAGCACGTCAGCCAGCGGCGTCTCCCGGTATATGGGATTCACGGAACCTGTCCTTTCAACTCGTTAATCGGGCCGGTCTGTCACTTGGAGCCAGACCTGCGCAAAGGAACCCCTAAATAGTAGAGGCCGGTAGAGCGATGTGCGGGTAGTTCCGCAAACCGAACGCCAGAAGATACCATCAAGCTCCTAAACGCCGTCGCCGCAATAGCGCCGCGAGGCCCCCGGTCATTCGGTCGACAGCAAACCCGGCAGCCTCCTGGTGAATTCATCGGCCTCACTTTCGTATCTTTCGAACGGGTCCGACAGTTCCAGCACCTGACCGCGGACCGCGATGGCGCTCCAATCGATTAGATATGGAACGATCTCCCACGCCCCGGAGGCGAGCAGGTCCTGCCAGTCCTCTATGTATTGGTAAACCAGGTACAGATTCTCGTCCCAGAGGGTCAGCTCGCCGAGACCCTGCCGCAGGTTCTTCCAATGAATCAGCGACTCGGCGCCGAGCTCCGACAACCGGCGGACGACCTTGGATCTGCCGAAGGCTCTGGTCCCTTCGGGTGGAGTTCGCACCGCCTCGAGGACCGCCCCCGCCGCAACGAAGATCTCCATTTCCTCGCGCTCTTTGAGCGTTGAATAGAGGCTGACGGCGGGGTCTACGTGGTGATAGGCAAGCTCTACCTTGCAGAGGTCGTCGTCGCTCCAGCCCAGCGGGGAGCTGTCCGCGAACGACTCCAGCACTTCCAGCTTCGATACCCAATCCACCAGACCGCGAAGCCGCGTCGGGTCTTCTTCCAGCCCGGTCAGGACGCGTGCCCAGTTGGAAAGAGTCCAGTCGGTGTCCTCGTCGCGCCCGGCGAAACGGCGTTCCGCCTCGGCCAGATACATTCGCTGGACCGCAACCGCCGGAACCGCGCCGTGTGCCAGCGTGAACACCGGCCACGGCCCCTCGGTTTGCTTCGAGATCGACCGCATAGCCTGGACGGGATTGACTAGCTCGATTCCCGGCGACCAGCCGGCGTCCGCCAGCTGCGCGACTAGCGCGGTGGTCCCGATCTTCAGCGCCGTGGCGAACTCCGATCTGTTCGCGTCGCCGACTATCACGTGAAGGCGCCGGCGGGCGCCCAGCGGTTCGTCGCGCAGGTTGACGATGGGACGGCCCCCGAACCGCACTCGACTGCTTTGGTCAACCTCTACAAACGCGCTGCGCTGCGCGATCTGATACTCGTAGTCCGAGCCAGGGCCGTACCTGTAAAGCAGCCCGGCTCCGGCGAAAACCTGACGCGTAACGAGGAAGGGCATGAGCGTGCCGACGACCTCGGGCCGACGCGGGTTCTCCGCCAGACAGTAGTTTTCGTGATAACCGTAGGTGTTGCCGAAGTAGTCGGCGTTGTTCTTGATGAAGAAGATCTTCGATCGACTGTCGAGCTGATCGAGCGCCTGGATCACAATCCGCTCGCCGGCCGTCTCATGGGCCACCAGTCCGCGAAGAGTGCGGCACTCGGGTGTCGCGTATTCGAGATGGCCGGAGTCGATGTACAGCCGGCCGCCGTTGAAGAGGAATCCACCGTTGCCCGGGGTTTCGCCCCACTCTCGCGGAGCCGGATCGATTATTCCGAACTCACCGGTGCTGAAGACCTGGTTTTTTACGATTATGGCGGCGTGAGCAGGCTGAAACTCGCCCGCGCTGGCAAACTCCGTTTCGGTCCCGAATAACGCGCCTTGCATCGGTCTGGCCGAAACTCCCCGTTCGGTTTACTCGCCGCCCGGTTGCGGAGTCGGACCGGGAATCTCACGAATTATCCGCTTCACTCTTTCGTCGAGATCGTCGCCTTCTTTTGGTTTTGCCGGAGTCTCCGTCGGTTTGACTGGAGTCTCCGTTTCCATTCGCGGCGGCATGGTCTTCGACGAGGTTCCTGCTCTATCAGGCAATCCTTCCACCTCCCAGCATTCCCAGCATATCCTCCACGCTTTCCGCCTGGTTGACGATTGATTCAAGTCTACGAGTTTCCGCGCCCTCGATCTCGCTCATCGACAACCGCATTTCCTGTCCGGCGGCCGAAAGCGTGACCGAGTCCCACTCCATCGCCGTTATCCACGCTCCAAAGCGCTTCAACAGCGCGCCTCTTACCGCCGCCCGGGTCCCGGTCGGTGGATTCATGATCGCTGAGTCTACGGCCTCGTCGTCCAGCAGACGCCGCATACGCCCGCTGTCTACCAGGGAGTTGTAAAGACTAATCTCCGGATCGACCAGATGGTAAGACAGATCGAGCCGCTGCCGGTCCGATTTACTCATCCGTCCCTGATAGGACTCGATTTCCCGATAGAGCACGCGCTTCGCGGTCCAATCCAGCCGGTCGGCGGTTGAGTCTGGTCGCGTCCTGAGCAAGTCCACCAACTCGCGCCACTGCCGGGTAACCCAACGGTTCTGTTCGTCGCTTGAGCCGCGTTTCTCCAGAGGCTCGAGATAAGACTCGAGGATGTCGAGGGCGGTCAACTTTCGACCGTCCTTCAGCTCCACGGTGGCGTTCAAATCGGGGTCCCGAGATATCGCCCGGACGGCTCTGACCGGGTCCTTCAACGTCGAGCGGAACCTCCGGCCCTCCTCGACGGCGTCCAGCACCAGGCCGGTCATGCCGGCCTTCAGGGCGGTGGCGTATTCGGACCGGTTTGCGTCGCCCGCGATCACGTGGAGCCGCCTGTACTTGAGGTTGTCGGCGTGCGGCTCGTCGCGAGTGTTGAATATCGGCCGGCGGACCGTGGTGTTTATTCCGACGACCTCTTCGAAGAAGTCGGCCCGCTGGGCTATCTGAAACTCGACCTTGCCCGCCGACGGCCCCTCGGAGCCGGCTTTGCCCGCGCCCACGATGACCTGCCTCGCCACAAGGAATGGAACGATTGCCGTAACGAGGTCGTCGAAGGGTATCGAGCGGGCTACGAGGTAGTTTTCGTGGGTCCCATAAGACCGCCCGTGATAGTCGGTGTTGTTCTTGACGACAAGGACGTGTCCCTCGTCGGTCGACGCGTTTCTGGCCTTCTGGCACGCCAGCAGAATGGCCTCGCCAGCCTTGTCTTGCGCGACGAGCTCGTTGAGCGAAACGCAAACGTCGGTGCAATATTCCGGGTGGTTGTGGTCGTTGTAGAACCTGGCGCCGTTCGGAAGGACCGTATCCGCCAAAAGCTCGTCCGTGGAGAGCTTGCGGCTGCGCGCGTTCGAGTCTCTGAGATCGTCAGGATCGCGGGCCAGGCTCTTTACCCGCTTGCCTCGCATGTCGAGGCGAGCGTCCTCATTCGTGTAGTCCCAGCCGCGAAACGAAGGCTCCAGCGCCGCGGCGCGGACTATCGTCGAGGCCTCGAACGCGAAGTCCACCTCGGCGGTGAACCCATCGCAATTAAGACCGTATTCCGTCTCAATTCCGACCGGTCTTACCAAATCCAGCTCCGAGATCGACATTCATACGTGAGAACGAATTGTATCGGCGGCCAATCGGGGGCAGTGGCGCGTTGACGGAGCGCTCACGAAATTAAACTGCTCCGGCGGCTCGTTCGCGCCTGCGCCGGCGTCAACCGGCCTTGCGGTCGTCTCCGCCAGCGCGGCGCAGCGTCAACACCGTCGCGCGCGGAGGACAGTTGAATCGCAAAGGAACGACTGCCGTTCCCAGTCCGGCGGAAACGTGCGTAAGCACTCCCCGGTGGACCATGAGGCCGTAGGTGGCCGCCAGCGGATACGTGGTATTGGTCTGCCGCGGAGGCAGACCCGCCGGGCCGAGAATTTGCCCTCCGTGAGTATGACCGCACAAATACAAGTCGCATCTTCGATCTTTGATCAACTCGGCGCCGTCGGGCGAATGGCCGAGAACGATGTTCGGTCGATCACCATGCAAGCCGTGGAACGCCGTTTCCGGATCGCTGAGTCCGAGATAAGGGTCGTCGAGCCCGACGAGATTGATTCCGCAATCCTTGAATACAATCGTCGCGGCTTCGTTTATCAGGACTTTCACTCCATGCCGCGCGAACTCGTCCACGTAGCGCCTCGGTGAGAGAAACGCGCCTATCTCACCCGATATTCGATCGAAGTGCCGGCCGGCCCAGTGATCGTGATTGCCGGGGACGACATACGTTCCCAGGCCGGACCTCAGCGACCCAATCGCCGCCGCCGCCGCCCGCAAGCCCTTGGCGTTCGAGATCACGTCTCCCGTTACGACTATCAGGTCCACTTCGATTTCCGCGAGACTGCCAACCATGTCCAATACCCAGTCTGTTTCGCTCGAAACGTGGGTATCCGAGATGTGCAAAATCCGCAGGCCATCAAGCTTCCGGGCGTCGGGAGCGGGAACGACCAGGCCTTCGATAACCAGCCGCCGCGCCGCCGCGGCACAATATCCCACGAGACCAAGGACCGCGGCGATTGTGTAAAAAGCGAGCTTTTGCACGAAACTATGTAACCGGGCCTTTCATGCGCCAAATAAAGCGGAACTATGCTCCGGGCGCGCAGTTGAGCTAAACAGAGTGAAATTGGACGGTACGGCGGGGAGCTTGCCGAGTCAATCTCTCTGATCGCCCGCGGGAGGAGTACCAGAGATGGAGGATCAAGAAATCAGCCGCGGCGAATCGAGCGGCGTAACTTTAGGGATCCTTACCGGTGGCGGCGATTGCCCCGGCCTCAATGCGGCGATCAGGGCCGTCGCCAGGCGGAGCATGATGTATGGCTGGCGCGTGATTGGTTTTCGGAACGGGTGGGCGGGGGTCGTCCAGCGCGATTGCATGGATCTCGGATGGAGGTCGGTGTCGGGCATATTGCAGCATGGCGGGACCATGCTGGGCACGTCCAGGACCGATCCCCGCAAATCGGCGGAGTCCTACGAGAAGGTCAACTCTGTGTTTGACGAACTTCGTCTGGAAGCCATCGTTGCAATCGGCGGCGACGACACCCTGAGCGTGGCGCACGCCCTGGCGAAAGCCGGAAAGCCCGTCGTCGGCATTCCGAAGACGATGGACAACGACGTGCAGGGTACCGACTACTGCATCGGATTCGACTCCGCCGTCACTCGCGTGATGGAGGCGCTCGACTATCTGCACACCACCGCCGCCTCACACCATCGGGCGATGGTTGTTGAAGTGATGGGCCGGCACGCCGGATGGGTTGCGGCGGTCGGGGGCCTGGCCGGCGGGGCCGATTTCATCATCGTTCCCGAAACGACCGTAACTCTTTCGAGTCTGGTGGCGCATCTCAAACGCCGGCAGGCGGCCGGGCGGAGTTTCAGCATAATCGTCGTCGCGGAGGGCGCGACCATTGACGGGCTTGCACTCATCGAACCCGAGGCGGACGTGCGGGACGAATTCGGTCACCAGCTTCTGGGCACCAAGCAGATCGGCCAGCGCCTGGCGGAGGCGATAGGCCGCGAATCGGGGATGGAGTCCAGGGTAACCGTGCTGGGACACGTTCAGCGCGGCGGACCGCCCTCGGTATTCGACCGGGTGCTCGCGACCCGTCTTGGAGTCTCGGCGGTGGATATGGTCCGGGATAAGCAGTGGGGCTTCATGCCGGCGCTTCAAGGCTCGAAGATCGTGCGCGTATCGCTTGACGAGGCGATATCCGGCAACCGAATGCTCGATCTGGATCTGTACGAAGTCGCCGAGATCTTCTTCTAGCGGACTGGACCGTCCTGGACCTTCAGACGCGACGCGCCGTCTGACTCGTTCGCCGCAAGGTGATCGACGACATCGCGGCCCATCGCTCGATATTTCCGATACCGGCTGGCGATCAGGTCGTCGGTGGGTATCCGGGTTACGGCATCCAGCTCCTCGGCGATATCGTTAGCGAGAATCTCAGCCGCCTCGGCGTAGTCTCGGTGGGCGCCGCCGAGTGGTTCGCGCACGATGCGATCGACGACTCCGAGTTTGAGCAGATCGGAAGGCGTTAGCTTCAACGCCTCGGCGGCCTCCGGCGCGAATTTGTGGTCCCGCCAGACGATGCTGGCGCAGCCCTCGGGCGACGCTACCGAGTAAACGCCATATTCCTGAATCAGGATGCGGTCGCCGATTCCGAGCGCCAGCGCTCCACCGCTGCCGCCCTCGCCCGTGACCGCGACCACTATGGGAACCCGCAGCTCGACCATGCCGAGGAGATTGTCGGCTATGGCCCAGGCTTGCCCGCGCTCCTCCGCTTCCAGCACGGGGCTTGCGCCCGGAATGTCAACGAAGGTGATAACGGGCAGGCCGAACTTCTCCGCCTGCCGCATTAGGCGCAAGCCCTTGCGGAAACCTTCCGGACTCGCCATTCCAAAATTGCGTTTGACGCTGTCGCGAGTCCCGCGGCCTTTTTGGTGACCGACGACCATTACCCGCCGCCCCTTGAACCTGGCGGGCCCACCGACTATCGCCGCGTCGTCTCCAAAATGCTTGTCGCCGTGCAACTCGATGAAATCAGCAAAGATGTGATCGATGTAGTCCAGCGTATGCGGCCGGTCGGCGTGCCTGGCGAGCTGGACCCGGTCCCACGCGCTGAGCGCCGAAAACACCTGCAAGGTGGTCTGCTCCAGCTTGTCTTCCAGCTCCGCTAAGCGCTGGACGCCCGCACCGTCGGAACCACCGGATTCCTTGATTTTCTCGATTTCGCCGCGGATCTTGTCCAAGTCTTTTTCGAACGATAGAACAGCCATCTATCTCTCGGCGGTGGATGCGGCCGGGCGGACATTCACCTGGACGTCTTCGAGGCCGTCGACTCCATCGGAGCGCTCGTCAGGCCCCAGAAACATATCGAACAGCTTTACGATGGTGCCTCTCAGCGCCCTTCGTTCCACGACCAGATCGATCATTCCGCGCTCTTGCATGAACTCGGCGCTCTGTGCGTTCTCGGGGAGCTTTTGCTTGACGATCTGCTCGATCAGCCGTCTGCCAGTGAAACCCACGGTCGCGCCGGGTTCGGCAATTACAACGTCGGCCAGCGAGGCGAAACTTGCAGTCACGCCGGCCAGCGTTGGATCGGTCATCACCGAGACGTAACACAAGCCGGCCGCGTGGAAGCGGCTCAGGGCGGCCGAGGTCTTGGCCATCTGCATCAGCGAGAGCATCCCCTCCTGCATCCGGGCGCCCCCCGAGCAGGACACGATGACCAGCGGAAGGCGGCGGGCGGTTGCCAGTTCGATGGCCAGCGTTATCTTCTCGCCGACCACGGAGCCCATGGACGCCCCCAGGAATCGAAAGTCGATGACCGCGATCGACACGCAACGGCCGTCCATGGCGCCTAGCCCGCATACGGCCGCTTCCCGCAGACCGGTCGACTCGCGATATTTCTTCAGGTGGTCGTCGTAACTGAGGTCTCCACGGACGAAACCCAATGGGTCCGTGGAGATCATGTCGGGGGCTATCTGCTGAAAGGCGTCGACCGAGTCAAGGAGCATTTCGAGCCGCTCATGCGCTGTCAGGCGCTCATGCAGCCCGCACTTTTGACAGACTTTGAGCGAAACCGTGAATTCGCGCCGGTAGCTCATGTGACCGCACTTCCGGCACTTGATCCACAGATCGTCGGGCCGGGTACCACCTGCCCGTCCGCGCCTGCGCAGGATCTTCTTCATTTACGGAGCGTCGCCGCGCTCGGGATCGTAGAGCGAATTACGGAGCGTGGGGCTACGCGAGTTCAGAACGGATTCCCCCCGATGTTCAATGCGGAACATCTTCTTTTTGCCGCAATTGACTCCCTAATGTAGCCGAATATACGTAACTGATGACCAAATTGGGAAACCAGCGTGCCCGGAATTCCCTCGAACCCTCCGATGCGCCGGGCGTCATCCTCGCGCGACGACCGCGGCCCGCACCGAAGAAGCGCCGGCATTTCGAGCCGCTTTGGCACACGCTTCGAGCGTCGCGCCCGTCGTCGAGAGGTCGTCTACGAGCAAGACATCCTTTCCATCGAGGCTCGCGGAACCGGCGCCGAACGCGCCCTTGACGTTGGCCAAACGTTCCTTGAAGTTTCGACCGACCTGGGGATCGGTATCCCGCACGCGTTCGAGCCCGTTCGGCTCGTATCGAAGCCCCAGCCTCTCGGAGACGCACCTGCCGAGAAGCACGCTCTGGTTATATCCCCTCGACTTTCGCCTGTTGCGGTGCAAGGGTACGGGCGCCACCCGGAAGCTGTCGAGCGACTCGCTGCGAATTCGTCTGGCCAGCAGCTCGCCAAGCGCGTCGGCCAGGAATCGATGGTTGTTGTACTTGAATCTGGCGATGGCGTCCCTTACGGGTCCGGAGTAAACGGCCGCGGCGTAGACGCGTTCGAGACTGTGGTTTTGGGCGTTGCATCTGCCGCAGATGTCGGCAACATCAAGCTGACGGTTGCAAATGCGGCAGTCGGAGCCCGGGATCGAGACTATTGCCGCCCTGCAATGCGGACAAATGGGATACCCCAACCTCCCGCACCCCGGACAGACCGGCGGAAACAGGAACTCAAGGGTAAGATCGCTAGCCTGCCGAAGCCACCTCTTCATCGACGGCCCCCTCGGCGGGATCTAAAACCAGGAGTTCGATGTCACCGTCCTCGCAAACAGCCTCGACTATCGAACCTGATGATTTACTCTCGATCAATGCGTTCGCGAGCGGCTGTTCGATCTCGACTTCAATCATCAGCCGAAGCGGCCTGGCGCCGTCGTTGGCCTTGAGGGTCCTGCGGACAAGCTCTTCCAGAACCTCGCCCTTGAACGATAGCTCGGCGCCCTGGTCCCGAGCTCTGCCGGCGACTTCAGACAGCATCCGGCGCCCGATTTCCCGAAAGTCAGCCTCTTCGAGAGGCTTGAACGCCATCAAACGGTCAATCCGGTTGAGAAATTCCGCGGGAAGCTCGCGCCGCACTCGTGACAGGACTCTCTCTTTCGCGCTTTCGTTGAAATCCCTCGGAGCGTTCGAAGACTCGAATCCTATCGACGCCGCGGCGACATTGGCCGTATTCGACGTGAGTATCAAGATCGTGTTTCGGAAGTCCACCTGCTTTCCGGTGGAATCGGTAAGCTGGCCGTCTTCCATAACTTGAAGCAGGATGGCGCGCACGGCCGGGTGCGCCTTATCGATTTCGTCGAACAGAATCACGGTATACGGCTCTCGCCGGACTGCCTCGGTTAGCTGACCCGGGTCGTCGTGACCGACGTATCCCGGCGGCGCCCCAATCAGCCGCGCCGTCGTATAGGGTTCGCCGTATTCGCTCATATCGATGCGGACAAGCTTGTCGGCGCTGCCCAGCACAAACTCCGCGAGAGCCTTCGCGGATTCCGTCTTCCCTACCCCGCTTGGCCCGACGAATAGAAAGACCCCGATGGGTCTCGCCGTATCTTTCAGGCCCGCCGCCGCCCGCCGCAGCGACCTGGCGAGCTCACCCAATATCTCGTCCTGGCCGACGATGGTGCGGGAAAGCGCCTCCTCCATTCCGCGAAACCGCTCTTTGTCGCTCTGCTTGAGGTTTGCGATTGGAATGCCGGTCCACTGAGCGATCACGTCGGCGATTTGGTCTGCGGTAATCGACTCGCGAGTCTGTCGAAGCTCGGCGTGCCACTTCCGCCTTTCTGTCATTAACTCCTCGCGAACGTCGGCCTCTCTGGAGGCAACGGTGAGTATCTCCTCCGATGCCGCATCGTCTGGCAACGCTTCCCGCTCACCTCGTATTTCTTCAAGTCTGCGCCGCAACTCCCGGATTCGCGTGGGCGGCATCAGACGCCTGACCTTGGCCTTCGCCATCGACTCGTCCATCAGGTCAATCGCCTTGTCTGGGAGAAACCGGTTGCTGATAAAGCGCTTGGACAATCCGACCGAGGCTTCCAACGCCGCGTCATCGATGGCGAGACCGTGGAATTCTTCGTATTTGTCGCGCAGACCCATCAGGATGTGCACGGCATCTTCGACGGTGGGCTCTTCAACGTCCACCGGCTGGAAGCGCCGGTATAACGTCTTGTCGTTGGAGAAGTACCGGCGGTACTCCTCCCACGTCGTGGCGCCGATCATCTTGAGCTGCCCCCTGGCAAGCGCGGGCTTGAGCAGATTCGCCGCGTCCAGGGCGCCCACGGCGCCGCCCGCACCGAGGACCATGTGGACCTCATCCACGAAGAGCACGACGTTGCCCGCCTCGCGCACCTCTTTGATGAGCCGCTGAATCCGCTCCTCGAACTCGCCGCGATACTTGGTCCCCGCAATCATCGACGGCAAGCTAAGTGAAACAAGCTGCTTGTCCTGGAGGCCCCCGGGTACTTCACCTCGCGCTATCCGCTGCGCCAACCCCTCCACCACGGCGGTTTTTCCAACTCCCGCGGAACCGACCAGTATCGGATTATTCTTGGTCCTTCTCATCAGGATTTCGATCATCCGGTTCATCTCGGCTTCCCGGCCGATCACTGGGTCCATCGCGCCTTTTCTCGCCTGGGCGGTCAGGTTGCGGCCGTATTGCTTGAGGATCGACTCCTTCTTGCCGCCGCCAAACAGCCAGCGTCTCGAACTTCCCGATCCCCCCGGCCCCCTGGACCGCCCACGGCTGCCGGACCGAAAAGCCAACCCGACGCGGACCGTTCGGGTTTTAGTCGAGATGGACGCGAATCGCCGGCCCCGCGCTGATTTGGACACGTGGCCGGGCGCCGCCAGCCTGCGCGAGCCGGGTTTCATCGGGGGCAATGGCCGACTCTAACGATGCTAAACACGCTAGGAGGGAAGCGGGAGGGCATCGATAATATTCTGCAATGCATCGGAAACGCTGTCTCCGATCAAGGTGACGATAGCGATCAGCGTGATGACGAACAGCGCAATTACGAGCGCATAACCCGCCACGCCCTGTCCCCGGTTTGCCCACCTCGAATCACCCAAAACACTTACCTCTGTCAAGTCCCGCGACCAAGGCCGGGTCTTTTGATAGTTCCGCTACCAACCTATCAGGGATTTTATCGGCGAACCGACCGGCAGGCTTCCTCAGAGCGTTTGCGTTCCACGATTGCGCCGCAGACGCCGGCGAGTTCTTACACCCAGTTTATTGGTAAAATCAAGGGATGATAACTTCCTTGGAGCTTCCCCTCTAGGGGCTGCGATTCGGACCTTTTGGCTCTGCAGCTCCAGTGACGCTCACCCACCTGGACGATGCCGGTCGACCGCGCATGGTCGACGTCAGCGCAAAACCGCCGTCGGTTCGCGAAGCGACCGCATCCGGGGAAGTCCAGGTCCAGCCCGAAACGCTGGAAATGATTACCGCGCAGACCCGAGGTGAGTCCACCGCGCTCGAAAAGGGCGACGCTTTTTCAGTGGCCCAAATCGCCGGGATCTCGGCGGCGAAAAGGACATGGGACCTCATACCCTTGTGCCACCCGCTGCCGCTTGAATCCGTGGCGGTAAGTCTCTCCGCCGACCCGGAAGAATCGAGAATCGAAATAACGGCGACGGTAAAGACGTTCGCCCGCACCGGCGTGGAAATGGAAGCGCTGACCGCGGTAGGCGTCGCGGCGCTTACGCTGTACGACATGTGCAAGGCGGCGGACAAATCGATGCGCATAGGCAACATACGGCTTGTCAAGAAGACGGGCGGATCGAGCGGCGACTTCACCGGCGATGACTAACTGCTGGAATTCGGCAGCCCCTCCCGGAGCCGCCGAGAACCGCTGGTTCATAAGGTTTTATCAATGAAGCACGAGGAGTAAAGGGCTTGGAAGAGGACCTTGTAGGTCGAATTGAACCGATAGCCCTCGAACGCGAAATGGGCGAGGCGTACCTGGACTACGCCATGAGCACGATCGTCTCGCGAGCCATTCCGGACGTTCGCGACGGTCTGAAGCCTGTCCAAAGGCGAATCCTCTACGCCATGCAGGACCTTGGCGCGCGGTCCAATGCGCAGTTTCGAAAGTGCGCCCGGATCATCGGTGAAACCATGGGCAAATACCACCCCCACGGCGAATCTGCCATATATGACGGGCTCGCGCGGATGGCGCAGCCGTTCAGCCTGCGCTACATGCCGGTGGAAGGCCAGGGCAACTTTGGCTCGGTGGACGGCGACCCTCCCGCGGCGATGCGCTATACCGAGGCCCGCCTGTCGACGCTCGCCGAGCAGATGCTGGCTGACATCGACCGGGACACCGTCGATTTCAACGACAACTTCGACTCATCTGCGGAGGAACCGCTTGTATTGCCCGCCAAGGCGCCAAATCTCCTGATAAACGGCGCGTCGGGAATCGCGGTCGGAATGGCGACGAACATCCCGCCGAATAACTTCCGCGAAATAGCCGACGCGGTCAACGCGATGCTGGACAACCCCGATATTTCCGGCGACGAGCTTTCCAAGATTGTGCGCGGACCCGACTTCCCGACCGGCGCGATCATCAGCGCAGAGGGAATTCGCCAGGCTTATGGCACCGGCCGCGGCCGCATTCTCGTCCGCGCCCTGGTCAACTCGGAAGAGTTCCGAGAGGGCCGCGACTCGCTCATCGTCAGCGAGCTGCCATACCAGGTCAACAAAGCGAAGCTGACGGAGAAGATAGCCAATCTGGTCAGAGCCAAGACCATCGAAGGCATAAGCGATATCAGGGACGAGAGCGACCGGGAGGGAATGCGGCTGGTAATCGAGCTTCGCCGTGATGCATATCCGACCAAGGTCCTGAATCAGCTCTATAAGCACACCGCCCTGCAAACGACGTTCGGAGTCAACATGGTGACTCTGGTCGACGGTCAGCCAAAGGTTGTCAGCCTGCACGAGGCGCTGCAGGAGTTCATCAAACATCGGGAAAACGTCGTGACGAGGCGCGCTCAATTCGATCTTTCGCGCGCCCTCGCCCGCGCGCACGTGGTCGAAGGATTTCTAAAGGCCCTCGACAACATCGACGAAGTCGTAGCCGTGATTCGGGCCTCCGAGACGACCGACGATGCCCGAGCGGGGCTGATCGAGCGGTTCGACCTGAGTGAAATTCAGGCCAACTCGATTCTCGACATGCAATTGCGCCGACTTGTCGCGCTCGAAGCTCAGAAGCTCAGGGACGAGCTAACGGAACTGCGCCGGCGAATAGACGAGCTTGAGGCGTTGCTCGCCGACATAAGTATCGTTCGGGATGTGATTAGGGAGGAAACGCTCGAGCTTCGCGAGCGGTTCGGCGATGCTCGCCGCACGCGAATAGCCCACATCACAGGCGAACTCGCTGACGAGGACCTGATCCCGGACGAGGATTGCGTGGTGACTATCACTCGCAGGGGGTATGCAAAACGCCAGCCGACGGACACCTTCCGGATCCAGGGCAAGGGCGGCAAGGGGATTCGAGGGCTGGCCGTGAAGGACGACGAGATTCGGCATTTCCTCGTCACCAACAGCCACGACTACCTTCTGGCGTTTACGAACCGTGGCCGCGTATTCAAGCTCAGATGTTACGAGCTTCCGCGCATGAGCCGCGAAGCGCGCGGCGTGGCGATAGTCAACCTTCTCCCGCTCGAACGCCGCGAGCGGGTGACGGCGCCCATCGCGTTTCCAAACTTCGAGGCCGGAGAAAACCTTCTGATGGGCACGTCAATGGGAGAGGTGAAGCGGACCGCGCTTACTCAATACGTGACTGTGCGAACCAACGGCCTGCTGGCCATGGACCTCGAGCCCAAGGATGAACTGGGATGGGTCCGGCTGTCGGACGGCCAGAGCGGCGTCATGTTCGTTACCCGGCTCGGGATGGCGATCCACTTCCACGAAGACGGCGTGCGTAGCAGCAACCGCACGAGCGGAGGCGTGCGCGCGATTCGGCTCCGCGAAAACGATGAAGTTGTCGCCATGGACCTCACCCGGGACGACAGCTACCTGGTCGTGGTGACCAACGAGGGCTACGGCAAGAAGATACCCCTGACGGAGTTTCGATCACAGGGTCGGGGCGGCTTTGGCATGAAAGCTATCAATCTCTCGGAAAAGACCGGTCACGTGGTCGCGGCACGCGTCATATCCGATCCGGAAGAGGACATTCTTCTTCTTTCGACTATCGGCCGCCTTATCCGGTTGAGCCTCGGCGAAGTCAGACCCATGCAGCGTTATGCGGCCGGGATGATCCTGATGCGATTGAACGAGGGTGAAGAGGTGGCGGGACTGGCGATTTCGGGCGACGGCCGGGATGCGGTCGAGCCGGAAAACGGGACCGCCGCGGGCTAACCGACCTGAGTCAACGTGAAGCTGTGTCTGTTCGACCTCGACTACACGCTGATTCGGCTCAGATTGGACCCGCTTCTCCTATACGCGGAAGTCTTATTCGAACGGGGCTTCTTCGGCGTGAACTCGAACGAACTTCGGCGCGCTTATCTGGAGTCCTGGGATCTGTATCTGGCGCGCGGTTTCAAATTCCCCACCGACCGCGAAGCCTACTTGCACTCCGCTGAGCACACTTTGGGACTAGTTGGTGTCGAGGAAGACCGCGGTGAGATCGCTGAAGAGATAATGCGGCGGTTTGAGGTCTCGGAACCGGTTGAGGCTTACCGCGACTCCATTGCCTCGGTCAAAAAGGTCCGCGCCGGCGGGCTTCGGACAGGCATCGCGACAGGACGCTGGCACGACCCTTCGAGCGATCTCGAGGCGGTCGGCCTCGACAAATACATAGACGTTGTCTATCACGCCGGAATGTTCAGAATGCAGAAGGACGAAGCGGCGTTCTGGCTGGCGCTTCTCGAACGTGAAGGACTGGAAGCCGGGGAAGCCGTGTTGATCGACGACAACGCCCCGGCCGTGGCCGTGGCGCGGGAAACGGGAATTACGGCCTTTCGCATTCAGAGGCCCGACTCGCCTATCGGCTCGCCCGCGCCCGCGGACCTGGCCGAATTGAGCGCGCTGCCGCCGCTGTTGGAATCCCGGTGACAAAACCGCTACTGTCTCAAGTGCTATCTTCATTGGCCCAGGCGTGTTCGGAACAGGAGGGGTGAAAAGCTGCAATTCACCAGACTGGAGGTAGGCAACCCCAACAAGCGGGCTTCCGTGCGACAGCGGGAACGCTACCCCAAACTTTCGCTCGACATCGGTCCCGCGATCACTATTCCCGGGAATTCCGGCAACGCCGGAGACATCCGGCTGCTTTCAGTTCGGGTCAAGGCCGAATCGCCCGCTTCGTTACCCATTCTTGGACTTCCTTTAGGGCCTCCGCCCAACCGGACCGCGGAAAACGTCTCGGCGCTTATCAGGTACATACATCGGGATACGGGGCAGGCCCTGCTGCCGCAGCCGGTCGGGGGAATATGGGTTCGGGAAGGTCACGTGGGACTGCCGGATACCGACTATTCGCGGCAGATCGAGTCCACCATGGCGGCGGGAGAGTCGCTGCTGCTGCTCGTTGCGGTGAAGGTAGCCGGGGAGACCGGTTGCTACGGTCTCGAAATCACAATCCTGGAGGGGTTGCTCAACCCGGACATGCTGATCGCGGAGCCTGAGGCCACGCTGCAAGTCGACCTTGCCGCCGAAGGATTAGCCGCCAGCGCGCGTTACCGGCTTCAGAATCCGGGTGTGGGGCTCGAAGACTTCGCACTCACCGCCGGCTGATCCAGGCCTCCGCTCCGCCTTAAGAGCACGGCAACGCGGTTAGGCTGGAGCCGCCTCCCTGGCGCGCTTGAGATGCACCATCAGGACGGAAACGTCGGCTGGAGTAACGCCGCTTACTCTCGACGCCTGACCCAGCGTCGCGGGGCGCATTCGCTCGAGCTTATGCCGGGCTTCCGTCCGCAAGCCGGTTATCCGGTTGAAGTCGAAATCGTCGGGAATCGCGGCGCCTTCCATTTTTCGCGCTCGCTCCACCATGTGCCCCTGCTGGTTGATGTAGCTCTCGTACTTGAGTAAAAGCTCGACCTGCTCGGCGACCTCCGCGTCGACCGGACCGACGCCGGTCAGCCGCCTCAGCACGTTCAACTTCATGCCCGGCCGCTTGAGGAGCTCCGTGGCCGGCATTGTCTGCCTGGCTGGCCCTGAGTCGATGGCGCTCAGCTCGGCGTTCAAGTTGTCCGACGGCCGCACTCGCGCCGAATCGAGCCACTCCAACGTCCGCCCCATCGCGGCCTTTTTTTGCCGAACCGCGTCCACCCGACCAGCGGACGCCAGTCCCACCTCACCGCCGACGGGCGTCAGGCGGAGGTCGGCGTTATCTTGCCTCAGCAAAAGACGGTACTCGGCCCGCGAGGTGTGGAGGCGGTAAGGCTCGTCTATCTCCTTGGTCGTCAGGTCGTCGATCATTACGCCGATGTAAGCCTCCGACCTGGACAGCGCCAGCGGTTCGTCGCCGCGGCAGGCAAGGGCGGCGTTGATGCCGGCCATAAGGCCCTGCGCCGCCGCCTCTTCGTAGCCGGTCGTGCCGTTGATCTGACCTGCCAGGTAGAGCCCCCGCGCCCGCCGCGCCTGGAGGCTGGGCTCGATCTGCTGTGAAGGCACGTAGTCGTATTCAATCGCGTAGCCGGTTCGCGTCATTTCGCAACTGGCCATAGCCGGAATGCTCCGCAGCATGGCGAGCTGCACGTCCTCGGGCAGACTGGTGTTGGCTCCCTGGACGTAGACCTCGTACGTCTGAAATCCCTCCGGCTCCAGGAAAAGCTGATGCGAGTCTTTGTCCGCGAACCGCACGATCTTGTCTTCGATGGACGGACAATAACGAGGCCCGGCGCTCTTGATGACGCCCGTGAACATCGGCGCGCGATCCAGATTCGACCTAATGACGCCGTGCGTGCGCGCATTTGTGTAAACCGCATAGCAAGGCATCTGCGCCCGCCAGCCATCGAGCGCCGCGCCGGGGTATACGGGGTTGGGATCGAGCGTCATCAGCTCGTCCTCGCCCACGGGATCGAAGCTAAATCCCAGCGGCGAGTCCCAACCCGGCTGAATCTCGGTTTTGGAAAAGTCGATGGTCCTCGCATCGACGCGCGGTGGAGTGCCCGTTTTCAGCCTGCCTAGGTTGAACCCGTGCTCGGCCAGATCTTCCGAAATTCCCTTCGATGCGAATTCACCGGCACGTCCGGCTTCATAGGTCACGTCGCCGACAAAAATCCTGCCGTTTAGAAACGTCCCTGTCGTAATGATCACGGCGCGGGACCGAATTACCCGCCCCAATTGAGTAATGACGCCATCGACCCGCCACTGAGCCTCGCCGTTACGGACGATTGGATTCCAGAGAAGTCCCGTGACCGCCGCCTGCTTGAGGTCGAGCCCTTCCTGTCGTTCGAGCACCTTCTTCATGGCGATTCCGTAGAGCCGCTTGTCGCTTTGAGCGCGCAGAGCCTGGACCGCCGGCCCCTTGCCGGTGTTCAGCTTGCGGATTTGAATGAACGTTCGGTCGGTGTTACGCCCCATCTCGCCGCCCAGCGCGTCGATCTCGCGAACGAGATGTCCTTTCGCCGGACCGCCTACCGACGGATTGCAAGGCATCCCGGCGACGGAATCCAGGTTCATCGTCAGGAGCAGGGTCGAGCTTCCCATTCGAGCGGCCGCCAGCGCGGCCTCGCAGCCCGAGTGGCCCGCTCCGACAACTATTACGTCGTAGATTTGATCGTCAGGCATTAGCGGTAGTCCTTACGCGATACCTCCAAACGTAGCAGAATGCACCGAAGATCGGCTTACCACTGGTATACTCGCCCAACGTTCGATACTCGCGCGCGCCGGCCGCCAGTGCGGTGACCACAGGGATATGTCAGCGATTTTCAACGCGCCAAATATGAACGATTCCCGCCCAGCCGAACCCGTCAACGTCTACGTTGTACCGGCGTCCGAGGGCGCCGTGGCGTTTTTTGACACCGACTCGTTGAACCTCGATTCAGCGAGTTCGGCGCTTCGGGTCGATGTCTACAGCCCGTTCGATATCAGCGAGGGGGAGGCCGAATACATACGAGCCGAGGTTGAATCCGAGCTCGTCTCCTATGCCAAGCGTAACGCCTATCGAAGCGCGCGCTGGCCGCTATTCGCAGCTTTGGGCATCGCCGACCTTATTTTATTGGGTCTGCTCTTGGCGTTCGTGTTCATCAACGGCGATAGCTCGTTTCTCGTTTTCTTCTGGGTGTTCGGCGTTGTGTTTCTCGCCGGGCCGCTCGCGGCTGTCCGGTTGATATCGGTGAGGCGCAAGTCTCGATGGGCTGAATCTCTTCTCAACACTCCCGTCTCGGCGGCTTTCGCAGGTCGGTCGGGAGATGGGTCGGAGGCCGTAAACAAAGTCTGGAGCGACCTCGCCCTAGCCGGCAGCCGCAGGGACCTGGCGACCCTGGAAGAGAGTTGCCGCGCCCTTCGCTGGGAAGCGGGCGTTCGCTTCTACCGTCGATTGCGGCTCGGCGACCGTGACGCGCCGGCCCCCGGATCGCTTCGTCGCAAATTCATCGGGTTGTTCATTGCCGATACCGAACCGCGGCCGAGATCTTATTTTTCGTGCCGTACGTCGTAAGGCAAGCCGTTTGCCTCAGCATTCCCGTCATGGACGGGACCGTCGTTCGGGCTTCGCGGGCGTCGAGGCGGCTTTTGGGAGAAGCCCGTGACGTGTTTCGCGGGGAGCCGCCGCGTATCGCCGTCATCGCGGCGGTGGCCGGTGAGTCGACTGCCACGAAACAAGACCTGCAATTCGCCTGCCGCCTGGAGACTCGACGGCATTACGTTCGCGGACCGGCCAATCACGCTAGGGCGCCGGCGCGCGACATGGCGGGGGTTGGCCGCGCGCTGCTGCGCGCTCTGCTGGGGATAGCCCTGATCGTGGCCTCCGGCGGTCACTGGATCCCGGCACTCGCCGGAGTCTGGCTGTTGGGATTGAGGGACCTACTCGCACAAGATCGACGGACTCCGCGGACTTCGGGCGGTTCGCCCGGCCTCGCCGGGATAAGCGTCAGACGAGCGCCTCATCAGGGACTCGCGGAGCTGCGCGAAATAATGGGGGTGAACCTGGAAGAAAAGGTGGCTTACCTGGAGGCCTACGAGGCCAGCGTCAGGCTTGGTATTCCGGAGGCGGCTGCCTTATACACAAAGCTTCTTCAAAATCCGAATCCAGGCTCGCTTTCGCCCGAGGACGGAATTTGGCTGCCCGATGCGAGCCGCGTCCGGGAAGCGCTCGTTGCGAGTCCCATCGGCGAGCCGGATGAAGAGTTGTACGTAGACGCTGAAATCGTCGATGCCGAGATTGTCGTCGAGGAGCCGGCCCAAGCCGCGGACACTTGCGACAGGGAATCCGAAGGTCTCGATTGAGCGTCCAGGCGGCTCCCTATTCTCTCAAGATTCCGGTGTATCACCGGGATGTCTATTACCCGCTGCTCGACGACAAGTCCTGGGCTGAGGAGTTTGCAAGAACACGGCTGCCCTACGAGACCAGGGTTCTGGCGGAGGGACAGATTGGACCGCGCACGTGGGTACGTTTAAGTTCGTACACGATCGGAGAAGGGGGAAGCGGCGGTTCGGTTTGGATCGAGCTTGTTTCGCGAAGGCCGAGCCCCGCCGAGATCGTCGCGGGGAGGGGGCTGCTACGCGCGTTTGCTTCGGACTCGTCGGAGCGGCGACGCCTCTTAGGCCAGATGCTCCTTCATATAGTCCTGCTGGAGTACACGGACGAATCTCAGCGTCCATCGTGGTACGCCCCGTCCGGCGCGGTTGGCGTGCAAGGCGCGCTGGTGGGAGCGGAAACCGTCGCCTCTCCGGCCCTGTGGCGCGCGCTCGAAGCCGATCTCAACCAGAACCGGCCGTCCACTGTAATCGCGCTGCGCGATGCCGGCGGAGTGGGCGGACTTGAAGGATTTGACGGTTTTGCCACCACTGCCGTCGAAGTTTCCGCCGGCGTTCGCCTCAAGATATTGACGGGCATCGAAAATCACTGGAGCCGCTTTGGCCGCATTTCCGCCGCGGGACGCGGTCTGAAGTGGGTTCATAAACAGCTTGGTCCCCATCGCGATCTCGAGGCAGCGTCTACAATCTCAAACCTGATGCGCTTCGGTGAATATCGGCGCCGTTACCGGTCGATTCCGCGAAAACTCGACGAAGGCGAGCTAGGCGTGTACTACCCGCGCGACGCCAAGGAAGCCGACGCCTGCGCGTCGGCGTCGCTCATTCCCGTGGCGCCGGGCGTGTTCTGGGACGTGGCGAGCGGAGCCGGCGGCGACGGGCAGACCACAGCGGGTTTCTCGCATCGCAATCACGGCGCCGTCTCGCACACCGCTATCGCTACCTCGATGCGGCCGGAACGACGCGCAAATTTCCTCCTTGCGGCGGCATCCGCCGTCATCGTGGCGTCCGCGTCCTCGGCGGCGGCGTAGCATTTTGCTATGACGAGCGATCCAGACCGCGATGAGATCACGGATGCGGAAGTCACCGAAGTCGATGCCGAACTGCTTGCCATCGATGAAGACATTGGAGATGAGGGCCAGACTCCCGACGCCGAAAGCGAACCCGACGACCTTGACGAGGACTTCTCCGAAGGCGTCGAATACGCCGACGTTCCCAATCCGTTTACGGAAGCGAGGCTCTTCGCCCACGATCCGCAGGCGTTGTCGCTGGCGCTGGCCGGCCCGGGTCCGCAGCTTCGAACTCTGGTATCTGGCGATCCCGACACGTCAAGCGGGGCCGGCGCGGGAATCGCCGATATCCGGGATATCGAGGAGTCGGCGCTCAAACGCGCCAACACAGCGCGGCGCTCGCAGTCGACCCGGAGGCTGTTCTGGCGGATAACGGCAATTGGACTGCCGTTTACCGTTGCGTCGCTGCTCGGCGCGCTGGGTCTGCTCGTCAACACGATTCCGGCTATAGGGCCGGGGGTTGGAGAGTTCGTTGCAACCGCCGGATCGTCAGTCGGCGGTCTTCCGCTGGGTATCGCCATAGCCGCAATTCCTTCACTATTCATCGTCTGGAAAACGAGCAAGCGGTCCGATCCCGGGTTTGCCTCTAAACCATCGAAATCCGGCAAGCGTCTCGACCCGCAAGTACATCGAAAAGGCGGACAGGGACACTCCGATTTCCTGGACGAGATTCAACCGCTGATCGAGGAGTCACGCCAGCTTTCGTCCGGCAGACGTTCTCTGACGGGCGAAAACGCCAACCGCCTGGAGGCGCTGTTCGAAACGATGGTGCGCGTCAGCAAGCGCCACGGAATCCCCGCCGCGGCCTCGATGTACGGCGATTTCACTACCCGGATGTGGCGGGCCAGCGCGCTGGCCCGAAGACGGATCGGATTCATAGCTTTGCGCAGGGCGCCGACGAGGGTGGCCGATATCACCGCGCCGTACTCCACTCGTGAGTCCCCGCGCGGGGTTGGCGGTATTGCGGCGTTTTTCCGACTGCCCGCCGGAGTCCTGGCCGCGTTGGCATTGTTCTTGCTCGGCGGTCTCTACCGGCTGCCGCCGGAAGAAGCGGAAGTATTGCGTCCCAACCAGGTCTTTGCGTTCGCGCAGATTCTGGACGTTATCTCGATTACAAACTTTTCACGGGATCAGCTTCCGGAAGTCTATCTGGATTCCGTGACAGCCGTGGACGGTCCCGGCTGGTTTTGGAGCTGGCCAGCGCCGCTGACCCAGCGGGAACACGTCAATCTCTCGAACCGCAAGGTGAAAGTTGAGTCATTCCTCGGACTGCGGGGCGACGGATCCACTGAAATCGTGAGCGCTGACATTACGTTCAGCGTCCGGGATACGGGTAAATGGGTATCTCTGGGCAGGTCGAGCGACGGCGACCGTGAAGTCAGGGACCGCCTGAGCCAGCTTTTGGCGGACCATATCGCCGATCGGAAAGAAGAGCGCGCCGGATTGCCGGGCCGGCCCGCCAACATCGCCGAAGCCATCAAGGACGAGATAGTCACCGTGCTGACCAACTTCGTTTCCGACGTCAACATCGAGGCGGAAGTCGCGGATCTTGGTATTCACGTTGATTCCGCGGATGACTACAGCTTCGCCTCGTTTCTCCCCTGACTAGTGGAGGCCGATCCAGCCGAGAGCGGGACTGTCGGAGCGATTCTTCGCGCCGCGCGCGAACAGAAGAATATAAACGTGGAGGCCATCGCCGCCGAAACGCATATTCGGCTGAACTTTCTTCGCGACCTCGAGCGCGATAATTTGGGCGCCCTGCCCCCCAAGGTCTACGTAAACGGCTTCATCAGAAGCTACTGCGATTTCCTGGGCTTCGACCCGCAGAGCGCTCTCGACGCCTATGAGAAACAGACCGCGACCCCGGGCGTCAGGATGATGCCGGATACCAGAATTCCGGTGGGAACCGGCAGGCGTGTATCGTATCGGTCGCTGCTGACCCTCGTGGTCGTTTTGGGCGCGCTCGTCATAGCGATCAACTTCTTGTATCGCAACTATCGATCGCCCGACGCTTCGACAACGCCCGCCTCGACAGTGCCGCCAGCAGACACGGTAGAGGTGCAGACTGTCCTGCCCGCCTTCAACGTGGCCACGGCGGCGGCGGAGCCGCAGGCGATCGCGATTTTCTTCGAGGTAGTCGCGGAGATGAACGTGAATATCCAGGCCAGCGTCGATGACAAACCGGCATTCAGTGGATTCATGAATCCAGGTGAACGCAAGCTGTGGACAGCCTCCAGATCCGTCTCGCTTATTACCGACAACGCGGGAGGTCTGCGCATCACGGTAAACGGGCGGCCGCAAGGCCAGCTAGGGCGTGTCGGCGAGCGGCTCGAACGGCGTTGGGAAGCAAACTAGCGCACTCTCGCGGAGGTTGGGACCATCGGGATTCCTGTCGCCAATGGGTGATCCGAAATCCTCGGCTACGGCTCGCGCGGCTAGACTGAGCGGCAGATTCAGATGGATTCGATCAAAGTGGAGGTCTGGCAATGGGAGAGCTTGACAGTCAGGTTGCCATCGTTACCGGCGCGGGCACCGGCATAGGTGTTTCAATCGCCCGTCACCTTGCCGACGCGGGCGCGAAGCTGGTCTTATCGGCCTACAACAGCTTCGATGGAGCAAAGGACCTCGCAAGGTCGCTCTCCGACACCGGCGAGGCCATCGCGGTCAAGAGTGACTTTCGCAACGCGTCGAACGCCGCCGACGTAGTCGAGGCCGCGATCGACTCGTTCGGGCGACTCGACATACTCGTCAACAACGCCGGTTACACTATGGACAAAGCCTTTACCGACTGCACCGAGCAGGACTGGGACGAGCTGCTGAACATCAATCTAAAGGCGATGTTCGTCACGTGCTCGGCGGCGGTCCCGCACCTCATATCGCGTCAATACGGCCGGATAATCAACCTGAGCTCGGTGCACAGCATCCAGCACGTGCCGAGCTTTGTGCTTTACGGCACGACCAAGGGCGCCATCAACGCGTTTACTCAAGCGCTGGCGGTAGAGCTGGCCCCGCACAAGATCACGGTCAACGCCATAGCCCCGGGAGCGATTTACGTGCCGCGCTACGACCGGACCGGGGCCGACAAGGAAGAGATCGCGGGCAGGATCCCGGCGGGCGTCCTCGGCGACACCGACGACATCGGCCGGGCCGCGGCTTTCCTGGCGTCGCCCGACGCCGACTACGTCAATGGTGAGGTGATGTTCATCGACGGCGCGCTCACGTCCCGGATGCGTCTGGGCTGATAGCCGAAGCCGCACGCTCGCCAATACGCTGGCTAGCTTCCCTCCAGCCACTCGATTTCGTCGTCTCCCAGCGCCAAGGCGCTCGCCTCTACGAGTTGGTTCAGCTCCTCGAGGTTCTCCGGGGAGACGACCGCCAGCGACGGGTATTTCTGGCTCAACACGTAGGCGCAGGCGACCTGGGTGGCGTTGAGATTACGCGAACGTCCGAACTCGGACGCCCGTTGCAGACGTTTCCGGTTTCGGTCGCTGCCGTAGGTCCTAACCATGTCGTCGTACTCAGGATCATCTGAATCGAGCTTGCGGCTGAAAAAGCCGTGGCTGAGCGACGACCAGCAAAAATTGGGGATTCCGGTCTCAGCGAGCCAGTTGCAGTAGTCCGCGTCCATCTCCAGGCACTCCCACCACATCGGCTCGTTGGTTGCGGCCAGCCCCGCGTAGTTGCTCACCACCTTGAAACCGCTCAGCCCGTTTTCGATGGCATATTCGTTGGCGGCTTGGACTCTGGCCTGCGTCCAGTTGGACGCTCCCAGCACATTGATCGGCCCGGCGCTGACGTAGTCGTTGAGCCAGCCCATGATCTCGCCTACGGGCACGACCGGGTCGTCGCGGTGCATCAGGTAAATGTCGATTCGGTCGGTTTGCAGCGCCTTCAGGGTCTCGGAGACATCGCTCTCCAGAGCTTTGCTGGTCACGCGGCGGGTTTGGCCGTGGGGGTGACACCCTTTGGTCAAGACCATGAATTCATCCCGTATGCCGCGGCTCGCCAGCCAGTTCCCGATTGCCCGTTCGCTCTCCCCGCCCCCGTAGATTCGCCCGGTGTCTACGATGTTGCCGCCCGATTCGACATAGGCGTCCAGCCGTTCGTTAGAACGTTCCTGGTTTTTAAGGAGAAGACTGACCGATCCCATGACGAGATTCGAAACCGGAAAGCTGAGTCCAGGAATGTCGAAGTAGTCCACCGAATAGCCTCCTGCAAGCTTGACTGACGATTCTCCGGGCCGGGCTGCCGCAGTCTATCCGCTATCGCAGCCGCCTTGGACACTTACGCCGCGTCAAAGAGGACATTGCGGTCGTTTGTCCCCCGCACCCGCTTGACGAATATCGAAGCGATTGTGTGGTATACACCTCGTTGTCCGGAAACGAGCGCGGGCATGTAGTTATCGACGGAGGTTGCGCCTTGAGTTCCAAATTGAAGGTCGGCGATACGGCGCCAGGCTTCTCAGCGCCCGCCACCAGGCGCAATCCGTTGGTTCTGTCGGACCTGCTCGAAGACAAGACAGTCGTGCTGGCGTTCTTCCCCAAGGCTTTCACCGGCGGGTGAACTCACGAGCTCCAGAAACTTCAGGAGCTTTATCCTCAGTTTGAGGAAGCGGGAGCGGAGGTCGTTGGGATCAGCGCCGACGATCTCTCGACGCAGCAGCGCTTCTCGGAGAGCTTTGGCGAGGGGCTGAAATTTCCACTTATCGCCGATTCGGCCTGCGAGGTGATGAGCGCTTACGGCGCGAAGAAGCCCGACGCCGACATGAGCAACCGCATGACATTCGTAATCGACCGGAACGGCAAGCTCGTCCATATCAATCCGGACGTGGACGCGCGCAGCGACGCCCAATACGCGGCGCTGGTCGAGAGCGTGAGCGCGCTGGCCGGCGGCTAAAGCAACACGCCTGCGGACCTTCCCGTTAGCTGGCTTTCTCTATCGGTCGGATCCGCATGGAGACGCCGTGGCGCCGACGACGCGATTAACCTACGCCGGCTTCTATCGTTTGGCGTCTGCCCGCTTAGCTCGCCGGAGATCCGCCGAGTCTTGCGGCTACTTCGGGCGCCCAGTACGTAATCACCATGTCGGCGCCTGCCCGAACGATTCCGGTGAGCGCTTCGTCAACCGCCCGATCCTCATCGATCCAGCCTCGCTGCGCGGCGGCCTTGATCATCGAGTATTCGCCGCTCACGTTGTAGGCGGCGATCGGCGCGTTGAACTCCGCCCGCGCCGCCGCTATTACGTCGAGATAAGCCAGCGCTGGCTTTACGATTACGATGTCGGCCCCCTCGCGGACGTCGAGCTCGATCTCGCGCAGCGCCTCCCGCACGTTGGGCGGGTCCATTTGATAGGTTGAACGGTCACCGAACTGGGGCGTCGAGTCGGCGGCTTCCCGGAAGGGACCGTAGAAAGCGCTGGCGTACTTTGCCGCGTACGACATGATTCCCACGTGCCCGAATCCATTGTCATCGAGCGCCGCCCGAATAGCGCCGACGCGTCCGTCCATCATGTCTGAGGGAGCCACGAAATCCGCCCCCGCCCGCGCGTGAGATAAAGCTACGGCCTCCATCACGTCGAGCGAGGCGTCGTTGTCGATCTCTCCGTTGGACACGATGCCGCAGTGACCGTGGTCCGTATACGCGCATACGCAGACATCGGAAAATACGACGATCTCCGGGGTGGACTGCTTGATGCCTTGAATCGCTCTCTGGACCGCGCCATCATCCGCAAATGCGTCGGTGGCGGCATCGTCCTTGTGGCGCGGCGACCCAAATAGCAGGACCGCGGGCACACCGGCGCGGAACACGGACGCCGCGGCTTCCTCGGCCAAATCGGCCGACAGGCGACGCTGGCCCGGCATGGCCTCTATCGGCTGACTGACACTCTGGCCGGTCGCCACGAACATCGGATACACAAGCATGTCAGCCGACAGACGGCTCTCCCGCACGAGGCGGCGCACGGCGGAAGACCTGCGCAGCCGCCGGGGGCGAACCGGAAGATCGCGGTCCGCCGGGCCGCTATCTATTAAGTTTCGTTCGAGCGTTCGCATCGTCAGTCACCTCGGGTTCTCACCCCGGTCGGCAATTTGTCGTGTAAGTCTCCCGATCAACAAAAGCCAGACCTCGTCACTCAGGATTGTATTCGGTGCAGGAAGAGAAACCGGCCATCACCTACACGGCTCCAGATTCTGAAAACTGTGCAATTGTGCGCGACAGGCCCTCGATCGTGTGCTCCTCGGAAATTGCGGTGACGCGCAGCCCGAGAGCTTTGGCGGTGGCGGCGGTCGTCGGTCCAATGCACGCAACTCTGGTCTTCGTCGAGATGTTTCCAGACCCTCCGAGCACCTTTACGAGCCGTGTGACGGATGAGGAGCTTGTGAAGGCAATCCAGTCGACGCCGCCGGCTTTAAGAGCGTCGACGCGCCGGGGATCGACTGCCACAGAAACATTGCGATAGGAGGGGACGAGACTGACATCGTGCCCCGCCGCGTCAAGCGCCTGGGCCAGCGTCTCGCGGCCGTTCAATGCCCCGAAAATGACGATCCGAGAATTCGGTTCAAGCTTCTCCAGCAAAGCGCCGGCAAGGGACTCGGACACGTAGCTTTCCGGAATGAGGTCTGGGACAATTCCCCGTTCTCGAAGCGCGGCGGCTGTGCCCCACCCCATCACGGCCACCCGGTACGGCGCCAGGACGCGAGCGTCCCCACCGGCGCGTTCGATGGCCCTGAAGACGTGAACAACGGCGCTGGCGCTGACGAATACGACCCAGTCGCAACCGCCGAGACTGGCGACCGCGTTGCGCAAACCGGACTCATCTTCCAACGGCAGAATCCGTATCGTCGGAGTGCTCAGGACGTGCGCTCCGAGCGACCGGAGCCGGGACGAAAGAGCTCCCTTCGATCCCTCGTCGCGCGTCACCATCACGCTGACGCCGTGGAGCGGACGCCGGCTGATCCAATCGATGGAATCGGCAAGTGCAACGACGTTTCCCACTACCACGACCGCCGGCGAGCCGACTCCCGCCTTCGCCGCCTTATTGGCGATGTCGGCCAGATTGCCGCGCACCACGCGCTGGCCGGGCAGAGTTCCCGACTCGATGATTGCCACTGGATGCGAGGCTTCAAGACCGGCGCCCGCAAGCTCACCGACAACCCAGTCCAGTCTGCTCGCACCCATCAGGACCACGATCGTGTCGCAGGCGCGGCTTAGCGACTTCCAATCGATGGCCGGCTCCGATGCGTTCGACCGCCGGTGCGCTGTAACGCACGCGAACGACGCCGAAGCGCGGCGGTCTGTAACCGGAATCCCGGCGTAAGCGGGCGCGGCAATGGCCGAGGTGATGCCCGGCACGACTTCAAAATCCACTCCCGCTTTGGCGAGATGCGCCGCCTCCTCGCCGCCGCGCCCAAACACGAAGGGGTCGCCGCCCTTCAGCCGGCAAACGCGTTGGCCGTCCGACGCCAGCCTTACCAGAAGACGGTTGATCTCGTCCTGACCCAGCGCCTGCGATCCCTTGCTTTTCCCAACGTCGATTCGCCGTCGCGCGGTCGCCATCGCCAGCACGTCGTCGCTCGCGAGCCGGTCGTAAACCACAACGTCAGCCGTCCGCAAAATCTCGGCCCCGCGAACGGTCACCAATCCGGGATCGCCCGGACCGGCCCCGACCAGATAGACAAAGCCCCCAGCGGCTGCGGGATCAACCGTCAATGCCGGCTCCGTCTAAGATGATTTCGGCTGCCCGCCGCCCTATGTCGGCGGCGGAACCCGGTGCGCCCGTCACGGCTGCGGTGGTAGCCGCTTCACCGTATATGCCCGCCTGAAAGTCCAGTCTCCCGTTCTCAACGGTCGCGAGCGCTCCGGCAGGCTGCAAGCAGCCGCCGCCGAGTGCGCTAAGGAACGCCCGCTCAGCCGTCGTACAAGCCCGCAAACCGGCGTCGTCGAGCTTTCTCACAATCTCCGTCGTCGTATGGTCGTCCTTGCGGGTCTCAACGGCCAGCGCGCCCTGGCCCGGCGCGGGCAGAAATGCCGGCATGGCGAGGCGCTGACCGATCCGACTCTCCAATCCAAGCCGGACCAGCCCTGCGGCGGCAAGGACCGCGGCGTCGACTTCGCCGTCGTCAAGCTTGCGGATGCGCGTCTCCACGTTCCCGCGCAGCGGCTTTACGATCAGGTCCTTGCGGGCCAGCTTGATCTGGGCCGCGCGGCGGGGGCTGCCGGTGCCTATGCGAGCGCCCGCTGGAAGGTCCTCGAGCGCGACTCCTTCTCGGGAAACGAGCACGTCGGAAGGGTCTTCCCTGACTGGAATGGCGGCCAGCTCGATGTCGGAAACACTTTTTACCGGCAGGTCCTTGAGACTGTGTACGGCAACGTCTACAACGCCGTCCAGCAGTGCCTTCTGGATCTGGCTTGTGAACACGCCGACGCCGATAGCGCCTACGAGGGAATCGCCGGGCCGCTCGTCGCCAAGACTCGACAGCTCGACGATCTCAACGTCGATGCCGGGCGCGCGACGACGTAGAAGGTCCGCCACGAGCCGTGTCTGCGCCAGAGCCAGCCGGCTCCGCCGCGTGCCGACTCGGAGCTTGCGGGTGCTCATTTGCCTTCAGCCTCGCAATCGCAGACGCGCCAGACCTCGCACCCCGCCAAACTCAAAACCACGTCCGGCATCTTATGGTGTTCTACAAAGGCTACCGAGGTTGCAGCAATCGTTACTGAGTAAGTTCTTATAGCGTCTTCACGCCGCGTTGGTTATTATTATCAATCCTAAGTAACTTACTTGAGATTACGCCGAGAGATCCTGCGGAACCGGCCCGTTCAAGATAAACTCGGCCTCTAACTAATCGCAACGATGAGATTTATCACATCGACCGCTCAAGCCGGATGAGGGGAAGCTTGATGGCAATCGCGCAGCAGGAAGCGGCGGGACGCGTAATCCCGATCCTCGAATCCGAATTTGCCGATTTCGAGACGGAGGCCATGGAGTTCCTCCGTGGGAACCGGGAGGAAGACAAGTTCGTCGGATTCCGGCTTAAACAAGGGGTCTACGGGCAGCGCCAGGCAGCCAGGCAGATGATACGCGTAAAGCTGCCGTTCGGAGGCGTGGCGGCCGATCAGCTTGACGCGTTTGCCGAAGTTGCCGAGCGCTACGCACCGCTCCGCAAAGGCCACATAACCACGCGAGAGAACATTCAATACCACCACGTTCCGCTTCCGCTCGCGACCGAAGCTCTGAAGCTCATGGCCGAAGTAGGCCTCTCCACCCGCGAAGCATGCGGCAACACCGTGCGCAACGTCACGGGAGACCCATGGGCCGGGATTTGCAGCGACGAACCGTTCGACGTCACTCCGTACGCCGGCGCCTTCATCCGCTACTTCGTACGCAATCCGCTAACGCAGCTACTCCCCCGTAAGTTCAAAGTCGCCTTTACGTCGTCCGAGGCCGACCGCTCGATAACCGGAATTCACGACTTGGGGTTCATCCCGAAACTGCGCCCGCTCAACGGAAAGTCGGAAAAGGGCTTCCAGATCGTTACCGGGGGCGGCCTCTCGATCATGGCCAAGCACGCCATGGTCCTCTACGACTTCGTGCCGATGGACGAGTACCTTCGGGTGTCGGAGGCGGTCCTTCGCATTTTCGAGCGGTCGGACGAATTGAGACGAAACCGCTCAAAGGCTCGAATCAAATTCCTCGTTCACAAAGTCGGAATCGACAAGTTCCGCTCGATGGTCGACGGTGAGCTAGAGGGCGAATGGGCGCGCAAGGAGATTCCGCTCGACGAGCTGCTTTTCTTTGACGACGAGCGAGCCGACGCCCCCGACCCCGACCCGATTCCGCCGGAGCCGTCTTCCGAGGACGCCAACGCATTCGGCGAATTCCTCCGCGCCAACATTAGCCCTCAGGTTCAGGTGGGCTACTCGGCCATTGAAGTCAAGGTCTGGCGGGGCGATCTCAGTCCCGAGCAGTTCAGAGGTCTCGCTCAGATACTGCGCGATTACGGCGCTGGCCGAGCCCGCACTACCCCCGGGCAGAACATCGTCTTGCGCTGGATCCCGACGGGGCGGGTGTATCAGGTCTGGAAGGAGCTGCGAAAGCTCGACCTGGCCGACGGCGGAGCGTTTGAAATCGAAGACATCGTCACCTGCCCCGGCACCGATAGCTGCAAGCTTGGGATTACCAGCTCGATGGGGCTCAATAGCGCGGTCAGCGCAAAACTTGCGGAAATGAAAATCACCGACCCGCTGACGAGGAACATCCTGATCAACGCGAGCGGCTGCCCGAACTCCTGCGGCCAGCACCACATCGCCGAGATCGGATTCCACGGAGCCGCCATGAAGTCCAGCGGCAGGCAAATTCCGGCCTACCACGTATTTCTGGCGGGTCATCGCCGTAACGGCAATCTGCGGCTCGGCACGCTCATACGGTCGAGACTGCCCGCAAAAAGGGTGCCACAGGCCGTCGAGCGGATTATTCGCTTCTACGAGGAACACCGTGAGGAAGGCGAGCACTTCAACGACTTCTTCGACCGCACCGGCAAGCAGCGGTTCGACCAGGTTCTAAAAGACCTGACTCTGCCGCCGGAGTATTCGGAAGAGTCCGAGCCTACATTCGTCGACTGGGAGCGCGACCAGCTCTACGTTTTGGAACGTGGCGAAGGAGAGTGCGCGGTCTAGCGCGCTCATCCAAGACTCTCCGAACATAGAATCTGGGCGGTTGCGAGCAGCGGTCCGCGATAACGCACGACCGGTCCGCAGGCCATTGTGCGGTCGTCATTTCCGAGAAGCACGTCCCCGCGCACGCGGGGATGCGGGAATCTAGTGCGCACGATAACGCAAGACCGGTCCACCAGTTGACGCGGCCGCCGTCTTTGACTCCTCCGATTTGAGGCGAACACGATGCCCGAGCCGAGGATTTTCTTTCCGGTAGCGCTGAATTTCGCAAACTGGCCCTGCACGATCGTCGGCGGCGGCGAGGAGGCGGAGTTCAAGACCCGGATTTTCAACCAGTTCGAAAAGGCCCCCACGGTGATCGCCGAGAGCTTCACCCCCGGGCTCGAAGCGATCGCCGAATCCGGCGGCGCCAACCTAGTGCGCCGCGCCTATTCTCCGGAATTGCTGGACGGGGCCAGGGTGGTCCTGGGGTGCAGCGACGACGAGCAACTGAACCTGACCGTCGGCAAAGACGCCCGCGCCAGGGGAATGCTCTTCAACATGGTCGACAATGCCGAGGTATCCGATTTCATCGCGTCGTCGTTCGTGCGCCGGGGCAACATCACCGTAAACGTGATGACAGACGCATTGAGTCCCGCGTTTGCAAATTCCGTTCGCAACAAGATCGCCGGAATGCTGGAGACTGGTTATCAAAGCTATCTCGAGTTCTTCGTCGAAACGAAAGAGCGCATCAACAGCCTCACCAACGACCTGCGCGTTAAGAAGAAAGTCTGGCGGGAGCTGGTCGCGCTCGGCCTTCTGGAGATCATCGAGGCCGAAGGCAGGGACGCGGCGGTCGGCAAAGTCGACCAGGTGCTCGGTCGCCACTTCGACCTCCGTGGCGAAGGCGACGCGACGCCCCCGACGGGTAGTCCGGCGGCTCACAGTTCGATTGACGGAGATTGACTGAGCAGACTCACCGCTACCCAATCGCCCTAAACCTCGAGCGGCTCAAGTGCGTGGTGGTCGGGGCCGGAAGGGTTGGCGAGAGAAAGGCCCTCGGACTGACGAAGGCCGGAGCCAAGCCGCTGCTGGTGTGTCTCCGGGCCGCGCTCGGAGTTCGAGAGCTAGCCCGCTCCGGCAAAGTCCGGCTTCTCGAAACGGAGTACCGACCGGAATTACTGGAAGGCGCGGCTCTAGTATTCGCCGCCACCGACGATCCAGCCATCAACGCGCGCGTAGCGGCGGACGCGCGATCGGCGGGTGCGCTGGTCAACGTGGCGGACGATCCGGCGCGCTCCGATTTCTCGAACGTAAGCGAGGTAACAGCCGGCAGCGTTCGAATAACCGTGAGCACGGGCGGCGCGAGTCCGGCCTTTGCCAAAGCGCTGCGAAAGCGGCTGCAAGCGTCGCTTCCGGTCGACCTCGACGCTCAACTGCGGCACTTCGAGCGCTGGCGCGCGGAAATCGACTCACGCTTCGACGCCGCCGAAGACCGCCGGCGCGTATGGACCGAGCTGGAAAAGCGGGACCTGTACACAACCCTCGACCGCCACGGCCCCGCTGCCGCCAACCGCCTGGTCGCCGAATGCGTCCAAGCCGTGCTTGCTGAAAATGAATAGTATCTGTCGGAACGACGTATTCAGTTGGACTGACCAGCAAGGAAACTGATTCAGCCGTTGAGCGACATGCCGCGTCAGACCGAACCGGCCGTTAACTACGGCCTGGGCGGATTGCTTCAAGGGATGCTGCCCGGACGCGAGGTGCGGGCGGAGCATACCCGCGCCCTTGCCGAACGGCGCGGCTTGCAGCCGGACGTCCTGATTACCGCCGCCGGACGGTCCCCCGTGGTGATCGAAGCTGAATACGAACCCGCCGCCAACGTCGAAGTCGAGGCAACGTCCCGCCTTGGGCGGGAGGCAACGGTAGGCGGCCGGCGCATCGAGGCCGCCATCGCGCTTCGCTATCCCGATCAGCTTCACTACGCTGGTGATCTGGATTGGCAGCTTCGCGACGCCGGTTTGTCCTATTGCCTCTTCACCGAGGAGCGGGAGGGCCTCAAGCGCTTCCCGGAGTCGGGCTGGCTGGACGGGTCCGTCGAGGACATCGCCGACCTCGTCCGTATGTCGTCCTTGCCGCAGCGGGCGGTGGATGAAGCTGCCAGAACACTGGAAAGAGGTATCGACGCTGCCGAGCGGCGGTTGGCCGAGACCGCCGAACTGCGCCCGGCCACCGCACAGGCAGTCGCCGATCTGCTTGGCATGACTACCGTACGCCAGACCCGCCGCATGGCCTGCGCCATCATCGCCAACGCCCTGATTTTCCACGAGCGGCTCGCGGGCATGTATCTAGGTGTTCAACCGATTGACCAGGTTTGCGGCAGATCGGTCGAAAACCCCAAAGACGAAACCGTGGCCGCCTGGACCCGCATCCTCGAAATCAACTACTGGCCCATCTTCGCCATCGCCAGAAGCATTTTGCGGCAGCTTCCGGCGGGTGACGCCGCCGCGATACTGTCGGGGCTGCGGCTCACCGCAGAGACGGTCGACGCCAGCGGCGTCGACAACTCCCACGACCTGACCGGCCGCGTCTTCCAGCGGCTCATCGCCGACCGCAAGTACCTGGCGACCTTCTACACGCTGCCCGCGTCGGCGGCGCTGCTGGCCCGGCTGGCGGTCGCCAGGATGCGCGGCGTGGACTGGCCCGACCCCGAAGCTATCGGCAGGCTGCGCGTAGCCGACTTCGCCTGCGGCACCGGCGCGCTGCTCTCGGCGGTGTACGAGCAGATAGCCGCCCGCTACGAGCGGACCGGCGGCGCCCCCGCCGACTTGCACCGGGTGATGATGGAGGAGGTGTTGTACGGTTGCGACGTTATCCCCTCAGCCGTTCACATCACCGGCTCCACTCTTTCCGGCCTGGAGCCCGGTATCGGCTTTGAAGACTCCCGCGTCTACAACCTCCCGTACGGTCGGCAGCCAGATGGCGGCGTGAAGATCGGCTCGCTGGAGCTGCTGCAAACGTCGGCGGCGATGACGTTGTTCAATATGAGCGATCCCGCCCAGCGCATCGGCAGCGCCGGAGAGGAGACCGCCGCCCCGCTCATCGCCGAGATGCGCGACGAAAGCTACGACCTCGTGATTATGAACCCGCCGTTCACCAGGGCTACAAACCACGAGGGCGCCCATGCGGACATAACCAATCCCGCGTTTGCCGCCTTCGGCGCCACGCCGGAGGATCAGACGGAAATGGGAAGGCGCATAAACCGTCTGGGCAGAAACTCCTGCTACCACGGCAATGCGGGCATCGCCTCCGCGTTCGCGGCGCTGGCGCATCGCAAGCTCAAGCGCGGCGGCGTGTTGGCTTTGGTTTTACCGTTGTCCGCAGCAGCAGGCTTGTCGTGGCAAAGATTTCGACGCCTGCTATCAAACCGCTATACGGACATTAGAGTTCTAAGCATCGCCGCCAGTGATAACGACGATCTGTCGTTCTCGGCGGACACGGGCTTGGCGGAGTGTCTCGTAATTGCCCGCAGACTCAAACTTGGAGAAACGCACACAGAGCCTACCCACTTTACGTCGCTTGTAAACAGACCCCAGGGACTCGCGCACGCTGGCGCGACCGCTAAGAACATTCTTTCTAGCAACGAAGTCCGAGGCGTCGACGATGGGCCGTATGGCGGAACGCCCCTGACGATAGGAGACGAGGCATACGGCGAAATGGTCTCTGCGCGTGCTAATTCGGACGGAGATAAATGGGGCGCGGTGCGCGTATCTGACTACGCTCTCGCGCAGACAGCCCACGCCCTCTCACTATCGAAATTGTGGCTCCCCGGCAGCGAATCCTCCATCGACTTGAAGGTGGCGACGCTGGGCGATGTAGGAAAGCTCGGTTTGGTAGATCGCGACATAACCGGCCCGCGTCCGCGAGGACCGTTTTCCAAGGTGGCCCCCAGCCCGACTGCCACCTATTTCTCCCTATGGAACCACAATGCGAGAAAAGAAACGCGGATGGTTTGCGCCCCGGACTCGCAGTTGCAGGCACGGCAAGGCATGGAGGCCAAAGCCGCTCAAGTGTGGTCCACTGCCAGCCGCGCTCACGTGAGTCGAGGATTCCGTTTCAATTCCCAGTCGCTCGCAGTAGCCTTTACCGACCGATTGAGCATGGGTGGGCGCGCGTGGCCAAGCATAAAGTTCGAAGTTGAGGAATTCGACTACGCCTTCGCAGTTTGGGGAAACAGCACGTTGGGACTGTTGTGCTATTGGTGGCGCTCGACGCGGCAGGTGGCAGGACGAGGCGACATCACCATCAGCGCTCTCGAATCCCTTCCCGTGCTCGACTTGCGCGAGCTAACCGACGACCAGCTAGTGATGGCCGAGCTCATCTTCGACGAGTTTCGCGACAAGGAGTTGAAACCCGCCTATCTCGCCGACGCCGATCCCAACCGCGCCCTGCTCGACCGCCTCGTTATCTGCGACCTGCTGGGTTTCGACAAGACCGTCTACGAAGCCGTCCGCCGCCTCGCCGCCAAATGGTGCGCCGAACCCTCCGTCCACGGCAGCAAACAACGCCCCAAAAACGCCACGCTCATCATCTAACCGCCGCGCTCGACTTCCTAACGCCCGTCGCGGGCGCTCAAGCCTCGGGTTAGCTGAAGTTCGACAACTGCTTCTCTGGATCGGTACGAGCACCCCACTCCAGCCACTCCACAAGACCAGAATCAGTAGCCGGATTGACCCAAACGACCCTGCCCAGCCATCCTATTCCTTGCTCGCGAGCACAGTTGGCGAAATCCGCACGTGCCGTATCATCGTTGGACGCAATAACCCGATCGCCGCATCGGCAGGCTTCGAGCAGGTGAGCATCTTTGTCCAATTCTCTCACCTGCTCTTCACTTCTTGCCGACGTTCTCAGGACACGACGGAGAGCGGTGTCCCGCTCCATCTCCGGCCGCAGTACTTTCTCGTTGGATTCCATTGAACTGCGCCATATGTATGCCCATCGTGACCGATGCCTGTCCCACTCGTCCTCCACTTCATCGGTTACCACTATCCGGTGGCAAATTGACAATACGGCTTGAAGGAATTCGCGGCATCTCGCCGGACGGGAATCGGGTGGCCCCTCTCCGGAAGCGGTGATGAGAACATCGGTGTCAATGACGAGTCTTTGACGGTTCCCTCGAGCAGGCAATTGAAACTAGGTCGCTTTGAACTCGATTAAGCCCGTGCGGATTGAAGAAACTCAGAGTGGGCGTGTAACTCCACATCCGCAAAGTCCTCGGGCCACTCACCGGTCCTGCCGTGCTCATCTGGCTCTTCGAAGGCTATCGACGTGAACCCGTCGTCATCTAGGGAGAACCAGTGTAAACTGACGGACTTCGGAGGCAATTCACCGCGCGCCACTAGCGTCTGAATGTGTAGCAACAGCAGAGAGCTATGGGTTTCCACGATAACCCGAACACCTCGTTTAGCAGCTCCGATCAACGCTTTCGCAAGGCCGTAAGCCGCCTTGGGATGCAAATGACTTTCTGGCTGTTCGATATAGACGATCTGGCCGTACTGGGCGGTCTCTAGGGCGACGAGGACGGGTAAGACGTACGAAACTCCAACACCAACGTCGGCCAAGCTCACCATCTCCGCGTCGCTTCCAGACGAGCTCCTGCTCGGTCGGGCAACGCGCAGTTCAACCTCGGCATCGCTTAGCTTTTTGGTGGAAACGTCGACGGTCAGTTCAAGCTGTCGCAATGAATCCTTCAAGTTCTCCAGGCGTTCGTCTCCGTCGGTCTCCCACTTGGCTACGACTGCCGCCGTGTAGTCCTCGAACGTACCTGGAAAATCTATTCCCACCCCGGCGATCGGATAGCTTCGAACGATTCGCCGTCGGAAAGCCGGGACGTGGATTGCCCCTTTTATAGCTCCCACAAAATTGCAGGATGGGTGGTCCGCCGGACTTATCGAGTAGTACTCCACCCCAGTTCCGGGTGATATGACGGCTTCGAGAAAGCAACGTTGTCTCTTAGTAGTCCACGACCAAGGGTTATTTTCGTAATACGCCTTTAGTCCTTCGCTCCCCGCTACTCTGAGAAGCAAACTTGCACGCTCCGAGGCCGTACTTTCTGCCGTTGATCTGTGCGACTCGGGAATCTGTTTCTCTATTTCATCCGAGGACATGCCGGGAGAAAGTGTGAGCTTGCTCCTAAAGTCTGGACTCGAGAGATGAAGACAATAAATTGTTTCTTTAATATCCAATTTGGATTCAGGGTTGCGGTAAAAACCCAACTCTAAGTCCCCCCAGTCCATCTTCAGAGAGATTCTGAACTCATTGACGGAACCCTTTCCTGGAATGCGAGTGAATATCTGGTCCAGACTTGTGAACTTGACATTTGGCCCATCGATTGAAAGAGGACCGGGATCTATGGGGGCGTCAAGCGTTTGCTTCAGCAGTAGCAACGGTTTTATCGCGCTGGATTTTCCGGCGCTATTCGCTCCGGCCAGCACCGTAAGGGGACGTATGTCTATCGATTGTGGAGCCAAATAAGAGGCGAAACCGGAAACCTCGATCTTGCGAAGTACTGTGCTATCGAGGAGGGTCTCGGGACTAGCAAATACTCTATCCATAAGTTCAGGTTGGGTAGTCATCGAAGTTGCCTAGTGATGCTCCGATCCCGGGAACGCGCTGGCCCAGAGTTGATTCTCGTTGAGGTCAATTATAGTTAGCGTACTAGGGCGTATGAGATCGCCAACTGTGAACGTCGCGTCTCTAACATCACAATCACACTGACCCGGTGCCTAGATTCGCTGAAACCAAGTCCAGGCAACTCTACGATTCGGGCCGGGAGATAACCTCGCAAGCCGGGCCATGAGCGCGGGTGAGCTTGTGGTCGAGCGTCACGAGTGGGGAATCGAGGACCCAGGCTAGCGCCGTTACCTCCGGTCAGACGGCGTTTGGCAATCGAATGTACTGGTCAGGTCTGCTCCCGTGCGTCGTTCGACCCCTTCGGCAGGCTCAGGGCAGGCTATTCGGCAAGCTCAGGGGAGTCCAGGCTCACCATGCACGTAGGGGGGTGCGGACCTCGCTCGCGGCAGATGTGCCTGATTCGCGGCATTCGGGCGGGTGCCGGAGGAGTGATTTTCATGAATATTTTTGAAAATTACCCTGTGAACTTTGAAAAACAGGGTGTTTGACGATGGGGTAAATGGGGTGTATGGGGTTGCGGCTTCGGTTTGATTTCATGCTCCTGACTACGCGCCGGACTGCTCAAATTATCTGGTCCGGCATGGCTAGCCTATAGGGCGGTTTGCGGATCGTCTCGGTTCACATCCGAGACGATCTGGTCTGGATTCCGGCCCCGTATCGAGTACGGGGCAGACTCTTCGACCCATCGGCAGGCTCAGGGCAGGCTTTTCGCGGGAATGACGGCTGGGGAACTGGATTCCGGCCTTCGCCGGAATGACGATAGGCGGTGCGGGAACCGCCCTGCGAATTGTCATTCTGAGCGACAGCGAAGAATCTGGGCTTCGGTAAAGGAAAGCGAGATTCCTCGCTTCGCTCGGAATGACACACGCCGCTGGATTCCCGTTTTCACGGGAATGACGGGATGAGCCGTGCGCCCTTCGACAGGCTCAGGGTGCACGGAGCGCTGAGCCGAGCGACGCCCCAAGCTAAAATCTCGACGCCCCAGTGACTTGGTACGCCCCGGTCACCGGGTGTATCGGATCGTCAACTGCGGGAGGCGTGATTTTGGAATACAGAAAGTTCGGCAACTCGGATCTGAAGGTTTCGGTTATCGGGTTCGGGTGCTGGCCGATGGGCGGGACGCAGTACGGCGCAACCGATGACGACGAGGAAGTCGCGGCCGTTCACAAGGCGCTCGACGCCGGCATAACCTGCTTCGACACCGCGGCCGCGTACGGTCCAGGCCACTCCGAGGAGGTGCTCGGAAGGGCGCTCGGCGCCCGCCGCAAGGACGTGGTGGTGGTGACCAAGTGCGGCATCGCCTTCAATCCCGAAACCGAGACGTTCGGGCGCGACAGCTCGCGGGAACACATCCTGTCCGCCATCGACAGGAGCCTGGCGCTGCTCGACACCGACTATCTGGACCTGTTCCTGATTCACTGGCCCGATCCGAAAACGCCGATCAGCGAATCGATGCTGGCGCTGCAAGAGCTGATCGACGCGGGCAAGATACGTTACGCCGGGGTATCCAACTTCCAGCCGGACCTCCTGACCGAGGCGAGAAAGACCCTGAACATCGTGGCGAATCAGGTCGGCTACCACATGTTCGACCGCCGCATCGAGCGCGAACTGATACCCCATTGCGAGCGCGAGGGGATCGGAATAATGGCCTACGGCTCGCTGGCCCACGGAGTGCTGACCGGAACGATGTCAGCCGATACAACGTTTGAAGAGAGCGACTGGCGAGCGACAGGGTATGCCTTTGGCCTGCCCCTCTTCCACGGCGACCATTTCATCAAGAATCTGGAGACCGTTCGGCGTCTGAGCGAGATAGCCGACCGCCTGGGCGTCGCGCTCCCAACCTTGGCGAGCGCGTGGGTATTGCGAGACCCCGCCGTTACGGTCAGCCTGATCGGTTTCCGCAGACCGGAAGAAATCGACGACGCGCTCAAGGTTGCCGAGTTACAGCTTTCCGACGAGGTGCTCGAAGAAATCGACGCGATCTCCACGGAGGCCTTCGAGCGCCTGTATGCCGACGGCGACTTCGACCCGATTGACAGCCCTCCCAACCCGGACAACCCAAATCCGACCAGACGTTGAATTCGTCGGCGCGGGACAGCGGAATTTGGGGAAGTCTGGATTCCCGCTTTCGTGGGATTGACAGGTGGGGCGTGAGAGTGACAGATGGACGGCGGCGCGGGGCGGACGCGGTGTTAATCTCGAAAGACCGGTTCCATTGAATCACGCGCAGACCAATTCCCGGAGACACCCAGGTTGCCGTATTACGAGATAGCTATCCCGTTCGACCCCAATATCACAATCGGTCCTATCACTCTGGCGTGGCACGCGCTATTCGCGTCGCTCGGAATCCTGCTGGGATATTGGATAGCCCGGCGCTACGCGCCCTGGGCCGGCGTGACCTTCGAAGACGTCGACACGATAGCGGTGTGGTCGATCCTCAGCGGGATTATCGGAGCCAGGGTGATATTCGTCATCGATAACTGGGAACTATTCGCCGACAATCCATTGAGGGTATTCGAGGTGTGGTCGGGAGGCATGGCCGTTTGGGGCGGGATCCTGGGCGGCATCTCGGGAGGAATAATCTCCGGCTTCTTCGCCCGCCTGCCCTTGCCGGCCATATCCGACCTCGGCGGCATGGGGCTCATGCTGGGGCAGGGAGTGGGGCGGATCGGCGACCTGATCAACGGAGAGCACCACGCGCTCGCCACGGATTTACCGTGGGCGTTCAGGTACACGCATCCCAATACCCTGGCCACGCGCGACGCGTCGGGCAACACCTTCCCCGAGCATCCCGCCACCACCTACGAGCTGCTTTTCGACTTCGCCATCCTGGGCATTCTCATGTATCTGGTCCGCCGTTGGGGCGGCACCGGTCGGGTCTTCTGGGTCTATCTGGGCCTCTATTCGCTGGGTCGGTTCCTGGTGAGCTTCCTCCGCGTCGATCCGACGATGGGGCCGTTGGAGCTTGCCCAATGGCTTGGACTGGCCGGCATGATTCTGACCGTTGCGGTGCTCGTACCTTCGTTCAGGAAAAAGGGACTGGCGGGCCGGTAAACGCGGCTACGTGGCCCTTCGCAGAGTCGGCCGCACGGTAGTCAACAGCACCGTCGCGATCAGAACACAGGCTGCCGAGATGTAGAGCGCTTCGCGCGCGCCCGCGAATTCTGCTATCGGTCCGACGATGAACCCGCCGAGCGGGCCGAATCCAATCACGGCGATTGTGCTGAGACTCATCACGCGGCCCATATACGCCCTTGGCGCCTTGAGCTGCAAGATGGTGCGCGTGGCTGTAATCAGGGCGGTGCCCAAAACTCCGAGCAGGAAGAGGAACACAAGACTCAACGCATACGATTCGGAGCTTGCGAACCCGATCAGGAGCAGCGCCAGGGCGGCCATCCCGCCAAGGCTCAATACGCCGTTTGGCGGCAGTCTGAGGTTCATGCCGATCAGCACGGCGCCGAGAATCGAACCGGCCCCCGGCGCGGAGTTCATCATGCCAAGTCCCTGGATTCCTACGTCAAGCGTGTCCTTGGCGAAAACCGGCAAGAGCGCGTTGTAAGAGCGCCCGAAGAGACTGGTTGCCAGGGAGAGGATCATGACCATGATGATCAGCTCGTTCCGGCCAATGAATCTGAAGCCGTCGAGCGCCGTGCTCAAGACCGACCCCCTGGTCCTGGACGGGTCCATGGGAGGTATGCGCATCAACGCCACCGCCACGATTACGGCGAAAAATGTAGCGGCATTGATGAAAAACACTCCCGCCAGCGGAACACCCGCCTGAGCGACGAGAAATCCCGCGAGCGCGGGCCCAATGAACGCTCCGCCGGTGAATACGGCAGAATTTAGGGCGACGGCGGGCCTCAGCTCGTCCCGCGGCACCAGGTCCGGAATGATGGCTTGCCGGGTGGGCTGGTCGAACGCGAGCACAATCGCCGACGTAAAACTGATGGCTATGACGTGCCAGACCTGAATCAACCCGGTGGCCACCAGGACGGCCATCACCAGAGACAGCAGCGCGGCGGCGCTCTGCATAATCCAGATGACCTTGCGCCTGTCCATCCGGTCCGCCAAGACGCCGCCGAAGAACGGCAAGACGATCATCGGTATGGCAAACGCGCCGAAGACGGCGCCGAGCGCGAGCGCGGAACCGGTGAGCTCGTATACAAGCCAGCTCTGGACCGTCTGGGCCATCCACGTGCCCGTGTTGGAAAACAGCAAGCTGAAGAAGAGCAGCGCAAAACTGCGGTGGCGCAGCACCGGCGGCGGGAAGCCGCGCCTGCGGCTTACGGCGTCCGGTTCCGCGATAGCGTTGGAGTCAGCGATCGTGGCCCCGGTTCGGTCTGTCAATGCGATGAAACTACCGAGACGGCGCGGCGGCACGTTCGGTATACGCACACGCGGTCAGGCGGCGGTCACTCCGGAACATTGCCCCGCCCCTTCCGCTCAGACCCGATCCACACCTCATCGCCCATCCCAAAGAATCTGTAGCGATAGCGCATTTCGTCGAGGAAATCGCGAACCAACGGCAGTGTCATCAGGCAGTATTTGAACCATATCCTTTGAATCGCGCTTAATTCCGCGGCGAACGCCGACTCCTCGCGGACCATCAGACCGGGATATTGCGTCCGCCGCCGTTCGACGGGTTTGTGCGACCCGGGTTTGGCGGCCAGCTCCTCGCTGTACCACTTGTCCAGCCGCTCGCCCAACATCTTGTATTCGCGCGCGACCACATGCCGCCAAACAAAATAGAAGAGCCGCTCGATGCGACAACCGAGAAAGTCAGACTCGTATTCGGACAATATATCTGGTCCGAGCAGCGATATGACTCGCCAGACGGTGGGAAGCTGCTCCGGTGCGAGATCTTCCTGCGACGAGATGACGGATACCCCCCGGCCACGTACCAGTTAGTGGATATCCTACGCTCAACTCGAGGTTTGCACGCAGCCTGGCCGACTCGACTAACGCCAATCGGGTCCCACGTACCGCCCGGGCGCGGCGGCTCCGTCAACAACGTCGGCGGGAACTGCGGCTAGCCTTTCAAAACCGCAACAGGCCGGAGACGCCGGACCGGCGCGACCAGCTCGGCCTGACTGCTCATCACCATGTCCACGTCCTTGTACGACCAGCCGGACTCTTCGACAAGCCCCGACTTGCTTCCCTTGTGGACTATGTCCAGTCTCTCCATCTCCCGAGCGACCTGCTGAGGAGTGAAGCTGCGCTTGCTCTGCCCGCGGGCCATCTTGCGGCCCGCGCCGTGAGCGCTGCTTCTAAAGCTCTCGGCGAGTCCCAGTCCGCGTCCCGCGTAGCTTGCGGTAGCCATGCTGCCGGGCACCAGGACCACATCTCCCGTTTCGGCCCGCACCGCGCCTTTCCGATGCACCCACACTTCCTTGCCGTAGTGGCACTCTTTTGCGGCGTAGTTGTGGTGAATATCGATTCGCTCGCCTTCGCTGATTTTCCCCAGAACCTGCCCGGCGGCGCGCAGAATCTCATCCATCATCAGACGGCGGTTTTCGCGGGCGTAGTCCTGGCAAAAGCTCATCTCGGCCAGATAGCGATCGCCGTCGGAACCGTCGCCCAGCTCCAGCCACGACAGATTTGCGTCGCCGAGGCGCTTGAGCGAGCCATCACGTTTTCGCCTGCTCTTGGCGCGCCTGCTGTAGTGAGTGCATACGCGGAGCCCCACGTTTCGCGATCCGGAATGGATCATCACCCACATCCACCCCTCGTCGTCGGTCTGAAACTCGATGAAATGGTTGCCGGACCCAAGCGTGCCCAGCTGCCGCTCGGCCCGATCGCGGTTTTCCGAAATCACCGGCAAGTTAGGCAGGCCGGAAAACAACCGGCTCTTGAGAGGGCGCTTTCGCGTCTTGGGGCCCACGGGGACGCGGGACGAAACATTATCGAGGAGCCTGGCGAGATCCCGACGGCGCACGTCGCGAACGTTTAAGCCAAGGCTGCAAGTCGAGACTCCGCATCCGATATCGTTGCCAACGGCATATGGAATCAGCGCATTTTCAATCGCCGCCACTCCGCCAACCGGAATTCCATAGCCAACATGCGCGTCGGGCATCAGAGCGACGTGGTGGAAGCTGACGGGGAGGTTGGCCACGTTCTCCGCCTGGGTAATGCATTCGGGTTGGATCGCGTCCATCGGAGCGAATACGTGAATGGGAATCCGAGCCGTGTTTACGATTTCCGCCATAGTCGATAATCCGCTAGTTTGGATGGACGAACACTTGAATAGTTCCGCACGCAAAATGCCGTCCGGGGCAGCCCGGACCGCTATTTTACGCGAGCATCGCGGGCGTTGGAGGCGTGTGGTTACTCTCAGGACGTCGAAGGCTACGTTTATAAAGCATGGTCCCCGGCGTAGCCACCCGGCCACCGCATTCCCAACGGTTATATCGCTATTGGACGTACCACAACTTCACGCCAAGCGCCGGGCCGCCTTTTTGTTACTCTTAATAGCTGCTTTTGGGATGCCACATACCCAGTTCGACGGCGTTATGAATTCAGCGCCATCGAACATCGGGCTGAACCGCTCGGGAGTGACGATGTCCGAGAGTAGCCAGGGAAACAGTCAGTCGTAGCGGAAGGAGAAAGAAATGCGGAAGCTCGTATTGGCAGCGGTCGCTGCCGGAATTTTGTCGATTGCCGCCATAGCCATAGTAGGCGCCCACGACGATCATAGTAGTAATAGCTGGCCGACAACGTGCGTCGATCTGAACGACATCGTAGAAGATCACCTGGGGAATCAGGGCAACGTCGGTATATACCAAAGAACATTCGGCGATCAGGCCGAGCAAGCCTGTCAGAACGACCATCGCAACGACGTGCGTGGGGTATTCGCATGGGCGTTCCCCGAGGCTTCATCCGCAACCATGCCGGGAGCCGCTCCAGCGCCGCCGCCCGCTTCAAGCCTGCCGACGGAGTTCGGCAATGGCTCGTTCGAGGTGGGTGTGGACGTTGCGCCTGGTACTTATCGGAGTGCTGGGCCCGCGGATGCGCGCATACCGTTTTGCTCGTTTGCTAGGCTCAAGACGGCCGGGGCGAGCTACGCGGACTTGGATCAAGTGATTGACATCCAGAATGTGCAGGGGCCTGCCATTGTGACGATCGATCCGTCGGATGGAGGTTTCTTCAGCCAAAACTGCCAGACCTGGGTTCGGCGATAAGCCTGATACTCGCTGGCGTCGTTGCCTAGCCCGTCATGCGGAGCCGGCGTGTTGCTCGGGTGTACCGTTCACGTAGTATCCAATGGCCCGTGGCCTTGCCACGGGCCATTGATGGCGCCGTCAACGATCCTCGCCAAATCGACACTGCGTCCACTGCTACCGTCACAGCAACCCCTCTCCTTCGAAACGCGGGGCTAGCCCAGCAAACGGCATCGCTCGCTCGCTGGTTTCGTCAACAAGAGCCGGGCGTCCCAGGCTTGCAGTCGCTTGGCAAAGCGTCTCGCCGCCTCGCAGCGGGGAACGGGGTATTCGGCTCGCCTCATCACCTAGGGTGTTGGCCCGAGCAGTCTGGACCGCCGTTTTACACAAGCGGCGCGGACGCGGGAGTCGCATTGAATGTCTGAGAGAGGCGCGTCGGGCCGGTTTGGCAGGTATTTTACTCTCGACGACGCCCTCACCATTCTTCCCGAGATTCAGGACCGGCTCGAGCGAATCAGCCGGATGCGGGCCGATATACGAGAGCTCGCGGCCGAGCTCGAAACGGCGGTGCGGGGGAACGGACAGTCGCAAGAGACGCAGCCGCAGTTCGTAAAGCTGGTCAGGGAGCTCGAGCGGCTGGCCGGCGAAGTGCAGGAGCGCGGCGTAATACTGCGAGACCTGGACACGGGCCTGATCGACTTCCCCTCGATTCGCGACGGCGATGAGATGTTCCTCTGCTATCGCCTCGGAGAGGAGACGATCGAGTTCTGGCACGGGCTGGAGGAGGGCTTTCCCGGTCGAAAGCCCCTCTAGCAGCCGGCCCCTGGAAGACTCCTGAAGTCGGTTCGACCCGCCCGGGTCCCCGGCGATACGCGCCAAGCCAGCTAACCGCCAAGAGGGAGATCGAACGTAATCGTCGTGCCCTCGCCGGCAGTGCTGTGCACCCGAATGGACCCGCCGTGAGCCTCAACCAACTGCTTGGCAATCGTAAGGCCGAGGCCCGCGCCGCCGGTGGACCGGCTGCGAGATGGGTCGACTCGGTAGAAGCGTTCGAAGACAAAGGGGACAGCCTCCGCGGGCATACCCTCGCCCGTGTCCGCCACCGACACCGTGGCGGAGGCGGGTCCGACGCTGGCGGATACCGTGACCGTGCCGCCGGGCGGGGTGTGGTGTATCGCATTGTCCAAAAGGTTGCCGACCACCTGCGATATCCTGGTCCGGTCGAACTCCACGCCCGGCGACTCGGCCGGAAGATTGATCTCCAAGACCACACCCTTAGCCTCCGCCCTGGCTCGTACTCCTTCCACCGACGTTCTGACGGCCTCGAACAACGGTCCCGGTTGGCGGTTCAGGCCGAAGTCGCCGGCCTCGGTCTCGGCTAGAAGGCGCAGGTCCTCGACAAGATCGGTCAGATACAAAACTTGCTGGTGGATCGTTCCAAGGGTCTCGGGATCGGGTTTGAGCACGCCGTCGCGGACGGCTTCGACGTAGCCCCGGATGTTTGAAAGCGGAGTTCTGAGCTCGTGGGCCGCGTCGGCCACCATGTTGCGCCGTTGACGTTCGGCGCTCTCCAGACCGTCGGCCATGGCATTGAACGTCCTGGCCAGCTCCCCGATCTCATCCCGTCCTTCCGCCGGCACTCGCTGGGAGAGGTCGCCACCGCCCATCCGCCTGGCGGCGGAGGTAAGCATGCGGACGGACCTCAGTATCCGTCTGGACGTCATAGACACCAGCAGAAGACCGGCGGATCCGGCGGCGGCCGCGGCCCACAGGAGCGACCGGTTTGTCACTTCGGCAAATCGCGACCACAGCGGCTCTTCGAAGGCGCCCGCCTCCCCAGGAAACGACCCGCCCCTCACTCCCGCAAGACCAGACGGGCGCGAAGATCCCCGTCTGCCAAAGCGGTCTCGGTCGGAGTGTCTGCTGTCCGGCTCGATGTAGACGCTGCCTACCTGCTCTCCGTCAACCATCACCGGCGTGAAGTCCGCCCTGTGCATCTCGTCGGAATCGAACGTTACGCCGGCGGTGCGGGCAACGGGCATTCCATCGCCGTCCAGCAGGATAATCGCGTGTCCCAGGGCGAAACTGGTGCGCTCCAGCACGGGCTGGAGGTTGTCCCAATCTCCATTGACTGAGTAGAAACGGGCAAGAATCTCCTGGATTCGAAACGAGCGCGCCCGGTCGGTTCTCGCTTGAAGATGCTCGGCTTCCCTATGGGCCGCCAGGCCGATGTATGCGCTCACGCTCCCAAGGACCAGCGCCAGCACCAGCGCAAAGCTCACCGCAAGCCTGAACTGGAGGCTGAACAGCCAGTTACGCATCCCCGAACCTGTAACCGACGCCGTAGGCCGTGTGGATATATTCCGGCGCTCCACGCTCGACGCCGAGCTTACGCCTCAGATTGGCCACGTGCGCGTCAACCGTGCGGTCGAACCCGTCGAAGTCGTACCCCAAGGCCCCGTCGATTATCTGCTCCCTCGTGAACGTGCGGCCCGGCTCACGCACCAACAGGATAAGAATGCGGAATTCGGTAGGCGTCAAAGAGACCGCCGCGCCGCCGACCCTGGCGGCGTACTGCTTCAGGCTTATGGAGATGTCGCCGTAGGTGATCTCCTCCGGCCCGCATTCCGGCGCCTCCCGAGCCGTGCGGCGCAGCACCGCCCTTACCCTTGCCGCCAGCTCTCTGGGACTGAATGGCTTGAGCACGTAGTCGTCGGCGCCAAGGTCCAGACCGTCGAGCCGGTCCTTCTCTTCGACTCGCGCGGTAAGCATCAAGATCGGCACCGTCGACTCCTTCCTGAGGTTTCGGCAGATGTCCATGCCGTTCATCCCCGGAAGCATCAGATCGAGCACGATGAGGTCCGGTTTAGCCTTTCTGGCAAGCGCGAGCCCTTCGAGGCCGTTCGACGCGGCCAGGACCTTGTAACCGTCGCGGGAAAGATAGAGGTCGACCAGCCGGCGAGTGTCGGGATCGTCCTCGATTATGAGTACCGTGCGTGCCATTCGTCGATCGCGCCAACCTGGGTGAGATTTACGCTGAAACGGCGCCGGATACCGGTTCTCGGGCAAGCGTCCGCCTAAATCACTCTAATGCAAGAATATGAAGGATTCATGAAGAAAGGCCGCTTGCATGGCAGGCCGGTGGTGAGACTGCCAGGAAGCCTTGCCCGTATTTCACAGGCAAGGCTTCCCGATGTGCGCGGGTGCTCGTCAGGGGGCTAAGTCAGTCTCCCATCATGGTTCTCTTGGGAGCGGACCGCTCGACCGCGACCTACTGCACGGTTCCGGTGCTTTCACTCGAAGGAGCCTCGTGCCCTCTCTCCCAGTGCCGGCCGCCGTGGAACCCGCGCCCCCGGAAGCCGCGTTTTCCGAAATGTTCAAACGCGCCTTCCGGCCGCGACTTGATCCAGGTCTTGTACTCGTCGGCCTGCTCCTGAGTTATACGGCCGCTCGCGACCATCTCGTCCAGCCGGTGCTGCAACCGTTCGCTAAACATCTCGGAGCGAGCCTGGTCCATGGCGTCCTGAACTCGCGTCTCTTCTATCCCGAGAATCGCTGCGACCCTGCTCGCGAAGCTCTTTATCGGCGAGTCCGCTTCACCCTCCTGCGCCATCACGACGCCGCCCGCGATACCCAGGGCCATCAAGGCCGCTACGACCGTGCCTATCAACCAACGCTTTCGCGTCATTCCGCTCCCTCCTTTTCGAGGACCGATCTTCAACATGCTTCACCCTACCGAGCGCATGTGAAGAAAATTCGAAGGAGGGCCTAGCCAGTCCTGCGATGGATGAGTTCCGTGAAAAGAGACCTCAAACTCCGGCGGCCGGGTTCAGGTTATTCGGTCAATGCGGGAGAGGTTGAAATGCCCGCCCCCGCTGCTCCCGTGCTCGCGTTATCCGGCGCGCCCGCAGGCTGCGATAAATTCAGGCGAATCCGTCGTCGGGAACCACCGCTCCAGGTCGGCTATCACGGTATTGGTTATAGCGAATTCCGGGATCGAAGCGCCTGTTTCGACCGCCGTCGTGCAATCCCGGAGAAGCATCGGGAAGTAGCCGCGATTCCGCATCGCCTGAAGCCCGTAATCTCGATAGACGACGCAAATGTTCGTTGCGAAACCCGCGTATATCAGATGTACCAGGCGATTGTGCCGGAGCAGCCGGTGAAGCTGATCGCCGGTCGCGACCACGAAGTCGTCAGGCTCCGGAGCGATGGAGGACGCGATGTCCCTTATGTGCCACCAGTCCGGCAGCGGACCGGCGTAGCCATTCATCCTTTCATTGTCGGGCCGGCGCAGGGTCGAATATTTGCCGTCGTGGCGTCTGTAATCGGGCGGAGGCCAGCCGTCGTGGGGGGCGTCTTCGGCGGGATCGATCTCGGACTCACCGGCGTAGCGGACCCACTGCGGGTAAGCTCGCGCAACCTGAGGCGACGGGGCGTAGACGACTGAGATCCCGCCCGCGCGAGCGGCCTCTATGCACGGAAGAATCCTCTCGGACATTATGCGCCCGGTGCGCTCGTAGTGACTCTTGAGGTGGTGGCCGCCCCAAACGTCGACGAGAATCAGCGCCGTTTCCGCCGGGTCGAGATCGAACTCCGCTTCCACGACGGCGATGTTCGCCTCGACGTTGTCGTCGGGACACGTGCTCTGCATACATTGATAACGAACGTTCAGCTTCACCGATCCTCCTCACCTCAACTCACGCCGCGGCTCCAGTTCGGGACCACGGAAATTCGCCGCTTCGCATCTGACAGCCCTATGCGCCGCTGGCTTTCTGCCAGAGGCGGCGTCCGATCGAGAGCCCGATGACGGCGTACAGCACGTCGACGAGCGGGAAGTAGACCAGATGCGAGGTGACCGCGTCGCCCGTCTCGCTGCTGGGGTTCAGGGTCCAGAACCACTCCCAGAAGAACAGCGTGGTCAGGACAATGGCCCCGTAGTAGACCAGGCTGACGCGCGCGGACTCGAGGTCGCTGCCGCCTCCCTTATTCCCCTGGGCGCGTTTCCGCAGGAAGCTCACGACCAGCATCACGAGCACCCCGACGGCCATAAACCAGTTCACTATTTTCCAGACAGGGTACTCCGCCGAACCGTCGTGATACAGCGGCGTCACAATGAGGTGGACCGCCACCACGAGCCCCGTTACTACGAGAAAGACCGCCAGAATCTGACCCACTATTTTCATAATGACCGTGTCATCTCCTTCGGCTTGATCCGCAGACGCTGGGGAAACCGACTCATTGTCCTGACATCGCCATGGACGCTCCTAAAAGAGTTTTCCCGCAGCCTGTTGGAACTCAACCAACAACTCCCAACGTTCGGTCTACAGTCCTCCTTGCATACAGCCTCCATGCGCGCCAAAGACGGTCGCCGGGATTGTACTCTCAGCAAGCCTGTCGTCCCGAACCCGCTTGTCTCGGGCGCATAGACGCCCTGGCCGCGTCGCCTGCCGTAGGTCCCACAATTCGACCCTAGCGTTGAACATACCTACGATCTAGACAGACGCGGAAACTCGCGATGTCCACGGGTGGGAGATTTGGATGCCGCACGCATACGCCGGAGACCGGGACTGCAATGTCTAGCTCGTGGGTGATCCTGGTCTTTTGCGTCTACTTTGTGATGTTGATCGGCATAGCGCTCGCGGGCGCCCGCAAGATGCGGGACATGTCGGACTACGTGCTGGGCGGCAGGCGGTTGAGCAGCTTCACAGCCGCGCTCAGCGCCGGATCGTCGACTACGAGCGCCTGGACGATGCTCGCGCTCCCCGCTCTGGCGTTTACCAGCGGCGCGGTGGAGATCTGGGTCCCGGCCGCCGCAGCGGTAGGTGTCTGGCTGAGCCGGACGATCCTCGCCAAAAGGCTGCGCCGCTACACCATCGAAGCTAATAACATCATCACCATCCTCTTCGTGGTGTTCTACGTCAGCTCCGGCCTGGTGGGCGGCTCCAAGCTGCTGGAGACGATCTTCGGGATCGAAGCGGCCACGGGAGTCCTGCTGACGCTTGGCGCCGTAGCGTCCTACACGCTAATTGGCGGATTCGTGGCGGTATCGAGGACGGACGTGTCTCAGGCGCTCCTGATGCTCGTGAGCCTTCTGATTATGGTGGCCGTCTTGTTCGGTTCGATGGAGAGTCCGTTTTCGGGAATAGGCGGCTCGTCCGCGGGCTTTCTGAGCCCGTTTACCGATGTCGATGGCACGCCGATAACATTAGTCTTCCTCCTCTCGGCGGCGGGATGGGCCTTCGGCGCCTTTGGCGCTCAGCGGCTACTGCAGCGCTTTATGGCGGTGGAGCGCGAGGACCGGATCTCGCAAAGCCGCAACATGTCCATTGTGTGGCTCATGGCCGTATACGGACTGGCGCTGATGGTCGGATTGCTCGCCCGTCCCGCCCTGTCCAACCTGGGCATGATGGCGGAAGTCACCGACGCCGAGCGCATCTATCTGGTCGTGTCCGAGGTCCTGTTTCATCCCGCGGTGACGGGGCTGCTGCTGACGGCGGTGATCGCGGCCGTGATGAGCACGGCCGACTCGCAGCTGCTACTGGCATCCGCCGTCGCCACCGACGACCTGCCGTTTATGAGGCGAGTCACCTACGGAGTCGCGGCCAACGCGCGAGTCTGGTTGGGCCGGCTGCTGCTGGTGGTCATCGGCGGCATCGCGGCGGCAGTCTCCATCCTCTATCCGGAATCTATCTTCGACCTGGTGAGCTACGCGTGGGGCGGGATGGGGGCCGCGTTCGGGCCGGTCATGATCCTGGCGCTGTTTTGGCGCAGGTTCAACTTCTGGGGAGCCGCCGCGTCCATCGTCGCGGGCACGGCGGTCGCTTCGGTCTGGTGGTATCTGAGCGGCGGCCCCTCGGGATTGTGGGACATCCAGCCCGCCACGCCGGGCTTTCTGGCCGCCATGTTGGTGGCCGTCGCCGTCTCCCTCCTCACGCCCAAGCCGTCAAGAGAGGTTGTGAATCTCTTCGACAGGGTCAACTCCGCTGGCGCGCTGAAGTGATGGATGCCCGATCAAGTCCGGCATGACGACTAAGCGCCGCTCCTTCCGCCGTTCCCCCCTTTTCGGTCACACCTGCCCCTTATTCGTCATTCCCGCGAAAGCGGGAATCCAGACCCCATCATTCAGGTGTGAGTAGGGGCGGTTTGCGGGCCGTCAGACGCTGCGCGTGTTCAACGGCCCAGCTCCTCCAGTACGACGTGGGCGGCGTTGTGCCCGGGAGCGCCCGTCACCTCGCCCCCTGGGTGCGTACCGGCGCCGCACAGATAGAGACCCTCGATGGGCGTCCGGTAGTCGGACCACCCCGGCAGCGGCCGCCGCGACATCATCTGCTGCGGAATGATGTCGATATGCCTGATGTTGCCGTCGGTCAGACCGATGCGCTCTTCGATGTCCTCCGGCGTCAGCAGCGTCCAGTCGACGATCGCGTCCCTGAAGTTCGGCGCGTACGTGGACACTAGATCGATCAGCCGCTCCCCGAACGGCCGGCGCATCTCCGACCATGAGCCGTCCCGGATGTGCGGCGGCAGGAAGAAGACCCACATCGACAGTACGTGGCGGCCCTCCGGGGCGACCGTCTTGTCGTACACGGTCGGGATCTGGACCTGCATGATCGGCGTGTCGGTAATCCGACCGTTCTTGGCGTCGTTCCAGCTCCGCTCGGGGTGCTCGACCGTGGGGCAGAGGCTGATCATCGCCAGGTGCTTCGGGTCGTACTCCGAGCCGAGGTGGCCGGAGAAGTCGGGCAGCTCTCGCAGGGCGCAGAGGAACTTGGCCGAGGCCGACTGCGTCTTCAGCGCCCTGACCTGGTCGACGATCTCCCTGTCGAGGTCGGCCTCGTCCAGGAGCTTGAGAAAGGTCCGCTTCGGGTCTGCGTTCGACAGGACGACGTCGGCCTCGATCATCTCGCCGTCGTCGAGCTGGACGCCAGCGGCCCTGCCACTGTGCGTGAGGATGCGCCTCACCTCGGCGCCCGTCCTGATCGACACGCCCGCCGCCTCGGCGGAGCGGGCCAGCGACTGGGTGATGGAGCCCATGCCGCCGCGGACGATCCCGTAGTTCTCGGTGTCCTCCCGGAAGGCGCTGTACCTGTAGAGCGCGGTGATGTAGGCGCTGCCCGGCGCGCTGATGTCCCCCATGTCCATCGAGCCGGTGCTCACCACCGCCTTGATCTCGTCCGAGACGAAGTAGCGGTCGATCAGGTCCCTGAGCGGGACGGTCAGCAGCGTCTCGAGGAGCTCCTCCTCCCCCTCCCGACGGAACCTCTCCGTGAGATCGGCCAGCGAGGGAGGCGGGCCGAGGTAGTAGTCGCTGAGGATCCGGACGGCGCGGTGCCACAGGTCGGCCCATTCGAGCCAGGCGTCGGCGTCCTCCGGCGACAGCTTGCGTAGCTCCTCGGCCGTCTTCGCGTCGTCGTGCCAGAGCGTCACGGCCTTTCCGTTGGGGAAGGGGTGCACGCGTGACGGGTCGATGGGGTAGACGTGGAAGCCGTACCTGCGCAACTCCAGGTCGTCGATCACCTTCTTCTGGAGGATGTGGCAGACGTAGGAGCAGGTGGAAATCTTGTAGCCCGGGAACCACTCCTCGGTCACCGCCGCCCCTCCGACTACGTCCCTGCGCTCCAGTACCTGGACGTTCAGGCCGGCCCGTCCGAGGTACCCGGCGGCGACCAGGCCGTTGTGCCCGGCGCCAACGATTACGACCCGCGTGTTCTCGGCCATCACAGGCCCCTTCCGCTTGCATCACGGCGGCAGTCGCAAACTAGGACGCCCGCCGAGCTAATGTCAAACTCCGCAGACGATGGCGTATCCGAGCACAAGGCCCAGGGACTCGTCGTACTTGAGAAGCCGACCGGCGATCTTTTTCTGGTCTGCCAAACAAACAACCCCGCGCTAGCTGATTCGCTCAGCCTTGCGCGGGGTCACATAGGTCCACGATGCGCGGGCGCACGAGGCGCACGACCAAGTCGGCTTTTCGACTATGCGCTAATGATAGGCGCGAGGTCGGGGATAGCGCAAGACCCGGTTATGGCGATGGGGTTGGTGGTGGGGAGGTAGGGGCTAGTCTTCCTTCGGCAGAAGGTCCTTCCCATGCGCCTTGATTTTGGCGCGCGTTTCTTCGATCCTCTTTTTGCGCCTGTCAGGCTCGACGTAATAGTGCCTGAATAGCTCTTCGACTATCTGCAAGCACCATTCGGCTTCACCGGGTTCAACGTCAACGACTTGCAATGTCGTTTTATGGGTGATTCGGTGGGCGGAAAAGTTTCCGAAATTGCGTATTACGTCGATTGTCTCTTGAAGCGAGTCGGGTAAGGCCGCCTGTCCCTTTTCTGCCAGAACCGCAACAATCTGATCGTAAAGGTCCTTGCAATCGTATCCCTGTTCTCTCAGAATGCCCTGTAGCACACGTCTAGACAACACGGCTGATGCCTTTGTGCTAACCGGTAAAACCGCACAGGCTTCTAAGTAGTCTTCACGTAACTCTGGTGGTAATAGTTCGGCTTGGATTTCCGGTCTGTTAGGAGCGGCGGGAATCACTAGTCTTCGTTCTTGTAGCGATGGCTTCCAGTCAGGATCCTGACCCAGTCTTATAAGTCGCTTGCGCCCTTCGTAACGAGAGAGATTTAGCGTACCGAAGTGGTCTGCATTCGGATAGGCGGTTTTCTCGACATAAGCAATCGTCTCCTCGCATTCTGGGCACTCGGTAAAAATCAACCCCCACTGTTCCGTTCCAAAGGGGCGTATTCGATACTTGCCCTCAGGAAAAGGTTGGTGGCGCCACGTAACACGAACTGTGACTAAACAATGAGGGCATTTCGTTTTCTCGGTTCCAAATTCATCGCTCATCGTCGCCTCCTCTGCTTGAATCACCTGCCCCGTCTGTTCCCGCTCGGCATCACTGCGGGAGATCGCCCACACTCATATCTTGTAGACCAGCACCGTTGTTGAGCTTTGCTCCGGGCCAATACGCTCTACGAATTCAACCTCGGCCATTTGATAGAACTTCGGTCCCTTGAGGGCAGTAATGACGTGACGATGGCCTGTCAGATTGAGGCCTTGCTGATTGAGTAATCTGTAAATACAGCCTACGCAGATTGCCACCTTCGTCTGGCTTCTCATGCGTGCAGGATGCACCCTCTCTTCTAGGGCGAATCTTCTAATTCGATCACTGAGTCTCGACATTTCGTCCCTCCTCTATCGCCTCTTCAATCTCACCGCGCCATATAACCCAACCGCCGATTCTGCCGCCGCAATCCCGAAAGCGTGTACTGGTTGCTCTTGAGGCGGTTGCACGGGCCGCATAGCAGGATGCGGTTCGTGATGTGGTTCAAGCCGCCGTCGGAGCGCGGCGTATTGTGGTCCAGTTCGAGGTAACGGGGATCGTCGAACACGCGGTCGCAGCCTTGGCACTTTTGACCGTATTGCCGCAACAGGTGGTCGTACATCTCGGCGCGGCTCATGCGCGGGCCGTTGGGTTCGGCGTAGCGTTCGGTGACTTGCAGGAATGGCACAGCTTCACGGCCGTCGTCTGTGCGGACGGGCGGCTCGGTGGAGTAATGGACATCCGGTGGTATATCGGTGAGCAGTTACCGTGCGTCTTTTACCCGCTTTACCACCAGCGCATGGGCACCGTCCCAAATATCGATGCCAACCCATTGACGCTGATGACGTTCGGCGGCGACAGGCGTGGTCGCGCACCCGCAGAACGGGTCCAACACGATATCGCCGGGGTCCGAACTGGCCTCGATAATGCGTTCGTAGAGGGGGAGGGGTTTCTCAGTCGGATACATCTGCTTGATGGGCGCGACTCGGTTGAAGTCCCAAACATCATCTTGTCGCACCCCGTCCGACAGCCCCGACACCGTGGAAGGGACGCGCTGCCCGTGTGCATCATGGCCAGAGACGATTTTGTCGTTTCCAAACCGTCGGATTGTCGAGGCCGCCCGCGGCATATATAACTGATTGAAAGTTCGTGCCCGCGTCGGTGAGCGCGCGTAGAACAAGATGATGTCATGGTTGCGCTGGAACGTGTATTTGCCAGCCGCCCATTTCCGGTAGTGCCATACGATTTCGTTGATGAAATTCCGCCGCCCGAACACCGCATCCAGTAGCGCCTTCAGGTAGAGTGACTAGCGGTCGGATCGCAGTGCAGGTACAGGCTACCGGTGTCTTTGAGTACGCGCCGCATTTCGATAAGCCGCACGCCCATGAAGCACAGGAACGCCGCCATGTCGTCGCCCCAGGCCGCCCGCGCCGCGTCTATGACTTCCCAAACGGCGGGCCAGTCGTCCTGTATCTGGTCGATCCACTCGCCCTCTACGTCGTCTTTCCACGACCAGCGATCTTGAAACTTCGCCCCGCTTGCCAGACTATCCGGCGTCGCGTGGAAGTCGCGGCCCTTGTTGAACGGCGGATCGGTGGCTATCAGGTCGACCGTCTCGGAGTTCATGCCCCGCAGGAAGTCGAGGTTATCGCCGTGGAATAATGTCCGGTTGCGCCAGTTCGGAGCTGGCATTGGTTGCGCCTTCCTATCCGTCGTCTAGCACGACCGCAACATAGTAACGAAAATGAAAAAGGCGGAGCCGAAGTCGTAGGAGGACTGGCCCCGCACAGGTAGCCTAGCTACGATCTTACGCGCTTTCTAGACGCAACCCACTTAGGCCGCTAGTGCAGCAAAGAGAAAGTAGTTCATATGGAGCCGATTCGCTCGCTCCTTAAGAGAGCCGGTCCCTGCGAGGTAATCGATGATCTTGGGCAATAGCAGTGGGTTCTCGCGGACCACCTCAACAGGCTCCCTCTTCCACCATCTTCGAGCATGAAGCTGTTTTCTTATCGAAACAAAACGCTCCTGCCGGATCAATCCAAGGTCTAAAGCGCGCTGTGCGTTGAAAGCAATTGACGTGCCAAATTTAGCTTTAGCCGCCATCAAGATTCGGAGGGTAATTGGCGGCCTCAGAGTTTCCTGAGCAGCCTCACGGGGCAACAGGATGGCTCCAGCGAATCGCCACGCCTCCCTTTCTGCGATCTTACTGTTGAGTTTACGGCGCAGAGTATGAAGAACTACGTGCCCTAATTCATGACCAATGTTGGCTCGCTCGCGGTCGCCAGGTTGTCCATTCCCGTTCACTATAAGCGGTCGCCCCCCAAGCTCCATGTCTGTCCACACAGAGTAGGACGGATGTTTGGGAAATTCGAACGGAAGTCGGGTTACGACTACCCCCGCACGCTCTACAGCTCTCGTGAAATTCGGGATCGGATCGCATTGACCGACACCAAGTTGCGCTCGAACGTCCTGGGCGATGTCTTCAATTTCCTCAACTGTAGGGCAACGTCGGATCGGTTCGATTTGAACCGGTGGAAGCCGCAGCCTGTTCTCGGACAATTGAAGGAGTTCGATTATGAGCCGTGCTTGGGCACGTACCTGCTTCTCGTCCTTTGCCTTGCCACTTGCCAGTTTTCGGAAAAATCCATCCCGAATATCAGGAAGAGGGCCACGACCAAAAAACGAAAATGGGAAGCCTGTAGCCGTCGCGATCCGCTTGATGTCATCAGCCCGCAGGTTAAGGGCTCTCCCGTTTTCGATTGGTCCGATCGTTCCAATTGGAACGCCGCTCAATTCAGCAAGCCGTTTCTGGGTGAGTTTGTTCACCTCACGCGCCAATCGAATGCGTTCACCAATCATCCTGATCTTCGTAACTCATCAAGATCCTCTCCCTCGACTTCAATATCATCGTCTGTTGGCTCGAATCGGAGAGAATCATCGGACTCCGCTCCAATCACAATTCGGCGCCTCCACTCGATATGCTCCGTATCGCCGTAATTCCATGGTCGGAGCGGTCTGAAAAGCTCTAGTATTAGTTCCTGATGAGGTGTCACTCGATAATGCAGAACGAGTTTAACGGTCTGGACTACGTCAGTATCAAACGCTAGGGTTAGCTGGCGTACTTGGTCATAAAATGCTCTGCGCGCGCCGCTATGTCCCGGATGCGGCGGTTGGCCGCTCTGCGACTTATGTACGCGACAAACGATACTGCCTTTCGTGAACTCAATTGAAGAATTTGCTGATGAGCTACTTAGCTCCCAGCCGTCTCGTTCGCAGTTTTCAAGGAAGTCACGTGCCACGGTCCGGATCGTCGATGCGTAGTGATGACGAAAGCGTCGGAGGTTGGGCGGTAGATTCTCAGCTTCAGACACTCCATGATCTAAGGCTGCATGAACTGCGCGCAGAGGACCATCCAAAAAAGCAACTATCGAATCGGGCGATTCACGGTTGAATGTGTTCATCAGCATAATAATATTACATGTTTCGCCACATTACAACTCGCGCCGCAGACGACTAGGCGAAGCACCCCGACAGGAACTTCCCAAACCCGTCTGACGACCGCCGGTTAAGGTCCGCGTCCGTAACGTCCACGGACTGGCGCAGGTGGGATAAGTTCACTTTCTCCAGCATAAACATCAGGAGAAATGGGTCCATAGGCGGTCCTCCGGAGAAGCTGGAGGAGATCAGGGCATGGATGCTCGACCTCCTTCCCAAGCTCAAGGAAGTCTTCGATCAGCGCGTGGCGAACATAGTCAATCCGTCGCCATAGAAGAGCGGCCGGTGATTCCGGACTAAGCCGTCACCGTCCCAAGCTCCGTCTCTGTCTAGCCTCCGGGGGCGCCCTGAATCTTCACTCCGCACCCTGCCGCCATCCCGACCAGGGCGCCGAGTGAGGCTGCGTCGCCCGCGCTCAAGGTCTGGGCGAAGCCTTCCGGCCCACCCATCGCATCCAGAACACACAGCAGGTTTTGTCTTGCTTCCGGATCCAAGCCCAGGCTGGCGGCGGCGGCCTCCCATTCGGCGTCGTTGAGACACATGGACGCCAGCAAAGAGGCAGCCAGGCTGCCAATGATGGCCGCTTGCTCGCCGCCCGCGACGCCCGCGATCATCAACGCTGGCAGGTCAAGTGCTCCCAGCGCCATGTGGATGCATGCGGAGGACTCCACGCTCAGCGGACCGGTCGCCTCCAGGACCGGGGCGAGGAAAATGCGCACCAGGTTCTTATCCTCCAGACAGCCAAGGAACCCGGTCTGTTCGTCGATTGAGGCAGTTTCCGGCGCGGTGAAGATCTGCATCAGGCGCCCTATGTCCGCCACTCCCGCGAGACAGGTCAGTTCGGACTCCGAGAACTCAGATACGATCGCTAGCGGGTCATCCAGGCTAAGAGGCTTTATTGGCTCCACTCCGGTGTCTTGCGCAGCGGCCTGCGCAGTGGCCGTTGGCTCTGGGGTCGCTGTAGGTTCCGCTACCTCGGTCGCCGTGGGTTCGGGCGTGGCGGTCGGCTCGGGCGTGGCGGTCGGTTCAGGTGTGGCAGTCGGCTCGGGCGTCGCAGTCGGTTCCGGCGTGGCCGTTGGCTCGGGCGTGGCGGTCGGTTCCGGCGTGGCAGTTGGCTCGGGCATGGCGGTCGCTGTCGGGGCCGCGGCCGCCGGTGAGCTGTCCGGGGCCTCGGCGACCTCGTCGCCGTTACACGCCAGTAGCGCCACCAGTGCGATCAACGCTATGCCACCGATCAGTTTCGATCTCATTCGCTGTCTTCCCCGTTGGTATTGCTGAATCTTCCCATGCAACGCCTATTGCTTACGATCTGGCACGTTGACTGCCCGAATAATAGTAGTCTGGAATCCGTGGCTCTCCCTAGTACAGACAGGACCGGGTGACGGCCACCCAGAGAGATTTCCGTGCTCCGGCCGGTATCTTGAGACTCGATTGTCGACCGTCCGGGTGCGGCGATGCCGCGATGGCTGGCGCTGCTGGAGGCGGGCCTGCCCCCTCCGACAATTACGACCTCAAATGAAGACATTCACTTCTTCTTCGACATATTCCGCTTTCATTAGCAGCGCGGGCAGGATCGCAACCAGGGACAGGAATCCCGAGATCATGAAGAGGTTCTGGAACACGGTGACGCCGGCTCCTATCAAGGTGGCCTCGGTATCCTCAAAGTTCGATCCCAGATCCACGTCAGCGGTCAGGCTGTAGAAGCGCTCTATTCCCCAGGCGGACAAGGCCGCCAGCCCCAACGCCATCCCCACCATTCGCGATGCCGTGACCAATGAGGCCGCGGCTCCCCAATAGTGACTCGGCGCCGCGCTCAAAGCGCTGACGTTGATCGGAGGAATGACCAGCCCAAATCCCAGCCCCGCCGCCACCAGGGGCAAGGTTAGCCTTAGTCCCCCAACATCCGTCTCCCAGCCGCTCATCAACAGCAAGCCTGTTCCCATCAACCCGAGGCCGGTTATGCACACCTCTCTCACTCCCGTCCAGCGCAGGATGTAGCCTCCTACTACCGCTCCCACCGGAATGGCGGCAGTAAGTCGTACAAGGTGGAGAGCGCTCTCCCATGCGTTCTTCTCCATGACGGTGGCCGCCATGAGGGGCACGCATACCAAAGCCATGATCAAGGCGACCCCCACCAGGAACTGGGTAGCGTTGGAGGACAAGAACGCCCTGGAGGTGTACAGGAACGATGCCAACAGGGGCTGAACCGCGCGTCTCTCCACCAGGACCAGCACGGCGACCAGGACGACTCCCGCGGCCACCATGAAATACGGATAGATGGACTCTCCCGAAAAGATGCCTCTTTGGGACAGCCCAAGGGTCAGAACGGTCAGCGCCCCTCCCAGCACCAGCGCCCCGAAGTAGTCCATCTTGGCCGCGGGATTGGCGCGGTTCGGCAAGATGGCCAGAAGCGCTATCAGAATGAAGCTCTGGGGCACGTCCAGCCAGAATATCCACCGCCAGCCAATCAACTCGATAATCGCTCCTCCATAGAGAGGGCCCAAAACCGACCCGGCTTCGGCCGAGGCGGCCACGAGTCCCAGCGCGATACCCCTTTTCTCCGGCGCTACAACTCCCACCGCCATGGCCAGACCTATTGGGACCGTGGCGCCGCCCCCGATGGCCTGGAGCACCCTGGCGGACACTACCCAGGGGAAGTTTGGCGCCAGCGCCACGAACGCCGACCCGATGGCGAACAAGACAAGCGCTACTTGAAACATCCTGACGCGGCCGTAGACATCGGACAGGCGCCCGGCCAACGGCATGGCCACGGTGTAGGCGACCAGATACGCGGTCACGATCCAAGACGCCCTGTCCAGGTCCGTAAGGGGGATTTCCAGGTCCACCATCACGCTGGGCAACGCGGCGACTACCACGGTCTGATCCAGGGCGGTCGAAAATACCCCCAGGCAAATAATGCCTAGCACAACCGACTGGGAAGAACCCAGCGAGGCCAGGCGATGCCTAACCTCGTTCACGGACTGGATGCTACGTCCGGAAGTTGGATTTCAACAGGAACGTCGATGGCTTCGATGATCACGAGACGGACGGTTTCCGGGGCGTCGTCATTGTAGATTCGGCCCTCTATCTTTATCTGCCGCAAAGTATGCTCGGCTTCGTCAATCCACAAGGTCAAGGTCACTGTGTGACCCGAGTCCACGGACGTGATGAGGTCCGACAACTCCTCGGACGCAATGGTTGCCTCAACGCGAAAGGCCTGGGTGTCCAGCACGGACTCCCGTCCTGCGATTGCCCCGTCGTCGATCCTCGAAAGCAGATCGCGCAGAGTTGTCCCCAGCCCCGCGAAATTGAAAGGCACCTGGTCCAGGGGCAAGGGGGCCCACGGCGCGTCTTTGGAGAGCTTCATGAAAGCCTGGTCTCCGACCGCTAGCATTTCGATTTGCACAAATCCAAAGCCAGGAGCCACCACGTCCACCATCATCCTGAAGCTGTCGGGAGTCTTTACTTCTGCCTCCAGGCTCTTGAAAGTCGTTCCAAAGAACTTGGCTCCCGATTCCGTTTCGTCGGCCATGCTGAACTTTGCCGTCGACATGGCGCCCATCTTCCCCCCCGCGCTCGAAAGCAAGTCGCTCACTGTAGGGGTTGGCGCAGGAGTGGGCGTAGACTCCCCGTTACATGCCACGACCAGGAACAGGACAGCCGTCATCAACACGGTGATTGACAACCCGCGACGAAGTGTCTTGGACAAGTTCATCTCCTCATCTCCTTGACTCGGCATCCAGCAGGGGACGGCAATCTCACGGGGAGCGTAGCTTTCTTGCGTGTTGATCAAGCACACGCTGCCGCCCTGGGGGGTAGTCCCCGCGAGGCGGGCAGTTGCTCCAGCCACACGAACGTCGAGTGAAGTCCTCCCCTAAGTATTGGGTAAGTCGGCTGCCATCTTAACGAAGGCATATGTGGTTACTGTGTATTTCAAGCCCATCTTGCATGTACTCTCTTGTGTAAATTCGGTCAATTCGCTGCAATCGGGGCCGAAACGGGTCTGAGCGGCCAAAACGAGGCTCCGCTGGGCTTCCGGTACCCGGCGACGAGAATTCGCCGGGACGCCGCAGGCCGCACCTACGCGCTCCATCACCGTGCCTTCGGACAAGATGACGGGCAAGAAAGACTCGGTTCCTGATTCCGTGCAGTCTGGTCCCCCCACCAGGACTCGAACCTGGGCACATGGTTTAGGAAACCACTGCTCTATCCTCTGAGCTATGGGGGGGGCAAGCGCCACATACGGCGATGCTCGGCAGGCTATCGACCTTTCGCAAGTCCAGAATTCTAGCTAAAGTCGGCTTCACGCTGCGGAGAACTTGGAGCCGAACGAAGAACCCGCCCCGAGATCACGCGGAAGATCTGGCGCGGCGCAACGCCTTTGAGGGCCTGTCGGACGGCGAAGATTTCGACCACGTCCCATGAATCCATAGGGCTTAGCGGTCATGGCGCGCCGCCGGGTGGAGTGGGATGATAATGGGCATCTCTCACAGGAGGCCGTCATGAAGACCCAGCGACCGCTCTCTGAAGACCAGATGGAGCAGTTCAGGACGTTCGGATTCCTGGCGTTTCCGGGGCTGCTGGCCGACTGCGTCGACCGGATCATCGAGGAGTTCGAGGCTATCTGGGCGGCTCAAGGCGGCGGGCACCACGGTCGCGAGCACGACGGCGTCAACAGGTCGGCGATACTACCCTTCCCGGACAGGAGCGAGTACCTGAGCTCGCTCCTCGACGACCCCCGGGTACACGACATCGCTTCCAGCATTTGCGGCGAGGACTTCAACTACACCAGCGGCGACGGCAACCTGTACGCCGGCGATACCCGCTGGCACTCCGACGGCTACGGCCGCCGGCCGGTGCTCAGCATCAAGATGGCCTTCTACCTCGACCCGACCACAAAGGACACGGGCGCTCTACGTGTGATTCCGGGCAGCCATCGCGTCGGCGAGCCGTTCGCCGACGCGCTAGAGCGTCATCTGCGCAACGGCGGGTTCGGCATTGCCCCCGATAGGGTACCTGCCTGCGCGCTCGAGACCACGCCCGGCGACCTTGTGGTGTTCGACCATTGCATCAAGCACTCATCCTTCGGCGGCTCCGGAAGAAGGCGCATGTACACGATGAACTTCTCGGAGCGCTATCCTGAAGACAAGCTGCCCAAGCTGCGTGAGGTGCTCGGCAGCGAGGCCCGGTTCTGGATCGACCGGATCCATGGCGAGGCGATGGTCCGCACCGCGGGACCGGAGCGGATGGTCCACCTGCGGCAGGTCAGAGAAAACGACACCCACCTCGGCGAACTGGCGCGAGAGCTAAAAAAGACCATGAAGGAGCCGTCCCGCAGCTAGCGTCGAACGGTCGGTCCGTGGTCTTGCGCAGCCGGTGCGCCCCGCCAGGACTCGAACCCGGGCGCGCGGTTCAGGAAACCGCCGCTCTAGCCTCTGAGCGATGGGGGCAAGCGCCGAATCCGGCGATACTCGGCAGGCCACGCAATGAAAAAGACGCAGGCGCGATCAGCTCATCGAGTCGTCGAGAAGTACGACTATCTCCCGCGTCGGCAGCACCCCTCCGAACACCCGGCTGAAGTTGAGGAGCGCGGCGGCGTGGCTGCCGGTGTCGATGGTCGTGCAGGCGTCCGAGGCGATGAACACGTTCCAGCCGCGGTCGGCGGCGTCCAGCGAGGTGAGCATCACGCACATGTCGGTCGCGATCCCCGTGACGACCAGAGTGGTGACGCCCATATTGCGCAAGTGAAAGTCGATGCCGGTCGAGTTGAAGGCGCTGCCCGTGTTCTTGTCGAGCACCAGCTCGTTGGGCCCGGACTTAAGGCGGGAAATGATTGCGTGACCCTCGTCGCCGGCGGCGGCCATGTGCCCGGACTCTCCGCTGGACGCGCCGCGCGAAACCGACTCCCGGCTCCGGCGGCGCGGTATCAGGTCGCTGCCGTCGGGCAGCAGGCTGCCGTGCCGCGTGAAGATCACCGGACGGGACCGCGACCGAAAAGCCTCCAGCAGCCTTTCGACGTTCTCGATGACCTCGGAAACGCGGTCCGAGTATTGCTCGAATAGTGTCGGGTTTTGGCGCTTCAGGCTCCGGGCGAGGTCGCTCTCGGGGGAAATGCAGTAGTTCTGCATATCGATAACGACGAGCGCTGACCGGTCCACCTCAAACGGGAGGTCGAAGTCAAAGCAGTCGTTAGGCCAGTCCGCATCGCTCAAGAAGGCTATCGACTTGCCGGTCATGGATTGTTGCCGACTTCTGGCGTGTCCAGATTTGCAGCCTGAGGGCACGGCGCCATCGCATGACGTGATCTTCCAGCAACACCTGCAGTCCCCGATGGCGGCCTCGACCGGCTGCCTGGTATTAACCTTGGTTCACGCCTTCTTCCACCATCCAAGCGTCGCGGCCGTAGCAGCCTCTCGATAGTAGAAGCTTGCTTGGAACCTGAAGACAATCGGGAACTATCCTCCTGCACCGGCATCGATGAGAATCTGCACAATTTCGTTATGGCGTCGCCAAGTCGCTTCATGGAGCAGTGTATCGCCGTCGGAATCTCTCGCGTTAACGTCTGCGCTGGCGTCTACAAGAACCCGCACAATTTCAGTGTGGCCCCGCCAGATCGCTTCGTGGAGGATCGGATCGCCGTCGGAGTCTCTAGCGTTAACGTCCGCGCCGGCCTCGACTAGGATCCGAACGACATCTGTGTGGCCCCGCCAGACCGCTTCGTGCAAAAGCGGGTCGTTGTCGGAGGCTCTGACGTTAACATTCGCACCTCCGTTGACGAGCGTCCTAACCTGCTCAGCCTGGCCCCGCCACACGGCTGAGTAAAGGTCTGGATTGGTCAAAGGCAAGGACGACGTTGGAATTGACGGCTTGGACGCTTTGGACGACCTCCCGGACATGTCAGTCTCAGTCGGCCGTCCAGGTTGCTCAGGCAACGGACCGCCCGTTGGTACCTTCGTGGACGGTGAAGGACCAACGAGGAGGACGATGAGACCTGCAGAGAACACAAATATGAAAAGGCCTGCTCCACAGGCAACCCATATCCAGGTCTGCGCCTTCCTGGAGCCTTCAATTGCGTCCGAGGTGTCGCGGCTTTGCACAGGGGCGACTCTCCCTGCGCTCGGCGGCGGACTGGTGATTGCACGTCCACAGTACTCGCAGAACCTGGCCCTATCGTCGGTTTCCGACCCGCAGTTTTCGCAATACATGGGCCCAGCCTCCGAGATTCAGCATAACTGGCGGGGCCTAGTTGTTCAGCCGCACTACGATGACTGTAGTGATAGCCCCCGTTGGTGGTGGCATCGTTGGGCCCGAGCTTGATGTCTTCGTCTCCACAAAGACCATGACGATACAAAGTCAGCAGGCTGTCTGCCTTCCATACGAGGCGGGTGAACAACCGCCACGCCCGCGCTCCTCGCCAGAAAGCCGGATACGCCTGCCGTCCGATCTACATCGAACGGTGACGCAACGGTTGCCCTCTATGTACCGTCGCTGAATGCCCAGGCGAATACGCTGCGCACGTCCTCGCGGTGGTCGCCACGACAACCCTGCTCGGCCTGGTCGCCGAAGACACTCTGATAGATGCCCACGTTGTTGTCGTTTCCGAGATGATTCTCGACGATGTCGTTGAGTTCGACGCAGTCGGTCGGCCACGCGAGATCCGTCTGCGCGGACTGGGCCTCGAGGAGAATCTGCACAATCTCGTTATGGCCGCGCCAGGTCGCTTCGTGGAGGAGCGTATCGCCGTCGGAGAGTCTTGCGTTAACGTCCGCGCCAGCGTCGACGAGAATCCGCACCATCGTGGTATGGCCCCGCCATACCGCTCCGTAGAGCAACGGATCGCCGTCGGAGTCCCTCGCGTTAAGGTCCACGCCGGGGGCGGCGACCAGGGTCCGCGCAATTTCGGTACGGTTCCGCCATACCGCTCCGTAGAGCAGCGGATCGCCGTCGGAGTCTCTCGCGTTAACATCCGCGCCGGCGTCAACGAGAATCTGAACGATTTCGGTGTGGCCCCGCCAGATCCCTTCGTATAGCAGCGGGTCGTTGTCGGAGGTTCTTACGTTAACGTTAACGCCACCGGCGACGAGCGCCCGGACTTGTTCCGTCCGGCCCCGCCAAACCGCGGAATAAAGAGCAGGGTCAACAAGAGGCAAGGACGCGGTCGGGACCGACGGCGTTGGAGCGGATGACGAGTCACCGAACGCCCATGCAAACACGCCACGCACGTCGTTACGGTGATCGTTCTGACAGGCGACCTCAGCCTGATCGCCGAACGTGTTTTGATAGATGCCTACGTTGTGAAGGTTTCCGAGATGCTCTTCGACGATGTCGTTCAGATCGACACACGTCATCGGCCAATCGTCGGTGCTGTGGTCCTCATGGGCGGCCGCTATCGCCACAGCCATGATGGAGAGCACTCCTGCGACGACAGCGGCAAAGAGGATGGTTCGTATCTGTCGCACTTTGACCCGCCCTTCTGCAACGGCACCCAATTCGAGATTTACGATTGTATCTATCTATAGATACAATCATACCAGTGCGGTTGCGTGCAGGGTGGCGGCCCGCCAGAACTCGATAAGAAGACCGGCGTTCGCTCTCGCGAGCCCTTGGGCTCCCGTTTCCGACGGTTCATCCAAACGCGGGCGGTGGCTGGTCGTCAGTGGCTACGCCTGGTCGTTGTCCAGCAATCCATTTCGCACAGCCCAGACAACCATCTCCTGGCTCGACTTCGCCCCCAGCTTGTCGCGGATGCCGTAGATGGCATTGCGGATCGTCAACGGGCGATTCCCCCGGGCCTCCCCTATTTCGGCGTACGACATGCCCTCGGCAAACAGCTTGAGGATTTCCTGCTCCCGTTCCGTTAGCCGTGCCACCTCGCTGGAGTCGTCCTCGCTGGGACTGTCGCTGGCACCGACGAAGGCTCGCCGGACCACATCGCCCGGCACGCGAAACTCGCCGTCAACTACGTCACGGATCGTCGCGAACAGCTCGTCTTTGCCGGTGAACTTTTGCAGATAGCCCGTGGCGCCGGCGGCTATCGCGTCAATCACCGTGTGGTCGTCGGTCGAAGCTGTAAGCACGAGCACACGAGTTTCGGGCACGGCAGCGATGATTTCGCGGCAGGCGTCGACACCGTTCTTTACCGGCATAATCACGTCCATGATGATGACGTCAGGCTTGAGACGCTGAGCCGTCTCCACGGCCTCACTGCCGTCCCGGGCCTGGCCCACGACCTGGAAGTCTTCGGATCGCTCGAGCATCTCCTGCAAGCCGGCCCGCATGATGGAGTGATCGTCGACAATCATGACCCTGGTCGGTGGGCTTGCGGTCAAGTCGGCAACCTCCTCAAGTTGGAGGGTACTTGATTTCGCATGTAACGGTTGTGCCCTCTCCGCGACACCCGGATTCGACGTGGAGCCTGCCATTCAATCGTTCGGCGTTGTCACGCATGTACCTGAAACCGTGCCCACGCACGCCATAGTCGTCGGGCAGGCCGACCCCATCGTCGGAAACCGACATGCGCAGGCCCCCATCTTCGAAATCAAGAGCAATTGACACCTTGCTCGCACGCGCGTGCCGCAGCGCGTTCGTCAGCGCATTGTGCGCAATCGAAAAGAGTCGGCTTCGTGTCACCGACGGAAGCGCCGGCTCTATACCGGTCTGAACTACTTCGGCGGGAATCGACGTGATCGTGTTAAATGACGCGGCGTGCAGTTCCAAGACACGGCTTAGCGATCTTCCCTCGAATATGAGACCCGCATCAATCGGATGTCGCAGCTCCCACATCGCCGACTTCGAAAGACTTCCCGTGGCCTCCAGTTTGTCTACCATCTCACGACTTGATTCCTCGGCCAGCTCCAGCGCGGTGTCGATGCCAATCCCAATCATGTACACGGACTGCGCGGTGGTGTCATGAATCTTCTGCGAAAGCTCAACTCGCTCAGCCTGTAACTCCCGCTCCCGCGTCACGGCGCGCTGTCTCCGAATTCTCTCCGCCCTGGCTAGCAAGTTAACCGACGCGACGACCGCGTACATAACGACAATTCTGCCGAACAACTCTTTCTCTTCGTGCGCCTCAAAATCGAGTCCCGTACCAACTGCGAGACATACAAGGGCATATGCAATAGCCACTATTGTTGCCCAGACAAAGCTCAGTCTGAATGAGCTGAAGAAGACCGCAAACCAAGCCAGCGAAGGGTAGTACAACAGATAGAAGAGATTGTTGTTCAAACCACCGCTGATTGCCGTGCCGGCAGTTATGATCAAAACGTCCAGCACACTGAGAGCCAGCATCCAGCGCAGGGTCACGGAACTACCTTTGACTACTCGATAGTGAACGACGCCGTTTACCGTCGCTAACAGCGCGAGAAAGCCAATATAAAAAGAGTATGTGAACGAGGTAAATGTCGGTCGATATACCATTTCGATAAAGCTGGCCGCGTGAAGAAACCAGCGAACCCAAACAAAAACCTTCGCCGGGTATCTGAGCTCTTCGGGATCGGTTGAGTACGGGTGCCAATTCCGTACGGCGCCAGCCTCAATCACGGCGGACAGCAGCCGCTTTACTCGACTCCTGTAATCCCCGCTGTCGCCTGACGACATCACGCGGACGACATGCTCGTCAGCCTGCAATCCGATTCCATGTCCCGATGTTGACTGACCTGCCCCCAAGGCCTGTACCACCAGCTATGTTAGTCCGACCAGCGACCGCCCATGATATGGTTCTCCGGCTGGGAGCTGGTCTTCTGATCGAGTTCTGGCGGGCGTTCGCCGAAACCTTCCCTGCCGCGCGCACTGACATGCCGCCACCCTGCGCGCATCCGCACTGGTATGCTAGTACCTTGTGATAGTACCTATTAAACGGCCCTTTGATTGGGAGCTGACGGTCTATGAACTGTTCCAGCTGCGGCCAGGAGATTCCCTCCGGCGTCAACTTCTGCCGGTATTGCGGCGCCGCCCAAGATCAAACCGCAGGTGCTGACGGGGACGATTTGTCCCCGGATCCTCAAACTGCGGGTCAATCCCCACCCGTGGAAGGGGCCGTTGAGCTTTCCGAACCCGACGCCCTTCGGGCAACGGTTCTGGATCTGCAGTCCGAGGTTGCCGGGCTGTCTCAACGCGTCAAGGCCTTGGAAGACGTGCTTCCGGCTCCCGGTCCCGAGGCTGCTCCAGCGGCGGCATCACCCGCGATCCCCACGTCGGCCGGAACCGCAGACGCACTTGCATCGGGGAGCACGCCCGAACCGTCGCGTGTCGGCGTTTCCGTACCGTCGAGCGCACAAGCAACTGGCGGTTTACCCGAAAATCGGGCGGTGAGCCGGGACTGGGAGTGGGTGCTGGGTGGGAACTGGCTGGCCCGCATCGGCATCCTGGCCCTGATATTCGGCATTGGCTTCTTCCTCAAGCTTGCCTTCGACAACGATTGGATAGACGAAACGGGCCGGGTCGTGCTGGGACTGGTAACGGGATTGGCCCTGCTGGGTGCGGGCGAGTATTCGAGCCGCCGCTACGCCGCTTGGGCCCGGGCGGTTACCGGCGGCGGCATCGCCGTTCTCTATCTCTCCATCTTTGCAGCTTTTTCTCTTTACTACTTGCTGCCCGCCTTGGACACCCTGGGGGCATCATTACTGGTGACCGCGGCCGCGGCCGGTCTGGCTTTGCGCTACGAGTCCCGGGCCGTTGCCGTGCTGGGTATCGTGGGCGGGTTCGTCGCCCCGCTGCTGTTGGCCGGTAGCTTGGCCGAGCAGTGGGTGTTGTTGACCTATGTCCTGGTGCTCGACCTGGGAGTGCTGGCGTTGGCCGCCTTCCGGAACTGGCGCTGGTTTACCTTGCTGGGACTGGTTGGTTCGCTGATTCTCTTCGGGTTTTGGAAAGAGGAACTGGACCCGAGCCTGCTGCTGGCGCAAGTGGGCATCACCGTCATCTTCCTCATTTTCGTTGGAGCCACCACCCTGTTCCACCTCTTTTGGCGGCGGTCCGCAGGGCCGCTGGATTACGCCTTGATGGTAGTAAACGCCGCTGCGTACTTCGGAATAAGCTACCTGCAGCTTTTTGAGAAATACAGGGATTGGATGGGTGGGTTTACCCTATTGCTGGCCGTGTTCTATGCACTGCTGAGCTGCGCAATCCTGGCGCGGCGCCGGGAACATCTTGCCCTCAGCCTCTTTGCCGCGGGCATCGCGATAGTGTTCCTGACCATCGCCATTCCGGTGCAGTTGGACGGCGGCCCTTGGCTTGGCGTGGCCTGGGCGGCGGAAGGAACGGTGCTAATCTGGCTGTCCTTCATCCTGCGGATCCGCCAGTTGCGCTGGTTTGGGCTCGCCGCTCTTAGCATCACGCTGGGCTGGTTGCTGCCGGACCTTGCGTTCGACCTGTCGGGCGGTAAGCTGCTCGACCGCTACGAGGACTCCGGCCGACCTATCGCGAACCAGAGGTTCCTTACCTACCTCATCATCATTGGTGCAGGATATCTGTCGGCCGATGCCTGGTGGCGCTGGCGGGATAAGTACTGGACTGCCGAAGACCCGAGTATCGTAAACGCCTTTCTAGCAGTGGCTAATGCGTTGACCCTATGGATACTCAGCATCCAGGTTGTAATGGCCGTCGACTTAGCTGCAATTGGCGGCAGTGTGGCCGGTAATGTAAAGAGCCTGTCCCTAAGCGGGCTTTGGGCCTTGTACGCCGCTGGATTGATCGTGCTGGGCATCGTCCGCCGCTGGCGCTGGCTGCGCTTGAGCGGGCTGGGGCTGCTGGCCATTCCGGTTGTCAAGCTGTTTGTCTATGACGCCTTCAGCTTGGAGCGGGAGTATCGAGTGGCGGCTTTCATCGGCTTGGGCGCCCTGCTGGTGGCCGGTGGCTTCCTGTACCAACGCTACAGCCGCGTCATCCGGGGATTCCTCCTCGACTAGGCATCTAAAACGGTACCGGCCTCAGACCGCGAATCAGCACCACAGTCCCTTCCAAGCCCCCGAAAGCGGCTGCCTTTTCCATGGCAAAAAGTAGGTCTATCGGAAGGGATTTGTCGAAGTAGTCGTTGGGCCAGTCCGCATCGCTCAAGAAAGCTATTGATTTGCCGGTCATGGATTGCCGCCGGAGCCTGGCGTATTCGGGTCCGACGCCCGGAGGCGTTCGACGAGTTGCAGCGATTCCGAACCCAGCACCAGCACGTCGGCCCCGGACCTCCCGCCCGCGTACGTGTAAGGCCCGTCCCGGTCGACCCAAATCCAGCCGACCCGGGCCGGTAGAGGCACGGTCGCCACCCACGGCGCGCCGCCGGGATCGTTAACGACGGTCATCGTCTTCAAGCGGCTCCCCACGACGTACAAGCGACTCCCGGATGCGTCGGTTGAGATCCAGGTCGCGCCCCGCACGCTCACGATAGGACCCGACACCTCGCGCGTGGCGAGATCGGCGCGAAACACCTTTCCCGTCCCGCCTTCCAAAAGATAAACGGCTGAACCCGACGGATCGGGAGAAATACGCAGGACCGTCGCGGGTATTCCGTCAACGCTCGCGGTAGCTTCTCCGCGCTCGACCTGCACCATCTCCAAACGATTATCAATGTTATCCACCACGTAGATACTGTTTCGGTCGAGAGACATCCCTCCGACAAACCTGCCCTGCGCAATTTCGCCTCGTGTCTTTTCCTGACCGGTTTGGGCGTCAAGCAGAAACCATCGCGCCATGCTCCGGCCAAACCCGGCGCCGGAGGCCTCTGCCACGACCACCACGTCGCCGTTTGCGGACATGCCCAGCAGCCGTGCCCTCGCCACGATCGCGGGCAGCCGCGCGGCTAGTCGATGCCCCCACTCCCGCATCGTTTTTACGCTGGGCGGCGCGGACGCAGCCGCATCCGTTTTGTCCGCGTGTGAAATTGGAAACAGATGAAAGAAACTGATCTCCGAGGGGAACGACGAACGCGCCGTCAAGTCGTCCATAACGATCCGATCCGCATGAAGACCTGACGCCCGATCGATCGCGGTAACCCGCACCCGGCCGTCGGGGAACACTTCACTAAACGGCAGCAACAACCGCTTGCCGGGGTCGGCCGTCAACGACATCACGGTCTTGACCTTTCCGCGCCGAGGAGCGGAAAGGTCCAATCGCGCCCGCCGGTAGTCAACCTTTGATGCTTCGATCACGGCGCCGCCGGGGATGAGTCCGGCGAAGCGGACCATGCCGGACCCGTCGCTGGCGCGGACCGCTACGTTTCTACCAAGGGCGTCCTTCAGCCGAACATTGGCGCCTTCCAGCAACAATCCGGTATCGGCGTCGCGGACTTGCACCTCCACCGCGTTTTGGTAAGGCGCGATGGTGAAATCTACGGGATTGCTCGCGAGCGGACGGCCGTCGCGCCCTACCGCCTCGGCGCGAATCGACAACTGCCTGGTGTGATGCGAAACGAACGAAGCGGGCAGCGCGAGCCCGATGGCGAAGGTCCCATTCCTGGACGACACTACGCTGGCCAGCGGAATCTCTGTCACCCGTTCGAAACCGGCGGATCCCTCACGGCTCAGCCGGACCTTGATCTCGACTTTGGGCGGCCACTTACGCCCCTCGATCCGAACCTGAGAGTCGGGAAACCCCTGATTCGGACTAATGCTGAGCTCCGCTCGGGAACCCGTCGACCCATCGCCGCCGATCGACTCTCCATAGAATCCGAGGACCACTATCACAAGCACCGGAATCAGAATCAGCGCTCCTAGAACGGACGTTACTGCGATCCCGGTCTTGATATTCATTAAGGTCTCAGTCTGCGAGGGGACTTCCCAACGACTCTGAGTTTAGGCTTCTTCGGAAGAACGGGCGCTAGCCAGATTCCTAGATCACCGCAGTCAGTGAGAGGCGGACATGAGTACTAGCTGGCGTGGCGGGCTAGTCCCCGACCCCCAGTTCTCACATTCCCACGACAAACGGCGTCTGGGTAGCCGGAGATGAGATTGGACGCTCGCAACGCCTAAATTCGGGAGTCCATTCCTGCGTGCCTCACGTTAAGAACATCAAGTTATTCACGTGGTTGCTCACCGTCACGCCAATGTTCAGGGTAGGGTTATCTGATTGCAGTTTGCCCCGCAATTCCACGAGTCTGTGCCGAATATCTAGGGCCACCTCCTCGACCTCCTTAGCAACTTGGGTCTCCTGCCCGAGTTCGAGTTTAAGAGATGTCACCAGTGGCAGGAACAACGGTGCCGCAGGAGATGCTGCAATGATTTCAAGCGCCCGAGCCGGTGCAACTGCCGCCGCGAAGAGTATCGATACCTGGACGCAACTTGCCCAGAGCTGCTCATCCTTGGCGAAGTATTCGAGCAAACGGGAGAACTCACGCTCGCTAATGGTCCGACCCATCTGAGCCAAGGCGGCCGTCTTGCCTATGAGCGCGCGCACTACCATCTTGGTTAACTCGGGTTCCTTTGCCACACCACACCGCGTCACGACGTGATCGAAAGCCTCTGCGGCTTTGTCTGACTGATTGCTCTGGATCAATGCCCATCCCCGAATTAACATCATCTCAGCCATGAATGAGTTAAGCGGGGGCGCCCAGGAGAGACAGCCGGCGGCGAAGGCCTGATCGAATGCCTCAATCGCGTCAACAGCATTACCCTGCATTAGAAGCGCTAGTCCTCTACCGAATAACGCAAAGATTGTCAATAGTTCGAACTCCGGCTCCTTGTGAGTTCCGAATCGGCGAACAAGTTCGTTGCCGACGGCAATGGCTTCCTCGCATCGATCGGCTTGGATCAACAAAGCCGATTTGCCAGCCAGGGCCACGGCTACCCGGAAGTCGATCCCAGTCGCATGCTGCGTCTCGATGATTTGGTCGAAAATGTGTAGGGCCTCTTCCGTCTGGCCCGTACGAGCCAGCGACAAAGCTCTACTGGTCAGGACATCCGCCACTTGCTCTGTAACGTGTTGGAGTAACACATCTGGGGCGTTGTTTTCCTCATAAATCCGGCCAATGATCTCCCCCAACTCCGTCGGTGAATACAGACACACCATGAAGTCGATCAACGCTTTGACCAAACGGTCTGCCCCCCCACCTCTACGCAGCAAGTAATAGATGTTGTAGAGGCGCTCGGTCAGGTAGTACTCTCTGCGGCGAGGCGTACCCCCTTCGACTACAACGGCGCCCCGCTGGACGAGCCGCCCAAGCAAAGCACTGCACTTGTTTGTATCTAGGCGAGCCAAGTCGGCGATCTCGCGGGCGGTCGAGGGCTTCCAGAGGCGGGCCAGCCCAAGGTAAACGCGCCGCTCCTGTGGCGGCAGCGCTTCAAGGTGGCTCCTGAAGTACTCCGTGTGCTCGTCGACCAGGTCGAGTAGCTTACGCATCAGCTCACCGAATGACTGTCCGGAGCCGAAACGCGCGATTATGGTGAGTAGCCTGGTGTTGCCCCCGGTGAGGATCTCCAGTGGCCTGACCGCCCGTGTTGAGGAGGTTTTCCCCGAAACGGTTCTCCAAAGGACCTCACACTCGTTTGTATCGAGCGGGCGGAGCGTCACCACGCGGAACAGGTCGTAAAGGGCGCGCTCGGGGCTGTCGATCTCCTCAAACCGGCTGGTTGCGCTGCCGAGCAGGATGATGCGGGGTTCGGTCTGCAGGGTCTTGCGTAGCTGCCAACCCACATCGGGATCGCTGATGTCGCGGAAGAGCATGTTGAGGTTTTCCACAAGCAGCAACAGCCGTTTCTTGTGGCGGTCCGCGAAGTCGAGCAGCGTCCCGATGCACCGCTCAGCCAGAACTCGATCATCTTGAACGGTCCGTAGATCGTTATAGGTAAGTCGCAGGCTGTCCTGCTCACCGGCGGGAGCCTGCTCGACCAGTTGGCTAAGGCCCTCTAACCAGAACTCACCGCAGGTGCCAACCTCGTAGCTCTCCTCGGCGAACGTGACTGGGAAGAGCCAAGCCAAGCTCTCGTCCCGGCGCACCTCCGCCGCAACCCGCAAAAGGAGGTGCGTCTTGCCGCTGCCGCGCGGCCCGACAACCAGCGTGTGTGGGTTGGAACTCCGGGTGCTCTCGCGCAGTGACTCAAGGATCGACTCAAGCTCACTGGTCCGGACGCAGAAAGACTCGACGATTTCGTCGTCAGAAAGAAACCCGGGATTGTATTTCTTGACGGTGACTGCCATTAGCGCACTCTCTTACTGGACCTATCGGTCTTCGATTGGAGTGAAGTATTGGCCGTGTCGGGCAAGCCACCAATCCTGGAGCAGACCGGACACAAATCGGTAACCGCCAGGTTGGCGTCCCAGATACCCGTCATGCTCCAGCGAGTACAGCACTTGTTTGATCGGAACTCCGTCCTCAGTAGGTGACGACGGAGTTGCTTCCCGATAAAGCTGCACGGCCTGGTGCGTCAGCAGACCATCGTTGACGGCCGCCTCGGTGAGAAGCAGGAGCGCAGCCTTGTATCCCTCGGTTCCGAGAACCATCCTCAGCCGCACCTCGTAATGCTCCAAGTCGATTTGCCCGCGGACGCTTAGAAGCTCGTGTTCATATACTTGGTTGACATCCGAGATCGTCGCGGTGTCTCTACCCTTCCCGCGGAGATGCTGGTGCAGTTGGTCGAAAAACTGCTGCACGTGGTGTGGAACGCAGCACCGCAAGCGGCGGCACATCTCGTTCCGCACATCCTCGGAAATGTCTATTCCATAGGTCCGGGCCAAAGCAGCCAGGCAACGGATGGAGACGTCTTGGCTCCAGGGCCGCAATTCCAAAGGCGAGAAGATGTTGGCTTGGGCGCTGAGACCGGCCTGTCTGAGAACGGGCTCGAGACCGACGCTCCCGGAGATGATCAAGCACACTTTGCCGCGATGAGCTTGCCCGTTTCTCCGTAGCCAACTTAGAAACTGATCCGCAGCTGCCCGTCGCTCCGGGGTTATGCGGTAGTCGTGTCCCTTAAGGAGTCGGTTGACGAGGATCGGTAACTCATCGATGGCGAGCACTATCGGTTGCTCGTTTGCTGCTAGGGCTGCAAAAACCTGATCACCGCTCTGCTGCCAGTTCCCTGCGTCGATTCCGGCCCGAAGTTTCACCCGCAGGTCGGCTACACCTACCTCCGCTACATGATCTCGGACGTCTCGGAGGCGATTGGCAAAATGGGATGCTATGCGGCTCCACGCGCTCCGGAGCGGTCTAGCTTGAATCGCAATCTCGGCGACGGCGTCAGCAGCGTCGCTCGCAGCCTCCAGATCGACGAAAATGGTCGCGAATTCCTTTTCAGCATCTAAACGGCGCAGCAGTTCGCGTACCAGGCTCGTCTTGCCCATCCGGCGCTGAGCGGTCAGCAGCGTATGAGTCCCATCTCGGACGCGCTCTCTCAACGCTTCGATCTCCGCTTCTCGGTCGAAAAACCGATCGTCGTCGACCCAGTTGGCGCCCGCTTTCCTTAGTTCCATTATGCGTGGAGCTTATCACGCCAACGTATTTGTTGGCAACAAAATTGTTGGTATTTGAAGTACCGAGAAAGGACCGGGGCGACGTTAAGGCTTCCGAGTTCTGAATACAGTGCACCTAGGCTGGAAATTGGCGGCGCATGCGGGATTCGAACCCGCGATCTTCGCCTTGAGAGGGCGATGTCCTTGGCCACTAGACGAATGCGCCGGGACTAGAAACCTTAACAAACATCCCCTTATAGAATGGAAACTGCAAGTTCGGGGGCGTTCGCCTCCTTATTGAAACAAACGGCAACTCCATTGTTCGACAGGCTATCGGAAAGGCTCGACGCGGCGCTCAAGCGGATCACCCGCCGCGGCGTCGTGCGCGAACCCGACGTTGACGAGGCTTTGCGGGAGGTCCGACGAGCGCTTCTCGAAGCCGACGTAAATTTCAAGGTCGTAAAGGAGTTCACGGCTTCCGTTCGTGAGGCCGCCCTCGGCGAAAAAGTCCTGGAAAGCGTTACTCCGGGGCAGCTCGTAGTCAAGATCGTGCACGATGAGCTAACCAGTCTGCTCGGCTCGGAATCGGCCGGCCTGACCAAGTCTTCCGGCGGTCCCACCGTCGTTCTCGTCGTGGGTCTGCAAGGATCGGGCAAAACCACCAGCGCGGCCAAACTTGCGCTTCAACTTAAGAAGAAGGGCGAAAGACCCCTGCTCGCGGCAGCCGACACCAAACGACCGGCGGCGATGGAGCAGCTTGTGACGCTGGGCAATCAGATAGACGTGGCGACTCATCGGGAAGGCCCCAAGTCGAAAGCCGAGCACATCGCGCGCAACGCGGTCGACAAGGCGAGAGCGGGTGGTCTGTCGCACGTGATCGTCGACAGCGCCGGCCGGTTGCAGATCGACGACGACATGATGAGCGAAATCCAGCGTGTGGCGAAGCAAACCAAACCACATGAGGTCCTGTTCGTCGCGGACGCCATGACGGGACAGGAAGCCGTCGCGGTGGCTGCGGAATTCAATCGGCGCGTCCCGCTCACCGGACTCGTGCTCACCAAGCTCGACGGCGACGCCCGGGGAGGCGCGGCTCTCTCGATCCGGTCGGTTACGGGAATCCCCATCAAATTCATAACCTCCACCGAAAAGCTGGAGCCGCTGGAAGTCTTCCATCCCGACCGTCTCGCTTCCCGCATTCTGGGGATGGGAGACGTAGTGACGTTTGTGGAGCAGGCCCAGGAGGTCATCGACGAGCAGGCGGCCATCAAGCTCGAAAAGAAGATTCGCAAGGCCTCGTTCGGCCTCGATGATTTTCTGGAGCAGCTTGAGCAGGTAAAGAAGATGGGGCCGCTTTCGCGGGTGCTCGATATGGTGCCCGGAATGGGAAAGCTCGCCCGTAATCGAGATGTGGCCGACGCGCTCGAAGGCGATCAGATGAGTCGAGTCACGGCGATCATTCTGAGCATGACGCCCTACGAGCGCGCAAACCCGGAGACAATAAACGGCAGCCGGAGGAGGAGGATCGCCCGGGGAAGCGGCACCTCTCCGCGGGACGTAAACCAGCTACTCAATCAGTTTCGCGAAGTGCGCAAGATGATGAAGGCGCTTGCCGGAGGCAAGCTGCCCGGCGCAGCGGGACCGTTCGGCGGATTTCCGGGCCTCTAGCGCCCCTTAGGAGCGGAGCGTTCGCAACCGACCGCGAGTCGAAACCGGTGGCTGAGTCAGTGCAGAGTCTTGCCAAGGCTCTACCCCTACGCTACATTATCAGTGTGGAGCGCTTGGCAAGCACTCCGTTGCCACCCTTGCCACTTCGCTGGCCAGGATAAGGGCCGCCTGCGGGCGGCCTTTGCCGCGTCTAGTAAGTGATGAACAATGGTGATAGGTGTGGAAGATTGCTGGGACTAATAATCGGGACGAAGTGTTGACGAGTTAACCAATAGACAAAACGAACTGGGAGAAATGACGTCTCAGTAGAGATTGAGTGATTAAGCCGCCATACGGGCGGCTTTCGCAATTTAGTGGAGGGGGTTTCATTAGCAAGGAGAAACAAACAGTGCAAACAATTTCACATATAGTTGCGAATGTATACATTGACGGAATGAATCTCTACTACCGCGCTCTAAGAGATACGAGCTACAAGTGGCTCGACCTCCGGGCGCTAACCATAAGGTTGCTCTTCCCCGACTTCACTCCACGACGCATCCGCTATTTCACGGCGCCTGTCAAAAGTCCAGCTAAACAGCGTCGTCAGGAGGTCTATTTTCGGGCGCTGGAAACTGTCCCGGCCTTGGAAATCCATAAAGGGCGCTTCCAGTCGAACGTAGCGACGAGGTCTGTCTTAAACCCTCGGCCAGGTGGTCCGTCGCAGGTTGAGGTCGTCGAGATTGAGGAGAAGGGCTCAGACGTCAACCTGGCGGCTTGGCTGACGCGCGACGCCGCCAAGCGGGACTGCCAGGCCGCGTTCGTTATCTCCGGCGACTCCGACTTTGCGGGCGTCATCAAGATGGTGCGCCGGGAATTCAACTTCCCGGTTTACGTCATCGATCCGAGGAAGAAGACCAAGAAGAACGTGTCGTGGGACTTATCACAGGCCGCCACCGATTACGACCACTTGGACCGAAAACTGCTGCCCCTGTGCCAATTCCCGTCCACGCTCACGGACCGAAGAGGGCGTACCATCACCAAGCCATGGGAGTGGGACTGATGTGCCAGCCCCCGCCGCCCCGATCTGACTCGCGCATGGGAACAATGGGCGTGGCGGCAAGCCTGGGTCAAATGGGCGTTTGTAGACTGGCTGACTGGATCAATATACTCGCAAAGCTCCGTGATAACTGCGGGGCTTCCGCATCGATACTTCCTTACCACGACGGCGGACTGTACGGATGAACGTTCTCGAATGGACAGGTGACGAGCTCCTCATTCTCGACCAGACCAAGCTGCCGCAGTCGGAGGAAATGCTCCGGTGCCGCAAGCTGGATCAGGTTTGCGAGGCTATCAAGGCCCTGAGCATCAGGGGCGCTCCATCGCTCGGCGTGACCGCGGCCTACGCCGTGCTGCTGGGAGCCAGGAATCTCGACGCGAGAGACGAAGACTCGCTGCTGAGCGGAATCGACGCCGTTTGCGAACAGGTGCGGACGACGCGGCCGACGGCGGTGAACCTTTTCTGGGGCGTCGAAGAGATGCGTCACGCCGCCCGTCAGTCGGAAGGGGCGGGCGTGGAAGGAATCCTCTCTTCGATGGAAATCCGGGCGAGGGCCATCGAATCGGACAACGCGGATAGGCACCGCATTCTGTGCGAATTGGGAGCCGCGTTGATACCGGACGGCGCTTCCGTGCTGCACCACTGCGAGACCGGACCGCTCGCAACGATCGATTACGGCTCGGCGCTTGGGGTCTTGCATGAGGCCCATCTACAGGGGAAACGGATACACGTGTTCGTGGATGAAACCAGGCCGCTGTTGCAGGGGGCCAGGCTCACGGCTTGGGAGCTTGCAAGCTGGGGGGTCCCGTACACGCTTATCACCGACAACATGGCCGGGCATTTCATGAGCAGGGGCAAGATTGATATGGCCATCGTCGGCGCCGACAGGATCGCGGCCAACGGAGACACGGCAAACAAGATCGGTACCTACTCGGCGGCGGTGCTGGCGAAGCACCATGGCATCCCGTTCTACGTGGCGGCGCCCCTTACCACCGTCGACTTCGACACGCCCACGGGAAGCGCAATCGAGATTGAGCAGCGCCGCGCGGACGAAGTGAGGGGGTTTCGCGGGTTTCTCTGGGCCGCGAGCGACGCCTCGGTCGCAAATCCCGCGTTCGACGTAACCCCGGCGGAGCTGATCGCCGGCATAGTAACCGAGGCCGGGATCGCCGAGCCGCGGTACCGGGAGTCGCTCCAGCGGTTGAGATCACCCGCGGTTTCAGTCGCATGAAGTCAGACGCGCAAGCCGCCGCGGCGCGGCTGGGGGTTATCGGCGGCAGCGGATTCTACGAAATGGAGGGCCTCTCCAACGTCCGCACGCTGACCGTGGACACGCCGTTTGGAAGTCCGAGCGGCGATTACGTCGCCGGCGAGCTGGACGGCCTGCCCATAGCGTTTCTGCCGAGGCACGGCGAAGGTCACGCAATTCCTCCGACCAGCCTGAACGTAAAAGCCAACATCTGGGGTTTCAAGTCGCTGGGCGTCGAGTGGCTGGTCTCCATCAGCGCCGTGGGAAGCATGAAGGAGGAGATCGAGCCTTTGCACGTCGTCGTGCCCGACCAGCTCTTCGACCGAACGCGAGAGCGGGATACGAGCTTCTTCAACGAGCCGGGGCTGGTCGTCCACATCGGATTCGCCGATCCGTTTTGCCCGATGCTGAGCGATCTGGTGGCCGGCTCCGCCGAAGCGGCCGGCGCTACGGTTCACCGCGGCGGTACATACATCTGCATCGAGGGACCGCAGTTTTCCACCCAGGCGGAATCGAAGATATTCCGGGATTGGGGGGTCGACGTGATAGGCATGACGGCGATACCCGAAGCAAAGATGGCGCGCGAAGCCGAACTGCACTATGCGACGCTGGCGATGTCCACCGACTACGACGTTTGGAAGGGCGAACCGGTAAGCGTGGAAATGGTGATACAAAATCTCGGCAAGAACGTCGAAATGGCCAAGTCGGCGGTCCGCGGCCTCGCACGAAAACTTGCCGAATTTGACGACGGATGCGGCTGCCAGGCCGCTCTGCAGGCGGCGATCATGACCCGGCCGGACAAGGTCCCCGTGGAGCTTCGCCAAAAGCACGATCTCCTGATCGGCAAGTACCTACCGTAGGCTGCCGAACGACGAAGCCGGTGTTTTGCCATTGAGAGTCCTGGTTGTCGGCAGCATAGGGATCGACGACATCGAAACGCCGTTCGAGAAGGTCGAAGGAGTGCTGGGCGGTTCGGCCACCTATGCGTCGATCGCGTCGGCGTTTCACGCGCCGACCGGCCTGGTCAGCATCGTCGGACAGGATTTCACCGCCGAGCAGCGCTGTCTGTTAAGCGACCGTGGAATCGATCTCGCCGGACTCGCGGTCGCTGGCGGCAAGACGTTTCGGTGGGGCGGCCGCTACCATGCTAACTATGACGACCGCGACACGACCTTCACTGAGCTCAACGTCATATCGCTGTTCGATCCCGGACTCCCGAGGAACTATCGCGACAGCCGCTACGTTCTGCTCGGAAACGTGGATCCCGCCGCCCAACTGAAAGTGCTGGATCAGCTCGAAGACCCGGAGCTGGTTGTCGTCGACACGATGAACTTCTGGCTTGAAAGCGCGCCCCAGCAGGTGCGGGAAGTCTTCGCAAGATCTGACGTGGCCGTAATAAATGAAGAAGAAGTACGTTTATATAGCGGGTGCTACAGCATTCCGCAGGCTGTAGAGCACATGATGGAAGGCGGATTGCGCGCCGTCGTAGTCAAACGCGGCGCGTACGGGGCGGCAATGAAGACCCGCGAGGGATGGTTTTTCGTGGCTGGATATCCGCTTTTGAACGTGAGAGATCCTACCGGCGCGGGCGACTCGCTGGCGGGAGGGCTGGTCGGATATCTGGCCCGAGAGGATAAAGTGAGTGAACAGTCCCTCAGACGAGCCGTGGTTCACGGGAGCGTACTGGCGTCGCTGGCGGTCCAGAGCTTTGGGGCCGAAGGGCTTGCGGCGGCGAACCCCGGCGAGATCGACAAGCGTTATCAGGATTTCTTGAGGTTTTCTCAGGTGGATATTGAAAGAAGTAACCCGCATCCGGCCGAAGGAGCCAACGCATGAGTAAATCCAACGGTGTGGCGCACGACGTAAACGACCTTAGTTTCGCCGTCCGGGGCGCCAACATGATCGACTGGGCCGACGCGTCCATGCCCGTACTGGCCACCATACGGCGCAGGTTTGAAGCCGAGCGCCCGCTGGACGGCGTGAAAGTCGGCGCCTGTCTGCACGTCACCACCGAGACGGCGAATCTCGCGCGTACGCTTGCGGCGGGCGGCGCCGAAGTCGCGATTTGCGCGTCCAATCCGCTCAGCACGCAAGACGAAGTGGCCGCCTCGCTGGTCGTGGACCACGGCATTCCCGTGTTCGCCCGGAACGGCGAGGACAACGATACGTATTACGCACACATCGGCGCTGTTCTCGACACAAGGCCCCAGATAACGATGGACGACGGGGCCGATCTTGTGAGCATCATCCACTCGTCGCGTGAGAATCTCGTCGCCGAAATCATAGGTGGGACCGAAGAGACCACGACCGGGGTAATCCGGCTGCGCGCCATGCAGGAGGCCGGCGTTCTTCAATATCCGATCATGGCCGTAAACGAAGCCGATACCAAGCACTTCTTCGACAACAGATACGGGACCGGACAATCGACCCTGGACGGCATCATGAGGGCCACCAACCTCCTGCTGGCGGGCAAGAACTTCGTAGTCTGCGGCTACGGATGGTGCGGCCGCGGACTGGCAAGCCGAGCGCGCGGCATGGGCGCCAACGTCATAGTCACCGAGATCGACCCCACGCGCGCGCTCGAAGCGTCGATGGACGGATTTCGCGTGATGCCCATCGCCGAGGCCGTGGAAACCGGCGATGTTTTCGTTACGGTCACGGGCAATAAGAGCGTGATCGACAAGCCGCATTTCCCGAAAATGAAGTCGGGCGCAGTTCTCGCCAACTCCGGTCACTTCGACGTGGAAATAAACATCGAGGCGTTGGAAGGGCTGAGCACGTCGCGCCGTGAGATCCGGCCGATGCTCGAAGAGTTCCTGATGTCCGACGGCCGCAAGATCTACCTGCTCGGTCAGGGGCGCCTGATAAACCTCGCCAGCGCCGAGGGACATCCAGCGAGCGTTATGGACATGAGCTTCGCAAACCAGGCGCTCGCCACCGAGTACATGGTGAAGAACGCCGGCTCGCTCGAACGGAAGGTCTACCCGGTTCCGAAAGAAATCGATCGGGAAATTGCCCGGCTGAAGTTAGACTCGATGGGCATCAAAGTCGATTCCCTAACCGGAGAGCAGGCAGCCTATCTGGGCGCTTGGCAAGAAGGAACTTAGCGATTCGCCCGGTCTGGACCGGATAAAGGACGGTAGCCAGTGTCGATAGCGCTCACGAATTCCCCGAGTCTTCTGTTTACGTCGGAGTCGGTAACCGAGGGTCACCCGGACAAGCTCTGCGACCAGATTTCCGACGCCATTCTGGACGCGATCATCAGTCAGGATCCCGACGCGAAGGTCGCCTGCGAGACCGCCGCCAACACCGGGCTGATACTCCTTCTGGGTGAGATTTCCACCAAAGCCTACGTCGACATGGCCGATATCGTCCGGCAAACGATCAGGGAAGTCGGATATACGCGAGCGAAATTCGGATTCGACTACGAGACTTGCGGGACCATGGTGTCGGTCAAGGAGCAGTCGGCCGACATCAGCCAGGGAGTCGATTCGTCTACGAAAGAGGGTCTGGGGGCAGGCGATCAGGGGATGATGATCGGCTACGCGTGCACGGAGACCGACGAGCTAATGCCCCTTCCGATAACGCTGGCCCACCGGTTGTGCGAGCAATTGGCCCACGTACGCAAAGAGAACGTTGGAGATATCGACTATTTGCGTCCCGACGGCAAGTCGCAGGTCACAGTCGAGTACGCGTTCGGCAAGCCGGTAAGAGTGGACACCGTCGTCATCGCCGCTCAACACGACGCCAAGGTTGGCCGGGACGTGCTGCACGGCGACATACGCAAACATGTAATCGAGCCCGCAATTCCCGGTGAATTGATCGACGACAAAACCAAGATTCTGATCAACGGCACCGGGCGCTTTGTCATCGGAGGCCCGATGGGCGACGCCGGTCTGACCGGCAGGAAGATAATCGTCGACACCTACGGCGGGATGGCGCGGCACGGCGGCGGGGCGTTCTCCGGCAAGGACCCGACGAAAGTTGACAGATCGGGGTCCTACGCCGCGCGCTACGTTGCCAAGAACCTGGTCGAGGCGGGAGTGGCGGACCGTCTCGAGTTGCAGATCGCTTACTGCATAGGCGTGCCGGAGCCGCTGTCGCTCATGGTCGAGACGTTCGGCACCGGCCGGCTTGAAAACGACGCGATCGTTGAGTTGATCAACGCGCACTTCGATCTTCGTCCGGGCGCCATCATCGACGATCTCGACCTTCGTAAGCCGATCTATCGACAGGTTGCCGCCTACGGGCACTTCGGGCGCCCCGAGCTCGATTTGCCGTGGGAAAGAACGGACAAGGCCGGCGGCATTCGCAGCGACGTGGGTCTCGTCAAGTCCGATAGTGAGCGGGTGCAGGCGCCCACGTAAAGGCGCCCCGCCTCACCAGGCGAGTTACGGCGGCCATTCGATCGCGGCGCCGTGCAAAGAGCGGTGCGGCCGGCTCCTGGAACCCCGCTCAACCGCACGGCCATTGCGATTCGCGTCGAAGATAAATATATGGCTGCTTTGCTGCGCCATCTTCATCATTGCCGCGGCGTGCGGAGAACGGGCAAGCCGCACCGAAGTCATCGTCTTCGCAGCGGCTTCCCTGGCCGAGCCGCTCCAGCAGATTCAGGTGGAGTTCGAGTCGCTCTATCCGGAAGCGAAGTTACTGTTCCACTTCGCGGGGTCGCAGCAGTTGCGTACGCAGATCGAGCTCGACGCCGCCGTCGACGTCTACGTTTCGGCGGACGCGGGCATGGTGGACGAACTGGTCGACACGGGGCTGATAAAAGGAACGACCTCGACGTTCGCCAGAAATCGTGTTCAGGTCCTGGTGGCCCCGGGCAACCCCGGCGGTATTCGATCTCTCGAGGACCTGGCGAAGCCCGCCAAGCGAATCGTCATCGGCGTGCCGCAGGTTCCCGTAGGCGGAGCGGCCCGCCAAGCGCTGGCGTTGTTGGGAAACAGCTCGGAGTACGGCGGCCCGTTCGTCGCGAGCGTTGCCTCTAATATCGTCTCGGAGGAGATGAATGCGCGCGGCGTTATCGTTCGCCTTAGCCTGGGTGAAGCCGACGCGGGTTTTGCGTATGAAAGTGACAGCTACACCGCTTCGGCGAGCGAGATGACTTCCATTAAATTGCCAGAGGAAGCGGCGGTTGAGGTCCAGTACGGCGCCGGCGCTCTCTCCGAAGACGCCTCGGGACTCCCGGCCCGGTTCGTGGAGTTTCTTACGTCGGATACCGCGCAACGGATATTCAGAAACCGCGGATTGATCGTCGACGGCTCGTGATCTACCGAATGGGCGATCTATCCTGAAGACCGTCGGAGAGCGGTTCCAGACCGTCGGTCCGTGGATTCCCGCGGCCTTCCTTCTCTCGTTTCTCGTCGTTCCGATTCTCGCTCTGATCTTGCGAGGCTCGAGCGGCGAGGCCATTCGAACGGCGCTCGTCAGTCCGGTCGTGCGCGAAGCGCTGGCCCTAAGTCTTGTAACCAGTCTGGCTACGGTCTTGCTGGCGGTATCGTTCGGAACGCCGCTCGCGTATCTGCTGTCGCGCCGGGAGTTCAGAGGCAAGGCGTTCGTCGAGTCGATGGTCGATCTGCCGCTGGTGCTTCCGCCCGTGGTGGCCGGAGTTGCGCTTCTGGTCGCGTTCGGCAGGACCGGACTCGCCGGTCAGTTCCTGGACATAATGGGGGTTCGTATCGGCTTCAATACCGCGGCGGTGGTGACGGCGCAGACGTTCGTCGCCACGCCTTTCTTCGTCAGGTCCGCCCGCGCCGGGTTTACGTCCGTGAGCAGGCATCTCGAAAACGCATCCAAAACGCTCGGCGTATCGCCGTTCGGCACGTTCCTTCGAATAACCCTACCCCTTTCGGCGCCTTCGCTGCTGGCGGGCATGGCTATGGCATGGGCGCGGGCGCTGGGCGAATTCGGTGCGACGATAATGTTCGCGGGGAATCTTGCGGGCAGAACTCGCACGTTGCCGCTCGCGATACTGACCTCGATGGAGGAGGACCTCGATGCGGCGCTCGCAGTCTCGTTGCTGCTGCTGGCCGTATCGTTCGGCGTTCTCGTCGCATTTCACCTAGTGGGATCTCGGGGAGGAGCGGTCGATGCTAAAGCTCGATATTGAGCTTCAAGTCGGCGATTTCAGGCTAAACGTCAACCTCGAGGCGGGACGGGAGCTAATCTCGCTGTTCGGCTATTCGGGATCTGGAAAGACTCTGACGCTGGAGGCGATAGCGGGTCTTCGGAAGCCGGACCGCGGCCGCATAGCGATTGACGGCGATACGGTCTTCGACTCCGCGAATAACATTGACGTTCCCGCTCACCGACGGGGCATCGGCTACCTTATTCAGGAAGGAGCGCTCTTTCCGCACCTGAACACCGCCCAGAACGTTGGGTACGGACTGCGCCGGGCAAGCCGCGCAGACCGCGACGCGCGAGTGCGGGAACTGCTCGACCTTCTCGACCTCGCGCAGTTCGGCGATCGGTATCCTTCAACCCTTTCAGGCGGGCAAAAACAGAGAGTCGCCCTCGCGCGCGCGCTAGCTCCAAAACCGCGGACACTCCTGCTCGACGAACCATTCGCCGCGCTCGACGCCGCCACGCGCGAGACGTTGGGCAGGGAGCTGTTCAAGCTGCGAGAGGAGCTGGACCTGACGATCCTGTTCGTGACTCATGAGCTGTCCGAAGCATTTAGCCTGGGCGAGAGGATCGCCGTGTTCGATGGCGGCACGATTCTTCAGACCGATTCGAATCAGACGATCTACCGATCGCCGAAATCCAGGCGCGTGGCTCTCCTGACCGGCACCGCAAACGTTCTGGACGGCGTCGTCCAGGAGAGCTCGGAAAACGGGCTGATAATACGCACCAGAGACTTCACAATCTCAACCAACCCATATTCGTTTTCAAAAGGCGACCGCGTGCAGGTCTGCATCCGCCCGGAATCGGTCTTGCTGATACGCAAGGACAGACGGCCTTCCAGGAACAGTCGCGAGAACAACATTTCCGGCATGATCGTGGACCGTAAGGCTCGCGGTTCGTTACATACGCTCCAGTTTCTGGTTGACGGTTCCGGCGAACGGTCCGATCCTACGATTCTTCAAATCGATTTACCCGCGCGCGTTTATGGCGTAATGCGCGTTAGAGAACAGAGGGAATGGACGGTGTCTCTCCGCCGGGACTCGCTCCACGTTATTCAGGCGGAAGCGCCATGCGCCTGAAGGCGTGCTGGCCGCGTAACGCGAATCGCGGGCTGGCGTTATAGACGACGGGGACCACCGAGGGATGGGAACACCGCAACCCACAATCAAATCAGATCATGACCTCGACGAGACGATTCGGCGAGCAACCGGTTTGGATAGAGACGCCTTTGGCCTGCTATACCGCGAATTCGCACCCCGCATTCACCGATTTATCGAATACCGAACGCGGAATCGGGAGCTGGCCGAGGACCTTACGAATCAGGTTTTCATGCAAGCGTTAAAGGCAATCGGAAAATACCAACACCGCTCGATCCCTGAATTCACGGGATGGCTATTCAGAATCGCCCGCAATGCCGTGTCGGACCACTGGCGGCGTTCGCGAAGCGCCGTGAGTCTTGATCCCGACGTGCATCTGAGAGATCACGTCACATCCGGCGACTATGCCGGTCAGTTGGCTCAGTCGGAGGAGCTTGCGAATGCCCTCAAGCACCTTACGCCCGACCAGATGGAGGTTGTGGCGCTCAGATTCTCACAAAATATGAATCATGCGGAAATAGCCTCCATTTTGGGCAAGAAGGAAACCGCCGTCCGCGCATTGCAGTTCCGGGCAATGACGACTCTCAGGGCGATTCTCGCGAGGGAGTCCGACTAGTGAAAGACCGGACAGTCGAGAGAGTCATAAGCATCTGTGTCGACCGCTATCTCAGCGGCGAATGGACGCTTGAAGACTGCCTCGCTCGATATCCGGAGCACGCTGGCATCGTTCGCAACTATCTGCGACTCAGCGATTCTCTGACCGGCCTTGCGCCGCCGCCACCCTCGAAGGCGGCGCTGTCGTTCGGCGAACGCCTGGTTCTCGGTGAGCTTGACCAGCTCGTGGAATCCAGACGGCCCCATTCGAACTGGCGCGGGCTTGCAGGCGGGATTGGACGGCTGCTTGCCGCGTCCCGGCTCGCCACGGCGACGGCGGCCGTTCTCATCGCATTGCTGCTGGGCAGCGGCGCGACGCTCGCGGCTTCGGTAAGCAGCCCCACCAGCCCCCTGTACGGATACAAGCTGGCTCTCGACCGGGTCCGAATCGAGCTGGCTCCCGAGGACCGCAAGGCCGACGTGTACATCGATGTCGCCGGCCGGCGGCTGCAAGAGATGGAGCAGCTGGCGCTGTCGGAGGATGGCGAGGGAATCGACCGCATTTCGGCCGACTACAGACAAATGCTGCACTACGGACTGGAAAAACTTCAGTCCCTTTCGGAGGCCGGCACCGCCGACGTGCGGCGGCGGTTTACCGAGTCGCGTTCCAACTTCCACATCCGGCTCGAGGGGCATAGGCGGAGGCTGGAATTGATGGCGCCCACAGGACCGCCGGAGCTTCGGGAAATCGTGACCGCCACGCTAAAGAACGCCGAGACCAATCTCTCCAGGCTTCCCACCGCTCCTCCGGCGGTTCGTTTGGAAGAGGAGCGATCACCGGTACCGGAGGAGACTCCGTCGCCGCCTCCCGCGACGGCGACTCCGGCGGCCACCACCGCGCCAGCCTTGCAGCCGACGGTGGCGCTGCTGGGCGCGGCCGCGAACGACGGTGGCGGGGAGCTTCCGAGTGACGAGGGGGACGAGCCTGCCGATCAAACCGCCTCCACCGACGCGGCGGAACAACCCACTCCTCAACCGACTGAAACACCCGATCCGGAGGTCAAAGCAAGTCCGGCGCCCACGCCTACCCCGGCGCCTCCGGCGGAGATCGTTGAATTCGAAGGCGTAATTACGGCAATAGGACGGTCAGCGCTAGTCGTGGACGGGCGCAAGGTGGTGTTGGACGCGGAAGTAGTGCCAGAGCCCATCGTGAGAGGCAAGCCCGCCGTGGGAGTCAATGTCCGGATTCGCGGCATTCCGACCGCCGACGGAGTGATCGTCCTGGTGGAACTTCAAACGCTCGCCGACCAGGAGACCGAGACGCCATCGCCGACGCCGACCGAGACCGCAACACCAGAGCCGTCTCCGACAGTCACTCCGGACCCCGATCCGGCGGCTACCCCAAAGCCCGAATTTGAAATAGCCGGGTCCATCACTTCGGTAACCGATTCCTCGATTGAAGTGGACGGCCGCACGATCGACATCGGCAAGCTGCTCGAAACCGGCGCTGTGAGTCAAGAGTCGCTCGAGGTCGGGGCGGCGGTGGAGGTTACGGGCTATGTACGTCCCGGGAACGTACTCGTGGCGGTCTCTTTGGTGATCCACGCCCCGGAAACAGGCTCCGATACTGTAGACCCCGAGGCAACTCCGGACCCGGACACGTCCGAAACACCCACCCCCACCGTCACGCCATCGGACACGCCGCTAACCGACGCAACTCCTGTCACACTCGAAGGCGTTCTCACCGCGGTGAACGAGCAGTCGGTCGAGATCGACGGTCAGACCGTGATAGTGGTCGTGGAGGGCGAAGACGCAACAGTTGTCGAAGGCGTCATCGAAGTCGGGGCCGCGGCCAGCATTACCGCATCGCCTCGGGAAGACGGCGCGCTGGTTGCAACAAGCATAATTATTCAGTCGGCGTCCGCCGCCCCCGATGCAACGCCGGATGACGCCGGAGACGAGGAGCCTGTTACCGAAGACGACGGGGAAAGCCCGGACTCGCCGGACGGCAACTAGCGCTTTCCGCGGCTATCGAAAGCACGCCGCCGGTCGCGGGATTGGCGTTACAGCCCCGAAGCATTAGCCCTCTTGCAAAACCCGAGGGCGATGCGCCGACTGCCAGGTCGGTGGCTGGGGGCGGTGGGGCTATCCTATCGATTGGCTGGTAGCCAAGAGGAGAATCTAACGGGAGGGTGGCGTCATCGCATCGATAAGAATGGGAATAATCGGCTGCGGCAACTTCATGTCGGCAGGCCACATTGGCAATCTCCTGTCTTTTCCGGATGTCGAAATTGTGGGACTCGCGGACCCGAGCCCCGAGTCGATCGCGCGGATGAAGGAGAGATTTCCGGACCTGAAGGGCACTCCCGAATACACAGATCATCGGTCTCTCCTTGCGGATGCCAATCCCGACGCGGTCGAGATCGCAACGCCTCACGCGTTACACGCGACGCACATAATTGATTCTTTCGAGGCGGGCTGCCACGTTCTGGTCGAAAAGCCCCTCGTAATCTCGACCGAAGAGGCCGAGCAGGCGCTGGCCAAGCGCGACGAGGCGGGGAAGGTGCTGCTGGTCTCCTATCAGCGACGATACGAACCCAATTTTCGGTATGTTCAACAGGTGGTTAGCTCGGGCGTTTTGGGCAAGCTCGAATTCGTATCAGCCGTGCTAAGCCAGGGCTGGATGCAACTCTCCCGCGCCAAGTGGCGCCAGAATCCGAAGATTTCAGGCGGTGGAATGCTTCTGGACACGGGCAGCCATCTGCTCGATTTTCTCTTGTTTGCGACCGGGTTGGAGGTGGACCGGGTCGCGGCCTATTCGTCGAATCTCAGCGCGCCGGTGGAAATCAACAGCGCGGTCTCCGTGCAGTTTGCCGGGGGTTGCATCGGCAGCGTTGCCGTAATAGGACATGCGGCTTCATCGATCCACGAAGCCGTAAATATCTTCGGCTCCAAGGGTTCCATTCGGTTAGAAGCCGGGCGAGTCGCCGGTCGCTCGGAAGTCGATATATCTCACCAAAGCTACAGCGACGGGCCGGTCGAAGTTGGCGAACTACCCGACGGCTCGACCCCCGACGCGAACTTCATAGACGCGATTCTCGGCCACGATGACGTAAAGTCACCCGGCGAGACCGGTCTCGCCGTGATTCGCTTTACGGAAGCGATACAAGAATCGGTACGCCTTGGCCGCGAAGTAACGGTCGCTTAGCCCGGCTCCCGAGGACTATTGGGGCGATTCGACTGAATCGATGGTAAACCCTAATTCCTCCGCGCGGTCGAAGCTCTCGCCGGCGTCGTCAAGCCGCCCCAGTTTCTCAAGGATCTCGCCCTTGGTGTAGTGAGCTATTCCCAGACTTGGATCCAACCGCAACGCCGTTTCGACGTTCTGGAGGGCCAATTCGAGATTACCGGCCAGCATCCTGGAATCGGCCAGATTGTTATAAAGGAGCGCGTTATTCGGGTCGACTTGTATGGCGAGCGCGTAATCAGCGGCAGCCTCCCCATAGCGCTCCCGCGAATAAGAGACCTGGGCGCGCAACTCGTAGACGAGCACATCCGGGCCGCCAAGCTGAAGCGCCTTCGACAAGTCTTCGTAAGCCCGATCGTATTCTTCAAGTCGAAGATTTATTTCGCCACGCGATGTCAGGACCCTCGTGTCGAAGCTGTCTCCCAGATCCTGCTCCCGACTTATATCGAGCGCCCTGCTTTGACTTGCAAGCGCTGACTGATAATCCTCTAGTCCGAACTGCGCCAGTCCCAGGATGTAGTGATCCACCGCTGACTTGCCAAAAAACGCCCCTGCCCGTTCGATCTCACGCTCGACGAGCTCGGGTCTATCGAGTCTGAGATAAATAAGCGCTCGCTGTCGGTACGCGACCGGATCGCCAGGCCGCAGCCGGGCAAGCTGTCCCAAATCCTCCAGCGCCTCTTCCAGACGGCCGGCGGCGATCAGCGCACCGGCTCGCTCTTCATACCCGTCGGGGAAGTCGGCATCGATGTCTATTGCCAAAGAGAAATCGGCGATGGCCTTGTCGAACTCTCCCGCACCGACCCATGCCCGCCCTCTTCCGAGATATGCCGAGACCTCGTCACCGTATTCTTCGATGTGGGACGTAAAGGCCTCGACGGCTCCGTCGAAATCGCCGAGCCGGAGTCGCAGATATCCCTGATCGATCAGCGCCTGCGTTTCCGAAGGCGTCTCAATGGAGGGTATCGTCGCCGCAGGCGTCACCGCGGGCCCGAATCCACCGCCGACAACAGTCTCGGTCTTCGGTAGGTCCGGCCGCGCCACCATCCGGAAGCCGCTGCCGGATTCGGAAGTGCACGCAACGACCGCAAGAAACCCAACAGCGAGCCAGGCCAGCGATCGTATTATCGAGCGTTTCATCAATCTTCCGGAGGGGCGGCGGCTGGGGACGAATTGCCAGCCGCTTCAAAGGCCGCTGTCGGGATCATGGCGTCACCATCAGGCTCTACAGGAGAAGAACATTCTAGCAAGGGCCGGAGAGCCGCTTGACCGACCGGCTCATTTTTTCTTGCCCAGAAAATAAAACGCCGACGCAATCTCAGGCGCGCCAGGCCGCTCCGCGAACAGGTAATCGAGGTACTTGATAGGGAACGTAAGCCACGCCGCCAGGAACTCGGCGACAAACATTGCCCGCCGGTTGTTCGAGAAGCCGGTCAGCAGCCCTGCAAGATATCTGCGAAGAATCCAGCTCAGCGCCGAGCTGGGCCCCGTGCACACCCCCAGGTCGACTTCATCGAAGTGTCGAAACAGTCGCCGAATTCCGGAATCCGTAAACCTCGTATAGTCGTGCGGCGCGGCGTGGTAAGCCTGAAGAAACGGGACCTCGCAATACACGAGACCGTTGGGTTTGAGCACCCGGTGCATTTCCGCCACCGACAGCCCGGGATCCTGAACGTGCTCGAGCACGGCCAGCGAAAGGGCCGCGTCCATCGAGCCGTCGGCGAACGGAAGGGCCAGCGCGTCTCCAACCACTCCCACAAGCGGCGTGCGCCTTATATCCAGGTAGATCGTGGCGTCCCGTATGCCGCGGCCAACGTGGTTCGCTGGAAGGGCCCGCCCCCCGCCCCCCACGTTCAGCACGCGAAGTCGACCGTCGCGTCCGCAACCCGAAAGCCGCGCGCCAAGCGTTCTCATATTTCGCGATGACGCGGTGTTGAGGGTCGGTCCCGGGAAACGAAGCAGCCGGATCGCGGCCCGTTTTAGCACTCGCATTACGTCATCTCCGCCACCGCCGGCAGCAACTGGCGGATGCTCTCGATTATCTGGTTCGGGCGGGCTCCTTCGGGCAGCTCCCGATCCGTATCGAGCCGCTTCCAGATCGCCTTCAGGCCGGCGCGCTGCGCGCCTACGACGTCTACATACGGATCGTCGCCCACCATCACGACCTCCGACGCGCGAAGCTCCATTCGCTGCAAGACCTCGCGGTATGCGCCGGGAAATGGTTTCATCCACCCGATTTCGGAGCTCAATACGACGCAGCTCATCAAACGCGCTATGCCGAGCCGGCGCAACCGGTCGCGCAGCAGTTCCGCCCCCCACAGAACGTTAGCGAGTATGCCCAGCTTGAGGGCCAGTCCCCTCGCCAACGCGAGGGTTTCCATGACTTCCGCGAGGGGAACCATGCTTTCGTAGTAGCGCCGAAAATAGCTGTCGAGAACCCGGCGGGCGTGTTCCGGAGGCAGGCTGCATTGCAGTTCGTCGAGAGCGTCATGAAATAACGCTTCCGTGTTTGGCTGGGAATAGCTCGATTCATACGACTCGACGACCGCATCCTGCAGTTTCCGTCCGATCGCCTCCGCAAGTTCCCCGGCGCTGGGCGAGTGTACCGAGTACTCCCTGACCAGCGGCAGGATTGCGGCGGCCGCGTCCAGGTTCGAGTCTCCTCCAACCAGCGGCTCCTGACTGACCAACGTGTCTCCGAGATCGAAGATTACGCCTCGTATCACGAGGGTTGGAACCGGCTCTCTTAGCCCGCGGACCTGCTCGAGGCCGCGGCATGAACTTCGTTCATTGCGTGGAGGTCGTAAAAGGCGTCGGTGTGAAGGCGCAACTCTTCGGCCATGGATTCGGTGAATGCGTACACCTCGACGCGCACTCCCTTCTCGCGGACCAAATCAACCACCGGAACGAAATCCCCGTCGCCGGATAAGAGCGCCATAACGTCCATCGAGTCAATGCGCCGTATGACGTCGACCGCCAGCACCAAATCGAGGTCCGCTTTGCGGGTCCCATCCGCGAAGAGCTTTACCGGCTTGGTTACGATGTCGTAGCCCTTTCCCCAAACAGGTGAAACTGTGCGCTGGTCTTCGAGGCGGCCGCCGTATTCCGCGTAGATCGGGCAATACGCCCGCGCGTGAACGATTCGCCTGCCGCCGATGATGCGCTCGAGCAGCTTCTCGTAGTCGATCACGGTCGGGTTCTCGTTGACCCGGTCGGTCAGATTTGCGGTATCGGCGAAGACTCCGAGCCTAAGCTGCGGGCCTGCGTCAGGTCCCGCATCGTTCGCCGCGCCGTTGGCGGAGTGTTCGAGGGACCTGTTGATTTTCTTCAGGGTCGAAAGAAGCGCGTCATCGTTCTTTGCCGGCCGTTGCAGCGTCGCCTTCAAGTCCTTGACGAGCGCGGCGAACCCTGCGCTATCGCCTCCGTCCTCATGGTCAGTTTTCTCGTCTTCGTAACGCTCTGGCACCGGTCTAAGTCGTCTCATGATTGAGGTTCATCCCTGTTTTCTGTTGCGGAGCTGGCAAGCGCCCTCAATTTGTCATCTATGGCAGCAACTCGACTTTTCTCTCGCTCCCGCGCCTCGCGCCTCCTTGACGCGACAGCCGCCTGCTTCCCTGGCGCGATCTCGGCCATCGCATCCCAGATGGCTTCAATCGAATTGAGGGCGCCCCTGACATCGAGGCTTGCGTCGAACGCCACGGAGGTCATCTCTTCCATAAAGCCGGCATGGTTGGCGGCGAGCTTTTCGAGATCGTTTTGGAGTTTGAACAGCTTTCTATCGAGCGTCTTGAAATCGCTCCTGTGGTCCTTGCGTTCAGCCAGCAAATCGGTGCGCAACTCCGCCATATTCTCGAGCAGTCCATTCAGGTTTCTGGCGATCATCCTGTGATGTTGCGGATGATCCGGCAGCTTTGCCGGTACGCGCGCTTTCGAACTCGCCTGCCGGGCCTCGCTCGGCGCTTGAGTCGTGCCGTCCGGTTGCGCGGCGCGCGATTTTCCGGCGCGTCGGCTGTTTCTGGGGGGCAATGTCGCAGTTCCTCTCTTTTAGCTCACGCGAAATAGCGGATTGGACGATCACCCCGTCGCGCATGTCCGGTCTTCCGCGTCACCAGCCGGCGGCGCGCGCATTTCGGGGTGGCGTTAAAAGACTTATTCACCGCAGCAAAGCGCCGGCTCCGCGAAATATGATATCCCGTAACCTCGACCCGGCGGCCCAGGCGACATGACCGAAAGACAGACGTCCGGAATCCGAACATCAGTCCGGCCCGTCCCGGAAGCCCCCCGCAACAGCGTGAGGCGGCGCCGATGAGCGGCAAATTCTCACTTGAGCAAGCCAGACGGGCGGGTTTCACACTGGCGACATCTGCCCCCAGTTAGGTCCGGCGGAGACGTCCACCTTGAGTGGAACGTCCAAATCGAACGCATTGCTCATGACATCGCGCGTGGCGTCCGCCAGTCGATCGCATTCGGAGCGCGGAAGCTCGAATAGCAGCTCGTCGTGGACCTGAAGAATCATGATCGCGCGGAAGCCGTCTTCCCGGAGACATCGGTCCATTTCTATCATTGCAATCTTCATAATCTCAGCCGCGGTTCCCTGGATAGGCATATTTATCGCCATTCGTTCTCCGGCCTGCCGCTTGACGTAGGCGCGCGACTTGAGCTCCGGCATCTGGCGGCGGCGGTTCAGCAGCGTTGACACGTATCCGTCACGGTATGCGGCGGCTATGGTTGAATCCATGTACTGGCGAACGGCCGGGTACTTGTCGAAATACGATTGAATAATCTCGCGGGACTCCACGCGTGACAGATCGGTCCTCATCGCCAGACCTACATCGGTTATCCCGTAGATGATTCCGAAATTGGTGGTCTTTGCCACCCGGCGCATGGAACTCGTGACTTTGTCCGGAGTTACGTCGAACATCTGCGCGGCGGTTGCGGCGTGAATATCCTCGTCGTTTTGGAACGCCCGCAACATGGATTCGTCACGCGAGATGTGGGCGAGGACGCGCAGCTCGATCTGTGAATAGTCGGCGGAAAGCAGAATGGCGTCGGGCGATCCAGCGACGAAGGCGTTGCGTATCTGCCGCCCCCGCTCGTCCCGCACGGGAATATTTTGGAGATTCGGATTCCTCGACGAGAGACGCCCGGTCGCCGCCACAGTCTGGCTCAGTGTGGTGTGGATTCGCCCTGTTCGCGGGTTCACAAGGCTGGGCAGCGCGTCGATATAGGTGCTCTTTAGTTTCGCGAGTTCCCGATACTCCAGCACTCTGTCGATGATCGGATGCGCGTCGCGAAGGTTGTCCAATATGTTCTTCGCCGTCGAATAGCCGGTTTTTGTCTTGCGCGCCGCCGGCAGGCCGAGCTCGTCGAACAGCACGTCGCCGAGCTGCTTGGGAGACTCGATATTGAACTCGTGGCCGGCGTCGAGAAAAATCTCCTTTCGAAGCTCGCCAAGCTCGCCCCGCAGCAACCCCGACATCTCCCTTAGCAGGCTTGCGTCGAGTCTCATGCCGTGGTCCTCAATTCGGGCCAGCGCCGGGACCAACGCCATTTCGACGTCGCGAAAGAGGTCGAGCAAATCACTCCGCTCGAGGTCTTTAGCTATCTCGTCGGCGAGAGTCAGGAGGACGATCGCTCTGGCCCCGGCCGCTCGTGGGACTTCGCCCGGATCAAGTCCGGCCAGACCCCTGCCACGCGGCCATTCGGACTCCGGAGCGTAAAGCTCCGACTGGAATCTGGAGAGGACAACGGCGTCTACCGTTTCAAGTCGTTGACCGCCCGTGAGCAGGAACGTGGCGACGTTGGTATCCAGTTCGAAGCCGGTGGCTTCGATTCCGATCCACCGCATGGCCCGGATCAATTGCTTTACGTCATGCGAGACCTTACGTTGTTGCGGGTCTTCGAGCCACGGCTTCATGACGCCGAGTATCTCGGCGGCCGGATTGCCGTCGGCGTCGGCGGCGTTAACGTACCACGACTTGTCCGGGCCCGTGGCGAAGGCGATTCCCAGCAAAGCCTGTCCCTCGATGGTCTCCTCGATAACCGCGAATACCGCCGCGACCTCGGCCGTCTGGAGGGCGGCGACAAGCCGCCGCGCGGCGGCCGCGTCGGTTACGGCCTCCGTCTCCGGCGCCGTGGCCTCACCCCCGCCAAACAGTCCCAGCTGTTTGTCGCCCGCGTCCACCTGGTCGGCGACGAATGGCAAGCGGTTCAAAAGACTCCGAAACTCCAGCTCGAGGAATAGCTCGCGAACCGCCCCGGCATCGGGATTCCAAAGCTTTGCGTCTTCCAGCTCGAACGCGATTGGAAGGTCGGTCACGATTGTGGCGAGGGTCTTGCTTAGCCTTGCCAGTTCGCGATTCCGCTCCGGCTCAAGCGCTTTCCTGGGGCGACCGGGAAGTTCTTCCACGTGGTCGAGCACGTTTTCGACGGTCCCATAGCGGTCAAGCAGGGTTACCGCCGTTTTCTCACCTATCCCCGGCACTCCGGGGATATTGTCTGACGAGTCCCCCTGGAGAGCTTTCAAATCAACGATCTGGGCGGGAGAAAGCCCTTTCCAGCGTTCGGCGACCTTGTCCCGGTCGTAGATGACCGGCTCGCCGGTTCGTGGATTGCTGGTAAGAACTCGGACGTTGTCGTCTATGAGCTGGTAGGCGTCGCGGTCGCCCGTTATCAGCATCACCTCCAGACCGAGCTCTGTCCCCTTCTTCGCCATGAATCCGAGGATGTCGTCAGCTTCGTATCCGGGAATCTCGAAGCAGGGCAGACCTAGCGCGGCCGCGACCTGGCGAACTCGATCAAACTGGACCACCAGCTCGTCGGGCGGCGATTCGCGATCCGCCTTGTATTCCTCATACAGACCATCGCGAAACGTGCCGCCGGGAGCGTCGAACGCCACGACGCCGTATTGCGGCTTGACCTGGTCCACTATCCGAAAGAGCATGTTCACGAAGCCGTAGACGGCGTTCGTGGGCTCCCCCTTGGACGTGGAAAAGGTTGTGGGAACGGCGTGGAAAGCCCGGTGGATAAGCGACATGGCGTCCACGACGATGAGCCGTGGACGAGCGGGACTTGGAGAATTCATCGTTTAGTTGCGCCGGACGCCACGTAGCGCCGCCATTCTTTCAGACGCAGGGAAGGCGCCGCTCCGCCGCGCTTGACGGATATCATTTCGGCGACGATGGCCAGCCCGATCTCCTCGGGCGTCAACGCGCCGAAGTCCAGTCCTATCGGAGCATAGACTTTGCCGAGTAACTCGGGAGCGAAGCCTTCGGATATCAGCCGGCGGTAGACGACAAGCACCCGCCGCGTACTCCCTATCATGCCGATGTAGCGGGCGTTGGAATCCAGAACGAGACGAAGCGCCGCCTCGTCGAAAGTGTGGGCGCGTGTGACCAGTACGATGTAGGTTGCGTCGTCAATGTCGATCTCCGACAGCGCCGACTCAATATCTTTGGCTACTACCCGGTCCGCCTCCGGGAACCGCTCGCGGTTTGCATAGTCGGAGCGGTCATCCACGACCGTAATCTCGAATCCGACTTTGCTGGCGATGCTGGAGACGGTAACGGCGATGTGCCCGGCGCCGACGACTATCAAACGGTCTCGGGGGACCATCGATTCCAGGTATATCCCGATTGCGTCGGGGTTGCGGCGCGTACTCGGCAAGCCGCTTGACTCGTAGTAACGCAGGCTGTTCCCGCGGGACTTCAGCGCCTGCGCGGCATCCTTGAGCACCGCCGATTCAAGCCGACCGCCGCCGAGCGGAGGCGTCAGGCGGCCGTCCGCGCCGAAGATTGACTTGCGCCCCAACCGCAGCCCTGATTGAGGGACCGTCTTGACCACAGTTAGCAAGACCGCCGGTTCGCGGCGGTCGAGTCTAAGCGAGGCGGTCTCGGCGGTTGACGGCGTCAATCGGCGCCAGTCCCGCCGGGCGGCCATACGTCAATGAAAACGTTAACGGTGCCGCCGCACACGTCGCCCTCGCCCTTGAGATCGTCGACCAGGTCTACCGAGATCAACCGTCCATTGCCGTCCGCGAGCGCATACGTGGCCTCCCGCCAGATGTCGGCCTCGACGCAGCCGCCGCCCACCGTTCCCATTCCCGCTCCGTCTTCGAACACCAGCATTTTGGCTCCGACCTTTTGAGGGGTCGAACCGCGCGAATCGACTATGGTTGCCATGGCGACCGATTCGCCAGCATGATTCCGTTTTGAAATTTCGTCGTAGAGCTGTTTTACCAAGTCGGTTGGAACTTCCAGCGTTGGATTTACGTTGCCGCCGCCGCGCGCGCTTGACCAATTCTACTATCTGGCGACGGCGCGCCCGCCAGTCTCAAGCAGCGCGGCGGCGATAGATGCCAGAGCTGCCGGAAGTCGAAACAATCGCGCGCAGGCTGCGAGAAACGACCCGCGGCCTTGCCATTCGATCGGTGGAGGTCTTCGACTCGAAGCTCGACCATTTGCTAGGTGAGCAATCGCCGCTCGACGCCACAATCCGGAAAGTAGTCCGGCGGGGCAAGTTTCTGGCTCTGCTGCTGGACGATGACCGCGTGCTGCTGATGCACATGATGATGTCCGGGCGCATCCTCGTGCGTCAGGCAGACGATCCTCCCGACAGATACTTGCGCGCTGCGTTCACGTTGGATGGTCAGACTCAAATCCGGTTCTCCGACCCGCGCCGCTTTGGGACCGCAAGGGTCATCGGGCCGACGGAATACAGGGACTTCCAAGCGCGCCTCGGAACCGAACCGTTCTCAAGGCGCTTTACAACCGGCAACCTCACCCGGAGATTCGAAAGCCGAACCGTGGCGATAAAGACCGCGCTTCTGAATCAGTCGATACTGGCCGGAGTTGGAAACATCTACGCCGACGAGGCGCTTTGGCGCGCGCGCCTGAGTCCCCTCGTTCCGGCCGGCGAGCTGGATCGCAAGCAGGTCGCGTCACTGGTCCGAGCGGTGCGGCGCGTACTGCGCGACGGCCTTAAAGCCGGCGGCACGACGTTTGGCCGTTATGCCGACGCCGACGGGCGTCCTGGCGCGAATCAGCAAAACCTCAACGTCTTTCGCCGAACCGGACAGCCTTGTCCCCGATGCGGGATAGCCATCGAGAGCGAATCGATAGGAGGCAGGACGAGCCATTTCTGTCCCAGGTGCCAGCAACGCTAATCGACTTCAAGGTCTCGGTCGGGACTTACCCGGTAGGTTCGCTCCAACCGGTAACTGACCTGTCCGGGCTGACCGCCTCGGGTCCTCCGGACAAACTTGCGGCGGGTGACGTCGACGTCGACGTTGGCGTCGAACCGGGCCCCGCTGAATCCGGCGGCCAAACGGGCGGCTGACCGGATCACGCACTCCGGCACATCCCCCCGCTGTGAACGGACCACGACGTGAGCGCCGGGCACCCCGCGGGCGTGTACCCATAGGTCGTCCGGCCCGGCGATTTTGAACGTAAGGTGCTCGTTCTGCGTCGCGTTGTGACCGAGCAGGACTTGCCATCCGTCAACCTGGAAGGAGCGCGGGCGAATTCGCGTCGCGTCTCCCGGACGCCGTTTCCGCGAACTGAGCAGCCCGACTTCGGCGAAAACCCGCTCGAGGCCGGCCAATTCGGACTCCGACTGCGCCAGCTCCAGGTCCACCAAAGCCTGCCCGACGAACTCGGCTTGCAGTTCGGCCTGTCTCATCAGTCCGGGAATCTTCCGTCCCGCGGACTGAGCGCTTCGATAGCGCTTGAAATAGGATTGCGCGTTTTCGGTCGGTGTGAGATTTGGGTCCAAGCGAATGTCTTGTCCGTCGAGTCGGGTGGAGTCTGCTCCGCCTTGAACGCTGGGCGCGTAGGCGAGCAGCAGCTCGCCCTTCCGTCGGAGCGCTGATGCTTGCCTGGACCCTTCGAGCGCTTTACGCAGCGACTCAAGGCGGCGCAGGTGAAAGTTACGCTTTTTGGTCAAGATGATTCGAAGCTGGTCGGCCCTGGGAGACGAGAGTCCGCGCTCGTCTGTCGATTCGGAGTAGCACCGCTCCATCGCGGTCGATATCGAATCGACAATCTGAGTATCCGGATATTGATGCAGCTCGTAGGCCGCGAAAGCCGCGGGCGAACCGTTTTCAAGCGCGACAACGGGATGCGAACGGCCCGATTCGACGCTAGAAAAGATCGCCCTCAATTCGCCAAGCGGTCCTTGCCAGTCGGCCACTTCGGACGCCTTCAGATCGGTCCTTCCGACCGAGCGGTACAGCGCTTCGCGAGCGACGAGCGGACTGACGCCCGCCGCGCAACCGACAAGCACCCGCCACGCCGATCCGTCCGCTCGGTCTGCGGCAGCTTCCAGATCGCTTGCCGGGATTTTGGAAGGGTGCGGTCTGCCGAGCGCCGGCGGGGGTACGTAGGGGTGTTTCGGAAGGATCGACCGATACCGGTTGACGGACGCACCTACGCGCTTCATGGCGTCCATAACCAGCCCGGCTTCGTCGACCAGGACCACGTTGCTATGCCGCCCCGTCATCTCCGCCACAAGCTCCACGCGCCGGGATTCGCCCGGCCCTTCACGGCGGCACGCGATTTGCAAGACGACAATGCGCTCGAGCGGGGGCTGGCGGACCGCCAGAATTCGTCCGCCGCGGACGTACTTTCGCAGTAGCTGGAGCAGCGGGGTCTCGCGATCCGTCGCGCGGCGCAGCGGTTTCGACGCCAGTAACGCGTGGGGCGCGTTGTTCGAAGCACAGATACGCAGGCGGCAAGTCCGGCCGCGCCCGTATATTTCGAGTCCGACCGACAACTCACCGGCCAGCAGCACCTTTTGGACCCGTCCCCCGACGATGGCCGGTTCGAGGTCCCGCCTTAGGGCAGTGACCGCGAGAGTGTCGAAGCTCATCCGGTCCGAGCGCTCCCGGACATCCGCTTTCTTACCTCCGCCTCCGACGCCAGTCCATCGACACCCGGCTTCTCGATGAGAAATGCGGCCGCCGCGGCGGCGAATCGGGCGGCTTCCAGCGGGGACTTCGAGCGCCGAAACTCCAGAAAGAACGCGGCGGCGAACACGTCGCCCGCGCCTGTCGGGTCCACCTCGCGGGCGGGGAATGCCGGAACTCGCGTCACTCGCCCGTCGTTTATTACGTCGGCTCCCTGAGCCGCCCTGGTTATCACAGCCAGTTTGACCGAGTCCACGTACCGCGACGCTTCGCGCTCGTTCGGCACGTCGTCCTCACTGAAGACGAGTGCGCCCGCGCGGTCGAGCACCGTTGAATAGCCTTCCCAGTTCCTGCTCTCAACCAGGCCGTCCGCGCGCCGCCGGCGCAGCCAGCCCTGGGGAGTGACGCCTATCAGGCTTCGCGCACTAATCGAGTCCACGAAATCGACCGGCACCTCACCGGCCAGCGGCCCCAAGTGCACGATCGGGGCGGATTCCCAGCCGTCGGGCAAGTGTTCGACAGACAGGGGCGAGGTCTCGCTCAGAAGGTGTTGAGTGCGGCGTCCGCCGGCGGAGTAGGTGTTCCGGAAAACCATCGATTTCGGCGAATCGACCCAGCGCAACCGGGCGCCGGGGATACTCGATTGAACGCGCTCGCGATCCTCCGGATTACCGGAGGTCAGGATTCCTACGGTTGCGCCAAGCTCGATCGCGGCCCGGCCCGCGTAGCTGACCGTGCCTCCGAGCGTGAGTCCCTGAGGCGTTTCGTCGAAACAGAAGTTGCCGACGCATACGTAGTCGGGCGCCGCGTTCGACACTGCACTGCGGCCCGACGCTTCTAGTCCTTAGGGCCGATTACAACCCGCCGTTCCTTGCCCTGGCCGACGCTGTAGGTCCCCACGCTCTCGTGCTCGGCGAGGGCTATGTGGACGAGCCTGCGTTCATGCGCCGGCATCGCTTCGAGGGTGACCGGTTCGTGCGTATCGCCAACCGATTCGGCGGCGCTTCGCGCCAGTTCGCCGAGTTCGTCCTCGCGACCCTTTCGGTATCCGTTTACGTCGACAAAAACCCGCACGCCGCGCCGGGCGATCCGCCCCATCATGGAGTTGAGCAAGAATCCGAAGGCCCTGAGGTTCTCGCCGCGAGGCCCTATCAGGCTTTCCAGCTCGCGGTCATCCTCCGAGTAGACGTTGAACGAAAGAGGGTCCTCGGACGTCGTTTCCACGCTTGCATCGAAGCCCATACGGTCGACCAGACCCTGGATAAGCTCACTCGTGACCTCCACGAGATTTTCGGCTTCGACCGGCTCCGGCTCTTCCATAGGTTCCGGCTCGTCAACGTAGGCTGGCGGAGCTTCGATCCGCGGAGCTTCGATCCGCGGCGCCTCGACGGCGCGCGGTTCCGGTTCGAGGTCGGCTTCGACCTCGTCGCCGACGAATGGACTGGTGCGCCGCGTAACGAGGATCCGCGCTTCACGCGCTCCCAATCCGAGCAGCTTCCCGGGAGTGCCGGAATCCACGATCTTGATATCGACTTCATCCAGGGTCGCGTCTAGTTTGAGAAGCGCCAGCTTGACAGCTTCTTCAACGGTTCTCGCCGTTGTTTCCACCTGGTCAGCCACGTCTCCTCCTCCGTTTTCTTGTTCGAGTTCTAGGCCGGGATTTGACCGTGGGCCCACCCAGATTCATCTCGGCCTCCGCCGCGGCCGTCGCCTGCTCGAGTTCCTCCTTGGTCATCTTGCGCGCGCCGAACTTTCCTGCTCCGACGCGGGCCGCCGCCTGAATGACCCCGCCGGGCAGGATGCGCTCGAACTTGCCAAGTCCGGTAGTGAAAAACTGTTGAATGACCCCGAGAAACGACGAGACCACCCAGTACAGCACGATTCCTGAGAAGAAATTCCAGGCGAAGATGACGATCATGAGCGGCATGAACTGCATCACGCGCGCCATAGTCGCCTGAGCTCCCTCGGCATGGATGGGAGTCGCCATATACGTCTGGAACCACTGAACGGTGCCCGCCAGCAGGGCGAGAATCGAGATGTAGGCCGGTATGGGTATGGACAGGTCTCCCACCGGAAACGAAAACGTGCGGTCGATATCGGCGAGATTGAACCAGAGGAATTGCTCGTCCATAAGCATGTGACCGCCGGCGGCCACGCAATCTCTATATCCGAATGGATGAGGATCCATTCTCAGACCATCGGAACCCAGACACTGACTCAACGTCAAAAGAGATCCGTACAACGCCAAAAGTATCGGCATTTGAATAAGGAGCGGGAAACATCCCGCGAGAGGGTTTATACCCTCCTTTTTATAAAGGTCCATGGTGAGCTGAGATTCTTTCTGCCTGTCTCCGCGAGCGGACCTCTTGATGGCGCTGATTTTCGGCTGAAGCTCTTGCATGGCCCGCTGCGACTTCATTTGTTTGGCCATGAGGGGAACGATCGCCAGTCTGATGATGAGCGTAAACAGGATGATGGCCACACCGTAACCGCCCAGCGCCCCGGCCATCGTCTGCATGAGACTTGCGAGCGGTTCTATGACATATTCATGCCAGCCCGGGAGGCTGGGCATACTCATGGCTCGGTCAGTCATGGGCGGTCCGCCAAACCGGCGCTAGTCGTCATCGACTTCGGGCACCGGATCGAAGCCGCCCGGGTGAAACGGGTGGCACTTGGCTATTCGCTTGATCCCCAGCCAGATTCCGGCGATTGATCGGTGCCGCTCAATCGCGTCATAGGAGTATTGAGAGCAGGACGGATAAAACCGGCAGTTCGATCCCAGCAAGGGTGAGATGAATCGCTGATAGCCGCGAATGATAAGCAGGAACAAAGCGCTCATTTTCGCGCGTCCGGTCCGCGCCGGATGGCGCTTCCAATCGCCGAGCGGAGCTCCACGTGCGGCGCCTCGGTTGCTGGAGTCCGGGCCACGATAACCATGTCGCGGGGTTCGGCGGACACTCCTATTTCGAGGCGCCAGGCGGCGCGTATGCGGCGTTTGGCGCGGTTGCGGACCACGGCGCCGCCCAGACGGGACCCGGCTACTATTCCCAGGCGCGACTCGCGCTCGATCCCTGGCGACTGATAGACGATCATCGATTCAAAATAGCTAACGTTGCGTGCCGCACGCACGCGCCGGAAGTCGCGCCCTTTACGCAAACGACCGAATTTGTTCAAGAAACCCCTCGGAGCACCCCTGGAAGTGGGCGTGGATTGTTCGCTGGTTATGCCGTCAGCCGCACACGGCCCTTGCGGCGGCGGCGGCGAATAATGGCGCGGCCCGACCGCGACCCCATGCGCTGTCGAAATCCATGGCGCCGTTTCCGCCGCCTGACTTTTGGTTGGTATGTGCGCTTCATCTGCCTGTCTAGTTTAGATCACGAGGGCGCTGGCCGCGCACTTGACCGACTATTACCGAATATATCACCGCACAAAACCGCAGGCCAACGCGGACAAAGGCTCAAAGGTGAAGCAGCTCCCGATATTCGGGATGGAACTCCGTTTCCGGGCTGGTCCCGGCCATGAAGTCGAGGATTTTGTCTAACACCGAGTCGACGTGCGACCGTTCGTTCGATACGTACGCGACGCCCAGCAAGGCCGTCTCGTGAACGTCCTGATCGCCGACCTCGGCCACGCTGACCCTGTGCTTCGCCCGAGTCCGCTCGACGGCGCGGCGTATCACCCGGCGCTTTTCCTTGAGCGACCGGTTGCCTCGAAGATTTACGCGAATTGCGAGAATGCCCACCAACACCCCACCATTCTAGTTGTTATTCGAAGGTGGCTTGCCTCAAAGTCCGCTGCGATAGCCGGATAGGGCGACAGGGGGGAAAACGAGTGGACTTCCGCTATCGTTCCGCTAGTTTGTCGACAATTTGTTGACATAGCCCAATTCAATCACTCATAATCCAAACTCAATATTCCCCGCCGTCCGCCACCTTCGGGTGGCGAACTGGCGGGGTTATGTTAGCGCGGCAAAATGGCAGACCGGGTTAAGATTTTTGTAGATGTCCAGAACGTCTATAAGTGTGCACGCGCCGCATTTTTCCTGTCCCCTACACAGACCACCTCAAAGCCGTATTTCACAGATGGCCAGTTTGCTCCGATAGCATTGGGCAATATGCTTACGGAACGCGGTCGTCATGACTTTCCCCGCGAATTGAGCGAAGTTCGCCTCTATACGGGGCGCCCCAATTCCGCCAAAGATCCAAAATCCTATAGTGCTCACATGAAACAGTGTGCACACTGGACGGCAGATGGATGTACCGTAATCCACAAGCCGCTGCGCTATCCACCTGACTTTCCAAGCTCGCGAGCGCAAGAGAAGGGAATCGATGTTCAGTTGAGCATCGATGTAGTGGCTGGTGCGATTGATGGGGACTATGACATCGCAGTCGTATTTTCTACTGACACAGACTTACGACCAGCAATCGAATTCGTAGCGAATCGCTATAAATATCTACCGCGCATCGAGTTAGCAGCTTGGACTAGCCTCACGAGCAATAGGCGCATACCAGTAACGGCGAGTCGATCAGTATGGTGTCACTACCTAAAGCAGACAGATTATGAGGCCGTAGCAGATAGCACCGACTACACCAAGTAAGCGCCCCGTTTACGCAATAAGCAGACTTGGGGCATTCGGCCTGTAGTCGCAAATCGCCTCAGACCCCTCCGAGGCGGGACATACTGGGCCAAATCGACCCCAAAGTAGCGATATTGGCCGTCCACGCCGGCAAATCCCGCCCCAAGCCTATGTATAATTCTTCGGCCTGTTCCTCAACGGGAGGTGGGGGTTCGCGGGCGTTAGTCTGAAAGAAAGTCGGGGGTCGCCCTTTGCAACTACGTACCCGTAAGTGGCTGGCCCTGGGAATAGGCGTCAAGCGGTACGTCGCCCTTATCCTCTTTGGCACTGTCCTGGCGGCGCTTGCGCTCGCCATGTTCCTGGCTTTCGTCTATCGAACAGTGGACGTGCCGGAGACCGCCAGCCCGGTCATCTACACGATTACGCTGCAATTCATACCTCACCCCTGGCGGGAACTGGGCGTTGGGGTGGTGGGAGTGGTGATTGCGGCGTTGAGCACGTTTTGGCTGTTCAAGTCTGTTCTCAGCGTCGTCATCGCGCCGGGTGAGGACGTGGCCGAAATCCTCTATCACGGCAGGAGGCTGCGCCGCGGCCCTCGAACGGTCGGAATCGGCGGCGGCACGGGTATGGGCATATTGCTCCGCGGCCTCAAGGAGCACACTTCCAATCTCACGGCCGTCGTGACGGTTGCCGACGACGGCGGCAGTTCCGGCCGGCTTCGTCGGGATATGGGCCTAGTCGCGCCGGGCGACATTAGAAGCTGCCTGACCGCGCTGGCCGATTCCGAAGCTTTGATGACGAGACTGGTCGACTACCGGTTCGAGGAGGGCGGCGAGATTCGGGGGCACAGCCTGGGGAATCTTCTGCTCGCAGCCCTGCAAGACATCGAGGGCGGACTGGACGAAGGCATCGAGGGGCTCAGCCGTGTTTTGCGAATACGGGGCAGCATTGCCCCGTCGACCATGTCCAACGTGAACCTTGCCGCCGAGCTGGAAGATGGCCGCGTTGTGATGGGCGAGTCGCAGATCGCCAGGAGCGGACGAATTCGGAGGGTCTTTCTCGTCCCGCGAAACGTCGCCGCTAACGAGGACGCGGTTGCGGCAATCCTGGCGGCGGACCTGATCGTGATCGGTCCCGGCAGCGTCTATACCAGCATCGTTCCGAATCTTTTGGTAAGCGAAGTCGCCGCGGCGATCCGAGCTTCGGACGCGGTAAAGATATATGTGTGCAACGTTGCGACGGAACCCGGCGAGACCGACAACTACAGCGTTCGGCAGCACATTGAAGTAATTGAGCAGCACATGAGCCGCGGCGCGTTTGACCATCTGTTGATCAACAGCCGCACCACCCTCGATTTTGCCGACGAGCCTCCGCCGCACCTCGTACGCATGTCGGAGTCCGAACGGCGCGATGCTCGAATGGAAGGTATCGATCTCATCGTGGCAGACGTAATCGACGAAGAGCGCCCCGTACACCACAACTCTGAGAGGCTTGCTCAATCCATAATGGACATATACCGGACGGCGAGCTCCGCCAGCACGAGAGCGAAAGTAAAGGCAACAACACAGACGTAGACTTGAGCCTGTTGCGCTCGCGGGGCCGCGTCGCCTATCGCTTACACTGAGGGCGTTCCTATCCGCGGCAGACACATCGATCCGGCTGCCGCGCGCCGCAAGTCTGGGGAGGAGTAGTGCGATTGAAGACGGCTATTAATGGCTTTGGTCGAATAGGCAGGCTCACGCTGCGCACGCTGCTGCGCCGTCAACCCGATATCGACGTTATCGCCGTTAACGATCTCGCCGACCCGGCCACCAACGCGCATCTGTTCAAGTACGACACTAATTACGGACGGTTCGAGGGATCGGTGACTATGGGCCGAGACTCGATGTCGATCGATGACCGCTCGATCGCCGTCTTTTCCGAGCGGGACTGGACGGCGCTCGACTGGGGCGGGCTTGGCGTCGATCTCGTAATCGAAAGCACCGGCGTGGGAAGCAAGCGCGAAATGGCCGCCAAGCACCTTCAGGCCGGAGCCGGGAAGGTGCTGATATCCGCGCCTTCCACCGATGCGGACGTGATGGTCGTCCTTGGAGTCAACCACGACCACTACGATCCTGAGAAGCATCACATCATTTCCAACGCGTCTTGCACCACCAACGGTCTGGCCCCGCCCGTAAAGGTGATTCACGACAGGTTCGGGATCGTGAAAGGTCAGATGACCACCGTGCATTCCTTCACGAATTCGCAGAGCCTGCTTGACCTCGAAGCTCCGGACCTGCGCGACGCGAGGGCCGCGTCCTCGAACATCGTTCCCGCTCCGACCGGCGCGGCTCGCGCGATAGGTTTCGTAATTCCCGAGCTCAACGGCAAGCTGGACGGCGCGTCGTATCGAGTTCCTACGCCGACGGTCTCGATCGTTGAGTTCGTCGTACTGCTTAGCGAATCGACGACTCCTGGGGAGATCAACGACGCGCTGCGCGAGGCCGCAGTCGGGCGGATGAAGGGCATCCTCGACGTTTCGGATGAGCCGCTCGTCTCGATGGACCTGAAAACCAACGAACACTCTTCAATCGTCGACAGCGCCAGCACGATGGTCGTCGATGGCAATCTGGCGAAAGTCGCCGCCTGGTACGACAACGAATGGGGTTACTCATGTCGGCTCGCCGACATGGCCGCTTACGTCTTGCAGGAGACCGCGTCGCCGGTAACAGCGTAGCGGCGGCGGTCCGAACCCGGTTCGGGCAGAGCGCCGGACCGAGGGCATGAGCGACTTGAGAGCGGTGGCGGTCGACCGCAAGGTTGTGGCCGTGCGGGTTGACCTCAACGTTCCGACCGACGGCCTCGGCCGCATAACCGACGACACCCGAATCGCGGCGGCGCTGCCCACGATCAACTACCTGAAACGGTCCGGGGCCAAGGTGCTGCTGCTCTCGCATTTCGGGCGGCCAAAAGGCCGGCGCGATCCATCGATGTCTCTTGAGCCGGTCGTCCGGGCGCTCGAAGGCTACCTCGATGGCCGTGTCGCATTCGCCGGAGATTGCGTCGGAACGGCCGTGACAGAGACGGTCGCAAACATTGATTACGGAGGCGTGGCGCTCCTCGAAAACGTTCGCTTTCACGCCGGCGAAACGGACAACGCCCCGGATTTCGCGCGGTCGCTCGCGGAGCCTGCCGATATTTTCGTCAACGACGCGTTCGGCGCGGCGCACAGAATTCATGCTTCGGTCGTCGGGCTTGCCCGGCTCCTTCCGTCTTACCCCGGCTTCCTGCTCGAAAGCGAGATCACCGCGTTTGAAAAAGTCTTGAACAACCCCGACCGACCACTCGCGGCGCTGGTCGGCGGCGCAAAGATTTCGTCCAAGATCGGCGTGCTTCGCAATCTGGTAGAAAAAGTCGACATGCTCCTGCTGGGCGGCGGAATGGCGAATACGTTCCTGGCCGCCAACGGTCTGGATATGCGAGCTTCGCTTGTTGAGTCCGGCCACCTTGAGGACGCGAGGGACATACAAAACAAGGCACTGGAGACTGGATGCGAAATCGTTCTGCCCCGGGACGGCGTTATGGCATCTGGCGTGGCTGCCGGAGCGGAGACCGCCGTCGGCGCTGTCGAGCAAGTCCCCGATGGCTGGACGATGCTGGACATCGGCCCGGAGACCGAGCGTCTGTGCGCCGGCCGCCTCAGTCTCGCCAGGACAATCGTTTGGAACGGGCCTATGGGTATGTTTGAAAACAGGCAATTCGCGCGCGGCACCGAGCAAGTCGCCAGGGCGGTCGCCGCGTCTGAGGCGTTCACCATGATTGGCGGCGGGGATTTGGTGGCCGCGGTCAAGCTGCTTGGCATCGAGTCCGACTTCGACCACGTCTCGACCGGCGGCGGCGCTTCGCTGGAGATGCTGGAAGGCAAGACTTTGCCCGGCATCGCCGCTTTGGGCTGAAACAACTGGTCCACGATTGTACGTGCTAGGTAATTCGTTGACAGATTTGACGGTAACAATGGAATCAACCGAATCGATCTGGAGGCGAAGATGTGCGACGACGCTGATGGCCGCGCGCTAACCCCTTGCCGTCATTCCTGTATGTGTTAGGTAATTCGCTGACATTTCCTGGTGACGACGATTGACGAGGTGTCGAGTCCTTCCTCTATCTCCGTAATCTGTCATCGAATTAGTTGACGTTCACACACGACGACAGAAGCCCCGCAAAGTGAGGACGGACTCGTCTTCACCTGTCACGCCCAGCCGCTCGGCTAGACAGGGCTAATAGTCGTCGCGCGGGCTAGCCCAGGGCTTCGAGGATGGCGTCTTCGAGTTCGGCGGTCGGCACAGGACCTACCCAATTCTGGACTATCTCGAGGTTGCCCCTCACTACCGCGAACGCCGGATGGGAAGCGATCCGGAACCTCTGCCTGATCTCGTCCAGGTCCCGGTTATCGTACTCGAGGATCAGAAACTGAACTCTTCCCCGGTACTTGTCCATCAGCCCGCGCACGACGGGACGCATACCATTGCAGCTTGGTCACCAGATGGCATCGGATACGAGCAGAATGGGGTATCCCGCCGCCAGCACCGCGTCGAGTCGCGCCGCGTCGACGGCGTAACGGTCATAGATCGACTGCTCAATCGCCGGGTCGTAAGGCTCGACCGGCGGCAGCGCGACGGTCGCCGCAGTCGAGGCGGCGGTGGGAGTGGCAGTGACGGCCGGTGCGGGCGCTTCGGTGGGAGTCGATGTAGGTTCGGGCGCCGGCGTTGCGGTCGCTGGCGGCGCGGCCTCGGCCGCGGGCGTTGCGGTAGCAGGCGGATCCGTCGGCGCGGCAGTCGCGGCGGGGCGGGGCGTATTGGTCGGAGCTTGAGTCGGCGTCGCCGGGGCCTGGGTCGCAACGGCCGTCGCGGCGGCGGCGGTGGGCGTGTCAGTCGCCTGGGGCTGCGCGGCCTGCTGGACCTCGGCCGCGCCGCTCTCGTCGCCACATGCCGCCAGCCCTACCGCAAGAGCGGCTCCGATTGCCAGACCGAGAAACGAACGCCGCGTCACCGGCCGGCGCCTGTTAGCGCGGGGCCGTCCGGGTTCGTTCAATACAAATTGAGGGTTCATCGATTATTAATACGAAAACAAGCCGCCAAAGGTTTTCCAGTTGATTGCCAAGTTCAACCAGCGCCTGAAGAACTATACACAGTAGCCCGAAATTTGTGGGAGCGGCGCAGGTCCCGGCCAGAACAGCCCCTCCGTAGCGGCTGGGACGGCGGCGGACGGGACTATAATCGTTCAGGAGCTTCCCTTGACCTCGGCGCGGACCATCCATGGGCAAACTGAGGTCAGGTCGGCTCTATTTATTTCGCCCTGAATAAGCTGTTTCCTGTTACAAGCGAGCGGGAAAAAAGAGAGGAGATAACGAGATCAACAAATACATCGTGACCTATCACATGCCGGCGGCCGCCATGGAACAGATGCAGGATGTCACGCCCGAGCAGGCGAAGGCCGGCATGGAGCAGTGGATGGTGTGGCAAATCAATGCGGCGACGCGCTGGTGGACATGGGATCGCCGCTGGGCGGCTCGCAGCGAGTAACGCAGTCGGGAAGCTCGCCCAGCGACTCGAACGTCGTGGGTTACTCCATCCTGAAAGCCGAAAACATGGAAGCCGCGCAAGCACTTCTCCAGGGACACCCGCACATCGCCTGGAACGCCGCCTGCGAGATCGAAATCCACGAGTGCATGCCCTTGCCGGGATAGCTGGCTCCCAAGAAGATCGTCTAGCTAGGGTTTTACTAGGGAAACTCACTCGCGAGCTAGCCGCTAGCCCCTAAGGGTCCATAGGCTGAATCAACTCCCGCGCCGCGCACGGCCTAGATGCGCGTATAAAGATCCCGACCAGCAGACTTCTAAGCTCTTTGAGCGGAGGATTTGCGCTACTCCGGAGAGTAGGCCGCCACCGTGCTCAGTCTCTGGGAAAGGCGGTCCTCCGTGATTTCCAGGTCGTACTGGCTTTGCAGCCCCATCCAGAAACCCGCGGAGTTTCCGAAAAAGCGCGAGAGCAGTAGCGCCGTCTCCGCCGTGATGGACCGCTCTCCGTGGACGATGGAATGAATCCGGCGCGCATCCACGCCGATAGCCTTGGCGAGCCGGTACTGCGTGATCTTCATAGGCACGAGAAACTCCTCGTTAAGGACCTCCCCCGGATGAACCGGAGGCAGCCTTTCCGCATCGCGCCCCGTCTCACTCGTCATCGTCGCCTCTCTCCCCGGTCCCATACTCAGTGGTAGTCCACTATCCCCACTTGGTAGGCGTTTCCGTCGCTCCATACAAAGCAGATACGCCATCGATCATTGATGCGAATACTGTTCTGCCCGTCTCGACCTCGTCAGATCGCTTAGATTGCCCCCATACGCACAAGGCTCCTAAAGAACCCCGCGAGGTCTTTCAACGTAGCTTCGTCTTCCGGCTCAAGGCCGTCTGGATCGAAGTGCATCACGTCGTTCCGAATCTCCCTTACGGCATCCAGATGTTTAGTAAACGCGACTCGGTCAACCGACAGCCCCAATCGATCCCAATACTCCGGGCTTTCCAGCAACCGAAGGTAGTTTCCGAAGGTCAGATCTGCTGTGCCCTCAATCAGCCGTTCGCCATCTTCGTTAAGGGATTCACTCAATTCCTCGACCGTAAAACTTCCGTGCACAAGCCGACGTAAATGGCCTTCAATCTCGCCAATGACCAAATACGGCCCGGTAAGCTGCATGAACTGATCGCCAACATCGCTGGCCGTCACGATACCTGCAACCGTTCTGTCCCTTCCTCTCACCAAAACGTACCCATGCTCCGATATGTATCCGATGGCGTCGAGCAGGGGAGCGTTGATCTCCACCTCTTGGGCGGAATCCATACAGTCGCTGACCAGGTCGCACTTGCGCTTTTGTGCCCGCCTCGTCCCAATTGACTTCCAGCTTATGACCCCCTTCACTTCACGCTCTGTGGTCATTACCGGAAGCTGGGAATAATCGTTCATATGCATCAACGTTGTCGCCACTTTGAGGGAGTCGTCGGGCTTCACCTTGGTCGGTTCCCGGTTAGCCGCCTCAAGTGTCTCGATGCGGATGGTGGGATCGTCTAGCTCTTCAGAAGTTTCGGCGGCTTCGCCTGCCTCCGGCGTGAACTCAATCGAAATCGTCCCCTTGATCCAAGCAAACTCAAAATCAGGCACGGTTCGGAGGTCCAACTCCTCCATTTTGTTCCTGATATGACTGACGATGCGATTCACTCGCCTCTCGTAACCAAACCAACCGACGAAATCTCGGACTCTAACTCGTTCCGGCGCAGCCTTCGCTCCAGCCTTGATTTCGTCTGTCATCCGCGTGGCTATTTGTTCAAGCTTCTCATCGCCTCTCACTGCAATCCGCCCCCTTCTTCGCGCTTTGACAACTGCCACGAGCAAAGTCCCGGCAAGTGAAGCAAGAGTATAGGTCTGATGCGAGAGCAACTCACCCACGTCATCAGCACGTAGGTCGCTGCTTAGCCTAGTTCGGTGGACCCGGTCGGACTTGAACCGACGGCCTCTTCAATGCCATTGAAGCGCTCTTCCAGCTGAGCTATGGGCCCGCGGGCGGTCTGCGGTCAGACGGTCTCGAACTGCAAGACAGAGAGATTCAGATTCGGCGTGCGCTTCGAGAGATCGAGCATCTCGACACCCACCACTTCGTTAGAGGCGTTAAAGTCGAGAACCACTCCAGGTGAAACCTCTTCCGACTCCACTATTGGAGAATCGTCCAGGCGCAGGTAGAGGGCATCCGCCTTCTGATCCACGTTCAGTTTCATAGCTTTCCTCTCATATCTTCGATCGAAGAATACGCTAACTACCCGCCAAGGTATGCCCCCGACATTCGCGGCCACACGCAGCACACGGTCATCGTTTTCCGGAATGCGTCGAAAGAACCGCTCCACCTCGGGATCATTCGGATCTGGTTCGCGTATTTCCGGTTCAGCCAATGCCCGTTCGACCCACTCTACGGGTATGGCTCGTTCCATCATTACCTGAATTGCGTGCCTCGTGAAATCCAGCTTCATCGCTTCTTACGGTACATCGCCGATTCCTGTCGTCTTGGGGTGAATACAGTGCAAGCAGGCTGGAAATGGTGGACCCAGTCGGACTTGAACCGACGGCCTCTTCAATGCCATTGAAGCGCTCTTCCAGCTGAGCTATGGGCCCGCGGGCGGTCTGTGGCTAAGCGCCGCAAACCGACTTCGGAACTCCTATTTTACGTCAGCCAAGCCTCCGAGGGTGGCCGACGTAAAAGGTTCCAGCGAACGGTGCGCAAATCTATCCGCACCGCTCCATCATCATGCAGCTTGCTTGTGTGGCAGGGCCAGCCAGCTCAGTTCCGGCCGGGGAACGTAAGCTCCGCGATGCCCGACTTGTCCAGATCGCCCTTGCCGATTGCGACCATCTCGTCGTACTGCGCCTTGGTGGCCTGGGCCAGCGGCAGGTCGAGACCCGCGTCGTCAGCCAGCGAGAGCGCGATACCTGAGTCCTTGGCTGCGTGCGCAGACGAAAAATAGGTCTCGTGGTCACGGGCGACCATGTCCTCGCCGTCGGTCTCCAGCACGCGCGAGTTCGCCCCCGTCTGTGAGAAGACCGTCTGGAGCATTTCCAGATCGAGTCCCAGCGCCGACCCCAGTCCCAGTCCCTCGGCGAGTCCGGCGGTGTTGATGTTCATGACCATGTTGACCAGCGCCTTGACCTGAGCGGCGGTTCCGGCGGGACCGACGTAACGGCGCGATATGCTGAGGCTCTCCAGCAGCGGCTCCACTTGCTGGTAGACCTCTTCGCGGCCGCCGCACATCAGATAGAGGGTTCCATCCCTGGCCTGGGTAATGCTGCTGGCCATGCAGGCTTCCAGGCTGTTCGCCCCGGCGTTTTCCGCCAGCGCTTCGACGTCGACGTGGGTGCTCGGCGTAATCGTTGCGCAATTGATAAAGACCCTGCCCCCGGCGCCGGTCAACAGGCTGTCGTCGTTCTCGTCGAAAATCTGGCGCATGGACTCGTCGTCGGTGACCACCGTAATAATGATGTCTGACGAAGCCGTAACCGCGGCGAGATCGTCCGCAACCTCGCATCCCAGCTCATCGGCAAGCGATTGAGCTATGTCAGCTTGCGCGTCGTATACGGCCGACACCGTATATCCCTCGTCACGCAGGTGGCGGGCCATATTCGCGCCCATTCGACCTACGCCTACGAAACCTACCAGTTGCTCCATGGCCGCCATCGATAGTCCTCCTAATAAATGCGGGGCGCGGACGGGCCGTTACAGCCCGCCCGCACCCCGTCTTTCGTTGCTGCTGGACGCTAACCCATCAATGAACCGTGCAGCTCGGCCCAGTCGTCGAGCGCGTTAAGGGTCACGGCATCGGTGATCGCGTGGTCCGCGTTCGTGTTGGCCGCTTCCGATATCCCCGCAACTGTGTCGCCGTCGTGGTTGTAGCCGCTGATCGCCGCGTTAGAAGCATCGATCACCGACTGGTCAATGCTCCCGCCGTTCTGATCGACCACCCACTGCTCGAACTCCGGGTAGGTGGGCATGTTCGACTTGAGGAAGTCCACGGCCGCGTCGCGGTCGACGCCGAGACCGTCAAGCACCATCTGGTCGAACCCCGCGCCGCACTCGTCGTATTCGTCGTGCAGCGCGCCCTTGGCCGACAAACTCACCTTCAACCAAAGTCTAGGCAGGTGAATCGCACCCAACGGTCCGGCTTCACTTGATCCGATTAGCGGAATCATCTTCGCCATCTGCTCGCTCCTCCCTCGATCCCAACGGCCTGAAGTGCCCTTACGATATCAAGAAATCGCTCCCGACACTAAGCGGCCTTGTTCGGACGCGAGTCGCATGGCCAATCTCGCTCGCCGCGAGGACGGAAGGCGATACCCTTTGGTCTCGTCGCGGCGGCCGGTCTGTTTCCGGCAGTCAGTATTCAATAGGTCATTGGACTGTCAATCCCTACAATCACACGCAAGTCATACAATGCTCCAGTCGGTCAAGACCTATACAAAAGGACGTTCTCCAATGGCGGCCACAACCTCACCCGCCGCGGTTGCCGGCGGATCACCGGTGACCCGGTCCGTTTTTGAAGAAGCGCGGCGCTACATTCCGGGCGGCACGTCGCGCATTCACTACTACTACGATCCCTATCCCATCTACGCGCGGACCGCGTCGGGCTGCCGCCTGACGGACGTGGACGGAGTCGAGCGCATCGACTTCCTGAACAACATGACTTCGCTGATCCACGGTCACGCAAACGCCCGCATCAATCAGGCGATCATCGAACAGCTCGAACGCGGGACGGCGTGGTCGGAGCCGTCGGAGGCCGAGGTCGAGCTGGCCAGGCTCATGGTCGAGCGGGTCGACACCGTCGAGCAGATTCGATTCTCCAACTCCGGCACCGAGGCCGTCATGCTGGCGATCAAGCTCGCCCGCGCCTTTACCGGCAGAAACAAGATCGCCAAGTTCGAGGGCTTCTACCACGGCTACTACGACCACGCGCAGGTGAGCTTCAACTCCACGCCTGACAACTGGGGACCCGCGGACAGCCCCGCGAGCGTCGCAAGCTCCGGCGGGCTGCCGGACTCGGTTACCGGCGACGTTCTCGTCGCGCCCTATAACGACCGCGCCGCTGTGGAAAGACTGCTGGACGAGCACGGCTCGGAGATCGCCGCGTTCATCACCGATCCTCTGTCGAACCGCGCCGGTTTTCCCATGCCTTTAGAGGGCTTCCCGGAGTTCCTGCGGGAGATAACGAGGGACCACGGGATTCCACTGATCTTCGACGAGGTGATAAGTTTCCGGGTCGGATATCGCGGGGCGCAGGGCAAGTATGGCGGCGACCCCGACCTGACGACGTTCGGGAAGATCATGGGCGGCGGGCTGCCCGTGGGCGCGGTGGGCGGCCGGGCCGAGATCATGTCGCTGCTCGATCCAACCGAAGGGCCTCCAAAGGTCCTGTCCGGGGGCACCTTCAGCGCAAACCCGCTCACCATGGTCGCCGGTCTCGCGTCGATGTATCAGATGACGCCCGGCGTGTATGAGCGTCTCGACGCTCTCGGCCGCCGGCTGTGCGCTGAATCCAACGCCATCCTCGCCGGCGCGGACGAACCGGCCCAGGTTACCGGTGACGGATCGGTGTTCAGGATTCTGATGACCTCCGATCCCATCGTCGACTACCGCAGCTCGGTGCTAGGCGTGTCGCCGCCGGGACGGCTGGGCGCGCTTCACAAAAACCTGCTCGACGAGGGCGTCATAGTATCCAAGGACGGGTTGGGTTGCCTCTCGACCCCCATGGGCGACGTCGAGGTCGACGAATTCCTTGCCGCGCTGGAACGGTCCGTCGCCAGACTGCCGGCACTTTGATTAGCGCAAGCAGCGGCGCGATATCGCGGCCAGTTGTGCACAGAGATCCGAGTTCTCCGCCATAGCGGCTGCGACCACGAAGGAGTGACAGCGTGATACGGATAGGCGCACGGATCGGCCGCGAATGGCTGGGACAACCCGACGATCTGGCTTTTTTGCGCTCTATCGGCGTGGAGTTCGTGGACGTCGAGTTCGGCATCTTCCCGGGCTTTGACGAGAGCGGCGGCGCACCGGACCGCTCGTCGATAGGGAGCGTCGTAGACCTGCTGCGCGGCCACGGCCTGCGGATGGAGCGCGCGAACTACGCGAAAACAGAGATTACGCCGCACTATCTTGGCCGACCGGAAGCGGGCGGCGTTATCGACAACCTTTGCCGGGCCGTCGAGCTGTGCGGCGAGTTCGAGATTCCCGTAATGGGCATCCAGTGCTTCGACGCCACGGTCATGCTCGGTCGCTACATTGGTGAACATTCTTGGTCGCCGGGCCGAGGCGGATACCGCTACCTTCACATCGACGTTGAGTCCGATCTGGCGGAGGCCCCGCCGCCGCCCGGCACCCCCACGCGAGATGAGCTGTGGAGCCGGACGATCGACCTATTCGGTGCGGTCCTGCCAGTGGCCGAGTCCGCCGGGGTCAAGGTCGCGACTCACGGCAGCGACCCGCCTATCCCCACCGCGGCCGGAATCCCGCAGATGCTCACGTCGTTCGCCGATTTCGACCGCTTGTTTGCCGAAGCGCCGTCGCCCAATAACGGCATCACGTTCTGCGTTGGTACGCGTTACGAGTCGGGAGAAGACGTATTCGAGGGAATTCGTCGATTCGGCGGTCAGGGACGCATATTCCACGTTCACTTTCGCAACGTGCGTGGCACGATTCCCGCGCAGAGGGGCTATTCCGAGGTAGCCCCGGACGAGGGCGACTTGAACATGCTGGAAGTCGCGAGAGCGCTCGACGCGGCGGGGTACGACGGGGTGATCGACTACGACCACGTGATGAAACTGCCGGGCGACTCGCCGGGTGGACGCGAGTACATAGGGTTCTGTATCGGCTACATGCAGGGCCTGCTCGCCAATCTGTAACCGACGGCGTCAGCCGCGAAGCCTGGATCGACCGGCTGACATTCCGTACCTGGGTCTATCCGGTGAAGGCTCGACCGTGACCGAGCGCGGCACCGACTCCGGCTATCTCGCATTCCAATACTGTCGGCCCGACAGGCTCCGCATTCGCCGGGAGACCCACGCCCGTCACTCGGACAAGCCCGGCGACGGCTTCCTGCACTGGGTGTTACGGCGCCTGGCGGCGGAGACCGGCGATCTGGTTCTCGACGCGGGGTGCGGACCCGGCATCTATCATCCGTTTCTCCAGCGGCGGGGCGCTCGCGTCGTCGCTCTGGACTACTCGCTGGGAATGGTGCGCGCCGTCCTCGACTCCGCCTCCGAGCGGGGTATGCGTATTCACGCGTGCCGCGCTCGAATCGAATCGCTGCCGCTAACCGGCGGCTCTTGCGACCGTGTGATGGCAAACCACGTGCTATATCACGTTCCCGACATCAGAAGGGCGCTGCTCCAACTGCGCAGGGTGCTGAAACCGGGCGGCCGCGTCGTGATGGCCACCGGCGCCAGCGACTACTGCCGAGCCCTGCAAGACCTCCACGCCGCGGCGGCCCGGAAACTCGGTTACGAGCCGGCCCGCCCGGTTCTGGCGCGATTCTCACCTGACCACCTGGGACTGGTCCGAGAGGTTTTTCCGCCTGTCGAAGTCTTCGAGTTCGAGGACGCCTTTCGATTCCCCACGCCGGAACCGGCCCTTCGCTACTACGCCAGCGCCATGGTCGACGGCATCGAAAACGCGCCACGCGACGGCCGCCACCGCCGCCCTCTGATTTCCGAAATGGAAAAATCCATCAGCCGGATAATCCAGCGCAACGGCGAATTCGTCGTACCCAAGAGCTCAGCACTCTTCACCGCGCAGAAGTAGCCGCTCGCCTCGCCGTAGAGGTGCTCGATCCGTTGAGACGACCTCCGACTTCAGAACTGAGTCGTCACGAGCGGTAGACTGCGAGAGCTACAACACCGCGCGGAGGAGGCCCGCGATGAGCACACGTGTACCCATTATCGACATCGCCTCACGGCTCGATGCGGAACACCGCGCCGTCTTCGAAACGCTGCCGCGAGAGCGTCGCGACTGGTCGGACATTTCCGCCGCACGGGCCACTTTGGAGAAGTTCCTGGAGAGGATGCATCAGCCAGTCCTTCCCGCAAGCGTGTCCATGGAGGACCGCTATGTACCCGGCCCTGCTGGCGATCCCGATGTGATGATGCGGATATACCGTCCCGCGAGTCTGCCGCAGTCGGCGCCGGCGTTTTACTGGATTCACGGCGGCGGCATGGTTACAGGAAACGTCGACGGGACCGATGGGTACTGTGCGAGCATCGCCGATGAGCTCAACATTCTCGTGGCATCGGTGGAGTACCGTCTCGCTCCGGAACACCCGTTTCCGGCGCCGATGGAGGATTGCTACGCGGGACTGGTCTGGCTGAGCGCCTCCACAGACGAGCTCGGTGTCGATCGCAACCGCATCGCCATCGGAGGCGCGAGTGCGGGTGGAGGACTGGCGGCAGGCGTGGCCCTAGCGGCGCGTGATCGTGGCGAGGCGCCGCTCTGTTTCCAACTTCTCGTGTATCCAATGCTGGACGATCGCAACATCACCAGGAGCAGCCATGCGATTCACGATCCCCGCACCTGGAACAGGGAGGCGAATCTCGCAGGCTGGAACGCCTACCTCGCGGGGAACGCGGGTGGCGAGGATGTTTCGCCCTACGCCTCGCCCCTGCGGGCGAATGACTTGGCTGGCCTGCCGCCCGCCTACATCAACGTCGGTGACCTCGACCTCTTCGTTGACGAGGACGTCGCTTACGCCCGCGCGATGAGCGACGCTGGCGTACCCGTCGAACTACACATCTACCCGGGCGCCTACCACAGCTCGACGACAGTGACACCCAACTCGGAGCTTTCCCGGCGCTGGGCCGCGGATGAACGCGCCGCGCTCAGGCGCGCACTGTGGAGCTGATGGGCGTGACAAGGAAGGAAGCGGCCGTCGTCGCCCCGATGGAGGCGCAGGTCATAGGCTACGAGCGGATCGCTATCAATCCGGGACTCGCCGATACGGCAAATTTCTGTGAGCGCGAACGCGCGCCCCGACGCGAGCCGCCGCGTGCGCGAACCCATGGGCGTCCGCAAGGAGGCGCCGAAGTTGCCTGAGATCAAGACCATCTACTTCATCGACCACAACCACACCGATATCGGCTACACCGACCATCAGGACGTTGTTTTCCAAAAGCACATGGAATTCATCGATGAGGCGATAGAGGCTTGTGAGGCGACCGCGGACTTCCATCTCGACGCGCAATTCCGGTGGACCTGCGAGGCGACGGGGATAACCGAACGCTATCTGGACCAGGCGCCGCCCGCGCAGATCGACCGATTCATCGCGCTCCACCGGCAGGGCCGCATGGACGTTACGGGAATGTGGTACAACTTCATCTCCCCCATCGCGCCCGAAGTCTTGCTGCGCAGTCTCTATCCGATTCGCCGCCTGCGCGACCGCTACGGCCTGTCGATCGAGGCGGCCATGCAGTGCGACGTAAACGGTATTCCGTGGATGTTCGCCGACCTGCTGCCAACCGTGGGCGTGAACTTCCTTGCGATGGGCATAAACCCGACGCGCGGCGGCACGCCGTTGCCGCGTCCGGGAGCCTTCTGGTGGGAGGGGCCGTCCGGCAAGCGTCTTGGAGTCTGGAACGGATATACATACGGCTGGGGCATCACCTTTTGGGGGATGGGCGATCTGGACCGCTTCACGCGGCTGATGCCCCTGCGGGTCGCCGAGCTCGAGGCGAGATCCGACTATCCCCACGACTTCGTCTTCGTGCAGGTCACCCACCCAATGGCTGTGGACAATGGCCCGCCGTACCGGGTGCTCTCCGAATTCGCGCGCGATTGGAACGCCGCCGGAAACAGTCCCAGGCTGGTGTTTACGACGCTCGCGGAGTTCGGTCGGTCGATGGTCTCTGACCACATGCAAAACGCCCCGGTCCTCAGCGGCGACTGGGTCGACTGGTGGTCGGACGGCGCGGGGACGTCCGCGCACGAGACGGCTATCTACAGGCGGGCTTCCGAGCTTCTGCCCTCGGTCGAAACGCTCGACGCATGGCTGCAAGCTCAGGGGCGCGACCGGCTTCACGCGGAGGTGGTAGACGAGGCCTACGAAAATGCGCTCCTGTACGCTGAGCACTCGTGGGGCGCTTCGGGGAGCGTGCGAGAGCCGACCTCTCTCTCCACCCGCGCCCAATGGAATCGAAAAGCCTCCTACGCATATATCGCCGCCGCCTTCGCCGACGAGCAACGAAATAGGGCAACGTCCGCGCTCGCGCCGTCGCTCACCCCGCCGGGTGATCGCCTGCTCGTGCTCAACACCCTTCCCTGGCCAAGGCGGGTCGAGGTGCGACTGGCCGATCCAACGGAGAAGCTGCCGGAGTTCGCGGTGGACGAAAGCCGGCGCGTCAACCCGAGAAAGCCGGACGGCGGACCAGTCGCCGGCACGGTCGTGGACGTTCCCGCGATGGGATTCGCAACCGCTTCCGTTGGACCGCTTACCGGCGCCGTCGCGGGGGGCGACGGCACCTCACTGGAGAACGAGTGGTACCGAATCGCGCTGGACCCTGCCACGGGCGGCCTCGCAAGCTGGTACGACAAGGACCACGAGCGCGAGCTGGTTAGCGGCGGCGGCCCGTGGAGATTCGCGCAATACGTCTACGAAACCGTCGATTCGCCGGCTGGTCGGGCGGCGATATTCGATCTCGACTTGAGCAGATTCGACCACGGCGTCGCCCACCGGGACACTCCGTGGAACCGGCGCGGTCCGGACGACGTGCGTATACTCGCTCGCCGGGGCGGCGGCTCTCAGACCGGGCTTGCCGCGGATATTTCCGCTCCGGGATGCCGGTCGGTCCGCGTCACGTATTCGCTGCCGACGCACCGAAAGTCACTCAGCGTCGGCTATCTTCTCGACAAGATTCACGTTACCGATCCTGAGTCGGTCTACTTTCCCTTTCCGCTGGCCTTAGACGCTCCCCGGTTCATCCTTGATCTTGACGGAGTGCCCACGGTCCCGGAAGAGGAACAACTGCCGGGGTCCGCCCGGGACTGGTACAGCGTGGGGCGGTGGGGGGCGGTGAGCGATGGAAACGCGACCGTCTCAATCGTGCCTATCGACGCCCCGCTCGTTCAGGTTGGCGGAATCACCAACGGACATTGGGCCGCACGCCTCGAACCCGAAGCCGCCACGCTCGTATCGTGGGCGCTCAACAATCACTGGCACACAAACTTCAAGGCGAGCCAGGGTGGGGAGATGGTTTTTCGATATGTTCTCACGTCAGACGAGGGAGGCCACGACCCGGTATCGTCGGCGCGGTTCGCAGCCGAAACCGTCGTGCCGCCTGTCGTCGCCCGCGGGAGAGCCGTTTCATATCGGGGATCCCGATCCTTCGCAGCCCTGGCGCCAGTAGGGGCCGGAATGTTGTGGTTCAAACCATCCGAGGACGGTCGAGGCATTGTCGCCAGAGTGCAGAATCCTTCCGGCGAGTCGGTTCGTTACACGCTCAGCTTGCTTGCGGCTCCGGTCGAGGCGGCCTATCTCACCTCACCGATCGAGGTCGATGGTCAAGAACTCACCGTAACCTCGAACGAAAGCGTTGAATTCATCGCCGGCCCGCGATCGATTCAGAGCATCCGGCTGCGATTACGTTCAACCGCCTGACGGCATGGCTTCGCCGCCGATGAATCCCGTCACGGCGCGATCGAGACCGCTTGGTCGCCGACCCGTATCTAGTCCGCCCCCGCTCCCAGCGACTGGTAAATCTGATCGAGCCAGTAGGTCATTTCGGCGGTCGCGTCGTTTGTGCCGATTAGCGACTCCCAGCTTCCATCCGCCGTTTGCTGATCGACGATGTTATCCGCGACCTTGATGACAATGTCGCGGTACTTGGTCAACCCCGTGACGGTGTAGAGGTTCGAAGCCGCCCACGAGACTTTGCCGGCGCGCAGCGACGCGAACAAGTAGTCGGGCGCTTGGTCGACGAAACTCAGGTAAGCCATCGCAAGGTCGAGCCACTTCCGCTTGCCGGTGGCCAGATAGAGGCGCGTAAGCACGCCGGCCGAGATTCCCGGATTGAAAAAGTACTGGTCCTCGTGCGCGTCGCGGTTGCACACGTACCGGATTTCGTCGTCGGGATCGGGGTCGGTTATCAGCCCCCGCTCGCGGCTGTAGACACCGTAGATCTGCTCCGGGAAGTTGGGCTGCTGTCTGAACACCTCTTCCAGCCACCGCCCCGTACCTTCGGCCACGTCTACTCGCCCGACCATCAGCGCGGCCCGGGCGCTGCCGCAGACAACCCAAATGTCCTGAAGCGTGCCGGCCTCGCGTTCGGTCGGGCTGGAGTAGAAGCCGCCGCTCTCGTGGTCGTAAAAGTCCATCAGAAATTCAAAGCCGCGCATCGACAGGTCGTACTGGCCGACCCGGTGCGCTCCCCCGATTACCCACGAGTTGTAATAGGCGTGCGAGTACTGAAACGCGTCGGCGGGACGCGGGCCGAAGTCGCCCTCGGGCGTCATTCCATTCTCCCGAATCCATTTGCACAGCCGGTTTGCATGGAGCGTCTCGCCGCAGACGTTTAGAACCGAGATGACCTTGTAATAGTCGGTAACCCCGCGCTCTTCCGGCCCGAACCCTCCGTCCGGGCGCAACTGGCCCATCAAAAACTCAAGCCCGCGGTTGCGCGCGTCCAGGTACTTCTCGGCGGCGACTGTCTGCGGTTCTCTTACGGCGCTCATTTCAGACCTCTTTTCGCCCCTCGGCCAATCAACTCCGGATCATCACTTCATACGGGGATGCGACAATAGCATTCACCGCCCTCGATGGCACTATGACGAAGGCCAGGCGTCGGGTGAGGGGTTGCCTGCATCCGTCGGGCGTGGACGGCCCGGCGTTTGGCGGCCCGCCGTCAGTTGCGAGCGGCGGCCTCCGCGACCTGGAGCTCAGGCAGCGGCGACTTGGTAACCAGCGACCTCGCCATGCCGAACCCGCTCCACGCCTTACCGTCTTCCTGCCATACGGCGTCGCAGTTGCGGCAAAGCGAATAGTCGTCCAACCGCCCCGCCACCTGCGCGCGCCTGATTGCCTGGAACTCGGGGCCGTTCCACACGTCCAGGAGGCTGTTCTCATTCAGATCGCCCACGATCTGCTCACTGGTAAAGTCGGCGCAACATGCCGGCACCGTACCATCCCAGTAGATCGCCATCGATTTCCAGAGCCAGTTGCAGGGAAAGTAATGCTGTCCGTGCGGCGCGGCCTGAAAACCGTCTTGCCCCGTGCCCATGGTGCCCGCCCAGCCATGCGCCCAGAACGTGTCCCACTCATCGACGGGCAGCCCTTCGAACTGCCGCTTGAAGTCGTCGGGCACGGTCGCCTCGGCGCTGCGGTCGCCGCCGAAGAGCTGTATCACCTGCATGACCACGTAAGGTTTGCTGGATTTGCGGATCAGCTTCTCGTGCAGAAGCATTAACGTGTTGCGGAGCGTTCGTTCGTACTTCGCCCCCTTGCGCATCTTCTCGTAAAGCTCTTTTTGTCCGGCGTCGAAGCTGATGGTCAGCTTGCCAAGCCCGGAATCCAGGAGCTGCCTTATGTAGTCCTCGGTCAACATCGTCGCGTTGGTGCTGATGTGGGCCACGATCCCGGCGTCTTCGCATATCCGAATCATTTCGAATATGCGCTTGTGGAGGAATGACTCGCCCCTGAAAAACAGGTTGATTTCCCGGACGCCGCCCCTGGCCTGATCGATGATGCTGCGATAGAGGTCCATGTCCATGAATCCTGTATCAGACATTTGGACCTCGTCGAGCGACTGCGGGCACATGATGCAGCGCAGATTGCACAGGCTGGTCGGCTCGACGTGCAGCTTTATGGGACCGTAGGGCAACTCCGTGGTCCCATTCATCCAGTGGTACGCGAATTGCGCGGTGTTCGGATGCAGAATCGCCCGGTGACGCCTGAACTTGGTCACAAGCTCGGTCGCCGACTTGATCTTGTTCATTCGACCGAGCCGCCGGCCCTCTCGTTCCCGGGTATTGACTCCGCCTCATCTATGAGCATTATCGGAATGCCGTCTTTGATCGGGTACCTGAGCCGGCTCTTTTCGCAGTACAACCAGTTTCCGCGTTGTTCCAGCGTTCCGTGGCTCTTTGGGCACACGAGGATTTCCATCAGCTCGGGGCTTACAGGTTCTACTGCTTCCTCAGATTCGCTCATATTTAGCGGCTCGGAAATGATGCTTGGCGACGTTATCCCGGTCTTGAAACCTAAAGCATGAAATGGAGAGTGTCAAAGGCGATGAGAGCCAGCGCCGCCGCTATCAACGTCATAGTTCTTAACCGGCGCGATACGTTATTCGTTACGGGGCGCGACCGAAGCAGAAAGCCCAGGGAGACCAGAGCCACAATCTCGACCGCAATCAGAGCGCCCATCACGATCCCCACGAACTCCTTGTGGTTCAGGTAATTCGCCCACATGGTCATGCTCCAGAAATCGAGTCCCATGCCGTCTTGCGGTCTTGCCGGAAACGCATCGATGCCGAATCTAGTCCAGGGCGCCCGGCCGAGCGCGTCCTGCATGAGATCGAGCCGGTCGGGCAATACCAACTCGGTGATGTCGGCTCGAAGCAGCCACAGGTGACCCAGAAGCGGCGTGAATTGCGGCGCGAACAGGACCGCCGCCAGATCGCCCTCGGGTTGAATCGACGACCACCGCTGGTATTCGCTTCCTCCGTAAACGCCTCCGTTATCGGGAAGCTGCCAAACGATCTGATCCGCGTACAAACCGAGGTATTGATCGAAGTCCTTGGAAACGCCAAGAATCTGCGGCACGATGCTTATGGCTATCAAGGCGCCAGTGGCCAGAGCCGCCCACCGCCGCCGCCGCGCCCCGATCCATTCAAACGCCGGCGCGGCCATGCACACGAGCAGGGGCAGGGTCGGCACCAGATAGCGGGGGCCCCAGGCATTGCCGCCGTACCAGACTTCCTTCTTCGAATAGAGGAGCAGATACGCTATCGGGATCGCCAAAAAGACCAGCGAATGCCACCCGTGCCGTCTGACAAACCAAATGCTGGCCGGGATCGAAATCAGCAAGATCGGGTTGTAAAGGAAAACCCCTTTGCCCCAACTGATCAGCAGCCCCTTCATCCCAAGCGCCAGGGGCACTCCGAACCATCCCCTTTGAATTCCGCCTATCAACTCCTTCTCGTAGAGAATCCTGAATTCGAAAACTACGGCCAGGATGAAAAGAGCCGGCACTACGACCACAACGAAAGGAGCCGTAAAGGCTACGGCGGTTTTCCACGTCCGCGCGGGCAGCCGCGCCCACGACGAACCAGCGCGCTTATGCGACATCACCAATTGGAACAGGAGCGCGGGCAGGGCGATAACCGCGACGTACTTCGCGAACACGGCGGCGAGCGCCCAAAAGCCGGTTAATACGGCATAGCGCAGCCGCGGAACATTGCCGTAACGCAGCGCCGCCCAAACACCGCCCATCAGGAAAAAGGTGACGCCCGGTTCCGAAAAGTCATACTTTGCATAGGGCCAGGCCATGGTCGCCAGTCCGTAAACGAGAGACAACGCCATAGCCACGCCGTTGCCATAGCCCAGAATCCTCACGATCTGGAACAGCAGAAACGCGGTGGCCGCGGTGAGGATCACGCTCAGTACCGGGGACCAAAACCGCAGGAAGAACTCCCGGTTTTGGCGCGCCGACCACACCCGGCCGCTGCCTCCCACGTCCACGATTTCGCCCGAATCCGCATCTCGAAAGGCGGCAGAAGCTAGATAGAACCTGCCGGGCGGTCCGGTGTAAACGATCTCCCCCGTCCGGATGTCGAGCGGGCTATCGAATTTATATCTGGAAAAGTAGAAGTTGGCTCGCGTATTGCCGATGTGGTTGCCGGCCACCCGCGCCCGCTCGTGCTGAATGGTCCGTTGCACGTCAGCGCGCTCATAGGCCCACTCGGCGGACTCGATTCCCGCGCGGACCGAAAGCGGCGTCACCTTGCCCTCGACATCGGTAATTCGAATCGACACGACCTCCACACCCTGCGCAATCGCGGCGCTCAGTCCGAGATGACTGATCAGGGTCATCTCCGAATAGCGGCCGTCCGGAACGTCGAACTCAAGCGAGTGCCGGGCCTCAGTCGCCGAATCGACTCCGATCTCGGGAAAACGGGAAACCAGGTACTCGTGACCGTCCACCGTAAACCGGTCGCGTTGAGGGGCCGCTTCGGCAAGCGGTCTGACAAGCGCCACGATCGGGGTCAGCATGGCCGGCATCGCCACGCCCCATCGCGAGAAATTGCTGTAGTACTGACGCAGATACTTATGGTCGGGATCGAGCGCTATGCTCTTGGCCATCTCGAACGCGTAAGTCCCATCGGGGCTGTAGCCGAAGCCAGACCTGTTTACGCCCATCGTTAATAGATAGACCGCCGTCAGAAAGACAAAGATCAACGGAGCCGGTCGGTTTATGAGCGCGGCGGCCTGACCGGTTAGCTTCTTCACTCCAGCCAGACCCGCCTTACCGCCACTCCGAGCTCACGCGTATCGGCATCGCCCAACAGTCCCGCCGGCGACCACGACTGATCGAGGTCAAGCTCGACTTCGATAGTCTCCGGGTCGCCGGCCGGCGGGATCTGGACCGAAACAGTCGCCCACGTATCCGGTTCGAGCACAAACCCGGCTGAAGCGCCATCGGTCGAAATCCGCCCCGTCACAGGACGGTCAAGCTCTTTCGGTCCCGAATAGAATCGAATCGCCGCCCGGCTGTGACTTTTCCCGCGCTTCAGGCGGAACATCGACTCGCGGCCGGTCCAGCGTATCGCCGGCGGCCAGACTTCCATACGGTGGACCCCCCGACCGAGCTGAGATTCAGGCGCGTTCTCCATATCCAGCGTTGACTCCCACACTCTGCCGTATGCCTGGACATCGAAAAACATATCCTCCGGATAGGAGTACCCGGGGCCTCCAGACTTTCTGGCGCGTATGTGAATATCGTCCAGGAAAGCAGTGCCGACACGGAGCCGTTCGAGCTGTCCGGTGATACGTTTCAGGAACGGAGCATAGCTGTAACCCGGATCTGTGTGGATGGCCGCTATCTCGACTGAGAATCCGTTCGATTCCAGCAACCGGGTCAGCTCGGACTTCGTAAATTCCCGATTGTGACGGCTGGTTATCCCCCAGCCCGAGTAGGGCGGGTAGATGTTTCTGCCCCGAGCGACCTTCCAGAAGTTTTCGAGCCGCATTGCGTTTGGAGTGCTGAGAATGATGCGCCCGCCCGGTTTTAGCACCCTGTTGATTTCGTGAATTGCGTGAACGGGATCGTGGCCGAGATGCTCGATGACTTCGCATAGAAATACGACGTCGTAGGTCTCGTCCTCGTACGGGAAGTCGTCGAATTCGATGTTGAAGCGGTCGTACTCGATATCCAGCGGTTCGTCGAGGTCCCGCCGCCGCAGCTCGAAACGGCCGTCCTCACCGCCGCCGCGATCGTCTTCGTTCACGCAGCGCACCTCGGCGGGAAAGTGCTTTAACAAGAGCGCGGTCATGAAATAGGGCTGGGCGCCTATCTCCAACACCCGGGAGTCGGGCCCCAACGGCGGCAGCAACGACAGGCTCGTCAGTATTCGATCGACCGCCGTTTCAAGAAAGCCCTCCAGCCCGTGGCCGGTTACGTGCTCGAACTCGTACAGGTATCGGCTCGCCGTCGCGGGGGATGGCAAAAGCGGCCGCATCGCGAGCTCAGGCTACCGATTCGACAAGTTCTAGAAAGTGCCGCCGAAACCGGTCCTCGCGAAAACGCGACGCGGACCGGACCGCCTTTTGCGAAAGGCGCTGGAGCATTTCGGGATCTCTGGTCAGCTTGGACGTCATATCGATCAACTCACGCCGCGAATCCCATAGAAGCCCGTCTGATCCATGACTCACCAGCTCCGGCTGGCCGCCTTTGTTGATTACGACCGGCACACATCCCGACGCCATCGCTTCCACCGTGGTAATCCCGAAGTGCTCAAATTTAACGGGGTTCTTGTTTGGATTCTCGCCGTAACCGCTGGCGTGCCAGTAGATCGAAGCGCGCGCATAGAGCTTCTTCAGCTTGTCGAATGAAAGATCGGGGTGAAGGGTTACCGGCAATCCAGCGGCAGCTCGTTTCAAATTGTCGAAGTATTCCTCGTCTACCTTGCGAGGCCCCTTGTTGCCCGCCAGGTGAAGCTCCCATCCGGCCAGTCCCCGCCGCAGCATCTTTCCGAAGGAGCGAATCATGAACTCATGGTTCTTCGAATGTCCGCCTTCGCCGAAGAAACGGCCGACACTCAAGATAACCCGGTCTTTTTGCCCCGGCTCGTAGTCGGTAACGGCTACCGGCGGGTACAAGATCGGGCCTTCACGATTCCAATAATGACGCATCCAGCGCAGCGAGAATTCCGATATCGGACACATCAGCTCGTAGCTGTCGAGGAAATCGAGCGAACCGTATTCTGGCAGCCCTTCGAGACGTAGCCCAAGCCGGGGGAATAGCCGCCGGAAAAGCAGCTCGTAGACCCGGCGCCGCGGAGTTGCAATGGCTACGTCGGAAACAGCCAACCCGATATTGCGATTGTCGTCCTCATTCAAGGCCGATTCGGGATTGTAGACGTTGCAACGAAAGTCCAAATCCAGCGTCGAGTCCCGCGCCATCGCCGCCGGAACTCTCAAACCCCACCGCACGTACTTACCTTCGTCAGGCTCGATGCTTATGGTCCCGATGTCTCGGGAGCCAACGCGGCAAGACGCCGAAATCGCGCCCAGCCCGGCCGGCCGGAAGTTACCGCAGATCATGTCGATCTCAAGTTCGCCGGAATTCCGGGGAGTTCGGACTCGCACCGTCGATTCGTCCGAGGCATATCTGAACCAGCCGCGCCCGAGCTCCTGAATGTCGTAGAAACCGTCGCGGTATTCGGCCAGCAACAGCTCCTTGATCAGGAACATGCCGGCGCTTCTGCGAATCCGCGCCCAAAGGGTGTTTTCGATAGGCGACGGAAACAAGACCAGCATTATGCTCTTTCGCGCCGCCGACGGTTGAGACGACATGAACGACGCGTTGACGAACAAGTCGTAGTCGCGGGTAAAGGCGATGAATCGATTGGGGGGCAGCGCCGGAATCACCTTCAGAGTTACGTTGCTCAAATCGATGTTCAGTCTCGCCGCAAGCTCGTCGCGGTCGACCGCCCGATGAGTGACGAGATCGACCGGGCGGTCTCCGGCGAGCACCGCGGCGGCCATGCACGAATGTCTTTCGCCGCCACCCATCGTGTGCAGCCAGCGGTTGTATACAGCCGCCCTCATCGGTCGTCTATCCAGGGCCCGAACAGCTCCCGTCCAGGCAGACCGGCGCGCCGCTCTTCGACCCGTCTGGCCAGCGCCGCCGGCAACATTCGAAGGGTCCAGAACAGCGCCCTGAGTCTGGCGGCAAAGGCCGCTAGCTCTCCCGGCTTGTGGAGCGGCCGTCTGATAGCTTGCCTGGCCAAAACCGAGCCTGACCGGAGTGTTTCGGCAACGTGGCCGACGAGCGCGCGAAACACCACCGCGGGCGGCCAGTGCTTGAGAATGACGTAGAGCCTGCTTCGGGATACATGCGAAATGAAAAAGGGAGACCACTCGACCGCCACGCCGCTGTGGTGATGCCTTACCATCGAATCGGGCGTGTAGACGACGCGCCAGCCTCGACGCCTGGCGCGGATTGCGAGATCGGTGTCTTCGTAATACATGAAGATACTTTCGTCGAAGTAGCCGATTTCCCTTAACATCGCCTTCCGCAGCAAGACACCCGCCCCGTTGAATGAGAATACTTCCCGCTTGTCCGAGTAAACCGGTCCGTCCCAGTCGTAATAGACGTTGCCGTGAGAAATAACGGTCCCGCGGTCCCGCGACGAGCCGTCGGGGAGTGGAAAGCTCCCGGCATTTTGGACCACCGGCCGGGCCAGGCCGCGGCAATCGGCCGGCAGGTCGAACTCGAAGACTTCAGTCTTGCCGCCAGCTTCTCCCTCAAACACTCGTTCGTTCCCGACCTGGACCGAAAAGCGTACTTTGGCTCCGTCCGGCCGCGGGGCGGAAGCCTCCAGACGTAGACGAATCGACTCGCCGTCCAGGTCGGGCAGCCCCAACTCGGCGTGCCCGAGCGACCATCTGAATTCGCATCCATGCTGGTCCAGCTCGGCGCCGCCGAAACCTGACCGGAACTCGACAGGCACACGAGCGCCGTTCGAGACGGCCCGCGCGCTTCGCACGCGCAGTCCGAGAGCGCGTTCATCCCCACTAATGCCGGCGCTTCTGGGAGTGAAGGTCGGCGATTGAAGCTCGACCGGAATACGATCATGAAAAAGAAATAACTTCGGCTGCGCCGCGCCCGCAGCGGGATCGTTCTCCAATGTCTCGACCAGCGGCCATAGCCAGTCCCGTTCGACCTCGGTATCGGGGTTGATCAGGGCGACATACGGCCCCGGCGCCTCGCGCATTGCAAGGTTGTTGCCCGCCGCGAATCCGCGGTTCGAGCCGGCTTCGACTAAGCGAACGGCATCTGGAAATTCCGCTCGAATCAAATCGGGGGATCCATCGGTGGAGGCGTTGTCTACCACGACTATTTCCATCGAATCGTGCGGGTATTCCGATGCAAGAAGCGATCTCAAACAAGGTCCAATGAAACGCCCGGCGTTGTAGTTCAGCACGATAACGGTGACGAAGGGCGCACTGGGCCCGGCGCGGCTCCCGGCTGGGGATGTCGTCATTCGACGTGGATGCTGCGAACCGCTAGACCTAACTCTCGAGTGTCTGGATCGATGCCGACCGCGGCCGGGACGAACGTCTCCTGGATTTCGAGTTCGACTTCAATCGGGGTGGGATCGATGACCGGCTCCAGGGGCACTACTATGTCCTCGAAATCCATTCCCACCAGCTGGAATCTGGTTATCTCCTCGCCGTCTATTTTTATACTACCGATGGCCGGACTGTCGGAATGAAAGGGACGGCAGGCAGATATCACAAGCGTTCCCTGACCGACGTCCTGGGTAAGCGACAACGACGCGCGTTCGCCGATCCATCTGACCGATGGCGGCCAGCTTTCGACCGGATGCCATCCCTTGCCGAGATGTTCCTCCTCGCCCCGGCCCATTCGAATCTCGCTCGGCGGTTTTGACCATCTAACCACCACGCCGGGCGTAACCATATCGGGCTGAGCGGTTTCGCCGACCCCGGACGGCGACGCGGCATCCGCCAAACCGGCGCCGAACCGCCAGGAGCTCGGAATGAACGCCAATCCGCGCTGGTGGGCGGAAGCCTTTCCAACGAAGATCGTTATCGGGTCGCGCAGCAAGTGATAGGGCGCTCCCTTCTCGTCGACCGGCCAAACGGCTATCGAGACGTGGTATATCCCCGGTCCCAGCGAAATCGGCCCGAGCGAACACTCCACTACTCCGCGGCCGGGCTGTACGGATACGGGACCGTGGCTCACCGCCGAGGACGCGTCGTGGATGTACAGCCCATCGCTGCGCCGGATCGAGCAGCCGAAGACCACGTCATCCAAATACCCGTCTGACAGATATTGAATTCTCAGGGTCAACGACTCTCCTGGAATGACCGAGTGCGACCGGCGCGAAGCGGCGCCGCGAACGCAAACGTCGCTGATTTCGAGCGGGCCGCCGCCGCCCGCGTCACCGTCACTCGCCGCGGAAACCGCGTCCGTCGACGTCGGTGTGAGTGAGGCTTGCAGATATGCCTGGACGACATCTCTGGTGCTTCCGAAGCTCTGAACCGTGCCCTGGTCGAGCCATAGAACCGTGTCGCAGAACCGCCTGACCTGGATCGGGTCGTGGGAAACGAAGAGCATTGTGCGGCCCGATTTCTTTACCTCGCCGAGCGCTTGATAGCACTTGCGCGCAAACGCCGCGTCGCCCACGGCAAGGACTTCGTCGATAACCATCACCTCGGGGCGCACGGCGATTGCGATCGCGAAACCGAGCCGCATGTACATCCCGGACGAATAGTGTTTGACCGGGGTGTCGATGAACCGCTCGAGTTCGGAGAACTCGACAATCCAGTCGTACAAGCGGCTCATCTCGTGACGCCCTATTCCAAGGAACGACCCGTTAAGGAATACGTTTTCCCTTCCGGTGAGGTCGGGATGGAATCCGGCTCCAAGCTCCAGGAGACCAAAAACGTTTCCACTGGTTTCGATAGTGCCCTCGTCCGGCAGCAGCGTTCCGGCGAGCAGTTTGAGAATTGTGGACTTTCCAGACCCGTTAGGGCCGATTATCCCGAGGGTCTTGCCGCTATCAACCTCGAAACTTACGTCTCTCAGCGCCCAAAAATCTTCGATTTCCCGATTTCGGACGCCCAGGAAGCCGACCAGACTCCCAAGCATCGAGCGCCTTTTTTCGTGCGACAGCGCGAAACGCTTTGAAACGCCCCGAAACCGAACCGCCTTCAACTGCTATACGACCTCGGCGAATCGGGGTGAGAAGTGGCGAATCAGCCACCAACCCGCGGAAATCGCAACAGCGGCGGTTGCCAGAGTCACGGCCGTATGACGGATGGGCATAAAACCTTCCATGACAACGTAGCGGTAGTCGGTCACCAGAGTTGCCATCGGGTTTAGTGAAAACACCCACCTATGTATGTCGAGCCCGAGGAACTGATCGTTCGGGACGATCGCCAGCGCATAGAAAATGGGCGTGAGGAAGAACCACGCCAGGAGCCCCACGTCAACAAGCTGCTCCAGGTCGCGCATCATCACGTTGGCGGCGGCGAGGATCATCGCAAGTCCGGCAACAAGCCCCAATTGAAGCAACATAATCCCTGGAATCAGGAGCAGGGTCGAGTGAAACTCCACTCCAAACGCCGCCATCCCTACCAAGAGCAGAGCGAACGCCAGAACAAAGTGCACGAAGGCGCCCAAAACAGCCGAAAGTGGCAGCAACTCTCTGGGGAAGTAGACCTTGGTGATGAGCGCCGGGTTGCTTGTGATGCTTCGGAGCGCGGACGATAGCGCCGAGTGAGTAAAGTTCCAGGGCAGCAGGCCGGTCAGCAGGAACAGCGGATAGTTTGGAATCTCCGTCCTCGAGAGCACCTTAAACACAAGCGTGAAGACGAGCATCATCATCAACGGCTGTAGGAGCGACCACCCGAAACCCAGAACCGAGTTCCGGTAGCGGACCTTGAGGTCGCGGACGACCATATTCCGAAGCAACTCCGTGTGGGAGGCGAGCTCCACGGCCGCGCGCCAAACGGCGGTGGGGAATCGATCGCGGGAGTGTGTAGCTACAATTCGCATACAAGCCTCATCACAGCGACCGTCATGTTATCACGCAGTCCGGACACGATCTTAGAGTGTAAGTCGCCTGCGCAAAGTCGAGGCGCCCACGAAATGGCAAAGCGTTTCATTGTGCTAGAGTCTAGTAACATTCGGTCGTTCGAATGCTATTTGCTTTAGAGGCGGAATGGAGATTGCGTGGTACGGAAGCTCATGCTTCCGGCTTCGGGACAGAAACACAATCGCACTAGCCGACCCCTACCTACCGGGGACGAAATTCCAGAATCTCCAAATCAAGACCGACCTCATAACCGTAAGCCGGCCCGGCCGCGAAATCCGCAACATCGTGCCTAACGTCAGAAAGTCCCCGTACGTGATTGACGGCCCCGGGGAATATGAAGTTGGGGGCATTTTCGTGAACGCCGTCTGGAACGGTCCTAACAACGGCCAGCCGGACGGCGTCCCGCCGAGTCTGATCTGCACGTTTGCCATCGACGGCGTCGCCATTTGCCATCTCGGGCAGTTGGAAACTCCGCCATCGAAAGAGCTTCTCGAGGCGATTACGCCGGTCGACGTTCTCATTATCCCGCCCGGCGGCCGGGGCAAGCTGAGCGGCGTGCAAGCGGCCAGGATCGTGTCGGCGACTTCGCCAAAGGTCGTGATTCCCATGGAGTACGCCTCCGGCGAACGCGAAAATGGCGACGACGGGATCGATTCATTTCTGAGGGAGGCAGGGCTGGAAGCGGGAGAGCCCGTTCCAGCCATCAGCTTTAGCCGCACTACTCTCCCTGACGACAAGACCGAGACGGTGCTTCTCGAATCGCGCACCAGGCAAAAAAGGCCCGCCGGTGCAAGGTTGTTAGCGCAATAGAAAATCCGGTGAGAAACTCCCCGGCATCCAATGGGTCAGACGGCGCCGCGACTCAGGCTGGCGCGTCAAAGCGCCCGTCGAAGTACATTTTCATAACCGGCGGCGTTGTTTCAGGAGTCGGAAAGGGCGTCACCAGCGCTTCCATTGGTCGCCTGCTTAAAAGCCGCGGTCTGAGCGTTGTGATCGTCAAGCTCGACCCCTACATAAATGTCGATCCCGGCACGATGAACCCCGGCCAGCACGGCGAGGTGTTCGTGACGGAGGACGGCGCCGAGACTGATCTCGACCTGGGGCACTACGAGCGCTTCGTAGACGAGGATTTAGCAAAAGGCAGCAACCTTACCAGCGGCCAGGTATACGAGTCGGTAATACAAAGCGAGCGGCGCGGCAAGTTCCTTGGAGGGACGATCCAGGTAATTCCGCACGTTACCGACGAAATCAAGCGCCGGCTCAAAGCGGTGCGGAGCCCCAGCCATCCGGATGTCGTAATAGTTGAGGTCGGCGGCACGGTGGGCGACATCGAGGGACTGCCATTCCTGGAGGCGCTGCGGCAGTTGCGCCGCGAGATAGGCCTGGATAACACGTTGTTCATCCACGTGACGTTCCTTCTCCACATAGGCGCCACGGGCGAACTGAAAACCAAGCCCACGCAGCACAGCGTGGCTGAACTGCGCAGCATAGGTATTCTTCCCGACATCATCGTCTGCCGTTCGGATCACCCCTTTCAGCGGGATACGCGTGAAAAGATCGCACTGTTTTGCGACGTGGAAGAGCGCGCAGTCATATCGTTGACGACCGTCGATAACATCTACAGAGTTCCGCTCACTCTCGAAGATGCCGATACAGGCGACCTGATAACCGAAAAGCTGGATCTGCCCCGGAGCGAATCCGATCTCGTCGACTGGCGCCGGATGGTCGAGTCGATCGAGCGTCCGCGCCGCGAGATCGAGATAGCGCTCGTAGGGAAATACGTTACCGCTCCGGACGCCTACATAAGCGTCGAACATGCTCTTTTACACGCTGTGGCTCAACAGCGGCGCAGACTGCGAATCAGATGGATCGATTCCGAAGTTCTCGAGACCCGTTCCGTCGAGGAGGAGTTCGAGGGCGTTGATGGAGTGGTCATCCCCGGCGGGTTTGGTCCGCGGGGCATCGAAGGCAAGATAGCCGCCGCTCGGTACGCGCGTATCCACGGACTTCCATTTTTTGGTCTATGCCTGGGAATGCAGGTTGCCTTGATTGAATTTGCGCGCAACGTACTCGGCATCTACAAGGCCAACAGCTACGAGTTCGATCCCGAAGTGAAGGACCCTGTTGTCTGGCCGATGCTCGACTACTACGACCAGGTCAACATCGGCGGGACGATGCGGCTCGGCTCACATCCCTGCCAGCTCCGACCCGGCACTCGCGCAGCGGACGCGTATGCCGCTGACACGGTGGGAGAGCGGCACCGCCATCGCATGGAATTCAATAATGTCTATAGGGAAGTGATGCAGCGGAATGGCGTAATTTTCAGCGGACTTTCGCCTGATGGAGAGCTGGTCGAAATCGTCGAGCTTCGAGACCACCCATGGTTCGTGGGAGTACAGTTCCATCCTGAATTCAGGTCGCGCCCGTTTCGACCGCATCCACTATTCACCGGGTTCGCCAAAGCATGTGTAAGCCGCGAGGCTGCTCCTTTGGAGCAAAGCGTGATAAGACAAGAGAGCCGGGTTTCGTGAGCCAGGTCGCCGGATTCCGGTCAACACTCGACGCCGCCGGCCGCGGCCCGCGCCACTAAACTCTCATCGCGGTTGTAAACATGTGCTTCGACTGCACTTCGTACGGTTTTGAGGGATTTTAAATGAGCGTGGTTTGCGTGATCGGGACACAGTGGGGCGATGAGGGCAAGGGCAAGATCGCCGATCTCCTTGCCGAACGAGCCGACTATGTAATTCGTTTCCAGGGAGGCGACAACGCCGGTCACTCCGTCGTCAACGACGTCGGCGACTTTGGCCTGCATCTGGTGCCGGAGGGGATCTTCCGCGAGAACGCAATCAACGTCCTCGGTCCGGGAACCGTTGTCAACCCCGATGCTCTCCTCAAGGAGATCGACGACCTTCGGGGCCGCATTCCGGGAGTGGATTTCGAAGCCCGGTTCCGGATAGCCGAGCGAGCCCACGTCGTAATGCCCTACCACGTGGCCCTGGACGGCGCACTCGAAACCAGCCGCGGCGCCATGGTTCAGGGCAGCACAAAACGCGGCATCGCCCCCGTTTATTCAGATAAGGCGGCGCGGTCGGGAGTGCGCATCGGCGACCTGCTGGCGTCCGATTATCTGCGCGAGTATCTGCCGCATATCGTCGAAGCCAAGAACCGCTTGCTCGAATCGGTTTACGGCATCGAGCCAATCGACCTGGACGTGTTGATTGAAAAATGCCGGGAATGGGGCGAGGCGCTGCGGCCCTATGTCGTGGACACGTTCCCGATGGTTCAGGGCGCGCTGGCGGCTGACAAAAACATTCTGCTGATCGGCCAGTTGGGAATCATGCGCGACCTCGACTGGGGACACTACCCCTACGTTACCTCGTCAACTCCGACGGCCGCGGGCGCCTGCGTGAGCCTTGGCATCCCGCCTAACCAGATAGGCACGGTGGTCGGCGTTGTGAAGGCTTTCACGTCTTCCGTCGGCGAAGGACCGTTTCCAACGGAGCAGGACAACGAGATCGGTAACACGCTTCGAACCAAAGGCGATGAATTCGGCGTCTCGACCGGACGCCCCCGCCGCTGCGGATGGCTGGACCTGGTGGCTGTAAACCACGCGGTGGCGATCAACGGCCCCGCCAGCATCGCGCTGACCAAGATCGACATGCTGGACGGGTTCGATCCCGTGGTGTTCGCGAAAGCCTACCGGCTGAACGGGAACACCATCGACGCCGTGCCCGATACGCGAGTCCTGGAGACCGTCGAGCCCGTTTACGATTCCGTGGCCGGTTGGGACGAGGAGACCGGCGGCGTTCGGACCTGGGACGACCTGCCGGCAAACGCTCGCCGCTATGTAGAGCGCGTCGAAGAGGTTGTTGGAGTTCCTGTTTCACTTGTGGGAACCGGCAGACACCGCGATCACGTTATCGTGCGCGACCTTCCAGAAGGCTGGTAGCTTCGCGGTGTTGACAGAAGGAGCGGCGCTTACTCGTCATGCCCGACTTGATCGGGCATCCAGGGGATGGGGCGCGCGGATCCTGTAGGGGCGGTTCGCGAACCGCCCCTACTCGCTGTCTAGCATCTGGTGAACCAGCACGGATAGTTTCCGAATCCGCCGGCAGCCGCGTATAATTTCCTCGGTCCTTTAATCCAGCCCCGCGAGGCGGAAAGGAATCAGGGATAGCAATGCCCTTGAGTGCAATAGACTCGGATTCGACCTCCCACACTTCGCTGGGAGGTTTTTCATTTGCCGGATAATCAGCACGATTCGGAACGGCAACTACTCGATGCGGACGCCGTGCGGCGGGCGCTAACCCGGATAGCCCACGAAGTTGTCGAGCGAAACGGCGGCGGCGAGGGAATCGTACTCGTCGGCACTCACACGCGGGGCATCCCGCTCGCCAGCCGGATCGCTCGCTCCATCGCCGAGATCGAGGGGCATGAGCCTCCCTCGGGCGAGTTGGACGTCACCATGTACCGCGACGACCTTGACATGAAAATGGCGTCCCCCGAAGTAACGCCGACTTCGATACCCGTAGACGTGGCCGGCCGCGATGTCGTTCTCGTCGACGACGTCCTCTACACCGGTCGAACCGTACGCGCCGCAATGGACGCCCTGAATGACCTGGGAAGACCCAGAACGATCCAGCTCGCGGTGTTGGTCGATCGCGGCCACCGCGAGCTGCCCATCAGGGCGGACTACGTAGGCAAGAACTTACCCACCGCGCGCGACGAGCAGGTGCTCGTTCGCATCAGGGAGATAGACGGCGAAGACTCGGTATCGCTTGCCAGAGCGGGCACCGTGGAGGCGCGTTAGTCTATGCCACTCAATCGCAAGCATCTCCTCGACCTCGACGACTTTTCGAGAGACGAGATAACGCATGTCCTCGACACGGCCGAGTCGATGTCGGAGATTCTCGCCAGGCCCATCTCACGGGTGCCCACTCTGCGCGGAAAGACGATCATCAACATCTTCTTCGAGGCGAGCACGCGCACCCGGGTCTCGTTTGAGCTCGCCGGCAAGTATCTGAGCGCCGACGTTATAAACGTGGCGGCGTCCGGCAGCAGCGTGGAAAAGGGCGAATCGCTTGTCGACACGCTGCGGACCATTCAGGCGCTGGGCGCCGACATGGTCGTCATGCGGCACAGCAAGTCAGGCGCTCCCTATCTTGCCGTCGACGAACTCGAATGCTCGGTCATAAACGCCGGCGACGGCTGGCACGCGCATCCGAGTCAGGCGCTGCTCGACCTGTTTACCGTCCGGCGAAAGCTCGGCGATCTGGAGGGCAGGAAGCTGGTTATCGTCGGCGACATCCTCCACAGCCGCGTCGCGCGATCGAACATCTGGGGATTTACGCGCATGGGAACGCGCGTCGTCCTGTGCGGTCCGGCGACCTTGCTCCCACCGGGTTTTGAAGACATGTGCGACGCTAACGGACTCCTCTCGATAGAGCTGGACGCCGACAAGGCAATCGACGGCGCGGACATCGTTATGGCGCTGCGCATCCAAAAAGAGCGAATGGAAGGCGGCTTGCTGCCCGACCTCCGGGAATACTCCAACCTTTACGGAGTCAACCGAAAGCGCCTCGCAAACGCCAGTCCCACGGTCCTCGTGATGCATCCGGGGCCAATGAATCAAGGCGTCGAAATATCGCCGGAAGTGGCTTACGGCCCTAATTCGATCGTGGAAGACCAGGTCGCCAACGGACTCGCCATCAGAATGGCCATCTTCTATCTGCTGGCCGGAGGAAGATAGTTTCCGTGCGCAACGAGACTCGCGACCTGCTCATCCGCGGCGGCAGGGTTATCGACCCCGCCTCCAATCGCGACGAAGTTTGCGACGTCCTGATCAGAGACGGCCTGATTGAGCAGGTCGGCCCCAAACTCGGGTTGCCCGACGGCGCTTCGGAGCTACCGGCCGAAGGCCTTGTCGTGGCTCCGGGTTTCGTGGACCCTCACTGCCATTTGCGGCAGCCCGGTTACGAATACAAAGAGACCATAGCCACCGGAACCGCCGCCGCCGCCGCGGGAGGATTCACCACGGTTTGCGCAATGGCCAACACCAAGCCCGCCGTCGACACAAGGGCGACGCTGGAAACCGTATATGAGATCGCCTCCGGTCAGGGATCGGTTCACGTCTACTCGCTAGCCGCGATCACGATGGGACTCGAAGGCAAACAGCTAGTCCAGATGGGCGAGCTAAGCGAGGCGGGCGCGGTCGGATTTTCGGACGATGGAATATCCGTGGCGAGTCCGGCGCTGATGCGCCACGCGCTCGAATACGCCAAACGGTTCGACCGGCCCGTCGCCAACCACTGCGAGGACCCCGCGTTGACGGCGGGCGCCGCCATGAACGAAGGCCCCGTTTCCATGCGCCTCGGGCTGACAGCGACCCCGGTACAGGCCGAGGAAGTAATCGTTGCGCGCGATCTGGCGCTCTCCGAACTGACAGGCGGCCCGTATCATGCGCTGCACGTCAGCGCCGCGCGGTCCGTGGATTTGATACGCAGCGCGAAAGATCGCGGAGTAAACGTCACGGCCGAGGTAACTCCGCACCATCTCACGCTCACCGATGAAATCGTTGCCGGACGCTGGGACCCCATTAGCGCGTCCCTCCGGCCGTACGATCCGGTCACCAGGGTCAATCCGCCTCTCCGGTCGGCGGAGGACGTCCAGGCATTGCGAGAGGGGCTTGCTTCCGGCGCCATCGACTGCATAGGCACCGATCACGCTCCGCACGCCGGCCACGAGAAGCACATGGAATATGCCGAAGCCGCGCCGGGAATCTCGGGCCTGGAAACCGCCTTCGGCGCGCTCATGCAGCTCGTTCACGGCGGCGACATCGATTTGCCGCGGTTGATCAAGCGCCTGACTCGGGGGGCCAGGGTGTACCGGCTGCCGCGCGGCTCCCTCGCCGGCGGAGCGGCCGGTGACGTAGTCGTGCTCGACCCCGAACGAGAGTGGGTTGTCGACGCCGCGGCTTTCAAATCGCGAGGCAAAAACTCTCCGTTCCACGGGCTGACCTTCCGCGGAAGGGTCCTCAAGACGATCTGTGACGGCCGCGTTGTATTCGATCTGAACGAAGATCCGGTCGAGACGGTAGGTGCGCTTGGCATCTAGGCGCCGGGCGGTCCTTTCCCTGGAGACTGGCGAGCACTTTTTCGGGTTTGGGTTCGGGGCCGATACCGAAGCGGCCGGTGAGCTTGTGTTCAACACCAGCATGACCGGCTACCAGGAAATCTCGACGGACGCCTCCTACGAGGGGCAAATCGTCACCCTCACCTATCCACTGATCAACAACTACGGAGCCAATCCGCTCGATGTCGAATCACGGCGGCCATGGATCGCCGGCCTGATCGTCCGGGAGCTGTCCCCGACGAGCAGCAACTGGCGCGCCAGCGAGAGCCTCGACGCGACCTTGCAACGTGCCGGCATTCCGGGACTCTCAGGCATCGATACGCGCAAGCTCGTCCGAATTCTGCGGTCCGGGGGAGTGCGTCGAGCCGTGCTGACAAGCTTTCGCGCTGAAGAGATTCCCCATATCAGCGACTTTGAATGGATGACGGGCCGCACCGAGGGCATCGAGTCGCAGCTCAACGAGCTTACGGCGCGCGCAAACTCGGTTCTGCCGCTCTCAAGTCAAAAGCTGGTCGAAAACGTAACGACGCCCGACCGCTACGCCTTCGATCACAACGGTCTGTGGGAACCTTGGCCAGCCCCTCGCGTGCGCGAATCAAGACCGCGAATCGCGCTGCTCGATTGCGGCGTGAAGGAGAGCATTCCCCGCTCGCTCGCCATCCGTGGATGTGAGGTCTCGGTGCTCCCGTACGCTTCGACGGCGAGCGACATATCCGCACTTGATCCCGACGGAGTTCTGGTAGCCAACGGCCCTGGCGATCCCGAGCAAGCGGACGCGGCGGTGACGACGATAAGCAAGCTCATCGGACGCTACCCTCTAGCCGGGATTTGTCTCGGGCATCAGCTCCTGGGACTCGCAATCGGCGCCTCGACCAGCAGGCTCAAATTCGGGCACCGGGGCGCCAATCATCCTGTAAAGGACCTGAAGACCGGGCGGGTGCACATCACGTCCCAAAACCACGGGTTCCAGGTGGACGCCAACTCCATTCCCGCCGGGAGCGGCTTTCACGTGAGCCACGTAAATATGAACGACGGCTCGGTCGAGGGACTCGCCCACGAGTCGCTTCCGGTATTTTCGATCCAGTACCACCCGGAGGCCTCGCCCGGCCCCCAGGACAACCAGTACCTGTTCGAGCGCTTTCTCGACATGGTCGAGCGGGAACCGCTTTGAAACCCGGCGTGGTTTGTTCCGTTATGCACCGGAAGCGGGCAGGAATCAGGCGGCCGTTTAAGCGGCGGGGCCGCGATGCCTGACCTTGAGAAAGTCCTGATAATCGGCTCAGGCCCCATCATCATCGGGCAGGCCGCCGAGTTCGACTACGCCGGCACGCAAGCCTGCAAGGCCATGCGCGAGGAGGGCATCACCTCCGTACTCGTCAACTCCAACCCGGCCACGATCATGACCGACGAAGACATCGCCGACATCGTTTATATCGAGCCGCTAACCGTCGAGGTCATCGAGCGAATAATCGAAATGGAGCGGCCAGACGGACTCTTGCCGACCCTGGGAGGACAGACGGGCCTCAACCTTGCCAAGGCCCTGAGCGACGCCGGCATCCTCGAGAAATACGGCGTGCGGGTGCTGGGGACTTCCATTGAAGCCATTGAGCGCGCCGAGGACAGAGACCGCTTTCGAAGCCTGATGCGAGAGATTGGCGAGCCTATCCCAGGCAGCGGCAGCGTCGGGTCGCTTCCCGAGGCCTGGGAAGTCGCTTCCGAACTCGGGTTCCCGCTGATCATCCGCCCGGCCTACACGCTGGGCGGCACGGGTGGCGGCATTGCCCGAAACGCCGACCAGTTCGACTCGGTGGTAACCCTCGGTCTGGACACGAGCCCAATCGGTCAGGTGCTTGTGGAGGAGTATCTGGACGGCTGGAAAGAGATCGAATACGAGGTCATGCGTGACGCCGCGGACAACTGCATAACCGTATGCAACATGGAAAACCTCGATCCAATGGGCGTCCATACGGGCGACTCGGTTGTCATCGCTCCCAGCCAAACGCTGAGCGACAAGGAGTACCAGATGCTCCGCTCGGCGTCGCTGAAGATCATCAGATCGTTGCGGATCGAGGGCGGCTGCAACATCCAGTTCGGCCTCGATCCCGAGTCGTTCGATTACTGCGTGATCGAGGTAAATCCTCGGGTGAGCCGGTCGTCGGCGCTGGCGTCGAAGGCCACCGGATACCCGATAGCGCGAATAGCAGCCAAGATCGCCGTCGGCAAACGGCTCGATGAAATCGCCAATCCGATTACCCGCGAGACGACCGCCGCCTTCGAACCCGCTCTCGATTACGTGGTGCTCAAGATTCCGAGATGGCCTTTCGATAAATTCCCCGCCGGCGACCGCAATCTGGGTTCTCAGATGAAGGCCACGGGCGAAGTTATGGCGATCGAGCGTACGGTCGAGGCTGCCCTGAACAAGGCCGTCCGGGGTATGGAGCTCGGCGGCCGCACCCTGCTCTGGCAAGATGCCTCCTGGGCCGACGAGGTGACGGCCTGGCGGCTGGTCGAGAACCCCAACGACCAGCGTCTTTGGGCCATTATGGCCGTCCTGCGCCAAGGCGCGTCGCCCGAAGAAATCGCCCGCCGCTCCCGAATAGACGTCTTCTTTATCGAGAAGATGGCCAACATCTACCGAATGGAGCTGCGGCTGCTCGAGGAACCGCTCGACGCCGGCCTGATGTGGGAGTCGAAGCGGCTGGGGTTTTCGGACGCGATGATCGGCGAGCTGAGTGGCGAACTGCCAATGCGCGTCAGGGAGATGCGCGCCGATTGGGGGCTGCGCCCCACGTACAAGATCGTGGACACTTGCGCCGCTGAATTCGAAGCCTATACGCCGTACTACTACAGCGCTTACGAGATGGAAAACGAGGCTCACGCTTCCGACCGCCCCACAGCCGTGGTCATCGGGTCCGGACCCATTCGAATCGGCCAGGGCATCGAATTCGACTACTGCAGCGTTCACTCCGCGTGGGCGTTGGAGGAAGCCGGATTCCGAAGCGTGATAATCAACAGCAACCCCGAAACCGTCAGCACCGATTTCGACACGTCCAGCCGCCTTTACTTTGAGGCTCTGGATGAGGAAAGCGTCGCCGACGTGATCGAAAACGAGACCAACGGCCTGCCGCCGCAGGTCGTCGTTCAGTTCGGCGGTCAGACGGCGATAAACCTGGCGTCGCCCCTTTATAGCCTGGGCGCGGTGATAGCCGGCAGCGACTTCAGCTCCATAGACATGACCGAGGACAGGGAGAAGTTCGACGCGCTGCTGGAGCGGTTGGGAATCCTGCGCCCGCCGGGCGCCACCGTGCGAAGAATCGAGGACGCGCTGGAGGTTGCCGAGCGGCTCGGATATCCGGTGCTGGCTCGTCCCTCTTACGTGCTCGGCGGCAGGGCGATGGAGATCGCCACCGACCGCGAGAGTCTCGAGCGCTACGTGACCCGGGTAACCCAGCCGTCTCCGCGGCACCCTGTGCTCATCGATAAGTATCTGGACGGAAAGGAAGTCGAAGTCGACGCCATCTCGGACGGCTCCGAAGCGCTGATTCCGGGGATCATGGAGCACATCGAGCGCGCGGGGGTCCACTCGGGCGACAGCATGGCGGTCTTCCCGGCGATGGACATCAGCGACTCGGCCCGGCTGAAAATCGTCGAGCATACCGAAAATATCTGCCGCGCCATCGACGCCAGGGGCCTCGTGAACATCCAGTACGTCATCTGGCGCGACGAGGTCTACGTAATAGAGGTAAATCCGCGCGCGAGCCGGACGGTCCCCTTCCTGAGCAAGGTAACGGGTGTGCCCATGGTCCGGCTCGCCACCAACGTAATGCTCGGGAAAACGCTGCGCGATCTCGGATGCGAGGGCGGGCTTTTGCCAAGCCCGGACCTGGTGGCGGTAAAGGCCCCCGTGTTTTCGATGTCGAAGCTGTCGGGAGTCGATACGTTTCTCGGTCCGGAGATGAAATCGACGGGTGAGGTGATGGGGATAGACGTGGATTTCGCGCCCGCGCTGTTCAAAGCGATGGCGGCCGCCGGGCTTGCGCTCGCGAGCGAAGGCTCCGTTCTGCTTTCCATCGCCGACCGGGATAAACCAGAGTGCGGCGAAATCGCGGCGACGTTGTCGAAAATGGGTTACTCGCTGCTTGCGACGGAAGGCACCGCCCGATATCTCCGGGAACGGGGTATGGAAGTACAGACCGTCAGCAAGATGAGGACCGGAAAACCATCCGTTATCGACGCCATTCGCAGCGGTTCAACCACGCTCGTCGTAAACACGCTCACCGGTGAGCGAGACATCCTGCAAGACGGTTTCCACATGCGGCGCGCGGCCGCCGAATCGCACGTCCCGTGCCTGACCTCGGTAGATACCGCCCGCGCCTTGGCGAGCGCGCTCGCCACCGGCCGGCAGGGCTATCGAGTGATGCCGCTTGCTGACTACACAAGCTCAGCGCGCGGAGCTAACGCCGGCTGATGCCGGTCCTTGCGCCGGCTCGGGTCACGAGCAACGCGCAAATCTCGGACATCCTGTACTGGATCACCTTTCAATCTCCGGAGATAGTCTCGTCGTCGCGCCCCGGGCAGTTCGTGCACATGATCAACTCGGACTCGCAAGACCCGCTGCTCCGGCGTCCCTACAGCCTGTCGGCAATCGACTCACAGTCGGCGCGCGCGTCGATCCTCTACCACGCGGTGGGCCGGGGTTCGGAGTGGCTTGCGCGGCGGCGGCCGGGCGATCTCGTAGATTCGCTGGGCCCGTTGGGCAGCACGTTCGAATTCGCCCCCGGCTCCCAGCGCATCCTGATGATCGGCGGAGGCATCGGCATGGGACCGCTGATCGCGCTCGCCGGCGACGCCGAGACCGCGGGCATCGAGTGCGTGATGCTAAATGGGGCCAGGACGGCCGAGGGACTCGTCCCACCCGAGTTCATTCCCGTATCGACGGAGTTCCACACCGCTACCGACGATGGCAGTTTCGGCGCGAGGGGCAGCGTCGTCGATCTCGTCGAATACTGGTTCGGCTGGTGCGATCAGGTCTTCGCCTGCGGGCCGAACCCGATGCTGCGGGCGCTCGAAGTGAGCGTAAGACGACTGAGTCCCGTCCGTTCCTCGGCGCGGAAGCCCGTTCAGATGGCTCTGGAGGCCCGGATGGCGTGCGGCGTGGGGGTCTGCTATAGCTGCGTGCATCCGACCCGCCGCGGACCGAAACGCGTATGCACCGAAGGCCCCGTATTCGACATGGGCGAATTGCTGTGGGACTGGGAATCCGGCGTCTGAGCGGTCCGGATCGGTCGCGGGCGCGCGCCGCTCGATGAATTCCGACGAGGCCCGGGGATTCGCTCTCATCGGCTCCGGGGCGGTTCTTCTAGGCACCGCCTCGATACTGGTGCGCATAGCGTTCCCGATATCGGCCCTCGAAGTGGCGTTCGGGCGTCTCGCGGTGGCCGCGGTCTTCGTCGTGGCAATAGCGCTCGTCCGGTCGGAGCTGCGGGGATGGGTCCGCGACGCCCGACCTTATTCGCTGTTCGGGGCGATAATGGCGCTTCACTTCATTACGTTCGTCGGCGCGCTGGCGCTGACCTCGATTGCTCACGCGCTATCGATCGTCTATCTGGCCCCAGCGATAATCGCGGTCGCTTCGATTCGCGTGCTCGGTGAGCGTCTTCAGCCCGCGCAGATAGCCGGTATCGGCTTGTCGATCATAGGAATAGCCGTGCTTACCGGATTCGAGCGTACGCTAACCGGGCGGATGTTCGCGGGCGATGTCCTTGCGTTCGCCTCCGCGATATTCTTCGCCGCCTATTCGATCATCGGCCGTATTCGCCGGGCCTCGATGCCCGTTTTCGCGTACACGTCGCGGGTCTATGTTTGGGCGGCCATCTGGGCGCTGCCGTTTGCGGTTTTCGGCGCCTTTTCCGACTTCGACCCCAGCGACTACACGTGGGGAAGAGCGGGGGCCATCGCGCTCAGCGGCATTCTTCCGATTGGGATCGGGCACACGCTGTACAACGCTTCGATGCGCTACATATCGGCAACCAAGACCAATCTGGTCGCGACTCAGGAGATCACTGGCGGCGTGATTTTGGCGGCTATCGTGCTCGCCGAAATCCCAAGCGTCGTTTCAATAATCGGCGGCGCCATAAACCTGTTGGGGATATTCCTGGTAATTCTCGGTGGGCGGAGCGACGACTAATTCAGCGCCGTCAACCTGGCGGAGCCGCTCGTAGACGCTTCTCCGGCTAAGGCGTGAACGCCACCGTCGCGATGGTGCCGGAATCGGACCGAATATCGAACGTCCCGGCCATGTCTCTCGTCACTAGCTGACGGATGATCTCCAGACCAAGCCCGGCGTCCCGGCTCACGTCAAAGCCCTCCGGCAGACCAGGTCCGTCATCGCGCACGATTACGCAAACTCGGCTGCCATCCAGTCCGATGGCGATCTCTATTGAACCCCGTTCACGACCGGCGAACGCATGGATGATGGCATTCCATATCAGCTCGTTTACCACCAAAGCCATTACCATCGCCTTGTCGGCGTCAATCTCGACCCGGTCGCCCTCGACGTCGAGCGAGATGTCCTTGCCAGCGGCGGAAACGTCCGACCTCACCATGTCCATGATCGCCTGAACGATCTCGACAATCGTGGTCACGTTTAGCTTCCGGCCTGAGAGCAGGTCGTGCACGGCGACCATGCCGGCGATTCGCCCGGCGCTCAGATTCAGGAGATCTGCGGCCTCGTTTGAATTCGTGTGCCTGGCCTGCAATGAAAGCAGCGACGCGACCGTTTGAAGATTGTTCTTCACGCGATGATGCAACTCGCGGAGCAGCAGGCTGTTCCGCTCGAACCCATCCCGGGTTTCTTGATACAGGCGCGAGTTCTCCATTGCTATGGCGGCCTGATCCGCAAACGCCTGCACCAGCCTTACCGTATCCGAAGGGAACTCGTGGAACTCATTTGTGTACACGCTGATTCCGCCCAGCGCCTTGCCGCGAGCGGTCAGCGGTACGCACAACATCGACCTGTATCCCTCCCGATGGATGAGCTCCTTGGAAACTGCGAGCCGCGGGTCCTCCAGAGCATTGGCGACGATGATGGGCCGTCGAGTCTCGAACACGGTTCCCATAACGCCCTCGCCGATTGCAAGCGTCAGCCCGCGGTACGGCTCGGAAAGTTGATGGGCGGCGACGATGGAAAGCCGCCCGGTCTCCTCGTCCAACTCGAATATGGCCGCCTTGTCGGCGTCGACAATGGCCGCCGCCCGGTGCACGATGGAGTCCAGCACGTTACGGTAGTCGAGACTTGAAGTAATGGTCTGCCCGGTGCGCTGCAACGTGGTTAGTTCATCGATGCGCCGGTGCAGCTCGGCGTCTGTTTGCTCGTAGATGCGGGCGTTCCACATCGCCATGGCAAGCTGTCCGGCCGCCGTCTCCACGAACTCGATTTCGACTGCCGTGAAGTCCCGATATTCGCGGCTGTGCATGCTCAACACGCCCAGCAGGCGGTTTACGGTGAACAGGACGATCGGGACGACCAGGATGCTTCGATACTTTTCTTCGTACAGGTCGGGAATGAAATGGAATCGGGGATCGTTCCAGGCGTCGCGGACGGCTATCGGCTTACCCAGCTCGGCCGCCATTCCGGATATCCCCTCTCCGATCGCCAGCGACACCTTGTCAACAAGCTCCGGATTCATTCCGTCAGTCGCGTGAAGGACCAGCCTGTTGGTCTGCTCGTCGAGCATGAATACCGAGCATTCTTCCACCTGCATAACGTCCGTTATCGCGCGCGCGGTTAGCTGCGTCGTCTCCCTGAGATCGAGCGAAGAGTTGGCGGCGGCGTTGATTTTCTTGATGGCGTCGAGGCTGGCCTCGACGCTGCTTCTGGATCGGTTGTCGCCATTCAGACTCGGCTGACCGGCGTCGCGCCAGGCCTCGGAGATTGCCTCCAGCACTACCTTTGTCAGCCGTTCGTGCTGGTCTAGGAGCTCTCCGCGGGCATTCGCCGCGCCATCGACGGTAAACGCTTCACCGACACCGGAATTCAAAGCCGCGCAGGCGTTGGACAAGACTGCGCTCAACGGCGTTCCGGCCGCGGCCTGCTCTTCCGCCGCGAGCTTGAGCCGGGCCAGGAAATCAGGATCGCCGGACTGATCGAGGGCGATTGCAAGCAGCTCGGCTGGGGCCATGCCGGTCCCGTCGAGTCTGCCTCCCGTCAACCAGGCGCAGATAAAAGGATAGCTATTCCGTACCGCTTCGATGGAGATGCTGAAGGTTGAAGACATTCTGAAAGCTTACAGCCGCGGTTTCGCGAATCTGCGAAATCAGGGGCGTTGCCGTGACTCGAACCTGCCGAAAGACTACACCACCGACGAAGCAAACCGAGTCCGTCTCTCCGTTTGTCCCGAGCCTGTCAAATGGACGAACGACGAACCCGTAGGCGTAAGCCTGCTCGCTCTCAGCTTCAATCCCCGCCTTCGCGGGGACATGCGCAATACTTCAGCGTGAACAGGTCCTGGCCGGTTGACAGCCTGACCCAATCGAACGCCTGCGGCGCGTGGCAAAGCTGCATCGACGCCCCAGGCCGCGGCAAAGATCGTTCCGCCGCGCGTGTCAGTCCGGCGGCGTGCCCTGACCCTTGTTATTCGCCCCCCAACAGACGATGGAGCCATCGGCCCGCACCCCACAAGTGTGGGTCAGGCCGGAGCTGATTGACCGAAAGGTGGTGAGCGGTGGGTCGACTTGGCCGGCAGCGAAGGGGCGATGACTTCCGTCTGCTCCCCAACACACGGCAGCCCCGCCGGTCCTCAGCCCGCACGTGTGGTGGAAACCGGCGCTCACTGATCCGAACGCCCCTGCTGGCGCGGTGACCGCACCGTATGAGTTCGATCCCCAACAGGCCATGAAGCCGTTGGTGCGGATGGCGCAGCTGTGGTAACCACCCGAGCTGACAGAGCGAAACTTGCCTGCTGGCGGCGTGGCCCGACCGTCATCGTTGTTTCCCCAGCAGGCGAGCGTTCCGTTGGTCCGTAGGGCACAGGCGTGATTATGGCCGGTGCTAACGATAGTGAATGTGCCCGTTGGCGGTTCGTGCGCATCCGCTGAACTCCCGCCCCAGCAGGCGATGACGCCATCGGTGCGAACCCCACAGGTGAAAGCGCCACCGATACTCACTTCAGAGAAGCGCCCCGATGGGGCCGTCGCCCTGCCAGCGCGATTGTCTCCCCAGCAGGCGGCAGTATCGTCCGTCCGAACACCGCAGGTGTAGTAGCTGCCGGCGCTTACGGAGCGATACCTGCCCGGGGGCGGCGCGGTTTCGCCGGCGACATCGTATCCCCAGCAGGCGATGCTGCCGTCCGTCCGGATCCCGCACGTGTGGTCCCAGCCCGCGCTGACTGACGACCACTCGGAAACGGGTTCCGGAGGTCTGCCGGCCCGGTGGCGCACTATCCACTCGTCAACGGTCTGCCGCGTTTGATCGCCGTCGATCAGGAAATTCGCGCCTTCTACACCCTCCACGGCGCCGCCGCCCAGCTTCGCGGTTGTGACCCCGATCACGCCGCCGCGCAGGTTGAGACCCGGCCCGCCGCTATTGCCGGGGTTGGCTGTGGCGTCCGTCTGAAGCCAGCCGGGATGGCGGGCGGACAGGATGCCGCGGGTGACCGTGAGCGTTTCCAGGCAGAGCGGATAGCCCAGGATAACCAAGTCCTCGCCCAATTCCAGGCTGGCGGAACTGCCAAACGCCAAGAATGGATGGCTACCACCAGGCAACTTGAGTAGCGCCACGTCTGCGTCGGGGTCGTCGGCGACAACCATCGCTTGCTGTTCCTGGCCGTCGTACGTTCCGACGACCACCTGACGCGCGCCGTCGAGCACATGGCTGTTCGTGACAACGTAACCGTCCGCCGTCACCACGAACGCGCTTCCGCAACCGTCGTCTGCCGTACGGATGTATCGGACGGCTGCCTGCGATTGCTTGACCAGTTCATTGATAGCCAGCGGCGGCCCGCTGGCGCTGGACGTCGCGGCGTCGAACGCCCAGCCGAACACTCCGCGCACGTCGTCCCGGTGATCGTTACGGCAGGCCCCTTCCGCCTGCGTGCCGAACGTGCGTTGATAGATGCCGACGTTTCCATGATTGCCCAGGTGGTTCTCCACGATGTCGTTGAGTGCCACGCAGTCGGACGGCCAGGCCATGGCTGGCAAGTTCGGGTCGGTGGATCCCTCCGCGCGGTCAAAGGCCCAGCCGAACACTCCGCGCACGTCGTCCCGGTGATCACTCTGACAGCCCTCTTCAGCCTCGTCGCCGAAGACGCGCTGATAGATGCCCACATTGCCGTCGTTACCGAGGTGGTTCTCCACGATGTCGTTGAGCAGCACGCAGTCGGTAGGCCACTGCGCTGCGACGGGCGAGGCCAGCGCCAACGCCGCTACTAGCAGCGCCAGGCTGATCAGCGCCGGAGCAAGGACGGAGCGCGCGCGTTTCAGAGCGCCGGCGCCTCTAGTGACGCCCGTCGGCGGCATCTGGCTCATGTAAGAAGAGTGACGGGGGAGATAGCACGCAGCCCTGACTTCTGACTGTCTGCGCCAGTCCGCTACCACGCGTCAACGATGCAACCTCCGACTCAAATGGCAGAAGCAGTCTACGCGCTCTTGGGAATTCGACAGTGCGACTGCTCTCAATACGTCCAGCGGGCGGGCACCGAGTTGAGGCGCGGTCCCTTCTTAGCGGGACTAGCCGCATCCTCTCAGGATGCTACGTGCGATGCCGCCGGCGAATGAACGCGGGGACTCGTACGTCGTCCGAGTCGACCGGGTACCTCATGTCGAGCCGGCGCATTACAGGTTCGGGAGCGACCTGCGCGGGCCCGGGAGCCTGATAAGTCTCGGACGGGGGGACAGGTTCCTGCTCGGCCGCAGTGGGCGCGGGGTCGGCGAAGCGGCTCTGACGGCTTACCGGCTCCGCGCGGGTCGACGCAGCCGCCGGGCGCAGCGCATCCGTCACCGGCCGCGTCTGGGGTTCGCTCAGCCCGGTCGCGATTATCGTCACCGTGAGCGTTTGAGTAGGTCTGGGATCGACCACCGCGCCGAAGACGATGCGGGCGTCCGGCAGGGCCAGTTGCGAAAGACCCTCTACAACCGTCTCGACTTCGTGAATTCCCAAGTCCTCGCCGGCGGTGATATTGACGAGAATCGCGGCCGCCCCATCGAGCGTCGTGTCGATGAGCGGAGACCGAATCGCCTCTTCCAGAGCCGTCCTGGCGCGCGATTCGCCCGCGGCCGATCCCACGCCGAGCAGCGCCGATCCGGCGTTTCGGACGATGCTCCTCACGTCCGCGAAATCGACGTTGACGAGACCGACGTTCGTTATAAGGTCCGTAACTCCGCGGACGCCGCTCAGCAACATGCCGTCGGCGTGAACGAACGCGTCGGACATGGTCGTTTTCCTATGTACGGCGCCGAGAAGGCGGTCGTTGTTGATGACGACGCTCGCGTCGACGTTTCCGATCAAAGCTTCGATTCCCATCTCGGCGTGAAGCCGCCGGCGCGAGCCTTCGAACGAAAAAGGCGTCGTGACGACGGCCACCGTCAAGGCTCCGGCCTCCATGGCGAGCCGCGCAATGACCGGCGCGGCGCCCGTTCCGGTTCCGCCGCCCATTCCGGCGGTGACGAAGACCATTTCCGCTCCGGCGACCGCCATTTCCAGCTCCGCCTGACTTTCGGTCGCGGCGCGTTCTCCGAGTACGGGATCACCGCCCGCGCCGAGGCGGCGCGCGGTGCGGTCGCCAATGGCGACCTTGTGAGTCGCGCTGCACCGGGCGAGGTCTTGCGCGTCGCTGTTGACCGCCACGAAATCCACGCCCGACAACCCGGCGTCGACCATGCGATTGATGGCGTTATTGCCGGCCCCGCCGACTCCGAAGATACGGATTTCGGTAAGTCCCTCACCTGCCGCGTGGTCGCCGCTGAACATTCTGCCCACTACGTTTTCCGGACGGCGGCGGTCGCCCAGCCGGCGCGGATCAAATGGAGCGCCTCTCTTCTCAGGCACGCGCCACGACCTCCTCTACCAATGCGTCGTATATTCCCTTGGCTTTCTTGGCGCCCTTGTAGGCGTATACCGAAACTCCGGCGCTCGACGCCTCGAGAATCTTGCTATTCACCGGGATCGGAGTCTCGAAGACCGCCCGTCCCCACTTCTCACGCAGAAACTTGCTTACGCTGCTTTCTTCGCGTAGTCGCCGGTCGAATTTGCTTAGAACGACCCCTAGGATTTTGAGCTTCGGGTTTAGGTACAGCACCTCGTTGATGCTTTCATCCAGCATTTCGAGGCCCTGCAGGGAGAAGAATCGCGCCTCGGTCGGGATTATCACCCAGTCGGCTCCCACCAGAGCGTTGACTGTCAGCAAACCAAGCGAGGGCGGAGTATCGATGAGAATGAAGTCGTAATTTGAAACGACCTTGCTTAGCTGGTCGCGAAGCCGACTGTCACGCCCGACCTTGTTGGCCAGGCTTGTCTCAATCGACGCCATATTCAGGTCCGAGGGCATAACGTCGATCTCAACCCCTATGACGTCCGCGACGCGCAGGATCGGCGGATCGGCGCTTCGATCCATTAACGCGTCGCCGATAGTCTTGTCGACGCTGCGTTCGAGTCCAAACGTGGCGGTAAGATTCGCCTGTGGGTCCATGTCGATGAGAAGCACTCTGTACCCCCGCAAAGCCAGTCCCGCCCCGAGATTCGCGGTGGTCGTGGTCTTGCCGACGCCCCCCTTCTGGTTGGCGACCGCTATGATTAGTCCCACCTAAGCGACCTTTAATGCAGTGACATTAAATGCTGTTGACCCCACGGGGGTCGATGTTAACATAATGTCCGTGTGCCAAACGCTTCTCACGCCGGACACACTCAACATATCGTCACTAGTCCGCTGGTCGCGCGTGTGCATACCACATATTGCGCACACCCCGTAGACACCCCTCGCCGGCGCATATACGCACCGAACTTACCGTGACTGATTCGAGGCCGCCGACCGCCCCCGCGGCAAGGATTGTAACGACATCTCTATCGGAGTAAACATCGCGCCCGGTCATCCGGCGGGTCTGACTCTCAAGAACCCCGTAATGACCGCTTCCGGCACGTCGGGTTTCGGAGCCGAATATGCGCGGATTGTCGAACTCACGAAGTTGGGGGCCGTAGTCACCAAAACGGTTACGCCCCGTCCGCGCAGAGGAAACGTCACCCCCAGGACCGTCGAAACGCCGTCGGGGATGCTCAATTCCATAGGACTGCCGAACCCCGGCATCGAGGGATTGCTGGCCCGTGAGGGCAGGGCGTGGGAGTCGCTGGGGATGCCGGTCATCGTCAGCATCGCGGGCGGTTCGGCCTGGGAGTTTAGAGACCTGGCGGCGGCGCTTGAGGGCTATCCGGGCGTTTCGGCAATCGAGGCCAATTTCTCGTGCCCCAATGTCGAGGACGGCATGGAGTTCGCCACCGATCCCGAACTACTCGCCCTGGCGACCGGGACGATTCTCGAAGCGACGAGCCTGCCGCTGATCGTCAAGCTCTCCCCGAACGTGACCGATATCCGTCCGCTGGCGGTGACGGCTCAGAAAGCCGGCGCTCACGCTCTGACTATTATGAACACGATTCTGGGAATGAAGATCGACGTTCATAATCGCCGTCCGTTCATCGGCGCGAAATTCGCCGGCCTGTCCGGCCCGGCGGTGCGCCCCGTGGGGGTCCGCCTGGTCTACCAGGCATGGCCGGAAGTCGATATCCCCATCATCGGCGCGGGGGGTATCGGCAACGCGGAGGACGCGCTCGAATACATTCTCGCCGGAGCGTCCGCCGTCCAGGTAGGGACCGCCAGCTTCGTCAGACCGACCGCCGCGCTGGAAGTCGTCGATGGAATCGAAACCTACCTACGAAACAGCGGAAGCGCCTCCTTCGACCGGCTTGTCGGACTAGCCCATTCAGGGCCTGCATAGCCCACAGCCCGCTTACCGCGAAAACAGGATCTGTACGATGTCACCATCCTTGACGAGGTAGTCGCGGCCTTCTTTTCTTACTAGGCTGCGGCGCCTCGCCTCCGGGTATGCGCCGGCCGCCGCCAGCTCGTCGTATGAGACCGTTTCGGCGCGAATGAATCCGCGAGCGATGTCACTGTGAATCATCTCGGCGAATCCGACGGCGTTAGTTCCCGCCGGGATAGGCCACGCCTGAACCTGCGAGGCGTTCCACGTGTAAGCGGTGGACATGGAGGCGGCTTGGTAAACCGCCCGGCTCACCCTTGCGATTGCGCTTCCGGCGATCCCGTAGGAATCCAGCAGCTCCCGGCGGTCGTCGGGTTCGAGCTGGTCCGCCTCCGCCTCGATCTGGGACGAAACCGCGGCGGCGGCTGTGTGCGGATAATGCCAAACTCCCCCCACGAGCTCCACGAATCGACCCCAGTTCATCACGGCGTCTTCACCGGTGTTTATCAGAACGACGGCCGGTTTGAGAGTCAGAAAGCCGAATCCGGTCATTAGCCGCCGGTCCTGATCGCCTACGTTGATCGCGCGGACGTGCTTTCCCGCGTCGAGGCCCTCTTGCAACGAGACCAGCAAGGCTTGCTCGCGTTCAAACCCGGCGCGCTCGGCCCTTGGCGCGCGCCTGATTTCGGTCGCCAGCCGCTTGAGGCGCGATTCGACTATCAGCAAGTCGGCGACGATCAGTTCGGCGGCGACCTCTTGCAGCCGCGCCCCGATCGCTTCGGGTCCGTCGCCGTCGAGAAAGGCCGGAATCACCGGCGCGAGCAAGTCCACCGTACGGATGGCGCTGATCCATTCCGCCTGCCGGTCGCCCGCCTCGCCGAAGCCTATGGAGCTGTAATCGACCAGTGTGAACGTAGCCGGCGTGGTCTCTTTCACACCCAACAGAGAACCCAGATTCGCCAGGCGCTCGTCGGGCGGCGTGACGTGGGATACGAGCTGGTCGATGCGTCCCAGGCTCGCCGAAAAGCTCGCGCCGGCTGCCAGGAGCTTTACAATCTCTGTCCGGCCCGACCCACGAATTCCAACAAGACCGACCGTAATCACGGTTTGGAGTCTACTCTTACTAACAGTCCATTAGGCCATTCGTTCTTCGACCATTCGACAGGCTCATGGTGAGCCATGTCGAACCGCTCATGGCTCAGAATGTGCTCAAAGACAAGCTTAAGGAAATCGCATTCCTGAGATTCGGGAGGTAGAGGTACCGCGTATTGCCCGCTGAATGGTTCGAAAAGCACAAGCTGGCGCTGTTCGGGATTTTGCTGGTTACGATAATCGCTCTTCAGATCGTCCAACTCATAACCGGCCGGTCCGACCCTCCCGCGTATATCTCGACGCCGGGACAGGACGCCGCCCTGCAGCGCAAGATCTACGTATCGGGCGCGGTAAACAATCCGGGCGTATACGAGGTCCAGCAAGGAGACAGGGTGAAGCAGGCCCTGGAGCTTGCGGGCGGCAGCGCGGCCAATGCGGACCTGGACCAGATAAACCTCGCTGTCCTGTTGGTCGACGAGCAGCAGGTGCACGTTCCCGAGCAAGGCGGCGCTTCAGGCGAATCTCCAAAGATCGACCTCAACCGGGCGGAGCTTGATGAGATTACGACGCTGGACGGCATCGGCCCCGTCAGCGCCGAAAAGCTGATCGCCTACAGAAGGCTGAACGGCCCGTTCAGATCGCTCGATGACCTGCTGGCGGCGGGCCTGACGAGAAGCCAGGTGGAAAAGATCAAAGACCGCGTACTATTTCGCTGACCCAGACTTGAGCGGCACCGCGGAACTTCCGCGGCGAGTGAGCGCGCCTGGATGATCTGGGCGAGACGCCCTCTCCCTCTCCGGCAATCTGCAAAAATCAGACCCCCCCGCCGGATCGGGTGAAACAATAGGGTGTTACGGTAACCGCGCATCGCTTTTCCCCGTCGCTCAACGCGCAGGCAGTTCGGGCGCTTCTGACGGTTCCTCAGGGGCGCCAGGCGTCGGGCTGAGGGTTTCCCCAAGGCGAGCCGCCCGCTCTTTATTCCGACTGTGGGTTCCATAGACGAAGACACCGGCGAGTGAGGCGATGGCTGCAAGTACGGCGGCTATGCCATACGCCGGCTGCTCCCGCACAACGAACAACCCGGCAACTACAAGCGCGGCCAGCACGACGACACCGCCCACCACCATTCCGGCCATGCTTTGCCGCGCATCGCTATTGATTACCGCCGTCTCGAGCTTCTGCCGATGCGCCTGCTGGCTTTCGGCCATTGTCAGGAGTCGGTCGGCAGACCCTGACAGAGTCTTTTCATACCGGGCTAGCGTGTCGGGATCCGGAATCGGACCTTGATGCAGCGACGCCACAATCGATGCCAGATGAGTGTCGCGTTCGGGCGGTTGGATCGCTTCGCTGGACTCATCCTCCGGCTCGTGACGCTGGACTGCCGCGTCCTCAGCCAAGCTCTTTCTACCTAGTCTCGTGATGCCTCGGCTGGCTGCGCGGTATCCATTATGTGCCGGTCTTCGTAGGTTCTGAACGCCGTCCGTAGGTCGTCGCCAACCGCTAGCCAGTCAGCCCAGGCGGCCAGGAGATCGGCCTGCTCTTCCGAATTCGCTGTGTTGTACTCGTTCAGCGTGCCGCCAAAATCCAGGATGCGCGCTATGCCGCCCAGCGCCGAAGGGTGTGCAAACAGGAGCGACGCACGCATCGTTGCCCGCTCTCTCATTACGGAACGGTTCCTTTCTCTAACTGCAGTTAGTTCTCTTGACTAAAGCGGAGTGTTTACCTAGCCCTCTATCTATTTTATACGCGTTTGACATACCCAGTCGCACGCGGGACTTTCCAGCCTCGTCTTATCGAGACCTCATGACGTGATCTCGTTTAGGCGAGCGATCAAATACGCTCGGGACCTGTTGCCCTTCGTTCGATTGCAGTGCGAGCACAGAAGTTGAAGGTTATCCGGATGATCGGTCCCTCCCCTTGATCGGGCTATTACGTGATCGACCTCGAAGACTCGGAAAGGGAACTCCGTCTTACAGCCGTTGCAGTGCCCTTCCCGCTCCGGCAATGTAGGATTTCGAGTTCCCTGAAAGACGCGCCGCCGGCGCGCGGAGCGTGGATTACAGGTGCCCTAACTGCAACTGCTTCTGGCTGCCGGCGTGATGGCCGGCGCGGCCGCTATGCTCCGCTGGGGGCCGTCGCTGGGAATGATCCCGGTGCTGGCCCTTATTGCTATCGCACTCGGACTGTGGAGGCGGCCCAAGGCCACGATAGCCGCGCTCACGCTGTTGGCTTTCGGCGTGGGGATGGTCCGGGCCGCAACCCACCAATCCGTACAACCGCCCTTGATCGATACGTTCGAGCAAGGGATCGAGGTTCGCGTCACCGGGCACGTAATCCGGCTCCCCGATCCCGATAAACGGCGGCCGCTTACGCTTGGAATCCGGTCCGCCGACCCTATTTCCGACGATCCCGACGGGGCTCGAACCGTTGGCGGAAGGGTCCACCTCTACTCGTTTTCGCCTTTGTACTCCGAAGGCCAGGATTTGGAAGTCAGCGGGATACTTAGGCTGTACGATCCGCCGCCCTCCGATCCCAAGCGATTCCCGATAGGCCGAATCGACCGCCCCGTGGTCCAGATTGTGCCGGGTTCCGGCGGGGGCGCGACCGGCCTGCTGGCCGAAGTTCGCGGTCGCGTCGACCGCGCCATCAAGCAGGCGCTTCCCGAGCCTCACTCGGCGCTGCTCTCGGCGATTCTGCTCGGAATACGGGCCGACATTCCCCGCCCGCTTATAAACGATATGAACGCCGCCGGCCTGACGCACCTCATAGCCATTTCGGGTTACAACATCACGCTGCTGGCCATGGTAATTCGGCGTCTTGCCGGTGTCTTGTTCGGCAGAAGAGCCGTGTTCGTCGTTATGGCAGTACTGCCGATGTATGCCGCCCTGGTTGGAGCGGACCCGCCTGTCGTCCGGGCGACGATCATGGCGGAGCTCGTCCTGTTTGCCTGGATCGTGGGGCGTGAGAGTCATCTTCTGACGACCCTGATGCTTTCGGCGGCGGCGATGACGCTTGCAGACCCCGACATCCTGGGACAGGTGAGCTTTCAGCTTTCGTTCGTGGCCACGCTCGGACTCGTCACGCTGGCGCCGAGGATATCCGCGGCTCTCGGTTTCATGCCACGACTCCTGGCGGAGGTCATCGCCGTGGCCGTGGCGGCGCAAATCTTGGTGTCGCCCCTGCTGGCCATTCATTTTGGCAGGCTGAGTTTGCTGGCCGTGCCCGCGAACGTGATGGCTACGCCGATATCGCCGTGGGTCATGTCGACTGGAGCCCTAACGTCGATCTGGTCGCTGGTGGGACTGCCGGGCCGGGAGCTCGCGGGGTGGACGGTCTGGATGCCGCTGGAATACCTGATCTGGCTGTCACGCTTCTGGGGAAGCATACCCCTGTCGCAGATCCGGATACCGCCAATCCCCGATTGGGCCGTCGCGATGTCGTATGCTGCGATCGCCGGCTCGATCTGGTTCGCCTCCCGACCCGCTTTTCGAGAATCCCTCAAGCGGTTCAAGCTGAGAAAATGGACGGCCGGTTCGGTCGCGGTGGGCACCCTGCTGATTCTGCCCTCCGTGGCGGCGGTAGGCGACTTGGCGCCCGAGTATTCGGGACTACGATTGATCGTCTTGCTCAACGGACGAGCGCCGACCGTCTACGGTAGAACTGAGTCGGGAGCGAATTTCGTGATCGCGGGCTCGACGCACGACGCGTACCTGATCGACCGTCTCTTCCCCTTCCATGATTCCGATATCGACGTTTTGATGCTTCGCGACACCGGCCCCAGCTCGACCGATCTGACCGCCGCCGTCGCTGAGCGGCGCCGAATATCCCGAATCTGGGCGGCCCCGCTGGACATGCCCCGCCAAGTGCGGATGGAGGGATCTCCGCCGAGCATCGAGATCGACGGACAGATCACCGTCGAGGCGCTGTGGAGTCCGGGCCGGTCCGCCGACCCGGCCCTGCGGATCAACGCGAACGGATTCTCAATTCTGATCCCCCCCGTTCGACGCGCCTCCCATCACCCCTCCCCCAGCCTGGCGGGCGACGGTCTTGTTGCTGCCCGAGCGTTACCATCCCGGATACACCGAGCCTGGCTTCTTGAGGCGGACGGGCGTGGAAACCGTAGTGGCGGCCGGCGGACCTCGTGGACGAACGGTTATCGTCCCGGCCATGGCGCTGGGCCAAGGCACGGCACACACGGCGCTGGGCGTACGCTCCAAAACGGGCGCTCCTGTAGCATTTACGTGGGACGGCAGCACCTACACAATCGAATTCTCCGAGTAGAGCGCGAGCCTAAATAGACGGTCGTGACGCCTCTTCGCGGGGCGGAGGAATACTTGTCCTCAAGAATCTGTTTCGTGGGAGCCGGCGCGATGGGAAGCGCGGCGATTCGCGGCCTGCTGAAGAACGAAGTCTATTCAAAGAGCCAGGTCGTCGCGTGCGACGTCTCCGGCGAGATTCGGGCCAGAGTCGAGTCGGACCTGGGCGTCCTGGCGACCGGTAATTTAGAAGAGGCGATCGACGGCGCGGACACGGTGCTCGTCGCGGTAAAACCTCAGGACCTGGCCGCGGCGGGCGCGTCGCTGCGCGCGGGTCTGCTGCCCCACCAGCTAATCATCTCAATCGTCGCCGGGGCGAGTCTGAGCACGCTGCGCGCGGTCACCGGGACCGACCGGGTGGTCCGGGCCATGCCGAACACGCCGACGCAAATCGGCCGCGGCGTTACGCTCTGGACGGCTGCCCACGGAGTCGACGAGGGCGATCTCAAGAAGACCATCCGCATACTGGGAGCGCTTGGCGCGGAGATATTCACCAACGACGAACGCCATCTCGACATGGCGACCGCCGTAAGCGCCAGCGGTCCGGCCTACGCGCTGCTAGTGCTCGAGGCGTGGATTGACGCCGCCGTGGGCATAGGACTTCCGAGAGACCTCGCTTCCCGCCTCGCCATCGAGACCATCCAGGGGACTATGGCGCTGGTCGAGAGCGCGGGAAGGCATCCCGCCGATCTTCGCGGCGACGTTACCTCGCCCGGCGGCACGACGGCGGCGGCGCTGGACGAGATGGAGCGGGGGGCGCTGAGGGCGACGTTCTCGAAGGCTATTCAGGCCGCTTACCGCCGGTCGCGGGAGTTTGGCGGCGGCTGAGCGGCGAGAGCCGTTTCGTAAGGAAACAGCCGCCAAAACACGGCCCTTCTCGCCCGTATCCGCCCGCGCCAATAGACTTGTTGGTTGAGAGCATCCGCGGAAGCGAGCTGAGCGCTTGTCTGATTCAATCGAAGACCTCGCGACATCGATAGCGGACGCCGTGGCGGGGCGAAAAGTGGCTTCGGGCGCCGCCCTCGACGAATGGCCGGTGGACGGCCTGGCGCCGCGAATTTACGTTGAGCCGCACACCGCGGAGGAGATGGCGGCCGTCCTAAAGGCTGCCAACGACGCGCGGGCGGCGGTCATCCCGCGCGGGTCCGGAACCAAGCTGGCGCTCGGCAACGTTCCTTCGGACTACCGGGTATGCGTCTCCACCATACGTCTCGACAAGGTCCTGGAGTACACTCCCGCCGACATGACGGTATCGGTGCAAGCCGGCATCAGGCTTGCGGAGCTGCAAAAGACTCTGGCCGAAGAGAACCAGTTCCTGCCGCTCGACCCGCCCAACGGCGAGACCGCGACGATCGGCGGAATTCTTGCCAGCAATAGCAGCGGTCCGCTGCGCGCCGCCTACGGCAGTGCCAGAGACCTGCTGATAGGCATCAGGGTCGCGCATCCCGACGGACTCGTAACCAAAGCCGGCGGCAAAGTCGTAAAGAACGTCACGGGCTACGACCTCAACAAGCTCTACACAGGCTCCCTGGGAACTCTGGGCGTGATTGTCGAAGCGAATTTCAAGCTTCAACCACTGCCGGCGGTCCAGAAGAGCGTTCTGGCGGCACTGCCGGCAAAGGCCGCCTCGAAGGCGGTTGACGCGCTGGTGGACTCGGTCCTGATGCCGAGCTCGGTGGAGCTTTTCGACTCCCAGGCCTTCAGCCGGGTCTCCGCCAACGGGACCGCGAGCGGCGAGCGGGGGCTGCTCGTAAGATTCGGCGGCAACGCCAAGGCGGTGGACAGGCAGATTCAGGACACAAAATCGATTTGCTCCGAAGCCGCCGGACTAGAGGTCTTGACCGGCGAGGAGCAGGAGCTGATCTGGAAGAATGCGCGTGAGATGCAGGTCTCGGCGGCCGCCGCCGGAGCGGCAATCTGCAAGATATCCGTTCTGTCGTCGGAAGTTCCCGGCGTGTTCGACGAAGTCCGGGCCGTGGCGGAGCCGGCCGGTCTGAATGCAATGGTCTGGGGAAGGGCCTTGAACGGAATCTGCCACGCGGCGATCTACGAGGCCGACACCAGTCCGGCCGCGGTCAGGTCGGCGATAGAGCTGCTGCGCGGCCGTCTCGGCGGCGGTTCGAGCTCTGTCGTCGTGGAGTCTTGCCCGCCCGCCGTTAAGGACGGCCTCGACGTTTGGGGCGGGACCGTGGATCCCGTCGCGCTTGAAATCATGAAATCTATCAAGGAAAAGTTCGATCCACATAAAACCCTGAACCCCGGGCGGTTCGTGGGGGGAATCTGATTGGCCGGGGAAACTCAGATGACGCTTGAAGAAATGGTCGGTTTTACCGATGTTGACGCGCCCGATCCCCGGCTGATCAATACGTGCATTCACTGCGGGCTGTGCCTTAACGAGTGTCCGACTTACCGGTTGCTCAGGGTCGAGATGGACTCTCCACGGGGAAGGATCCAGCTCATCAAGGCGGTCGATGAAAGCCGCTTGTCTCTCACCGAGAAATCATTCGCCAAGCACATCTTCCTGTGCCTCGACTGCCGGGGCTGCGAGACCGCGTGTCCGTCCGGGGTCCAATACGGCCCGCTGGTCGAGGCGGCGCGCAGCCAGTTGACGGCCGCCGGAAACGTGCCGAAAGGCATCCGCGTCGCCAACTTCGTTCTACGCCATCTGTTTCGAACTCCCCGACGGCTCAAGCTGGCGGCCCGGTTGCTGCGGTTCTACCAGCGTTCGGGGTTGCAGCGCCTCGTCCGGTCCAGCGGCGTTCTAAAGCTCCTGCCCGGCAAGCTTGCGGACGCGGAGGCCCTGACTCCGGTCATTTCGGACAGGTTCGTGGACGCCGGTTCGGTCGAGTTCGTACCCGCCGAGGGCGAGGCCCGTCACCGGGTGGCCTTCCTGTCCGGGTGCATCATGAGCATTGCTTTCTCTGAAGTCCACGAAGCCTCGCTGCGCGTCTTGGCCCGCTCCGGCTGCGAGGTGGTCCTGCCGAAAGCACAGGTCTGTTGCGGCGCGCTGAGCTTTCACAACGGCGACCGCGAGACCGCGCGCGATCTCGCCCGCGCGAACGTGCGGGCGTTTGAAAAATCCGACGTGGAAGCGATAGTCGTCAACTCGGCCGGATGCGGATCGACCATGAAGGAGTGGGGGGACATCCTGGCGGACGATCCCGACTACGCTGACCGGGCCAAGGCGCTGGCCGCGAAGGTCAAGGACTTCAGCGAGTGGCTGGCCGAAACAGGCGTTGGCGCCGATCTGGGGACCGTCGACGCGCGCGTAACCTACCAGGAGGCGTGTCACCTGAGACACGCGCAGAAGATCGTGGACGAGCCGCGCGAGCTCATCAGGTCGATACCGGGAGTCGAGCTTGTGGAAATGCGCAACTCGGTCCTGTGCTGCGGCAATGCCGGCATCTACAGCGCGCTCAACACGGAGATATCGATGGGGATCCTCGACGACAAGCTCGACAACATCACGGCGACCGAAGCCACAACCGTCGTGACCACGAACCCCGGCTGCCAGATGCATGTCGCCGGCGGCCTAAAGGCGCGGGGCGTCAACGCCCGCGTCGTCCACATCGCGCAGCTTCTGGACGAGGCTATGACGGGGGGCCAACCGTAAAGAAGCAATCGGGCGGGTCCGAGACCCGCCCCTACCGTGCACCGCACGTATGGGACGGATACAGAGCGTTGACCGGCCAATGCTTGCTACTTAGACTTTAGTAGTTGGGTTGCATGACTTGTCAGGCGGCGAATCCGCGCGGCCCGGCAATCCGAAGTAACCAGAACTCGAATACGAGTTCGCGCTCAATCGATCTTCAGTGAGAGGCGTTTAGGCATGGCGGGACGTCCGTCGGTGATGGTTCAGGACCGGGACTTGTTCGGAAAAAAGGTCGGACGGTTGCGGTCGCAGGGCATGGTCCCTATCAATCTGGTGATACCCGGCGACGATTCGCGCGCATTGCAGACGGATGAGCGCGAGCTGGTCGGCATCCTCAAGCAGACTGGTCAGTCCGGGCTGATCGAGCTCAACTTGCGAGATGCGATGGATATCGTGCTGATTGCCGACGTCCAGGTCCATCCTGTCACCCGACGCGTTCTTCACGTGGCGTTCAGGAGGATCGACCTGACAAAGTCCATAGAGGTGGCGGTTCCGATTGAATACGTGGGCGCTGCGCCGGCGGTGCTGGCCAGCGACAGGTTCGTGGTGAACGAACTACTCGAGGTGAACGTTCGCTGTCTGCCCGATGTTCTGCCGAGGTCCATCGAGGTGGACGTAAGCGGTCTCGATCAGGCGGGCGACGTTGTTCGCATAGCTTCCATTACGCCGCCGGAGGGCGTAGGGATACTCAACGATCCCGACCAGGTAGCGGCGCGCGTCGAGTTCGAACGAGCTGAGGAGGAGGGGCCCGAAGCTGAGGATGAGTTCGGGCTTGCCGATGACGTTGCCGGCTTGGCCGGAGCGGCTGAAGAAGACGGGCAAGCCGGAGCAACGGCGCCGGGCTCGGGGTCTTAGGGACCCAAAAAACAGGCGGGCGCGACCGCCGCAATCGTCTATAGAACCCGGCCGGCCAGCCGTAACCTAATCGTCGCCAAACAACTCCCGCGCCAGATCGACCTCGGCTGAGCCGTCCGACCCGGGGAACAGCGCTTCGTCCGTCTTGCGGCGGCGCACCTTTTCGGGCTGGAAATAGCCCGTCCACGTTTCGGCGGATTTCGAGCTGGCTCCGCCGTGTGTGGTTTCGCGCTGGCGCACCCGGCAGAGAACCGTGGTGTTGACGGCGGCGCCGGAGACGATGGCCTGGCCCTTCGAGAGCGCCGGCAATTCAGCCAGCAAGTCGCGGCCCATGCTTTCCACCGCCGACGCTACCGCGTTCTGGTCGACGGGATTGACGATTCGCATGATGCACTGGGTCATGCATTGCGACAGCACGTCCTGGTCGAGCTTTCCGGGGCGTTGAGTAATAAGACCAATCCCCATGCCGAATTTGCGTCCCTCGGCGAGTATTTCGGCGAGAAGGTTGCTTGTTGCAACTCCCCCGCCGGGCGGAGCGAAGCGGTGTGCCTCTTCGATCAACACGAATATGGGGAACGGTACGTGCAGCTCGTCTTGCGGGTCCGTTTCGCCGCGTTTGGTCTGCTGCCGCCCCTCGAACGCGCGTCTCAGAATGGTCGCGACGACGATCTGCTGGCTTCGACGGTCCATTCCGCCGACCTGTAGGACGGAACACCGGCCCGGACGCAGAAGCGCTTGCATGTCGGTGTGTTTGTAGTCGTCGAACGCGCCCCGGCGGCCCAGGGTGTCCTGGAGCTTGAAGGTGAGAGCCTGTTTAGAGCTCCGATAGTCTTCCTGGCCGTCCTGGTCCGACCGTCCTCCGGAGAGGCGCGCGACATCCACTTTCTCGACGGCGCCGAGCAGATCGTCGAATATCCAGTTTTTGTTGCGGAGCGAGCCGAGCGCTCTGCGGGCGATTACCCGCTGAGGAGTGCTCACGTCTCCCAGCAGGTACAAAATGTCATCGTGGTGCATGACGTTGCGGCGCACCACGAACTCGCCCTCGCGAAATATCTTGACCTCGGGCCGGTACTCGATTTCCGGATCGCTTCGACGAAAAGCGCTGATATTCGGTATTTGGTCCAGCGTGTCGTATTCCTCATGGGGGTCGATAATGAGTACGGCGGCCGCGTTGTTAGGACGCAGCAGCTCTTCGACTATTACGCCCGCCAGATAGCTCTTTCCCGCTCCGGTTCCGGCGATGATCGCCAGATGCGTATTTGCGAACTCGTCGGCGTCCATCGAAACGGGCACTTCGCCATCGGCTCTCGTGAGCAGCGACCCGACGTGGACGGCGCCTGTTTCGCCGGGGTTCTTGCTGCTGAGAATCTGGGCCAGCGTTTGGGGTTCGGCGAGGTAGACGGGCAGTCCCGGCCGCGGGGCGATTCGCGGATTCACGAACCCCATGGTCTCGGAGAAATGGCCCATGATGGACACGTTGACCTCGTACAGCTCCGAATCGGCCGACTCGAATCCCAGAATGCGGGCGACCTCGCCGGGCGGCGTGGCCGGGTCTGCCATGAACGCGTCGGGATAGAGCTTTAGATGAGTTCGGGACGCCACGCGTCCGAAGATTCGCCGACGGACGTCCTCAACGTCGTCCCAGTAGTAAATGAACTCGCCGATCTTTACGGCGCCCTCGCGATCGGGCGTAACGATGGTGAAGTCTCCGGCGCTTTCGCCGGGGCCTTTGGTAGTGCCTATCGGAGGCGTGTAATCGCCCGCCGCGTTGAAGTTCATCTGGCCTGCTCGACCTTGAGCTTCCACTGGAGATTGTTACGTATTACGGACAGCGCCGCCGACTCCCCCGGAAACAGGCCCGCGAGCCGGTCGGACAGGTTCAGGAGCAGCTGCCCGATCAGGGGGTGGCCGTGCGCCAGAAGATGCGGAACGTATCCGACCTTAAAGCGGCCATTGGGCATGTGAAAAGTCACAATCTCGCCGTCTTCCAGCACCCGGACGGGAGCGCCAATGAATGGCGACGTTGAGGTGACGCCGTGAAACGCCGTGTCGTCGCGGCTCAACATGCCCAGCGCAATGATTCCCACCAGCGTCGCCGTATCAGCGTACCGGTCCGGCGTTAGACGGTCGGACTCGATCTGCGGCCTGATTCGAGGTCCCGCCGAACCGAAGTCCGGGTTGAAGAGGATGGTGTCGAAAACGACGCCCACCAACTCGGACGCGGCGTCCTCCATGCCGACGGCGACGAGAGTCCCAAACGCGTACCGCGCCGCGTCGGGCGGATCGGCAACTTCGCCCCTGGCCAGGACCTGGCAGACGAACTCGACGTGAGAATTCGATTTGACGATGGCGCCTATTTCCAGGTTGCCTATCTCCTCCATAGCTTGCTTTCGTTCTTAGGCCGCGGCCGCCGCCGGCGCAGCGGGCTTGAGTCGGGGAACCGCTGCTCGGCGAACTGGCGGAAAATGTCTCGAAACCTGTCCCTGTCGCGGGCAGTCAATACCGCAACCGCGTCGGCGGTTTCCAGCGCGTACGGGTAACCGCCGCCTTGCGCCACGATTTCGGCGCGAATCGCGTCCACCAGTTGCTCCAGCTTTCCGGAGCGCAGAATCCAGCCCGGAAACTCCAGCCTTGCCGGCAGCGCGCCTAGGCTCGAACGAAGATAGACGAAATGAACGTCGGTCTGCCGGCTCCGTTTATCGTAGTTTTCCAGCCCTTTGGCCCTGGCGCAAACGAACGCTGGGGTCCGCTGGAGCCAGTCGCTTTCGGGCAACAAGACGCCGTCGATCAGGTGGGTTGGCGATCTGTCGTCGAGCCACGAGTACATTTGCGACAGATCGCGGGCGCGGCTGGAATCCAGATAGCCGACGACGGGCGTCCGCGTTTTCTCGGACGCCTCCATTAGGTCCAGAACGGATTCCACATACCGGGGGCGCAGACTGGTGGCGAACGAGACCACCAGACTCCCGTCGAAAATGGCGACTCTTCGGCCAGGCTCGTCCACGCGCGACTCCATCCACTCGATCAGGGTCTCAATTTCCAGGCGATGCCTGCGCTCGTTCACGGCGTCCTGAAGCGCTACGTCGTCCGAATCGTTTGCGAGTAAATCGTGCGGTAAAAGCGGCTTGAATCTGGTCGACTTTTTGTAGTCGTCTTTGCCGCGATGGGGATTCTCGAACATGCCGACCCGCACGGCGGTTACGGGGACGCTCCAGTCGCCGGACGGATATATCTGGCTGCCGTCAACGGCCAGCGTCGTGACGCCGGTCAACGCGCGCTCCGCCCACTGGCTCCACTCGCGTCGGCTCGCGTCGGATGGCAGTCGGGTTTCAAATGGAAGCCAGCTTTCCATCCCTGGGGCCCACTCCGGCGACGGGTAGGCGCCGTGTTTGCCGGAGGGCCATTCGAGCTCGGCGTTGAGGTCGTCAGCCTCACGGCCAAGCGCGGCCCTGGCCGACTTTCGCAAACGGTCGCGCTCGCGGAGGAGCTCGCCGCTCGATTGCGATAGCTCATCGGCGTGGTCTTCCAGGAATTGCCAGACCTGGGCGGCGTCGATCATCGGTTCGGGTTCATCCGGGCAAGTTCGCGGCGGAATTCACTGACGCCGAACACGCGAGACGCCGTTTATTTTCTCGACGTGGATCACGGATTGCAGCAGCCGCTCGAAGGTGTCGTCGTGACTGATCACGAATAGCTGGGAAAAGCCGGTAATACGCTGAATCTGTTCCGCCAGATTTTCCCTGCGGGTGGCGTCGAGGTTTTGGGTGGGTTCGTCGAGGAAAGCGGTGTCGATTCGAAGCAGGTCCCTGAGCAGGGCCAGTCTCACGGACAGCGCCGCGGTTATCTGCTCGCCGCCGGAGAGCTGTCGAAACGACCGGCGGTAGCCGCCGCTCTCGAGCCAGATTCCGTATTCCTCGTCCCATTGAAGCGATTGATCGTAGCTGCCCATGATCTCGCAGAATATCTCGTTTGCCGCGTTCGAGACTCCGAAGACCATGGCCTTCGTTACCTCCGGCCCCGCGTCGCGCAGCGAGTTGCGGATGAGCCGCGTTATGCGTTGGAGCGTCTCGGTGTGTTTGATTTTGGCGAAATTCGCCTCGAATTCCCGCTGAACCTCCAGCAACTCCAGCCGCTGCTCTTCCAGCAGCTTCAACTCGGCATCAAGCTGCTCCCGACGGCCGTGGAGCGCGCCGACCTGGATCTGTATGGCGCTCTCGTTTTCGCGAGCTTCGGTCAGACTGTCGGGATCGAACTGCTTTTCTCGCCTCTCAAGCAGCCGCCTGGCACGCTCGACCGCCTGCCCGGCCTCGTCGATTTTGGCGCGAGCGGACTCGCGCTCGTCGATCAGCACGGGCAGGTTGCTGGCAAGGGCGCTGTCCTTCAAATGCCGTTCGTGCGCCCGAAGCAACGTTTTGAGGGAACGCCGCAGGCTATCGACTCGTTCGGGCGTGTTTACCAGCGGTGCGATTTCCTCGCGCAGCGAGGCCACCTGTGAATCGGACAGCGCCACGGCATCCCGGGCCGTGGCGAGTTCGTCTTCAATTGATTGGCGCTTGCCAAGCTCCGATCGCGCGACTTGAAGACGGGTGCGCGGGTTCGGGTCGCCTAGCTCTTGAATACGCTTCACAAGCGCGGCAGCTTCGGATTCCGCTTCCAGGGCTTCGGACTCCGCGGCCCTGGCCTTGAGCGCCCGGGCGCCTTGCGCCTCCATGCGCTCGGACAGCGCCTTGATCTGGTCCTCCCAAACCGCGATCCCGGCCGCCTTTTCTTTGGCGGCGCGGGCAAGCCGCAACCGCAGGCGGGTTTCGTCGAGGATGGCTTCGAGCTCGGTCCGTTTGACCGGATCGGCGGCCTGGACGCGGACGCCGTAAAGCTCGACGAGGCGCGCGCCTCGCTCGATTGCCCGTCTCAACGCCAGTCGCAGTCGGTGCAGGTCCGGTTCCCGGTCTGTGCGCTCCGGGCTGGACTCGATGCGCTGTTCGACGCCGGCGAGTTCCAGGCGCTCTTCGGCTACGCGCCCCGCGAGGCCGTCGACGCTCGAGCTGAAAAGTTGCAGCTCCTCCAAAGCGGTGTCCACCGAGGCGATGGACGCCGAAAGATCGACCATCCGCCGCTGGAGACCATCGACCTGCGCGGCAAGCTGCCTGCCTTCACACGCATCGGCGGCCATGCGCTCGTATTTGTCCTTACCCGCGATTTGCTCGGCGAGTTCCGACTCGATTTGCTTCAATTGTTCCCTTGCGGTCCCAAGTCCGGCCGCTCGCTGGCGGGCTTCATTGAGCCGGTTCTCGATCTTCGATTGCGACTTGACTGCTTGTTCCAAGGCCGGCAACCGGTCTCGCAGACTGGATAGCTCGTCTAGCTCGGCTTGAGCCCGTTCGCCGCGCTTTTGGTCGATGTTCAGTTTGGCTTCGAGCACGCCGATTTCAGCCGAAAGACGCTGGAATTCGCCGAACCGCTCCTGCTCGATATGGAAGCGCTTTTCGGTTGACCGGTATTCGGCGGACCGTGCGCTTGAAGCGCGTGCCCGTTCGGCGGCCCTTTCGGCCTGGCGTACCCTCGCGGCGGCCGCATCAAGCGACTCCTCGCGCAGCTTCAGAGTTTGCGAGTTGGCGCGCATCTCCGATTTCAGACGGTCGATCGACTCCTTGCGGGCGTTGAGACCGGCGGTTACGGCTCTGGCCTCTTTCAGTTCTTCGACGGCCTGATCGAGAAGCGTCGCAGCTTCACCGGCGGCGGTCCCTTTTTCCGCGATTGCCTGGACGACGCGAGGCAAGTCCTTGAGCCGCTCTTGCAGCGCCGCCAGGCTTTCACCGAGTTGCGTTTCTTGGTTTTCCAGCAAGTTCAGGGGCTGCCTTAATGCGTCGAACGCGGCGCGAAAGTCGTGGGTGCCGAGCAGCGGGTCGAACTTTCTCTTGCGCGACTGGGGTGTGTCGATGAAGTCGGCCGTGAGCCTCCCCTGGGGGACGCCGCTAACGTCGGCGAATATCGATTTGAGATCGACGGCGCTGTCGCCGAATCCCAGACTCCGCCGAAGCAACTTGTCCACCTCCTCCCGGCCCTCGGCCAAAGCGCCGCCGCGTTTGGCGTCCATCAGTTTCGGAGTAGTGGACATGACGCCCGCTCGACTCTTTCGCAGCGACCGCACCGACTCATACTCTCGACCGTCCAACGGAGAGATGAACCCGACCCGTATTTCGGCGGACGTTTGCCCTTCGCGCATGAGCCCCGCGAGCGGGCCGTCGGCAAAACCGAACAACGCGTAGCCGACGGCCTCGACGATGGTCGACTTACCGGCGCCGTTTTCGCCGGAGATCGCCGTAAGACCCGGCGAAAGGTCGATGTACTGTTCGTCATAGCTTTTTACGTTTTTGAGGTAAACGCTAGTTATTTGCAACGTCGAGAATTCCGGCGCGCTCGAGCTCGGACGTCAGGGATTCCAGAAGAGACTCCGGCGATTCGGATTGAATGGACTGGGACTTGAGCCGGGCCGCCACGGCGGCGAGCTTGCCGGCGTGGGGTGCGAATTCGTCGTACTTTTCGAACATCTGCGTCAGGACGCTCCGCTCGATCTCGCTGCGCGTTCGTTGAAGGTCGGACGCCGTCGATTCGCCGAGCTGCCGGTTATCCGTGTCCAGCACGACTCGGGCAATGAGGCAATCGAGCTTTTCCTGGAGGATTCTTTCGTAGCGGCCCGGTTCGACCAGACCGCGTTCGAATCTAAGCAGACCGGACAGCCGCAGTTCGACGATGGGACGTTCGGAACGCGAGTCCTGGTGGTCCTCGGCGAGTCTGGCGATTGCCTCGGCAAGCTCCCCGGGCGTCGAGTATGAGTCGATTTTGATGCCCAGCTTTAGATATTTGCGGGCGAACGCAACGTTGCTGATTAGTCGAGCCTGCTGTTTGGGCGACGCGGCTGTATCGACCGTCACGTCATAGAAACCTTTAAGCCGCCCGACCTCTCGCGAGCTCCAGTTTTCGAGCGCGCCGGGACTGAAAAGCAGCGGCTCCTCGTCCGCGCCGTCGGGCAGGCTGAACGCGTGATGGACGTGTCCCAACGCAACGTAGTCAATGACGCCGCGAAGCACCAGCAGCTCGGCAGCGGTGCAGCCGCTGTGCAGATAGTCCACCTTGTCGTCGACGCCCGTGTGCAGGAGACAGATCGAGTGTTCGATGCCGGATGACGGCAGCTCCGCGGCGAGGCCGACGAAGCGGCGGACTATTTCCGGGAGCCGGGCGCCGTAATAACCGATCCCGAAAATGCGCACCCCGTTGAGGTCGAAATAGGTCCCTCCGGTTTCCGCCCGCCACGGACGGACCCCGACCCCGTTCTGCTCGCGGGTAATATCGAGCAGATGCAAAAGGCCTTGCCGCTCCAGGTACCAGACCCAGGTTCTGGCTCCATGCCGAAGGAACTTCTCGTGATTTCCCTCGATTGCGAAAACGGGTATTCCGGCTCTGGCAAGCCGTCGAAGGCCCGTAGCGGCGACGTTGAACGTCTCGGGATCGACGGTTTTCTGTTCAAACAGATCGCCGGCGATCAGCACGAAGTCCACGCCGGCGTCAATCGAGTATTTGACGACATCGCTGCAGGCACGGGCGAAGTCGATGGCGCGCTCGGCCCGGCCGTACTGCTGTTTGCCAAGATGGACGTCGGCCATGTGGACGAACCGGAACTTAATGGCAATACTCCGTAATCTTCATGGCCGAGGCGCTGGGGACGCCGCTTATGAGTGACACTAGCCGGATCGTAGCCGTGACGGGAGGCGCCGGGCGGGTTGGCAGGCTGCTGGCCTCCAATCTTGGCACCTTGGGTCACACCGTGAGAATACTAGACCTGCCCGGGGCTGATTTCGTGGGGCTGGAGAAGTTTGCGACTCTGCCCGGGGATATCTGCGACTACGGATACATGCAGTCCGCGCTGGCTGGCGCGGACGTAGTGGTGCATCTGGCGGCGCTGCTCCCGCCCATCGCTGAAGAAAGGCCGGAGCTTACTCATCGAGTCAACGTGGAAGGAACAGAGAACACCCTCCGCGCCATGGACTCGATGGCGGGCGCGGGCGTGCTGGTTTTCAGCTCGTCGGTTGTCGTCTACGGCAACACTCAGAGCATGGAACCGCCCATAACGACCGATGCGCCGCTCAGGGGCGCGGGCGCTTACGCCGAGAGCAAGATTGCCGCGGAAGAGGCGATGGCCGAATCGGGAAGGCCGGCGGTGATTCTTCGCATATCCGGGGTATCCGTTCCCGACTTCCTGCTGCCTCCGGAAGTTTGGCCTTTCACCGCCGATCAGCGTATGGAGTTCGTTCAGATAGACGACGTGGCGGCGGCCCTGACTTCGGCGGCGGACGGCGACTTCGCCGCCGGGACCGCCGCTCATAACATCGCCGGAGGCGAAAGCTGGCACTTGACCGGCCGCGGGTATTCGGACGCCTACCTAGGGGCGTTCCAGATTCCATCGGAAGAGGGTAGGTTTTTGGAGCGGTCAGAGGCCTTCGACTTCTACGACATCGATTCCGCGGTCGAAGTCCTTGGCTTCAGTCCGACACCATTTGGGTACTTTCTCTCGGCGCTGGAATCATCGATCGCTAAAGCCTTGAGTTGAGAGTTGGGTCGGCAGTCTGGGCGAGGCTTACGCACTGCTCTTGGCTTGTGGCGAACGGCTTTTCGGTGAGCACTCGGTAGCCAGCTTCGATTGCGGCCATCGTCGAGGGTAATTGTGTGGTGTCGTTGGATGCCTTGATCAGGGTGGGGGCAAGCCGCTGGCAGTCTGCAAGGTCTTCCCAAGACCGGAAGGACGGCTCCATGGGGATGTCGTGGGCCCGTGCGATGCGTGTCCTCAGCACTTCGCTCGGCTAGGTCGCGGCGACGATGCGGAGTTGATCGGGGTAGTCGAGGGCGTCTAGGCCGAAGTTACGGTATCCCCTCCGACCGACGCTTATGAGTACGGCGTTTACAAGACCCCTTGGGGTCATTTCGGCTGGCTCGCGCTACGGAGGTAAATCTATGTGTCGCGGGTGATGCCGTTCTTGTCAATGGCCGACTTGACGTTCCTGGCGAATTTGGTCAGCTCGCCGTCGGCGGGGATGTCGTCGCCGGCAAGCCGCTCCTTGAACTGCTCGAATAGCCAGTCCTCTCGGCGGCCATGCGGGAGGTCGAAAAAGCTCCGCTCGAAGTAGGGAAGCTGGCCGGGGCCGAAGTAGCCTTTGTCGTGCAGCGAGTAGCCTTCAAGCTCGTCGGCGCCCTTGCCGAGCACCTCGCCGGTCTCTAGGTAGTGGTTCATCACAGCAGGCATGCCGAACTTCTGTATCGGACAGACCTTCATGCAGATACCGCAACCCTCGTATTTGGCCATTACGGGGCGGCATCGCTCGTAGATTAGTTTGTTCTTCTCGGCGCCGCGCCACCATACCTTATCTCCGACGAGGGCTCGTCCGGGGCAGCGTTCCACGCATACCAAGCACTTCTGACAGAAGGCGTGAATGCCATAGTCCACCGGCTCGTCGTACTTCACCGGTGCGTCGGTAGTGATCATCATCAGCCGAGCTCTGGAGCCGAAGTGTGGGGACAGGAGCTGGCCGTTGGCCCCAAGCTGCCCGAGGCCAGCGGCGACGAACATAGGGATCACTGCCGCGCTCGGATCGCGGGGGCTGTGAAGCTGCGCGTGGTAGCCCTTGTTTCGTATAAGCTCAGCGAGCCTGCCACCCCTTTCGCTCTCCAGTTCATAGGTGCCGTAGTGGGCGTGCTCGGCTTCAAGGCTGGGAAGGCTCTGGGTCTGGTCGTAGTCTTGCTCCATCGCTAGGCAGATGGCGTGGGGAAACTTTGCCCAGCTGCGCTTGCATTCGTAGACATAGCGGCGGTCGAACCTGGTGAAGCCGACCTCTCCGAACCCGAGCTCTCGGGCCTTATGCCGGATGTCTTCGGTGAGGTCTTCCCCCTCCTGCGGGGTACCTGACGGCTTCACGTCCGCCGAGACGTCGGCGGAGTCAACGAAGGGCTTCATCCGCTCGTCGTGGCCCCTGATGTAGTCGGCCACCTCGGGTGAATATACCGACCACACCCAGTCCCTGTCGGCGCCCCTCTCGATGTTCTGGCTTTCGAGGGGGTCTACGCGGCTGTAGAACGAGACGTCGACCTCGCGGAGAGGGATGCCCGGCGTGGTGGCCAAGTCCTCGGCAACACGTATTTCGACGTCCGGGTCTCCGTATGCTCGCCCGGGTCGCTTAACGGTATGGCTTATGGGCTTGGCCATGACACCTCCCTGTGTAGGGCTGTCATAGTCTACGACGCTGGCAGTGTATGACTAGGGAGATTAGGTGGTCAAGCGTGGTTTCGTGCCGCTGTTTTGAATTATGGGAGAGGGATCCACGAGCGGCATAAATAGGACTGTTGCGGCCCGATCCCTGGTTGCTAGGTGGGGCGACTATTCTGTGACTGCGATGGGGTGATGTAACCTCTCTGAACACATGGGGTCAATGGAGGCGAGGTGACGTATGGCCGTCATAAAGAAAGAAGTGGAAGGCGTCGATATCTATCCGGACGAGCCGGGTCGAGTCGTCCGCAAAGATCTTGTAGGCCCCGAAGACGGCGCGCCCAACTTCTCCATGCGCCAGTTTCACCTCTCGCCCGGATCGTCGACGCCCGAACACTCGCACGACTGGGAGCACGAAGTATTGATAACCCAGGGCGGCGGGACGCTCGTGCACGAGAGCGGGAACTCGGACTTCGCGGCGGGGGATACGGTTTACGTGCCGCCGCACGAGCTGCACCAGTTCCAAAACACGGACGATGGACCGCTTGCTTTTATCTGCGTGGTGCCGAATTCCGGGCACGTGGCGGGACTGACGCGTGAGGAGCGCGATCGCCTCGCGGCTGCCGGGATCGACTGCGACGGATAGAGTTTTTAGGAGAATTTAGCTCTACGAGCCAGAGCCTGCGTTTAGAATTGAATAACGTGAGTCGCACGGTCACATCGACGACTACGGGCTGAGCGACAGTTCGAGCTTTGGAGGCTTTTGCAATGAAGCTGATCGTTGGATTTTTGACACTTATCGGCTTGGCGGTGGTGCTGGTGTTTCTGGCCGCAATCGGCCTGTTTGCCTTCGACGAGGTAAAGCGGAAGATGGCGGAAGACGACTCCTCTTCGGTAATGCCGCCGGCTCCCGAAAAAGAAGAACCTGCCGCGGAGGGCCAGGCCAACTAAGGCCGGATTGCCGCCGGTCCCCCGGACCGCCGCGCGCCCCGGGGGATGCTTCGCGGGGACTACGGTAGGAGCGGACTGGCTTTTTCCGGGTTCCAGCCCCGAATTGGATTCGGGATAGGCTATTTGCTCGAATAGCGGCGAGGGCGTGGATGGCGCGCGAAGCCGGGCGCGGACCAGGTCTGGGTTGAATTTCCCGAATCGATAGCTCTCAGCGGCGAATGCGGAGTTTCGGGAAACTATCGGCTGAACTCGAACTATTGATCTGAGATTGAGGCATTTTGAGATCGTGGATGCGGCCTCCGTTTCTGAGGTCCGGGCGCGAATCGATTGCCCTGATCCTCATCTTCGTTGCGCTAATTGCGTTTGTACCGCCGCTATCGAAATGCTTCAGGACCGCCGGCATAGCGCTTGAGACGGTTCCGGGCGGGCCGCGTCCGCTCTCGCTTACGACAACCACGCCGCATCGTTCCGTAATTGAAATGGACTGGCGAGAGGGCGGACTCCAGGCGGACTTGTACGATCCGGGCGGGCTGGGTCTCAAGCCCGGATTGATTCTGGTCAACGGAGTGGTGCGTGAGGGGCGGCGCTACGGCGAGCTCGAGAATCTGGCCTGGACACTGAGCCGCGCCGGCTTTGTGGTGATGGTTCCGGACTTGCTGAACTATCGTGAGTTCCGGCTTGTTCCGGACGACGTTGACGTTCTCGCGGAGGCGTTCGAATTCCTGGCGGAATACAAAGCCGTCGATCCGCGCAGAGCGGGGTTCCTGGGGTTCAGCGTTGGGGGGTCGCTGGCGTTTGCCGCCGCCGCTGACGACCGCATTGCCGGCGAAGTGACGTTCGTGGGAATGATCGGGCCTTACTCGGATCTGGCCCGAGTGATAATGGCGACGACGACGGAATCCTATTTCCGCGACGGGCGGCTCATCAGTTTTAGACCCGAGCCGTTCGTGTGGGCGGTAACGCGCAACACGCTTGTTGCAACGCTCGACCGGCCGCAGGACCGCGCAGTGCTCGGCGCGTTGTTTGCCGGACCGGGCGTCGCGCCTAGCGAGGAGGTCCAGGAGACGTTCGACCGCGGCGATCTTTCACCGGACGGTCAGCGGGTGTACGACCTTTTTGTCAATCGAGACCCTGACCGCGTCGCCGGCCTCATCGCTTCACTGCCCGAAGGCGTCGGGAGCGCCCTCCGGAGGCTGTCGCCCGTGAACGCCGCCGAGGACATACGCGCCCACGTGCTGATACTGCACGAAAACGGCGATCCCTATTTCCCAAGCTGGGAGTCGGAAGAGTTGATGCGGTGGCTGCCGCGCGATAACGCCGAGCTAACGCTGACCAGCGTCGTACAGCACGCGGAGTTGCGACTTCCGCCGCCGACGCCGGGAAACATCTTTGGCTTTTATCTGCGCGAGGGCTGGAAACTGGGGTCGTACATATTCTCGATTCTTTCGACGGCAGAGGCGTAGCCGCGTAAACTGCCTCTAACGGCCGCGGGCGGTCAATCGCAATCCCGCGAAGGGCAGAGTCGGGTAACTCCGAGACTAGATACCGTTTCGGTTGGTTCGTTCGATAAGCTCGAGGTCGGCGTCGACCATCATTTCTATCAACTCTTCGAACCCGACCCTGGGCTCCCATCCGAGCACGTTGCGAGCTTTGGACGGGTCTCCGATGAGATGCTCGACTTCGGCGGGACGCACCATCTTCGGGTCGGACACGACGTGGTCTTCGAAATCGAGTCCAACGTGGCCGAAGGCGATTTCACACATTTCCCCGACTGTGTGGGTCTTGCCGGTAGCGATCACGTAGTCACCGGGCGAATCGTGTTGGAGCATTAGCCACATGGCTTCAACGTAATCTCCGGCGAATCCCCAGTCGCGGCTGGCTTCCAGATTTCCCAGGCCAACGGTCTCTTGCACTCCCAACTTGATGCTTGCGGCGGCGTGGCTGACCTTTCTGGTAACGAACTCGAGGCCCCTCCTGGGCGACTCGTGATTGAAGAGAATGCCGGAGGTCGCGAACAGGTCGTAGCTCTCCCGATAGTTGACCGTGATGAAGTGACCGTATGTCTTGGCCACGCCGTAGGGGCTTCTGGGATGGAATGGGGTATTTTCGTTTTGAGGAACCTCGCGGACCTTGCCAAACATTTCGCTGCTGGACGCCTGATAGAACTTCACGTCGGGGTCAACGGCTCTAACGGCTTCCAACATGCGCGTGACCCCCAGCGCGGTGGCTTCGGCTGTAAGAACCGGCTGGTTCCACGAGGTTGGCACGAAAGACTGAGCGGCGAGGTTATAGACTTCGTCGGGCCGATACTCCTTGAGCGCGTCGATAAGTGAAAGCTGGTCGTGAAGGTCGCCTTGAGCTATCTCGATCTGTTCGAGCAAATGCGCGATCCGGCCGGTCGCCGGAGTGCTGGTGCGTCTGTGCATCCCGACGACTCGATAGCCTTTGCGGTGCAGGAATTCGGCGAGGTAGGAACCGTCTTGTCCGGTTATGCCTGTAATCAACGCTGTGGGCAATGTTCAGGTAAACCTCCTGCTCTCGATGCCGGAGCCAGTTTAGGTGTGGACAACGGACTCGGCAAAACATCGCCTAAATGGGCGTCGAGTGCCGTCAGACCGTCTGATACTGATAATGCCGGGGCGGCGCATTCGTGACTAATCAATCGCGGCGCCGATCACCTTGTGGGTAAATCAAAGATATACGGCTCGGAAGGCGTCCATAGAATCTCTATTTGCCCGTCCGAGTACTCGTATTCGAAGAGTGTGAACCGAGCAATCACCTCAGCGCCTATCCCAAACACGAGATCAAACCGCCTCGGCCCCTGAAAATCAAACTGGCGAGCGGAGTTGGACTTGACGACCCCGGTGTCCACGGTCTCGGTCAGCTTTCTTTCAGCAACGGAGTACTCCAGCTCCATCAGGCGAGCCGCGGAAGGCAGACCGACTTCGCTTACCCAAAATCCGTGGGTATTGGACTCCTGGTAAGTGACTCCAACCTTGAGATCTTGAAGGCGGGGATTGGCGAAACTGACTACGGCTCTGATTTTTTGGCCGTCAGCCTCGGCTCTGACGCTTATCACCGAGCGCGCGTCGGCGGTCGCCGACGCGGTCATGTCGAAGTTCGCGTCTAAAGCGCGCGCGAGAAGCACTTGTACGGGCTCGGGCCCCTGGGGCCTAACGCCGACCACGTAAGGCACGGCGTGAGGATCGGACACGATCCAGTGCAGACCCGGCGCTATGAGGTAGTCCGTCGATTGACCGCCGATCTCAACACTAACGCCGGCACTGACCGAAGCTGGATTCAAGACGCCCAGAAATACCCGGCGGCTGGCTCCAGAGGCTCGGCTCACCGCATCGGGTTCAGACGAAATCCCGTCCGCGGCCACGGTCGCGGCGAATGGGTGCGCCCTGGTGAAGAAACTCGAACCGCCGAATGACTCCGCCACGCGAGCACCGGTCATGATATCGGCGGGGCTGTGCCGGTAGAGCGCCAGCGCGCCCTCCGGCATGAGGTTCTCGCTTTGGAGGAAGCCGTGGATGCGAGCATCCTGGTGGCTGCCGAGGATGAAGAAATCGGGATCGTCCGGCATCTCTCGTACGTTCTGCTCGAATCCGGGCGTGTGTCCGGCGGTGAAGAAATTCCGACCGTACATCTCAGCCCCGAGAATGGCCGCGGTGCGGGCGTTCCAGAGGCGTTGCGCGTGGGACTCGAAGTGAAATGCCAGCGTGATGGGCCTGAACCTGGTGCTACCGGGAACCAGCGGGTACTGGAAATGGGGCGATAGCCTTACGGTTGCGCCGTCGGGGACAAAGCGAGCGATTCGGCGCGCCTCGTACACGATTTCGCCGGGCATGTTCCACGTAAACCCCGTCCAATACCACCGGACGGTCTGAATAGTGTTAACGGCGGTGAGAGCGCCTACCAAGAGTAAGACCACGGCAGCGGGCACTCGCAAGCTCACCATCGCGCCGTAGCGGGCCACGGCGCGCGGCCAGCCGGCGAAGGCGGGGCGGTTGACGCTGATCCAGGCGACGGCAAGACCCGCCGCGAGCAGAGTATGGCCGAGAAACGCAACATACGACAGCGTCTTGAAATAGCCGTACTGGTATCCGGCGCCGTAACGTACCCAAAGCCCAAAAGCTGCAAAGGCCGCGGCCAGAATCAAAGCCGGTAGCCTCTCGCCGCGCATTCTCGCAAGCCCGATGACCGCCAGCGCCACAAAACCAATCCATGCCGCCAACTCGAGGCTTTGAAAAATGCTCCAGACTTCGGACCCGAGTAGACGTTCCATGCCCTCGGGATCGTTGACCATGTGATAGGCGCGGATGCCGGTCGAGGTGCGAGGCGCCGGAAACGTGAGGTCGCCCCACGCGTTCCCGAACAAGCGGTTGAGGTCGCTGGTCAGGGTGGTGATTCGCGGCAAAGCCCACTTGAGGAACTGAAGCAGCCCCGGGAACCCGGCGACGATTCCGGCGAGTCCGATAATCAGCACGGTTCGGATCCGACCAGCGCGCGGACCCTTCGCGAGCGCAAGTATCAAAGCCAGCGGGACGGCCGTGGCGGCAAACATCCCGCTTATGCCCCAAAAGTACGAACACAACAAACCAGCCGAAACCCAGCCGGCGAATATCGCCGGTCTGACGCCGCCGCGGCGGATAGCCGCGATCACTCCGCCGAATGCCAGAGGCATAAAAGCGAAGGCAACCGTGTGGGGCCCGAATCCCATGGAACTGAACCAGAGCGGCAGGCCGTTCAACCCGTAGAGACCAGCCGCCAGGAGTGACGTTCTTGGACCTAGCTCCAGCCCCACTCTCGCAAACAGGAAGACGGAAATGACGGAAAGGCCGAGCAGCAGATAGATCGTGGGCATGTAGGCGAGGAAAGTCGGCGTGCGCGAGACGATGCTCGCAAGCGACAGCGTGTAGACGAATCCCTGCCCTCTGGATTTGAACCGGTCGGAGACTTCCACCTCGAGAAACGGACCATCGGCCGCACCACTCATGGTGGCAGGGGAGTGTTTTAGATGCTCGGCGTAGGGGTAGTAGAGGTCTTCATCGACATTGAGCGCCAGGAGCCCCAGCGAGCCATCTCTGGCATGTGGCAGAACCGCGATGCAGAAGAGCAGCAGACCGACAAGAGCGGATAAAGCGATCCATCGGTCGCCGAAGTCCCAACGGGCAGTCTTCAGTCGCGCCAGCGTGACCGCGGCGCCTATAACGCCGGCACCCAAAAGGAGCCAGAATATCTGGGTCATGGTGAGGAAGCGGGCGTTGAGGTAGTAGGAAATCGTTATCGCCAGGAGCCAACCGATAAATGGGGCCAGAACGAACCGGTATCTCGACCAGGGGCCGCTGGACAGCAGAATTCGAGCCGGCAGGATACCGACGAATCCAAGGAATAGAAGCAAGAGCGCCGCAACGAGCGCCGCTTGACCGAGTATCGTCCACGAAAGTTCTTGCACGACTAGGATTCTGACATTTCGATGGCGTTAGCGGCGTACCGTTTGCGTCAGGTCCCCGTTTTGGGATGTAGGCGGTTCAGATCGGATCACGAGTCGAGAGGTCGTCCATCGTGGCGGAGACGGTCTCGTCAAGCGAGCTGTGTTCCGGTTGAGCCGGTAGCTGCGTCCGGATTCGCCATCGAATCAGCGCCGCCGCCGTGACGGCGAGCAGCGCGCACATAGCCCCGCCGCTTGCAATAAGGATCATCGCAAAGTCGTAGGTTGATTCGGCTACGAATACGTAGAGCGCAACTTGCGCGACGGCAATGGGCAGCAACCCGTAGGCGATCCAGTTCCACCCGGCCGCGATTATCAGGTACGTGAGGAACAGGGCCGTTGTAAGCAACGCCGTACCGATCAGGTATCTCTGCAGGAGGCCGGGGTCGGGCGCATAGTTGGGGCCAACCAGGGCGTTGTGAACGAAACCGGGAATCGCGAATCCGGCGACAACGGGAATCACGGTAATCGCGGCGAGGACAGTGGCGGTTTTCGTGACGAAACCGGGCTGGAGGACCCCACCCGCGAAAACGTGCCGGAAGCGCGGCAGCAGAAGCAGTCCCAGGACGAACCCGGCATAGAAGATGACCCGACCCGCGAGCGCGGCGGCCGAAAACGACTCCATGGGAGTGTCTGGCAGCCGGCTGTTGGCGATCACTACGTCAACGGCCTGAACGCCGAAGATCGACAGCGTCGCGGGCACCGACCTGAGCTGTTCTCGCAGCGTCGCCCAGAGGCTCTCATTGACCTCGCCTCGCAGCCCGGAGTTCGGCAACAGCAGCCAGATGGCGAGGACCGTGGCCGCCACGTAGCCAAAGGCGAATCCCGCGGTTGCACCCGCCACGCCGAATCCGAAAACCACCAGCGCCACCGCGAGGACCACCCGCAATCCGGCTTCGGCGAGCATCACCCATCCAAGCACGCTGAACCTTTGAGTGCCCTGGAGTGCTCCGCGAAACGCCGAAAGCACCAGCGAGAGACAAAACGTCACGGCCAGCCAGGCGAGCACCCAGTTTCCCTCGAAGCCGAAGATCTGCCGAATGCCGGAAGAGAAGATTCCGAACAGCGCCACAAGACTGAGTCCGGCCAATCCGCCGAACGTGGCCGCTCGTAGTGCGAACGGCCACGACAGCAGATGGTTTCCGCGTTGAACTATGTGCCCCGTGCCCACGGCGACGGCGGCCTGAAACGCGTTGCCGGGGAACAAGAGAATGGCGATAAACGAAACGATCGCCAGGACGACGGCGTACTCCCTGGGCTCCAGCAGCCGGGCCATCGCTAGCTGGTAGACGTACGAAAGCCCGTTAGCGGACATGGCCAGCGCCAGGAAGACGACGGATTGTCGCAACATCGACTGGCGCAACATTAACGGGAACGCCCGATCATTCGGCCGGGACGCCAGGCGCGGGGAGACCGCGGAATATCCGGGGCATGGGTGGGCGGTGAGCGGAACCTGCTATGAATTCCGCTTCTATCGAATCAAATCGCGGAGCCACTGATAGACGTAGCGATGCCAGGTCCTACGGATACTGATCTTAGACCGACCCGCGCCGCGCTCGAACTCGTGGCTCGGTATCTCGGCGACTCTGTAACCTTTTTTGAGGACCTTCATTACCATTTCCTGCTCAATCGTCGTCAGATTTTCTTTGAGGTCCAACTCGGCGGCAACGCGCTTGCTGATGGATCTGAACCCGTTCTGCGCGTCCGTGAGGCGCACGCCGAATCGATAGTTGATTCCAAGCTGGATGATCTGCTGACCGAACCAGCGAATGAAACGATCGAGATCGCCGGTCATTTCGTCGCTGCCGCCCCTTGGGCGCGAACCGACGACGAGGTCGGCCTCGTCGTCTCTTATGGGAGACACAAGGCTGGGAATGTCGGTTGGTTCATGCGAAAGGTCCGCGTCGACGAAAACCAGAATATCGCCCCTAGCCTCGTGGATCGCTAGGCGCACGGCGTCGCCCTTGCCCCGGCCGTGGTCTTCGATGAGCCTGGCGCCCATTTCGATTGCGATGCTCGGGGTCGCGTCCTCGGAGCGGCCGTCGACCACGAGCACCTCGTCGGCGTACTCTCGCACCGATTCGATTACCTGGCCCAAGGTCTGCGCTTCGTTCTTGGCCGGTATGATGACCGATACGCTGGCATCGCGCAGTGGCATTGGCTTTGGGTCGCTTCCCGAGAGAGATGTTGCGGTCGATTATATGTGCCAATTCCAGGGAGCGGCGTCTGGCGGCAAATCGCGGTCGAAGCGAAGCTCGCCCGCGCCGAAGCCAGGGGATAATTCGGGATGATGGAAGAATGACTTCCACGGAGCGCTTGTCTTATGTTGCAGACTAATCGAGACCGTCTTGTAGCCATCTCGGTAATCGGCCAGGTTGCATCGCCCCGGGCGCCGTTGGACCCGCTGCGAGTTGGACACGACGGCGTGGCCCGCAACCTGCCCGGATCGGGCGGTATTACCTATAACGTCAAGATCGGCGATTCGGCAATGGGCTGGGCGGGCGATCACGTCGAACCCGGGGTTACGGTCAGGAACCAGGACTCGATGGAAAACGGCGCCCTTCAGTCGCTCTCCTGCGTGGGCAACCAGGCGACCGTGGTCGGCGGGGACGCGAAGGGAGCTAAGGGATACGTTACCGGAACTCACGGCGGCATCGAGGACCTGATCTGCTATTTCGACAGCGACGCGCTCGAATCGCTCGTAATCGGCGACAAGATCCAGGTGCGCGCGTGGGGACAGGGAATCGAGTTCGTCGATCACCCGGGAGTCAAGATCAAGAACCTCGACCCGGACCTGCTCGAAAAGCTTGGGCTTCGCGCCCGCGGCGACGACGTGGAAGTACCAGTCGCGGCAATCATTCCCCCTCAGTTGATGGGTTCCGGGCTTGGAGCTACTTCCGAACGCGGCGATTACGACATAGTTACCAACGATCTATCGGTCCACGAAAAATACGGGCTTGGAGACCTCCGATTGGGCGACGTCGTCGCCATCACCGATCACGACAATACGGTCGGCCGGGCTTATCGCGAGGGCGCTGTGACGGTGGGCGTGATAGTCCATGCCGACAGCTACGCCTCCGGGCATGGACCGGGGGTCACGACGCTTTTGACCTCCCGCACCGGAAAACTCAAGCCCGTAATTGACAAGACGGCCAACATCGCCCGCTATCTCGGCGTGTGACGGGCGTTAGGATCAAACCCGAGCGCCGGCTCGATGCCTGTCATGGAGGGGTAGCTAGCGTTAGCTGATTGGATCTGACTGGTACGGTCGCATTTTCCAATGTTCACCATCGGCACCGCCGGGCATATCGATCACGGTAAGTCCGCGCTTGTAAACGCACTCACGGGCATCGATCCGGACCGCCTGCCCGAAGAGAAGTCCCGCGGAATGACCATCGATTTGGGGTTTGCGTGGCTAACGCTGCCGAGCGGACGCGACATAAGCATTGTCGACGTGCCCGGCCACGAACGGTTCATCCGCAACATGGTCGCCGGGGCGGGCGGCATCGACGCCGCGCTTCTGGTCATCGCCGGCGATGAAGGCGTGATGCCGCAAACGCGAGAGCACCTGGCGATTCTGGACATGCTCGACATCGACGCCGGACTCATTGTCATTACCAAATGCGATCTGGTCGAGCCGGACTGGCTGGAGCTTGTCGCGGCGGAAGCTCTCGAAGTGGTGGAAGGGTCGTCACTCGATGGCTCGTCGATAGTGACGGTCTCCTCAACTCGAAGGACTGGTCTTGACGAGCTGCTCGCGGAGCTCGACGGCTTGCTCGACGGTCTTGAACAGTCCCCCGCCGGCGGGCGGCCGCGCCTGCCTGTAGACCGGGCGTTCTCCGTCACCGGCTATGGCACGGTAGTGACCGGAACGCTGATCGACGGTCCATTGAAACAAGGTCAGGGACTGGAGGTGCTGCCCTCCGGCATTCGGACGCGGGTCCGCGGCATTCAGAGCCACAAGACGGCGGTCGAGGAACTGGAGTCGGGTTCCCGAGCCGCGGTGAATCTGTCGGGCGTGGAGGTTGCCGACGTAGCCAGAGGCAGCGTCCTAGCCGTGCCGGGCGATCTTAAGCCATCGCGGCTTCTGGATGCCCGGCTCTCACTCTTGCGGTCGGCCATGAAACCCCTGAAGAACGGCACGGAAATCGCCATGCATATAGGAACGGCTGAGGTTCGGGCTGCGGTGAGGCTTCTCGACGCTGACGCGCTTGAACCGGGCGCGACGGCGTGGGTCCAGATGCGAGTCCGCCAGCCGATATCCGCCAAGCAAGGCGACCGCTTCGTCGCGCGGCAGCTCTCGCCCGCGGTCACCATAGGCGGCGGAGAGATCGTGGCCCCCAAGGCCTCAAGGCTGCGGCGGCATGACACGGGCGTGCTGGAACGGCTGGAACGGCTGGCGACCGGCGACATGGCCGATTCGATAGTGCTGGCGCTGGAACGATCGGGTCCGATGCGACGGCGGGAACTGGCCGACGCGGCGGGCGGACCCGGGGCCGAATTCGACCAGGCGCTGACCAAGGCCCGCGAAGCCGAACAGGTCGTCCATGTCGGCAACACCTATTTCGAGTCTGACGGATTGCGGAGGCTCGTCAATGCCGCCAAGTCGCTGCTGGCCGAGTTCCACGAGGCGAATCCGCTGCGCGCGGGGCTGCAACGGGAAGAGCTCAGGAACCGGCTGCGGCTAGGCTCGGGACACTTCAACGATCTCGTATCGCATCTGGAGCTGGAGGAAATCGTGCAAGCTGACGGCGCGGTCGTTCGCTTGGCAAGCCATCGGGTCGAGTTGACCGAAGAACAGGAGCGCGCCGTATTGGCGCTGCTCGAAGCCCTGAAAACGGCGGGATTCAACGCGCCTCCGTTGAACGAGCTGGCTAAACGATTTGGGGTGACGGAGGAGATGCTGGAAAGTCTCGGAGCCGGGGGGCGTCTCGTGCGGGTGGCGTCGAACCTCGCCTATGAAGCGGAGTCGTTTGATGGAATCAAGGACTCGGTCCTGAAGCTGATCGACGACCGCGGGAAGATCGACGTGGCCGGTTTGCGGGACCATTTTGCGAGCAGCAGGAAGTACTGCCTGCCGATTTTGGAATACCTCGACTCGGCGGGAATAACCCGGCGCGTGGGCGACTTTCGAGTCAGGCGGTAAAGCTCGATGTTGGATTGCAGGGAATTGAGGCGGCGCTGCGTGGGATCGGTGGTGGACGTCCGTCGCGATCCGACGGCGGGCGGGACTAGAGCCAAATGAGAATCAAGCAGGTAGTAATTCACGACAAAGGCAAGGTGTCGCTGGACGACGCCGAAATTCCCGACGAAGTACCCCAAGATGAAATCCTGGTGGAAACCGAGGCCACGTTTATCAGCGCGGGGACCGAGCTTTCCGGGTACCAGGGACTAAACCCCGGTCTGCCGAAACCCGGGCCTCCTGACTACCCGCTTACCCCTGGATACCTGAACGTGGGGCGGGTGCTGGTCACTGGCGACAACGTAGACGAGTTTCGCGCGGGGGACCGGGTTTTCAGCTTTGCGCGCCACGCTTCACACCACTACGCCGCTGCGAACACGGGGGCTGGGGTTGTCGTCGCCGTTCCCGAAGGGATCGACTCCCAGGCAGCGGCGGCGTCATGGCTGGCTGGGATAGCGCTGACGTCCGTGCAAGCGAGCGACGTGTCCTTGAACGATTGGGTCGCCGTGTTTGGGCTTGGTCTGGTCGGCAATCTCGCCGCGCAGCTCTTCAAGCTCTCCGGAGCGCGCGTAATCGGCATCGATCCGGTCCCGTTCCGGCGGAGGCTGGCGCGCGAGGTCGGAATCGAGCACGCCGCCGGAGGTTCGAGCGAGGAAGTTGGTGGTTATATCCGGGAGCTTTGCGGGCCTGACGGAGCCGGCATTACGGTCGAGGCGGTCGGGCACTCACGCGTGGCGGAGCAAGCCGCCGAGTTGACCGCGCCTTACGGCGAGTTGATCTTGCTGGGAACCCAGCGCGCGGACTATCAGTCGGACCTCACGCATCTGATGCGTCAGATCCACTGGAAGTGGCTGGACGTCAAGGGCGCTCAGGTCTGGCGCATACCGTTACATCCAGTCCGGGGAGTCAAGCATTCCAGCTACGAAAACGCGCTGCTGGTATTCGATTTGATCAGGTCGGGGAGGCTTGAGATCGAGAAACTGATATCCCACCGGATGCGCCCCGACGAGATAGCGCACGCGTATGAGCTTCTCCTGAATAGCAAGGACGAGTGTTCGGGAGTCGCCATCGACTGGACGCGCCAGCAGTAGTTCGCGGAGACCTTACGGCATCAAGCGAAATCGCCTTTGAAGTGGATGAAGCTGTCGAAGACGGCTATCACGCGTCGGCATTGGGATACGACACCATTACACAGGCGGACTCGTGGGATGAGTTGGAAGTCGAAGCCCGGGAAGCCTTACTGTGCTACTTCGATGACGACTGCGCGCCTTAAGTCATAAGGCTTCACCGGGTCAAGAACACTGTAATCGCGGTGTGAGGCTCCCCCGAAACGCCCCAGGCGAGCGGCGCGGGGCTATACTCGTTTGTTGCTACAACAGCGATCCAGAAGCAATTCCAGCATTCCCCAGGAGTAATAGATGACGCTAAATATCTATCTAAATTTCAACGGCAATTGCCGCGAGGTGTTCGAGTTTTACCGGTCGGTTTTCGGGGGCGAGTTCGAGATTCTGCAGACATTCGCCAACGGGCCGGACGACATGGAAGTCCCGGCGGACGAGCAGGAAAACATCATGCACGTGTCGTTCCCGATCGGTTCGAGCGTGCTCATGGGCAGCGACATGCCCTCCGGGTTCGGGCCTCCGGTGAAGATGGGCGACAACTTTTCGATCTCCTGCCATACGCAGAGCAGGGAAGAGACTGACGACCTGTTCGCCAAGATTTCTGACGGCGGCGCGGTTACGATGCCGCCCGCGGACATGTTTTGGGGGTCGTACTTCGGCTCCTGCACGGACAAGTTCGGCGTCAACTGGCAGTTCAACTACGATCTGCCGCAAGAGTAGTAGGCTTCCGACGCCGCTTTCAGTTGGAGCATGCTCCCAGCCTCCGGATTGCGGTCCGTTATCTGGGTCTGGATTCCCGTTTGCGCAGGGAGCGGTAATGCCGGGAGCCGGCGACGTGAAAAAGGCCGTTTTCAATGAATTTTTGAAAATTACCCTGTGAACTTTGAAAAAAGAGGTGTCGTTTGACGATGGGGGGAACGGGATGTATGGGGTCTCCACGTTCGCTCGATGTCTGGCTCCTTAGCTATTTGCGCCAAGGCTATCATCGGCTGATCGCGTACGACTAGGGGAGAGGGAGCGGTTCGCGAACCGCCCGAATGATGGGGTCTGGATTCCCGTTTTCACGGGAATGACGGTATGCGGCGTGCGCCCCTTCGACCCTTCGGCAAGCTCAGGGCGGGCAGGCTCAGGGGGCATGGAGTGGTGAAACCCGTACGTACGTAGTGAGCCGTTCTCTCCCGTGCGTGGTGAGCACTTCGACAAAGCCTGTGCTGAGCCGTTCGACAAGCTCACGAGAGTCTTGCCGAAGTGCTAAGGGTGAACGGAGTGGCGACCCCGCCCGCGCATGGTGAGCCTTTCGAACCATGCACGGGCAGACGCCGCGCCACCACATCTGTCAACGAATTGGTTGACATCTACAATTTCGAGTGAGGGCGGTTCGCGAACTGCCCTTACGACGTCGCAACGACAAACGAGCTCCGAATTACGAAATAAGCCCGGATTCGCGAAATAGGAATATCCTTTGCATGGCAGCCGCGCCAGGGGCGCTTGCGGCTGGAACAATGGAAGGACGAGTCAAAGGTGGCGGTCTACGGAAAAACGGCACTGATAGGCACTGGTCTGGTAGGCCCGCAAATCGGGGTGGTGCTGGCGCAGGGATCGGCCGAGGTACGCGTGTTCGACATGAACGGGGAGGCTGTGGACCGCGCCCTTTCCGACATGCGCGGATACGTCGACGAGCTTTCCCGTCACGGGCTGCTTCTCGGAGGCGACGCCGACGAAGTCTACGCGCGCGTCGGACGGGCCGACAGCCTGGAGTCGGCCGTCGCGGGGACCGATATTATCGTCGAGGCGATTTTCGAGAACGTGGAGGCCAAGCGAGCGCTTTTCAAGGAGCTTGGCGAAGTCGCCGATCCCGCTACCCCGATAGCCAGCAATACGTCGTCGATTCCGATCAGGCACATGGCCGAGGTTTGCCGGCATCCCGCGCGCGTGGTGGGCAGTCACTTCGTGCTGCCGGCCCACATACTTCCGCTGGTTGAAGTGATAAAGCATCCGAACGTGGACGAGGCCGTTATCGAGCGCGTGCGCGCCGGTTGGGAAGAGATGGGCAAGCAGCCCATCGTGGTGAACGTGGATATACCCGGCTTCGTGGCCAACAGGCTTCAGCATTCGCTCACGCGCCAGGCTATCGAGCTGCTGGCGACCGGCGTGGCCAGCGCCGAGGACATAGATAACGCCGTGCGCTTCGGATTCGGAACGAGATTCGTTTCCGTCGGCCCGCTCGGAGGCCGCGACCTCGGTGGAATCATCAATCATTCCAAAGTGGCCGCCTACCTCTACAAGGAGCTCGACGGGAATGGCGATCTTGGCGCCGAGACTCTCGCCCGGATGGCCGAGCAGGGTCACGACGGAATAAAAACCCTGAAGGGCTTTTATGATTGGGAGGGCGATCCGGCGGAACTAAGAGATTTCCATTACGAGCAGATGATCGTCCAGACCAAGCGGGCGCTTGAGATCGGCTCGGTGAAGGTCAAGATCTGATCGGCAAGCGCGATTGGCTTTTGCCAGCGGCTCGTGAGGATTAGGACGTCAGGAATCGGGAGAAGCGATTGAAAAGACAACCGTACGGAGGAACGGGTCACGACGTGACGCCCGTTGGGCTGGGCATGGTCGCGATTGGCAAATCGCCGCGCGTGACGTCGGACGAGCAGGCGGTTGAAGTCGTGCGAGCGACGTTCGAAGCCGGCATCAACTTCATCGACACGGCCCCGTACTACGGCGAAGCGGAGCGTCGGCTTGGAATCGCGCTGAAGGAAATCGGTGACGACGCGCCCGACGATCTGTTTATCAACACAAAGGCGGGCTACCGGCCCGATCCGTTCGACTACTCTGAGGAACAGACGATCGCCTGCGTAGAGAAGAGCCTTGAACTGCTGGGGCTTGACCTGTTACACGCGGTGCACATTCACGACGTCGAGCGTTCCGATATGAAGACGGTCCTCAACGGGGCGTTGAAGGGCCTCCAAAAGCTCCAGGACCAGAGGCTTGTCGGACATATAGGCGTCTCGGGCGGCCCGGTGGACCTGCTGACCCGGTACATAGATACGGGCGAGTTCGAAAGCGTAATAACTCATAATCGTTTCAGTCTTCTGGACCAGCCGGCGGCCTCGCTTATCGACCGGGCGAATGAGCTGGGCGTGGCGGTCATCAACGCCGCGCCGTTCGCTTCGGGAATCCTGGCGCGGCCGGCGAATCTGGATACTCCGTACGTCTATCAGCCCGCTCCGCCGGAAGTCAGGGACCGGATCGAGCGCATTTCGGTGATTTGCCGGGAGTTCGGCGTCGAGCTTCCGGCCGCGGCGGTGGGGTTTTCGGTGGACAAAGAGAAGGTCGCGGTCACGATTCTCGGGGCGGCGGCTCCCGACGAAATCAAGTTGGCGGCGGCTGCGGCGGAGGCCGATTTTCCGCCAGAGCTCTGGGCCGCCATCGAGCGGGAGGCACCCCCGAATCTGGTGGACAACGTGGAGGACTGGCGCAAGCAAGGCGGGCAAGCTGTCGTCTTATAGCGTTGCGGCGACGGGTCCACGAACGCTCTGGCGCATACAGCCGGCAAGTTGAGCGCCTGGTCCGGCCTGAACCGAAGGCAACAGTGATTCGGTCATGAAGACGGCGCAAACCGCCGTGACGCACGAGATGGGGAGGAGACGTGATGCCGCGCTTCCGGATTGTGCTCATCATTCTGACCGCACTTTGGGCAATCCCCGTTTCGATTTCAGCTGTAAGCCACCTTTTTATGGGAGGTGGTCCCTGGTATCCCACAGGTCATCTCTTGACGTGGCTAGTGACCGTTGTCATTCATCCGCTTGGTCTCGTCGCGCTGGTGATGCTGGTGACCAGCTCCCGTCCATCCGGATCCAGGCTCCGAAGGGCGTACCAGCTTCTCTTGCTGAACCTAGCAGGAGACTGGGAGATTCCGATATTCGTTACTTTCGGCGCGTTCCGAATGGAGAAGTGGTGGACGGCATTGTTATTTTCGATCGTTCCCTTCATTGGCGTCATTTACTGTAAAAAGATTGCCCCAAGAAACGTGCGGGCTGACGTCCCGGGGCCAACAGAAGGCGCACTGGAGGGTTGAATGGGCTCCGTCTACGATTTTGAGGTGGAGGATATCGACGGCAATACCGTCGATCTCACGAAGTTCCGGGGAACGGTATCGCTCGTGGTCAACCTGGCGAGCTTGTGAGGCCGCACTCCGCAGTACGTGCTACTGCAAGAGCTGTACGAGAGCTATGCGGCGCGCGGGTTTACCGTGCTGGGCTTTCCGAGCAACGACTTCGCCGACGAGGAGCCGGGCACTAACGCCGAGGTCAAACGATTCGCCGCGTCGAGGTTTGGGGTCACGTTCCCGATGTTCGCCAAAATCCGGGTAAGGGGGCCTGACGCGCATCCGCTTTATAAGCACCTGGCGAAAGAGGCGGTCCCGCCTCGCTGGAACTTTCACAAGTATCTGGTAGACAGGACAGGCGGGGTAGTCGCGTACTTCGATTCCAAGATCGAGCCTGATTCCAGCGAAGTCGTGAACGCCATTGAGAAGCTGCTCGGAGACAGCGCCCTCACCGCAGGGTAACGAGGACTACGCCGCCGGTCGCCGCGAGGGTTCCGAGGATGGCTTTCCAGCCGGGGCGTTCGCGCAGAAACGCGACCGCAAGGACCATGGCGAAGATGGGGGAAAACGCTCCGAGCGCTCCGCTCCGGGCCGCGCCGATTTCCTGGATTGACAGCAGATAGAGAAGACTGCCGGCGGTAAGACCCAACAGGCCCGAGAGCGCCAGAGTGGCTGCCGCCCGAGGGTTTACCCGACGCAGCGGGAATTCGCCGGTCACCCGCCACGCGAGTGCCGTCATCATCACCGCCGCGAACGGCATTCGAAAAGAGTTCACGACAAGGGGATGGGTGTCGCCTGCGCCTACCTTCAGCAAGATGAGGTCGATTCCCCACATCATCGCGACGACAAGCGCCAGCGCCAGCCCCCGGCGATATTGCCAGCGCGAGGCGTGCGGGACCTGCTCTTCGGCGGTGGAGCGTGTCGATACCAGAGCCCCACCTGTAACGATCAGCAATGTTCCGGCTATTGCGAATCCGCCAATCTGTTCCCCTAACAGAAGCACCGCAAAAAAGAGGCCGAATAGCGGAAACGTGCCGCCGATCGTGTACGACCGGACCAGGCCAACCGTTCGCATCGCTCGGAACAGAAGCACGTCGCCCGCGCCAAGGCCGATTGCGACCGACGCCGTCAGGGCCGCGAAGTTCTGCCAGTGCATCTCCATGAATTCGCCTTGCGTCCCGGCCGCGAACATCAACACGGGCGTCAACAGGGCGGGAGCGAGCAGGCGGACGGAGTTCATCTGAAGCAAAGGCGTGGACGGCGGGGCCATCCGTATTAGAGTGACCGCCAGCGCCCAGGTAAACGCGGTGCCCAATCCAGCCAGTTCGCCCACCTACGCCTCCCGGAGCGTGACTTATGCGGAGCTTGCTTGCAGCGCTACCCTCTAAGTCGTCTTAGCTTGAGGAAAGGGGCGATTGAAGGCCGGGCACCGGGAATTTCAAAGCCATTTCCCGCACCTCGGCTCTAATCGCGGCAACCGTCTGCTGGTTCCTGCGGTCGTCGTGCACGCGCCGGATCCAGCTCGCTATCTGACGCATTTGGCCGGGGCCGAATCCGCGAGTGGTGAGCGCCGGGGTTCCGAGTCGGATGCCGGAGGTGACGGTCGGCTTGCGGGTCTCACGGGGCACGGTGTTCTTGTTGGCGGTGATGCCGGCTTTTTCCAGGGCAAGTTGCATGGCGCGGCCCGAGGCTCCATCGGGGCCGAAGTCGATAAGCATTAGATGGTTGTCCGTCCCGCCGCTTACCAGGCGCAGACCTTCTTGGGTTAACCCATCCGCGAGCGCGCGGGCATTCTCGACTACTCTGGCGGCGTAGCCGGCAAACTCGGGCGTTCCGGCTTCCTTTAGGGCAACGGCCTTTCCCGCGATCACGTGCATAAGCGGACCGCCTTGGGTACCCGGAAATATCGCGCTGTCGACAGCCTTGGCAAACTCCTCGCGGCAAAGGATTAGTCCACCCCGGGGTCCGCGAAGCGTCTTGTGCGTGGAAGTGGTCACGAAATCACAGAATGGAACGGGCGACGGATGCACGCCGCCCACGACCAGCCCGGCGATGTGGGCGATATCCGCCATCAGCAGCGCGCCGGTCTCGTCGGCGATTTCCCGGAACGCCGCGAAATCGATGATCCGCGGATACGCGGTGTAGCCGCACACTATGAGCTTCGGCTTCACTTTTCGGGCGATCGAGCGAACAGCGTCGTAGTCGATTTGCTCGGATTCGCGATCGACTCCGTAGGCCGTGAAGTTGTAATGACGCCCCGAGAAGTTCTTCGGATGGCCGTGCGTGAGGTGGCCGCCGTGCGCCAGCTCCATGCCGAGAACGGTGTCGCCGTACTCGAGCGCGGCGAAATAGACGGCCATGTTCGGCGCGGAACCGGAATGCGCCTGGACGTTCGCATGTTCGGCCTTGAACAGGTCCCTGGCCCGCTGGATTGCCAGGCGCTCGATTTCGTCCACGTTGCCGCAGCCGCCGTAATAGCGTTTGCCGGGGTAGCCCTCGGCGTACTTGTTGGTGAACACCGAGCCCACCGCTTCCATCACGGCGGCGCTCGCATAGTTTTCGGACGCTATCAGCTCAAGTCCGTCAAGCTGACGCCGCTCCTCCGACTTGAGGGCCGCGAACACGTCGGGATCGGTCTGCTGGAGATCGGGGTGACCATCGACTCTCATGGCGATCGGCAACGGCGGCGTACGCGGGCGGGCTTTGGCCGCGGACGGATGTCGGTGCTGATCACGTGAGCCTTAGTTCGGCGCCCAGCGACTTACCATTAGCCGCCGGCGCGTTCGGTTAGCAGGTCGTCAACGGCCTGGAGCCCTTTGATTATCTCGGGCAAAAGCTCTTCATGAACGTTAATGCCGTGTCTGGAAGGCTTGAGTATTCCCTTGTCGTCGCGGTAATAAACGCGAGCCGAGGCGTAGTCCTTGCCTCGAAACTTACTCACTGCGATGAGCCATTCCTGGCCGTCGCTTCTGGGAAGCCTGCTCACTACGTCGATGTCTTTAGGCAGGTCGTCGGCAGTTATCAGTTTGGTGGATTCGGCCATTTCACTCGCTTCGCTCAGGTGTCGGGATTCGGAATTGACAACGATACAACGATCCGCCCCGGCGGTCAGGACATTTCTAATGTATCAACAACGCTGTTTCTCTACGATAAGCGTTTTTCGTTTGTGCCGCGTGGTTCGACGTTTGCTACGACGGCTCGAGCTCCCACACCTGCACCCGGCCCAACGGCCCGAGGATGGGATCGGCGTGCTTGGAAGCGCTGCCAATTCCCGCTACGACCTTGCCCGCAATCGATACGAACCGACCCTTGCGCCCGGATCGGTAGATTACTTCGTCGTCGGGAGGAGTCGAAAAGAAATGGGAGCGGTCGACGACCTTCCAGCCGGTCTCGCGAAACAGTTTCTTGGCCTCTCTCCGAGTCATCGCTTTGAACGGCCCGAGGTGGGGATCGGGGGCTAGAGCGTATTCCACCCCTTTGTGGCCTATGGCTTTGCGGAACTGTTTGAGGACGGAGTAATAGGAATTGCGATTGACGAACGCGACCGCTAGACGGCCTTCGGGTCGAATCAGACCGCGCAGCCGCTCAAGCAATCGCAACTGCTCGTGTCGCGGCAAGGACTCGAGACGGAAGATACACGTAATGAAGTCGTAGGAAACGCCGTTCGAGCTATAGAAGTTGGAATACTCGACTTCGGTGATGGAGCGTTCGACCCTGGCCCGTATGAATTCGCGAACCTGCTCGGTCATTTCGACGGCGGTGATTTCGGCGTCCGGAAAACCCCGGGAAAAGGCTTCGGTGTATATCCCCGTACACGGCAGCACGTCGAGCCACTGGCACTTGCCGGTCGGAGACCACTGGCGAATCGCCGCGTTAACCGCCTCGAACTCCGAGATTATCGGCTTGTTGTAATGAGCGCCGTTGCGAATCTTCGCCATCTGGAAGTGACTTATTTGCTCCATCGACCAGACGTTGGGATCTTCGTCGAACGGCCAGTGACCGGTCCCCTTGTAATGGTTGAAGTGGAGCACGGAGTCGATCGACCGCCGCCGCGGCGCTCGCAGATTGAGTTTGTAATAGCCGAAGAGAACAAGCGCAAGCACGGTCTGCTCCTCCGGGAGCCGCAGAAGCCTTTTGATTCGGCCTACGTTGCCCAGCGTGTCCACCCAGCAACCGCCCAATCCCAGATCGTGGGCCATCAGCATCATGTTCTGAACGGCCGCCGACGCGCTCTGCACCCAGGCCAGGTTCTCGCGCGTGTACTTGTGTGAATACGTTACGAAAATCGCGACCGGAGCGAGCGTGATGAACCTCGTCTCTTGGGCTATTTGCTCGATGAGCTCCGGGTCGTCAACGGCGATGAACTCCCACAATTGAAGGTTGCACGCGCTCGGGGCGTAGCGAGCGGCGTCGATGATTTGCTCGACGATCTCGCGCGGAACGGGCTCTTTTATGAACTTGCGTACCGTTCGACGGCTGAAAATTGCTTCTTGCAGATCCAACTGAATCAGACTTCGCGGGGCGGCGCGCGGCCAGCCAGAGGTTTTGCCTAATATAACGTTTGATTCGTTCGGGCGGGAGCATTTCCCGGTCCACATTTCTTGAGAGGGGCGCGTTGGCGCGATCGCTGGTTACGGGCGGGGCCGGTTTTCTGGGGTCCCATCTTGTCGACGCGCTTATCGACCGGGGCGACGAAGTTGCGGCGCTGGACAACCTCGTAACCGGAAAGCGTGAGAAGCTGCATCAGGATGCCCGTCTTATCGAGGCCGACGTACGCGACGCTGATAAGGTCGGCAGGGAAATCACGGGTTTTCGACCCGATTTCGTCTTCCACCTTGCGGCGCAGGCCGACCCGAAGCGCGCGTTTACCGACCCGGGATTCGACGCCGACGTGAACGTAAGAGGGACTATCAACGTGGCGCTGGCGGCTCTGGAATGCGGCGCGCGGAAGCTCGTCTTTACGTCTACCGGCGGGGCAATGTACGGGAGCCCCGACCCCTCGACGCTGCCAGTGGATGAGAGCTTTCCGGTCGCGCCGGCGTCGCCCTACGGAATGTCGAAATACTGCGCCGAGCTCTACCTTGGAATGCTGGGACGGCAGCGCGGCCTGGAGTATTCGATTCTCCGCCCCGCCAACATCTACGGCCCCAGGCAAGAGCCGGAGTCGGAGGTCGGCGTAGTGCTGATCTTCCTGGAGCAAATGCTGGCGGGCATAACGCCCACGATGCGGGGGTTCGGAAAGGCGACGCGCGATTATGTGTTCGTTGGGGACGTTGTGCGAGCGCTCGTGCTCGCGTCGGCGCGGGGCCAGGCGAAGCCGTATCACGTCGGGACCGGAGTCGAAGTGGACGTGGAGACGATTTTTGCGGGTCTCCAAAGGCGGCTGAGCACGTCGTTCGTGCCCGAGCGCGTTCCACTGGCGCCGGGCGAGGTCGAAAGAATGGCCCTCGATGCCGGTCTGGCGGCGGCGGAACTAGGCTGGCGGCCGAAGTATTCGCTGGACCAAGGTCTGGACGAGACGGTTGAACATCTGGAGTTCGGCCGCCGTTAGGCGGCGCGTCACCTGACGCGAACGACTACCTCCGGTTCGGTCAGGTATTGCCTCACCTCCGCTTCCATGTCGGCGTGAATGAGAGCGACCAGCATGTCGCCCGATTGCAGGCGCAGGTCGGTCTGCGGCAGCAGCGTTTCGGTTCCGCGAATGATGAGGCACAGATTGCCTCCCATGCCACGAAGGTTCACTTCACCTATGGTCCGTGAAACGGCCTGCGACTCGGCCGGGAGCCTTATCTCGACGAGCTCCAAATCGCTTTCGTCAAGTCGAAGCAAATGGACGATGGCGCCGGTGGGGATGTCTTGCTCGATCATCGAGAGAATCAGGTCGGTGCTGCTAACCGTGTGATCGACGCCGAGCCGCTTGAAGATAATCGCGTTTTTGGGGTTATTGATTCTCGCGATGGTCCTGGCTTTCTCGCCGGAGAGCGTTCGTGCGAGCTGGCAGATTATGAGGTTGTCTTCGTCGTCTCCCGTCACGGCGACCACGAGGTTGGCGCGCTTAACGCCGGCTTGCAGCAGCCAGCGTCCCTCGCAGGCGTCGTGCGGGTGAACGATACTGCCGAGGTCTGTAGAGAGAGCGCGCGCCTTGCGGAGGTTCTTTTCGATCAGCACGATTTCGTGCCCCATGTTAAGCAGGGCTTTTGACAGGTGGTATCCGACCTTTCCGCCCCCGGCAACGACGGTGAACATCTACTTACCATCTCCGTTCGCCGCGCCCGCGGACTGCAAGGCTTCGCGAATTATCGAAGCGCCCACCGTCGTCGGGCATACCGTCGACAACCCCAGCGCCGCGTAGGCTTCGCTCCGCACGGGGTCGCTGCATCTCGCTATGACTTTTTTGACGCCGAATATCCTCTGGGCTATCTGGGCGGACATAAGATTGCTGTTGTCGCCGTTGGTCGTAGTTACGAACGCGTCGGCCCGTTCCACTCCAGCGCTCCTCAAGACCTCTTCGTCGATGCCGTTGCCGGCTATCGTGGAGCCTTGGAAATCATCGCCCAGCCGCGTGAACGAGTCGGGATCTTTGTCGATAATCACCACGGCGTGACCATCCGCGCAGAAATCCGTGGCGAGGAGTGCGCCAACCCGGCCGCAACCGACGATTATCACATACACAAAGCCGCTCCTGTAGGCTCTCCTGACACCCAGGCTGTTGACTTGTCCGCTACGGCAAGCGTAATCCGCCTGTCAATGCCTGCCTGGCGAGTCCTGGACAGCAATCGGGGTTGCCGAATGCGGGCGCATTGCGCGAACCTGTTGGAGGCGGACGCTGCTAACGACAAAGGCGGGAGACCACACTTATGATCTATGAACTGCGAACGTATTACATCATGCCGGGCAAAATGCCGGACATACAGAACAGGTTCAGCAACCATACAATCGGATTCTTCGAGCGGCACGGCGTCCAGGTCGTGGGATTCTGGACCGAATTAGTGGGCCAAAACGATACATTGGTCTACATAACGGCCTTTGACAGCATGGCCGATCGTGAGGAAAAGTGGAACGCGTTCATGTCCGATCCGGAGTGGCTCGCGGTTCGCGCGGAGACGGAGAAGAACGGGCAAATTGTGGCGCGCGTCGAGAACCGGATTCTACAGCCGACCGCGTTCTCGCCGCTAAAGTAGGAATAGAGCGCTGATGGTCGATGAAAGCCGCAATGACGGAGGGTTTTCCCTCGAAGGGCGGGTCGCCCTGGTTACCGGGGGCGGCCGGGGCATTGGTGAAGGCATCTGCATGGGGTTCGCCAAGGCCGGCGCCGATCTGGTAGTCGCGGCGCGCTCGGCGGACGAAATCGCCCAGGTCGCCGCCGCCGCGCAAGCGCTGGGGCGGCGGGCCATCGCCGTTGAGACCGACGTGGGCGACCTCGATTCGCTCGACCGGCTGTTCGAAGCCGTGCGCGGGGAATATGGACGCCTGGACATACTGGCCAACTGCGCGGGTGTAAACGTCCGCAAGCCGGCGCTGGAAGTCCTGCCCGAGGACTGGGACCACGTGCACAACATCAACCTTCGCGGGCTGTTCTTTGCGTGTCAGCACGCTCTGCGAATGATGGACGGCGGAGAGTATGGAAGGATAATCAACATAGCCTCGCTGGCCACGTTCATCGGGATAAATCCGCTGACGATCTACACCGCGAGCAAGGGGGGAGTAGGTCAGTTGACGAAAGCGCTGGCAATCGAATTCGCCACGCAACCGATTACCGTCAACGCTATCGCGCCCGGGTACATACACACTGAAATGACCAAACCGGTGTTCGAGCACCCGCAGCGCGGCCCCTGGGTGATCGGCAGGATTCCGGCGGGCAGATGGGGCTTTCCGGAAGATATCGCCGGAGCGGCGGTTTTTCTGGCGTCTCCGGTGGCGTCATACGTTACCGGGCAAGTGCTGGCGGTTGACGGCGGGTGGCTTGCCGGGTAGCCGGCAAGATATGAAACCGGGCGGAGTATTGATTCGAGTGGAGTTGGTTTAGATGGAAGTCCTCGAGGCTATACGCACGCGGCGCAGCGTCAAGCGCCTTACCGACCAGTCGCCGTCCCGGCGCGATATCGAAGAAGTGCTGGAAGCCGCGCTATGGGCGCCCAATCATCACTTTACGCAACCGTGGCGGTTTCACGTGATCGCCGGCGACGAGCGCGCCAAAATGGGCGAGCACGTTGCCGCGGCGATCGAGCGCGAATCGACGCCGAACGAGGAATCGAACGCGGCCGCCGATGCCCGCAAAGCGCTTCTGCGGTCGCCCGTGGTTATCGCGGTGACCGTGTGCGTAAGCGACGACCCGGTGCTGGCTCTGGAGGACTACGCGGCGGCTTGCTGCGCTATTCAGAATCTGACTCTGGCGGCGTGGTCCAGGGGCGTGGTGAGCAAGTGGCGAACAGGCGACATGGGCTTGTACGCCTCGGCCAAGGAGTACCTGGGCGTAAGCCAGGACGATCGAATCGTCGGATACATCTATCTGGGCTATCCGGCGCAAAACGCCGTCGGTCAGGGGCGGGAGCGGAGCCGGGGTTGCATTCGCTGGCTCGGCTGGAGCGAATAATCGACCGGCGCGGATTTCGCCCGGCATCGACCCCCGTGCACGGTTCGCGATGACTGTCGATATCAGTGTGCGGAACCTCGTCAAGCACTATCTGGTGACCGAGCGCGAGGGCGGGTTGCGGGCGTCGCTCAAAGGCGTATTCAAACGCCGCCACCGGCGGGTCCGCGCGGTGGACGGCATTTCGTTCGAGGTCGCGAAAGGCGAAATAGTCGGATTTCTGGGACCCAACGGAGCGGGAAAGACGACGGCGCTGAAAGTCTTGAGCGGCTTGCTTTACCCCACCGACGGTGAGGTTGCGGTGCTCGGTCACACACCCTGGCAGCGGCGGCGCGACTTCCTGACCCGGATGACCTTGATAATGGGTCAGCGTCAGCAGCTTTTCTGGGACCTGCCCGGAATTGACACATTCCTCGTTAACAAGGCGGTCTTCGGTCTCGATGACCCGACTTATGAATCGTCCTTCAATCTGCTGACGGAGATGCTCGACTTGCAGGATCTCCTCTACAAACCGGTTCGCCAACTATCGCTGGGCGAACGGATGAAAGCGGAGCTGGCCGCGGGCCTTCTACATTCGCCGAGCGTGCTGTTCCTCGACGAGCCGACGCTTGGTCTGGACGTGACCATGCAGCAGCGAATACGGCAGTTCATCAGGGACTACAACACCGCAACAGGGGCATCGATTCTGTTGACGAGTCACTACATGGCCGACGTCAAGGCGCTCGCGGAGCGGGTTATCGTGATCGACCGGGGACGCATGCTCTACGACGGCTTGCTGCAAGGACTTGTCGAAAGATACGCCCCTCACAAAACGATCACGCTGCATTTTGAGCAGCCGGTTGACATAAAGGATTTGGAACGGCACGGCGAGGTTGAGCGTATCGATGAATTGCAGTTCCGGGTGAAAACGGCCAAGGACGCCGCTCCCGGCGCTACCGCCCGCCTGCTCGCCGACCTGCCGGTGGCCGACCTGAGCGTAGAGGACCCCGCTCTCGAAGATGTGATCGACCAGGTGTTTCGGTCGGCTGCCGAATAGCGGCAATGCGTTACGTCTTCGCCGGCTTTGTAGCCCTTGCCAAGAGTGAACTGGCCAACCTGTTCCAATACCGAATAATGATGTTCCTCTACGCACTCTGGGAAGTGGTGAACCCGGTTATTTACCTGATCGTTTGGTCGCTGGTGGCGGGAGATGGCGAAATTTCGGGATTTAGCCGCGACGATTTCGTTATGTACTACCTGGTGTTCATGGCGGTCGCGCACCTCACGCAGGCCATCGAGGTGTACACATTTGGCCCTTTGATCGAGCAAGGCAAGCTGTCGCCGAGACTGTTGCGGCCGATACATCCGTCGTGGCACGCGGCAGCCATGAATATCGCCTACAAATCGGTCAGCCTCATCATGCTGGTGCCAGTTTGGATAGTCCTCTTTCTCGTGTTGCGTCCGGCCTTTCCGGGTGACTGGATAACGGTGGCGCTATTCCTGCCGGCGCTCGCCGCGGCGATTCTCCTGTCGTTTTTGATCGGCTCGCTGTTCGCCATGCTCGCGTTCTGGACGACGCGCTCTTTTTCGTTCTGGGAAATCTGGCTGGGCTTGCTGTTCCTACTGGGCGGGCAGGTGGCGCCGGTGGCCGTCCTGCCCGGATTCGTGCGGGATATCGCAACGGTGCTGCCGGCCCGGTACGCGCTGGGCTTTCCGGTTGAGGTTGTCCTGGGCCGGCTTGGCGCAGGGGAGCTTGCGTTGGGATTCGCCATCCAGGCGGCGTGGATCGGCGCGGCGGCGCTGGCGTTTGCGGTTGTCTGGCGAAGCGGAATTAAGCGCTATTCGGCGGTGGGAGCCTGATGATGAGGCTGGCGCGAATCACATTGGCTCTCGTCCGGTCGGCCGTTCAGCACGAGCTTGCCTATCGCGCGGACTTTTTTGGCAACGTGGTGCGCAGCGTGCTCGGTATCGGAACCGCATTCGGCGGACTGATGGTGGTCTTTTCGCATACCGACTCTCTGGGCGACTGGAACTTCCCGCAGATGCTCGGCCTATTGGGAGTGTTCTACGTAATTCAAGGAGTCGTGGCGATGTTCATGAGCCCAAGTCTGAACAAGACCGTCGAGGAAGTCCGGGAGGGTACTTTCGACTACATACTCGTAAAACCCGTGCCGAGCCAGTTCATCGCCACAACCCGGAGATTCGTTCTGTGGCACGTGACCGACATCGTCCTGGGAGTAGTGATAATCGTAGTCGCGGCAAACCGGCTCGACGAAGACCTGTCTGCCATGGGGCTGGTGATTTTTCTGGCGATGATCGTTACGGCGATCTCAATCGTTTATGCGATGTGGCTGAGCCTGACGACGCTGGTGTTCTGGTTCGTGCGGATCGAGAACGTGACGATGATATTCAATCTGTTCTATGAGACGGGACGCTATCCGGTGGAGATATTTCCGTTCTGGCTGCGACAGGCGCTGACGTTCATTTTCCCCGTCGCGTTCATTACGACCGTACCCGCGCGGGCCATCACCGGCCGCGAAGCTTCCTGGCTGACCTGGGTTGCGCCGATAGTGGCGATCGTGGCGGTCTCGGCGGCGTCGAAGTTCTGGCGCATCGGATTGAGCCGGTATTCGAGCGCTTCGAGTTGATTGCCGAAAACCGGCCAACCGCCGGGATCGGTTGCGCGGGGAGATGCTTCGCCGGAATAGCGGAATTAGGGGTATTAGGTGTTGAGGGCAATTGTGGATTCCCGTGCGCGGGAATGACGGTCCCAGCGCAATCCGCCGGATTCCCGTTCCTCGTGAGCGGGGGGCATGCTTCGCGGGAGTGACGCTAAGAGGGGGCGAATGTCTGGCGTGCATCGGAGCGGTGCGTTAAATTGCTCCGCCGCGCGGCGGATTAAGTAGTATTGCCTGTCGATTTCGCTTGCGTATCGACTCTGGCCTTTCGTAGCCTTTTAGAGACTTGCATTGGCGGCCAACTAACTCAGGCATCGGTGCAACTTGGGTCGAACCATAAAAGATATCCGTAGCCGTTCGATAGCCTGATTCGGAGAGTTCTGAATGCTGATCAAATCGAAAGCCGAAAGGATCCTGGCAGCCGATACTCCGCCTATCACGCGGACGCCTATGGATGCCGATCAGCTAAGAGTCCTGCTCGTCAAACCCGATATCTCCGGAATATGCGTCGGGTTTACGAGTCTGGCTCGCGTCCCTCCGCTTGATTTGCTGATGGTGGCGGCGAGCGCTCCAAACCACGACGTTCGAATCATCGACATGCGGCTCGAGGAAGACGAAGATTTCGAGAAGCTGATCGAGGAGTTCGATCCGCACGTGCTTGGCGTTACGGCCTACACGGCGGAAGCCGTTAGCACCAAGGAGCTTTGTCAGCGCGCCCGGGCGCTAAGGCCTGAGCTTACGATCGTTCAAGGCGGGTATCACGCCGCCATGGCGCCCGATGACGCCATGGACGAGCCCTCGGTTGATTTGCTCGTGCTCGGGGAAGCGGAGTCGACCTTTACGCCGCTCCTGGAGGCGATTCGCGCGGGCGCAGGGTTCGAATCGGTGCAGGGTATCGCCTACCGGTCCGGCGGAGAGCTGGTATTTACGGAAACCGTTCCCCAGATCAAGGACCTCGATACGCTCCCGTTTGCCGACTGGAGTCTGGTGGAGCACTATTCCAAGCAGTATTACCTGAACGTGATGGGGATCGTCGGGACGGTGGAGACCACCCGTGGATGCCCGTACGACTGTAGTTTCTGCTCTGTGTGGGTCTTCAACGAGCGGCGTTACAGAAAGAAGAGCTCGGAACGGGTACTGGAAGAGCTCAACAGGCTCCCCGACGGCATCGACGTTGCGGCGTTTGTCGACGACGAATTCTGGGTCGATGAAAAGCGCGCCATCGCAATGGCCGACCTGATCATCTCGCAGCCGGAAGACTGGCGGGGCAAGGACTGGCGCTACTGGGCGCAGGTGCGTACGAGCGACATCACCCGCAGGCCCGCGCTCGTCGAAAAGTGGGCCGACGCGGGTCTCAAAGTCCTTTTGCTCGGAATAGAGTCGGTCAAGGACATCGAGTTGGATAGGCTTCACAACAAGCGCAACAAGGTGACCCACGCTGTCCAGGCGCTCGAAATAATGCGTCGGCATGGAGTCGAGGCCTGGGGTTGCTTTATCGTCAACCCTGAGTGGGAAGAAAAAGACTTCTTCGAGCTTGAGGACTTTGTCCGGCACCACGAGATAGCCTTTCCGCAGTTCACCGTGCTGACCCCTCTTCCGGGTACGCCGCTGACGGACGGAATGGTCGCCGCCGGCATCCTGGATATCGCCAAGCTGGAGTCGCAGCTTCTCGATTTCCTGCACGCAACCACCCGAACTCGGCTACCGCTTATAGATTTCTACGTGCGGATGGCGTCGTTGTACGAAACGACCGGAATGCGCGGCAGTCTTTCAGTTTACAAGCGAGCGATTCGTAACGGCGTTATGTCGCGCGAATGGTTGCAGACCGAAATGGGAAGGCGCGTACGCAAGTTCTTCTCGGAGCTGTGCGAAGTGGACGGCTACATCCGCGCGCACGAGCTTTTGGGTCACGAGGTTAGCGCCTAGCGTCTCGAACCGCGCCGCTCCAGCCTTGGGCTGGTGCAAATTCGCAGGACAAGAAAAGGCAAATGGCTTTCGCGCCGCCGGGTGCGCGGGCACTCGCCCGCCGGTATCCACATGCCTGCCCGCGTTACCGGGCTTAGAGGTGTTGTGGATTCCGGCTGTCGCGGGACTGACGAGACCTCCCAAGTTTTACTAGGGCGGTGAGTGCTGATTTCGGAATTGGCACACGTCGGCAGAATCTCGCGCGGGACTGCCTGAACGGTCGATCCGCCCATACCGACAAAGTTGATTCAACCGCGCTCTATAGATGGGTGCTAGGATTGAAGCACAGCGAGAATCGTTCATTCCCATAGCCGTGGAATCAGCATTATGAAGTGCCACGAATGCGCACACGAAAATACAGAAGGCGCGTGGTTGTGCATCAACTGCGGCGCAAAACTGAAACGCGACGATTTTCAATCTGAGGGTGAGGAGTCGACCGGACAGGCAGACGATCCCATCAAGTTTGAGCCGAACATAAGCGAGAATCTTCGCCGGTTGCGCGAACGCGCAAGCGGCGAACAGCCGTCTTCGCGAACGAGGCGGCAGTCGAGTTCGGGAGTCCCGAAGCTGGAGGTCCCCAACTTGACGGGCGGTTCGCGGGTGCTGGGGTTACCGGTGTCCGTCTGGGTATTGTTTGCGGTAATTTTCATCATCGCGCTGATGTTCCTGAGCAACCTGCAGTAGGACGCTCGAGCACCGCCCACGCAAACCTCCAACCGCCAGTTCCGGCGGCCGATTAGCTAACGCGAGACCTTGAAGGACGCCCGCGTCCGAGTAGTGCCATATTCGGTGCTCCTTCAACCACCGTGCGACCGAGGGATCGCTGAATAAGATCATCGGTGGGCGGCGTGAATATGCCGTTATTAGCGGCAGGCTTTAATAAGAACGGAGTTTGCATCCTTATTAAACGCAGCCATTAACAAGGCGGCTGTATTGACACGCGATTTGCACGATTAGGAATCCCACCAGGCCGTGCTTAGGGCGTTCGGAGCCTTCGCGGTAATCTACGCTACATCTTTATGCGTTCGACATTGACCCAGGGGGTAGCGGGATATGGCCGAAATGGGGCTTGTAGCTAGATTTCACGGCGCGAGTAAGCCTTGGGAAATATACGAGTATCCGGTGCCGGATCCCGAGCCCGGAGCGGCGGTGTTGAAAGTGGCCCTGAGCAACATCTGCGGATCGGACCTCCATTACTGGCGCGGCGACATGGATGTCGCGGCGATGGGGAGGCCGCTTCCGCTCGTGCTTGGCCATGAGGCCGCCGGCGTCATCCACAAGCTCGGCGACGGCGTGGAGACCGACTCCACGGGCGAACCGCTGCATGAAGGCGACCGCGTAATCTTCAGATACTTCTATCCATGCGGACGGTGTCGAATGTGCTTGCGGCTGAAGCACCGCTCGTGTCCCACCAGACTTTCGCAATGGTGGGTCAGCAGCGACGAATGGCCGCATTTCCAGGGCACGTTTGGCCAGTACTACTATCTGCGACCCAATCACGCCGTTTTCAAGGTCCCGGACCATCTTGAAGACGAGGTCGTGGCGGGCCTCAATTGCGCGCTCACCCAAGTGCTTTCGGGACTCAGCCGCGCGGATTTGAGCGCCGGGCAAACCGTCGCCATTCAGGGCGCGGGCGGGCTTGGCGTGTACGCAACTTTGGTCGCCAAAGAGATGGGCGCGGGCCAGGTGATTGTGATCGACGGCGTGGACGAACGGCTGGAGCTCGCCCACGCGTTCGGAGCCGATCAGTTGATCGATATCCGCGAGCACGACACACCCGCCAAGCGCGTGGAGGAAGTTCAGAACCTTACCGAAGGCTGGGGCGCCGACATTACGGTGGAGGTGGTCGGGCACCCCGCGGTGATGCATGAGGGCATTCTGATGACTTCGCCCGAAGGCGTTTACCTTGAGATCGGGAACATCAATCGGGACTGGAAGGGCGAGATCGACCCTTCGGAGCTAATTTTTCAAAATCGGACGATGCTCGGAGTGGCTCACTACGAAGCCGGCGATCTGAAGCGCGCCCTCGACCTCGTCGCCGCGACACGGTCGAAATACCCCTGGGAGCGGGTCTTGTCGCACATTTTCCCGCTTGCGGAGATCAACGAAGCCATGGAGCAGCAGGACAAAGGCCACGTCACGCGCTCGGCGATAGCGATGTGGACTTGAACCGGCGCCGGGGCTGTGGATTCCCGCTCCCCGCTTGCGCGGGGACATGGTGCGCGGGAACGACGGGATGCGCGGTGAGCCCTTCGACAAGCTCAGGGTGAACGGAGTGGTGAGCCCGTACATGCGTGGTGAGTCCCTCGACTTCGCTCGGGACAGGCTCTGTCGAACCATGCACGGGCATACGCCGAGCCACCACTTCTGTCAACGAATTAGTTGACATCTACAATTCCAAGTGACGGCGGTTCGCGAACCGCCCCTACGACTTGCACAGGGACATGCTTCGCGGGAACGACGGAAAAAGGGTTGGGAATGGCGGATCAGATGAATGATTCCGGGTTCCGGTTACCCGCTGGCGCGGTCAGTCGAGGCGCGATAGCCCCACGGTAATCTCGGTACCGGCCAGAGCAACCGATTCGGCGTGCATTTCCTCGGTTGGGGCGGCGGCCCGAATTTCGACCGCCAGCACTTCGCTGGCAATGTGATCGGCGTATACGGCGAGCAGTTCCGGCACGCCCGGTCCGTCAAGGTGGAGCCTTACGCGGTCGGACACTTTGAAGCCGGCGCTGCGGCGGGCGTTCTGAATCGCGTGCACCAAGTCCCTAGCCTTGCCTTCCAGCAGCAGGCCGTCGTCGAGCGCGAGCGCGATTCCCCCCACCATGCCCGCCCGGGCCTCGACGGCTAATCCCTCGACGCCCTCGTGCCGCACGTCGAGCTCGTCGGGTTTCAGCGTCTCGGTCGAACCATCGATAGATATGGTCAAGCTCTCGCCGCGCGATACCGCCGCCGCAACCGCCGCCGCGTCAAGATGGTCCAAGGCCTGCGCGACCCCACCGACGCGGGCGCCGAATCTTGGACCCAGCAGCCTGTAGTTCGGCTTTATCGAGTGGGAAAGGATTTCGTCGTCACTCTCGACGATCCGGACCGACTTTACGTTGACCTCGTCCAGGACGATCCGGAGATGTGCTTGAACCGCATCTCGGTCCTCCTGCCTGGGCATACCCAATACGAGCTCGGAAAGCGGTTGCCGGACCTTGGCTCCGGAGGAAGACCGGGCCGCGCGCCCCAGACTGACCACCGCCCGCACCACCGCCATTTGGCTTTCGAGACCTTCATCCAGCAGCGACGGGTCCGCCGCGGGCCAGTCTTCAAGGAAGACACTGGGCGCTCCGCCGGACTTGAGGCCGGGAGTGAGATTCTGGTGCATCTCTTCGGAGATAAACGGGACCAAAGGCGCCATGACTTTCACCATCGCCGCGAGGACCTCGTGCAAGGTCCCGTAGGCGGCGCGCTTGTCGTCGTCGTCCTGCGATTTCCAGAATCGCCTGCGACTGAGCCGGACGTACCAGTTCGAAAGATCGTCCCAGAACCGCTCTAGCTCGGAGACCAGCGGGTATATCCAGTACTTGTCGTAGCGATCTTCGGCATAGGTGACTAGCGAGGTCAGCCGGCTGAGGATCCATCGATCGAGCGCAGGTCGTTCCGTGACGGCGGGGACGCCTTTCCGGGGGTCGAAGCCGTCTAGCTCGGCATAAGTCAGGAAAAAGGAGTAGACGTTCCATAGCGTGAGAAGCTTGCGGACTATTTCCTTGCCGGGACCGAAGCCGAACTTGACGTTGGCGTTTGGATTGGTGCCGAGATACATCCACCGCATCACGTCGGCGCCAAGCATTTCGACCGCGTCGTCGAAATCGATGGCGTTGCCGAACGACCGGTGCATCGCCTCGCCCTTTTCGTCCATGACCTTCTCGTAGACGAACGCGCTCTTATACGGCGCTCGGTCCTCGAGCGTGACGCTCATGAAGAGCATGGAATAGAACCAGAGCCGAATCTGCTCGCGCATTTCGGTGATGAATTCGGCGGGGAACCAGTCTTGCGAGGCCGTGCCGCCGTCGGACTGGTCTTCGCGCATATAGCCGAGCGTGGAATACGGCACGATGCCGGCGTCGAGCCAGCAATCTCCCACGTCGGGCACGCGCCGGGCCGCGCTTCCACAGGACGGGCATTTCAGGGTTATGGAATCGATCCACGGTCGATGAAGCTCGGGGAGGGCGTCGACGGCCGCCGGATCGACCGCGAACTCGCGCAGCTCGTCTACCGAACCGATGACGGTAAGCCGCCCGCAAGCCTCATCGCCGCATACGTAAAACGGGAGCGGAAGGCCCCAGTAACGTTTACGGGAGATCGCCCAGTCGCCCATGTTGTCGAGCCAGTCCTGCATACGTTTACCGGCGGACTGGGGAACCCAGTTGACGGTCTCTGCCGCGGACTTCATTAGGGGGCGAATCTCGTCGCATGAGATGAACCACTCATCGACGAAGTTGAAGACGATCTCTTCCTTGCATCGCCAGCACACGGGGTATCTGTGCGTGTAGTCGCCGGTGTCGACAAGGATGCCCTTGTCTTTGAGGTTCCGGACGATAAAGCCGGTCGCGTCGAGCGTGCGCCTGCCGGTCAGGGGCCCGAACCCTTCGAGGTAGCGGGCTTCGCCGTCGATTGGAATCACGATTGGCAGATCGTGCTGTCCGGCAAGCTCGAAGTCCTCCGCGCCGGAGCCTGGGGCTATGTGGACGATTCCGGTGCCCTCGTCCTCGGAAATGTCCTCCCAGGGGACGACCGTATGGGCGATCCCCGCCTGCGCCGGTAATTCGTCCCACGGGCCTCGGTAGCGCAATCCGACCAGTTCCGCTCCGGGGAGCTCTCCGATGACTTCGTAATCGCTTCCCAGAATCGACTCGGCGGCGCTGCCGGACAGGTAATAGGTCCCGTCGGGCGTGCGAGCTTTTACGTAGGTGAGCTCGGGATGCACCGCCGCCGCAACGTTTCCAGCCAGCGTCCAGGGCGTGGTGGTCCAGACGAGGAGGTACTCATCTGGCCGGTTTTCGATGGGAAATCGCAGCGTGACATAAGTATGCGTAATCTCATGGTAGGTGTCGGTGCCCACTAACTCGTGCTGGGAAAGGCTTGTGCCGCACCTCATGCACCACGGCATGACCCTGCCGCCGCGTCTGATCCAGCCCCGCTCGTGACACGTCTTCAAAAAGAGCCAGATGTGCTCGATGTTCTCGTCACTGTGGGTGAAGTAAGAGTTGTCCCAATCCATCCACATGCCCAGACGGATGGACTGATCGGTAATCCGGCGGGCGAATCGCAGTACCCTGTCTCTGCACTCTCTGGCGAACCGGTCGAGACCGAACTCCTCGATTTCGCGCTTTGAATTCAGGCCCAGGTCGCGCTCGACCTCCACTTCGACCCATAGCCCTTGGCAGTCGAAGCCGTTTTGGAAGCGCTGACTGTAGCCACGCATGGCCTTGTAGCGTTGAAAGGCATCCTTGTACGAGCGCCCCCAAGCGTGATGGACCCCCATCGGGTTGTTGGCGGTGATAGGACCGTCGATGAACGAGAACCGGCGGCCTTCCGAATTCTTCCGCACCAGCCGTTCGAAGGCGCGGGAACCGTCCCAGAAGTCGAGTATCCGGGCTTCGATTTCCTTGAAATCGGGAGTTTTCGCGGGCGCTTTGAATGCTGTCAAGGGGCGGCGCAATCCCGGTTAGGAGTCGATCCGCGACTTCGCGGTTGGCGGATCGTCCAGCGCTATTTCGATGCGCCGGTTGATCCTGCCCTTGTTGCTGCCGCCCAGTACGTTTACCAGACCCACCTCGCGCGTGTTGGAGACGTGGGTGCCGCCGTCGGCCTGGATGTCCAGTCCCTCGATTTCCACAATTCGAACTTGCCGTATCTGCTTTGGCAGCAAGTTGATATGAGTGCGGATGAGGCCGGGAATGGTCACTGCTTCTTCGCGAGCGATTTCATAGGTCTTGACTGGAAGCGACCGGGTTAACTCCTCGCGCAGATTGCGCCGCACTTCGTCGAGAATATCGTTGATCCGAATCCCCTCCAGACTGAAGTCCATCCTGGCCTTTGCGCCGCCGTCCGCGATGTTGCCTCCGGTAACGTCCGCGTTCCAGCCGTTTAGCACTACCGCCGACAGCGCGTGCAAGGCCGTGTGAAGGCGCATGTAACGGTATCGCAGGTCCCAATCGAGCAGGCACTTGATCTCCTGACCGACGGCGGGAAGATCGCCCTGGACCGTATGAACTATCGCCGCGCCTTTTCTTGACACGTTGACGACGCGGCTTGTGGTCCCGTTGAACTCGATGACGCCTTGATCTGATGGTTGGCCCCCGCCGCGCGGGTAGAACGCGGACTCTTCGAGCACCAGCCGGTCGCCCTCTACCGTGGCGACGGCGCTGTTGAAGGTTCGAAGGTAGGGGTCCTCGTAGTAGAGAGGAACGGTCTTGACTGAAGGTCCGGGCAAGTTAGGTTCCCCAGCGCGAGCTTCGGCTAACAGCCGCGGCGGGTCCGAAGCGCGCGGCGTCAGCCAATCGGTATTCCGAATCCAATTCCATAAGTTCTCCGCACGGCGCTGCCTGTTCCGATCCTCCGCCTCATGATGCAGGCGGCTGAACACGTGGCATTCAACGTCAAGTCGATTTTATCGGGAGAGTGTGCGCGGGAACTGTCTCGCGGCCATCTTGCCAGGATTTTGGCTCATGATTGGGAACGCTGTTTCGGCGCGGGGCCGGGATTACGCTGTCGTGGCAAGGCGTGGGGCCCTCTGACATAGGCAAGCGAAATCACTCGTCGGAAAACGCAAGGTAGCGCGCTTGAGTCCAGCCTTCTTCCTCAAGCTCGACCCACTGTATCTCGCCTTCGATGAGATCCTCGCCGGTCAGCACGACTTCCTCCTGGAACGCCAAAACGCGAATTACGCCGGTATCCGTCGAGGGGCCTTCGCGAACGTTGAGGCCGTCTGTCGCGTTAACGGTCGCGGTAACGCCAGGCGAAACTTCTCTCGGCGGCGGGATGGTTTCGGTGGGTTCGGGAGTAGGACTCGCCGCCAGCGTGGGAGTTTCCGTTGGCGCCGGCGTGCCGGTGGGTGGAGCAGCCTCCGTGGGAGTCGGCGAGGGCTGGGGCGTAGGGCGCGGCGCCGCCTCCGTTGCTATGGGAGACCTGGCCGCGGCTTCGCCGGTCGCGGCGGATTTCGGCGCCAGCGACGCCGCGCGGGCGAGCTCCTCTTGAGTGGGCCCCTTCAAGTAGAAGTTCAAGAGCAGAATTCCGATGACAGGCACGACGAGCGCCGTTGCGACGGCCAGGAGCGTGCCGCCGGTCCGTGTGTCGTTACGCTGCATTGGACTGGGAACTTCCTCCGGGTTCGAGAGCCATAAACCGGTCCCTTGGATTATCGGCCTGAGTGGCTTTCAGCACTATGGGCCGCGCGGCGTTTCCCCGGCGAAAAATAACACATTCCACTGGCGATTTCGGCGGTCGGCGCGAGGGAATCTACTCGGCGGGAATAGCGCCGCCGCCCGCCTCTTCATGGACCTGATAGGAGACCTCGCCGGAATCGGAGACTGTGATCCTGAGCACGGGAATAATGGAGGCATCCCGCCGGTAGCTCGGCTTATATTCGTGCCGCAGACGTACGGCCAGCGTCCAGTTGCCCGAGCCTAGGACCGCTTCGGATGAGTCGAGAGGTTTTAACAGGCCCTGTTCATCTCGAACCGCAAGGCCGGGCATCTGGAAATCGAACTCGTACGCAATGGAAGTCGTTCCCGAACTGGGTCCTACCTGACCAGCAAACCACGTAGCGATCGGGGGCGTGGCGTCGGGCAGGAGCTGCCTCGGGAGGCGCCACGGCCGAGTTTCGGTGGCGATCATTATCCAGTCCTGGCCCGACCACTGGTCGGGCGCGCGGTCGTCGAAGGTCGCTGTGAAGGCGATTCGTCCGTCCGCGGCGCGTACGTCTGAGAGCGAAATACTGAACGGAAACGGCTCATCCCGCGGCGGCTGCATGATTGGTTCGACGGCCCCGTCGAGCGCATAGACGGCGGTCTCGTCGTTCCACCAGATCGGCGGCCGGGCAGCGGGAGGAAACATCCAGGGCGAGAACTGCGCCGGCGCGATCACAAAGTCAGGCGTGTGGCGGCCAAGCGGCTCGGCCCGCCATGGCGTCCGCAAATGCAGCGCCATCGGATCTATTACGCCGAGCAGCCGGGCATGGGACAACACCCATGCCGTACGAGTCAAGGCGCGGCAGAACGCGGCGCTTGTGACTGTTAAGCACAACTCGCTTACTTCAAATTCTTCCGGCCGAAGTATAAAAACCGTTGCGGAGGCGGGAACGGCCTGCCGCAGCGCCTCGTACGATCCGGGCGTGGGGGGCGCGTCGAGCGTGAGGAATGCGGGCAGCACGCGGTAGAGGCGCTCGGACTCGTCGCGGACCAGAAGCTCGAACAGAGTGGGATCGTTGAGCCGCTCGACGGCCTCGTCGGGCAAGCCCTCTAGCCAGGAATCAGTGGTGTGGAAGTATTCGAAGCCGATTCGGCGTGTAGCCGCCGGCTCCAGATAGCCGAGGACGTCCCGATATTCGGGTCCGTCGACTGGGATGAGGTGGACAAGCCCGGCAAATCCAGAAGCGTTGGGGCGGCCCGTGGCGAACGTCATCGACTCAGGATGGGGCGAGAACACCCGCGCGTTGGCCGCGGTGTGGCTACGGATGTAAGCGGCGATACGGTCAGACGGGAGGGATTCGAGTACGAATCGCGTACCGGGCGTCTGCTGGGTTCGCTGGGCATTTGCCAGTTCGATCCCGTTCCCAACCGACTGGCCCACGTTGCGGACGGGCTCGGCGACCGTCGGCCAGACGACCAGAGCGACGACCGCAGCGCCCGCGGCATACCGCCAGCGCGCGGGCCGCAGGCTGGCGAGGCGGCCGCTGAGCGCGAGCAGCAACGCAAGCAGCGCCAAGTTGCGCGCGTCGCCTTCGAGGCGGAGGATATCCCATCTTTGAGGCGCGTAAGTCAGCAGTAGCGTGACGAGCAGCAGCGCGCCGGTTCCCGCCGCCAGCGCCTGTACGAGGCGGTCGCGCCAAGCGAGCAACAACGCAACTCCAGCGACGGCCAGCGGGCCGAGACCAAGTAGGGCGACGCCGCCCGGCAGCCGGTCGAGCCCGCCGAGCAGCCGCCAGCCGCCGAAGTACTCGCTAGTCCCGAGCGAAAAGCCGGACGACACCGAGTAGCCCAGGATTAGAGTAGAGAAGCCTCCGGCCATCAGCAGAAGCGCGGCGAGGGCAAGTCCCGAAACCGATCGGACCACGTCGCTCCGCTGGGCGGAGCCGGCGCGTCTGGATTGAATCAGCCAGACGGCTTCCAGACCCGCCCACAGGACGAACACTATCGGGGCCAGGCTGGTCGAAGTGAGACCGAGAAAACCGATCAGGGCGGCAAGCGTAATCACCGAGAGCCAAGACCGGCGCCCGGCACAAGCGGCGCGTGCGAGCACCACGAACGCCAGTAAGTACGACATGACGAACGAGGGGTCCCAGATATTTGGTGGTGCGTGGTGCTTCGGGCCCAGGGCAGGCCAGTAGATTTCCGTCAGGGAAGCGCGGAGACCAGCAGATGGAATCCCTGTTGGAATAGCAACCTCCAGAAGGTTGCCGGGCGCGCCAGTTATGGTCAATGCCCCGGCCGTTACCAAGAGCGGCACGCTGATCAACGCGGCGAATCTGGAGGTGCGCCGCATGAGCGCCGTAGCCACGACCAGGACGAGGCCTATCCAGAAATACGCCCCCAGCAGTTCCTCGCCGAACGCCAGATCGGGGCCGGACGGCGGCGCCAGCAGCCCGTTCAACATATACACGCCATAGTGATAGGGAGCCGGCGCCCCGGGGGTCGGGGGCAGCTCGAGCGGAAACCCGCCCTCGCGGATCGATGCGGCTATTCCAATGTGGATCCACGCATCGGATATCCCGTGCATCTGTCGACTGGCGAGCGCGATCCAGAAGAGCGCCAGCGCCACGATGGCGAACCCCGCCGCCGTGCGCAGCCGGGGGCGGATTGGCGCGGGAGCGCGCCAGACAAGAACTGCGGCCAGAGCCAGCACAAATATCCAGCCGGCGACCGCTCCGGCACGTCCCGGGAGCGCGTTCATCACGAGGTTGACGACGACGCCCCAGATAGCCGGGCCGACGACCAGACCCTGCGCCAGCGCGACGCGATGGTCGGTCTCTTGCAGCGCCGTGCGGACGACCACGTAGCCGACGGCGGCGAGCACGGCTAGCTCGGCGAGCAGGAACAGCAGCCCCGGGACTACCGATGGATCGACTGTCATCTACATCTCGCGCGGACCGGGCGCGACGACTGGCCGCGCCTCGCGATTGACAAACAAGCCGACGAGCTTATCGCGCGCGTGTCGGAATGGCACAGGCGGGTCCGCCTCGCGGCGTTTCCGCGGCGAAAGCGAACATATTCCACCATCGACTTGGTTTGATACACGAGGTCGGAATTCATACAATAACTTGGCTGAGCCAGAGCCGACTTGCCGCCCGACCAACGAAGGTCGACCCAAGAGCTTGCAGCCTTGGTTATGTTGTGCTTCAAGTCCCCGTACTCCGTTGGGCGGACGGGACATTTAGTTGTGGAGGCTCTGTCTTGTCCAATTTGGTTGCCGACCCCGAAGATGTTCAAAGCGCCATCGAACTTGCGAAAAGCGGCGGCGTAAAGATAGTTGATTTCCGATTCACCGACCTGTTCGGCACCTGGCAGCATTTCTCGATTCCGGTCGGCGACCTGACGCCGGGCCTGTTTGACGAAGGTCTGGGATTCGACGGTTCGAGCATACGCGGATTCCAGCCGATCAATCTCAGCGACATGATGCTCTTTCCCGATCCGACGACCGCGGTCGTCGATCCCATCCTCAATATTCCCACGCTGTCGATCATCTGCAACGTGGTCGATCCCGTGACAGGCGAGCCGTATTCGCGCGACCCGCGAAACGTGGCCCGAAAAGCCGAAGCGTATTTGCAGAGTACGGGGATCGCGGACACGAGCTATTGGGGGCCGGAGGCCGAATTCTTCATTCTCAGCGGCGCCCGGTTCCACCAGGACCCTAACAGCGCCGGATTTGAAATAGATTCGCCGGAAGGTATCTGGAACTCCGGAGCGAGTGAAGTAGGCGGCAAGCCGAATCTGGGCTACCGGCCCGGTTACAAAGGCGGGTATTTCCCGGTCCCGCCGGTTGACAGTCTCCAGGACGTCCGTTCCGAGATGATCCTGAAGCTGATTGAAGCCGGCGTCGACGTGGAGGTGCATCACCACGAAGTCGCGACCGCGGGCCAGGCCGAAATCGACATGCGGTATGGCCCGCTTGTCAAGATGGCCGATTCCGTCATGGCCTACAAGTACGTCACCAAGAACGTCGCCGCCGCGCATGGGTTGACGGTTACGTTTATGCCCAAGCCCTTGTACGGAGACAACGGTTCCGGAATGCACGTGCACCAGAGTCTTTGGAAGGATGGCGTACCGCTCTTCTTCGATGAGTCCGGTTACGCGCTTACGAGCGAAATGTGCCGTTACTACATCGGCGGGCTGCTGGCTCACACGCCGTCGCTGCTGGCCATCTGCGCTCCGACTACCAATTCGTACCGAAGGCTGGTCCCTGGCTTCGAGGCGCCGGTGTCGCGCGTGTATTCGGCCCGAAACCGCAGCGCGGCTTGCAGGATACCGGTATACAACGAGATACCGGCGCAGAAACGCATTGAATTCCGCTGTCCCGACCCGACGACCAACCCATATCTGGCTTTTGCCGCGATGCTGATGGCGGGACTGGACGGCATCCGAAACAAGATCGTTCCGCCGGACCCCGTGGACGCCGACATATATGAGCTGAGCGCCGAGGAAAGGGCGAACATCAAGTCCACGCCGGGCAGCCTGGAAGAGTCGCTTGCCGCTTTGGCCGACGATCACGCCTATCTGCTTGAAGGCGGCGTCTTCACCAAGGACCTCATAGACATGTGGATCGATTACAAGACGACCAACGAAATCCAGCCGGCGGCGCTTAGGCCCACGCCTTTCGAGTACCTTCTCTACTTCGACGGATAGAGCCGGCGCCCGGCTTTGCCGGTGATCCCAATTTGACCGCCGGCGGGTGTCGAGGCCGGGAGCGTCGTAAAATCGATAGGCTAGCCGCGGGCGGTACCCCATAGAGGTTGCGCTGACCGCGCTGGCCCGGATACCGCGAAGCGCATAGGGTCTTAGGAATATTGTCCAGATCTCTGGTTGCCGGCGGAGCCGGATTTATCGGCTCGCATCTGTGCGAGCGCTTGCTGTCCGAGGGGCGCCGCGTGGTGTGTCTGGACAGCTTCGCGACGGCGCGCCGCGAAAACGTTTCCGACCTCCGCAAGGCGGAGGGCTTCGATCTGGTCGAGCACGATGTTGTGGAGCCTATTCCAAATTTGGGCCGCTTTGACTGCGTTCTCAATATAGCCAGCCCGGCCAGCCCGACCGACTTTCGAAGCCGGGCCGCCGAGATAGCGGCAGTCAATTCGGTGGGAACGCAGAATCTCATAAACGTCGCCCGCGAAAGTGACGCGACGTTCTTCCTGGCCTCCACGTCGGAAGCGTACGGGGAGCCGCACGTTCATCCGCAGCCCGAGTCGTACTGGGGGAACGTCAATCCGGTTGGCGAGCGTTCGTGCTACGACGAGAGCAAGCGCTTCGCCGAGACGCTCACCTACATCGCGCGCCAGTCTTACGGACTGGAGACCCGCATAGTCCGAATCTTCAACACCTACGGTCCGCGTCAACGGCTCGATGACGGCCGCGCGGTAACCGACTTCATCGTGCGGGCGGTGCGCGGGGAGCCGCTGATCGTAAACGGCGACGGCTCGCAGACGCGAAGCTGGTGTTACGTGGACGATCTGGTGGATGGAATCGTCAGGGTGCTCGACAACCCGGAGGGTTCCGGTCGAGTGGTGAATCTTGGCAATCCCGTCGAAACCACGATTCTCCAGATTGCCGAGAAAATCGTCGAGCTGACGGGCAGCGATTCACTGATCGAGCACGCCGCGCTTCCGGCCGATGACCCCACGCGCCGCTGTCCTGACATCTCCCTGGCGCGCGAGATGTTCGGTTGGGAACCCAGGGTATCGCTCGACGACGGCCTGCGTCGCACCATCGATTGGTACAGGCCGATAATCCTGAGTCAATAAGACGGGGCCGTTCAGCGCCGTCTGCGCCGCTGCCTTCTCGAACGTCCCCGGCGTCTGGATCGGCCGCCGCGGCTCGCCCCTTCTTTTGGCGGACTTTCGGCGGGGGACGGCTCGGGTTTGGGAGCCGTTGGAAGGAACTGGTGCGCGAGCTCGTCGTCCGGCGTGTAGCGATTGCGGCCGCGCGTGCCCCGCGTGAACAGGTCCTGGACCTCGTCCTTCGATTCCACGAAATCCCCATCCGTCGTGAGCGGACCCTCCAGGTACATTTCATGTTCGTAGCGGAGACAGCAGAGCAAGCGCCCGCAAACGCCCGAAATCTTGGAGGGATTCAAAGGCAGGTTTTGGTCTTTGGCCATTCTTATCGTCACGTTGCCCGGCTGGACCAGCCACGTGGAGCAGCACAGGCTCAGACCGCAGCGGCCCATGCCGTCGGCCAGCCGCGCTCGGTCTCGCGCGCCGACTTGCCGCAATTCGACTCTCATCTCCAGCAGCTCGGCAAGCTCCCGGGCAAGGGTCTGGAAGTCCACCTGCTTTTCGGCGGAGAACTGAAAGGTAACATTGGCGCCGTCGAAGCTGTATTCGGCTTGTAGAGGAGTTATCGGCAGGCTGCGGTCTCTCGCCAGCTCGCGAAAAGTCTGGAGCGCTTCCTCGGCTTGCTCTTCGTAGTGCTTCATCGCCGCGACGTCTTCGGAAGTGCCCTTGCGTTCGACCGCCTTCAGATCGTCCTTCAACTCCTCGGCGGCGAGCTCGGTTGGAGCAAGCACTACGCGCGCGAGCCGGCGGCTGTTGCCGGACCGGACGACCGCATAGTCATCGACCTGAAAGTCGTTGTCCCCGGGGGCGAAATAGTAGAGTTTTCCGGCCCGGCGAAACCGGATTCCGATTACGGTTGGCATTGACTCAGAGTCTCCAAGCTAAGGCGCGGCCGGACCGGCGTTTGGGATTTCGTCAAGATCCAGAAACAGATCGTCCAAAGTGCTGGCCACCATCGTATTGGCGCTCAGGGCATTGATTCCCGTGCGTATTCTGTTCAGATTAGCCGCCCATCTTGCATAGAACTGATCGTTTCTCTCAGGGCCTCCGCCGCCGGCAGCGTCTTCGACGGCCCTGGCCCGAGCGACTACTCCATGATAGCCAGCAAGCAACTCCAGTTCTTCGAGCGCGGCCCTTCGCTGGTTTCCGATTTTGTCGGCCACGCCGAGCTTTGACGGGGCGTCGCTCGCGAGCCGCTTTTGTATCGCGATCAACCGCTCCTTGAACTCTTCCAGCAGTTCAGGATCGCCCCCCATTTCCGCGGCCCACTGCGGCCGCCCTTCGGCGTAGTCCAGAATCAGGTCGCGGTCAGATTCTCCAACCGGTTGGCTATCCGACAACAATTCGGCGATCGCTCTTCTGGCGGGCACCGTCATGCGTATCTGAATGCACCTCGACGCCAGGGTTTCCGGGACCGACTCGGCGGTCCGCGCGCCAAGAATCATGATCGTGCGCGGTGGAGGTTCCTCGAGGATCTTCAAGAGTGCGTCAGCCGCCTCCCTCGAGAAAAGCTCGGCCCTGGGAACGATTGTGATCTTGTATTTCGACCCTGTGGCTTTCAGCGATACGCGATGCTCGATTTCCCTTACCTGGTCGATGTGTATCTGCTGATGCGCCTCCCCGACATCGATCTCGCGGACATCGAAGTCCTCGCCGCGGGCTATGCGCAGACAGGCGCGGCACTCGTGGCAGGGAGGATCGGCGCGTTCGCAATTCAGCGCCTGTGCGAAATTGCGCGCGGTGGCAGTCTTGCCGCAGCCGGTTGGACCGACCAACAGATACGCGTGGGCGACGCGGTTGCGGTCTATAGCGCCGCGCAGCATTTGCGCCACGCGTTCCTGTCCCGTTACACGCCACTTGCCCATAAGTCAGGGTACTAGACTTGCGGCTGAAACTGTCCGTAAATCTGTCTGGAATCGGTGCGGGCCGCTTCTTATATTTACTCTCCGTGGTCGATCTGTTTCCGCTCCTGATGATCCCATCTCCCCCGTTCGTGGTGAGCCCTTCGGCCGGTTCGGCAGGCTCACGGCAGGCAAGCTCAGAACAGGCCCTGTCGAACCACGCCCTTCGACGGTGCTCACGGCGAACGGATGTGCTGGCCACCGGCGCTACTCGGCGGTTATTTCCAGGTGCCCTTCGATGAAATTCACGACCGGCCGCTCCCGGTAACTTTCGAGCTTTTCCAGCCTGTTCAGCGCCGTAAGCGCCACCCGCGCGTCGGCGACCGCCGGACCCGGGGCGAGAAGGATTTTCGCGCCGGGATACCGCTCGTATACGGCGGTCAGCGCGTCGACGAGTTCCGTGCATTCAGCGGTTCCGCGCACGCAGTTGTACTGGATGATGACCCCTCCGTCGAGGAGATTTGCGACCTGCACCTCGTTGGGGATCGGGTTGGAGTGGATGCCCCAATCCGCTCCCGATGCAACGTGAGCTCCTGACGTGGGCGGGATGCTCGAGTAAGGTTCATGCGGCGTGTCGATGTCCTCGATCAGCGTGGAATCGACGTTCTCGACAGCACTTCCCGGAGGGCTGTCGAAAAAGCGTTGCAGCACGAAGATTTGTAAAGGTATGAGCCCGAAGGCGATGACGATCATTATGGTCCACTGGCGTCGAGACAGGCGCGTCCGCCGACGCGACGGCGCGGCCTGCGTGGTTTGGACGGGAGGCGCCGCCTGCCGCCGGTCTCGCCGTCTTCCGCGCTTTCGACTTGCCATCAGATAATGCTAAGCATGGTTATGGGTTGCAACAATCGGCGCATTTAATCAACTGGTTGAATGCTATACTCTCCGCAGAGGTAAGGAAATCAGTTAGGCTGGCCCGCTCGCAGGCGGGCTTTCTTACTAACCAGGATCATCTTTGGCCACCCTTAACAAACAAAACGTAATTCAAGAGCTTCAAGCCCACGAGACCGACACCGGCTCAACGCAGGTGCAGATAGGTATTCTCACAACCCGAATCGCCCATCTGACCGAGCATCTGAAGGTCCACAAACACGATCATCACTCGCGCCGCGGTCTGCTGGTCCTCGTGGGAAAGCGGGGTGCGCTGTTGCGTTATCTGCGCGGCCGCGACGCGGCGAAATACAAGGAGGTCGTTCGGCATCTGAAACTTCGCGGTTAACGCCCCGCCAGTGCGGCGCGTAGTTAACCGCCGGTCGGACATTGCGCCGACATCGCAAAACTAACAGTGTGGCGCTGGGCTCCCACGGAGGAGAGAAGAGGCATAGGGGCGATCATGCCGAGGCCCTCGATCCTATCCCTCTTCGCTCTTCCGGAGCTGGCGTTCTCGGGAGAAATACCTATATGATTTTTGACGTACAAAGGTCCCTGGCCGGACTCAGCCTCAAGCTGGAGACCGGTCGATGGGCGCAGCAAGCACACGGCGCGGTCACCGTAACCTACGGGGAGACGGTCCTGCTGTGCACCGCGACAATGAGCGACAAGCCAAGGGAAGGAATCGATTTCTTCCCCCTCTCCGTCGATCTTGAAGAGAAGACCTACGCCGCCGGGAAAATCCCCGGGTCTTTCTTGCGTCGCGAATCGCGGCCGCCCGACTCGGCAATCCTGGCCGCGCGTCTGACCGACAGGCCGCTCCGGCCTCTGTTCCCCAAGGGGATGGTGAACGACGTTCAGGTAATCAACACGCTCCTCTCATCCGACAAGGAGAATCACGAGGACGTGTTGGGAATCGTCGGAGCGTCGGCGGCCTTGACGATTTCGCGCATACCGTTCGGCGGACCCGTCGGCGCCGTGCGGGTGGGTTATGACGGCAGCCAGTTTGTCGTAAATCCAACCCGCACTTTTCAAAATGAGCATCCGGCGCTCGATCTCGTGGTCGTCGCCAGCCGCGAGGGCGTGGTGATGCTTGAAGCCGGGGCGGCGGAAATGTCCGAATCGAAAGTAGTCGAGGCAATCGAGTTCGGGTTTGCCGAAATTCAGCCGCTTATCGATATGCAAGAAGAGCTTCGGTCGCAGTGCGGCGTTGAAAAGGCTGAATATGAAGAGCGTCTGACCCCCGCGCAGGTGAAGGACGACGTGGCCGCGCGGTTCGGTGAGGAGGTCCGCGCGGCGGTGTTGATGATGGACCGGGCCGAGCGCGCGACGCGCCTGGATGAAATCAAGCGGCGCGCCCGGGAAAGTCTTGAAGGGGTCCATTCGAACGGCGACGTCGGCGACGCGTTCAACGAAGTCGTAAAGCGGGAGACGCGTGAGGTGATACTCCGCCAGTCGCGTCGACCCGACGGGCGAGGTCTGGATGAGCTACGTCCGCTTTCCGGGGAAGTAGGCGTACTGCCGCGGCCGCACGGGACCGGGGTGTTCCAGCGTGGGGAAACCCAGTGCCTATCGGTAGTAACCCTTGGCTCCGGGCGGGACGAGCAGCGGGTCGGTCTGGACAACCTTGGACTCGAACCCCCGAAGAGGTTCTACCATCACTACAACATGCCGCCGTTCGCTTCCGGAGAGGCTTATCCGCTGCGCGGGCCGAGACGCCGGGAAATCGGACATGGGATGCTGGCCGAGCGCGCGATCGCGCCGGTGATGCCCAGTCAAGAGGACTTTCCGTATACGATTCGCGCCGTCTCGGAAATCCTGTCGTCAAACGGGTCTACGTCCATGGCCGCGACAACGGCCACGAGCCTGGCGCTCATGGACGCCGGCGTGCCCCTGAGCCGGCCCGTCACCGGAATATCGATCGGCATGGTTATGAACAGTCCGACCGACTACGTGCTGCTTTCGGACATTCAGGGGGCTGAAGACCATTTTGGGGATATGGACTTCAAAGTCGCCGGGACCAGCGCGGGCGTGACCGCGATACAGCTCGATATCAAGGTCAAGAACCTGCCTATGACGGTTGTTCGCGAAACCATCGAGCGCGCCAGGAGCGTGCGACTTCGCATCCTGGACGTGATGCGCCAGATAATTCCGGGTCCGCGTGACGACGTATCGACCTATGCTCCGAAAATGCTCACTCACAAAATCAGTCCGGAGAACATTGGGCAGATCATAGGACCCGGCGGACGGGTGATCCGGCGTATCGAGGAGGAAACGGGCGCCGGTATAAACATCGAAGAGGACGGCGCAATAACGGTTTCGGGAGAGGACTCGGAGAGTGCGAGCCGCGCTCTCCAGATGATTAAGGACATTACGGGCGAGCCGGAGATTGGCCGGACGATCATGGGCAAGGTCGTTCGGATAATGGACTTTGGGGCATTTGTGGAAATCGCGCCGGGTCGAGACGGCCTGGTCCACATTTCGGAACTGGCCGAAGAGCACGTAAACCGCGTGGAGGACATGCTGTCCATCGGCGACGAGATCATGGTGAGAATCATCGAAGTGGATAACCTGGGGCGGATAAATCTTTCTCGCAAGGCCGTGCTGCAAGGCGACGATTGGACGCCCCGCGAGCCTGCAGGAGCCCGCAGGGGAGGGCCCGGCGGGGGCGGCAGAAACTCACGCGGTCCGCGCGGCGGCGGCGGCCGTCGCAGAAACTAGCGTTAGTGATGCGAGTCATCGTTTGCGGCGCTGCCGGGCGGGTTGGACGGCAGATGGTCGAGTCGCTCAGTCAAGAGGCCGACATGGAGATTGTCGGGCTGGTCGACGTTGCGGCGATACCGGCTGATCTGATCCAGTCGTTCGCTCCCGACGCCGTTTGCTCCGATGATCTTGGGTCTGCAATCGGCCGATCGAGTCCCGACGTGGTCGTCGACTTCACCGTCGCTTCGGCCGCCCGCGAGAACGTGGCCGCGGCTATCGAGCGCGGGGTGTCGCCGGTCGTTGGGACTACCGGATTTTCCGACGACGATATAGAGTCCATTCGCCGGAAGTCGCATGACGCGGGCGTGGGGGCGTTTATCGCACCCAACTTCTCCATTGGAGCCGTTGTGCTGATGCGGTTGTCGAAGATCGCGGCTTCGCATTTCGACCACGTCGAGATCATCGAGCTGCATCACGACGCGAAGGTAGACGCGCCATCGGGCACGGCGCTCCACACGGCGCGGATGATCGTCGACGCGAGGGGCGAGCCGGCTGTTGACGTTGCCACCGAGCGGTTCACGCTGGAAGGTGTGCGGGGAGGTGATTTTAGCGGGGTGAAAATCCACTCGGTGCGGCTGCCGGGACTGGTGGCGCATCAGGAAGTGGTGTTTGGCGGAGTTGGGCAGACGTTGACTATCCGGCACGACTCGACCAGCCGCGAATCGTTTGCGCGTGGGGTTATTCTGGCGATTCGCCGCGTGCGCGGCTTGAAGGGGCTGGTCGTGGGGCTGGATAAGCTGCTGTTCGACGGCGTTTCCAATTGAAGGCGGATATGGGAGTGATGGAGTAAGCGATATGGCAAGACGAACGGTCGCCGTAGTAGGCGCGACGGGCGCTGTTGGGCGCGAGTTGCTTTCGGTGCTGGAGCAAAGGGAGTTTTCAATCGATCAGTTGCGTCTGCTGGCAAGTAATCGCCGGAACGGACGAACGATAAATTTCCGTGGAAAAGACATTCCCGTCGAACCGGCGACGCCGGAGTCTTTCAAGGGCGTCGATCTGGTGTTCTCGGCCGCGGGTACTTCCGTGAGCCGGGAGCTTGGGCCAAAGGCGGTCGAGGCGGGCGCGGTAGTCATCGACAAGAGTTCGGCCTGGCGCTATGAGGATGACGTTCCGCTGGTCGTTCCCGAGGTAAACGGCGACGACGTTGCGTCACACCAGGGAATAATCGCCTGTCCAAATTGCTCAACCATTCAGATGGTCGTCGCGCTGGCGCCAATCCATCGTGAGCACGCTATCGACCGCGTAGTGGTTTCGACGTACCAATCGGTATCGGGCGCGGGCGCCGGAGCGATGCTGGAGCTTGACGCGCAGGCCGAGGCGATTGTGGGCGGTCAAGAGCCGGAAATCGACATTCTGCCGCGTCAGATCGCGTTTAACGTGATACCCGAAGTGGAGACGTTTCGTCCCGAGGATGGATACACCTCCGAGGAGTGGAAGCTGGCCAACGAGACCCGCAAGATCATGCACGCGCCGGATATGCGCATTTCGGCAACGTGCGTGCGGGTGCCCGTGCATCGAGGCCACTCGGAAGCCGTGAGCGCGGAGTTTTCGGAACCGGTTTCAGCGACCGAGGTCCGGCGGATTCTTTCCGGCGCGCCCGGCGTCAAGGTCGTGGACGACATTTCAAACGGAGCGTATCCGACCGCGCTCGACGCCGTGGGCAACGACGACGTTTGGGTCGGAAGGATTCGCGACGACGTTTCCACGGACCATGGTGTCGTTTTCTGGGTCGTTTCCGACAACCTGCGCAAGGGTGCGGCCACCAACGCCGTTCAGATCGCCGAGCTGCTCTGACACGGGCGCGTAGCCCGGTGCGGGGTTCCGGCTCCCCTTCGTTATTCCTAGCCGCTACTCCTGTCATTGTGAGCGTGGGCGAAGAATCTCGGCTTGGGCAACAGCCAATTCTGGCTTGCACAACGGAGTGTGTGGTCCTGAGCGAAGCGAAGGATCACACTGACCACTGGATTCCCGCTTCCGTAGACACGAAAGAAAAAGGGGGCGTGACCGAAAGTCCCGCGTCATGCCGGACTTGATCCCGCATCCGGAGACTAGAGGTCGGGACCTAGATTCCCGCTGCCGGTGCATCCCATAGCCCTAAAACCCGCGCGTGACTAAAATGGGCTACTGCGAGTTCGATATTTTGGCGAGTCTGAAGGATTCTTGGGCGTAGATTCGCAGTTTGGAGCAGCGTCCGGTTAGCTCCGGGGGCCTTATCCGAATCGTCATCGCTGGCATGGAGGCGGGAGGAATCGAAATGCTTGAATTCGGCCGGCTCATAACAGCCATGATTACTCCGTTCAGGGACGACGGCTCCGTTGACTACGAAACGTTTGCGCGTCTTTGCGAGGGCCTGCTGGCGGCTGGAAACGACGCGCTGCTCGTCACGGGGACCACTGGAGAATCGCCGGTGCTCGACGAGGACGAACGGGCGTCCCTGTATCGCGAGGCGGTTAGCGTTGCGAAGGGCAAGGGAAAGGTGATCGCCGGGACCGGCGGTTATAACACCGACGAGAGCATTCATCTTTCGCGGATGGCGGCTGAATGCGGGGTCGACGGCCTGCTCCAGGTCGCGCCGTATTACAACAAGCCGCCGCAAGCCGGGCTCGTCAAGCACTTTACGGCAATAGCCGAGGCGACTCCCCTGCCGAACATCATCTACAACGTGCCGTCAAGGACCGTAACCAACATAGACGCTCCTACCGTCGCCGCTGTCAGTGAGGTCGATAACATCATTGGCGTAAAGGAAGCCAGCGGCGACTTCGACCTGATCGCCGAAATCATCCGCACGGCTGCGGACGGATTCCTCGTTTACAGCGGCAACGACAGCGACACCTTCCCTATCATGGCTCTGGGCGGCGTTGGAATCGTGAGCGTGGCCAGCCACGTCATCTCAGGAGAGATTCGCGGGATGATCGATGCGTTCGTTCGAGGGGACTGGGAGACCGCGCGGGACGATCACTTGCGAATGCTGCCGATCGCCAGGGCGCTGTTCCCAGCCGGCTGGAGTAATCCGATAGCTATCAAGGCGGCAATCAATCTGAGCGGCTTTAACGTCGGGGGGCCGCGGCTGCCGCTGGTTGAACTGCCCGCGGCGATGCAGGCCGGATTGAAGACGTTGCTAGGCGAATACAGTCTCGACCCGTACCTCGCGGCCGCCGCCGTTCCCTCATAGTTGTTGGCGACGAGTCATTGACGTTCCGGAATTCGCAGGCTCGCGCCGCTGGCATCGCGGGCCAGTGCTTTCCGACGGTCTAGCCGTCTATGTGGGACAACCTTTCGGAAGTCGCTGCGGCGGTCAGGGGTTGCACGGACTGCCCGCTGTCCGAGGGACGGACGAACGCGGTGCCCGGCGACGGGAATCCGTCGTCGGAAATAATGTTCGTCGGAGAGGGCCCCGGCTATTACGAAGATGTGCAGGGCCTCCCCTTCGTGGGGCAGGCCGGGCAGCTTCTGAACGAGCTGCTGGCCGAAATCGGGCTGCGGCGTGAAGACGTTTACATCACGAACGTGGTCAAGTGCCGGCCGCCCAGGAACCGCGACCCCCAGCCCGACGAAATCGGCGAGTGCTCCAAGTATCTGGATCGTCAGATCGAGTTGATCGATCCCAAGGTCATTGTGACGCTCGGGCGCTACTCCATGGACCGGTTTTTTCCGGGGCAGCGCATTTCCAGGATCCACGGCGAGGCCCGTCGAGTGGGCCAGCGAATGGTCGTGCCCATGTACCATCCGGCGGCCGCGTTGCATCAGCCGTCGCTGCGACGGACTCTTTCCGATGACTTTGCCAAAATCATCGTCGCGGCTGAGGCGGCCGAGGACGCGCCCGTACCGGAAGACCGCGACGACCCGGCCCAACAGCTATCGCTGTTTTGAGGTCCGGTTGATCTCAGTCCGCCGGAAACCGTAACCGGATTGGCGTCTAGCATCGAACCGCGCACGCTGCGAGTCGTGCCTTTGGGCGGCGTTGGGGAAATCGGGCGTAATTCCATGATCATGGAATATGAGCGCGACGCAATCGTTATCGACTGCGGCGTTATGTTTCCTGATGCCGAAATGCTCGGCATCGACCTGGTTATCCCCGACTTCGGCTATGTCTACGAGCGGGTCGAAAAGGTCCGCGCGATAGTCATCACGCACGGCCACGAAGACCACATAGGGGCGCTGCCCTACGTCCTTCCCCGGCTGCAAGCGCCCGTCTACGGCACCAGGCTCACGCTAGGTCTCATCCGGGCGAGGCTCGAAGAGCACGGCCTGCTCGACAGCGCCGACCTTCGGGAAATCCAGCCGCTTCAGGAGCTTCAGATCGGCGCGTTTCGGCTCAAGTTCTTCCACGTGTGCCACAGCATTCCCAATGGCGTGGGGATTGCCATAACAACCCCGGTCGGCACGGTGGTCCATTCCGGCGACTACAAGTTCGACCAGACTCCGGTCGACGGCGTCGGACCCGATTTTCACACGCTCGGCGAGCTGGGCGGTCAGGGCGTGCTGGCCGTGTTCGGCGACAGCACTTACGCGGACCGTCCGGGCTACAGCGATTCCGAGCGGGTCATCTACGAAAGTTTCGAATCGGTGTTCGCGGAGGCTCAGGGACGGATTATCGTTTCGACGTTCGCGTCGCTCATATCCCGGATACAGCAGGTGATGGAGGTTTCGGCTGACTTCGGCCGCATGGTTGCCGTGGTTGGCCGGAGTATGGAGACAAACGTTCCGAGAGCGATCGAGCTGGGTTTCCTGAATCCGCCCGATGGGACCCTGATCGACAAGGATCACATCGACCACGTAGCGCCCGACGAGCTTACGATCGTTTGCACGGGCAGCCAGGGCGAGCCCACCTCGGCGCTCGCGCGAATGGCCAATCGCGACCACCGGCTCATCAGAATTCAGCCTGGGGATACGGTGGTGCTCTCGTCCTCGCCGATTCCCGGCAACGAAGAACTGGTAAATCGAACGATCGACCGTCTCTTCCGGCAAGGCGCGGATGTTGTTTACGAGAAGATCGAGCCGGTTCACGTTTCGGGTCACGGCAGCCAGGAGGAACTAAAGCTCCTGCTGGGAATGCTCAGGCCCGAGTACCTGGTGCCGATTCATGGCGAATACCGTCATCTCGTCCACCACGCCCGGCTGGCCGAATCGGTGGGGATACCCGCCGAGAACGTTTTGATAGCCGAGAACGGCGACATCATCGAGTTTACGTCAGCCTCTGGACGCATAGTCGACAGGGTTCCGGCGGGTTATGTTTTCGTGGACGGTCTGGGCGTGGGGGACGTGGGAGCCGAAGTCCTCAGGGACCGCCGCCGTCTGGCCGGCGACGGCATATTGATAGCGGCCATCACCGTGGACCGGCATACCGGCGTGCTGATCGACGAGCCCGACCTGATATCCCGCGGATTCCTTTACGAACCAGAGTCATCCGATGTTCTGAACCGGGCGAAAAAGCTGCTGGAGCAGACGCTCAAATCGGAGGCTTCAACCGAACCGGACTGGACATATCTGAAGAGCAAGGTTAGAAATACGTTGGGGAGGCGCCTGTATGCCGAAACTCGGCGCAGGCCGATGATTATCTCGGTTGTAACCGAGATCTGATTTGGCGGCTTCCTGCCTCGAACGTGGGGCGGGAAAAGACGTAAGGAGCCTCCTTGCCCAGAACCGGCGCCCCGCGACTAAAACGTTCCGCTTCATCGCCCGCTCGATTGTCCCTCCCGCTTGGGGCGTATCAGCTTGTCGGCCTCATTCTTACGGTTATTTCGGTGCTGGCGCTAATCGGGCTCGCAACGAGCGATGGAATTGTGGCGGGCGCGGTGGGCGGCGCGCTGGCCGAGCTTTTTGGCCGTCCGGCCTGGCTTTCGGTATTCGTGCTTCTGGCGATCGGCGCGGCGACGTTCGCCTCCGGCTTCACCACCGTCCGGCTTGTCAGCGCTCCGGTCATACTGGTTGCCGTCGTGTTCGTGTCAGTTCTGTCGGGATTGGCGCATCTGGTCACTGGATTGGGGGCGGAACAGTCGGGACCCACGGGCGGGGGGATCCTTGGTCGGGCCGTTGGATGGAACATGGTCGTCGCGCTCGGATATCGGGGCGCTTACGCCGTGCTGATCGTCTTGATTGTCCTTGTCCTTGCGTTTGCGCTGCTGCGCCCTGGACCGGGTCTTGGCTACGTGACGGCTTTGGGCCGGTTTGTGATCGAAGGCTCGCGCTCTATTCGCCGATTGGCCGTTGCCGCGGCCGTGAGGCTGGAGGCGCGGCTGCGGGCGCTTGAAGGCGCTGGCGCCAAATCCGCAAATGCGCCGCTGTCCCGGAAGCGGGACACGGCAAACAAGGCCGAGGGCGACAAATGGCAGCAGGCCCCTCTCATCAAAGTCAAGTCGCCGCCGGACCAGTCCGCCGTCGAGAAGCAGGGGGCTGTGGAAGAGGAATCCGGTCAGGAAAATGCTAGCCGCTGGCAGCTGCCCGCGTTTGATCTGCTCGATCAGCCGAACCGGTCCAGAAGGGTAACGGACGACGAGATCGCCGAAAACGCCGCGCTTATCGAGTCGACGCTTGCGAGTTTCAACATCGAGGCGAAAGTCCGGGAGGCTATTCCGGGGCCGGTCGTCACCCAATACTGCGTCAGTCCGGGGTCGGGCGTAAAAGTCGCCAGGATAACCGCGCTCGCAAACGATCTCGCGCTGGCCCTCTCGGCCAAGAGCATCCGGGTCGAGGCGCCGGTGCCGGGGCGGCCGTTCGTGGGACTCGAGTTCCCGAATCGCAAGCCCGCCAGGGTCACCTTGCGCGAGCTGGCGGAATCGCCGGAATACCAGTCCATGGACGCCCCGCTGCGCTTGCTGCTGGGGAAAACGGTGGCGGACGACGCGAGGATAGACACACTTTCGGCGATGCCGCACCTCCTGATTGCCGGATCGACGGGCGCCGGCAAATCGGTCTTCCTCAACAGCCTGATCCTGAGCTTGCTGTTTCAGCACCATCCGGACGAGCTACGGCTGATTCTGATCGACCCGAAGATGGTCGAGCTGGTGGCGTTCAACGACATTCCACATCTCATGATGCCGGTGGTAGTCAGACCCGACGAGGTGGTAAACGTGCTCGCCTGGGCGTCGCGGGAGATGGGTCTGAGATACAAGACTTTGTCGGACGCCGGCTATCGGAACTTGCAGTCCTACAACGAAGATGCGGAGACCGAGAGCCGAGAGCGAATGCCCTTCATCGTGATAATCGTCGATGAGCTGGCGGACCTCATGATGACGGCGTCGGCGGAGGTGGAACGGCATCTTTGCAGATTGGCGCAAATGGCGCGCGCGGTGGGAATACATCTGATCATTTCAACCCAACGGCCGTCCGTCGACGTGCTTACGGGACTGATTAAGGCCAACTTCCCTACTCGCGTCGCGTTCATGGTGAGCAGCCAGGTCGACTCGCGCACGATTCTCGACTCCGCCGGGGCGGAACGGCTGGTCGGACGCGGCGACATGCTCTACTCGTCATCGGAATCGAGCCGGAACGTTCGACTCCAGGGTGCTCATTCATCCGATCCGGAGATAAGAAAGGTAGTTAAATTCTGGGCGAAACAGGGCGAGCTGGCCCAAATAACGCCTGAGGAGGTGGCCTCCGCCGCGCAGGAACCGGACGATTCGGAGCTGCAACTCTACGAGGAGGCGGCCGACATTGTTCGGCAGCATCGCTTTGCCTCGGCCGCGCTGCTTCAACGCGAGCTTCAGATTGGAAACAAGCTCGCGAGAAGACTTATCGAAATCCTGGAGCAGCAAGGGCTGATCGGTCCGCCGATCGAGGGCCGTCCGAGCCGCGAAGTGCTGACTCAAGGCGTTCTGGAGCCGGAAGAGGTCGCTTAGGCGTCGACGGCGCGCCGCGCCTTGGCCGCGGTTTTTCGCGCCGTGGAGACACCAGCCCGGCGGCGGACATGCTCCAGGAGACCCGCGCTGGATTCCCGCTTCTCTTTCATCATTCTGCGCCGCCGGTCTTGTCGTTGTGAGTAGGGGCGGTTCGCGAACCGCCCCTACGGCTCGTCATGCCGGATCAAGTCCGGCATGACGAGGCTGCGAATAGGACAGCCAACCGCGTCTAAGGTGCGCACTGCTCCTCGTACAAGTCTTCGACGTGAGCGGAGATCGTGCCCCCTTCGCCCTGCAGGAGGTCGAGGCGAATGTTTTCAAGCCGCTCGATGCGAGTCAGGGCCGGACGCTTCCCGTCAGGTCCGACCAGACTGCTCCACACCGTGGCCTCCGCCGTTACGGCCCGAACCTCGGCCTGCATGCACGAATCGTAGTCTTGCCCGATTCTGTCGGCGCGCCAGTCCGCCAAGTGGACTAATTCGTGGAGAAGGACTGTTCCCAGAATCCGAACGTCCTGGTTGCTTAACCGATTGGACAGATAGATTTTGTTTGAGCTGGAGAATGAGCCGAGAACCCAGATTTGCATGTCCTTGAACGCGATTCTGGTCTGCAAAACGCGCGCCGCTTCGAGTCCCTCTCTCGCCACGCTCAACGGTTCCAGCACCTTGACGGCTCGCAGGATTTCGACCTCGTCGATGTTGTAGCCGTCTGGCAGAGCCGCGTCGACGGTGTGGGCCGGCGCGATTGAGCCGTCTACGCCGACGATATCGATCTCCCCGACCAAATGCGGTCTTGCTATCTCGGTTCCCGCGTATAGCTGCTGCCTCAGTATCTCGCCGCCGTTAACTGGCGCGACCTCGCCGCCCGGCTCGCCGCCGGGGACAGCCTCCACCCAGTATCGAAACGCAATCCTCTGGAATCGCTGGGCGATGAACGGGCCGAACGCCTGCGGCCGCGACATGGGGAGGCCATATAGCTCGATGCTGGTCGACTCGTCGCCGGGGACCAGTGGATTTTGCAGAAAGGCGGTTTTGATGGCTTGTTGGGTCATCCACGAAAGGCGGACCGCTTTCGCCTCTTCGGGACTCGCCGCGCCATCCGCAAGCGATCGGGGAATGGACTGGCTAAGCAGAAAGTCGTCCAGGCCGGCTTCCTCCATGATCTCGTAGAGGTTGGCGAGACGTACAGTGTTATCCGCGGGGAACCACTGGAGAAGCGCGCGCTGGGTGATTTGATAGAAGAGACCGTCGTCCCCGGCAAATGGTCGCGACACCGGAAATCCAAGTACGCCTTCTCCGCCAAATCTGTCAAACGCGGTTAGAAACTGAGGGCCATCCGAATAGTTGGTCATCGAGAACCCGCGGCCGGAACCGTCGCCGGTTTCGGTGAAAAACCGCTCGTCGAGCGCGAACGAGGGAGCGGTTGTCGAGTCGTACAGGTTGAGCGCGACCGGGCCCCGGACCGGGCTTGAGTCGGCCGCCGCATTGAGCAGTAGCGTCAGCGCCGCCGCACAGATTGCAAGCTGGAACGGCTTTGCGAACCGCCTTTTCCGCAAGTAGCGGGTGATTTGTCTAATAGACATGCCGGGGCCTTTTGCCCGGAGCCGAGGCGAAGCCGGACCGCCGGCCGTCAAGCGTTCTCGTATTCAAGCCGACGAAGTTACGGTTTTCCGGTTTGTGATTTATCCTGAGTATCGCCGTTTTATGAAAGATGCCGGTCCCGATGTCCGATTCGAAGACTGCTCCGCGGCTCACTCAGTACTCTCACGGGGCTGGGTGAGGCTGCAAGCTCAGTAGAAGCCAGCTAGCGCAAGTTTTGCGCTCGTTTCCCGTTGTCGACGATCCCAGGATAATCCTCGGCGCCGACGCGGCGGATGACGCGGCTGTCTACCGTCTCTCAGATGATAAGGCGCTTGTGTTCACGGCGGACTTTTTTACGCCGATAGTCGACGATCCTTACGACTTCGGACGCATCGCCGCCGCCAACGCCCTGAGCGATGTTTACGCCGTGGGCGGCGCGCCGTTCGCCGCTCTAAACATCGTCTGCTTCCCCAAGGATGACTTGCCCACGGAGATTCTGTCGGAGATTCTGCGAGGCGGAAGAGAAAAGGCCGAAGAGGCGGGCGTAGTAATTCTGGGCGGGCACACGATAGACGACCCCGAACCGAAATACGGTCTCTCGGTTACAGGCTCCATACACCCGGACCGGGTGATTACGAACGCGGGCGCAACACCGGGCGACCGCCTCGTACTTACCAAGCCGCTGGGGACCGGCATCATCGGCACGGCGATAAAGCGAGGGGCGGCTCTATCCGATCACGTCGATTTCGCCGTGGAGCAGATGGCGGCGTTGAACAGGGCGGCCGCGGAGGCGATGGTTGAAGTGGGCGTCGATGCCTGCACGGACGTGACCGGTTTCGGCTTGCTAGGTCATTTGCTGAATATCGCCGACGCGTCGGGCGTTACGGTTGAGATCGACTATGGAAGTGTTCCCTTTCTGCCGGGAGTGGCGGGTTATATCGATCAAGGCTTTGTGCCGGGCGGCACCGAGAGAAACCTCGAGGCGCTACGCGGTTCAATCGACTGGCCCCGCGACTTTGCCAACGCCGGCAAGCTGGCGCTGGCGGATGCGCAAACCTCCGGCGGTCTTGTTATCGCGGTGCCAGAGGAGAGGGTTCCTGATTTGCAGTCGGCGCTGAAGGCTAGAAACGTCGCTGTCAGAACCGAAATTGGCCGGATCGCGCCCCGGGGCGATTTCCCGCTGGTGGTTGTCTAGGCGGGTTGTTCGGCGGAATCTACTGACCTGGCTCACCGCCCGCCTCTTCGTGGACTTGATACGAGACCTCGCCGGTCTCGGAGACTGTGATCTTGAGCACGGGAATGTAGGCGACAGCACGCCACTGGTTCGGCTTATATTCATGCCGCAGACGTACCGCCAGCACATATGCGCCCGGGCCTGACTCCGACTCCGACGCCCCGGCAGGAGTCCACGCGCCCGCGCTGTCCCGAAATGCCATGCTGGGAGCGAGGAAGTCAACCTGGTACGTGATGGCAGTTGTTTTCCGACCAGGCCATGTCTGACCGGAAAACCACAGGTGGGCGGCCGGAGTGGTACCGTCGGGTAGGAGCTGCGTTGGGATATCCCACGGCATAGCTTCGGTGGCGATCACTATCCAGTCCTGCCCCGACCACTGATCCGGCGCACGGTCGTCGAAGGTCGCGGTGAAGGCGATTCGCCCATCCGCCTCGCTTACGTCCGACACCCGGACGGTAAACGGCAGCGGCTCTGTCCAAGATGGTGAGGGCATGATTGGATCGACGGCCCCATCGAGCGCATAGACGGCGGTCTCATCGTTCCACCAGATAGGCTGGCGTGAGGCGGCGGGAAGCATCCAGGGCACGAATTGCACAGGCGCGATAACCAGATCGGGCATGTAGTCGCCGAGGGGCTCAACCCGCCAGGCTGTCTGCAGATCTATCGACTCTCGGTCTATGACGCCGAGCAGCCGGGCATGGGACAGCGCCCGCGCGGTGAGGGTGACGTGACTCGATTTAAATATCCTGGGCAGAAATACCGTGGTGGACGCGGGAACGGCCTGCCTCAGGGCCTCGTACGAGGCGGGAGCGGGCGGCGCGTCGAGGCTCAGAAACGCCGGCAACACCCGGTAGAGACGCTCGGACTCATCGCGGACGAGAAGCTCGAACAGGCGAGGATCGTTGAGCCGCTCGGCCGCCTCGTCGGGCAAGCTTTCCACCCACGAATCGGGCGCATGAATGTATTCAAAGCTGAGCCGGCGGACGGCGGCTGGCTCGAGATAGTCGTGGACGTCCAGATACGCAGGCCCTCTCAGATACAGAAAGTGGACGAGCCCGGCGAATCCCGACGCGTTGGGACGGCCCGTGGCGTAGGTCATTTGGTGGGGGTAAGAGGAGAAGACGCGCGTGTCGACCGGGGTGTTGTCGCGAATGTACGCGGTGACACGGTCAGAGGGTAGGTGATCGAGAACGAATCGTGAGTGAAAAGCCGCTGGGGACGCCGTGTGCGTTCGCCGGGCGTTGGCGAGGTCAATCCCGCTGGCGATCGCCAGGCTGAGGTTGCGCGCGGGCGCGACGATCGTCGGCCAGACGATCAGGCCCACCAGCGCCGAACCAATGGCGTAGCGCCAGCGCGTGGACTTCTGTGCGGCCAGGCGGACGCCAAGCGCAATGAGAAACGCAAACAGCGCGAAGTTGCGCGCATGGCGCTCGAGCCGGACCTGGTCGTATGGTCTAGGCTCGTATGCGAGCACCAGCGTGGCGAGCAGCAGCAGGCCGGCCCCCGCCGCCAGCGCCAGCACGAGGCGGTCGCGCCGGGCCAGCAGCAACGCAGCGCCGATAATGGCCAGCGGGCCAAGCTCCAGTATGCCGACCCCGCCCGGCAGCCGGTCGAGCGCGCCGAACATTGGTCGGCCCTCGACGTATTCGCTACCGCCAAGTGAGAGGGCAGACCTCTCGGAGCCACCGAGGACGGTGGAAGAAAAGCCCACGATGAGCAGTAATGTCGCAGCGAGCATTAGACCGGAGGCCGCGCGGACCAGGGGGCTCCGCATCGAATGACCTATCCGCCTAGCCTCTATTGCATGAATCGCTTCGAGGCTTGCCCACAAAAGGAACACAATTGGGGTGAGCGAGATCGAGGTGAGACCTAGAAACCCGACCAGCGCGGCGAGCGTAATCACCGAAAGCCACGACCGTCGACGGGCGCTTGCAGCGCGCGCAAGCACGATGTACGCCAGCGCATACGCCAGCGGGAACGTGGGCTTCCAGATATTTGACAGCGCGAAAAACCGTGAAGCGTAGGGGAACTCCACAGATGGCCACCAGATTTCCATCAGAGAGGCGCGTAGCCCGGCGGCCGGAATACCGATCGGGACCGGAACCTCCAGGATGCCGCTATGCCAACTGGTAGAGGTCCATACGCCGGCCGTTAGAAGGATCGGAGCGGTGATCAGCAAGGCGAAACGGGAGGCGCGCCGCAGGATAGCGGTCATCACGACCAGGAAGAGGCTCACCCAGGCGTATGCGCCTAGCAGCTCCTCGGTGAACGCCAGGTTGGGGCCGAACGGAGGCGACAACAGGCCATTCAACAAATAGAAGCCATAGTGATAGGGAGCCGGCAGCCCAGGATTGTGAGGTAGCTGGGGCGGAAACAGTCCCTCCCGGATCGATGCGGCCAGTCCAATGTGCACGTATGGATCGATGATCCCCATCATCTGACGGCTGGCGAGCGCGGCCCAGAAGAGCGCCAGCGCCGCGAGTGCGAACCCCGCCGCCGCGCGCAGCCGCGGGCGAATCGATTGTGGGGCGCGCCAAGTCAGGACTGCGGCCAGCGCCAGCACGAATATCCAGCCCGCGACCGCCCCCGCCATCCCCGGAAGCGCGTACATCACGAGATTTACGACGACGCCCCAGATCGCCGGTCCGACCACGAGACTCTGCGCCAGCGCGACGCGGTCGTCAGTCTCTCGCAGCGCGGCGCGCACGATGACGTAGCCAACGCCGGCGAGCGTGACGAACTCGGCGAGCAGGAACAGCAGCCCCGGAACTACCGCCCCATTAACTGTCATCGCGCCGGCCTCATTACCGCAAGCCGCGCCGCGGCAGGGCGGCGGTTACTAACAGAGCAGGGATGAACGTAATGATCGACAGCCCGGCGATAGACGCGCATGCCAGCACTACCCAGGTCCAACTAAAGGTGCGCCAGATCCCCTGAAACTTGCTCAGCGTCAGCTCGCTTGGGCCATAGGCCACTAACTCCAGCTTCTGGTCCGGCCATGTCTTCATCCCTTGAATCCAGAATTGTAGATGCTCGAGGCGGTTAGTCTTCGTCCCGCCGATCCGCAGGTGGGCGCCCCGTTCGACCTCGGCCACCAGCTGCACAGCCAGGGGGCGGCCCTTCGATGAACTCAGGGCTTCCACCAGCGGCGGGAAATCGATATTCTCCCAGCGCGGATGCTCCCCCGCCGCAACCTCCACGCGCCCCTCCCGAAGTATCGGACCCGAGCCTCTTTCCCCCGCTTCCATCACACGCCATAGCAGGATGCCCGGACGGCCCTGTGGGTCGCGATTCGTGACCCGCAGCTCAAGGCGCGCCACCGGCGCGGCCAGTACGCCCAGTTCCTGGACGAGGGAATGTTCTTCGACCTGGTTATCGTAGAGGCTCACGTTAAAGACGACTCGGCCGCGCGTATCGACGAGTGGCTCACGGAACGTTAACGCGGCCACAAAGACCACAAAGCCGGCAAACACGGCAACGACAGCCATCGACCCGACCAGTAGTAGAAACAGGCGGCGTCCCCGCAACGCGCCGGATAGCGGTCGTGAAACCGCCTCGCTCCCAAGGGCGATGCCCGCGCCGAGGCCAATCAGCAACGTCCCGGAGAACTCCAGCGTCTCTTCGAGTAAAACGCCCAACGTGTACCATTCCAGGAACGCGATCCGATAACCACCCTTGTCGTAGATAATGGCGAGCAGCCAGGCTGTGAAGCCCAGGATCAGCAGCGCACGGACGGCCCAGGCTGACAGCCCCTTACGGATCAAGAACCACATCGCGACAGCGAACGCCACGATCAGGGGACTCATCAGCAGTGTGCCATCTATGCCTGCAGTATGAGACCACAGCTCGCCCAACAGCCGCCGCCCGGCGGCGGGCACGAGCCAGCCTCTAAAGTCGACTTTCTCCTCCCAAGCCAGCAAAGCCGCCGTCACCGCCAGCAAGGCCCAGCCGCCAACGGCTATCCAGTCCTGCTCTCCAAGCCTGTCGAAGAGTCGAAGGTCCCGGCGGCGGCTGACGTCCTGAGTCCTGAGCCTGCCGAAGGATCGCAGGGCGTTCCCAAACGCCAGCAGCGCGACGATCAGCAGAGACGCGGCGGAGACCGTATTTGCAACGGACTCCTCGGCGTCGGGATTGAGCTGGGGCGGAACGTCGCTCCACGGAAGCAGCCCAGGAAGCCCCAAACTGATGAGCTGTGGAGCGACAACTCCGCCCCACCAGAATGCCACCGCACCCAGCAGCAGCACCCGGCCGGTCCATTCCCCCAGCCGCCAGCCCGGACTAGCTGTCATGCCTCTTTGTGAACCTGATACGAAAGGCCAGTGACTACCGACGGATCAACTGTCATCGACCCGGCCTCCTGGCCGGCGACACGTAACCGAGCGACGTTATCGCAAGCGCTTTCCATCGAATCAGGCGAGGCTGGCGTCAGCGCCTCGCCGGCAGTGTGGGCACGAGCAAAGCTGCGGAATCTACTGACCTGGCTCACCGCCCGCCTCTTCGTGGACTTGATACGAGACCTCGCCGGTCTCGGAGACTGTGATCTTGAGCACGGGAATGTAGGCGACAGCACGCCACTGGTTCGGCTTATATTCATGCCGCAGACGTACCGCCAGCACATATGCGCCCGGGCCTGACTCCGACTCCGACGCCCCGGCAGGAGTCCACGCGCCCGCGCTGTCCCGAAATGCCATGCTGGGAGCGAGGAAGTCAACCTGGTACGTGATGGCAGTTGTTTTCCGACCAGGCCATGTCTGACCGGAAAACCACAGGTGGGCGGCCGGAGTGGTACCGTCGGGTAGGAGTTGCGTTGGGATGTCCCACGGCGGAGTCTCGGTGGCGGTCACTATCCAGTCCTGGCCTGACCACTGATCCGGCGCGCGGTCGTCGAAGGTAGCAGTGAAGGCGATTCGCCCATCCGCCTCGCTTACGTCCGACACCCAGACGGTAAACGGCAGCGGCTCTGTCCAAGATGGTGAGGGCATGATTGGATCGACGGCCCCATCAAGCGTATAGACGGCGGTCTCGTCGTTCCACCAGATCGGCTGCCGCGAGGCGGGAGGGAACATCCAGGGCGTGAAATCCAGCGGCACGATAACAAGGTCGGGCACGTGGTCATCAAGCGGCTCGGCTCGCCAGGGCGTCCGCAACTGCAACGTCTCTGGATCTATGGCGCCGAGCAGCCGGGCATGGGACAGCGCCCGTGCTGTGCGGACCACGACTAATCGCCGGGCGCGAACCGCTCCAGACGATAACAACGGCTGTGCGGTGTGGGCCAAAGGGCTTGAATCGGATATCGCGGACAGGAAAACCGTTGTGGATGCCGGAACAGCCTGTCGCAGCGCCTCGTACGACCCGGGCGCGGGCGGCGCGTCGAGCGTGAGAAACGCGGGCAGCACGCGGTAGAGGCTCTCGGATTCGTCGCGGACCAGGAGCTCGAACAGGCGAGAATCGTTGAGCCGCGCGGCCGCCTCGTCGGGCAGTCCCTCGACCCACGCATCGGGCGCGTGAATGTAGGCAATGCCGAGCCGCCGGACAGCGGCTGCCTCGAGAAAACGGACGACGTCCCGATATGCGGGTCCTTCCTTCGACTGGAGGTGCACGAGACCGGCGAACCCCGACGCGTTGGGGCGGCCGGTGGCGAACGTCATTGAGTTCGGGTGGGGAGAGAACACGCGCGCGTCTACCGCCGTGTTGTTGCGAATGTAAGCCGCAACACGGTCAGACGGGAGGTGTTCGAGCACATATCGCTTACCAGGTGTTTGCTGGGCATTTGCCAGGTCGATCCCATTTCCGATCACCAGACCGAGGTTACGGACAGGCGCAATGATCGTTGGCCAGGTGACCAGAGCCACGATCGCGGCGCCCGTGGCATAGCGCCAGCGCACGGACCGCAGGCCGGCGAGACGGGAGCCGAGCGCGAGCAGCAGTGCAAACAGCGCGAAGTTGCGCGCATGGCCTTCCAGGCGAACCAGATCGAACGGAAAAGGCTCGTAATTCAGCAGCAGCGAGGCGAGTAGCAAAATGCCGGTTCCCGCCGCCAGCGCCTGCACCAGGCGGTCGCGCCGGGCCAGCAGCACGGCAGCGCCGACAACCGCCAGCGGGCCAAGGCCAAGGAGTCCCACGCCTCCCGGAAGCCGGTCGAGCGCGCCGAGCAGCCGCCAGCCCCCGAACCGCTCGTTGGTCCCGAGCGACAGGCCGGAAGTCACCGAGCCGCCCAGGATAAAACTAGAGAAGCTCCCGGCGAGCAGCAGCATCGCGGCGAGCGTAAGCCCCGAGACCGACCGGATCACGTCGCTCCGCTGCACGGACCCGGCGCGTCTGGATTCAATGAGCCAGACCGCTTCCAACCCGGCCCACAGAACGAGCGCTATCGGGGCGAGCGTGGACGAAGCAATACCCATAAACCCGATCAGGGCGGCGAGCGTCAACGTCGCGGGCCACGACCGGCGCCCGGCACAAGCGGCGCGCGCGAGCACCACGAACGTCAGCGCGTACGGCAGCGTGAACGCGGGCCTAGAGACGTTGGCCAGTACGGAAAAATAGTGCGACTGCTCTGCCCGCCAGTAGATGTCCATCAGGGAGGCGCGAAGTCCGACGGACGGGATGCCCGTCGGTACGGTGGCCTCCACGACGCTGGCCGGCTCACCGTTCCAGAGGCTCCATGCGGCGGCCGTGAGCATGAGCGGGGCGACGGCCAGCACGACGAATGCAGAGGCGCGCCGCAGGAGCGCCGTGGCCACTACCAGGGAGAGGCTCATCCAGGCATAGGCGCCCATCAGCTCCGTCACGAAGGGCAAGTCGGGGCCGATCGGTGGTGCCAGCACCCCGACTAACAGATCAACGCCGTAGTGGTAGGGGGCGTGCGTGCCCGGATTCCAAGGCAGCTCGGGTGGAAACCCGCCTGCCCGTATCGATGCGGACAGCCCCAAGTGAATTACTGTATCCCGTATCCATGTCTGCCGGCTGGCGAGCACGACCCAGAAGAGCGCCAGAGCGATGAGGGCGAACCCCGCCGCAGTGCGCAGCCGCGGTCGGACCGGTTTCGGGGCGCGCCATATCAGGACGGCCGCCAGCGCCAGCACGAATACCCAGCCCGCGACCGCTCCCGGCATCCCCGGGATCGCGTACATCACGAGGTTTACGACGACGCCCCAGATCGCCGGTCCGACGACGAGACCCTGCGCCAGCGCAACCCGGTCGTCCGTCTCCCGCAGCGCCGCGCGCACAATGACGTAGCCGACGCCGGCGAGCGCGACGAGCTCCGCGAACAGGAACAGCAGCCCCGGGACTACCGCCCCATCAATCGTCATCCACGTGGTCTCCTCTTGCCTGGATCGGGCGCGAAGACTGGCCGCGCCTCACGGTCGGTAAGCGAACGAGTGTATCTCGCATATATCGGACCGGTATAGGGGTTTCCCCCGTGGGCGGCTGCCAATACAATTCATCAGTGAACTTGTTTGCCTACATAATTGAGTAAAGTTCCCGGGCTGGCCGGCAGCCTGTCGCGCAGATCGCTAATTGCGGCAGGCGCGAGTCTTCTTTCCGGCTTGTTCGTATCCGGGATCGCCCGCGCCGCCGAGCCACCCGACGACGCCTCGATTGCGTCCACCGCTCAGCCGTTTACTTGGTCCGTGGCGTCTTACCCGGAAATACAGGCGATGGCGGACAGAATCAGCCACGTCCTTTCGTTCAACGTGAATGAATTCAAAGGGCGGCTCGGCCGGGTCTACGGGATAAACGCGGGCCGGTTGTATCCGCAGGTGTTCGCGCGCGATTTGGCGACCATTTCCGAATTCATAGGTTATGCGTTCGATCCCGCGTTTCAGCGGACGCCGGTTGAAGAGTTCCTATGGACCCAGGAGATCTTTGACCGGAACCAGGCGACGCGCGGCGCGGTTGCGGCCACGGTCTCGCCCGCCGGTGAATTGGACAAGGCGACGGCGGTATCCGATGAAGAGACCAGCGTAATCGAAATCGCCTATCAGCATTTCCGGATGGGCGGCGGCGTCGACTGGCTTGCGACCAGCATCGGGCAGAAGACGGTTCTGAAGCGCCTCAACGATTCGGTGGAATACGTGCTGAGGTCCCGGCGCGACCGTGAGACCGGGCTGATATTTCGAGCTCATACGTCGGACTGGGGAGACGTAAAGCTGGAGGGCGGGCCGTTCCCCACCGACCTCTTGCCCGGCGACGCCGTGACCGCTTCGATTTTCGATCAGGCGCTTACTTTCCGGGCTCTCGGTCAACTCGCCGAGATGAACACGGCCGCCGGAGACGAAGAGACCGCTTCGCAATATTCGTCGGTCCGGGCCGAGATTCGGATTTCGACCAACGAGCATCTGTGGAGCTACTCGCTTGGGCGCTACCTGATACACAAGCACCTGTCGCCTCTCGACCACGGGTTTGACGAAAGCGCCATCGTCTCATTTGGCAACGCGGTGGCGGTGCAGACCGGCCTTGCCGAAGAAGCCCAGGCGCGTTCGATTCTGGACAGGCTGGAGGAAGCGGCCCATCTGGCTGGAACGCGGCGCGCGGGATTGAGTCTTTGGCCGCCTTATCCGGCCGGCACGTTCAATCATCCCAATATGCGACCGTCCAGCTATCAGAATGGCGGAGTTTGGGACTGGTGGGCCGGAGTGCAGATTCTGGGTGAATTCGAACGCGGCGCATCCGGGATGGCCTTCGCTCACCTGGTGGAGGCGGCCAGGCACTGGAGCGCGTCGGGCGCAGTTCCGGAGTGGTTTCATCTGCCTACGGGCACTGGCCAGGGGAGTTCCGAGTTCGGCGGGGCGGCCGGAACGCTGGGAATGGCTGTCGTGCGTGGGCTTTTTGGAATCCGAACGACCGGCCAGACTTACGAAATCGCCGGCAGGCTGGGTTCACTTTCCGGGCACGCGAGCGTCCGAAATCAGCAATCCGGGGTCAGCGTTTCGTATACGCAGCGCTCGGGAAACGGCTGGATAGCCATGGACGTCGACGCCGCCGCGCCGGATGGCGGCTCTGTTTCTCTGGTAGTTCCGGGCGACTGGCCTCATGCGGTGGTGCTGGTTGATGACCGCGCCGATGCGGCCGGACTGATCGACGTCATGCACGACTCCGTCACGCCGGCGGTACACGTTCCCAACGGGATTCATAGCGTCACGGCGCTTCGGGCCGAAGTTGACTCTACCGAAAGTTCATGGACGTCGGATTATGGGCGGTTCTTCCCGGTCGATGACGGGCGCGGATACTGGATAACGGACGCCTCGGGTATTCCGCTGTGGAGCGGTTATTCGGCTCTCGGCGGCGCAACCGCGCTAGGCCCGGCCATTTCGGGGCGTTTTCTCCTGAACGGTCTGGTCTCCCAGGCCGTCAACGCCGCTGTCTTGCAATGGTCGCCCGAGCAGGCGGTCGTGGTGACGGCCCCAATCTTCAAATTGCTTTCCGAAGCGGGACATGACGACTGGCTTCGGGCGAATCACGGAATCCTGGCCGCTGGAGAACCGGATCTCGACATATTGGACCGCGATGCGCTCATCAAGGCCCGTTTTCTTGGAGAAGCAAACTGGCGCCGCATTTTTGGGATGCCCGTCGCGTTCGCGGAGTATCCGCACGTAGCCATCTTGCGAGCGGAGAATCAGGCGTTTCAGCGCTGGAAGATCGAGACCGGCTGGGGCGCACGACCGGGAGATGTGACGACCATGAATACCGGCGCCATCGCCGCCGAGGCGGGATTGATCCCTTCCGCGGCGCTTGTATTAGCCCGAGGAATGCCCGTAAGCGGCTCGTAGATCCCCGCGCGGACCGCCCTTGGGTTTATAAAAAAGCCTCGAAGGTGTAGATCTCGCAGATATAATTCCCGCACCCGAAGTCGGGCCAAGGAGCACAATTGCGATGGATCGAGCCGTGACGCCGAGTCTCGACTCTATCGACGTAGAGGAAGTTCGGCGCAACTTCGCGAACGTCGACGACATGGTATATCTGAATACAGGCACCGAAGGCCTCGCCCCCCGACCGGTTCTGGACAGGCTCGTCGAGTTGACGATCTATTGCGAGACCATGGGACAGGCTTCGATCGAGAGTTCACGCGCGTATATCGAAACCGCGCGAGAACGAGTCGCCCAGTTCCTGGGGGTCGAGTCCTCCACAATCGGTTTTGCGGAAAACGCGACTGAGGCGGTGAACTGGGTGGCGGCGTCGCTCCACTTCAACGTTGGCGACGAGGTGCTGCTGTCGCTAAACGAGCATCCCGCCATGAACTTTCCATGGACGTATCAGCGCAACCTCGGAAGGATTTCACTCAACTGGTTCGAGATCAGCGTCGACCCGGATGAAACGCTGGCAAACATCCGTGATGGGATTACGCCTCGCACCCGGCTGATCGCGCTGAGTCACGTCGATCGCCACCAGGGCCGCAGAGTCCCGGCCAAGCGGATTTGCGAGCTGGCGGCGGACGTGGGGATTCTGGTGCTGCTGGACGGCGCACAGTCGCTGGGGCAGTTTCCGGTTGACCTCGGCGATCTCGGAGTGGATTTTTACGCCGGAAACGGCCACAAGTGGCTGTGCGGCCCAAAGGGCACCGGGATTTTCTATGCAAAGAACGAGCGTCTCCCGCTGCTTACGCAGCGGCACGTGGGCGTCGGGAGCACCGAGACTCCATTCGACTGGGACAGGGCCGGAGGCCCCACGCTGAGACCGGCCGCGCGGCGGTTTGAATATGGAACGCGGGACCGCGCCACGTTCGGCGCTTTCGACGCGGCGATCGACTGGATCGAAGGCTTGGGATTCGACTCGATTCAATCGCGAATGGCCGCGCTTGCCGCCGTCGCCAGGGATCGAGCGAGGGAACGAGGCTGGCGCGTCTCCAGCCCCGCCTGCTGGGAGAACGGCTGCGGTCTGGTTTCGTTCGAAGTGCCGGGAGTGGATGGACTCACCCTGACGAAATATCTGGCCGAGGAGCGAAACACGTGGGTCTCACAGAATTTCGCCGGCGAGATCCGGGTCTCGACACACTACTTCAACACGGTCGATGAAATCGATCGCGCGTTCGATGAAATGGATTTCTATTTGAAGCAGCGCGGAGCCGCGTGACCGCCGCGGTCGCGCTCTCGTCCTTCGCATCGCTCTTCGGCCGCTGTCCGGACCTAGCTCAGAGCTTTGTTTGACCGAGACAGAAGGTCCGCCAGCGGGAGCGAGTTCTTCGTTGGGCTCCTCGTGGTGGCGCTGCTCGTGTTCCTGCTCTGGTACTTCCTGCTGCGCCCGCGTGACGTGGAGGTTGCAACGTTTGGCGTACCCTCGACTATTACGGCAGAGGCGGAGGACAACCTCCAAAAGGCGCTGGAGAAGGTTGGAGTCACTCCCACCGCGGAGCCAACTCCAACACCGACGCGGCGGCCGAGGGCCACTCCCAGCCCAACTCCGGTTATCTACACCGTGCAGCCGGGCGATGCGCTTTCGACGATCGCCGACAGATTCGGAGTCCTGGTGGAGGACATCGTCGAGGCCAACGACATTGCAGACCCGGACGTCCTGGCCGTGGGCCAGGAACTGGAGATTCCCTTATCGGGCGAGTGACCCGCGGCCGCTGGACGGGAGCGCCGCTCCGGCGCGAGTGGGGTGGAGAAACAAAGCTGCCAGAGTCTATCGAGCAGGCGCAGCACCGAGCGCCTCTTCGTAGACGTGATACGAAACTTCACCGGTCTCGGAGACTACGATCCTCAGCACGGGAACGTAGGCGACAGCCCGCCATTGGTTCGGCTTGTATTCGTGCCGCAGACGTACGGCCAGCGTGTATACACCCGGACCCGATTCGGCCTCCGACGCCTGGGCAGGAGTCCACGCGCCCGCGCTGTCCCGAAATGCCATGCTGGGAGCGAGGAAGTCAACTTGGTACGTGATGGCAGTTGTTTTCCGACCAGGCCATATCTGACCGGAAAACCACAGGTGGGCGGCCGGAGTGGTACCGTCGGGTAGGAGCTGCGTTGGGATATCCCACGGCGGAGTCTCGGTGGCGGTCACTATCCAGTCCTGCCCCGACCACTGGTCAGGCGCACGGTCGTCGAAGGTCGCGGTGAAGGCGATCCGGCCGTCCGCGGCGCGCACGTCTGACACGCGAACGCTGAAGGGAAACGGCTCAACCGGCGGCGGCCGCATGATCGGATCGACGGCCCCATCGAGCGCGTAGACGGCGGTTTCGTCGTTCCGCCAAACCGGCTGCCGCGAGGCGGGAGGAAACATCCAGGGCACGAAATCCAGCGGCATGATAACGAGGTCGGGCGTGTGGTCATCGAGCGGCTCGGCTTGCCAGGGCGTTCGCAATTGCAGCGTCTCTGGATCTATGGCGCCGAGCAGCCGGGCATGGGACAGCGCCCGTGCCGTGCGGACGACGACTAATCGCCGAGCGCGAACCGCTCCAGACGATAACAGCGGCTGTGCGGTGTGGATCAAAGGCCTCGACTCGGATATCGCGGACAGGAAAACCGTTGTGGACGCCGGAACAGCCTGTCGCAGCGCCTCGTACGACCCGGGCGCGGGCGGCGCGTCGAGCGTGAGGAACGCGGGCAGCACGCGGTAGAGGCTCTCGGATTCGTCGCGGACCAGGAGCTCGAACAGGCGGGGGTCGTCGAGCCGCGCGGCCGCCTCGTCGGGCAAGCTTTCCACCCACGCATCGGGCGCGTGAATGTAGGCAATGCCGAGCCGCCGGACAGCGGCTGCCTCGAGAAAACGGACGACGTCCCGATATGCGGGTCCTTCCTTTGGGTCGCCGTGCACGAGGCCGGCGAACCCCGACGCGTTGGGACGGCCCGTGACGTAGGTCATTTGATGCGGATGGGGCGAAAACACACGAGCGCCGGCCGCGGTGTGGTTACGGATGTAAGTTGGAATCCGGTCAGACGGGCGGTGTTCGAGCACATATCGCCGCTGCTGCGTTGGCTGAGCATTTGCAAGCTCGACCCCGTTGCCGATCGCCAGGCCGAGGCTGCGGACGGGCGCAACGATCGTCGGCCAAGCGATCAGGACGACGACCGCGGCGCCCGCGGCATAGCGCCAGGGCGCGGGCCGCAGGCCGGTGAGGCGGAAGCCGAGCGCGAGCAGCAACGCAAACAGCGCGAAGTTGCGCGCATGGCCTTCCAGGCGAACCAGATCGAACGGAAAAGGCTCGTAGCTCAGCAGCAAGGAGGCAAGCAGCAGCGCGCCGGTTCCCGCCGCCAGCGCCTGCACTAGACGGTCGCGCCGGGCCAGCAGCACCGCGGCGCCGGCAACGGCCAGCGGGCCAAGGCCAAGGATGCCGATTCCGCCCGGAAGCCGGTCGAGCGTGCCTAGCAGCCGCCAGCCCCCGAAGTATTCGTTGCCCTCAAGTGACAGACCGGACGTGACGGAGTCGCCCAGGATAAAAGTAGAGAAGCTGCCGGCGAGCAGCAGCAGCGCGGCGAGGGCAAGTCCTGAGGCCGACCGAATCACGTCGCTCCGCCGCACGGACCCGGCGCGTTTGGATTGAATGAGCCAGGCCGCTTCCAGTCCCGCCCACAGAACGAGCGCTATAGGGGCGAGCGTGGACGAAGCGAGACCCAGAAAACCGATCAATGCGGCAAGCGTAATCACCGAGAGCCACGACCGGCGCCTGGCGCGAGCGCCGTGCACCAGCACCACGAACACCAGCGCGTACGACATGGTGAATGCGGGCTTCGAGACGTTGGCCAGTACGGAAAAATAGTGCGACTGCTCTGCCCGCCAGTAGATGTCCATCAGGGAGGCGCGGAGTCCGGCGGCCGGGGGTCCGACCGGGACAGGCGCCTCCATGACGCTGGCCGGCTCACCGTTCCAGAGGCCCCATGCGGCAGCCGTGAGCAGGAGCGGGGCGATGGCCAGCACGGCGAATGTGGAGGAGCGTCGCAGGAGCGCCGTGACCACGATCAGGAAGAGGCTCATCCAGGCATAGACGCCCATCAGCTCCATCACGAAGGCCGGGTCGGGTCCGATAGGCGGCGCCAGCAACCCGCTCAACATGTCGACGCCATAGTGGTAGGGGGCTGGCGTACCCGGATTCCAGGGCAGTTCGGGTGGAAATCCGCCTGCGCGGATCGATGCGGACAGCCCCAGGTGAACTGGTATATGAGGTATCCACGTTTGTCGGCTGGCGAGCGCAATCCAGAAGACCGCGAGCGCCGCGATGGCGAAACCCGCCGCCATCCGCAGCCGCGGTCGAACCGGTTTCGGGGCGCGCCAGACGAGGACGGCGGCCAGCGCCAGCACGAATATCCAGCCCACGACCGCTCCGGCGAGTCCCGGGATCGCGTACATCGTGAAGTTGACGACGACGCCCCAGATCGCCGGTCCGACGACCAGACCTTGCGCCAGCGCAACGCGGTGGTCGGTCTCTCGCAGCGCGGCGCGGACGACCACGTAGCCGACGGCGGCGAGCGCGGCGAACTCGGCGAGCAGGAACAGCAACCCAGGGAGTACGGACGGATCAACTGTCATCGATCCGGCCTCACCAGCGCAAGCCGCGGCGCGGCAGGGCGGCGGTTACGAGCAGAGCCGGGATGAAAGTAAGCAGCGTCATCACAATCGCCACGTCCACAGCCAGAACGGGCCAGCGCCAGTCGGATGAAAAGATATGCCACATCGCCTGGAGTTTGCCGCGGGTTGGCTCGGGCGCGCCGTAGGCTACGAACTCGATGTTCTGGTCTGGCCATGTGAGTGCGCCGTCAACCCAGAGCCGTCCGTCCTCGTACCGGTTCGTCTTGGTCGCGCCAACCCGGAGATGGGCCCTGGGTCCAACATCGGCTATCAGTTGCAAGGCCAGGGGGCGGCCTTCGGCTTCGACAAGAGGCGGGAAATCGATACTCTCCCAGCTGGGATGGTCTCCAACGGGAATCTCCTTACGTCCCTCGCGAAGTATGCGGCCGGAGCCTGGAGCCTCCTTCCCCGGTTCCAGAACACGCCATATCAGGATGCCCGAACGGCCCTGAGGGGCGCGACTCGTAATGCGCAGATCGAAGCGGGCGGGAGGCGCGGGGAGCACACCCAGTTCCTGGACGAGGGAGTGTTTATCGTAGACGATTATGTGAAAGAAGCCTATGTGGGTGAGGGCGCGCGCGTCGGCGAGCGGCTCTCGCTGAACATCGGCGGCCACAGCGCCGAGCACAACGACGCAGGCAATAGTGGCGGCGGGGGCTGTCAACCAAACTGCGGGCGTCAACCGGCCGCGGCCGCCGAATATGCCGGCCAGCGGCCCCGGCCCCCACAAGGCGATGCCCGCGCTGAGGCCAATTATCAGGGTCCCGCCGAACTCAAGTGTCTCTTCGAGCAATCGTGTCAACACGCCAGCCTTGGCGAGCACGAATGTGTTGCCCACTTCATGCACGACAGCCAGCACCCACGCGGTGAGACCGAGAATTAGCAATGCGCGGACCTCCCTGGCGCGCAGCCCCTTGTGGACGAAGACCACCATCGCGAGGACGAACGCCAGGATCAGCGGACTCGCAAGCACAGGCCAGAGAGGCCCGTCGTAGGCTGTGCCGAGCACCATCTGCCCCAGGGCGGACATGCCCGCTGCCCCTTTGAACTCAAAAATCTCCTCCCAGGCCAGAAATGTCGCCGTAACCGCCAGCGCGGTCCAGCCTCCTGTAGCGATCCAGCCGTGAGCCTGTGGAACGGCTCCGCGGCGACTGACGTCCTGAGTTCTAAGCCTGCCGAAGGATCGAAGGGTGTTCGCAAACGCCAGCAACGCCGCGATTAGCAGGAAGGTCGCGGAGACTGCGTTGGCAAGGTTTCTCTCGACGTCGGGGTTCAGATGCGGCGGAATGGCTTCGGGCGAAAGCAGGTCCGGAAACGTCAGGCTGACGAGTCGCGGAGCGAAGATCAGCCCCCACCAGAACGCAACCGCGCCCAGCAGCAGCACCCGGCCGGTCCACTCCGCCAGCCGCCTGACCGTACTACCCGTCATGCCTCTTTGTGAACCTGATACGAAAGGCCAGTAACTACCGACGGATCAACTGTCATCGACCCGGCCTCCTAGCCGGCGCGCACGTCAACGAGCGATGTTATCGCAAGCGGTCTCGCTCGAATCAGGCAAAGAGCGTAGTTCCGGCGCAGGCAGTTTGGTAACGAGCAAAGCCGCGGGAGTCTACTGATCGGGCTTGACACTGCCCACGTCCTCGTGGACCTGATACGAGACCTGACCGGTCTCGGAGACTACGATCCGCAGTACCGGAATATAGACGACGGCCCGCCATTGATTCGGCTTGTATTCATGCCGCAGACGTACGGCCAGCGTGTATATGCCCGGACCTGATTCCGCCTCCGACGCCTGGGCGGCCGTCAACGCGCCGCCGCTGTCTCGAACCGCCAGGCTGGGCGCGAGGAAATCGAGCTCGTATGCACGCGAGGTCGTTGCCGAACCGGGCCATATCTGACCGGAAAACCACCGGTGGGCCGCCGGAGTGGCGCCGTCGAGGAGGAGCTGCGTTGGGATGCCCCACGGCGGAGCTTGCGTGGCGATCACTATCCAGTCCTGGCCTGACCACTGGTCAGGCGCGCGGTCGTCGAAGGTCGCGGTGAAGGCGATTCGCCCCCCATCCACCGTGCGCACGTCCGACAGCCGGACGTCGAACGGAAACAGTTCGGACCAAGGTGGCGGCGGCATGATCGGATCGACGGTCCCGTCGAGCGCGTAGACGGCGGTCTCGTCGTTCCACCAAACCGGCCGCCGCAGGGCGGGAGGGAACATCCAGGGGACGAACTCCGCCGGCGCGATCACGACGTCAGGCATACGGTCGCCAAGCGGCTCGGCCGGCCAGGGCGTCCGTAAATTCAGCCTCCACGGCTCTATGACGCCGAGCAGCCGGGTATGGGACAAAGCCCACGCCGTGCGGCTCAAGGGCCTCGTGTCGAATTCTTCCGGTCGAACTAGAAATACTGTTGCGGACGCGGGAACGGCCTGCCGCAAGGCTTCGTAAGAAGCCGGCGCGGGCGGCGGGTCGAGCGTGAAGAACTCCGGGAGCACACGGTAGAGGCTTTCGGAGCCGTCGCGGACGAGGAGCTCGAACAGATTGGGATCATTGAGCCGCGCGGCCGCCTCGTCGGGCAAGCCCTCCACCCACGCGTCGGGCGCGTGAACGTATTCGAAGCCCAGCCGCCGGACGGCCGCCGGCTCGAGAAAGCGGGCGACATCCCGATATGCGGGACCTCTCTCTGCGGAAACGTGGAGGAGCCCGGCAAATCCGTACGCGTTAGGGCGACCCGTGGCGAACGTCATTGAGTCCGGGTGGGGGGAGAACACGCGCGCTTCAACCGCCGTATTGTTGCGAATGTAGTCCGCGATACGGTCGGATGGGATGGATTCGAGTACGAACCGCTCACCGGGAGCCTGCTGGGCATTTGCAAGCTCGACCCCGTTACCGATCGCTAGGCCCACGTTGCGGACGGGCGCCATAGCTGTCGGCCAGGTGACGAGAGCGATGACCGCGGCTCCGGCGGCATAGCGCCAGCGCGCGGGCCGCAGGCCGGCGAGGCGGACGCCGAGCGCGAGCAGCAACGCAAGCAGCGCGAAGTTGCGCGCATGGCCTTCGATACGAACGATGTCCCTTGGCTTAGGCTCGTAATTGAGCAGCAGCATGGCCAGCAGAAGTACGCCGGCGCCCACCGCCAGCGCCAGCACCAGGCGGTCGCGCCGGGCCAGCAGCGCTGCAATGCCGGCAACGGCCAGCGGGCCAAGGCCAAATATGCCGACGCCGCCCGGCAGCCGGTCGAGCGTGCCGAGCAGCCGCCAGCCCTCGAAGTATTCGTTGCCCCCGATTGACATGCCGGATGGCACGGAGCCGCCCAGGAGAAAAGTAGAGAAGCTGCCGGCGAGCAGCAGCAGCGCGGCGAGCGCAAGCCCCGAGGCCGGGCGGATAGTGTCGCTCCGCTGCATGGACCCGGCTCGTCTGGACCGTATGAGGTGAATCGCTTCCAGGCCCGCCCACAGTAGTAACACTATCGGGGCGAGCGAGGACGAAGTGAGACCGAGAAACCCGACGAGCGCGGCGAGCGTCATCACCGAGAGCCACGAGCGGCGACCGGCGCGAGCGGCGTGCGTGAGCACCACGAACGCTAATGCGTACGACAGCGTGAATGTGGGCTTCCAGATGTTTGGCAATGCCTCGAGATGCGAAGCGTAGGGCAGCTCCACCGAGGGCCAGTAGATATCCATCAGCGCGGCGCGGAGCCCGGCGGCCGGGACTCCTGCCGGGACAATAACCTCCAGGATGCTGTCCGGATCGGCGAACCTAAGGGTCCAGGCGCCGATCGTTAGCAGGAGCGGGGCGGCTATCAGAACTGCGGACCCGGAGGCACGCCGCAGGATCGCCGTGGCCACGACCAGGACGAGGCATATCCAGGCATAAGCGCCCAGCAGCTCCTCGAGGAATGCCAGATCGGGACCGGACGGCGGCGCCAGCAACCCGGTCAACAGATTGACGCCGTAGTGGTAGGGGGCGTGCGTGCCCGGATTCCAGGGGAACTCGGGGGGAAACCCGCCCTCGCGGATCGATGCGGACAATCCAACGCGGATGTACGTATTGGGTATCCCCAACATCTGGCGGCTGGCGAGCGCGAGCCAGAAGAGCGCCACAGCCGCCAGGGCGAACCCCGCCGCAACGCGCAGTCGCGGTCGAAGCGGCTTCGGGGCGCGCCAGATCAGGACGGCGGCCAGCGCCAGTACGAACACCCATCCGGCGACCGCTCCGGCACGTCCCGGGACCGCGTACATCACGAGGTTTACGACGACTCCCCAGATCGCCGGCCCGACGACGAGGCCTTGCGCCAGCGCGATACGGTCGTCAGTCTCTCGCAGCGCGGCGCGGACGACGACGTAGCCGACGCCAGCAAGCGCGACGAACTCTGCGAGCAGGAACAGCAGCCCCGGGACTACCGACGGATCAACTGTCATCGACCCGGCCTCCTGGCCGGCGCACACGTCAAAGAGCGATGTTATCGCAAGCGGTTTCGCTCGAATCAGGCAGGGCAAGCATCATTGCCGCGTCCTCACTGGCGTCCTGGTTCAGCTTGACCAGGGTTTGCAATCAGCCGCCGGTCCCTCGGTTTTACGCATTCGCCGGGAAGACTAATCTTCTTGCTGGTCGTGGATTTCCTGTGAGGAGTTTTTCGGTGGGTGTAAGCAATATGGTAGTCAGTTTCGAGCAGGACGCCGGACTCAGTTAGGTATTGGCTTACATATAGGATCTCAAGGTACGACGTATACGAATAGCGCCACGTCCACCACACCCCAAGCCCGCGGCGCCCCTGTAAAAGATCGCCAGACACACACGCGCCAGTGACGTGTTGCTGAACGCCGCGAAATCCCCGGTGCTGCCTGGAGCGCTAATCGCAGGCGCACTTGGGGCGCTCTATTGGCTGAGCGCCGCCACACGAGTCGGCGGGGGCGACTGGGGTGAGTTTCAGACCTTTGGCTATCTGGGCGGTATTGCATACCCTCCCGGCTATCCCCTGCTTGTGGGCAGCATCTACCTTGCGACGCGAGTGGGCTGGTTTGTCGAGCCGGCGCACGCGACGAACGTCTTGAACGCTACATACGCGGTGGCCGCCGGCGTTGCGCTCTTCTATAGTGGATGGGCGCTGACGCGCTCGCGCGCGGCGGCCTTTCTGGCCACCGTCGTGTTCGCCACCGGATACAGCATTTGGGCACATGCAGCCCAGGCAGACTTTGTCAGTCTCCAGACACTCATGGTGCTCGCCCTCGTCGCCGCGCTTGCCGCCTACGATGAGCGACCGACGGCCGCACGCCTGATGATGATCGCGTTTGCAACGGACCTTTCACTCACGAACCATGGCATTAGCATCTTCATGCTGCCCGCCACGGCCGCATACGTGGCAAGCCGACGTTTCGCCGGAATTGCCCGGCCGAGAATGCTAATCGGGGTCTCGCAGTCGCGGCGGTGCTCGGCCTTACCCCATGGCTCTACGTCCTGCGCGGGCTGATCGTCCTTGTGCCAGTGAAGCGGCCCGAAAACATCGAGCGGCTCGACGGCGGCGATCTGGCGTATCTCGTCATCGGAAAGCCGCTTGCGATGATTGGCGAAACAGATGCCGTGACCTCGCCTATCCGGGATAGCTGGCTGACCTTCCTGGCCGAATGGCCCACATTCGCTCACGATGTCCTTCGCGAGTACGGCTGGGTGTGGCTCGCGCCCTCAGTGCTGGGATGGCTGATTCTGGCGCGTCAGCGCTCGCGCCTCGCCGCCTGGATCGCGTGGACGGGGCTGTCCACCGGACTTTGCGCATTCCGCCGGGGGGACTAATCTCTTTGTTCGTCGTGGACTACCTGGGAGGCGTTTTCGGTGGCTTTAAGAACTGTGGTGGTTGGTTTTGAGCAGGACGCCGGGCTTGTTGAGCGAATAAAGGCTGTCTTGCGCGATGGCGACGCGGAGGTGATCGTCGCGGGTACTGACGAAGAGCTCGAGTCGATAGTGGACAAGGCCGACGTCCTGTTTGGAGGAGTCCTCCGTCCGGACCTGGTTGAGAAAGCCGCCCGCCTGAAATGGTTTCAGACCAACTCGGCGGGCGTGGAAAACGTCGCCTCGCCGGAGCTGGCCGGTTCGGGAATCACCGTTACGAACATGAGCGGCGCTCACGCCACGCAGATTTCCGAGCACGCGCTGGCGATGATGCTCGCCTTTGCCCGCGACCTGCCGCGGGCCGTTCGGGCTCAGGACCGCCGTAATTGGCTTGGATTCGACATAAACACGTTTGAGCTCGATGGCAGCGTGCTTGTGATCGCGGGTTTGGGAGATCTTGGAGGCGCGCTGGCCGACAAGGCCAAGGCGCTTGGTATGACGGTCCTGGCAACCAAGATGCGAGTCACCACAAAACCCGTAAGCGTGGACGAGGTATACGGTCCGGAAGGCCTCGACAGCATTATCGGTCGAGCGGATTTCGTGGCGGACACGCTGCCGCTAACGCCCCACACCCGCCACACGTTTGGGATTGATCAATTCCGCCTGATGAAGCCCTCGGCCTATTTCTTCAACGTGGGGCGCGGCGGAACGGTCAATCAGGACGATCTGATCGCCGCCCTCGAGTCGGGCGAAATCGCGGGCGCGGGCCTCGACGTTACCGAGCCGGAGCCGCTGCCGGCGGAGTCGCCGCTCTGGGACATGCCCAACGTGATACTTACGTACCACTCGTCCGGCACTTCGCCGAACGTTATGGAGCGTCATTATCAGATTTTCCTCGACAACCTCGAGAGGTTTGAGCATGGCCGGCCGCTGGCGAACGTGGTCGACGTGCGCGCGGGATACTGAGCTTTCGAAGCGGCGCAATTAAAGACTCGCACGCGGCGCTTCGCATACGCCGCGCGCACTGGTTGACGCACGCGATCTTGCTATCGATTCCGGCAGCAGTCACACGCCGCCCCGGCTGATTGCGGTGAGCGAGTCGAGGCCGGCGGATACCCGGCCATACGCGGCTCCGGGTTCGCGCCGCCGGATCGGATTCGTCCTCGGGGTTGTGTGTTTCTGGGGGTCTCTGTACGTCTACATACCAACGCTGGCAGTGTTCGCCGGGTCTATCGGGGCGTCGCTGAGCGTAATAGGTTTTATCGTCGCGGCATACGGATTCGTTCAGTTCCTGCTGCGGATCCCGGTGGGCTACCTGTCCGACCGCACGGGCAGGCGGGTCCCGTTCATCATCGCCGGACTGGCCGCCACTGCGATCGGCGATGCCGGGATGGCTTTGCTGTCAACTCCGTGGATGCTCGTATTCTGGCGGGGCGTTCACGGAATCGGCGCGGCCTCGTTCGTTCCGCTGTCGGTCTATTTCGCGGCGTTCTTCAAACCCGAGAACGCTACGCGCGCCACGGCCCTTATGGTCGCGTTGACATCGGGGACCCAGGTGTTCGTCAGCCTGCTCGGCGGAAAGCTGGCCGACACGTTTGGCGTAACTTCCACATTCTGGGCGGGGGCCGTCTTCGCCGCCGCCGGAATCATTGCGATGGCCTCGGCAGGCGAGCGCCGGATGCCGGCGCATCGCCCGATGTCGCTTCGCCGTTTCGGAAGAGTGATGACCGTCCGGCGGCTGCTGATCGTTTCCGGCCTGGCGGCGATCAATCAGTATCTGACTTTCGCTCTGACGATGGGATTCGTTCCCGTCCTTGCCGATCGGTTGGGGGCGTCGAGCACTGACCTCGGAATCCTGACGACTCTCGGATTCCTCTCGTACGCCGTTGCGTCCGTGATCGCCGCGGCGGCCGCCGCGCGCATTGGCGAGCGCAATCTTGTGGTCGCGGGATCGGTTGTCGCGGCCCTGGCGGCTCTCGCGTTGCCGCTGGTCAGCACGGTATTTCAAGTCTATGCGCTTCAGGTTGTCGGCGGGCTGGGAAAAGGAGTTGTGTTTCCGATATTGATGGGCTTGGCGATCAAGTCGGCGCCGGAAAGAGAGCGGGCGAGCGCGATGGGCGTTTTTCAGGCTGTGTACGCGATAGGCATGTTCGCGGGGCCGGCCACCGCCGGCGCCGTCGCCGAAGCAATAGGATTATCGGGTCTGTTCGTGTTTGTGGGATTTCTCGCGCTGGGGGGCGCTGGGGTTGCCGCGGTGGCGCTGAACGACCGCGCGGCTTCGCCAGTGGGCGGCCCGGCGGGCCTGTAGGGCTGTCTCTGGCAGGGTTCCGGCAACCGCGTTCGCGGGATGACGTTGGCGCGACTTTTGTAGCGACACAATACTCTAATTTGCGGCCGTTGTAGGCATCCCAGCGTGTAATGTTGCGGTATACGTCGAAATAAATTGGACGCTGGTTTCACTCGCGTGGTACAGTTTGCGCCCCAAATTCGCGGCCACGGGAGGCATTTGTGGCGAGGCGGAAACTGGCTAAGCGGTCGTTCGCGGACATCGACCGGGGACCGCTTGGCGGCGCCATCTTTGAGGCGCGCAAGCGGCGGGAGGCAACTCAAGCCCAGCTTGCGGCGTCGATTGAACGGGACCGTCCGTGGTTGAGCGACGTGGAAACCGGCAAGGTTACTCACGTTCCCGACGAAGACCTTGCAAATCTTGCCGCGTTTCTCCGCCTGAACGTGGCCTCGCTGAAGGCCGCCCGCGACAGCGCAAACTCTAAATCCGGTCCACCCCGACCAGCGCCGCCGCCTGTCAATCTGTTCACGCGGTTGTGTCTGGAGTGCGGCTACCGCGGCGAGGCCGACGCCCGCTACTGCGCGATCTGCGGGAGCGAATTGCCGCCGAGCGTCGCGTGCTCCCACTGCGGCCGAATGTGCCCTGTTGGCACGAACTACTGTGGCGGCTGCGGGAAGGCCTTGAACCCTGCCTGACTATCGAACCCGCCCGGAGGCGGGCTCCGATTTAGCCTGAGAGCCATTCCGCACCGTTAGAATTCGGCCTATGAGGACTATCGTCAGATACGCCATAAGGGCCGCGGTGATCGTATTGCTGACCGGTATTTGGTTTCTTTTGGATACGCGTGCTGTCCATGCTTGTTCATGCCTCGCACCCCCTCCCCCGGCAGAGGCATTGGCTAAGTCTATGGGAGTCTTCGCCGGTGAGGTCGTCTCCAGGCGCTTGCTCTATGACGCTAACGCACCGTTATGGAAACTCAGGGACGATCCGTCGAGGTTCGCAATCGAGTATGAATTCAAGGTAAGCGCAGTGTGGAAAGGGCCATCCCACGAGACGCCCTTCATCGTCGGGGGAGGCGGTCCTTGCAAGAGTGTATTCGCCGAAGGCGAGAGATACCTTGTCTACTCCAGAGACGGTGTGAGCAGCTATTTTTGCAGCCGAACGACGCATTTCTCTCGTGCGCAAGAAGACTTTGATGTGCTAGGGCAAGGCCGGGTGCCTGTGCTTGGGACGAGGGGGCATAGGCCACATATACCTTGGTTCTATGGACACGAGGCAAAAAGAAGCTTCAAGTGTCGAGGCGGCAGTGCAGGAAGTTGAGGAGCTCGAGAAGAGTCGGGCATCTGAGCTAGAGTCCAGTGCCGATGCGTGGCCGATCTTTGGTGGGTGTGGATTGTCGCCCGATTCACGCGCCGCCTGGCTGAGTGTGCCAGTGCTGGGGGTGATCGTCAGCCTGGTTTGGCTTGGTATGAGGCGGCTGCGCCGTTCCCGTTAGCGAATCTCCAGCATTCTGTCGATCGAGCGCCGCGCCCGTAATCGCACGTCTTCGGGAACGTGGATTTGATACCGGTTCTCCCGCAGCGAGGCGAGGACCTGCTCGAGGGTGATTTCGTTCATGTGCGGGCAGCGTACCGAGCATAGCCGCAGCATTTCCTTGTCTCGCGCCTCGGCCGCGATGTTGTCGCCCATGCTGCATTCGGTGAGCAGCAGGTAGCGGTCGGCCTCAGCCTCGGTTACGTACCGCGTCATCGCCGAGGTCGAGCCGGAGAAGTCGGCGGCGTCGACGACTTCGGGGCTGCATTCCGGGTGCGCCAGAACGACGACGTCCGGGAACTGCTCGCGAACGGCCCGAATATCCTCAACGGTGAACTTCTCGTGGACCTCGCAGCGGCCTTCCCAGCCCACGATCTCGTACTCCAGGCCCTCCGACGCGCTCTCCGAAACCCGATCGGCGGGAATGGGCTTGTCGCTTGGGAACACGATGCGCTTGCCGGTTTCGCGGGCGACGTTGCGGGCCAGGTATTCATCCGGCAGGAAAATGACGACTTCCGAATCCAGCGACTCGACCACTTGCCGGGCGTTGCTGGAAGTGCAGCACACGTCAATCTCGGCCTTCACGTCGGCGTAGGTGTTTATGTAGGCAACGATGGGGACGCCCGGATAGCGGCGTCTCAGCTCGCGCACGTCCGCCGCGGTGATCGACGCGGCGAGTGAGCATCCCGCCCTCTCGGCGGGCAGGAGGACGGTCCGGTCAGGATTCAGGATTTTGGCGGTTTCGGCCATGAAGCGGACGCCGCAGAAGACGATAGGGTCCGCTTCCGTAGTGGCGGCAATCCGGCTGAGCTCAAGCGAGTCGCCGGTGTAGTCGCAGACAGAGTGATAGAGGGCAGGCTCCATGTAGTTGTGACCCAGGATCACGGCGCCGCGCTCGGCCTTCAGTTGGTTTATGTGGAACGCGAGCTCGGCTTTGTAGGCAAGCTCGAAATCGGGGACTATCCCCTCGAGCTTGTCTTTAAGAAGGTGATACGTAGACTCGACGGTCGGAGCGGTTACTACCATGCCGCCCGCCGCCTAACCTGCTCCAAGATTGCTTCCGGGAAGGCTCGCATAGCCACCACTTGGACCACCCCCGCCTGCGCCCGAAGAACGGCGCCGGCACCTTTGCTACTTAACGTCAAAATGACTTTAAGTTACTCACCCTATAGCTTACCACAATCACAGGTCAATCGGGATCAGGTCCGGGGAGCGTCGATCAGATCGTCGATCGACACCACGCACCTGTAGAGCCGGGCGGGCCGGTGCGGAACAGACTCTTGCTTTCTGCCAGACGGCGCCACCGTGCCGGCAGCCTCCACGCGGCGCCGGAAGTTTGCCGGATCGACTTTCTTGCCGAGCACGGACTCGTAAACGAGACGAAGCTCGGACAGCGTAAATTCGGGTTCGAGAAACCGGAAAGCCAGGTGCGCGTAGTCGACTTTGCTTCTGAGCCTTCGCACCGCGTAGTCGATTATCTCTTCGTTATCGAACGCCAGCGGGACCGGCAGATCGTTGATGCCGAACCAATTGGCGGCGCTCGTGCCGGGACCAGGCTCTACCGCTCGTTCGGCCCACTTGACCAACGCGTAGTAGGTGACGGCGATCCTGTGCTCGCGCGGGTCGCGGTCGGGCAGGCCGAACGTATAGAGCTGTTCCAGAAAGTCGGGATGAAGACTGGTCTTGTCGTTGAGCTGCCAAAGCGCGGCCTCTGTAAGCGAGTTCCCCTCGTACACCCATCCCCCCGGCAGCGCCCACGTGCCGTCGTAAGGCGGCTTGGTCCGTCTGACTAGCAGCACGGCCATTTCCTGCATGGCGTCGTCGGTGGGCATCAAGGTGAATATGACCACGCTGACGCCAACTTTCGGGTGTAGCGGAGCCGTCGCGGACGGTGCGTTTGCAGTATTTGCCAAGGTTCGCCGGGCAGTGCTTTCGAGTTTGTCGATTCCGAGAATGGACCGAGGGGCGCTTCCGTATATTCCCGCCGTGAGTAATTCGCGTCAACGTTCGGGTTGAGCGACTTGGCGGAGATGACGGATCAGGCCAAGGATTCCGGGTTGCTGCGTGTGTGTGGATACTTCGCGGGAAGGGCATTGACGAGGGTGTTGCTTGGGGGTGTGGATTCCCGCTTTCGTGGGAATGACGAAAAAGGACTGGCGTGACGGAAAAAGAGGCGGATACGACGGAAAGAGCGGCGCTTACTCGTCATGCCCGACTTGATCGGGCATCCAGGGGCTGGCGTGTGCGGGGAGAGGGCGGGTTTCAAACCCGCCCCCACCAATGATGGCCGGGGCGATTGGTGGGTTCCCGCATGCGCGGGAAATGATAAACGCTGCGCCGTGAGCCGTTCGACTTCGCTAAGGACAGGCTCTGTCGAACCACGACCGCGCAATGAAGCCGATGCATTAATGCCCGGATCATGTAGGGGCGGTTCGCGAATCGCCCCTACGATTCGTACGTATCGAACCGGCGTTTGCCGTTGACTGGCGGCGGCGCGGGTTAATATAGTGGGTAGTTCACTTGCATTGACCCCATCCCTGTGTTTTATCGGAGTTGTCCCTGGATGTTCGCTATCGTCCGAACCGGCGGCAAGCAATATAAGGTAGCGCCCGGCGACGTGTTCGAGGTCGAGCGGTTGAAAGCCGACACTTTGTCGAAGGTTGTGCTTGACGAGGTGCTGCTCGTCGACGACGGAAACGACTGTACTGTCGGCAACCCCACGATCGAGGGAGCCGGCGTTGAATGCACGGTCGTGAACGCGATTCGCGGACCGAAAATCAAAGTATTCAAATTCAAGGCCAAGAAGCGGTACCGGCGTATGCAGGGACACAGGCAGGAACTTACCGTGCTGCGGGTCGATGACGTTCGAGCGGGTGGACCGCCGCCGGCTCCAAAGAAGGCAACGGCGGCTTCCAAAACAAAGGCTGGGGCCGCTCGCAAGACCAAAGCCGCGGCCAAGGCCGAATCGAAGTCCGCGGCCAAGGCAAAGGCGGCCCCGAGGTCCAGATCATCGTCGAAGTCGACGGCCGCGGCCAGGCCCGCTTCGCGTCGAAAGTCGAGCTAGCCGAGGGCGAGGGCTGTACTAATGGCAAAAAAGAAAAACGCGGCGGCGAGCAGAAACGGACGGGACAGTAACCCCAAGATGCTTGGCGTAAAGATCTACGGTGGGCAACTCGTAAAGTCGGGCAACATTATCGTCAGGCAGCGAGGCACTCGGGTGCATCCTGGAAATAACGTTGGAATGGGGCGGGACCACACGCTTTTCGCGCTTGCCGCCGGACGGGTGAAGTTCGAGGACGTGCGCGGCAACAAAAAGCGGGTCAGCGTCGTAGCCGAGTAGACGCGTTCGCCCATTGGGGCGGTAGCTCAGCTGGAAGAGCGCTACATTCGCATTGTAGAGGTCAGGGGTTCGAGTCCCCTTCGCTCCACCACTTCCGATGCGTTGGCGGTGATTTTAGCTACGACCAACGGTGATGCGACGTTTCCAGGAATTGAAATGAACGTGCGGCGGTTTCACAGCTTGTCGGGATGAGTCGCTGAGTGGCTGGGAACGGATTACGGCAATTCCGCGGGAGGGCAACCAATCGAGACTGCCCGGTCCGGGCTATCTCTTCCGAATAACGTTCAACCCGTCCCGCACGGTCAATAGCACGTTGTCCACACGCGGGTCGCTCATAACCCTCTTGTTAAGGGCGTCAATGGCCTTGTCGTCCTCGCTTTGGGGATCGAGCACCCGTCCCGACCAGAGCACGTTGTCGACCACTACTATCCCTTTGGGCGCCAGCAGCTCCATGCACCGCTCGTAGTAGCTGGGGTAGTTGACCTTGTCGGCGTCGATGAAGACCAGGTCATAGGGGCCCATCAACTCTTTTAGGGTTTCCATCGCCGGGCCGATTCGCACGTTTATCTTTTTGCCGTGAGGGGTCTTGCTGAAGAACGGGCGAGCCCTCTCCTCGGCTTTGGGGTCTATATCGCACGAGGTCACGGTTCCGTCTTCGGGAAGGGCGTGGGCCATCATCAGGGCGCTGAAGCCGGTGAACATCCCCAGTTCCAGGACGTTCCTGGCCCCCAAGGCGAAGATAAGCGTTTGGAGCAGGCCGCCCACCAGCTTGTCCGAGATCATCCCGGCGCCCCGAACGTTTGCATACGTATGGTCCTTGAGCTCCTCCAGTACGGGCGGGAGCGGGCTGGTGTGATCGTCGGCGTACTGATCTATCTTCTCGGGGACTATCTCGTGCATTGTGACTTCCGTCGGTGTGAGGGATTTGGTCCAGCGTACTATCAAAGCAGCACTGAGTCTGGTGAATCACCTCGTAGCATTGAAGTGCGAAACATGGTCGCACCGATGAACATGCTTTGCCAGTTGGCCCTAAATCGACGGAATCCAAAGGCATGGGGGCGGACCGAGAGTGGGTCTAGATACATTGTTCCACTGCCAGCCAAGCCGCATCTTCATGGAGAATCGAAAGACCCTGGCGTTATTGCGCCTCACAACGCAACGTGTCCTCAGATCCCGCCGAAGCGCGTCTTAATAGAAGCTCTGGACCTCTACGCGTCGTGACCTTGAGAATCGTCGAGAAGGTCGTGGCATATGTCACGAAAGACCAGCGCCTGCTCGTGTTCCGGCACGTGGATTTAGATGCTGGAATACAGGTTCCGGCCGGTACGTTGGAGCCGGGCGAGTCTCCTGATGACGGGGTTCTCAGGGAGGCCCAGGAGGAAACGGGCCTCGACGGCTTGGCGGTCCGCCGGTTCCTGGGCACGCGTGACTATGACATGTCGTCCCACGGACTTGCCGAGCTACACCGGCGTTACTACTTTCACCTTGAATGCAGAGGCGACACACCTTCGATTTGGCGTCACTTCGAGTCGCATCCGAGCGGATGCCCGTCCAAACGGATCGAGTTCGAGCTGTATTGGGTCAGGCTGCCGGACCAGGTACCCGAGCTGGCGGGGTCTCAGGGGGACTTCCTGGGGGAGTTGGACAGGACGGCGCTGCAACGGGATCGGGAGTTCGTAGTACGGTCTCCGTAGGCCGTCGCGGGATCGGGTCTGGGAGGCGATTTTATAGCTACAGCAGCCGCCCGGAATCCGCGCTACGAGGCGCACGAGAACCCGCCGATCCTGTCCTCGCTGGGTTACGGGTTCCAGTTCAGCCTTCTGGCTTCCGCCACGCTGCTGGTGACGCCAGTGATAGTGGCCAAAGCGTCGGGAAGGGGCGACTCTTACCTGACGTGGATGGTCTTTGCCTCGCTGATCGTGGTCGGAATTTCGACGCTGCTGCAAGTGCGGCGGCTGGGACCGGTCGGAGCCGGAGCGGTTCTTCCGATGTTCACAGCGGCCTTTTCCATACCGTTCTGCATTACGGCGGTGGTGGACGGCGGTCCGGCGACCCTGGCGACCCTGGTGCTTGTTTCAGGAGTCATCCAGATGGTCATTTCGAGGTGGCTGTTCCTGCTGAGGCGGCTGGTCACGCCGACGGTGGGCGGAACGGTGATGATGATCCTTTCGATTACCCTGGCCTCGGTTGTTTTCGGTCTGCTGGACGACGCCTCGGAGGCCGAGCCGGTGGCGGCGCCCGTGACCGCGCTGGCCACGCTGATCGTGGTCGCCGTACTGACCTTTCGCGGAACGCCGATACTCCGTCTGTGGGCGCCGATGATCGGCATAGTCCCAGGCTGCGCGGTCGCCGAAGAGACCCCCTGCTGACGCTGGCCCTGCTGAACCTGGAACTGGAAGACGACGAAGACGAAGACGAGCAGGACGAACGGCAGCTGGTCGTCCTGGCGTCGAGCGAAGGCCCGATGGGGGACCTGGAGTTCATCGGCGGAGTCGACGAAGAGAACCTGGAGGACCGAATCCGGCAGCTACAGCAATACGACTCGGAGACTCCGATAGAGCAAGAGCTTTCGCTGCGGCTGCTGCGGGGCTTCGCCTCATCCGTGCAGCACCAGCAGTATCAGGATACCGACGTTATTACGGTACGGGTCAGCCATCCCGTTTCATAGCAGGTGACGGTCCCGAACCACGCCGCGCTCGACGGCGAGGAGGTTCCCTGGCGCGACGACCGGAGCCAGGACGTCGTTCCGTCGTGGCATCCGCCGGGGCTTCCGGCTCCGGACGGCAAACCCCGCGGCTCGGCCGGGATCTGCTTCACTCCCGAACGGAACGTCGTCCTGGTGACTGGCCGGTAGTACGAAGCACGCGACGGCAACTCTCGGCAGGTTCCGGTTGCTATGGGGTGGCGAGTAGTGGGGTATGGTCATTACAAAGTTCACCTCGACCCAAAAGCAACCGGAACCGAGAACGCTTTTAGTGGCGCCGGTTGAAGTCTGCCGGCTGCGAAGAACCTCGCGGACGGCAGCTGCGAGACGCTATCGAACAATATGGGAGGAGCAGAATATGGAACTCGGGGCCTTTTCGATTAGCCTGGCCGTACAGGACATTGAAGCTTCAAGGGTTTTCTACGAGAAGTTCGGGTTTGAGGTTGTCGGAGGCGATCCTTCACAGAACTGGCTGATCCTCAGAAACGGCGATCACACCATTGGTCTCTTCCAGGGGATGTTCGAGAAGAACATATTGACCTTCAATCCGGGTTGGGATGGCGAAGCTCAGACGCTTGATACCTTTGCAGACGTGCGCGAGCTGCAGCGGCGGCTCAAGGCGAAAGGCGTACGCCTGGTTAGCGAAGCAGATGAGAACAGCACAGGGCCGGCCAGCTTTACGGCTTTGGACCCGGACGGCAATCCGATCCTGGTGGATCAACATGTCTGATAACGGGGCCATAGTCCGTCCGTCGACCCAATCCAGGCGCCGACCGTAGCTCCCACGATTCTGAACGGCCCTTGCCTCTGCTCAAAATGACTCCATATCTCCCCGGAACCTCACAGTCGATATAGTCGACGGCAGGGTTGCCCCGAGCTGGGAGGCCCCGGCCCATAGGATGTCGGGATGCACCCTCCCACAGGTTCGCTTCTGTACAGATATACCCGATCCAGCAGCCTGCCCCGCCCAAAGGTTCTGGTACGGATTCTGGTCGAACGAGCTCAGGTATCTCGGGAGCGGGGGGATATACGTCTACCGGGGCAGGGTCAGCGCTGGCGGGCGGCGGCGTGCGGCCGCGGGACGCTAGCGACGCCGTTCGCGGGGCTTTTTGGATGGAGACGTGCAGCAGATGACTGATCCAAATCACATAGCGCGTGACGGGGAAGAGGTCCACTGGCGCGACGACCGGGGCCGGGACATCGTTTCGTCGTGGCATCCGCCGGGGCCTCCCGTTCCCGACGGCAGACCTCACGGCTCGGCGGCGATCTGCTTCACTGCTGAACGGAAGGTCGTCCTAGTGACGAGGCCGGGTGTTTCGTGGGAATTCCCCGGCGGTAGGCCTGTGGGGGACGAGGATTGGCGGGCGACCCTGGAAAGGGAGGTGCTGGAGGAGGCCTGCGCGTCGGTCGAGGAGGCGACGCTGCTCGGCTTCGTGAAGATGGTATGCGTCAGAGGCCCGTCCGAGGGCGTGGCGCTCGTCAGGTCGCTTTGGCGCGCAAGGGTCTCGCTAAACCCCTGGGAGCCGCGGCACGAGACGACCGGCAGGATGGTTGTGCCACCGGACGAGGCGCTGGAAAGAGCGGAGCTTGGCCGCAAGCTTCGACCCATCAACCTTAGGTGGTTACACGAGGCTCTGGCCGCCGAAAGGGCCGCTCCGGGAGCGTCTCCGGATCGAACGCGCTAACGAGCGGATACGCGCGGAGAGATGTTATGACGGGTAATACCGTGACCTTGGACTGCTCCTTCTTAGTGCAGTCCCCTTCGCTCCGCCGCGCCATACAAAATCAAGAACCTTCGCGCCGGGGCTCAGCCTGGTCGTCACGTCCATGGACTCCCCGGAACTGGAACGATTGATTGGATGCCGACGAGGCTGTTGTGGAGCTTGGGGAGGGGGGCTTTCAGGGAGCGAAGCGGTAGACGACGGGCAACTCGGCGATGTCGGTGACGCTGGAGTCGGTGTGGTGCGAAATGTGAACTCGGCCCGTGCCGCAGTCGCCGAACTCGCTACACGAGATTACCCCGATGATGCCCTTAAAGCTGGTGGCGACGGAGCATGACGTGCCAATGACAGCCGACGCGCCCCTCGCGCCGCCTCGCAATTTGGCCTGTTTGCGAGGCTTTTTCAACATACAAATGACACAGACCACTGGATTCCCGCTCCCCGCTTTCGCGGGGACCTACTCCGCAGGAGGCACGAAACTGGCTTCCGGTTGCCATTAAAGTTTTCAGGCTACGAATCTGTTCGAAATGACCTGAAATGTTAATACAACCCGGTTTGGTCTGATCATCATTGCCCCAGTCCAATAAATTGCACAAATCAAGGACTTTCGTGACGAGGTTCGGGTTGGCGCGGTAGACAGGGCTGATCTTGCACCGTCAGGGCGAGGGTCAAGCATCCCGAAGCATCCGCCTGACAGTCTCCAGAATCATCGGTTTTGAACGCCAGCCGATATACACGTATACTAACGACGATCTACGTATACTTATCTTAGAGGTACGACGAGCAACGATGAAGAAGAAACTTACGATCACCGTGGACGCCGAGCTACTACCGATGGCCAAGCGGTATGCCCGCTCCCGCGGAGTGTCGCTTTCGTCGCTGATTGAGCAGTCTCTCAGGGAGGTGACGGGTGAGCATAAGCCGTCCTTCGCCTCGCGGTGGCGGGGTCAATTTCGGGCGGCGGAGCGTGACGACCCGCGTTATGACGCACTGGCCAAGAAGTATCTCCAATGATACTTCTGGATACCGACATACTCATTGATGTCGCCCTCGACAGGCGCCCGCACTCCGGTCCAGCCTCGGAACTCCTGGACCGGATCGAGCATGGCCGAGAGAGCGCGTTTATCGCCTGGCACAGCGTCTCGAACTTCAACTACCTCGTGGCTCCATCGCGCGGCGGGATGGACGCTCGCGACTTCATCGTTGAACTGACCCGTTTTGTGGCGGTGGCAACCACCGACGCCGAGGCCATCCGTTACGCCGCCGAGCTCCCGATGCCTGACTTCGAGGACGCCATGCAGGTTGCCGCGGCGCGCGCGTGCGGCGCTCAGCATATCGTCACGAGGAACGTCAAAGACTACCAACGCTCGCCGATCCGCGCCATCAGCCTGCAAGAGGCGCTTAGCGGATTGTTCTAAGTCTCTATGCTTTGTGAGGTCCTCAACGAGCGACCTCTGAAAAGCCGGTCCTTCAAAATCTGGAGAGGAGCGTGTGGGGTGAGCCGTAAACAGCAAACGAAGGCCGCCGCAGAGGCGCTGTCTCCCGTAGAGATCGCTCGCCACATTGAGCAGGCGGGGGTAGCAAAGGCCCGGACCGGGGTAGTCTCCACGCTGGCGCTGGCGGTGATGGCTGGGGCCTTCATAGGGTTGGGTGGCGCGCTGGCCGGCACTATCGGCACGGGTTCGGCGCTCGGCATCGGACCCACCCGGCTCCCGATGGGTCTGGGACTTACGATGGCCCTGTTCATGGTGGTGGTTACCGGGGCGGAGCTGTTCACCGGTAACAACCTGATGCTGATGGGCCTGTTCGGCCGCCGCGTAAGCCTGCGTTCGCTGGCACGCAACTGGGCGCTCGTCTACGTGGGAAAATCTGCTCGGGACTTTCATCGTCGTACTGATGGTCTACTACGGTCTGTGGTGGATACAGGAGGACCTGGCCTTCGCGGGACCTGCGCTGGCCTCCGCTAACGCCAAGGTCAATCTGTCGTTCGAGACCGCCTTCGTGCGCGGCATCCTGGCCAACATTCTGGTGTGTCTGGCCATCTGGCTGGCCATGGCCGGGCGTACGGTGACCGACAAGCTGCTGGGGATAGTCTTGCCCGTCTCCACCTTCATTGCGGCCGGGTTCGAGCACAGCGTCGCCAACATGTACTTCCTGCCCCTGGGGCTGCTGATAGCCACGGAACCCGAGGCCGTGGCCGCGGCGGGACTAACCGCCAGTCAGCTGGACCGCATGAACGTACTTTGGGTAGCGCATAACCTGGCGGCGGTAAGCCTGGGCAACATCATCGGAGGCGGCGTGATGGTCGGGCTGGCCCACTGGTTCATTCATCTGCGCGGCCGGCCAACCGGCGACGCCCCGCCCGCTTAACGCACGGGTCGGGGTGGGGAGCCCTAATCGGACATACCCTTCCGTAACAACGCAGAGCGCCGCGGTTCGCCGACAGATCTGTGCGGCAGACGTGGCCACCGGATCGGCCGCGAGCACTGACGCTCCCTGGAGTTCCGTGGATATCGGTATCACGAGCGTTGCGACGTAGTGTGTTGTGCTACTAACGCGGAGTGGACCGCAGGCGGTGGGGCTATGGACGAGGCTAGTAAAGCCGTTCCCGGTTGGCCTCGTCCTCGGAGTCGTCGATCTCCTTGGCGTTCGCGCCCGCGATCTGGTCCGCCAGCACCTGCCCGTAGGTGGGATAGGCTGAGCGATCGATCTGGATCTCGGGGTCCCAAATCCGCGCACGGATCAGCGCCCTGCCGCAATGCAGGAACGCCTCCTCCACGGTAACCCGCAACCCGGAAAGCGGTGCCCGGCGCCTCTCTTTCATCGGCTCCAGAAGTTCCGCGTCGGTTACGATCTCGGCCTTCCCCTTCACCCGCAGCGTTTCGTTCATCCCCGGCACGAAGAAGAGCAGTCCTACGCCAGGGTTTTGCACGATGTTCCGCAGCGAGTCCACCTGGTTGTTCCCCGGGCGATCGGGAAGCAGCAGCGTCTTGTCGTCCAGCACCTGCACGAACCCGGGCGGGTCGCCTCGAGGCGAGGCGTCGGCCTGTCCGCTGGCGTTGGCAGAGCTGAGAATACAAAGGGGCGAGATGGATATGAAGTTCCGGGCGTGAACATCCAGGTGGTCCAACACCTTCTGCGTGGCCCGGGGAGCCGGCGGTTTGTAGACGGTTCGCAATTCCGAATAGTTTTCAACAGTCATGGTATGCACGCCTCATCGACGTCGAGCGTTTCAACTCAGTTCGGGAGTCAAACTAGGGAAAGCCACGGTAGACCTTACCCTCCAAACGCGGCAAGCTTTCTCGTTGGGGCGCTGCCTACGAACGTCCGCTTGCTCACTGTCCAAACCGGCTTTACCAGCATCCTGTAGTTGATCCCCAGCGTCTCCGCGGCCTCCACACGACGCCGGTCCCGCACCAGTTCATCGAGCAGCGACTTGCCTAAAGAAGCTGTGCCGAGCCGTGATTCCGACCTTGGCGGCGGTTCTTGTATTGGCTGTTTCGTTAGCGCCGCAAGGGTATGCGCGGTACTGGTGCGGGGTCTCGTGAACGAAGCTGACCGCGGCATATTTCCTGATTTGGTCTTACCGCAAAAGGTAACTATCGTAGACAGGTTGCGTTTGACACTTTCTGAGACATTCCCCAACACGAGGTTTGATTGACGTCTGGAAATCAGGAACAATCTTCGCCGGCGATCGAGGTCCGCGGGCTCCGCAAGTCGTACGGCTCGATAGAGGCTGTGCGGGGTGTTGATCTGCGAGTTTCGGTGGGTGAGGTATTTGCCCTTTTAGGACCCAATGGCGCCGGGAAGACCACAACTGTTGAAATATTGGAGGGCTATCTAAAAAGGACGGCCGGCGACGTAGCGGTTTTGGGTCATGACCCGAGCCGGAACGACCGCAAGCTAAAGGAACGGATCGGCATCGTGTTGCAGACCACGAGCGTGGACCCGTACCTGACTGTGGAAGAGACGATAAATCTCTTCCGTGCGTATTACCCTCATCCGCTGCCGCTGGAAGAGATTCTCAGCGCGACTGGATTGACCGAGCAGCGCGGCGTCAGGGTGAGGCGTATGTCCGGCGGCCAGCAGCGCAGGCTGGATGTCGCCATCGGGCTGTCCGGAGATCCGGAGTTGCTGTTTCTGGACGAGCCTACTACGGGGTTTGATCCAGCGGCGCGGCGCGGAGCGTGGGAGATGGTCAGGAACCTCCAGCGCCTGGGCAAAACAGTAGTGCTCACGACGCACTATATGGACGAGGCGGAGTACCTGGCGGACCGGGTGGCGATCATGGTGCGCGGAAAGATCGTTGCCGAGGGAACTCCCAGCGAGTTGGCGCGTAGAGACCGAGCCACGACCATACGGTTCGCGGTGGCGTCGGAAGCGATCCGACTGCCCGAAAGTTTGCCCGCTGAATCTACCGGGAACGACGGTCAATACACGATTACGACGAACGCGCTGACCCGAAGTCTGTATCAGTTGACAGGCTGGGCGGTGGAGCAGGGAATCGAGTTGGAGGAGCTGTCGGTGTCGCCCTCGACCCTGGAGGATGTGTTCGTCGAACTCGCGGAGGCTGCGGCGCCAGACAAGGTAAGCGAATGACCGCGTTCAGCCTCGCGATGCGGCAGGTCAGATACGAAAACACCGCCTTCTGGCGCAACCCTATCGCAGCGATCTTCACGTTCGCGTTTCCACTCATGTTCCTCGTGATCTTCAATCTGCTGTTCGGCAACAACGAGATGACCTTTCCCGGAGGGACCGCCAGTACTTCGACCTTCTACGTGCCGGCCATAGCCGCGCTATCGGTGATAGGCGCCTGCTACACCAACGTGGCTATTGGGATCAGCTTCTCGAGGGATCAAGGGTTGCTCAAGCGTATCCGCGGCACGCCCCTGCCTAGCTGGTCGTTTCTATTCGGACGGATCGTGCACGCGATCATTCTGTCGGTCCTGCTGGTGGCTATAGTGACGGCCGCGGGTGCGCTGTTTTATGGCGTGGACATCCCTACCAACACGCTCCCGGCGTTTCTGGTGACGCTTGCGTTGGGCGGGGGCGCCTTCTGCGCCCTCGGACTGGCGATTGCGGCCATAATCCCCAACGCGGACGCATCGCCAGCGATTGTCAACGCGTCAATCCTGCCGCTGTTGTTCATATCAGACGTGTTTATCCCATTGCAGGACGCGCCGTACTGGCTGACGACCTTCGCCAGTGTTTTTCCAGTAAAACACTTCTCCGCAGCGCTGCAGACATCGTTCAACCCGTTTGAAACGGGCGCGGGATTCGAGTGGATCCACCTGTTGATCATGGCCGGATGGTTGCTCGCCGGGCTATTGGTTTCGGTGGTTTTCTTCCGGTGGGAGCCCCGCCGCTAGCCGCCATACCTATAGCTGCGCCGAAAAACTGCGAGCGCGCCGACAAGCAATTTCCTCATTCCCGCGCCTCGTGGTTAGTATTTCACTTCCGCTTCCCGGAGACGCCGCCATACCGACGATGTTTGCAGCGAATTTGAAGAACCTCAGGGACCTGCCGGTTCAACTGCGCGTATTGGTCGCTGTTGCGGCGTATATCGCCATCGTGGGTATCGGCGCCTCGGCGTGCGACGGCCCGCCGCAGGAGCCGGATACGGCCACCTCGTTAAAGATCGGGCTGCTGCTCAACTTCACCGGCTCGCCGGAGGCTTCCGCCGACAGGGAGCGGGCCTTCAACCTCGCGATCCGGCATATCAACCAAGGCGGGGGCGTGCTCGGCCGGCCTGTGGACGGTATCGCCGCGGATGCCACTCCCGACCCGCTCGTGGCGGTCGACGAGGCGCGCCGCCTCATCGAGGCTGAAGGCGTCCATGCGATCGTCGGCCCCAACGCCAGCGCAGCCGCGTTGCCTGTGGCGGAGACCGTTAGCGGACCGGCGGGCATTCCGACTATCAGCCCCTCAGCCACCTCTCCCAAGCTGAGCCAAGCCGCGGACGACGGCTACTTTTTTCGCACAACCCTCTCCGATACCGCCCAGGGCCCAGTCCTCGCGCGCGTTACCCGGGAGCGCGGTTTCGATAACGTCGGCTTGATCTACCATGACGATGCCTATGGTCAGGGGTTGGCGACCAGTTTCGAAGAGTCCTGGAACGGGACGTTGCGGGTCGTTTCCGTCGATGCCGACCAGACAACCTACGTCCCCGAATTGCGGCAGAGCGCGAGCGCGGGCGCTCAGGCGCTGGTGGTTATCACCTTCGAGACTCAGGCCCTGTCGATTGTCCGCGAGGCGCTCGATGAAGGTGTCTACGACCAGTTCGTCTTTGGCGACGCCGCCAAGCGAAGGAGTCTGGTGAGAGAAATCGGCGGCGCGCGATTGGGTGGCATGTACGGCACGGCGGGAGCGCCTGCTCCGGACAGCGCCGCCGCCGCCGACTGGGAGGCCGCCTTCATCGCCGAGAATGGCGAGCTGCCTGTTCTCGCCTACGTGAAAGAGACCTACGACGCGACCATCGCCATCGCCCTCGCTGCCCAGGCCGCCGGCAGCGTTGACGGCGCCGCTATCCGCGACCATCTGCGAGCGATCGGCAGTCCACCCGGCCAGACTGTCCTGGGCACGCCCGCGGGCGTCGCCGACGGCCTTCGTCTGCTCGCTGAAGGCCGCGAGATCGACTACGAGGGGGCTGCGAGCAGCCTGGATTGGGACGACAACGGCGACCTCCGCCGCGGGTACATCGGAACCTGGCGCTTTACGGAGGACGGCGGCATCGAAGAGCTGGACGCGGTCTTGTTCGAGTACTAGCAGCCCTCCGCTGGCTACATCGTAGAATGTAGTCACTACACGCCATGTACATAACCATTTGAAGGGACCGTATATGACCACATATAACATCAGGGAATTCAAGGCCAGGGTCAGCAAGATACTTAGAGAACTCGATGACGGTGAAGAAGTGGTCATCACCCGTCGCGGGAAGCCATGCGGCAGGCTAACGCCCATACACCGCCCCACGGGGGAGCGGCCTTCGCTTGAAACGCTGAGAGGATCCTTGACTGGCCTGCCGGATGCAATCTACGAAGACTTCCTGGACATCAAGACAGTGTGGGAGCCTCGGGTTCCGCGGTCTGCCGGGACCCGGCGCAGCCGTGCTGGATAGTCCGGCCCGGTTCGTGGTGGACACCCACGCCCTGTGGTGGTATCTCCGTTCGCCTGAGCGTCTCACGGCCGCCGCCTCTGCCGTATTCCGCCTGGCCGAGACTGGCAACGCGACCATCGTAGTTCCCGCGATAGCCGTGGCCGAGTTCTACTTCCTGTCCGTAAAACTTGGGCAGCCCTTCGCACCCTCCGACCTGCTGAGTGCGCTGGACGCCGTGGTCGGCATAGAGCTGTCGGACCTAGGCAGAGCGCAGCTTGCGAGACTCGACCGGTTCCCGGAGATTTCCGAGATGCACGACCGCCTTATCGCCGCCGAATCAATGGCTCTCGACGCGCCGGTGGTGACGCGAGACGAGAGCCTGCTGGCTTCGCCCCGGATAGAGACCGTCTGGTAGGCGGCCTACTCCCTGTGCGCCACAACGCCTTATTAAGCTCTGGTGCGCTCCCGGTTACTTCCTCATCCGCCGCCTGACGAAGTAGCCGATAACCAGCACCGCGATCCAGACCGGGCTGAAGATACCGACCCAGATTGCCGCTTGAGCCAGGACGGCGCCGACCGCGGAGAGCGCCCGGACGGCGCTCCTGCCGGTGTCGCCGGCGCTCCAGCCGCCGATAACCAGGCCTTCTTTTTCGGTGACGAAGACTTCGATCCTGTCGGAGGCCCGAATGTCGCCAGCGTCCGTCTTGCCAGTTATCACGAGAGTCGCGGTATAGGGGGCGGGGCGGTAGTTGGCGTACAGATGCGTCGCGGTCGCGGTGGTTACTCCCGGCTCAACGTCCCCGGTGACCGGCGACGTGCCGTCGCCAAACGTCCATCTGAACTTGAGATCGGAGACGCCCTCAGGGCTGGTGAACGAGCCGGAGAACTCCCCCTCCTCGCCCTCTTCGATGGTGATCGTCGAGCCAGCGAACACCGTGATGACCGGAATTTCGCTGACGGTTACCACAACCGAAGCCTTGGCTTCGGCCACGCCGGCGTCGCCCGTTCCGGTCATCGTGATCTCCGCGAAGTATGGAGAGTTTTCGACGTCGTAATAGACATGCGTTACCGGCGCGGTCACGCGGGTGTCCTCGTCGGCGGTAGGCGCCGTCCGGTCGCTGTAGTACGGCCCGGAGCCGTCGCCGAAGTCCCAGACGTATGAGAAGCGGTCGATGCCTTCGGGCGGTTTGAAGAGCGCGCGGAACCTGACCGTCTGGCCGACCCCGGCTATCTGGTCGCCGCCCGCGTCTATCTCCATGGACTGCGGCTCCAGCACGAGCGTGACGTTGACCAGCGAGAATGCCGAGGTCTGCTCGAGGAAATTGAGGCGCCCCTTGATGACCTCGATTTCGCCTTGAACCTGCGAGAGTGTCCGCTGAACGTCGAGCGCTTCCTCGACCGTGGCGGCGCGGTCGAACAGCCGTAGCAGAGCAGTCTCGGTAGCCTCCAGATTGCCAAGGCGTGACGTCAGGTCGATGTACTCGTCCGTGACATCTCTGCTGCTGGCGTTCTCGGCCCGCACGTCGACCGCCATTTCCCTCAGTCGAGCGACCGCCTCGTCCAGGCGCTCGGCGGGTACGCGAACCGAGATAAACCCAAGGTGCCGCTCCGCGCGGCTGGTGGAGACGATCCAGCCGCCCATCTCCCGGGCCATCGCGCCGACCTCGTCGACCGAGGTTGCCACATCGACGATCTCCAGCGTCATGTCGACGGTGTAGATGATTATGCGTTTCTGGATGGCAAACTGGGTCGTCTGCTGCTGTGTGTCGCCTATGTCCTGGAGGGCGCCCGACCCAGCCGCCTGCGCGGGGGCTGCCTCTGCCTCTTGCATAACGACTTTTTCAACGACCTTCTCGACCGCCATAGCCGCGGGAGCCGCTGTGACCATCCTTTCGACGACTACTTCAACGATTCTTTCGACAGGCACTTCCTTGACGACCTCTATCATCTGGACGTCGGAAGTCTCAGCGGATTCCTCGTCGCTGCGGCCCAGGCAGGCGGTGAGCGCCAGCGCGGCGGCGAGGAGCAGTATGGTGAGCGCGCGTGGGCGCCAGAGGCGCAGTACACTTGAGGGGACGTGTTTGGGGATGTCCATCATGTGGTTTCGCCATCCTGATTCGCGCCGGTTATTGTCAGTGATGGTACACCTTCGCTGATTTTCGGCGATGGGAATCTGCTTGTCGCTGGGCCCCGGGCGTTGCGGTCGGAGAGCTTTGTTCAGACTTGGGCGCGGTGGCCAACGATCAAGGACGAGGGATCGGCATCGGAACAAGCCGCGACTCCGGAGTTGTCCAGTAATCCGGCTTTCGTGTTGGACATCCTGGCGGCGCGGAATCGCTTGATCGTCGAACATGTACTTCCCTCGTGGTCCACTCGCCCTAGGGTCTCATTTAGATAGTACGCGTGGTTGGACGAAAACGTTCCATCGTCACCTGCGCGACTTTCGAAGCCAGACGGAATGGACTGTGGGCAGACGGCGTATTCTTTAATTTATGTATTCATTTAAGAGGGATGTGCCTGTAGACGCCCGGTCTCGCCGAACGTGATAGGGCTGGTCTCGTGTAACATCCGGCATAGCCATGTCCCCTGGCATTGTTTGGTCGATATGGGCGTGGACGTTGCGCTGCTGCAGGAAGCGGCCTGAAAAATGCGTGAGCTCACGCGCTGGAAACCGGGCGCTCAGATACTTCAGCAGGAAATGTGGGGAGCAAGAATCGGCGCGGCACGACCGGTCACAGTAGTCGAGGATCTGCCCGAGCGTCTTGCGCTGTACTCGCATCCGAACACCCCGATAGTCTCTTGCGGCGTCGAAAATCGTCGCTCTATCGAACTGTCCCAGCGGATCGATCTGTACCTGGAAATGCTCGATCCGAGCATGGGTGAGTTCTCAGAACAGGTGTCGCCCAATCAGCATATCCTGACGCTAACGCCTGTCGGAAGCCGGCATTCGATCTGGCTTTTCTGGACGGCGGAATGGCGGTTCCAGTCGTGGTACGTCAACTTTCAGTCGCCCGTGCGCCGCATAGCGGGCGGAATCCAGACTCACGACTATGCCCTGGATATGGTGGTGCGGCCGGATCTGTCGTGGGAATGGAAGGACGTGGACGAGTTCGAGGAGTTGAGCAGCCGGGGATTCTTCACCGGCGAACAGACGGCGTCGATACGCGCGGAGGCGGACCGGGTGGTCAAGGTCATCGAGAGTTGCAGTCCGCCCTTCCGCGATGGTTGGGAGGACTGGCGTCCCGACCAGAGCTGGCCCGTTCCACGCCTTCCCGACAACTGGGCCGAAATCAGCCAGGCAACTGCGCGATAGTCACGCCCGACCGATACGGCGGGCCGGATATTGGGTATGAGCCGCTGCCGTGAGCTAGCTGTGCGCTTCGATCAGTCTTCGTCGTCGAAAGGTTCGGGCATTAGCACGAATTCAGGATAGGCTTCGATCCCCAGCTCTCCGGCGTCTTGACCCAACTCCTCGACCTGGCGCGGCACGCGGACCTTGATCGTCATGTCCAGCAGACGCCACAGCACCCATGAGACCGCGAACACGAACGCCCCGACCGCCAGCACGCCAACGATCTGGACGCCGAAGCTGGCGCCGGCGGCGATGGAGGCCGCCAGGGTACCCCAGATGCCGGCCACCAGGTGGGCGGGGACCGCCCCAACCACGTCGTCGAGCTTGAGCCTTTCAAAGAGCTTGATAGCGGTGGTACACAGAATCGCGCCGATGGCGCCGATGATGATGGCCCAGTAGTGGTCGGTCATAGTCGGCCCAGCGGTGATGGAGACAAGGCCCGCAATAGCGCCGTTGAGGCCGACGAACAGGTCGATCCGTCCCATGATGGCGCGTGAGACGGCCAGGGCGGCGATCACGCCGGCCGCCGCCGCCAGGTTGGTGTTGACGAGCACGTTGCTCATCGCGACCGCGTCGAGCGCGCTGCCGAGCGCGAGCTGCGAACCGCCGTTGAAGCCGAACCAGCCAAGCCAGAGGATGAAGACGCCGAGCGTAACGACCAGCACGTTGGAGGGCGGCGTGGGCCTGACGGTGCCGTCGCGGCGGAATTTACCAAGGCGCGGCCCGACCACCAGGATGCCCGCGAGGGCCGCCCAGCCGCCGACGCCGTGCACGATGGTTGAGCCGGCGAAGTCCTGGAACCCCAGCGAGTCCAGCCACCCGCCGCCCCAGGTCCAGGCGCCGACAATGGGGTAGATGATGGCGGTGAGGAGCAGGGTGAAAAGGAAGAACGACCACATCTTGACCCGTTCGGCCAAAGCGCCGGAGACGATGGAGGCGGCTGTGGCGACGAACACCATCTGGAAGAACCAGTCGGACATGGTGGAGTAACCGTTGGCAATCACGGCGGAGGCCGCGTCTTCCTGTCCGCCCAGCAGGGCGATCTCATCGGCTGACGGTCCGTAGAGAAGACTGAATGATCCGATGAAGCCGCCGACAATATCGCCATACATGAGGTTGTAGCCGATGACGAAGTAGGCAAGCCCGGCTATGGAATAGATGCCGACGTTCTTCAGGCAGATCATGGATGCGTTCTTGGTGCGCACCGACCCGGACTCGAGCATGGTGAATCCCGCGCACATCCACATCACCAGCGCGCCCCAGACGAGAAACGAGAAGGTGTTGAGGACGAACATTGTCTCCTCGTCCACCGCCGCGCGCGCGACAGCCGGCCGGGCTAGCAAAATAATGAGCCCAACGACCCCCGCTACCGCCAAGGCGGCAATGCGGTTGCGCAGAATGGTATTTATGAAGGATCCCGAGTTCATTGGCTTACTCAGCATGTTTACACCCCTCGATTCCAGCCTGTAAGCGCGCCCAATTTAGCACTCTGTAACCTGTGAATCCAAAGGGAGCGGCTAGAGCTTTCCAGAAAACAGGGGGTGCTGATCCTGGCCAATTTGATGAATCAATCCGCGAAGGGAATTATATACCTGTGAACACCGGCCTAAGGGCGGGAAGTCGGTAAACTACGGCTATGACACCTATACAGCGCCGTGCCATTATCGGTCTTGAAGATATCCGGGCTATCCGGTTTGTCTGCAATAACTGCCAGACTGAAACGTTTATCCCGATTACGGATGATCCTGATAAGGGCTGTCCGCATCTCCCCCTTGAATGCCCGCAGTGCCCAGTCATTCTCTATGACCCGAAATATGGTGACAGTCCGGGTATGCCGGGAGCAATCTGTGAGCAGCAATTGGTCGCTAACTTACGGCGCGTTCTAATTAGGCAAAAGAGCCGTCCGGGCCAGATTAGGTTTGAGATAGACGCTGATTGGGAGCGCCAGTAACCACGTTTACGTTGACTTCTAAACCCGTCATAGTGTACACTGCTACTATAAATAGCAGTAAGGAAGTAGACGATGGCGACGCGACAGAAGGGACCCGGCAAGGCTCACCGCAAGGGACTCTCACTCGTTCGAGCCGTCAAGAAATTCTCCGACGAAACCAAAGCCGAAGCGTGGTTTGTCGAGCGTCGCTGGCCGGACGGGATCGAATGCCCCTACTGCGACGGCGAGAACGTCAGCCCGCGCAAATCCAAGCGCGTCACGCCGGTTTACCGCTGCAACCCGTGCAAGCGAGACTTCACGGTCAAGACCGGAACGATCATGCACGATTCCAAGCTCAAGCTCTCGACCTGGGCCATCGCGTTCTACCTGATGTCCACGAACCTCAAGGGCGTGTCGAGCATGAAGCTACACCGTGACCTCGGCATTACGCAGAAGTCGGCATGGCACCTCGCACACCGTATCCGCGAAATCTGGGACGACGGTATTGCCCAGTTCGCTGGCCCGGTCGAGGTAGACGAAAGTTACATAGGCGGCAAGGAAGGCAACAAGCACGCCAGCAAGCGCCTGAATGTTACCGGCACGGTCGGCAAGACTGCCGTAGTAGGCGCGAAGGACCGCAAGACCGGCAAGGTCTCAACTAAGAGCGTTCGTTACGCCGACTACGATACTCTCCGAGGATTTATCGCCAGCCGGACGAAGTGGGGCGCGACGGTTTACACGGACCAGAATCCCGTCTACAAGACGCTCCCGAATCACGCCGCCGTTCAGCACAGCGCTGGTGAGTTCGTACGCGGCGACGTTCACACGAACGGCATCGAGTCGCACTGGTCGATGCTCAAACGCGGGCTGGTCGGGACGTACCACCAGATATCGATCAAGCACATTGACCGCTACGTCAACGAGTTCAAGGGCCGCCACAACGTCCGCCCGCATGACACGATTGACCAAATGGCAATCATGGCGCGGCGCGGACTCGACAAGCGGCTTACTTACGCAGACCTGATCGGGCCGCCAGAGACCCGGCTGAACGTAGGTAGCTGAGGCGCTAGCTAAAAAAGAGGCTTATCAAGCCGCTCGCGGCACCGATTAGACCTGCTAGGAGCGCTCCCCAAGCTAGCCGTCGATCCCACTTTTGTTGTGCTCTTATTTCTTGCATATCTATATGCTCCCTGGGCGTTAGTCCTGGTACCCACCTTTGGAATTTGGAGCAGTCCCGTTTCTCCGTATGAGTAACTAGGCTGAACGTTTGAACCTCCATGAGACAGGATAAACCGCGAAAGCCGGGATCGCTACGGGCGGTTTTGGACGCACTAATCCTCGGGTTGTCAGCCCCGATAATCCGGCTCGGATAGGCCCGCTCTTGGAGGAATCCGCAATCGGAACAGCGGACTTGGCCGGTCATGCATCCTCCCATAGCCGCTAGGCCGAGGAATCATATCGGATACCCGCCTATCTGCTGGCTTTCCACCTGTCGTCTTGTTACCGTTTCCACGCTTGAGTAGTTTCCCGCCCGTTTTGCTTGTGAGATGCGGCTTTGTGCCCTCTCGCAGCACGCGGGACGACTGCTCAAGCAAACAGTCACATCTCATCCTGCGGGAGGGCACCTGTCTTGGACGGCAAAGTTATCATTATCCTGTTTTTGCCGTCGGTAGAGCCACCCGCGCAAGGTCCGACGGCCCAGGAATCTAGGGAGTTGCTAGCAGCCTTGCGGGAGCGGAAACGGTAGGCCAGGGGCTATCCGGTAGACTAAGGCTGCGTCTGCCGAAGGGAGAACACCCTGCTAGGCTTACGAAGTGACCGCGCTGACCGCCTAAGTTGGTTTTAGACGGCCAAACGGTAGGGCCGCCTGCTTATAGGGTCCTACCTGCGCGGTCGCGTTTATTCTCCGCTACTTGGACCGGGAAAGCGACCGGCTACGGTAGACTAAAGAACCAAAGGGAGAATAGGAATGGTCGATAAAGACAAGAAGCGGCCGCGAGGCCGCCCGCGTATCCATCCTCTACCGGAGCGCATCGACGCTACTCCCGAAGAGATAGCCGAGGTGGTTCTGCGGATGCCGCCTAAGTCAGACTGGCGCTATGTGAAGGCGCGGGATTCGGCCAAGTCGGACTAGCGCCCGCCCCTTTGGGCGGTGTACACAGGTATATAATTCCCTCCGCGAAGAGCAGCGCTCGGGTTGATGCCGGCCGGCGGCAGCCCCGCGAGTGTAATAACCGCCGCAACTCAACGAGAGCAGTCGTGACAATCGAACCGAGGAGTCGCTCAGGACTAACCGAGTACAGTCTGGGACGAACGGCTAACTCATAACCAGCGGGCGTTGCAGCCTGACGGGAATGTCGATGAGGCATGGACGCTCGAGGGCGAGCGCCTGTTTGAGGGTTTCACCGAGTTGCTCCGGACTGGCGCGCAGGCCGACCGCTCCGAACGATTCGGCGTACTTGACGAAGTCGGGATTGACGAGATCTACCTCGTACGCCTGGCTATAGTCGCGCAGGAAGTCCTCCTTGATGGCGCCGTAGGCGTTGTCGTTGAAGATCACTGTCACCACGTTTATTCCAAGCTGGACGGCCGTGGCGAGCTCCTGGCTGGTGAAAAGGAATCCGCCGTCCCCGGTCAGCGCGACAACGGGTTTGCCGGGGGCTGCAAGCTTGGCGCCCAGCGCCACCGGAAACGCGTAACCGAGCGTGCCGAACGCAAGATCGTACAGCCAGGTGCGCGGCTCGTATGCCGGCAGAAACGACCGGCCCCAGTAACCGAGCAGATGCGGGTCGGCGGCGATTATGGTTTCGCGGGGCAACGCCTCACGCACCGCGCGCTGAATGCCCATCTCCAGCGGCGCGCGCCGCTCCATCTCGTCCCACACGGTTTTGCGGGCGCTCCGGGCGGCGGAAGCCCATTCGCCGCGCTCGCATTGCTTGCCATCCAGGGCCGCGATGAGACCTTGCAAGCCCAGGCGTGCGTCGGCGTGGATGCCGATTTCCACCGGAAAGTTCTTGCCGGGCTGAGTGGGGTCGATGTCCATGTGAATCAAACGCGACGGAATCGGAATCGACCACTTGGCCGTGGGAAGATAACCGAATCGCGCCCCCACCGCGAGCATGGCGTCAGACTCGGACATCAGCCGCTTTACGGGCCCCTGGGTCGCCAGGTTACCGACGCATAGCGGGTGATCTTCGGGAATCGAGCCTTTGCCGCTGCTGGTTGTGATTACGGGCGCGTCGAGCTGTTCGGCGAGCGATCGCAGTTGGTCCCAGGCTCCGGAGCTTATCGTTCCGCCGCCGGCCCAGATGAGCGGGCGCTCCGCTTCGGCAAGTATGCGAGCCGCGCGCTGGATTTCAGCGACGTCTCCGGCGGGGCGGTCGTGGGTCTCGGCGGGCAGTATCTCGACTCGGCCTTCGTCGGTGAAGACGTCTACGGGAATCTCGACGACCACGGGGCGGGGGCGGTTGACCTGCGTTCGGCGAAGCGCTTCGTGGATCGCGGCCGGGATTTCGGCGGGTCCCGACACCTGTTTTGACCACTGCGACAGCCGGGAGAAAACTCCGAACTGGTCCTGGCTCTCGTGCACTATGCCGCGGTCCTGATAGAGGTATCGGGAGATGTCTTCGGCCATGATGTTGAGCAGCGGGACCGAGTCGCCGTAGGCTTCGCCCATTGGCGTCGCGCCGTTTAGAGCGCCCGGTCCGGCCGTGCTGAAGAGGGTGGCGGCGCGTCCGGTGACCCGGGCGGCGCCGATGGCCATAAAGCCGGCGCCCTGCTCGTGCCGCACGAGAATGTGGCGGATCTTGCTCTGCCGCATCAGGCGGCCGTAAAGGTGCTCGGTGTGATAGCCGGGAATGCCGAATACAAGGTCGGTTCCCTCGGCTATCAGGGACTGGACTACCGCGTCGGATCCGGTCATGAGTGGCATGGAAGTGCGCCTAGCTGGTGTCTTAAGAGTCGATCGGAGTTATCGGTGGCGTTGACGGGGAACCTCCAGACTCCGCCGGTCTCAGGTTAGCCTAAATCTAACGACCGCCCGCTCCAGCGCGGCTTTCGGATAAGCCGTGCTGAACGAGGATTAGGTTAGCCGAAAGCAAACGAGGGCTTTGGGGATTGTCGTGGCGGTAGAGCGATCGTAGCCGCGGCTCGGATCTAAGATCGAGCGAGGGTCTTGCCGCTAGGGAGCCGGAGCGGCCGGGATGCGGCCAGAGTTGACCACTTAGCCAGCTAGGCCCATAGTGCATACATATCCCCCTGGCTGCTTCTGCGTTTTCGAGGCGAATGAGAGCCAACGTTTATATCGACGGTTTCAATCTGTATTACGGGGCCCTGAAACATACCCAGTACCGATGGCTCAACCTCGCGAATCCACTGTCTCGCATATGCTGGACCAGTACATAGAGTTGACCCCCGGGGCCGCCGGGCCGATAGTACACAAGACCCCCCCCAGCCGCTTCGGTTGCTGGGATAGGAGCCACCCTCCGGTGTGGCTCCTCCTTTTTTCCGGGCATGAAAACCAACGTATACATAGACGGCCTCAATCTCTACTACGGTGCGATTAGGGGGACACCGTACAAGTGGCTGGACGTCGGAAAGCTCTGTTCGCGCGTTCTTCCTCCCTACGCGTCACTCAATCGAATCCGTTACTTCACCGCAGTCGTGAAGTCTCGCCCTGACGATCCACATGCTCCCGTTCGACAGGCAACACATTTTCGGGCGCTCGGGACGATTCCAAATCTCACTATTCATGAGGGGCAGTTTCGTTCAAACGAGCGCCTAGTGCGGCTTGTTCACCCTATCGAGGGTCTGGGCAGGACGACTATCAAGCGAGCACTAGTTCAAAAAGATGAGGAGAAAGGCTCGGACGTCAATCTCGCGAGTTGGCTTCTCATCGACGGGTTCAGGCGCGACTTCCAATCAGCACTCGTCATTTCCAATGACTCCGATCTCGTGGAGCCGATACGTTTCGTGCGGCAGGAGCTCCGTCGCGCCTGCCACGTAGTCCATCCGCATCGGCAAGATCTCCAAGAGCTTCGCGAAGCGGCGACAACGTATTCTCGACTTGACGCCAACATTCTTTCCGAATGCCAATTGGCTCAAACGTTGACTGATTCGGCTGGACGGACTATCACAAAGCCGAAAGACTGGTAGTAGCCGCGGGAATATTGAACATCGCCCAAGGGGGTCATGATGCCGGACGTTCTCAAACTCGCTTTTGTGGGCTGTGGGGCGATAGCCTCGTATCATCTCAACGGGATTCGGGAGAAATGCGGCAACGTGCGCGTTACGGCCGCGGTCGATCCCGATGCTGCGAAAGCCGAGCGCATGGCGGCCGACACCGGCGCTGAGGCCTTCACCTCGCTGGAGGCGGCGCTCGCGGTCGGCGATTTCGACGCCGTGGACATCATGGTCCCGCACGATCTGCACGAGCCGCTGGCGATTGAAGCGTTAAGGGCGGGCAAGCACTTGCTGCTGGAAAAGCCCATGGCGCCCACGCTGGACGCTTGCGACCGGATCCTGACCGCGGCAAAAGAAGCCGGCACTGTTTTCATGGTTGCCGAAAACGCTCAATACTGGCCCGAGGTCGTGCTGGCTCGGGAGGTTCTGGATTCCGGCGAGATCGGAGAGGTCACCACGGCCAGGGCGTCGTTCGTGGCCCAGGTGGACAGCCAGTGGTACAGCGGAGCGCAGCCCTGGCGCTACGACAAAAAGCGCCGCGGCGGCGGCGTGGTGATAGACGGCGGTTCCCACTGGATACGACCGCTGCGAATGTGGCTTGGGGAAATCGATAGCGTGGTCGCGGTTTCGGGCCGCCCGTGGAAGACCGTAGAGGCGGAGACTTTGGTTCGCGCCCTATGCAGGTTCGAGTCGGGGTTGTGCGCCAGCTTCGACGCTCTGGAAATTACCGGGGCGATGGCTCCGGAACAATGGTGGAAAGTGTCGGGTACGGAAGGCGAGCTTGTAATCGACGGCGTCTTCAACGGTGGTCTGCGAGTCTATTCACCATCGAGTCCCGACGGCCGGCTGGTGGCCGAGCCGCAGGGCTGGGGGAAGTCGTTCGGACCGGAGATAGCCGACTTCGCGAGCGCCGTGCTGCACGGCAAGCCCCTGGAAGCCGGACCAGAAGATTCGCTCGCCGAACTGCGCACCGCGCTGGCCATGTACCGCTCAGCCGAGAGCGGGCAGTGGGAGAGGGTTTGGGATTAGAGCAGGCGCTCGGAGTTACTTGACGATCCGAAGGTGAGCCGGTCTTGTTTTGTAAAGACTGACAAACTCGGCCTCATGCATTGCAAGCGCTTCTGACAGTGAAGCGTTGGTGTACTCGAGTTCGCGCTTGTGAAACTGGATAATGTCTGCAAATAGCTTGGGTTCTTCGATCGGAGGATCAAGCTCTTCTGGTTCACGCGTCCGGTATCCGGCCTTGCTTAACTGCATGAACATATGCTGTTTTTGCCGATCAGACAGCACGTGTAGCCTATTCGCCGTCATGATCAGTGCCTGGATTGACACTCTCCATTCGAGCTTGAGACCCGCCAGTTTAGGAAAGGTGAGTCCAACTAATCTTGGTTTGATCTCGTAGGCTGGCATAAGAAATTCTGAGGCGAAAATGTTCGCCTCATCCTCTTCACACTCGTGTAGATTGCCAACGGTGTGCATGATAATGTGGCCGAGTTCATGGCAGAGGGTCCAGCGCAACCGATCCGGCGGAGCGTCGGCATTAATCCAAAACATCGGAGGTGAGGGCGGCACCCACCGACTAAATGCGTCGATAAGATTAGTGCCGAAACTCCAACTAAAGATGATGCCCCCGGCACGCTCGATTGTCTCGGTTACGCTTGCTACCGGTCCAAGCGGTAACCGCCACATTGCTCGAACCGTTCGAGCTATCTTGTCTGGCTTTCCATCGAATTCGTCAATCGGAAAGGCTTGAAAATGATCCTCCCAACCGTCGTATGAGCGCAGTAAGAGTAGAGTCTGTTCACGCTGAATGGTCGCAATGGCATGAATCCTGTTTAGCAAACGCGCGGAAACTCGTCGACGTTTTCGGTGATGTACATCGTGAATTCCAGGACCTTCTACTCGCCAATCCTGCATAAAGAAGTGCTTGGGATATTGCACGGCCTCTGACAACGATGTGAGGGCCTCGTCGGTCACCTGAATCGAGCCCATCTCCATTTTCGAGACATTGGCTTGTGAAATTCCCATCTTCGTTGCTAGCTCCGATTGTGTGTATCCTCTCGAAAGCCGCGCAAGATGGATGGCATCACGTTTGACGGTGGACGAACTCTGTGTTGGCACTTCGAAATCCGTGGACATCGGAGCCCTATTGATTTACGGCAAGGTCGTCATGGGCATAAAGGATCTGTGTGCCCGTGTTCAATCGCGACTGTACACCAAACGTCTCGGTTTGGATTGGATTGCCCCAAACCTGCCATACCCAGTCGTTGACGACATGTCCCCCAATCGGTAAAACGACGAACACGTCGTCAATCCGCACGCCTAGTATGTCGAGGCGATACCCGTAGGTAAGTCGTACACCAGTGGGGATACCAGGAATTGGCCTCTGTGCTGTCCAGTTGAGTGATGTTCTGGTAGGAAAGTTGCTTGACATCAGGTTTTTATCGAGCAACTTGAATCTAACAATGCTTGGCGTATCGCCATCGTCCAAAAAAAGGAATTTCTGGTTCCCGTTCTGGCGAAACGTGAAGCCAGAATCACCTGATAATTCGGATCTCACTGTCTCGTAGAAAACATCGTTCAGCATTGACGCACGAGTTGAGTCACTCAATGCTGAGTGGAGTTGGCCGGGTACACTCCGACAAGCCGAGAACGCCTGTGCCAAGCTGGTGTTCAAGTGCGATATGTGTGGTAAGAGAATCTCGCGCGCACGGGGCAGGGTTATTAGAGGGCCAAAGTCGACCACTGTGTGTGGATCCTTGTAAAAAATATTCGCGGCAATAATCGTAGTCGATGAAGTGGCGCGTCGTCAACAGATCTCCGCCAATGCTTGGGAGTCGATCTATCGCATCTCCGACTCCCGGACTCGGCTACTTGTTCTTCATAACTGCCTCCGAACTCTAGTCTGCGGTTGAATTCTCGGCCCAGGACTTGATTAGGTGGTGGGCTATGGCGATTGGGCCGGGGAGTTTGAGATCGGGATGCTTGCCTTGCAGCGCCAGCCGCACGTCGGCGCGATTCCACCATCGCACGTCGGCCATTTCCTGTTCGTCGCGCCGGATCTTGGTTGTCAGGGCCTGGGCGTGGCAGCCGATCATCAGCGACGATGGAAACGGCCAGGGCTGCGACGAGTGATAGCGCACCTCGCCGACTTCTATGCCTGACTCTTCGCGGACCTCGCGCCGCACCGCCTCCTCGATCGATTCGGCCTGGTCGACGAATCCCGCCAGCGCCGAATACCAGCCGAGCCGCGAGAGTCTTCCCCGGGATTGGCCGAGCAGGCACTTGTCGCCTCGGCTAACGATCACGATTATGACGGGATCGGTTCGCGGGAAGTGGTCGGACTTGCAGGACGGGCAGCGGCGCATATGGCCGCCTCTGGCTATGTGCGTGTTGTGTCCGCAGACGCCGCAGTATCGATGCCGCGCGTGCCAGTTGACCTGCATCCTTGCCTGAGCCACTATGCCGGCTTCGGTTGGGCCGAGCGCCATTGCCGCGTCCCGCGCTTCCTCGAACCACCGCGTCTCGTCCCGGACCAGCGCGCCGACGCGGTCATTTTGCTCGGAGACGTCGATTGCAAAGTGACTGACGCCATCGGATATCCCAAGGAATAAAGGAGTGGCGCTCGTTTTGAGACGGCGGACTTCGCCGGCGTCGATCCAGCCGAGGCGTACGCTTGACCGGCGATCGAGCAGAATGTCGAGCTCCCGCAGCGGCAGGAATCTGCTTTTTGGGTCGCGGCTCTGGGCTTCGAGCCATTTTTCGTCGCGGCGTTCCCGATCCCCCCTGTCGAGAGGATTGCCCGCGAATACGTGAGGCTTCTTCAAGCCTGGCAACCTGCTGCGCGCATTTCCTTGATCCTGTCATTGAACGGTTATCGGGCCACAATACCCTACATATGTGCCGCCCGCGCCTTCGAGATGCCAGGCCGGCTTGACGAGTGCGCGGAGTTGGGGGCCGTGACGCTGGCTGATGCGATTGCCGAGCGTTTTGAATGGGCGGGGTTCCCGCGTGCGTGGGGGATACTTCGCGGGAAGGGCATTGACAAGGGGTGTTGCTTTTGGGGTGTGGATTCCCGCTTCCGCGGGAACGACGGAAAAGGAGCGGGAAGGGCAGAGAAAAGGCGGGGAGGACGGATGGAGGGCGGGAGTGACGGTCTCTGAGCGCGCGCGCCTCTTTACGCGCGAGGCTGAAGGCTAACCAAGTTCCCCCTTACGCGCGGGGCGAAGGGGTTAAGCGGCCAGGAGATCGCCGATCTGCTTGGCGGCCTCGTTACAGGCGTCGAGGGGGCTGGTCTCGCCGGTGAGTACGGGGATGTCGATTACCTGGTTCAGAATCTGAGTGATTTGCTGACTCTTGGGGAATGCGGGCACGCGCGATGCCTCGACAGCGGCGATAAGGGACGCCGCGCTGGCGTTATCGAGCGAGCTGTCTATCGTGACGAGGTCTTCGGGACTCATACGCCGCGCCGGCACGAGACCTTCGCGCTCAAGTGCGCTGGTTAAGGTGCGAAGCTCGCTCCAAGCGCTGGTGATATCGGCCGTTCCGTCAAGAACTCCCACCATTCCGCCCACTTCGCCAGGATTGGCCGCCACCTGTCCTCGGGGCATAGGGCCCAGCGGAAGGTTGGCTAACATCTGGGCCGGGTTGGAAGGCGTAGTTCCAGCACTGGGCGACGGTCGGTTTATCCTTATGCTCGGCCGGCGGCCGCCGCCTCTGCCGGAGAAGATCGCCCGGAAGATACTGAACCCGAATTGACCACCGACCTGTTGCGGGAGCATTGCAACCAGGCCGCCGTTGACTATTAGCCCGTCGTCGCTGAAGTCGATGGTCAGTTCCTCGGCATCGTCGCCGCCGATCAATCTGGGAGAAACCTCGTGCTTTAGCACGAGGTCTGCCATGAACTGCACGGCTTCGACCGCCTCGGGGCTGTTGACGGTTGATGTTTTGCCATCGGGGGCGAGAATCTCGGCACCGTTTTGCCACATGAACATATACGACGGCGTGGCGCCCGGGGCGATCATGACTCCGTACTGCGAGCGACCGCCGTCGGAGCGGGCTATGGTCAATCGGGTAGTTCTTTCGACGAACGTAGGCCAGTCCCAGGATTCGTTGGGCGGCTCGATTCCGGCCGCTTCAAACGGCTTAGGGCTGTACTGCAGCATCGTGGGGCGAATCCACACCGGAAGCGCCATTAGCTGGCCTTCTACCGAGGCTGCGTCGAGCGCGGACCGATAGTAGTCGGAAGTGTCGAACGACGCATCGCTGGTCGCGGCGGACTGCACAGCCGTGAGCAGACCGGCTTCGTTAAGAGCTTCGAGCTCGTTCCGGCTATTAATGTAAATAACGTCGAGCTGCCGGCCGTCGTCGCGGGCGGTAACGATAGCGTCGACCAAACCCTGCGGTCCCGACTGCTGTTGAACAGCGAGCAGCGCATGCTCGAGATTTGCGCTCTCTCCCTGTTGGCGGCGTATGTCAGCCACTATTCCCTCGACCCGGACAGCAGCTTGGGTGCCTCTAAATCCGCCGGTGGGCAGCGCCACTACCACCGGCCCAGCGGCCTTGGGGCGGCTGCTTTGGGTTTCGACGGTCTCGGCGGCTTCGGTCGAGGACTTAGCGAGTATTTCCTTGATCTTTTCGGTCTCGGACGAACCTTCGCCGCCACCGCCTCCGCACGCCGCGAGCGCGGCGGCGGCTGTCGCGGAGACTGCCATCGCCAAAAACTGCCTGCGTTTCATCTCAACCGTCACCTTGGTGGGCCACTCCGTTGGAGTAACAGTTTACGTCACAAAATGCAAGAAAATGTGAAGAGAACATGGGGATGGCCGTCGCCGACGGGCTCAACCGGTCTGGCGCTTCATCCCTTTTGCGTAGCTGTAGAGGACGGGGACGACGACCAGGGTCAGGAAAGTTGACGTAACAAGCCCTCCGATTACCACGGTGGCAAGCTCCGCTCCGACCAGTCCGGCGCTTTCCGGTACGAAAATCGCCAGGGGCAACAGCGCGAAGATCGTCGTGAAAGCCGTCATGAGGATCGGCCGCACCCTCAATCCGCCGCCACGCTCAAGAGCCTCGCGCACGCTCATTCCCTGTTGCCGCAGTTGTTCGACGAACGTGATAAGAACGATGGCGTTGGTGACCACGAGACCGACGAGCATCAAGGTGCCCATCAGCGCGGGCACTCCAAGCTCGCGCTGAGTGATGAACAGGGCCCCGAGCGCGCCGATTGACGCGAGCGGCAGACTGAGGATTATCACCAGGGGGTTCATTAGCGAGCCAAGACTGGCAACCATAACCAGGTATACGAGTACGATGGCGACCACTAGCGCTATCGCCATCGAAATGAAGATCTCCTGTATCTGTTCGAACACTCCGCCGGTGCTTACTTCCACTCCGGCCGGCAACGCGACGGCGGCCACCACTTGATCGACGTCCGCGTTTACCGCCCCGGTGTTTTCTTCCACGATGGCGCCGGACACGCTGACCGCCCGCTTGCCGTCGACCCGAACGATCTGCACGGGGCCGTCTTCCAGTTGCACGTCGGCAACGTCGCCCAGCGTTACGCCGCCGATATTCAGAGCGCGTATCTCTTCAATGCTGTCGATGTCTTCGACGCGGCCTTTCAGAACCACGTCAACCGCCTTGCCGTCGAGCTCAACCTTGGTCACGGTGCTCCCTACCAGCAAGGAGTTGACGGCAAAGCCGACCTGAGCCACGGTCGAACCGCTGGCGATGGCCTTGGCGGGATCGACGTTGATAGCGAGCTCCGGCTTGGCGGCGGCAGCGTCGCTGGTGACGTTGACGAGTCCAGGTACGTCCGCAAGCTCCGCTACCAATGTTTCCGAAGCGGTGACGATGTCGGCGTAATTGGCGCCGGTAACCACCAGCTCCATGTCTCCCTCTGGCGGCCCGCCGCCCTGAAGCTCGCTGACGGTGATTTTTCGCTCGCCGTCGCCATTTGCGAAGCGCCTGCGGAGATTCTCGGCTACCTCGGTTGTGTCTGAATCCTCCGATAGCCTGATAACCATTTCGGCCGAGTTGGAGCCGACGGCGCCAAGCTGTCCGCCGCGTTGAAATACATCTTCGCCGGTCCCGATGGTAGTTTGATAAGTCACAACTTCGTCAAGGGAAGCTATCTCCGCCTCCACCGCCATCGCCTCGCCCAGGGTAGTCTCGGCGTCGGTTCCGGGTGGCAGTTCGATGGTCAGATTGACGATCTTGCTGTTTCCGCCGCCGAACAGGGCCGTGCCGATAAACGGCACGAGGGCGAAGCTGCCCAGAAAGAGAATCGCGGCAATGAGCAGCGTGTAGATTCGATGCGCGAGCGACCATTGCAAGATGGGCGCGTAGACCCGCTGCAGCCAGATCGTGCGCTCGGCCTCGGGGCCTTTGCGTAGCAAAAACAGGCTTCCCAGAACCGGGACGACGGTAAGCGCGACGAGCAGCGAGGCAAGCAGGGCCACGCTTACCGTAACGGCGAAGGGCGTGAAGAAAGCTCCGATTATCCCGCCAATAAACGCCAGCGGCGCGAACACCACGATGGTGGTCAGCGTGGACGCGGTTATCGCGCCGGCCACCTCTCGGGTCGCATTGAACGCCGCCTCAAGACGCCGCTCGCCTTGCTGAATGTGACGGTAGACGTTTTCGAGAACGACTACGCTGTCGTCCACCACCCGCCCGACCGCGATTGCGAGTCCTCCCAGCGTCATGACGTTCAGGCTTATGTCGAGCCATCGCATGACGATGATTCCGGTAAGGATGCTCAGAGGGATGGATATGCCGGCGACGAGCGTGGAGCGGAAGCTGAACAGGAAGAGAAAGATAATCCCGACTGCGAACACGGCGCCGTACATCGCCTCGCGCGTGACGCCGCTGATCGCCGATTCCACGTCTGGCGCCTGATCGTAGATCGTCGCTATCTGAACGTCGTCGCCGAGGCTTGGTTGCAGCTCTTCCAATCGCTTCTTGACGTCGTTGGCTACGTCGACAAGATTGGCGTCGGGGTCTTTGAGGACGGCGATGCCAAGACTTTCCTTTCCGTTGGTTCGGGAAAGCGTTCGCCGCGCCGAGTCCACGAAGCTGACTTCGGCTATGTCCTTGAGGAAAACCGGTTTCGGCGGGCCGCTGGGCGTGGGGGTTGAGCCGCGGGCCGCCGGGCCCGGCGGCTGACCGCTTACGCCGACAATGAGGTTTGCGATCTCGTCAACCGACTTGAGTCGATGCGTTGCGCGTATCGGCAGCGTGGCGCCGTCGGCGGTGATTGCGCCCGCGGGTATGGAAACGTTGGTCGCCCGCAAGACCCCGGCCACCTGCGGGATCGATATGCCCGTCTCTGCCAGCTTTTCGGGGATCGCGGCCACCAGCACTTGCTGTTCCGAACCGCCCGTAATCTGCACGCTGAAAACCCCGGGGACGGACCGTATTGCCGGCGCGATGGTTGATTCCGTTAGCTCTTGCAGCTCGCTCAAGGGGCGGTCACTGATTACGCTGAGCTGCAAAATCGGAAATGTGTTGGGCGTTATCCGAAGCAGACGCGGCTCTTGGACGCCTTGCGGAAAGGAGAGGCCGGCCAGGCCTCTCGAAAGTGTGCTTTCCACCTCGTCCATGTCGGCGCCGAACTCGAACTCGGCTATTACCAGCGAGAGGCTCTCGGAGGAAAATGTTTGCAGCCGCTCCAGCCCGCGCAGCCCCGTGACCAGGTTCTCGATCGGAATTGAAACGTCCTCGGCCACGGCGTCGGGGTTGGCCGACGGATAGAAGGTGGAGACCGTTATCACAGGAAACTCGATGTCGGGCAGAAGCTCGATCTTGAGTCGCAGCGCGGAGAAAAGCCCGCCGCCCAGCAGAAGCAGAATCGCCAGAACGGTGACGGGCCGGCGGCTCAGGGCGAGCCTGGTGATGTAAGTCAAACCGTGCTGGGCCGGTCCACCGTTACGAGGCTCGCTTGCGCGAGGCGCGACCTGGATGGTTCTGGGATCGGATGGGGTGGGTGAAGCAAGGCCGAAGCGCACTCGTCGGGGAATACGAAAAACCTCGCGAGAGTGGCTGAAGAATACTGCGCGTTAACGATCTCACCTTGCTCAAGAATGCGACTTTTGTTCGTCGTACTCGCGACCCTTTAGCTTATAGCGGCCTGTCAAGGACGAGGAGAATCCACTCGCCGGTGCGAGGGCTGAGAAGCAAATTTTGGGGAAGGCATACTCAGGCGGCTGTTCGACCGCGAACGAACATTCCCTTGGCGGCGGGGGAGCGGCACCTTCCAGCCTGCCGCGCCGAAAGGCTAGTCTATGAGCGCAAACACCCAGATATTTCCAACGCGGCTTACACGCTCAACGTGTCCAGAGGAGCTAGTCACAAGACGTATGGTCACCAATCTCGGAGCTTGTCCAGCCCTGCAAAGACGATGCCGGCTGACCTGACCTGGTGGATGGAACCCCGCGTCGCCCGGGTTCTTCCAGAGGCGTGACGGCCAGTCAAGTCCGGCAACGGGCCGAACGGACCGGCCGGGTGCTGCTGCTGGGCGCGGTGGCGTTCTGGTGGGGTGCGATCGTTGTTCCGCGACTAGTCGGTCTTGCGTTCCCCGAGCTGCTTCCGCCCGACGCCATTCCGCGGCATCTGGACCCCGACCAGGAGGGAACCGTCGCGAACGCGGTTTCCGCCGCGGCCCTGCTGACCGCGGGAATCCTCTCGTTCGTTAACGCCCTTCGCGAGCTCCGAGCCAAGGACTGGATCGCGGCCGGGGGCTGGACTGCGCTGGCGGCGACGGCGGCCTATCTGGGTTGGGAGGAGGTTTCCGGGTTTCATGACGTTGGCACGCGCGGCCTCGGAGAGATGGTGCTCGGCACGGCCTACACCAGTACTCTCTGGCCTGTGCTTGTGAGCCCGCTGATAGTTGCGTTCGTGCTGGCGATGGCGGTCTTCGTCCACAAGGGGCTCCCTTCGACCGGTTCGACAGGCTCACGGCAGGTCCGCGCTCTACTGGTTCTCGGCCTCATCGCGTGGGTGCTGGCTATTGTGCATGAAGCGAGCTATGCGTTCGTGTTCAAAGGCAAGGCTGACGGGATGGAACAATTGCTCGAAGAGACGCTGGAGTTCGGCGGGACCCTGCTGATCGGACTGAGTGCGGGAACCGCCTTGCGGGGACCAGAGTCGCCGTCTGGCATATTGGGCGGCCGCGGCCGGTTCGCGCCGCCGGTTTGGTCGATAGCCCCCGTAGCCATTATTGCCTGCGTCGTTGTGCTCGGCGTTGTAGCCGAGGCTGTTCGCGTGAAGCCGCTCGCCGACGCGCGCGCCCGCGTCCACGTCGGCGCCTTTCACATGATCCTCCACGATAGCTTGGTCGAAGAACACTCCCTCGTCCAGGAACTGGGCGTGCTCCCCGCGCCCCCCACCCGCCTTGACCTGCGCGTTGCCAATCGCGATCCTGAGGGCCGTCCCGGGACCATGATTTGGCGAGTGATGGAAGCGGAACAAGGAGGCTCGGGCCGCACACTTCGCGAGGGGCGTCTTGAGGTTCTCGCGAGAGATTATCTGAGCTGGGAGAGTATCGTTTTCCCGCCCCCGACGGAAGCCGAAGGCCGCCCTCTGGCCTTGCAACTGGTAGCCGACGTCGAGCCGGGGGCACACCTGCGGATTGGCGCGACGAAGACGAACCGGTATGACGACGGACGGCTCTGGGTTAATGGCGCGCTGGCGTGGCCGGACCAGAATATCGAGTTCGTAGCTTATAGCGCACCCGAGCTAACGCGGAGCAAACTTCGGGCGATGTGGCGCGTCTTCATCTCAGACTGGCGCTGGCCCGTGCTGGCGGTGGACGCGGCTATTGCGATGGCGTTCATTACTTTTATCCCGGCCCTGCTTGTAACTGCCGCCTTGCCGCGGCGCGACTTGCCGTAACTATGCCGGTGGGTGAAGCGCCGCGCCGTTTCGGTTCTCTTAGAGATATGACGGCCAGCATAGTCCGGCAACGGGCGGAATGGACCGGCCGGTGGCTGCTGCTGGGCGCGGTGGCGTTCTGGTGGGGCGCGATCGTTGCTCCGCGTCTCGTTAGTCTTACGCTCCCCGAGCTGCTTCCACCCGAAGCCATTCCGCGGCATCTGGACCCCGACAGTGAGGGAAACCTTGCCAACGCGGTCTCCGCGATCTTCCTGCTTATCACGGCGTTGCTGGCGTTTGCGAACGCCCTTCGATCCTTCGGCAGGCTCAAAACTCAGGACGTCAGTCGCCGCGGAGCCGTTCCACAGGCTCACGGCTGGATCGCTACAGGAGGCTGGACCACGCTGGCGGTTACGGCGACATTTCTGGCCTGGGAGGAGATTTTTGAGTTCAAAGCGGCAGCGGGCATGTCCGCTCTGGGGCAGATGGTGCTCGGCACAGCCTACGACGGGACTCGCTGGCCTGTGCTTGTGAGTCCGCTGATAGTGGCGTTCGTGCTGGCGATGGGCGTCTTCATCGGCAAAGGGCTCCCTTCGACCGATTCGACAGGCTCACGGCAAGCAAGCTCAGGACGGGAGGTCCGCGCGCTACTGGTTCTCGGCCTCGCCGCATGGCTGCTGGCCGTTGTGCATGAAGTGGGCTACACGTTCGTGTTCGGAGGCAAGGGCGCCCTGTTAGCGCGATTGCTCGAAGAGACGCTGGAGTTCGGCGGGACCCTTGTAATTGGACTGAGTGCGGGAATCGCCTTGCGGGGGCTGGGGCCGCCGTCTTACATATTCGGCGGCCGCGGCCGGTTCCCGCCGGCGGCTTGGTCGATGGCAGCCATCGCCATTGTTGGCTGCGTCGCCGCGCTCGGCGTTGTAGCCGCGGTTGTTCACCGGACGCCGCTCGCCGACGCGCGCGCCCGCATCCACATAGGAGCCTTTTCCGTGAGCCTCCACGATAGCCTTGCGGAAGAACACTCCCTCGTTCAGGAACTGGGCGTGCTGGCCGAGCCCGTCGCGCGGCTCGACCTGCGCGTTGCCAATCACGATCCTCAGGGCCGTTCAGGGACCCTGCTGTGGCGCATAATGGAGGCGGGAGAAGGAGGCTCGGGTCCACTGCTTCGCGAGGGGCGTATTGAGGTTCCCGCGAGAGATTATCTGGGCTGGGAGCGTATTCATTTCCCGCCGCTTGCCTACGCCGAAGGCCGGCGTCTGATGGTGCAACTGGTGGCCGACGTCGAGCCGGGGGCACACCTGCGGATTGGCGCGACGAAGACTAACCGCTTTGAGGACGGACGGCTCTGGATTAACGGCGCGCTGGCGTGGCCGGACCAGAACATCGAGTTCGCCGTGTACATGGCGTCGGAGCTGACGAGGGAGAAGCTCTGGACTATGTGGGGCACTTTTACGTCCGATTGGCGCTGGTCCGTTCTGACTGTGCACGCGGCTATTGTGATGACGCTCATTACCTTCATCCCGGCTCTGCTCATAACCGCCGCCCTGCCGCGGCGCGGCTAGCCGTAACTATGCCGGTGGGTGAAGCGCCGAGCCGCGGGTTCTTCTTGAGGCATGACGGCTAGTCAGGTCCGGCGGCCGGCGGAATGGACCGGCCGGGTGCTGCTGCTGGCCGCGGTGGCGTTCTGGTGGGGTGCGATCGTTGTTCCGCGACTCGTCAGCCTGGCGTTCCCCGAGCTGCTTCCGCCCGACGCCATTCCGCGAGATCTGAACCCGGACAAGGAGAGAACCGTCGCGAACGCGGTTTCCGCGATCTTCCTGCTAATCGCGGCGCTGCTGGCGTTCGCGAACGCCCTTCGATCCTTCGGCAGGCTCAGAACTCAGGACGTCAGTCGCCGCGGAGCCGTTCGACAGGCTCGCGGCTGGGTCGCCGCCGGAGGCTGGACTGCGCTGGCGGTTACGGCGGCCTATCTGGCATGGGAGGAGGTCTCCGAGTTTCACGTCTCGGGCACGCGCGACCTCGGGGAGATAGTGCTCGGCTCGTCCAACTCTCCGTGGCTCTGGCCGGTGGTGTTGAGTCCGCTGATAGTTATGTTCGTGCTGGCGATGGCGATCTTCGTCCAAAAGGGGCTCCCTTCGACAAGCTCAGGACGGGAGGTCCGGGCGCCGCTGGTCGCCGGCCTTGCCGCCTGGCTGCTGGTGGTCGTGTATGAAGTGAGCTACCCCTTCGTGTTCCAAAACCGGGCCAGAGTGATGACAGCGTTACTCGAAGAGACGCTGGAGTTTGGCGGGACCCTGCTGATCGGGCTGAGCGCCGGCCTGGCCCTTCGACAAGCTCAGGACGAAGGGCGCGGGCCGCTGGCCGGCGTATTCAGCCGCCGCCGCCTGATCCGGCTGGCGGTTGGGTCGATGGCCGCGGCCGCCGTGCTCACCGTTCTAGCCGCCGTTGTTTACCGGGGGCCTCTCGCCAACGCTCGCGCCCGCTTCCACGTCGGGGCCTTTTACGTAAGTCTCTACGATAACCTTGTCGAAGAACACTCCCTCGTCCAGGAATTCGGCGTGCTGGCCGCGCCCGTCGCGCGTCTCAACCTGCGCCTTGCCAATCACGATCCTCAGGGCCGTTCGGGGATCATGCTGTGGCGCTTGATGGAAGCGGGGGAAGGCGTTTCGGGCCGCATACTTCGCGAGGGGCGTTTGGAGGTTCCCGCCAGAGAGCACTCTGAATGGATGAGCATCGATTTCCCGCCGCTTGAGTACGCCGAAGGCCGGCGTCTGATGGTGCAACTGGTGGCCGACGTCGAGCCGGGGGCACACCTCCGAGTCGGCGCGACGAAGACGAACCGCTTCGAGGACGGACGGCTCTGGATTAACGGCGCGCCGGCGTGGCCGGACCAGAACATCGAGTTCATCGTATACATGGCGGCGGAGCCGACGAGGGGCAAGCTCCGGACTATGTGGGACATCTTTACGTCCGACTGGCGCTGGCCCGTGCTGGCGGTGGAGGCGGCTATTGCGATGACGCTCATTACTTTCATCCCGGCTCTGCTCGTAACCGCCGCCCTGCCGCGGCGCTCAACGGCTCTACAGTAGTAGCGCAGCCGCAGAACCGATGGAGCGCCGCTTAGCGTGGACACGCACAGAAGCATGACCGGCAGGCGAGTCTGGCGGCTGGCGGAATGGGCCGGACGGGTGCTGCTGCTGGGCGCGGTGGCGTTCTGGTGGGGCGGGTACGTTGCTTCCCAACTCCTCGGTTTGGCATTCCCTTCCCCGTCGCCGAACGCGCTCCAGGTCAGTCTGAATGCCAGCAACGAGATGACGGTGGCGAATATGTTCTCGGCCGCGACTCTGCTGGTCGTTGCGCTCCTGGCGTTTGGGAACGTCGTCGTCAGCCGTCGTAGGCGGTCTGGCTGGATCACTGTTAGCGGCTGGACCGTGCTGACCGCGACGACCGCTGTTGTGGCCCTGGAAGAGGTTGTGGAATTCAAACGTGTAGGTCTGGTCCCCACTGTCGACGCCTTGGGCTATCCATCGCTCTGGCCCCTGCTGGTCAGCCCGCTGATTGTGGCGTTCCTGCTAACGATAGGGGTCTTCGTTCATAAGGGGCTCCCTTCGACAAGTTCCGGACGGGAGGTCCGCGCACTGCTGCTTCTCGGGCTTGCGGCCTGGGTGTTTTCGCTGATGCACGAAATAATCGAGCCATATCTGTTCGCGGGTCGAGCGAGGGCGCTGGAGTATGTGCTCGAAGAGACCCTGGAGTTCAGTGGGACCTTGCTGATCGGGCTGAGCGCGGCCCTTTCATTGCGGGAGGCGGCCACCGCAAATTACGTATCGGGCCGCCAATGGCGAGCCTCGCTCTTCGGGTCGATGGCCGTTGTTGCCGTGTTCGGCATCCTTGTGGGAATATTCGCTTTCCGCGTGCCACTCGTCGATGCGCGTGCCTCATCTACGCGTGTCGACACCTTTGGACTTCGCCTCCGCAACCAGGAAGCCGTCGTCCAGGAACTGCTTATGCCCGCCACGCCGGTTCAGAGTCTCACGCTCCTCCTCGCGAACTGCGACCCAGGTGGTCGGTCGGGGATCGTGGGAGTTCGCGTCGTAAAACTGGGGACGGAAACCCCCGTACTCGCCGAGGGGTCGGTTGAGGTTCCGGTGGGCGACTGCCCGCGCTGGAAAGATGTTGATCTCCTTCCGCCGCTCACCGAGCCCGAAGGCCAGCGGCTGGCCGTGTGGGTGATAGCCAATAACGAGCCGGCATCCGAGCTCCAGGTTGGCGCAACGAAAGGGAGCCGTTACGCGGACGGAATGTTCTGGATTAACGGCGCTCCGGCGTGGCCTGATCAGAACCTCGAGTTTGTGGCTTACGGCGCGCCCGAGCCAACGTGGAGCAAACTTCGGGCGGTCTGGCGCGCTTTTTCGACCGACTGGCGCTGGCCGACGCTGATTGTGGACATAACTATCGCGCTGACATTTATTACTTTCATCCCGGCTCTGCTCGTAACCGCCGCCCTGCCGCGGCGCGGTCAGCCGGCGCTTGAATCTTTGACGAACTCCTCATAGAGCCTCACGGGACGGGCGTAGTCGTCGTCAAGCTCCACGATCGAGAGCCGGGCTTTTGCGGAGAGCTCGTCGCCGGCCTGGACGTCCTGGCCGAACAGCGAGAAATACGACGGGTTGTTGTGCGTGAACCGGTCGTCGGGGTCGGGACTGTCGTAGCCGGTCCCCATGGCGAAGCACGTGTCGGGTGGCGTCATCCAGACGGCGGCGGGACCGGCTGCTGGAGCGCCGGCGACCGAGCCGGAGCCGGCCCGATGAAACATGAGAGGAACCTTGTACCGGCGCACCGGCGAAAAGCGGGCCAGCGTGTCCCAGCGTCCGTCGGAAAATATTCGGACGGCGTCGGCGTCGCGAGGGAATATCAACACGCCGCCGCGGGTCGCGGGGTGCATCGTCACCCGAAACAGCTCAGGCTCGTCGTCAAATTTACCGGGAACGTCGGTCAGCTCGAACTTGTCTCGCGCCAGAAAAACGTGCGGGTTGACTTCGGGGTTGTTGTAGCTGGACAGAAGCAGATCGAACCGGCCATAGCCGGCCTCCGCTCTCACTGACACTGACACGTCGATGTAGTCTTCGCCGACCTCGTATTTAAGGCGGACGCCGGCGCGGCGAGCGGGAATCGGGGGCCAGTAAAGCGTGAGCGCGCCGTCCGAGGCCTCGATTTCGTGTTCTTCGGAGCGGGGCTGCCCCAGATCGCCGCCCATGCCGCCGTCATCCTCGAGGTCGACGCCCATGATCCGGAAGATGTTGAGCATCGACCAGTCGGGATGCGCGAACTCGGCGCCCGTTTGCTTGTGCCGCAGCCGCGTGACCCCGTGATGGGGAAGGGCGTTTCCGGCGCGAATTGCTCCTTTCAGCGCACTGGTCTCAAACTCGTAAACGTCCGTTTCCCTAAGTACGCTCACATTCCCGCCCCTCAGTAGGCTCCTTGCCGGCCCGGCAGCGACCGGCCTCGCTCGAACTCGACCACCTCGCCGGTATCCGCCGCGTACTCGAACGCCAGCGTGAAGTCGAGCGTTTTCACGGCGTCTTCGTAGGGACTTCTGACAAGCGATCGGTCTCCGGTTTCGATGGCCTTGATAAATGCTCGGTCCTGATGTGTTTGCGCAGGCTCGGAGGCTTCGAAGGTCTGCACCTCGTCTTTAAGTTTGATTACGGAGCCTTCGAAGGTGACCTCGGCCAGAGCGTCCCTGGCGACCACCGCAAAGAACCCGACTTGATGGGTCACGGGCAGCGCGAACGAGCAGAAGAACTGAGCGATCACGCCTGATTCGAATTCGACGGTACCGGCCGAAACGTCGGGAATGTCGAAGTTCTCGATCCCGTCGAGCAGTCGCAGAGCGTGCCGCGCCCACAGGCGACGCGGTTCGCCGAGCAGATAACGGGCGGTGTCGATGGAGTGGCAGAGCTGCGCGACGACTTGTCCGCCGGACCTGGATCGCTGATTGAACCACGCCGCCTTTTGCGGCGGACTCGAAACGTAGGGACCGAGGTACGATCCCCAGGCCATTCCGATCTCGCGGCCGGCAAGGAAGTCGCGAACCCGATCGGCGCCCTCGTGGTGCCGCAGCTGGTGCCCCGTGGCCGTTATGACGCCCGACTCCTCGATGGCCCGCTCTATCCGCGCCGCCCGCGGCAGGTCGAGGGTCACCGGCTTCTCGACGAAAAGGTGCAGGCCTCGCTTGATGGCCGCGATCTCGTGATCGGTCCGGGCGAACGGCGGAATGAGCAGAAAGACGCTGTCGAGATCGGTCGTGTCGAGCATCTCGTGGTAGTCAGTGAATACGGCGCAGCCGGGTCCAAGCGCTTTGGCCGCCGTCTCGGCCCGCTCCGCGGCGATGTCGCAGATTGCTACGACCTCGGCTTCGGGACAATCGGCAAATGCTTTGAAATGGCCTCGCGAGATCGTTCCGGCACCGGTCACGCCGACTCTTACCGTCACGTTCGATTCTCCTCGCCGTCCGCCGGCTTGGGCGGGCTTGCGGTTGGCCGCGGCCGTCTCGCCGACTAATTCCCCCGCCGGAGACGGGGCCGTCCAACAGGACGTAACAGCTTAACCGAGCTAGACGCTCTGCTTTAGTCGGCCACTCTTTCGATGCTCGGGTTAGGCGCTTTTGTTCGGCTTCTGAGGTCCAGCTTTCCGCGCAGGGCGGTCGGGCCGGTTTCGGCGAGGTTTCTAGGGATCAGATAGACGTCGTCGCCGGGAGCGACCGGCAGTCCGAGCTCGGCTCTCGCCTCGGAACGTTTTATGACGCCGCGCCCCACCAGCGCGCTCAGCCGCGCGGCGATCGCTTTGCGGTCTTCCTGCAAGACCCGCACGTCTCTCAGATCGAACTCCACGCGGGCGAGGCCGTCGTCGAAGTCCGGCAGTAGCTGCTTCGTAAGCTCGGCCGCTATCAGCCTTTGCAGGGGGATCACCCCCGACTCGTACGCCATTTCACGAGCCTCGGCCATGTTCGCGAAGGTCGATCTGTCCAGCCCGGCGCCCAGTCCCGCGACTATCGCCGGCACGCCGAGCACGGCGCTCACGCGCTCCTCGGGGATTCTGCGGAGGTCGCGCAGGTTCATCTGTTCGGGGCTGAAGCTGAGCACGTGCACGTCGGTGGGGCCGCGCATCAGCATCACGTCGCCCCGGTTGTCGCCTCCGAAGGTCTCGCGGAACTTCTGCTTTATCAGGTCCAGCTCTTCGTCGGACCCGCCGAACGCCTGCTTCGGATTCAGTATCACGCCCGGCACGCCCAGGTTCTTGAGCAGCGAGGCGCTGAAGCTGGCGGCCTCGTCGTCGGTGAAGATTTCTCTGAGCACCGACGCCAGCGGGCTCAGGCCTTTTCTGGGGTTGGCCGGATCGAGCCCGAATCGAAAGTGGACGACGTCTTCGGGCGCGATTCGAACGGGCGCCGCGCCGACGCGATAGTCGTAGTGGGAGATGAAACTGGAGCCGTCGGTGGGCCAGCGCGGTTCGAGGAGGGCCTGCGGCGCCCACCAGAGCTGCACCACGCGCCCGGTGCGGGAGCGGATTTTCAGCCAGTAGGCGTTGCCCGCGGTGACGTAATCGACGATCAGCGCCATCAGCATTACGGGACCGGAGTGAAAGTCGTTTGGACGGCTCAGCAGATTCGCCAGCTCGTGGTCGGGCTGGATGCCGCGCGCGCCGTCCGCGTCGGGCCGCGTTATCACCAGCGGAGCCTCGGGGAAGGTCCTCGCCAGCCAGTTAACGCAGGCCACGACGGCGGAGTTGTGAAGCGCGCCGGCGGGCCGTTCGTAGCCGTGTCTGGCGCGGGGCAGCGGAAGGCCGAAGGCGCCCCGGCTGTTGGGCCATGCCATTCTCATAAGCGCCTTGAATCCCCTTGCCGGGGCGCCAACGGTTCTCCGGAAACTCAAAGCGACACGATCTCGCTTGATACTGTGAGGGTTGTTCCCGAGATGCTCATCGTGTTGCTTCCTCGTTTGTGTATCTTGACAGCGGATAATCTCGCCCGCTCCGGCTCATGCGTGAGAGCGGAGCCGCGACGGACCGCGTTTGAAGCGAATCCTGAATCGCGGGTCGTCCACAGTTGCCGCGCGGTCCACGTAATAAGTCCACTACGGGCATCCGGCATCGTCCACACCCAGGGCAGAAATTGTCTGCCGCAACTCGCGATCGGGCGCCGAGCGGTGCTACTAAAGCGGGGGACCGCCGCGCGCCGCTCCGACTTCCACGGCTAATCTCTCGATACGCTCAGGGGGGCCAATCACTCTCCGAGACGGAGGCGGCTAAATACATCCGCCGCGACAGCGGAGCGGGAACCGATCGTGCCGGAGGTTTCTAGCGTTCCCGGCGGTCCGGCGGTAAGGCGCTTTTACCTGCCGCGTTCGCGATTACAGTCCGGCAGGCTCCCGGCGACCACCGATGTGTCGGGGATGACGGACCCGCTCACGGCCCTTTGAGAAGGAACTCGTTGCCATCGGGATCGCTGAACGTCGCGTAAGTACCCCACGCCATCTTTGTTGGTTCGCCGGTGAATTTCACGCCCTCGGACTTCATGCTTTCGTACGCGGCCTGAATGTTGTCGCACTCGAAGACTATCGACGGCTTCCGCTCCGCCCAGTCGTCCATCGCGGACTTCGGATACACGACTAGGCGCGAGCCGGCTCCCTCGGGGGCGACTTCCAGCCAGATGACCGCTTTCCCCATCGACTCCGACCGCCTGACCTCGAAGCCGACCTGATCGCGCCAAAACGCCAGCGCCGCGTTCTGGTCATCCACGTAAACGGCGACGGTTGCGATTCGTTGAATCACCAGGCGTTCCTTCCAAGTGCATTGCAAGCCGCACGCTCAAGGTTAATCGCGTGAACAGCGTGTGCCAATACAAGCGCCGGCGGCGTGAGCATATACTGGTTAATCGGCAATCTAATATAAAGAAGAGACGCTGGCTCACGGCAACTGGATTCGAGGGGTACAAAATGATCGAGCGCTCGCAGGTTATTCAGGTGGTCACGCCGCCGCTTCGGTGGAATATGCATGTGGGCGGCTTTGCGTTGCCGCGCCCGGAGAAACTGGCCGGGGTCGTTTTGCTGGCGCACGGCCTGTCGCAGCTTGTTTTGATGGCGGCGTTCCACGGTTGGTACGGTTTCGCGCTGGCTACGGTGGCGATCGAAGCGGCGATCGGCGTCGCGCTTCTGGCAGGCTCGACCGCGGCGTCGTCGTGGCTCAGATTCTGGATCGCGGCTAGCTTGCTTTTATTCGCCCCCGCCCTATTGCTCGTCGGGGACTTCGCGGGACTCGCCGCGATGCTGGCGTTATGGGCGGGGCAGTACGCTCTGGTAACTCCGGAATTTAGAGATACGCTAAGAAACGGCGGGGCCGCCGGGCTTGCGTGCGGCGGTATGGCCGGCGGATTCGGCCTGTGCGTCGCCGAAGGACTAGGGGCCTACACGCCTCCGGGGCTTGTCTAGCCGGAAGACCGATCAAGCGGGCGGGCGCGCCGCGCCTGACCCCACTGAGACGGGGCAAGCACCGCCAGGGAACTATGGTCAGGCGGGAAAGCTGATCCCGGTGGCGGTTGCAGCGGGTTCGGACTGAGAGCCGGTGTCGCCGAGTTCGCGGCGGAGCTCCCGAATTATCGAGTCACCCTTCAAGTCAACATCGGTATACCGCAGGGGCGAACCCTTAGCTATCGACCGGCGGAGCGTCGCGCCGTCGGCCAGGGCCAAAGGCAGAAAACCCATCTGTCGAGCCTGGCGCCACTCCACTATGTAGCCGTTGACGGTCGATCCGCCGCTGCCGTCGAGGCGTTCGCCGGAAGCAAGATCGCGCTTGGCCACGGCCGCTACGTCGGCGACAGGGGTCTCCCTCGGCGCGGCGACGGCGTGTCCGAACAGCGCGGCCTCGGCGATAGTGAGCGGAGTCTCGACTCCGCAGAGGTGGTAGGGGGTATAGATAACTCCGGTGCGACCGTCCGGGGCCATGCGCAGACCGTAGAAGTCCATGTCGTCGGCGGTCAGCGGATGGTCGGACCTGATAACGGCGAATACGCCGATGGAAATCTCTTCGGGGATGTCGGACTCGTCATCCGGCGAAACGCAATTTGCCAGCTCGACCACACCCTCGCGGGAGAGGATGCCGCCGTCTCTGGTGAGCCTGAGAAGGCGGGGCAGATCGCCCACGCCCGCGGCCGGCTCGTGCATCCCGGGAATATCGGGGACGAGTCCGGTCATGTTGGCGACCGCGGTCATTTCAATCTGCGCTTTGGCGCCGTCGCGAAATGAGTTGTACATCCGCGGATTTAGCCGGCGCCGGTTGACCATATCCTCGTCGTAGCCGTAACGCGCAAACGCTTCTTCGGGGACGCCCGCCCGGTCGGACCGGTAGCGGCGGGTGCCCCTTCCGGCGGCGATAATCCGGAAGCCCAGAGCCTGGCTCCAGTCGACCAGGCGTTTGACCGCGGCCGGTTGATCGCCGTCGGCCAGGGAGTACACGGCGTTGTTCTTACGAGCGATGCGGCTCAGGGCGGCTCCAACGGCTACGTCGCACTCGACCGTGACGTTAACGACGTGGGTTCCCCGCGAAAGGGCGTCGCGGCACACCCGCGCGGAAATCTCGGGGACTCCGGTCGCTTCGACCACCACGTCCACCGGAAGCCCGGGAACGAGCAAAGCGTCAGCGACCGCCGCGCGTTTGCCCGCGATAATTGCCTCGGCCGCGGCGTCCGCCGACTCCACCCGCGCTATAGATTCCGGCGGCGCTCCGTAGGCCTTCCACGCCTCGTCAAGATTCGAGGTTGAGATGTCGGCAATCGCGGCGACCTCGATGCCTGTCATCTGCGAGATCTGCGCAATCACGCTGGTTCCGAATCTGCCCGCGCCGGCGACGGCCACTTTTACCGGCCGGGAATCGGACTGACGCCGCAACAGCGCCCCGGCGATCATGCCGGCTGGCTACTGGCGGGTTCGATGGACGGGTCGGGCCGGAGCTTCCAGAGGTCCCGGCTCAGGACTGCGACCGACAAAACAAACAGAATGCTCAACGAGCCTGCCCACGCGAACGCGACCGGAGTCCCGAGCCGTTCGGCGACGGCGGAAATGGGCAGGAGTCCGATGGGCATCAGTCCCCAGCCGATCATCCAGACTGAGATTACACGCCCGCGAATTTCGCTGGGTACGACGAGTTGGATGATGGAATGGTTAAAGGCGAAGTACACAGCCTGACCGAAGCCGATGAACCATAGAACCAGCCCAGCCTGGATGAACGACCGGCTTGCCGCCAGTACCAGGATCATCACTCCCTGGATGAGAAGCGCGATCACAACCATGCGGCCTTTGGCGCGAATTCCCGTCAAGAAGATCGAGGTCATTGCTCCCACGAGCGAGCCGGCCCCAAGCACGCCTAGCAGGAGTCCGAGGTCTTGAGGTCCGCCCTTGAGGTCGAGCTTAACGAAGGCGGGTATGAGCGTCAGTACCGGCCATCCCAGCAACGACGGCGCCAGCCCCAAAAGCAAAAGCGCGCGGATGGACTTTTGGCGCAAGACATAGCCGAAACCGGCGCGAATGGTCTGCAACACCGAAGCCGACCCGCGCGGCGGCGCCGGTCGAGAGCCGATGAGGTTCACGTTTACGATGCTCCATATATAAGCTCCGGCCTGGACGAAGTAGGCGCTGGCGATACCCAGGGCGGCTATGAGAAATCCAGCCAGCGCCGGACCGACGAAGTTGGCGGTGCTGTGCGTGGTGTTGTTGAGGGCTACCGCGTTCGGAATGACCTTGCGGGGCACCAGGTCGGCGACTATGGCGTGACGCGAGGGGACGCTGGCGGCAAAGCTTGCGCCATTCATCATTGAAAATATGATCAGATGCCATATCTGTATCCAGTCCAGCGCCACCAGCGCGCCTATAGTCAGGGCGCCGATCAGCACTATTAACTGGGCAGCCTGAATTACGCGGCCGCGGTCGAGTCTGTCTGCCAGGATTCCGCCAATCGGCGACAGCACGACCATTGGAACAGACATAAACAGCCCGAGGATTCCCAGCATCATGGGAGATTGGGTGAGCGAGATGACGAGCCATCCCTGGGCCATCGACTGCATGGAAAATGCCCACATGCTGCCCGTATTGGCGCGCCAGAGCGCGGCATACGCGGGATAGGCCAGGGCCGGGAAGAGCCTGTCGCGTATGCGCGCGGGTATCCCCGGCCATGAGGAAGGATGAGCGGCCGCACGGGCGACGGCGGAGATCGCGCTATCCGGCTGGATGCTGAAGAATCTCATGGTCGATCGGCGGGTTCAACTTCCAAAGTGGATTATGGCGCTGCGACCCTGTATGGCAAATGTCGCACGTATCGTGAGTGGACGCAATGTTGAGCCGCCTTCGGGTCTGCGCCGACGGCCCGGGACTTGACGGCAGTTTCTTGGCTACGGCTCCGCGCCCTTGCGGTGGAAGTGCTTTGCGGGTCTCGAGCTCGCTCCGGCTAGATGTTGCGGATTACGAAATCGACCAAAACCTTGTCGAATTTACGCTGCTGGTCGGCGATGGCGGGCGTGCCCCAGGACGAATCCGCGTCAACTACGACCAGCCCGTTCGTCCACATTTCCCGGACGAGGTCGAGACCTTCGAGCGCGGTGTCGTAGATCTCGTATCTTTTCCGCGTCGTCAACCCGACGTCGTAGAACTCCTTGGTGAAGTCCAGCACTTCGGGCTTCGCGTTGCCGGTCATTATGAAGATGTTCTGCTCTTCCCGCAGCGGCAGTTCGGCGGTGATATCGATTCCGTTGTAAACGGGATTGGGCGAGACGAGGAACGCCGCGCGCAGATCGGCTTCGGCGGACAGCACCTTTACAGCCACGTTAGCGCCGGTCTTGGATCCGATAAGCCCTATTCGGACGATGTCGATGGCCTCATCTTGCTGCACCCATTCGAGGACCGCTCTGGCGTCGATCGGGAGGTTTTGCCAGTCCTCGTCGGAGAACGAATCGTGACTTACCGTCGCTCCGGCCTTCGACGTGCTCTTGCCGTGGCCGCGAAAGTCGATGTTTAGGACGCCGAATCCAGCTTCGTAAAGAAATTCCGCAGCCTCGGTCCAGTCTTCGCGGCTCCCGCCCGCCTCGTGCAGCATCAAGACGAGCGGGATGCTTCGCTTGCCGTCGTAGCGGTAGTAGGTTCCGGCGATCTCGAAGTCGTCGGAGGTCGTGACGACGAAGGCCTGCGCCCCCTCGGTCGGACTTATGTCCGTCGCCGATTTGACCAGGCCCTCGACCTCGCGAACCGACTTTCGACCGGTTTCCACTTCCTGCAGCGACTCGCCGATAGTCTTGGGAGCTGCTTCTTCCCCGCAAGCCACGGCAGCCACGAGGAATGCGCCCAGAGCCAGTAACAGAAGCCTTTTCAACGGCATGCCCCTCGTTCGGACAGCGTCTGCAATAACAGCCTAGTAAGTGTCGAACCGTGTGGACCCAACTGTCTCAGGATTCTATGTGAACCGCAGAGCGCCGCCAAGCCAGTGTGCTGGTCCAACACGTGCGAGACAGTGCGTCATCCTGAGCACTTCGGCAAGCCTGAGCTGAGCTAGCCTGCCGAACCGACCGAAGCAATCAGCCCGGGCTCCGGCGAAGGATCTCGCTATATATTGCCGAAGCTGAGATTCTTCACTTGCGTTCAGAATTACAGGAATAGCGGCTCAGAATGATGGGAGTGGCGGCTCCTAATGATGAGTCCGGGAGCGGCTCGCGAACCGCCCCTACCGTGTGCTTGCGGGCGCCATTCCGTGGATGCCCGATCAAGTCGCCCTACGAGGCGATTTTGAGGGTTGGTCTCTCCCATGGCAGTGCCGATCAGGCCGGCTTTTCTATCTTCGTCGAACATTCGCGTTAACCAGTTTGACATCGCGCGAGAATGGCAGCTAGATTGATTTAATTCAGGAGCGGCTGGGACCGAACTTCGACAGGTGTCGGAGGCGCCCGAACAGAAGGGGGTGTGCGAGTTCTCGGATGGGGCGCGAAGGCTCTGCCCGCACGCTTGATTGGTAGTTCTTATTGTTTGAAATGCTCGCGAAGAGCGTATTGGAGCGTAATTTCTTATGAGTAAGCGGCAAACTGGGAACCGGCGGTTGACCCGTCGTGGGATTCTTCGCGTGGGCGTGGTCGCCGGCGTCGGCGGCGCGGGCCTGGCCGCGCTTGCGGGCTGCGGCGAAACTCAGGTCGTCGAGGTCGTCAAGGAGGTCCCGGTCGAGAAGGTAGTTACGCAGGAAGTCGAACGGGTGGTCGTCCAGGAAAAGGTCGTAACCCAGGAAGTCGAACGGGTCGTTACGAAGATCGTCGAAGCCATGCCCCAGAAGCGGGAAACCGTCACCGTGCGGTGGGCCAACTGGGTTGCGAGCGGCGCCCGTTTCGTGCAGTACACCAACCTGCTCAAGCGGTTTACCCGCGAGCAGCCTCACATCAAAGTCCAGAACGAACCCAAGCCCTGGGGCCAGCATTGGGACAGTCTGGCGGTCTCGTTCCCGGCCGGAAACGCTCAGGACGTGGTGTGGTTCAGCGGGGCGACTTTCCTCAAGTTCGCCGAGGACGGCGTAATCCTGCCCATCAACGAGTACATCAAGACGGCGGGAATCAACCTGGCCGACTACTGGACCCAGGCCGACGTGTTCGACTTTCAGGGCCAGTTGCACGGCATCCCCTTCTTCCACACCATGAGCTACGTGATGATCAACCAGCGCATGTTCGAGGAGAAGGGAGTTGAGGAACCTTCCCGCGAATGGAATGCGCCGGGCTGGACCTGGGACGACTGGCGCGAGAAGTCGATGCAGCTCCAGGAAGTTGACGAGGGCGGAAAGGTCAAGGTCTGGGGCACGCAGGTGAACAGGGCGTTGGAGAACATGTTCGGCGGCCTGCTGGTAGCCAACGACGGCGACGTGATGAATCCGGCAAAGACCAGGATGACTCTGGGCGAACCCAAATCGCGCGAAGCCATGCGCCTGATTTATCAGTTCATCCAGGAGGACAAGATCTCGCCCATCCCGGCCGACCCGTCCACCTTTATCTCGGGTGCGCCCGACCCGTTTGCCCGTCAGGTAGTGGCCATCCGGCCCTGGAGCACTTCCTCACTCTCCAATTACCTCGCGGCGCAGATTCCGTTTGACGCGGTTCCGTGGCCCACTTCGCCGAATACCGGTCACACCGGCGCCACGTTCAACGCCAATCCGAACGTAGTCGCCAAGGCGACCAAGTATCCCGACGAGGCGCTGGCGTTTGCGTTCTGGCTTGCCGGACCTGAGATTCAGGACTTCTTCGGCTCGTTGAAGACCCAGATGCCGTCGTACGTCGAGGCCGCCGAGGACCCCGAGGGCGGCTGGTTGACGCCTCCGCCGACCAGCAACTTCGTGGCCAACACCGGGCAGAAGCTCGACACCACGGTCGATCTCCGGTTCCACAAGTTCTGGCTCGAGTGGGTGGTCAAGATTCAGGAGGTCTTCGAGAAGACTCTCATTGGAGAGCAGGACTTCGACGAGACCATCGACGAGATGGACGTCGAAGGGCAGAAGATCCTGGAGCAGAAGTAGGCCGCGGTTAGCAGCTAAAGAGTTCCTGATGCCGGCGGCGGCGTGAGGGAAACGAACCTGGGGGTGGGTCGCGGCGGGGCGCCGTCCCGGCCCACTCTCGGAGTATCTTTATCTTCAATGGCTGAAGCCGTGCCAGTCCGGGTGGCAGGAGCACCAGAGGCGCTGCCGCTCGCTCCTGGGAGAATTCATTTCCGATGGCCGAAACTACGCTAACCCAGCCGACAGGCTCGCGGCGCGGAGCGAGACGGCGGGCCCTTTGGCGCAATATCGAGGGGTACCTCTTCGCGTCGCCATTCGTTATTGGGTTCGTGTGGTTCGCGCTCGGACCGTTTGCCGCGTCCTTGTACCTGGCTTTCACTCAGTACGAGATGAAGGCGGAGCTTCCGGACTTTGTCGGACTGCAGAATTTCCAGGACATGGCCGCGGACGCGGACCTGCGGCGTTCGCTTATCAACACCGTCTACTACACCGTTTTCCACGTTCCGGGCACCCTGATTCTGGCGTTCTTCGTCGCACTGCTGCTGAATCAGAAGGTCAAGGGAATGCCCCTCTACCGGACCATGTTTTTCCTGCCTTCGGTGGTGGCGGGGGTGGCGACGGCAATTCTGTGGCTGTTCCTGCTAGACACCAACTGGGGGCTCGTTAACACCGTTCTTACCAAAATAGGGGGCGAAGGCTGGCGGGTGCCCTGGCTGATAAGCACCCGCTGGGCCATGCCGTCGCTGATCCTAATGAGCTTCTGGCGGCTCGGCGCGCCGATGATTATCTTTCTGGCGGCGCTGCAGGGGGTGCCGGAACACCTCTACGAGGCCGCCGAAATCGACGGCGCCGGCCGGTGGGCCAAAATTCGCCACGTCACTGTTCCTCAGCTTACGCCGACGATCTTCCTGCTGACCGTGCTCAATATCATCGGCTCGTTTCAGGTGTTCACAGACGCGTTCATCATCACGGATGGCGGTCCCGCCGGGGCCACGCTGGTCTATCTGCTGCACCTCTACCGAAAGGCGTTCAGGAGCTTCCACATGGGCTATGGCGCGGCCATGGGCTGGTTCTTGTTCATGATCGTGCTGATTCTGACGATGCTTCAGCTCTGGTTCTCCAGACGTTGGGTCTACTACGAAGCGGCCTTGCCCGGGCAGAAGATGGGCGGCGGCAACTAGATGGCGACTACCACCACCCCGACGGACATCGCGCTGGCGGAACCCACTCGCATTCGGCAGCGAACGACCGTGCTGCGCCAGCTCACGAGCCGGGCGGTGGTATACGGGATGTTAATCAGCCTGTCGCTGGTGTTCACGCTTCCGTTTCTGTGGATGGTCCTGGCATCGCTCAAGACGCAAAGGCAGGTGTTGAGCAGCTTCGACGTCATCCCCGATCCATGGTCCGTTGAAGGTTACATTCGCGGCTGGACTTCGCTTCCCGTTCACAGCTTCATAATGAACAGCGTCATCTACTCGTGTTCGGTTCTGGCGGCGGTAATTTTTACATCGTCGCTAACCGCGTTCGCGTTTTCCCGCCTTAACTGGAAGGGCCGCGATTTCTGGTTCGTGCTGGCGCTTTCGACGATGATGGTCCCGCCGCAGGTCCTGTTGCTGCCGCAGTTCATCTTCTTCACGCGAATCCTGAACTGGTCCAATACGCTGCTGCCGCTGATACTCCCGCTGGCGCTCGGACACCCCTTTTACATATTCCTGCTACGCCAGTTCTTCCTGACGCTGCCAAACGAGCTGGATGAGGCCGCTCGTATGGATGGCGCTTCGTCATGGGGAATCTACTGGCGCATCGTTCTGCCGCTGGCCAAGCCCGCGCTGGCGACTGTTGGTCTCTTTGCGTTTATATTCACGTGGAACGACTTTCTTGGTCCGCTCATCTATCTGCACGCGCTGGATAGGATGACCTTTGCCGTGGGGTTGCAGTTATTCCGCGGCCAGTTCACGACCGATTTCCCGGCGCTCATGGCGATGTCCACGCTGTCGCTCATGCCCATAATCACCATCTTCTTCTTCACGCAGAAGACCTATATCAAGGGGATTGCGCTCACCGGCATCAAGGGCTAGCGTAGGCGGGCTTCCGTTTGGCGTCGGGGCCGCGGCCCGTTTGTTCCCTTTGTTGGATAAACCCGACGGAAGCAGGCGCGTCTGCGGAGTCGAGGCTCCGGGAAGGCGTCCGTGAGGCGCAACGTTTGCCGGATTTGTCATAGAATCGGGCAAGTGAGGGGAGCGAGATATAGCCGCTCAGACATTCGACACTCTGAAGACTGCGCAAACGCTTCGCGAGGCTGGAATTCAACAGGCCCACGCCGAGGCTTTGGCGAGTGCAATCGGCGCGAGGAATAACGGGAACCTCGCCACGAAGGCGGACTTGGGTGAGTTGCGCGCTGCCACGAAGACGGATATCGAAGGGCTGCGCGCCGATATCGAAGATTTGCGTGTTGCCACGAAGACGGACATCGAAGGGCTGCGCGCTGCCACGAAGATGGACATCGAGGAGTTACGCGCCGCCACGAAGATGGACATCGAAGAGTTACGCGCCGCCACGAAGATGGACATCGAAGAGTTACGCGCCGCCACGAAGACCGACATCGAAGGTGTGCGCGCCGATATCGAAGAGTTGCGCGTTGCCACGAGGACCGACATCGAAAGGCTGCGCACCGCCACGAAGATGGACATCGAAGGGTTGCGTGCTGATATGAAGATGGACATGGCGGAATTGCGGGCCGAAATGAAATCCGATTTCGTCGTCCTCTATCGCTATCTCGGGGTCATGGCCATTGGCATCGTCGGCGTCACCGTTTCCCTGATAAAACTTCTGCCCTGAGCGGCGGTACGCCGTGAAGGGATATGCCGACCTCCATCTGGACCAGCGACGCGGGGAGCGCCTTCTCAGCGACGCATTGAAGGACGAGCCGGACGTACTGGTTATAGGCGCCGGCGTCGTCGGAGTCAGCGCGGCTTATGCGCTGGCCGTTCGCGGCCGGCGCGTGGCGGTCATCGACGCCGGTCCGATAGGCGCCGGATCGTCCTACGGCAACGCGGGCCTCATCGTCCCTAGCCACAGCCTGCCGCTCGCGGTTCCCGGAGTAATTGGTCAGGGTTTGCGATGGATGTTCGATCCGGAAAGTCCGTTCTACATTCGGCCTCGCCTGGACCGAGCTCTGTTTTCGTGGCTTCTGAAATTTCGCGCGGCGGCCACCGAGGCAAGGGCCAGGCGCGCGGTCCCGGTTCTTGGCGGTCTCCTGCGAGCGAGCCGGGGAATCTACGATGAATGGGCTTCACTGACCGGAATGGAATGCGCCTTCGAAGCCAAGGGCGTGCTGTATCTGTATCGAACGGCGAAAGGGTTGGCGGAAGGTCGCCACGAGATGGAGATGATGGCCGAGGCGGGTCTGCATCCACGCTTTCTGAACGGAGGGGAGGTCCGCGACCTCGTTCCGCAGGTCCGGTCGGGAATGGTGGGCGGGATCAACGTCCCGGAGGACGCCCATCTCGAACCGCATTCATTTGTGCTGGGACTGGCGCGTCAGGCCAAGCGGGGCGGCGCGGCGTTTTTCGACAACGCCGAGGCTATCGGCTTCGAGACGTCGGGGCGCAAGATCACCGCGGTGCGGACTACCCGAGGCGACATTCACCCGAACCAGGTAGTGCTGGCGACGGGCGCGTGGACGCCCGCGGTGGCCCGCGATCTGGACCTGCGTATTCCCATCGAGGCGGCAAAAGGCTACAGCCTGACGTTTCGTCGGCCGGACCCCTGCCCGGCGCTTCCGGTAATCCTCCAGGAGGCGAAAGTGGCGGTCACTCCGATGGGGCCTATTCTGCGCTTCGCGGGAACGCTGGAGATGGCGGGCATGGACTTGTCGATCAACTCACGGCGCGTGGGCGCCATCCGCCGGGCGCCGGCCGGCTATCTCGAAGGGATGGACGATCTGGAGCTTCTCGAAATATGGCGGGGATTACGTCCCTGCACGCCCGACGGGCTGCCGATTCTCGGAGCCGGTGGCAAGTGGGAAAACCTGATACTCGCGGCCGGACACGCGATGATAGGCATGTCGCTGGGACCGGTTACGGGCGAGATCGTAGCCCAGCTCGCGTGCGGCGAGACGCCGGACTTCGATCTCGATCTGCTAGCGCCCGGGCGGTTCGACTAGGGGCGGCTCTATAACGCCGTAATCGCTCTCGCAGGTTCATTTTCCGATGTCTCCGTAACAATCTGGCCGGCTGACAGCCGGGAGGGAGTTGCCAGTGTTCGGTGGCTAGTGGAGAGTGGGCGAGGTGGTTCGACGGAGCCTGTCCTGAGCGAAGTCGAAGGGCTCACTACGAACGAGGTTGTGGATGGATTCCGGTTCCCCGCGTGCGCGGGAACGTGCTTCGCCGCAGTGACGGAGATGTTGTGGAGAAGGTAGACCTAGAGAATGCAGGCGATACGATAGAAGTAAGAATATGAACGTGGCGCAGCGGCTGGTTGTGCGCTTTATCCAGAAGGGGGTCTTCCGACCCCTTTCTGTTTGTCTTTCGACCGCTTTCGACTGGCGTGTGGGCAGCGCTAGTGGCGCTGCCGTGGATAGTTTCGATTGTGAGGTCGCCCTTTGGCGCGAGAAGAATCGCCGCGCCCTACCGAGCCGGGATCGCCCAGCGAGGCTCGCGGCAATCCTCTGCATCGCACGTACCGCCCCGCGGGAGCGGCGCTCGAACTGGCCAGATGCCGCGATCGCGAGGTGCTGATAGAAGGTCCGGCGGGCACAGGTAAAAGCAGGGCCGCGCTGGAAAAGCTGCACGCCGCCGCCCGCAAGCACCCGGGCATGAGGGGGGCCATTTTGCGGAAGACCCGCAAATCGCTCACTCAGTCGGCCATGGTCACGTTTGAGCAAAAAGTCATCGCCCCCCGTGACGGCGTGCGGTGGCGGTCGACCACGCAAGAGTATCGATACCTCAACGACTCGGTGCTGGTTGTAGGCGGACTGGACGATCCGCAGAAGATCATGTCGAGCGAGTACGACCTGATTTACGTGCAAGAGGCTACGGAAGCGACGGAGCACGACTGGGAGATGCTGGCCACGCGGCTTCGAAATGCCGTAACCCCATATCAGCAGCTCATGGCCGACTGCAACCCGGGCGCGCCAACCCACTGGCTTAACCAGCGGTGCAATCGGGGCCTGACCACGCGATTGCTGAGCCGCCACGAGGACAATCCGTCGGTTTCGGAGGATTATCTCAACACGTTTCGCGCGCTATCAGGCGTGAGGCGCGCGCGGCTGTACGAAGGCCGCTGGGTGCAGACCGAGGGAACGGTTCACCAGGGCTGGGATAGCGCGACGCATATCATCGACCGCTTCGACCCATCCATGGGACTCGCGGCAGGCGTGCCGCGGGACTGGTCGCGTTACTGGTCGATCGACTTCGGATTCACCAATCCGTTCGTGTGGCAGGCCTGGGCGGAGGACGGCGACGGGCGACTTTACCTTTATAAGGAAATATATGGAACGCAGGCTCTGGTGGAGGATCACGCCCGAATGATTTTAGATCTGACTGCCGGCGAGCCGCGACCTCGCGCGATCGTGTGCGACCACGACGCCGAAGGCCGCGCGACGCTCGAGCGCTACCTGGGCATGGAGACACGGCCCGCGCACAAGCGGGTGATGGAGGGCCTGCAAGCAGTGGATGCTCGACTGCGTAGAGCAGGCGACGGCAAGCCAAGGCTCTTCCTGTTGAGAGACTCGCTCGTTGAACGCGACCGACGCCTGGAAGAGGCCAAAAAGCCTTGCTGCACGGAGGAAGAGATGGACTCCTATGTCTGGCGGGAGACGCGGGCCGGGTTCAAGGAGGAACCGCTACGGCAAGATGACCACGGCAATGACGCGCTGCGCTACATGGTGGCGTATCTGGATATCCGGGCGGGGTGGGGTGCGGTTTGAGGGTCCGATGTAGACCACACACGGAGCGAATAGCCGGCGATGCTTCAAATAGACGGCACTCGCAACCGTCCTTTAGTGCATCGATTCGTGCGGCGAACGCTAGTCCTTAATGGAGCGCCTGGGGCCTAGCAGGGAGAAGGCGCAGGGTCAGTCAACGCTGTAACGCTCGACCGTCGCCGGGTTGAGTTCGAGGCCCAACCCGAGCTTGTCGGGATCGGGCGCCCACTCCGGGCCGGACGGCTCCGGAAACTCCTTGTACAGAACCCGGTCCATTTCTTCGACAGTGCCCAGAATCTCCACGACCAGCATGTTGGGGGTGGCGCACGCCAGATGAAGGTGGACGAGCTGATAAGCGTGGGACGCGACGGGGATGTTGAACGCGTCGGCTAGCTGAGCGACTTTCATCCACTCGGTAATCCCGCCCACTCTGCCGACGTCCGGCTGAGCGATGTCGGCCGCCCCGCGCGACAGCAAGTCTTTGAATCCGTACTTGGTATATTCGTGCTCGCCGGTGGCCACGGGCAGCGCGATGGCCCGGGCGACGCGGGCGAGGCCATCGATATCGTCGGCCATGACAGGCTCTTCGAGCCAGCCAACATCGTATTCCTGAAACTTCGGAGCGAGCTGGATGGCCTGTTTGGCGGTGTAGCCGTTGTTGGCGTCGATGTAGATATCCACATCGTCTCCGACCGCCTCACGGACCGCCTGGAGACGGCTTATATCTTCCCTGGGTCTGGACCCGAACTCCATTCCGACCTTCATCTTCACGCGCCGCATCCCGCGTTCCACGTAGCCGATCTGCTCCTCGACAAGCTCTTTTTCGGTGAAAGATGTCCATCCGCCGCTGCCGTAGATTGGGGTCGATTCGCGGCACGGGCCCAGAAGTTTGAACAGCGGCAGTCCCAGGTATTTGGCCTTGAGGTCCCAGAGGGCGATGTCCACGGCCGACATGGCCTGGATTGCGACGCCCTTGCGTCCGAATCCGCGCACGTGCCAGAACATTGCCTGCCAGAGACCCTCGATATGCAGCGGGTCGGCGCCGATCAGCAAGGGCTTGAGGTCATGCTCGATTACCGCTCGCACGGCGTGGCTGGCGGCGGACATGCCTATCCCCTCAAAGCCCTCGTCGGTTGCGACATGCACAAAGCAGTGGCCGCCCGTGCCGATGTTCTTGGCCGTGGCGTCGGCTACGGGGCGGCTGCGCGGAATGACCACCAGCGACGTGCGCACCTCGGTGATTTTCATGTTGGAACTGCTCCTGCTTCGACGGTGATTCGAGAGACTAGCAAACCCGCTTCCTAGGCGGCTCCCGGCGATTCAAAGCCGGGTTGAATCCGGTGGCCCCGTTGCTATTGTTCGATCCTTCCATCTAAGCCGCCGTCGAGTGCCCTGCCTGGGCCATCACGGTTGGGGGCGAAGCCGACGCCATATCTGACGGATGTCGTGTCCCCTGGGACTTAGCCCCCGGGAAACCAGCGGCAATCGCCCGCCGAATTTTTTGCGGTTTTGTAGACGATGGGAAAAACGACTCGTAACTTGGAATCAGAAGTAGCTGTGGGGGCTAACAATGAGGACTCGTGGACACAAAAACGCTTACGGCTCCCATCGAGCTTATGGAGGACGGCCCTGAAGGCGCCGTAGTCGCCAGGATCGCCACCCTCGACGTGGTCGACCGCGACGGCGACCTGACGGTTTCCGGCGCGTTTGGCTCGGTTGAGGACATAAAGGTCTCGCCTTTCAACCACTCAAGCGCCTATGGCGCCGCGTTGCCGGTTGGGGTGGGAAAGGTATTCGAGCGAGGCGACACGGCTTTCTTCGAGGGGCTGCTCTTTCTCGACACCATCGGCGGTCGGGAGCTGCACACGACCTTGAAACGGCTCAGCGAGGCGGGCGCGCCTTCGGAGTGGTCGTATGGATTCGAGGTCGTCGAGGCCGAGGACGCCATGCGCGGCGATCAGAGAGTTCGCGTGCTCAAGCGGCTTGCGCTGTTCGAGGTTTCGCCCGTTCTTCGCGGCGCGGGGATCGGAACGCAGACGGTGAGCGTGAAGTCGGGCGGACATGGGGCGGCGCTTGTGGATTCCCGCTTTCGCGGGAATGACGGTACGGAAGCGAACCTGGACTTTGTGAGGTTGCAGGTAATTGAAGCCCGAATGGCGGGCGTGGAGGTTTAGAGGATATGGCTGCAGGAATTCGAGTGATGCGCGACGAGCTGACCGCCAGGCGCGAACAGCTTCACGGCATTTTCGAGGAAGCCAGGGATGGAGAGTCATACGACTACGAGCGGTCCAGCCCAAGAGTCTGGGCCGGCTGTTCGTGGAATCCGACGCCTACAAGGGCATGGTCGGGATGAACGGCCCGGCGTCGGTTATCGACATCGGCGCCAGGGAATTCAAAACGTTATTCCAGACCAGCACCGGCTGGTCGCCGGAGGCGCTTCGGGAGGGGCGCGTGGAGCTCAAGCCCGAGCGCCCGGTCACGGCGGTCAACTTCATTCCCACGTCGCCGACGAACCAGAACTCGGTGAAGTACATGGAGGAGACCACCTTCAACAACGCGGCGGTGGAGAAAGCCGAGGCTGCGGCATATCCCGAGGCGGCGCTGGCGCTGACGGAGAAATCGCAGTCCGTCCAGAAGATAGCGGTCTTCCTGCCGGTCACCGACGAACAGCTCGAAGACGAGGAGCAGGCCGAGGGGTACGTCAACGACCGGCTGGCCTTCATGCTCCAGCAGCGGCTCGACTTGCAGGTGCTCCGGGGCGACGGCAGCGCTCCGAATCTGCTCGGCACCAACAACGTTACCGGCATTCAGACGCAGGCCAAGGGAACGGACCCCACGCCCGACGCCTTCTACAAGCTCTTCCGAAAGATCCGGTCGGATGGCTTCGCCGAGCCGAGCGTGGTGTTTGTCCACCCGAACGACTGGGAGAGTATCCGGTTGCTGCGCACCGCCGACGGCGTCTACATCTGGGGATCTCCCAGCGAGCCGGGACCAGAGCGAATCTGGGGGGTTCGCGTGATCCAGACCACGGCGGCGGCCCAGAACACGGCGACCGCCGGCGACTACGCGACCTATTCGGCGCTCCGCGTAAAGCGAGGCGTCGAAATGAGGGTGAGCGATTCGCACTCGACCTATTTCGTCGAGGGCAAGCAGGCGATCCGCGCCGACCTTCGGGCGGCGGTGGTCCACTACCGGCCCAAGGCGTTCGGAACGGTCACGGGGATCTAACCGATGGCGCGAACGATCAAGATCGAAATCCTCGAGGGCGGCATGCGGCGCGTCAGGCTCAAGGGAAAGGCCTGGCTAAGCGGGGAGGGGACGCCCGTCCCCGACGGGGATCCGAGCGCGGCGTTTCTGATCGGACCGGCGGGCCGGGAGTTCACCTGGCGCGAAGCGGTTGCGTTCGGCCTGGTTGAAGACCCTTCCAGGCGTCCGAACGGCCCCCGACCACAGTCCAGGGCAAGCCGTAAAAAGCGAAAGCCCACAGAGCCTTCGAACCAAAATCAAGGGACGGATTCATAGATGGGAATCATTCAAGGTGGAAAGGTCATCGAGGGCGCGCTGGAGCGGCCGATTCGGGAAGTGTCGTTCACGATCGGCCGCGAAGCCTCGAACGTCATCAACGTGGCGATCCGGATGCGGCTCGGCGGTCAGGCCGTCACCGAGCGCGTGCGGGGGGAGTTCTATCTCTCCGACGACGCCAACGGCGACACGCTTACCGCCACCGCTCCGAGCGGCGGCCTGGCTATCGGGACCGACGGCGTGATCCTCAGCGAGCACACGCGAGACAAGCACTTCACCGCGATATCCGAGGCCGATGGAAGCATCGACATCAATATCAGCCATCGCGGAGCCAGGACCTGGCGTTTGATCGCGGTGCTCAGCAACGGCCGTATCAAACCCAGCGCCGCAATCAGGTTCGCATGATGAACATTCGAGACCTGGGGGCGGCCTCACCAACCTTCGAAGAGCCCGGCGGCGCGCCGCGGACAGCCCCCATCCGGGGCCGCCGCGCTCGTACTCCGCGCGGAAGCGGCCGGGTCCGGGAAGCCCGCGCCGCGGGGGCAGACCGTTGACCGTGACCGACGCATACGCCTCGGCCGCGGCCTACCGCAAGGTCATCTCCAAGACCGACTCCGCCGATGACGCCGAGATCGATACCGACCTCAGGGCCGTGTCGCGGTATCTGGACAGAATGCTGGGCCGGTTCTTCACCAGGGACGCCGAGGCCGCGGCGCGTATCTTCGCGCGCGAACCGCAAGGCCATCCGCGTGTCCTCTGGGTGGATGACCTCGCGGTCGTTCCCACGTCGGTAAAGATCGACGAAAACGGCGACGGCGGCTTCGCCGGCGAGACCTCGCTGGCGGCGGCCGACTTCGAGCTCTGGCCGCTCAACGCCGGCAAGGGGCCCGAACCGCGCCCGTGGACCATGATCCATTTGCCCGCTTCGGGCGGCAGGGCCGGGTGGCCGGCCGGCCGCCGGGTGGAACTCACCGCCCAGTGGGGCTGGCCGGCCGTACCCGACGCCATCGCCAGGGCCACCGCGCACCTGACGGCGGTCCTGCGGCTGGAAACGCCCAGGGCGACCAGACGGGTACCGGAGCTGGGCAACGCGTTCGAGGCGAGCCGCGAGGCGCAGGACATCGTGCGAGAGCTGGCCGGCGCGTACCGGCGGGTGCGGTTCTGATGGCCGGGAGACCGCTCACGATCCAAATCAGGGGGCTGGACCGGATTTCGAGAAAGCTCAACCGGAGCCTCGTCGAACAGCCTCTGGCAGGTCTTCTGCGCACGGCGGCCGCCGCCGGGCAGCGGGTCGCCAGGGAACGAGCGCCCCGCGACACCGGAGCGCTGGCGCGCAGCATCGTTTCGGAAACCGGCTCGCAAATGGCGAAGGTCGGATCGACCTTGTCCTACGCCCGCGCCGTCGAGGAGGGCGCGCCTCCCGGCAGAGAGGGCCGGTTCTTCATGCGGGCCGCGGCGAAACACGTTCAGCGCGAAATGCCGCGCTGGCTCGACGAGATGGGCCGCGCCATACGCGCAAGGTGGTCGGGGCAGTGAGCCTCGGGGTATTCGATAGAAGCGTCCGAACGGGGCGCGAGCTTTTCACAGGGAAAGGATGGTGGAACGAATGAACATCCGCGCGGCGCTCGATCGCCTGGTCGTGATTCAGGCCGGGCTTTCGATAACAGATCCGACGGAAGTCTCGATAGGCACGGCGTACAAGTACGTCCCACGGCAGGACACCACACTGCCAGACACGCCGAGCTGGATGAACGACTGGACGCTGATACGCGAAGAGCGGCACATCGACATGCGGATCCAGTTCTACACGGTCCACATGCAGCTATTCGTCAGGGACGCGGACCAGGACCAGGCCGCCGACATCGCCAGCGCCTTCATGGAAAAGGCCGTCGAAGCGCTCGACGCCGACGTAACCCTGGCCGGCGCGGTAACCCGGCAGAGCCTGCGCGGCGGCGAGCCGACGCTGGTCAGCCTGGAGCGGGCCGGACTGTCGTACATAGGGCTCGATTTGTTTCTCGATCTGGAAATGAAGGAAGCCAAGAGCTTCTCCTGAGCGTGTCGAAAGGAGTTTGGACGATGTGGAAATACGCGGGTAACGGGGAGTGCGCGCCGGGCGTTCCGGCGCGGTGCTTGTGGACTCCCGCTCCCCGCCTTCGCGGAGACGTGCTTCGCGGGAAGGAGGAGAGTCTCAGCGGAAGTGAGGAGAGTTTTGGCGGAAAGGAGGAGATAGATCGAGGACTCACGCTTGCACAAGCGGCCGGAAGACAGGCGCGATACATCATCTAAGAAAGGAGCAGATGCCTGATGGGTTCGGCAATCAAATCGGCGACGAAGATACAGGTGGGCAAGGAGACGACCCGCGGCACGGCGGTGGCCGCGGCCAGGCGGATAGTAACTCCGCAGGCGACCTACCGCCGCCAGGAGACGTTCGAGCAGTTCGAAGAGGACATGGACGGCCTGCTGACGCGGTCCTCGCGGGCGCCGCTCAACATCCGCAACGGCACCGAGCTCGAGATCGGGGGCTTTCCGCTCGATTTCGAGCAAATCCTGCTGCCGCTGCTTTCGGGAGTGAAGGGCGGGGTCACACCCACCAGTCCCGGCACGGACGCCGCGCGGCTGTGGACGTTCAAGCCGAGCGCATCCGCGGACCCGGCCCCCGACACGTTCACGGTGGAGTTCGAGGAATCGGACTTTACGAGCAATGCGGAGATGGAGGCCGCCTATGCCTTTACGACCGAGCTCGAGATAACCGGCGGCGACGAGGGCGCGCCGGAAGTCAGGTTCATCATGACCGCCCGCAGGACGTCCGACGCCACCAAGACGGCCGGGCTTTCCCTGCCCTCGCTCAATCCGGCGGCCAACGCCCGCTGGTCGGTCTACGTCGACGACGCCTGGGACGATCTGGGCGATACCAGGATCGCCGGCCAGGTATACGGGTTCACGTGGAAGATCAGCGAGTTCCTGCGGCCCGGCTACTACCTGGACAACCGCGCCGACCTCGACTTCAGCAAGTACGAGTTCGGCAGGCGCCGCGTGGAGCTTTCGCTGGACGTCGTCCACGATCCGAGCAGCTCGGCGCTCGTCCAGACCGAGGAGGCGCACAAGAGCCAGGGGACCACGCGCTTCGTTCGCGTGGAGATAACCGGCCCGGCGTTCGCCGCGCCCGACGGCGGCCTCAACCGCTTCGTGCGGCTGGACGGCGCCTTCAAGCACATGGACGGCTCGATGGAGGAGCGCGGCGGCGACCGTGAAGGACTCATGTCGACGCAGCTCGTGCTCCAGAGCACCTACGACTCCGTGGGCGCTCAGGACGTGCAGATAGCCGTGCAAAACGATCTTGTTTCATTTCCGTAGCCCATCCGTCATTCCCGCGAATGCGGGAATCCATACGAGGAGTAACTAAATGCTTATCAACAGATCAAGGCTCACCGAACAGGTGGCCATCCCGCACGAGCCGGGCCAGTGGATAAAGTTCCGCGCGCTTTCGTGGCGGGACCTGCAAGCGGCCCAGGAGGCGCGCCTGGCCCGGGCGCTGCGGCAGGCGGCCGGACTGCTGCCCGAAGCGCTGGAAGTCTCGCAGAACGAAAGCGTCCAGCGAGGTACCCCGGTCGTCCAGTTCGATCAGACCGTGGTGCTCCGCTCGGGGATAGCCGCGTGGTCTTACGGCGAGCCGGTGTCTCCCGAAGCGGTCGACCGTCTGGACCAGCGGACGGCCGACTGGGCGTTTGCGGAGATCGTCGGGCGAAACGTAATCGCGAGGGCCGAGGGGGAAGGCTAGAGGCCGGTCTCCGACGGTTCTATCGCGGGGACGGGGGCTGGCCGGCGGACCTGCTGGAGGTGTTGCTGTGCGAGCGGATGAGGATTAGCTGGGCTGAGCTGCAATCGACGCCGGCGTACGTGGTGCAGGGGTTCGTTCTGGCGATGCGCGCCGAGGGCGCGGTCACCGAGCAGACCCGGCGGGCTGCCGAGCGGGACGCCAGGCGGAGATAGCGCCCGAGCACTCACCCCGGATTCCTCTCACGTATCAGGCAGGGGCGGATTTCAAATCCGCCCCTGCTTTTTTATGCGAACAGTAGGCGCACGGGATTGTTGGGGATGTCAGGCGACGCCACTGGGCGTGTAGCATGGTTGAGTTGGAGCAGTCAAAGGGTCTGGCAGGGAACCAAGTGAGCGCTGACTCGAAGCAAACGGGAATCACAAGACTCCACAAGCTGTGGATGGTGGTGGCCTTGCCGCTTCTGATAATCAGCTCGTACCGGCTTATTAGTAACAATGCCGGCTCATGCACTACATGCCCCACGCCGGAGCAGGTGGCTTACTTCACCCGGCAGGCGGATGCGGCCAGAGAATTCCGCGAGGCGGACAGGAGATTAGCCGCATTGCTGGACCAGGTTCAGCAGTCACCGGGACCGCTGTACGCGGAGCGCTGGCGGTTGAGGGATATCTTAGACAGGATGAATTTCGCCGCCGGGGACATGATAGATCCGGAATCTCCTTCCGGCACCGAGGAGCATCAGCGGGTCACGGCTCGATACTCAGAGGGCCAGGTTGAGGCCAACGAGATGCTTTGGCAGGCTGTACTCGCCGAGGACGCGGAGCAGATATACCGTGCGAATGCGAGGCGTCGTGAAGCCGACCGGCTGCTTGGGGAAATCATTGCGATAAGAGCCGGCTTCTGCGAATGACCGGTCGGGTTCCTCTCACCGTCTCGAACGTCCTATAACTACAGCCTGGCTCAATACGCACATCAGCCTTGCTGATCGCGCCTGAGTACACGCCCCACAATTTCTGAAATTCTTTCACACAAACGGTAGACGAACGCGGTTGTTCGGGATGTGGGGCTACGGCACGTGGCATGTAGCATGGTTGGGCTGGAGCGGTAATGGAGCCTAACGAGGTCTGAGTGAGCGCTGGTTCCGAGCAAACGAGAATGACGAAACTGCAGAAGCTGCAAGTGGTGTTGGCCATGGTCATTCTAATGCTGATCGCGTACAAGTATGGGGGCAGTCTCGCCTCGTGTAATACGTGCCCCACCCCGGAGCAAGTTGCCTACTTCGCGGACCAGTCAAAGGCGGCGATGAAGCTGCGAGAGGTGGATAGGGAGCTAACGGCGTTGCTCGACGAGGCGAAGCAATCCCCCGGAGCGTTGTATGACGAGCGCTGGCGGTTGAGGGATATCTTGGACAGGATGAATTTCGCCGCCGCCGACATGACAGATCCGGAATCTCCTTCCGGGACCGAGGGGCATCAGCAGGTCACGGCTCGATACTCAGAGGGCCAGGTCGAGGCCAACGAATTGCTTTGGCAGGCTGTACTCGCCGAGGACGCGGAGCAGATATACCAGGCGAATGCAAGGCGTCGGGAGTCCGACCGGCTACTGGGGGAAATCATTGCGATAAGAGCCGGCTTCTGCGAATGACCGGTTGGGTTCCTCTCACCGACTCAAATGTCCTATAACCACAGCTTGGCTCAATACGCACATCAGCCTTGCTGATCGCGCCTGAGTACACGCCTCACAATTTCTGAAATTCTCTCACACAAACAGTAGACGAACGCATTTGCGTCTGTTGGACTTGATATATCGCGGTGGTTGTGGATGCGTGGACGCGGAACGCGCCCGCATCTCGGCCACGCGCGACGGATCAGTCTAGCGTTTGAGAAAGAAGGAGCCGAATGCTGTCACTGAACACAAACGAGCTGATGATAGTCATCAAAGCCAGGAACGAGGCCGCGAAAGTCCTCAAAGAGGTTGAAGACCAGCTCTGGCTTATCGTCGAAGCGGCCCAAGCGGCAAACCTCGCGATCTCCCAGATCTGCGCACCGGGCGGCGCCACGGGCGGCTCTGACAAGGGCCAAGGGGGGCCGCTAGATTGGCTCAAGGAAAATGCCGTGGACATTTTGGGCGTAGTGGCTAACCTGATCCCTTACTTGAAACTACTCAAGGGCAGGTTGGGGGGTCTTGGACCGATAGCCAAGAACGTCGTCAATATGCTGACTCGCCTGTTTTCAGCGAAGGGCTTGGCTGGAAGTGCGGCAGGTCTCAAGGACACGTTGGCGGGAGCGGTATCAAGCCTCAAGGGGATGGGCCCAGCGCTCGCTCCGGTGACACGCTGGGCCGGACGCGCGTTGGCCGGAGGGGCGCTAGCCGGAGGGGCGCTGGTGGGAGTCAAAGGCGCATTTGCGGGAGTCGGGAGCACGTTGGCGGCTCTCGGCGGCCCCCCCGTCTGGGCCGTCGTTGCTGTGCTCGCGGCGCTGGTCGCCGTCGGCACGCTGGTGTGGCTGAACTGGGACACGATCGTTGCATCCGGCAAGATCATGCTGGACTGGTTTCAGCAGGACATGCTGCCATTCTTCGCGAGTCTGCCTGAGCAGCTCGGCGGTATCTTCGGAGAAGTCGCCACGTCCGTGGCCGGCGGGGTCAACGACGTTATCACCGTGGTCGAGGGGATGGCGAACGGCGTGATCGACGGGATCAATGAGATTATCAGCGCCTGGAACAGCCTGGAGTTGAAGCTCGGTGGAGGGACACTCTTCGCTGGAACGGAGTGGGAGGTAAAGATCGATCCCATAACTATCCGCACACCCGACAGGGAGCTGATCAAGAAAATCTCAATACCGCGAATCCCCATCCCCTCTGCTAGCGACACAATCGCTGGCGTAGATATCGGCATCCCGACAATGGCGGGCGGCGGGATCATCCGGCGGCCGACGCTTGCGCTCGTGGGCGAATCGGGGCCAGAAGCCGTAATACCGCTGGGCCGGCGCTTTGGCGGCGCGGCGCCGGTGATACAGGTGATAAATCGCGGGAACATCGTTACCGAGCGGCAGCTCGAGGACGTGATCGTTAAGGCATATCACCGCGCGGCGCGGCTGGGGCGAATCTGATGACTCCTTCGACAAGCTCAGGACAGGCCGAGCTCGATATCGAGCTCGCAATAGACCGAAACGGCGACGACGACTTTATGGACCCGGGCGAGGACGTGACGGCCGACGCGCTGGCCGAGACGGGCATACGGGTCTATCGCGGCAACGAGGCGTCGAAGGCGCTGAAGTCGGTCGAGGGGCACTTGCAACTGATCGTCGCTGCGGCGGCGGCGGCGAACGACGCGATCTCGCAGATCGCGGACACGGCGGCGGACGCTGCTTGCAAGGGCGTGACCGCCGTTAGTCACTCCTCCCGGTCCGTCGTTTCCGTTCCTTACCCGTCATTCCCGTGAAAGCGGGAATCCACACCTACTAGCCCGCACGGGGGTTCCAGGCAGGGGCGGTCCGTAAACCGCCCCTGCTTTTTTTGCGAACATTAGATGAACGCGGATGTTCGGGAGATCAGGCTACGCCACTGGGTGTGTAGCATGGTTGGGATTTGGCGGCAGCGTGGCCTGGCGGAGCCCGGGCCTGCGGTGATCTATACAGGAAGACATGTATTGAGATTCATAGGAGTCGGTGGGGTGTTGCGGGGACCTGGGTTAGGCGGGATGCGGGGCGTGGTGGGGGTGGTTGCGCTGGCGGTGGGACTGCTTATGTTCCCGCTCGGCTCGTCCTGCGGGGAGACGTGCCCGACGCCTGAGCAGCTAGCCTATTTTGAAGAACAGGCTGATGCGAACGACAGGTTCATCGCCGCAGACAGCGTCGTGGACAAGATTATGGTCGAGGCACAGGCTTCCACGGAATTGCTCTACGATGAGCTATGGCGGCAGCGCCTGCGACGAGCTCTGGACGAATCGAACGCTGCTCTAAGGGCCATGGCGGACCCCGAAGTTCCTTTTGGGTTAGAAGAGTACTACGTCGCGAGCGTTCGGACTTCGGAGGCCTATATCGAAGCCAATGAACTGCTTTGGCAGGGTGTGCTTGCCGACAGCGGAGACCTCATTAACCAGTGGGTTGCGAGATGGGGGGAAGCCGATCGCCTAGGAGTGGAATTGATGACCATGTTACGCGACTTTTGCAAGTAACCGATTACCCCCACAAACTATGAAGCGGGACTTGCGGAGCAAGCCCATTCTCGGTCCGTCGTCTCTTTCCCGAGTTCTTCTGAACACCCCTTAACTCCCACTCAGGTCACTCTCTGATTCACCTCTCTCGCCGGTGCTTGCGACTGTAGTACGTAAAACGTTCGTTATTTTTCGCGCGACTTGTAGACGACGGCGAAATCGCCTCGTGTGGGAGATGCGTGGCTGCGCCAAGCTGAGTTGAGGGCGTGTAGCATGATTGAGGTTGAGCGGTAACGAGACTTGTAGGAATAGACGAATTGAGATTCAGCAGAATGATTGGCGTGGCGGGGCTGGTTGCGCTGGCGGTGGGACTGCTTATGTTCCCGCTTGGCTCGTCGTGCGGGGAGACGTGCCCGACATGGGAGCAGCTAGCGTATTTCGAGAAGCAGGCTGAGGTGGGGGTCAGGTTCGGCACCGCGAATTACGAATTGCTCGCGGTGGTACGCGAGCTAGACACATCCCAGGATCTATTCTACGACGAGGGATGGCGGCGACGGCTGAGGCGCAGCCTGGACGAAGTAAACGCTATCTCGGCGGAGAGGAGAAACTTCAAACCTCCTCCCGGCGCGGAGCGGTTGCACAGCGAGTGGATTCGAACTGCCGGCATGTATATCGAGTCAAACGAGATGTTCTGGGAGGGAATCCTTGCCGATGACGCGGACATGATTAACGAGTCAACCGCTTCGTATGACAAGGCCAACCGACTATCGGAAGAACTGGCCGAGGTGTTTGCCGCTTTTTGCGAGTGATCATGACAGGAACAGCTTGCGAATGGGGGCCTGAGTCAATCTGATTCCCGGTTCCTTCGTCTCTCTCCCGAGTTCTTGCGAACACCCCTTAAGTTCCACTTAACCCGCTCCCTGATCTGCTCCTCTTGTCGACGCTTGTCACCGTAGTCCGTAAAATGTTCGGTATTTTTTACCCAAACAGTAGACGAACGCAATTGCGGCTGTTGGACTTGAAATGTGACAAGTCAGGTGGCGGCCGCGGCGCGGTGAAGCCCATTCAGGAGAGAAGGAGCGCAATGACCACGAACAACCTGATGCTGGTCATCAAAGCGACCAACGACGCGATGGCTTTGATCGCGGAGACGGCGGCCCCGGCGATGGCCGCCGCGAAAGGCGCGGTTGCGGCCGCGCAGAGCGCGGCGGCGCCAGGCTGAGTCGGGGGCGTATGCCATAGTAGGGCGGGAACGGCAAGAGGACCGGCGGGAAGACGCGCATTGAGGATCAGCAGGATGAGACGGCTGGCGGTAGTGGCCGCGCTGGCGGCGGGGTTGGTGCTTGCGGTGACCGTGATGCCGGGATGCGGGTCGGGATGTCCGACGCCGGAACAGAAGGCATATTTGAACGAAGTGGGAGACTGGGCGGAGAACTCCAAGGTGGGAATTGAAGATATGCGGACGATCCTGAAAGAGGTTGAGAGCCGCCCGGAGGCGTTGATCGACGAGGATTGGCGGCACCGGCTAAAACGTGTCCTAGACGATATGAACTCCAAGCACGAAACGATGATCAACGTGAAGGCCGCTCCCGGGACGGGCGAAGTGCGCGACGCCGCAGACCGGGTTGCGGAAGCAGCTATTCAGACGAATGAACTACTCTGGGAAGGGGTGGTCGACGTTGACGCGGAAGTGCTTCGCAGAGCGCTCGAGAGTCAGTCGGAGGCAACTCACTTGGTAGAGGAGCTTGTCCGAGTTGTGGACCGCTTCTGCGAATGACGGATCGGTAATCATTCTGATCTGACGTTAGGTTTTCCGCTCTGCCGAACAACCAGTAACCGAGACGCCTCTAAGCCCCGCACGCCTCATCAAGCATGTCGCCGCGACGGCAAGTGGCAGGTTTGGCGACCAGGCGTCCTTCTCTCCATCGTTCCCGCCGTTTCCGTAACTAGCAAATTCCCCGACTTTTTTCTCTACGAACAGTAGACGAACGCAAATTCGGCTGATGGACTTGATATATCGCGGGCGCCTAGGAACGGCACGCGCGACGGATCGGTCAAACGTTTGAAAGAAGGAGCCGAATGGCGACGTTGAACACAAACAACCTGATGCTGGTAATCAAGGCCAGAGACGAGGCGGCGAAGGTGCTGAAGTCGGTCGAGGGGCAATTGCAGCAGATCGTCAAGGCCGCGGAGGCAGCGAACGAGGCGATGGCCCTGATCGCGGAGACGGCGGCCCCGGCGATGAAGGCCGCGCAAGACACGGTTGCGACGTAGCCGCACGGATTCCAGGTAGGGGCGGTTTGCGGACCGCCCCTTTTTTTATTTCACGAACAGTAGTCGCACGGGGTTGTTGGGGGTCTCAGGCTGGGCCGCTGTACGTGTAGCATGGTTGAGGTTGAGCGCTGACAAGACTTATAGGAATTAACGCATTGAAAATCAGCGGATTGAGACGGCTGGCGGTCGTGGGCGCGCTGGCGGCGGGACTGCTGCTTGCGCTGTCGATGATGCCGGGATGCTCGTTGGGTTGTCCGACGCCGGAGCAGGAGGCTTACTTCAAGAAAGCAGAAGAGTGGGCAGAAAGGTCCGGACGTGCGTTTGGTGAATTGCGGACGATCCTGCTTGAGGGAGGGGACCGTCCAGAGCTGGTATTGGACGAGGGATACCGGCGGCGGCTTAAGCGCATCCTGGACGAATCGACCTCCAATCACCAAGCAATGATAGACGTCGACGTCTCTCCCGGAGCGGAAGAGGTACACAGCGCGGTGGTTCGCGCTGTACGGACGTTTATCGAGGCAAACGAGCTGCTGTGGCAGGGTGTAATGGACGTAGATGTGGAAACGATGCAGAGGGGGGGGGGAGAAGCTTATCGAAGGCACTCGCCTGCTGGAGGAAGCAACCGCGATGGTGAAACGCTTCTGCGAATGACCGGTCGGCAGCCTTCGTCTTCCCTACTCCCTAACATCTTCTAACTCCCCTGCCTTAATAGACGCGTCCGCATCCGCGGCCGTCGCCGACCGTACCTCTGCGTAAAATCTCTGACTTTTTCCTCACGAACAGTAGACGAACGCAAATTCGGCTGTTGGACTTGAAATGTGACAAGTCGGGCAGCGACCGCGACGCGGTGAAGCCCATTCAGGAGAGAAGGAGCGAAATGACCACCACCAACCTGATGCTGGTGATCAAGGCAACGAACGACGCGTCGAAGGCGCTGAAGTCGGTCGAGGGGCAGTTGGAGCGGATAGTGAAGACGGCGGCGAACGCGGCTTGCAAGGCCGTGACTGGCGGTCGCTCCTCCCGGTCCTTCAATTCCGTAACAGCGGGGATCCACACTTTCTAGCCCGCGAGGACTCCAGGTAGGGGCGGTCCGCAAACCGCCCCTTTTTTATTTCACGAACAGTAGGGGAACGCGGTTGTCTGGGATGTCAGGCCAGAACGCTGTACGTGTAGCATGGTCGGGTTGAAGCGGGACTTGGCGAGGGGCCGGGCCTGCGGTGATCTAGTAGGAAGACGTGTAATGAGATTCACAGGGGTCGGTGGGACGTTGCGGCGGCCTTGGTTAGGCGGAATGCGGGGCGTGATGGGCATAGCTGCGCTGGCGGCGGGGCTGCTGCTCGCGCTGTCCGTGATGCCGGGGTGCGGATCGGGTTGTCCGACGCCGGAGCAGGTGGCCTATCTCAACGAGGCTGCGGAATGGGGCGAGAGGACCATAGCGGCGAATGAAGGTTTGGTTACGATCTCACTAGAGGCGGGGAATCACCCAGAAGCGTTGCTAGACGAGGGATGGAGGCGGCGGCTGAAGCGCGTCCTGGACGAGATGAACTTCAATCACGAAGCGATGATTGACCTCGAAGTTCCCGCCGGCGTGGGGGAGGTACACCGGGCGGTGCTTCGAGCTGCGCGGGCATATATCGAGGCCAACGAACTCCTTTGGCAGGGCGTACTGGACGTAGACGCGGAACTAATCGGTAAATCGAACGAGAGGCGCCGGGAGAGTACTCGTCTGGTTGAGGAAGCTACCGTTGCCGTAGAGCGCTTGTGCGAATGACCGGTCGGGCGGATTAGCCTGTGTCGCCCTCGAACATCCCCTAACGCTCCTCCCTCAATAGACGCTTTGGCAAGTCTATCCTGCCGGGCTAGATTCCTCGCCTCGCTCGGAATAACAGGAATTTCGGCACTTTTTTCCTCCCGAACAGTAGACGAACGTAAATTCGGCTGTTGCACTTGATATATCGCGGGTGTCCAGGGACGGCACTCGCGACGGACAAGTCAAGCGTTTCAAGGAGAACGAGTCGAATGGCGACGTTGAATGCAGCGGACCTGACACTGGTGATAAAGGCGACGAACGAGGCGTCCAAGGCGCTGAAGTCGGTGGAGGGGCACTTGCAACTGATCGTCGAGGCGGCGGAGGCGGCGAACGAGGCGATGGCGCAGATCGCGGCGCCAGGCTGCGTCGGGGGCGTATGACATAGTAGGGCGGGAGCGGCAAGAGGACTCGCAGGAAGACGCGCATTGAGAAACAGCGGAATGAGACGGCTGATGGTAGTGGCTGCGCTGGCGGTGGGGCTGCTGCTTGCGCTGTCCGTGATGCCGGCGTGCGGGTCGGGTTGTCCGACGCCGGAGCAACGAGCGTATTTCGGCGAACAAGAGGACCCGACGGCCAGGTTCTACGCCGCGAACCACGAAATGACCGCGGTTCTCAATGGGCTAGGTACGTCCCCCGAGTCATTCTACGACGAGGCATGGCGGCAGCGGCTGTGGCGCATCCTGGACGAAATGAACTTCGCTCTGGAGGAACGAGTAAGCATCGAAGCGCCTGCCGGGACGGAGGAGTTGCACGACCTGCTGGTTCAAGCTTCCGAAGCGTATATCGAGGCGAATGAGATGCTATGGGAGGGAGTGCTGGCCGATAGCGCGGAGATCATTAATCGGTCGAGCGCGAGGCGAATAGAGGCCAATCGGCTAACCGACGAATGGCTCGCAACGGCGGACAGCTTTTGCGAGTGACCGATTATTCACGCAAACTATGACGCGAGACTCCCAGAGCAAGCCACCCCTCTTTGTCGTCTCTCTCGCGAGTTCTTCTGAACACGCCTTAACTCCCACATAAGGTCACTCCCTGATCCGCTCCTCTCGCTGGCGTTTGCGACTGTAGTACGTAAAATGTTCGTTATTTTTCGCGCGACTTGTAGACGACGGCGAAATCGCCTCGTGTGGGAGATGCGTGGCTGCGCCAAGCTGAGTTGAGGGCGTGTAGCATGATTGAGGTTGAGCGGTAACGAGACTTGTAGGAATAGACGAATTGAGATTCAGCAGAATGATTGGCGTGGCGGGGCTGGTTGCGCTGGCGGTGGGACTGCTTATGTTCCCGCTCGGCTCGGCCTGCGGCGAGACGTGCCCGACGCCCGAGCAACTCGCGTATTTCGACAAACAGCATGATGCGATGAGCAGGTTTCTGGCCGCGAATTCCGAATCGATCGTGGTGATGCGCGAGCTAGACACATCCCAGGAGCTATTCTACGACGAGGGATGGCGGCGGCGGTTGAAGCGCAGCCTGGACGAAGAGAACTTCGCTCTGGAGGAGAGGAAACACTTCAAAGCTCCTCCCGGCACAGAGCGGGTGCACAACGTGTTTGTTCGAATTTCTGACATGCATATCGAGGCAAACGAGATGCTATGGGAAGGAATCCTCGCCGACGACCCGAACACGATTAACCAGTCAACTGCGATACGTACCGAGGCGACTCGGCTAACCGGGGAATTGGAGACACTGTTAGAGATTTTTTGCGAGTGACCGATTACCCATGCAAACCATGAAGCGGGACTTGCGGAGCAAGCCCATTCTCGGTCCGTCGTCTCTTTCCCGAGTTCTTCTGAACACCCCTTAACTCCCACTCAGGTCACTCTCTGATTCACCTCTCTCGCCGGTGCTTGCGACTGTAGTACGTAAAATGTTCGGTATTTTTTGCGCGACTTGTAGACGACGGGGAATTCGCCTGATGGACTTGATATATCGCGGAGGAATTGGAGCGACAGGCAGCGCAAGAGCCTCTGTTCCGAAGACGCGCGAATGGTCAGTCAAGCGTTTGCGAGAGAAGGAGCCTAATGCCTACGTTGAACACAAACAACCTGATGCTGGTAATCAAGGCCAGGGACGAGGCCGCGAAGGTCCTGAAGTCGGTCGAGGGTCAATTGCAGCAGATCGTCAAGGCCGCGGAGGCAGCGAACGAGGCGATGGCGCAGATCGCGGATACGGCGGCCCCGGCGATGAAGGCCGCGCAAGACACGGTTGCGACGTAGCCGCACGGATTCCAGGTAGGGGCGGTTTGCGGACCGCCCCTTTTTTATTTCACGAACAGTAGTCGCACGGGGTTGTTGGGGGTCTCAGGCTGGGCCGCTGTACGTGTAGCATGATTGGGTTGGAGCGGGGTCTGGGCCCGCAGTGATCTATACAGGAAGACGTGTAATGAGATTCACAGGAGTCGGTGGGACGTTGCGGCGGCCTTGGTTAGGCGGGATACGGGGTGTGGTAGGAGTGGCTGCGCTGGCGGCGGGGCTGCTGCTTGGGCTGTCGGTGATGCCGGGGTGCGGGTCGGGTTGTCCGACGCCGGAGCAGGCGGCTTATTTGAAGGAAGTAGAGAGTTGGGCGGCAAGGTCTAAGGCAGGAATTGAAGATATGCGGACGATCCTGACAGAGGTTGAGGTCCGCCCGGAGGCGTTAATAGATGAGGGATGGCGGCGGCGGCTGAAGCGTGTACTGGACGAGTTGAATCGTGGACACGAAGAGATGATGAACGTCGAAGTTCCCACCGGGGCGGATGAGACGCACCGCGCAGTAGTTCGAGTTACGGAAGAGAGAATCGAGGCGAACGAGTTGTTTTGGCAGGGTGTGCTGGACGTAGACGCGGAGCTACTTCGCAGATCGAACGATAGTCGTCAGGAGTCCATACACCTGATCGAGGATCTTGCAGCGGCGGGGGAGCGCTTCTGCGAATGAACTGTCGCGAGTAGCCTTCACTTCCGTCGATCTCGACCATCCACTAACCGTCTTCCTGTCATCTTAAGCGCTTCGGCGGGCTTGCGCCGCCGGGGCTAGATTCCTCGCTTCGCTCGGAATGACAGGAATCGCGGCATGACAGAAGGTTTGACACTTTTTTCTCACGAACAGTAGACGAACGCAAATTCGGCTGTTGGACTTGATATATCGCGGGTGTCCAGGGACGGCACTCGCGACGGACAAGTCAAGCGTTTCAAGGAGAATGAGTCGAATGGCGACGTTGAACACGGCCAACCTGATGCTGGTGATAAAGGCCACGAACGACGCGGCGAAGGTGCTGAAGTCGGTCGAAGGCCAGTTGCAGCAGATCGTCCAGGCGGCGGAGGCGGCGAACGATGCGATGGCGCGGATCGCCGAAACGGCGGCCCCGGCGATGAAGGCCGCGCAAGACGCGGTTGCGTCCGCCCAGACGGCGGCACCGGCGATCGACACGCAGAGCCTCGCTGCTGCTGCACAAGTAGTGAATAACACCGTGAGCGTGGACTCCTCAGCTACAGAAGGACTTGCAAGAGTCGGCGAAGTCTTCGGGACGGTGGCCGGCAAAGCCGTGGACTTCCTGACGACGTTGGGGGACGTATACGGTGGAATCCAGGCGCTTCAGGCCATCTTTGGCGCGTTCGGAACGGACGCCGAAGGGGCCGGGAATGGTTTCAGACTGCTGAAAGGCCCCATTGATCTAGTCCGCGGCGGGTTCGCGGGTCTGGCGGGGCTGGGAGGGACGTTGAGGACGGCCATGAGCGGCATTGGGATGGCGGCGGGGACGGCGGGGAGCCACCTGGGGACACTGGCGAGCGGCGGGTTCACGCGGCTGGCGGCGCTGGGAGGGACGCTGATTCCGGTGATCCGCGGCGTGGGAGCGGCGTTGATGACGGTGGCGCTGAGTCCGGTGGGGCTGATGGTAACAGCGCTGGCGGGGCTAGTGGCGGCGGGAGTGCTGGTGTGGCAGAACTGGGACGCAATCAGCGCGAAGGCGACCGAGATATGGAACTGGATCCAGGGATTCCTGGGCGGCGTGATGGACGGCATCACGAGCAAGTTCAGCGAGGTATGGGAAGGGGTCAAAACCTTTTTCAGCGGCATCTGGGAAGGGCTGATAGGGATCGTGACCGAGAACTGGGACAAGATACTGGCCGTGATCTTCCCGGTCGTCGGCCTGCCTGTGCTTATAGCCAAGAACTGGGGCGCGATCACCGAGAAGGTCAGTGAGATATGGGGGATGGTGGTCGGCAAGGTGCAGGAGTGGTGGAACAAGCTGGTTGGGATCCTCTTCCCCGAGGAAGGCGGCCTCGTCAGCATGATCGCGGAGGCCTGGGGAGGTTTGGTCGAGACAGTGGGAGGCATATGGAGCGGAGTTGCGGACGGCGTCAAGCGCGGGGTCAACTCCGTGATCGGCGCGGTCGAGGGGATGGCGAACGGGGTGATCCAGGCGATCAACGCGATCATCAAGGCGTGGAACAGCCTGGAGTTTGGCATCGGCGGGGGCAACGTCTTTGGCGTCGAGGTGCCGAAGGTCACCATCGGCACGCCGGACCTTCCGACTATTCCGAAGATATCGATCCCGCGGCTCGCGGTTGGCGGGGCGGATAGCGCCATTCCTGCAATGGCGAGCGGTGGGATCATCCGGCGCCCTACGCTGGCGCTCGTAGGCGAGGCGGGGCCTGAGGCTGTCATACCGCTAGGCCGCCGGGGGGCGGGGATAGCGCCCACGATCAACGTAACGGTCGTCAATCGGGGAACGATAGTGCACGACCGGCAGTTCGTGGACCTGGTGACGCGGGCCTATCACACCGCGCAGCGACAGGGAAGGGTGCCCTAATGGCGACGATCAACAGCATCCCCGCGTATCCGGGTGAGGTCGTGCGGTTTCTGGTAACGGCGGCGGGCGCGTCGGAGTGGATGCGCATATCACAGAGCATCGGCAGCGCCACGGGCGACCGCGAAATCGAGAGCGGACTCACGATCGATCGTATAAGGTCCTTCCCCGACCAATCACCAGACCGTCTAACCTTGAACAGAACCGGAACGGGGCTTTTCCGTGACGCGGTCGCGTCCGGCGGGTCGCTAAACGGCCTGACCATCTACGTCGCCACGGATGACCACTCGACGTCTGCCGCCGTAGCCGACTACTCGACCATAGGGGGCGGCTATATCGGGCTGGCGTTCGTGGACGGCGAGCTTAACCGGTTGAACGTGACGTCTGGCGCGACGGTGAACGTTGTCATAGCGGCCGTCGCCAATCAGCCGCCAACCGTTCAGATCGACACTGCCGCGCAGACGGTCGATGGTGGTCAGGACGTCGTTCTGGCGGCCACCGCTTCGGATACCGACGGCACGATTGCAAGCTATGCCTGGACAGCGACGGGCGGGGCCTTTTCGAATGCCGCGGTCGAGGACCCGACGTGGACCGCGCCCGCGGCGCAGACGACGGCCCAAACCTACACCCTAACGCTCACTGTTACCGACGATGATGACGTGACGGCTAACGCCACTGTGGACATAACGGTCCGGGCGATTAGCGCAACTGGTTCCGGTCTGTCGTGGGCGCCAATGGGGAGCGGCAGTCGAACCGATCCATACGTTATTACCGATCCGACCTCGATAAGCGACGAATCGTTCCACGACGCGCTGCGGCCTGGGCGCGCCACGTCTCATCAGAACGGGAATCTCTACGGGACGTATTTCCAATTTACCGTGCCGAATAATCGCGCGGGTACATGGACTATCAACATTGATTCGTCACCTGACACCGTGGATATGGACTTGTATGAGTCCGACGGCGTACCTTCATCACGTTCCGGTGACGGCGACGAGGTAATTAGCCCCACTCTCACGGCCGGACAAACTTACAGCTTCTATGTACTTCGTTACGGCTCCACGAACCCCGATTACGATGCGGCCTCCGACCTGACCGACATCGCGCTGACCATAACGGCGCCGTCGCCGGCTGGGGCGTCGGCGCCGACAATGCCGTCGGCGCCGACTGTGAGCGCGGCGTCGGGGACAAGTTTGAACGTTTCGTGGACCGCGCCCAACAATGGCGGCTCCGCGATAACCGGTTACGACGTGCGCTACAAGAAGACGGCCGACTCGGCCTGGCTGCCGTGGAGCCACACCGACGCTACCACCGGCACGACGATAACGGGACTGGACGCCGCCGCGGAGTATAAGGTCCAGGTTCTAGCTCGCAACGCCGAAGGCGATAGCTTGTGGTCGTCGAGCGGGACCGAGACGACTAATGCCGCGCCGAATATGCCGCCGACGGTGAGCATCGACACACCGGCGCAGACGGTTGGCGGCGGCGAGAGCCTAAGCCTGGCGACCACCGCTTCGGATAGCGACGGCACGATCGCGGGCTATGCCTGGACAGCGACGGGCGGCGGCTTCGGCGACGCGGCGGTCGAAGACCCGACGTGGACCGCGCCCGCCGCCGAGCCGACGGCCCGGACGTATACGCTAACGCTGACGGTGACCGACGACGACGGCGCGACGGCGAGCGATACCGTCGTCGTGACAGTGCGCGCGGCGCGGGCGGTAATCGAGCTTGCCATCGACCGGGACGGCGACGGCGACTTTACCGACCCCGGCGAGAACGTGACGGCGGACGCGCTGGCCGAGACGGGCATACGGGTCTACCGCGGCAACGACTCGGCGCGGGCGGTATCGCCGCCGCGAGTCGGTGAGCTGCAAGCCGAGCTTAACAACCGCTCGGGCGAGTATTCGCCCGGATCGCCCCTTCGACAGGCTCAGGGCGAGCCGCTTCAGGCGGGCAGCGCCGTCCGGCTCAGGGTGGGAGCGGACAACCTGTGGAGCGGCAATCTCGACCGGCCCGTACAGCACCCCGAACAGGAGCGGCAATCCACCGAGTTGACCGCTCTGGGAGTCGCCGCGCGGCTTAGAGGGGTAAAGGTCTCGACCGCGCTGTACGAGAACATCGCGGTGGACGCGGCCATCGGCCACGTGCTCGACGCGGCCGATGGCCGGAAGCGGCGCGGTCGCTCACCGCGGCCAGAACGACGCTCGAGTGGTTCTGGGCCGATGAGGAGGACGCCTGGGAGCTGCTGCTGTCGCTTTACTACACCGAAGGGCCGGGCGCGATGCTTTTCGAGGGGCGCGGCGGGGAGATAGTCTTCCGCAGCCGCCACCAGATACTGACGCGGACCGCGTCCAATACGGTCCAGACGACGGTGCGGTCGACCGGGCCTTCGCCACGGATCGCCGGCGGCTTCGAGCACGACCGCGGCATCGAAGACGTAATCAACGAGGCCGCCATAAAGGTCGTGCGGCGTTCGGCCAAGGCGCTCGAGACGGTCTGGAGCCTCAGCGAGCCGCTGGAGCTGGGGGCGAACGAGGTCCGCAAGTTCAACGCGCGCGGCTCCTCTGGCGATCCGTTCAAGGACGCCGTCGCGCCGGTTGAGGGTACGGACTATGTGCTGGCCCCTTCGACAGGCTCAGGGCAGGCCGGCGGCGGTCTTTCCTCAGTGAGCCTCGAACCGGATTCCGGCCCGTCGGTGGAGCTGACGTTGACCGCGGGGGCGGACGGGGCGACGTTGACCGACCTGGGGATCCGGGCGAGTCCGGTCACCCTGGACGGCGAGACGCTTGTGGTGAGCCGGACGGACGCGAGCGATTCGATAGCCAGGCATGGCAAACGGACGCTGCCCTCAGAGTATGCGATAAGGCCGGAAATTGCCCGGAACGTGGCGCAGGACCTGGCCGACGCGATAGTCGGCTGGTACCAGGAGGGGCGCGAGAGGGTGGAGACGCCGCTGATCAACAGCGACGCCGCCACCGAGTTGGCCCAGCTTGGGCGCGATATGGGTGACCGGATCCGGATTGACGCGGAGTCGGGCAACTATGACGTAGACCGGGATTTCTACATCCTCGGAATAACCCACGAGATTCTGAACCAGCGCGTCCTGCGCACCTTGTGGCATTGCGAGGAGGCTAACGACAACGAGTACGCGGCGTGGGGCGCCGCACAATGGGGCCGACGCCTGTGGGGGTTTTAAGAGATGCCTGTTCGAAGAGTTGGCGGCCAGACCGGACCGGTGCACACCGGCGCGACCTACAGCGAATACGTCGCGGGACCCCTGACCCGGCTGGCGGCGTCGCGGGGCATGGCGCTGCCGCTGCCCGATCCTGCCGACCCCGCCGAAGTCAGCGGCTCGCCGCCCATACGCTCGGTCTTTCTGCACGAGGACCGATGGATAGTGCAGTGCCCCGGCTGCGCCCGCGACTACTCGCTGGTCTGGCCGGTCGAGCGGCTGTATCTATGCCCGGCGTGCTGGAACGCCGCGCGGGGTGGGCTGTATATCCGTCTGGCCCTACCCGACGAATGGGAACGGATAGACCGCGAAGCGGGCCGCGCGCCCGATCCGCGGCTGCGCAACTGGATACCCGCGGGCGCCGGCCTGAAGGGGACGTTCGCGTCGGAACCCGAGCAGACTGCCGCGGAAATCATCAACGAGTTTTTGAGGTACGACTGATGACCTATTCCCTGCCGCCCATAGCCGTAACGGGCGAGATAATCACGGCCGCCTGGGGCAACGACGTTCGCGATTCGCTCGCCGAGACCGCCGCGGCCAAGGCGACGACCGCCGGCCGCGGCTTCCGGGCGACCGGCGCGAACGCGATCGAAGAAGCCGGCGGGTTGTTTCATATCGAGACGGTCGAGCTGACCGCCAACGGCGAGTTCAACTTCACCAACATCCCGCAGACCTACCGCGAGCTGCAGCTCAGCCTCAGCGTGCGGATCAACGACCTAGCGGACGATGACTCTCATCTTTTCATGCGTTTCAATGGCGATGGCGGAACCGACCAGTACCGGTGGGTCAGGATGTACGCTGCGCACGATGACCGACTTTGGTCGAGTCATCGCAACCGAAACTCCATGAGCTTCTCGGTCGTCGGAAATGTATCGACGGTGCCGGCGGGATTCTTCGACACCGTCGAGATAGTGATCCCCTGGTACGCCCGCACCGACCGCCGGAAGTATTTCAACACGAGGTTCGTCAACCGTGAGGGAGTCTCGAACTCGGAGCTTTGGATAACGAGCGGCTACTGGCAGTCGTCGTCGGCGATCAACCGCATCCACCTGTTCGGCGACGACAGCGACGACGATAGCGGGCCGGACATACTCGCCGGCTCGATAGCCTCGCTCTATGGGCTGTCGGCGTGATGGAAGACCCCGTGGCCCGCGCTCTTATCGAGTCGCTGCAATCCGACGTGCGGTTCATCCAGCAGCAGCTATGGGCCGTCACCGGCGGGCTGGTGGTATTGCTGGCTACGCCCTGGATGCGGCAAGTCTGGCGAACGATTCCGGGCAACGGCAGGACCCACAAGCACGCCATGGACCGCGACAAATGATTGAACCTATACATCGTGAGCTTGTCGAACCGATAGACGCGCCGGTTTCGCAGGAGTGGGGCCTGACCCGGTTCGCCCGCGACAACCCTCACGTATATCCCAACAAGCCCGGTCATTGCGGCCGCGACTACGCGTCGTTCGAGGGAACCGGCGTGCGCGCTCCCGAGGACGGCGTGGTCGCCCACGTGGGTACTACCGATATCCGGGCCTGGGGCTACGTGGTGTCGATACTCGCGAACGGTTCGACCCTTCGACAGGCTCAGGGCAGGCAAGCTAAGGGTGAACGGCATGGTGATGCTTCGACAAGCTCAGCAGTCGAACCGCGGGACGCACGCACGCACTATTTCTGCCACCTTCAATCCGGTTCCGCGGCCGTCGCGGAGGGCGACGAAGTCAAGGCGGGCGATCCGATAGCCAGGTCGGGCGGCACGCCCAACTGGCCGCCGCACCTGCATTGGGAGATTCGCGGCGGTGGACCGGACGTAATGAACGGCTCCATCGACCCGCGCACGCTGCTGCATCCGGACCGCTACACCGAAGCGGCGTTGCGCGACTATGCCAAGGCGGCCGCGGAACGGGCGGGGATCGAGCCTGTGATATTCAAGCGGCAGATCGTGCAGGAGTCGGGCGGGAACATCTACGCGCACAGCCCGGCGGGGGCTATCGGCATAGCGCAGATAGTCCCGCGCTGGCACCCGACCGTAAACCCCTGGGACGCCTACGCGGCGCTCGACTACGCGGCCGCGCTCATGGCAAGCCATCTGAGCGCCTTCGGCTCCTACGAGCTGGCGCTGGCGGCCTATAACGCCGGTCCGACCGCGGTGAGACGCTATGGCGGCGTGCCGCCGTTTCGCGAGACCCGCAACTACGTGAATTCGATCCTGGGCGAGCGGAAAGCAAGGCCGGTGAGCAGCGTTAACGACGATCCCGATTTTTGGCTCAAGTCCAATTGGGAGGAGCTGGCGCAGACGGCCATCCAGGTAGTCAATCGCGCCAGGGCGGGCGTGACGCCCGCCGATGACGAGAGCCGCTTTCTAAACAATCGCTACAAGGACCTGATCGACAACTGGCCCCGATTGATGGAGGCCGAAAGGCAAAGAGCGGAGGTGATCTCATAATGCGGACCTTGAAGGTTGGCGATATAAACGTGGCCGCAGTCGTTGCGCTGGCGCTGACTGGCGCGCTCGTGACGATAGCCCTGATCGCAGTAGTGGACGCCGTGAACCGCGGCGGTCTCCCGACAGAAGTGCTGGTGGCTCTGATCGCGGCCATCACCGGGGGCGTGAATCTCGTTTTGGGCTTCTTCTTTGGTCGGCGGACGCCCGTAAGGTGATCCGGGCGAGGCGGCTACGGCCCCTCAGGAGCCGAGCGTATCCAGGAAACCCAAGAGATCCCAGAGAAATACAGCCCAGGGCTCGTCGTTCAGTAATCCGATCAGAATCACCACGCTGACGACCATGGCCAGCACGGTCCCTACGACGATATACCTTCCGTCGCTCTTTACGCGCGGGGCGTCGGCGGCGGTGGCCTCGACGTTTTGCGGAGACATTCTGGCGGCTCGTGGCCCCCGATTGTCCTGCTCTGCCGTGCGTTCTTTGGAGTCTTGTTCCGTTTGGGGCATCGGCCATCTGTCCTCTTGTCTGGTCGGTGGCTTGTTCGCGCTTGGCGATGCACGATAATACCCGCCTTCCCGCGCCGGCGCGCTTGATCGCCGGACCCGAGGCCGCCGTGCCCGTGGAAAGCGGCAAAGGATGCAGGTATATGAATCGGCACATTCCCGATTGGCTCACTGTGTCCGTCGTTGTCCGGGTAAGCCCGATGCAGGGAGTGGCCTTCTGGCTCGAGACCCAATTCCGTAGGGAGATTCTTACAGCGGTAATCGCCTGGGGCGCGTCGATTTACGTATTCTTCTTCAGGAGCAAAAGCTCGCCCGCCGGCTGATCGGTTTTTGAATACGGTCGGCGTCCACTGGAACCGGCGTGATACCCGTTGTCACGGGCGCGGCGGCAGGTAGGGCAGGCTCCGGACAATGCTGCCTTTCGTCGCGCCCAGCCACCGGAACGTCGTGGACCTCGATATGTGCCGGCGGCGTCAGCCGCGCCGCGGCAGGGCGAAAGTTACGAGTAGAACCGGGACAAATATGATAAGCGTCAGTGCGACGGCCAGGTCCGCGAGCAGCACCGGCCAGCGCCAGTCGGAGGTAAAGACGCTCCATATCGCGCCAAGTTTGCTTCGCGTTAGCTCGGGCGCGCTGTAGGCTACGAACTCGATATTCAGGTCCGGCCACTCGATTAGGCCGTCAATCCAGAGCCGTCCGTCCTTATAACGGTTCAATTTCGTCGTCCCAACCCGAAGCTGGGTCTCAGGCTCGACATCGGCAATAAGTTGCAAGGACAGGGGGCGGCCTTCGGCTTCGACAAGCGGTGGAAAATCGATACTTTTCCACGCTAGATAACCGCTAGTGTTAACCTCGAAGCGCCCTTCACGCAATATGGGACCCAAGCCTTCCTCCCGCGCTTCCATTACACGCCATATAAGGATGCCCGGACGCCCCTGAAGGTCGTGATTGGCAAGGCGCAGATCGAGCCGCGCGACGGGCTCGGCAAGCACGCCCAGTTCCTGAACGAGGGAGTGTTTATCGTCGAGGCTCAGGTAAAAGGCGCCGAGGTAGGTGAGGGAGCGTGCGTTGACGAATGGCGCACGGAAAAGCAACCCGACCGCAAGACCGCCAAGCACTACGACAGCGGCCATCGATCCGAACAGCGGCAGAAACAGTCGGCGTCCGCGAAATGCGCCGGACGGCGGTCGTGAAACCGCCCCGCTTCCCAGGGCGATTCCCGCGCTCAGTCCAATTACCAGGGTCCCGCCGAACTCCAGCGTCTCTTCGAGCAATCGCGGCAACAGGTCTGCCTTGCCTCCGAACACGAACGTGTAGCCCACTTCATGCACAATAGCCAGCAGCCAGGCGGCGAGGCCGAGAACTAGTAGCGCGCGGACCTCCCGTCCTGAGCTTGCCTGCCGTGAGCCTGTCGAACCGGTCGAGGGGAGCCCCTTGCCGATGAAGACACCCATCGCCAGCACGAACGCAACTATCAGGGGACTCAACACCACCGGCCATAGAGTCCCGTCGTAGGCTTTGCCAAGCACTATCTCCCCTAGGCCACGCGTGCCCACGGCGTGGAACTCAGAGACCTCCTCCCAACCCAGATAGGCCGCCGTAACCGCCAGCGCGGTCCAGCCTCCTGTAGCGATCCGGCCGTGAGCCTGTGGAACGGCTCCGCGGCGACTGACGCCCTGAGTTCGGAGCATGCCGAAGGATCGAAGGGCGTTCGCAAACGCCAGCAACGCCGTGATTAGCAGGAAGATCGCGGCGACCGCGTTGGCGAGGTTTCCCTCGCTGTCGGGGTTCAGATGCCGCGGAATGGCCTCGGGCGAAAGCAGCTCGGGAAACGCCAGGCTGACTAGTCGCGGCGCGACAATTCCGCCCCACCAGAACGCCACCGCGCCCAGCAGCAGCCACCGGCCGGTCCATTCCGCCCGTTGCCGGACTATGCTGGCCGTCATATCTCTAAGAGAACCGAAACGGCGCGGCGCTTCACCCACCGGCATAGTTACGGCTAGCCACGCCGCGGCAGGGCGAAAGTTGCGAGGAGAACTGGGACAAATATGATAAGCGTCAGCGCGACAGCCAGGTCCGCCAGCAGCACCGGCCAGCGCCAGTCGGATGAAAAGATACGCCACATGGCCTGGAGCTTGCTGCGCGTTGGCTCGGGTGCGCTGTAGGCTACGAACTCGATGTTCTGGTCTGGCCATGTCGGTGCGCCGTCAACCCAGAGCCGCCCGTCCCGGTACCGATTGGTCTTCGTCGCGCCAACCTGGAGATGGGCCCTGGGTCCAACATCGGCTATCAGTTGCAAGGCCAGGGGGCGGCCGTCGGCTTCGACAAGCGGCGGGAAATCGATTCTTTCCCAGCTTAGATAATCTCTCGCGGGAACCTCCACACGCCCCTCGCGAAGTATGCGGCCGGAGCCTGGAGTCTCCTCGTCCGCTTCCACAACACGCCATATCAGGATGCCCGAACGGCCCTGAGGGGCGCGACTCGTAATACGCAGATCGAAGCGGGCGGGAGGCGCGGGGAGCACACCCAGTTCCTGGACGAGGGAGTGTTTATCGTAGACGATTATGTGAAAAGCGCCGATGTGGGTGAGGGCGCGCGCGTTGACGAATGGCGCACGGAACAGCAACGCGACCGCAAGGCCGCCAAGCACCGCAACGGCGGCCATCGACCCGAACAGCGGCAGAAGCAGGCGCCGTCCCAGAAGCGCGCCGGACGGCTGTCGTGAAACCGCCTCGCTCCCAAGCGCGATGCCCGCACCGAGGCCGATTAGCAAAGTGCCGCCGAACTCCAGGGTCTCTTCGAGCACGATCTCCAGCATCTCAGCCCGGCCGGTGAACAGAAACAGGTAACTCGCCTCATGCGCGACGGCGAGCAGCCAGGCGGCAACGCCGAGGATCAACGGCGCGCGGACCGCCCAGTCTGACAGCCTCTTGTGGACAAAGAACCACATCGCGACGACGAACGCGGCGATCAGCGGGCTTAGCACCACAGGCCAGAGATATTGGTTGTTGGGAATGCCCAACACTTCACGCCCCAGGGCGAGCGTGCGCGCTATGTGGAACTCGGAGACCTCATCCCAGGCCAGATACGCCGCCGTCGCCGCCAGTGCCGTCCAGCCGCCGGCGGCGGTCCAACCGTGAGCCTGTCGAACGGCTTTGCGATGGCTGACGTCCTGAGCCGTGAGCACTTCGGCAGGCTCAGCACGGGCCTTGTCGAATGGTCGAAGAGCGTTGGCAAACGCCAGCAGCGCGACGATCAGCAGGGCCGCAGCGGAAACCGCGTTGGCGAGGCTTCCTTCGAGGTCGGGGTTCAGATGCGGCGGGATTGCGTCTGTAGCGAGCAGCGCGGGGAACGCCAGGCTAAAAAGCCGCGGACCCACGACCGCTCCCCACCAGAACGCCACCGCGCCCAGCAGCAGCGCCCGGCCGGTCCGTGCCGCCAACCGCCGGACCGAACTACCCGTCATGCCTCAGGCATCCACGCCATGCGGCGATCCGCCGGTTCCTTCGATATTCGGCGGCTGTAGAGCCGGGGAGCGGCGCGGCCGCCGCCGGAGTGCGATCGACATATCCGCCCATCATAGGTCGCAACGAATGCCGCCGGTGATCAGGCCGCCCGAAAGGACGACCGCCGGCCGCTCCGGTCGTTGCGCCGAGTTCAGGCCCAGCTCGGACTCCTTTGAAAAGAGCGTCGAAAGCGTCAGGGATACCATAGGCCATAGCTGGAAGAGGCCCGATAGCCCCTCAATTACGCCAAACCGGAAACGACGCCTGCCGACGCTATCCGTCCCGCCCCGCAAACAGCTTCACCGTGCGGTTGGAGCGGCGAGATTGCGGCTGTCCAACCAAACTGAGCTGAATCCGGGACCGCCTGCTGAATTGGCGCTTCGGCGCGACTATTTTGTATTGTTGCTAAGGAGCCTTTTTGGGTGAGCATCCACGAGCAGGACCTGAAATCTCATGACCTACTTCATCACCGAGCCTTGCATAGGCACCAAGGACGCTTCGTGCGTGGACGTTTGCCCTGTGGACTGCATTCATCCCACTCAGGACGAGGCCGAATTCGAGACGGCCGAAATGCTGTACATCGATCCGGACGAATGCATCGATTGCGGCGCGTGTGAGCCGGTTTGCCCGGTCGAAGCCATCTACCCCGACTTCGATCTGCCCGACGACATGGCCAAGTACGCCGACATAAACATCGACTACTTCAAGAACTAGCCAGGCCGGGCCACTGTCTGCCCGGCAGCCCGTCGGTGTTGCCGGATGTTTCGCCAAGTGTAGGTGTTTCTATATATCTATATATAAGTAACACCGATAGGCGACCGTAGAAACTCACCCGAGGCGCCTGACCTATCATTGAATCGGGCCTCCCGCGATTCGCCGGGCTTGCCGGCTGGTTTGGGAGATAAGCGAACGGAGTCCGCAGCGTAACCGCCGCCGCTGACCGGCGTTTACACACGTAACCACAGCCGCGGTCGTCGAAACGATCCCCGGAGCTTTGGAAGACAGTCGATTGCGTCATCAATTCAAGAGCGCACGCCACATATCCGTATGAACAGGAGCGTCGAAACAGCCTCCCCGGTCGTAATCGAGGCTGCCGGCTTGTCCAAGACCTATCGCGTGCCCGTGCGGGAAGCCGGCATGTGGAACGCGCTGGGTCAGTTGATTCGCCGCAAATACCGCGACGTAGAGGCTCTGGTCGACTTCGACCTGCGGATATTTTCAGGCGAGTCGGTAGGCCTGGTAGGCCCCAACGGCGCGGGCAAGTCCACCGCGGTGAAGATGATGACGGGCATACTCAAGCCGACCCGGGGCTCGGTCCGAATAACCGGTCTCGATCCGATGCGTCACCGGTCACGCAACGCCAGGAACATCGGCGTGGTCTTCGGTCAGCGCACCGGGCTGCTGTGGGACATCCCGGTGGCGGAGACGTTCGAGCTGATGCGCCGCATCTACGAGCTTCCGCGACCCGTCTATGAACGGAATCGCGATTACGTGGTGGAGCGTTTGGGACTGTCCGGATATATGTCCCAGCCCGCGCGCACCCTGTCGCTCGGGCAGCGGGTCAAGGCCGACCTGGCCATCGCCCTGCTTCATGGCCCCAAGACCCTGTTCCTCGATGAGCCGACTATCGGCCTCGACATCGAAATCAAGGAGCAGGTCCGGGTGCTCCTGCGGGAGATCTATCGCGAAGCGGGCGTAACGGTCCTGCTGACCACGCACGATATGCGCGACATCGAGGAGATTTGCGAACGCATAGTGGTGATCGATCATGGCCGCAAGGCGTATGACGGCAGCCAGCAGGAATTGCGCGCCGAATATGGCTACAAACGGCGGCTTGAGCTAAAGATTCTTAGCGACAGCCATTCCGCGGTTCGCGGTCTGAAGCTCCCGCGGCACGCCGTGGTCCTCGATTCAACGCCCACGAGCGTGTCGATCGAGTTCGATCAGCGCGAATGCTCCGCGTCGGACCTGATCGCTCTGTGCATGGAACGGCTGAGAGTGCTGGACGCCGCCATCGAGGAAAGCAGCGTGGAGTCGATCATCAAGGACATCTACGCCGACATATCGGCTGGGCGGTCGGGCTAGCTTGCTCGAATCGGGCGCTGTTCCCGCCCGCCGCCGGGCGCCCGTGCAATGGGCGGCGAAGCTGGACAAGTACTGGTACCTTGCCGTGAGCAGCGCGCAGAACTCAATGGCCTACCGGCGCGCCATGGTCGTCAACCTGGCGGCGTTCGTGATAAGGCTTCTGGCGATCTACTTCCTCTGGACCGCGGCTTTCGATCAGCGGAGCGCGATCGGGAGCTTCAGGAGGGAGGACGTCGGGACTTACCTGGTGATCGCCTTCGTGGCGGCGGGGCTACTGAGCTTCAGCACGGAAAGGAAAATTTCGCAGGCTATTCGCGATGGCAGCATCGTGATGGACCTCGTGCGGCCGTACAGCTTTCAGGCGGCCAGGCTCGCCCAAACGCTTGGCTCGCTTGCGGTCGAGGCGGTCATGGTCATGCTGGTGGCGCTGGCGCTCGGCGTCGCGGTCATGGGCCTTCACGGTCCCGCCGGAGCGGTGGCCGGGGCTTCGTGGGTGGTTAGCCTGATGCTTGCCGTGCTCATCAAGTTCGGCATCGCCTATCTGATAGGGCTGACCGCTTTTGCAATAACGGAGGTGCATTTTTTGATAATTGTGCGGGAGAGCGTCGCGGCCGTGATAGCCGGGACGATAATTCCTATCAGCCTCTTTCCCGACCAGCTCGAGGCGGTTGTCAAGTACCTGCCGTTCTATTCAACGGTTGGGCTGCCGACCGAGATCTACCTGGGCGCCATAGCGGGAACCGACATCCTCACGGCGCTCGCGTTGCAGGCGGCCTGGGTAATCGCCGTCTGGACCGCCGGGGTATTGCTCTACCCCATAGCGCTGCGGAAGGTGACGATCCATGGTGGGTAGTCTGCTTCGAGGCGTACGGCTGTACTCGTACCTGGCGGGCGTGTCTCTCAAGAACCGGATGGCTTACAGGCATGACTTCATCTTTGGATGGATTGCGGGTATTTCCTCCGACCTCGCCGGACTGCTTTTCATCGGGGTCGTCTTCAGCAACCTCCCCGACGTGCGGGGATGGACGGGATGGCAGGTCGCGACGATCTTCGCCTTGAATTCACTATGCTACGGGCTGGCTAGCACGCTATTCAACGGCATTTGGTCGATCAGCGGCAGGGCCTACTCCGGCGAGCTGAACCACTTCCTCGTGCGTCCGTCCAATCCTCTCGTTACTCTGGTCGCGAGCAGGACGGCGATACACGATTCCGGCAAGATCGTAACGTCCGTGGCGGTCTTTGCGGTCGCGAGCCATCAGGCCGGCGTGGACTGGGGGGTTCCGCTGGCGCTTCTAACCGCGGCGCTCGTGTTGGGAGGAACTATCATCTGGACCTCTGTGATGCTCGTCGCCAGTTCGGTAGGCTTCTGGACGATCACGGCGGGAACGGGTCTGGTGTTCTCGGTCACGCAGATGGGGGATCTGGCGAGATACCCGGTCACCATTTACCCGTTCTTCATTCAGGCTCTAATCTCGTGGATAGTCCCGTTCGCCTTCGCGTCGTTCATCCCCGCCACGATCATCCTCGGGCACGGATTCCCGCCCTGGGGATGGGCGCTGCCGCTGATGGTGGTCGCTTGTCCTCTTATCGCCTATCAGGTGTGGCTGGCGGGTCTCCGCCGGTACGAAGGCCCCGGCTCGTAGAACGGTCTTAGCGAAAGGCGGCTTGGCTCCGCATCATGAGTCCTTCCACCGGAACGAGCCGCTTGGCGATCGGATCGACACCCATGAACACGCCTTCGAGAGCCAACGCGCCAAGCAGCGGCGGCGTACCTTCTTCATTGAACAAAACGAGCGTGACGACCTCTCGCCCTTCAACCCGCAGCCATGTCTGACCCACGTTCATACGCCGCACCTCACCTTGCGCGAACCTAAAACTCTGTGTGGTCAGAGGCTCTACGCCCAGCTCGCGCAGGATCGATGCCGGCACGGAGGTTATCGACGCGCCCGTGTCGACGAGCGCGTCAAGCGTGGTCCAGCGCGCCCCGTTTCTATCGCCAATGCTGATCGGTACGTTAAAAGATCTCACGGATACATGCTGTCAGGTTAAGCGGAAGACGGCAATCCGCTCACGAGGCTTCCACCTTCAGGCGACATGCCCGGACTAGCGCGGCGACGAGCCGGACAGGGCAAAATAAAGCGTCGCTCTCGCGATACCGGGTTGACATAATCGAGCGGGTAAGGAGTTCACGAGATGCCGCAGCTAGCGGACAAGGCAGCCATCGTAACCGGCGGCAGCAAGGGAATCGGAAAGGCGATTGCTCGCGCGTTCCTCGATGCGGGCGCCGAGGTGCTTATCGCGGCGCGCAACGAGAACGACCTTCACGCGGCAACCAGTGAGCTGGCGGTCACAGGCGGCCGCATCGAGTCGATTCAGGCCGATGTTTCTCGAGAAGCCGACGTAAAGAGATTGTTCGCCAGGGCAGCCGACCTGTTCGGCAGGGTCGACATTCTCGTCAACAACGCGGGCTTTGGCGTGTCAGTCCCGCTGCGGGAGATGGAAACCGAGGTCTGGGAGGCCGTCATCGCCACCAACCTGACGGGGACGTTCCTTTGCACCCGCGAGGCGCTCAAGCTGATGGTCCCGCGAAGGTCGGGCCGGATCATCAATATCGGAAGCATCTCGGCCCAGCGGGTCCGCCCCGACTCGGCGCCCTACAGCGCCTCCAAGTTTGGGCTGGTGGGTCTCACCCACTCCACCGCGCTGGAAGGAAGGGAATTCGGCATAAGCTGCGGGATCCTCCATCCGGGCAACGTTCGGGTGGAACGGCGGACGCGCGGCGACAGGCCACGGGATCTTGTTGAACCCATGATGGAGCCGGCGGAGCTGGCGCAGGCCGCGCTCGCCATGGCCAGCCTTCCCGCTCACGTGAACATGCTTGAGACCACGGTGCTTCCCGTCGGGCAGCTATTTATCGGCCGCGGTTAGCCGCCGCGATTCCCGCCAAGTCGTAGGGGCGGTTCGGGCGCTAACGGACCGGCGTCAGGCCGGGGCCGCCGCTTGCGCGTCGGCATACGCGTGCCGGCGAAACTCGTCCATTTCAACAATCGTTCCCGTAACGCGAGCCTGCTCCGCGGCGTAACCGATCAGGTGGCTCTCCAGCGAGTTGCGAGCCGACGTTTCCGGGGCGCGCCGTCCCTGGAGGGCGTCCACAAACGCTTCCATCAGCCCCCAGTCACCGCCGCCGTGTCCGCCGTTAACGAGCTCTGGAATGAACCGCTCTTCCTCGCCCGACACGTAATCGTGCAGCGTCAATTGGTTAAACCCCGTGTGACCGCGAACCGTGGCCTTGGTACCCGAATAACGCATCGCCCGAACGTTGTCGTGAGAGTGGCCTTCCATGGTGAACGAGACGGTCACGCCGCCCTCGAACTCCATCATCACGACCTGATGGTCCACGACGTTGTTGTCGCACCGGAAAACGCACCGGCCGTACGGGCCTTCGCGCAGCGCCCGCATGCGTCCTTCGAGGCTGGGGTCATTCGATATGGCGCCGGCGAAGGATCTGCCGGCGGGCACGTCGAAGTAGAGTCTTGGAGCGTAATGCGGGCACTCCGACTCGGCCGGGCAGCCGTCGGTGCACCGGTCCGGCGCTCCCGGCGGGGCGTTTTCGGGTCGAAAATGGCGAAGCTCGCCGAACGACGCCACCCGTTTGCAGCGCTGACCGAGCATCCAGACCAGGATGTCCAGATCGTGGCAGCATTTCGACAGCAGCATCGGCGTGGCGTCATCCGAGTTGCGCCAGTTACCCCGAACGTAAGAATGCGCGATGTGCCAGTAGGCCACGTGCTCGCTGTGCATCACCGTCACGAGGTCCCCCAGCACCCCGCTGGCGAGCAGCGACTTGAGCTTGCGAAAGAAGGGCGTGTAGCGGAGCACGTGGCAGATTTGAAGCAGCCGCCCGGCTTCCTCCGCGGCTTGCACGATGCGCACGCAATCGGCCGCCGAGGTCGCCATCGGTTTCTCCAGAAGCACGTCGTAACCCGCGTCCAGGGCGGCCAGCGTGGAATCGAGGTGCGTTCGGTCCATCGTCGCGTTGATCAGCGCCGGGGCGATCTGGGTACGCCCTAGCAGGTCTTCCCAGCCATCGAAGATGTTGTCTGGAGAAACGCCGTGGTCCCGCACGAACCGGTCGCGCCTCGCAGGATCGGGTTCCGCCACGGCCGCTATCTTCAAACGGTCGGGATGCCGCAGCGCGTAAGCGCCGTAAGCCCGAGCGCCGCGGCCCCCCGCGCCGATCAGGACGGCTTCGACAGGCCCTTGCATCCGCCTAGCCCCCCTGTCGTGAAATGCCTCGGTTGGTTCCTCCGAACCCCGCTCAATACTAGAGGAGCGGGAACTCGCAAGTGATAGGGGGGTTATATGGTTGCGGTCGCTGTACGCGCCCGACCCGCGGTCCCGGCGCTTGCGCAGGGAGACAGCTATATCAGGTACGGTTTTCTTAATGAAGGCTGCCCATGACATCGTTGACACGAGGAGTTGACCTGAGATGGTGAAGATACGCTTCGGAATTATCGGGGTTGGGAGCCGCGGTATACGGACCTTCGGAAGGCACTTGCGCGGCGCCTACGCCGACCGCGCCGAGCTTGTGGCGCTCGCCGACCTTGATCCCAACCGGCTCGGCATCGCCGTAAAAATGCTGGGGGTCGACAAAACATACGGTTCGCATAGTCAGCTTATTCAGGACGCCGGCGTTGACGCCGTGGTTATTACGACCCCCGACTACACCCACGCGGAGATTGCGCTCGAAGCCATGGACGCGGGCAAGCTCATCATCTGCGAGAAGCCGGTCGCGACGACGATTGATGACGCCAACCGTCTTCTTGAAGCAGGCCGCCGGTTTGGCAAGTCATTTCAGGTGGGCTTCGTTCTGCGTTATGCGCCGTTTTTCAAAGGGATGCACGCTGCGATTGTCGATGGAAGGATAGGCAAGCCGTTGTTCGCGGCGGCTGTCGATAACCGCGCCGGGAGCGGCTATTTCCGAAGCTGGCACCGTCTCAGAAAGTACTCGGGCGGCCTGTTGAATCACAAGAGCGGTCACACTCTCGACATACTCAGCTGGATGCTGGACGGCGTTCCCATGGCCGTGTCGGCCACGGGAGGCGTCGCGCACTACGGTCCCCGGGACTGGGCGGGCGACTATTGCAGCTCCTGCGCCGTCGCGGAAATCTGTCCCGAATACGTCGATATCACGCAGGGACTCATGGGAGAGCTGTATCACGGCGCCGAGATTCGCGGCGACTCGAAGACCGACATCTGCGTGTACAACTCAGACAAAGACACGGTCGATCACGCTTCGCTCAACGTGGAATATCAGGGCGGCCGGCGCGCTTCCTACGGCCTTTGTCTGTTCGCCCCTTACAACCAGCGAGAGCTCGGAGTCACAGGGACCGAGGGCAAGGTCGAGGGGCGCGAGGGCGACGATAGCGTCAGGCTGACTCTCAGGGCCTCTGGCCGAGCGCGATACACGGGCGGCTACCGGGGAGAGCCAGGATCGGACGAGCGCCTGCCTGTCGATCAACCCGGCGGTGAAGGAGTTGCCGGCGGTCACGGCGGTGGTGACGTGGGGCTTTTGGACGACTGCTTTGCGGCCTTCGAGGGCGACCGCGATCCAATCGCCGACCTGGAAGCCGGTTACTGGAGCGCCGTCCTGGGCGTCGCCGCCGAGGAATCGGTCGCGCGCGGAGGAGAAAGACTCACGCTGGCGGACATGGGAGTCGCCGGATCTCAGTCCGCTGTTTGAACCGACGCCGAGCGGCATGCCTTATAAATACGTTCGTAACAATTTTGAGCCTCTCAAACAGGCTCAATACAGACCAGACCGGCGAATGCTACGATCCAATCAGTGGGGCCGGTAGCTCAGACGGCAGAGCAACGGACTTTTAATCCGTGAGTCGTGGGTTCGATTCCCACCCGGCTCACCCAATTCCTTCCCGGTGAGGGCCCTCGCGTCCGGCTCCCCTGGAATCGCGGTCGTCTTGTTTCGTCTACATTCTGCGCCTCGTTCCCGTCGGGCACCCAGCCGGCCGTTTCCGAATAGGTTACGATCAGGCATTCGCAGGATAGTTGGGATGGGTCGGAATGGCTGACACGCGACTTCGTAGCGCGGTTGTCGGATGTCGCATCGGCGCGCTCCATGCCGCGGCCTACAACGCCTGCGACGACACTCAGCTCGTAGCCTTGTGCGACAGAGAACCGGCAACACTCGAGCGGGCGGGGCGCGATTTCGGCGTTCACAGGCTCTACGCCGACTTCGAAGACATGCTGCGCGCCGAACGGCTCGACCTGCTGAGCATCGCCACCGCGCAGCCACTCCACGCCGAGATGACGATCCAGGCCGCCGGTCACCACCCACGGGCGATTCTCTGCGAAAAACCGATGGCGTCCAGCATGGGGGAGGCGCGCGCGATGCTGGAGGCCTGCCAGCGAAGCGGCGTGCGGCTGGCAATCGGACACGAGTGGCGCTGGATGGACCTCCACGTCAAGGCGCGGTCGCTGATAGCGGAGGGAGCGATCGGCGAGCCCTGGTTCGCTTACGTCAGCGTCGATCCGGGCGGGCTGATGAATCGCGGCACCCACCAGATCAATTACACGCTCTACGTGCTTGGCGACCCAAAGGTGAAGTGGGTTCTGGCGAACGTGCAGCGCGAGACAGACAGGTACGAGCGCGGCTGGCCGGCCGAGGATCTCGCGGGAGCGATGGTCGGTCTGGATAACGGTGTGCGCATAGCCATCGACAGCGAGGTGCGGCCTTCCGTAAACGACGACGAGTCCGCTCAAATAGTGGTGGGAAGCGACGGGCTCATCCTCTGGCCGTGCGACTTCACGCGGGTCCCCTTCGGCCTCAAGGTCCTGCGGAAACACGCACCGGAATTTCAGGTTTTCCCGCCAGGTCCGGATCGAGCTCCCGAATTCATTACGCACCAGATTACCGACCTCGCCCGATGGGCGCGCGGAGAAATCGAGACTTACCGCGGTGACGCCAACATCGCGATTCAAACTCAAGAGATCCTTATGGGGATTTACGAATCGGCCCGTACCCACTCGCTGGTGCGATTGCCGTTGAAAACGCAGTCATCCCCCCTGCTGGACGCCATCAGGGCGGGCGACCTCAAAGTCCGGTACCCCGGTCGTTATGACATCAGGTACCGCGAACAGCTTCCGGCCTGAACGGAGAACGGCGCAGATGCAATCCATTCGCGCGGGAATAGTAGGGCTGCGTCGGGGTGAGCGGCTCGCCAAAGCGATACAAACCTGCGACGGGGCCGAGGTCCAGGCCCTGTGCGATCGGGACCCCGTCCGGCTCGCCGCCGCCGCCGAGCTCCTGGGAGTGGAAAACCGTTACACGCACTTTGACGAGATGCTCGATCGTGAAGACCTCGATCTCATAGTTGTGGCCACGGCAACTCGGCATCACGCCGAAATGGTTCTCGCGGCGGCCGCGCGCAAACCGGCGGGCGTGCTCTGCGAGAAGCCGTTTGCAACCAACATGGGCGAGGCCGAAGCCATGCTTGCGACCTGCGATACGTCGGCGGTCAAGCTTGCCATCGGCTTTCAGGGCCGGCACGACCCTGCGTTTGTGCGGGCGCGTGACCTCGTCCTGCATGGAGCAATTGGGCGTCCGCTTACGGTAAGCGTGTCGATCGCTGAAGGCGGGCTGCTCAACTCGGGGTCGCACCGACTCGATTGGGCGTTGTACGTGCTCGGCGACCCGGAACCGCACTGGGTAATGGGTCAATTGCAACGCGAGACCGATCGCTACGAGCGCGGCACGATATGTGAGGACCTGTGCATGGGCATCGCATTTGTCGGGGACGGAACTCGAATTGCGATCGACTGCGATATCGGACACGTCGGCCCCTTGGAAGACCGGTCCTTTGTGATTGCGGGCGAGAAGGGAATGATCTCGATAGAGCCGCGCCCCGCGCGGGGAGTTGCCGCTCACTCTCTGACCGTCGTCTCCTCCACCGGGAAGAGCCTTGAGCTCGAACCCGGCGATCTGCCGGAGGTTGACGCCGACTATCAGCAGATGGCGGAAATGATCGCCTGGATCAAGGACGAATCAGGGAACCGTCAGGACGCACATCTGAGCATCAGATCGCACGCGATCATGATGGGGATATACGAGTCCGCCCGGACTCATACCCTCGTGCATATGCCGCTGCAGACCAAGGAGTCGCCGCTGTCCAGTATGGTCACAGACGGTCATTTGCCGGTTAGGCACCCTGGACGTTACGACATACGGCATCGCACGGCATTCCAGCCGGACAAGCTCGACATGGCCTCCGGCCGCTAGCACAAAATGCGGGTCTGGATGGCGATCCCGAGCGTCCGTCCCTTGACCAGTTCGTCCGTCGGGCGCGACAGGGAATTACCCACTATCCGTGAATAGTGAAAGCCATACCGTTGGTTGCGGTACGCGGACGTCGCGGGGAAGCTTGGACCCGGAAGCAACTTCGATATCGTGGGTGAAACGAAAGGAAGGTACGGATTGCCGAAAGTAATCGATTTCCGAAGCGACTTCGTCACCAAGCCGTCCATGGAAATGCGCAGAGCCATGTACGAGGCGGAGGTTGGCAACGACAGTTGGCGCGAGGACCCTACCTCGGAGCGCCTCCAGGAACTGGCGGCGGATCGATTGGGTAAGAAGGCCGCTCTTTTTGTAACGAGCGGGACTCAAGGAAATCTCCTCGCCACGCTAAGCCACCTGGGCAGGGGTGGGACAATCGTCGCAGCCGAAGACAGCCACGTCGGCTATGGGGAGCTGGACGGCTATCGCGAGATCGGCTCGGCGTCGTTGGTCTCGGTTCCGACGACGAGGGGCGCTCCGAATTCAGCCGAACTCAAGAAGTCGCTGGCGAGCGTCGAGCCTGGCGGAGCGAATCGGACCGTCGTCTGGGTCGAAAACACTCACAATCGCGCCGGCGGGACCGTCCTGACGCCCCGTGACATGATGGCAACGCGGTCGGTTGCCGAAGACTTCGGAGTACCCGTACACCTCGACGGCTCGCGAATCTTCAACGCCGCAACATACCTGAATGTGCCGGCGAGCGAGCTCGCCGAGGACGCGGATAGCGTTCAGTTCTGCCTGTCGAAGGGGCTTGGCGCGCCGATGGGTTCGATTCTGGTGGGTTCAACTGAGCTTGTCGAAGAAGCCCGTCGTTGGCGTCAGATGATCGGCGGGCAGACGCGGCAATTAGGCGTCGTCGCCGCGGCGGGGATCGTGGCGCTCGAGGTAACGACGCGGCGGCTGCACGAGGACCATGAAAACGCGCGAATACTCGCCGAGGGTCTTGCGGAGATTCCGGGCATGACGATTGACCCCGACGACGTGCAGACCAATCTGGTTTTCTGCGATGTCGCGAAAGGCTTTGGAACGGCCGAATCCGCAATCGCAAGGCTTCGAGATGAAGGCGTCCTCGCGGGGCCGGCCGGAGTAAACCCGCAGGCGATCCGGTTCGCCGTGCACTGCGACATCTCCCAGGAGGACGTTATGGGCGCTCTGGCCGTCATTTCGAGCGTCATGCAAAAGCTGTCGGCTGTCTAGGACTGCGAATCATTGCAAGGGCGCCAGGCGAACGGGCTTGCGCCGGTTGATATTCCGGGGACCAGGGCAGGGAGGCTGAAGTGACCGAGTGGCTGCAAAACGAGACCGTGCTTCTCGACTGGAATCCGATCGAAATACCCATCGATGCGAAACCGTATGCGGCCAGTCGCGCCGACCAGTGGCGGCGGTTTGGGCTGAAAGTCGCCGTCCACACGGTACAGATTGGTGGGCGAACGGTCTATGAAAGCCGGGTCGCGAAGAAAAGCGATCTGATAAGCGGCGACGTCATCGGGGAACTGGTCCGAGCGGCGAAGCAGGCGGAAGTCAGGCTAATAGCCGGTTGGAACGGGACGATTCACGCAACCCGTGTCGAAGTCAAACGCCACCCGGACTGGCAGATGCGCCGGATCGACGGGTCGGTCGAGCCTCTGACCTGCTTCAACAGCCCGTACCGGGAGTTCCTTTTCGAGCAAATAAACGAAATCGTCACTGGATACGACGTTGACGGCGTCTATTTCGATCAGGTGTCGGTGGGATGCTTCTGCGCCTACTGCAAGCAGCACTACCTGGAGCTGTATGGCGAGCCGATGCCCTTGAACTCGATCAAAAGGCATCCGACGCATCATGGTGGGACCATTTATCCGCATCCGGGCGAAGCAGCGGAATACGGACTCTCCAGAGAGCTGTGTGCGCGACTGCAAAACCTGGCCAAGGAGCAAAGGGTCTCGTGGGTGTGGAACGTTCGCAACATCCTTGACGCCGCCCGGCCGGGACTTGCATTGGTGCTGAATCAGGTGATGGGCATAGCGGCCGAGCGAGTGCGCGACTACGCGACGGCGTATTTGCCTGAGGTGAACCTGGGACGGCGCGCGGACCTGCTGGAGATCTCAACCGAACGCGCGCTCACGTCGTTATATGGGCAAGGACCGCTATGGGAAGTCGTGAAGTACAGCATGAACAATCAGCGAGTTCACGCGCCGCGCCAGACATTCATTCACGCCGCGGAAGTAATAACCAACGATTCAAACATGATCGTCACGGAGCACGGAACGCTCGGTGACCGAACGGAAAGCTACCGGCGAGAGTTCGAGAGGGAATTCAGGCGATTCGTTGAGATCAGGCGTCAAAGCTATGGTCTCAAACCTATGGCCCATGTGGGAATCCTCCACTCTGAATCGTCTTGGGGGTGGTCCATTCCAACGACGGACGAGAGCTTCCACGGGGCCGTGCGTCTTTGTATCGAGAACCATATTCCCCACAGGATTCTGAGCGAAGAAGAAATCGTCCGCGGCGAATTCGATCTTGCCGTGATCGTCGTGCCGGAAGCGATCTCGCTCCCGCCCCAGGTTGTCGACGCGCTGATCGCCTATTGCCGCAAGGGCGGAGGGTTGATCGTCACGGGGAGGAGCGGCGAGCTTTCGGAAGACGGAAAGCCAGCAAGCAATCGGGCGCTCGACGAGCTTATGGGCGTGAAAAGGGCCGCCTGGAGAAGCGTAAAGCGGTTTCCGGAGCCGCTCTGGCCCAACGTCCCGATAGACAGTGAGCACGGCACCGACTTCATGTACGCTCGAATCCGGGATTCAAAGCACCCGGTCGTGGCCGATCTGGGCGATGCCTTCACCCATTTCAACGCGGGCCACGTAGAGTTTGAGTCCCAAGGCGCTGAAGTAGTGGCGGACGTCGTCGGATTCGATCAGACGGTCATCAATGCGGAATTCTTCAGCCGGGCCATGGCCCGGCCTGGCTTGGCCGTGGCTCCGCTTGCGGCGGTTAACGAACGCGAACGCTGCCGCATCGCTTATTTTGCGTTTCCAATCTGTTCCTTTCCGGTCCGCGACGACGGAGTCGAGCTGGAGAGGTTGTTCATGAACGCGCTTCTGTGGTGCGGCGGGAAGCCGCCGCTGGAGACTACGGACTTGCCGCGCACCACGAAGATCACTGTTTGGGGCGGTAAGGAAGACAGACGGTTGTTCGTGGCAATGCGCGGACAGGCTATAGAATCCTCGGTCGGCGGACACGGCGTGGGAAGCGCGCGGATTTTCCGTGCGAGCGCGCCGACGCCGCCGGGGGTCGTGAGGTTGGATGTCGGCGCCGCCGTGCCGGATTCATGGAATAGCCTCACTGGCGCGACTTCGGCGGTCGAGGTCGGAGGCGACGGCGCCCTGGCTATCAAGTACGGTGCGTTCGAACTCATCGAGGCGTTAGAGGTGCACTTGGAAAATCCATCATGACTCCACTCGAAATCAGGCTGAAGTCTATTGCCGAAGGCGTCGGCGGAACTATGGGATTCGCGATCCGACACGAAAGAACAGATGAAGAAGCGCGGCTGAGAGCAGACGAGATATTTCCTACGGCTTCGGTGTTCAAGATTCCCCTTCTGGTCGTTCTTTACGCACTTGCGGAACGAGGACTAATCGATCTTGACGAACGGGTCACTCTGAACGAATCGGACCGTGTTCCAGGTTCGGGAGTGTTGAAGGAGCTGGCGCCCGGCCTTCGTCCCACGGTTCGGGATCTGGCGAAGCTAATGATCGTACTAAGTGACAACCTGGCCACCGACGCTATCTGGTCGCTCGTCAACGGCGAGTCCGCGGTAACGGAATTCGTTCGAGACTTCGGCCTGCGAAAAACCAGCGTGCCGTGGAATACGGGCGATCTGCTCAGCCTTGTCGTCGGGATCGATCCGCCGTATTCGAGGCGTAAATCGTTTGAGCTGGTCACGGAGAAGCTCTTGCATCTGGAGTACGATCGGTCCGGGGCGGCATTCCAATGCGATGACGCGAATAACGTGACGACTCCCGCGGAGATGATGGAATTGCTCACGCTTATCGCGCGTCGCGAAATAGTAAGCCCGGCCGCGTGCGAGGAAATGCTCGGGATTCTGCGAGCCCAGCAGGCAAACGACAGAATTCCGCTTCTTCTGCCGCGCCCCTGGAACGTCGCTCACAAGACCGGAACGATTGGTCCGATCAGGTGCGACGCGGGAATCATTTTCATGCCCGATGGCGCGGCCTTGGTCTTTTGCGCGTTCGCCAAGGACGTGCCGGTCGAAGAATGGGTGGCCTGCGACCGGGCGATGGCGGAAGCGGCGCTTGCAGCGTACGAAACTTTCATCTCTTGAGTACTAGCCGGTCAGCCTGGCGCGTCGAGAAAACCGAGGCAGTTTCGCCTGGCGCGATGATCACCGCAGCGCATCCGCTGGCGGCGGAAGCGGGCATCTCCATGATCGAAAGCGGCGGGAACGCAATGGACGGCGCTGTCGCCGCAAGCCTGGCGGCGGGCGTTGTCGAGCCATACCATACCGGCCTTGGAGGGATCGCCTCGATCCTGTATTTCGACGCGAAGACTCAGCGCACCGTCGTGATCGATGGGACATCGACGCTGCCGATGGCGCTGCAACCGGAAGCGTTTGAGATTGCCGATCCATGCAAGCGCGTGGGCGCGTATGGCTGGCCGGCGGTGAAGGGCCACGCGAATAACACGGGCTACCTTTCGTTCATCACCCCTACGGCCCTTCTGGCGTACGGTGAAGCGCTAGATCGGTTCGGCCGTTTCGGATTGGATCGCGTGCTCGAGCCGGCGATCTCGTTCGCGGGCCGTGGATTCGAAGTCGATTGGTATCTGGCTGGCTTAATCGCAAGTCAGCAACGGCGATTGGGCGCGTTTCCTCAGACTGCCCGGACTTTCTTTCTGTCTGATGGCGCTTGTCCGAGCGCCAACTGGTACGGCCAGAGCGCGGACCTATTGGTCCAGCCGGATCTCGCGGGCACGCTTGAGATCGTCGCGAGCGAAGGGCCGACCGCGCTCTACGAAGGAACTCTTGCGGAACGGCTCGCTAACGACGTGGCCGTTAACCATGGATTTCTGTCCGAGACGGATCTGAGCAATGCCGCGGTCAGGACGTGGACCGAGCCGCTGGCGTGTTCGTTTAGGAACTGGGATATCCACACGCTTCCCCGGAACACCGGCGGCCCCACGCTGGTTGAGGCGCTCAATATCCTGGACGGGTTCGATTTCGCGGGCGGGCAATCCGAATCGCGAAGGTCTCACCTGATATGCGAGTCGCTGAGGCGGGCATTCCTAGACAGGTTTCAGCATCTCGGCGACCCGGCAATGGAGCCAGTGCCGCTCGCCGGTCTTGTTTCGGAGGAATTCGCATCCATTCGCCGACGAAGTATCAGCGTCGATCGAGCCGATCCCGGCGCATCGGCGGGTGATCCATGGCCGTTTGAAGAGGGGGATCATGGCGCGGGGGAAAGCCCGCCGGCCGCGGCAAACTGGAAGGCCAGCGACGATACGACGAATGTGACGGTCGTAGACCGGGATCGAAATGCGGCGGTTATCACCTCGACAATCGGCAGCAGCTTCGGTTCGGGAGTCGTTGCGGGCGACACGGGCATCCTCATGAACAATGGCACGATGTGGTTCAATCCCGTGCGCGGCGCATTCAATTCCCCGTCTCCCGGCAGGCGCAACGTCGTGGCGGGCACGCCGGTGCTGCTGTTCCGTGATGGCCGGCTTGTAATGGCCGGCGGCGCGGCCGGCGGCAGGAAGATCATCTCCGCAATGCTGCAAGTAATTCTCAACGTCGTCGAATTCGGAATGAACATTCACGATGCCGTCGCGTCCCCGCGAATTCACTGCGAGGGAAGAACCACTTTCGTCGACTCAGCTTTCGGCGGCGACGTTATTGCCCGCCTGGAAAGCCTGGGGCATGAGTTGACTGTCGTTAGCGAGACGATTGGCACGTCGGAGTTCGCAAGGCCCAATGCCATCCATATCGGCGACGACGGGATGCTGCGGTCGGGGATGTTTCCCTATTCCCCTACAACGGCAATCGGGATCTGACCGGTCCGCGCCCCGAAGCCGTCTCGCTATTTGACGAATAGCCGTCTCTCGACGTTGGAAAGGGCGTCACAGCCGTCGCTGGTTATCACTACCGTTTCGCTCTGCATGACCCCGAATACGCCTCGATTTCGAAGCGACATCGGCAGATGCAAAACCATGCCCTCCTGAATCTCCGTACCGCCTCCGGCGCCCATCGGATTGTTACCCCCGATATAAAAGCTTCCCTCCACCCAATTCGGCGGAAATGCAATGCCGACGGCATACGCGGCTCCGCGGTGACTCCAGGCATTGGGTCCGGCCATTTCAAGTCCGGCCGCCGCGGCTCGATTCACCTCGTCCGAATTGGCCCCCGGGCGCAGGACTTCCAGAACGTTCTCAATCGCGGCGAATGAAGCGTCGGAGAAGCGCCGCATCTCCGCGCCAGGCTCTCCCAAGGAGGCGCTCCGCTGCAGCGGAGCGGTGTACCGTTGGAAAACAGCGCCCATCTCCATGATTACGGGATCGCCGCGCTGGATGGGCACCCGCTTGTGCGACGCGTGGATTATTCCCGAGCGCCGCCCCGAAAGAATGCAGGGATCGATCGACATGAACTCACTGCCGCCGCCCATCATGGCGGCGTACGCGGCGGCCGCAACGTCGTTATCGGTGACTCCGGGCGCTACGGCCTCTATGGCGGCCGAGACACCCAGGTCCGTGATTCTGGCGGCAGACCTTACGTACTCGATCTCCACAGGCGACTTAATAACCTTCAACGTTTCGACCAATCCGGAGGCGTCGACAAGCTCGCAATTCGAAATCGCTTCGCGCATTGCCTGCAGCCGTCGCGCCGTCACGGCCAGGCTGCGCGTCTCCACTCCAACTTTGGCGCCATCTAGCTTTTGCGATGCGAACAGCTTCGCCAGCTCTGTGGGAAAGTCCTCGAGCGTGTCGAAATGGAGCACCTGGTCGATCCAGGTGTGAAGATGCGCGACCGCTACCTCCCACTCAAGAACAACGAGGCTGAGCTGACCTTCGAGCGGGACGACTACCGTCTCACTGTAGTAGGTGACTTTGGACTGATATCCCGAAAGGTACGCAACATTTGTCGGGTGCTGCACTAGCAGCACGTCCAGGTCTCGGGCTCGCATTTCCGCCCGGACGCCTTCTACGCGGGCCGAGTACTCCTCCGGCGAGAACGCTAATTCTTTCGGCAATCCGGGATAGGCTTCCACTTCGCTCATAATCACCAGATAACTTTCACTCGTTCGGGCCGTCCTCAATCATTGGAAAGTCTGACATGCCCGCGATGCTGCTCAGGCTCGAGCCTGCGACCGGACGCCCGTCTTTGAACACAAGCCGGACGTCGTTAAGCGCTCCTATGTCCTCAAGCGGATTGCTGCCGAGCGCCACCATATCGGCGCGACGACCGGGCCTTATGGTCCCCACGCTGTCAGCCACTCGCAATGCGCGTGCGCTTTCTCCCGTCGCCGACTTGATCGCGGCCATGGCGCTCAGTCCGGCGAGATGCATAGCCGAGATTTCGTTCGCCAGGCTGCCATGCGAGGCAAACGGGGCCGGACCGCCGTCGGTACCCGCAATCAATCGGACTCCGGCGTCGATCATCTCCGTGACATTTTCGAGGCTGGTGGGAAGCGGTCTCTTGGCGGCCTCCTCGGGCGCCTCCCGGTTGCGGCGCAGGGTGTTGCCCATCGTCGGCGTCACCCAGGAATCGGATTCCACGAGCGCGCGCAGCACGTCGGGTTCGATTATCGAGCCGGACCGCGACGCCCAGGTGCAATGTTCGATTGTGTCCACGCCGGCCTCGACACTGTTTTGAATGCCCGGCGCGCCGTGAGCGTGAGAACCGACGTGTACTCCACGCGAATGCGCCGTATTGACCGCCGCGCGCATCTCGTCGAGCGAAAATGATGCTTCGGTCAAGTCGGTCCCAGGTGTAAAGCCGCCGCCGGTGCTCGTGATCTTGATGAAATGCGCTCCGCGATCAACCTGCCCGTGGATTGCCCGCATTATGTCCTCGATGCCTCGGACTTCTCCTCCCATGAACCAGAGATGCCCGCCCTCCACAGACAACGGCGCTCCCGAGGCCAGGATTTGGGGCAAGGAAAGGTTGCCGGCGTCGATCTCCCCGCTGAGGCGGATCATCAGGTCGCCTCGTCCCCCGCATTCGCGGACCGTCGTGACGCCGGCCTCCAGGTGAATCCGAGCGTTGGTTCGCGCCTTTGCCAGCAGCTCCTCATCCGACGCTTCCAGGAACAAGTCGCGCGCGTTCTCCTCACACGAGAGGGACAGATGGACATGCGCGTCGATCAGACCGGGAATGACGGTGACCTGACCGAGATCTACAAGTTTCAGTTCGGAACTTTCGGGTGGCTGTCCCGACGAAACACTGCGAATGACGCCATCGCCGACTTCGATCAGCGGGTTCGGTATGGGATCGTCGCCGCGCCCGTCTATGAGAAGACTGGCGCGAAAGAGGACCGTCATTTAACAGCCTTTGCTTGAGCTGGCACGATCTCCCTCTGCTTTGCAGCCGATCCTCATACCGCGACGCGACTGCCGACAGGAGTTGCGGCGGCCAGACACGCATCACGCACCGCATGGGTCGTCGAGGAGAATCCGTGGCCTGTTTCCGCGTTGGTAATGGCGGTTTCCTTCAGCAGCTCATCCCCGTACGTCTCATGAGTCTCGACGGCGGTGGTGGCGTCGCGCAGCAGGACGGCGTGGTATCCGCGCGAGATCATCGCGCGCGTGCCGTAGTCCTTGTTGGGAACGCACATATTGGTCGCGAACCCAGCATAGAGAAGGTGAAGAATACGCCTCTTGCTGAGCAGTGCGTGAAGTTGGTCGCCCGAAGCGATGACAACGTCCCCCGCGACCGGCTCGATTTCGCGCATTATCATCATCCGGTTTTCCATGTAGTCGTACCAGTCTTGGAGCAGCGGGGTCAGCGACCAGGCCAGCTCGGCATGATCTCCTTGCCTCTTCCTAAAGTCCTCTGGCGGCCACTCCGCTTGAGGGGGGTTGCGGTCCCAATCCTCGGGATTTTCCATCCATTCCATATAGCGGCCCGCGACGCTCAGGCTAGGAGCATGGATTACGAGAATGCCCGCGTCTCGGCAAAACTCGGCGAACGGAACGATGATCGATCGAACGATGTCCGCGGCACGGCGTACGAAAGTCTCGTTGATATAAAGCGCGTCCCAGCAGTCGACGAGGACGAGGGCCGTTTGGTCCGTATCCGCAACCAGCGTCTTCTCCTCGTGCCGATAGTTCCATTCTTCACCAGGCAGCCCCGCCGGCGGGTACGTGAGATAACGGCGAACTGGCAAGTCGAACTTCATGGAAGTCCCTCCTCTTATCGGCGGCCTGGAACGGCGTTCAACAATCTATACCTACGACGATTCTGCCGCACCTGATATTTCAAGGTAATCAATGACTTGAAAAGTCGACTCGTCCAGGACGTGAACGAAAACCCGTCCTGACGTGGACGTTCTGCCGGCGAATACGAAAGGCCCGTCGGGGTCGGCCCACACCCAGTCGGCCGGGTTTGACAGCGGGATCGTCGCTTCGATGAATCCGTCGTCCAAACTGGCAACCGCGATCGCGCTCTTCGAAGGTATCGCCAGCAATGCCGTTCCGTCGGACGTCACTGTCATTGACGTTGCCCCCTTTAGCTCGAGAATCGGCTCGCTAAGCGTCCTGTCGCGCAAACGGAATCGATAGAGTTCGCCGGTGTCCGCGGTAATCACGAAAAGCGCGTCGTGAGCGGGGTCGTGCACGGCATAGTGCACAAAGTAGGGCAGGACTCCGAAATAGTCGGCGATTTCAACGCCCGTGATCGCGTCGAGGATTTGCAGCCGGCGCCGAGACCAGTCGATGACGAGGACTTGCGACCGATCTCGGGAAAGGAACGGAAGAAGTGTGTTTGCGTCGATCCGGCGGCTGAATAGCACTGTCGACGTCTCCGGATCGAAAAGGGAAATACTGGCGCTCGGAACAGCCCTGAAGACCGTTTGCGAGACGTACACAAGCTCGCCGCCCCCCGTAGTTCCAACGTGCGTTATTCCGACGGCGTGACCGGGACTGAGCAAATCGGTCCTGAGTCCGATCTCTCCCATCGCCCGGAGACTTTGAAGACTTTCCGCGAAGCCGATAGGTCTGGCTGCCGTTGAGTGAGTGACGAGCAGGTAATCAAAGGCTCGATTCTCGAAAAGAGCGCCGATCGTGACAACCTGATTCGGAGGTGTCGAAATTGTTTCGTCAAAGGCCAGGCCTGAGACTCGGTCGATCCCTCGAACGCGAATGCGCCCGTTGGTCGCCGGCTCGGGGCTTGCGAGGTAGAGACGCCTTATTGGGCCTGGCTCGAGCTTGATGTTCACGACAGTCTCTCCAGCGCCGTCGACGCGAAATCTGACATGCTCGGACTCGTGATCGACGTGTCTGACGCGAATTTGGCGAGAGCCCGGCCCCAGACCCGAAAACACCACATTGCCGCCTTCATCGGTCACGGCGCGTTCCAACCGCTGGCCGAAGTTGTCTATCAGGGACACAACCGCGTTCTTCAGGGAATCGCCCGAGGCCGCGCTGACGACGCTGACTTTGATAGATCCGGGATGCGGCAGAACTTCGAATCGGACGTCCGCGCTGGCGCCGCCCCCATCAACTTCGCTCAGGCCTTCAATGAAAATCTCGTTGGTGTCAGCGCCGACCAGAGCCGACGGTACGACGCTCTCGATTTGAAACGTTCCGCTTCGGGACGTGAGGACCTTGGCGAGTCGAAGTCGTAGCTGCTTGTCCGCGTCGGTTACGGCCGGTCGCCTCAGGAAGAGCGATACGCTCTTACGCTCCGGCCAGTTGGCTCCGCTAATGGTGACAACCGACCCTGAAGGACCGCGAGCAGGCTGCAATGTCAGCTCCGCGCCCGAGGAGCCGGTGACGCGCGTAGACCCGCCCAGCGCTGAGCCGTAGAGCCCCAGACCAACCACCAACAGCACCGGAACGAGCACAAGAGCGCCTAGCACTGCGGTGACTTTGAGGGCGAATCTGGCAGTCAAGTTGAGGAGACCCGCCTTGGCCGGCTTGACGATGGCTTACTTCGGTCGCTCGAAACGAATGAGTTCTCGCCTAAATCTGTGACGTCATGGTGGGGGCGTCGGTGAATGGCCGCCGACCGGTTCAATGAGGATTGCCATGCATAGTTCGAAAACCGGATCACGGTATATGCGGCAGTTGCGCCATTCGGACGGTTCACTCTCCCGCTGCGGAGAGAAGGTGTCGCAGCCATTCAGGCTCTGTAGGCGTTGCAGACCTTTTTGACGATCCTGGCGATGTCGGTTACGTCGTCCGCTGAATGTTTATCCGTCCACTGCCAGCGGATTGTGCGTTCGAGGTGTTCAATGGCATTCGGAAGCGTGGCGACGATAGCTTCGCGGTCGGGCAGAAAACTTAGCGCCTTGGGCATGAGGTAGTAGGGAGCGGTACCGCAGCTCAGACCCTCAGCGGCCATAGCCGCCGCCATTTTGGTGGCGTCCGCGCTGAAGCAGTCCGGATCGATCTGAAAGTGGTAGAGCCAGTAGACGTGGTCGCAGCCGGGCGGAATCCACGGGGGATCGACGCCTTCGACATCCTCCAGCAGACTCGAGAGCAGGGCGGCAAGCTCTCTGCGCCGTCGGTTTTGCTGAGGAAGCCGTTCAAGCTGACCCAGTCCCACGGCGGCCTCGAGCTGGCCGTAGCGGAAATTGAAGCCAAGCTCCTGATGTGTGCGGCCGAAGCCCTCGACCTGAACTGCTCCTCTGTTCTGTCCGATGAACCGGATTCTGTCGGCCAGGTGTTGATCGTCGGTAATAGCCATGCCGCCGTGGTCGGTGGATAGATGTTTCTCGGCGTCGAACGAAAAGCAGCCGACGTCGCCGATCGAACCGGCCGGCCGGCCTTTGTATTCGGCAAGCGTGGCCTGGCAGACGTCCTCGATCAGGATGAGGTTGTGCTTACGGGCGACTTCGACGATGGGATCGAGATCGCAGAGAAGACCGTAGAAGTGGACCGCGATTATGGCCTTCGAGCGGCTGGTGACGACCTTCTCGATATGCTCGGCGGTGACGTTGCCGGTGCGGCGGTCGACGTCGGGGAATACCGGCTTGGCTCCCTGCGAGATAGCTCCGCCCACCGAGCCGAAGTCGGTTATGGGGCTGACTATCACCTCGTCGCCGGGGCCGAGTCCGAGGGCGGCGACCACGCCGTGAATGGCTGACGTACAGTTCGCGAGGGCGACGGCGTGCTTGACGCCGCAAGCGGCGGCGAATTCAGTCTCGAATCGCTCGATGGAATTGGAGGTAAAGCCTTCGTCGACGACGCGCTGGAGTTCGCGCCGGGAGCGGGGCGGGATATCGCGCGGAAAAACGCCGGGCAGCGGATTGTCGTCACCACGGGCGGGGCGCCCGCCATCGATCGCCAACGCACCGGCAACGCTGTCTGTAATGACCATCTCTCTACTCCCCGCAAAATCCCTGCGCCGTTAACAACCGTCGCGCCATAGCATACCGATGCTATTCCAGCGCGACGCATCGGGCGCGCCAGGTCCCGGCACTACAGGCCCCCCGGCGATCCAAGTCAGCCGTCGATCCATATCGGGCTTGTCCAGGCTTTGTTTCCGTCGACCTGCAAGAGTCGCAAATAGCAATACTCGGGTTGATCCAGACGTTGCGCACGCCGTCCCAATTGATGACTGAGGTCCACTTCTTGACTGAATGGCTCCGCAATCGTCGTCGCGAGGCCGTTCTCAACGAGTTCCACGCGAGCGATTTTTTCAGTCCCAACCGCATGTACCGAGACTTCAAGATCCCCGACTTCGACCGTCGATCCCATCGGCCGGCCATTTATTTGAAATTCGATGATCATTCGAACCCCGGTTGTGGCGTAGGTGCGTCGGTCTTTGAGAGCATCGAGGATCGATCGCCGGTCGAGCTTTTCAGCCCAGACCCCGGTGAGTCCGCCGGGGCGGGCAGGACCAGGCTCCGGGAACGGATTTCCCGGTCGCGAATCGTGTGTGTCCGTCCCGCCGACAATCCCCAGCTTCATTCCCGCCCGAAGGTGCTTGTTTATCTTTTCTTCCTCGGCATCCACGTCGAACTGCTGCTTTTGGTAGATCTCGGCTAACGTCTCGCCTTCGTAAAACAGAGTGTGGTAATGGCCGTGGACGATCCCGCCGAGTTTGTGGATCTCATCGTACAAAGACCGGTAATCCCGGCAATAGATGGTCTCGCGGCTAAACTTCGCGATTAACCGTGGATCGTGCGCCCCCCGGCGCGCCTCGCAGAACAGCGGGGGCAGGTCGCGGGTGGATGGAAAGAATCCGATTCTGTGGCTGCCGTCGGGCGGAGTACCGTATTCGACCGCCGGAATCGAGATGAACTCACCCGGAACTTCAAACTCATCCCAAACCTGCTTCATTTCCTCCCACGTCTCGTCAACGCAGGTCAGATAAGAAAAGAGCTGGCCCGCCGAAAAATCGAGGGAAGCCACGTCGCGCGCCCATTCAAAATGTTCTCGGTAAGGCCGCTGGTTAAACACCATTCCGTGCAGCTCGCCCCAGTAAAGACGGGAGGGCGAAATGTGTTCAGCGACTCGGGCCGGGTTGCTCTCTCCCCTTAGGGATGCGGTTGATGCCCTCACACTGTCGATCCCGTGATTGAGGCGCATCTCAGCCCGGGTTCCTCGCTCTTCCAGGCCATCGATCTCTATTTGTTCGGCCGCCGACTCCAGTCGAACCGGCCCGCCTCGATATTTCGCGGGATTACCGAACTCGTCCTCGGCGTGTATCCGCACTTGGGTCTGCCGCTCGCCTAGCGACGGGCAAACGACTCGGAAAGCTGTTGGCGGTCCCGGACGGACGCTGAGCGGATTTGATCGCAGAATCCGCGGCGATTCGGTGCGGGGATGGAAGTAGTAGTATCCGGCTCTGTCCTCGCGGGATTGGACAAACTCGATCTCATTAGAGGGGTCTTCGACCGCCCAGAAATAGAAGGCTTCAATTGCGTTTTGCGGAAGCTTGTATCCGGTCGGGGCAGTCTGGAGATGAATCTCTACGATCTCGTCCGGTCTAAGCTCGCCGGCGGCGCAAGTGATATGCAGGGCGTTCAGGAACTCGGGGATTTCGGGAACCAGGTCCAACGTCCTAATGCTTCCGCCCCAATTGAGCGTGCGGGCTATCCACTCGCTGCCATTGGGACTTGAGACCGATATTCCGCCCTGGGCGAGATACGACCGAAACTGACTGGAGAATTGCCGAAAGTCGTTAAAAATCCAAAGGCTCCCACCCTGCTTGAATCCGTGGCTGGGCGCCGTGTATTGCAATGACAGTTCGACAACCCGATCGACAATCAGATCGCCGTCGGTGACGGCGCGAAACCGCCTCTTTCGGTCAGCCGTCACGAGACGCCTGAATACTCGGATCGACACGAGGATGCCGGCGAAAGGCTTGTCGGCGTGGTCTCCAGAGCCATCCGGCCGGCGCGGGTCGTAACGGATTTGCGCCTATTCAATTGGCCGCCAGCTCGAAGCGGGTCGCAAGCCAGGGAGCCAAGTCGAGGTCGGTCTTGCCTTCCATTATCCACTTCGCGTTGTATTGCCCCAGCGCCACGGAGAACTTGAAGCCTCTTCCGCTCCAGCCGCAATCAAGGAAGAGATTGGTAACGTCCGGCGTAAAACCCAGCAGTGGCTTGAGGTCGGGCGTGTCGTCGTAGCAGGTCTGATACGCGCCTTGAAAGCGGCCGTGCCGCATTTTGGGGAGGCGCCTCTGTATTACCTCGGCGGTGTGATCGACCATCCACTGCGGCGGTACCGCGTCGGTCGGATCCGGATCGATCTTGACCAAAGGCTTTCGAGTGTCCCGAAGCACCCGGAAGTGTTTGTTGTGCCACGGGATTATGGCCAGCTCCGAACTTAGCACCGGAGGATTATCGGCGAAGTCGGGGGGCTGGCGAAAAAAGGACACTCCAACCTGGGTTGGTTCAATCGGAAGTTGCAGTCCAGCCGACTTCGCGACCTTATGACTCCAGGGGCCACACGCAATAACGAGCTTTCCAGGCGAGATTTCGCCGGCGGGAGTTTGGACCGCTTGCACCTTGCCGGCCCTTACGTCAATGCTGGTTACAGGCGAGAATTCACGAACGTCCGCGCCGTAGCGCCTTGCCCCCGTGACATAGGAATGCATCGTCTTATATGCGTCGACATTCCCCGTCGTTGGGTACCAGGTCGCTCCGTTCATGCCCGTTCCATCGATCTCGGGATAGATCTCCCGCGCTTCGTCGATGGTTATGGAGTGGGCCTCCGACCCGTTGACCCGGGCGGCCGCGGCGGCGGCTTCCGCCGCGGACTGATCGTCTCGGAGAGACATAATCCCATTCTGAAAGAACCCGCAATCGCCGCCGATCTCCTCGCTGAAGTTTTCATAGAGGTTTCTGGCTCGCACCGCCAGGCGGCTGATGGTGTCAGTAACCTCGGCTTGCTGACCGCACATGGCTCCCGACATGGATGACGTTCCCGAACCGATGGACCGTCTCTCGCAGAGAACCACTTTATCCACGCCCGACTTTGCAAGGTGGTAGGCGATGGTAACTCCAACGATCCCTCCGCCCACAATTACAACGTCGGCTGTCTTCACTGATCCCATCTCCATCGCTGCGAGGTACGGAGCGCGTTACTGTCCGAATGGTCGCCCAAGGGCGGCGGTCCCGCGTGGGACGCCGGCTATCGGGAAACCAGAGCCGACCACTCCTCCCGTGACTTTACTTCCGACGCGGGATTCGACCGGCTTCTGGCTTTGTGCCCCTCAAAGGGCCTCAAAGTGGACTCCGTCGCGTTCTGATAGCGCCAGTCAACGCTCCAGCGTATCGTCTTCGAACGGTTCGGCATTCCCTGGTGGAAGAGAAGATTGTTGAACAGAACCACGTCGCCCGGCGCCATCTCGATCGTTACGGCATCCCCGACCCGCGGATCGAGTTCCTCTGGCACGAGTTTCAGGTATATTTCTCGCTGCTCGTGAGCTACGCTTCCAAGCTTGTGCGTGCCCGGAACGAACTGCATGCATCCATTTTCCACCGTCGCCGGAACCAGCGGCGTCCAGACATTCACCATTGAGAGCAGATCGACACCCTCGGCGTCGGTATATCCGCCGTCCTGGTGCCACAGCACCCGCGCCCCTTCCCAGTCCGGCAATTTGGGACGGACGGTGTAATTGGGATAAAGACGAATCTCCGGACCCAGGATCGACTCGACGACATCCAACAGCTTCGGATCGAAAAACAGATCGAAGAATCCCGGAAGATGAAGTTCGTGTCGAAAGTTCTTGGGCGCCAGGTCAAGATGGTCTTCATACAACCGGGCCATACGAGTTTCAAAAGGCTCGCTCTTGAAAGCATCTGAAATGCGCCGCTGACTAAGAAGGATTTTGGCGTGAAAATCGACCAGCTTGTCGATCTCCGCCTTCACACCTTCGACAATGTCGCCGTCCAGAAAACGGCCGAGGATGACGTAGCCCCGGTCTTCAAACTGTTCCGTTAGCTTTTCTTCGAGCGCGACTGCCACTTCAATATCCCCCTACATCCGCAATTGCCGCACGCAAGCGTTCAAAATCGACTCCGCCGGCCCATCCGGTCGGTGGCGCCCTGCCGTTGCCTGCGATCTTTACTTCAGGGCGTTTGAGAGGGAGTTTAGAATCGGCCCAATCGAAACGCAATCGTGGGAGTCGACCCGGGATCGCTGCCCCCGGACCTGTACAAGGTTCGAACGCCGAAGCGCGGCGCCGCGGCCCTCGGTCGCATGGCTCACCAAGAATGCAAGCTCGCTTGGCCGGTACGGATGGTGGAGGCAACGGGTGACGAAGGAGCTGCGCGCAAGAGTGGCGATCTGGGAGCGAAGTGATGACTGAGATTCAGGTGACATCGAAATTGCCTCGGAACCAGGCGCTGCCTAACGGAGTGCAGGCCCCGTACGACTGGGCCCTCGAACAGCTCGGAATCCCGGAGGCCCACGAGGTAACTCGCGGACATAAAGACGTTGTGATAGCCGTCATCGACATCGGCTATTCGTTCCATCCGGACCACGAAGGACATCTCTGGACCAACCCAAATCCTGCTCGTGGCGATATTCACGGATGGGACTTCGCGGAGGACGACGCATCTCTTGATTACGATGGCTCAAATCCTCGCGACTACTCACGCGATCACCAGGCGTTTGTCGTGGGCGAAGTCGCCGCGGTGGCGCCCGACTGCCCGATAATGATCCTGAGGGACGGATACGAGCCGCATCATCGAGAGAGTTGGGGCCGGGCGGTCAGGTATGCGGTAGACCACGGCGCAAGAGTGCTCGCCATTCCACACGGCTATATCACTCAGGACCCGAATTCAGGCGTGCCGCTCTTTTACAAAGGCACCGATTTCTCCTACCCGGGCGATAACGTGGAGTTTCTGGAGGCGTTGGATTACGCTTACGAGAAAGGGGCGTTGATATTTCGGGGCGCCGCGGACAACCGCGGGCGGCGCGTCGCAGTGCCGTTCAATGCGCTTGAAAGCGTCATTACGGTGGGGTCCACAAACCGCCACCGCATGGCCGCGCCCACGATTGCGGCTTCGACTGACTATGTCGAAGTCGCGGCTCCCGGCGGCGAGTCGCCCACGGACGACCCTCGGGAAAAGATCTGGGGGACAGGTGGAAATCAGGAATACGTGCCGTTCGCGGGCGGCTGCATGGCCTGCGGTTTCGGGGCCGCCGTCGCGGGCCTTGTCGTATCTAAATATCCGGAGCTGTCCAACCGGGATATCCGCCAGATTCTTCGCAATACCGCCGATGGCTTTGGCCTGGATAGCTATCTTGGACACGGGATTCTGGATGCCCGCAGGGCATTGACTCTATCGCCTCAGGAGCTGCGAAAGGCTGTGAGTATCCTGCCCGATCAGTCGCGGCTGCGCCGTGAGTCGGATCGAACGGTCGTGGAAGTCGCGGTTCGGAACTCGGGCGTATTCGACGTGAACAGGGTTCTGGTCGTGGTATACGATGGCGATCCGACTACGGCCGCCGACCCCACGGCAACGATGGCAAGTCCGAAGACCCTGTTGCGAAAACAGCTCGGCCACTCGATCGTAACGGCGCCGGGACTTGAGCAGGTTCGGGCCGAAGTCGAAGTCGATTTGAAAGAAGGCCATCGGGAGCTTTTTGCTCAGGCAAGCGCTTTGGACATAGGCGCCGCCGGTATCTTTGACACTGCGCTGATCGGTCTGGGCGGACGCTAGCGGCCGAAGCTGGTCAAGACGGAGGAAACGGTATGCCAAGAAAGATCAAAGTGGCAACGACGGCCTGGAACACTCCGGCGCCGACCGGCGCGGGCAGCAGCCTGGAGTTCGCCTGTCAGCTCCTCGAAACCGCGGGAGCCAGCGGCGCCGATCTGTGCGTTCTTCCCGAAGGCTTCAATTTCATAGGCGTGCCGCAAGACGAACGCGCCACGCACGTCGAGCCTGGGATACCCGGGCCGGCTTCGGAGAGTCTTTCCCGGATCGCCCGCAAGCGTGGCATGTACGTGGTCGCCGGACTGTACAACTTTCGCGCCGGTGAGATTCGCAATACCGCCCTGGTCCTCGACCGGCGCGGCGAGGAAGTATGGCGGTACGAGAAGATCCATCCCACCGTGAACGAAATCGAGATCGGAGTCGTGCCGGGTGAAGTCTGCCCCGCAGTCCACGACGCCGAATTCGGGCGTTTGGGCTTTGCGATCTGTTATGACATCGGCTGGCCGGAACACTGGGATCAGCTTGGCGACGATGGAGCCGAGCTGGTCTTCTGGCCGTCGGCGTATGACGGCGGCTATCCGCTTCAGACGTACGCCTGGAGGAATCAGTACTACGTCGTCAGCTCGGTCTGGTCACAACATGCAAAGGTCATCGACATCACCGGTCAGATCCTGGCGCAGACTACCGGGTATTCCGGGATGGTCGTGCAGGAAATCGATCTGGAGAAGGAACTGTTCCATACAAACTACAACACCGACCGGCTCCTGGAATTGCAAGCCAAGCACGGTCGAGAAATCACGCTTACGCCCCTGGGCGAGGAAGAGGTGTTTACGCTTCAATCCAACAATCCCTCGCTTCCCCTAGCGAAACTCAAGGAGGAGTTTGGACTGGAGTCGTTCAACGACTACCACGCCAGGGCGGGGAGAGTGCAGGACCGCGCTCGGGTGGCCGGAGTCGAGGCGGTGGGCGTCTAGGAGATAAGGCCCGGCGGGCTCAGGGCGGCCAGCGCGCAATCGCGGACGGGCCAGCAAGTCGGGGCTGATAGGACAGGCTTTAGGCCCGCGCCCACTCGCGGCGCAGGAAGCGCAGGTCCTCGACCAGGCCGACCTCTCGCCGGGAGGCGGCCTCCGCCGACATATCCTTACCTCCCACCGTGAAGAGGACTTCTTGATCCTCGGTGTACTCGGTGCCTACGCTGATTGGGCCGTCGAACCCCGATCTCTTTGCGGCTTTGAGCAATCTGCGCCAATGGGTCGCGCCCTGTCCGAGGAAGACGAAGGCGGGCCCGTAAGGGGCGGGGGCATCGGGCCGCCTGTCGGGAACGTGGCGGCCATCTTTTGCGCCGATGACGGTCAAATAGCCCTCGCACATGGCCAGGCCCATCTCGACGTCTTCACCGTCGAGGGCCATGTGGCCGCCATCGACGTGGGCGCCCATCCAGGCGGGATCGAACCCTTGCATCAGGTGCATGAGGCCCGCGCAGTTGGAGCCCAGGCAGTTCCCGCTGTGATTCTGATACACGGTTTTGACGCCGGTTCGCTGGCCGAGGCGAACGAAGCCTTCCAGCGCGCGGCGGGCATCCGCCACCTTCCGCCAGTAGTCGTCGCCGGGGTAGTAGTTGAAGAAACCGGTCTTCACGAGCGGGACGCCCGCCCCGGCGGCCGCCTCGTAGATGGCTGCGGCGTCGGCGCTGGACGGGTCGGTCAGGTCCGTCTCAGTGGTTATCAACTCGCAGCTCAGGCCCATGGTCGCCCAGAGCCTGACCGCCTCCGGAAGAGCGGCGCCGACGTTCCGCGGATTGATCGGGTATCCGCGGCGGACGGCCAGGTCAAGGCCGTCGTATCCGACGCCTCTCAGGTACTCGCCCAGCTCACGAGGCGGGAGGGTCTCGAGAAACTTGGTGAAAAGGACGATCTTCACACTATGGCCGTTCGTGCCGTAGAAGCTGGCAGGTGCGCTTTTCGAACTCGGCCGCCACGCAGTGGAAGCCGCCTTTCCGGATTCGGTAGAGGGTATCCATCGCCTCGACGGCGGCGGTGACGAAAAGCTCTTTCTCCATGGCATTCACCCCTGACGGGTACGACCGACCTCCCGGCCCGGCCGGTTTCAGTGTATACGTCGGAGGCCGCAAGATCGAACTCCCGAGCGCCGGTCTCGGAGACTGCGAGTCGGGATTCCAGCGCCCGTTCGCGGCATATCTTCGGTCGCGCTATGCTCACTGAAATCCCACTGACCCCTTTTTCCGGAGTCTGTCAGTAGAGTTGGACGATCGGCCATGAGAAACGGGGTTGCGGACCTGGCCGCTGTAATCTGCATCGTCTGCTTGCACAAGATCACCCCTTACAAAGGTTCGATGAGATGAGAAGTCTCGTGGCCCGTCCGACGGTGCTCGTGACCCTGCAACGGCCGCTTTTTGAGGAGCTTTCAGCTCCTGAATCCAGACGTAAGCTCCGCGAGATCGCCGGGGATATCGCATTCAACGACTCAGGGTATCCCTGGTCCCAGGATGACGTGACACCTCGACTGCGAGAAGTCCACGCCGTCGTCGCCTCATGGGGATCATGCCTCTACGACGAGCGGGTCCTCGACGCCGCCCCCAACCTCCGGATCATCTGCTATGCCGCCGGAAGCATTCGGCACGTTACGCCGCCAGCCGTGTTCGAGCGCGGAGTCAAGGTCACCCACGCCGCCCAGGTTATTGCCGAGTCCGTCGCCGAGCACACCCTGACCGTGGTCTTGCTGCTTCTTCGCCGGATTCACGAATTCGACGCCGCGATACGAGCCGGCGGCTGGCGCGAGACTCACGGACGGGAGCTTTACGGCAAGCGCTATGGCATCGTTGGAGCCAGCATGGTCGGCCGCAGCCTCATCCCCCTGCTCCGTCCGTTCGGCGTCAGGATATTCGTTTACGATCCCTATTTATCCGACGATGACGCGCGCAAGCTTGGCGTGGAGAAGTCCGACCTCCCGGAGCTAATGCGTTCCTCCGACGTCATCAGCCTCCACGCCCCCATCCTTCCCGAAACGAAGCGCATGATCAGCCGGGATTTGGTCCGATCCATCAAGGACGACGCCGTTTTGGTGAACAATGGCCGCTCCTGGCTCATCGACATGGACGCGCTGCTTGGGGAGCTTCAGAAAGAGCGCTTTAGCACCGCTCTGGATGTCTTCGATCAGGAGCCTTTGCCCCCGGACAACCCATTCTGCCGTCTCAAGCGAACTATCCTCACCCCCCACGTCGCCGGCCACACTGTCGAGAGCCGCTCCCGTCTCGTCGGCGCCATGGTGGGCGAACTCGAACGCTTCATCCGGAACAAGCCCCTCCTCTACAAGGTCACCCCCGCCCGCCTCAAGACCATGCACTGAACCCGAAGTCTTCCCGCCTGATGGACGTGGTTGATTGAGCCGGGGCGAGACTCTGGACTTTATGGAGCGGAACTCCGAAGTGCGAGACGTAATCAGGCCACCTGCGACCAGCACTTCGCCGACCCCACGCTTACCGCTATCGGGTGCCAGGGACTGTTAATCTCGTGCGACCATTCCGACGGCGTCATGCGCGTTGGCGACGCGTATAGTAGGTGCTCTTCGGGCTATTTAAGTCATCGATATACGGCGCTGGCGTCGAGGTCGCGGAACCGGGACCGATAAGCCCGTAAGTGCATCGAGCCGGATGACATGTCCACGACGGAGGCGTTCGGATGCGAATAGGCGTTGCCGGCGTTGGCCGGATTGGGCGGCTGCACGCGCGCATAGTGTCCGAGCATCCGGAGGTCACGTCGGTCGCGGTGACGGACATCGATTCGTCTCGTGCGGACGAGGTGGCGTCGAGCGTCGGCGCCGAGCCGGTCAAATCGTTCGCACGGCTGATCAGGCAAGTCGACGCCGTCGTTATCGCGACGACCACAACGTCGCACTGCGACCTGATTCAGGCAACGGTCGATGCCGGCGTCCCGGCGTATTGCGAGAAGCCGATCGCGACGGACCTCGGCTCCACCAAAGCGGTGGTTGCGCGAGTCCAGACCTCGGCCGTGCCGGTCCAGATGGGTTTTCAACGACGATTCGATCCCGGATACCTAGCGGCGGCGGAGTTGGTGGCCGCGGGCGGTTTGGGAACGCTTTACGTCGTTCGGACAGCCGGACACGATCCCGAGCCGCCGACGGAGGCCTACATCGCACACTCTGGCGGCATCTTTCAGGACTTCGGTGTGCACGACTTCGACGCCATACGATTCGTAACCGGCCAGGAAGTCAGCGAGGTATATGCGCAAGGCGCCGTACGCGAATTCCCGATCTTCGAGAAGTATGGCGACGTGGACACGGCGGTAGCGACGCTTACGCTGTCGGGAGGGGCGCTGGGGATCATGTCGACGTCTCGACACGATCCGCTCGGGTACGACATCCGGATGGAGTTATTTGGCTCGAAAGACAGTGTGACCGTGGGTTGGGACGGTCGCGTGCCGCTGCGTTCACTGGAACCGGGGACCGAGCCATCGAAGCGGCGCCCATACAAGAATTTTCAGGAGCGGTTTAAGAGTGCGTACGAAGCGGCCCTTTCGGCGTTTCTCGACGTGGCGCGAGGCCGCCGAGACTCGCCCTGCACGGTGACCGACGCTGTTGAGTCGCTGCGCGTGGCCCTGGCGTGCGATATATCTCGCCGAGAACGTCGCCCGGTGAAACTGACGGAGATCCAGTAGGCGCGCTACGTGCCGAACGGGCAAAGAACACTCCGGTCGAGGGTGGCGGGAGTGAAGGTAGATCTTTCGCATCCCGCGGGCGAGGCCCCGTTTGCCGAATAGGGATGGACCGGCAAACGCCCGAGGTTTCACCGATCCCAACTGCAAGACACCCGCCGACTTTCCAGGAGTCGTCGCTTGGCCAAAACGCATTGGCGGGGAGGGGGCCAATGTCCTGCATGTGCGGGTCCAGGAAAGAGCATTGACTTGTGAAACCCCACGGATATACCATCGCGGACGGTGTAAGGGGTAGTACTCGTCTTGGATTTGCCGAGTGCATGGGCCGGAAGATGAGTTGCTCCCCATACTCGGTCGAATGATCGGGAGGAGAACTTAAGGAATATGGGAAAAAATAAGGCGTCGCGTCGCACTTTGCTGCGCGGATTGGCGTTGGGAGTGGGCGTTGCCGGAGCAGCCGCGTTTGCCGGTTGCGGCGAGACTCAGATCGTGACCGAGAAGGTCATCGAGGTGGTCACCAGAGAGGTGCCAGTCGAGAAGATCGTCACTCAGATCGTCGAAAAAGAGAGGGTCGTAGAGAAAGAGGTCCCGGTCGAGGTTCAGGTCGAGAAGGTCGTCACTCAGATCGTCGAAAAAGAAAAAATTGTTGAAAGAGTTGTCACTGCGGCTCCGATGAAGCAGAAGCAGGTGACAATCGACGTCACGCTGCCGGCCAACGTGCCCGAAGCCGCGGAATTCTTCGAGGAAGTCGTCAACAAGCCGTTCATGGCGAAGTTTCCCCACGTCACCGTAAATGGCATATTTCCGCCGTATGGTGAGTGGCGGCGCGGAGTCCTGACCCGAATGGCGGCCAACGAGGAGCCGGACGTGTTCGGCGTCGGAGGCTTCGAGTTGCCCGTCTACGCCGTGCGGGGAGTCCTTCACGGCCTGGACGAGTTTTACAAGCGTGACGGTGCTCAGCTCGCCGACATGGCTTTCCCGCAAGGCGGGATCTTCGACTATGACGGGAAACGCTATGGCCTGACGCGCACGGTGTTCGTCACGTCAATGACGTACAACCCCGCGATGTTCGAGGAAAATGGCATAGCGCCGTCCGAAATAAACAACCGGACGACGTGGGACGAGTTCCTTGAGAACGCGATCAAGCTCACCGTGGACGGCGCGGGCAGGTCGCCCGGAGATTCGGGATTCGACTCCGGGAACGTCCAGGTTTACGGCATGGCCCAGCGGCACGACTACTTGACCGTAGTGATGCCATGGATCTTCCAAAACGCTGGGGACGTGACTGACGCCAAGGGCCGCAACTCCACCTGGACCGACCCGAAGACCATAGAGGCGCTCCAGTTCAGGAACGATCTCGTCTACCGGCACGGTGTGACGCCGACGCCGGACGACGCGGACGCCATTCGCGGCGGACTCTATCAGGGTATGTTCACTCAGGGCCGCGCGGGGATGACGATGTCACTGTTTGGCCAGGAGTCGGTCTGGAGCAAACCGTCCGAGGTCGGCTTCACGCTGGAGGGAATGGCGAACCTGGAGCAGGCACAGACAGGCGCGTCGCTAATGCCGTTCCAGATGCTGATGGGTAAGGTGACGAAGCATCCGGAAGAAGCGTGGGCGTGGATGCTGTTCCACATGACCGACGAGACGTCCGCCAAGGGGATAACCTTGCAGGAGAACTACGGGATAACCGGCAACACCAAGTACTGGGAACAGTTGTCGCCCCGGACGTTCGACACTCACCTGACGGACCTGACGCCGTTCTTCGACGCCATAACGAACGGATTCGGCAACGACATCGGCTCCAGTATCGCCTGGCGCGAGTGGTGGGGCGCTTCCGCCAAGCACTGGCAGGAGGCGACGCGAGACCGTATCAGCGTCGAGGAAGCCGCAAACAGAATGCAGGAGGAGAGCCAGAGCACGCTCGATCGTGCATTCAAGAACCTCGGTCTCAGCTAAGCCAGGAGGGGCGACCGTCCTTAGCTGTTAGAGCCGTGGGCGCCGAAATCAATGGGGCGCGGCTAGCAGCCGCGCCCCTTGGCGCAAAAACGCCATACGAGGGATGCAGACCTCGATACAGGGTCTGAAGCGAGGGGAGCACAGACTTGCAAGCTAGCGTCAGTCCTCAGCAACCGCTAATCCGGAGAATTCGAAGATTCTTTGCGCGAAGCCGTGTCCAGGAGGAGGGATGGGCTTGGCTGCTGCTGTCTCCATACATCCTTCACCTTGTCCTCTTCACCGCGGGACCGATTCTCGTCTCGCTGGCGCTTAGCTTTACAACCTACGATCTTCTGAGGCCTCCCTTCTGGGCGGGAATTGACAACTATGTCGAGATCTTTACAAAAGACTACGACTCGGCCGCGGCCTTTAAGAACACAGGGGTATTTGTCCTTCTCTACGTACCGTCTTCTCTGATTATTTCGCTGGCGCTTGCCGTGGCGCTCAACCAGAAGATCAGGGGCGTTGCCTTCTTCAGGATGGGCTTCTTCCTTCCCGTGGTCGCGGCAGGGGTGGCGACTGCCGTCTTGTGGCGCTTCATGTACGCCAAGGAAGGGATTCTCAATTGGATCCTGGGGGCGGTTGGAGTGGGACCTGTTAAATGGCTCGGATTCGACATGGCCCTGAACTCGATCGTCATCATGAGCGTCTGGCAGGGACTTGGAATTCTGATGATGTACTGGCTGGCGGGGCTTCAAGGCGTGCCTGTGCATCTGTACGAGGCCGCGAGAATAGATGGCGCCGGCCGCTGGTCCGTATTCCGTCACGTCACTCTTCCTCTCCTGACCCCGATCGTCCTTTTTCTCACCATCCTCGGCGTGATCGGCACGTTCCAGGTGTTTGTGAGCACTTTCATTATTACCAGCGGCGGGCCAGGAAACGCCACCCTCACGATGGCGTTGTTGATCTACAACAGAGCCTTCAACTACCTTCGGATGGGCGCCGCGGCGTCGCTCTCGTGGGTGATGTTCGTCGTGGTGTTTACGATCACAATGATTCAGTGGAAGCTGCAACGCTTCTGGGTTCACTATGAATAAGAGCGTTCTGCCGTGACAACCGGGACCGGCATGAGCGCGGGAGTTCAGGTACAGTCCACCCCCGCCGTTGGGATGACACGTCGCCGGAGCTACAAGGGTAAATTGTGGGCCTATATTGGCCTGACGCTCGGCTTCGCGCTATCGGCCTTCCCGCTCTACTACATGCTCGTTCTCGCGATGGACAAGCGGGGCGGCATCGCGGTTATGGCGTGGCCGCCCGTGCTAACTCCATACTGGCCGTTGCAGTTCGATAACTTTGTTTACGCGCTTACGGCTGTCAACTTCGGCCGGTACTTTCTCAATAGCACCATCATTTCGACGCTGGTTGTGATTGGGACGATATTGTCGTCGTCGGTCGCGGGCTACGTGTTCGCTCGTATGCGGTTTCACGGGCGCGACGTGCTATTCATTGTGATGCTGGCAACGATGATGATTCCCACGCAGGTGACCCTGATCCCCCAGTTCATTCTGTTCAGGGCCATTGGATGGTACGACCATCCGCTGTGGTTTCCGTTATGGATCCCGGCGTTCACAGGCGCTCCACTGGCGATATTCCTGTTCCGGCAGTTCTTCATGACTATGCCGGCTGAGCTGGAGGACGCCGGGCGCATCGACGGGGCAAATCCGTTCAAGATTTTCTGGTCGATCTTCCTGCCCCTTTGCAAGCCGATCATAGCGACGATCGCAATTTTGTATTTTCTGGCGACGTGGCACGACCTGCTGGGGCCTATCGTCTACATCAACGAACCTGATCGGTACACCGTGGCGGTTGGATTGGCTTTGTTCGAGGGCGAGTTTGTAATCGACATTCCGGCGCTGATGGCGGCCTCGGTGGTTGCGATAGTGCCCCCGGTGACGGTGTTTTTCTTCGCGCAGAACTATTTTGTCAGGGGCGTCGTGTTGACGGGTCTGAAAGGGTAGTGGAGGCCTTGCTGGGCAACGCGACAAACTTTTGGCAAGCTCTCTCGGATATGACCGCGACCACTGCCAACATAGGTTCGCCGGCGGTTCGTCCGGAGTTGATGGATTTGGAGACCCCGAGCATTGGCCACTAAGGCCGAACCCGCAACCATTCAGGCGCCGGCCGCCGCCCTCCGCGCGACGGCGACGCGACGCGGCCGCAGAGGAAGGCTGGCGGCGTACGTCGGGCTGTCGATAGGGTTCGCGCTATCGGCCTTCCCACTCTATTACATGCTCGTCCTGGCGATGGACAAGCGCGGCGGGATCGCGGTGATGGCCTGGCCGCCCGTCGTTACGCCATACTGGCCGCTTCAATGGGATAACTTCGTTTATGCCCTCACGGCGGTCAAGTTCGGTCTGTATTTCTTCAACAGCACCATCATCTCGACGCTGGTCGTCGTCGGCACGATCTTGTCTTCATCCGTTGCGGGCTACGTTTTCGCACGGATGCGGTTTCATGGACGCGACGGGCTTTTCATCATCATGCTCGCGACGATGATGATCCCCGGCCAGGTGACGTTGATACCCCAATTCATCCTGTTCAAAACGATTGGCTGGTACGACCATCCGCTCTGGTTTCCGTTGTGGATTCCAGCGTTCACCGGGGCGCCGCTGGCCATATTTTTGTTCAGGCAGTACTTCATGACGATGCCTGCCGAACTGGAAGATGCCGCTCAGATCGATGGGGCAAACCCGTTCCGGATCTTCTGGATGATCTTCCTGCCGCTGTGCAAACCCATAGCGGCGACGATAGCTATCCTCTTTTTCCTTGGGTCGTGGCACGATCTGCTTGGGCCGATCATCTACATCAACGACCCTGATAAATACACGGTGGCGGTTGGTCTGGCGCTGTTCGAGGGCGAGCATAGAATCGACATTCCAGCGCTGATGGCTGCTTCTGTGGTGGCGATCGTACCGCCGCTGGCCGTGTTTTTTGTTGGACAGAATTACTTCGTGCGTGGAGTGGTCTTGACGGGGCTGAAAGGGTAAGGCGTTTCTTATCGCCTATTGATCCAACGTTTCGCGTCTCTTTGGTCATGGTTGCGGGCGCCGTTCTCAGCATGAGCGCGGCGAGGAGATTCGTGGGGGAGGAAATGCCGAAGGCAAGCGTTGGTCTCCGGGTCTGACAGCGTCCGCCTGGAATCCCAGGCCGCCTTGAGAGGCAGCGCGACGGGACGACGGCAGCGCAAACGCAAGATAGCGGCCTACGTCGGCCTGTCGATTGGCTTTGCGCTATCGGCCTTCCCGCTCTATTACATGCTCGTCCTGGCAATGGACAAGCGCGGCGGGATCGCAATCATGGCCTGGCCCCCGATTTTGACTCCGTACTGGCCGCTGCAATGGGACAACTTCATCTACGCCCTGACGGCGGTCGACTTCGGCATCTACACCGTTAACAGCACCATCGTTGCGACGCTGGTCGTGGTCGGGACGGTCCTTTCATCATCGCTTGCGGGTTTCGTGTTTGCGCGGCTGCGGTTTCACTTCAGCAACGCGCTGTTCATCGTGATGCTGGCAACGATGATGGTTCCGGCACAGGTTGTGCTGATACCGCAGTTCATCTTGTTCAGGTCCATTGGCTGGTACGACCATCCGCTGTGGTTTCCGTTGTAGGTCCCGTCGTTCACAGGCGCGCCGCTGGCCATATTCCTGTTCCGTCAGTACTTCAAAACAATGCCGGTGGAACTGGAGGACGCGGGGCGAATCGACGGAGCAAATCCCTTCATGATTTTCTGGAGGATCTTTCTGCCGCTATGCAAGCCGATAATGGCGACTATCGCCGTCCTCTTCTTTCTGGTTACGTGGAACGACCTGCTGGGGCCGGTCATATATATAAACGATCCTAATAAGTACACCGTGGCCGTGGGTCTCGCGTTGCTTGGCGGTCTGGCTGGAGAGGGAGAGTCGTTCACCGACATTCCCACGCTGATGGCGGGAACGATTGTGGCTGTCGTCCCGCCGATAGCGGTATTTTTCGTCGCGCAGAACTACTTCGTGCGTGGTGTTGTATTGACAGGGCTGAAGGGCTAAACACCTCGTTGTCTAAATCTAAGTGCTCCGTGAAAGGCAGTCAGGACTCGGAGGGCCGAACCAGGGAGGCGTTCGAGCTGAGACAGAATATGAGTGACAACTTCGTCCGATTACCGGTTGCCCACTACCAGTTGTCCAGAAACTACGGACCGGGCATGAGCAGCGCCGGAGGCGTGATCGAGGGACTGCGGCAGAAGACTCTCAAAAAGAACGCGGGAAGGTTTGGGTTGGTATTGGTGCACTGCTGGAATCTTGGAGAGAAGACGGGGCCTTATCCGCTGGCCGAAAATCAGGGGACGACGGGCACGAACTCTGATTGGGTGATCGTCGCCGGCGAAATAATCGCTGAGAAGATCGCTCCGGTCCTCGCTGCCGCCCGCGAGACCGGGATCCCCGTATTTCACCTTGCGTCCGGCGCATACGCCGCCAAGTACCCACAGTACCGGCGGATTCTGGATGACGACGAGCTCAAGGGGCCTGAAGTCGGCTATGAAAGCAAGCAGTGCATCCGCCCCGTAACAGTGGATGAAGAGTGGGCCGAGAGGTTTGGCCCCAACTGGCCGGGACCCGTTTGGGAGACCCATCCCGAGACATTCGATATTGCGCACGCGGTTCGCCCCACGGAGAACGAGCACGTTGTGGTGGATGGCTGGCAGCTTAGCGGGCTTTGCCGGAGGCTCGATGTCGATACTTTGGTTTATGCGGGATTCATGGCGAACGTCTGTCTTCTGCACGTTCCCGGCGCGATGATCGAGATGGCGAAGAAATTTCGATATCGATGTGTTGTCTTGCGCGACTGTACCGTGGCGCACGAGCTGATTCCCACACTGCCAAACCACGACCTGACGAAGGCGGCGATACGCTACATCGAGTTCGGCCTCGGCTACTCGACCTCATCGCACGAGTTCATCCAGGCGTGCCAGGACGCTCGGGATTGCGATGTTCGAGCGACAAGCTGATTTGTATCCAGCGATTTCCGAAACGTCACCCGCGGGGTGGAGGGGCAATCCCATGCGGGATCGCGTAGCTCCAGCTTCAGTCGGAGGCGCCGTGCCGTTCCGCTCGGGAACTACCGGGCGTGCAACTACGCTGAATCGTGGAGGTGACCCTTGAGCGCTACCGGCCTGCGTGAGCCGATCTTCATAGTCGCCATGCCAAAGTCCGCGAGTTCGTTCCTGGCTCACGCAATCCCGGCGGGACTGGGTATCGCCAGCGAGCGCCTTTGGCGTCCCAGGCCGAGGAAACACGAGCCATCCGGGGGCGCGAGCGGCGTTTCCGCCTTCCACGAGTCCGTGGCGGGCGGCGCCTGGCCGCTTTTCTTGCTGCATCAGAGGTTCGTGCAGAGAGCCGCAACGGACAAGACCTTCGCACTTCACCATATCCCGGCTCATCCGATCAATCGCGTCTTGCTGAACGAGTTTTACAAGCGAATCGTCGTCCACGTTCGCGATCCCAGGCAGGTCACGCTGTCCCACCTGCGCAACATGCTGCGACATCAAGCCGAGGGCGAGGCATTTCTGGACAAAGTGCTGTTCCTGCCGGACGACTTCTTCGAGCGGTCATTTTCCGAGCAGCTTGACCACCTTATAGAGAATAAGCTGGCGGAATTTATCACCTGGACGGAAGAGTGGATAAGCGCGGACGAAGATGGGACGTTTCTGCCAAAGATACTTTTCACCACCTACGAGGACTTCGTCCGGGACGAGGTGGAGTTCGTGCATGGGATCCTGGACTTCTATGAGATCGAACACAGTCGATTCAAATACGATATAGAGGCAGAACCTGAGCCCGGACAGTTCCTTTATAGAAGAGAAGAAGTAGCTGACGAGTGGCGCCGCGTATTCACAGCCGCCCAGCAATCGAACGCCGCGAGTCTGATTCCGGACGCGTTGTGTGAACGATTCAACTGGACTCGCTAAGACGATTCGCCGACGAACGTCTGACTTCGAGAGGCTTGGGCGTCCGGATAGGCGCGCACCCGATAGTAGATGTGCTCATAATCACCGGGAATCGAGGGCGCGTTGCATCGCTCAGGACGTTTTGTGAAATCGGTCGAGTCGTATAACCGCTCCACCGCATACCGGGATTGGCTCTGAACAGATCGATTGTGGAATGTACACTGATACATCGGCAAGAGATGGGGTGTGGATACGACATCTTCGAGGCTGCGAGGCCCGCATGAAGGATACGAAGTGACGACTGCGAATTTGCGGAAAAAGTCGATTGAACGATTGATATGGTGGCGACGGTTGGCGGTCGTTTTCCTTATGGCTGCGTTTTCCGCTTCGCTGCTTGCTGCTTGCGGCGATGAGCAAGCTGCCGAAACTCCGGAGGAGGCGGCCGCGCACGCGACAGGGAACTTCCTTGTGATTGTGAGAGTGGAGGACAGGCTCGACGGCGGGGAGTGGGTGCCGCTGGCGGACGTTTCGGTGGAGTACGAAATTCTTGGCAGTGGGTCGGACTCGAACAAGGTGCTCCAGAAATTCTCGGACGTTACCGACGCCAACGGATACTCGGTGGTATTCCGTAACGTGGGTGATCTCGAGCCCCGGCAGATTGGCGTTGTTGCCACCGATCTCAAGGCCCCCGACAACCGGGCGAGAGTGGCCAGGAAGCTGTCTTCAAGCAAGTTCGACTTTGCGGAGTTCTTCGCTGAGTTTCAGGGTGATCAGCTCGACGTGAAAGGCGCCATTGGCGAGGCTTGCGCGTCGGCGGCGAATCCTTCTCACTGCGAAACCGCGCTCAACGAGAGCGGGCTTGAAGCGTGGGGCGCCGGAATACTCGCACGGTTGACGCCGATTCGCGAGCGATAGCTTCCAATGCCGATCAGGCGTCCGACCGTCGGCGATGGCGCTATTCCTCGAGTCTGTAGCGGGGCAAGTAGCGGCTGGCCGGGTAGAAGCCCTTCCACGCCCAGTCGAATGACGAGATGTAGGGAATCACCCGCAGGCTCTCTCACCACAATCCAGCCCCGAACGTCAGCGGCACGGTCCCAATCACCGGAACGCAGCTCCGGGGAGGTTAGCCTGGGAGCCGGTTCAAGAAGGGGTCAGACGGCAACTTTGAGCCGCACCTCTTTGGTGGCGTAGAAATCGCCGCGAGCGCGCTGGCGAGCCGAGGCGTGACCTCGATAGTCACATGCGATTACGACGGAGTCTTTCCCTTCGGGAATCCAAAACGGGACCTCCACCGTTTGCTCTTCTAAGCCGGTCAGGTTGGAAACCACTGTATGGGCAAGCTGCACGCCGTCTCCCGCGTTTGGCATAGAGTCGAACACCATCACGGGAATGTCGTGAGCGTCGAGCACTCCCCGGTTTGCAATCGTCACGATGGCCTTGCCCAGGCCATGGTCCAGCTCGGTGATCTCCATGTCGGTGAGTTCCAGGTCGGATTCCACCCTGTCTATCCCCAGCGCAGCGGCGGCGTCAATCGTTCCGTGCCCTACGAATGGATTATGGCCCTGACCGTGGCCCACGGGCTGTCGCGCCGTATTGCGTATAATTTGCTTCAGCTCGTCGACCGAAAGCGACGGGTTCTTGGACAAGACCAAGGCCGCCAGCCCCGATGTGTGCGCGATGGCCATGCAGCCGCCGCTCCACTCCGCGTATCCCCCTTTTGCAGCGCCAATGGTATTTACGACCCCATAGGCCGGCTGGCCGATCTCGCCGACGGCCTGCTCGATGACGTGAGGCTCCGCGATTGGAAGTATGCGACTGGCTCTCCGGGTGTAATCGTCGCCGCCCCTCCATCCTGAGGGCGACGCAACGTCCACGATTGGACTGTAATCGGCAAAGTCCGCCATGCGCCCGGTTCTGTCGGCCGAAGTCACGTTCAGCACGCCCGGTCCCAGAGCCGGGTATTTGGCGACGTTGTGCGTCTGGTTTCCGCCGGGTGAGCTCAATAGCAGGACGTTGTGCTCGTAAGCGTATTCGCAAGCCTTCGGAAGCTCGTCGGACGTGGGAGGCGTCCAGGCGCCGTATACGACCTTGGGAAACGATTCTTTCATCTGGTACATGTATCCAACGTTGCTCATGTTGACTACCCGAGCGCCGTTGTCGACGGCGTAGCGAATCGCCGTTGCGATTTGCTCGTCATCCGAGCAGTGAGTCCGGATTGGCAAGACCCGGCATCCGGGCGCGACGCCGGCTACGCCCTCGCCGTTGTTAGCCCTGGCCGCGATGATGCCGAGCATGTGGGTGCCGTGATCGGTCCCATCCTTGTCTTTGCCTCTCGGTCTGGAGGTATCTTCTAGCGTATCGTCGCCGTCCCACAGGTCGCGGCCCGGCAAGACCTGGCCGTCCAGGTCCGGATGAGGCAGATCGAAGCCGAACTCGATCACGCCGACGATCACGTCGGGACTTCCCATCTCGATCTCCCAGGCTTCCGGAGCGCGCATCACTTCGAGCGCCCATTGTTTGGGGAACAGAGGATCGTTGACCTGGACCATTTAGTTTGCCTGCCTTTTCATAAGCCGATAGACCACGCCGGACTTACGTTCCGCATATAGGGGCTAGAAAATAGTCACCTCCTGAGGCATCGTTCCCAGCCGTTCGAAGCCTCCCTTCCGGAGTACGTAGAGGTCTTCGACGAGCCAGGACGCCTCGAGCGCCGAAACGTTGTTTTCCTCGTACGTGACTTCGGGTCGCACCTTGACGCCATAAGGAAGCGGGCTGCCAATTTGGGGCTCTTCGTGGACTTCGACCCCGACGCTGTGTAACCACCAGACGTATTCCTCTACGTTTCGGAATTCCGCCGAGAAAGCGTCGAAGACTTGTCGCTTGGTCATTCCGGGCCGCACGAACTCCTCCATGAAGACTTGGCGGTCCCGATGCTCCATCCAGATCGCCATCTGCTCGTCGCTTGGCTTGCCGACCGAAAAGTTGAATTTCTGATCGGAGAAATAACCGGCCGAGAGACAGGAGAAGTCGAACCGGTAAACGCAGCCGGCTTCAACCTTGGCGGGCTGGCGCAAAAGCACGGCGTCGCCCTTCTTTTGCGTACCCGCCGTTCCGTACATGAATCGATTCGGCGCTCCGTAAACAGGCAACGAACCGTTGTCGATTACTGTCTTCGCCCAGATATTGCATAGCTCGTTGAATGATGCGCCGGGCTTGATGTGCTTCTTGACTTCCTCGTAGCCCGTCTCCGAAGCCCGGATGGACTTCTTGATCCACTCGATTTCCATGGGTGTTTTTGCCGCGCGTGCCCGGGCCATGAGCGAGTCCGCCGTCTCGAATCTGACGTTGGGCAGCAAACCGCTCAACTTGGCCATGTCGCTGTTCGGCATGTAGTCCATGTCCACGCCGATTCGGCTGCGGTCGAGCTTCGCCGACGTGATCCGATCGGCGACAATTTGAAGCCGCGCGTCGCGATTCTGGTCGCCCTGGATTCGCTCGATGGGCATATCGATCTCTGAAAACTCACCGCCTCCGAGAACGAATGACTTGTCGGGCGGAGCCAGGAGAATCATCCACGCCGCCAAACCGTGCGGCTCGTTAAACCAAGGTTCGTCGCCGACGCCGCTCGCAAGATATGCGCAGTTCCGATTACCGAGAATCAGGAGAGCGTCGAGAGCCTGCTCCTCCATCATCGATCTGATACGGAAATAGTCGGCCATCGAGCTCCCCTCTTCCACGGCTAACGGACGGCGACTTCATGAATAGCCGGTCGCGGCGTTTATGCAATCATATCTTCGGATATCAGTTTCGGACGTTGTCAAGAATCTCGGCGCCCGCCTTCTTCGGTTCCCGCTCACGCGGCGGCGGCTCGCCAATGTTCGTCAGACTAAAGGGAATGCCAATGGTAATTGACGGGCATCGCATTCCATCCGGGCGAGACAAAGCCTTCGATCCCGCCGAGATTGACGAGCTTATCGTCCAAATGGACCGGTCGGGCGTCGACAAAGTAGCCGCCGAGAATCTTCGAAGCGAGGTCCCCGACCTTGATGAGTGCGTCTTCCTGAACAGAGAGCTCGCTAAGGCCATGCGGCATTCTCCCGACAGGATTCTCGGGATGGCGGTTATAAATCCTCGCCTGGGCGAGCCTATGTTGGACAGCTATCGTGAGTGCGTCGAGGAACACGGCATGGTGGGATGCAAGCTGTGGCTCGCCTGTAAGGCCGACGATCCATCCATGGACCCATTTGTCGAATACAACCTCGAACGGCGCAGAATCACGTTCATTCATTCCTGGTATCGCAACGGGATAGACCCCTACGGCGGCCGCGAAAGCTGGCCCGAGAACGTGATCAATCTGGCGCGCCGTCACCCAGAAGCGGCGATCGTTCAGATGCACCACGGCGGTCCGTGGTATCAAGGCGCATTGATGACCAAATATGCTCCCGTCAACGTCTACCAGGGTATTTCGGCGTTGGAGGGGATGGGATTGCTGGAGACCCTGGTGGGATATCTGGGCGCTCGGCGGATAGTTTGGGGTTGCGATATGCGGCGCTTCTCCTCGCGCGCAACCGTTCTCGCCGCCGACATTTCGAAAACGGACAAGTCGCTGATACTCGGCGACAATCTGGCGAGGCTGATCGAAGGCGTTTGGGACCATACTCAGTGATTGACGCAAACGCGTATTTGGGTCGATATCCGTTCCGCGAAACGGCTGCGGAAACCGTCGACGATCTCCTCCGCCTTATGGACCGCTGCGATATCGAACAGGCCGTCGTGAGTCCGTTTGAAAGCGTTTTCTACTGGGACTACGAGCTGTCCGACGAGAAAGCGTATCGCGATCTCAGGCCGCATAGGGACCGACTTTTCCAGTTGGGTTGCGTCAACCCCAATTATCCGGGCCATCTCAATCACGTTCGTCGCTGCCTTTACGACTTTGGAGTTGTTGGTATCAAGCTCCATCCCGAATTTCACGCCTTCGAGCTTGCCGACCGGTCTTGCCTGGAACTGGTAAATACCGTCGGGGATGCTGGCCGTCCAGTGGTTATCGCTCTGCGCGTGGAAGACGAGCGGTGGTATCCGCCTTACGTCAAGACGTGGCAGGTCCGTCTCGAAGCCGTGCTCGAACTCAGCGTCGCCTGCCCCGACGTAAACTTCGTTGCTTGCGGTGTAAGACCAGGACCCCGGTCGCTGGGCGACCTTGAAAACGCCGCCCCTCTAGAGCGGCTGCGGGCCGCGCGCAACGTGTACTTCGAAACATCCGCGGTCAGCACGACGGACCCCGGCTGGCAGTTTCATTTCGGACAGGCTCAGGCGCTCGACCCCGGCGACGCATTCCTTATGCTTGTGGATGCGCTAGGCCCGGAGCGCGTATTGTTTGGCACGCGCATGCCGGTCATGGAGCCCATGATGACGATCGTGGACCTTCAGGATTCCGCGATCGAGGACTTGGTCAGGAGAACAGTGGTGACCGAAAATGCGCGACGGCTGTTTGGCATCGCGCAAGAGTGAATCACAAGAGGACTTCTACGTTTTGATGATTCGAAAGGATTAAAGCGCGTCATGGGCGAAGCGTTAGAGTTGCAAATGTCCGTCCGGCAGTTTCAGTACTATCCCGCGGCCAATCCAAAGGGACTTGTGGATCTGGATCTCGCACTCCCCGTGGAATCGACCGCGTTCGTGGGACTCCACACGTGGAGCGTTGGGTTTCCGGGAGGACCCGCGTTCCCATACGAGCGGCTGCAAGTTGCAGGTGGAACGCGCGAGCACAACGCGCTGGCCGCACAAATCGTCTACGAGCAAATCGCCCCCGCGCTCGAAGCGGCGCGAATGGCAGGGCTTCTGTATTGCCAGGTGGAGCCCCGGCGCGTCGCTGAGAAATATCCGCAGCATCGTTATCTGCTGGACAACCCGAACGGCGCCGACGAGCCTTCTCCGTCGGTGGTGGGAGACTTGCCGGAGGCTCTCCCCGGCTTCCGGCGTCACCGAGGGGACGCCGTCCACGGGCCGAATTACAGGGATTGGGATGGCTGGGAGGCTATGGACATCGCGCCTCCCGTCCGCCCACGGCCTGAGGACCCCGTAATCGTTACGGCGGCGCAGTTCGACCGAATTTTGCGTGAGAGGGGAGTGGTAAATCTAATCTACGCGGGATTCCATACGAACATGTGTATTCTCCATTCGCCGGCGGGAATGCGAGACATGGCGGCGTACGGCTACCGGTGCATCTTGCTGAGAGAAGCGACCCTGGCGGTCGAGTACCCCGACACTATGGAGAACCTCGACATGACGCGCACCGCCATCAGATTTGTCGAACATACTGTTGGCTACAGCGCCTCTGTCAAGGACTTCATTGCCGCATGCTCGGTTGCGCCTTCACAGGTTGCGGCGCACGTCGCGAGTTAATTGAAGTCGGGTTCAGCGGCCTAGCGGGCTTATGATGGCAAGTCGGCGGGACGCCGGCGAATACCAATATCGGGAGCATGGTCTATGCCGCGAGAACTAGCCGTTGAAATTGCGCCCTGGAAGCATGATGCCCAATTTGTTTATTCCGTAACCTACGACGAAGGGACCCTCGACGCGCTCGTAAACTCCTACCCCATTCACGAGGAACATGGTATTCCCGGTCACATCTGCCAGGTAACGGGGTTTCTGGGCAAGCAGCGCCTGGACCGGGGTACGAGTCTCTTCGACGTTTTCTATCTGAATGAAGACCAGATTCGCTTCCTCGTGGATCGCGGGTGGACCTTCAGCAGCCACTCGCACTCGCATGTTCCCACCGGGCAGAAAGGAATCGACCTCGACATGGAAGTCCGGCTGAGCAAACACGAGCTGGAGAGGGCGACCGGTCAAAGTGTTGACATCATCACCTACTGGGGCAATACGGCGTTGAAGGATCAGATCGTCCCCCTCGCCAAGGAGGCCGGCTACCTTGGGGTGTTGAGTATCGACTACCCCCTGAACTCGCCCGACTTCGACGTTTGGGACATCGGTCGCGGCACGATAGGCCGCGATTTGGATGGCTGGGTCGACAACCCAAGCACCGCGCAATACCGGCACACGAAGGACGCCTTTCCCGGCCATCTGACGCGAGAGAACTCCAGAGGCAAGTGGCTCGTCGATTTGACTCACGTAATAGCCGACCGCCTCCCGCCTAGAGTTCCGGAATCCGCCTGGAACCGCTGCTGCACTCCGGAGATCCTCGATTCGCGACTTCGGGAGGTGCGCCGGTTGTGGGGTGATGAGTTGTGGGCCACCGTCCCCGAGGACGTAGTTCACTACACCCTGCTACGGCGTTCGGCGGAAGTCGGCGTGGAGTCGCTGGGCCCGGATCGCGCCGCTTGCACCGTGCGTCTCGACGAGCTGCCCGATGCCGTCTCGCGTCGAGAGTTGACCTTCCGCGCCGCTACGAGTTGGAAGGGAATGAGAATCAACGGGGGAACGGTCGAAGCGCGACCGGTCAACGGGGCTTTCGTCTGGACCGCTCCCGTTGCGGATGGAACCGAGTTCATTCTGGAGGCCGTATAGGCAACGCGATACGGAGGCAATCCTCGACGGACGAAGTCTTCCGAATTCTCGATCCGCTCGAAATTGAGGCCGCGCCTCTATGGCTCCTCGGGGAAGAACCTGAACAGGCGATTGGCGTTCTTCCACATGGCCATTTCGAAATGCTCGCCCTCTATCCCGGCGCCGGCGATCTTGGCCATGCAGAAGGGGTAAGACAGATTATCGGTGCCGAATAGCAGCCGTTCAGGACCACATGCGCCAAGTAGCTTTTCGGTGGAACCGTACTCGGCTATCGAGCCTCCCACGTCCACGTAAAGGTTCGGCGCTTCGGCAAGACCGCGACTTCCGAACTCAGGCGGCCCTCCGTAGTGGGCCATGTAAATTGGTGTTTCGGGGAAGCGGTTGCTCAGGCGAGCGATGTGCTCAGGCTTGCTCTCGCGCTGCATTTGCCCTCGCGACTTGACCAAAGCATGAATGAGCATGGGCAATCCGAGGTCGCCGCAGCGTTGCGCTATGGGATAAACAGACGGATCGTCCGCGAGCTGCGAAATCCAGAGTTTCACACCGACCATCCCGGCATCCAGACAACGCTCAAGCTCGGCGAGACAGGCTGCTTCTCCGTGCGTCGCGTTCAGATAACAAAGGCTGTGGTAGACGCCGGGAAAGTTCCGCATCGCCGTCAAGCCTTTATCGTTCGCCGCCCTGATATCCGCCGGAGTCGGAAATTCCCCTCCGGGCGTTATGCAGCAACCCACGATCCTGTCGATCGGATAGGAGCGCAAAATCCATTCGACGTGACTGTCCGGGTCGGATAGCTCTTCACTCTCAACTCCCCAACCGTAGTGAAAATGCACGTCGATCACGTGCTTGGACCGTGGCATCATCTTGCGGAGTCGTCCGGATTCAGGTTGAACGTGGAAGCCACGGAGCCGCCCAAAACGGCTGCGCGTTCATCATCGGAAATTTCGGCCATCTCCAACCGGTAAGTCGCGGCTTCGGCGTAGTGAATTGGAATCCCGCTGCCGAATGCAACGTGCTCCGCGCCGATGGCTTGCACGAGGTATTCAACCAGGTGAGTCGGCTGCTTCATGAATGAAATCTCGACTACGGCGCTGGAATCGCGAATCGCGCCAAAGCCGATCGCCTCAACTTCCTGCCAGGTGGTCGAAACCAGCATCACCGGTATGTCCGGCCACTGCCTTACTATCCAGGCAAGTTCGGCCGCCGGGACCGAAGGCCGGTAAAACTCCGGCGGCAGTAGCCGTTCATCATTCAGGCGTGCGCTTACCACTAGCCCAAGACCCGCTTCCCGCAATGCCTGAAGCAGTCGCTCTCCCGGGGGATCCGAGAGTTTAAGCCCCCAACAGTTTGGAAACATCCAGACGGCGGGGCATCCGCGATCCTTTGCCCAATCGATGTCGTCCTTCCACCAGGGAAGCAGCGGGTTTACCACGGGCACGTAGGTGAAGAACGGATCTCCGTCGATGGCTTCCCAAGCCTCTTCGTTCGCATCGATGGGGTCTAAATAAAAAGCGGCGTTGAAGCTGCCGACAAGCGCGTGGTCCGCCCGCGTGCGCTTGGAAAGGTCGCGCAGAGCGTCAATGCCTTCTTGCGGCAGCCGCCTGAAGGGCCAATGTCCCAGGTACGTACACGCATCGATCCTGGGTGGTCCCGATCCCATAATGTTTGAATTCTAGCTGGTCGCGGTGATACCCAATGCCCTCTGTGTCTCCTCCGCGACCGCAAGCCTGGCCCAGCTCGATCCCACCAGCGCCGGAAATAGTTGCTTGAACGTCTCCGACGAATACAGGATTCCATCCTCGAGCCAATAGTTGTTGAAACCGAATTCCCGGCTCTGGATGAGTGAGTAGAAGACGCAGGCGTTGCCCCACTGGCCGCAAAGGACCACGTTCTCGATCCCCGCGTTGTTAAGCAAAAAGTCGAGTCCGGTGCCGGTGAACGCCGAGCTGGCGACCTTCCTCACAATGACTTCCCCCGGGATCGGCGCCAGTTCATCGATAACCGACATAGCCTCGCTGTCGAACAATTCGTAATCGCGGCCGCGCTGATACCGCACGACCTCCCGGCCGTCTGTCGTCCATCTTGCGTTTACGACGTGTACGACAAGCCCGTTGGTCTTTCGGAAACCGTCCAAAGCCTTCCCTATACCCGCGATCGCGCTCCGCAGCTCACCCTTCAGCCAGGCGGCTCGTTTCGGATCGTTCCCGGATTGCCATTCGGGATCGCAAAAGCGATTCATCATGTCCACGATTACGAGCGCGGAGCGGCTTGGGGTAAGCACTTCACCAGGGGATATTCGCTTCGGGGTAAGTGAGTTTGTATCGATTAGCGCCATGCCAGCGCTCCTTTCGATTCTCGTATCATCTCGTGCCGAAGAGACTACATGGACGGGAGTACGCCGCCGAGTCACGGTCTGGCAGTGCACTCCATTTCGCCGTTACGCTTTTCACGTTCGCAGCCATTTGCGATCATTCCCATGAGTTTGCGGGCGAAGCGGTAGAGGGACTTGAAAGGATGTGGTGCGATGGTCGGCAATCAGCGAGCGCGATTTCGTGTTCTGACTCGCGGCGAGCTTCGCGTCACCAACGTCGTCGACCTCACGGTCGAGTACACGACGCCCGAGCATGGATTCCACCAAGGCGGCAATCTTTGGGTTTTCTACGATATCCGTCAGTTTTTGTTGGATCCGAGCGGCGGTCGAAATCCGGCCGCGAGCAAAGCCCTCGGGCAACCCGCCGGTTCATGGACCGTTACCGATCTCCGAGACCTGGCGCTTGAGGCTCCGGCGGGCGCGGATAATCCGCAACTAAACCCGGACCTTATCAAGGGCGGCGTGGTTCGAACCCTTGATCTCTATCCCCGTGTGCCTGAGTTCCTTTACGGGTTTCACATTGAGTACACAGGTGGCGGAGTGACTCCTGACGAGCATATATCGTTTCAGCTCAAAAATCATCCGGACGGATTCCGGCTACCGGAACATGCGATTGCCGCATTCAGGTTCTGGGCCGTGGAGGACCCCGATGGCGGGCTTGCGTTTGTTCACTCACCGGCGGACTCCGGCAGGTATCACAATTTCTTGCCGAGCGCGATCCCACTTTCGGTGCTCGAGAGCAATCCGCTTTCAATTCAAAGCGGCCCCGCACATGCGGTTCGCACAACCTGTCCCACTTTCGGCTCGGGCACGATATCGGCGGGTATCAACATCGAGGACGAATATGGGAATCCGGCGCCGCCGGCAACGCCCGCAATCGTGGTCGAATCGTCCAACCAGCGGCTCGAGGTTGCCCTTGTCGGCGAATCGGCTCACGACGTCCAAATCTCGGTTCAGAGTCCTACCGATACGGTCCGTGTAAAAGTTGGCGAAATCCACAGCCGCAGCAATCCCGTCCACGTCTCGGAGTTGCCGCGACCGAACCTCTACTGGGGCGAACTCCACGGGATGGTCTTTAACCAGCGGCCCTATCGCGAGCACTTCGAATGGGCCAGGGACGTGGCTCGCCTCGATTTCGCGGCGGGTCAGTTTTTCTCGTACAACGCTTGCGTCGCCGAAACCTGGGACGACATGAATCGGGTCTGGGATGAGTTCGATCTGCCTGGAAGATTCGTCTCCCTTCCAGCCGTGGAGTACGGCACGCCACCCGACGGCAGCCACCGGATCGGGTTTTTCCCCGACACTACAGACCTTCCGCCATTCCTGTGTGAAGACAGGCAGGCGGCAAAAGCCCCGGCCTATCGGGCGAAATACCACCCGGACACGGTGTTCTGCAAGGACTATCGAGCGCTATACGACGAAGTTCACAATCGGGGCGGCTTCGTCCACGGGCATTTCCATACCAATTTCTATGAACGCGAAGTCCTGGCGGAGATGTACCAGAAACAGGAATTTGATCTGGCTGCCGAAGAGGAAAAGATAAACGCGTTCCTTCAAACCGGCGCCCGAGTGGGGTTCGTTGCGGGGAGCGACACTCACGACTCACGCCCCGCAAATCCCCGGCCCGAGCCGGGGTGCCCGCGGCCAGCCGGCATTACGGGTGTTTGGGCGTCCCGCCTGGACAGGGCTTCAATACTCGATGCCCTGCGAAATGGACGCTGCTACGCCACTACCGGAGTGCGGATGTTGGTGGATTTCAGGATCAACGGACAGCCGGTGGGTGGCACGGTCGGCGGCGGACCTTTCGAAATGTCTCTCGAAGCGCTGGGAACTGAAGCGATAACTCGGGTCGAAGTGGTCGAGAATGGCAAGACAATCGACACTTTCGAGCCAGGCGAGCGGCACGTCTCGATAAACCGCGAGCTGCCCCCCAGCAAGGTGAGCCGCGACAGCCTTCGCTACGTCTACGTCCGGGTGTACCAGAGCGACGGAAACCGGGCGTGGTCGAGTCCAATCTGGCTGGAACCTGCGGGAGCCTAGCGCCGCGGCGGATGCCCGGAACGAACCGGATTCGGCATTTCGACACAATCCGACATCGCGACTGAGTCCGCGGCCTGCGCTGAAACTTGCTCGACGATCATTACGCAAGCGCGGCAATGATTGCGTCCGGGTCGTCCCAGACGTTCTCACAGGTAGATGCGGCCGCTGGCCCGAGTGCATTGGGCCAGCGGTAACCGCTCGCCGTTATGACGCAGACCGCGGTTGAGGGCGGGGACGGCGTGGCGGCCGAGAATTTCAAGTAGCCGGCAATCGAGGCGGCGGACGCGGGGTCCATGAAGATCCCGTTCCGGCTGCCGATTTCGATGGCCTCGCGTATTTCCTCATCCGAAATTGCGATCGCGGCGCCCCCGGAATCGCGGACGGCCCGCAGCCCATGATCGCCGGACCTGCCGTCGATTATCGAAAGCGCTATCGACGGACTAGCCTCAACAGGTTGCACTTCGCGAGCTTCGGTCTCGTAGGCTGCTACCAGCGAGCAAGCAGCCGCGGCTTGGCAAGCGTAAAGCCTGGGTAAATCGTCGATCTGATCGGTTTTGTACAGATCGACGAATCCCCTCCAAATACCGGAGATGCCGTCACCGCCGCCCGCCGGCACGAACACCGATTCGGGCGCCCGGCCGCCGAGGTCTTCCGCTATCTCATAGGCGATCGTCTTGTAGCCCTCTATCCCGAATGGGTTGGCGACTCGGCGTTCGGGCGGACGGGGAAAGTTGCGGATGGACGGCAGCCAGTCATGATCCCGCCAGAGCTTCGCCATGAGTCCGAGCGTATCGATAGAGCCGCCTGCGACGAAAGGAGTTGCCCCGAAGTATCGGATCTCGTTGAGGGTCAGCTCCGACGCCCCGGAGTCGAGTAGCACCGCGGTGCTCGATCCAAGCCTGGCGCCGTAAGCGGCCAAAGAGACGCCATGGTTGCCGGTCGAAGACGCCACAAGGGGCGGTTTACCGAACAGGGCTGCCGTCGACGCCACAACGGAATTCAGGCGGTCCTTGAAGGACCCGGTTGGATTGTGGCCTTCGAGCTGGGCCCAGACCTTCGCGCCTGTAACTCCGACGTTGGGCAGGAGCACCAGGGGCGAGCCGCCCTCTCCCAGCGAGACTATGTGTTCCGCCGACGCTAGCGGCAGGAGGTCATGAAAGCGCCAGATGCCCGGACAGCCCGGATCCGCCCACGACTCCTTATTGAAGTTTCCATGATCGTAGGTGACCTCAAGCTGAGCGCCGCAAGCCGGACACCCTTCCACCAGCGGCCCGAGTTCGAATCTCTCCGAGCACTCCGCGCATTGAAGCCCGCTGGCGAGAGAGAACCGGTCGCTCAACGGTCGTCTGTCAGCAGAAGATGCCGGATGGGTTTGCCGTCTTTGAAGACTTCGTGAACCCTTTGAAGATTCTTGATGTCTTCGAGCGGGTTGGCCTCGAGAACCACAAAGTCGGCGAGTTTGCCTACCTCAAGAGTTCCGACGTCATCGGCCCAGCCGAGAGCCTCGGCTGGGATGCGGGTCGCGGCCTGAATCGCCGCCATCTCCGACACGCCCATGTACCTCACCGCAACTTCGATACTCTCCGCCAAACGATCGAAGTGAGTGAATCTGACCCCCGAGTCGCTCGAAATCATCATTGTCACGCCGGCTTCGTACGTTCGGCGAAAAACCTGGAGCCAGGCCAGCAATTGCTCTTGAGGCACCGGCCCGTTTTCACCAGAAAGAAGCGTGCGGAAGATCCCGGGGATCGTGTTTCCCCAGTAGGCGCCGCTGTCCTCCATCTTGGCGAGCAGGTCATCGTCTTGATCCGGATCGTCCTCGGGGGCTGAGCTCAGAAACTCGCAGTGTTCAAGGTCGTCGACACCGGCCTCCACGGCCCGTCGAATCCCCTCGGTTGCGCCGAGATGCGCCGTGACCGGCCTGCCGTAGCCGTGCGCCGCTTCAACGACCGCGCGAAGCTGATCTGTTGTGTATTGGGGTAATCGGCTGTCGGTTCCGGGAGTCATCATTCCCCCCGTGGCCACCACCTTTACGTGGTCTACGCCTGCTTCGCACAGGCGCCGGACCTCCCTTTGCAGTTCGTCCCGGTCGTCCGCCTCGACGCCGCAAAAGTGCAGGTGCCCGCCCGACGTTGTAACCGGCGGTCCTGAAACCGCCAGTCGCGGCCCCACGGCCAGACCTTCATTGATCAGGTTCCTTAAGCGAATTGTCGTGAAGTCTCGGTCACCGCAATCTCGCAAAGTCGTCACTCCGCTGGCCAGCGCAGACTGGGCGTTTCGAATTGCGCGGGCGAGCAGGCGCTGACCATCCGAATTCAACAGCTCCGTCATGACTTCCTCGTGATCGGGGCCGGCGTTGAAGCAGAGGTGAACGTGGGAGTCGATCAACCCCGGAATCAATACGCGGTCGGAATAATCCCAATCCACAGGAGTCTCGTCCCCGCCGGAAGGCTTGGAGTCCTGGATCGACTTGATTCGCCCGTCGCTGATTTCGAGCGTCACGTTCTCACGGAGATACGCGCTGGCGCCGTCGATTAGCGCGCCGGCGCGGATGCGGACGCGTTTCGACTCAGTAGGGTCAGGCTGAGAATTCATCAGCGCGAACGTCCGACGTATTCGGGCTTCGTCAGGATCGATTCGGACTCCGCATCCGGAATGGGCAGAACGTCCTCGTGTTCGGGCTGAACGGCCCTGCCCCAGCTTGCGATGGTTTTCAAATCCGTGTCTAGCCTCTCGGACTCAGAGATCACCGATTCGGGGTCCCAACCGTCGTAGAGACGCCGCAAGAGTTCCTGCCGCACGTTGTCGTATCGCGGATCGGTCCCGAGGTCGGCCGTCTCTTCGGGATCGTCTTCAAGATCAAACAACGCCGGCGACGTTTCGTCGTGGTATTTGAACAGCTTCCACGGGCTTCTTCGTATCATGCGCGACGGCGGACCCCAATAGAAACCGCCCAGTTCGCTGAATATCTCACCTGGCCCGTCTGGGTCTCCGGCCTCTGTGAGCAACGGCCACAGCGAGTGGCCGTCAACGTTAGGAATCGTGTCGGCCCCGGCCGCTTCGATTATCGTCGGGCCTATGTCTACCAGGCTGCAAATCTCAGGGCTGGAATCTCCCTCGGCGACCACGCCGGGCAACGAGGCGATGATTGGCACGCCGGCAGATTCCTCGTAGTAGTTGGACTTGCCCCAAAGGCCGTGCTCCCCGGCCATTTCGCCGTGGTCGCTGCAATAGATCACTAGCGTGCTCCGGTCCAGTCCGGTCTCCTCCAGTTTCTGCAGGATATTGCCGATTAGCCGATCGACGTACTCACACAATCCCAGGTAGGCCGCCACCGCAATCCGGATTCGTTCCGCCGGTAGAGGGTCTTCGAAATCGAGGCGCCGCTTGAGATTGCGGATAGAAGCCGGCTCGCGTTCGATCTCCTCCCGCGTGGGCTGCGGAATGTCGGTCCGCTCGTAGTAATAGTCGAACAGGTCTTCAGGCGCGTAGTACGGACAATGCGGGAGAACGAGCCCAACCGTTGCCGCGAAAGGGCGACCGCCGCCATCCGCCTTTTCCTGCAGGTATCGGCATGTGGTCGCCGCGATCATCTCGTCCATCGCCGAATAGGTTGTGCTCCCTATTCCCGAAGATTGGGGAGCGATTCTGGTCTGACCGCTCGCTCCTGATGGAATCCGTTTGAACAGGGGAGCGCCCGGATTGCTCGCGCCCGGATAATTCGACCAGTACTCGCCAATTGGACGCCGTTCGAACCCGTGCCGCTGATCGGAGCCCACGAAATGCATACGACCGAGGAGCGCCGTCTCGTATCCGGCGGCCCCAAGCGCGTGCGCCCAGGTGGGGATTGCGGAACTGAGAATGTGTGAGTTCAGCCAGACTCGATTCGCGCTTGGATGACGCCCCGTGAGGAACGACATCCTGCTCGGCACGCACAGTGGAGCGGGGCAGTAGGCGTTTTCAAACCTGACGCCCCGCGACGCCAGCGCGTCCAGGTTTGGCGTGCGAACGAGGGAATCGCCGTAGCATCCCAGATGGCGCCTGCTGTGCTGGTCCGACATCACGATCAAGACGTTGGGTTGTGAACTCCTGGAGACCGCCATGGAGCTCACCTCTCGCTGAACTTGCTGATACACCGCGTATTGTGATGCGGTTGGCGAGATTATCTACGAAGCGCGGATATGGCGCATTTCGGTCGATTGACAGCCGTATAGACTGCAACCGCGCGAATCCCATAGCAACCGGATCAAACGGACCACGATGCGGCCGTGTCACATAACGGCCTGCAGGACTACGCCAAGTTGGGGACCCCATATTCTTGTGAGGACGCAATGGAGTCGGTCCTCCAATCCGGGGGCTGACCACGAAACCGGCCGCGGCTGGGGAGAGCGAACATGAGTGATGAAGACGCTGCCATATCCGCCGCCGAAGAGTCAGCGGTGCGTGGGCAGCAGGTCATCTACGACGAACTGGACGAATACGTCCAGAATCTGGTCCTCGGCGCGGGGCCGGAGCGCGAGCGGAAATGGAGTCGCGACTTTTCGAGCGAGGCCGCCTATCTGACTTCGGTCGAGGTCAACCGCCGCCATTTCGTCGATCAGCTTGGAGGATTCCCGAGCGAAAGCCTCCCGCTCGATCCCACGCTGGAGCCGCTGTTCGAGGCGCGTGACTGCATCGCGTTTACCGTTTCAATAGCGGCGTTTCCAGGTGTTCGGGCGCACGGAATACTGCTAATCCCTAAAGACTCTCCGCTTCCCGCTCCGGCGATCATCGTCCAGCATGGAATGGGCGGATCGCCGGAACACGCTATCGGAATCACCGAGCCTGACGGGATCTACAAGAGCTTCGGCCGCCGCCTTGCAGCCCGCGGCTACGTGATCTTTTCTCACGCAGTCGTTAACGATCTATACAGACGCAGTCGCCTTCACCGTAAGGCGGTCCTGGTCGGCAAGACCACCATAGGTATCGAGCTCTGGAAGATCATGAAAGTGGTGGATTATCTTGCGATGCTTCCGGAGGTCATGCCGGACCGCATAGGTTTCTACGGTATTTCCCAAGGCGGTCTCACGGCCCTTCACGCCGGCGCTGTCGAGCAGCGTCTGGCCGCCACGGTGTCGGCGGCATATTTCAACCTTCGCGCACCAAAGCTCGTAGTGTCCGACGACCAGTACACAGCGCTTATCGACACCATCGGTACCGACAAGTTCATTCACAATCTGCTCACGGAGTTCTCAGATTGGGACATTGCCTCGCTGATTTGTCCCCGCCCCCTTTTTTTGAAGCGGGACGACGGGACGACTCCGTCTATTGGAAGATGCTCGAAGAAGAATATGCAAAGGTTGAGGAAGTCTACGAGCGTCTTGGTATTCTGGAACGCCTCGGTCTGGACTTGCACGACGGAGGACACGAGATAAACGCGGAAGGCTCGTTCCCATTCCTGGATCGCTGGTTGAAGGGCAATTCCGCGAACCGGGCGGAATAGCGTCAGGAGTCTCCCAAGCGTTTCGGGCGGTTGTGATCTTCGTATCGTCTGTCGTGCGGCTTTAGGAGCTCGCGGGAGGCGGCGCCTCAGCCGCGAAGGATCACGCGTTTGCCATCGCGGGCCGACCTCACCGCGGCCTGCATGATCCTCATCCCCTCCACGCCGTCCACTCCGGTCATGATCGGTTCGGCCTTGCCTTGCACGCAGTCCAGAAAGTGGGCTATCTCTCTTACGAACCGGTCGATTCGCTTCTCGTCTGCTTGAAACCAGCGGGTCCCGTTCACGTCGCTGAACCTGCTGCGCCCGGCGTTGTGGTCGATCACTATGCTGCCCAGCTCGCCATGAATCTCGATGCGATTCTCCGAGTGCGGCGACGACCAGCTCTGCTCGACCATACCTAGCTCGCCGCGCTCGCCCTCGAGCACCATGGCAATCGTGTCGGCGCCCTTTATCGCCTGAGTCCTGGTCGCTCCCCTTGCGTAGACAGCCGCCACCTCGCCGACGAGGAACCTGAACATGTCCGCCGAATGAACGCCGCTTTCCCAAAACAGCCCGCCGCCCATGTCCGGATCGCCGATCCAGGAGTCTTCGTAGCTGGTCCTCTCTCCCCGCCGGAAGCGAAACTGGTGCACTTCCCCCAGCTTGCCGGCTGCGATCATTTCCTTGGCCTTCATCACGTGCTCGAAAAACCGCTGACAGAAGGCCGTCATCAAAATCACATCTGCCCGCCGTGCGGCGGCCACCATCGCTTCCCCCTCCGCCACACTCATCGCCAGCGGCTTCTCGCACAATACGTGCATTCCCCGCTGGGCCGCCGCGGCAACTATCTCGCGGTGCGATGGTGGCGGAGTGCATACGCTGACGGCGACCATATCTTCCCTGTCGAGCATCTCTCTGTAGTCCTCGTACACCCTCTCCACGCCGAATTCCTCCGCTCGGTCTTTAGCCGCTTGCGTCAAGCTGTCGGCGACTGCGACGACCGTCGCCCGTCCCAACGAGGTGTAACCCTTCAGGTGTGCGCGCGAAATATCTCCGCACCCAATGACGCCGATCCGTGTTTTTACCGAGGTGGTCATTGGACGCTAGAGCGGAATTACGGGCAGCCGGAGCATTGATGGATGCTTTTGCGAGTGATGGACCTCCTGGTGGGCCGTGATCATCTCCGACTCGATATAGGCGTCGCCGCCGGTGTTGTGGTTTCTGTCGTAATTGGGAAAATCGCTACTGCTTACGTCGAGGCGAATCCGGTGGCCTTCCAGAAACGTGTTTCCGACCGGATTCATTTCGATCGTGAACTCCGTCACTTCGCCCGGATCGAGCAGTCGCGGGTTCTCCCAACCATTCCTGTACCTTGCGCGCACGATGCCATAGCAGAGATTCCTGGCCGTACCGTCGGGACTCACGTCGACGAGTTTGGCCGTGAAGTCGGTATCCACCGCCGAGCTGGAAGCGTAGAGCTTGACCGAAGGAGAGCCTACGACCGTCAGTCTCGCATCAAGCGTCTCCGATTGATACACCAGTACGTCCTGCCGGTGGTCCAGCGGTTTTTGATCGAACGGACCATCCTGGCAACCTTCAAGGAACAAAGTTGGAACCGGGTCGCGCGGGTTGTAGTCGAACGAATCGGACCGCACGCCGCCCGCCGGCTCCAGCGAGAGCGCTCCGTCACCGGCTGGTGTATTGGCGTTTCCTCCACTCGAAAGATGAAACGCAACAGGGCGCGTTCCCGGTACCGGCCAGTCGTCGTAGCCGCGCCAGCTATTCTGGCCGGTGATGAACAGGCGCACCCGCGCTTCTTCGGCGGTCCCGTTGTCGTCGCCTTTGAGCCAGTGATCGAACCAGCCAATGCCGGCCGCCACGTTGTCCCACTCCGCAGCCTCGCCGAAATCGAACTCGCCCTGCGCGCGCGTGAGATCGTTGGTGTGTCCCCAGGGACCCACGACCAGCCGCTGGCTCCGCCGGGCGCGTTCGCTGGGCGCGAGGTTCTCCATTTCCACGAAGTGGTCCACGGCTGATATGAAGCGGTCGTACCAACCGGTCCTGTTGAAAACGGGGATATCGATGTTCCGATGGATTCCGACAAACTCGTGGTAGTCCTCACCGGGATGTTGCAGGATGCGCTGTATCCGCGCCGCCATCGACGGAAGTAATTCGCCGCTTAGCTCGCTCCACGGCTTAACCCAGAGCCATTTGTTGCGCTCGACTTTCCAAAGCTCCCGCGCCTCGTCAACGTCGTAGGGGCCCGGCGCTTCGGGAGTGCGGCGGCGGTCGTCCGGGCCAATGGTCGCGAAGCTCCATTCAAGCCGCCGGCCGGGCCGGAAGATAGGCTCCACGTCGCTGTGGCGCAGGGACATTCCCGAGACGTAAATACACTTCAACTCCGGCGGGGCGGACGCCGCCGCCTTCCAGGACGTCCAGGCCGAGTACGAGCTGCCGAACATGCCGACTTCAGCAGTGGAATCCGGCAGCTCGGCCGCCCAGGCTACGGTGTCGAAACCATCCTCGACATCTTTGGAGCCGAAGCCGTGAAGGGGAAAGAACTCGCCCTCGGATTCGTACCTGCCGCGGATGTCCTGGGCCGCGACGATGTAGCCGGCTTTGGCAAAGCGACTGGCCATGTCCCGGACAGACGTCTTGTCGTACGGGGTCCTGGTCAGCAAAACGGGAAACGGCCCTGCCCCGTTCGGTCGATAGATGTCCGCCCTCAAAACGACGCCGTCCCGCATCTCGGCAGGAACATTCGACTCGACGGTTACGTGGTCTGCTCGACTGGCCCCGTCATTCATGAAAGAAGGACCCCCTCACCGGTTATTTATGTTTGAAGTGTATAGATTCCCGCTCCCGATCGAGCCGGGGGCGGGCATTGCGCGGGAGTGACGGGATGCGCTGTGCGCCCTTCGACAGGCTCTGTCGAACCACACACGGGCGTACGCCGAGCCATCATTTCTGTCAACGAATTAGTTGACATCTACAATATCCCGCGTGCGCGGGAATCCAGACCGGGTGTGCCTGGGGGCGGTTAACGAACCGCCCCTGCGACTTTGCCGAGCATCTACGGCGTGCCCGGACTTGACCGGTCCGGCCTCGCATTCCTCAGCGATGCAATGGCCGCTATTGCGCCATGAATCCGCCATCGACCACCAGTTCGGCGCCGGTAACGTAGGAGGCCTCGTCCGAGGCCAGGAAGAGAGCCGCGCAGGCGACCTCGCGCGGCTGCGCTATCCGGCCGAGTGGAATCGATGACTTGAACTCCGCCCGTATCTCGTCGTTCAGATAAGGCGCTTGCAGCGGCGTTTCGACTATGCCCGGGTGGATTATGTTGCAGCGGATGTTGTCCGGCGCGAATTGAACCGCCAGCGATTTATTGAGAGAGATCAGCGCCCCCTTGGCGGCCGTGTACGCGTCCTGGGCGCGAGTGAAGCCCGCCAGCGCCGAGACGGAACCGGCCAGAATGATCGAGCCGCCGCCCACGCGCTTAAGGTGTGGGACGCCGTATTTGCACAGCCAAAACGTCGATTTGAGGTTGATGTCCATTACCCTGTCCCACCACTTTTCGTCGGTCTCCAGCACCGAGCGGTCCCTGTCTTTCCAGAGAACGCCCGCGTTGCTGTAGAGAACTGTCAAAGTCCCGAAAGCCCGGACGCCCTCCTCGACCATCCGCCTGACGTCGTCCTCGCTTGCAACGTCCCCGACCGCGGCGATGGCCCGGCCGCCGCTGTCTTCCACGAGTCCCACGGTTTCCCCGGCGGCTTCTTTGTTGATGTCGGCGACCACTATCCGGGCGCCTTCCGCCGCGAAGAGGACCGCCGCTTCACGCCCGATCCCCATGCCCGCGCCGGTTATCAGGGCCACCTTGCCTTCAAGTCGATTCATGATCCCGCCATGTCCTTCCCATTTGACTTGGCAACGACGCCGCGCCGGCTACGCGCCGCGTATCGAGTCGAGAAGAGTGGATGCGGCGCCGCTCAGGAGGCTGATGTCCGACCCCAGGTTTAAGAAGCGATAGCCCCGCTCCATCATCTGGGTTGCGGCTTCAGCCGACCCGGCGACTCCGCCCAGAATGGCGTCGGTATTTAGAACGGCCTGCTCGATCTCCGATATGGCCTCGCGCACCTCGGGATGTTGCACGTCGCCCAGGTGTCCCAGCGTCGCGGCCAGGTCGGAGGGGGCTATGAAAGCCACGTCGAGTCCAGGGGTCTCGGCGATCGAGCGGATGTTCCGTACGGCTTGCCCGTGCTCGATGAGTCCGACGGTCAGAATTTCCTCGTTCGCCAGCCGCGCATACTCTCGCGCATCGAGGTTCCAGCGGAGCTGCGCATAGGTCGGCCCCCACCCGCGCACGCCGTCTGGCGGATATCTGACCGCAGCCACCGCCGCCTCGGCTTCCTCTCGATTGCGGATCATCGGGAACACGATCCCCAGAGCGCCGGCGTCGAGCGCGGGCTTGGCTAGCCAGTGTTCATTCCAATGGATGCGGACCAGAGGCGTGGTATTGGCGCCCGCCATCGCCGCGATTGTTTCGTGCACGTCGCGGATGTCCATGGGGTAGTGCTCCATGTCCACTACCACCCAATCGAACCCCATCCTGGCAATAGCCTGAGCCATTTGAACGCTGGGCATGGTCAATACCGCGCCGAGCGCGGTCTCGCCGCGATCCAACGTCGCCTTTAGTCTGCTCAAGTGCTCTCCAGGGGCTCCCATCAAGAGTCTTCCTCCGACTGCATTTCAGGCATTGAGCACGATGTTATATTGCCCGCCCCCGCTTTTTGACCCCCAGAAGACAAACGTAAACTCGGCGTCGTTATGGACAGGCTGGCTTTGTGCAAACCCACGGATGCTTGCAGGCAGGCGAGTCCCGCGGCGACTGGCGTCATGTCGAGCTATGTCAGAATTTGGGCAACTGCCGGCGCACGGTGGTTTGTTGCTGGTTTGCGACTCTGGAAAACGCGACAATTCGCTTTCATGTCTACGGCGGTCAGGAAGTTCCTCTCCGCCCCTCTCGTAGACTGCGTCCCGCGACTCGTCGGCGAGTGCGGCGCTGGGACACACCTCATCCTAGGGCGGGCGCGTAGCCGAACGAGCTTCGTGGAGCACAATAACAGCTAGCCTTACGGCATATGTAGAAGATAGTGCCGCATACAAACTCGCTACCGACGATGCCCGGGGACGTCTGGCGCTCCCTGACGTGAGAGGCGTCACCAGCTGGGTGGTTTGGTGATGTTGCCCTTATCGTCCGCCAGCGTGTTGGGAAACTGGCTCCGTCTGAGATGGCTCTTCCGGAGGCGCTTAACGTAGGTCGAAGCTCCTACCAGGTCCCTCTGAGACGCTTTCTTGGGATCGGGATTGACCAGGGTGACGCGAAGGCCCAAGTCATCTCGCACATACCGCATCGCACCGACGAAATCCGCGTCGTTGGACACGACGACCGCCTGTTCGTACGCACCGTTGAAGCCGTCCACCAAGAGGCGCGTAGCCAGGTTCACGTCCGATCCCTTCTCCTTCCCGGATCGGAAGGCGCCGTAGTGGACTTCGAAGCCCGAGAGGGTTGCCAGTGCTCTCAGATATATGAGCTGCCGCTGTGCTTGACCCGGATTGTTAGGGCGTGCATCGAGTCGGGCCGTGAAGTAGCAGACGCGGTCAATGGTGTCCCGGGGGAAGAGGGTCTCAGCCAGCTTCCGCAAGTCCAGCCATCTGAACGGGGTGTCCTTGAGTGCTCGGTAGTAGAGATTGAAGCCATCGATGTAGATGTTGGTGATCAATCGCTGCTCTCTATGGAAAGACAGAGACCGCCACGAGGGCGGTCTCGACTCTACCGTCGAATCGATAGAGGTGGTAAGCGGATAGTCTCACGAGCGACAGTTGACGTCAACGGGAGTAGAGTGTAGATGGCTGCATATGTTGCCGTCGACAAGCTTCGCATCGCGGGTGAACGCCTTCCAACCTTCATCTCGACCCGCGATGGCTTGGTGCGCAGAGGGAACTGGTGATCAGAACAGCGACGCCACCGCTTCCCTTCTTGGCCATTCAACGATCTAGGATAGTTGGCAACGCGCAAGCATTTCGCCGCCCCACGAACGGAGCCTCGAAATTCGGTCCCACTCATTGTTGAAGCGCCGGCTCGCGCGCAGGCGGCTCCTTTACGGCGCGATGGCCGCGGCCGCGGGAGCCGGTCTCGCGGCTTGCGGCTCAAGATCCGTCCCGGCGGCCGGGCTGGTCCGGTTCGCCGACGGACTCAATAATCCCCGCGGAATCGCGTTCGACGCTTCGGGAAATCTCCTGGTCGCCGAAGCCGGCTACGGGACCGGCGAAGAGCCTACCGGACGCCTGACGCGGATCGATTCGAGCGGCGGCAAGTCGGTTCTCATTGATCGTCTGGCCTATGGTTTCGACCCTGAAGGTGAAAACGTGGGACTGTCCGCGGTGCTCGCGCGCGGCGACGAGATTCTGCTGCTCATGGGACAGGGTCAGGGCGACCCCTTCCAAAAGGTCCTGATACTCAAGCCGGACGTGCCGGTTCACACGTTCAACGACCTGGGCGTAATGTCGGACACGGTGATCGACATCCTGGCTCTCAGGAATCCCTTTGACATGGCCTTCGCGCCGGACGGTCAGATTTGGATCGTGGACAGCGAGACGAACGACATAATGCGCGTTTCCGCAAACGGTCGAAACCGTGAACGGGTCGTAAACGTGGCGCAGGCCATGGGGACCGATCAGGTGCCGACCGGGATCGACTTCGGCCCGGACGGCCACGCTTACGTGGCGATGTTCACGCGCAGGCCGCATGTCAGGCGTTCGAGCTGGGTGGCCCGAATCGACGGGCAAGGTCAAATCGAACCAGCCATGCTCGGCCTGACGATGGCCATCGACGTTGCGTTCGATGGATCAGGCCGCCTTTACGCGCTGGAATTCTCTCAAGCCTTCGCAATCGACCGCCCCGGACTCTACGAGTTCGAGAGCGGACGCCTGCTGCGAGGCTCCGGACGGAGGACTGAAGTGCTCGCCGAGGGACTGCCGTTTCCGACTTCTGTGGCATTCGGGCCGGACGGCGACTGCTATATCGCGCTCAGCGGGGCATTCGGCGGACAGGGCGACGGCTGGATCGTCCGGCTCTCAGTGCCTGCCTGAATCCGGCGCCTTAATAGAGGATAAATAGGGACGCTAGGACAAGCGGGCGTCGAGGGAGGCGAGCGCCGCGGCGGCTCTGCTTTGTTGCGCCGGGTCCGGGTCCCGGGCGAGTATGCGCTGGAGGGTGGCGCGAGCGGTCTCGTCGCCTTTGGCGGCTAGCTCGAAGGCCATCGAGTCCCGCTTCTTGTTGTACTGCCCGTCGAACTCCACAATCGTGAGGTCCAAGTCCCGCCAGTAGTATTGATGCCGGCCGGGCGCCCAGCCTGCGTAGACTTCTTCCCAGGAGATTTCTCGATCATGCGGCTCCAGGCTGTACCGCATAACCGGATCGACGCGCCGCTGAAACCGAAGGTCGATGGAAAGTCGGAGCCGCTCACCCGCCCCCGGTGCGCCGCGATGCGCCGTCATGCTGTGAAACAGCAGCGCGTCTCCCTGCGCAAAGGGACCGCCCCTCCAGGTGCCTTCAAGGGGGTCGGTGATGGCCATGCCGCCCGCGCCCAACGAAGGGACGAAGTCGAACACGCCCCGCCGGTGCGAACCCGCCGCGACCTGGAGTCCGCCCATTTCGGCGGGCACGTCGCTCAGGGGGATCCAGGCGGTGACCGTGTCTGCGGCGCCCTGTACCGGCACGAAGTCCTGATGCGCGGGCGTGGTGTGGGCCGCGCGGTTCGGGAACATCACTCGCGCGATCACGCGTGGATGCGGCATCACGGGCGCGTCGAGCAATCGCCGCATAGTCTCCATTAGCTCTTTGCGATGCTGGACCGCGTGGAACGCGGGCAGCTTATACAAGCGGTTGTAGACGGCCTGGTAGGCCGGCTCGGGCTCGACGGTGAAAGCGTCCGGGTTGGCAATGGGGTCGTCCAGGGGCGCGCCGGCCATGATCCAGCCGGCGTCGCGCAGCACCCCGATGAACTGCCTTCGAAGGTCTTCGAGCAACTCCGCGGGCAGAAGTCCGCGAACGAAAAGATAGCCGTCTCGGTCCATGCGAGCGCGGGCTTCGTCCGCGTCGCTCACCACGCTGGTGGAATCCAGGAACGGTTGAACTTCGGTCACTTCAGACCTCCCCGATCGGCTCTGCTATGCACGGATAGGCGCTTTATGAAGACGTTCCGGAATCAGGCCTGCGCCATTTGGGCCGCGCGCGCTTGCGACAGCGGATCGGCCAGGCCGCGATTGCGTTTCTGGCCGCGGACTATCACGCCTGGGCGGCCCACGGACTGACCGGCGATTTGTATGTTGTCCGGGTCGCGGAAGCCAACGCGAACCAGCCGCCGCCACCGGTCGGTACGGTTGAGCGCCGATCCATGCACCGTTTGATAGCTGAACAGCACCACGTCGCCGGCATCGGCCGGTACGGAGACCGCGTCCTCGAGCTTGTAGACGTCCGTTGGAAGGCTGTGGCCCGCCTCTCCGCGAATGTGCTCCAGCGGCCCAAGCTTGTGGCTGCCCGCCAGGAACCTGAGACATCCGTTTTCCTCATTTGCCGAGTCGATGTGGACGATGGCGTCGATAAACGCCGCCCCCTCGTGGGGATAGAAGGGATGGTCCTGATGCATCGGGAACGGAGTGCCGGTCTCGGGGGCCTTGGCGTGCAGCGTGGAATGGTGCAACTCGAGATTAGGCCCCAGGATGTCCGCCACGGCGCCGGTCAGCGTCTCGTTCACGACGGCCCGCTGGTACGCCTCCGAATAGAATTGCAGGTCGTGCATGGCGGTGAGGATGGTCTTTTCGTCTTGCTCGGCGGTCAGGTAGACCTCGCGCCAGGGGCCTCGCCAGCCCGGACCCTCGATCGCCCACTCCTGCATCAGGCGCTCCAGCTCGTCCGAGAGCCACTCGACCGCGTCGGCGTCAAAGACTCCCGGAATCCGCAGAAACCCGTTTTCGTTGAATGAATCTACTTGCTGCTGACTGAGAACGTTCATTTCTACCGACCACCCCGTCGACTTCGGGCATTGATGGACTACTCGGAGGGATTATAGCTAGACATCCGCGTCCGCCCCGGGGGAGTTCCCCTCCCTGCGTCCGCTCGAATGACAAACGCTGCGCCTTGAGCCGTTTTCTCCAGTGCGTGGTGAAGCCCTTTGACAAGCCCGTGCTGAGCCGTTCGACAAGCTCACGAGAGCCTTGCCGAAGTGTTCAGGGCAGGCTCTGTCGAACCACGCCTCCTAATAAGTCCAAATCTATTCACGCCCCCGGCCCCCATAGGGCAGTCCGCCAACCGCCCCGACCGTTTATTCGTGCGGGCCAGTTTGAAATCCGCGGTCTCCTTTCTAGCCGTAGGCGACCAGCGGTTGATAGCCTTGTCAGAAACAGCCAAGGAGCCAGACATCAAGCGAACGCCAGCCCTCTAATACACCTCGTTTGCCGCATCGTCAAACATACCGATTTTCAAAATTCACAGGGTAGATTTTCAAAATATTCATGAAAACGGGGCGTCTCCACCCGGCCTGTCATCCTGAAAAATCGCGCATTTGCCGCCGTGGCGCCGGTTCGCCGACCGCCGCGGCTACCTCAGCCGACTATCCGAAGGAGCGCACTGGGAATGTCGCACCCGCTCTTTCAGTTCCGGTTCAGGCCGAAGATGAGGCGACGTACTCTTAGTCCCGAGACGTCCATCCAGAGTAGGACTCACAGAGGATTTCCAATACTTCGAGGTCGTCGTAGTGGTTCTCGAAGTTGACCCGCGTCGCCCGGCTTCGATAGGACGACCGTAGCTTTAGCCGACCGATGAAGGGTCTACCAAGCTCCGTGAGTTCGATATCGTAACGGTCTTGGTGACGCGCAAGTACGTGGAAGACGCCGCCGAACAGCCAGACGTCCTTCTCATGATAAAAGCGCATTAGCGAGAAGATATAGGGACGATTGAACGCGTTGTTATTTGGCCGGTACTCTTGCCACCCAACCCAGCGCGACCGGTCCTTCACCCACTCATCGAGGGGCTGGTGCCGGCCGTTCCAGCGCCCAAAGTGAACCTTGTAGTCTCTGGGGTTCTTGATCGGCCAGATGTCCTTGAGCAGAATCGCTTCTCCATCACCCATGTCGGCTCCTCTCACAACGAACGAAATCCACGGTCAATCCCAGGCTCTGGGGGCGATGCCTTCGATGTCGGTCTTGACGTCTATGACAGCGGGCCTGCCGGCGGAGAGCGCCCGGTCGAGCGCGCCTTCGAGATCGGCCGGTTTTTCGACGGTTATCCCCAGGCAGCCCATCGTCTCGGCCATCCCGGCAAAGCCGGCGTCGGTCAGCATCCATAGCTGGTCGGACCCCGGAGTGCGGCCGCCGTAATTGCGCTCGTTGAGGGCCTGCTCCTGGTTGAGCGATGCGTTGTTGTTGACGACCGTGACGGTATGGATGCCGTTGCGCGCCGCCGTGTCTAGCTCGGTGAGGTGATACCACATGCCGCCGTCGCCCGTGAAGCAGATAACGGGCCGGTCCGGCGCCGCGCATTTGGCGCCTATAGCCGCCGGCAGGCCCCAGCCCAGCGAGCCGGCGCAGCGTATGTAGCTCTGCTCCGGCGACGTAAAATCCACCATCGTCCCGGTCCAGATGCCCGCGTGGCCGGTGTCGGAGACGAGCACAGCGTCTTGCGGCAGCAGCCGCGTCAGCTCAGCGCACAGCCTTTCGGGACGCATCGGCAGCTTTTCCGACGCCGCCTGCGCTGACACGCCCTCGCGCCATGTGCCGACAAGCTCTCGCACCCGTGCCACCCACCGGCCGCGGGTCCTGCTGGCTACTTCGTCGAGTTCTACGGTTTGTTCAATAATGCGCCGCAGACCGGCGGCTACGTCGGCATGGATACCGGCTTCGATCGGGAAAGACCGGCCCAGCTCGGCGGCATTTATATCGAGCTGAATCATCCGTGCACCGGCGCGCGGCAGCCGCCATTCGTTCGTCACCTGGCCGCCGGTGTGGCTGCCCACGAAGAACACCAGATCCGCTTCGGCCAGCGCCTGGTTGGCACATGCCCGCGAATACGTCCCGGGCGTGCCCAGCGACAGCGGATGATCGGCCGGGAACGTCTCCTTTGCGTTGAGCGAGGTCGCAACCGGCGTTTGCAGCCGCTCGGCAAGCTCGATCAATTCAGCGCGTGCGCGCGAGGTCCTTACCCCGCCGCCGGCGACGATAACCGGTCGCGCCGCCCCTGCGAGGGCCGCCGCCGCGGCTCGCACTGACGCGGCGTCCGGCTCCGGTCGGGATGCGGGTACGCTGATGAACGCCGCCTCGACCACAACCTGAAGATCGGCTTCGCCCGTCATCACCTCGCCGCCCGCGATGCCCCATAGGTCGAGATGCGCGGGTCCCGGAGTCCCCGACGTGGCCTCCCGAAAGGCTTGCCGCAGCGCTCGCGGCAGCTCCTCCACCCCGGCGACGGTGGCGCTGTACTTGGTCACCGCCGAAAACGGGGCCGTGTGATCGACCTCCTGATAGGCGTGCCGGTCCCGCCCGATCTGCGGCTGCCGCCCGGTCAGCGCGATAACCGGCGAGCAGCCCAGATACGCGTCTTGCAGGCCCGCCGCCAGATTCAGCGCGCCCACCGACTGCGCGCCGCACACGCCGACCTTGCCGCTAACCCTGGCGTAGCCGTCGGCCATGTAGGCCGCGCCCTTTTCGCTGTGCGCCATGATCCGGGCTATACCCAGCCGCTCCAGCTCGGGCATGGCCTCCGGCACGCTGACCGGCATGAAGAAGTAGTGCGTTACCTGGTAGCCGTTCAGCGTCTCGGCCAAAAAACGCGCGCCGCTCATCATGGGCATTCGGGATACTCTCCTCGTTCGCGCCGGCCCCGCCCCGTCCCCTCATTTTCGCGCACAGCCTGCCCTCGGCTCGATCGGGGGCGGGAATCCGGTGGTCTATGTCACTCTGAGCGAAGGGTCTCGTTTTTCAGTTGTCGAGGCGGAGATTCTTCGCCTCCGGCTCAGGATGACAAGAGTAGCGGTTTGGACTGACGAGTGCGGCGGTTTGGAATAACGAATAAGGCCGAAGGATGAAGGAAGGATAAGGGATCGCCCTCTGCCCCGCCTCATCCCGGGAGTGCTCTCATATCTCGCGGGCCGCCATGATACCGGCCGCCGGCCTCTCAACTGGCGCGTGTTAGGTTAAATCGGTCACACTATTAGCCATTGGATAGACGGCGTAGTTTTGTTTGTCAGATCGGAGACTTGCGTGCGACAGATCACATACGCGGCGCCGGGATCGGTCGAGGCGGCCGCGGCGATCCTGGCCGAACACGGCGCGCGGGCGCGCATGCTGGCCGGCGGCACCGACCTGATCGTGCAGATAAGAGAGTGGCTGCGCGACGTGGACGTGGTGGTCGACGCCAAGCACATACCGGAGCTGATGGACATCGGCTTTGCAGAAGACGGCGCGATGACTTTGGGCGCGGCCACGCCGTGCCACCGGATATACGGCGACGAGCGCGTGGCGCGGACGTATCCGGGTTTGATCGACGCGGTGTCGATGATAGGCGGCACGGCGATACAGGGGCGGGCGTCGGTTGGCGGCAACCTGTGCAACTCGGGGCCGGCGGGCGACTCCATCCCGCCTTTGATCGTGTACTCGGCGGTGTGCAACATAGCGGGTCCTGACGGCCGGCGGAGCGTGGCGGCGGAGGACTTTTGCACGGGGCCGGGGCGCAACGTGCTGGGCGCGGGCGAGCTGCTGGTGTCGCTGACGTTTCCGGCGCAGGCTTCTGGGTCCGGCGCGCACTACCTGCGGTTCATACCGCGCAACGAGATGGACATAGCGGTGGTGGGAGCGGGCGCGCACGTGCGGCTGGACGGCGACGGGATCGTCGAGGCGGCGCGGATATCGGTGGGAGCGGTGGCGCCGACGCCGTTGCTGGTGGAAGAAGCCGGCGAGGCATTGGCGGGCAGGCAGGCCGACGAAGCCGGCTACGAGCTTGCGGCGGCGGCCAGCCGTAAGGCGGCCACGCCGATAGACGACATGCGAGGGACGGTTGAGTACCGAAAGCATATGACAGGAGTGCTGACCGTGCGGGCGCTGCGAGGCGCGGTTATGCGTGCGAAGGGAGGCCGGGTAAATGGCCACTGAGATGATCTCGGCGACCACGCTGGTAACGGCGACGATCAACGGCGACGCGACGGCGTTTCAGTGCGAGCCGCGCGACAGTCTATTGGACGTGTTGCGCGACAGGCTGCTGTTGACCGGGGCCAAGGAAGGCTGCAACAACGGCAACTGCGGAGCCTGCAACGTGATAGTCGACGGCACGCTGGTCAACTCGTGCTGCGTACTGGCGGTGGAGACGCAGGGAGCGGAGATAAGGACGATAGAAGGCGTTGCCGAGCCGGAGGGATTGCACCCGTTGCAGACGGCGTTCCTGGAGAACGCGGCATTGCAGTGCGGGGTATGCACGCCGGGGTTCATCGTGTCGAGCCTGGCGTTGTTGGAGCGGAACTCCGACCCCAGCGAACACGAGATACGGTTATGGCTGGCGGGCAACCTGTGCCGGTGCACGGGCTACGACAAGATCGTGCGGGCGGTGCAGGACGCCGCTATCAGAATGCGAGAGGCTTAGGTAATGATGGCGTTGCTTGCAGAGCCTCCGGTTGAACTGAAGATAACCGGCGAACTGTACCGCGAGCAGGGCTTTCTGCTACTCGAAGATGCGCTCAGCCCTGACGAGATAGAAGTCCTCAGGAACGAGACCGTGCGAATCTGCCGCGGCGACCGCGGCGAAGTCGACGGACTGACAGAAGCATCGCCGGACGAGGCGGACGCCGATGTGCTGCGGCGGTATCTGTGCATTCACTTTCCGCACAAGATGTCCCAGGTCGTCTACGACGTTCTATTGCATCCCGCGATCGTGGAGGGTCTCAAACAGGCGATCGGGCCAAATATCAAGTGTATGCAATCGATGTTGTTCATCAAGGCGTCGGGCAAGCCGGGCCAGGCCTGGCATCAGGACGAGTTCTTCATCCCCACGCGGGACCGTTCGCTTACCGGAGTCTGGATCGCCATCGACGACGCCACCGTTGATAACGGTTGTCTTTGGGTGATACCGGGATCCCACAAACACGGAATCCTCTGGCCGCAACGGGCGCACGACGATACCCGGTTCGACTGTGCGGGAGAGGTCTACCGCCATCCCTACTCAGACGACGATGCGGTTCCGGTTGAGATGAGGGCGGGTTCCGTCCTGCTTTTCAATGGATATGTCATGCACCGTTCGCTGCCGAACAGGACCGAAGGCAGATACAGGCGGTCTCTCTCGAACCACTACATGAGCGCCGAGTCGCTGCTGCCCTGGCACGCGCCCAAGGGAAAGCAGGTGGGCATGGGCAAGCTCGATTTCCGCGACATCATAATGGTCGCCGGTCGTGACCCTTACGGATTCAAGGGAGTGGAGGATGTCAGCAAGCCTCACATCCGGCCCTCCGGCGAAGGCGGCTGCGGAGCCGAATATCGAAACCTCGGCATCGACGTCTCCAACCGCCTGCTGGGAAGGGAATAGCGCCCCGGCTTCCACAGCCGGCAACTCCGCGCCCGCGCCTGTCATTCTGAGCGCCAGCGAAGAATCTCGGCTGACCCGTCATGCCCGACTTGGTCGGGCATGACGGGTAGGTCTGGGGGCGGTTCGCGAACCGCCCCTACAAATCGACGTTACTAGCTGTAAGTCCCGTCATTCTGAGCCGCCACTACGGGCGCGATCCGGCATCTGGAGGCTGAAGACGCGTGCCGTGGTCAGGTTTGCGCCAGCCTGTTTTGAAGCGACGTTGCCAGTGTTTATACTTCACTGGGTCGAGAAGTCAAGGACTTCTCGACGCAACGGTTTGGTCTGCGAGCGGGGAAGATTCCTATCCCCCCGGGAGCGCCGTAGGAGGTAGACGGGTGAAAGCGAAGAGGAGCCTTGAGAGGCGAAACCTGCTCAAGATAGGACTCGTGGGAGGTCTTGGCGCGGTCGGAGTCGCGGCCCTCGCCGGTTGCGGCGAGACGCAAGTCGTCGAGGTCGTCAAGGAAGTACCGGTCGAGAAGATAAAGGAAGTCGTCAAGGAAGTACCGGTCGTCGAACAGAAGGTCGTCACCAAGATCATCGAGGTTGAAAAGCCGCAAATCCAGTCGCAGCGGATGGTATTCCTACACTTCTTCACTGGCGCGCTCTGGTCGGATCTTTTCGAACCGATGGTAGCGGACTTCAAGAGTAAGTTTCCCTGGATCGAGTTCTTCGGGATTGCAAGTCCTTACGGCGAACTACCGGCCAAGCTGGTGAGTATGACCGCCGGCGGCCAGCCGCCCGACGGCACTTCGATCGACAACGTCAGAATCCAGGAGATGATTCGCCGCGGCCTGCTGGAAGAGCTCGATCCATGGGTAAAGTCGGCCGGCATCGACTACATGGACGACTTCATCCCGGCCCGCCTCGAGCAGCAGCGACTGGACGGCAAGCTGTATGCCTTGCCAATTGACCTGGGTTCCGGCGCGATTTATCTCAATATTCCCATGTTCGAGGAAAAGGGCGTTGATCTGCCCGAGCAGTCGTGGGCTTATGACGACATCATCGAAATCGGCAATAAGCTGACGGCCGACAAGGCGGGAAACAACCCAACGAGCTCGAACTTCGACGAGAACAACATCGACACTTTTGGGTTCCATTTCGCCCGTACCGGCGCCTGGGGCTTCTACCGCTTCTATCACCTCTTCCACGGATACAACGGGGCGGAAGCTTACGACGAAGAGTTCACAAAGACTCGATTTAACGAGCCCCAAAGTATTGAGTCCATCCAGTACTTTCAGGACATGATCTACAAGCACAAGATTGCGATGAGGCCTGGCGACTTCTCCGCGCTCCAGGTTGGGGGCATCCAACCTTTCACGACCGGCAAGATCGGCATGGAGCACACGTGGATAGGGCTCAACCTGTACTTGCACCAGGAGGGCAGCCAAGTCAAGAACTACGATGTCATAGGAATGCCAAACACGCCTACCAAGACAGTCGAGATCGGTGGCCAGGGGTTCGTCGTCACCAGCACCGGCAAGGCCAAGGAAGCCGCCTGGGAATGGACGAAATACGCCGTCGAGGAGGATGCCCAACGGGCGATGGGCGCGAACGGGGGCTGGTTCCCCACCCGTCTGAGTTACGCTGACTTTGCCCAGCCTACGGACGGGATTCCCAAGAACTTCGATGAGGGCTTCTACGGCAACGCCCTAAAGTACGGCTTTGTGCCTTGGTGGTTCGTGGCCGGATGGGCCGAGATACGCGATTCCATAATGGCGGAACTTGACCCGCTCTGGTCGGGCGACAAGACTGCCGCCGAGGCCGCCGAGGAAATGCAGCGTATCGGCGATCCGCTTATCGCGCAGCGGCCCAAGACATTCGGATAGCTGTTACAAGCCGGTAACGTTGAGGCCGGCGGCGGGGATATCCGGCCGCCGGCCTCAATAAAAACAGGACAACTGGGGAAGGTATGTCCGTAACCCAAGACATCTCACAGACTCTTGGAAGGCGCGGCAGGTCCAGCCTGGCCCGCGCAGAGCGGCGCGATGGTTATCTGTTCATACTTCCGTGGGCTATCGGATTTGTAGTCTTCTTCATGGGGCCGATGCTCGCCTCGCTGGTCCTCTCGTTTACGGAGTGGCAGCTTCTTCTGTCGCCAAAGTGGGTATGGCTGCGCAACTACCAGGTCATGTTCGCAGGAACTGAGACTCTCATCCGTGACCGTCTCATCACGATGGCTCTCCTGAACACGGCGACTTACACTTTTTTCTCAGTCGTCCTGTATACCGTCCTGGCGCTTTTCCTGAGCCTCGCGCTGAGCCCGGATATTCGTGGGATGCGGATTTACCGGACTATATATTTCGTCCCGTCGGTGACTCCAATCGTGGCTTCCATATTATTGTGGCTCATTCTCTTTCACCCCTCGCTGGGAGCCATAAACTATATTTTGAGCATTTTTGGGATTCCCAAGCAGGGCTTCTTTACCGATGTGACGCAGTCAAAACCTACGCTGATTTTTATGCACCTCTGGACCATAGGCGGGGCGCTGCCCATCTACCTTGCCGGGCTGAAGGGGATTCCGGAGGAGCTATACGACGCGGCCCGCATCGACGGCGCGGGACTCATCAAGGTCTTCCGCTACGTGACTCTGCCGCTCTTGTCGCCGACCATCTTCTTCGTCGTGATCACCGGATTCATCGGCGGTTTTCAGGTCTTTACCCAGGCCTACGTCGCGACAAGCGGAGGGCCCCAGAACAGCACGCTCTTCTACGTGCTGTATCTCTATAACAACGCCTTCCTCTTCTTCAAAATGGGCTACGCGTCGGCCATGGCGTGGATACTGTTCGTCATCATCCTGGCGTTTACCGTGATTCAGTTCTGGGTGGCCCAGCGCTGGGTCTACTACGAGAGGACCTAGACTAGACGATGAGAGTGATTCGAGGCTCGCGTCGATGACCGTTCGCAACGACGTCATGCTCGAGCGCCCGGTTGTGAGAGCAACGACGCGCGAGGGCAGGATCCGGCTGTTTGGACTGGGAGCCGCGCACGTAGCCCTCATCGTCTTCGGGCTGTTGATGATCGCCCCCCTTGCCTGGCTGTTCTCGAGTTCATTGAAGCCGGCCGGCGAGACCTTTCTCTGGCCACCGACGTTGTTTCCTAGCTACCCCAAGTGGGCCAACTATGGCGACTTGTTTGAAAAGACCGTTTACGTACTGTGGATGAGGAACTCCATAGTGATTTCCGGGTTGACAATAGTCGGTTCAGTGCTGAGCTCGACCCTGGTGGGCTACTCATTCGCGCGTCTGCGGTTTCCGGGTCGGGACCAGATATTCCTTGTTTGCTTGTCAACGATGATGCTGCCGACGATCGTGACGTTGATACCGTCGTTCATCATGTTCCGGTACCTGGGTTGGATAGACAGCTTCGCGCCGTTGATCGTCCCGGCTTGGTTCGGCTCGCCGTTCTTCATCTTCCTGGCCCGGCAGTTCTTCCGCACTATCCCCTATGAGTACGACGAGGCGGCGCGCGTGGATGGGGCGGGCAGCTTCCGCATCTGGTGGCAGGTACTCATGCCCATGGCCCGTCCGGTTGTGGGAACGATCATCATATTCGCGTTCATCTGGTCCTGGAACGATTTCCTGCACCCGCTGATTTATTTGTTGCAGGAACAAAACCTGACTCTCGCTGTTGGCCTAAGGAGCCTCCAATCGCTTTATGCGAGAGGTGGCGGGATAACGTACATCTTTACGGGATCGTTTTTGATGACGTTGCCGGTTCTGCTGGTCTTCTTCTTCGCTCAGCGATACTTTCTGCAAGGAATTGCCCTGACAGGTCTCGGCGGCCGTTAGCGGCCGCATCTCGCCAAGGAGGTCCCTCCATGCCTCGCAAGGTCAAAGTAGCGACAACATCCTGGAACACTCCGGCGCCGACCGGCGCGGACAGCAGCCTGGAATTCGCCTGTCAGCTCCTCGAGACCGCGGGGGCGAGTGGCGCCGATCTGTGCGTGCTTCCGGAGGGCTTCAATTTTATCGGCGTGCCGCCGGACGAACGCGCCTCCCACGTCGAGCCTGGCATACCCGGGCCCGCCTCCGAGAGAATCTCCGAGATCGCCCGCAAGCATGGCATGTACGTGGTCGCGGGACTGTACAACTACCGCGCCGGTGAGATTCGCAATACCGCTCTGGTCCTCGACCGGCGCGGCGAAGACGTCTGGCGATACGAGAAGATCCATCCCACCGTCGGCGAAATCGAGATGGGAGTCGTGCCGGGTGAAGTCTGCCCGTCCGTCTACGACGTTGAATTCGGGCGTTTGGGCTTTGCGATCTGTTATGACATCGGCTGGCCGGAACACTGGGACCGACTGGGCGACGACGGAGCCGAGCTGGTCTTCTGGCCGTCGGCGTATGACGGCGGCTTCCCTCTTCAGACGTATGCCTGGAAACATCAATACTACGTCGTCAGCTCGGTCTGGTCGCAGAACGCCAAAGTCATCGATATCGACGGTGAAATACTCGCCCAGACCACCCGGTTCTCCAGGCTCGTCACGCAGGAGATCGATCTGGAGAAGGAACTGTTTCACACCGACGACAACGCCACGCGGCTTCTGGCGTTGCAGGCCGAGCACGGTCACGAGATCACCCTCAAGACGAGGGGTGAGGAAAACGTGTTTACGCTCCAGTCCAACAACCCCGCGCTGCCGCTGGCGAAGCTCAAGGAGAAATTCCGCCTGGAGTCGTTCAACGACTTCCACGCCCGGGCGGGCAGGGTGCAGGACCGCACTCGCGAGGCCCTGGTAGAGGCGGTGAGCGTCCGGGCGTAAAGACCCGCCGTACGGAGCGCCCGTATCGCGACTTCGATGAAGTCGCTCGTCGATTGTCGGCGTCGGACTCTGCGCAATCGGGTTCGCGCCGCGGTTCGACGGAGTAGCGTGCTCAAGACCGCCATCCTGGCTGCCTGCGCGTTTGCGGCGGTAACGCTGGCGTGGGGCTGCGAGGAGATGGGCGGTCGGGGCAAGTGCCCGGTCGAGGTGGAGACTGTCGCGACCGGACTCACCGAGCCGAGAGGGATGGCGTCGGGACCTGACGGTCGCCTCTACGTCGCCGAGACTGGACGGGATGAGTCGGGCAGCCGGGTGGTTCGCATCGAGGAGGACGGCGCCGCGACCGCTGTCGTTGCGGGTCTTCCAATCTTCCTGCACGGTATCGAGGAGCGGCTCGGCGCTCAGGACGTGGCGTTCCGCGACGGCGAGCTGTTCGTTCTCCAGGGCTACGCCGAATCGCCGCTCGGAAGCTCTCTAATTCGCCGGTCCGACGACGGCGGGCTGCAAGTCGTCGCTAATCTGCAAGACGTCTTGCGGCGTCGTTTCCAACCGTCGGAGTCGGACCCCTACGCGCCCGTCTTCTCCAACCCCTTTGCGCTCGCCTACGCCCCCGACACCGATCTGTTTTACGTTGTAGACAGCGGAGCCAACGCCGTCTATTCGATAACGCCCGCCGGCGTGTCGGAAGTCGTATTCCAATGGACTGACAATCCCGTGCCGACGGGAATCGCTATTGGTCCCGAAGGAGACCTTTACGTGGCGCTGTTCACTCACTTGCCCTACGAAACGGGAGCGGGCAGCATCGTACGGGTTGCTCCGGACGGCGCGGCTGCCGTCGTAACCAGCCTGACGACCCCGATAGACGTTGGCTTTGACTCCGACGGGAGGATGTACGTGCTGGAGTTTTCCGGAGGGTACGACCCGCGAGGCCCCGAAGGTCTGTTTAAGCCGGACAGCGGACGGCTGCTTCGAATCGATCAATCCAAGCGAGAGGTCTTGCTGGACGGTCTTTCGTTTCCGACACGCATGTTCTTCTCGCCTACGGGGGAGCTGTACCTCGTCCATGGGGGCGCTCTTTCAGCGCCGGGCGCGGGCGGCGTGATGAAAGTGACGCCGTGCGAGCGCCTGCGGCGCGCAAGCTCCGCCGGTGTTGGGTGGCATGAAATAGGCCCAACCGTCGGCCTGGCCGTTCGCGGACCGCCAGAAACAGGCTCTCCGTAAGGTCCGGGATGTCCGAAATCGACGCGGGGACGCTCAAGCTCGCGGCGAACGGCGACGTGGAAGCCGTGAAGCGGCTGGTCGCCCGCGATCCCGGCGTCGTAAGCAAGACCTCCGCCGGCCACAACCGGTCGCTCCTGTGGGAAGCGGCGCGCGGCGGTCATCGCGGGCTGGTCGAGTTCCTCGTCCCACGGGGCGCCGACGTCAACGCGCCGGGTCGATATCGCAATGAGACTCTTGTGCTGGTTTCACCATACGTCGTCGCCAAAACCAGAGGATACGAAGAGCTGGCTGAGTATTTTCTTGCTCAGGGAGCGGCAATCGATATCTGGTCGAGCGCCTACCTGGGCGACCTCGACTAGGTCAGGGAGCTTCTCGAAGAGCAGCCTCAGCTGCTAAACGCCGAGCACTCCGCCGATCGGCCCTGGCGAGTAACGCCGCTGCACTACGCCATAGCGGGAGGCCGGCGCGAAGTGGCGGAGTTTCTCATCGCCAAGGGCGCGGACTTCGGGCGGCGAGGCCGGTGGTTGCTGGGATTCGCGCTGCATCATGGCCGCGACGACCTGGCGCGGTTGCTGCTCGATCACGGCCTTCCCGCCGCCGACATCCCCGTGAGCGGTAGGATGCTCGTCGATCATCGTGAGATCGCGGAGCTTCTGCTGGCCAGGGGCGCCAGCGTGAACATGGGCGGACAAAACGCCAATCCCGCCTATAGCGGCGGTCAGATGGGGGGCGGCTGGCCTCCAATCGTTTATGAGTCGCGGGGCGATAAAGGCAATCATCCGGAGCGGATCCGGGCGCTGCTGGAGCATGGCGCGGACCCGAACGCCACCGGTCCCCGGAAAATCACCGCGCTGCACGCCGCGGCGAAGGCCGGATTTCACGAGGTCATCAACGTGCTCGCGGAATCGGGAGCCGATTTGAACGCCAGGAGCAGCAACGGCGATACGCCGTTGATCGTTGGCGTGAGGAGCGGCAGGACCGAGTCCGTAAGAGCGCTGCTGATGGCTGGGGCCGATCCTAATATCCCCGACCGCAAGGGAGCGACGCCGTTAGCGATCTCCGGGCGGTCGCGGAGACCTCAATCCAGGGATATCGCCCAGTTGATACGCGAGCATGGCGGCCGCGTCCGCTGAACTGCTCACCACTCCGCGCACTCTTGGCGCTTCGGCCGGTTCGGCGGGCTCGCGGCAGGCTGGCTCAGCACGCGCTTGTCGAAGGGCTGACGATGCACGGGACACAGCGGTCCGGGCAGTGCTCGTCCGGTTGTCAGTCCGCCGTGAGACTCGTCCCCTGACTCGCCTTTTCAGATAGTCGATCTACCTGGCCGGGTTGATCGAGCCGTCATCGGCATAGCTGTACGCGCCGGTGTGATAAACGTCGTGGGGATTGTCGTTGTCGGCGAGCAGCAAACGTCTTCTCGGCGTCAGCGAGCTCTTGAACTCATCCGAATACCTGTGGTTGTTGACCGGCCTTACCCACACGGGCGTGTATTGGATGTGGGCGGTGAATCGAGGATTGTCGGTCTCGTTCTCCGTCCCGGCGTGCCAAAGCCCGTTGTGGAATATGAACACCGAGCCCGCCTTGGCGAAGACAGGCCTGGCGACGTTCTCCATCTCGCGTAGGTCCTCTGGCAAGGCGGTTCTGGATTTGTGGGAACCCGGAACGATCTTCAGGCCCCCCTGTCCGAGTTCGAGGCAGTCGGTCAGGAAATACGACATACGCAATTGCAAAAGCGGCGTGGGATACGAGAGGTCCTCGAACTTGACACCGTAGCCCGGACCGTCCTGGTGCCATTTCGACACGAACGCATTGGTGCGAGCGTTGCGGACCAGCGTCGACGCATACACTTGAAGGCTGTTTCCCAGCAGCTTGAGGGCGATGGGAAACGTCGTCGGGTGATCCATGAGCTCGGGGAAGACCGGGTCGGCTTCGATCATCGGCCGCACCGAGGACGTGCCGGCTCTAGCCGCGACCTGGCGGGCCACCTCGAGATAACGGGCCAACTCGTCCTCGTTAAGAACGTTCTCAACGATGAGAAAGCCGTTTAAGTCGAACAGCCACCGCATGTCGTCCGACCACTCGGGCGTGCAGACGGGCAGTCCGCCGACGTAGTCGCTGGTACGGGGCAAAACCGCGCTTGCGCTTTTCATCTGGATCAATCCTTAACGGGGATCATGCTCACCGCTCCACGCCGCCGCGGTCGTCAAAGCTGGTGGGCCAGCTTCGACCCCGGCTCGCGAAGAGACGACTTGATTTTAGGCGTATGCGTGTACGCGATCAAAAACACGATGTCTGACGCCGGCCCGAGACCGCCACGGGGTCGGCGCGACGTTGGTCTAGGAATCCTCCGCTATAAGGCCATCTTGCCGCATAGCCTCGTTCAGGCTTGGTATCTCCACCGAGTCGACAATCCTCAGAGTATCGGAATCGATGATCTGTACTCTGATGACGTTGGGCCAGTTCAGGTTCGCGGCAAAAATGAATGGCCCCGACCGGTCCCTGAATAACCAGTTAACCTGCGATTGAAGCGGGATGACCGCTTCGATCTGCCCGGTTTCCAGGCTCGAAACAACCAGGTCCCGTGAGTGGAATACCGAAGTCATCAGCCTTCCGTCATCGCCGGCATTGACTACCGACTGGAGTTGATCGTCCGGGTATATCTCTGTGAGCGCTCCTGTCGGCGTGTGCAGCTTGTAGATCGATCCATCCGCGGACGAGAGAATCAGATAAGCGTCGTCGGACGGATTGCCCACGGCTTCCACTATCAGCAACGGGACGTTTTCGACGATGGTCGCCCTCTCGCCCGTCGCAAGTTCCAGCACGTCCACGGAGCGAGTATCCCAGTTCACGAGGAATACCCTTGAGGCGTCGGACGACAGGACCGGTGGGAGAACGTTGTGGGCGATCTTCTCGCGGCGCACGATCTGCCCGGACTCCGGATCGACGATACAGAGGTGTGTGCTCCCGACGGGTACCTGCACGGACCAGAAAGTATGAATGATGTCGCCCATGCTCGAAGTACCCAGGTAGGAATGCCAGGCTCCAAATGAGAATCCCGAGCTTGTGGTTCGCAAATGGCGCGCCGCCATCCCCATGGCCCATAACGCGCTCATGTCACCGGGGCTTATCGCCCCGGAATCCTGATCGACCGCCAGGAAGAAGCCTTGATATAGGTTCCACGACGGCACCGAGGCGGGCGCGAATCTGCCGTCGGGGACCGTGATCCGTTCACGTACCGGAAGTCCGGAGGCGCGGTCCAGACCCACCAGCGTCGTCTCGACGTCGTCGCTCAGACCGTAGGCGTAGAAAAGGAGCCGTCTGCCGGGAGACTTTTGCAGGGCTATTTGGAAGGCGGCCTGACCGGCGTCCGGGACCTCGATGGACGCTCGTGCTATCTCGTAATCGATCTTGCGGATCGTCAGGCGCTTTTTGCCGGGGCGAATTCCAGCAAACAGAACATCGCCCGTTTCGCCGCTGGTGTCGACAGCGATCCGCTGCCCGAACGAGTCGTCGATCCGCACGATGGCTTCGGGCGAAGCCGCGCCGGTGTCGGCGTCGACGACGCTAACGGTGACCTCGTTGGGATAAGGATCGAGATCGAATGGCACGGACAATACGGCGGCATCAGGCTGACTGGACTTACGTCCGACGGCTTGAATGCGAACGCTCTCGGTTCCGAATGGGATGACCGATCCCGGGATGGTGGTATCGATCTCGAAGGTGCCGCGGCGAGACGTGATGATCTCGGCGAGGCGCAGAGGCTTTGAGGGTGAATCGGAGCCGGCTGACGGGCGTTGAAGCTGGATGGCGACGTTTGAGCGTGGGGGCCAGTGTTTACCGGTGACTTTGAGGGATGACCCAGGCAGGCCGTGGGAGGGGAATACGAGCAGCTCGGCGTTGCCGGGGCCGGTGGCGACGGTTGCGCCGCCAAGAGACGAGCCGTAAGCGCCCAGGGCGACGATGACTGCGACGGGCAGGAGGATCGCTACGGCGAGCGCGGCGGTGATACCCACGGCCAGCCTGGCCCTCATCGAGAACGGGACTCCGCGGCAACGCGATAGTCAAAACGATAAATCGTCATGGCAGGATCATAGTTCAGCGTCAGGCCGACATCGTGCGACCGACCGCGGATTGCCGCGCGGCGTACAGTGGCACTTTCTGAGCTGAACCAGCGCTCCGGCGATCGGTCAGATCTGGTCCGAGCTTCGCGGGCCAAACAACGGCAAGGCGATGATCACCGTGGCCCCCTGCTCAACGCCGGCGGACTCGATCCTAATCTCACCCCGATGGAGGTTGACGATCCGCTGCGCTATCGCCAGACCAAGACCCGCGCCGCCGCCGGTCCTCGACATATCGGACCGGAAGAACCGCTCGAACACTCGCGGCAGATCGTCAGGTTCTATCCCGACGCCCGTGTCGCGCACCGTTATGCGCCCAAAGCCGTCGGCAGCGTCCGCGGTTACCGTGATTTGCCCTCCCGGCGGGGTGAACTTGACCGCATTATGGATGACGTTCAAGATCGCCCGCCCGATCCTTTCGATATCGATCCTAACGGGGATAGGCGCTTCCGCGGGGACTATCCGCAGGGTGATGCCGCTGCGCTCGGCGAGCGCGGTAAGCCGGTCTGTTACGAGCTTGGCGATCTCGCCGCAGTCCGATTCGCGCATCTCCATCCGGTCCTGCCCGGCCTCGAACCGGGCGACTTCGAGCAATTCCTCGGTGAGCGACTCCAGCCGTTCGACCTCGACCCGAATCTGCCCGAGGAAGGTCGCGGCCGCGGCGGGATCGTCCCTGGCGCCCGATTCGAGCGTATCCAGCAGCGCCCGCAACGACGTGATGGGCGTGCGCAGGTCGTGCGAGACGTTGGCGACAAACTCCCGCCGCACCCTCTCCGTTTGCGCCTGCGACGTGATGTCTTCCAGCAGCACCAGGTTGCCGCGGTTTCCGTTATAGGTGATGGGCAGCGAACGGATCCGGACCTGCCTTCCCCTAACGACCGACTCGGCCGGCGGCGTATCGGCCGCGGGTTTGGCGAGTGATCGCGGGTTCCCGATGGCATCCGTAATACCGGGTAGGAAGTCGTCGAGTGCCCGCCCGGCTGACAGCTCCGGGGTCGTGCCCAGCAGCGAAGCCGCCGGGTGACTCATCTCCATGATCCGTGCGTCTTCATCCAGCACCACCGCGCCGCCGGGCGTGTTCTGGAATACGTGCTCGAGCTGCGCGTTCCGCACCTCAAGCGCCCGGATGCGCTCGCCAATAGTCCGGGTTACGTCGTTCAGGGCCAGCGCAAGGGCGGCCGTCTCCGCTCCTCCCCGCGGCGGGATGCGCTCCGGCGTCTCGCCTTCGCCGAACGCCCACAGCGCGCTTGCGGCTCGCCGCAGCGTTCTGACGGCCGGCGAGGTTATCGCCCACGTTATCGCGGCCGCGACGGCCCCGGCCACCGCCGCCGTCCCGACCAGGACCGCGGCGGCGTCTCCAACCGCCGGCCATCCGCCCATCGACCGCGTCTGAATTAGCACAAGTCCCGCCGCCACCGCGCCCGCCGCGGTCAGCGCCGCCGACGCCGGCACAACCCGGCGCACTTAGAAGCTCATCCCCGGCTTGCCGCCTTCATGGTGGACTGCGCGAAGCTCCTTCCGACGACCTTTCCCGCCGCCACGCCCGTTCTCGAGTATTATCGGCCCAGGCCGGCGGGGCGGTCGAGACCGGCGGAGAATCGAGTCCCGGAATTCTCGCGCCGTGGGCAAGGCTCGGCGCGTGCGGCTTGCGTTTCGATCTGCGGTATTACCATCCTTATATATAGCGTCCAGGGTCCCGCCCTCTGGCTGGAGGTCTCGAATGTATCCGAAACATCGCCGCCGTCGCCTCCTCTATAACGATGACGCCGATCAGCAATACATGCGTTGTCGCGATTCATACGGTTATGACATAGTCGACGACCAGTCCTTTCTCGACGCCCGCACCACGCCAACCTTCGACACGCACGTCGATACCTACGTGTGGTGTCTCGGCAACGGCGCGGACCCGGCTTGGGGCCGCCATGAAGCGCTGTTCGCCTGCCTGGAGTCAAACGCCTACGCGACCGACCTGATAGTCGAGGCCTGCCACGAGCACGGCGTCGAGGTCTGGGGATCGCTGCGGATGAACGATCTCCACGACTCCACCAGGTCGAAGAGTCTCGAAGATACCGCCGATCCGACAAAGGCCCGGCATCCCGACTGGATGATCGAGTCCGAAGAACTGCGCCCCGAAGAGTCGGGTCCATGGGGCGAGGTTGCGGACGGCATATCGGAGCACTACCTGTGGTCGGCTTACAACTTCGAGTTGTCCGCGGTGCGCGACTACCGGCTGGCCTACATCGAGAAGACCGCCCGCGAGCACGACTTCGACGGATACGAGCTCGACTTCACGCGGTTCACCTGGTACTTCCCTCTGGGGCGAGAACGCTCCCTGGCGCACCTGATGACCAACTTCGTTCGCCGCGTCCGCAGGTCGCTCGACCAAATAGGCGCCGAACGCGGGCGGCCTTACACTCTCGCGGTCCACGTCTTCGATTCGATAGAGACCTCCCTGAACCTCGGGCTGGACGTGGAGACCTGGGTCGACGAGGGGCTGGTCGACGCCTTGGTGGTGGGCAGCGGCTACCTGCCATATGTGCTCGACATGGACGAGTGGCTTGCGCGGACGGCGCTAAGCGGCGTTCCCGTTTACCCGTCGTTCAACACAAACACTCTCGAGGAATGGCGTTCCGTTTTGAGCGGCCCCACTTACCACGAGGCGCTGAGGGCGATTTGCTCGTACTACTGGTTCGAGAACGCCGACGGTCAGTACCTGTTCAACCACTTTTGCCAGCAAAACTGGCACAACGTCGAGAGGGGCGGGGATATCGACCTCGACTACATATACGCGCCGCTGAATGAGCTGGGCGATCCGGCCGAGCTGCGGGGCAAGGACAAGCTGTACGCGATCCAGCCGCACTACGAACAGTGCATGCATCAGCAGGCACTCGGCCCCGCGCCGCTGCCCATCCCGCTTCACTCGATGGAACGATCATTGCCGCTCCGGATTGGACCGGACGGCGACAACCCCGACGCCAGAACTCGCGTCAGGGCCTACGTGACCGGTGGATCGGACAAGACCCGCATCTGGCTCCGCCTCAACCACACTCTGCTCGCCTCCTCCCGGAACGGCGACTGGGTGGAGGCGGACGTTCCGCGCGGCATTTTGAGATCGGGGGCCAACGTGCTTGGAGTCTGGTGCGACGAAAGGCGCTTTGAGTCGACCAACCCGGTAATCCTGCACCGCGTCTTCGTTCCCGTCAGTTACGACTCGCCCGGCTAGCGGAGGGCTCGGGAGAAAATGGCATCGCCTCATGCGAAAGGAGCGGCTGGGCGGAAGACACTCGCAGCTTGATTCGACCTAAAATTGACCTATGGAGATCATTACGGCACTGTTAACGCGTTACCGCCGAATCGAGGGGAGATATACGCCATGAGCGCTACCGGGGCGACGACAGTTGCGCTGCCTGTCTACGAAATCGTGGCCGAACCGCTCACCGAGGAAGCCTTCAGGCCGTTCGGTCAGGCCAGCATTCCGGAGCCTTTCGCAGAAGACTGGGAAGACGACAGACACGTTGGCGGAATCGATCTGTTCCGGGACGACAGCCAGGGTGAGCTGCACATCGAGGTTCTGAAGGTGGAAATGCTGCCTGAGCTTATGAGGCGCACGAACCGCCATTGGGGCTTTACGCAGTTCTTCGCCTTCATGCGGGGCAAGTTCGCGGTCATCGTGGCCGATCCGGAGATGTCGGCGGAAGAGTACGACCCGGCCAGGACCAAGGTGTTCATCGCCGACGAGGGCACGAGCGTGGCCATCCGCCGGGAGACTTGGCACATCGAACCGTGCGGTCTGGAGCCGGCGAGCATTCTCGCGATTTCGCAGACGGACACCATGATCCAGCGCACGGAGGCCATCGAGGACCTCGGTGAAAAGGCCGTAATCCGCTACGTAATTCCTGAGTCGTTGCTCTGATCGACCGAGCCGGTATTTCTGGTCATTCGTATGTGGATTAGGCCTCGTAAACAGGCCAAATTGCCGGGGCGGCGCGAGGTTGATCCCGCGTTAGACGAAGGGCCCATTCCTTGCAAAGAGGCCAAATTGTGGCTCGGGCGTGAAGGGCGCGGCGGCCATCATTTCCGCGAAAGGGAGAATCCATGATGTCCGGTTCCAACGTGCTGGTCACCGTGCAGCGTCCGCTCTATCAGGAGCTGACCACCGAAGCTTCGCGGGCCAAGCTGCACAATCTGGCGGGGAACGTCGTATTCAACGAGTCCGGCGAACCCTGGCGCCAGTCGGACGTCATTCAGCGCATAGGAGAGTCGGAAGCCGTTATAAACGGCTGGGGGAGCTGCACGTACGACGAGCAGGTTCTCGACGCGGCGCCGAACCTCAAGATCATCTGCTATTCGGCGGGAAGCATTCGCGGCATGGCGCCGCCCGTGGTGTTCGAAAGGGGCATACGGGTCACGCACGCCGCTCAGGTCATAGCCGAGGCGGTTGCCGAGTTCACGCTCGCCACGGTGCTGGGACTGTTGCGGCGCGGACCGGAGTACGCCGCTGTCATGCGGAAGGGCGGCTGGAAGGAAAACGCCTGGCTCAAAGGTATGAGGCCCAGCCGCGAGCTTTATGGCAAGCGTTATGGAATCGTAGGAGCCAGCATGGTAGGACGCAGTCTGCTGCCGCTCTTGCGGCCCTTCCGGGTCGAGACGCTGGTCTACGATCCTTATTTGACGGAGGAAGCCGCGGACGAGCTCGGCGTTCGCAGGGTCGATCTGCCGGAGCTTATGAGCACCTCCGACGTGATAAGCCTGCACGCTCCCATACTCCCCGAGACCAGGGAGATGATCGATGGACCGCTCCTGAGGTCGATCAAGGACGACGCCGTATTCGTCAATAACGCCAGAGCCTGGCTGGTGGATTCCGCGGCATTGATCGAAGAGCTGAAAAAGGAACGCTTCGACGCCGCGCTGGACGTATTTGACGAAGAGCCGCTGCCCGACGACAGCCCGTTTCGCAGCCTCGAGCGCACTGCGCTGACTCCCCACCTTGCCGGAAACAGCGCGGAAGCCAGGACCAGATTGATCGGCTCGGCGGTGGACGAGCTCGAGCGGTTTGTGCGCGGTGAGCCGCTGCTCTATGAAGTAACGCGCGATCACCTGGCGACTATGGCGTAAGGCCTCGGCCAGCGAAACTCCGATTCATGATGTCGGCGGGCCGCCTCCTTCGTTCCGCGAGGGCAACCGTTCGGGTTGAGCTTGTCGAAGGGTGGGCGCTGTGTTTGAGGAACGTTCATGGTTCGACAGGCTCACCACGAACGGGACGGGGCTGTCTGGATTCCCGCTTTCGCGGGAATGACGGGATGCTCCGTACGTGGTTCGACAGGCTCACCATGCACGGACGTACGCGGAGCCGCCACCTCTGTCATTCCGGTCCGCCACTCTTGTTACTCCGAGTAGGGGCGGTTCGCGAACCGCCCCCAGGACTTACTCGTCATGCCCGACTTGATCGGGCATCCAGGGGCTGGGGGCGCTGGAGTGGACGGCATAGGGGCTGGATTCCCGCTTTCGCGGGAATGACGGTGGAGGTGTGGGGTCAACGGGCGTTGAGAAACGTTGCTCCGCGTCTTTTGGCTTCCGCTCGCCCTGAGCATGTCGAAGGGCGGACGGCCAACTGCGGCCGAGACCGGGATTGTTAGCTGTAACTCGAAATGATGGGATTCAAGATTCCCAAACATTAAGGGTGTTGAGTTAGAATCCTCGAATATACGTACCGTCGTCAACGAAAAGGGGGAGGAAAGCCAAATCTCGGGAAATCCCGAGTCGACGCGATCAGGTAAAGCTAAAGGTTACAGGTTGGTAGTTTGCCAATTTGGCAACAATGAGAATTGGGGAGAATTAGCCGAATGTCTAGCATGAAATTCAAGGGACTGAGCCGGCGCCGGTTTATCAATGCCGCTGTGGCGGGCGGCGTTGGCTTGACGGGAGTGGCGGTGCTCGCGGGCTGCGGCGAAACGCAGGTCGTCACCGAAACCAAGATCCAGGAAGTGGTCAAAGAGGTTCCGGTCGAGAAGGTCGTAACCAGGATCGTCAGGGAAGAGGTTGCGGTCGAGGTCGAAAAGGTCGTAACCAAAGAGGTCGAAGTCGAGAGGGTCGTCGTCCAGGAGAAGGTCGTCGAGAAGATCGTCACGGTAGAGGCCATGATGGCCAAGCCGCAGGCGCTAACTCTGGTCTTCGCAACCTGGTGGGCGCTCGAGCGGGGCGGCTTTGGTCTTTATGAGCAGAAGTACATTGATCTGTATCAGGCCCAGCACCCGCACATCACGGTCGAGTACCGCAACTGGCCGTGGTCGGAGTTCCACACCAAGCTGCTGACGCAGGCGGCCGCCGGCACCGCGCCCGACGCCTTTGCGCACAGCAACGTCTTCTATCCCAAGTACGTCAAGCGTGGCGGGGCCCTATCGCTGGACGAGTGGGTGAAAACGAACCAGGAATTTGACATCGGCGATTTTCTGCCCGTCTCGCTGAAGCTCAGCACCGTCGATGGAAAGCTCTACGGGCTGCCGCACATCTCCAGCTCCTGGGGAATCATCTACAACAAACAGGTCATGGAAGATGCCGGCATCACCGAGAGTCCCAACGACCTGGACGCCAAGGGCGAGTGGAACTGGGAGTCCAACCTGGAGATGCTCCAGAAGCTCACCAAGCGCGATTCGGACGGCAAGGCCGAGCGCTTGGGTCAGGGCGACCCCGGTTTGCGGTTCCGGTCGGGTCACCAGTGGGCATGGCAGAACGGCGGCGAGGCGCTCAAGCAGCCGACGCTGGACGAGTTCGTAATGAACGAGCCGGCCTCGGCCGAAGCAGTGCAGTGGATCGCCGACTCTTTCAACGTCCACAAGGTCACGGCCACTGCAGCCGATCTGATCGGTGGCGCCCGATCCGATCTGAACAACGGCCGGCTGGGCATGATCTACACGTGGTTCAACTTCAGCGCCCACGAGGGCCAACCTATCGACATCGTGTATCCGCCCGCGGGACCGGTCAACAGGGTCACGATCCTGCACACCAACTCGCTCGGCGTGTCTTCGTCCACCAAGTACCCCGACGAGTCCATCGGCTACATCGCCCTCCAGGCGTCGCAGGCCGGTGACGTTGACCAGATCCGGTTTGGAATGGGTATCGTTCTGCGGAAATCCAACCTGGCGGAGATGACCCGCGTGAACAAGGCCGACTTCGGCGTCGACCACGCCGAGGTTGTGGAAGAGGTCATCGAGACCGGCCGCGTCTTCGACGTCAACGAGTACCACCAGGAGACCCTGGACGCGGTCAACCCGGTGATGGAGGAGATTCGGGACGGCGCGCCGGCGAAGGAGAAGCTCGACGAGATCAAGCCCGTCGTCGACGACATTCTCGCTCCGATGCGCGGATAGCAATGCAGTCGCCGCTGGGGGCGCAAGTCGCGCCCCCAGTCGGCGTTTGGATGCCTAGCATCGGTTTCCAACGACCGGCGCGGATCTGACCAAGCCCATGATTGGATACGCCTAGAGTGGCCGTCGCCAACGAGTCAAGGCGCTTCGCGTTGCCGACCCTGTCGATCAAGCACCGCGAGGCCGTAGCCGCCTATCTGTTCGTCACGCCCTGGATACTGGGCCTGCTGATATTCGCGGCCTATCCTGTCGGCGCGTCGCTGGTGCTGTCGTTCACCGAGTGGGACCTGCTGACCGAGATCAAGTACGTCGGCGCGGACAACTACGCGAAGATGTTCACCAACGACCGTTACTTCCCGATAACAATGGGCAACACCGCGTACTACACGTTCATAGGGGTTCCGCTGCATACCGCCGTGGCGCTGCTGCTGGCCCTGCCTCTAACCAGTAAGCTGCGCGGCATCAGGTACTTTCGGACGGCATGGTACGTGCCGTCGGTCACGCCGGCGGTTGCGGCGGCCATACTCTGGATCCTGATTTACCATCCGGAGTTCGGCATGGCGAATACCGTGCTCGAGCTGGTCGGCATACCGCCGCAAAGGTGGATATTCGACCAGACCCTGGCAAAACCGTCGTTCATACTCATGTCGATGTGGAGCGTGGGCGGTCAAATGGTGATATTCATCGCCGGATTGCAGGGCGTGCCGCAGCAGCTCTACGAAGCGTCCAGCATCGACGGAGCCGGACGATGGGGGCGATTCAGGAATGTCACTTTGCCGCTGATAAGTCCGGTGATGTTCTTCAACCTGGTAATAGGCGTAATCGCCTCGTTCCAGATATTCACGGCGGCCTACATAATGACCAACGGCGGTCCCGCGAATCAGACGCTGTTCTTCGTTCTCCAGCTCTACCGCAACGCGTTCCAATACCTGAAATTTGGGTACGCGTCGGCGATGGCCTGGGTGCTGTTCGTGATAATCCTCTTCTTCACCGGCTTGCAGTTCTTTGGCGCGCGGCGGTGGGTTTTCTACGAGGCCAAGGCGGAAGAGTAGGCTGACGGCGTGGCGGACCCTTCGATAACACTGGACGCGCAGACGCCGGGCGCATCGATTCGCGTTGTGCCAGTCGGAGTGCGAGCAAAGCGGGTCGGGGGCAAGGTTCTGGCCTACGCCGCAATGATCGCCGTTTCGCTGCTTTTGATTATGCCGTTGCTCTGGCTGTTCGCGGCGTCGTTGAAGACGCAGCAGCTTGTTCTTTCCACGCCGCGCGGATTCGGAGAGTTTTTTGCAAGTCTCATTCCGACGGATCCACAATTCGAAAACTACGCGGAGGCTCTTACAAGGCGGCCGTTTGGACTTTGGACGCGCAATACCGTGATCATCGTGGTGACGGCGACGGCGGGGACGGTCCTCACCGGTTCGATGGCCGCTTACGCCTTCGCTCGTCTGCGCTTCCCTGGCAGACAGGTGCTCTTTACCATCACACTGTCCACCTTGATGCTTCCGTTTATCGTCACGATGATTCCGCAATTCCTGATGTTTGCCAGGGTTCCGGGGCCGTCATCGGCCGGCAACTGGACCGACACGCTCATGCCGCTGATCGTGCCCCATTGGCTGGGCGGCGGGGCTTTCTATATCTTTCTCATGCGGCAGTTCTTCACGACCATTCCGCGTGAGCTTGACGAAGCGGCACGAATCGATGGCGCCGGCTTCTTCCGCAGCTACTGGCAGATAACGCTGCCCTTGAGCGGTCCCGTTCTCGCTACGGTGACCATCTTCTCGTTTATAAACCACTGGAACGACTTTCTGGGCCCGCTAATCTACCTGGCTTCGCGGCAAAACCAGACGCTCGCCCTCGGTTTGCAGAGTTTTCAAGGGGAGTTCGTTAACGAACACCACCTTCTGATGGCGGCGTCCGCCACGATGACGGTCCCCGTTTTGCTAGTCTTCTTCTTCATGCAAAAATACTTCCTGCGCGGCTTCGTGATGAGCGGCATAGCTGGCAGGTAGGCGGCCGAGCGCGAGACCGCGTATTTATTTGCATTTGCGGTTGGTTACCGGGAAAAGTCTTCAGAAATCGAGGTATTAGAAGTGGCGGTATTTGCACCTAACAGACCCGAACACCTTGTGACCCTGAGTCCGGAACAAAAGCAGTTCTACGACGAAAACGGATATCTGGTTATCGAGGACCTATTCGATCCGGACGACGTATCGCGTTTTCAGAGTCTCACAGCCGGAGTGCTTCGCGATCCGCACTCGGCGCATCCGCGATTGAGAGTCGGGACGTTCGCCGACGCCGGGGAGACAGGACGCAAGCCCCATCCGGACAATCCGAATTTCATTGACCTCGTAATGGACAGCCCGCTCGCCGGCGACGACTGGTTCAACAACATTCGGGACCCGCGAATCGTCAACGTGATGGTCGACATTCTGGGACCCAACGTCAACTTCCACAACGGCAAGCTTCGAATAAAGCCGCCCGGCTACGTCAATTCGCAGGGCTGGCATCAGGACTGGCCTTACGAGCGGCACGACAGGCCGGAGCTGGCCGCGTCGATTTTCTACGTCAACGAAACGAAGCCCGGCGCCGGCGCAACCTGGGTACTTCCCGGCAGCCACAAGTCGGGCGAGTGGACGCATAACAAGGCTAGCGGCGGCAAGATCAGTGAAGACCAGATTCCGTCGGATATGGAGCCAGTGGAGCTGGTGGCGAAGGCGGGATCGGTGGCGTTCATTCACGTGATGGTCGTGCACAAGGCTGGCGACAACCCCAGCGATGAGAGCTGCACTGCGATCATCAACGAGTACAAGACCGCTGAAAATGCCGCAACGGCCGACTACGTCACGCGGCTGGCCTTCTACGATATGCCGCTGAGTCGGAGGGGAAAGCTCTTCTAGACGCTATCGCCGGGGGGAGCCGGCGCCCGTTAGCTAAGGGTGTTGGTTATATGGCCTTTGGCTCGTACTCGAACGTGTCGGGGAGACCCGTCGGGACTGGCGGAGACGGTTTCGGCTTCTTCGGTTTTGTCCCCATGACTGACTAGCCCCCCAATACTCGGAGCAACGTCACAACCAGGGTCCCCACGGTTACGATCAAAGCGCCGACCACGCCAGCCACCATTCCCAACATCCATCGGAGTATCCGCGTTTCCATGCGGGAAATATCGGCTTTGGTGGCGTAATGGGTTTTGAGATCATCCCGAAACCGATCAAACTCCTCGCGGAGTTCCATTCGGGTAATCGGTTGTTCAATGGACGTAGTAGTAGCCATCTAGCAGCTTCCGCTCCTGCTTACAACATTCGATAGCTGCGTTCCCACTTCGCACTTTATCCTGGACCTCCCGCTATCGCTCCGTCTATTCGGGCAGGCGCCTGCTACGCCGTAGGGGTACTTTGCGCTATAAATCCGAAGTAAAAAGATATCATACGTTCGTTTACGGATGTCATTCGATAGCGTTTTGCCAGCACTCGTCAAGTCGAAAAGTTGTCAGTTGCCATCATTTAGGACTCGCTGACTCCTCGGCGGTTTGACTCGCCGGCCGCACGCCGCCGTCAACTGTTCCCGGCTCAACTCCGTCCTTGTCGAAACTCCATTCCGTTCGTATAAAATCGTCGAACTGGAACTGGCGATAGCCGAAGGGCAAGGCGATGCTGACGACCGCAGAACTCGAACAATTCAATCGTGACGGCTACCTGGTCTTCCCCGCTCTCCTCGGAGAGCCGAAGCGGCAAAAATACTTCTCTGTTTTTGAGGAAATGGTCGAAAGGGCCAAATCACTTTCCACGGACTCTCCGCCGACCTGGACGTTGGAACGGGACTCCGAGGGGAAGCCGCTGGCCGGGGTCCTGCACAAGGTTCAGGGAGTCTGCGTGGTCGATTTTCGGGCGCTCCACATGGCCCAGGAACCGGAGATCACTTCCCGCGTCGAAAGCCTGATCGGACCGGAAATGGCCCTTTTCGGCAGCAAGTTCTTCCCCAAGCTCGCCGCTGGAGGCACGTCGGTCCACTGGCACCAGGACAATTTCTACTTCGAGAGCGAATCGGACCAGATCGTCAGTTGCGGTATCTATCTGGAGGACTCCGATCAGTCGAACGGATGCCTGCGGGTCATTCCAGGCAGTCACAGGCAGGGGATCGCCGAACACGAGCGTCCGGACGACATAGACGCCAAAGGCTTCAGGACCGAAATCGACGAATCGAAGGCTGTAGACGTTGTTTGTCCGGGAGGAACGGTCGTTCTGTTCTCGGCCAACTTGCTGCACGGGACTAACGACAACGAATCGGGCGGATCGACGGGCAGAAGCCGCTATAGCACCGCCTGGCACTACCTGAGTCCTAATATCGATCTCCCGCCTTATAGCAGCGGCTACTATGCTGATTGGCACGTGTTGAGCTAGACCAGTTTGCTGCCTGCGAGATTTCTCCCCAGTGGCGTCCCGTTCAGTTGCATGGATGGCTAACGCCATTAGCGGTTGTTCGGGGGCGGACCTGTTAACACGCCTGATACAAGGTAAGAAGTTGTCCTTGCGGCGCTTCCCGCAGGGTTCTTCCTCGAACGGCCGTTTGTGAACCAAACGGCAAGCTGATCGGAGGCTTCGACATGGCGACATTTACTACCCGCCCCGTGGTGATGGGCACTCGCGGCGTCGTCACCTCCGGGCACTATCTGGCCAGCGCGGCGGGCTTCCGAATCATGGAGCGCGGCGGAAACGCGATCGACGCCGCCGCGGCCATGTGCTTTTGCCTGAACCTCCTGGAGCCCCAGAGCAACGGAATAGGCGGCGAGGCGCCGGTGCTTATCTACTCCGCCAGCGAAAGGCGGCCATTCGCCGTCAGCGGGATGGGCTGGTCGCCCCAGGCCTTCACGACGGATTGGTGCCGTGAGAACGGGATCGATCTGATACCCGGAGACGGCTATCTGCCCGCGTGCGTGCCGGCCGTAGTCGATACGTGGGCCGCGGCCCTTGCTCGCTTTGGGACCCTGACGTTTGGCGAAATCCTCGAGCCGGCCATCGAGCTTGCCGAAAATGGATATCCGATGTACGAGAGCCTGCAAACAAGCCTCGTTGCTAATGCAGCCCGATATCGGGATCGCTACCCCACCACCGCTGAAATCTATTGTCCAAACGGACGGGCGCCCGACGTAGGCGAAGTGATTCGAAATCCCGACTTCGCGAAGATGCTGAGGATGATGGCGGACGCCGAAAAGCGGGCGGGCGGGGCTGACCGGCTCGCAGGCATAAAAGCGGCTCGCGATGTTTTCTACAAAGGAGAAATTGCGGAACGCATCGTCGAATTCATTCGCGGCAATCCGGTCGAAGACGCCAGCGGCGCCAGTCATACGGGGCTGCTTTCCACCGCAGATTTTGCGGAATGGTCGGCGCGGATCGAAGATCCGCTTGGCTTCAACTACCGAGGCCTCGACGTTTATAAATGCTCCTCCTGGACCCAGGGGCCGGTATTTCTCCAGCAGCTCGCTCTTCTGGAAGGGTTCGACTTGCGGGCGCTCGGACACAATTCGGCTGACTACCTCCACACTTTGATCGAATGCACCAAGCTCGCTTTCGCCGACCGCGAGGCCTATTACGGCGATCCCGATTTCGACGGCCCGCCGCCAGACCGGTTGCTATCCCGCGAATACAACGATGCGCGGCGCGCGATGATCGACCAGACGGCGTCCCTGGAAATGAGACCCGGCGACGCGGGGGCGGGATTTCCGGCCTACGCGGCGGTCGATGTCGCCGAAGACAACAGGCGTGCGCTGAGCGTAGGCGCCCGCCCGGTGCGCGATCTTGGGCTGGGCCACGCCCACGTTGGCGATACCACGCATCTCGACGCGGTCGACCGCGAGGGCAACATGGTGGCCGCAACGCCGAGCGGCGGCTGGCTCGGCACGTCGCCGGTAGTCAAGGGGCTTGGATTCCCGCTGGGGACTCGCGGACAGATGTTTTACCTTAACCCCGAACGTCCCAACGCCCTCGAACCGCGCAAGCGTCCACGAGCGACCCTGACCCCGTCGCTCGTGACGCGAGACGGCGACCCGTTCATGGTCTTCGGGACCCCCGGAGGGGACGCTCAAGACCAGTGGACGCTCCAGTTCTTTCTGAACTACGTGGACTTCGGGATGAATCTTCAAGAAGCCCTCGATGCGCCCAGCGTCCACTCGGTGCATTTTCCAAGCTCCTTCTACCCCCGAGCGGCGTATCCGGGCCGGGTGGCGATAGAGAATCGGATTTCCGAGTCTGTAATCGCCGGGTTGCGAAGCCGAGGCCATGAGGTGCTTGAGCTGGAGGGCTGGGTCAACGGCAAGACGATGGGCATACGCTACGAGCCTGAACGGGGCCTTATCTCCGGCGGCGTCGCGCCGAAAGGGACGATCGGCTACGCCATCGGCTGGTAGCGGGCGCCGCCTTTCCGCGCCGGGCTGACTGTGAGCGCAGACCCTCCGCCCGCGAGAATAGTTGCGGGCGTCAACGTGGATAGCTTCACCTCCGCGCCCCAGTTCGCCGGCGTCTCGATAACCTGCCGCGTTGCGCCCGAAACCGTCTGGCGGACAATCGTTGATCCGGACTTGATTCCCAGGTGGGTGATCTTTGCCCGGCGAGCGGCTTACTGCTCCGAGTCGGGCGATGCCGACGCATCGATCAGGCCGGGAGCGATCCGCAAGTTTTATGTATTTAGGAATGTTGCCGTGCGCGAGCGGGTCGAGGTTTGGGATCCGCCCCGTATTCTTGGTTACCGAACCCTCGATATGTGGATCGTCCGGGACCAGCTCGGATTGTTCATCGTTGACCCCAGCGATAGCGGCGATACGCTCATTTCCTGCCACCAATTCGTCAATATCCCCGCTCTGCTTCGACCCGCCTTCCGGCTGTTGCTGCCGGTTGTGTACAAGTGGGTGCTCGGACGAATCGCGCGAGCTGCCGTCGCGGAAGAGCGACTTCGCTATGGTTAGCGTTGCCGTTTTCGAGCCGCTTTCGTGCTGGTATTCCGACACGTCCGATCACGCCAGCGTCAAGTGCCCGAGCCTGTCTACGAGGAAGCGCGGTATGACGAAAGCAGCGGTTACGGGTCAGCCATCCTGCGTGCCGCGCGGCGCCGCATGGTTGCCTTTCACTGCTCTGGCTATCTATCGTCGATATTCAGATTCAGCGATTTTTTACTCTTGCGTTGTGCGGGCGTTCGTAGACGCCTGATGGGCAGGCAGGCCTTGCGGCTGGCGGAACGAGCCGGTGGATTGTTGCTCCTCGGAGCGGTGGTGTTCTGGTGGGGCGGATACGTGATACCGCAATTGCTGGCTTTGGGATTTCCCGCGGTTCTTTCATCCGAAGCTCTACCTCTGCATTTGAACCCTGAGCATGAAGAGACCTTCGCGAATATCGTCGCCGCTACGGCTCTGTCGACCTTGGCGATACTTGCGCTGGTGAACGCCGTCGTTGCACATCGCAAAGCGGCCGGTCGAATCGCCATCGGCGGCTGGACTGCCACGGCCCTCACCGCAGCTTATGTGGCTTTCGAGGAAGTGTCCGATTTCCATGCTACGGGCCTGACTGCCTTGGAGCGTTCCGTATTCGGCCCCGAACTGGTTGACGCCTTAGGTACATCTATCTGGGTTCTGCTACTGAGCCCGCTGATCATTATCTTTGTTTTCGCGTTCGGGGGATTTGTATTCAAAGGTTTGCCCGCCCAAATCCGCGCCCCGTTTATCCTCGGCATCGTGGCTTGGCTGCTCGCCACCGTGCACGAAGTTAGTTACCCGCTATTCTTCTTGGGTAAGGCTGACACGCTGGCGATCGTGACCGAGGAAACATTGGAATTCAGCGGTACCCTGCTCATAGGGCTGGGAGCGGTCGTCGCTCTCCGGAGCCGAGTGTGGCCACGATTAACATCCAGTCCCTTTCGCGGCCAGCGTTCATTTCTGCCAGCAGCAGGCGCTATGACCGTCGTAGCAATTCTGGGAAGCCTTAGCGTCGCTTTCTTGTTCCGCGTGCCGGTGGTTGACGCGCGGGCTGATCATATCGACACCTTCGAACTTACCCTCCGAGATAAGGAGGCGGTTATTCAGGAATTTCGCATGCCCGCTTATCCCCTGGGAAGCTTCCGCCTTCGCCTTGCCAGCCAGCCCCCCGGGAAAGGAATCGTGGCGGTTCGCGTGACGGAAGCGGGTAGTGAAGCCATAGTCGCGGAGGGATTTGTCGAGGTTCCTGTGGAAAACCGCCCCGTTTGGAGAGACATAAAGCTTTTCCCACAACTCGCCAAGCCTGAGGGCGCCAAAGTTGCTGTATGGGTGGCGGCTGATATTGGGCGTGATGCCGAACTCAAACTTGGAGCAACTCAGACGGACCGCTACGAATACGGACGGCTCTGGGTGAACGGCGCGCTTACGTGGCCTGATCAGGATCTGGAATTTGTAGCCTATGGCGCTCCCGAGCCAACAAGGAGCAAGTTCCGGGCGATATGGGACCTCTTGATGTCGGACTGGCGCTGGCCAGTTCTAGCAATGGACCTGATTGTGGCGATCATGCTGGTCGCGTTGATCCCTACTCTTCTCATAGCCGCAACTCTCACGCTGTGTAACTCGTCGTCATAGATCCCGCTCACAACTCTGACGGGTGGGTATCCCGCGTTCGCGTTGACCCGCGATAGAGAACGTGCTGGACGGTGCGGGCGTTGGTGTGCGCCGAGCATCCGTAACCGACGATCACAGTCCACTCGTGTCGATATGCTTTATTCTCAGTTCGCCGCTTAACGTTGCACGGCGTTTAACGGGAGGAAGGTGAGGCAAATGGCGATCGCGGCTGTCATGCCCATGTGGGACAAGACCCGGCACGAGATTCCCAAATCGGAGTTTTCCAATCGCATCGAGCGGGTCCGCCAGTTTTGCGTCGAGAACGATCTATCCGGCGTGGTGGTCTACTCGCAACCGCCGGTTCACCAGTGGAGCCAGACCGGGCACGTCGGCTATCTGACCAATTGGGTCAGCCTCGACAGAGTGACGGACACCATGGTGCTCGTTCCCAGAAACGGCGAGGCGGCCTTCCTCATCGCCGGTTTGGATTACATGCTGGATCAAATCGAGCCGGTTTCCTGGATGGAGGACATCCGCATGGTGGCCTCGCCCGACCCCAGGGCGATCTCGGCCGCCTACACCGGCGAAGCTTCGCGCGGCGGCGCTCGGTCGATCAATACGTTCGGCCAAGAGGCATACCAGATTCTGAAGGCAACCGGATCGGCGGGGCGGCCGGTCGCCGTCTCCGGCATGGAAGCGATGTCGGCGGCCCTCTATCGGGACATCGAAACGTCGATTCCGGAGGGTGTCGCCGACACGATCGACGTAGTTGCCGAGCTGCGGTCGGTCAAGACTTCGGGCGAGATAAGTCTGCTGCGAAAGGTCGCTTCGATTTCGGATCGGGCCTACGAGACCATGGTCGACGTTCTGGAAGAGGGGATGCTCGCGTACGAGCTAATGGCGGAGCTCGACCGGTCCGCCCGCGCCGACGGCGGCGACATGGTCTACCACTGCATCCACTGGGCGCCGAACGGCCAGCTGGAGAATGGGCACCTTTCGATCAAACCTCTCGATCAGCCGTTGCGCGCAGGCGACTACATCAACGTGAACGCGTACGTCGTTTACAAGGGCTACTGGATTCAGTCTGACCGCAGCGGGACCATCGGCCCGAACTTCGAGAACTCGGCGCGGGCGATCTGCGACGCGAACATGGCGGTCCAGGACGAGGTCCTTGCGGCGATTCGACCGGGACTCGTGATATCGGACATGCTCGACATGTCCAGCCGGGCCGCGGAAAGACTCGGATATGAGATTCAGGGCGGGCGTATTGGCCACGGCCAGGGACTCGACTACTCTGAGGAACCGTTCCTCATGGAAGGCAGCGACAGAGTTCTACAGCCGGGAAATGTGTTCGTATTGCACACGTGCCTCGGGGTCCCCGGCGCCAACATCCTCGTAAATCCCATAGCCGACCTGTGTCACGTAACCGAAGACGGCGTCGAGGTGCTTAACAGCTTCCAGCGCGACTACTTTCACGCCTAGACCGCCGCGGGAAAGCCCGAACCTGGGGGATGTCTCAGGGTATGAGCTTTATCAGGACGACGATCAGCCCGGCGATGGCGATGTTAGTCAGGAAGAGGCTCACACCCAGGCCCCACGTGTGGCGCAGCAGTCTGACTTCTAGGTTCGCGATAGCGGCCGTCGTCATTGCCTGATGTTTTTCCAAGTCGGCCTTGGTTGCAAGCTCGCGATCGGCGGATTCGCCGATCGTCGCTGTCATAGCCTCGGCGTGAGCTTGCTCAACTCCCGCGTCACTGAGCGTCTTGGCGGCTTTGAGCGTGTCGAAAGTTTGGATAGTTATGACGGCGCATTCCTCATTTTGGCCTATAGGCAGCGTAGCACAGTTTTAGGCGTCAGTTCGGCGTACGCACTGTTCCCGCCCTGCTGCGACGGGAGGCGCGGGACAGTGCTGCGCCGGAATAACCTGTGCGGGCCGAATAACCGGGAAGCGGCGGTTCTAAACCGACGGTAGGAGCTCGCTAACGCTTGTGTCATTACCGTCATTCTGAGCGCCAGCGAAGAATCTCGCCCTCGGCAACGCATCGAGAGATCCTTCGCTTCGCTCGGGATGACGTTGGGGGCGCAAATCAGCGAGAGGTTCCTCGGCGGACCTCGGGAGGACATTGAGGACGCCTCGCCCCTTTTTGTTGCCCCATCGCCGAACCCGGGAGATAGATTTCGAGCCGCTCTGCCACTTGCGCTTTTATAGCCCGATTGCGGCGTTGCTCTCAGCCTGGTAGCCGCTGACCGAGCCGTTCAACAAGCCGGCGATGGTCACTGGCGCGCCGAGCATTCCAGACTCCAGTATGGCGTACGAAAGCGCCAGGGCTTTCATACCCATTTCGGCGCCGACTTCGGGCGGCTCGCCTGATTCGACGGCGCGCACGAAGTCTTGCAGCTCGACGGCAATCGTCTTACGGTCGATTTCGGGAAACTCCATGTCGTACGACGCTATGCGCCGCGGCCCCGGCCAGAGCCGCGCGGTGATGTCGTCCATCTCCCAATCGGGCGCCATCTCGAGCAAGCCGGCTCCCTCGATCGCGCGCTCGCGGCCCGGCAGCATTATCTTCGGCCCGATGCCGCTGCGGCTCGGTGGAAGCGCTATGGCGCCCTCGCTCCCGTGCACGGTGGACGTGTCTATCGAATGGCCGTGCGACGCGATGCTCATCGACATCTGGCCCGACGCGCCCGAGGTAAATCTGAGCACGGCAAACGCGGTGTCCTCGGCGTCGGTGACCACCTTGTCCATGCCGACGAACTCGTCTTCGACGCGATGATCGTAGAACCGCTTCATGCTTTCAGGCCGCGTGCCCCGGCGTCTCACCGGCTGAAAGACGTCCGTCGCCGCATAGACCGTTTCCACGTCGCCCATGAAGTAATGGACAAGATCGCTGTTGTGCACGCCGCGTTCCAGAATCACGCTCCCCGCGCGGTGCTTGTGCGCGCGCCAGCCCGTATCGTGCATCAGGTCGTCCCCGCCGCCGATTCCCATATCGACGAGAAAATACGGAGTGCCTATTGCTCCCGCGTCCATCAGCGCCTTGGCGAGCCGGTTCATAGGATCGCGGCGGTAGTTCTCGGCAATCGCGAGTGTTTTGCCGGAGCGGGCGGCGGCGTCCGCCATGAGCGTGCAGGCCTTGATAGTCAGGCCCATAGGCTTCTCGACGCAGACGTGGATTCCCGCGTCGAGCGCGCCCACCGCAAACTCGTGGTGCATTCGAGTGTCGGTGGTGATGTCCAAAACGTCGATGCCCGCCCCGTCGTCGAGCATTTCGCGAAAGTCGGTGTAAACGACCGGCTCCCGGCCAAACAGGTCTTTAGCCTCCCTGGCAACGTGAGCGGCGGCCGCGTGGTGACGGTCGCAGACCGCAACCAGCTCAAGCGATCCGAACGTATTCGCAGTCTCCGCTATTCCGTGAACGTGCCGAAGCCCCATGCCGCCGCAGCCGACGAGCGCCATTCGCAATGCCACGTCAAAAACCTCCCCGGTAAGTTCCCGGCCTCCTGGTCTCATCCGAAACCGTCGCCCGTGCTGAGCATATACGGATAGAAACTTCCATGAGCGGTCCAACGTCCCGCAAAGCGCGCCCGTCCGGCCGCGATGCGACTAGAATTGACTCGTGATTACGCTCGGATACAGCACTTACGGCATGAAGGGGCTTGATGTCTTCGCGGCCCTGCCCAGGGTTCGCGATCTCGGCTATGCGGCCATGGAGATTTGCGTGCGGTCCGGCTGGTCCACGTCGGCCGATCGGTTCGGCGAGGCCTCGCGGCGGCGGCTCGTCTCAGTATTTCAAGAGTTGGGTTTCCCCCCGCCGCCTCTGATGGACGACCTGCCCATCTGCGCCGAAGCGGGTGATCGGTCTTCCATGCACGAGCGCGCGGACCAAACGTTCAGGATGGCCGTCGACCTCAACTTCAACGATCAGCCCGCCGTGGTCACCACCACGCTCGGTCATCCCGAACCGCCCTGGGACGACGGAAAGTGGGCGATTCGCGACGCGTTTCTTGAGGTCGCCGACCTCGCCCGAAGTTACAACGTCATCCTCGCTGCGGAGCCTCACGCCGGCGGCGAATTCGATACGCCCGAAAAGGCCGAGTGGCTGATGGAGCAGACTCGCCACGACCACCTGAAGCTCAACTTCGACATAAGCCACTTCGTCTGCCAGGGGATCGACCTACAGCACAGCGTTGACGTGTGCGTTCCCTACGCCGTCCATACCCACGTCAAGGACGGGTACATGGAGAACGGCAACGTCCGCTATCAGCTGCCGGGCGACGGCGACATGGACCTCACCGCGTACATGAAGGCCGTATCGGGCGCGGGTCTGAAAGTCCCGGTTTACGTTGAGGTCAGCCAGCAGCTATCGACGCTGGCCGGCTACGACCCTTGGGCCACGGCCGAGCGCTGCTTCCAGTCCCTCGACCGCGCCCGGCGCGAAGCGGAGTCCTCCTAGCGCCGGGGCTCGCTGCTCGACGGGCGGCTTGCGGAGGCATTTCCCGCGCTCTACCGTCATTTTGTCGTTCCCGCTGAAGCGGGAACCCACCAATCGCCTCGGCCATTATTCGTAGGGACGGTTCGCGAACCGCCCTTATTCGGAGTGACGGAATGGCGGCTCGGAAGGACGGTGGGGTCAGCCAAGGTGGAGAGCGGCCGCGGACAGCGCCTCGTCGAGCGCGGCAACTGGCGTAATTTGCAGCGTTCCCCGTGAAAATGACGCGAACACCGCGTCCGAAGCGGATTCAGGCCGCGGACTGGAGTCCAGGGCAAGCTCTCGCCGGAGGAAGGCGGGGCGGAGGTCGAGCGCGGCGTTTTCCATGCCCGCCACGCTGTCCACGAGCCAGAATCCGTGGAAGCCGCCTTCGGCGAGTGTCAGCAGCCGGGTCTCATCGGGCCGCGCGATGCGCAGGGGAACGGCTACCGCGTCGATCCCCTGGTCCCGAAGGCCGGCATTTACGTCGGCCATCAAGTCGTTAGAGACAGGACTGCAACTGACAACGCCTATCGCCCTCGTAGCGCCGCCGATGCTCTGAGCGCGGTATACGTTTCTGATCGCCGCCACCGAAATCTGACCGGGAGCCGCGACCTCGCCCGTGTCGAGGGCGCAATAGGTGAGCAGGCAGTTGGAATGCCGCAGCGCCAGAATCCTGCTGGCGACGCCGTGCGCGCCCATTGCGATCGAGATCGCGGGAAGCGACGTGGACTCATACAGCCGAAGGGCGGTCAGCGCGTCCTCGGGGCGCGCCGCCATCCCGGCCACCTTGATCGCGCCGGCTCCGCGCTCTTCGAGACGGAGACGGACGATGTCCAGGTCTTGGGGCATAGCCGAGAAATCATGGCTCGACACGATAAGACAAGCCGGCGACCCATTATCGAGCATCCCGACCGCGTCTTCCTCGATGTCGATGTACTCGGCTCCGAGATCGACGGCCTCGCGGAGGAGACGAACCCTTTCCCGCTCGGTTCCAGCGAACCGCCCTCCCTCGCGGATCGGACGGTTGGTTACGATCACCGGGCACGGACGCGCTTCGATAAGCCGTCGAAGGTCAAATTTCTCCATCAGGTCCAGGCGCAGCTCGATTGCATCGACCTCGTCCGCCGCCTTTTCGAACGCCTGGAGGGCGGCCTCGGTTGTCTCCGCCGCCAGCGAAACGGCGATCATCCGCATTCGTTTACCGAGTTTCATAGCGGCATGGGCTGGGGCCGGAATTGCGCGGCGGCTTCATAAGCATTAGTTTCTCAATGACCGTTTGGCTCAAATGAACACTCGACGAATTGAATCCTAAGGAGAGAATGCCACTTGGGAAAGGTGCTAACTCTGACAAGCTCCGTCTCCGCCGATACTACTGACATAGTTGAGATGATTCATGCCGCCGGTCACGAGCTGACGATTGGACCGGATTTCGTCGGCGTCAGCCGAGGTCAAGATGTGGCCGGCGAGGTCCGCGAGCTGCTCGTGGGGCATGACGCCCTGGTCGTCGGCGGCGTGGAAATTGGCCGGGAAGCCATCGAGGCTTCTCCCGACCTGCGGGTGATTTCGCGCACGGGCGTCGGCTACGACGCCGTTGACGCCGCCGCCGCCGCCGAGCACGGGATTCCCGTCGTCATCGCGGTAGGCTCGAATCACACAACGGTGGCCGAGTACGCTTTCGGGCTGATGGTCGTTCTAGGACGCCAGATGCTTCCACACCATCAAATCGCCGTCAGCGGCGAATGGAGACGGGTGCCCAACTTCGACCTGGCTGGGAAGACGCTGGGAATCGCGGGCCTCGGGAGAATCGGCCGGGCGCTGGCCGACCGCGCGCTGGCATTCGAAATGGAGGTTATTGGATACGAGGCTTACCCCGACCGCCAATTCGTCGAGTCGCGCGGGATCGAGCTGGTCGAGATCGACGAGCTTTGCCGCCGGTCCGATTTCATTTCCCTGCATCTGCCGGCGACGGATGAAACGACGGAGATAATCAACGCGGAGCGTCTCGAGCTAATGAAACCCTCGGCCTACGTCGTCAACACCGCTCGGGGCGGTCTTATCGACGAGAATGCGCTGTACTCTGCATTGAAAGACGGTCAAATCGCGGGCGCCGGGCTCGACGTATTCGAACCGGAGCCGCCGGTCGGGTCGCCGCTACTCGAACTGCCCAACGTTATAGCCAGTCCACATGCGGCGGGGGTGTCGCGCGAGTCGGCGGGCCGAATGGGCTATCACGCGGTCAAGAACGCGCTGGCCGTCCTGTCGGGAAGCTGGCCGCGCGAGATCGTGGTCAACGGCGTTTACGCGGACGCATAGTTGAGCCTGCGCCGATGATCTTCGCGTTCGATCTCGACGGCGTCATCTACGCGGGCGACGAGCTGCTCGGCGGAGCCGCGGAAGCCGTGGCGACGGCGCGCGCGCTTGGCCACGCCACGTATTTCATAACCAACAACTCTCGCCAGACGCCAGTCGAGCTGTCGTTCAAGCTGCAATCGATGGGCCTCGACGTTGCGCCCCGCGAAGTCATCTCGGCGGTCGAAACTGCGGGGCGTCTTGTGTCTGGAATCGACGGTCCGCCCAGGTCGGCGATGGTGATAGGCAGTCAGGCGCTGCGTGAGGTTATCGGGAACGCCGGCGTCCGGGCTTACTCTTTCGAGGAAACGGCCCCCGTCGACGTGCTCGTGCTGGGTCTGGACCACGCGATCAACTATCACAAGCTGCTGGCGGCGCACAGGGTCTTGGAACGGCCGAACGTTCACTTCGTGGCCGTGAACAACGACGTCACCTTCGCGTCGGACGGAGGGACGGTACCCGGTTTGGGAGCCATAGTAAGCGCCGTGTCCGCCGCGGCGGGAAGAGGTCCCGACTTCGTGGCGGGCAAGCCCGAACCTCACATGTTCAATCGCATACTGGATCTCGAGGACGCGGAGGCCGGTGACTTGATAGTGTTCGGCGACAGCCTGTATTCGGACGTGGGCGGCGCGAAGGCCGTCGGGGCCAGGACCGCTCTCGTGTTGACGGGCGTGGACGGTCGGGAGGACGCGGCCGGCGCCCCGCCGGAGCGCAAGCCCGACTGGATAATAGAAAGTCTCAAAGCTATTCCATTCGACGAGATAGCCGGCGCTGAGTCGTGATAGAGAGGGCTGAATAGTGGCATTCAAAGATCTACGCGATTTTCTCGCCTTCATAGAAAAGAAGGGACAGCTAAAGCGCATTTCAGCTCCGGTCGACCGCGACCTGGAGATCACCGAGATATCCGACCGGATTATGAAGTCCGGAGGTCCGGCGCTGCTCTTCGAGAACGTGCGCGGGTTCGACGTCCCTCTCGTCATCAACGTCTTCGGCTCCCGCGAACGGACGGGTTGGGCGCTGGGCGTGGATGCGTGGGACGAGCTAGAGGGACGGATCGACCGGCTTCTGTCGCTGGCGCTCGGGCCCCCTCCCAAAGGTCTGGTCGGTAAGTTGAGCGCGCTCGGTGAAATCATCAAGGTCGGCAGGATCGGTCCCAAGGAAGTGAGCTCAGGACCGTGCCAAGAGGTTATTAAGACTGACGAGGCGTCGCTATACGAATTTCCGATCATGAAGTGCTGGCCCGAGGACGCCGGCCACTACATCACCTTGCCGCTGGTATTCACGCACGATCCAAACACAGGCAAGCGCAACGTGGGCATGTACAGATTGCAGATCTTCGACGAGCGAACCATCGGCATGCACTGGCAGCTGCACAAGGGGGGAATGAGTCACTACAAGGAAAGCCTCCGCGCCGCGAAGCGCATGGAGATCGCGGTAGCGGTGGGCGCGGAGCCGGTGCTCACTTACGCGGCCACGGCGCCGCTCCCCCCGGAAATCGACGAAATGGTTTTCGCGGGATTCTTGCGCGATAAGGCCGTGGAGATGGTGCGTTGCAAGACTGTGGACGTCCTCGCGCCCGCCAACGCCGAAATCGTAATCGAGGGGTACGTCGACCCCTCGGAGCTAAGGACCGAGGGGCCGTTCGGCGACCACACGGGGGTCTATTCGCTGGCCGATGAATATCCCGTTCTGCACGTGACGGCCATCACCCATCGCCGCAATCCGATTTACGCTTCGACGATTGTGGGCAAGCCGCCGATGGAAGACGCCTTCATAGGCGGCGCCACCGAGCGACTCTTCCTGCCGCTGATAAGGCTTATGATCCCCGAGCTGGTGGACATCCATCTTCCGGTCGATTCCGTGTTCCACAATTTCGCCATCGCGTCGATTCGCAAACGCTATCCGGGTCAGGCCCGCAAGGTGATGCACGCGATTTGGGGGCTGGGGCAGCTTATGTTCACCAAGTTCGTGATCGTCGTCGACGAGAACGTCGACGTTCAAAATCTCCGCGAAGTCCTCTGGCGAGTCGGCAACAATACCGATCCGGCGCGCGACGTGGAGATCGCAAAAGGACCGGCGGATACGCTGGAACACGCTTCGCCGCAGCCCAACTACGGCGGGAAGATCGGCATCGACGCCACGATCAAGATGCCCGAGGAAGGGCACCACCGCGAATGGCCTCCCGACATCGTGATGACGCAAGAAATCAAGGACCTGGTCGACGGTCGGTGGGAAGAGTACGGATTCTAGCCGGCCGCGAACCCGCTGGGGCGCGATAGTGGTCCTTTCCAGAGGCCGGGTCTATCTTGAATCGATACGTTTCGAACACACCATCTTCGCCCTGCCCTTTGCATACATGGGCATGTTGCTCGCGGCGGACGGCTGGCCGGGCTGGGACAAGTTTCTGCTAATCACAGCGGCTATGGCGGGAGCCCGAACCGCCGCCATGGCCGTCAACCGTCTGGTGGACGCGGAGCTCGACGCGCGGAATCCACGCACTTCCGATCGCGCACTGCCGGCGGGACTGATGCGGCAAGGCGAGATGGCGGCCCTCGCCGTCGCCGCCGCCGCCGTGTTGATACTTGCGGCGTGGCGCTTGAATCTGACCGCCTTGGCCCTGGCGCCGGTCGCGCTATTCATTGTCACCGTTTACCCATATACCAAACGGTTCACGTGGTCGACGCACTGGATTCTGGGTCTGGCGGACTCCATCGCCCCGGCGGGAGCCTGGATCGGAGTCCGCGGCGACTTCGGTTTAGAAGTGGCATTGATCTCGCTCGCGATGCTGTTTTGGATAGCTGGATTCGACCTGATCTACGCCTGCCAGGACGTCGAAGTCGACAGGCGCGACGGCCTGCGTTCCGTGCCGGCGCGATTCGGAATCGCGCCGGCGCTCTGGGCCTCGCGCGGCTGTCACGCGGCAGCCGTGCTCCTGCTCGTGGCGTTGGGATTGGTCGCCGGGCTGGGCTGGCCGTACTGGATTGGCGTTCTCGCCGCCGCCGGGTTGCTGGCCTACGAATCGACGATGGTGTCGCCCGCCGATCTGGGTAGACTTCAGAAGGCCTTCTTTAACATGAATGGGTACGTTTCCGTGGCGCTACTAATAGCGGTCTCGCTTTCCTACGTCGTCGGTTGATGGAAAAAAGCGACGGCGACAACGTGGTCCTTGCGGTGACCGGCGGCAGCGGGGCGATACTGGCCAAAGGCTTGGCCGAAGCCTTGTTGAGGATGGGAGTGTCGCTCTTCTTCGTATGTAGTCGCTACGGGCGGCTGATGTGGCGTGAGGAGCTGGGCGAGCCGCTGGAAACTGCGGTGGACGAGTGGGCCGACGCCGGAAACGTGATTACGTTCAATCCGGGCGACCTGGCCGCCCCAATAGCAAGCGGTTCGTTTCCCGTAAGAGCCACGTGCATCGTTCCCTGCAGCATGGCGACGGCGGCGTCAATCGCAACTGGCGTAGGGACGAACCTGATTCATCGCGTGGCCGACGTGGCGATAAAGGAGCGAACGCCGCTGGTGATCGTGCCCCGCGAATCGCCGCTCTCCCCCATCCATCTTCGAAACCTTCTGACCCTCAGCGAGCTCGGCATAACCGTGCTGCCGCCCATGCCCGCGTTCTACAAATACCCGTCCACGGTCGAGGACGTGGTCTACGACGTGACGCAGCGGGCGATCGTGGCGATGGGTCTGCGAGAGTCGCTCCCTGACGCGCTCCAGTACCGACCAAAGCGGTTCGATACCGAGCGCGGCTAGGCGTTCCCGTTAAGCGCCAGCACCCGCCTGACGAACCGGTCGACCAAAGGTCGCCGGCTGTCGATTTCAAAGTCTTCCATGAATCCGTGGTAGAAATTTCGATGGAAGAGCTCTGCGGCTAAAAACCCTGCTTCCAGCGAAGCATCATTGTGTTCTTCGGCAAGACGAGCGACCGCCTCTATGAACCCGCGATGTGATCCGGGCTTTTTGCCGTTCCGCTGAGCTGCCGACATTACGGCATGGGTCGCCGCGCCCCAGAGCTTCTCGGAGGCTTGCAGTATGTCCCCGGTGGCGAATCCCGATCTGACGCTTCCAGGAATTCCTGCGCCTTTTGAGCATGTTCTCGCGCCAGCATTTATCGCGCTCCGACTTCAAGGCCGTTTCGTCTCAATTACAGGATACCCGGGAGCGAACCGAAAACACCGCAATTCGGATGGGCTGAGTTTAGGACGATGGATATGCGAGAGTCGCTCCCTGATGCGCTCCAGTACCGACCAGAGCGGTCCGATACCGAGCGAGGCTAGGCGTTCCCGTTAAGCGCCAGTACCCGCCGGACGAACTGGTGGACCAAAGGTCGCCGGCTGTCTAATTCAAAATCCTCGACCATAAAAGCATGGTAGAAGTTTCGATCGAATAACTCCGCAACCGCAAACCCCGCTTCCAGCGAAGCATCGTTGTGCTCCTCGGCAAGACGCGCCACCGCCTCTATCAACCCGCGATGTGACCCGGGCTTTTTGCCGTTCCGCTGAGCTGCCGACATTACGGCATGGGTCGCCGCGCCCCAGAGCTTCTCGGGCTTGCAGTATGTCCCCGGCGGCGAACTCCCGGTCTGACGCTTCCAGGAATTCCTGAGCTCTTTCGGCGTGTTCCCGCGCCAGCATTTCTCGCGCTCCGACTCCCAAGTTGGCTCGTCCTCCTTACAGAATACCAACAGAAATCTACGAGGTCTGGAAATCCGAGCGTTGCAGACGGCCGATGCGGTCGAGTGCCTCATCGTCGAGCCGGGGCATGGATCCCGCCGCCGCGTCTTCTTCGATTTCCGCCACGCTGGCGGCGCCCGTCAAGGCGACCGAGACCGCCTGATTGGCGAGAACATACAGAAGCGACGACTGCGCGAGCGAGCGCCGCGCCGTTTCGAGGAATGAAAGACTCGCGGACTTCGCAATCAGCTCTTCGGTCCGCTGGGGGTCGATGAGGCTGCGTTCGTCGTCCTCGGGGAAAGGATTCGAACCGGCAAGCCTCCCTCCAAGGAAGCCCTCGGCGAGCGCGCCTTTGGCGATAATTCCCAGTCCCGCGGTTCGCGCCCGCGCGAAGAACTCGCCCGCAAGCGGTTCGAAGATGTTGTAGCGGACGCGGACGACATCGACATCCAGACCCAGCAGCAGCTCCATGTCGATGCTCGCGATATCGACGTCGACGCCGACGAATCCCGTGACGCCGGACCTGGCGACCCATCGAAGACTGTCGATACACGTCCCATCCCGCAACTCGTCTTCGGTCACGGACTCGACCATGAAGAGATCGGTGTCGGAGGTTCCGAGACGGTCCAAGCTGGCGCGCAGGCTCGCGCTCAGAGCTTCATGGGAGATATCGCGCTTCAGCTTCGTCCCGTCGATCGTCAGGCCGCCCATGACTCCCAACACCCAATAGTCGCGATCGCCGGCGATTGCCTTTCCGATCAGCCGTTCGGCGCGACCGCCGCCGCTGGCGGGGCTTACGAGAAGGAAATTGATGCCCATGTCACGCGCCCGCGCGACTACTCGGAGGGACTCGTTTTCGTCGACCGCCCCTAAGCCGTAAGGCTGCGGCGTTCCGAAGCCGTCTATCCACACGGCCCCGCCCATCTGGCGGGTATCCAGACCAACCTCCGACACCCTGAGGCCGTGCCTGCCAAGCTCTCTATATCGCAAGTTGCTGCTTCATCCCTCCGCCGGCCGATAGCCTCGTTCGGTGCAAACTTTCCATAGAACCTAAACCCGCGTCACGCTCCGGTCCAGTGATCGACGTCGGAATCGTTACGGCTCGCCGGACGCGCGCCAACGACCCCGGTGGACTGACCGAAGTCGCAAGACCCGATGAGAGGGCAATCGACGCAGCGAGGCGACGCCCCGCAAAACCGCTTTCCGTGTTGAACTATCAACGCGTGCATCTCGGCGTAAAGCTCCACGTCCTCGGGCAGAGCGACCATAACCGCTCTCCGCAGCTTGTCCCTGTTTATATCGCGAGGAACGACTCCCATGCGTTCCAGGAACCGCACGGTGTAGGTGTCTATCACGAAGGACGGCTGCCGGGCGGCATAAAGAACGATGGAATCGGCGGTTTCGGCGCCAATACCCCAAAGACCGAGAAGCTCGGCACGCAGCAGGTCGCGCGGCAAGCTCAGGAATCGTCCCAGATCGGCCTCGTAGTTGTGAGCTACGTAGTCGCAAAAGCCCGCCAGCTTCGCGGCCTTCTGGTTGTAATAGCCTGAAGGCCGAATGAGGTCCGCAAGCTTCGCCTCGGACAGGGCCAGTACCCCGAGAACAGAATCGGCCCCACCGCGCCGCAGGTTATCCAGCGCCTTGCGGGCGTTGGTCCAGGCTGTGTTCTGCACGAGTATTGCGCCCGCGCAAACCTCAAACGAGTGCCTGCCAGGCCACCAGCCCTGCGGTCCGTGAATTTGAAGCAGCTCCTCGTACGTCGTCATAAGGCGCGGGCGCAGCGCTGCGGGATCGAGCCTGAACACGTTCGCGGCCGGCGGCGTTGCCTGGATTCCGCGTCCCCGCCTGCGCGGCGACGCGGTTCGGGCTTGCGACTGCGCGGTCACCCGGCGAATCCGTAGCCCGCCGACCGCTCGGCGTTTACCCCCGCCGCCGTCTTGATGAAGTCCGCAAGGTCCATTTGTCCAAGGTCCTGTCCGGACCGTAGCCGGACCGAGACCTTTCCGGCTGCGATATCCCTGTCGCCGGCTATCAGCATGTAAGGCGTCTTCTGCAACTGGGCTTCGCGGATCTTTAGATTCATCCGTTCGGTGCGAGCGTCGAGCTCGGCTCTCAGCCCGGCCTCCCGCAACGCCGTGACCACGTTTTGGCAATACTCGACATGGCGGTCGGCGATGTTGATAACTCGGACTTGCTCCGGCGCAAGCCAGACGGGGAACGCACCGGCATAGTGTTCGACCAGACCCGCGACAAACCGCTCCATCGATCCCAGGATCGTGCGGTGGATCATGACCGGACGGTGCCTGGCGCCGTCCCGTCCTTCGTACACAATATCGAAGCGCTCGGGCAGATTGAAGTCGACCTGTATCGTGGGGCCTTGCCATAACCGGCCGAGCGCATCGCTAAGATGGGTGTCGATTTTCGGTCCGTAGAACGTCGCCTCGCCCACCGCGCGCGTATATTCCAGCTTTTTCTCGTTCAAGGCGTTGGCGAGCGCCCGCTCGGCAAGCTCCCAAACTTCGTCCGCGCCGGCGTAGTGGGCCTTGTTCGATTCGTCGCGGACGCTCAACGTGAATTTCAGGTCCTCATACCCAAACTGCTTCAGGAAAAACAGCTCAAGATCGAGCACACCAAGGATTTCGTCCACCAGTTGATCAGGCCGCAAAAAGAGGTGCGCGTCGTCTTGCGTAAAACCGCGCACTCTCAACATGCCGTGAAGGACTCCTGAACGCTCACGACGATAGACCGTTCCCAGCTCTCCCCAGCGCAGCGGCAGCTCGCGATAGCTGCGGGTCCGCGATTTGTATATCTGGATGTGAAACGGGCAATTCATCGGCTTGTTGATATAAGACTGAGTCTCTAGCTCCATCGGCGGGAACATGTCGTCGGCAAACCAGCGCGTATGTCCGCTTGTATCCCATAGCTCGGCGCGGCCGATGTGCGGCGAGAAAACCAGCTCGTACCCTCTGCGCCGGTGTTCGGCGCGCCAGAAGTCCTCGATGATCTCTCTGACTCTGCCGCCTTTCGGATGCCACAGGGCGAGACCGGGGCCAACAAGCTCGTTCACCGTGAACAGATCAAGCTCGCGGCCCAGAGTTCTATGGTCGCGGGACCGCGCCTCCTCAAGAAGCTCGAGGTGACGGTCAAGCTGGGCTTTCGTGGGAAAGCAGGTCCCGTAGATGCGTTGAAGCTGAGGGTTTTTCTCACTGCCCTTCCAGTAGGCTCCGGCGATGGAAAGCAACTTGAACGGTCCCACCTTGCCCGTATGCTCCACGTGAGGCCCCGCGCAAAGGTCGAGGAAATCGCCCGATCGATAAATCGATGGCGCCTCACCCAGACCGGAAATGTCGTCAATCGCCTCGATCTTGTAAGTTTGTCCCATGCCGCCAAGCAGGGCCTTGGCCTGGACGGCTTCAAGCTCCTCGTACTCGAATGGATCGGCTTTGGAGATTAACCGCCGCATACGCCGCTCGATCTCTTTGAGATCGTCAGGCGTCAACGACCGGGGAAGCTCGAAGTCGTAGTAGAAACCGTCGTCGATCGGCGGCCCGAAGCCCAGGCTGGCTTCGGGGAACATCTCCATGACCGCCGCCGCCATGACGTGCGCACAGGAGTGCCGCATCGTTTCGAGTTCAGACATTGTCATATCGTTAGCGCTCCGTTGGTTGGTGGCGGGAGAGGAGTCCCGCGAATTAAAACGGCCCGGAGATTCCGGGCGGGTATCCCCTCGGCAACGCAGTGCGGCGCGCTCCGCTACGAGGGGGCGGTAGTGACGGTGGTTTTCAGTCTGGGAATATTCTGGAGCAGATTCAAAAGATAGTGGATATCGCCAACGTGTTAAGGCATCGTAGCACAGGTTTCCAAGCATCCGGTCTAGTTGTGGAGGGACGATTGCTGAAACGGGGGCCCCGGTGGGGTTTTTAATCGCGCAGATCTTCGGTCACGCGATGTTCGGGCTGATAATGCGTCACGCCAGGACCGATCCACAGACCTATTTCAAAGCCGGCGCGGTCAACTATTGGACCGCCATGAGCATGGCGCTGCTGGCGGCTTTGCTGGCTGGCGGGTTGAGCTTCGAGTGGCCCGCGAGCCTGCTCGCCGTCTACCAGGGCGTCCAGTACCACTTTGCATACATCGTGCTTTTTGCGCTGATAGCGGTCGGCGGTCTGGCGGTGACCTTCACAATCCTCCGCATCTCCGTGGTGATCCCCATCGTCGGGTCAATCATCATTTGGGGCGAGTCGCCGGACCTGGTTAGAGTCGCCGGAATTATCCTGACGCTCACCGCGCTTCCGCTGCTGGGCGCAGACGCCCGCCGCACGGCCGGTCCCGCCGGTATACGCACGCCGGCCTTGCTGATGCTGCTGGCCATGCTGATGACGGGCACGGGCGCGCTGGCCGCAAAGTCCTTCGCCGAAATACACGTCGAATCCAACTCGCTGGACTACTCGGCGTTTGCCTTCATCGGAGCTGCGGCGGCGACCGTTTTCACCTGGCCCCTGGCCGGTCGGATCGTTCGAAAACACCGCGAGACGAGCCGCGCGGCCTCGTATCCCAAAGCCCGCCCCTGGAAAACCTGGCTGGCTATCGGTTTGGCCCTGGGCGCGGTGAACTTCTTGCAGAACGCGGCGATGGTCAGCGCGCTGACCGAGCTTCCCGGCACGCTGGTCTTTCCGGTAGTGCTAAGCAGCTACTTGCTTTTGATTTTGCTCGCCGACTATGTGATTTGGAAACGGCGCCTGGGCAAGGTGACGCTTGCCGGCGTCTTTCTTGCGATAGGCGGCCTTGTGCTGGCTAATCTGTAGCCGCCATCATTGCGCGCTTACGGTTGACGGTTGTACCCTCGTTGGGTTTTGCCGTGCGGCGAAGTCTTTGGCATAAGCTCGTCAAGAGATGAGGTTGCAACCACCAATGAGGTTTCCGGGAAGGACTGCTACATGAGACTCGAATCAAGGAGTTTCAGTCGAAAACTTACCGCCTGGACAGTCCTGGCGCTTATTGCCGTGAGCGCCGTCGTGATCGCCGCCTGCGCCGAAGGCGGCCGCGAAGCGGCGGGGTGGGAAAGCGCTCCGCTGCCCACACGAGCCGTCACCAGGCCGCCCACCGCGGCTCCGGCAACGCCCACACCCCGCGCCACGCCGGCCCGCCGAAGAGTCGATTCCGCCGCCGCCACGGCGCTGTTCAAGGCGAAGGGGTGTATAGCCTGTCACGTGGTATCCAGCATTCCCGAAGCGATCGGGACGATCGGTCCACCTCTGGACGGTCTGGCGTCGCGCGGGGAGCTGGCTGCGGGTCTGCCCGTAACCGCGGATAACGTTGCGAAGTGGATAAGGGATCCGGCGGTGGTCAAACCCGGAACGGTGATGCCCAAGCTGGTACAGGACGAAGCCGAGATCGAGATTCTGGTCGCCTGGTTGCTAACTCTCGAATAACGGGCGCGGGCCGACCGTTAACACCGTACGCCGCGGTGCCGGTGCGCCGCCAAAAGCAAGTCGTGGACTTTAAGCACGCGAGCGGGCGGCAGGCGTGGGCGAAGACCGCCGGCTGCCGGTATAGACGCCGAAGAAATAGCGCTTACCCGTCATGCCCGGCTTGATCGGGCATCCTGGGTTGGGGGCGCCCACGGGTGGACAGCATAGGGTCCGGATTCCACGCTTCCGCGGGGAATGACGGGAGGGAAGCGGGATGCGAGGCCCTCCCCTGCGCCCGGAGCAGTAAGCCTAATCGCCACGGATTGAATGGACCAAGCGGTTTAGCCCTTAGTTTTTGGCCCCCGGGCTCTCCGGAGAAGCCCAAGCCCGAAAGTACTCGGAGCGGCGAGGCTAGCCATCTCCGAGTGAACAACGGGGCGAAGCCGTTCCGCTCTGGACTCCTGGCCCCCCGGAAATGCCTGAAAAGCCGACCCGCAAGGAAACCGAAGCGATCCTAGTCGCCTAGGCTCTTAGGGAAAAGCCTGGAACCCCCGACTAGCGTTCGCCGTTAGCGGACTCGGGCGCGTCCTCTCCGTTCCAGGACGTGCCGTTGGCAGAGTCGTCCGCGCCGTTTTGCGGTTCTTCGTCCTCGTCGGCCACCAGCAATCCGCGAACGCCGCCCGCGATTCCGCCTGCGCTGGCGAGCGCGTACTGCGGAAGAATGCGCGGACCTCGACCCGAGGCGATCAACTCATCGTGCTTGACGAGGATTTCAATCACGTCCTCGCCGTCCAACTCGCCATGCTCGACCAGGCCCTCGGCGATCTCGTGCATACCGCCGGCGTACTTGGCGAGAAGGCCCTTCGCCTTCTTGAACTCCTGCTCGAGAACCTGCTCGATTCGGGTCTTCGTCTCAGGGTCGAGCTGTCCCATCCCCCACGGGCCGTAGGAGAACAGGCTGCCGTCGGCGCCCCACATGGTGAGCATCTGGTATGCCAGCATGGTGCAGTCGGTCAGGTCGCCGTATCCTCCGCTCATGCGGGTTCCGAGAAAAAGCTCCTCGGCGGCGCGGCTCGCCAGACCAGTCTGAATCCACGCAAGAGCCTCTTCGCGCGTCTGCGTGTGCCTTTCCTCCAGCGGCTTGACCGCCGAAAGCCCAAGCGCCGATCCATGCCGCACGATCGTCACCTTGGAGAGCCGGTGCCGGGGAAGCAGTTTCACCTGGGCGACGGCATGACCCGCCTCGTGGTAGGCGAGCCTTCGCTTTTCGTCCAGCGACATGCTTCTGATCGGCTCCCGGACGCCCCATTCGTGAGCCTCGCGGGCGCGCGAGAAGTCCTCGTAGGTGATAGCGTCGCGCCCCGCGAAGTGGGCGTGGATTACGGCTTCGTTGATGACGAACTTGATCGCCACCGGCGTATAACCGATGGAGTCGTTGGCCATGCGCGCCAGCGGCATCTCCTCGTGCCGGACCTTGGCGAGGTAGTACTGAATGATGTCCTTGCGGCCGTCGAAGTCAGGGAAGTCAACGTGAATCCGGCGGTCGAAACGGCCAGGCCGCAACAGCGCCTGATCGAGAGCGCTCGCCAGGTTGGTAGCTCCTATCGTCAACACGGGCGGCGGAGTGGCGCGCTCCTTTTTCAGCCCGAGCCGCCGCATCAGACGCGCCGACCATCCGTTGTCGAAGTTCGGCGGGTCCATCTGCAACAGGAGCTCGTTGAGAAGACCCATGCCGCCCATGCCCATCATGCCGCCCATGCCCATCATGCCGCCGCCGGTCTGGCCGCTGCGCGCCATGCCGATAGCATCGATCTCATCGATGAAGATGATCGCGCCGCCGTGCTTTCGAGCCAGTTTGCGAGCCTTGCCGTAGAGCATCATCACGCGCAAATTGCCGACACCCATGAACATGTTCTGGAACCCCGGCGCGGAGGCGTAGGCAAACGGCAGACCGGCTTCCGTGGCGATAGCCTGGGCGAGGTAGCTCTTGCCGGTTCCGGGCGGACCTTCCAGCAGCAGCCCTTTCGTGTAGTCGCCGCCCATTTTCTTGAAGTCGCGGACGCCTCGGAGAAGCATCACGATCCGCCTGGCGATCTCCAGGACCTGATCGTTTCCACGATAGTCGTCAAACGTGACGCCAGTCTCGCCCGGCTGCACCCAGTAAACGCGCCCGCGTCCGAGGAACAAGAACAGCGCACCGAACTGGACGATCATGAACAACATGACGTACAGAAGCTGGAACACCATGCCGAAGATGCCGGCCATCAGCGCGGTCGCCTTGATCCAGAGGACGACCATCCCGATCGTCATCACCAGCCATAGCAGGAACTTGTATCGGTTATTCCAGACGAAAGTCAGCAGTCCGCCGGTCTCCGCCAGACTCGCCCGTTGCCTGATGTCGTAGTTAGCGCCCATTGTTCGATTCCTAAGTAGGGAACTCAAGCCCTCCGAGGCGGCCCAAACACCCCCGTAGATTGACTGCTCCGATGTTGTCAATTATACGCGGTGAAACGCCCCGAAAGACGGCGAACCGTCGAAGTGTGTGGATTTCCCGCGCCCGGCTCGATCGGGGACAGGCTGTGCGCGACATCGCAGATGTCAACTAATAACGAACACATACAAATGACGGATGGAGGGCGGGCATCCAGGGGGTGGAGGCGCGGGTCGGACCGGAAACGCCGGGCGGGGATTATCTCGTTCGTGTCTTGTACGTGAGCCAGTGATTTCGATACACTTCAAGCTGTCCGCACTGAACGCCATCGACTCGCCGCAGACTGGATCGGGGTCGGCTATTGGGATTGACTCCTGCGCAAATCGTCGAACGGTTAGCGTCGGACCCGCGGTTTTCGTCCCGCGTAACGGCGTGGCGGTTTGCCGGGCCGCGCGAGGCCCGTTACGGCGAGTTGCCGGCGAACATCGCTCCGAGCCTTGTCCAGGGGCTGCGCCGCGTCGGAATCGACCGTCCCTACACTCATCAGGCCGAGGCCGCCCGCAGGGCGCTGCGAGGCGAGGATGTCGTAGTCGTCACCGGAACGGCCTCGGGCAAGACGCTCTGCTACAACTTGCCGGTCGTTCAGACCATCCTGGACAAACCCGAGAGCAGGGCGCTCTATCTGTTTCCCACCAAAGCGCTTTCACAAGACCAGCTCGACGAGCTGCACGGCCTGGTGGAGGCGACGGAGGCCGACGTCAAAACGTTCACCTACGACGGCGATACTCCGACCCAGGCGCGCCGGGCCGTGAGGCGCGCCGGTCACATTGTGGTCACGAATCCGGACATGCTGCATACGGGCATACTGCCGCACCACACAAACTGGACGCGCCTGTTCGAAAATCTGCGCTATATCGTCGTCGACGAATTGCACTATTACCGGGGCGTCTTCGGCAGTCATCTCGCCAACGTTCTGCGCCGCCTGCTGCGGATTTGCGATTTCTACGGCAGCCGGCCGAGCTTCATCTGCTCGTCGGCCACTATCGCCAACCCCGGAGAGCTCGCTCGACGCCTGACCGGCCGGAGCTTTTCCGTCGTCGACGACGACGGATCGCCGCGGGGCGAGCGGCACTACATTCTCTACAACCCGCCGGTCGTCAACCGCGAGCTGGGCATTCGACGTTCGGCGATCGAAGAAAGCGTGAAGCTCGCGGGCATATTCCTTGGCAACGACATACAGACGCTCGCCTTTGCGCGAAGCCGCGTCGATACCGAAGTGCTTTTGTCCAAGCTGCAAAGTGATCCGAACCTCGCGGGACGGCGAATCAACGGCTACCGGGGCGGATACCTGCCCGCCGAACGCAGGGCGATCGAGGAAGGTCTGCGCACGGGCGAGACCCGGGGGGTCGTGGCCACCAACGCGCTCGAGCTTGGAATCGACATCGGCCAGCTGGAGGCGGTGATCCTCTGCGGCTATCCGGGAACGGTGGCGAGCACGTGGCAGAGATTCGGACGCGCCGGCAGGCGAACCGGAACCTCGGTGGCCGTGCTGGTTGCGTCGTCAAGTCCGCTGGACCAGTACATCGTCAGAAATCCCGACTATTTCTTCGGCGCGCCGGTCGAGAGCGGTCTGGTGAATCCGGACAACGTGTTCATACTTAACAGTCATCTCAAGTGCGCGGCCTTCGAGCTGCCGTTTGAGGAGGCCGAGCGGTTCGGCGTGAGCACAACTGACTCCATGCTCGACCACCTGACCGGCATAGGCGTGCTGAACAAGCTGGGCAAGACCTGGTACTGGTCGGTCGCCGACGACTATCCCGCGCAATACGTGAACCTTCGGACAGGCTCCATCGACAACGTAGTGATAATCGACAAAACCAGAAGCCCGAAGGTGCTGGGCGAGGTCGATACGTTCGGGGCGCCGACGCTGGTCCATACCGACGCCATATATCTCCACGCCGGCCGGCAGTATCACGTCGAGAAGCTGGATTGGGAGGAAAAGAAGGCTTACGTCCGCGAAGTGTCCGTCGAGCATTACACCGACGCCAGCCTCAATGTGAGAATCTCTGTTCTGGACGATTTCGCGTCGGACTGCTCCCGTCCCCTCGGTCGGGGATGGGGCGAGGTCCGGGTCACCGCGCTGCCGACGATCTTCAAGAAGCTAAGGCTTTCCAATCAGGACAACGTCGGTTGGGGCAAGATCGACCTTCCCCAGCAGGAGATGCACACGACCGCTTACTGGATGACGCTGCCGGTCGAGCTGGAACGGCGAATCGGGCGGCCGGCGGTCGAGGCGGGGCTGCTCGGCGCGGCGCACGTATTGCACCAGATAGCGCCGATATTTCTGATGTGCGATCCGCGGGACCTGGGCAAGGTCACGGAAATCAGGTCGCCGTTTACGGACGCGCCGACCGTCTACATATACGAGGTCTACCCCGGCGGCGTGGGGTTCAGCGAACTGCTGTACCGCTCGCACGACGAACTGCTGAGCCGGGCCACGGAGCTCATAAACGCCTGCATGTGCGACAACGGCTGCCCGTCGTGCGTCGGCCCGCCGTCGATGCTGGGGAGGAGAGCCAAGGTGCATGCGCTGACAGTTCTCCGGCATGGCGCGCGCGAGCGGGCGTCGGCCCCAAGCGCATAGGTGCCGACGGACCAGCATGGCCTCAATTCTCAGCAATAGTTCGCCGGTTCGTCCGATTGAAGCCGTGGTGTCCGGGCGCGTTGTCCGGAACCAGCATGGCGCTTTCTACCGCGCGCAGGTCGATACGCCCAACGATGAGCGCCGCGGCGGGATTCGGTTCGGAGACGTGCTGCGAGCTCGCGGCGACTTGATAGCCATCGCGGGCCGCGACGCCGAGCTCGCCGACCTGGACGTTAGCAAGACCGTATTCGTGGACACCGAAACGACGGGACTCGCCGGCGGTACGGGGACCTACGCGTTCCTAGTGGGCCTGGGGTTTTTCCACGATGGTCACTTTGTGGTCATGCAGTATTTCATGCGCGACCAGTCCGAAGAGAAGGCGATGATGTTCGCCGTCGCCGAAGCATTGCGGCGGTTCGACTGGGCCGTAACTTTCAACGGCCGGTCTTTCGACTTTCCACTGCTCGCGACCCGGTTCATCCTGTCCCGCATTCGCCCCCGGCTCGACCAACTGGCCCATTTGGACCTGCTGCACGCGTGCCGCCGAATCTGGGCGCGCGCGCCGTTCGCCGCCCGCGCGGGCTTGCGGCTGGGATCGCTGGAGTCGGCGCTCCTGGCGCACAGGAGACCCACGGACGTTCCTAGCTGGCAGGTGCCGGAAATCTATTTCGACTATCTGAGATCGGGCGACGCGGAGGAGCTGCGAGGGGTTTTCGCTCACAACGTCGAGGACATACTTTCGATGGTCAGCCTGGTCGGAATCGTCGATTCGGTTATGGGATCGTGGCGAAATCCTGGGACTGTAGATCCGCACGCCGTAGCCGCCATTGGAAGAATTCATGAGATGGACGGCCGGTTCGACATCGCGGCTGAAGCGTACGCGGCCGCTCTCGCCGAATCGCTCCAGCCGGAAACGGCGGCCAGGTATGCCTTTTCGCTATCGCTTATCTATAAACGCCGTGGAGACTGGTCCAAGGCGGCATCGATCTGGGAGAAGCTGGCCGAAGGCAAGGGGCGGCCGGCTGCGGCGGCGTGCGTGGAGCTTGCCAAGTATTTCGAGCATCGCTTGTATGACTTCGGACGCGCCTATTTCCATTGCATGAGCGCCAACGGCCTCATGAGCGAACTCGCGTTTCCGGTGGGAGGACAGCTATCGGAATGGGAACTCGAACACCGCGCCAGGCGTTTGCGGCGGCGTTCATGCGCCGCCGCAATGACCGGTACGGCCGGCCGGCCAGGATGAGTTCGTCGAAATCTCCGGACGTCATCATCTGCGGCGGCGGCGCGGTCGGAGCGGCGGTCGCGTACTACCTGTCCAAGCTGCGGCTGCGCGTTTTGATCGTCGAGTCCCATTCAATCGCGCGGGGCGCGAGTGGGTTCGCCGCGGGGATAATCTCGGCTCCCGGTCCTTTGGCAACGGGTCCGTCAAGCGCGTTGCATTCGCTTTCGTTCAACACCCACCGCGATCTGGCGTCTAGTCTGCCGGAGGAAACGGGCCTGGATTACGATTTCGTCGAATGCCCGATGCTGGCGGTTGCCGACACCGCCTGCGAAGCGAGAGCCCTTCGATCAGTCGGGCGACTTCATCTCGATAAGGATGGCGCCGAGTCCTCGATGCGCTGGGTAGACGCCGGGGAGGTCCCAAACGTTTGCCCGTGGATCGATTTGCCGGTTTCCGGCGGACTGCTCAATACCAACTCCGCCCTGCTCGATCCGCGCAAGTTCACCCAAGCCCTGGTAGCCGGCGCTCGCGAGTTGGGCGCTTCGACGAAGCAAGCGCGGGTCACCGGGATCACCCAAAGCGCCGGACGCGTTACGGGCGTCAAGCTGGGCGACGAAACGATCTCGACGGGATCGGCGGTCTTCGCCATGGGGCCGTGGATGGTTGAAGCCTCCGACTGGCTCGGTTTCCGTATACCGGTCTATCCGCTGAAGGGCCAGATTCTGCGGCTGCGCATCGACGGCCCGTTGCATCAGGCCGGCTTCAGCAACGGCGACGGCGACTACCTCGTTCCAAAGCCGTCGGGTCTCGTTTACGCCGGCACCACCGAGGAGAATGTCGGCTTCGACACGTCCGCGACCGTCCAGGCGCGGCGCCGCATCCTGGCGTTCGCGGGCCGCTACGTTTCAAACGTTTCGAACGCGGAGGTCGTAGAGCAGACCGTCTGTCTCCGTCCGATGTCTCGCGACGAGCTTCCTATCATGGGGCGCTCGCCGGGGATCGAGGGGGCGTACGTGGCAACCGGACACGGCCGTTCGGGCATTCTACTTTCGACCGGCTCGGGCCGGGCAATGGCTGAATTGATTGCCGGCGGTCGATCCGAATGTCTGGACCTGACGCCATTCGATCCCGCCCGCTTTACCCTTTAAGGCGGGGCGGTCGAGGACAATAGAAAAGGAAGACTCGCAAATGGCAGTGAATTACAAGAATCTGTTTTCGACCAGGTTGTCGGCGCCGGTCAAGATTCACCCGGGGTTGCTGGCGGTTACCAAGTACGAATTCTCGGTCACCAATGCCGACCCGGAATCGCTTCCCGCGGACGGTCTTTCGGATGCCCTCCGCGCGGCCATGCGGACGCAGGCTCGGGATCTGGCGAAATACCCCCCGCCACAGGGACACCTAGGCTTGAGAGAGTTGATAGCCCGGAACCTCAAAGAGAAGCGGGGACTCGAAACCGATATCGACTCGATCTTCCTTAGCGCTGGAGCCGGCGGGGCCGCGCAGGTCATCTTCGACGCTTTCATCGACGCCGGCGACATCGTTCTGGTCGACGAGTTCAGCTATCCCGGCACGCTGGCCATGCTCCTGCTAAGGCGCGCGAACGTCATTCACGTGCCCACCGACGACCAGGGCATGAACACCGATGCCCTCGACGGCGCCATCGAAGACCTGGCCAGCCAGGGCAAGCGCCCCAAGATGATCTACACGATCTCGGTCTATCAGAACCCCATGGGGATGACTGTGAGTCTGGAGAGACGCAAGCGCCTGCTGGAGGTCTCCCACCGCCACGGCATCCCAATCCTCGAGAACGAGTCGTACGCCGATTTCGTAATCGACGGCGATCCGCTTCCCCCCTCGATCATCGGTATGGACGATCAGGATTCCGTGATGTACGTCTCGTCATACACCAAGCTCCTGGGTTGTGGTCTTCGGCTTGGATATGGGGTCGTTCCCGAACAGGTAAGGAAGCGTCTGGAGCCGCTGAGGTTCGGCGGCTCACCCAGTCACCTTGCTTCGATGACGGTCCACGAATACTTGCGGGAGCACAGAGACGAGCACATAGAGCGAGTCCGCGCTAGCCTCAAAGCCAAGCGAGACGCCCTGCTTGCTGCGCTGGACGAAAACTTCCCGCCAGGCTGCGCCTGGTCCAAACCGAGCGGCGGGATGATGGTATGGCTCCAGCTTCCTGAAGGAGCGGATACTTGGAACGCGCTGGACAAGGCTATCGAGGCCGGCGTGAAGTACAACCCAGGCCCCCTGTTCCGGGCCGAGCGCGACCGCCCCAACTACATGAGGCTCACTTACAGCCACAACACCCCTGAAGAGATAGGGGAGGGGGTCGGCATCCTGGCCTCGGTGTTCGAGCGCGAGGGAGTGTTCGGCTAGGACCTGCTTCGAGTGGGGCTAGCTACCTCACCCGAATCGGATGTGGGATCGGCTGATTGAACAGATAACCCTTCTCGTTGAATGGGATATCGTTGGGTTGAGTATTCCCCGCCGCATCCATGGCGCGGATCATTATGATTTGCTCCCCCGGCTGCGCGTCCCAGATGAACTCGAAGCGCGCCCAGGAGTGCTGGATTTGCGGCTCCAGCACCGTCGCGCCGCTCCAGGTCTGTCCGGAATCAACGCTCCATTCCACCCTCGTAATCGGGCCGGTCGGCGAGTGGGCATAGCCGCGCAGACGGCGTAGGCCCGCGGGCAGTTCGGCGGGCCAGGGAAGCGCTAGCGCGCTCTTGATTACCTGGCTGGTGGTCACCTTTCCCAACGCTTCGCCCTCCGGAGGATAAGCGTCGCCGATGAGCACGTAGAAGGTCGTGTTGTTGCGGGTCCAAAGCCGTTCCGAGGAAACGATTATCCGGCTGAGCCACTTGATACTGGAGCTGCCCACCCATCCGGGAACGAGCGCTCGAAGCGGATAGCCGTGATCCTTGGGCAGAAGCTCGCCGTTTAACGCGAAGGCAAGGATGGTGTCGGGATCCATGGCCTTCTCCACGGGCAGGACTCGGCGGAAGCCCTCCTCCGGCGATTTGACGTCCAGTCCGATCAGAAGCACGCTAACCGCGTCGTCGGTAATACCGGACAGCGTCAGCACGTCCCGCAGGGAGACGCCGGTCCATTCGCCGTTGCCGACGGCGCCGGTCCCCCATTGGGCGCCTTTCGCCGCTCGGCCCTTCACCAAGTCGAACATCGCGCGCTGATTGCCGCCGCAGTCCAGATAAGCTACGAGCGTGCGGCTGGGCAGATTTCGTATGTCGCCGTAAGACAACTCCAACGGACTGGTGACCGCGTCACCCCCGACAGAAAGCCGCCAGTCGGCTACGTCGACGTCGATGCTCGCGGAGTTGTTCCGCACGTAGAAGAGCGAGGTGGGAGTTATGGTCCCTTGCATGTCTTCCAGGCGAGATTCCAGGCCCTCTTCGCCGCGCGGTATAAACGGTGTCGCATCCTTGAACCAGGGATAAGACTCCGCCGCCGTGGTGGATGGGGCAGCGGCCAAACCGGCAGGAGTTGTGTCGCGGGCGCCAGCAGAGTCGGCGCGGTCAGGTGATCCAAGGCCGCCACCCGCCCCCGGTGCGGGAGCCTTCCCCGCAGCCGACGATAACCGCAAGAACCTACGCAGATTCATGTCCGTCCCACGCACAGGCCGCCCAGATTACGCTGAGTCAAACATCTTCAATTAAAGAGCCTCGGATATTTTGCCTAATGCACTTGATCCGAAGCAGACGAATGGTACACGGTATCCAGTTCGGGCCGTTCAGCTTTGCCGACCATACCGCCGCGGCGGCCTTGAATGGCGCCAGCTGGTTCAGACGCCGAGCCTGTCGGCCAGCTCGATGAAGTCGTTTACGACGATATCGAAGCCGGCTCCGTCTTCCACGTGTTCCGCGCCGACCGAGTCGATCAGCTCGGGGCGATGAACGAAGGCGGTCCTGAATCCGGCCCGCCGGGCTGCTTGCAGGTCGAATTCGTGAGACGCGACCATCATGACGGCTTCGGGGGCGAGGCTGAGCAGCCCGGCGGCCGTGTGATAGACCTCCGGGTCCGGTTTGTAGTGCCTCGCCAGCTCGGCGGAGAGTACGCAGTCCCACGAGAGGCCCGCGTATTTGGAGAGATTTACAAGCAGGGCCACGTTGCCGTTTGAGAGCGTGGCTGTCACGTATCTTTCTCGGAGCCGTTGAAGACCTTCGGGAACGTCGGACCACGGTCTCAATCTGTGCCACACGCGGTTGAGGTGCTCGATTTCCGGTTCCGAGAGGCCCGCAAGACCGTACCGATCCAGGAGACCGTCCAGGATCAGCCGGTGAAGTCCGTCCAGAGGCGTCCAGGGCAGTTCGCCTTTTCGGACGCGGTCCATCGCGGGGCCGTATCCCGCCCGCCAGGCGTCGGCGAACGACTCCCAATCCGCGTCGATTCCGTGAGAAGCGCCCAGGCGTTGGGCTTCCTCGACCACGCTGCCGCGCCAGTCGACGACTGTGCCGAAAACGTCGAACGTGAGCGCCTGGACTTCCGGACTACCCAATCAGGAAGAGCGGCTATCGCAAGTTAGCGGACTTACTTACTAGATAGCTTCCGGGTCATGCCGGTGCGGCTCCCCCGTAACGCTTATGGCAACGCGAATGGACGGTCCGTCCCCCACCGGCTGAATCAGGTGCCAGGTGTTTTTTGGCGCCAGAATGAAATCCCCGGCCTTGGCGTGGATTCGCACGTCGTCGCCCATGTTCCAGATGATTTCGCCCTCGGCGACGAACCAGCATTCGTCTTTGAAATGGTAATGCCGGTCGCCTTGCAAGCCCGGCGGCTGGCAGATGGCGGTGACCGTGAATTCGTCGCTGATGATCACGCGATCCGACCATGGCGGCTCCCCGTTTCGCCGCTTGACCTCTTCCAGCGAAGCGCTCATCAACGCAGGGCTCAATACCGCAGTTTCGATGACCATGGACCCATCCTCCGAATGCTCTCGTTCCGGTAAACGTAGTCTGACCCGGCGGCGTCGATCTTGCAACGCCGATCCGCTCCCTTTGGGAGGGACCGCCGCCGTCCTGACGGCGCGAAGGCGTATACTTGCGCGGGGAAATCTGAGATCGGATATCGCATGGACAACCATTCAATCGCCGTAATCGGCGGAGACGGCATAGGCCCCGACGTGCTTCGCGAAGGCCGGCTCGTTCTGGAAACCCTCTCTGAAGTTACGGGGACGCTGGCCTGGGAATTCCGGGAGTTCCCCTGGGGGTGCGCTCATTACCTCGAGCACGGTCTGATGATGCCCGAGGATGCTCTCGACACTCTCCGGCAATTCGACGCGATTTACTTCGGCGCCTGCGGGTTTCCACCCGTGCCCGATCACATTTCCCTGCACGGCTTGCTGCTGCCCATTCGCCAAACATTTCAACAGTACATCAACCTCCGCCCTGTCCAGCTTTTGCCCGGCATAAGCAGCCCTCTCGTGGGCAAGGGCGCGGAGGAGATCGATTTTTTGTGCGTACGCGAAAACACCGAAGGCGAGTACGGGGGTGTTGGCGGCAGACTCCATCGCGGGATGCCGCACGAGGTTGCGGTCGAGACAGTTGTGTTTACCCGCACCGCCGTGGAGCGGGTGGTCCGAAATTCATTCGAGCTGGCAAAACGCACGGGCCGGGGCCACGTCACGAATATCACCAAGTCAAACGCGCAGCGGCACTCGATGGTGTTCTGGGACGAGGTGTTCGACGAAGTGGCGGCTGAATACCCCGAAATCACGACCGACCGCTGTTTGATCGACGCCGCGGCGGCGCGAATGGTGCGAAATCCGGAGTCGTACGACGTCCTTGTCGCGTCGAACCTGTTCGGCGACATTTTGACTGACATAGGCGGGGCGCTGATGGGAAGCCTGGGCGTTCCCCCGAGCGCCAATATCAACCCGGACGGCGGTTATCCGCCGCTGTTCGAGCCTGTGCACGGCTCCGCGCCCGACATTGCGGGCAAGGGGATAGCGTGTCCCATCGCCGCGATCTGGGCGGCGGCGATGATGGTCGAGGATCTCGGACACCCGGAAGAGTCCAGGCTGATGATGGCCGCGATGACCGACGTGACGGCTTCGGGAACGCTTACGTCCGACCTGGGCGGTACGGTTACTACCGTCGAGTTCGGCCAGGCGGTCTGCGGCACCCTGCGGAGGCGGGCCGGCTAGAAACGCGCCGTCCGTAGAGGTGGTTTGGCGGCAACCTCGCGGCTAGCCCCTCCTGCCGGACTTGATCGGACATCCAGGGATGGGGCCGGGCTGGATTCTGGGTTTCCTGAATTCACAAACGAAGCGCCGGTACAGTGTCCGCAAACGCCGGTCCATTCGCGCCCAAACCTGTCGGGGCGGTTCGCGAACCGCTCGTACGACGCCGGTTCGTTTACGCCCGAATGATGGGTCTGGATTCCCGCTCCCCGCTTTCGCGGGGACATGCTTCGCGGGAACGACCGTGGGGAGCCGGTGTGACAACGGGGGCGAGAACGCGGACCTGGCGGTGCTCACCTGTCATGCCCGACCTGATCGGGCATCTGTAGGCTGGGCGCGCGGAGGGCGAGTTTCAAACCCGCCCCTTCGAATGATTGTTGGGGCGACCGACCCGCGGACGGTGGTTCGTGGATTCCGGCGGCGGAGTCCTAGTTGAGAAACCCCACCTCGCGCAGGTGGTCGACCGACCGCTGCAAGCGACCCTGCCGCTGTTCGAGCGTCAAGAGCGGCTCTCCCCTGATACCCTCCAGCTCCATGCTGAAGGGTCCGTAAAAGCCGGCGTCGTTGCTCACCCGCCCGACCTCGGCGAAGTCAACGGCTCCTCCGTCGCCGAGCGCGGGAAAGTACCACTCGTGAAACCCTCCCCGGCTGTCTTTCAGATGAAAATGGGCGACCCACTCGATCACCATGCTCAGGTGCTCCATAACATCCGCGCCATCGTTGTAGAACAGGACGTTGCCGGTATCGAAGTTGAGCCGCAGGTTCGGATGGTCGAGGTCCCGCATCGTTCGCACCATGTCGGGACCGCTCACCGTGATACCGGGATGAGTCTCGAAAGCAACGACGATCCCGCGCTCGGCGGCATAGTCCCCAACATCCGTCAGGTTTCGATAGAGCTGCCGGCGCTCCTCGTCGTCTCCGACCTCGCCCGCGCTGCCCACCAGGATCGAGGCTCCGAACTTTACGCACAGGTCGAGCCGCTTCTTGACTCGCTCGATTCCGTCCGGATCGAGCATGTCGTCGCCGCCGTTTACGCTGGTGGCCAAAACGCCGTGCGCATCGAGCTTATCCCTGTAAGCCTGTATCTCAGCCTCCGGTAACTTTTCGGTTGGGACCACGGACTCGGGAACGACAAGGTCGCCGGAATGCGACCTGACCGCTACTTCGAGATTTCTTAGTCCAAGCGCGCGGACATTTTCGATCGCTCCCGCGACGCCGTACTCGCCGTAACAATTCGTAAGCACTTCGACCAGATTCTCAGGCATGATGTCAATCCCATTCCTCTTCGCGCCAAAATGTCCGCCCGTCTCGCCTACACCCGAAAACCGCGACGGCCCGCGCCCCGCACAGGGGCGTGCGGAATACTACTCGATGCGGCTATGTGAGCGACGGCGGCCGCTTCCCCTCAGCGAATTTCCAGGCGGCCCCCGCACCGATTTTGGCTAAAGTTCGCTTGATGAGGCAGTCGGAGTAAATTGGAAACATGTCATCGAATCAGCGAACCGCGCTCCTTGACTTGACGCGGCTGTTCCTGCGGCTTGGAACCGTCGCGTTTGGCGGACCCGCGGCCCACATTGCAATGTTCAGGGAAGAGGTCGTCGTCCGGCGCAAGTGGCTGACCGAACAGCGATTCCTCGATCTCCTGGGCGCCACCAACCTCATTCCAGGCCCCAACTCCACCGAGATGGCCATACACATCGGTTTGGAGCGCGCCGGCTGGCGCGGACTCATACTCGCCGGGGCGTGCTTTATTTTGCCGGCCTCGATCATCGTCGGCGCGCTTGCCTGGGTTTACGTGGAATTCCAGACGGTCCCCGCGCTCGGATGGATCACGTATGGAATCAAACCCGTCGTCGTCGCGATCATCTTCAACGCACTCTTCGGACTCGGATCGACGGCCTTCAAAACCCGCTGGTTGATGGCGCTTGGACTGGCCGGACTGGCGCTTTTCCTGGCGGGCGTCAACGAGCTGGCCGTTCTGTTCGGCGGCGGATTCCTCGTCGCGCTCATCCGCACCGCCGGGAAGTGGCCCTGGGGCGGTCACGGAGTCGCCGCGGCCTTCGTCCCGCTGCTCGGGATCAATGCCGCGACCAAGGCGCTTGCGGCGGTTCCGGGTCTCGAGCAGATCTTCCTTTCTTTCCTAAAGCTCGGCGCGGTGATCTACGGGAGCGGCTACGTTCTGTTGCCGTTTATGAACAACGAGCTTGTCGAACGGCTTGAATGGCTTACGGCGACTCAGCTTCTCGACGCCATCGCCATCGGTCAGATAACGCCCGGCCCGGTGTTCACGACAGCCACGTTTGTCGGTTATCTGCTGGCCGGCGTGCCGGGAGCCGCCGTGGCGACTGTTGCGATATTCCTGCCCTCGTTCGCTTTCGTCGGAGCGCTGAACCCTCTGGTACGGAAAATTCGCGATCTGGACTGGGCCGCCGGATTCCTCGACGGCGTAAACGCCGCCGCGATTGCGCTGATGGCCGGCGCTGTGATTCAGTTCAGATCGTCAGCCATAATCGACTGGCCGACGGCGATCATCGCCGTAGCCTCGCTCGTGGCTCTCCGTATGAAAGTGAACGCCACGTGGCTCATCCTGGGAGCGGCGGGCTTCGGCGTAGTTGTCCGTTTGGTCTTCGGTTGATTGTCGAAACGGGTTGGTGAGATTGTCATCGGGCTACTGGTTTCTTGCGGTGAATTGCGTTTATGACGACTGAAGCCTGGATCGTCGCCGGAGTTATCGCGGCGGCGCTGGTCCTGTTCGGCAGTGAAAAAGTACGGCCCGACGTCGTCGGCCTGTTGGTGCTGCTGACGCTGGCCCTGTCTGGCGTTATCGGGCCGGGGGAGGCGTTTGCCGGGTTCAGCAACCCGGCGGTCATCACGGTGGCGGCGATGTTCGTCGTAAGCGCCGGCATGGTCGAGGCGGGTATTCCCAACGCGGTGGCGGCAGCGATCTCCCGATTCGGCGGCGCACAATTCGGGACACTGCTGGCGCTGGTGATAATCGTCGTCGGCGTAATGTCCGCGTTTATCAACAACGTTGCCGCGACCGTGATACTGATGCCAGCCGTGATCAGTCTGGCTCGCGGGGCGAAGGCTTCGCCGTCCAAACTGCTGATACCGCTGTCGTTCGGATCTTTGCTTGGCGGGCTGACCACTCTCATCGGAACGCCGCCCAATCTGCTGTCCGCCGAGGCCTTGCGGCAGGCGGGGCACGAGCCGTTCGGCATGTTCGACTTCCTGCCAACCGGCGCGGCGGTCCTCGCTATTGGGCTTCTCTATCTGGTCACCATCGGGCGCCGGCTTCTTCCGGACAGGCCCGGACCGGACATGGCGCGCCAGGTTGAACAGACCCGCGAATACCTGACCGAGCTCTTCGTCGTGGGCGAGTCGTCGGCGGTCGGCAAACAGCTCCAGGAATTGCGGTGGCAACGGCGCTTTGGAGTAGAAGTGGCCGAGATCGTGCGGGAGGGGCGCAGGAACCGGTTTCCGTCGGCGACGGACACCATCTATATCGACGATTTGCTTCTCGTCGAAGGCCAAAACGACGCGGTGCTGAATCTCGTCCAGAGCGACGGGCTAGCGTTCCACGCCGAACGCAAAGTGGCAGACAGATTGGTGGACGACGACAAGGCCGTGGTTCTCGAGCTGGTAGCTGGTCCCTCCTTTGCCGGCGCGGGCAGCACTATCCGAAAGATGAATTTTCGAGTGCGCTACGGGGGGCTGGTGTTGGGGATTTGGCGGCAAGGGTATCGAATTCGCCGGTCGCTCGGCACGGTCCCGCTCAGGCCCGGCGACGTGATGTTGGTGCGGATGCCCATCTCGCGCATTGCCCAACTCGCCGAGTCCCGCGATTTCATCGTTTTGGACCAGCGGTCCCGAGCGGTCCCGCCAAAGCCGCGAATGGTCGTGGCTCTGGCGATTCTCGGCGTCATGGTTAGTCTGGCCGCGACAGGTACGGCGCACATCAGCGTCGCCGCCGCCGTTGGCGTGTTTCTGATGCTGGCGGCGCGGGTGATTCCCTATCAGCGCCTCTATCAGGCGGTTGAATGGCGAATCCTGGTTCTGATCGGCTCCCTGATCCCGTTGGGCACCGCGATGCGCAGTTCGGGTCTTGCCGAATTCGTAGCCGACGCCATCACCGCCAACATACAGTTTGCGGGGCCGCTGGCGGTGCTCGCCGGAATCTTCCTTCTAACGGCGGTATTGACACAGATAATGTCCAACGCCGCCGCGGTGGTGCTGATCGCGCCCATCGCGCTGCAGATCGCCGGGGACTTTGGCATTTCGCCCTATCCGGTGATGATGATCGTCGCGATATCGGCATCGACCGCTTTCCTTACGCCGATCGGCCATCAGGCGAACGTCGTCGTCTATAACTCGGGCGGCTATCGATTCGCGGACTTCGTGAGGGTGGGCGGCCCGCTCACGCTGTTGATCCTCTTGGTGTCGCTTGTGGTCGTACCGATAGTTTGGCCGCTGTCCTGACCGCCGGGGCGGGCGGCGTGTGTGAATCCGGATTCCCGCTTTCGCGGGAACGACGGAAAATGGGGCCGGAATGATGCGAGGATGCAGGTGCGACTAGGGCGGGGCGATGGGGCTGGCGGCCGGTTACCGGGTCAGGACCGCCAGCAGCATTCCCGCCGCCATTACCGCCAGCGCCGCCGCCGCGAGCGCGGGATTGTCGTTGGACATCGCGTAATAAAGGACGAACGGCATCAATACAACCAGCAGCAGCGAAGCTCGCTGGACCGGTTTTGAGCGGAGGCGCGTAAGTAACTTCATGCCGTCAAACCAAGACTGCTGATCACGCGCCCACCACCAAGTTAGCGAGAAGGGCGATCAGCCCTATTATCGCCGTCATAGCTAGTCCGTATCTTATGGTCGCGCCGAGTACGGGACCTTCCCGGCCCGATAAGCCGACGGTGCTGCAGCCGACCAGGATTTTGGCGGGCGCCAACATGCTGCCGATCGATCCGCCCGTCGTCTGAGCGGCAAGGACAACGGCCACGCTTAAGCCGCCGATCTCGGCTATCTGCTGTTGAAACGCTCCGAAAATGACGTTCGAGTTGGTGTTGCTGCCCGTCATGAAAGCGCCCAGCGTTCCGACGGCCGAGGCCAGCATGGGATACGCGGGCCCGAGCACTCTGCTGACACCCTCCGCCAGCAGAAACGTCATACCGCTTTGCTCCATGATGAGCGCGAAGCAGACCATCGAAACGATGCCGATGCTGGTCGGAACGCCGCTGTCGACCGTCTTCCAAATGATCCGCTTCGCCGCCCCCACCGTCGCGTGGCCTTTGGCCAGGTACAGAACGAAGCCAATAACGGACGTATAGAGAAGCAACGCTCCGGCGTGTCCGAAGACGCTTATCTTCTTGCCCGTTCCCGCTTCAACCACCCAGCCGTGAGCGGTGCTTACTTCGGGAAACGAAAGCGTTAGCTTGACCGAATTCAGAATCTCATGCACCGGCGCTACAAGCTCGGCGACGGTCACTATCGCGATGAGAATCAGGTAAGCGGATACGGCCGTGAGGATGCTCATGCGCGCGCCGTTCCCGTCGGCGGGTTCCGCGGATGGCTCGTCCGGTCGTCCGCGCGCGATACGAAGTTTCGAGAACAGCACTCCGACCGCCAGTCCCGCCATTCCCGCCACGAACCCGGCAAGCGACCACAGCCCCGTGACCGCCAGCAGGTATTGCGTACCCGCCATGACCGTCCCGATGACGAGCACCGCCGGCAGGTTCCTGGCGACCGATCGAAGTCCCCCGTAGAGGTGCACCACCGCGAGTCCGCACATAAAAGTCGCGACGCCCAAAAAGACTCCCGACCAGTGGGCGAGAAACTCGCCGGGAAGTCCCGTGACCGCGATGAGCGCCTGGAAGGACGACGCGATGTCTCCAAACGTCACCGACCACGAGTGGCCTATCGCTGGAGCCGCAACCGCCACGACCGGCGTAAATCCCATGCCTATAAGCAGCGGTGCCACGACGGCAATAGGCACTCCAAACCCGGCCACACCCTGAAGAAATGAGCTAAACACCCACGCGAGAATCAGAAGCTGAAGCGCCCGGTTGGAGGTGACGCGCTGAATTCCCTGTCCGACGACGTCTATGGCGCCCGTCTCGCTGACGACGTTGTAAAGCAGCAGCGCCATCCACACTATGTAGAGAACGAATAGCGCCAGCAGCACTCCCTTGGTCTGCGCAAACGCGATGAGCCGCAGATCGGCCCCGAAGAACAGGAAAGCTATCGCCAGAGAGATGAACCACGCCGCGGCCCCCGCGCTGGCGCCTCCCCAGCGCAGTCTGATCATGAGGAACAGGACTACCAGAATCGGCGCCAGAGCCAGCAGCCATTTGACCGCGAACGGTGGATTCATCGGGTTGAGATCCGTCTTTCACTCCTCACTCGGCGTCCGGGTGGCCGCGTCGAACGGACAACAGATTACATTCAACGTTGGGGGGCGGGGAATTCCACTGCGGCCCGGCTGGGGCGGTTCGCGAACCGCCCCTATTTCCGCGGGGACGTGCTTCGCGGGAATGGCGAGAAGTAGCGGGAGTCCGCCGCGCCGCTAATGGACCGTTCGCTATAGTGATTTGTTACCGATTTAAGAGAGGTCATTAGTGATCAACGTCCGTCTTGACGAAGCCGTTCGCCGCGCGGCGAGGGACGGCGACGGCGAAGCCGAACGTGAAACGGTTCTATCGACCGAGAGTCTCCGTTTTTGGTATGGCGAAAAGCTGGTCCTCGAAGACATTTCTCTCGACATTTGCGAGCGGGAAGTTACAGCGATAATCGGGCCTTCCGGATGCGGCAAGAGCACCTACCTGCGCTGCTTCAACCGAATGAACGAGTTGATTCCCGCCGCCCGTCATGCCGGACGCGTCCTCTTTCGGGACCGCGACATGTACGCGCGAGGAGTGGATCCGGTGGAGATAAGAAAGCGGATAGGAATGGTTTTTCAGAAACCGAATCCGTTTCCAAAGTCCATCTTCGACAACGTCGCCTACGGTCCGCGTGTAAACGGATACCACGGAAAGCTCGACGATATCGTCGAACGTTCCCTGCGCCGCGCGGCCCTTTGGGACGAAGTAAAGGACGGGCTAAAGCAAAGCGGCGTCGCATTGTCGGGCGGACAGCAGCAGCGCCTGTGTATCGCGCGTGCGCTGGCGGTGCAGCCGGAGGTCATTTTGATGGATGAGCCGTGCTCGGCGCTCGATCCGATCGCCACGACGCGCATCGAGGACCTCATCCGGGACTTGCGCGAGGAGTACACAATCGTAATCGTCACCCACAACATGCAACAGGCCGCGCGCGTATCCGACCGCACGGCCTTCTTCACGGTCGACGAAAAGGGCGCCGGCGGTCTGGTTGAATTCGCCGATACCCAGCTTCTCTTTACGACTCCCAGCGACAGGCGGACCGAGGCTTACATCACCGGTCGATTCGGCTAAGACTCGCCCGGACTGCGTCGGGCGCTTCGTATACTTAAAGCACCAAGAGAATCGTCAAAGAGGCTGGACTGACGAACGATATCCTTCGGCGGATTGCGGCTGGAGCGCAAATAAGGCTGTGACGCTCGTCCGGGAGAAAAGCGTGCTCACCGGCTTTCAGCCTGCGGTCCGGAGCTGGTTCGAACGCCGGTTCGACGCGCCGACGGACGCTCAAGACGCCGGCTGGCCGCCGATCAGATCGGGCCGAAATACGCTGCTGGCCGCGCCAACCGGCTCAGGAAAGACGCTCGCAGCTTTTCTGTCCAGCATCGACGATCTCGTCGCCCGAGGCGGCAACGGCGAGCTGGCCGATGAGACGGCGGTCGTCTACGTGTCGCCGCTAAAGGCGCTGAGCAATGATATACAGCGCAACCTGGAAGAGCCGCTGGCCGGAATACGGGACGCCGCCGACAGGATGGGCCTGCACGTTCCGGAAATCCGTACGTTCGTCCGCACCGGGGATACGGCTCAATCCGACCGCCAGGCGATGGTCCGCCGGCCGCCGCACGTAGTCATCACGACGCCCGAGTCGCTATATCTGCTGCTGACCGCCAAGAAGGGCCGCGAGACGCTGCGCACCGTCCGCACCGTCATAGTGGACGAAATACACGCGCTCGCCCGCGACCGGCGCGGAAGCCACCTGGCGCTGTCGCTGGCGAGGCTGGATCACGTCGCCAACACCGCGCCTCAGCGGATCGGTCTGTCGGCGACGCAGCGGCCTTTGGAGGAGATAGCAAAATTCCTGGTCGGCGCGGAGGCTGAAGCCCGCTGTGAGATCGTCGATCTGGGGCACCAGCGCGATCTCGAACTGGCTATCGAGACGCCGCCGAGCGATCTCGAGGCCGTGGCCCCCAGGGAGCAGTGGGGAGACATCTACGACAGGCTTGCCGTGCTGATCGAGTCGCACAAGACGTCGCTGCTATTCGTCAACACGCGCGCGCTCGCCGAGCGAGTGACGCACAACCTGGCCGAACGCGTTGGCGGCGACGCCGTGGCAAGCCATCACGGCAGCCTGGCCAAGGAGCGGCGGCTTCTGGTCGAGCGCCGGCTCAAGGAGGGGACCGTCAAGGCGCTCGTGGCGACGGCGTCGCTGGAATTGGGCATCGACATCGGCAGCATCGATCTGGTATGCCAGATCGGGTCACCGCGCAGCATCGCCGCGTTTCTGCAGAGGGTAGGTCGGTCCGGTCACAGGCTGAGCGTGCGTCCCCACGGACGGCTGTTCCCCACCACTCGTGACGAGCTGATCGAATGCGCGGCTCTGGTCCGCGCCGCGCGCGCCGGACGTCTCGATCGAATCGTCCAGCCGGTCGCGCCTCTGGACGTGCTTGCCCAGCAAATCGTGGCCGAGTGCGCGTGTGAGGACTGGGACGAGGACGATCTGTTCGATCTGATGCGCAAGGCGACTCCATTCGCCGACCTGAGCCGGAAAGACTACGACGAAATCGTCGAGATGCTCGCGGCCGGCGTTGGCGACGGGGCGGGCCGAGCGCCCAGGCTGCTGCATCACGACCGAATAAACGGCGTTCTGCGCGGCAGGCGCGGCGCCCGGCTCACGGCGCTCACGAACGGCGGGACCATTCCCGAAACCGGCGACTACGCCGTAATCAAGGAACCGGACGAGATAAAGGTCGGTTCGGTCAACGAAGACTTCGCCATGGAAAGCATGGCCGGCGACATCTTTCTCCTCGGCAGCACGTCGTGGCGCATTCAGCGGGTCACTCAAGGCACGGTCAGGGTGATCGACGCGCAGGGCGCGCCGCCGACGATACCGTTCTGGCTGGGCGAGGCGCCGGGACGCACGGTCGAGCTTTCCGAAGAGGTGGGGCGGCTGCGGGAAGAGGTGGCCGCCGGACTGGACGAACCCGAGACCGTCGCGGTGATGCTGCGCGAACAGTGCGCCGTGACCGAGATCGGCGCCGAGCAGCTAATCGAATACGTCAGGGCATCCGTGGACGCGCTTGGAACCGTGCCGAGCGCGCAAAACGTCGTGTTCGAGCGATTTTTTGATGAGACGGGCGGGATGCAGCTCGTCGTTCACGCCCCATTTGGGCAGCGGATCAACCGCGCGTGGGGTCTCGCGCTGCGCAAGCGCTTCTGCGTCAAGTTCGATTTCGAGCTTCAAGCCGCCGCCAACGACAACGCGTTCTTGCTGTCGCTGGGACCGCAGCACTCGTTTCCTCTCGAAGAGTCTTTCTCTTACGTCAAATCACCCAGCGTAACGCGGCTGCTCGAGCAGGCCATCTTGTATACCCCTCTGTTCCCGACCCGCTGGCGATGGAACGCAACCAGGGCCCTGGCCATACTCCGGCAGCGCGGCGGACGGCGCGTGCCGCCGTTTCTGCAACGTATGCGGGGCGACGATCTAATGGCCGCCGTCTTTCCCGACCAGGTCGGTTGTCAGGAAAACGTCACCGGGCCGCTCGAACTGCCCGACCACCCGCTAATACGCCAAACGGTCCACGACTGTCTCCGCGAGGCGATGGACGTTGACGGTCTCGCCGATATTTTGGGTCGCATCGAGGACGGCGAGATTCGCCTGCACGCCGTGGATACGGCGGAGCCGTCGCCAATGGCGCACGAAGTGGTGAGCGGCAAGCCTTATACGTATCTGGACGACGCCCCGATCGAGGAGCGCCGAACTCGCGCCGTGAGCCTCCGCCGGGTGCTGCCGGAAGATGCCCGCGAGCTGGGGGCGCTCGATATCGACGCGATTCGCCGCGTCGCGGAGCAAGCCTGGCCCCAACCTCGCGACGCCGAGGAAGTCCACGACGCGCTTTTGAGTCTTGTCGCAATCGAAGAGCGCTTCATCGAAGACTGGACGCCCTGGCTGCGAGAGCTTGCGCTGGCGGGGCGGGCGCGTTCGCTCGGCGGCGGGTCGAGTGGGGTGTGGTACGCGGTCGAGAGCGTCAGGCTGGTCGCACAGCTGTTTCCCGAACGCGAAGTTCCTAAGCTGGACCTCCCCGACGGCGTGGTGATCGCGGCGGAAAATCGTGAAGACGCGCTGGTCCAGATTATCCGCGGACATACCGATGTCCTCGCGCCAACAACCGTCGCCGGGCTTTGCGAACGAACTTCGCTGGACCCGCGAGATGTCGAGATGGGCCTTCTGCACGTCGAATCGGGCGGCTTCATACTGCGCGGAACCTTCACGCCGGGCGCGGAGGTCGAGGAGTTTTGCGACAGACGCCTTCTGGCCCGCATCCACCGCTACACGCTCGAAAGGTTAAGGAAGGAAATCGCGCCGGTATCGGCGCGCGACTTCGCGCGATTTCTAATCCGGTGGCAACACGCCGTCGCCGAAACCCGTCTCGAAGGCAAAGAGGGAATCCGGCGGGCTATCCGGCGGCTCCAGGGATTCGAGGCTCCGGCCCCGGCGTGGGAGCGCGACCTGCTCCCGGCGCGCGTTCGCGACTACAGCCCCGGCGACCTGGACGAGCTCTGCTTTGCGGGAGAGATCGTGTGGGCGAGACTCTCGCCGCGGCGTCCGGCGGTAGACACAAACGGCCACGCGGATCAAGTAGTTTCGCGGTCCGCCGCAACAAGAGCCACTCCCGTGACTCTGGCTTTCAGGGAGGACCTGCCCGATCTGCTGACCGCCGCCCGAAGCTACCTGACCGACACGCCGCCCGAGCCGGAGGTTGGCGCGGCTGGTGAAGTCTTGCAGCTTCTGCGCAAGCGCGGCGCTTTGTTCTTCGAGGAGGTAGCCGCGCAGACCCGCAGGCTGCAATCGGACGTGGAACAGGGGCTGCGCGAGCTAATAGGCGCGGGACTCGTTACCTCGGACGGATTTCAGGGGCTCCGGACAATCGCGCAAGGGCGGCGCTCGAATCACCGGCGCCGTCCGCGGCGCTCGGGATTCAACGGAATTGCCGCTAGCCCGCCGGGCCGCTGGGCGGCGATAAGCGTTCCGGACCGCGATCTCGACGATGAAGACAGGCTGGCTGAAAACCTGGCCGGAGTGCTGCTGGATCGCTATGGCGTGATATTTCGCGATCTGATGCAGCAGGAAAGCTTCACCATGCCGTGGCGTCACCTGCTGAAAGCGCTCAGACGGCTCGAAGCCAGGGGCGAGGTGCGCGGTGGGCGTTTCGTTTCGGGTTTCGTTGGTGAGCAGTACGCGCTTCCGGAGGCCGTGAAGATGCTCCGCGAGATTCGTCGAGAGCCGCTTGTGGGCGAGCGCGTCAGCGTTAGCGCGGCTGACGTTTTGAACCTCACTGGAGTAACGATTCCCGGACCGCGCGTTGCCGCGCACTCGGGACGCGCCGTTGTCTTGACCGACGGCGTTCCGGCCCCCGAAGTTGCGGAGCTTGCCGCGACAGTCTAGCCGCCCTAAAGCACTCGAACGCATCGAGTGGTCATAGACTTCGAACGCTCTGCGGGAGAGGCTTAGCCGCTTTGGCGCGACCAGGAACTAGGCTCGCTAGGGTGCGCCGCTGTCCTGGTAGCCCCGGCGCCGCAACTTCACTCTGGGAGTTACATCGGGATTCGCGACGTGCCGCGGCCAGTATCCGTTAGCTATCCAGGCTATCTGCTCGACCGAGCCTTGCCCAACGCGGTCGATGGCGACGTCGGTCGAGCCTCCGGCGTGCGGCGTCCAGATGACGTTGGGCATATTTACCAGCGGATTGTCGGGAGCGGGCGGCTCGCTTTCGAAGACGTCTACGCCGGCCCCGGCGATCCGGCCCTCGCGCAGCGCCCGGACCAGCGCTTGCTCGTCTACGACCGGACCGCGTGCAACGTTGATCAGCACCGCGGTCGGCTTCATCAGCTTTAGAAGCGATTCGTCCACGAAATGATGGGTGGCGTCCGTGAGCGGCAGATGTAGCGAAACGATGTCGGCCGCTCGAAACGCCTCCTCGAGATCCACGCGGCGTACTCCGTGTGAGGCGACTTCCCAATCGGACACGGTGGGCGCGTACGCGATACACGTGGTTCCGAACGCCTGTGCGCGCGCGGCGACCGCGCGGGCGATCCGGCCGAAACCCACCAGCGCCAGAACGCCGCCGCGCATGTCGCCGATTGGGACGACCCCGCGCTCCCAGTCGCCGATCGATCGTTTGCCTTGGCGCCACTGATCGAGGGCTTGGGGAATTCGCCGCACCGCCCCCAGGATGAGGAACATCACGATATCGGCGGTCTGCTCCGTTCCGAACGTAGGCAGGTGCCCCACCACGACTCCGGCCTCGGTCGCGGCCCCAAGGTCTACGTGATCGACGCCCACAGTTGGAGCCAGGACGCCAACGAGATCGGTTAGCCGGTCGAACGGCGCGAGCCTGTAGGGGCCGTGGGTCCAGATGACGCCGTGAAAGCCGGACAAGATCTCCACCGCCTCGCCGTCCGACGTTGGAACGTCCACCAACTCCAGAGCGACTCCCGCCGGTCCAAGACGCGACTGGTGGCGCAGAACAGAGTCGTAGCGGACGCCTTTGGTCAGCGCAACGCGGAAGGGCTGGTCACTCATTTGCACGACGTTGCGCTGATTGCCGAGGCGAGCCCTTTCAGGCGGCCCCCGGCCATGGCGGGAATAAAGTGGACTCGTGTCTCCTTTTCTACTCGCGCCCTGAGACCGGAGCGGTCGCTGACGCCGTCAACGAATACCTGCATCCCAGGCCGGAGCTTTCCGTCGGTCAACAGCCGCTCCTTAAAGCCCGGATATTCCGCTTCCATCGCTTCGATCACCTCGCGGACGGTCTCTCCGGCCACGTCGATCCGCGCCGCGCCTCCGGTTAGCTCCCGCATGGCTGAGGGAATATGGACCACGGCCACTAGGCGACTCCTATTCGCGGCCTTTGATCGAGATTACGCCATCCTCCCGCTCGGGCGTGACTCCAGCCGGGCGCGCGACCTCGTTGTTCTTTACGCAGGTCACACTCATTTCTGGCGGCGACGAACCGTAAGACCGAGCCTTTGTGATGGATTGGCCTTTCACACCGTCACATCAATCAGTGTCGTTGTCAACGTCGAATCCATATCGCCGCACGATCAAGTCGACGTTGCGCTCCGAGAACCGGCGCTCAGCATCGGCGCGCGCGCGCGCCCCGAGCGAGGCCAGGCCGGCGCGGTCGGACAGCATCGCCAGCACCCCTGATTCAAATGCGTCGACGCTTGGCTCGACGACCCGGCCATTCTCAGGCGTGACGGTTTCCCGCAGACCGCCCAGATTGCTGGCTACGATTGGCGTGCCGGCGGCGCTGCTCTCCAGGACCACCAGACCGGCCGCCTCGTCATACTGCGAAGGCACGAGCAGGAGGTCGGCGGCCGCGTACATCGTCGCGATCGTGTTCAGGCGATCAGGTTCCGGGCCGCCTGGGTCCCGCATGAGATCGAGGTTGGCGATCGCCGCGGCGGCGGTGACGACCTCGGCGTCCATATCGCCTTCGGCGCCCAGCAGCCTGAACCGCACGTCGGGCATCCGCCGGGCAAGCTCCAGCACAACTTCGACGCCCTTCTTGCGGAGCAGCCGGCCGACGAACAAGCACGTGGGCGCCGACGGGTCCCATCCGAGGCTCGCGCGCGCCGCGGTCTGACTGTGTGCGGGCCTGAACACGTCGAGATCGACCCAGTGACGGTAGACGCCGACCCGCGCCGGGTCCAGTCCAATTGCCAGCAGCTCCCGGCGCGACGCGTCGCCAACGGCCAATACGTGATCCATGCGCCTGAGCAGGAGACCCACGGCTTTGGCAAGCCGTGAACTCTTGGTCAGACCGTATACGGCGTGGGTGCTGACGACAATCGGCTGCCGCAGGCCGGTCCAGCGCAGCCCCAGGGCAACGAGGGCGGCGGCGAACCCGTGCGCGTGGATTACGTCGAAGTCGGTCTTCTCCACGATTCGGTATCGGACCGCGCCTGCCAGCAGACCGGGAACGAGGTAGGCGAAGTTGAGCGGTGCATACGGTTCGATGCGTGGATGCCAACCTCGCCCGAACCACGGGATGCGGATCACCTCGCCATTCGCGAGCGGTTCGCGCGCGGCGGCTTTGACCGGGGAGACGAGCGGTTGATAAGTCAGCAGCGTCACCCGGATGTCCCGCCTCGCCAGCGCGGCGATGAGGCGGTCGATGTGCGTCTCCGCTCCGCCGCGATTTGGCGAGGCGAACGGCGTCAACATCAGCGCATGACGCCCCCTGCGCCGCCCGCGGTTATTCGCCTCGATGGGCATACTCACGCAAGCACGGCCGGCCCGCGCCGCAGGTCCGGAATCGCTCCTCCGGTTAGCTCCCGCATGGCTAAGCCAATGCGGACCACAGCCGCGAGTCGACCCTATTAGCCGCCGTTTTCCGAGATCGCTCGGATAACCTTGTGCGGAGCCATTGGCAGGTCTCGCATCCGTACCCCAACCGCGTCGTAGATCGCGTTTGCGATCGCCGCCGGGGGCGGAACGATCGGTACTTCGCCAACGCCGCGGACGCCGTAAGGATGATCGGGATTCGGCACCTCGACGATGATGGTCTCGACCATCGGCAGGTCCAGAGCCGTGGGCATTCGATAGTCCAGCAGGCTCGCGTTGCGCAGGCATCCGTCGGAGTCGTAGAAATACTCCTCGTTTAGCGCCCAGCCGACGCCCTGCACCACGCCGCCTTGCATCTGCCCCTCGACGTATGGCGGATAGATCGCGATTCCGGCGTCCTGGACAGCCGTGTAACGAAGAATCTCGACCTTGCCGGTTTCCTCGTCGACTTCCACGTCGGCTACGTGCACCGCAAAAGCGCCGCCCTCCCGTTCGGGGGTGACGCTGGCCGTGGCGACGACCTCTATGTTGTTTTCGTTGAGGAGCGCGGCGGCCTCTTTGAGCGTTGCGGTCGTTCCGTTGGCGGAATAGCTGCCGTTTTCGAATATGACCGCGTCAACCGGCTCTTCCCAGGCTTCCGCCAGTCCCGCGATGATCTGCCGGATCATCTCCTGGGCCACCTCAAAGCTCGCCTGACCGGTGCAGTAGGTGACCCGGCTGCCGCCGGTAACGTCGGTGTACCCAACCGAATCGGTATCCGCGACGATTGGATTGACGTCCTCCACTGGAATGCCGAGGGGTTCGGCAAGCTGCATCGCCACCGACGTGCGCGTGCCGCCGATGTCGGTCGATCCCTGTGTCAGGGTGACCGTGCCGTCTGGGTTCAGCCTGCCGGTGGCCGAGGAAGTCCCGCCCCAGTTGAACCAGAAACCCGAGGCGAATCCCCGGCCTCGCTTCTTGCCGGGAACGCGCTCCAGCGGCGTCTGCCACTGATCCGAATCCCGCGCCGCCTCCACGCATTCGATGTTGCCAATGGGCGGATAGATCAGCCCGTCGGCGCGCAGGGTGCCTTCCTGAGCGGCGTTGCGAAGCCGGAACTCAACCGGGTCCATGCCCAGCGCTTCGCATAGCTCGTCAACGACGGCCTCGACCGCAAACTCGGTAATCGTCGCGCCGGGCGCACGATAGGCGTGCGACTTCGGCTTGTTGACGGTGACGTCGAAACCGTCGACCCGGAAATTCGTCAGCTTGTAGGGCGCAAAAGCACACTTGCAGCCGGCGTCGAGAGGTGAGCCGGGATATCCGCCTGCCTCGAACGCGATCCAGGACTCAAGCGCGGTGATGTCGCCGTCGTTGGTGGCTCCTATCTTGACGCGCATGTAGGCGCCCGGAGTCGGGCCTGTGGCCTTTAGGACTTCCGCGCGGTCCATGGTCATTTTGACCGGCCGCCCGCTCTTCCGGGAGAGTATGGCCGCGAGCGGTTCGAGGTATACGGTCGTCTTCCCGCCGAAGCCGCCGCCGATCTCAGTCGGAATGACTTTTATCTTGAATATAGGGACCTGGAGCAGGTCGCTAAGTTCGGACCGCACGCTGAATGCGCCCTGGGTGGAGCACCAGACTTTGATGTAGCCGTCGGCTCCCCAAACGGCAGTGGCGTTGTGCGTCTCGATGTAGCCCTGGTGAACGGTGGCGGTGGTGAACTCCCTCTCGATCACCACGTCGGCTGACGCAAAACCCGCGTCCATGTCGCCTTCGGCGTAGATGATGTGCTGGGCTACGTTGCTGGGCTGTTCGGCCTTGGCGCCGCCTGTTTCGGTAAACACGTCGTCGTTGAGCACCGGCGCGTCCGGTTCCATAGCCATGCGCACGTCGAGCACAGGTTCAAGGACTTCGTATTCGACCTTGATGTGCCTTAGCGCCTCGTCGGCGATGTGGAAATCGACGGCGGCCACGGCTGCCACCGCGTGTCCGTCGTACAGGACCTTCTCGCGGGCGAGCATGTTGGCGCTCTTGTGCTTGATGTTCTGCTGCTCTCCGCCCTCGCCTCCTCCGGTCTCGCCCTCGGCCGGCTCCGGCAGATCGTCGCTGGTGATTACCGCCAATACGCCAGGCAACGCCTCCGCGCCGCTCGCATCGATCGAAAGGACGCGAGCATGTGCATGGGGACTACGTAGGACCTTGCCGTAGAGAGTCCCCGGAAGGGCTACGTCGGCCCCGTACTGAGCACGCCCGGTTACCTTGTCTACGCCGTCATGGCGTACGGGACTGGTGCCTATTACCTTAAAGTCGCCTGTTTGAACTGCCATCAGCCAAACTCTCCTGTCTGCCCGGCGGGCGGTCACGCCAAATACTCGCTATCGCTCACAGCTTTATAGGATGATACCGTTTGCCGCGGTTTGGTGAAGCGGCCGACGGCTTTGGCGCCACAGATCCCGTTGTTCGCGCGGCGCGCTTCAACGGGCAGAGCCGCCGGCATGTCCGCAGTAGAAAGGAGACAGCGTGAACGTTGCCTATGCTCCGGACCGCTTTTGGAAGGATGTCGCCGATTCGCGTCAGCTATTCGTCGACGACGACGTTGTAGCCTTCGTCCACAACATAACGAGAACGCGGCACTCTCCGGTCAAGCACGGCGGGAATCCTCTAATTCGGCGCGACAAACCATGGGAGGTCATTCCCTACTTTCGCTGCCCGACATTCAACGTGATCCAAGACCCCGAAGACGGCGTCTTCAAGTGCTGGTATGAGGATTACTACGACTATTTTGGCTACTCGCCGTCGGAGGGCATCCAGGGCAACCGGGTTTACTTTGCGCACTCGAACGACGGCATCAACTGGATCAAGCCGGGTCTTGGGAAATTCATTATCGACGGAAACGATACAAACACTGTGTTTAGCTATCCGCCTTACGAGATGGCTTCGTGCAATTCGGTTCTGCTCGACCCAAATGAAACCGACTCTAGGCGGCGGTTCAAGACGGTCTACTACCACCGCAACATCGACCTGAACCGTCCCAAACGACACCCGGGGAGTCGGAACGCCGGGGGACTGTGCATGGCGTTTTCGCCTGACGGTGTGGACTGGACTCCCTACGACGGAAATCCACTATTCCCGACCTGGTTGGGAGACGTGGAAATCCTGACCTACGACGAAATCGACGAGAAGTACATCCTCTACGGTCGCTACGGCGGGTCGCCGGGCGGGCCGGTTTCGCCGGGAAAGGCAGATGGCGTCTGGAGCACCCGACGCCGCATCTACCGTTGTGAGTCCAGGGATCTGTTTGAGTGGACCGAGCCCCAGCTCATCTTTGATCCGGGCGAGGGCGACAACCTGGACGACGGCTTGTACGGATTCGTGCCCTGGCGCGCCGGTGAGATGCACCTTGGGCTTTTGAACGTGCTGCATCTGGTGGAAAACACCATGGAAATGTACTTGCTGCATAGCCGCGACGGACTGGACTGGAAGCGGCTGCTGGGACATCGTCCGTTCATTGCGCGTGGCGGGGCCGAAAGCTACGACCGGTTTGGAGCCGAAACGCCAAACCAGCCGCTTGTCGTCGGCGACGAACTGTGGTTCTACTATGGCGGAATGAACGTCCATCACGACTGGTGGATTTGGGGCGTCAGCGAGGGGATTGACGTTCCGGAGACCCGCGACCCAAGCATGGCTCGGGACGCCCATCACCTGTGCCTCGCCACGATGCGGATCGACGGATACGTCTCTCTGGACGCGACCGTCCGCGAGGGATGGATCGAAACGAAACCGGTATTCTCGCCCGGCGCGCACCTATTCATAAACGGCAAATGTGGCGGCGATGGGTACATCGACGTGGAGATAGTGGGCAACCATCAGGAAGGTGCGGCGGGTGAGCATTCGCGGGAGCGGTGCGAACGGTTTACGGGCGATTCGGTTCGCCACCGCGTCAGGTGGTCTGGCGGCGATACGATCAACGACATCCCTGGCGCGGTGCGACTGAAGTTCTACCTGAAAAACGCCGAGCTTTACAGCTTCCAGTTCAGCGACGCCTAGCCGGCGATCGCACCGCCGCGCCCTTGCGGGCTAGATTCGATACGCGCCGGCCACCTTGGCGACGATGGCCGCCATGTCGTCGATGTCGGCGTCGGAGTATTTGTCAGTCCAGGGCCACCGAACCGTATTCGAGAGGTGCTCGCGGGCGTTCGGCAGACTCTCCAGAATGGCTTCGCGGCCTTCGATGAACGTATGGCTGTACGGAATGAGGTAGTACATCGCGGGACCGCACCGAAGCCCGTCGGCGTTAAGGGCGTCGATGAACTCGCCTGTGTCAACGCGGAACGACCCGGCTGCTAGCCGGAAGTGGTAGAGCCAGTAGACGTGCGAGGTGTTCGACGGGACGAACAGAGGAGCGATTCCCTCGATTTCCCGCAGCTTGGCCGAGAGTTTGTCCGCCAATTCGACGCGCTTGCGGTTCTGCGCCGGCACGGCGGGCAGCTGCGCCAGCCCCACGGCGGCTTCGAGATGTCCGTAGCGAAAGGCGTGGCCGATAGTTTCGTGCACGCGCGTTCCGCGCTCGGCGGGCCGCGCTCCACGTTCTTGCGAGATATAGTGAATCGCGGTGGCAAGGTCGCCGTCATCGGTTATCGCCATCCCCCCGTGGTCGGTCGAGATATGCTTCTCGGCCTCGAAGGAATAACACCCCACGTCGCCGATAGTCCCCGCCGTCCGCGTCCCGTAGGTTGCGAACGGGGCCTGACAGACATCTTCGATCAGGAGAGCGTCATGTTTTCGAGCCAGCTCGACGATGGGGTCCATGTCGCAAACGTGACCGTACATGTGCACGGCAATGATGGCTTTCGTGCGCGGGGTAATAACCTTTTCAATCTCTTCGGCGGTTATCAGACCCGTCCTCACGTCGACGTCCGGGAAAACAGCCCTCGCGCCCTGGACGAAAATGCCCTTTACCGACCCGTAATCCGTTATGGGACTAACGACCACGTCGTCGCCGGGTCCCACGCCTATCGCGGCGAGAACCGCGTGTAGCGCATCGGTGCAATTCGAGAGAGCCACGGCGTGCTGCCTGCCCATCGCTTCGGCAAACGCCTTTTCGTACTCGCCAATCATGTCGAGAGTGAATCCGCTGTCGAGCAGCCTTGCGATGTTCTCTCTGGCGCCAGGAGCTATGGCTCGCGGAAAGACGAGCGGAATGGGATCGTCCGCGCCGCGCACCGGTTTTCCGCCGTGGATGGCAAGCTCGCCCGACCGGACCTCGGTAATAGCCATTGCTTCGCTCCCGGGGCCCCTGGAACATCAGGGCCCAACCTCGCCTTGGAACTCCTGACCAACCCCGAAAGTCTAGCCGCTTTTGAATTGCGAGCCGGAGACTTGATCGAGCTTTGATGAAGCGGCCGAGGTCTGATTTCCGCGCCCGGAGGGCGAAATCCAGCGCGGACCTCCTGGATTCCGGATCAAGTCCGGGATGACGGTGGTTTCGGTAATGCCGGCCCCTCTTCTGTCGTTCCCGCAAGTCGTAGGGGCGGTTCGCGAACCGCCCTCCCTCCGCCCGCCCCAGCCCGCAGATGCCCGATCAAGTCGGGCATGACGGAAAGTCTCCCGTCATGCCATCCCTTTTTTTATAGTGCCTGTAGGTATCAGCTAGTCCTAGTCCGTTGACGCTCCGATCCCTTCAGCCACCTTGGATATCGCACCCGCCACGTCCTTGATATCGTCCTCGGAATAGGCTTCGTTCAACGACACGCCCACCATCCGCCCCATTGATGCCTCGGCGACGGGGCAGGCGCCTTCGGCGTAGTTGAAGTCGCGGTCGGTGAACTCGCTGGTGAACGGGAAGTGCGAGTCGCCGTAGTAATTCTTTTCCCGGAGCGCCTGCGAGCACAGGTAGATGGGCCTGCCGATGTAGGCCTGCGTGCTTGAAACGCCCTCCGCAATCAAAGCGCGGGCAAACTCCAGGGCGTCGAACCCGGGCGTGCGAAGCGCATACGTCCAATAGCCGTGTTCCGAGCCCGGCGTTACGGCGGCCGTTTCGAGTCCGGAAATGCCGCTTATCAGGCTGGTAAGCAGCTCGCCAAGCTCCTGCCTGCGAAGAACGACGCCGCGCAGCTTTGGAAGCTGCGCAAGACCTATCGCCGCCGTGACCTCGTTCATGCGGTAGGTTGGAGCCAGGAAATCGTAGTTGCGGTGACCGGCCCCGGTGGGCGCAACGGCTTTGTTCACGAACAGTCTCATGCGCTCGGCATAGGCGTCATTGTCGGTTATCGTCATGCCGCCGTCGCCGGTCGTCATGAATTTGCTTTGCTGCAAGCTGAAACAGCCTATGTCTCCGTAGGTCCCGATATACCGCCCGTCGAGCATGATGGCGTGGGACTGACTGCAATCCTCGATTAGCGGCACGCCGTGCCGCTCGGCGACGTCGGCCATGGCGACGACGTCAGCCGCGTTTCCGAACAGGTGTACGAGGACAATGGCGCGGGTGCGGCTCGTGATCTGTCTTTCGACTTCGGCGGGGTCCATGTTGAAGGTTGCCGGGTCGATGTCGGCGAATACCGGAATGGCCGATTGGAGCATGATCGCGGTGATGGTGCCTACGTCGGTTATCGGCGCCGTGATGATTTCGTCGCCAGGATCGGGGTTTATCGCTCCGATCGCGACGTGAAGCGCCGCCGATCCCGAAGTGGAGCTGACGCCGTGTTTGGCGCCGTAAAACCCCGCAAATTCGCGCTCGAACCGTTCCACGAAGCTGCCCATGTACAGGTTCTGCGAACGCAATGCAGCTACGGCCAGCCGCTCCTCTTCTTCCCCGAAAGGCTTTCTAGCCGGAAACGGCTCTTTTCTCAGCGGCTCTCCGCCGTAAATAGCGAGTTTCGACATTCGGCTATCCCCCTCCCAGCAGCGGATTCAAGCCGCCAGATCAAGCATCGATTCGAGCAGCGGCCGGACCACGCCCGCCGCACCCCGAGAAGCATAAACGGCGATTCACGGCATCTCGAAATCGGATATCCGATCACACCTTCATGGCCGTCAGGCGCGGTCGGCCAACTCGACCGGCGCAACAATTCGTCATATGTGTTATCAATGGGCGCGAATGACGGCGACGGGAACGGTCGGCGCACGGATTTGGAGGGATAGGGTGGTTACCAGTTCGGTCGTATCGGGCAAGCTGGCGGTTGAGGGCGGAACACCTGTGCGGGGGCCCGACAATCCATTTACCAGGAATTCCCCGCGCGACATGGGCCCCAAGGCGCTCGATCTTGTAAAGAAGGTGCTCGACAGCGGCTGGACCTACAACATGGTCGCCGACTTCGAGAAGGTGTTCGCCGAAGCGTGCGGGACCGATTATGCCGTGGGCGTCTCAAACTGCACGGCGGCCAACCACGCGGTACTCGGCGCGCTCGGAATCGGGCCGGGCGACGAGGTGGTTGTGAGTGCAATTTCCGACTACGGGTCGATTGCCGGAATCGGATATGAAGGCGCCACGCCCGTGTTTTCGGATGTCGACGAGCACACCGGCAAGGCCACGGCTGAAGAGATGGCGAAGGTGATTACGCCTCGCACGAAGGCGATCATCGCCGTGCACTTTTACGGTCAAATGTGCGAGATGGACCCGATCATCGAGCTAGGCCGCAGACACGGAGTGCCGGTGATTGAAGATGTGGCGCAAACGACGCTTGGTCACTACAAGGGCAAGGCGGCGGGAAGCATTGCCGACGTCGGCACGTTCTCGTTCAACTCCAGCAAGCTGCTCTCGACCAACACGGGCGGAGCGGTCACCACCGACGACGAAGAGCTGGCCGAAGCGGTGCACCGGTTTGCCGTCGACCGCGGCGCGATCTATCTCATCAATCAGATAGGCGCGGCACGATATCACCCCAACCCCGGCTTCAACTACCGAATGGGAGAGCTGGAGGCTGGAGTCGCTATAGCCAATCTGGAAACGCTGCCGGGGCAAAACGAGCGGCGGATCGAGCGCGGCGAAAAGCTGTCCGCCGAGCTCGACAAGATCGACGGGCTTATAACTCCGCGGGTCAAGGAAAGAGGCTCGCACCTCTACTGGATGTACCCCGTCCAGTTCGAACGGGAGAAGTTCCGGGTTGGTATGGACCAAGTCGAGCGGGCGCTCAACGCCGAGGGGCTGGGCGGGATGTTCCCGATGTACTACCTGATCCCGCACAGTCACCATTTCCTCGAAAACCGGGAGCAGGATCTGGCGAGGCTGGTCAACGCGCGCTCGCACGTGGAGCGGACGTTCCGGTTTAGCTGGACCTACAAGATGACCGACGACGACATCGATGGTATCGCCGAGGTGTTCGCCAAGGTGACGGACGCCTATCGAGCGTAGAAGTCTCCCCCAGCCTCAGGGTTCGCGCTCCCGCACGCACAAGGACGCTGTAGGAGCGGTTCGCGAACCGCCCCTGCGGCTTACTCGTAATGCCCGACTTGATCGAGCATCCAGAGGCGGGAATCAGGTGCGGGCGGAAGCATAGGGTCTGGATTCCCGCCCGCGCGAAGATGACGGAAAGCCCCCCGTCATGCCCGACTTGATCGGGCATCCACGGGCTGGGGGCCGCAGAGAAAGGGCGGGTTTGAGCCCCCGCGAATAATGGTAGGGGCGATTATGGATTCCCGCTTGCGCGAGAATCACGGGCGGTGGCTTAGCCGCGCTTGCGCTTAGCGGGCAGGCTTTCGGCGAACTCCAGCCCGCGCTCGACCCACGATTGCAGGCCGGCGTCGTCCGATACGCTCGCGGCGGTGAGCAGCACGTACTCTTTCATCGGTCTCCCGGGCATGGGCTCAAAGGGGTCGGCCCCGCCGGCGTCGATAAGCTCGCGGACCGTGTCCTTCCCCACTCACACATTTACGCGATCGCCCCAGACTCCAGCGAACATCTGTCTATTGGAGTCCGCGAACCACGCGGCGGTCCCGAACATTAGTCGTTTCCTGGCGGGCAGCGTATCGAGAAGACCTTCCATTCGCTGGAGCAGATCGGGGTCCGGCTTTGGCATTGAAGGCACTGTGGTCCTCTTTCGACGTAGTTGCGGAATGCCCCGCTTGAGTTGTCGGTCCGCCCGAAGTCTCTCCGACGATTATCGCCTATTTGAACGCCGGCCTGCCGATTTCACAAAAAACTCACGCCGTTTGATGCTATGTTGGACGGGATTTTGCGGGACGCCGTTCCAGGGGTAGCGTGATTACATGATGAAGGCAACCGGTACGTCCGAAACGAAAACCGACGCGCGCCGCGCATACCGCCAAGACGGCTATTTCCTTTGCGACTGGCCGGTGCTGCCGCCGGACGTGGTCGCCGGCGCGGTGCACGGCATGGACGAGGTTCGCGCAGGTCGTTACGAAACTGGAGTACCGCTTCACAAGTCGAAGTGGAATCCGGGCGACGATCTCAACTCGCTTTGCAAGATGGAGATGACGCAGCGCCAAAATCTGGCGATAAGGGAATTGATAAGCCAAGGCTCAATTGGAAAATGGGCGGCGGCGGTGACCGGCGCGAGCATGGTTCAGGTGTGGTGGGTGCAGCTTCTGTACAAGCCGCCATCGCCTTCGCTGACGGACGGAGCGACCAACGTCGGCTGGCACCAGGACCGTCAGTACTGGGGAGCCTGGGAAGACGATAGCGAGCTGCTGACCGCGTGGGTTGCGCTAAGCGACGTGACCGCGGAAGCCGGTCCCATGCGCTACGTTCGCGGCTCGCACGAGTGGGGGGCGCGGGACGAGGGTGACTTTCACGGCTCCGATCACGCCGCCCAGCGGGCGAGATACCAGCTTCCGGAAGGCGCGGAGTGGAGCGAAGTCGCGGCGATCTTGCCCCCAGGCGGCATAGCCCTGCATAGCAATTTCACCCTGCATGGGAGCGGCCCGAACCTGACGGATAAACCGCGCCGCAGCTTCGCGGTACACATGAGGACCGAGCGCTCGCGTCCCAAGCACGGACTCCGCGAAGGACTGACGGCCTTTATCGACGACGAAAGCATATGCCCGATCATCTATCGGGAAGAAGGCGCGGTCCTACTGCCGTAAGCGGCCCGGCGGGAGCGGATTTCCCGCGGCCCGGCCTCCGGGAATCAAGTATCCGACTGCCGTCGGGCTACGAGGCTAATCCCGCGGCCCGACCTCTATTCGATGGTCTTCTTTGCCGTAGTGCGGATGATGCGGAAGCAGTAGTGGCCGTCGTTGGTGCGGTATTCGTTTATCTCTTTCTGGCCGATCACCGCCTGACTCCACCCCATCAGAGTCACCTTGCCGCATTCGGGCAGATCGAAGTGACAGGTGCTCAAGCCGGCTTCCCGCCAGTCCTCGGTGATCCCCTTGAACCATTGGTGACCGACGATGTGCTCTCCCCACAAATTGTCGGCCTTCATCTTGACGCCGGTGCGCGGATACTTCCATTCGACGGGTTCGGCATGAAGCAATACCGTCCCCGGCGGCGAGCATGAGCTGCCGATCACGGTCACACCGATTATCGGGTCGTCCTCCACGAAGGTGATCGCGCCGTGTGGCGGAACGTCGATCTCCACGCCGTCCATGTTGTACTCGGAATTGGGATGAGCGCGCCCGAGCTCCACGGTGAAGTTCGAGTATTTGAACGGGGCCATGTACTGGCGGCGCTGGATTGTGTACACGTCGGGCGTTTGCATCTCGTCGCCTTTGGCAAGCCTCGTGACTTCCAATTCGTCGTCCTCGAACTTGCCGGGGCGCCGGTGGGGGTTTTCACTAATGGCCCGCGCGATTCCATTCGTTTTTGTCGCCACGTTCACATCCTCCTTGCTAGCCGCCGGATTCTGGTGCCGCAAACCCCGATCCATTCGCGCCCGGAACCTTTGGGGCGGTTCGCGAATCGCCCCTCACTCACCACGTAGGAAATGGTGACCGAGGCAAGGTCTTAGGCTATCCGGTACGGCTCCAGAGCCTCGTAGTTGGGCTCGAATCCAAAGCCGGGCCGGTCCGGCGGGGCGAGCATTCCGTCGGAGTCGAGCCGCAGCGTCTCTTTGAATTTCGTATCCCACATTGGGTCCACCGTGTCGCGGTAATACTCCAGGATCAGTCCCGTCGGAACCCCCGTGACGAGGTGAATGTGCACGTCCTGACTTCCGTGCGGCGAGACGGCCAGATCGTGAGCGGCGGCAAGATCGGCCACCTTTCTGAACTCCGTGACGCCGCCCATGATGTTGGCGTCGGGTTGGAGGATCGACGCCGCCCGGTGCTGTATCAGATCGCGGAATCCATACCGCGTGTACTCGTTCTCGCCGGTTGCGATCGGAATCGACGTAGCCGCGACGACTCGGGCGTGGCCGTCGTAGTCGTCCGCGCCGCAAGGTTCCTCGAACCAGAAGATGTCGAATTCCTCGATCCGCTTGGCGATGGAGATGGCCTCGTGGTGACGGTAGGCGTTGTTGGCGTCGACCATCAGCTTGATTTCCGGCCCTATGGCTTCGCGCGCGGTCCTGACTCGCTCGATGTCGACGGACATCGACTCGCCGCCGATCTTCATCTTTACCGCGCGAGCGCCAAGCTCGAGGTTGCTTTGCATTTCCTCCGCCAGCTCGGCAAGCCCCTTGCCTTTCTCGTAATAGCCGCCGGCTATGTAGACGTCGATACGGTCGGTGAAACCGCCCAGCAGCTTGTAGACCGGCTGATCGGTGATCTTGCCGACCAGGTCCCAAATAGCGATGTCTATACCGCTGATGACCCTCGTCTCGGCGCCGCGCCTGCCCACGAGCTTTGGCACCCATAGCTGATGCCAAATCCGCTCCACGTTCATGGGGTCCTGGCCAACGGCTCCGGGTTTGAGCGATTCGATCAGAGCGGCCGCGCCGGCCCCGCCGCTCCCGATCCCCACGCCCTTCAGGCCCGCGTCGGTGTGCACCGTGACGATGTCGAGACGAACAGTGTGGTAAACGAACATCCCGTTGCGAATGGGCCGCGATCTTGGCCACTCGTAGGATTCGAGAGTGATGTCGGTAATCTTCATGCGTTAATTCCACCTTGCCGCTCTGCCGCGGCGTCTCCCGGGACTCCGTGGCGGTTTCCGCAAATCCCGATGAATCGCGGAGCTTATATTATCCGCGTCGTCGCGCCGGGCCCTTGCGCGGAGATATGGCCCCGGAGTCTCGACGCGTTTTCGCTATCATCCTTGTACCGTCATTCTGGAACGGCGGTATCGTTCCAGGGAAAAATGCGGGACCTTTCCCGCCCCCGTAGCTCAGTGGATAGAGCACCGGCCTCCGGAGCCGGGTGCAGGCGTTCGAATCGCCTCGGGGGTACCGATCTTGTAGTTGACTCAAACCCCAATGCGCCTTGCAAGATGGCATAAGTCCTTGCTATGTTCGATAATGTAAGGTTTTGATTCCAATATAATGCTTGAGGTTGTTTTACAATGCTTGAATCTCGAATAACTACCAAGGGGCAAACGACATTGCCCAAAGCCGTGAGGGACGCCCTCGCGGTGGAAGCCGGAGACCGGGTGCGCTATGTCGTTCTTGACGGCGAGGTCCGGATAAGGCCGGTGCGGCCCATAACCCGGCTCTTCGGCGTGCTAAAGCGCGACGGCCTCGCTGTGACTCTGGAAGAAATGGAGCTCGCTATCGCTGACGGCGCATCTGAATCTTGATCGCGGTCGATACGAACGTGCTCGTGCGCTATCTGGTGTGTGACGATGTCTTACAAGCACAAGCGGCCAGAGCATTGCTGGAAGAGTTGTCGTCGGAACGGCCCGGCTATGTGTGCCGCGAGGTCGCGATCGAGCTCGTATGGGTGCTGGAACGGGCCTATCGGTTCCCCCGCGATCAAATCGCCGACGTGCTTGAGGGGTTGGTCTCTGCGGAGGAGCTAATTGTCGAGGCTGCGGACGACATAGCTCGCGCGTCCTCCAGCTACCGCCGGGTCCGCGCCGGCTTCTCAGACCTCATGATCCTCGCGTCTGCCGAACGAGCGGGAGCCGGGCCGCTGTACACATTTGACCGCGCCTTTGCGAAATTGCATGGAGCAGTCCTGGTCGAGAGCTAGACAGGACAAGGGGCCTCATTCAGGACTCCCAAAGCCCCATCACTGAGCCTTATCGACATGGTCACCCCGCCGCTCGGTCTGGCCCGTTCCGAGTCTGGTTCATCGCCGCTCGAATGAACGGAGCTTTGGCGTCCTGGTAGGCGGTGCGCTGCGTTTTGTGTTGGGCGGCCAGCATGCGCTTCAACTCTCCGTACTCGGCCGCGGCGTGAGGATTCTCACGTAGATAGTCGCGAAACAAGGCCATATCCAACCAGCCCGGCTGGTACGCCTGCATCATGTGGAGATGATGCGAACGCCGTCCGTCAGGCCCCGATTTTCGGAAGTAATGGCGCAGCGCGATTCCGTGCTCGCCCAGGTACTCCCACCCGCGACTGACCAGTGGCGCGACATGCGCCTTCGACTCCTCCCAGCTCTCTACGCCGACCAGGATGTCGATTATCGGCTTAGCGGCCAGGCCCGGAACAGCGGTGCTGCCGACATGCTCGATTAGCACGAACTTTCCGCCGATGGCCTGGACTGTCTCCTCGCGGGCGATCTCGTAGAGCCGGGGCCAGTAGGGATCGTAGGCAACGATTAGAACGGGCGGTCCTGGAGTCATCATTCCTCCCGGTCCTTGCTGACCCGGCAACGCCCTCTTGGGTCCTGGGTGGGGGGAACGGGTCTCAAGTCCGCTCGTACACGGGAAAGATGGGGACCCAGATCCGCCGCCGAGCTAGCGCCACATCCGAAAGAACAGAGTGGCGATCACGGTAAGGACGATACTGACGATCAGCATGGTGACGATTGGAAAGAAGAACCTGACGCCTCCGCGTTCGATGGCCACGTCGCCGGGCAGCCGTCCCAAACCTGGGAGCTTTCCGACTGCAAGCAGGACCACCCCCGCCAGTATCAGTAGCACTCCGAAGCCGATTAGAAAGCGTGCGGTAGAGCCGATCTCCATGCGTTGATATTAGCCGGGAACCAGGGCTTGACCGCGCCGTAACACCTCCCACCGTCCCGGAGTGCGGACCGTTAGATTAGCGGCTCGGCTTCATCGCTCGGTCGTGGTTTGACCGGCCTGTCCATTCGTGCCCGGACCTTTGGACCGGCGCGTTTCCATCCGGCCCACTGACCACGGCCTGTCCATTCGCGCCCGGACCTTTGAGGGCGGTTCGCGAACCCCCCCTACGACTTGTCACTCCCGCGAAAACGGGAATCCAGACCTTGTGCTTCCACTCGCCCCGCCTCAGCCCCTGGATGCCCGATCAAGTCGGGCATGACGATTAAGCGTCGCTCCATCCGCCGTTATCGCCCCCCATCCCGTCACTCCCGTGAAAGCGGGAATCGAGAGTGTACGTATCGCGCCGCGGTCGAGACGGCGCGTCATTCTTGCGAAAGCGGGAATCCACAATCGCCCTGGCCAGCATTTGTGGGGACCCGTTTCGAACCCGCCCTCTCTCCGTCGGCGTCGGTGCGGCTGTCGTCTCTTATGATTGAGCTAACGTTGGATTTTGAGGTGGGCGGGTCCCGTTAGGATGCGCTGTTGATGTCAGTGCGTCGTATTGCGCTTTGGTCGGTATTGATAGCGGCGCTCTGCCTTGCGGTCGCCTGCGATTCCGGAGGCGAGTCCGAATCCCCCACGGCCATCTACACGGCGCCCGCCACTCAGCAAGCGCAAGCCGCCGCGCCGCCACCGGCCACGGCAACCGCCGAGCCGGCTCCGACCACCGTCGCCGCGCCAGCGCCCACGAGCACGCCCGAGCCGACGCCCACGGCCCCGCCGGCTCCTACGACCACCCCCGTCCCTACGGCCACACCCGAGCCGGCCTCGGCAGCAGTGTCAGTAGACGACTTCGACCAGCAGCGCCTCATCGCTGAGGTAATCGGGAGTCCTCCACGGACGCTTCGCATGGCGTTGGACATGGATGCTCCGGAAGGCGTAACCCTCGTCTTTGTGGTGGAACTTCAAGCTGAGGAAGGAGTATCGAGAGTTCTCTTCGAAGCATCGACGCCTCTTGGGGCTGGCAAGTACGAAATCATCGCGACGAGCGACCGGATGTACGTTTCGGGCGGGGCCGGCGGCGAGACGACCGGCTGGATAACGGCTGAAGGAGCCGAGAACCCCTTTGCTGAGAATCTTGCGCTCGCTTCTCCTGCTACGTTCGCGGGGCAGTTGACGGCGGTCGCGGTTGAACCTTGCCGGGGCGGACGCACTTGTTTTGTCCTGGAAAATGCCGCGACACCGGGAATGCAGGTTTCTATCGATACCGCCACCTATTACCCCGTAACGGTGATTAATTCCGATCCGCCCCCAGGGCAACCGGCAACGATTGAGATCGATTGGAACGAGGACTTCGAAATCGCTATTCCTGCTGATGCGGAGGAAGTAACTGCGGATGAGATTGGGGCAAAGCTGCTTGAGTTGTTCCTTGCGCTCGGAGCTCTTCAGTCCGGTTAAACGCCTCTGCCTCCGAGGCGGCTGCCTAACTCGCGGGGGTGGGGGCTGGTCGAGTCGATAGCCGGCCAAGCCGCGCGTGGTCTAGGCTAGTTAGCCGCATACGTCGTTCATTGGTGGACTCGCAAGTGGTTAGACCATGCTTATAAGACGCGCAATCGTCCGGCGCGAAAATCACGTGGAGCTGGAACCGGCCGAGTTGCCGGACGGTCCCGCTCCGGGCGAGGCGCTGATTGAGACCGAGACCACCTTTATCAGCGCCGGGACGGAGCTCGCCAACTACACGGGTGTCGATCCGACCGTTCACACGCCCGGCGCCTGGAAGGCTTACCCCAAAGTCCCCGGCTACGCCAACGTCGGGCGCGTCCTGGCTTCGGCCGGCGAGGCTGCTCGATTCAGCGAGGGCGCGCGGGTATTCAGCATGGGGCCGCACGCCTCCCACCATATTCAGCAAACGACGGGAAGACGCGGTCTGGTCGTCGAGGCGCCGGACGGCATCGACTCCGCCGCGGCCGCCGCGGCGCGAATGGCGTGTGTCGCGATCACCGCGTTGCAGACCAGCTCGGTGCAAGTCCACGACCGCGTCGCCGTATTCGGTCTCGGCATGGTCGGCAACCTTGCCGCCCAGTTTTTTCAGCTTGCCGGAGCGCGTGTGATCGGCGTTGACCCGATGACCGCGCGCCGCGATTTGGCCAGACAGGTCGGGATCGATCACGTTATCCCGGGCGGCGATGACGTCGAGTCTCAGATTCGGGAGATTACCGGCGCGGGCCTGCCTCTGATAACCGTGGACGCGGTGGGGCACTCGGCCGTGGTCGAACAGGCCGCCGGCGTCACAGCGCCGTTCGGAGAGGTGATTCTTCTCGGAACCCCGCGCGCCTCGTATGAATCGAATCTGACGAATGCGATGCGCGACATCCATAGCAAGTGGGTCGACTTCAAGAGCGCGCTCGAGTGGAAGATCCCGATGCATCCGGCGACGGGCGTGCGCAACTCGACGATTGGAAACGTCGTTTCGATCTTCGAAATGATCGAGTTGCGAAAGCTCAACGTGCGCGATCTGATATCGCACCGTCTCCCCGCGGGCAGGATCAAGCACGCCTACGAGTCGCTGCTAAACGACAAGGAAAACTATTGGGGCGTGTGCCTCGACTGGATGGAATAGTCTGCCGCCGGATCGGCGTTTAACAAACGCAAACCTTGACAACAGACACGAAATTGACCATGGTTCGGTTCGGGGATTCGTCAATACATAACAGCGTGCAGAGGCGTTATAAATTCGGAGCGCCCCGGACAGGCGGAGGAGCTAAGTGGCTATCGATCAGACGCAGGTCCTGGAAACCGACCGCATCAGATGCCCCAGATGCGGGGAAGACAACTATCTCAACGATCGTAATTGCGCGTCCTGCCGCTATCCGTTGCGCCCCGAGGCTGCCAAACGGCTGATAGCGGCGCCGGCTCCGGGGAGGCTCATAGCCGCCGCCATCGACGCGACCATCGTGCTGGGGGCTGGCTTTGTACTCTCCGTGCTGCTAGACGGGCTAATCCGGCTATTGAACGGAGATAACGACTACCTCTTCACCGGAGTTGGCCTCGGCATACTCTTCGGCGCCGTAGTTATGATCGTGGCAATGGCCTATTACGTTTCTTTTCACGTACGGCTGGGAACCACACCCGGAAAGATGATCTTTGGTCTGAAAGTAGTGGACCTGAACACGGGCGGGTATTTAAGGGTGAGTGACGCCGCGTGGAGAGCCTTGTTTCTGCTCACGTTCGGGTTGTCGCCTCTGATCCTTGGCGAACTGGAGCTGATATCGCGCGTTGTCCGTGGCGACAAATGGATCCAGATGGTCCAGTATTTGCCGTTTGTGATCATCATGCAGGCATTCATGCTTGGGAATATCTATTCGGTAGCGACGGGCGACCGGCGGCGTCTCTGGCACATGGCCATACTGTTGGCGCTTTCGTACGTGCCGTACTTCGTGACTCTCTTCGTTCGCGGGTTCGACAGAGAATCGTTCTTCCTCGATGAGCAGGTTCTTCCCCTCCTGCTCCTGGCGCTTCCGATTCTGTCGCCGATAGTCGCAAGTCTGTCGCCTGCCAACGACCGTCACCAGTGCCTGCATGACTCGCTGACCACCACTGTCGTCACAAAGCAATAGGGGCGGCGCCCCGGCGTCGAACAGCCTTACCCCGGCCCTCTTCCTTCGAGGGAGAGGCAGTGGATTCCCGCTCCCCGCTTTCGCGGGGACATGCTTCGCGGGAATGATGAATCGGGTGCAGGAATGACGAAAAAGCGGGAATGACGAAAGCTCCCCCGTCGTGCCCGGCTTGATCGGACATCCAGGGAGTAGGGCGGGCGGAAGGAGGGCGGTTCGCGAACCGCCCCTACGAATGACGGCCGGGGCGATTGGTGGATTCCCGCTCTCGGCTTTCGCGGGGAAATGCCACGTGTGAAGAGCGGGAATGACCGCCGCGCGGAAAGTCCTTTTGCAGACATACGGTTCGTGGGAAAGCGCTGTGCCCCGGCGTGCACTGGATCGGCACGCCGGGGCGCTGTTCGAACGAGAACTCAGCTAGCGCCGGCTCTGACCTCTAGCCGAAGGTTACGGGCACCTTCCGGATGTCGTCGTCAGGGTAGATCCCGCCGGTGAACTCGGCGTCCGCGAGGACCTGGTTCTGACCCTCCTCCACAAGCGCCATTGCCTCTTCGACGGAGACCTTGTGGAACCGGGCTTCCTGGAACTGGTCCTGCCCCGCCTTGTAGAACTCACGCTGCGACGGCATCTTGCCCGCCGTGACGCCGTAGTTGTTCAGCAGGCCGACCATCTCGGGATTGTGGTCTTTCAACATGAAGCCTTCGTCCGCCGCCGACATCCTCGGCGGAATAAAGAACAAAGTCTCGTTGTAAAGGAGCAGGTTCTTGGGCGACATCAGATGCTTGAGGAGTTCCCAGGTCTGGTCCTCATACTTGATAAACGCCGACACCGCCATCCAGTCGTTGAAAGACTGGACGACCGGCGCCACCTTTGACGGATCCGAAGCGCTGTACACGTCACCGCCTGGAACCGGAGGCTTTACAACAAGAATCGAATCTATTAGCTCCGGCTTGTGCCGTTTCACCTGCCGCACGGAGCCGCCCATGTTGGTGTAGACGGACGCCTGCTGACCGGTGACGAAATACGGAATCGGCGATTCGGGCAGCTCCACTCCGCCGGCCTGGCCGCCGGTAGCGTCCCAGCGGTCGACTAGATACTGGAGCGTCGCTATGCCGTCCGGACTGTTCATCGTCGACTTGCCGTCGATAATCAAAGGAGTGGATGAGATCGCGTAATACATCGCGTGGTACTCCTGGATCCCAACCCAGTTCATACCCTCGCGGATCAGCTGCCCGTCTTCGATCTTCGTCATCTTGCTAGTGGCTTCTACCACGTCTTCCCATGTCTCGGGTGCGTCCGCGATGCCCACCTCGTCGAAGATGTCCTGCCTCCAGAACACAGTCCGGGGCGCGATCAGATGCGGCAGTCCCCACATGTGGCCGTTCCAGAACGGCGTCTGAAGGCCCTGAGGGAAGAAGTCGGACGTGCCTTCCCAAGCGGCCAGCCATGGATCGATGTTGAAGAGCTGTCCCCGGTCGGAGAACGTGACGGAGTGCGACGCGCCGAGCTCGAAGATATCGGGCGAAGCATCACCGGCGAACGCCGTAAGGATCGTCTCGATGTTCTTCGACCACGTCAGCCATCGATGTTCGATCTTGATCGATGGGTTCGCGGCTTCGAACTCCGGATAGATGACCTCCTCGTGGACCTTCTTGGTGTCATCGTTCTGGTTGACGATCCACAGCCCGATCGTCACCGCTTCTTGCTGAGCGGGCTGGGCTGGAGCGGCCGTGGCGGCAGCCTCTGTCGCCGCTTGCGTGGCCGCCGGGGCCATCGCTTCCTCTTCCTCAGAGCCGCATCCGGCGAGGGCCGCGGCTCCGGCCAGGGCGATCGATCCGACCAGACCGGCGCGCAGCAGACCGCGCCGGCTCAGCTTTTTCGGACCAGTCCGTCCAAAGTCACTAATTGTTTTGCTCATAACCTGATACGTTCCTCCTCACTCTTCCCGCCCGGCTGCGAATTGATAGCCGGGTCAGTTCTTACGACAACGGCCGTCTGCCGACCGCGAACACTCTAGCGGTCGAGCATTGACTACTACAAAGGAATCCGGATATTCACCCCCTTCTGCAACCAGGCTGAGCTATAGATCATCAGCGTAGCCATAGCGCCCGTTGGCGCATTGATGGTAGCAGAATCCAGTCACTCGCAGCCTGTGGCAACGGGCCGCATGTGACCCAGCAAATGGGGTGGCTCGGCCGCGGTGATGGTTCTTCAGGTATCTAGCCTTTGATGCCCGTCAACGAAATGCCCTCGATGAAGTACCTCTGAGCGAAGAAGAAGAGCAGCAGCGGAGGCAGCATTACCAGCACGGAGGCTGCCATCAACTGGTTCCATTCGACTTCGGACTGGGTCTGGTACTGCAATAGTCCTTGCACAACCGTGAAGTTGGCGGTCTTGCTCAAGTAGACGACCGGTTGCAGCAGCGCGTTCCAGTGAGCCTGCATCGAGAAGATTCCGACCGTGGCCAGCGCCGGGAACATTTGAGGCACTATGAGCCGGGCGTAGATAGTGCCGGGTCCCGCGCCGTCGATGGTCGCCGCCTCGTCAAGCTCAATCGGCAGGCTGAGCATGAACTGTCTGAGCAGGAATATCGAAAAGGCGCCTCCACCGAGGAATGACGGAAACCAGAAGGGCCAGAACGTGTTGGTTATCACGGGGAACGGCAGCGGCGCCTTACCCGAAAAGATGAGGAACTGCGGTATGAGAGTCACCTGGTAGGGCAGCATCATCGTGGCGAGAACCAGAATGAACAGACCGTCGCGGCCCGGCCAGCGCAAGCGGGCGAATGCGAACGCGGCAAGCGATGCCGTGAGCACTTGCCCGATGACGCTGCCAAGCGTCATTACGGTGCTGTTCAGGAAGTACCCGTGCCAGGCCGAGCTTGTCAACACGTCGATGTAGTTTTGGAAGACCAGCGGATTGGGCAGGATTTGCTCGGCCACCGGCGTGCCCACGTCCGGGAACGTCTGCTCCAAGGTCTTCAGAGAGGTCGCGAGCATCCACCAGAGGGGGAACAGGAATATCAACGCCCCGGCCGAGAGGAGGAAGTAGATGATCGCGCGCTCGACGTAGTGCAGCAGGGCCCGGCGCCGCCGCGACCTGGCGGCTTCGATAGCAGCCAAGTGCTGAACTCGCTTGACTCCCACGTTCTCCATGCGCCGCTACCTCTGCTCCGCCTCGTAGTAGACCCACTTCGTGGCCAGCTTGAACTGGACCATAGTGAGGAACATGATGATGAGGAAGAGAACCCAGGCCATGGCCGAGGCATAGCCCATCCTCAGGTTCTGAAACGCCATCTCGTAGATAAGGTACGCGTAGAAGTAGGTGGAGTTGAGCGGCCCTCCCTGGGTTATGACGTAAATACCCTCGAAAATCTGAAACGCGTTGATGAAACCCAGCACCAGGTTGAAGAAGATAGTGGGAGTAATCATCGGAAGGGTTACGTTCCAGAATTTAAACCAGCGGTTGGCGCCGTCCACCTCGGCCGCCTCGTAGAGGTGCTGCGGGACCCCCTGGAGGCCGGCCAGGTAGATCACCATGCTGGTGCCCGCGTAGAAGAGCGAAGTCATTATGAAGGTCGGCTTGGACCATATCTCGTGCTGGAACCAGAGCGGCGGGTTGCTCATCTGGAACACGCCTCTCAGAATCTGATTCACGACCCCCAGGCTCGGGTCAAATATGTATATGTACAGAAGCAGGATCGCCGGCCCCGCCAGCACGGCGGGCAGGTAATAGAGGGTCCGGTACAGCCGGATACCTCGTACCGCCTGATTCATCAGCAGCGCGACGCCGAGCGATACGACCAGATATGCCGGCACCTGCACGAACGCGTAGAAAAGGTCGTTCTTGATGGTTACGTCGTAGAGCTTGTCCCGGAAGAACAGCCTGGTGAAGTTGTCAAATCCGACGAACTGCGGATCGCGCACGATGTCCCATTTGAAGAACGCGATGATTAGCGAGAAGACCATCGGGTACAACGTCAGCAGCAGGAACCCGATGATCCACGGCAAAGCGAAGGAATAACCCCAGTAGAGCGACTGGCGCTGGCGCCTTCGAATCGGGGCGCCCGTTTCGAGACTTTCTCTCAGCGTCGGCGGCAGAAGCCTCAGGAACTGCTCGTACGGATGTATCATGAAGAGCACCCCTGAGCCGATGATCCCGATCAGGGCCAGGGTTGGGACCGCCTTGAGCACCGGGATCTCGGTCAGGGCGGCTATCGGGCCGATACCTACTTTTTGGTCGACCAAAACGAACCACAGAAAGAGAAACAGCGCCGGCAGGAGGTACGCGAGGGATATAAACAGGACAAACCACGCGGTGCGGCTTGAGCCGACGAACTCGGGCCTACCCGCCCCGGAACGTTCCTGTGACCACTGGGTGGTTACCACGTGCGGGCCAATCCGGCGTAGACGAGCGATCGTCTCATTTCTGGTTCCCTGTCAACTCCCCTTTTTGCCATCCGCTCCCCGCCGTCCAGCCGTAAACCCGTGGTAACGGCGGCCAGCCCTTTGGACCGGTCTACTGCCACTGACCGACGCTCGTGGAGATTGACGAACATCCTAAACGACGTAACTTAGCCTAGTCTAGGCGCGCCGCCGATCTGATACATTCAGGGGCGCGGGGCTTTGGAGCAGATAACCGGAGGTGTATGCGATGGGAACTCTGGGAGCCGCCATCTGGGGCGCGGGAAACGTCTCCACGGAACACATCAGATCCTACCTTGGGAATCCGCACTGCGAGGTTCGCGCCATCGGGAGCCGGACGCGCGCCTCGGCGGAATCCAAGCGGGACATGTTCGGGCTGGACTGTGCAATCTACACCGACTATGCGGCGTTCCTGGCCGATTCGGGAATCGACGTATTTTCGATCTGCACGCCGGCGGAGAATCATTCGCGGGAGACGATCCTGGGCGCCGAGGCCGGCAAGCACATGCTGATCGAGAAGCCGGTCGCGACGAGCTTCGAGGAGCTGCGCGCCATGGACCGCGCCGTGCGGGAGGCGGGCGTGAAGACCGTGGTGAGCTTCGTGCTTCACTGGAACGAGATGATCGTCAACGTCAAGACGCTCATAGACGCCGGCGCGCTGGGCGAGGTGTTCTACGTGCAGACGGACTACTGGCATCCGCTCTGGGTGCGGGGCAAAGGCGGGGCATGGGAGCAGGAGCAGACCAGCTTGCTGCTGGGAGGCTGCCACGCGGTCGACATGGCCCGCTATCTGATGGCTTCGGACGTCGTGTCGGTTGCGGCTCTTGGGGTAGACGTGAATCCGAACAACGTCAGCATCGCCAATATAACGACGCTTCTGGAGTTCGCAAACGGGCGCATCGGCAAGGTCTCTTGCATAGGCGAGTCGAGGATGCCCTACGTGTTCAACGTAGAAGTCTTCGGGTCGGAGGGGACCTTCCGGAACGGCCACCTGTACTCACACCTCACGCCGGCCCAGAACGATTGGGCATACATACCGTCCGTGGAACCGGACAGCGCCGACGTGGCGCATCATCCCTTTCAAGGTCAAATCGATCACCTGATCGACTGCATCCTTGAAGACAAGGACTCGCACGTGGACCTGAGGGACTCGGTGAACACCCACGAGGTGTGTCTGGCGGCGGAGGTATCGATCGGGCGGAACAATGCCAAGGTCCGGCTGCCTTATGGCGGCTAGAGCGGGGCGGCCCGGCGAGCGCGCCACTCCGCGAAGGAGTTGACGATGCGGCGAATAAAGATCGCGGCGATCGGAGCGGGTCTGCGAGCGGGGCAGCACTTGGCGACGTTGCTCAGGCTGACCGACGCGTTTGAGCTGGTGGGCATAGCCGAGCAGGACCCGGAAAGAGCGGCCAGGGCTAGACAGGCTTATGGCGTGCCGGTCTTCCGGCGCCCGGATGAGATGCTGGACGAGGTCCAGCCCGATGTCGTGGATATCATCGTGCCGCCGGACGGACACCTTCCCATGACGGCGCTGGCGGCGGACCGGGACGCTCACGTGCTGGTCGAGACCCCCATCGCTCCGACGCTCGTCCAGACAGACGCGATGATCGAGGTATGCGAGCGGGCAGGCGTATTCCTGCAGCTTGCCGAAAATGTGTGGCGGTTTCCGAACGAGCGGCTCAAGAAGAAGGCCATCGACGCGGGCCTGCTGGGCGAGGTGATAAACATCCAGCTGTTCTACACCTCGGGCTCGTACCACGGCATGAACGCGATGCGTACCCATATAGGCTGCGATCCTTCGCGGGTAATCGGTCACGGACGGTCGCTCAAGCGCCGGGTGGACTTCGAGCCGGCGCAGGAAACCCGGCCGGTCTCGCCGTCGTATGCCTGGGAGATCGGAGTGTTCGACTTTCCAAACGGCGCGACGGCGGTCTACCAGTTTCCACCCCGCGCCGAACGCGGCAACTACTGGGAGATCATCGGCACGGCGGGCAGCTTTGTCGGTACGGAAGCCGTGTTCTACGGGGACCGGAACGCCGCTCCCGTAGCGATCGAGGCCGAAATGGACGGAGATACCATCGTTGCGCTGTCGCTGCCGGCGGAACCGGAAGTGCGCTGGGAGAACCCGTTCGCCCGGTACGGCGTGCAGGGTCAGGACGGCGTGGCGCTGGCAGATCTGTACATGGGCATGCACGCGGCCGCCACGGAGGCGCGGCCGCCGGACTATGGAGGCGCGGGGGGCAGGCTGGATCAGGAAATGCTGATCGGAGTGCGCGAGTCGGCGCGCCAGGGCGGCGAGACTGTGGAGTTCCCGCTAACCGAAACCACGGCCTACGAACGGCGGCTGCTCGAAGAATATGAGCGAAAATATGGTTCCGACGCACTGGATACCAGCCCGGAGGCCTGGCGCACCTTCTATCCGCGGCAGTCGCTGAAGGGCACGTTCGTGGAGTAGCCGGCTTGGCAAATCCCCAGCGCCCTGCGGCGCGGCGATGCGCCTGACTGCGGAACGCTAGCCGCGCCCCCTTACTTCCAGGTTGGCCTCCGGCCACCTCCGCCCTGACAAGCCCCGACCCTGTGGGGCCTACAAACGGCGGTCCAAGGGGAAGCTCACTGGCCGGTTTTCGTCCGAGGACCGTTTCCAGGCTAAGCACAGCTCGACGCCGCGAGCGGCCAGCTCCGCCGAAAGCTCGCAGTCAACCCCGTCCCTGACGGCAGTCACCCAGGCGTCAAGCTCATTGACGTGGACCCGCCTTGCATGTTGATGGTCGTGCTGGAAGCCGTGGACACCGTCTTTGGTGAACAAGGTTCCCTGGCCCGCCGACTGGCTGGTCCTTACAAAGCCGGCCGTCCCCATCACCTCGATCTCCCAAAGCGGGCCGGGCCACTGGGGGGAACAGTACATATCCATTGACCCGATGCGGCCGTCTTTGAACTTAATCAGTCCCTTCGCGCTGTCGGCGGGCTGGGCGTCGTGGGGATTGAGCTTGGCGTAGTGCGCAAAGGCGCTCTCCACCTCCGCCCAGTCCATGAACCACTGCGTCAGGTCAGCCGTGTAGAAGCCAAGGTGCACCTCGGGGCCTCTCATTTCCAGCCCGGCCGGGATCCTTGCCTTCAGCACTCCGCCGTGGGACAAATAGGCTCGCACGGACATTACTTCCCCCAGGTCCCCGGCGTCGATTAGCGCCTTGGCTCCCCTGATGGCGTCGTCGTACCGTGCGGGATTGCAAGCCCCGGTCTTGATCCTGTGCTTTCGGATGATGCCGAGGATGGGGTCGATGTCCTCCAGCTTGTCGCACATGGGTTTGTGGAAGAATATATGTACGCCGGTCGGCGCTATCGCCTCGACCTGGTCGAGATGGTCGTCGGTGTTCCCGCAGATGCACACTCCGTCGAGCGATTCCTGTTTAATCATCGCGACGGGATCGTCGTACATCCGCACTTCGAAGTGGCGGCCGTATTCTTCAAGCGACATCCGGCGGCTCCCGCCGCCGCGAGGCGGTATCTGGCCGGAGGACACGCCCCGTTCTTCTTCGGGTGGCCAGCTTGAGGCCGCTACGAATTCAACGCCGTGGTTTCCCCAGAGCGCCTCGGCGAACGCGAATGCGTAGTAGCCGGAGATTCCCACTATTCCGACCCGTGGCGGCATGTTCCCTCCCTTATGCTGAAGAACGACTTAGGATATCTGAATAGCGCCGGAGCTATCTTCCGCGCCTCTCTCTCGGTTCGTGGTGAGCCCTTCGACAGAGCCGGTGCTGAGCCGCTCGACAAGCTCACGAGAGCCTTGCCGAAGCGCTCAGGACGGACGGAGAGAAGACAGGTAGAGGCGGATTTGAAACCCGCCCCTACGAAATCATCCCCTCCGTTCGCGGTGAGCCTGTCGAACCATGAACGGGCCACCAACTCCCGGGAAACCTTGTCCCTGTTGGCAATGACGCCGGCGCCCTGGGCGGCGTATTCTGTGTACGGACCGACTGGCGGCGCCCGCTCGGGTTGCATGGCGAAGGCGGGACGTGGGAGCAGCAGACCGGCTTGCTGCGGGGGGCCGCCGCGCGGTTGAAATAGTTCCTTTCATGACAGTTCGGAGATTTTATTTTGAAGTTCCTGGGTTCAACATCGATCGACGCGCCGCAAGAGTCCGTGTTCGACCTCGTCGCCGATCTGGACCGGCGGGGCGAATGGGCCAAGGGAATCATAGAAATGAGATACACCTCGGAGTTCGACCCGCAGAATCCGGACGGGGCCGAGTTCATGCAGAGGATCAAGGAAGGCGGCAGAGAGACCGAGTATTCAGGCAAAATAACTGCTTACGACAGACCCAACCTTCTCGCCTCAAAGATCACCGGCGGCGGGTTCACGATGGACCTGGAATACAGGCTCGCTCCTTCCGGGACCGGCGCGGTCGTGGAAAACTACGTCGACCTTGTTGCCGGGTCCTTGTTCGCGAAGATAATGGGATTTCTGTTTGGCTGGCTTACCCGGCACATCGCGAAAAAGCAGCTCAAGAGGTTAAAGCAAATCGCCGAGTCGGAGGTCTAGCCCTTAACGTGGTTGGCGCCAGTTTTTCGTCATCCCCGCGCTCAGCCTGCCCTCGGCTCGATCGGGGGCGGGAATCCATACCCCATCATTCGGGCATGAGCCAACCAGCGTCGTAGGGGCGCTTCGCGAACCGCCCTCACTCGTTACTCGATTTCAGCAACAACACGCCGGAGCCAACCAGCGTCATAGGGGCGGGTTTCAAACCTGCCCTCTCCTTCAGGCAAACTCCTCGATAGCCGACAAAAGACCGCGTGCCGTCGAACCCCAGCCGAAAGCCGCGGCGCGGTCCAGTCCGCGTCTGCTTAGCTCCCGCCGCAGAGTCTCGTCGGCGGCCAGCGATTCCATGATCCCCGCCAGCTCGTCGGGATCGTTGGGATCGAAATACGTTCCCGCTTCTCCCACCACCTCAGGCAACGCGCCCGCTCGCGCGGCCACCACGGGAGCGCCGCAGGCCATCGCTTCCAGCGCCGGCAGACCGAAGCCTTCATAGAACCCGGCGATCACCAACGCGTCGGCTCCCGCCATTAGACAGGCAACCTGCTCGTTGGACGTGGAGGATAGCTGGATGATTCGCTCGCTTCGCGGAATCTTGTCGCTTCCTCCCCCGGCGGCGTCCCAGCCCGCGCCTCCAACGAGAACCAGGCTGTGCGGAATCTCGTTCTTCGCAAGCAAGCTCTCGAACGCCCGCGTGATGACCGGGATGTTTTTCCGCGGCTGAGCTGTGCCGACGTGCAGGAAGTAGGGCTTTTCGACCCGCAGCTCCGTTAAGGCGGCTTCCACTTCGACTGCTGGAATGCGGGCGTGGAACATGTCGCTGTCGTGCGCGTTGGGAAGCACGACGACCTTCGATTCCGGCACGCCGTAGATCCGCATCAGGTCGGCGGCGGTGGTTGCCGAAACTGCCATTACTCTGGTCGCGGCGTGAACGCTCTCGGCCGTCCACCGATCCAGGTGCCTTATAACGTCGAGCGGGAAGTAGCGTTGCGCGTCCGGCAGCATGAAGGCCAAATCGTGGACTATCGCGACGCCGGGCGGCCCCCCGCCGGCGGGGACCGGCTCGTGGGCGTTGTAGACCGCGGCGTCGAGCCTGTTCCAGGCCGGGCTCAGCCTCAGGCGAAACCGGTACCAGGGGTCCCCTCCTCCGATTCTCAAAAGCGCGCCGTTCAGGACGGGAAACGGCCTTAGCACTTTGTGCTCGACGTTTGGAAGTCCCAGGAAAGGCTCCAGCGGCTCCGCGTCGAAAAAGTAGACCAGCCGGTGCTCCCCGGCGTTGCGGGCCAGCGCGGCTGCCAGCGATCTCATTACGGCCGAGTTGCCGTCGACCCGCGGCAGGTTGGCCACTCGCAGATTAAGGCCGATGGTGAGGGGTTTCGCGTTTGCCTGAGTCAAGTATCTGGTGGCTCTTGCCCGAACGGGAGGAAGTTCAACTAATCAGATCGATTAGGCTACCACCCCCCGACCCCGCGCCCTTGCTGGAAGCGCGCACGTTCCCCAAAGGGTCTCCGTTTCCCGTGTCAAGGCGGGGCGGGGACAGCCCTAACGAGCTAGACTTTGGCTGCCTGGTCGAAGTCCTTGTTTAGCTGTCGAGCGTAGCCGTGCTTAGAGAAATCCTGCCTGGACTGTTTCATTGGAGCATTCGGTGGCCCGGTTGGTGGTCGCTGGAGTCATACTGGCTTCGCACCGACAATGGCGGTGTGCTCATCGACCCTCTCGAGTCCGTCGGGTTGGGCGAGCTTGAAGACGCGGACGACATTGCGGCGATTATCCTGACCGTCGGGTGGCACGAGCGGTCGGCGCGTCTTTTCTCCAGGCGGACGCGCGCCCCGATCTTCCTGCCCGAGCTTGACCGGCCCATGATCGAAGACATCGATCAATTCACTGGATACGGGGACGGCTTCGAGCATCAATGCGGTCTTAGCGCCATCGGCATACCGGGTCTTACGCGGGGCGAACAGGCTCTTCTGAGCGGCGCGCACGGCGGCACGCTTTTCGTGGGCGACGCGCTTGGCACTACCGGGAAATGGGCGCCAAACGGCATGAGGCTCGGCGGGCATCCAAACGGCCATCCCCGGCCTGCGAAAACGCTGTCCCATCTGCTTGACTATGAATTCGAGAACCTCATGCCCGGGCACGGCAAGCCCATCATCGGCGGAGCAAAGGACGAGCTTGCCAGACTGATCGAGTCGGGCGCCAGCACGTCTACCGATGCTCCGGCGGTGTGGTGGTTCCCGCTAAGAAAGACCGACTAGCGGGCCGCTCAACGCCCGCGCGTCACTTCTCGTTCCTGGCCTCCCCGCAGTCCGGCGTGGGGCTTGATATGGCGGCGGAATCGACTACCGCTTCGTATCGCGGGCGTTGTCGGACGCGCCGCTGAATCTCAACCGGCGCCCACATCTCGGCGGCGAAATCTACTCATCGCTGTCGAGCAGGTACGACAGCAGGTTGTCGACCGGAACGTAGTCGTCGGTCAGAATGAAGTCGCGGCCCGCGTCCAGATACTCCTGCAAACTTTCCGCTGGATACACTTGCGCAATCGAATCCCTGCCCAGATTCGCCCTGGTGAGCGCGGGCACGGAATCGAAGTCGACCGGCTGGTCCGACATTGCGATCACGAAGGTCGATCGGGCGCCCCCGGTAAGCAACCTACCTTCGGTCAGCAGGTACACGTTCTCAAAGCTCTGCCTGGCGGTTCGAACGTAAGCTCGCAGAAACTCGCCGCGGCCGAACGTATCGATGAGGTTCATCACGTAAACTCCGCCGGGCTTCAGCGCCCGCTTTACCAATTCGTTGAACTCGAACGTGGTCAAGTGATAGGGGACCGCGAAATTGTGAAAGGCGTCGCCAAACACGATGTCGTACTCCGCCGTGGGGCGGTTGCGGACCAGAAATAGCCGCGCGTCGACCGCATAGGTGGAAATGTCGAGATCGGGGCTGATTCCAAGATCCCGATACGCCACCTGGAAAACCTCCCGATCTATCTCGAGCACGTCCGAACTGCCTTGCGGATACACAGTCTGCATCCATCTGGGGAAGGTATATCCCCCGCCGCCTATGAATAGACTCCTTGGCGACTCCACGTCCACCAGCCCGGGCTGGATTATTTCGGCGTAAACGCGTTCGTATCCGTAGCCAAGCTCCAGGGGATCGACCATGTTGTTATATGACTGCACCATGTGGTCGAGAATCAGCACGCGGACGTCCGGGTCGTCCTTTTCGTTGTACCAGGTAATGCAGTAATACTGCGTTTCCTCCACGCACGGGACCGCGAAGGCGTTACTTCGGATAAGGCCGAACAGCGCTCCCGCCACGATAATCGCGAGCAGGATCACCATGAGCGGGCGGCGGTACAACCGCCCCGCCACTATCCCAAGCAGCAGGAGCACGACGGCGACAGCGAAGACGATCGTTCGCGTCCCGAACGTTGCGACGAGAACGAACCCGGTCAAAAAGGTGCCGAGGATGCTTCCCGCGGTCGACCAGGCGTATACCTTGCCCACGACGCTGCCGGTCTGGTCGAGGTCGGTTAGGGTCAGCTTGATAACCACCGGGCTGACCATTCCGAGCACGAGGCTCGGCAGGAGGAACAAGAACGTATTGGCCAGCACGTATTCAAGATAGGCCGGCACCGGCCATTCGGTGACGCCGTTCAATACCCAGCCCGTAAGCGGAAGAACTAAAACGGCGAACGCCGAGCCGGTCAGCAGGATCGCCCCGAGAATGCCGTTTGAGGCCCGCCGGTCGGCGATCCGCCCGCCCAGGTAGTTTCCGACGGCGATCCCCGCGAGGACCACGCCAATGATGCTGGTCCACGAATACAGGTTTACGCCCAGCCAGGGGGCCATGAGACGTCCGGCCACCAGCTCGAGCACGAGCGTGGCGCCGCTCGCCGTGAAAGCCACCGCGCTAGCCTGCCATACTCGCCAGCGCGGGCCGCCCCCCGCATTTTCGCGAGAATTATCGGAGGCCGCAGCCAACTCCGCCGCTTCGCCGCCCGGACCGCCTGTCAATGAATCTGTTTGGGAAATCTAAGAAACTCCATTACATCGAAATGTGGAAGTTGGATAATAAACGGAGTAGTCAACCCGTGTACGAAAGCGAACTCTACCGACGGAGCGATGAAAGCTCGATATATTCGGCGCCGCCGTCCCGGGCGGCGGTCTGGCAGGCACCGTTGCGGGCGGCTCAGCAGGACGATGCGCGGCTAACCTTGGGTGTTGGCGCGGCGGAACCGGCGTGATGATTGGCCGCGCCGTGCGTTCGCGTATCAGCGTCCTTAGGAAATCGGCATGTCCGCCAGGTCTCCGGAGGGTGCGCGCGCTGGCTCATCGGTCACTGGAGGAAACCTCAAATGATGAAGAGTAGTCAGGTAGGCGTCGGGATATGGGGAGCTGGCTGGGTGGCTGGCGCTCACGCCGCCGCCTACGAATCGACCCCCGGCTGCGAAATCGTCGCGATAGGGAGCCGCCGGCGCGAAAGCGCCGTCAATCTCGCCAGCGCCAGAGGCCTCGACTGCCGGATCTATACAGACTACGCCGGCTTTCTGTCCGATCCCGATTTGGACGCAGTCTCGATATGCACGCCTAACGGCTTGCACGCGCAAAACGCGGTAGACGGCGCGCGGGCGGGCAAGCATTTGTTTATCGAAAAGCCGGTTGCGCTCAAGCCCGAAGACCTCGCCAGAATGCGCGAGGCGGTGGATGCTGCTGGAGTAGTGACGTCGGTCGGCTTTGTCAGTCGGGGCAACCCGCTGGTCCGGCGAATGCACGAAATCGTTCAGAGCGGAGCGTTGGGCGAGATATACATGATCGGCGCCGACTACTGGCATTCAAGACTCGGCCGGCCCGACTACTACAAGACGGCCGAGAAAGCGGGCAACGCCTACATGGTCGGCGGCGTCCACGCCGTTGACGCGGTGCGCTTCATCACCGGACTCGATATCGCGGCCGTATGCTCGGCGTCCACTCAAATCGGCTCGGCGGCGGCGGAAGGCTACGAGATGCACGCCGCCGACGCCCTGCTCGTCAAGTACTCCAACGGCGCTGTCGGACGGGTATCCGCCGCGATTCACGGGCACATGCCTTATCAGCTCAACCTCGACATCCTGGGTGACCGGGGCGTCATCAGGAACGACCGCGTATTTACTCACGAAAACTCCGAAGGCGATCCGTTCACGGTCCTGGACGAGCAGGGTCTCGACAGCGGCAGCGTGGACGATCACGCCTTTCCGTATCTGATGCGGGAGTTCGTGGAGTGCATATCCAGGGGCAGCCAGACGAGCGTCAGCCTGGAGAATGCGGTAAACACTCATGAAGTCGGATTCGCGGTAGACATTTCAAGGCGGCTGGGCGAATGGGTAACTCTTCCGCTTTCCTGATTCCGCTGACTGGTCGATAGGCGACGCCCCGTGGCCGCGGCGATCATCGACTTCCTCGAAGCTGTCGTCGGCTCCGATCACGTTCTTCGCTCGCGGGCTTCGCTGGTCAGCTACGCCGTGGACGCGACCGTGGGATACCGGGGCGAGCCGCTTGCGGCGGTGTTCCCTGGAACGGCGGACGAGACCGCGCGTGTTTTGCAACTGGCCCGCGATACGGGAATCACGGTAGTGGGGCGCGGAGCTGGGACGAGCCTTTCGGCGGGCGCGGTGCCGCCGAAAGGCTCCATCGTGGTCTCGCTCTCCCGACTCAGATCTGGACCGTACGTCGACCGGATCGACCAAACGGTCCGCGCCGGCGCCGGGGTTACCACTCTGGAGGTCCAGTCGGCGGCGAGAGCCGCGGGCCTGTTCTACCCGCCCGATCCCTCTTCTCAGGATGTGACCACCATAGGCGGAAACGCGGCAACCAACGCGGGCGGTCCGCACGCGCTGAAGTACGGCGTGACGCGCCACTATGTAACCGCGCTGGAGGTTGCCCACTGCTCCGGCTCGACCGCCTTATACAGTCGGGGCACGCCCGGCGAAATGATGGTTGATCTGATGATCGGCTCAGAGGGCACCCTCGGTCTTGTCACGGAGGTGCAGGCTCGTCTGATCCGGGCTCCGGAGGGGTTTCGCACCGTGACGGCGACGTTCGACAGCGCCCTTGCCGCCGCTCAGGCCACCGTCAACTTGCTGGATACAGGGGTGGTTCCGGGAAAGCTGGAGTTTATGGACGACGTTTCGATTCGGGCCGTCCAGGCCGCGCGCGACCGGGGGTTGCCCTCCGGCATCGGCGCGCTGCTTTTGATCGAGCTTCATGGCGACCGCAGGTCGCTGCTGCGCGACGGCGCCGCCGTGCTGGAGTCGCTTAGAAAATCCGGCGCCGAAAATGTGCGGGAGGCTGTCTCCCAAGCCGAGCAGCGGCGGGCTTGGGAAGCTCGGGGGGCTATCACGTCTTCGCTCGCCCGGCTGAAGCCCGGAAAGATCGGTGAAGACATCTGCGTGCCCCGCACCAACCTGCCGTACGCGGTGGACCGGATAAAAAAACTCTCTCAAGAACGGGAGGTCCTGATCGCCCTATTCGGACACATCGGCGATGGGACGCTGCACCCCAACGTTGTCTACGAGCCTTCCAGCGAGTCCGAGACCGCCGCCGCGCGGGCCACGCTCGCCGAGCTGGCCCGGATCGGCGTCGATTCCGGCGGCGTCCTTTCAGGCGAACATGGCCTGGGCCTGGTGAAACGCGATTTCGTGCCCTACGCCTGGGACTGGGACACGATTCGGGCGATGCGCCGTATCAAGCGTGAGTTCGACCCCGCCGGCGTGCTCAACCCCGGCATCATGTGGCCCACGGAACCGGACCCGAACGGCAGTTCGCGGGACCGGGATTAGCCGGCCGTAATCACCCGGACTCGGAGCCTCACGCGCCCGACGGCCTATAGCTGCGAGAGCCAGTAACTCTCCGCGCCTATCGTGGTGGGCGGGCCGTGGCCGGGATAGACGCAATACTCCGCGTCGAGAGTTCCAAGCAGCCGCAGGCTCTCGTAGAGCGCCTCGGCATCGCCGCCGGGCAGGTCGTATCGGCCATAAGTCCCAAGAAAGAGGGTGTCGCCCGTTATCAAGACCCTTTCGGACTCGACTATCAGGCAAACGCTCCCCGGAGTGTGACCGGGAGTATGAATTACCCGGAATTGATGTTCGCCTAGATTCAGCACGTCGCCGTCCCGCATCAGCTTCGACGGGGTCGCCGGTTCGAGCGTGAACGGCAGCGTCAACGAGGTTGAGGGGGACTGGATCATCTCCGCATCGCGCTCGTGGATGTAGAGCGGCGCGCCGGTGGCCCGCATCAGTTGCGCGTCGTCGGTGGCGTGGTCCCAGTGTCCGTGGGTATTCACGATGGCGGCGATCTCCAGGTCATTGGATTCGGCGCGCGCTAGCACAAGCTCCGCCGCGCCGTAGCCGGGATCGACGATCATCGCCTGCGGGCCTGACGAAATCAGATACGTATTCGTCTCCAGCGGCCCCGCCATGATCGCCTCGATATTCAGCGTCGGGCGGGGTTTCGGCGGTTCGGCCATTATCCGCGGCTAGCCGCCAATTTGATACATTTCGATTTTACGGTTTGAGCGGGCGTACCCGTCGACGTCGGTATTCTCGGAACGCTCCTCGGAATACCGGTCGGTCCTGCCCGACCAGATTCGGCTGATGGCTCCCTCGATCTCGGTATCGGAACAACCGGCGCGCATGAGGTCTCGGAGCGATTCGCCGCCGCCCGCGAACAGGCAGGTTATCAGGCGGCCGTCCGTCGACAGACGCACGCGCGCGCAGTCGCCGCAAAACGGCTGGCTTACGGACGCGATAATACCGATCTCGCCCGATCCGTCGGCGTAGGCAAACCTGTTCGCCACTTCCCCGCGGTAGTTCGGGTCAAGCGGTTCGAGGGGAAACTCCGCGTCGATCCGCTCGCAGATTTCGCTGGCGGTTACAACCTGGGCCAGGTTCCAGTTGTTTCGATTGCCGACGTCCATGTACTCGATAAACCGAACGACGTGCCCCGACCCTTTGAAGCGGCGGGCGAGATCGACAATCGTGTGATCGTTCACGCCGCGAATGACGACGCAGTTGATCTTGACCGGACTCAACCCGGCCGCCGCCGCGGACTCTATCCCTTTCAAAACAGGCTCGACACCGAAGTCCCGGCCGTTCATTTGCCTGAATATGTGGTCGTCGAGACTGTCCAGACTCACGGTCACCCGCCGCAGTCCGGCCCCGGCGAGCGGTGCGGCGAGTCTGGCGAGAAGGTAACCATTGGTCGTTAGCGTGAGATCGTCCACGCCGTCGACTTTCGAGAGCATTTCGACCAGCACGGAGACATCGTTGCGGAGCAGGGGCTCGCCCCCGGTGAGCCTGACCTTCTTTACGCCGAAGCGGACGAATATCCGCACCAGCCGCTCGATTTCCTCGAAGCTGAGAATCTCGCGTCTGTGCAGAAACTCGTAATGCTCGCCGAATATCTCGGCGGGCATGCAGTAGTCGCATCGAAAGTTGCAGCGGTCAGTCAGCGACACGCGCAAATCGCGTACGGGCCTGCCGAGCGTGTCCGTTGCAGCCTGCGCGGCGCTCAATGCGGGTTGAGCCATCTTCAACCAGTCCTCAGTTCGGGTTTTGGGCCCCGTGGGCGGTCACCGGCGCGGCGGTGCGGTCGCGCGCTACGCCCCGGGCTGCTTCCGCCCCGCCCCGACCCTGTCCTCTCTCTTGTCGCGCATGTACTTCATCCGCGATCTGCGGGGCTTGACGTTAAACGACGTCCCGCATCCGCAAGTAATCTCGGCGTTGGGATTCCTCAGGATGAATCCGCGGCCTATTAGCTCGTCGTTGAAGTCCAGCTCCGAGCCGCGGATCATTCCAAGCGTAAATCGGTCGGTGACCACTTTGAAGCCGTCGTACTCGTGTACGTGGTCGTCATCTTCGATTTTGTCGTCGAGAAGAACGTTGTAGTCGTATCCCGCGCAGCCGCCTTTGGTAACGCGGATTCGAATGTGCCGGCCCTGGTTCTTGGGGCGCGCCAAAACCCCGGCGACTTCCGACGCCGCCAAATCGGAAACTGAAAGCAAAGCGAACCTCCGGTTAACCGGACTTCCGTTCTTTAGCTCGCAACCCGTCCGCGCCTGTTGATTGGGCGGGCCAGGCTTTTCGAGCCAACACCATCGTCAATCAAATTCTAGCAATCGCCGCGCCGCGCTAACCAGCAACGGCGTACTTTTGGCGCAGCTTTACGACAATCCGATCGAGGGCCGCCAGAAACGCGTCGATCTGAGATTCGTCGTTGGCGCGTCCCACCGATATTCGAAGGCTTCCCCGCGCCAGGTCGGGGGCCACTCCCATCGCCAGCAGCACGTGCGACGGCTCCAGCGAAGCTGAGGTACAGGCCGAGCCGCTGGACGCCGCGATTCCCGCGCGATCGAGCTGGAGGATCAATGACTCGGCGTTTATGCCCTCGACGCATGCATTCGTGTTGTTAGGAAGCCTTTTCTCCGGGTGGCCGTTGAAAGATATTCCGTCGAGCGCGGCCAATCCGGCGCGGACTCTGGCGGAGAGCTTGCCGTTTCGACGGTTTTCAGTCTCTCGATTGGCCTGAGCCTCGGTCAGCGCCGCCGCCAGACCCACGATCAGGGCCACGTTCTCGGTTCCCGCCCGTCGATTCCGCTCCTGCGAACCGCCCTGAATCTGCGGGACGATGCGCGATCCCTCGCGCACGTACAGCGCGCCGACGCCTTTGGGACCATGGAACTTGTGCGCGGCAATCGACAGCAGGTCGACGCCGAGCGTGTCAACGCCGAGGCTCAGCGCGCCGGCGGCCTGCACGGCGTCGGTGTGGAAAATCGCATCCGTGTCTTCGAGCAACCGGCCGATCTCCGCGATGGGCTGCACCGTGCCGACCTCGTTGTTGGCGTACTGGATGCTCACGACGGCGAGCGCGTCGTCGATGATCGACTCAAGGAAATCCAGGTCGAGGATGCCGTGCCGGTCCACCGGAATCACCCGCATCTGGAATCCGTCCTGGCTTTGCAGATACTCGGCCGCGTGAAGCACGCAGTGATGTTCGATCGCCGAGACCGCCACCACGTTGCGTCCGTGCCGGCGCTGCGCCATCGCCGCGCCCTTTATCGCAAGATTGGCCCCTTCGCTTCCGCTGCCGGTGAATACGATCTCGTCGGTGGAACAGCCAAAGACGGCGGCCACCTTGCCGCGGGCCGCTTCCAAGGCCCGGCGCGAGGTCTGCGATTCTTCGTACAGACCCGACGGGTTGTAGCCGTAATCGGCAAAGTACGGAAGCATTTCCTTGAGAACGGTCGCAGACACGGGCGTCGTCGAGGCGTGGTCGAGATAGACCCGGCCAGATTCGTTCACGGTGTCCTCAGATTCGGGAAGGTCGGGCGGAACCCCAAAACGCGCTTCCGGCGTTCATACCGCTATAGCTTTACGCTGGCCGCCGCGACCTTGAATTTGCACGGCCGGCTTGCGTCGTATCCCGTTTCCTCGGCGATGACGTCTACCTCCAGCAGCCGCTCGATCACGTTCTTCTCGCATTGGCACGGCACCGAGCTGTGATCGCTGATCGCCGGAACCGGGCAGTGGCGAGCGTAAAGCACGAACCCGTCCCCGTCGCGCTCGACGCTTGACATGTACCCAAGCTGATTCAGGATTTCGCCGATCTGTGTCAGTTTGCCTTCGATAGTTTTGGCGTCAACTTGCGGTTTGAGCAGGGAATAGAGCGACTTCTCGCGCACGTCGAACAATTTATCCAGCATGTCGTCCCCGCCGATTTGGGCGGCCGCGTCGAAAAGATCGACCGCCAGCGACTCGTAATCGTTGGGAAACTCGTGCTCGGCGCTCTCGGTCAGCTTGTACCTGTAGCGAGGCCTTCCGCGCCCGCCGCGAATTATTTCAATGGTTACCAGTTCGTCCGCGGCCAGGCGCTCCAGGTGCGGCCTGACCGCTGAAACGCCGGCGCCAAACTCGACTGCGATGTCCGCGGCCGAGAGGGCCCCACCCACTTTCAAGATTCGCAGGATATCCATGCGCGGAGATGGACGGCTGTTCATGACCATGCGATATTACGACACCCCAACTGACTCAAATCATCCCCCGCAATCATCCGCTGCCGCGCAGTCCCCGTCCAGGACGCTGATTCCCGTCCCTTCCTCGTCATCCTCACGCCCTTTTCCGCCATTCCCGTCTCGTACTCGTCGTTCGTGGCCCCTTCCTCATCATCCCCGCGCTCTTTTCCGTCATTCCTGCTCTCTTACTCGTCATTCCCGCGAAAGCGGGAATCCAGCATCCCTCTCCAGCCCCGGGACGCCCGATCAAGTCGGGCATGACGAGTAAGCGCTCTTCCTCCCGTCATCCCCTCTTCCTATTTTGTCATCCCGCGAAAACGGGAGCGGGAATCCACGGGTCCACAAGCAAGGCTGCGATCCCCGATAAAGAAGTATCCGCTATTTTAGATACTTTTTACAACTCAAACTGTTTAAATTGTGCTAATGTATTGGCGGTGATAATCAACGATCCCGATGACAAATCGCTTCACCACCGCACTGTCGGGAAGGTCTATCTTGATAAGGCAGGTTCGATATCGGATCCGAAATAGATAGCCTCACAGCGGAATCCGGCCAGCGTCCCAAAGACGCCGCAATATCGCGCGTTCGCCAGCCGGCCAAAACCGGTGAGAAAGGCGCTCCGAGTGGAAATCTGAACGCCGACGCCGCAGTTGGCGACTCGCTGCGGCTTTATCTGAACGAGATAAATCGCGTGCCGTTGCTCACGGCGGAGCAAGAGGTCATTCTGGCCAAGCGAATAGAAGCCGGGGATTTTGCGTCGACCCGCACTCTCATAAACGCGAATCTTCGTCTCGTGGTCAACATAGCCAAGCGCTATGCCGGCGGCGCCCTTCCGATGATCGATCTGATTCAGGAGGGCAACATCGGTCTCATGCAGGCGGTCAAGCGGTTTGACTATCGACGTGGATTCAAGTTCAGCACGTACGCCACGTGGTGGATACGCCAGGCCATAACCCGTGCTCTTTCCAATGACTCGCGAGTCATCCGGCTGCCGGTTCACGTTGTGGAGGCATTGCGAAAGATAAAGACCCTCGTCCCGCGCCTCGCCAACGAGCTGGGGCGCGATCCGACTCCCGCCGAGATCGGCTCGGAACTCGATATCTCTCCCGTGCGCGTGCAGGAGATCGTTCGAGCGGGCCGAGCCACGATATCGCTGGAAGCGCCAAAAGGTGACGATCCGGAAGACGCGCTGGTCGATTACGTGGAGGACCAGGCGACCGTCCTTCCGGACGAGCAGGCGATGCTGTCGGTTCTCCGGCAGGACATAGGTTCGGCGCTCAATATCCTGACCGACCGGGCAAGGCAGATTCTCGAGATGCGTTTCGGCCTGGACGGCCGCACGCCGCGCACGCTGGACGAGATCGGCGACCACTTCGGCCTCACGCGCGAGCGCATACGGCAGATTCAGGTCGAGGCCATAGCAAAGCTCAAGGCGTCAACCGCGGCGTCGGCGCTGCGGGAATATCTCAGCTAGTCTGAACTTCGGGCGGTTCGGACGGTAAACGAACGGCTATTCTCTTCAGTTCGTGATCGAAGTTATCTGCGAGCGCCCGACCCAACCCTGGCCACCATTCCCACCAGACGCGATACTTCCTTCTCCGCCACGCCGGGCGGAAGCGACTTCATGCAGTCCTTCAGACCGCTCGCCAGTTCCAGGTCGATAACGCGGTCCAGCGCGGCGCGAACGGCCAGCAACTGATTCATCACCTCTTCACAGTCGCGCCCTTCCCGAATCATTCGCTGTATGCCGCGCAACTGACCTTCGGCCCGGCTCAGACGCCGCGTCAGATCGCCGCGGCCGCTTCGGGCGGCCGGCGCCTCCAGGCTGTTTTCAACTTGCGCCGCCAAAGCTCAGCTATGAAGCTGGAACCAGCGCGTCCTCGAGGCGAGACCGAATCTGAGCTTCCGGCGAATAGCCGACGATTCGGTCCACCTCCTGGCCGTCGCGGAACACCAGCAGGGTCGGGATTCCGCGAATGCCGTAGTCAAACGCGTACTTCTGGTTTGCGTCGACGTCCATCTTTGCAAACGCCACCTTGTCTTCGTACTCGGCGGCCAGCTTCTCGAAGACCGGGGCCATCATCTTGCAAGGTCCGCACCATTCGGCCCAGAAATCCACGACGACCGGAACGTCGGATGTAAGAACTTTCGCCTCGAAGTCGGCGTCGTCTACGTGAAATGGCTCTGCGGGCATTCGGTCCTCCTATTAGTTACCCATTCGCTTATTAGCGGATTGCACAAATACCCCAGGGGGGTATTCGGTAATCAAGTCTACAACCCCAGCCGGCAACTCCGCAAACGCGTGTATTGATTCACTATATGCGAGAGAGTGGCCTCTTTTCGGTTAATGGGTTTTGGCTGGATCGAATGGTCATGCCAGGGAATTGGGCAAAGATATTGTATTCGAGGGCCTGACGGGGTCGTACGTGGTTATAAAGCCACTCCCATTTCATGGGCGCTTTGCTCATGGCCTATAGACCATGATGCGGGAGTTGGTCAGTTCGCGGAATTTCTCGGTCGTACTGGACTAGTGCAGACTCTTGCTCCGCGTGAGACTCGCACGTATCCTTCAGCATGGCCGCCACAACTGATTCTCGCCTTAGGATTGCTCGCAAGCGTTCGCAGGACCTGTTTAAGTTCCTGACTGAGTTCGCACGCTTGCGGTACCCGGTAGTCCGTCAACTTGATCAACTCGATTTTCGTCTGTGGCTTGATGACTTACCCGAGCATTCATCAATCGAGCGCGGGTGGCTCGATGAGAAAGCAGACTTCGCCTTACGAGTCACGCGCCCTTGGCTGACACGATGTCCGCAACCTCCAGAGCTACTGCATGCGTGGCTGCGGCGGGGCTGGGACGATCCTAAACGCGACGTCGACGTCATACGGGAGCGGACGCATCCGGCTGAAGGGCCTGACGAACCACCGGAAATCGAGCGGTTTGACGATGATCCGGAACGAGTCGAGGCGTGGGAAACTTGGAACGCCAATCGCGAGGCATGGGTTGCGGTCGAACGACCAGCCCGCGATGCGATGGGTATCTTCCAGCGGCTCTATGAGTTGCACGGCAGACTCGACCGTGAGCGCGAACAGTTCGAGGTCTACGCCGGGGACGCCATTCTTAGCTGGGACACTCAATCGGGACCCAACCACCACCCACTCGTGCTTCAGGCTATGCGGCTGGAATTCGAACCGGAGATTCCTCGCTTCAGCGTCTCGATCGGGGAACGGCCGGCTGAGATCTACACGGCATTGCTGCGATCGATCGACGAGGTGGATGGTGGGGTATTAGCTCCCACCAACGACGAGTTCCAGAAGGGCGAATACGGGCCGTTCGACGGTAGCGAGATCGATGGATTCCTCGGGGCCCTAGCACATCGGCTCCACGTAGAAGGGGTCTATGGTGACGCGGAGTCGATGCCGAGAGGAGTCCCTCGGATATACCGGCAGCGTCTACTGTTTCTGCGCAGGCGCACGCAGGGCTTCACCGCCGCGCTCGAAGCAATAGCGTCAGACTTGCCTGGTCGCGAAGACCTACCGGTCTCGCTGCGTTCGATTGTCGGCGTCTACGATCACTCGATGCAGAACGACTCCGACTCGCCGTCGCAAAGCAGTACGGCGCTGCGGGCTAACGAGGAGCAGGATTTGCTCTTCACCAAGCCCGCAAACGAAGAACAAGCGCGCATCGCCCGTCAACTGGAAAGCCACGACGCGGTGATGGTTCAGGGGCCGCCCGGAACCGGAAAGACGCATACGATCGCGAATCTGATCGGGCATCTGCTGGCGAAGGGCAAGAGCGTTCTAGTTACGAGTCACACAGCTAAAGCGCTGGAGCGTGTGCGGGAGGTAATCGTCGAGGACTTGCAGCCGCTGGCGGTAAGCGTCGTGGGCGGAGACACGACGGAGCGTACGCAGCTTGAGCACTCGGTGCGTGAGATAACGAACCGGCTCGCTTCGGACAGTACAAGCGTGCTGAAAAAACAAGCCCGGCGCTTTGAACACCGACGCCACGGATTGCTGGACAAGCTAAAGCAGCGCCGCGAGGAGCAATTCAAGGCGATCCATGCCGAGTATCTAGACATCGTGGTGGAAGGCGGTGGCGTCGAACCGTCCGAAGCGGCGCGCGAAGTGACGAGCGGACGCGGGCAGCACGACTGGATTCCGGGACCGGTTGATGGGGCGGACCTCACTCTTACGACCTCCGAAATAGAGCAGCTCTACGAGACGAACGGCAAGATTGGCACCGATCACGAGCGCGAGCTAGCGCGACCGCTCCCGCCCGCAAAAGACTTGCCTTCTCCGTCTGAATTTGGCGGGCTAGTGAACGAGGAGAGCGAGCTCGAGGCATCCGACCGCGCGACTGGCCGAAAGGCTTGGTGCGCTTTTCCGAGCCAGTCGGCAAGAAACTCCATCAAGCAACTCGCCAGAGAATGCGGGGAAGTTGCGAACGGCCTACGTGACCTTGAAGGCTGGGAGCTGACCGTGCTGGAGGCGGGAATGCGTGGACGAGGCTTCCGCCAAGTTTGGGAAGACCTGCTCCGGCATATTGGAGAAGTTGAGGCACTAGCGGACGATGCGGCGCCGCTAATCGCGGAATACGGTCCGCGCCTGCCTCCGAGCAATTCCCTCGATCAAACATCGGCCAAACTGCGCGAGATTTGCGATCACCTGGAGGCGGGAGGATCGCTGAGTAAATGGGTGCTGTTAACACATCCTTCCTGGAAGGCGTTTCTTGAAGCTTGTGACGTCGGGATGGGGAACATCCGCGAACCAGCGGCAGTCGAGTCGCTGCGCGCACTGGCGCAGCTACAACTCGACCGAGAGCGTTTGCGGAGCCGCTGGCGGCGCACGGTGGAATCCGCCGGGATGCTTGCCGCGTCGGAGCTAGGCCCGGAGCCGGAGATTCGCGGCGCGTCATTTGCCCCCAGCATTCGAAGGCTTCTCGACTGGCATGATTCGACTTGGAAGCAGCTAGACAAGCGAGCGCGCGAAACCGGCCTGGACATAAAGAAGCTGCATGAGGCCAGCGGGCCACAGATCGCAGAGTTTGCCGAACTCAAGCGACTGATGGAAGCCGCGCAGACTCACCTTCCCGCCGCGATCGGAGCGGCGACGCGGCAACTCAAACTCGACCGCATCCGCATGAAGCTGGACCAGGTCGATCAGGAGCTCGCTCGTTTCGACTGCGGCGCGCGACCTGGGGATACGGTCCGGTCGCTCCGACAAGCGGTCCGCAAGCGCAACCACGCGCGATACACAACCGCTCATAAACGGCTCGAAGATCTGCGGGCCCGCCTGCCCGCCTTCGAGAGACGAAACAGCCTCCTAACACGGCTGGCCAAAGTCGCGCCGGCGTGGTCCGACGCTATCAAGCAGCGCCAAGGGCCGCACGGCGCCGCCGGGCCTCCGGGCGACCCGAAGATTGCCTGGCGCTGGCGCGTATTGAACGAGGAACTGGATCGCCGTGCCGCAGTCGATCCCTCGAAGATACAGAGCGAAATCGAACGACTGGATGGGGAACTTCAGCGAGTCACCGCCCGACTGGTCAGCAATCTGGCATGGGCCGCGCAAAGAGAGAGCACTTCGCCGAAACAGAAACGAAGCCTGATTGGGTGGGTGCAGGCCATGAAGAAGGTCGGCAAGGGCACCGGCAAGGACGCTCCCCGGCTACTCGCCGCCGCTCGAAAATATATGGCGCAGAGCCGTTCGGCAGTACCGGTGTGGATCATGCCCTTGAGCCGCGTCGTCGAGACTTTCGATTTCAAGACGACCAGGTTTGACGTTTTGATCATCGACGAGGCCAGTCAGAGCGACGTGCTTGCGCTGACGGCGCTCTACATCACCGACCAGGTCGTGATCGTCGGCGACGACGAGCAGGTCACGCCTGCAGCCGTAGGGCAAAACGTCGGCCAAGTTACGAACCTTATCGCTCAGTTCCTGAGCGACATACCGAACGGGGAGTTGTTCGACGGAGGCTCGTCGATCTACGATCTCGGCTCTTCATCGTTCGGTCGAACGGTGCAACTTCGCGAGCATTTCCGCTGCGCGCCCGAGATCATCGAGTTTTCCAATCGGCTTTCATATCAAGGCACAATTCAACCGCTGCGGGACGTTAGTGATGTTGCGCGCCGGCCGGCAGTGCTAGCGGAGCGTGTTGACGGTGCGCGCAACGACCGGCACGAGAACGAGGAGGAGGCCGAGTTCATTGTGTCGGCCATCCTAGCCGCCTGTGATTTGGAGGAATACCGCGACGCGACGTTCGGTGTCATTTCGATGCTCGGACGGCAAGACTCGCAGGCGCGGCTGATCGACTCGATGTTGCGCAAATGGATGGAGCCGGCGGACTTGGAGCAGCACCGCATCCTCGTGGGCAGTCCGGCGCACTTTCAGGGCGACGAGCGCGACGTGATGTTTCTCTCGCTGGTCGACAGCCCGAAGGAAGGACCGCTGGCGTTAAGGAGTAACGCTCTGTTTCAGAAACGTTACAACGTCGCGGCCAGCCGCGCTAAGGACCAGATGTGGGTCGTGCACTCGATAAACCCGGAAGTCGATCTCAAGTCGGAAGACCTGCGCGCGAAGCTGATCCGGCACGCGATGCATCCAGCAGCGATTGCCGAGCGGATCGCCGATCAGGAAGACCTCACGGAATCGCCCTTCGAAAGAGACGTGCTAAGGGACCTGGTTCATGCCGGTTATAAGATCGAGGCACAGCATCAGGTGGGCGCGTTGCGAATCGACCTGGTGGCTTATGGCGCCAATCAACGGCGCGCGGCGATCGAGTGCGACGGCGACAGGTATCACACACTCGATGATCTCGACGCAGACCTCTCGCGTCAGGCCTTGCTGGAGCGGCTTGGCTGGCGGTTCGTGCGTATACGCGGCAGTGAGTACTACCGTGATCCCGAGGCAACAATTGCCCGTGTGCGCGAACACCTGAGCGAACTAGGGGTTGAAACAACCGCCGGAGTCGATGCGGACAAGCCGGAGAGTTCGGACTTGGTCGATCGCGTTCGTGCCCGCGCGGCTGAGATCAGGCGGTCATGGCGAGAAGACAGCCAATCGCTCGGCGCGTCCGGTTCTATTCAGCAGGACAGGAGAAGGGGCGGCATTAAGGTCGCTACCAACGGCAAATCACCACCCCGGGGTCTCGGACCAAAACAAAAACCGCGATGGCCGTCTATCCCGCGCAGCCAATCGGGGGCTTCTTGGCACGATGTCGAGAACTTGGCGGCGGTTCGTCGTGGCGGTGAAGACACCGACTCGTCGGCGTCGAGCCGAGTTGCGGACAAAGCCTCGCCAACCGCTAGCAAACGTGCGCCTGTTGTCGACAGCGTAAAGGACGATCCTGCCGTCCCCGACTCCAAGGCGCTTACCGGACCAATAGACGCGGAGGAGACAACGTCTGAGAGGTCCATGGAAACTGATGGACAGATGCGGTTCGAATCGCTAGTCCCTCCCGTTACCAAATCTTCCCAGCAATCCCAGTTGTTGCGTGAGCGGGCCGCTTTGAAGGCCGCTTATGACACCCTCTATGCACAAAGCGGGCGACCAGGCCGGGTCAATCTCGCCAGTCTGACTACCGAGCGCCGCGCCTTGTCTCGGGCATGGCGTGCTGGTGGTCGTTCGTCGTCATGGACACCTATGCGCAAGGGGGCGGCCCGCAAAGCAATCAAGGCCGCACTCGCGGAAATCGACGCGGAGCTCGCGACGTAATAAGTCGATTCAATGGATAGTGGCCAAATAATCGTCCTAAGCGTTGGTGCGGTGTGATCGGACCGGCCAACCACCGACGTAGTCGCGGGCAAATAGGATATCCCGCGCCACAAACGCGGCACCTTGCCTGGACGCTGACTGCGCGGGGCTAGTTGACTACGAGGTTGACCAGCCGGCCCGGGACATAGATGACGCGGCGGAGCTGCTTCCCATCCAGTTGCGCGATCACCGCCGGACTGGCCGTCGCCAGCTTCCTGGCCTCTTCCTCGGTTATGCCGCGGTCGACTTCAAGCCGGTCGCGCAGCTTGCCGTTTACCTGAACGACGAGGGTGAGAGTCTCCGCGGTCGCGAGTTTTTCGTCGAATTCCGGCCACGAGGCCAGCGCCACGAATCCTTCGTGTCCCGTGCGCTCCCACAGTTCCTCCGCCAGGTGCGGCGCGACCGGTGCGAGCAACAGAATTAGCTTTTCCTTGATATCGCGCCCGAGCTCCGACTGCCCCAGGTCGGCGGACCAGACCGAATAGAGATCGTTTACCGTCTCCATCAGCCCGTTGGCGATCATCGTGTTGAAACGAAGCCGGGAGACATCTTCGGTGCACCTCTTCACAGCTTTGTGGATGATTCGCACCGCCCGCCGCCGGGCTTCAGGCGGCGGGACTTGGCTGTCGTTCGCTCGACGGTCTCCACCGTCGTAGAGGATCAGGTCCCATAATCGCTGATAGAAGCGCTGCAAGCCCGCCAGCCCGTTTTCGCTCCAGGGGAGCGTGCCGTCGATGGGGGCCATGAACATCTCGTAACCTCTGAGACAGTCCGCGCCGTATCTTTCGACTATCGCGTCCGGCGTCACCACGTTGCCCATCGACTTGGACATCTTGCCGCTGCGCACCGCCGCCCAATCCGCTCCGTCGATTCTGGAGCGTTCGGGCTTGATCTCAAGCTCGGCCTTCGGCGGAGCGGTGTAAATGATCCGCGAGGTTGCGTCGGGCTTCTCGAAAACGCGAACGCCGTCCGCCGTACGCGCAACGGCCGACTCGCCCGCGATCCGCGCTTCGGCGGCGTTCAGCCAGCCATCCTCGGCCAGCAACATGCCTTGATGCCTCAGCGAGCCGAAAGGTTCCTTATATGGAATCAGTCCCGCGTCGTACATGACCTTGAACCAGAACCGCGCGAACAGCAGGTGCATAACAGTGTGCTCGGCGCCGCCCACGTAGAGGTCTACCGGCATCCAGCGCTCGGCGGCCTCGCGGTCGAACGGTCCTTCCGAGTAGTCGGGACTGATGAATCTGAGGTAGTACCACGACGAGCACGCAAAGCCGCCCAGAGTATCGGTCTCGCGCGTTGCGGCGCCTCCGCAGTTTGGGCAGGTCGTGTTGACCCAGTGCTCGATGGATTCGAGCGGCGACCGGTGGGCCTGCTGCGGTACGAAGTCCTCCAGGTGCGGCAACAGCACGGGCAGGTCCTTCTCGGGTACCGGCACTTCCCCGCATTCGTCACAGTGCACGATTGGAATCGGACTTCCCCAATAGCGCTGGCGAGAGATGAGCCAGTCGCGCATTCGGTAAGCGACAGACCGTTTTCCGAGGCCGGTCCGCTCGAGCTCCGCGACGATCTCGTCCCCACCCTCGCCGGAGGGCAGCCCGTCGTGCGGCGGCGAGTTGACCATGATTCCGTGATCGGTGAAGGCCTCGTCCATATCTTTACCGTCCCACCCGTCCGGAGCCACCACAATGCGGATAGGCAGGTCGTATTTCCGGGCGAACTCCAAGTCCCGCTCGTCGTGCGCGGGAACGGCCATTATTGCCCCCGTGCCGTATGAGAGCAGGACGTAGTCCGAAATCCAAATGGGGATGCCCTCGCCGTTGACCGGATTCACCGCAAACGACCCTGTAAACACGCCCGACTTTTCGCCCCCCGCGGCCGCGCGCTCGATCTCAGACACCCCGGCGGCGCGGCGGGCGTAGTCCTCGACTTCATAACGCCGGTACGCGGTCGTCAGTTCGGGCAGTAGCGGATGTTCGGGCGCCAGGACCATGAAGGTCGCGCCGAACAGCGTGTCCGGCCTGGTGGTGAACACCGTCAGCTCAGCACCTGAGTCGGTCTTGAAGACAACGTCGGCGCCCTCGCTGCGCCCGACCCAGTTGACCTGCGCCCGTTTCGTTCTTTCGGGCCAGTCGACGAGAGCAAGGTCCTCGATCAGCCGGTCCGCGTATTCGGTGATCTTGAAGAACCACTGATTCAGCGCCCGCCGCTCGATGCCGGAGTGCCCTCGCCAGCACGTGCCGTCGGAGAGCACCTCTTCGTTGGCCAGAGCGCCGCACGTTTCACACCACCACTGCAAGCCTTCGGCGCGGTAGGCGAGACCTCGCTTGTAGAGCAGAAGGAAAAACCACTGAGTCCACTTGTAGTACTCGGGGGTGGACGAATTTATCTCCCTCGACCAGTCGTAGCCGCATCCCAGCATCGTCAGCTGACGCTTGTAGTTGGCGGCGTACTGCCGGGTGCTTATCGCGGGATGAATGCCTTTGTCGATGGCGTCTTGCTCCGCGGGCAAGCCAAACGCGTCCCAGCCCATCGGGTGAAGCACCTCGTAGCCGCACATGCGCATGTACCGCCCCATCGCGTCTACCGGAATGTAGTTGCGCAGATGGCCGACGCTCAGCCCTTCCCCCGAAGGGTAGGGGAAGAACTCGAGGCAATAGTAAGCAGGTTTGTTCGAAAACGTGTCCGTGCGGTAAACGTCGGCCTCTTGCCAGCGACGGCGCCATTTGTACTCGGTGACTTGAGCGTCATATCTGTCCAACGGCGTCGGTCCTCGGTTTCATCATCAGGCCACACCCGGCCGTTTCCCGTGATTCCCGCCAGGCGTACCCAGGCGCGGGCGGGGAGCCGTAAGCCGGGTAATGGTCGTCGCGGCGGGCACACTCGCCCTGCATTTTAGCTAGCGGGAGAAATTTACACGCTGTTTGGCGCAAGATTCATGGCCTCAGCGCCCGAACGTGCTTCATTTTCCTCGCTCCTAGAGCCTCTGGACGCCCGATCAAGTCGGACATGACGAATGGGCGCCGCTCCTGCCCTCTTTTCCGTCATTTGTATATTGACCAAGCCCCCGCGAACAGACCAAATTGTGGGGTGGGCGCGAGCGGCGCGCCAAGCGTCGTTCCCGCGAATCATGTCCCCGCGAAAGCGGGGAGCGGTAATCCGGACGCCATCATTCGTACAGGCGAGTTGAAACGCAACATGTCTCCGCGACAATCGAAACTAGAGCGACAACCCCCGTACACGCCGTTTGCCGCATCGTCAAACGACACCTCTTTTTTCAAAGTTCACAGGGTAATTTTCAAAAAATTCATTGAAAACGGCCTTTTCCACGTCGCCGGCCCCCAGCATTACGGCTCCCTGCGCAAACGGGAATCCAGACCCTATGCTTCCACTCGCCGGCGCCGCCAGCCTCTGGACGCCCGATCAAGTCGGGCATGACGAGTAAGCCTTAGGGGCGGTTCGTGAACCGCCCCTACTCGGAATCACAAGGGCTGCGGCTCACGATGACAAGCGTAGTGGCTCGGAACGACGAAGGCGGAGCCGCCACACTGGAGAAGATATCCGTACAGCGTCAAGCGATAGAGCCGGGGCGCCGGCCCGCTCAGGGGGCGATGTCGTCGTCACTTATCTATCATTTAATAAGTCGTCTAATTTCTCCAACGTCTGTCGGGTAGATGAAAACACCGTTGCAGCCACGCGATGTATAGCCGGGCTAAGCGCCACGCCTACCAGATTGTCAATGACTCGGATGAAGGCGGCCGCGCGGGCAGGGTTTTCAACCTGGCGGTTATCGCGATTATCGGGCTCACGGCGCTCGCCATCATGCTCGAAACGATTGAGCCCATGGCCGACGTGGGGCGCGGCGCGTTCACGGCGTTCGAAATCGTCTCTGTTGCGATCTTCACGGTCGAGTATCTCGTGCGCGTGTGGTCATGCACCGAGGATCCGGCCTACTCGCATCCACTCTGGGGCCGTTTACGCTTTGCGGTGCAGCCGCTGGCCGTCGCGGACCTCCTGGCAATCGTCCCGTTCTACGTTCCGCTCATCGTGGGTCTCGACTTGCGGTTCGTGCGCGTCTTGCGATTGTTGCGTCTGTTGAAAATCGCGCGCTACTCGGAATCCATGTCGCTTGTTGGTCATGTACTGCGCAGCCGCCGCGACGTCCTGATCTCCACCGTCTTCGTGGGGTTCATTTTGCTGTTCTTCGCGTCTGCCTTGATGTATCTGGTCGAGCGTGAGACGCAGCCCGAAGGGTTCTCGAGCATCCCGGCCGCGATGTGGTGGGGCGTGGTCACGCTGACTACCGTGGGTTATGGCGACCTCTACCCCGTCACCCCGCTCGGACGCGGGCTGGGCACCTTCGTGGCGCTTCTGGGAATCGGCCTGTTCGCCATGCCGGCGGGTATCCTGGGCTCCGCGTTCGTTGATGAGCTTGAGCAGCGCAAGTCAGCTCGATCGGAAATCGCAACCTGTCCGCACTGTGGCAAGCCGTTGCAAGATCATGCGTCGCCGGACGCTTGACGGTCGGCGCGCAGCTACAGTCTCCCTACCCATTCGAGCACGCTTAGAACCTCTGGATTCCCGATCAAGTCGGAAATGACGTAAGGCTATTCGCGTATGGGGTCGGGCGGCCCTTATTTAACGAGAATGAAGATATCCGTCCGCCACTTCGACTGGTCGGGCTCGGCGCCCGGATCGGTGACGTAAACCTCCCACGCCCCACATGCCGGTTCCAGACCCTGCGACTCCACCCACTTTCTCAGCGCCATCCAGGTCTGCCCCAGGTCATCGTATGGGCCCATATGGGTAGCGGTGGCCGCCTTGCCGGCGGGAAGCTCGCCGGCGGCGATCCTGCCCCGGCCTTCCGTCGCCGAGGCGACGGGTATCCCGCACTCGAGGTCGACCTCGCCGCTGCCTTGCATGGTCTCGTCCATGCTGTGGTAGATAGTGAGGGGCATTCCCGCGGGCGCTTGCCCGCTTTCTCCTATGTAACCCATCAACTCGCCGAACAGCGTCCCCATAACTTGGCTGATAGTCTCGTCCATCTTGGTTGTCATGCGGATGCCCAATATGGGTTGGGCTTCCAGCTCGGTAATCCCGAACTCCTGAGTCATTGGCTGTTGCTCCTTGGATCGTTAACGGTTCCGATTGGTCTTGTTGAAGATCAACACAATCCAGTGTACTGCGGCGACGTCAGCGCCTTGAGACTTGATGCGACCTTTCCCGACGCAAGCGATGCGGAGCGGCCGGAGAGGAATTTATCCCGCCTGGCGTGACTCGTGCGCTCCCGGTTCCGTATGGGTATGGTGAGGGAGGCGAGCGTCTCGATGAGAGTTACCCGTTCTCTTTTCAGCCGGCTCGACCGAGGAGCGCACTATGGCCTTGAGTATGACGAAACGCCAGTTCTTGAAGTCGGTGGGTCTGGCCGCCGGGGCCGCCGCCGTCTACCGGACGATGGACGCGCTGGACCTGCTGGGACTTGACGTGGCCAACGCGGCCCCGCCGCCCGATCTGCCCGCCGACTCGGGCTACGGCAAGCGCGTGGTAATCCTGGGAGCCGGCATCGCCGGCATGACCGCGGCCTACGAGCTTTCCAAGGCCGGTTACCATTGCACGATCCTCGAGGCCTCCAGCCGCGCCGGCGGGCGGAACCTGACCGCCCGCGGCGGCGACGTGATTAGCGAGGTCGACAGCCGGCAGTGGGTTGACTTCGACGTCGAGGACCACCTCTACGCAAACCTCGGCCCGGCCCGCATTCCCTACCATCACCGGACCATTCTCGGCTACTGCAAGGAATTCGGCGTTGAGCTTGAAGTCTTTCTCAACGATAACCGCGGCGCCCTTTTCCACCATCTGGACAGCTTCGGCGGCCAGCCGGTAGTGGGGCGGCGGGTCGCGACCGACCTGCGCGGATATATCGCCGAGTTGCTCGCCAAAGCGATCAACCGCAAGGCCCTCGATCAGGAGCTGTCGGGAGAGGAGAAAGGGCGCGTCCTCGACATGCTTGTCGGATACGGCGACCTGGACCCCGACCATCTGTACAAAGGCTCGACCCGAAGCGGGTATCGCGGCGAGCAGGTCAACGCCGGCCTCGGGGACGGCGTCCCGAACGATCCACTGAGTTTCGGGGAGCTGTTGAGGTCGGATTTTTGGGAATACAAGCTCCACTTCGGCTACTTCCTCGATCAGAACTCGACGCTGTTTCAACCGGTGGGCGGCATGGACGCCATTGCCAAAGCCTTCGAGGAGCGCGTGCACGGTCTCATCATGTATCAGAGCATCGTCGAGGAGATTCGCAAGACGCCTAACGGCGTCCGTATCGTCTACAACGGCGAACAAGCTATCGAGGCGGACTTTGCAATCTGCACCATCCCCGCGCCCGTCCTGAAGGACATCCCCAACGACTTCGCGCCGGAGACGCAGGCGGCGATCGAGTCGGTAACGTTCGTCCCAGCCGTGAAGATCGGTTTCCAGACCCGGCGGCGCTTCTGGGAGGAAGACCACGCCATCTACGGCGGCATCTCCTGGACCAACCAGGACATCACGCAAATCTGGTATCCGCCAAACGGGTTCCACCTCGACAAGGGCGTCATAATCGGTGCCTACATCTGGGACGACAGGCCTGGTCAGGGCGAGCGTTTCGCCAACATGACGCCGCCGGACCGCCTGCGGGTCGCCATCGCCGACGGCGAGAACGTCCATCCCGGATATGCGGGGGAGATAGAGTCCGGCGTCAGCCGGGCCTGGTCCAATGTCCCCTTCCAGAAAGGCGGCTGGCCCGAGAGCTACAAGGCCCCTGAAGCGTTAAAGGTCCCCGACGGAGCGATCTATTTCGCCGGCGATCAGACCACCTCCCTGCCCGGCTGGCAGGAGGGCGCCGCGCTGTCCGCCCACGCGGTCGTCAACGCCATCCACGAGCGCGTCGCCGCCGTGTAACCCCCACGCCAGGTCGTTTCGGAATACAACCAACGCCCGCAGCCGCCTCGGATTCAGGCTCCAGCCGCTTTCACGTCGGCGCAGCTATCGGATCTAGCGCGGGCCGCGCGAATGTCTCTGGCTGGCGGCTCGCGCCTCATCAAAGGCTGCATAGCCAATCGTGTCGTATTCGTTTTCGTCGTCCTCGAAGGACTCACCAAGGCCAGCCGGCACGAGAGCCTTGCGGAACGCTTCGCGCCCGTGCGCTAGTCTGCGGCGTCGCGCCTGCCGTACCCGGCGCCGTCTGTTTAGTCTCCGAGCGCCGTCTGCACCAGCCTGTGAAAATGGTGTACCGCGTGTTCGCTGATCTCGGTTCGTTCGCGGTCGACTATGAACCGGCCTTGCGTGTAGCCGCGCGCGTGCAGCCCCCGCTGCACAGACTCGCATAGCGCGAAGTCTTCGGGGGCAAGCACGTTATCGGAGTAGCTGATCCGCGCGAGGTCCTGCTCGTCCAGGTCCTTCGACGGTGCGTAGCGGTAGAACTGAACCGAAGTCGTCTCCGGTCCGGCCGGCGCGTAGGCGGTCATGCTGAGTATCGGGCGGCCCGGATAGACGTTGAAAACCGCGAAAGGCCACAGGTACCAGAACGCCGCGCGTTGCACGGGATCGTCCGGAGAGAATGCGTAGGCCCTGTTCTTAGGTCTTACGCGCTCGGCGATATGGCTCGAATGAATGTTGCAAATCGTGGAGCGATAGGTGTCGAGGTCCACGAGACTCGAGAATGCGGGATGGGCCGTCTGGCAGTGATAGCACTCAAGGTAGTTGTCGACCGCGACCTTCCAGTTGCATTTGATCTCCGAGTGCATCTCCGCGACCTTGACCATGCTTTCGAGACCGGGCACGACGTCCCGGATTTCGGCGTCCAGACCATAGGCTTGGCCGGCGAGCCCCGGCGCGTCCGGATCGAAGTTGATGAACACAAATCCGGCAAAGACCTTCACCTGGATCGTCTTTAGGCAAAACAGGTTGCGGTCGAAGCCGGCGACGTTTTCACTACCGCGGGCTGTGCGCAAGCTGCCGTCGGTGTGATAAGACCACGCGTGGTAACGGCAGACGATGGTCCTCGTCGTGCCACTGCCCTGGAGTAGTTGATGTGCCCGGTGGGAGCACATGTTGTAAAACGCGCGCAGCTCAGAGTCGCGGCCGCGTACCACGATGATGTTCTGGTCGAGCAAGCTGTGCGTCACGTAGCTGCCGATCTCCGGGACTTCGCTTATATGACAGACTGGCTGCCAGGAGCGATAGTAGATCGCTTCCTTCTCGCGTTCGAATATCTCCTCGTCCGTGTAATAGCGCGCGGGCAGCGTGTAGGAGTTCTCCGGGTCCGCGGCTACACGTTCTTCGCCGGTGACTGCGCGTCTTAAACTGGCGATAGTCATCGCTGCTCCTCCTCACACTCTTGACCGCTTCCCGGGCTGGCCGGGATTGTACGCGCGGTTGCCGCCGAGCTCGGGCGGCGGCTCCAATACTCGCTATCACAAATAGAACCTTGGGTATGCTCCGGATCGCTCGTGGCGGTCAGCCTGCTTCGCCGTTCATCAGTCGGCGGGACCGCAACGCTGAATCGGAACTCGGCCTCGCTGAGCGCTCGAAACGCTGCGGCAGCTACTTCAGCTTGAACGTCTCGCACTCTCATATCTGCGACCCACGCACCCCAACAGGCTATTCAAGCACCCGCAGCGTTGCGGGCACGTCCATGCGGCGGAGCTTACGCACGGTCAGCGCCGGCGCCAGCGCGATAACCGCGATTCCGGCCGCCAGGATGGCGGCCATCGCGGGCGCGTCTACGGCGAGCTCCACGCCTAGATCGGGAGCACTCTCCGGGAAGACAATGCGAAGAATCCAGAGCGTCAGTCCGTAGCCGAGTCCAAGGGCGAGGACTGTCGCCAGCAGGCCGAGCACAAAGCCTTCCATGGCCAGAATCCCAAGCACCCTTCGCACCGGTACGCCGTATGCGAACATCGTGGCGTGGTCGCGCGCCCGCTCGTCGGCGTTGATGTTGGCGGTGTTGAAGGCGATCAGCAGGGCAAGACCCAGCACGAAGACCTGAATCACGCGAAAAACGCCCGCGAACTCTTCAAGCAGCTCCTGCGTCGCCTTGGAAGTCTCGGCTAGACCTCGGACCGTCCCCACGCCCGGAGCGTCGAACAGAGCGCGTTTCACAGTGTCCACGGTATCGCCCGCCGCCGGCGCGCCGGAGACGACGTTGGCGAAACCGTCCAGACCCAGCCATTCCGCCTGGCGGATGTCGACGTAGGCTATGAACCGGAGCGGATGCGGGTGAATCGCGATCACTTCGATATCCCGCGTCCCAAACGAGAACGAGTCGACGCCGGTCCGCACCGGGTGAGTGAGCGTCACCGTATCGCCCACGTCCACTCCCAGGTCGTCCGCCGCCTTGCGCGCGAGAACGATGCCGGGCTTTGCGACATGCAGCTCGCCCTCGACGGCGGTCGGGCGCCATATCTCACTTTCGAAGTCGACAAACTGGAGCACGACGTTCAGTTGCCCGCCGCCGCCGCGTATCCCACCGCCCAGTACGAGCGCCGGCTCAGCGACTCTTAACGCGCCGCCGTCCATAACGCCGATCACCTCGGGCGACGCGATCGAATAGAACGAATCGAGCTCCACCGTCAGCCGGTCGGGCACGTCTCCGATTAGCTCCTCGTCGCCCCGCACGATGGTTGACACGAACGAGTCCGTCATCCCTATGACGCTTACCAGGATCGCTATCACGGCCGTTAATGCGAAGAGAGTCAACAGCGTCCGCCGGGGCGCTCGCAGCAAGTTGCGAAACGGCATCCGGCCAAGGCTGCTTAGCGGCAAGGGGAGCCGGCTGACCGCGGGGGCCATCCCGCCGCCACGCGCCGCTAGGTGGCCCGTCCTGATCGCGTCCACCGGCGCCACCCGCACCGCGCGGTACACCGGCCACAATACGGCCAGTATCGGAAGCGCGAACCCGAGCGCGGCGGCTCTCGCGAAGATGCCGGTCTGGAACGGGGTCGAGAACACCGGTAGCTGTCCGTATGCCTGGATCACGCTACCCATCGCGTTGCCCACCAGCAGGCCGATCCCCACGCCAAACACCACCCCCAGCACTCCTATCTGGAGGCCCACCAGCAGCGGGCGCGCCGCTATCGAACGCGACGGCACGCCGAGCGCCATCGACGTGCCTATTTCCCGCCGCTGCGCCTCTACCATGCGGGCCGCGAGATTGAGCGCCGCGAACGCCGCGCCGGCGAAGATCACCGTCGCGAATACGTTGTAGAACTGCTGGTCGCCCTTGGGGTCGTTGGTGAGCGCGCGAAAGGCCGGATCGTCCTCCGTCCGCATCAGGCTCACGCCCATCTCGGGATAGCGCGCGCCCATCGCGGCAACGAGCGCGGCCTCGACCTCGTCGGGATCGGCGCCCGGCGCGATCGTGAGCACCAGGTCGTTAACCATTCCCGGTCTGTCCGCCAGCGCCTGCGCCGTCTCCAGTGAGGTAAACACCACGGCCAGATTCGCCTGCGCAAGGAAGTCGGTCTCCTCGATGACCACGAAGTACTCGGGCGACGCCGCTTGCCCGACGTACTGAGCCGTGACGCCGCCTCCCAGCTCTAGCCGCCCGGTTTCCGGCAACTCGTGGAAGGCGCCGAAGTTGCGCTCCAGCAGCACGACCGGCTCGCCGGCCTCCGACTCCTCGATCGCTCTGCCGACAAGCGTCTCGACGCCGTTCACGTGCGGGCCGCCGTCGGACAGGTCCACGCCCACGATCCTGCCGCGCGCGAATATCGAACGGCCGTTCGAGTCCACGTCCACCTGCGTCTGGATGATCAGCCGCTCCTCCACCCGCTCCACGCCTTCGACGCTCTCGGCCACGGCCGCCAGCGCGCCGCGCTGGAGAAAGCCGGCGCCGCCAAGCTGGGCGCGGATGTCGTACATGTTCGTGAGACCGAAGCTGGCCTCGTTGGAGGCTATGCGCCATTGCGTGGTGCTGCTGAGGCCGGCGAACAGCCCGGTGCCGATCGCGATCATCAGCGCGATGGCCCCAACCTGAAGCCAGCGCGCCTTGGCGTCCCTCAGCGCCCAGCGCAGTCGCAGCGCTAGCATCGCAGTCCCGCTACCAGCGCAGTTCGGAAAGAGGCATCTTGCCTCCCTGTGGCGGGCCATCGCTTACGATATGCCCGCTGCCCAATTCGATAACCCTGTCGGCAATACGGGAAATCTCGCGGTTGTGCGTCACCGCCAGCACCGCCCGGTCGGCGGATGCCTGCTCTTGCAGCAGCGTCAAAATCTGGGCCCCCGTCTCGAAATCGAGCTCACCCGTAGGCTCGTCTGCCAGCAACACCGGATTCCCCGTCGCCAGGGCGCGGGCGATCGCTACCCGCTGCTGCTCCCCGCCGGACAGCTCGTGCGGGAAATGCGCCGTCCGATGGCCAAGCCCCACCGCTTCCAGCACGGCTTCCGGGCCGCCCCGGCGGCGGTTGCCGGCGACATCCATGCCGAACTCCACGTTTTCGAGCGCCGTCAGACCGGGGAACAGGTTGAAGCTCTGGAAGATGAAGCTCACCGTCTGACGCCTGAACGCGAACAAGTCCGAGCGTGAGGCGCCGGTGATATCGCGCCCTCCCACGGAGACCGTTCCCGAAGTGGGCGTATCGAGCGCGCCGATCATATTTAGCAGCGTCGTCTTGCCGCTCCCGGAAGGGCCGAGCACAACCACGAATTCGCCGTCTCCCACGTGCAGGTCCACGCCGTCCAACGCCCGCACTTCCACCGGCCCGATCCGGTAATGCTTCGATACTCCAACGAGATCGATCAAACCTCAACTCCCCTGTCTGGCCGGCCATCCTGCCCGCTAATTGCGGCAAACGACCTTTTCACTCTATACCGAAAAGCGATACCTGCGGACGCTCTATCCGCGGATCCGCTCGAGCGCGCCTCGCGCCGGTTCAGCCAGAAAATCCGGGCAATTTGCGCTGATCCATTCCAGATGCCACACTGCCCGTTGCTCCCGTAATTCTCCTAGCTGCCACATGATGGCGCCGGCTAACGAGGGGCCTATTGGATAACGGTCAGCCGCGACGTGCGTGAAGAATTCGTCGAACATCTCAAGCAGATGCAGACGTATCCCCTGCGAGTCGGGGGACGGTTTCCAGACCTCCCGGTCGTTTGACTCCCCGCCGCTGGTATTCCGCATAATCGGCCCAATGGGTACGGGGTCGCGGTCGGGCCGGCGGTGCGGGTGGTTTGCGCAGTAGGTGTAGAAAGGGTCCTCGATCGCGATATCCCGGATTTCACAGTGGGCCGGTATGCTGGCGTCCGCATGTTGCAGCCAGTCGCGCTGGCCGCGGTTTGTCCGGTTGAACCAGCAAGTGCCGCAGCAGTCCGACCCTCCGTTTGGCATGGCGCGCAGCCGGCTCCTCTGCGGGTCTTCGCGGATGATGAAGGCGAAGCATGCAAAAGCCCGCTTCTCATTCTACGGGTCAGGGTTTGGGCGGGAGTATCCCGTGAGCACGGGGAACCGGGCTCTTGCCATTCCCGCCCCCTGCCTGCGCGTGCCCAAGCCCCTGGATGCCCGATCAAGTCGGGCATGACAAGCCGTAGGGGCGGTTCGCGAACCGCCCTCACAGGAGACAGCCTGAGCCGCTTCGGAACCCTACCTTTCCCCGGTCGCTATTCTCCTGTCTCGAGAATCATGTCCCACGGAAAATGGCCGCCCGGGTCAGATTTTCGAATGTCGATTTCCTCGTGGCCGACTTGAAAAGGCCGGCGCCGCTCGACGCCGTGCGCATCGCGGCACCAGTCCGCGATACGAACACAGGCTTCGATTTGGCTCGGCGGGTACGGCTCGGAGCCGGAGTTGACGATTTCCACGCCGATGGCCCATAAGTTTTCGTTGGCGGATCTGGATGAAGAAAGTCGCTTGCAGACCCCGCCTAAAACGTTGAGAAGGTGATCGCGCTCGTTGGCGCACAAGACGCCCTGAGTCCAGGCCGCGTCGTCAGTGTTCACCAACTGATGGATGCTCCCGTCCACGTCCACCAGGAAGTGCGCCGATACCGCCCCCGACGTAAGCGTGCGCAAGCTCCACTCGAAATCGCGGACCGTGTAATGCCACACGAGAAAGATCGGCCGGCCCTTGACTCCCCCGCACTCGCGACCGGCGTGCCGATTGTCGGTGGTGTGGCGCGTAACGCCGGGCATCCAGGGCATCTATCCACTCCTTCATAGGACGATAGATCGTAGCGCGCAGCACTGAAGGCGGCGCGCCGCTGTTCGTATGAGTTAATGAGGCAAGTCAGTCGATCGGCAGCGTCAAAGTCTATCCCGCGAGCGTGGGGAACCGGGTTCTAGTCCCTCCAGCGTCCTTTCTGGTCATCCCCGCACCCTTTCCCGTGAAAACGGGAATCCGGGGCCTCCCCCGCGCGTCCGGCGCTTGGATCCGGCGGACTCAGCACAGGCTTGTATCTTGGGATGGTCGGAGCGCCCTTTGTTTGGGTTTAAGATACGCGACGGTGGGGAAATCTATCTTGACCTCATGGGAGAAACCCATTGACTGAGTCGCTGGCCCGCATCAGCGCGCGAAGACCGTGGGTAACCATCGGTGTATGGATAGTGCTGCTAGTAATTGCGCTGGGGTTAATCCAAACACTGCTCCCAAGCGCGACCACCACCGAGTTCCGGCTGGGCAGCGGCTACGAATCAGAACGAGCGTCCGCCATTTTGGAGGACAAGCTACGGGGGCCGAAGAAGCTGGCCGAAATCGTCATCGTGCAGTCATCGTCTTTGACCGTAGATGACTCGGCTTTCCGCGCCAAGGTGGAGGCGGTTCACGAGGAGATCACCGCGCTGGGGCCTGGGACGATATCCGGCGGGATAGACGATCAGCCGTTGTCCCACTACTACCAGGCCATCAACGCCGGGCCCCTCATCTCTCCCGAACAGTTGGCGCAGTTACTCCCACTCCTCGTCTCCGCCGACCGACAAACCGTTCTGATGCACTACACCCTTGCCGGCACATATCGGGAGGCCACGGTCAACGTTGAAGACGTCATCTACGTGGTGGAGGAGGCGAACGAGGCGGACGACTTCCTAGTGCTGATAGGTGGGGACGCCAGTGTAGCTTTCGAGAACAACGAGCTGAGCGCCGAAGATCTGGAGAAGGGAGAGCGGATCGGCATCCCGGTCGCGCTCATCATTCTGCTGGCGCTCTTCGGCGCCGTCGTCGCCACCCTGCTGCCGTTGGGGCTGGCCATCGTCGCCATCGCCCTGGCGCTGGCGGCGGTGGGGATCATCGGCCAGGCCTTCGAGCTGATTTTCTTCGTGACGATGATGATTACGATGATCGGGCTTGCGGTGGGCATCGACTATTCGCTGCTGATCGTCTCCCGATTCAGAGAGGAGATGAATCGCGGCCTCAGTACCAAAGATGCCGTCATAAGGACCGGTGAAACCGCCGGCCGCACGGTGCTGTTCAGTGGCACGACCGTGGTCCTGGCGCTCGTCGGTATGCTCATCGTCCCGGTGTCGTTCTTCCAGTCGCTCGGTCTTGGGGCCATCCTGGTAGTGATTGCCGCGCTGGCGGCGACCCTAACACTCTTGCCCGCCGTGCTTGCGCTGCTCGGCGCCAAGGTGGGCCTGCTGACAGTCCCCTTCCTCTCAAGATTCTCACTCAGAAGTCCTCAACCCGGGGAGCATGGATTCTGGGAGGCCATTGCCCGAGCAGTCACGCGCCTCCCCGTCGTCAGCATCCTCGCCATCGCGGTTCCCATGATTGTGCTGACAGTCTTCTACTTCGACATCGATACGGGTCTGAACGACGTCAACACCTTCCCCGACCATGCGAAGACCAAGCAGGCGTTCACCTTGCTCGAAGAGGAGTTCTCGATCGGAGACGTCAGCCCCGCCGGAGCGCTCAGCCCCGCTGAGATCGTGATAGTTGGGGACATAGACAGCCCCGAAGTTCAGGAGGCGATAGGCCGACTTGAGAAATCCATTTTCGACGATGCCGACTTCCCCGTTCCCCCCGCAATGGAAGTCAACGACGCCGGCGATCTCGCTCTGCTGACGCTTCCGTTCCCGGGTGAGGCCAACAGCCGCGCGGCGACGGAAAAGCTGATCAAAATCCGTGACGAACACGTTCCTGGCGCGTTCGACGGCGTTCCCGCGGAAGTCTACGTCGGCGGCGTAACAGCCGAGGCCACCGACTTCTACGGCATTGTGGACGTTTACACCCCCATCGTCTTCGCCTTCGTGCTCGGCCTCAGCTTTATCATCCTGATGCTGGTCTTCCGCTCGATAGTCATTCCGGTCAAGGCCATCATCATGAATCTGCTCTCGGTCGGCGCTACGTATGGACTGCTCGTCCTAGTGTTCCAAAAGGGAGTCGCCACGGACCTGCTGGGCTTCCAGCACGCCGAGGTCGTCGACGCGTGGATACCCCTGTTTCTGTTTACCATCCTGTTCGGGCTCTCCATGGACTACCACGTATTCCTGCTGAGCCGCATCCGGGAGCACTACGACGAGACCGGCGACAACGCCCGCGCGGTGGCCTACGGCCTGCGGTCCACGGGAGGGATGATCACCGGCGCCGCGCTTATCATGGTTGCGGTGTTCGGTGGATTCGCCGCGGGCGAGACCATCGTCAACCAGCAGGTCGGATTTGGGCTTGCCATAGCGGTGCTTCTGGACGCGACGCTGGTACGATCGGTACTAGTTCCGGCCAGTATGGAAGTGCTGGGTAAGCGAAACTGGTATCTGCCATCTTGGCTAAGCTGGCTTCCGGATCTGCGAGTGGAACCGCGGGAAGAATGAGGCTCGTATTATTGGGATCAGGATCGATACGGAGTGGGTGTGAGCGCCAATGAATATACCGACTGACTACAAGGCGGGTTATGAAAGGGCCCGCGCAGTCGCGCCCGATATCGCGGCCAATTACCTCAAGCACACACTCATTGGCGATCCACTGGCCGAAGCGATGACGGAAGATCTCGCGGAGTTGAGTCCAACAGAGTCGCGGCGATTTGTCGAAGCGGCTATGAATGAGGAAGGCGAGGAGGCTCTACGGGACGCGCCGGCCTCGCTGCGAGAGTTCTTCAAAGACGCGGAAACTCCGCCGGAATGGCTCAACTATGCAGAGTTTGCCCCGGGTGTCCGCATGTTTTACAGGAACTCGCAGGTGATCCTGGCGGCATTCGTCGCGGGCGTTCTGATAGAAGGCTTTACAACCAACATCGCAAAGTCCTTCTTCATCACCGGACGGGTGCGCGACCAGGGCGTCAGGCGTTTGGGGCAGAATAACCGTCACATGATGGAGATATTCCTTCCCGGCGGCATGTACAGGCATGGAGACGGCTGGAAACTCTCGGTCCGTATCAGGATAGTTCACGCACGGATGAGATACCTTCTAGACAATTCGGAAGAGTGGGATACCGAAGCATGGGGTGCGCCGATTAGCGCGGCGCATTTGGGTTATGCCATTGCCGCTTTTTCAGCACGATTGCTGAAACACATGAAAACCTTGGGCGCTGATTACACTGATGAAGAATACGACAGCTTCATGGCCGTTTGGCGCTACAGCGGTCACCTGATGGGCATTCCCGAAACCATCCTGTTCCGCGATGCCGACGAAGCATTGAAGCTTTGGAGGATCTCCCTCATGTGCGAGCCAGATGCTCCGATCGAGTCGGTGGTGATGGCCCACTCTCTAGTTAACTCGGCTCCGTTGATTGCCGGCAGGACCGAGCCGGCCGACCGCCGCAATTTAGCTCGGTACGTGTACCGCGTTTCCCGCGGACTTATCGGAAAAGAGTTCGCGCAGGCGCTGATGTATCCGCCGTTGACCTGCTTTGGGGTTGTCCAGTGGTTCAAGGTGCAACAGCGTTATGGCCACATCCTGAGTAAGCTGTTTCCTAACCGTCACGAAAACAGCAACTTCAGCAGATTCACGGGCTTGCTCGAGACTTCGTTGTTCGACGAAGAGGGAATCCGCTACACATTGCCCGACCACGTATACGCGGAAGAGTCCAGCAATTGGTAGCCGCCGACGCGTAAGTTCACAACCACTTCGGCGGTATGTTGACTAACCTGTCGGCTTGGAGAGCGGGCCTGTCGTCATAACCTGAGTAGGTGATGGTCCATCCCCGCGCGTACTGGGGAACCGACATCGTCCCGCCGACTCACGGATAGATATGGACTCACAACCAACGCCGCCGCAGCGGTCCAGCGGTCTCCGACGCTGGCAGACGCCTTTGCTGGTGCTTGCGGCCGGAGCGCTTTTGGCGTTAGTCGAGTCCGGTTCACGCTCGGTGTTCGGCCTTTTCCTGCCGCCAATGACCGAGGCCCGCGGCTGGTCGCGCGAAGTGTTCAGCATCGCCATAGCGCTGCAAAACCTGACCCTGGGACTACTGCTGCCGGTCGCCGCCTCGACCGCCGATCGTTTCGGTCCGGTGCGGGTAATCGCCGGCGGGGCCGGTCTTTACGCGCTGGGAATCTGGGTCATGACGCTCGTCGAGGCGCCGCTGGCTTTTCAGCTTGTCGGCGGGCTGATGGTCGGGACCGGCTTGGCTTTTGCGTCGTTTTCGTTGGCCATCGCCGCGATGGTGCGCGTGGTCGATCCGGGCCGGCGGACGCTGGTGATGGGCGTGGGCATGGCGGCGGCAGGGGTAGGACGGGTGCTGTTCTCACCGGTTGTACAGGGATTCATAGACGCGTTCGGTTGGAGCGACGCGATGACGTATCTCGCTCTGATTTCGCTCGTGATCGCCCCGCTGGCTTTCCTGCTGCCAGGCGATCCCGGCCTCGCGGCCGAACGCAGCGCTCGAGCGAGCGTCGGCGACGCCATCCGCGAGGCGGCCGGGCATCGGGGCTATCTGCTATTGGGGACCGGCTTCTTCGTTTGCGGGTTTCACGTCGCGTTCATCTCGGTACATCTTCCGGCGTACATGCTCGATCTGGGATTCGCCGCCCACGTCGGCGCAATCTCTCTGTCGCTTATCGGCCTGTTTAACGTCGTCGGCACGATACTTGCCGGAATGGCGGGCATGCGCTTCAGCCGCCGGCTTAGCCTGAGTGTTATCTACGCAAGCCGTGCAGTTGTGATCGCCGCCTTTCTGATTCTCCCCAAGACCGAGCCAGTGGCGTATGCCTTCGCCGCGCTGATGGGTCTGCTGTGGCTCGCCACGGTTCCGTTGACCACCGACATCGTCGCCCGGATTTTTGGCGTGCGCTATCTGGCCACGCTTTTCTCGTTCGTATTTCTCTCGCATCAGCTAGGCGCGTTTTCGGGGGTGTGGCTGGGCGGCGCGATCTACGGAGCTACTGGCAGCTACGACGGAATGTGGCTGGCGGGAATCGCGCTTGGCCTGGCGGCTGCGCTTATCCACCTCCCGATCAACGAGCGTCCGCTCCCACGGCTCGCCGAAAGCTAGCGTGACCGCGGTAATCCCGGTCTCGCGTGTACGAGGAGCCTAGAGAAAGTCTGCGCAATAATCAGACTGATTGTGGAGGATGTGCTGGCGACGCGACGTGACCGTGACCTGCCCACAAGGTTTGTGCGGGGCGTGGCCGAGGACGACGATTTGAGGTCAAATACGGACGTGGATGATTGGACCGGCTACATTACAGCGGGCTCGACTGGCACGCTCGCGGCCATCGCAGTCGTAAGTCTGATTGTGAGGGGTGTCTCTAAGCGCATCGATTCGAGAAAGAAGGAACGCTGGGAGCGTGATGAACTGTCCCGGGTCGAGATCGTGAATATTCGATGTCATGGATTCGAAGGCCCTGGTGGAGCGTTTGGACAAAAAATGATGGCGATCCGCGTTAGAAACTGTAGCCACCTGCCTGTCGCTATGGACGAGCCAGTCTTTCAAATTCGTGTAGTTAAGAGCGTTGCCAGGACGCGGGAAGAGCGTCAGACGGACGAGGAACCGACTAACTTAGGTCCCGGAGAAGTTGCCGACTTTCACCGGCATTTTTCTTGGCCCGAATTTCTCGACGACTTTAAAAAAGAGAGTCCCGGTAAATTCGATATCGACAGGTTCATAGCCTATCTCGAAAAGGTCGCTCTCGAAGAGTGCACGATTGTGGATTTAGGATCGCGTGGGGCCTAACTTCGTCAACCGGACGATCTGGACGGGCGATAACCTCGACATCCTGCGGGGGCTGAACTCCGAGTCGGTGGACCTGATCTACCTGGACCCGCCGTTCAACTCGAACCGCAACTACTCCGCGCCGGTAGGGTCAATGGCGGCTGGCGCGGCGTTCAAGGACGCCTGGACGCTGGACGACGTGGACGAAGCGCAGCATGGGCTGATTGCCGAGGTCGAACCGGCGCTGTACGAAGCGATCCACGCGGCGGGGATCGTCCACAGCAAGAGCATGAAGTCCTACCTGATAATGATGGGCGTACGGTTGTTGGAGATGCACCGCGTGCTCAAACCGACTGGCTCGATCTACCTGCACTGCGATCCGACGGCCAGTCACTACCTGAAGCTTTTGATGGACTCGGTGTTCGGGGCGAGCCTGTTCTTGAACGAGATGACTTGGAAACGTTCCAGCGCCCATAGTGACACGAGGCAGGGGATGCGCAGAGCCGGCAAAATCCGAGACATACTGCTTGTGTATACCAAGACCGACGATTACGTTTGGAACCCACAGTACATGCCCTACACGGACGATTATCTGCAAGCGGAATATCGGCACATCACCCCGGAAGGTCGTCGATACAAAGAGACGGGCGTAACTGCTGCCAAGCCGGGTGGGGACACAGAATACGAGTGGTACGTCAAACGCCCCCTGCGTGAAAAGACTAGGTGGTCGGCCGACCTAACCGACGAGCGTCGGGAGCCACAGCCTGGATGGGAGTACAAGTCGGTAAATCCTTATCGAGGCCGCTATTGGGCCTACTCGAAGTCCAACCTGGTTAGCTTCTGGAACGAGGGAAGGTTGATTCACCGGGAGACCGGGATGCCACGTCTGATGCAGTTCGCAGATGATATGCTCGGGGTTTCCTTGCAAGACTTGTGGGACGATATTCCGCCGGTCTTGGGCAACGAGCGCATGGGCTATCCGACGCAGAAGCCGCTCAAGCTCTTGAAGCGCATCATCGCCGCTAGCTCGAATCCCCGCGACGTGGTGCTGGACCCGTTCTGCGGCTGCGCGACAGCATGCATCGCCGCCGAAAAGCTCGACCGGCAGTGGGCGGGCATCGACCTATCAGAGAAGGCGTATCAGCTAGTCCGGCAGCGGCTCGCCCGCGAAGTTTCCGTAGGCTCTGCCGAGCATCCCCGGCTGACTGGTTGGAACGTGACTCACAGGACCGATATACCGCACCGCGACGATCTCGCCAAGCTGCCGAACTACCGAACTCACAAGCACACGCTGTATGGCCGGCAGGAGGGTATCTGCAACGGCTGCAAGGTGCTGTTCCCGTTTCGCAATCTTACTGTTGACCATATCGTCCCGCGCGCGCGTGGTGGTGGCGACGACCTGAGCAACCTTCAGCTTCTATGCGGCGCCTGCAACTCCATGAAGGGAAGTCAGTCCCAGGCCGAGTTCCTCGCGCGGCTGAAGCGGGAGGGGATCGGGGAGGGAGTGTGGGGGTAGTCAGATGGCGGAGTGCCCAGCGATGGATATAGACGGTATTCCTTGCTGGCTCATGATGTGGGCACCGACCATGTGGTATGTCGCCGCGTTTGCGGCGTTCTGGTGCGGGTCCGGGGCCTTTGTGTTCCGGTCGATAATGAGGGCGAAGACCTCTACCGGACGGCAGAGGACTGTCAATGAGCGATCGGACGGTAGCGGGATGCCCGCTTTAATGGACACGGCAGACCGCACCATCTGGGTGTTCTCATCAGCGTGGGTAGTAGTTCTTTCCGCTCTTCTAGGGCCGCTTCTTGCCGTTCCATTCGCGCTGATCTACCACGCGTGTAGAGGCGGGCGAGTGCGAAGATGGTGGCGCGCACGGAAGTCGTGAAACCGTCCGGCTGATCCGATAGGCGATTAGGCCAGCTAGCGCACGACTCGCTACGAGACCGACTGCCTCAAGCGGGAAGGTCTGGGCCTTCTCCGATTAGAGCGACGATTCTGTTTTGCAACTCAGTTTGAAATTCATCCATTTTGCCTTCTTCCCAAGCGATATGCGGATATTGGCGCGTGTCGAAGTGTAGATCGTCGAGCAAGTCTTTTCGGCATGTGAAGATCACGGGAATATCAAGACCGAATGCGAATCCCGCTTCGAAATAGACGCTACCCCTAGCCCCCTTCTCTCCGTGAGTGAAATCGGCGACGACGAATCTGGATCGGCGTATTTCCGCGATGACTTGATCGTCAATTTTGCCAAAGTGCGGTTTCTGATCTATTCGCAATGGCTTGTAACCCGCATCCTTGATGGCAGGCTCGAAACCTCCCTCGTAGATGTGATCCATGCTGTCGTTGAACCACATAGCAACGAATGCTTGGGAAGAATCGAGGTTGGTAGCCGTTTCTTCAACAAGGCTGTAGCCATCGACCAAAACTGTGACGGGGGTGACGTAGGTGGTAGAGCCACTGGACGTAACTGCATGCTTGCGTGCTAGATTTAAAGATATCCACCTTCGTTGCGCGAGAAATTCCAGCAAAGACTCAACTTCCTCGACCGTGGTTGATTCAGACCGTGCGGCGGCAGTGTCGGAGCGCTCTAGGGTGCTACGGGCGTCCGGCCTGATATCACTGTGTGATAGTCGTTCCCTTACGAAATTTGCAGATGTAGAACTCGAATGGAGGCAAACTCTCTCACCGACGTTCTCGGACAGTTCGACGAGATATTGAAGAAGCCTGTCGGCGCGCTCGCGGACTGGGAGCGACGGCTTGCTGCGGACGTATTCAACGGTCCCGCTCGTGACAGTCGGCCATTCAACACCACGAGAACGCTCATCGATGAGCCAAGTGGTCAGACGGGCTTTCTCTTCGGTATTCAATTGTGCGAGGTGGGTTACTTGGGTCCGATAGGAAACCGAGTAGACTCCACCAGCACGAGGTGAACGCACGCGCAACAATTGATCAGCACCGGGCATGATATCTGCAAAAAATGGTTCCCCCCAGATAGGGCATGGCCCGGGTTTGTACGTCATTGAGTCCTGTCGCTCCTACTCCCGCGTCCGCGTCGCATCCGTATTATCAACCACCAGCGCGCTGACGTTCGACGGTCATCGATAGACTGGCCGGTGCCTCTGGACGTCTCGGTTCCGGAAACCGGGCTGTGCGTGGTTACGGCTATCCGGGACTACCTAAGGCCGTCACAGTGAAGGGGAACGAAATAAACCCGGTTAGAACGGGAGGACCGTAATGCCGCTGCTGTTTGACATGAGCTGGGATCAGCTCCAGACGTATGAGGGGTCAAATCCGAAGCCGCCGGACTTCGACGATTTCTGGGACAGGGGCCTGGCGGAAGTAGAGTCCATCGATCCGCGACTGGAGTACGCGCCCTCCTCTTTTCGGGTGGCGTTCGCCGAGTGCTTCGATCTGTATTTCACAGGGGTCGGCGGCGCCCGGGTCCACGCCAAGCTCATTCGACCCAAGGAGGCGCCGGAGCCACATCCCGCCGTAATCATGTTCCACGGCTACACGGGCGACTCCGGCGACTGGACGTGCAAGCTCGGGTACGCAGCCGCCGGGTTCACGGTGGCGGCGCTGGACCGCCGAGGTCAGGGCGGACTGTCCGAAGACACCGGCTCCGTCAAGGGGACGACCATGCGCGGGCAGATAGTACGAGGTCTGGATGACTCGCCCGAGAAGCTGCTGTTCCGTCAGATATTTCTCGACACGGCGCAGTTGACCAGGATCGTGATGGCCATGCCGGAGGTGGACGCGGCAATCCTGGTGTTGATCCTTCCCGGCGCGTAAGGGGACTTGTCGTGGATTCCCGCTTTCGCGGGAATGACGATATCCCTTCCCCGCGCGTGAGGGTAACTCCGTTTAGATTCCTCGCTACGCTCGGAATGACAGGATCCTTATTCGCGTGTAGGGGGAACTCCCAGCCTGCATTAAGACGGGCTGACCTCTAGCAGGTGATGTCTTTGCCGGTGGCGCCGAAAACACTCATCCGCTTCTCTTCGGAGGTTCGGGGCGTGTTGGCCGGGATGTAGTGTAGCTGGAGCGCGCGGCGACGCTCGGCAGTGCGGTTGGCGGGCGTGCCGTGGTGGGTCAAGCCGTTGAAGAAGAGGACGCCGCCGGGCGTTAGCGGCACCATGACGTCCCGCGTAAGGTCGAGGTGCTCGTCGCAAATCTGCCAGTCGCGGCGCACGAAATGCACTACCGGCCCCTCTTTATGCGTACCGGGCTTGACGTGCATGCAGCCGTTTTCCGGCGTGGCTTCGTCGAGCGCGATCCAGCAACCGACTATCGGCGTTCCGAGCGGCAGGTCGAAGAAGGCGTGGTCCTGGTGCCAGGGTTTCTCCCGGCCAATGCCACGGGGCTTTAGCATGGCCTGATCCTGGTAAAGCTCCGGCTCGGTAGTGCCCAGCAGCCGGCCGACCGTCTCTCGAAGCTGAGGGTGATCGGCGATAGCCCGCAGGCGCGGCTCGTCGTCGACGAAGCCATGTAGCTTCCGGACCATGTCGCGCCGCTCCTCCACGCTGCTCGTGCTCAGGCGGTCGCGCGTGCTGGCTTCATACTGCACGACGACAGATCGCGCCGCGGGGTTTTTGCCGTCAATGAGATCCGTCAGGCCCGCGAGCGCGGAATCGATCTCCCGCTTGGTGAAGAAGTTGTTGATTGCCAGAAAACCGGTTTCTTGGTAGTAGCGCACGTGGTCGTCGGTGAAGCTGGCGGAACCCTCGATACCGGAGGCGACGTTGTCGAAGCTGAACAGGTGCTCCGGGTACTCTTGCCAGATATGGTTGTCGAATACTGGCGCTACGGTCGTAGCGTCCCCTTTGGTTGCCATTGCTCTTCCCTCATCAGGCCCACACGATAGCAGTCAGCAGTGGTTTTGAGACTGTGCGACCGGAAACCGCGCGACCATCCTGCCTCACCGTACCCGGCGGCCCGCCGGCCACGCTTGCGCGGCGTCTCTTGGCCCGCTCGTGTGCAACTGGGAATAGGGTCAAGTCGGCAACAGAACGGCAACCACTACCAAGGCGATCATATTGTACGCCGTGGGTGATCCCTGCGGGCCGTTCCCGCCACCCTTAAAACCTGATCCAAGCCTACCTGGGGGCTAAATCGGCGACCGGATTCCGGACTAGGCCTGTTTCCCGTCTGGGGTCGCCCCTGTCCCTTTAACCCTCTCGATCTCGACCCACCGGCCTTCGGGAGTTAGCGTGTAGCCCGCCTCGTCCGTAAGGTGTTCGAGCGTGTGCAGACCGATCACCATATCCTCCAGCGCCCGCTCCAATATCTTGATCCAGCGCTGATCGCACGGCTCATGCCGACGCGAGTGATTCGCCTTGCGGTGCCGCGCCCAGCCCCGGTTGTGCCTAACCTCCACAGATGCCATCAGTCTGCAAAAACATCAGTCTGCGCGGCATAGATGCCAATCGATGGCCCTCTCATCGCGGACGGAGACCCGGCAGCTGTCCGCAGGTCGGCGTACTGATTGTCGATAAATGTGAGTTCACTTTATGTGCCCTTACCGTAAATTCCTGGCGATCTCTCCGGTACCGTGGCCGCAATCGTTCGGTATTTGTATGTGCTTTGAAAGTTATAAGGTGGATGTCTCGTCGTCAAGTAGTCAACGTCGGACAATCAATCCTGAAAGTGTGACGCCACTCGTACATAGATAAGATTGGGAAAAGCAAGGCTCCGCGCGGTGCTCATTTCCACCGCGCGGGCGAATCCAGGGGGGCGGCGTTTTGACCTCGACTGATTCGGTCCCGGAACTGATCACCGGCATCGTGCCCGTAATACCGACGCCGTTTGACGCCACGGGTGAAAAGATCGATTTCGACGCGTTGGGCGGGCTTGTCGAGTTCGCCCTGAAATCGAATGCGGCGGCGGTATGTCTACCGGCTTACGGGAGCGAGTTTTACAAGCTGACGGAGGCCGAACGTCACCGGTTGGTGGAGGCGGCGATCGCGGCCGCCTCCGGCCGGCTCCCGGTCATAGCGCAGTGCAATCACGGGAGTCCGCAGGTTGCGGCGACGTTTGCGCAGCGCTACGTCGAGGCCGGCGCCGACGTCGTGTCCATCGCCTTGCCGCGCCTCTTCCCCTTGCCGGAAGCGGAATTGATCGACTTCGCTCGGGTGGTGTGTCGGGCTGTGCCGGCGCCCGTTCTGGTGCAGGACTTCAACCCCGCCGGCTCCACCGTGGGGGCCGATTTCTGCCGCGAGCTGCACGCCCAGTGCTCGAACTTCCTCTACATAAAGCTGGAGGAGCCTCACATGGGAGCCAAGGTAAAGGCAATTCGGGAGGCCACCGCCGACTGGGTGACGGTGTTGGAGGGTTGGGGCGGGCTGTACACGTTGGAGTTGCTATCGGCCGGAATCAGGGGCGTCATGCCTGGGCTAAGCGTTACGGACGTTTTGGCCGAAGTCTGGCGGCTAGGAGTCGCCGGCAGGATGGATGAGGCGTTCGAGCTGTTCGCGCCGTTGACCGTGTGGCTCGCATTCGCGCTGACTGATATGGAGATCTTTAACGTGCTGGAAAAGCGGCTTCTGGTCAAGCGCGGAGTGCTCGAAGAGCGGGCTACGCGCCCGGCTACCCAACGCTTGAGCACAGACCTGCTGGCTCACGCCGATTTCCTTGCCGCGCAAGTCATCAGGTTGGCGGATGGATTGTGCCGCAGACCGCGAGGTTGAGACCGAAACGGCTGTCCAAGATTCCATAGGGCGCGGACGCCGCGGGCGGCGGTAGCATATCGGCGTCACGACGACGAGAAGCGATCGGAGTCCGGATGGCATCCACGACCAAACTTTATCGTCCGACTGTGATTTCGGCGTGGGTGGCTCACGCCGCAGCCTGGGCGGCTGGTCTCTGGCTGGCAGTTGGGCCGGTATACCAGGCGACATCGGCGCAGGCGGCGGCCCCCGGAGAGTCTCCCGGGCCAACTACCACGACCACAGCCACCCTTATCGAGGTCAATGGTCTTTCCGTGGTCGTGTTGCTGCTGATTGCTATTCTGTTGACCGCGATGCCGGTAGGAGCGATACATTTCGCCGTCCGGGGGCGAGCACTGCGCAGGTCGCTGTTTTGGGGGCCGGCTATCGCGCTGTCGGGGTTCTGCCTCGTAGCGATACTCTCGGTTGGTTCGCTCTACCTGCCCGCGGCCCTCGCACTCCTAGTTGCGGCAGTTCTGGACCTCCAAGAGAACACTGCCACTACCGTCGACGACCCCTAAGCCGCTGCCACAGTGCCGTCTCGGCCGTCACGTCGATGGCGCGGGCCGGATATCCACCAATGCCGGTCCAGGAGTTTGACGACTTCATGAAGGAAATGGGGCCGGTGGGCAAGGCTATCTGCTTTGGAGTGCGCGCCCGCGGGACGGGGACCATGACGCCCGACGAGTACACCGCGGAGTGGGTGAACCGCGCTCCCGACAAGCTCCTGGGCTTCATGGCCATCGATCCAATGGAGGAAGACTATCTGGAGAAGATCGACCGGGCGTCGTTGGAGCTTGGACTATGCGGCATCAAGCTGCATCCGATCCTGGGGCGCTACAACCCGGCCGATCCGACGGTATTCCCGCTCTACGAGAAGGCGATAGACCTCGGCCTGCCGATACTCACCCATCTCGGCGCCCACCCGGACGACAGGGTGTCCCTGAAACATAGCGAGCCTCTGCTGTTTGACGATGTTGCTCAGGCGTTTAGCGAGCTGAAGATCGTTATCGCTCACATGGCCCACCCCTGGCAGCGAGACTGCGCGGTGCTGTTGCGAAAGCACCCTAATGTGTATGCCGACGTGTCCGGGGCCGGCTGGGTGCGGCCGTGGCAGGCATGGCAAGCGCTCACGCTCATGGTCGAGTGGGGAGTTGCGGACAAGCTGTTGTTTGGGTCTGATTTTCCGTTCTGGACGCCCCGTGAGGGCGTGGACAAGCTGTGGCGCTTGAACGATCAGGTGCAGGGCACTCACTTTCCACGAATTCCGGACGACGTAATTGAAGGAATCATCAACCGTGACGCGCTTGGTCTGCTAGGGATCGCCTAAGCCGGCAGGCTCATATTTGGCAGTGTCTACAGGTCTAGGGGGCTGTTATGGACGTGCTGGCAATGGGAGAAGACCAGGTTTTCTCCGGATGCGCGGCGCGTCGATCGGTCCGCCCGTGACGGTCAGCGGGATCCGGTAGGAACCGTGTCCCAAGCGGCCCCTACCGGCCAGTAAGTCCGGAGAGCGCGATTCCCCTGATGAAGTACTTTTGGGCTGAAAAGAAGATGATCAGAATGGGGATCACCATCGCCACCGATGCCGCCATCAACAAGTTCCAATGCGAGTCCCCATAGCCTCCGCTGCCCTCTTCGTAGAGGAAATAGCGGAGGCCGAGGGCGAGGGTTCGCCATTGTTCGCTGATCAGAAAGATGAGCGGGTGAAGAAAGTCGTTCCAGTGATGGATGAAGGAGAAGATCGCCGTCGCCGCCAAAGCCGGCCCCATCAAGGGCATTATCACGGACCAGTAGATCCGCGGCCACGAAGCCCCGTCCACCAACGCGGCCTCGTCCAGCTCTCTCGGTAGTTGCAGCATGAACTGCCGCATCAGAAATACGAAGAACGCTCCACCGGATGCTCCGCCACCGAACCAAAACGGAACTATCAGAGGCGCAAACGTGTCAATCCACCCCAGGTGCCTGAACAAAATGAACGTGGGCACGAGCGTCACTATGCCCGGCAGCATCAAGGTCGACAGCACAAGCATGAACAGGGGGTTCTTGCCGAAGAATTCGAACCTCGCAAACCCGAAGGCGACGATTGAACAGGTGAGCAGCGTGCCCACCGTGGCGAGGACGGAGACGATAACGCTGTTCAAGAAGTAGAGTTCGAAATTTGTGTCGAGCCAGACCTGCACATAGTTCCCCCAGAGCGCCGGATTCGGTATCCACTGGGGCGGGGAAAGGAACTCCTTGCCGTGCTCCTTCAGGGAGGTGGAGATCATCCAAATGAGCGGGATCGACGAGATTGCGGCCCCTAGTAACAAACCGGCATAGTTCACCGTGAGTAAGCTGGCCCAGCCAATGTAGTGAGCGCGACCGTGACGCCGGGTTTGTTTCCCGGCGATATCGCGTCTGACCAGACTGATCAACCCCATGGACTTAGCTCGTCAAACCACCTTCGTAGTAGACCCATCTCCGGCTGAAATAGAAATTGATCAATGTAAAAACCATGATGATCACGAGAAGCACCCACGCCAGCGTGGCGGCGTAACCCATGCGGAAGTTCTCGAAGGCGTGTCGGTATAGCCAGAGCACGTAAAACAGAGTGGTCAGCTTCGGCCCGCCGTCGGTGGCGATGAACGCGGCCGTGAAGACCTGGAATGAGCCGATGACGCCGAGCACCAGGTTGAAGAGGATTACCGGGCTTATCATCGGGATGGTGATATGCCAGAACCGCCGAAGCTTGCCCGCTCCGTCGATCGAGGCGGCCTCGACAAGCGTTTCCGGCACCGCCTGCAGCCCCGCCAGGAATATCACCATCTGACCGCCAACGTGCCAGAGACTCATAATGATCAGCGCCGGCTTGGCCCAAACCGGGTCTGCCAGCCACCCGATAGCCGGTATCCCAAACAGGCCAAGGATGTAGTTGAAGACCCCGTACTCCGGGTTGTATATGTATACGAAAACGATAATGCTGGCGACCGCCGGCGTGACGGTTGGCAGATAAAAGGCCGTGCGGAAGACGTTTATCCCCCGAAGCTTCTGGTTCAGGAAGAGAGCCATTAGCAGCGCAAGGGCGAGCTGGGCGGGAACACCAAGGAACGTGTAGAAGGCCGTGTTCCCCAGTGCGATCGTGAAGAGGCTGTCGTTCACCATCTTCGTGAAATTGCTGAATCCGGCTAGTCGGGGCGGACTCAACAGGTCATATTTGGTGAACGACAGGAAGGCTGAATAGACCATCGGGAAGGCAGTGAATATCGCGAATCCGAGCAACCAGGGGCTAATGAAGAGATACGGCCATGCGTTGCGCCGCCATATTTGCGACAGCGTGACCGTGCGGGTGGCGCCTATCTGCTTGATGGGCGTCGGTTGCATCGGCTCTCCCGGCTAAGGCTCACGTCGCATCCAAGCTGTCGTATCCGGCCATCTCAATCAGGCATTTTGTCGGCGTTTGATGGTCGAAGTCGTGTCAAGACTAGACCACAGGTGGCAGCGTCCATCCAACATCCGAACTACAAGTCCCGACCCGGGGGCTCGTCGGGACGGCCCCCGGCCTTTCAGGGCGCTTCAAGCAGGCAGCGGAAAGACGCTACGACCAGTACTCCGTCTTCTCTTCCTTGAGAATGGCGTCCACGTCCGGCTTGATCTCCTCAAAGGCTTCCTGAGCGGTCTTCTCACCCAGGAGGACCGTCTCGTAGGCTGGCCGGATGAAGTTCTTGTCCATCTCGTCGTACCTGATGGGGTGGAAGAACGTCTCACCGATCATGTCGGCGGCGGCGTCGTGGACGTCCGGGTTGTCCCAGGACGGCAAGTTATCCAACCACTCGGGGATCTTGGCATGTGACCGAATCGTCGGTGAAGTGAAGCCTACGGCAACGAGCTCCCTGACCCCGTCGGTGGTGATGTACTTTAGCAGTCCCCAGGCCTCTTCTTTCTCCTTGCTGCCGGAGTGAATGCCGAGAGTATTACCCGCGCCACGGTTGTTGCAGGTGCCGTTAGGCATGCAGTACATAGGCGCTACGCCGGCGTTCATGTCGGCGGGGATCTTGGTCGTCAGCTGGCGGCCGCCGAAGTAGAGAGCCATCTTACCGCTCAGGAAAAGCCCCTGATTTCCGCCCTCGAAGGCCTTCGAAAACGCGCGGGGCGGCGCCCATTCCTTGTTGACCATATCCGCCAGGAAGTTCCACCCGTCAAGGGCGGGCTGCTCGTGGACAAGGGTCTCGGTGCGATCGTCATTCCAGACCCTGCCGCCATGTCCCCAGATCCATAGGTACTGGATCTTGACGGAAGTGGACTGCTCGGATGCTCCCCAGACCCTGCCGTCGCTCTCTCCGCTGCCGGCCTGGGAAGCCATTTGGCTAAACCTGTCGAGCGTCCACTCGTTCTTCTGGAAGAGCTCCCAGGGGTCGCCAAGGCCTAGAGGCTCGATCAGGTCGCGGTTGTAGATCTGCAGCATCAAGTTCACGCCGTTGGGGAGCGTATAAAGCTCGCCTTTGTGGCTAAAAAGCTTCAGCATGAAAGGATAGAAGTCGTCGCGATTGAAGTCCTTGTCGGCCTTGATGAACGGTTCCAGCGACGTGATGGCGTTCTTCGCAGCCATTGCGTGGACGAACTGGGCGTGGTTGTACACGAGGTCGGGCGCCAATCCGCCCGCCAGGGCGGTCAGAATCTTGGGCGCCGCGTCGCCATGGGGAACGCCGTTGGCCTCTACGGTGACATGAGGATTACGCTCCTGGTAGATGTCCACCATCTTGTCCCAAGCGGGGATCGTGTACTCGGTCAGGTTGTACCAAAGCGCCAGATTGACCGCTTTCGGCTTGTCCGGCATTGCTTTTGCGGTGGCGGCCGCTTCGACCTTCTTGGTCGCCGCCGGCGCAGCCTCTTGCACCGGCGCCGCGGCCTCCTCCTCGCCACAGCCGGCCAGCGAGGCGGTCAGGGCCAAAGCCGTGCCTGCAACGCCGGCTTTCAGCAAGCTGCGTCTGGTCAGTTTTGCGATTTTCATGCGCTCAAGGCCTCCCGCGGCGTTTGAAAGCTGACTTGCACTGTCGAACGATCCAATATGATCTCGCACTCGTTCGATTCATACGTAAGCGGCACAATACTACTGTTTTGGCCAGTCGGTCAATACGTTAATCTGGGGCGTGTGTCTCCGAAGAGCGGGTGATGCACAAGCTGCTCAGACCGATCCAGAAGAGCAATCGATAGTGGTGGATTTGCGTTCCACGAAGGAGGACGACCTTGAACACGATCTTGATTGTGGTGGACACGCTCAAGGCTGACCGGCTGGGCTGCTATGGATATTTCCGCGACACCAGCCCCACAATCGATCGGCTGGCTTCGGAAGGCGTGCTTTTCGAGGACTTCTACGCCTCCGGCATCTCGACGGGAAACGCGTTCACCTGCATCCACACGGGCCTGCCTACGATCCGGCATCGTTTCTACGCGACGCCGGCCGGCGCGCCGAACGTGATGAACTTCGACGACGCCATCCCGACGTTGGCCGAGATCGTTCAGACGAACGGCGGGCACACAACGGTGGCCCTGGACAACTTGATGAATTTCGGCGGGCACATGAAGCAGACCGTGCGGGGCTACGAGTACTACATCAATCCCACGGGCGAGGCGGGCTTTCCCCATCCGGAGTACACCGCCGGTGACGTCAACGACCGGTTCCTGCCGTGGTTGGAGTACCACAGTGGCGGTGATTTCTTCGCTTTCCTTCACTTTTGGGACCCTCACCACAATCCTTATCGAGCGCCTGGATACCGGGACAGGTTCAAACAGCCACACGGGTCTTTGGATGGTCTGCCCGTAGAGAAGGCGCCCGCGGGTTACGACTACGTGCCCGGGTGGGGACGGGTTGATGACATGGTGTGGGGGATGCGTTTGAAACACGCCTATGCCGGACGGCAGGTTGACGGCGGTCTCGGGTCGGTAGAGGACGACGGTGGGGAACCAGACCTCACCCAAGACCTGTACGACTGCTCCATCGCCTATCTCGACAGCCAGATCGCCCGCATCCTCGACGTTCTCGAGCAACAGAATGCCCTTGAGCAGACCTTGATCGTCATCACTGCCGACCACGGGGAGGGCCTTGGCAATCACGGCATCTGGGGCCACGGCCTGCCTTACGACGACACGATCCATCTCCCACTCATCCTGTGGCGTCCAGGCGTGCTACCGGAAGGGGTCAGGGTGAAAGGCTACGCCCAGCACATGGATATAGCCCCGACCATCCTCGACCTTTTGGGGATCATGCGTGATGACAAGCCGGCCAGGCTCAGCTTGGGCAGCCACGAACGCGGCCGCGCGATTACGCACGGCCAAGTGGTGACGATGGCTGGGCGATCGCTCCTGGATCAGATCAATGGCCGGGATCAAGGCCCCGACTACATAGTCATGGAGGTCCGGCGAGGACCACACGATCCGGGGCTCCGCGCGTTGATTCAAGGCCGCTGGAAGCTGATAGAGAGTCTTGCGGGTGAGCTTGAGTTGTACAACCGCCACGACGACCCGATGGAGAAGATCAACCTTGCCGCGGAGAACTCCTCACGGGCAAAGGAGATGTCCCGGAGACTTAACAAATGGGTCCGAAGCCATCTGGAGGAGGGTGAACCGGACCCAATGCGCATCTACGAGGCCATGGGGCTTTCCTAGCGCAGGGTAATCCATGCTCGCCGCCCCGCTTGGGCGGGCAGAGTTCCGGGCCGCCCTTTCTTGACATTCACCCGCAGGGACTATTAGCTGTCCACGCTAACGACCGCATTCGACCACACGATGGAGGACTATGCCTAAATCCGAGCCGGCGCGCCAGCCCAACATCCTTTGGATCACGACCGACCAGCAGCGTCGCGACACCATAGCCGAGCTGGGTTACTCCCACATGCACACTCCCAATCTCGATCGATTGGTTCGAGGCGGCGTGGCTTTTACGAGAGCTTATTGTCAGAGTCCTATATGTACACCCAGCCGCTCTAGTTTCATGACCGGGATGTATGCGAGCAGTGTGCATCAGAATCGCAACAAGGCCGGCTATTTTCCGCCTGAGTACAGGGGTGAACCATTGCTGGTCACCAAGATCCTCGCCGACGCCGGATATGACTGCGGACTCATTGGAAAGTTGGACCTTGCCTCCGACCACATCGGGATAGAGGAACGCGCCAACGATGGTTTCCGATACTTCAAATACAGCTCACTGCCGTGCTCTCCGCATCCGGAGGAAGAGACACACGACTACCAGGTCTGGCTACGGTCTTTGGGACACGACCCCACTACGCTGCTGGGGCGGAAGGCAGTCCATAGACACGCCAAGGGAAGATTCCTGCCTCCCTCCCCGGAGGACGACAACGTCCCGGCCGAGTTGCATCAGTCGAAGTGGTGCGCTGATCGATCGATTGAGTTCATATCGGAAGAACGGGAAGGACCGTGGCTTCTGTGCCTGAATATCTTCGATCCGCATCCGCCCTACGATCCTCCCTGGGAGTACTACAAACGATTCGATCCCTCGTCGCTGCCGGACCCGCATTTCACGGAAAGCGACCTGACCAGTCAGGAGCGGCTGAACGGAGTCGAGTACCAGGTTGACGCGCGAAGGCCGGAGGCGCGAGACATCCCCCAGTTGAGAGCGGCCTACTACGCAATGATCGAACTCGTCGACGAGCAGATTGGGCGAATCCTGAGTTACCTGGACGAAACCGGACAGCGTGACGAGACTCTTATCGTCTTTACCACGGATCACGGAGACATGCTGGGAGACCACGGCCTTACCCGCAAGGGCTGTCGCTTCTACGACGGCTTGGTCCGGGTCCCTTTCCTGTGGTCCTGGCCCGGCCACTTCGAAGCGGGACTACAGAGTGACGCGCTAGTCGAGCTCACGGACATCGCGCCAACTTTGCTCGAAATCACGGGCCAGAACAAGCCCCGCAGGATGACGGGCATATCCCTGCTGCCTATTTTGACGGGGCAAGCCTCTCCCCGGCGCCACCGGGACTTTGTCCGTTCCGAATACTTCGACGTGCAGAACAGCGGGTTCCAGCTAACGGCGGTCGAAGGACCGGACCCGGGCCGGTTCACGTTCGGCACCATGTATAGAGACGAGCGTTGGAAGCTTGTGGTCTACCACACTCACTCAATGGGTGAGCTTTTCGACATGGAGAATGATCCCAACGAATTCGAAAACCTCTGGGATCATCCCGCTCGTCAGGCCCTCAAGGCGGAGCTAATAAAAGCCAGCTTTGACGCGGCGGTGTTGGGAGGGGATATCGGTCCCCCGCTCAAATTGAGGACTTGAGCGCGAGCGACTGATCGGCGGAAGCGGCGGAGACAGCGTCGAGCCGCGTTCGGGCATTAACCCGCTCTTCGTAATAGGCCTTACACGTCTTAAAGCGAAGGCCTTTTTCCAGGGCGTATTCGATGTATCTCTCGGTCCCGCTCATCTCCGGGTCTTCGCGGATGCTGCTGTGGTCGTGCTGGCAATAAGAGAAGACCAGGTCTTCCGCGGCCGCGCGGTCGATGTACGGCTTCATCGACTCCACCCACCCGTCCAGGTCCTCCCAACCCAATACGTCCTGGCGGATAACGCAGTCGTGCCAGCCATGCGTGGGAATTTCGAGCACCGCGGGCATTGCTGAAGGCGCCGTTTTTTCGTTTCGGGGTTTCCAGAACTCGAACTCGTCATACCAGTACGGCTGAAGGTCCAGCGAGACCGGGTGCCAGTCTTTCTCATTCCGGCCGTCGGTGCGGACGAAGCGAATACCCTCGTTCCACACCATCTCGACCAGCTCGGGGCGGTCGCGCAGGCCCCGGTAGTAGGTCCAGGGCCCTGTAAGACCCATGCAATCGACGCCGAGGTGGTCTTTGAGAAGCTCGCCGGCCTTGTGGACCTCGCTGCGCGCTTTCTGCGGACTGACCCCCAGCACCACGCGAACAGTCTTGCCATCATCGATGTGTACGGTCTTCAAGAGCTGGTGAGAATAGGTGTGCTGCTGAAGATCGAACAGCGGGTCCTGAGCGATGGACTGAAACTCTGCGACGTTCTGTTCCAGAGTCCGCCCAACTATGAAGAGGGTGGCGGGGACATTCAGGCGGTTGTGCAGCTCCCTGGCCCGTTCCAGAAACCTCTCGGTCGTGCCTTCCCTTTTTTCCTGCGACTCTACGTCGTACCCGAGCAGCATGGTTCCTTGCATGGCCACAGCCCTCCCGGCTGATCTCTAGAACTTCACCCACATGATCGATTGTTCGGTCGGCCGTCTTTTCAGCTATTACCCGTGGAAGGACTCCACTCGCACGCAGCCCTGTCCTCACGCAAGGGCCTACTTTCCGTAACCAAGCCTGAGTCCCTAAACAAAGTATGGCTGGAACAGAGCGAACATCGCCAACAAAGGGATCAAGGTCAACACCGAACCAGTCCTCAGAAGGTCTTCAACTCGCCGGCGCGGTGTATCCGCAGGCGGGTCGCGGCGATATGATCGACAGGGTGCCAGCCTGGATAGCCGAGACAGAGTCGCGCGGGCAACGGAGGGGAAGTGCCAAAATCGACCGGCAAGCTGATGGCCGCGGAGGCGCGCTGAGATGGCGAACACGTTCGGCCGCGCATTCCGCGTAACTACCTGGGGAGAGTCGCACGGCGACGCTGTTGGAGTGGTGGTCGACGGCTGTCCGCCCCAGCTTCCCGTCTCGCTAGGCGAAATCCAGTCGGAGCTGGATAGACGCCGTCCCGGTCAGAGCTCCATCACCACCCAGCGGCGCGAGCCGGATACCGCTCAGATCCTGTCGGGCGTGTTTGAAGGTCTGACCCTCGGCACGCCCATACTTGTTGGAGTGTGGAACAAAGACGCCAGAGGCAAAGACTACGACTACATGCGCAGGCTGTTCCGCCCGTCTCATGCCGATTACACGTATCAGGCGAAATACGGAATTCGTAACTGGAAGGGGGGCGGTCGCGCCAGCGCTCGCGAGACTATCGGTCGGGTCGCCGCCGCCGCGATAGCAAGGAAGTTCCTGAGCCTGGAGTACGGGGTCGAGATCGTGGGCTACGTCAAGCAAGTCTGGCAGATCGCAACCGAGATTGACGCGGACTCAGTGACCAGAGAGGACGTCGAGGCGAATATCGCGAGATGCCCGGACGCCGCCGCCGCCGCGCGCATGATCGAGCGGATTGACGAGGCCCGGAAGAATGGAGATTCACTGGGAGGCGTGGTCGAAGTCGTAGCCAGAAACGTACCCCCAGGGCTAGGAGAGCCGGTGTTCGACAAGCTCGACGCCGACCTGGCCAAGGCGATGCTCTCGCTGCCCGCGTGCAAGGGATTCGAGGTCGGCTCCGGTTTTCGGGGCATCGGTCTTACGGGCTCCAGTCACAATGACGAGTTTTACGCGGATCAGGGCCGTGTGCGCACGCGGTCGAATAATTCGGGGGGAATCCAGGGCGGCGTGAGCAACGGCGAGAATGTCGTGACCCGAGCGGCGTTCAAGCCCACGGCCACGATAAATTCCGATCAGGAAACGGTCGACGAGTCAGGCGCGGCTGCGGTGATGAGCGGGCGCGGACGCCATGATCCTTGCGTTGTCCCACGCGCCGTCCCCATCGTCGAAGCTATGGTGGCGCTAGTCTTGGCCGACCACGCCCTGCGGCAGCGCGCGCAGACGGGATCGGTCGGAACCGTCGATCTGGAAAATCCAGTCTGAGGCGCTCCAAATAACGGAAACGGCAGCTCAGACCGGCGGGAAATGCTGTTCAGAACGACAATAAAGACCGTCTGGTATTACCGAATAATTCTCGAAGCGGCGCGCTTCGCCCCGTCGATGATCTCTTTGGAGGCCGCCCCTACACGCTGGCGATAGGTTCGGTTTTGCCCGATCTGAGCGATGCGTTCATGGCTTCGACAAGCGCGACCGATTCGATAAAGACCTCATGTTCAAGCGGCTCTTTTCTCGACCGCGCCATTTCGACCGCGATTCCGAGTCCGTCGGGATAGAGCCTGCTCGCGTCGGGCACTTGGGCATGATGTCCGTTTGGCCCGTACAGCGATATGTGGAACACGTAGGATGCGTTGCCGAGTACGTTGACGGTGGCGGACCGGTCGTCGGGCCACGTGACGGTGGCTGAGGTGTTGCCGCCGTGTGTCGAACACCGAACGCGCTCCGCTCCCGGCCCCATGAATGCCAGCGCCAGCTCGGCGGCATGGATTCCGTAGAAGACAAGGCCGCCGTACTCGTTTTCGAGCTGCCCCGGCCCGGTAAATTCGCCGAACGTGAACCTCCCCAACGACTCAAGCTGGTCGTTCTTCAGCCGCTTTATCGACGTGGCGGTCCGGTATGTGGAAAATGAAGTCATCGGCGCTCCGTGTTTACGCGCAAGCTCGGAGATCGCCCGCGCGTCCGCTAGCGAGTTAGCCATAGGCTTGTCGACAAACGTCGCAATGCCGGCCTCGAGAAATGGACGGGCCTGCTCGAGGTGCAAGGCGCCGTTCCGGGCCATGACGATTGCCAGATCGATATGACCGATCAGGTCTTCTTTCCGGTCGGCCACGAGCTCGATGCCGAATCCGTCGGAAAGGCTCCGGTTACGCTCCGAGTCCTCGCCCCAGACGCCAACGACCCGAGCGCCGTCAACTCGATTTCCGGCGGGGCTCCCGCCGGGAAGATTGCAAAGCTCCGAGAAACGGTCGGCGTGTGAGCTATCTGGCCATATCAGCCCGATTCGAACCTCGTCCATTGGTCTACCTCAAGATGAGCCGGCGGCGGATGTGGAGTCACCGTATCAGCTTTTGGTCGCCGCGCCGAAAGGGACTGATCTCGCTATCGTCGTGAAAACGCGGATGACGTGAGTGAAAGACGATCTCCTTTCTTACAATAATCATGTTTAATAAGGGTCTGACATGCGGCTCACGTGGTGCGAGGTGAAGGTGGAACGGCTCGGAGTTGACGTGAACGCGCCGCGCAAACGGCTCCCGACAGGCTGCAAACGGCAAGCGTCGCTTGTCGTTCAGGCGGCCATCTCCGGGGAATCATGCTTTCGCTCGCGTGGCCTGGCGTCCCGGCTTGGCCACTTGACGCATGGCCGCGGAGATTCGACGTGAACACGAAAGCGGTCGTGGAGCCGGTTGAGACCCGGACCGCCAGCCCATGGTTTCTGGCGCGAATCAGTCTGTTTTGGGTCGGTCTCTCCACGATGTGGGGAGGCCTCAACATCGTCTACTTCCCCGACCGCGTGGAGTCGCTGGTAGGGACGGAGAACAAGGGTACGTTCCTCGGAATTCTCCTGTTTAGCGGGTTGCTGGTGGCTGTGGTGGTTCAACCGCTGATGGGAGCGGTGAGCGACCGTTCGACGTTCCGGATTGGCCGGAGGCGACCGTATATGGTCGCTGGCTCGCTGCTGAGCGCGGCGTTCTTGCTATTGATCGCGGCGGCCGGGACATTCCCGCTTCTTTTCGCCGCGTTCATTCTGTTGCAGATTGCCGCCAACGGCGCTCACGGGCCTTATCAGGGTGTGATACCGGACCTGGTGCCATTGAGACGGCGCGGGCGCGCTTCCGGCTTCTTCGGCCTGGCCAATCTGATAGGGACTGTTATCGGCGCCCTGGTTGGAGGCTATTTCCTCGACCGCGGGCAGCCGGAGGTATATCTGGTGGTCGCGGCTATCGTTCTCTCCGTGGTCGCGATAGTTTCCGCCCTGAGCACGCCCGAAAGGCCCCCGCCCCCCGCCGAGGACCGCGTTACCGTTATGGAAGAGCTCAAGACACGGGCGGATGAGCTAAGGTCACGGCCCGGATTTGCGTGGCTGATGCTGTCGCGGCTCTTCTTTTTCATGGGGCTTCTGGCGGCGGACAACATCCTTCTCTTCACGGTGCGGGAGCGCCTGGGAATCGAACAGGCTGGCGGGCCGACGTCGCTGGCTCTGGGTGTGCTCCTCATCGTCGCAGCCACTACTTCCGTTCCGGCTGGCTGGATGTCCGATCGTTTCGGGCGCCGTCGGCTCGTGTTCGTGGCGTGCGGCTTTGGCGTTTTGGCGTCGGTGATCCTGACGTTTACGTTCAGCTACCCACAGCTTGTGTTCGCAATGATCGTCATGGGACTGGCGGTCGGGATGTTCACTGCCGCCGACTGGGCGCTGGCGATAGACCTGATACCCGACCCTCGGGCGCCGGGTCTCTACATGGGTTTGACCAACTTGGCCACCGCCGGCGGCGACGCCGTGTCGACTCTGACGGCGGGCGTGCTGCTCGACGTGTTCAACCGGGTCCAGCCGCTGCTCGGATACACCGCCGTATTCGGGGTCATGGCCGTTTATTTCGTGATAAGCGGGCTGGTTCTGCTGCGAGTTCCGCGGGTCGCTCGTACGTGAAGTAGGACGGTCGAGCTGATTTCCGCCTTGCCGCAGCCGGGTATCTTCTCTCCGCCGAATCCGGGCGGATTTCAGGCTTCTTCGAGGTAAGCCAAAGCCTTGGCGTAGCTATGTTGCTTGACATAATGTTTGAGCGATCTCTCGCTCCGAGGCAGGCCGGCTCCAATAGCATCGATCTGCTCGATAAGCTCCCGAAAGCGGGCCTTTCGAGCTTCCGGCTCCGAACCGGCCGCGCGCTCGATGATTTGCATCAGCTCGCGCAGAGCCTGCGTCAGTTCGCCCAGGGAATCAGAGTTTTGGTATTCGGGCATTTCCAGGTTTTTGAGATTGTGGGCCCGATCAATGGTACCGAAGGATGACCGAGTTCGCTGCCGCTGGTCCGGTCAAAAGAGCCGGCAATTCGGCATCGTATCGAGAATCGTGAGGACTACCGCCACCCGTCGCCAAGCATGATACGCAACATGAACTTGTCGAACATCGGAACAGTAAAGGCCGTGTCGCCATGGCCCGGACTCCATATCGTGCCTTTACTAATCAACTGGTTGCGAATGGGACCTAAAGACCTCACCTCGCGACCCAATTCATGGGCAATGGCACCGGAACGATGAGGCCCTGGGCCGAGTTCGGCCATCGCTCGCATGTACTTTTTCTGCGTGGGAGTTAGTCTGTCGAACCTGACCAGAAAGAAACTCTGGTCGAGGGCGGCTATTGCCTGATCTGAAGCGACTTCCACATCGGAAACCGTGATCGGAGAACGTTCGGCGACATCCCATGAGTGCTTTCCCCACTCCTGCAGAAAGTAGGGATAGCATTGCGTTTGAGAAATGATCGCGTCGAGCGCCGGAGACTGTATCTCTATCCCTTCGTCGATAGCGGGCTTTGCAATCGCAAGCCTGGCGTCATCGGATGAGAGCGCTCCGATTTCAGGGAATTCGAAGAGTCTCTCAGCGTAAGACTTCGCTCTTCCCATCAGGCCCCGCACTTGGGGCAGGCCCGCCCCGAGCATAATCACCGGAAGTTGTCGCTGGGATGCACGGTGTAATGCCATGATCAACGCCGCGAGCTGATCCTCTTTTACATACTGGATCTCGTCCACGAAGAGCGCGACGCAAGTTCCACCTGCCTTGGCGGCTTCGCCGACGACTTGCAGCAAGTCCTGCAAATCGGTCTCCAAGTCTCCGCTGTCTGCCAGACCGGGTTCCGGATCGAAGTCCAGGCCAACCTCGATGTCCTGATACTTGACTTTCAGGGCTCCGACGAACCCTTTGAGTCCTCTCAGACCGCGTTGCACCCTTAATTTCGCGGCTTCTATGTTCGATAGTTTGAGCAATGCCAAGCGCAGTTGGGGCGCCAGTATCGAGGGCAGAGAACGATCCTCAGAGGCTTCGATTTGCAATGCGCGGATTCCGCGTGCTTCGGCGTCCTTCCGAATTTGATCCAGGAGCACCGTTTTTCCGACACCCCGCAGACCAACCATCATCAGGCTCTGGCTCGGACGCCCTATCTTGGTCCGCTCCAACGCGATCCGCGCGTTCTCGCGGACCTCATTGCGGCCGGCCAGCTCCGGAGGCGGCGTGCCTGCTCCAGGCGCGTATGGATTGCGAATCGGGTCCATGGGGCTATTTTATACGGAAATTAGTCGGTTTATAAAAAATCAGTAAGATAGCTAACCTCCCTATAATTCATTCACGGCGTATTCGCTGGGCTGACTCACAATCACGCGCTTACGGTCGTGGGCGTAAGAAAACGCAGCGCGGGCAGCCGCCGGCTTCCGAAGGGAGTGGCGTACAGTCGTGTTAGACTCTCTATTCGGTAAGCCGCCGACTTCCCTGCAGGAACTCGCAGCACAGTCATGCCAAAGATGAAAACGCACAAAGCAGCGGCCAAGCGCATCCGCGTAACTCGCCGCGGCAAGCTGATTCATGCAAAGGGATCAGTCGGCCATCTGAAGACAAAGAAGCGGCGCCGGACGCGAAAGGCGGCGACCAAACGAATTACGCTGTCGCCCGCTTTTGCAAAACGAGTGCGCGCTCTGCTGCGCGGCGGTTAAGGAAGGCGGAATCTCAGGATGTCGCGGGTCAAGTCTTCGGTAGCGTCGCGCCGGCGGCGCAAAAAGGTATTGCGCGCCGCTTCGGGGCGCAAGGGCGCCAAGAGCCGGCTATACAAGGTCGCACACGAAGCGCAGCTCCACGCGCTGGACTACGCCTATCGCGGCCGCCGGCTTCGTAAACGGCAGATGCGGCGGTTGTGGATCATGCGCATAAATGCCGCCGCTCGTCAGCGCGGCCTCACGTACGGTCAGCTGATGTCCGGTCTGCGTAGGGCGAACGTCGAAGTGGACCGCAAGATGCTTGCCGAGTTGGCCGTCAACGACATCGGGGCGTTCGGCAAGCTGGCGGACACCGCCAAGGCCGCCGCCTAACAGGACGTCCCGGCGCTTGCTCGAAATACGCGGGCCGCGAACAATAGCTAAGCTTTACACTGATTGTGGCGCTCGCACCCCGACCGCATTCCAATGGAGGACTCTCTTCTGCAAGACGAGATCGACGCCCTAATTACAACGGCCCTGGACCAGCTCAATGAACTCCAGTTGGGCGAACTAGACGGCTGGCGCAGGAACTATCTGGGACGCGGGGGGCGGTTGAATGCGCTGCTGAGATCGATCGGATCGCTTCCGGCGGCCGAAAGGCCGCGGGCCGGCAAGGCGGCTAACGAAGCTCGCAAAAAGCTGGAGACCGCGTTCAAGCAGCGGGAAGCGGCGCTGTCGGCGGTGCGTGAAAGCGACGTCGAGCAAATAGACGTGACAATTCCCGGCTACCGCAGGAGCATCGGCGGGCTGCATCCGATAACACGAACGCTCAGGGATATTGCGAGGGTGTTGGCGCCGCTCGGCTTTCGCGTGGTGGACACGCCCGAAGTGGAGTGGGACGAATACAATTTCGAGAAGCTGAACATCCCTCCCGATCACCCCGCGCGAGACATGTGGGACACTTTTTTCATAAAGAATGAAGCACGCCCCGGTGAAATGCTGCTGCGCACGCATACGTCCCCCGCTCAGATTCGCGTCATGGAGCAGATACGGCCGCCGGTACGAGTCCTTGCGATGGGCAGGTGCTACAGATATGAAGATGTGGACGCCTCGCATGAGTCGATCTTCTATCAGGTAGAAGGGCTGGCGGTGGACTCCTCGATAACGATGTCCGATTTGCGCGGCGTGCTCGAGTACTTTGCGCGAGCGCTGTTCGGTCGCGACAGAGAGATCAGAATCCGCGGCAGCTTTTTCCCTTTTACCGAGCCGAGCTGCGAGGCGGAGATGTCGTGTCACGTTTGCGGCGGGACGGGTTGCCGTGTGTGCGGCGGCACTGGCTGGATTGAGATTCTCGGCGCCGGGATGGTGCATCCCGAAGTTCTGCGCGGCGTCGGCTACGATCCCGACAAATACTCAGGATTTGCGTTCGGCATAGGCGCTGAGCGGGTTGCGATGTTGCGCTACGGCATAGACGACATTCGCAACTTCTACCGAAACGACCTCCGTTTTCTGCGTCAGTTCAACTGACGAGACCGCCACATGCTCGTACCGATTCGCTGGCTTCGCGACTACTTAGAGATCGACGCGCCCACCCAGGAGATGGCGGCCCGCCTGAACGACTCCGGAGTGGAAGTCGCTTCCGTATCGACCGTGGGCGCGCACTGGGAGCCGGACAAAATCGTCGTCGGGCAGATAACCAGAATCGATCCGCACCCCAATGCCGACCGGTTGACCCTGCCTTTGGTCGACACCGGCGAATCCGAACTCCAGATAGTCACCGGAGCATCCAACGTCAAAGCCGGTGACAAGATTCCGTTCGCTATGGAAGGCGCGAGCCTTGTCGATCCCAGGAAGAACGACGGGAGTCTGATGAAGCTCCAAGCCGCGTCCATCCGCGGAGTCGCGAGCCGGGGGATGGTGTGCTCGCCGCTTGAGCTGGGACTGTCCGACGACCATGAAGGAATCCTGATCTTGCCGGAGGACGCTCCCGTCGGCGTTCCTCTCGTCGATTTCATGGGAGGCGACGTAATCGAGCTGGACATGAAGCCGAACAGAGCCGATTGCCTGGCGATGCTTGGCGTTGCGCGGCAGGTCGCCGCCCTTTACGGCCGCTCGATAATGGAGCCGGATACGGGCCGCGGGCGCGATGATCGCTCTGTGCTGCCCGATCTCGAGATCGGTATCGACAACCCCGATCTGAGCGCTCGCTACTCAGCCGCTTATCTGTATGACGTGGCCGTTGGCGAGTCGCCGGTGTGGCTGCGCACGAGGCTGGAGCAGGCCGGTGTCAGGCCGATCAACAACATCGTGGACATAACCAACTTCGTGATGCTTGAGATGGGGCAGCCGCTGCACGCGTTCGACTGGGCGAAATTGAAGGGGAACTTCATTGGGGTGCGGTCGGCGCGGGACGGCGAAATGTTCACGACTCTGGACGGCCAGGAGCGCAAACTGGAATCGGAGAATCTGCTGATCGTCGACGGTGAGGGACCCGTCGCTCTGGCGGGCGTGATGGGCGGACTGGCAACCGAGATTACGGACGAAACGACCGAGATACTGTTGGAATCGGCGAACTTCGCGCAAACCAGCATCCGCCGGACCTCGCGCGGTTTGGGCCTTCGAAGCGAGGCGTCGCGCCGCTTTGAACAGCGGCTTTCACCTGAGACCACGGTTCACGCGCTAAGAAGAGCCGTTCAGCTTACCGGGGAGATCGGAGCGGCCAAAGGGATCGATCTGTGGCAGGACTCGTATCCCAGTCCACGCGAGATCCCGACCGTCGACTTTCCGTTAACCGAGATCCCGCGGCTGCTCGGGATCGACTTTCCGGAAGACGACGTAATCGACACGCTGTTGTGCGCCGGGTTCGAGGTCGAGAAATCGGGGGAGGGTTCGCTGCGGGTGACGCCGCCTTACTGGCGGGGCGACGTGACGCTGAAGGCCGATCTGGTTGAAGAAGTCGTGAGCCTGATCGGCTATGACACGATTCCCTCGACGCTTCCGACGGGCGGAGTTACGGATGCGGTGCCGGGGGAGCTGAACCCGCGTGAAGAGGCGCTGCGCGACGTGCTCGCCGCGGCGGGTTTTCAGGAAGCCATTACCTACACAGCCACCAGCGCGGAGCGAATGGCCGTACTGGTTCCCGACCGGACGGACGGCTGTGCGTTCGACGATTTGGGCGGAGAGCTGGCCGATCTGCTCTTGTCCGTTTCGGTCGATCCCATCGAGCTTGTGAACCCGCTTCGATCCGGTCAGAACGCGATGCGGACGACGGCGCTGCCATCGCTTCTGGAGACTCTTGCGGCGAATCTCCGCTTCACAAATCGCGACGTGGCGCTGTTCGAGATCGGCCCGATATTCCTGCCGCGCGATGACGACCTGCCGGACGAGCGGCGGGTTTTGACGGTGATTTCGGGAGCGCGGCGGTCGGAGCTTGGATGGGACGATTCGCGCGAAGTTGACTTTTTCGCAGTCAAGGGCGTTGCCGAGCTTGTCGTCGACCGGCTCGGTATTTCGGGGTCGCACTACACGCCGTTCCGCCATCCGGCGTTTCGATCCGGGTCTTGCGCGGCGATTATCGCCGGCGGCCGTCTGATAGGCGCGGTCGGTGAGATCAGTCCGGTCGTAAGAGCGGCGGTCGATATCGACGAGACCGCCTGGGCGTTTGTGCTCGACCTTCGGCGGAGCTTCGAGCAGGCCGTCGGCATAACGAAATATCGCAGCCTTCCGCGATTCCCGGCCATCGTCCAGGACCTGTCGATAGTCGTCGGCGTCGACGCGTCATCGGCCGATATCGTCGCGACGATCCGCAAGGCCGGAAAGGCGCTGGTGGACGACGTACGGATGGTCGACCACTACCGTGGCGACCAGGTCCCCGAGGGCAAGCGAGGTCTGACGTATTCGATTACCTACCGCTCCCCCGACCGAACGCTGGTCGACCGGGAAGCCGCCGCCTGCCATCAGCGCATATTAAGGGCGCTCGAAGCCCGCTTCGGCGCAAAGCTGAGAACCTAGCCGGATTGCGAGCCGGGTCAGAGGTCGTGAGTTCGGCGGCGAAGCTCCCCGACAGTTTTGACGACCGCGACAGCGCTCGGGCGTGGGACTCGGGGGCGGAGGCTTGGGAGGAGTTCGTCGAGTCGGGAGCGGACTACTATCGCACCGAGTTGCACGGCCCGGCGCTGCTGGCGGTTTGCGGCGACGTTAGCGGACTTCGCGTGCTGGACGTCGGCTGCGGGCAGGGATGGTTTTCCCGGCAACTGGCCCTCAAGGGCGCCAAAGTGACGGGAATAGACATCTCGGAACGACAAATAGCTAACGCGCTTAGACATGAAACAAGCTCGCCCCTGGGAATCGAGTATCGGGTTGGGAGCGCCGGAAAGGCATCGGGATTGTGGGAACCGGGATCGTTCGATCTGGCGACCGGCTGCATGTCGTTTCAGGACATGGCGGATGTGGGCGCGGCGTTCTCAGCGGTTAGAGAACTGCTGGTCGAGCAGGGGCGGCTCGTGATTTCCGTAACGCATCCAGCCACAGATATTCCTCGCCGCGCTTGGGAGCTGGACCACGCCGGGCGCAAGCTCGCGCTAAAGATCGACCGTTACTTCGATACTGGTCCGAGGACGGTGAGCTGGACGATGGAGAGGCTTACGTCCCACTGGGAGAGTCCAGCGTGGCGAAGGACGCTTACCGAATGGAGCGAGATCTTCGCCAATGCCGGGTTCGTCATCAGCCGGCTGAACGAGCCCCGGCCGACTCAAAAGCAGATCGCGCGGCAGCGCGAGCTTGAGTACGCCTCCCGCTTGCCGATATTTCTCATATTCGACCTCATCCGCGACGAGCGCTGGTAGCGGCTTCCGGAGCGAACCTTGCCGTGGCGGTGGGTGGGAAGTGAGAGAGTCCCGACGTGCCCTCCGGTTGCTAGAATCCTGGCGTTCTACGGATTCATCACGGCCATCGCGCATCGGAGGTAACGTGCCCCGACTGTTCGGCAGAGACTACACAAGGGACGAATTCCTCCGGCATGTGGGCCAGGCGTCGCAGGTGGGCGGCGTCCGCGAATACCGCATACAGGGCGGCCCGGCCGACGGGGTCCACGCCGCCGACGTATACACCGGCAGCGGACTTCGGTTCACCGTGCTGCCGGGTCGGGGAATGGACATAAGCCACGCCTCGTACAAGGGCGTTCCGATCTGCTGGATATCGCCGGCGGGAGAGGTGTCTTCCTGGTCGTACGAACCCGAGGGTTTGGGATGGCTCAGGACGTTTGCCGGCGGGCTGCTGACTACCTGCGGGCTGACCCACATCCACTTTCCCGAGGTTGACGGAGACAAGAGCTACGGTCTGCATGGCCGGGCCTCGACGCTGGTCGCCTCTAACGTGCAGGCGGGAGCTGAGTGGGACGGCGACGAATACCGGCTGTGGGTGTCGGGCCGCACTATAGAGTCGGCGCTGTTCGACGAGCAGATGGAGCTTCAGCGGACGATATCGACCAAGTTGGGATCGGCCAGTCTGCGGATCGAAGACGTGGTCACGAATATCGGATTCCGGGAAACGCCGCACGTGATGCTGTATCACATCAACATGGGGTTCCCGGTGCTGGGTCCCGACGCAGAGCTGGTTGTTCCGAGCTTGCACGCCGCGCCGGGAGACATCAATCCGCCGGACGACAAGGAAGGACCGTACAAGTTCCCCGCACCGCGCGCGGACTACCCCAACACGGTATTCGACCATCAACCCCTTACCGACGAGAGCGGCATGGTTCACGCCGCGCTGATCAACGAGAATCTCGGCTCCGGCCCGCTCGGCGTGCGGATTTCCTACAGGCGGGCGGAGCTGCCGCACCTCAACCAGTGGAAGATGCTGGGGCTGGGCGAATACGTGCTTGGCGTAGAGCCGGCCAGCACCGCCTTCGGCACCCGCGAAGAGATGCGCCAGTCCGGAGGCATGAAGTTGCTCGCGCCGGGAGAGTCCGTCCGCTATCTGGTTGAAATCGGCGTTCTGGACGGCGAGTCCGAGGTCTCGGAGTTTAAGGACCTGGTGAAGGCGGTGCGTGACGCCGCGTGACCCCGTCGCGGCGTCACGGGGTGCGCCCGCCCACGTAGAAACGATTCGGGTCCGTTTTTCAGATTGCGACTCGATGGGTGTGGCGCACCATTCGAACTACTTCCGGTGGCTCGAAGAGGCGCGTTTGGGATTTCTGCGCGACGGCGGATGGCCGTACACGGAGATCGAAAAGCGCGGAATCCACATGCCCGTGTTCGAATGCGCGTGCCGGTTTGTCTCGGCGGTCCGGTCCGAGGACCTGATCGAGGTCCACCTTTGGGTCAAGGTCGTCACCCGAGCGCGCATCGAGTTTGAGTATGAGATATCGATAGCCGGTTCGGGAACGCTTGCAGCCTCGGCCGCTACCAGTCATGCCTACGTAGACGACGACGGCCGCCCGGCGAGGCTGGATGCCGGGTCTGAGCTATGGCTGTGGCTGAGCCGCCAGAAGACTGTATAGGGCGGCCATACGCGCTCCGCGGGCTATGGCAAGTCCGGTTGGCGCACGCGGGACGCCCTAACCGGGGCCGCTCGCCAGCGTGTCGATCGTCGTGTCTCGCGCCGGCACTTGCGACTGATAGCGCTTGACCTCGATCCGGGCCTCGTCCTTGCGCGCCCGCGCCGGATCGTAGGCGGTCTGCCGGCGCAGCCAGAACTCCTCGGTAGACCAGGCAACCTTCTCAAGCCGAATCGCCATCTCCACCGAAATCGCGGCGTGGCCGTTCAGCACTCGCGAGAGGGTATGGCGGGCTACGCCCACGACCTTCGCCGCTTCGGTGACGCTAAGGCCAAGCGGATCCAGGCAATTCTCACGAACGCTGCGGCCAGGATGTGGGAGATTCATCATAGTCATAAGTTCTCTCGTTCGTTCTAGTGGTAGTCGACCGCGCGGGCGCGGCGCTAGGGCTATGCGCCGCTCATTACGCGCCCCGATTGCCAGACGGTTTCAGGGCGGCTCAGAGCCATGAGGTCATCGGTCGGATCGTCCGCCATTAGAACAAGATCGGCCGCCTTGCCGGGTTCGATGGTTCCTACCTCATCGGATACTCCCAGCAACTCAGCCGCCTGGCTCGTAGCTGACGCGAGCGCCATTGAAGGACTCATGCCGCGCTCGACGTAGACCGCCAGCTCTCGTGCCAGCGTCGCGCCCGTGTGTCTGACGAACTGTATGCCCATGTCGGAACCGGCCGCGATCCTGACTCCGGCCGCCAGGGCCGCGTCGACGTGCTTGTAGAACACCGGCCTGATTGCCTCGACCTTTTCGCGGGCCCAGTCCGGAAGCGCCGGATGGGCGATGTTCTGACCCACGAAATACAGCGTTGCGACTGTTGGTACGAGCCATGTGCCGGTACGGGCCATGAGCTCTGCCGTGGGAGCATCAATGAAGGTGCCGTGTTCGATGGAGGTAATCCCCGCCTCGATGGAGTTTCGAATCGCTTCGATGCTGTGGGCGTGGGCGGCGCACGGAACTCCCGCTGCCGCGGCTTCTTCGACGACGGCGCGAAGCTGATCGCTCGAATACTGAACGCTGGTCGGATCGCTCGTGGGCGTCATGACGCCGCCGCTTGCCATGATCTTTACGAAGCGCGCGCCCGATTGAATCTGGTCTCTCGCTGCCCGGCGAAGGTCATCCATCGATTCGGCCTCAACGCCCAGGAAGTGTCCATGTCCGCCGTACGTGGTGATGTTCGAGAACGCCGGAAGTATTCGAGGGGCGGGCAGGCTTTGGGTATCGCGGTCCTGGAAGAGCCGCGCCATCAGCGCGTTGGGGGCCGCGATTTCACGAATGGTGGTTACGCCGGACCTGACCAGGCTCTCGCAATTGGCCCGCGCCCAGCCGAGCTTGGCTGCGTCGTCCGCTTGCATGAAGTCTTCGATCGCGGTCGGCTCCGCGTTCATGAACAGGTGTACGTGGCAGTCGATGAGGCCGGGAACCAGATGCTTGCCGGTCCCGTCGACGACCGTTTCCGCGCTCGCCGGGCCGGCGCCGACGGACTTGATGCGGCCATCGGCTATAACCACGTTTCCGACAGACGGCGTCGCCCCCGGCTTGCCGTCGTGGACCGTGACGTTCGCTATTAGGGTTGAGGTCATCGTCTCACCTGTTCTATCAGCAAAGCGGCTTCGCCGGGGTTCGTGACTATCGCGTCGGGCTTGTGGGTGGCTTCGTCCGGAGAACGGCCATGTCCGTTGATCCAGATCGTGCCGATTCCGATGGACGCGGCTCCGGCGATGTCTGCTTGAAGCGAGTCGCCGATCATTACCGATTCGGAAGGTTGTGCGCCGGTAAGGTCGAGCGCGCGCTCGAATATCCGCGGATCGGGTTTCCAAATACCCATGTCTTCACTTACCAGCACGTGGTCCAGTTTCGAATCGACATCCATCAGCCTGATCTTGCCCCACTGATCCTTCGAACGGCCGTTCGTTATCAGACAATTTTCGAAATTCGATGCCGAGTCGAGCAGCCGCTCGGCGCCGGGCAGAAAGCTGACGCCTTCGTAGTAGTGGCGGAAGTAGCCGTCGCGTATCTTGACCGGGAGATCGCCGGGTTCTACGCCCGCGCGTTGCAGCGCAAGCTCCCAGCGCCGCTCGCGGGTAATCTCGTCCCAGGCGTTGCGGCGAGCGAGGTCGTCGACGATGGACTCATATTCACGGTAAGTCGCCGCCGTTTGGTCGGGCGAGAGCTGGTGGCGCAGATCGTGAAGAGACCTGCCATAGGCGCCGCGCATGTGGGCCGTCTCGTCCAATAGCGTGTCATCCAGGTCGATGAAAACGGCTCTTAGCTTTTTCGCCCGGAGAAAGCTGGATGCCAATTGGGACCTAGGGGTTTGCACGGCTGTCAGCGCCGCGGTAGGCGGCTCTTCCGCCCTCAGAGAGCCGGATAAACGGTTTTCAACGAGGGGTACGCGCCGATGCTGTGCGAGTCGTGTCGTGGCCACAAGAGTAGGTTATTTCTCAATAGACTAACGGCGCTATGCCAAAACTAGGCTATCCAGATGCCTGCCGCCGCTCCTGCACGACAAAACCGCTTCGCCGAAATACACAAGTCATTATCGCACGTTGGAGTGATTTCCAATTGAGCCGACTATCATAATACTGCGGTGAGTTCCGTGGAAAGAGTATGGCTGTAAGCGCGTTCGACACACATAAAGCGGTCAAGGATCTGAGAGAAGCCGGTTTCGGGGAAGAACAGGTGAAGCGATGGTTGCCACTGTTGGGCAAGCGGCCAGTCAGAACATCCAAAACTTCGCTACCAAAACCGATATTGCAGTCCTCAAGTCTGACATTGCGGTTCTCAAGTCCGACGTTGTGGTTCTCAAGTCCGACATTGAAGGTCGGATAGCGCGAATGACTCTCTATCTCGTCATGGCGATGGTTGGAGTGATGGGGGCGGGCACGGCCTTTCTAGCGCTGTTTTTGGGGAATGGGGGCTAGTTTGCCTGGGTTTGAGCAGTGTGAAGCAAGGGGCAGATAAGCGGTCCCGTTTCGAACGCCGCAGGAACCTTAGGCCTGTTGCATTGGGCGCCTTCCCCGACCGTTGCAAAGCTGGCCCCCGATTCCTACTTAGACGGTTTGCGAGGTGGTCGGCGCCGGTTTGAAGCCGCGGACGGCTAGAGGCTGTGTTCGGTAAATACGGCTAGTTCCGGGGCGGCTTCGGCGCTTTCCACCGAGCTCCGGTGAGTGTCGATGCCCACCTGCAACGCGTTCCAGGCCAGCGTAGCGCATTTGATCCGAACGGGATAGCGCCGTATTCCCTGCAGGGCTTCGAGATCGCCGAGCTTATCAGGGTCGATCTCGACCTCGCCCTTGAACATTCCTTTTATCAGGTCCACCAGGTCTTCGGCTTCATTCAGCCGCTTCCCTTTAACCTGCTCGGTAAGCATCGACGCGGACGCCTGGCTGATGGAGCAGCCGTGGCCGTCGAACTTGATTTCGAGTATGGCGTCGTCTTCGAGCAAGGCGGTTAGGACGAGCTCGTCGCCGCAGAGGGGATTCTTGCCTTCGGCGCGGATATCCGGATGCTCGATCCTTCCGCGGTTCTTGGGCGATCTGTAGTGATCGAGGATTATTTCCCGATAGAGGTCGTCGAGCATATTAGTTGAAGAACTTCTGGGCCTTTCGGATAGCGTTCACGAGCGTATCGATCTCTTCTTCGAAATTGTAGATGTAGGCGCTGGCCCGGGCGGCGGAGCCTATGCCGAGAGCGGCCATCAGCGGCTGGGCGCAGTGGTGGCCTGTCCGTACCGCCACACCCTCGCTGTCCAGGACCTGCCCCACGTCGTGCGAGTGAACGCCCTCGACGTTGAATGAGAAAACGGCGCCTTTCAGCGAGGCGTCGGTTGGTCCATAGAGAGTCAGGCCGTCGATCTCTCTCAACCTTTCGATCGCGTATTCGGACATCGTCCGCTCGTGAGCCTCGACACGCTTCATGCCCAGTCCGCTCAGGTAGTCCACCGCCGCTCCAAGTCCGATCGCGTCCGCGATGTTTGGCGTGCCCGCCTCGAATTTGTAAGGAAGATCGTTCCAGGTCGCGCCTTGCATGGTTACGGTGGCGATCATGTCGCCTCCACTCAAAAATGGGTCCATTCGGTCGAGCAGGTCTTCGCGGGCGTAGAGGAAGCCGATCCCCGTCGGGCCGAGCAATTTGTGCCCGGTGACTGCAAAGAAGTCTACGTCGAGGTCGACGACGTTAACTGGCATGTGCGGGGCGGATTGTGATCCGTCCACAAGCAGAACAGCGCCCGCCGCGTGAGCTATTTCCGCCACGTCCGCAACCGGCGTGACGGTGCCGAGGACGTTGGATACGTGAGTGACCGCGATGAGCCTGGTGCGGCTTGTGATGAGTGATCTCAGCTCGTCAATATCGAATGGCGCGGCGTGATCGCGCAGGGGCAGGTATCGAAACTCGGCGCCGGTGCTTTCGGCTACAAGCTGCCACGGAACGATGTTGCTGTGGTGCTCCGTCTCGGTCGTTATTATCTCATCGCCGGGTTTCAGATACTTCCGCGCCCACCCGTAGGCGACAAGGTTTATGGCCTCGGTGCTGTTTTTCACGAAAACGATTTCGCGCTCCGACGTCGCTCCGAAGAAGGACGCGATCTTGCCTCTCGCTTCCTCGTAGCGCGCGGTAGCTTCCTGGCTGAGCGCGTGAATCCCCCTGTGGACGTTTGAGTTGTATTCCTCGTAGTAACGCGTCAACGCGTCGATGACGGATCTGGGTTTCTGCGAGGTGGCGGCGTTGTCCAGATAGACGAGCTTCTTGCCGTTGACGGTTTGATCCAGAACGGGGAAATCGCGGCGGACCTCCGTCACGTCAAGCGGTTTGACCCGCGCCTGCCCCGCTGTCGTCATTCGGAGCACCGCCCGAGCGTCATTCCGAGTCCCCTCGGCTCCGTCATTCCCGCGAACGCGGGAATCCAGGTCGGAACGCCAAGGCTCTTGGGACGAAACGTCGTCCCAAGCCCGCCGCGCCGCGCGCCGTATGGCGGTTCCGCCGGATGATCCTGGGTCTTGAGTTTTTGTGTCGCGGCCTTGCCAGCCATCGGAATTCCTCGAATCTAGGGGATCGTTACGATCAGGTCTCCGTCTTCCAGCTCAATCGGAAAGCTCTCGACGGGAGAGGAGGCGGGTAGAGTCAACGCGTTTCCCGTCCTCACGTCGAACTCGGATCCGTGAAGGGGGCACATCACGTGGTAGCCGTCGAGGTCCCCCTCTGACAGCGACGCATAGGCGTGGGAGCAGGTGTCGGAGATGGCGTAGAACTTGCCGTCTACGTTGAACACGGCCACTATCTCGCCGCCGGCGTTTGCCGCGATAACCCCGCCAGGCGGTACGCTGGCCGCCGGGCCTACGTTATAGCGTCCGCTGAATATCATCGGATTGACCTCAGACCCCGGCCCGATCCATCACCGTAAGCTCAAGGGCGTCGCGGACCGGCTGACTGACTACGCGGGCCAGCACAGGCTCGAGGAATCCGCGAACTATCAGCTTTTCGGCTTCGGCCTGACTGAATCCTCGGGTGCGGAGATAGTAGACCTCGTCGTCGTTCAGCCTTCCGACCGCGGCGCCATGTTTGCACCTGACGTCGTTGGTCTTGATTTCCATTTTTGGTATCGAATCGGCTCTCGCCGAGTCACTCATCAGAAGATTGTGGTTGGCCTGGTAGGAGGTGCTTTGGCCGGCTGTTTCTTCGACCGTAATCATTCCGTGGTAGACCGATCGCGAGCGGTCCTGCAACACCCCCTTGAACATGAGATTGCTCTGGGTGTGATCGCCGATGTGGTGCTGGTGGGTTTCGTGATCGATGTGCTGACGGCCTTTGCAGATATAAAGTCCCCAGAGTTCGGCATCCGAGCCTGGCTCGGGGAAAATTCCCTGAACGACGGTCTTGGTGAGGCCGCCACCCAGAGCGACTTCCGCGTAATTCAGCGCGGCGTCCCGTTCCACCACGGCTCGCCAGGAATTGAAGCCGACATGATGCAGACCCCAATTCTGAATCGCCAGATAATCGAGACGGGCGCCGGCGTGGAGGGATACCTCGATCATCGAGCTGCTCATGGCCATTTGAGCAGCGGTGTCGGACCCGGCTTCTTCGACCAGTTCCAGCCTTGAATTTGAACCGAGAATCACGAGAGTGTGGGCGAAGGTAGCGATGCCGGTGGCGCTCATTCGCGCCAGGCTGTGCAGCGGCAATTCCACTTCCACGCCGTCCGGGACGAATACGAGCGTGCCGCTTGACCAAAGGGCCGTGTGCAGCGACTCGAACTTGGCGAGCGAGGTTTCCGGCGCGTCACGAAGGAAATACTGCTGGACGAGGTCCTGGTGTTCTCGGAGTCCCTCGCGCAGATCGCAGAGGACTACGCCTTTCTCTTTCAGCTTCTTGTCCAGTGCGCTGTAGCGGCTATGCCAGTCGACATGGAGCAAACGGCCGGCGAACGCGTCCACGGGTAGCAGGCTCGACTCGTCGGGAATACCGCTCGATCCGTTGTGATCGAATGCGCTGAACGCCGCGGGATCGATGCCCCGCAGGTTGGTGCGGCGCCAGGTCTCGTCGGTGGGCTTCGGCATGGGAAGGCGTTCGTACTCTTCCCATGCGCGGAGCCGCAGCTCGAGCATCCACTTGGGCTCGGATTGAGCCGCGGATATCTCCTCTACCAGAGAGCAGTTTGGTTTCAGGGTCTCGACGTCAACCGGCATGGCGGCGGATCAGCTTAGCCCCGGGGATCCTCGGAGGCTGGAAGGGAAGGGCGCGAGATTCCTCGGCGGAGGCCGGAACGACAGAGTGATAAACGGTTTTATTCTGAGCTTCTTCCCCGTCACTCCGAGCTTACGCCCGGTTGCTCTGAGGGGCCGCCCGCCCATCCTGATGAGCGCCCTGACAGCCGCCACGAGCGCTTTGCCCGCGATCCGGAGCGCCCGGCCCGCCAGCTTGAGTACCCCAACGATAATCCTGAACACTCCAGCCACAATCTTGCCCACCTTACTCGTGATCCCGGGCGATGGCGACGGAATTCGCCTTGGGCGACGGCGCGCGGGATCCTTCGTCGAACCTCGCGATGACGTGCGAAGGGCCTCTGAGGGGAGATTCAGCGGACCCCGGAACGACTTTTTGGGGAGATTCCGTCGTTCCGACCTTTCCTTTCGTCGCTCCAAGCGCTCTTACCCTCATCGTGAGCTTCTCCCCTCTCACTCTGAGTTTTTCTCCCGTCATCCTGAGTTTCTCCCCTGCCGTCCTGCGCGCTCCGCTCATCATCAGGAGCGTCCAACCTGCCGCTATGACAAGCGCCCGGCCCCCCGCTCTGAGCGCCCAGCCTGTCATCCTGACGAGCGCTCTACCTGTTGGCCGAAGCGCCCGACCTGCCGCCTTCAGCGCCCAACCTGTCATCCTGAGGAGCACCCGGCCTGTCTTCGCGAGCACCTTACCCGTCAACCTGAGCGCCCGACCTGCCGCCTTCAGCGCCCAACCTGTCATCCTGAGGAGCACCCGGCCTGTCTTCGCGAGCGCCTTACCCGTCAACCTGAGCGCCCAACCTGCGATCTTGACGAGCGCCCTGCCTGTAGTCATAAGCGCTCTGCCCGCCATTCTGAGCATCGCAGCCATCGCTCCCAGCACCTTACTTGTCGTCCTGACTGGCAGCGAAAGATCTCAACGTCGGCGACGGCGCACAAGCTTCCTCGGCAGACCTCGGAATGGCGTATAGGGGCTTCGGAAGGTCGACTAGCCGACCGCTCCTTCCATCTCGAGCTCGATGAGGCGGTTCAATTCCACCGAATATTCCATAGGCAGCTCTTTGATGAACTCCTCCACGAAGCCGGTGACGATGATCGCTCTGGCCTTGGTTTCCGACAGCCCCCTGCTCATCAAGTAGAAAAGCTGGTCGTCACCGATCTTGCTAACCGTCGCCTCGTGACCGACCTGGGTGTCGTTTTCCTCGATCTCTATGTAGGGATAGGTGTCGGACCGGCACTCCTCGTCGAGAAGCAGGGCGTCGCAAACGACGAACGACTTGGCCTGCCGCGCCCCTTTTTCGACCTTGAGAAGACCGCGATAACTCGTTCGACCGGAGCCCTTGCTTATCGATTTGGACTTGATCGTCGAGCTGGTGTTCGGCGCCGCGTGTACGACCTTGCCCCCGGCATCCTGATGCTGACCGTTGGCGGCGTATGCGACCGAAAGAATCTCGCCTCTCGCCCCCTCGCCCATGAGGTAGACCGATGGATACTTCATGGTCACCTTGCTGCCGATGTTGCCGTCGATCCACTCGACCGAGGCGTTCTTGGCGGCGGTGGCGCGTTTCGTGACGAGGTTGTAAACGTTGTTGGACCAGTTTTGAATCGTGGTATAGCGGATGCGCGCGTTATCGAACGCTATCAACTCGACCACGGCCGAGTGCAACGAGTCGGTGGCGTAGATCGGCGCCGTGCAGCCTTCGATGTAATGCACGTCGGAGCCTTCGTCGGCGATGATCAGAGTCCGCTCGAACTGCCCCATACGCTCGGAGTTGATGCGGAAGTACGCCTGCAGAGGCATATCTACCTTCACTCCGGGTGGAACGTAGACGAAGCTTCCACCGCTCCACACCGCGGTGTTCAGCGCCGAGAATTTGTTGTCTCTGACCGGAATGAGCTTGGCGAAGTACTTCTCTACGAGGTCCGGGTGCTCACGGAGGCCGCTGTCCATATCGAGGAATATCACGCCCTGCTCTTCGAGCTTGTCGATTACGTTGTGATAGACGACCTCGGAGTCGTACTGCGCCCCGACTCCCGCGAGGAATTTCTGTTCCGCGTCGGGAATCCCCAGCTTATCGAATGTGTTCTTGATGTATTCCGGAACGTCGTCCCAGTTGTCTTCGGCGTTGCCGATGGTGGGTCGAACGTAGTAGTGCATTTCGTCGAAGTCAATGCCGCCGAGATCAGCGCCCCACTCCGGCATGGGCCGTTCTAGGAAGTGCTGAAGACCGTCGAGCCGGTACTCGAGCATCCATTCGGGCTCGCCCTTTACTTCCGATATCTGACGGACGACGCGCTCGTTCAGCCCCTTGTCGGTCTTGAACGCCGCGGCTTCCTTATCGTGAAACCCGTACTTATAGTCGAACTTAACGTCGTAATCAGGCGCCTGAATCTTGACCGCCATGTTTGTTATACCCCTCCCGCCACGGGGGCGAGATATTCGTCGTATCCGCGCTCTTCGAGCTCCATCGCGAGTTCCTTGCCGCCCGACCGAACGATTCGGCCGTCCACGAATACGTGGATGTAATCCGGCTCTATGTACTTAAGAATCCTCTCATAATGGGTAATTAGCAAAATCCCCATTTCCGGATTCATCAAGGCGTTCACTCCGCTGGCGACGGTGCGCAGCGCGTCGATGTCGAGACCGGAATCGGTTTCGTCCAGGATCGCAAGCTCCGGCTCCAGCACCGCCAGCTGGAGAATCTCCGAGCGCTTCTTCTCGCCTCCCGAAAAACCCTCGTTCAAATAACGCGTGACAAAGGACGGGTCCATTCCCACGAGTTCCATCTTTGACATCATCAGTCTTCGGAAATCGCGAACGCCGATTTCGTTGTCCTGGTCTCGCCGCGAATTGATCGCCGCCCGCAGAAAGCTATGCAGCGGCACGCCGGTTATCGAGACGGGATACTGAAACGCCAGGAACATGCCCATCTTTGCGCGGACGTCCGGGTCTTCTTCAGTTATATCTTCGCCCTTGAATGTGATCTGGCCGCCCAGAACTTCGCAGTCCGGACTCCCCATCAAGGTATTCGCGAGCGTGCTTTTGCCCGATCCGTTCGGCCCCATCACGGCGTGCACCTCGCCTCGACGGACGGACAGGTTAACGCCGTTAAGGATTTCCAACTCGGCGCGGGAAACCCTCAAGTCCTGTACTTGGAGCAGATGCTCGTCAGTTTTATGCATTCGTGCTTGTAGATCGCCTTCTTCGATGAATTGCCGTCGCCAGGTTCGCGAATCGCGGCTTTCCGAGTTTGCCAGCCGCAGCCGCTCGTCCCACTGAGGCCGGGAAATGCGGACAACCTTCTGATTCAACCGTATCACCGCCGATCCGCATTTTCAAAATTTAGACAGTAAAAAGTGTAAAAAAGGAGAACGGCGGTTGTGGCGAGTCAATTTAGGGGCAAAGCCGCCCGTGAGAGCTAAGCGTGAGAACCACCGGCGCTATCAGTTGGACGCCGGCGGGGTTCCGCCGTACTTGTCGCCAGCGGGTTTCCCGGCGTTCTCCGGATTTCGGCTCTTGTCGGTACGACCGAAGGCTGGCGTGGGCAGGCGGCCATCGTGGCCTGAGCACGGCTCTGGACGCCGAGCGGCATCCCGTAGGCGGCGCCACCAACTCACACCGGTCACGAGTGTGATGCTCCCTGATCCAGCTTGATCGGGGACTATTGAGGGATTCCGCGGAGGCTAGACCGCCGCGAGGATGATCCCGGCGACGACGCCCAGCGCGGCGAGCGTGACTGCGACTCCCCCGCCGACCATCGCGCCCACGCGGACTATCAGCCGCTGCTCGGTCTGCACGATCTTCTGCTAGAGACGCTCCTCCATGTGTTCAATGTTGGTGTGCACTGCTGCGAGATCGTCTTTCGTGGCGAGGCTTGCGCCGACCTCCCCGGCAAAGATGGAGACGATGGCTTCAGCTTTGGTCTCGTCGAAGCCTGCTTTCTGGAGCCGCCGGGACGCCTTGCGAGTGTCGAACGTTACCGCCATGCCTTGATCGTACATGCCCTCCGCTGACTATCGCACTCCTTTGCCAATCGGACATAGAAAACGTCGCCGCATGGAACGCGGCTCTAACCTGTTTACTACGCTATGCACGCCTAACTGCTTCTTGTTTCGGAAAGCTCGGCGTACTCAGCCGCCTTCGGTCGCGCCGTGGTCCTCCAGTATTTGGATGGCCGCGGTGTTGTAGTGGCGCTTCGCCAGATCGAAGGGAGTGTCGCCGCCGTTGTCTTTTGCGTCGATGTTTGCGCCGTGGTCAAGCATGGCCTGCATCACTTCGGTGTTGTCCGCGAATCTGGCGGCCACGTGCAATGGCGTCCTGCCGTCGACGTCCCGCGTCTCGGTGTTTGCGCCGCCGTCCAACAGCGCCCGCACAACCGCCGGGTCTGCTTTCGAGCGCGCCGCCCGATGTAAGGGCGTAGCGCCGTCGCCGTCCTTGGCGTCGATGTCTGCGCCGCTGTCTAGCAGGGTCTGGATGACCGCCGGATTATGGTTCCACTGCGCCGCGGCGTGCAGGGGTGTTTCGCCAAAATCGGTCTTCGCTTGGACGTCTGCGCCGTGGTCGAGCAACGTCCGGACAACGGTCGTCTCCTGGCTATGCGCCGCCGCCAAATGCAGCGGCGTGAAGCCGAGCGCGCTCCTGGACTCGATTTCCGCGCCGCGGTCGAGCAGGGCTGCTATCACGTCGAGGTTGTCGGTGAACCTGGCGGCTAGATGCAGCGGCGTCCGGCCGTCGGCGTCGCGCGCCCCAATGTTCGCGCCGTTGTCGAGCAGGGCCTGAAAAATGACCGGATTTGCGTTCGTGGCTATTGCCAGAAGCAGAGGCGTGTTGCCGAAGTTGTCTCTCGCCTCGATGTTCGCGCCGTTATCGAGCAGGGTCTGGAAGACCGGCGCGCTCGCTTGCGTGACTACGGCCAAAAGCAGGGGAGTATTGCCAAAGTTATCCTTCGTCTCGATGTTGGCGCCGTTGTCCAGCAGGGTCTGGACGACCGCCGAATTCTCGTTGTGGCGCGTTGCAAGATGCAGGGGTGTATTACCGCCCGTGGTCGTCGCCTGGATTTTTACGCCGCAGTCGAGTTGGGCGTGTATCTCTTCCACGCCTGCATCGCGCCAGAAATCGCCGCTCAGCCAACGGTCCGTTACTTCGCTCGGGCAGCGCGTAGCGCACGACGTTACCAGCAGGACGGCGAAGCCAAGCAACCCGCGCGCCGCTAGACTCCAGCCCCACGGTTTCAGCGCCGGGATTGCGGGCTGGGCGGACAACAGCATTTGGAATACGGCCGTAAGGGACAAGCCTCAGCGCGTTGAGGCTTGTTGCAGACAGTAATAGGACCGCCGCGCTTCCGCAATCCTGGAATCCGGCCGCGCCGGGGAAAACCTAGATTCGCAAGCGAAGTGCAATACTTCGTTTACGTGTCGCCACGGAACTCCGATACGAACGATCAGCATTGAAGAACGGTGTTCGCCCGAATCAACCCGCCAGAAAGCCGCCGTCGACCGCCATGGCGTGTCCGGTAACGAACGAGGCCGCGTCGGAGCAGAGCCATGCCGCGGCCTCGGCGATCTCCTCCGGCGCCCCTAGCCGGCCGACCGGCTCGCTCCTGATGGCGTTGGCGATGTGGTCGGGATTGATTGCCGTGAAACGATCAACCATGGGTGTGTGCACGTAGCCGGGGCAGACCGCGTTGACTCGAATTCCCTTGCCGGCATATTCGAGCGCGGCGGCTTTAGTAAGCCCTACCACTCCGTGCTTGCTTGCCGTGTAGGGCGCGCTGGATTTCGCGCCAACCAGCCCCAGAATCGAAGCGTTGTTGACAATCGAGCCTCGGCCGCGCCCGGCCATTTGCTCGATCTCGTATTTCATGCACAGCCAGACGCGCTTGAGGTTGGCGGCGACGATCCGGTCCCAATCGTCCTCCGAATAGTCAGCGGTGAGAGTATTTGGGATTGCTTCGACACCGGCGTTGTTGAACGCGCAGTCGATAGGGCCGAATCTGCCAAGGCATTCTTCAAACAGGCCCTTGACTTGCTCGCGCTTCGAGACGTCAGCAGAGACGAAAACTGCCGTGCCGCCGGACCGCCGCACCATTTCGACAGTTTCCTCGCCTTCCTTTTGGCGTCGGGCGGCCAGGACGAGCCGCGCTCCCTCGCGGGCGAAGACCAGCGCCGCCGCCCGACCGATTCCCGCGCTGGCGCCGGTGATGACCGCGACCCGACCGATCAGCATTCCAGCCATACGTTTGGGACCTTCCCGCGCCCGGCCGCTAAGAAGCCGGGCCTAGTCTCCCGACGCGGCGAACCTTCGAACGATGTCCTCGTAGAGCGCGGCGCATTTCTCGACCTGCTCCAGCTCCACCCACTCGACGGGCGAATGCGCCTGCTCGATCGACCCAGGGCCTAAGATCACGGTTTCGATTCCGGCGGGAACGAGCGCCGCTCCGTCCGTTCCGTAGGGCACGCCGCCGAGCGCGTTGGGCAGCCCCAGTTTTTCACACGCCGCCTGCACGTGCCGCACCAGCGGGGCGTTCGGGGCAGTGTCGACTCCGTCCTCGACGAGAAACGGGTCAAGGCATTCGACGTCAATCCAGGGTTCCCGTTCCACCAGGCTGCGCAGCTCCGACTGCACCGCCTCGAAAAACTCCCCGCCGCCCTCGCCGGGAAGCGTCCGGCGGTCGACTTCGACTCGGCACTCGTCCGGCACTATGTTGACTTGCACGCCGCCGCGGATTGTGGAGATGGTAAGAGTTGACTCCCCGCATAGCGGGTGCGGACCGACCAGTCCGCCGACCTCGAATCGTTTGCGCAGTACGTCGATTACGTGCGTCATCGCGTAGATGGCGTTGACGCCTCTATCGGGCCGGGACGTGTGGGCCGTGCGGCCTCGCGTAACGATTTCCCATCGGACCACGCCCTTGTGTGCGGTTACGGGTTGCAGGTTGGTCGGCTCGCCCACCAGGGCGGCGTCCGCCGTAAGTCCCGCGTCGAGCGCGAAGTCCACGCCGCGCTTTAGGTACTCCTCGTCAACAGTGCCGAGAAGGGCCACGTCGCAACCGTCCGCGGGGGGATCGGCAACCAGTCTCTCCAGCGCCAGCAGGGCCGCGGCCATCGAGCCTTTGGTGTCACATGCTCCCCGCCCGTAGAGCCGCCCGGCTTCGACGATCGGATCGAGTCCCGCCCTTTCGCCGCCGAGAGGGACTGTATCCAGGTGGATGTCGAACAGGAACGTGCGCCTGGCGTCTGTCTGCTTGAGCTCGAGCAGGACGTTTGGGCGACCGGAAAGGACCTCCGTTTGCGAGACTGCTAGGCCCATTTTGCGTCCCAGGCCGGCGATGAAGTCGCTGTGGCGTTTCTCGCCGTTGGTGGCGCCGGGCATGTCCAGATTGACGCTGTCGATAGAGACAAGCTGGCTCAGGAGTTGCGTGACGCGGTCTGCTGTGTTGCCGGCACCCATTGCGCCTCCCTGGTTCCTGGGAGTGAAATTCAAACAGATAATAAGTCCGGCTGGAGGTTCGTGCCAGGAGTGCCGTCGGGCCTAGTTTGTCCTATTCTCTCGCAGTCTGATTGTTTTTCGTCGGAGGCGTGACATGCGCGTTGGCGTTCTGGGGGCGGGACTGGCGGGCGAGTTTCATGCCAGAGAGTTCGACAAGATCGAGGGCGTCGAGCTCGCGGCGATTGCCGACCAGGACCTGGAGCGGGCGCAGAAGCTCGCGGAGAAGTACGGAGCCACGCCTTTCGCCACATGGGAAGAGCTTGTCGAGTCGGGCGAGGTGGAGGCGGTGGGAAACGCGCTGCCGCATTTCCTGCACGAGCCGTCAACGGTAGCGGCGGCCGAGCATGGCATTCACACATTGCTCGAAAAGCCCATGGCTCCTACCATCGCCGAGTGCCAGTCGATCAACCGGTCGTGCAAAGCCAACGGCGTAAAGCTGATGATCGGGTTCAGCCACAGGTTTCACAGCGAACTGCTGACGGCTCGGAGACTGATCGACGCCGGCGAGATCGGCAGGGTGGCGATGGCGGTCGACAACATGTCGTTCGGGGCCGAAGACTTCCCCCAATGGGTATGGAACAAGGAGACGGGCGGGGGCGGCATTTTCACTTACAACAATATCCACGGACTCGACCGGCTGATGTGGCTGGTCGGCTCCGACATCGTTGAAGTCCATGGCCGCACGGGCATGTTCGCTCACGAAGGCGACGCCGAGGACAACGCAGTGGCGTCGCTGCTGTTCGAAAACGGAACAATAGGCGCCTCGCTTACGAACTTCAATCCTTACGAAGTGCCCAAGAAGTGCGACCTGGATATCTACGGCGTGGACGGCTCGATTCGCATAGACACCTGGAATCAGATTACATTCAGCAAGCGGCTGGTGACGTGGACGCAAAAGCGGGAGATCGACGAACATTTACAGGCGGAGTTCGAGGAGTTCGTGAACTCGATCCACGAAGATAGAGAACCCAGCGTAACCGGCGGCGATGGCATGCGCGCCCAGAGAGTGCTGCTCGCGATATACGAGTCGGCGAACTCCGGCAGGCCGGTAAAGGTCTCGGAGATCGACCAGGCGCGTTCATAGAGGCGGATGGAAGGACTATGAATTCACCAGACAAGCGGATAGACGTGCCCATCGACGTTTTGCGCGACTTCGGCATCGAGGCGCTGGAGTCCGCGGGCCTTGCCGCCGAACCGACGGAGCTTGTGGTGGAAGTCCAGCTCGAAGCGGCGGTGCGAGGTCAGCCCACTCACAACGTCGGCGACATCGCCAGGTACGCGGCGCAAGTCGCCGGGGGCCAGCTCAATGACAATCCGGATTTCAGGCTCATAAACGAGACGCCCACACACGTGCTGTTCGATGCGGACCGCGGTCCGGGCCAGTGGTCGAGCGTGCTGGCGATGAGGACGTGCATAGAGAAAGCCCGGCAAAGCGGGATGTCCGTCGTTGGCGTCAAGAACAGTAACCATTTCGGCGCGGCTGCCTATTACGCGAGCATGGCTTCGGACGCGGACCTCATTGGCATCTGCACGACCAACGGAGGGCTTGTCCTGGCACCGTGGGGTGGAGCTACGCCGACGTTTGGAAACAATCCGCTCGGCGTAGCGATACCGGCTGCCAGGAGCTACCCGATCATGCTGGACATCGCCATGAGCACGGTGGCGATGGGCAAGGTGGCATTGAGCCTGGCGCAGGGCAAGGGCATCCCGCTGGGCTGGTACATGGATTCGGAGGGAAGGCCGACCACCGATCCCGCCGAATACCCTCAAGGCCTCGGCGTACCCATGGCCGAGCACAAGGGATACGGTCTCGCGCTTCTCATGGAGGTTTTGTCGGGCGTGCTCACAGGCTCGAAGTTCGGGACCGACCACGAGTTTCGCGACGGCGGCGGCGGGTCGCTTGACGATCTGGGCCATTTCTTCATGGCCATCGATCCGGCGATTTTCATGCCCATAGAGCAATTCAAGGACCGCGTCGAGGAGATGATCAGACAGATCAAGTCGTCGAGACTGGCCACGGGGTCTTCCGGCGTTATGGTTCCCGGCGAACCCGAGTGGAAAGCCCGCGAACGAAACCTCGCCGCGGGCACGGTTCCCTTGCTCGAAACGACGTACCAGACAATCGCCGCGCATATTGAAGAACAAGGTCTGAAGACTAAGCTTCCGCCCGCTTCTGGCTAACTTCAACCTTTTGTTCCGTCGAAGCATGTCCCGCGAAACTGCGGAGCGGGAATCGAAGGCCCATTAACGACCAAGCCTTCTCAGTGGCTGAGTGTCGTCGTTAGACCGCTAGCTTGAAGAGGTTGCCGCGGACCGAAAGCAGCCGGAAGACGGCGACTCCCAGCAGGGAGAGGGCGCCGGCGGCCAGGAAGAAGAAAGCGAACCCTGGTCCGGCTATCACGTAGCCGCCCGCCAGCGAGATGAATCCGTAGCTGGCCGAGCCGAAAGTTATCGTGACTCCGGCCATGGCCGGCCGCCAGGAATCGCGCACCAGGCCGAGGGTGAATATCGAGAACGCCGGTTCGACAATCGCTCCGATAGCGTTTAGCACTACCAGGGCGACTCCAGCGGCGGCCCAGTGGGGGATCAACGCCAGCGGCAGCATCATCAACGCCGCGCCGAGGAATCCCAGCGCGGCCGTGTTGCCGGTGCCGGCGTGTTTTACGAGCCTGGGCATCAAGAGCGCGCCGGGCACTCCCATGATGTGCCCGATCGCGACTATAAGTCCGATTCGCGGCGTTGAAACCGCCAGGGCGCTGTCCAGGTAGATGTTGGCGAAGATGCGGCCGGCGGCCATGCAAGCCGTACACAGCAGCATGACGACGGCTATCGCGGCGAACAGCTTTAGCGGTGCGGAGGCGGGCGTCCCCGGCCGGGCGCTGACCTCCGTTGCACGGGCGGGGCCGGCGGCCAGCATTGCCAGCGGGGCGAGAAGCAGCAGCAACGATCCCGTCAGCATCGCGAGCCGAAACGCCTCCGCCGAATCCGGCTCGACGCCGGGCAAAACAGCGAAAGCGTCGGGAAGGAGTCCGGCGAGCACGCTGCCCGCGAAGGCTCCGAGAGATATAAATACCCACCGTAGCGAAAACTGGTGCGCGCGATCGGCTTCGGTGGATATGGCCATCTGATACGGGCTGGAGTTGACGTAGAACAGCGTCAGCGCTGACGTGCCGGCTAAATTGAAGACCAGTATCCATGCCGAGCGGATCCATTCGGGCGCAAGGTCGGCGAGGGACAGCCCGACAAGCGCCAGCGAACCGATGGACAACCCGGTGACTATCATGCGGTGAAGTCCCCAGCGGCGTCCGACCGCGCTCGCAGGCACCGAGAGCGCCGCTATGGCGAATATTCCCGTTCCCTGTACCAGGCCTATGAACTCGGGGCCGTAGCCGAGTCGCAGCAGATACAGATTCAGGAGCACTAGGTACATGCCGAAGATCGACACGGAGACCACACCGGCCGCGAACATGAAAGCGCGCGCCTGCACCGGCATGGCGCGGAGCGCCTTCGCGAAGCCGACGGGCGGCGCGGCAGATGTTTGAGACGCGGTCATGCCAGGTTACGGTCGTTCGCGCGGCATTGGGTTGGGATGTTCCCGACGGTCCATACGCCTAACGGGACCTCGTCAACCGCCGCGCCCACGCCAGCGCGACGCTCGCCCCCACCGCCATCGCGCCCGCGAGCAGGTTGAACAGGATGTCCTGTGGGTCGAAGACGCGGCTGGGCAGAAACGCCTGGATGCACCGATCAGGCCCAGCGCCGCCGTCGCCAGGACGGCGAGCAGAGGCGGCAGCGGGACGCGGCGACCATGGTTCGCGCGCTCAGTGAGCGCTTCGTAAATGAAGACGCCCACCACGCCGTACTCGATAAGGTGCGTGCGCTCCTCCGCAATCGCCATCCGGAAGAACACCATCAGGTAGGCGGCTGTGACGCCCAGCGCGACGGCGATCTCTGCCCCGCCCACCCGCGCCTTCACCCCCTGCGTGACGATGGTCGCCCCCACGAGGAACATGCCGAGGAGGAACATACCGACGGAGAAGGCTTCCAGGAGACCGTGCTCGCGCAGTACCTCGGCCAGCGTCCGGGCGAAGCCGAGGGTGGAGTAGATCGCCACCACGACGACCAGCGTCCATAGCCAGAAGCGCCGCTCCCGATCGGAGGAGAAGAGGGCCCTAGCCTGCATTATGGCAGGCCAGGACGCGGCAAAGGCTCGGCTGGTAAGGCCGCGAGCCCAGCAAGTGCGACCGCGCCGACGGTCGCACTTCTCGTTAGCTCATCCATCATTGGGTAATCACGTTAGCGCGGCTCGGGCGGGTAGCTGAAATCCACTTCCCAGCCTGCGGGCAACGCGCGGGAGTCATCCAATCATTCTCGAAAGCCGGGTGCGCCTGGCGTTTGCTGGCTATTGCAGCCCGTCGGGAGAGGACTAGCTATGCGCGGGCGGCGTATCTTCCTGACGCATAACTCGCAGAAGCAGTCCTTCGAGCAAGCCTTCGATTCGAGATACCCGATCGCTCAGCGCCCCGACTCGATCTTCCAGCCGGTCGATACAGCCATTGATGCGGCCCGTCGTAGTCAGAATCAGGCCGCCGAGCCCAACGAACAAGGCCGCGCCCACGCTTAGGATTCCGATTAATTCATTACTCATGGCAACGTCCCCAGTAGCACGGGTCCCACGTCGGCGTTACCCTTACGCGCCCCCGCTCGCCGCCGGGACTATCGAGACTTCGCTGTCGGGCGTTATTTCCGTGTCAAGTCCCGAAAGGAAGCGAATGTCTTCTCCATCAACGTAGACTCCCACGAAGGAGGACGGCTCCCCCTCGGCGTCAAGCATGCGCTCCTTGAATCCGGGATGTTTGCTCTCTAGGTCGTCGAGCAGCTCGGAAACGGTGGATCCTTGCAGATCCAGGACCCGGTCGCCGCCGGTAAGGTTTCGCAGTTGCGCGGGAATTCGAACGCTTGCCATATATCCGGTACCTCTTGTTTTGTCGCGGGACTAGACCGGCGTGAGCTCGCGCCGGGTCTCAAATGCCTTTTCAAACGCCGTGTAGGTAGGCTTGATCGTCATAGAAACGAAGACCCTTCCGTCCAAGGCTTCCTGAGTTTTTAGACCGTTTCCGGTGATATAGGCAACAGTAAGCTCGTCGTCGGAAATTTTTCCAGCCTCGGCCAGTTTCTTGAGCACCGCAACCGTCACGCCGCCGGCGGTCTCGGTAAAGATGCCTTCCGTGGACGCCAGCAGCCTGATGCCTTCGACGATCTCGTCGTCGGAAACCGACGCGATCGAGCCGCCGGTCTCCCGCGCGATAGCTAGGGAATAGCGTCCGTCGGCAGGGTTGCCGATAGCGAGGGATTTGGCGACGGTCTCGGGCTTTTGCACCGGCCGCACGAGGTCACTTTCACGCTCGTAGGCTTCGGCGACTGGTCCGCAGCCGTCGGCCTGAGCCCCGGAAATGCGAACGCTTTGGTCTTCTATCAGGCCGACCTCCACCAGCTCCCGGAATCCCTTGGTTATCTTGGTATATAGAGACCCGGACGCTATCGGCACGACGACGTGATCGGGCGCCTTCCAGCCAAGCTGTTCGACCGTTTCGAACGCCAGAGTCTTCGATCCCTCGGAGTAGTAGGGGCGGACGTTTATGTTGCAGAAGGCCCATTCGCGCTCGTCGGCGATCTCTGAGCACAGCCTGTTGAGCTGGTCGTAGGTGCCGTCGATGGCGACGATGTTGGCTCCGTAAATGGCGGCGTTTACGATCTTGCCCGCCTCGACGTCGGACGGCAGGAATACAAAGGTATTCATTCCCGCCCGCGCGCCCGCGGCGGCTACGGCGCTCGCCAGGTTGCCGGTCGAGGCGCACGCGAACGTGTCGTAGCCGAGCTCGCGGGCCTTGGTTACGGCGACGGCGACGACTCTGTCCTTGAACGAAAAGGTGGGATTTACGGTGTCGTTCTTGAGATAGAGGCGGTCGAGTCCTAGCTCCTCGCCCAGACGGGTTGCTCGCTGCAAGGGGGTGAATCCGACCGGGAAGTCGGGATCGAGACCTCGCTCGACCGGCAGGAGGTCCACGTAGCGCCAAAGATTTGGCGGTCCCTGTTCGATCTTGTCTCGGGAGACGCGGGACTTGATGAACTCGTAGTCGTAAAAGGCTTCCAGCGGGCCGAAACAGAATTCGCACACGTGGAGCGCGCCCACTTCGAACTCGCGGCCACACTCCTTGCATTTGAGTGCGATCAGTTTGCTCATGTCAGTTGTTCCTCAGTTGTAGATTTGATTAAGAAAAATGCATCGGAAGATCCGGATGCGCGCGATGGCGCGGCCGGAGCGGCGCATGTCGGCAATTCCGCCGAACGTACCTAGAACCAATGCGATCTTCCCTTCGTCAACCAGAGGGGCCACTGCAAAACAAAAACCCCGTTACGAGGGGTTCCACAGATTCGTGGCCTTCTCTCTTATCTCGCAGGTTAGCCACCCACCGGAGTTGGCACCGTGTCATCAAGGTGACCGGTTGCCGGGCTTCTCAGGGCCGTTTCCCTCCACCACTCTGAATAAGATGGGACCGAGAGCACACTTTATTCGCTTGTGGCGGGCAGTATACCACCGCGCACGGAGACCCCCGGCCCCGTATTCCGATACCCCGTATCGAGTACCGGACAGGCCGCGACAGACCTTCGCGGAAATGGCGGGAGCGCTACGGCTGAATCGAGCCGCGTAAGCTCGGGCCGAGTTCGGTAAGGCGGTTCGCGAACCGCCCCTACGACTTACTCGTCATGCCCGACTTGATCGGGCATCCCGGGGTGGGGGCGCGGGCGAGCGGACAAGCGTAGAGTCTGGATTCCCGCTCGCCGCGTGCGCGGTGGACGCCGCGCCGGAGTGACGGTGTGCAGGCCGGGGACGCGATCCGGGTTTGAACCTACACTTAGGGCTATGTCCGTCACCAAGAGACGCCAATTCGATTGATAGACCTCCACCAACACTCGATCTACTCCGACGGGACCAGTACGCTCGCCGAGCTGGTCGAGCGCGCCGTCTCGCTGAGTCTCACGGCGATGGCGCTGACCGATCACGACACCACCGCCGGTCTTGAGGAGTGCGCGCGCCTCGCGTCCGAAGCGGGCGTGCCGTTCATCCCGGGAGTCGAATTTGAAGCCTCCGAGGGGCCTCACGTCCTCGGGTATTTCGGCGGTCCTCCGGGACCGGCGGTTGCGGAAGCGGAGCGGTACTATCGGAGCTTTCGCACCGAGAGTGTTCTGACAATCCTCGAAAGTCTTGCAAAGATCGGCTTCAAGCTTGACGCGGACTCGGTAATCGACCGGGCCGTGGCCGGAACGCCGCACGTGAGTCACGTTGTCGCCGAGATGTTCCATCTCGGATACCTTTCGAGCCAGGACCGGTCGACCGAGAAGTTCGCTCGACTCTTTGGCCCCCAAGGTCCCGCTTCTCTTCCCAATCTGGCTGACAGCCAGTGGCCGGTTGTCGAGTTGATCCAAATGCTCCGGGAATCAGGCGCGGTGCCTGTGCTCGCGCATCCGTACGAGCGCGACCTTGCGCTCTTGCCTGGGATGATCGAAGCTGGCTTGCAGGGAGTGGAAGTGTATAACCGAAACGCCCATCTGGACGGCCGTATGGCGGGCCTGATCGGGTTAGCCGAAGAACATGGTCTCATCATGACTGGTGGTTGGGACTATCACGGAGGGGCGCAAGCCGCCAGAATCGCGAGATCCGACTTGCGGGAATTCGCCCCGCCCGACGAGCTTCTCGAACCGCTGCTGGACCTGCTGGCGGTCGCAGCGGCGTGACCGGCGGCCCGAATACACGCGTGTGGCGGAGCGGCCGGCTGTCTGCTTTGTCCACCGATTTGGCCGGTTGATGGAACCCGCCACGCCGCTGGTCCGCTGGCGGATTACCGGGGCGTTCTTCTTCGCGCAGGCTTTCTATTCCGCGGCGGGCATCGCGTCGTTCACGGTCGCTTCCATAATCGGAGCCCAGTTGAGCGGGTCGGCGGTGTTCGCCGGAGTTCCCGCGGCGATGCTTTACGTTGGCAGGGCGGCTTCGGCGTATCCGATAGGGATCATCATGGACAGGGTGGGCCGGCGGCCGGCAATCGCCGCGGCCTATCTGACCGGCGCGCTTGGCGGAACGCTTGCCACGATATCGGTGCTCGTCGAATCGTACGTGCTTTTCGTTGCCGCCACGCTCGTTTTCGGAATGGCCCGCGGCGGTTCCGATCAGTCTCGCTTCGCCGCCGCGGAGGTTCACGCCGAAGGTCGCCGCGCCCGAATAATCGGGCTGATCGTGTTCTCGGGAACGATCGGCGCCATCGCGGGGCCGCTGCTCGTTTCGCTATCCGAGCGGTTTACCGTCGCGGCGGGTATGAACTGGTTGGCGGGGCCGTGGATCGTGGCGGCCGTGTTTTCGCTACTTTCGTCGTCGATAATTCTTGGTCTGGTGCGGCCCGACCCTCTGCAAATCCTCCGGTCGAACGATCCCCACAGTCATCGAGCGGCGGGGCCTCTCCCCCGTGAAAGCGGGAGTCATGCGCTTCTGAAGATAATTCGCAGCCCGAGGGCGAGGCTGGCAATTTCGTCGATGATGATTGGTCAGGTCGTGATGGCAATGATAATGACCATGACTCCGCTGTACATGAACCAGGGAGGACAAGAAACGCTGGCCATCTCGCTTGCGATGTTGTCTCACACAATCGGGATGTTCGGGCTGGCGTGGATGAGCGGGTGGCTGGTCGACCGCATCAGTCACATACCCGTCATGGTGGCCGGGGCGTTCATGCTGGTTACAACCGGACTGCTTGCGACCGTTTCCGACGATTTCGCAGTCATCATGGCCGTTATGTTCCTGCTGGGACTGGGTTGGAACTTTACGTTCGTAGCCGGTTCGTCGCTTCTGGTCGAAGGTCTGGCGCCGCGCGAACGCGGACGCACTCAGGGCGTCGGCGACGCGTTTGTTTCGATCACGGCCGCGACCGGCGGTCTCGGCTCCGGATTGATGTTCGCCTGGGGCGGGATGGACCTGCTCGGCTGGATGGGTCTGACTCTGGCGGTCACGCTCGTGGCGAGCGCGTTCTGGGTGGGGGTTGGGCGCCGGCCCCTGGCCGCCGCGGCTGACGGCCCCTAGCCGTCCGAGCCGACCTCCACACTCGCAAGGCGCTCCAGCGGCCGGATCACGGCGCTGAGATTGTTTTGGCCCTCTCCCTGCGCCTGAGCTTCGCGGTGCAGCAAGTCGGCCATGGTGGCCATCGCGAGTCTTACGCCCTGCTCCTTTCCAAAGTCCGTAATCAGCCCAAGGTCTTTCGTTATCAGATCAACCGCGAATCGCGGCGAAAAGTCGCGCTCGAGCGTGCTGTCGGGGATAGTCCACGTCATCACGGCGCTTTGCGCCATCGCGCCGTTGAGGATGTCGTAGAGCTGTCGAACGTCCAGCCCGTATTTGGCGGCCATCACGAAAGCCTCGGCGCAGGCGGCGTTGGCAACACCTACCAGGAGCTGGTTGGCCAGCTTGACGACCGAACCAGCCCCAACCCCTCCGCAATGAAAGATCTTCTCTCTTTGCCCCAAAACCTCGAGAAGCTCGAGGCTGGCGTCGAAGTGACTCTTTTCTCCACCCGTCATAATCGAAAGCGTGCCGGCCTCGGCTCCGGCGGGTCCGCCGCTCATTGGCGCGTCGAGGTAACCGAGTCCGCGGGCGTGGGCGGCGGCGGCGCAGCGCCTGGCGGTGTCAGGCCCGTTCGTGCTGAAGTCGATCAGCACTGCCCCGTCACGGGCGTTCTCGACTATGCCGTTCGCCCCCAAAAACACGTCCTCGACGGTCTGGGGCGTTGGAAGGGCGGTCATCACAAATTCGGACGCTTGCGCCGCTTCCCCGGTTGAGGAGGCGCGCAGGGCGCCTTTTCCCACCAGCTCGTCAACCACGGCCTGGCTTCTATTGTGGACCGTCACGCGGTGGCCCGCGTTGATCAGGTTTCCGGCCATCCGGCTTCCCATGAGGCCCAAGCCTATAAAGCTTACGTTCATCGCATATTCCTTCCGTATCGCCCGGTCAACTTTGGCGGCTTGCGGCTCTGCCGCTCGAGGTCGCCTTCACCGAAAAGGCGGCTTGCGGCGCTCCGAAATTGTAGTGACCCGCTCACGAGACATCGACGCACGGTTGACATAATCGAAGCTGAAGCGAAAAATATCACTGTGTTAGTTGCTTTAATAAGGTACTTTGAGCCGGGCTAGCGCCCGGCTGCGGTAAAGCGAGACTAGAATGCCGATCGCTCTGTCGGCTGGGAAGCGTGTTCCGCTTCTCGCTGCGACTCTGTTCACCGCGCTTCTGATAACGGTGGTTGCACTGATGCCCGGGAGCGCGGGGGCAATTGGTGAGGCCAACAAGTGGGTAAGCCTGGGGAACATCCCAGCCGGGCATTCTACAGCGACGCAGGCGACGCCGTTCTACTCGTCGAGCCGAAACGTTTTCTTCGCCTCCGATACCAGCGGGGTTTACCGCAGCATCGACGGCGGCGACACGTTCCAGGAGCGAAACGCCGGACTGCTCGATCTGCGCGTTACGAGTCTTGCAGTCTCGCCGCGCTTCGAGTTCGATTTGCTTGTCCTTGCGTCGACCCCTACCGGACTGTATCGGAGCGTGGACGGGGCGGGGAGCTGGACCAGGGTTACGGACGGGCTTCCTGAAATCGGGGTGACCGGGGTCGCGTTCGCGCCCGCCTTCGAGGCCAACCAGACCTTATTCGCGGCAACTGACGGGTTCGGTGTCTACAGGTCGAACGATACCGGGGCTTCGTGGCGTTCCTTGCCGAGCGCCGGCATCACCCGCACCGATCTCAAGGGTGTTCAGGTCGCGCCTGCCGGTTCGGGCCACGTAATGATCGTAGTTTGGAGTCAATCCGACGTCTTCCGAAGCCGAGATTCGGGTGCGACCTGGAAACAAAAAAATTCGGGTCTGCCTGGAGGCCGCGTCATCCGTTTCATCGCCCTGGGACCGCAGTTCAACTCGGATGGACTGGCTCTTTTGGGCACGAGGTCACACGGCATTTACAGAACCAAGAACAAGGGCGATCAGTGGTCTTCCCGCGGGCTTACTGGCAAGGGGGCGGTTGAGACGGCCGCTTTTTCGCCCAACTATGGGGCGGACAACCGGGTTTATGCCGGAACGACCACCGGAGGCTTTTTCCGATCCACAAATCGGGGATCCTCGTGGGAGGCGGCCAATAAGGGGCTCGATCGGCACAGCATTACGTCGATTAGCGCCTCCAACGATTTCCGGTCCGACAGAACCCTTTTCGCCGGGGGCGGTCAAGGCGGAGTGTTCCGATCCGCGGACGGCGGCGACAACTGGGTGGAAATCGGCTCCGGTGTCGATATCGCCAGCGTCTCAGCCTTGGGATTTTCGAACAATTATGGCTCCGACGGCACGTTGTTCGTTGGAACCCAGAGCGGTGTGCTGAAGTCGGACAATCGAGGCGCGACGTGGTCGAATATCAGCTGGAACTTGCCCAGCCTTAGCGTTCAAACCATGGCTGTCTCACCAGGTTATGCCGACGACGGCACGATTTTCGTCGGACTAGCAGGGGAAGGCGTGCATCGGATCTTCAATGGAAGTGGGGATGCCTGGGTCAAGGAGGATTCTGGACTGGAAGATAGTCGCCTCAGCGACAACCCGCTGGCTGTGGCGACCTCTCCGGTCTTTCATAACACCAGAGGCGATCTCACCGTCTTCGTGGGCGGCGCCGGCGGGGTGGCTAGGTCGGTGCTGGCCGGGAGCCTGTGGGTTCATGTGTACGGCGCCTCTGCTCTGGCCGACGTAACGTCGGTCGTTTTGTCACCCAACTATGGTTCCGACGGCACGGTGTTTGCGGCCAGCCGCGGAGGCGGGATATTCAAGAGCGTCTCGCGGGGTCAGTCGTGGGCTGTCGCGAACAATGGACTTGCCAACCTGGTGGTTCGACGGCTTGCTATTTCTCCTTCCTATTCGTCCGACGGGACACTGCTCGCAGCGACCGATGGCGGTGTGTTCATAACCAGAGACGGCGGTCAAAGCTGGAATGCAACATCTCTATCGCAGGCCGTTACCAACGTTGGCTTTGCGCCGGATTTCGCGTCCAGCCGGCTGGCGTTCTCTTCTCTCGCGGGAAAGGGCGGCGCGGTTCTGCAGTCGGTTGACGGCGGCTTCAACTGGCATCCGATAACCACTGACTTGCCCAACGCTGAGATACTCGTGCTGGAGGTTTCGCCTGATTTCGCTAATGACAGGAACATCTTCATCGGAACCGACCTTCGTGGAATGTGGGTATACCAGGTCGGACAGGGGATTCCCGCGCCGTCGCCGACGGCCGCGGTGACGGCTGTTCCCGTCGCGCCCCCCGTGTCCGTTACGGCTTCGAGCATCGGCAACGCCACGGTGGTATCGAATCTTTACGTTGTGGACCCGTCGGGCGCGAACGCCGATCTCAAGCACAATGTTCCCAATCTCGCCATCGTCGTCGATGGCCAGACGCTAATAGCTGAATTCAAGCGTCATTTTGAGAGCACGGGCGGACTCGAGCGGTGGGGACTGCCAATATCGGAAGTCTTTGAGGAAACGAGCGGCGCTCTGACGCAGTACTACCAACGGGGGGTCGTAGATTTCCACAAACGTCCCGACCTGGGTGGAGTCTGGGTGACGGAAAGGCGTTTGGCATGGGATTACATGGGAGGCGGCGCCGGCGGCAGCGTGGACATGGGGGTCGAGCCGAACATAACCAATCCGAGTGAAGGCCAGCCCCTGGGGCCGTGGGGGCACAAGATCTCCGACTTGGATATAACTGGTCAGTTCGTCGGATTTCGGCAGTTCTTTGATCGCTTTGGGGGAACCAATAGCTTTGGCTATCCTAAGACCGATGCACGCGTGGATGTCGGAGCGCCGGGCATGCTTCTCGCCAGAGGAGCTTCTTTGGGCAGAGTCCGGCAGTATTTTCAGGCCGCAATAATGGAGTTCTTCCCCGACAATCCCGAAGGATACAGAGTACAGTTGACGCTCTTGGGCGACTTCTTGCGCGACTTAACCTATCCCAACGAATCTTGGCGGAGTCTTGGGCCGTTTTCGGTCGCGCAAGAGTTTGCGGCAGGGGCGACTGTAGGAATCGTGGCTATTAAATAGAAGTTGAACGTTCGTCTCCCGGACTGTGTGAAGATACATAGCGCCGGTTGGGTTGATCGGTCGTGGAGTAAAGACATGAAGATGAAAAGACTGAAAGGGGTCCGTCTGGTTGCAACCGTGGCGGCGGTTATTGGGCTTTCGGCCATGCTGCTCGCTCCGGCGAGCGCCCTCGGCGTCCCGGGACAGTGGGTAGCGATTGGCGGTCCTCCCGGTGGAACGATAACGAGCGTCGCTCCCTCGCCTATATACAAGTTCGATTCAACAGTGTTCGTATCCACGTTCTCGGCGGGCGTGTTCAGGAGCAGCGACGGCGGCGGGAGTTTCCATCGGCTTAACAACGGCTTGACAAACCTCCAAGTCAACCACATCGCCCTCTCGCCCACAATCTGGATAGACGGAACGATCTTCGCCGGGACCACCACAGGTATGTTCATGACTACCGACAGTGGAATGAACTGGTCGGCTGTTGGCGGCGGCCTGCCGTCCGGCGACGTGAAAGGCATCGCGCTCTCGGAACAGTTTGAGAAAGACCGCACCGTGTACGCAGCGGTCTATGGCCATGGGATTTACCGATCGCAGGATGCCGGGGTGACGTGGACGAGGCCGGGATTCGAAGGTATGGACGACTTGGCCGTCTTGGGAGTGAGCGTGTCGCCGGCGAACCCGAATTTGGTCTTCGCATGGACGAGGACGGCAATATTCAAAAGCGCCCATGCCGGGAGCGGTTGGGGAAAGGCGACCACCGGGCTGCCGCCTGGCCCGAGTACGGAGTTTTTAGGCGTCCATTTCGCGCCTGATTACCGTAACTCCAAGACGCTGTTTGTGGCCACGGCTTACAAAGGAATCTTCAAATCCACTAATTCCGCCTCGAAGTGGGCCAGTATCGGGATAGACATGTCGGGACGAGTAAAGGGGATTGCATTTTCACCCAACTACGGTCAAGACGCTACGCTGTTCGCTTCGACCGAGCACGGCGGGATATTTAAGTCCACTAATAAAGGCATGGAATGGACCAACGTAAGCACCGGTCTGACCGGCGATAACTTCGGCGCCATCGCAGTCTCCCATGATTTCCTGGCGGATAAGACGTTGTTCACGGCCAGTGACATAGGCGTCTTGTACAAGACTGTTAATGCGACGACGGACTGGTTCGAGATCGGCGCCGTCGCCAGCGCCGATATTGCGGGAATCGGCTTTTCTTCCACTTATAAAATCGACGCAACTTTGGTAGGCGCGACGCAAAGCGGAGTCTTCCGGTCTGCCGACGGCGGGATTAGCTGGGCCGCCATGGCGGCCGACTTGCCCACTACGAATATCGGAGCATTCGCGGTATCGCCGGCATATCCGGCCGATGGAACGGTCATCGCGATGCTCAGGCACGAGGGCGTCTATCGAACTTTCACGAACGGGACCTGGTGGGTGGAGCAAAACACGGGAACGACGTCGACACTTCGCGCTGTTCCGCGAACGATAGCGTTTTCGCCCAACTACGCAAGCGACTACCTTGTGCTGGCGGGCGGCGGTTCGGGCGCCTTTAGATCGATCGATGGCGGCGCCACTTGGGCCGAAGCCAACGAGGGCAGCACCTATACCGATGTCGCCTCTTTTGGTTTTTCACCCGCAGTCGCCACCGACGGGATCGTTTTTGCGGGTACCGCGGGCGGCGGCGTATTCAGGTCGGCAGACGCCGGTCAGTCGTGGACACAGTCCAACACCGGCCTGACGAATGGCATGATCAACGCCGTAGCCGTGTCGTCGGCTTTCGCGACCGACCAGACCGTGCTGGTTGCCACCGCTGGCGGCATATTCAAGTCGACCGACGGAGGGGCGACGTGGAACAGCGTCCAGGCGGGCAATTTCACGGGACTGGCGCTGTCGCCTGATTTTGGATCGGACCGTTTTGCGTTTGCGATAACCAAGGGGCCTGGAGGAACGGCATTCGGCTCGTCGGATGGCGGCGAGACATGGTCGGAGCTTGGCGCCGGTTTGGGTTCGGACATGCCAACGACGATCGCCGTTTCGCCCAATTACAGAGTTGACCGAAACGTGTTCGTAGGTACGTCAAACTACGGATTATGGGTGTTCCAGGGCACTCCTTCCTAAGCCCTCGGAGCGCTCGCGCCTAAAGCCGTCGTTTGCTGTCGAGGCGTTAGAGTCAAGGTCAAAGCCGGCGGCAGCGGTGCCGGTTAACCTTGCATTGTTTGCGAGCGCACTCTTTCCTGAGTGAGTTGCGGACGCTAATAGGCAATAAGTCTCGCTAACGACTAAGGCGAACCCGGATTTGTGATTCGTCCAGCCGGCGGAACGTTTTTCCGCGGCAGGCAAGATCTCCCAGCGCGCCGTGACCATTGCTCTGTATCCGGCTTTCTCGCCGGGCATTTACCGGCGGATATCAAGCGACCGGTTTTACCACGGGCAGATCGACAATCCGCGGCTCTTAACAAATCGGGTGTGCCGTCGAATGTAAGATTGACTGCACAGTCGGCGGTCTAGCGTCTAGACTGAGGAGATCGAATCGTATCCGGTTCAACTGTCCGCACGGTTGTTTGAAATGTATGCAGCAAAGCTAAAAAACTTGGGATTCGCGTCAGCCGGTGGCGGTGGTGGCGGGGCTGCGGACGCAGTAATCAAGGCCAATACCGACTGGTTCCGCCCGCCGTCCGAAGAGGAAATCAGGGAACGGGATCTTGCCCACGAGGCTGGCATCGCACTCTCGGTAGCCACCCTGCTCCTGGTGGGAGCCGACGTCCTGTGGGCAATGTTGGGGCTCGCGTTTTTGGGAGACTTTCAGTGGGCGATTCTGGCTTTTCTCGCCGCCGACGTCGGCCTCGCGTGGGTCTCGCGATCTCCGAGCTTCCGCAATCGGGCGCTCGCGGTTGCGCGCGGGGTTGCCGGGGTAGCCTGGTTCACGGCGGCGGTGATCCTATTTGGAGAGTCGGTCGCTTTTCCCGTCGGCCAGGGGATTCTCCTTTTGGCCGTTGTGCTTCTGGTCGTGGGCCGGGGTGGTGAGGGGAAAATCGCGACGGGGATCGTCGTCGCGGTCATCTCGGTGGCGTTGACGTTTTCGCTGGCGTTCGCTCAGAAGCAAACGGAGCTCAACGACCGAAATCAGGGCATTGGGCAGGTGTTCGAACTCGCCAGCGTGGGACGCGTCGGCGATGCGGTGGACGCTATGGACTTGCTGCTCGAGCAATATCCCGACGATGCTTGGGTCCACATGGCCGCCGCGGAGCTTTTTAGCTCGGATTTGATTCGAGATTTGAACCGGGCCGTCGTGCTGGCGGACAGAGCCGTGCAACTGGCGTCCAGCGAGCTCAAGTCAAGGGCTTACATCGTGCTCGCGGTCGTGCACGAGATGAGAGGCGAGTTTGGCAAGGCAATCGGAAACGTGTCGAACGCCATTGAGGCCGATGACAAGAACCCCCTCGCATATTGGATTCGCGGCCGTCTCTTTGCGATCACCGAGCGCCGCGTGGAGGCAATCGAAGACTGGCGCAAGGTGGAAGAGCTGGCGCCCGACACCGACCTGGCGCAGGGCGCCCGTCTGGCGCGGCTGCAGATGCAGGGCGACCGCCCGGTCCGGGTGACGGCTCCCGGTAACTAGGGGGCCACGCGTCCGGCGAGTCGAGGCGGCGCCCCAACCAGGGTAACTCAAGGGGGCCGCCGGGCTGTGGAACGCCGGTTTAGCCGCCGTTGGTCGCCGTAACCTTCCGGGGTATCGGAACAGCGGACACGCCCAATCCGGTCCGCTCACTAGTGGCGTTTGAAGCCCATTCGCGTGACGGTATTCTTAGCGATGGAACGCGCGCGCGCCAGGCCGATGTGATATTCCCGGGGGATCGTCCTTAGTGCCCGAACCGAAAGTCTCCAAGCGCGATCGACGAAAGATGGCCAGGGAACGCCGCCGGGCGCGGCAGCGGAGCGCCGCGCGGCGACGGTGGTTGCTTAGAGTAATTGCATTGGGCATCGTGGCCGGCGGGATTGCGGCGGCGATAACCTTCGCCATAAGCCAAACGCCGCCCGAGATGGCAGATGTGGCGCAAACGGTCTCGCAGCGATATCGGGTGGACGATGAAGGCCGGGACCACGTTCCGCAGGGCGCGCCTATTACGTACAACCACACGCCGCCCTCGTCCGGCCCCCACTATCTCGTGCCATCCCCCTATGGCGTCTACGCGAGCGACGTGCCGGTAGGCGCGTGGGTACACAATCTGGAGCACGGCGGCATCGTTCTGCTGTTCAAGTGCGTCGACGATTGCGAATCGAAAGCCGCGGAAATCGAACCTATTTACGGCGAGCTGCCGTCGGGCGCATTCGGCGAGGTCAAGCTACTCGCCGCCCCATACAAAGGCGCGCCCTCCGACTATACGCTGCTGGCGTGGGGCTGGCAGGAAGACCTGGACTCGCTTGATTCCGCGCGCGTCGAGCGGTTCTACCGCGATCTCGTCGACAGAGGGCCGGAGAACGCGCCCTAGTTCGGCTTCCGCCCGGCTGGTCGGACTTAGCGGTCCTCTATCGGCACAAAGGACCGGTCTGTTGGGCCGATGTAAATCTGCCTCGGCCGGCCAATTCTGAAATCCGAGTCCTGGTGCATCTCGTTCCAGTGAGCGATCCAGCCCGGCAATCTGCCGATAGCGAAAATCACCGTAAACATGTTTTCGGGAATCCCTATCGCGTTCATGATGACGCCGGAGTAAAAGTCGACGTTCGGGTACAGCCGCCGGGAGATGAAGTATTCGTCGTGCAGCGCTATTTGTTCGAGGTCCATCGCTATATCGAGAAGACTGCTGGTGACGCCAAGTTCTTCCATGACCTCGTGGCAAGTGTTCTTGATGATGTCGGCCCGAGGGTCGTGGGACTTGTAAACGGCGTGTCCGAAGCCCATGAGGCGAGTCCCGGTCCTTCTATCTTTGGCCCTGTTTACAAAACCTTCGGCGCTGCCCTCGCCCGCCGCGATGCGCGCGAGCATCTCAATCACCTTCTGGTTGGCGCCGCCGTGCAGCGGACCCCATAGAGCGTTGATTCCGGCCGAGACGGAGGCGAAGACGTTTGCCATCGAGCTGCCTACCAGGCGAACGGTGGAGGTGGAGCAGTTCTGCTCGTGATCGGCGTGAAGTATGAAGATCAGGTCCAGCGCCCTCGCCACCGTGTCGTTCACCTCGTACTTTTCGGCGGGCGTGGCGAACATCATTCGCAGGAAATTGGAAGCGTAGTCGAGGCTGTTGTTGGGGTAGACCGATGGTTGCCCGATCGAGTGTTTGTAAGAGAGGGCCGCGATCGTGGGCAGCTTCGCCAGAAGCCGAACTATCGCCCCGTCTACCTGGTTGGGAGCTCTTGGATTGAGAAAGTCGGCGTAGAAGGCGGAAAGCGCCGAAATGACAGCCGAGCAAACGGCCATCGGATGGGCGTCCTGCGGGAATCCTTCGTAAAACCTATTGAGTTGCTCGTGCAGCATCGTGTGCCGCGTAATCCTGCCGACGAAGTTGTTTAGCTCGGTTTCGGTCGGCAAGTCTCCGTTGATAAGGAGGTAAGCGGTCTCGAGAAAACTCGCATGTTCCGCGAGATCCTGGATGGAGATTCCGCGGTGCTTGAGAATCCCCTGTTCGCCGTCGATAAACGTTATCGCGCTTCTGGCCGCCGCCGTGTTCGCGTAGCCCGGATCTATCGTTACGAAGCCCGTTTGCGCCCGCAGCTTGGATACATCGACGGCAAGCTCGCCTTCGCTTCCCTCGACGACCGTAAGATCAAGATCCTTGCCGTTCAGTGAAATTCGCGCGCTCATCGTCACTCCCACGGCTCCTTAGAGAGCCCGCTTAGATCGCTAGTCTGCGCTCCGATGGCGTCGGGCATCTTGCCATCAAGAAACTTCCTCGGTGCGGCCCTTATCCATACGCGACCGCGCTTCCCGTGCCTAATCGCCCGCTATTCTGGAGCCGCCATCGTCCACAATCGCATGACGCGGTTCAAGTCGCCCGGCATACGTGCATTATGCCTACGTAAGTCTAACTATCTGGCGAGGCGCGAGTTTGCGAATTTTCAGCAAATGATCCGGCAGAGCACATACGGACCTGCTTCGACTTTCACGTTCTGGCGAAAAGCGGCCTCTGCATTCTGAACCTGGGAGCGGAGCCGCGATGTCGACTAAACGGAGTTCGCGGTCGCGCGACTCCGGCGCTTCCCGGTGACTGGCCGCTCGGCGGACGTTCTCCAGCGCATGTTTCTTATACGGTTGCGACTTACGGATGCGACTCGAAACCTCAACGCCAAACGCGTAATCGACGGGATGCGGTTACTATCTTTCGGGCCTCCATCCCGCTGAGATGATCGAAAAGGACCGGCAATCGATCGTGAATGAACAGTCGGGCGACAAGCCGTCGACTTCGATCTTCTTTCCTCTTTTCAATGAGGAGGCGAACGTCCGCTCGACGGCGACCCGCGCCGTCACCGCGCTGGAGGAGCTTGAAGGCGAATTCGAAGTCATTCTCGTCGACGACGGCAGCACCGACCGCACGCGGGAAATTGCCGAGGAGATTGCGTCGGGCGATTCCCGCGTGCGATGCGTTTCGCATCCGCACAACCGCGGCTACGGAGCGGCGCTGCGGACCGGAATAGACTCGGCCAGGCTCGATCTTGTTGCATTCGCGGACGGCGACGGGCAGTTCGATCCGGCTGAGATTTCGCTCCTGCTGGATGCCCTGCAGGAGAACGACATGGTGATTGGCTATCGCATCAGCCGCGCCGACCCGTGGCATCGGACGCTCAATGCGCGGGCGTGGTCGGCGCTTGTCGGCGTACTTTTTGGCGTATGGCCCAAGGACCTCGATTGCGGGTTCAAATTGTTCAGAAGGCAAGCCGTGCAGAGCCTTGAGCTTGAGTCCGACGGAGCGTTCATATCGACCGAGCTTCTCGCCAGGGCCAGGAAGGCCGGGTTACGAATCGGCCAGGTCGGAGTCAACCATTATCCCAGAGCGGTCGGAACATCAACCGGAGCCAACCCGCTTGTCATAGTCAAAGCGTTCTACGAGCTCCTGACCTACTGGCGCAGGCTTCGCTAGCTCCCGATGTCGAAAGTCTCGGTGTTGATACCGGTATTCAACGAACACGACTCGATCGGCGAGCTCCTCGATCGCGTCCGCGCGGTACCGCTGGAGACGGAGGTGATTGTCGTTGACGATCACTCGACGGACGGCACCGCGGAAGTGCTGGCCGGACTCGAGAGCGAGGACGTTGTCGTGGTGACTCATCCTGAAAACCGTGGCAAAGGGGCGGCGGTCCGAACCGCTCTGGCGGTTGCGACGGGAGACGTGGTCGTGATTCAGGATGCCGATCTGGAATACTCGCCGAATGACTTGATCGCCTTGGTCGAGCCGATTGCTCAAGGCAGGGCGAAAGTCGTATACGGATTTCGCGATCTAAGCCGCCAGGAGCGGATCCGCCGCTGGGGAAACCACCTGCTTACGTTCGCAACGAACCTCTTGTACGGCTCGCGCCTGAGGGACATGGAGACTTGCTACAAGATGGTGGATCTTGAATTGATGCGGTCTCTCGGTTTGCGGGCCGACAGATTCGATATCGAAGTGGAAATAACCGCGAAACTGCTCAAGTCCCGGCACGAGATCGTGCAGGTTCCTATTTCGTATTCTCCAAGGCTGGAGCGGAAGCTCGTGCCTTGGATTGACGGTCCGCATAGCTTGTGGACGCTTATCAAATACCGGTTCTTCGAGTAAGTCCACCAGCGCCGGCGCTCCACTCCGGGCAGCCGCGAGCGGCCGGGGCCAATCTCGGCTATTTGGATAACCGACGATTAAGCGCCGGCCACGGTTGACGCGTCGATAGCCCCTACCGGTTCTGCCAGGGACTGCGCAGACCTGGAGACGCGGCCTCCGCCGAGCACTGCGTCGCCGTCATAAAACACCGCGGCCTGGCCAGGCGCCACCGCCCAGGCGGGCTCGTCCGTCACCACACTCAATCCGGCGTCGCCATTCGGAAAGAGCGTGACCGGAAGCTCAGGCATTCTCGACCGGACTTTCACATTGGCTTGCGTCCCCGGAGTCACCCTTTCCACCGACACGAGATTCACGTCCTCGACTTCGAACTCGTACCGCGAGAGTGCGTCGCGCGGCCCGACCGTTATCGAGTTTCGTTCGACGTCGATGTGGGACACGTATGCCGGTTCGCCAATAGCGATGCCGAGTCCGCGCCGCTGTCCCACGGTGTAATTCTCGATTCCCGAATGCGTTCCCAGCCGACCGCCCCCGACGTCGTAAATCGGCCCCTCGCGGCCCGTTCGACCGGCCCAGCTCCGGGCGAAGGACCTGTAGTCTCCGGCGACGAAACAGATGTCCATGCTCTCAGGCTTGTCCGCCACCGGCAGCCCCAGTTCCGCCGCCTTGGCCCGGACCGCCGCTTTCGAAAGATCGCCCAGCGGGAACATCGCCTTGTCAAGCTGGGCCTGGGTCAGGACATAGAGGACGTACGATTGATCCTTGGTCTTGTCGTGACCGCGCAATAGTCTGCGGCGGCCGTCCGGTCCATTCTCGTCGATTCGCGCGTAGTGTCCGGTGGCAACGGCTCCGGCTCCCGTCTCGCGGGCAGTATTTTCCAGGGCGCCGAACTTGATGAAGCGGTTGCAGTCGATGCACGGGTTCGGCGTGAGACCGTCGAAATAGCTGCTCGCGAAGTTTCCTATTACGGAACGCGCGAACAGGTCCTTGAAATCGACTACCTCGTGCGGGATGCCCAGGATTTCGGCAACCTGTCGGGCGTCGTCTCGGGATTCGGGAGAGCAGCAGTTTCTGCTGCCCGGTTCCTCGGACTGATCCGGCCAGATGTCCAGCGTTATGCCGATAACGTCGAATCCGCGTTCCACGAGCAAGGCCGCGGCGACGGAGCTGTCAACTCCTCCGCTCATCGCTACGGCGACTCTTCGCCCCGCGCTCGTGGACTTATTCAAGTAGACACCCTTTCGATAGACGCATTTCGGTTTCGGCGGACCGCAATCATCAAACTGTAAACCAAATTTTGAGTCGGCGGCACGTGTCTTTTCATTTTGCCTGCCGGCGGCCGTACGGCAATCCAGCGCACCCACGGTCGAGTTCGGCTCATTTCGGATCGCGCGGCTGCGGCGATACCTTGACGGCTCCTTCGGGTCGCCTTCTTGAGTTGCAGCGTTAGATTGACTCATGGAATCTTTACAATTCCTGATTTTGGCGGGGCAGTCTGTAAAATCTGGGCGGCAATGGAGTCTTTTTGTAGCAAAGTCTCGGACGGGTCCTCGTGACGTCCTTGGCGGTCGTAGCCGGCCGCCTCGCTGTCGTCGTGCTTTTCTGCGGAGTCATGTTCCTGGTGATTTCACAGTCGGTGGCCTCGCCTACGCGGTCTCGGGCGGAGGCCCGAATCGCGTCGCTCGAAGCCCAGATCGAAGCGGCTCGCGGGCGAAACGCGGCGCTCGCCGAGCGGCTTGAATACCGCCGATCGAGCGGATTCGTGATGGCCACCGCCAAACGTGAATTGATGCTTGTCGAGCCTGGTGAGATCGGTCTGGAGATCGACGGCGTGCTCCCGGTCGATCTACCCTCGCCGGGCGCGCCGGAGCAGGTTGCCGTCGAGACGCGCGGCGCTCCCGGACTGCTGGACTTCGGCTACATTAGAGCGTGGAGGGACGCCCTCTTCAGCCAGCCCTAATCAGCCGCCATCAGGGTGTAAGCAACTTTCCATTGCAGGTCAAAATCAAGCAAATCGATCCGGAATTGCCGCTGCCCCGACCCGAAACGGACGGCGCCGCCGGATTCGACCTCATTACCCGCGAAGATACGACCATTCAACCTGGCGAGTTCGCGCTGGTGCCCGCCAACGTAATCGTCGAAGTACCGCGCGGTTACGCTCTGATCGTCGCCGCCCGCAGCAGCACGCCCAGGCGCACCGGGCTGACGATCCCTCACGGGATCGGAATAATCGACTCCGATTACCGCGGCGACGATGACGAGATAAAAGTGCAGGTCTGGAATACGACCAACGCGCCCATAACAGTCGCTCGCGGCGACCGGATAGCTCAGGGGATGCTCGTGAAAGTAGAGTCTGTGTCGTGGCGACCGGAAACAGCGTCGTTTGGAGAAACCCGCGGAGGATTCGGGAGCACCGGCTAGAGTTCCCATCTCACCGGCCAGTGGGCTTGAAGGTAGACAGCGTCGAACGCGAGGTGTGTCGCTTTTACGTCGAAGATGCGGGCGTGAGAGCCGGCGACCGCATTGTCGTGGCCGTTTCCGGCGGACCTGATTCGTCGGCGCTGCTCCATCTCACTTACGATCTCCGTCACGAGCTCGCATTCGATTTGCACGTCGCGCACTTCGACCACAGGCTGCGAGACCAAAGCGCCGATGACGCGGAGTTCGTTCGGAAAACGGCCCTGGAGCTGAGAGTTCCGGTCGTGATCGAAGCTGCCAAGGTGAACGAAATCGCGCGGCGGCGCGGGACGGGAATGGAGGATGCGGCCCGCCGGGCGCGATACGATTTTCTCGAACGGACGCGATCGCGCCTCGGCGGCAGATTCGTCGCGATCGCCCACAACCTCGAAGATCAGGCGGAGACGTTACTGCTGCGGCTGTTCCGGGGAGCGGGAACCGCCGGCGCAGCCGCCATGCGCCCCGTAAGCGGCGCTTTGGTCAGACCCATCCTCGGCGTCTCGCGCAAAGCCATCCTCGAATACTGCGCCTGGCGGGGAGCCGCCTATCGCACCGACCATACCAACGCGGAAGCGATCGCCGACCGAAACCGGCTGCGTCTGAACGTGATGCCGGAATTGCGCCGCGTCTGGCCTGGGATCGATTCAGTGCTCGCCAGAAATGCTCAACTGTTTGCCGAGGATGCGTCGGCTCTGGAGTGGGCCGCCGGTACCGCGCTCGAATCAGTCCGTATAGCCTCCAGCGAGGGCCAAATCGAGGTTTCCCGGCCCGCCCTCCGAAATCTTCCGCCGCACGTCCTTCGGCTCGTGCTCCGCCGCGCCGCGATGCGGGCCGGCAGAACGCAGCCACCGAATAAAGCCCGTCTCGACGCCGTAATGGACTTCTGCCTCTCGCCGCGGGGAGGAGGCCGTATGAGCATGGGAGGCGGTGTGGAGGTGCTGCGCGGCTATGACACCGCTCTGTTCAAGAGCGAGCGCCATGAGCCGGCGCGCATTCTCGGAGACGCGCGGATCGAGCCGCCGGGCGCCGTGAACGTTCCCGGATTGAGGAAGGCGGTGAAGTCCCGCATCATCGCAGACCGCTGCGAAGTCCAGACAGTGAAAGAATCATTCCCCACCCAGGACCCCGACACGGTGTTCCTCGATTACGCGACTGTGGAAGAGCCGTTGTTCGTTAGGCGCCGCCGCCGCGGTGACCGCTTTCGTCCGCTTGGCGCCGGCGACGTTTCGCTGAGCAGGTTCCTAATCCAGCGCCGCGTTCCGTTTTGGCAACGAGACGCAACTCCCGTCGTGGCGGGAGCGAGCGGGATCGTTTGGCTTGGCGGTCTGGATATCGACAGCCGCTACAGGATCACCGACCGGACGAGTAACATCCTCGAGCTGCGTCTCGTTGATACCGGTGGAGACACGGAACGCTGACGGTTCGCGATGGCGTTCGAGTGTGTCCCAGGCCGGTTCGCAAGCGAGGAGATGCCGCCATTCGGATCGCCGCGCCGGGCGGCATGGGTGATATCATCGATACAAGGCTAAAGAAGCTCAGCGTCACTGTTGACGGAGCTCAAGGTCAGGCCTCGATTCGCCGTGGAATCCGGGCTTGCGAAGAGGGATTTCGAGATTGAGTAACCGGTTCATGCGAAACGGGTTCGTCTACCTGGTTATCGGTGTGGCGGTCCTGGCAGTCATCTACATGATGTTCAATCAGGGGGCCAGCGAGCAGAAGATCAGCTATACGCAACTGCTTAGCGCCGCCGTGCAAGACGCGAGATCCGGACGCACGCCGGAGCTCGTTATCAGCGGCAACCGCGTTGTACTGCAATCCGGCAATACCGCCCGCTACGCGATTATGGCCGACCGCACCGACATCAACGCCGATCTGAACGCGCGCGGGATAAACGTCGGCGACCGCGAGGACGTGCGCGTAACGTTCGAGGAATCGGGTCGGCTCGGTTTCCTGGTGCAGTTTCTTACCTCGATGTTCCCGGTGCTCCTGTTCGTCGGAATTCTGATTTTCATGATGCGTCAGGCTCAGGGCAGCAACAATCAGGCGTTGTCGTTCGGCAAGACCAAGGCGCGGATGATATCCGGTCACCGGCCCACGGTTACCTTCAAGGACGTGCAAGGCGTCGATGAAGCCAAGCAAGAGCTTGCCGAGGTCGTCGAGTTTCTGAAATACCCCGAAAAATTCACCAAGATAGGCGCTCGCATTCCCAGCGGCGTGCTGCTGGTCGGCCCGCCGGGGACAGGCAAAACCTACTTGGCCAAGGCCGTGGCGGGCGAGGCGGGGGTGCCGTTCTTCAGCCTCAGCGGATCGGAGTTCGTCGAGATGTTCGTCGGCGTCGGCGCGTCGCGTGTGCGGGACCTCTTCGACAAGGCGCGAAACAACGCTCCCTGTCTGATCTTCGTGGACGAGATCGACGCGGTTGGCCGTCAGCGCGGCGCGGGGCTGGGTGGCAGTCACGACGAACGTGAACAAACGCTCAACCAGATACTTGTTGAAATGGACGGATTCGAAAGCGATACGAAGGTCATCGTGCTGGCGGCGACCAACCGCCCCGATATTCTCGATCCCGCCCTCCTGAGACCCGGACGGTTCGACCGCCAGGTGATTCTCGACCGTCCCGACATCCGGGGACGCGAGGCCATACTCAAGGTCCACTCTCGCGGCAAGCCGATGGAAGCCAATGTGGACCTGCTTACGCTCGCCAAGCAGACCTCGGGATTCACGGGAGCCGACCTGGAAAACCTGCTGAACGAAGGTTCGATACTCGCCGCCCGCGAGAACAAGTCGAAGATCGCGATGTCTCACCTCGAAGAGTCCATCGACCGCGTGATGGCAGGTCCAGAGCGCAAGAGCCGCGTCATCAGCGAGAAGGAAAAGCTTGTGACCGCGATCCACGAAACGGGTCACGCGCTCGTCGGGCACTTGCTCGGCGAAATGGACCCCGTGCACAAGATTTCGATTATCGCCCGGGGGCGGATGGGCGGTTACACGCGGTTCCTGCCGGTCGAGGACCGGTCGATGATGAGCAGGACTCAATACATGGACCAGCTCGCCACGATGATGGGAGGCCGAGCCGCGGAGATGGTTGTCTTCAACGAGATAACCACCGGCGCCGCCAACGATCTGAATCAGGCCACCACGCTTTCGCGTCAGATGGTCACTCAGTACGGCATGAGCGCCAAGCTCGGGCCGAGAACTTTCGGCAAGGTCAACGAGCTGGTCTTCCTGGGGCGTGACATCGCCGAAACGCGGGACTACAGTGAGGCGGTTGCCGAGGAGATCGACGCCGAGGTCACCGGATTGGTGTCGGAGGCTCATCAGCGCGCGACAGACATTCTGCGGCAGAACGAGGAAGCGCTGCGGCGAGTCGCCAAGAACCTCACAAGATTGGAGACGATTGGAGTCGAGGACTTCAAGACGCTTTACGAAGGCGGGGAATTGCCCGTTCCAGTGAAGGCGGAAGAGCCTGCCAAGGCGGTGCCCGAGGTGACGCCTCCGGCTCCGGAATCGCCCGCCTCCCCGCCCGCCGGGCGTCTGGCCGAGGAGCCCGGCAGCGCGGCCTGAGCCAGGGCTTCGCCGGTCCGGTCCCGTTAAACGCAGATAACGGCGTCTCATGAGTCGCCTTCGCCTTGGATCCCAAACCGGGAGTCGGCAAAAAGGCGTCCTTGGCGTCGCCTGAACCGTGGAGACGCCCGGCGGGCGACCAGGGGCGGCTCTAGGGGAGATTGGGGCGGCGATTGAACGCCAGCAGCAGTAACGTGCTGGCCAGCGCGTAGAGCGCCGCGGTAAGCCCGAATTGAATCTGGCTCATTCCGGCGCCGAGCAGCGCGCCGCCCGCCGCGGACCCGCCCGCCCAGGCGATATTCCACGATACGAGCATGAGACTGTTTACCGCCGGCCTCGAGTCCGGTTGAACGGCGTCCATGTAAAACGCGCTCCTGAGCGGTTGCGCCATGTTCATCAGCGCGCCTCGTCCCAGGTAGGCGGCCGACGCGACGATCGGCGTTGGCAGGAAAGCCATCGTCAGCAGCAGCGGAATCGACGATAGCTGCGTAAACCCGATGGCTCGCAGAGTCCCAACGCGGCCGCCGAGGGCTGGGCCGAACGAGGTCAGCGCGAGGCGAGTCAACAGCCCCGCGCCGGCCAGCAGACCGAAGTGGGCCTCCGAAAGTCCGACGACTTTAACGAAATAGACGTTCAGGAACGGGATCACCAGTCCGGCGCCCAACGCGATCAGGGCGTGCACAGCGACGAGCTTGACCACCACTTCGCGTTGTCCAAGCAGCGCGAGGAGCCATCGCCGCAAGTCGAAAGCCGGCGAGGGTATCTGAACGAGAAAGAGCAGCGGTAGCAATCCGAGTCCGCTGATAATGCTGGTAATGCCCAGGACTCCCAAGTAGCCGGTATCCAGTGGCGCACCCAGCGCGCCGGCCAGAGCGCGCGGACCGAATCCGGCCAGAAGGTTTCCGGCGAAGGTGACCGAGAGAAATGCAAGCGACGCCAGCGTGAAAAGGTAGGGCCTGCCGCGCGCGTCGGCCCCGGCGGCGAGCAGTGGGGTGAGAGCCACCGCCCACATCACCGACCCAGCTCCGCCCAGAACGTTGCCCGCCAGAATTGCCGGATAGGCGCGGGGCAGAATCTGGAGAGCGGTGCCGGCCGCCAGCGCCGCCGATGCCCAGAGAATTATCGCCTTCAGTCCGATTCGGGACGCGGCCAGACCGGCCGGAATGGCCGCCGCTCCCGCGGCCAGCGATCCCGCTCCCACCAGGAACCCAAGCCGGTCCTCCGCTATCCCCAGCTCCACCAGATAGAGGTTGTATCCGACGGAAAACGAGCCAACGCTCAGGCTTCCGAGCAGCGTGCTGGCGAGCAGCAGCTTGCCGTTTCTGTGGAACCGCCGGAATTGCAGCCAGTACTCCGCCAGGCCGGTCAAAACGCCGAATCCCTTGGCGCCCTCTCGACTATTCAAGTTGACGTTCGAGCCGGTTCAGGCGCGCTGGCTCGACGTGTTGCGGGCCGCAGGAGGCTATGGACTGAGCATTACCTTTATCGACCCGGTCGATTTGTCGAAGGCGGTTCGAAAGGCGTCGGCGGCCGCTTCGAGCGGGAATCTATGGGTGAGCATCGTCTCGGCGAACAGTGGATTCGATTGCATGATCGCCATCGAGTCCTCGAAGTCGGAAGAGCCGCCTTCGGATGCATAGCAGTTGGAGCTTACCAGCCGTATTTCCTTCATCAACAGCATTTCGAGATCCACTTTAGGCGATTCCCAAAAGCCGCCGACCATCGAGATCGCGCCGCCGCTGTGCACCAGCTTCAAGGCGGTGTTGATTGTTTCCGCCGCTCCACCCACCGTTTCGACCACGATCTCGGGTGGCTGGTCGCCGTCGAGACACTCTCTTATGGTTTCCTCGGAATCGTCGTCGCCGATAGCAATGGCTCGGGTTGCTCCGAGCTTTTCCGCGGCCTCTCGCTGGTGCGGATGGCGAGCGACCACCACAATGTTCGACGCGCCGGCCGCGGCCGCCGCCGCAACAACCGCGAGCCCGATGGTCCCCGCGCCAACGACGCCGACCGACGGCCGGTAACCGGGCCTGACCACCTTGATTGCGTGGACGCCCACCGCTAGCGGTTCGGTCAACGCGCCTTCTTCGTCCGATAGCGAATCGTCCACCGGTACAAGACAATAGGCGGGAATCTCAAAGTACTCCGAGAGCCCGCCCGGTTGATCTTCGAAGTTGCCTATCATGAACTTTCGTTCGTCGCACACGTTGTAGCGGCCCGCGATGCAGTTGGTGCAGACTCCGCAGCGCCACAGCGGCTCGATGGCAACCCGGTCGCCCACTCTTGCGGTCTCGACTCCGGAACCCAGTTCGGAAACGATGCCGCAGACCTCGTGTCCGACGAGCGGCTCGTTTTGCGTCAGGCCGCGGCGTAGCTGGCTGACGATGTGCAGGTCGCTTCCGCATATGCCGCTTTTCAGAGTCTTGACAATCACGTTGCCCGGACCGGCGGTCGGTGTCTGGCGTTCTTCGACCACTACCGTCTTTGTTGCGTTTGCCCTTACAGCTTTCACTCGACTTCTCCCGATCTCCGATTCGCTACGCGTCCGGTATTTGACCATACCCGCCGGACCCGCGACTTGCGCGGGCGATGGCTTGATTCGTCATCGCCTGCCGCCGCGCCGGTCATTCCAGACCGCTCCTTCCCGTTCATGGTTCGACAGAGCGTGTCCTGAGCGAAATCGAAGGGCTCGCCACGAACGGGCTCACTCCTCCGTCAAGCGTCGCTCCTGAACAATGTCAGTTAACATGCGACCGCGTTGGTTCCCGCCTCGAATGAGGACGTTTTCAATCATCTCCAACCGCGATAGTTCCATAATGTCCGAGCTTGCCCGCCGTTACGGCGGCGCCGTCGATGCCGAGCTGCGACGGGTCGTTGGCGATATACCCCTGCCTCTTTACGACATGCTCCGCTATCACATGGGATGGGTGGACGAAAATGGACGTCCGTTAATCGCCGACCCCGGCAAGCGGCTGCGACCGCTGCTGTGCCTCCTGGTCTGCGAAGCGGTCGGTGGGGAAATCGATGCCGCGCTTCCCGCGGCCGCCGGGTTGGAACTCGTTCACAACTTCACGCTCGTACACGACGATGTAATGGACCAGGATCATGAGCGGCGGCACCGCCGAACCTTGTGGTCGCGCTGGGGCGGCTCGCAAGCGATTAACGCGGGCGATCTGCTGTATTCGCTGGGTGTGATGTCGCTGTCGCGGCTTGCGCAAAAGGGGGTCTCGGCCGCGAATGCAGTGGACGCGATTCGCCGCCTGGAGCAGACCTGTATACAGGTAATCGAGGGGCAATATCTCGATATTGAGTTCGAGTCCCGGCTCGACGTGTCGCCCGAGGAATACATGGAGATGATCGGTAAGAAATCGGCCGCCTTGATCAGCTTTCCCATGGAGGTCGGGGCGCTCGTAGGCGGCGCCGACCACAGCCTGCAAGGCGCCTTCGCCGTAGTTGGAAGGGCGATCGGCATGGCGTTCCAGATTCGCGACGATATCCTGGGCGTCTGGGGCCGTCGGGAGTTCACGGGTAAACCGGTCGGCAGCGACATCCGGTGCAGGAAGAAGTCGTTGCCGGTCGTTCTGGCGTTCGATACATCCCAGGGTGAGTCCTTACAGCGATTGCATGAGATCTATCAAAGTCCGGGGAGCTCGGATGAAGCGGTGGCGGAGACACTGGAGTTGATGGAGCGCCTTGGCGTTCGGAAATCGGTCGAGGACCTTGCCGATGAGTACGCGGACGCTGCCAAGGCGTCGATTCGGGGATTGCCGGTCGGAGCGCGGGCGAAGGACGAACTGACCCAGCTCGCCGATTTCGTCGTCAACCGGAACTCTTGAGGCAAGCTTTGCGGAGGCTGTCATGTATTCGATAAAAGCATTGAAAAACTCCCACCTGGAAGCTGATGGGCCGGTTATGTTTTTTCAAAGCAAGCAGTTCGAGCGTCTTCAGGTCTTCGGTTACCTGTGGCTGATTCGCGGCCAGGGGCTTACCGTGGCGGTGGACTCGGGAATCGGCGATCCGGCGGGAGAGGACGGCCCGCAGCTTCAAGGTTATGCCGGATTCCAGTGCGATCCGGGCGAGGACACCGATTCTCTGCTGAGGCGCGAGGGATTGTCGCCTGGCGAGGTGGACTATCTGATTCTCACGCATCTTCATTGGGACCACTGCGTAAACACCAAACTGTTCACCAACGCGAAAATCGTCGTATCGCGCCGAGGTCTGGCCAGCGTGGCGACGCCCCGGCATCGGGGCCTGGTCCCCGACGGTCTGTTTTTCAGGGACGTTTTTTCGTACCTCATGGACGAGGCCTGGAATCGGGTGATTCTCGCCGATGACGAGTTCGAGGTCGTGCCCGGCATACGCACGTTTTGGGTGGGCGGTCACACCGAGTGCTCCCAGGCGGTGGCGGTCGAAACGGCAAAAGGCGTAGCCATATTCGGCGGCGACACCGTGTTCATGTACGAGAACATCGAGTCCGACATTCCAGTCGCCTACACCGGCAATCTCGCCGAGTGCTACCTCGCCATGGAACGCATCCGCCGCGAGGCCGACATCGTGATACCCAACCACGACCCGCTCGTTCTACAACGCCACCCCGGCGGCGAGGTGGCGTAGCGCGGATGATGAACATTTCCCACCATCAAGGTAGCCGGTAGTAGACTGAATTCTGTGAAACACGATTCGACGTAATTTCTACTTAAGGCGGATTACGCGAAACCGTAGGTACGGGTTTTGGCACGAAAAACGAAAGCAAAGAGGCCGAAGATCTCCGGCATCACTGGTATCAGAGTGTCCGGCTTCAAATCTATCGACAAGGAGCAAAGCATCGAGATACGGCCGCTCACGATCTTGGCCGGCGCTAACAGCTCGGGCAAGTCCAGCATGATGCAGCCGCTCTTGATGCTCAAACAAACCCTCGAAGCCCCGTATGATCCAGGCCCGCTGTGGCTCAACGGCGAGCACGTGAGGTTTTCGAGAACAAAGGACTTCTTATCGCAAACTCGAAGCTCGGAGTCGCCCCGGAGGTTTAGTGTTGCGATCCGGCACAATGTGCTGATGGAAACGGAGGTAGTGTTCACGGAGCGTGATGACGAGAGGCTCGACATTGAACAAACAACTCTGTCGGTGCATGGGGAGCCCCGTACTGTTCGTCCCGACATGAATAAGTGCGAGATTTCCGAGTATCTGAGGCTCGAAGGCCTCGATATAGCCGAGGAATATCAACGTGAGCTTCTTCGTAGAGTTAATCGTTCGGATAACCCTCCGGAGTGGGTAGTCCGTCGTCGCCGCTTTTGGTTGGAGCTCTCTCTCAGCGCTCCGAATCTGGATGGCTTGCACGGTTTTAGAGTCTCGCCAGCCGGTCCATCAGTGGAACACATACTTCGACTGATTCATCTTCCGGGACTCCGGGGACGGCCAGAGCGGACGTATCCGAGAACCGCTGTTGACAGCCCCCGGTATCCTGGGACATTCGACAATTATGTCGCCAGCCTCATCTACGAATGGGAGACATACTCCGACTTCGGTCACCCATGTCTCGATCAACTAGCTAATGCGCTCAAGCAGCTTCGCCTCACGTCTGAGATCACTGCGGAATATGTCGACGACACTCAGGTGAGGCTTAAGGTCGGCCGGATGTCTGCGCACTCGAAAGATGGCGAGCCCGACTTGGTGAATATTGCCGACGTAGGCGTGGGAGTTTCACAGGTGGTTCCCGTGCTCGTGGCTTTGATTGCTGCAGAAACGGGCCAGCTCGTGTACGTCGAGCAGCCGGAGATTCATCTGCATCCCCGCGCTCAGACCGCGTTGGCGGAGATCATTGCCGAGGCTGCTAAACGCGGCGTAATAGTCGTTATCGAAACTCACAGCCCTCTGCTGATTCTGGCGCTCCAGTCGCTCGTGGCGGAGGGGAAACTCGATCCAAGCCTGGCCAAGTTGCACTGGTTCAGACGAATTCGCGGAGGCTCGACGCGCGTCAGCAGCGCCGACCTCGACGATGCCGGCGCGTTCGGGGATTGGCCGGAAGACTTCGCGGACGTGACCCTAGATTTACAGCAGCGCTATATCGACGCCGCGTTCAATCGTAATTCAAGCTAGCTTTGCCCAAGCGTCGAAAATTACCAAAGAGTCGGTCAAAGCGGATAGTGATCGACGCGTCGGTTGCCCGGGCCGCCCGCGGCCCGGGTGCGACCGTTTCTCCTTCGCCTGAGTGCACGCAATTCCTACGTGACGTTCTCGATGTTTGCCATCGCGTGGTGATGTCCGATGAAATTAAGAACGAATGGACGAAGCATCGTTCACCGTTCGCGAACGAATGGCTTACTATCATGATCAGGAGAATTAAACGGAAGCCGGTCGATTCCGCCAGCCCCTCGCTTGAGGAGAGAATCGCCGGTGCCATACTGGAAAGCGAGCAGTTGCGTACTTCATTCAGCGTGCCACGGAACCTTAAGACGGTGCACGGCGTATTGGGGAGCGTACAGTTGGCTCATCTATTCAAGGACTTGCATCTAGTCGAAGCAGGACTGTCCACGGATCGGATAGTCGCGTCGCTGGACGATCGAGCAAAACGCGGCTTCTCAAGGCTTTCCGCATCAATCCAAGAATTTCGAGACTTGATCTGGGTCAATCCGGCTACCGACGTCGACCTTTCCGACTGGCTGGAAAGTGGAGCCGACTTCGACGACAGCTTGACTTTGGAAAGAGTTCAGCAAGCTCCGAGCTAGGAGGCGGTTAGGCGCGGTCTGAAGTCGCTGAGGACCGCTTCCTTCCCCGCCTCAGTAGCCGCTGCCGAAGTAGTGGAACAGAATTACAGTCCCGGTTCCCACTGAAACGGACACCCGGCCGGAAGCCGCCGCGTTGCTTACCGTGTAGGTGCTGCCCAGCGTCAGCGCGGCTTGGTCTAGATTCCATTCGAGGCCGTCCGTGGTGACGCCGGCGACGGTGTCGCCGACCGGCAGCAGCGAGACCGTGTCGCCGGGCTCCGCGGTGAAGACTCTTTCGGAGTTACAGACCGCCCACGCCTCGCATAACTCGGTTAGCAACCGGATCTCGCGGTCCCGAATCGACGGGGCGGCAAGCAGCAGGACGTTAGCCAGTTCGTGATCTACGCGCGGTCCGCCGAACGCCCCGACGACGGTGATTTCCGTTGCGCCCCTGGCGAGAGCCTCGCCAAGCGCGAGTTCGGCGTCGGTCGCATCCTTCCGCGTCGGATACCGCCGTATTTCCGGGACCGTGCGACGCAGCTCTTCGAGGCGGCTATCGGGGATCGAGTCGAGGTCGCCCACCAATACATCCGGAGCGAAGCCGATACGTTCGAGGCTCGCGGCGCCTCCGTCGGCGGCAATGACGATGTCCGCCCTGTCGAGCGCCGCTTTTATCCTGGGTCCAGCGATCAGCTCGCCGCCCAGCGCGATTGCGACTTTCACGCGCGCGCATCACTTTTTGGAATAGGGAGCCGGACCGATGATATCGCTCCACCCAGACGGGTTGGTGTGCGCCTGTGGGAGATTGGACATCACAGCCCTCTGGCAGCCCAGGTGCGGGCCATGCCGGGTATGGCCGCTACTTCTCCCAATCATGGTCTAAAGGGGGTTGCCTCGACCGGATCAACTCGAGAGCCGTCCGTCCAGCCTGCCATAGCTCCCGGGCCTTTCCCGAGGTGTTCAGTCCAATCGATATTGCTTCTTCGAATTAGGCGTCATCCCCGCGCGGCGCTTGCGAAACTCGTGCGGAGTCAGCGCCTCGGCTTTAACGTCTCAACTCAGCGGTTGGGACTTCTCGACATGGGAGCCTTCCCAAAATCTCTATGGCCGATCACGCTTGCTATGACTGTTTCGATAACGCCGCCGCCAACCCTCGCCAGCGCTCCCAGAGTGGCGCCCGCGATGGCGATGCCCGGGGCGAAATAGAAGATAGCCACCGCGACCGCCGCCACCCGAATCAATGATCCGACGCTTGCTAATCTCGACTTTCCTTGGTTGAGAAGAACGCTCGTGTAAAACTGTCTGAGCGACGCGAGGAACGGAAGAAACGCCATGATCCGCCACGCCGGCAGCGCCACGGCGGATACTTCGGGCGGCGAGCCGATCAAGGTGTTCAAAACGAAGTTACCCGCCGGGCCGGCGGATACCAGAAGCAGCAGCGACGTAACCGTCACGCCCGTCGCGACCGAGAAGATTCGACCGCGCGTATGGTCGGCTGGGTCCCTCGACATGACCAGGGTAGTCTGTCTCAACATCACTATCGCGCCGAATCCGATAACTGCAAGACTCCAGGCGACTCGATAGCCCGCCAGCGCAATCTCGCCGTCGTCGAGCCGCAAGATCCCCGCGGAGACGAGCGGCGTAGTGCCGGCCATGAACATCTGGGTTATCAGCAGCGGCCAAAGGAATTGCAGGATTCGACCGGTGCTGGCAACCGGCGCGGCGTCGGAATCGTCCTGAAGCGGATTGTCCGCGAGTGTCCGTCTGGCCACCAGCCAGAGCACGACCGCCTCGACGCCCGCCACCAGCACTTGAGCCAGCGATGCGACGGTGCTGGCCCGAATCGAGACGAACGGCGAGACTCCGAACGAGATCGCGAACAGCGCCACGATTCCAACAGTCGAAGCCAGCCAAACCGACCTGGTCTTTCTCTCGAGCACCAGAATCGATTGAAAGAACGCTCGGGCGATCATTGCCACCGGATACAGCAGCATGATTCGCAGGGCGGGTTTCAGAAACTCGTTTATCTCGGGCGGCGCTCCCATCGCCTCGAGGAATATGAAGTCGCCGATGCCGGGAAGCGTTAGCACGGCTCCCAGGGCTAGAACGGCGATTCCGAACCAGATCGAGAACCTCCGAATCCGATGGTACGAGCCCTTTCCCCGCACAAAGACGAGGAACAGACTCTGAAGCGAATTCGCGGAGGTGCCGAGCATCATCATCACGCTGGAAATGACGGCGAACGCGGCCAAAGACTCGATGGGGAAGTTGCCTCGCGACATTCCGGCGTCGAGTATCGGACTGCGAAACCCTTGAATGAGAGAAGCGGCGGCCAGCGGAAGAAAGAAGACGAGCAGTTCGCGGTATCCGTGGGGGCGTTGCCCCAAACGTGTACTTCTCAGTGCCACCCTCTATTTAGGCGGAGCCGGTCGCGCCGGCAGCGTCGCCGGATCTACGAAACAACCGGGGCCGAGCGTATCCTTTAGTAGAGTTGGTGGGACACATTCGAGGTGGGAGGGAATAAACGTGCCTAAGTACTTGATTCTTTTGAATTACACGGAAAAGGGCATATCCAGTATGGATGAATCGCCGCAACGCATCAAAGCGGTGGGTGACGCCGTTGAAGAAGCGGGCGGGAAGCTCGAGAGCTTTCATCTGACGCTGGGGCAATATGACGCGGTCAGCATGATCGATATGCCAGACGACGTCAGCCTGGCAAAGTTGCTTGTGAGTACGGCGGCGCATGGCTACGTGCGGACGAGCACTATGCGAGCCTTCGACGAGGCGGAATTCGAGGAGATAGTCGGGGGTTAGCAGCTTCGACTTTCCAGATTTGGCCGAATGCTCCTCGACCGTGGACCGGTCGCTAGCGCGCGCTCCCGCGAGCTATGCCGGAGGCGTGGAAGTCGCACTCACAAGCTCTATAGTTCTGATTTGATCGGAGCGAGCTAACGGTGCTCTCACAGCAGGTTCTACAGGGTCTTGCTCAGGCAGGCGATCAGAAAATGGTCCTGGTCGTCATCGATGGACTTGGCGGCCTGCCCCATCCCGACACTGGATTGAGCGAGCTTGAGACGGCCAGCGTGCCCAACCTGGACCGTCTCGCGGCGAAAGGAATGACCGGACTTAGTATTCCGGTCGCCCTGGGAATTACCCCCGGCAGCGGCCCGGGACATCTGTCGCTGTTTGGCTACGATCCCGTCGCCAGCAACATAGGCAGGGGCGCGCTTTCGGCGCTCGGCATAGGCTTGCCGCTCGCTCCGGAAGACGTGGCGATCAGGATCAACTTTTGCACCCTCGATTCGGCGGGAAACATTTCCGATCGCCGGGCCGGGCGCATCCCCACGGAATTGAATGCGGAGCTTGTCGCCGGATTGACGGATATCGAGCTGGATGGCGTGGCGTTCGACCTGGCGACCGAGAGCCAGCATCGAGCTGTCGTCGTGCTCCACGCCGAGGGGTTGAGCACTCAAGTCCAGGAGACCGACCCGCAGAGAACCGGCGTCCCGCCGCTGCCGCCGGACGCGCTGGACCCCGAAGCCGAGCTGACGAGTGAATACTTGCGCGACTATCTCTCGCAAGTAACCGAGCGGATCGGCGGGAGAGAGCGAGCCAATTTCATCCTTATGCGCGGCTACGCGGGGCTTCCCGACCTGGAGCCGATCTCGGATCTGTACAGCGTCAGACCGGCGTGCGTCGCGTCGTATCCGATGTACAAGGGGCTGGCCACTGCGGCCGGGATGACCGTGCTGGAAACGGGCGATACGCTCGACGGCCAGATTTCGACGCTCCGGCAGAGGTGGGATGACTTCGACTACTTCTTCTTCCACTACAAGTACACAGACTCGTTCGGCGAGGACGGTGATTTCGACGGAAAGGTCGGAGCTCTGGAGGAGATCGACCGCGCAATTCCGGCGATCCTGGACCTCGATCCCGAAGTCGTGGTGGTGGCGGGAGACCACTCGAGTCCGGCGACCCTCGCCGCCCATTCGTGGCATCCGGTGCCGTTCGCTCTCCTCGCCAAGTCTATGATTCCGGACGCTGTTACGGCCTTCACTGAGCGCGCCTGCGCGGGGGGCGCACTGGGATCGTTTCCAGCGCGGCAGACTTTCTCGCTAATGCTTGGGTATGCGGGAAGACTCGCCAAGTTCGGCGCCTGAGGCTTACTCGAGGTGGATGGAGTAGCGGTCGACCCGAGGCGGGCCATACCCTCGGTGGACGCAATCGCGGCCCGGGTGGCGGAAATCGATCCGTCATTGCCCGCTCCGGTCATCGTCAGAGAGGCGCGCAAGGAGATCGCGCGAGTGCGCTCCGCCATTGGGAGCGGGGCCGAGCCGCCCGCGGAGGCCCTGGTTGCCGAGGCGGTGGCGGCGGCGGTCCGGCTGATGCTGCGGAATTCCCCTCGCGGAGCCGTAAACGCAACTGGGATAATTATCCACACCAATCTCGGCAGGGCGCCGCTTTCGGACGAAGCAATCGAGGCGGTCGCCGCAGCCTCCATGGGGTACTCGGACCTGGAGCTGAACGTTAAGGCGGGGAAGCGCGGTTCGCGGCGCGTTCATGTCGAGGAAACGCTGCGGGAACTGACGGGCGCCGAGGCGGCGCTCGTCGTCAACAACAACGCCGCGGCCGTCTTTCTGTGTCTCGCGGGGATGGCGGAAGGGCGTGAGGTAGTCGTCAGCCGGGGGGAGGCGGTCGAGATCGGAGGCTCGTTTCGGATTCCCGAAATCCTGTCGAAAAGCGGCGCCGTGCTGGTCGACGTAGGCACGACCAATCGCACCCGCGTTTCCGACTACGCCAACGCCGCCGGACCCGCTACCGCGCTGTTCCTCAAGGTGCATCGCAGCAACTTCAAGATCGTTGGATTCGCCGAAGAGGCCGGCTTGCGTGAACTCTGCGAAGCCGGACGGGACAAGGGTGTCCCGGTCATGAACGACCTCGGAAGCGGCACGCTTATCGACACGGCCCCGTTTGGTCTCGAACGGGAGCCGACCGTCCAGCAGAGCGTGGCCGACGGCGCCGCGCTGACGACGTTTTCGGGCGACAAGCTTCTGGGCGGACCGCAGGCGGGGATAATCGTGGGGCGGCGGGAGTTCGTCGACGCCGTGTCAAGTCACCCGCTGGCGCGCGCGCTGCGCCCCGACAAAATGTGCATCGCGGCGCTCCGCGCAACGTTGCTGCACTATCTTCGAGGCGAGGCGGTTGAGAAGATACCGGTCTGGCGGATGATCGCCGCTCCGGCGTCGGCGATCCAAGAGCGTGCCCGGAGGTGGGGCAAGGCGGTACCGGGCCGTTTGAGCTGGCAGGTCAAGCCTGTTAAGTCGGCGGTGGGCGGCGGTTCGCTGCCGGGCGAGACGCTGCCGTCATGGGCGCTGCGGCTGGACCCCGGCCGAAATTCGGCAGACTCGCTGGCGCGGACTTTGCGCTCGGCGGACCCGCCTGTCGTCGCGAGGGTTGAGGACGGCGCGGTGCTGCTCGATCCCCGGACGGTGCCGGCGCGTGACGATCTCGCCGTCGTATCCGCGCTAGAGCGCTTGTAGCTCGGACCGCCCCGCTCGCAACCCGCACGACGAACGAGCCGAGCCGCAGTCGCTATTCCACATTCCGCGGACAACGTGATCAGGACCAGCCGCCCGGTGAGCAAGGCTAGAATCTCCGAGTCTCGTTTTTGAGCCTGGAGTCCGGGACGCTTGAAGGCCCTCAAGGTTGGACTTTGCGGCTGGAGCCGCTTGCAGAGCTTCTACCCGCCGCGCACTCGAGCCGCCGACATGCTGGCCTACTACTCTCGGCATTTCCCGCTGGTCGAAGTCTCCACCACGTTTCAGGGAATCCCAAACGCCGGTCGAGTGCGTGAGTGGGCGGAGTCGGTTGAACCCGGCTTCACGTTCGACGTGGTCGCCTTCGGCGGTCTGACGCTGCATCAGCTACGTCCCGGGACTTCCACGGGCGATGCGAAGCTGAGTTGGACCGACATCGCCGTCGAGCCGCCCGAGGTATTGTTCGACGAGTTCAAAGAATCGATCTCACCATTGATGGAAGCAGACTCGCTCGGTCTCCTAATCCTTCAGTTCCCTCCCTGGTTCGAGGCGGGCGGTCCTGGCCTCGATTACCTCTCGCGCTGCCGGTCCGAATTCGACGGGATGCGATTGGCGGTCGAATTCCGAAACGAAACGTGGCTGGAGCCCGCCGGCCGTCTCGAAACTACGCTCGAACGGCTGATCGATCTCGAGATCGCGCTGGTCGCGTCGGACTTCCCCGATTCCGGCGATTTGGCTCCCAAAATCGCCGCGCACGTCAGCGTGGCCGAAGTCGGGTCGGTGCGGCTGCACGGCAGGACGCCCGGCGTTTGGGACAGGGTTGGCCCTGGCGGTGACTACGCCGCGGAATATTCGTACTCGGACGACGATCTCGCCGCGCTGGTATCGATACTTCAATCCCTCGACGCCGAGGTTGACGAATTGCACGTCTCCTTCAACGTCGCGCCCGCGGACGGGGCCGTCGAGTCGGGCAAACGGCTCCTGGAGCTGATAGAGGAAGCCGAACGGGAACCCGACTACACGCAATGGCGTCCGCCTCCCGTGACTTGACATAACATCCAATCGATAGGTGACAATAGAGACATGACATCGCAAGGATCACAGATACAAGTCAAGGGTTTGTGGAAGGTATTCGGCGACAAGCCGGAGCGGGCGCTTCGGCGCGAGTACGCCGCCACGAGCCGGGACGAGATCCAGGAAGAATTGGGTCTTGTGGTCGCGCTGCGGGACGTGTCCTTCGACGTTGCGAAGGGCGAGATTTTCGTCGTCATGGGGCTTTCCGGCAGCGGTAAGTCGACCCTGGTGCGCTGCCTGATAAGGCTTATCGACGCCACCCAAGGCGAAATATATTTTGACGGCGAGGACATTCTCACCTACCCCTCCGACCGGCTAATCGAGTTCCGCCGCCAGAAGGTCGCGATGGTATTTCAGCATTACGGACTTCTGCCCAACCGTTGCGTGATCGACAACGTGTCGCTGGGTCTCGAGATACAGGGTGTGGACAAGAGGACGCGGTACGCATTGGCGTCGGAAGCCATCGAGACGGTGGGACTAAAAGGCTGGGAGAGCTACTACCCCAGAGAGATGAGCGGCGGCATGCAGCAGCGCGTTGGACTTGCGAGGGCGCTGGCGGTCAATCCGGACGTGCTGCTTATGGACGAGCCTTTCGGCGGCCTCGATCCCCTGATACGGAGGGAGATGCAGGACGAGCTTATCTCGCTCGAGACCGAGCTCAACAAGACGATTGTCTTCATCACCCATGACCTCGACGAGGCCCTGAAGCTGGGCGACCGTATCGCAATCATGCGTGATGGGCAGATCATTCAGGAAGGCTCGCCGGAGGAGATTGTCACCCTGCCGACCGACGGCTACGTGAGCGAATTCGTGCAGGACGTCTCCCGGGCGAAAGTCATTCAGGCCAAGGCCATCATGCGGGAGCCCGACGCCGTCGTTTACGAACGGCAGGGTCCCAGGACGGCGCTGCATCAGATGCAGCGTCACGACGTTGACGCGGTGTTCGTGATAGGCCGCGACTTCACTCTGCGGGGGATTCTTACGGAAGCCCAGGCCCAGGCTCTGGCCGCCCAGCAGAAAGAATCTCTGGACGGAGCGCGGATCGAACCGGCTATCACGACGAAACCCGAAGCCTATATCGAAGATGTTATCCCGATAGCGGCCCAGACCGAACATCCGATCGCGGTGGTCGGCAACAACGGGAGCTTGCTGGGCGAGATTCGCAAGAGTGCTCTGCTTGAAGGTATTGCCGCAAGAGGTCAGGAGACCTGAACATGGCCCGAACTGAGAGTGTGCAATCCACCGGGGAGGCCCGGTCGCCGCGCATGGCGGTGCGCGTGCTCCAAGCCCACCCGCTTAGGCTGGCCGGGTTGGCGGCGACAGTTCTCGTGCTGCTCGCAAGCCTGCTCATTTGGGGCCCGGAGATGGATTTCCCCACGACGGTTTCCCGCTCCGAAGTCAAGACATCCAGCGGCGGTGTAATAACACTGGAAAAGACGGTGCGGGAGGCAACCGGCGGCGCTATCGACGACGCGGTCGACTGGGTGACGCAAGAAGGCAGCTGGCTATTTGATGGCCTGAGCACGGCGGTGACCATTGTGCTCGTTCGTATCGAGGATGTGCTCAAATGGACGCCCTGGCCGGCGGTCGTGGTGGGTCTTGTCCTCTTGTCCTTTGGCGTGGGGCGTTGGGGGCTTCTGACCTTCACAGGGCTCGCACTGCTCTTCATAGGCTTCATGGGCCTTTGGGAAAACACCATCGACACTATCGCGCTAATGGCGGTGGCGGTGGCGGTTTCGGTGTTGCTCGGTCTTCCTCTGGGCGTGCTGGCCTCCCGCAATGAGATGGTCGACAAGCTGATACGGCCCATTCTGGATGGTATGCAGACCATGCCCAGCTTCGTGTACCTGCTGCCGGGCATCCTATTCTTCGGTCTGGGGAAACCGGCCGGTATCTTCGCAACCATCATCTATGCACTGCCGCCGGTGATCCGGCTGACGAATTTGGGAATTCGGCAGGTGCCTTCCGAAACCATTGAAGCCGTCCGATCTTTTGGGGCGTCGCCGCTGCAGATACTCGCCAAGGTCCAAATTCCCATGGCCTTGCCCACGATAATGGCCGGCGTCAACCAGACCACGCTGATGGCTCTCGCGATGGTCACCATCGCCAGCATGGTGGCGGCGGGCGGTTTGGGCGACAACGTGCTGCGCGCGCTCCAGAAGAACCAGCCGGGCAACGGGGCGATAGCCGGGCTGGCAATCGTATTTCTCGCCATCATCATCGACCGCCTTACGCAATCGGTGTCGCGCGGCGGGCGGGAATCGCTGAGAGTGGGATAGCAACCGCAGCCGCGGCAGGGTTTGCCGGGCTAAACGGCGGCAACTGCCGGTCGCGCAACTTGCTACCATATTGACATCGTTGATCCTCCGCGATTATGCGCGACGAGGGGGCTGTCTCGCATGGAGATTTTCCGATCACCGGCCGCTAACCGTTTTCGATTCCAGAGAATCGACCTGATAGTCAGATACAGGCTCGTCTTGTTGGCGCTGGCGTTGCTAGTTGGCGTCATCGCCCTCGCCGCGTGCGCGGAGGACGAGCCCGAGGCTGCGGAATCCTCCAAAGGAACTCTCATCTTTAGCGATCTGAACTGGAGCAGCGCTCAGATACAGAATCGCATCGCTCAGTACATCGTCGAGAAAGGCTACGGCTATCCCACCGACGTGGTGTTTGGCGGCACTCTCCCCCTTTTCCAGGGGCTTCGCCGCGGCGACAGCCACATCACGCTGGAGATATGGCTGCCCAACCAGGATGAAGCCTGGAATGAAGCCTTGATCGCGGGCGAGGTGGTTTCTATAGGCTTGAGCCTGGGCAAAGACTGGCAGTCGGCGTTCGTTATCCCGGCATATCTCCAGGAACAATATCCGGAGCTGGATAGTGTCGAAGACCTGAAAGACGAGCGGTTCAGGGAGCTATTTCAGACTGCGGAAACCGGCGGCAAGGCGCGTTTGGTGTCCTGCGTCATCGGCTGGTCCTGTGAAGAGGTCAACGCCGCCCAGGTCATAGCTTACGGTCTGTCCGAACACGTGGACGTCGTCCATCCCGGTGACGGCGCGGCGCTGAACGCCGATCTGTACGGCGCTTATGAGAGGCAGGAACCCTGGATCGGTTACCAGTGGGGCACTAACGACCCGGCTTTGGTGCTTGATCTGGTCCGGCTCGAAGAACCTCCATACAGCGATGAATGCTGGTTTACTACCAAGGCTTGCGCCTACGAGGACGCCACTATCCTGATCGCGGTGCACCCCAGCGTCATGACCGATGCGCCCGATGTCGTCGAAATGTTGCGAGCCTGGAGCTTCAGTATCGAGGTTTACCAAAGTGTTGCCGTCTGGCTGCAAGAGAATCCCGATGCCAGCGCCAAGGACGCCGCACTCTGGTGGCTGAACGGGAATGCCAGCGTTTGGGGGCAATGGGTGACCGAAGACGCGGCCGCAGCTATTCAGGCCGCTCTCGACGCCAACGAAATCCCCGAGGGCTGGCCGGAGGAATAGCCCCGCAATCACGGCTCCCGACTGCGCCCGCCTCGCGCCACTTGTTATGGCGCGGTGAGCGGTCTCTACCCGCAGGCTGCTGGCGACGGTCGCTCGAACAATTCGTCGCGGGCGGTTACCGAATCGGCGAGGCGTGAGCTTCCAGCGTTCGCGGATGGAATTCCGGGTCGTGCTTGTCGAGCCACTGGCGGCGTAACAGCCCCAGACTTATGAAGGTGACCGCAAGCGTTGCGCCCACGTCGGCGAGTATGGCCATCGAGAGCGAGCTGTACCCCGCGGCGGCGATTGCGACCACAATCGCCTTGCTTGCAAGCGCAAGCGCCGTGTTGAAACGCACGATCTTCACCGTTCTTCGGCCAAGCGCGATGAGATCCGGAAGCTGGCAAAGGTGATTGCTCGTAAGCGCTACGTCCGCGGCTTCGAAAGCCGCGTCGGTACCGGCTCCCATGGCGATGCCCACGTCGGCCGCCGCGAGCGCGGGCGCGTCGTTTATGCCGTCGCCGACCATAGCCGCCGGACCGGCGGAGCGGCTGAGGGTTTTGATTTGGGCAACCTTGTCTTCCGGCAAAAGCTCCGCGTAAACGTCTGTCAACGCCAGACTCGACGCGGCCGCGCGGGAGGTTAACTCGCGGTCGCCGGAGAGCATCATCAGCCGTTCGATGCCAAGCCTTCGGAGGGCGCGCAGCGTGGGAGCCGCGTCCTCGCGGGGATCGTCGGCGATGCCCACGACTCCGACGATCTGGCCGTCGCAGGACAGTACTATCGGGGTTTGTCCCAGGGCCGCGAGCCGCTCTATATCGTCTTCAGCCAGACTGATATCGACTCCCAGTCCGGCGGCGAACTCCAGACTTCCGAGGGCCAGACATCGATTGTCGACGCGGGCGCTGATTCCGAGTCCCGACGACATTTCGAGGCCTTCCGGTTTGGGCAGCGGCGCGTCTCCGACCGCGGAAACTGCCGAGCGCCTGATCGCCCTGGCCACGGGATGCTCCGAACGGCGCTCCAGCGCGGCGGCGTAGCGTAGTACGTCGCGCTTGCCGAAACTGCCGTAAGCCGCCACTTCCGCCACGGTCGACGATCCTTTGGTCAACGTGCCGGTCTTGTCGAAAGCTATCGTCCGCACTCGCCCAAGCGCTTCGAGAAATGCCCCGCCCTTGATGAGAATGCCGTGCGCGTGGGCGTTGGACAGGGCGGCCGCGATTGCCACCGGTGTGGATATCACCAGCGCGCACGGGCAGGCGACGACGAGCAAGACGAGCGCCCTTAGCAGCCATTCCTCAAAAGGTTGCGCGAAAGCCAGCGGCGGAAGCAGCGCAACCAGCACGGCAACCGCGACTACGCTGGGGGTATAGATACGGGCAAATCGATCGATGAACCGCTGCATCGGCGCCCGCTGGGCCTGCGCCTCCTCGACCATCGAGATAATCCGTGAAATCGCCGTATCGGTACCGGGCCTTTCCGCGATCATTTCGACGAATCCCGATTGATTGACCGTGCCGGCAAAGACGCTGTCGCCGGGCGTCTTGGAAGCCGGTCGTGACTCCCCGGTTACAGGCGACTCGTCGACCGTGGTGGAGCCGCTTGTAACGCGGCCATCGGCGGGGAATCTCTCACCCGGCAGCACCGCGATGCGATTTCCGGCCATCACCTCTGTGGCCCGGATCACGTGTTCGCGGCCATCCCGCATGATCCTGGCCTTTGCGGGGGCTTGATTCAGCAGCGATCTGATTGAACCGCGGGCGCGCTCCAGACCGTATTCCTCGAGGGTCTCACCGATCGAAAACAAGACAACCACGGCCGCCGCCTCGATCCACTGATCGATCGCCATCGCGCCCAAAACGGCAACGCTCATCAAAACGTTGATATCGAGCGACCGGCTGCTCCGAATAGCGCGAATTCCGCGGCGGGCGATCGGATACCCGCCCACGGCTATGGCGACGGTGAGTGGCGCCCGCCAGAGCCACTCCGGCAAGGTTGTCAACGCCAGGGCCGCCCCGACGGCGAGAAGCGCCGCCGCGACAGCCATGGGCGCGCGCTCGCGGTCAGTAAGAAACCGCCGTATTCCTTGTTCACGAGCTTTTGGATTTGCGCGAGATCCGCGCTTTGTTGCCCAATAGCCCAGGTCGTTGACTATCGAGGTGATTCGCTTGGAATTCACGGGACTCGTCTAGTCGCCTGGGATGACGGGAGGCGCGTCCAGCTCGACGCTGTGGCTCAGATGCGCAAGCGTGGTCCCGACAATATGCTCGATATGCTCGTCGATCAGCACGTAGAAAACGTGCTGGCCGTCCCTGCGATGGCGTACGAGCGACTGGCCGCGCAGGATTCGAAGGTGCTGCGAAACGGCCGACTCGGTAACGCCGACAACCGCGGCAAGATCGGTAACGCACATCTCGTTGCGCATCAGCAGGCTTACGATTTTCGCCCTCGTGCTGTCGGCGAGCGCGCGAAACGTCTCGGCCAGAGCCAGGTAAACCTCGTCTGATTGCAGGCGGCGGCGGGCGGCTTTCACCTCGTCAGGATGCCGGATGGCCGGTCGCTCGGTGGCGATGTCTCGCAAAGTGTCGTCCATTTGGCCTCCCGCCGCTCCTGAATAGTCGCTATCCTTAATTAGCATTGTAGCAGATACTTAATTACTAAAGTTTATTATCGACGCCGCTCTGCCCGCACTTCGTACGATGAATTAGTAGCTTGCCCCATCGGGTCGTGAAAGCCACCCGCGGTCGCGGAGTCGCTACCGGGCGTCGTCCTGGTTCGGACGCTCGGGTCGCGGCGCTATGAGTGCTGAGTTTGTCTCTCTCCGCTGTTAGCGATAACACATCTGCCGGGGGCGCCGGTCACCGGCTCGTGAGCGAGTGGTGTGGATCAGGACCATCTGATGGTCAGTTCCGCGAGCGCCGTTCAACTCGCCTTCAGCGGGCCGCATTGAGCTTGAGTCCCTCTCCGCCGGGCCGGCGCACAGGTATCGAGAGCTGAATTGTCCGCGACTCGACTTGGGAGACCGCTAGTCGCCCTTGGCCCCGGCGATGTCCCTGCGCTGGAACAGCCAGAAGGTCAATGCGCCGAGTATGACGATGTATCCCAGCATGACCAGAGAGCCGTGAAGCGCGTCGGGCAATTCGCCGAGCGCCGGCCCTAATTGAACCGAGAGCCCCCCTTCACCACTCAGCCATCCATCAACGGCGCGTCCTAGGATAAAGTCGGCAACTTTCTCGAACCAGTCGAAGTTGAACAGAAGGGCGACAACTATCTGCTCGGCGAAGTAGTAACCCAGAACGATTGCCGTGCCGACACCGGACGATGAGGTCAACACCGCGAAGAACATCGCCAGCGCCACGTAGGGGAGAAGTCCGTAGATCGTCTTGCCGTACGCTATGGCAACTTCGGACCACCCGCCGGAGCTGGCGGCTCCCGTCGCGTCTTGCAACGTGAGCGCCGCGCCGATCGAGCTAATGGCGATGGTGATGGAAACGACCAGCAGCGCGGCGGCGCTAAGCAGCGCCAGCAAGAGGGCTTTCGACGCGATGAGCTGCCAGCGCCCCACACCCTTGGCGAGCGTCGTGCGCAAGGTTCCCAGGCCGTATTCGATCCCTATGGTCGAAGAGGCCAAGACCATGATGAGGATGATGCCGAGACTGTGGGCGAGTCCCAGGCTCAAGCCAATGCTGATCGGGAGCACCAGAGCTTCACGCAGCTCCCTTTTGGTTTCTATTGCAGCTTCACAGGACTCGGCTTCGAATCTCGAGATTTCTTCGAGAAGCTGGCTTCGGCGCTCTTCGCTGAAGTCCTCGATCTCGGGAGGTAGAATTCCCGCCTCGATATCCCGGCATGTCACCGTAATATCGACCGTCTGCCCGTTTTGGGTGTCTGTCACGCTAAAGCTCGATTGCTGGAGCATTGCGCCGCTTTGATAAAACGCGTAGCCGCTCCAAAAGGCGATCTGGGGAATGATCACCGCGATCGCCAGCAGAATCCAGGGCATACGACGGCGTCGCAGCTTGTACCATTCCCACTTGGTGAGGTGGAGCACGTGGGTGATCATTCAGACTTGGCTCCGCTTTCGCCGGTAACGTCCAGGAAATACTGCTCCAGGGATAGCTGCAGGGGCGTCATCTCGGAAACGTAGACCTCCGACCTGCTCAATGAAGCGGTCAGCTCCGACGAGCGCTCATGCGCCACCGTTACCACCAGCCAACCGTCCCGAGTCTCGACGCCCTCTACCCAATCCAGTCTCGTGAGTATTTCGACCGCCTTTTCATCGTCGGACGTACGCAGGCGAACCTGCTCTTGCAGTCGCAGCAGGTCCGCGACGGCGCCCTGGGCGATTAGTCTGCCGTGGGAGAGGATCGCCACGCTGTCACACACCTGCTCAACCTCATGGAGCAGGTGGCTGGACAGCAGCACGGTCCGGCCGTCGGTCCCGAGGCTTCGAATCAGCTCCCGTATCTCCGCCATGCCCGCCGGGTCCATGCCGTTGGTCGGCTCGTCCAGAAGCAGCACCTCGGGATTGCCGAGAAGCGTGTAGGCCAGTCCAAGCCGCTGCTTCATGCCGAGGGAGTAGGTGCGGAAGCGGTCGTCCGCGCGGTCCGCCAGCCCGACTCGCTCCAGCAGGTCGTCCACCTCCCGGCGGGGCCCCCCTCCCGATATGCCCTGGAAGTAGCCGAGGTTCGCGCGTCCCGAGAGGTAGGGGTAGAACGACGGAGATTCAACAATCGCGCCGACGCGATGAAGCGCTTCGGTGTGCCGTGTGCTGGAGCCGAGCAGGCTGAAGCTGCCCGAGGTCGGCCTGACCAGACCGAGCAACATGCTCATGGCCGTGGTCTTGCCCGATCCGTTCGGCCCAAGCAGCCCAAAGACATGGCCGCGGGGCACTTCGAGCGAGAGCCTGTCCACCGCGAGAATGCGGCCATAGCGCTTGGTCAACCTGTCGGTCTGAATGACCAAGTCGTTCACGATTGACCTCGTAAGCTCAACGCACCATCCCGGAAAGGCTTGGCGCTGGTGGAGACACTTTCACGCCACGGAAGAACAATAAGTTACCGGCTCCCTTTAGGTGAACCGTCCAAAAGGACTATTCTGCGCGCCATCGATCGACAAAAAGGCCTAGATTCGATGGGCGTTGAAAAACAGCTCTTCGAGAATATCCAACCAATCGATATTCGATAGGGGCTTACGCCTCCCGCCCTTTTACGTCGGCGGATTTGTCGAAAAGCTCGATGAGCCTTTGTCGCCTGTAGGCGAAGATACGTTCGACGTCACGCCGTACGAACAGCGCGTTAACCAGCGCGCCTCCCGGCACGGCATACTCCACGTGGTCCGACGCGATCGTGCCGCCTTCCCGCTCGGCGAAGTTGTGTTCGTGGACCCACTTCCGGTAAGGGCCTTTGGTCTGGCTGTCGACAAACCGATGCGGTGGCTCCCAAACCAGAATCTCGCTGCGCCACTTGATGGGAAAGCCGCGAAACCGGAGATGGTAATCGATATGCGCACCGACCTTCATATCTACCAGCGTCGGCGTGGCGAGATCAAACCGCAGCCACTCCGGCGTAATGAGCTCGAGATTTGCCGCGTCCGCAAAGAACGCAAAAACCCGCGCTCGTGGATGTGGCAGCGACAGGCTCGTTCCAAACGTGAACGTTTTCAATGCTTGGCTGCTTGCCCTCCGAGAGAGTATCGACCGGGGCGAATTCTATGTCAGTACGCCGCACGCCGTTCCGCGGTTGGCGTCGGGGCGTCGGGTCCGTGCGGTAGAATCGTTGTCCAATCCAACGCTCCGTTGGTCAGAATCGTTGACCACCCTTAGGTGACTCGTATTGACGAAATGCTCTCGGTAATCAACCGTCACAGGCCCCGCCCCGGGCTCATTGTCCGCGCCGCGGCGCTGATAGTGCTGAGTTTGACTCTTCTCATCGCCAGCGCGGGAGCTGCCGCCGACAGCGCTGATTATCGGCTGGCGGACGAGTGGGGAGAGTTGGGATCGGGCGATGGGCAGTTCCTCCGACTCGTCGGAATCGACGTCGACCAGGCGGGCAACGTGTACGTGGCCGACTTGCTGACCGGCCGTATACATAGGTTTGACGCCGGCGGTTCGCCGGTTGCCGCCTGGGGCGGAACTGGAGCCGGCGACGGCGAGTTCGATGAGTTGATCGATCTGGACGTTGACTTCGCCGGAAACGTCTATGCCCTGGATGTCAAAGGCAATACCGTTCAGCGCTTTGATGGCGTGGGCGGATTCGTGAGGAGTTGGCCTGCGCGACAGCTGTACTATCCCGACATCGCCGTTTCTCTTCCAGTCGGCGGGATTTCAACCGACTCGGACGGCAACGTTTTCGTTTCACTCTCGGCACACTCGGCACAGGGGATAGTTCGAATTTTCGACGGCGCCGGGACTCAGCTACCTTCGATAACCGGCAGCTCCGGCACAACCCTGCACGTTCCGACCGGAATCGCCGTGGCGAGCGACGGCGTCGTCTACGTTGCCGACACTTTCAACCGGCGCATCCAGACGTTCAGAGCGGACGGATCGGCCGCGTTTCAGATATTCGGCTCTGAGACGCCTGATCGCGTGTTTCGCATGTTGGCGCGAGGTGACGTCGAGCTGGATGCTCAAGGCAACCTTTACGTGGCCGATTTCGGGAACGCCCGTGTTCATGTCTTCAACGCGGACGGCGCGTTCGAAGATTCTTTCGAGATCCGCGACACGCTGGGGCGGCTCGCCCTTCCGGGCGGCATCGCCGTCGACAACGACGGAAACGTCTACGTCACGGCGTACTATCTGGGCAAGGTCCTGAAGTTCACGCGCTCCGCGTCTTCCTGAGTCTCCCGCGGAGCGTAGCCGGGCAATCTGAAGGCAGTCCTTCAACACTGATCTGCTTGTATTGCAGTCCAGCGGCAACACCTCAACGGGGAGTTGCGCTCCGTTTGTGAATCCAGGGAGTCCGTTTGTGAATCCAGGGAGTCCTATTGGCTTCGTCGGCTAACCGCGATAAGGCAATTCGATCTTTGGATTCCCGGTTCGCATCGACATCTCCGCGGCGAGGCAGACTTCATAGGTGTTTACGGCATTGTTGAGATTGACATGCGACTCGATGTCTCGCAAAACGCAGTCCACAAAGTGATGGACTTGACCCATCGGCGGCTCCGCCACGCGGTCGCTCCTCAAGGGGGCGGATGGGACGACGATCCAGTCGTTCTGTTTCGGCGTCAGCGCCGTGTAGAGGCGGCCGTTGCTAAACGTTCCTTCCGTCCCGAAAATATCGACGTTGAACGTATATGGTCTGCGTCCTTCCGTGATGCACGAGACCTTGCCGATGGCCCTGTTGTCGAATTCCAGGAGGGTGACCGTGTTTGCAGTGGCTGGATTTGCGGGGTGGACGTCGAAGCCCGCCGCCGTTACCGACGTGACGTCGGCGCCCAGGAGGTAACGCGCCATGTCGACAGCGTGACTTCCACTCAGCAACATGGCGGTTTGGGGGTATATCCACGGGCCGTCAACCCCCCACTGGAAGAGCGTGTTCCAGTGATCGACCTGAATGTAAAAGACCTCTCCCAGCGCGCCCGAATCGACGAGCGTCTTGGCGTTGACGAACATTTCGTGCCAGCGCAGCACGAAACTGACAACTGTTTTCACACCCGCTCGGTCAACCACCTGCTTGAGGCTGTGGAGTTCCTCGAAATTCACGGCTACGGGAGTTTCAATCAGCACGTGTTTTCCGGCCTGAGCCGCGAGCACGGCTTCCCCGGCGTGACGTTCAGCCGGAGTGCAGATTGAAACGAGATCGATATTTCCGTCGCTGAGAAACTCTTCGTAGTCGGTGTAAATCGGACAGTCCGCACCGAACATTGCGCGCTTGGCGATTGCCGAGGCTTCGGTCCGGCTGCCGATAGCGACGATATTGGAGTGGGGATTGGCGGAATAGGCTGTTAGATGCCATGTGGATTGGGGGCCGGCGCCCCAGATAGCGGCTCCCAGGATTAGCTCTTTAGAGCTCAACGCTCGCGAGTCCCGCTGGTTCGGCGTCCCAGACCTGGAGAGCTAGAGCGGCGCGCGTGTCTGTGCTTATAGCCTCCAACCGGCGGATGGTATCTGGTCAGAATCCCAATCCTTCGAGTCGATCAGACGAATTCGCTTGAATATTAGAGCAAACCATGACCGGAGTTCTCGAAACGTTCGTCGGGAAGAATAACCCGATCCCGCAGGGATTCCAGCGGTGATCCTTCAAAGGTAGTGGTTTCCGTCCGTTGCTGTCGCGGTGTGCCGCGCCGCCGCGGGTTTCGTCGAGTGGAAGTCCGTCGCGATTGGCTTCGCGCAATACGCGGGAATCCACCAATCGCCCCGGCCCTCATTCGTAGGGGCGGGTTTCGAACCCGCCCTCGCTTCGCAGCTTTGCCCGACCAACCAATCAGAGCCTTCAGACACATAGTCCAAGAGCAAGAAATCAAACAACAGCAACGCCCCCGCGTACAACACGTTTACCGCATCGTCAAAACGGAATCTTTTTTTCAATTTTGACAGGGTAATTTTCAGAAAATGCGGCGTTTTCTACTTAATTTCGTCGTCCCCGCAAAGCATGTTCCCGCGAAAGTAAGGGCGGTTCGCGAGCCGCCCCAACAGGGTTTGGGCGCGAATGGATCGGCTTCATTGCGCGGTTATGGTTCGACAGAGCCTGTTCTGAACGAAGTCGAAGGGCTCACCATGCACCGACAGGCTCACCACGCACGGGAGACAACGGTCCATCACGCACTTACGGGCTCATCACTCCGTTCACCCTGAGCCTGCCCGCCCTGAGCTTGTCGAAGGGTCGAAGGGCGCACGCCGCAAACCGTCATTCCCGTGAAAACGGGAACCCAGACCCCATCATTCAGGCGGTTCGCGAACCGCTCTCTCCCCTGGTCGTACGGGATCAGCCGATGATAGCCCTGGCGCAAATAGCTAAGGAGCCAGACATCGAGCGAACGTGGGGACCCCATACATCCCGTTTACCCCATCGTCAAATTACCCGTTTTTTAAAGTTCACAGGGTAATTTTCAAATATTTTCAAATATTTTTGAAAATATGGCCTTTTCTACTTATTCCGTTGTCGTCGCCGCCAGGCATGTTGCCGCGAAAATAGGGGCGGTTCGCGAACCGCCCCTACAGTGTTCAGGCGCGAATGGATCGGCTTTGTTGCGCGGTCATCGTTCGACAGAGCCCGTCCCGAGCGAAGTCGAGGGACTCACCACGCCCGGAAGAAAACGCCTCGCCACTCCGTGCGCCCTGAGTTTGTCGGAGGGGGCATTCCCGCGCAAGCGGGAATCCACAGCCCAAAGCAGCACCTCTTTTCAATGCCATTCCCGCGAAGCATGTCCCCAAGCGAGCGGGGAACTGGAGTCCGGGAATCATCACTGGCGCCGCCCCTACCAATCCAACCGACGGGCAAAAGGACAGGCAACCCCGACTCTATGCCCCAGGAAGCTGGCTCTTCGGAAACTTGACCACTATCGTGTACTTGGGGTCGACGACGTTTCCCACCCGAATCCGCCCCACTTGCGACAGAAGCTGAAACGCCTCCCATCGATCGAACCCGTAATCGCGTTCCAGCCAGAGAACCATCTCCGTCTTTGCGATCCTCACCGCGTCGATCAGCGGCCGGGTGTTTCCGACAGTCATTATGTAGTCCTCGTTTTCGAACCTAGGCCAGGATATGGCGTAGTCCTTTACGACCTCTACGGTGAGTTCGGTGACAGTGGGAGTTTCGAGAGCCACCCCGCAGGCCTCGCCGTCTCCCTGCGCCGCGTGACCGTCGCCAAAGAACAGCAACGCGCCGGGGACGAAGACGGGCAGATAGACGGTGGTCCCCGCCGCGGTCTCGATGCAGTCCATGTTGGCGCCGTGATTGGCCGGCGTGAGCGAATCGATCGTCTCGCCAAACCTCGGGCACACGCCGATACAGCCCAGAAACGGGTGCAATGGAATGGTGGCGCGTCCCAGCCGGCTTGACGGCAGATCGATCGACGCTTCGGTCAGGTCGTCGTTGTAAGTCCAGCGGAACTCCATTTCGGGCAACGGCGGGTTCAGGCCGGTCGGCCCTGTGACTTCGCCCTCGACTCCGAGTACGCCGAATCCGGGGATGAAGCGCGACCAAGCCCAGCCGCGCGTCACCTGAATATCGTCGATTTTCACGGCGAGCATGTCGCCGGGTTCCGCGCCTTCGACGAACACCGGCCCGACTTGCGGATTGTTGGCCAGGAACTCGGTCTTTCCGTCGCTCTGCATTTTTTCGGGCGGCAGCGGATTGCCCTCGTCGTCCCAGCCCATCGCGTCGACGGTTTTCGCGCGCACGGAGTCGCCCGCGGCGATCGTTGCCATGGGCGGGTGGGGGCCGTAGGTGAAGTAATACACGTCTTGCTCGAGTTCGTGGACTGTTCTGGCCATCGTTCCCCCTTATCGCCGCCCCGTCTTACTGATTAGCAAATGCCCCTGATTCTCTCCGAGGATGCCAGATTCCGGCGGCTCCCCGCTCCGCCCCACCCCCCGGCGCGATTGTCAGCCCTCCGCCGCGGTTCGGCCGATGGCTCCCGCGCGCTCCAGACGGGCAATCTCCTCGGTATCGATATCCAGCAGCTCGCTCAACACTTCCCGCGTATTAGCGCCGAGTCGAGGAGCCGGATTGCCAACGTCGTCGTCAAAGCGGTGCGATTTTATGGGCGTTCCGGGCACGGGCATCGCGCCGATGCCCGGCTGATCGATTTCAACGATCATGTTTCTGGCGCGCAGGTTGGGGTCGCTCATCAGATCGGAGGTTGAGTTGATCTTCGCGCATGGAATACCGGCGTCCGATAGTAATTGAAGGCATTCGGACGTTTTGCGGCCGGCCAGCGCAACCTCGAGCTGCTTAGTGAGGTCCGCGACGTTTTGCGTTCGCAGCGAGTTGCTGGCGAACCGGGGATCGCGCGCCAGATCGGATGCCCCCAGTGCGTCGCACAGCTTCGTCCAGAGAACGTCGTTTCCACAGGCGATGACTATTTCCCCGTCGTCCACCGCAAACGAGCTGAACGGCGTTATGGCCGGATGCCGGTTGCCGAGCGGCCGCGGGTCTTCTCCGGTTACCCAGTATCTGGACAACGCGTTTTCCATCACCGAGACGACGCAATCCATCATGCCGATGTCGAGGTGACACCCGCCCTCGCGGTCGCGGACGTTCAGCGCGGCCAGGATCGCGGTGGTTGTGTACAGAGCCGGGATCAGATCCCCGATGGACGCGCCGACGCGCGTGGGCTGGCCCCCGTCGCCGCCGGTTACGCTCATCAGCCCGCTCATCGCCTGGATTATCACGTCGTAGGCGCCGCGGTCCCTGTACGGTCCGCTATGCCCGAACCCCGACAACGAGGCATAGATGATGGATGGCTTGAGCTTTCGTATCCGGTCGTAGCCGAGGCCGAGCTTGTCCATCGTGCCCGGACGGTAGTTTTCGACCAGAACGTCGCATTTCTCGCAAAGGCGACGCGCCAGCTCGACGCCGTCGGCTGTTTTCAGGTTGATGACGACGCTTTCTTTGCTTCGATTGATGCTGGCGAAGTACAGGCTGTTGCCGTCGACGAAGGGCCCCATCCCGCGAGCCTCGTCGCCGTCGGGCGGTTCGACTTTGATCACCCGCGCGCCCAGGTCGGCGAGCGTCATCGTGCAGAATGGCCCCGCCAGCACCCTGCTGAAGTCGAGGACGACTACTCCGTCTAGGAACTTCGGCAAAAGCTGCGCTCCATCGCTTGCGGTTCGGCGTTCCCGCAACGTGATTCCGAGACCACCCGGGGAATCTCGCCCGCCGTTGCCCGAGCCGGCATATCTTGCCATGCTCGATTCGCGCGCCCAATCTCCATTGCCGCGCGACTGCCGTATGCGGCCTCTACCAATGGCGAGCGCGGCTGACAAGGGCAATCATACGGGGCGCTATCTCGCATGTCTTGGACCATTGCAAACGATTTCCTCCCATCGTCATACTGAAGTATGGTAGTGGTATGAAAACGGCAATATCGTTACCCGACGATCTGTTTCAGTCTGCCGATAAGCTTGCCGTCGAGATGGGCGTGTCTCGAAGTGAGCTTTACGCGACCGCCGTCGCAGAGTACCTCGCCAAGCACCGCGACGAAGACGTAACGGCACTCCTGAACGAGGTCTATCGTGAGGAGTCGAGCCGGCTTAATCCCGATATAGGGCGAGCCCAGGGGCGCAGCGTCTCAACTGACGTGTGGTAGTCCACCGGGGTGAGGTCTGGTGGGCCGATCTGGCCGATCCGCGAGGTTCGGAGCCGGGGTTCAGGCGGCCCGTGGTCATCGTCCAGGCCGACTCTTTCAACCGAAGTCGTATCCCAACCGTTATTGCCGTAGTCCTTACCACGAATATGAGACTGCTCAACGCGCCTGGAAACGTCCTCGTATCCGGCGAATCTGTGGGGCTTCCGAGGGACTCGGTGGCCAACGTGTCTCAGGTCGTGACGTTGGATCGTGACCACCTCGTCGAAAAGGCTGGCCAGGCGCCGGCGCGACTGCTTGTGCGGATAGAGACCGGCCTCCGTCTGGCGCTCGATCTTTAGCTAAATCCACTCCCATGGATTCGACAACCCATCGGCCGCCATGCGTATGATCGTGCGGCGCCAGATTCCATTTCGGACGCTGGTCGAGTGAGGAGCGCATACTGATCGCCGGGTTACGGCGCTGTGCTGCTTGCCCGCTTATGAATCAGGTCGAAAGCTCGCCGTCCCGGCAATCCGCGGACTACTCGAATGCGGTCACCATCACGGCGGGTCTATCGCGTGGCCCGTCCACGTAACCAGTCCATCGACAGTCCACGCCCAATGATTCCAGCCGTCTGTGAACGTCGGCGTGTTGGTGCTTTTTCGGTAGAACGACAGACCGGTCGTGGTTTGCTGCAAAGTGTCGCCATTTTCGGGATTGGCGTGCTCGCACTCCAGCGGGTCTCCCATGGTGTCGCCCAGCAGCGATTTCAGAAAGGCGAAACCGAATACGAATGCCGGCTCCTGCCCGGCAGCGCAATAGGGCACGGCCGGCGGAGCTGGCGTCGGTGTCGGCGTAGGAACAATCTGAGGTCTCCAGGGAGGGGGTATTACGAATGACGTTGGAACGACGTCTGCCCGCAAATCGGAGATTCGAACCCATCCCCCGTTAACGACTTCGCACCATCCTCGAGCCTCGCCGCCCGTCAGCCTTAGTCCGGCTCCCGCGGGCGCCGACCACCAGTATCCGCGGTTAGTGATATCGGGCGAAAAGTATATGTGTGCGCCGTCCGGACCGACGGTTGCTTGCGTTATGCATTCGAGCAGGCGCGGCGGTCGGTGGCAGTGGTAGTCGCCGGTCCTGCGGTTGTTGTGACATCCCCTGCTGTCGAGTCCGCCGCCATGCGCGAGGGCGGAGTCGCTTGCCACGGCGAGCGTCAGCAACACGAGCACGGCGACCGCTAGCCCCCGAACTATCGAACGCACCTGACCTCTTCCACCAAGAGCAATCTCCAGAATTGCGGGCATCGTCTAAAACCTCTAAACGCCGCCGAGCATGTTAGCCGCATTGGCGACAGGCCGGGGCAGCGACAGACTCTTTGCCAAGTCGTGGGCGTCTCCTTGCCACGAGGTCTCGCGCCAGCCGCCTGTCATTCACCCGCCAAGGCAATACCATGAGGGTCGATCGCCCCGTTCTCCGTTCGAGGTATACCCATGCAGCCTGATTCCGACATAACACTGGAGCAGGACCTGCTCTTCGCCGTTGTAAAGGAAAAGTACGGCCATCTCCTTACCGAAGAGCAGATGGAGGAGGTGCGGCGAGCTGTGACTGGCCTACGGGACATAGTCGGGCCGCTGCGGTCGATACGGTTGACCAACGAAATCGAGCCGTTCGCCACCTTCAAGCCCTACCCGGCGGACACGAATGATGGATGATCTCGCCTTCACCCCGATCAGGCGGCTCGCCGGGATGCTTCGCGGCAAGTCCCTGTCCCCGGTCGAGCTTGCCGAATATTGCCTGGACCGTCTCGAACGTCTCGGCCCCCGCCACAACGCGCTAGTCACTTTGACCGCCGACCGCGCCCTGGAGCTGGCGAGGAACGCGGAGTCGGAGATTGCCCACGGGAACTATCGAGGTCTTCTCCACGGAGTCCCCTGGGGAGCCAAGGACCTGCTTGCCACTTCGGGAGGAATCCCCACGACTTGGGGCGCTGAGCCGTTCAGGGACCAGCAGTTTGAATATGACGCTGCGGTCGTTACGAGGCTGGAGGAATCCGGCGCTCCGCTGGCCGCCAAGCTGGCGATGATCGAGCTGGCCGGCGGCATGGGCTACACGCATCCCAACGCGTCGCTCACCGGCCCTCCCCGGAACCCGTGGGACGCGGGCCGGTGGACGGGCGGCTCGTCCAGCGGGTCTGGCGCGGCGGTCGCCGCCGGTCTCGTGCCCTTCGCCATCGGCTCCGAGACGTGGGGGTCCATCTTGCTGCCCGCGGCGAGCTGTGGCCTGTCAGGACTGCGGCCAACCTACGGCCGGGTCAGCCGCCGCGGCGCTATGGCTTTGTGCTGGACCCTGGACAAGCTGGGACCGCTCTGCCTTACCGCCGACGATTGCGGGATCGTGCTCGAGGCTATCTCCGGGCCGGACCCAGGAGACCCCACAACCCACGCTCAGGCCTTTAGCTACGACCCGCAATACCATCCCGGTCGGAGGTACAAGATCGGAGTGTTGAAGGGTGTTCTCGACGGCGCTCAGGATGCCGTCAGGCACACCTTCGAGGCCGCCTTGGCCAGTCTCGGCGGCGTGGCCGACTTCGAGGAGATCGAGTTCCCGGAGCTTCCCTACAACGAGGTGACGACGACCATATTGATGGTGGAGGCTGCGAGCGCCTTCGAGGACTTCGTCGCCGAGGGCGGACCCCAACGCCTGGCCGCTCCCGGATATCACGGCCTTGGGCCTTACTCCAGGTCCGCGATCCTGGCGACGGACTACGTCAAGGCGCTCAGGCTTCGCGGGGTGATGGCCCGGCGGGTGGACGGCGTAATGTCCAATTACGACGTGCTGGCCGCACCGACCTCCCTGAGCACAGCGACGCCCATCGACCAGGACTTCAGGAGCGGCTCAACGGCGTCCGCCGGGACCGGCGACCTGATGGGCGCGGTGGGCAACGGCTGCGGCCTGCCCGCTATATCCGTCCCCAGCGGATTCGACCCCGCCGGCCTACCGACCGGCATCCAGTTCATGTCCAGGGCCTACGATGAGAACGTATGCATCGCGATCGCCAGCGAATTCCAGTCCCGCACCGACTGGCACACCAGGCATCCCGAAGGGTTGTCGGGTTGACCCTGCCCCGGTTCCGCCGTTCCGGCCCAATGTCCCACGCCACGCAAACGTCCGCGGCTCTCATGATCCCTCGTCGATACAATCAACCTGCGCCAAAAGCCGACAACCCCCATGCCTGACCAACTCGACCTCGACGATCCCCGCTTGCGTCCTCCCGCGGCGCGACTCCTTTCTCGCCGGGCGGGAAACCGTGATGTAAGTACGTCATAATTACGTCAAAGCCAATATGCCGTGAGGGCACGTAGATTATGAGAACCAAACTGGTGAGGATAGGAAATTCTCGAGGTGTCCGTCTTCCCAAGTCGTTTATTGAAGAAGCGGGTCTCCAGACTGAGATCGAATTACAGATTGTCGATTCGGGTATCGTCATTCGGCCGGTGTCGACTACGCGGGCTGGTTGGGGCGAGGCCGCGCGGTTGCTCCGCGAACGTGGCGAAGACGGCTTACTTGACGAGGTTTCACTCTCCGACTTCGACGATTCCGAGTGGGCGTGGGATTAAACGGCCCCAGGCGAGGCGATGTCTATCTCGTGGCGCTCGATCCCACGCTCGGCAGTGAGATAAAGAAGCTGCGGCCGTGCGCCATTGTCTCGCCGGATGAGCTAAACGCCCATTTGAGCACGTTCCTGATCGCTCCGATGACCACGGGCGGCTACGCTTACCCATTCCGCGTCCCCTGCGTCTTCCGGAAGAAAGACGGCTCCCTTGTTCTGGACCAGCTTCGAACCGTAGACCGCCGTCGACTCGTCCGCTGCGTGGGACGTCTGTCGCGTTCGACGCTTTCCGAGGTTCTTGTTGTTCTGCGGCAAATGTTTGCCGACTAGACGCGCCGCCAGGCGTCTCGCCGCGCGCGTCGAACCTCCTGTACACGGCGAGTTGGTGGAACATCCCTCCGATACCGATAAATCCAAGATAGTAAATCCCATCGCTCCGCCGACTAAAATCACCGGCAGCTTCGAAACCACAATCGACAATCGCCATGCCTGACCAACTCGACCTCGACGATCCTCGTCACAAGGAAGCCGCCGCCAAGATGCTGCGGCGGCACGACAACTATGAGGTCGAAGCCAATATCACCAGCGCCATTCGCGATTTCTTGATCGTCACCGGACTGGCGAAAAGCGATGAAATCGATGAGGAAGTCCGGCCCGCGACCGGTTCCGGCAAGGCCGTCGATCTAACCGCTCTCAACGCGTTTATCGAGGTCAAGCGCCGCATCGGTTCCGCCGCCGGTTTTGATCCGAACCCTGAATACGTCCAACAGCTCGATGGTTATCTGGCGCAGGCCGAGACCGACGGCCGCATGTTCCGCATGGGCGTGCTCACCGACGGCAGGCACTGGCTGCTGCGCTGGCCGGGCGCCGGACCGGTCCGCACCGCGCTGCCGCACGGCTTTACGCTGGAAGACCCGGACCGCTGGTTTCTCCTGTATGAATGGCTGCGCGACAAGGCGCTCTTCACGGAACGGAGGATACGGCCCGACCGTGAAAACGTCGGCACGTATTTTGGTCCTGACAGTCCGCTGTACGAACGCGAGATAACCGCCTTCAGGAGTCTCTACGACAAAGCGTCGGACCGCGAGACGATCAAGGTCAAGCGGCGGCTCTGGCATGACCTTCTGCTGACCGCGCTCGGCGAGATTGCCAGGACCGAGGCCGAGATGGACGACCTGTTCGTCCGTCATACCTACCTGAGCGCGGTCATCGGCATGGTAGTGCAGGCCTCGTTTGGGGTCGATATCGAACAGCTTGCGTATAACGATACGGCGGACTTGCTGCTGGGACGCCGCTTTCAGCAGGACACCGGCCTCCAGGGCATTGTCGAGTCGGACTTCTTTGCGTGGCCGGCGGAGGTCGGCGGGTTGCCCGCGCTGCGCGCGCTGGCGGGGCGCGTCGCCCGGTTCGACTGGCCCCAGGTCCCGCCCGACGTTGCCGCCATTCTGTACGAGACCATCATCCCGCCCGACGAGCGGCGGCAGCTTGGCGAGTACTACACGCCGCACTGGCTGGCGCGCGCGATGGTGCGGGAGGTGGTGACCGACCCGCTCGACCAGCAAGTCCTCGACCCGGCCTGCGGCTCAGGCACCTTTATCGCCGAGGCCGTTACCCACTTCATCGAAGCCGCCGAAAATGCCCCTCTGGACGCCGAAGACGTGCTGGAATGGCTGCGCTTGTCGGTGACCGGAATTGACGTTCACCCGGTTGCGGTCCACCTGGCTCGTGCTGCCTGGGTACTGGCCGCGCAGCCTGCCATCGAGCTGGCGATGGAAGCGGGATTCGCCGCCAACGTCACGGTTCCCGTCTATCTGGGAGACGCTCTCCAACTTCGGGCGCAAACCGAAGGGCTGTTCGCCCAACATGAAGTCAAGGTATATGTGGACGACGACCGAAACACGGAGCTAGTGTTTCCGAAGAGCCTTGTGTACCGGGCCGAGACGTTCGATGCGCTCATGGGCGACATCTCCGACGCGATCGAGCAAGGCGGCGATCCGCACCTGGCGCTCGACGACCACGGCATAAACCACCCAAGCGAGCGTGAGACGCTGAAGGCGACCATCGCGACGCTGCAAAGGCTGCACGGTGAGGGGCGCAATCATATCTGGGCCTATTTCACTCGCAACCTCGTGCGCCCGATCGCGCTATCTCGCCGTAAGGTGGACGTGATTATCGGCAACCCGCCCTGGCTCAACTACAACAGCACCGTCGGCACCTTGCGCCGGGCGCTCGAAGGACTCAGCAAGCGCCAGTACGGCATCTGGGTGGGAGGCAAGAACGCTGCCAATCAAGACGTGGCCGGCCTGTTCTTCGCCCGCTGCGTAGACCTGTACCTTAAGGACGGCGGCTTGATCGGTATGGTCATGCCCCACAGCGCCCTCCAGACAGGTCACTATTCGAAGTGGCGGACCGGCAAATGGCTGTCGAGCTTCGACAGCGTCCTCGTCGACTTCGACTGGAAGACCGCCTGGGACCTCGAACAACTGGAACCCAACACTTTCTTTCCTGTACCTGCTTCGGTTGTCTTTGCCCGACGAATGGGCGCCAGAGCCGGAACCAAGGCGCTGGGAACGCCACTGGCCGGTGAGGTGGAGCGCTGGCTGGGCAAGGCCGGCGCGTCCGGCGTCCGGCGCGAGCGCGTCGCCATAACCGATACTTCGGTTATCGGCGGTTCTCCGTACGACGGCTATTGTCGTAGAGGCGGTGATGTGTTTCCTCGCAGCCTTTTCTTAGTAGAGGAGACTGAGAATCCAGCCATTGTCCGGGCCGGACAGACGGTCACCGTAAATCCCCGGCGGGGTCCTTATGACAGGGAGCCTTGGCGTAGCTTAGACCTGACCATTATCACTGGCCAGACTATTGAGCACCGGCATGTATTCGACGTTTATCTTGGCGAAACTGTCGTCCCTTATGCAGCCCGAGAGCCGCTTAAAGCAGTACTGCCGTTCAGGAAAGGCAGTGCTGAATTGCCGACTTCCGCCGACGGGCCTGGCGGCATCAATCTAGGTGGTTTGGAACGGCGGATGCGGGAGCGTTGGCAAAGCATAAGTTGCCTATGGGCGGAGAATAAGACCGCCGCCAACAAGCTGGACCTGCTGGGGCAGTTAGATTACTACGGCAAACTCTCGGCCCAATTGGAATGGAGGCGTGATCCCGGTGGCAGGCCGGTTCGAGTCGTATATACCGGCATTAGCGGAATACCTACGGCAACGGTGGTGGACGACAACGAAGCCATAATCGACTGTGCGCTATATTGGATTACTTGCAAAGACATGCCAGAAGCCAACTATGTTATGGCGATTGTCAATAGCGATGTGCTCCGTAAAGCCGTAACACCGCTGATGCCCAAAGGTCAGTTCGGCGCGCGAGACTTGCACAAGCACCTGTGGAAGCTGCCCATCCCGGAGTTCGACCCCGGCGATCCGCTGCACGCCGCCATATCCGACGCCGGCCAGTCCGCCGCCCAAGGCGCCGCCCGTGAGCTCGCCCAACTGCGCCAAAACCGCTCCCGTCTGACCGTAACCATCGCCCGCCGCGAACTCCGCAAATGGCTGCGGGAGTCGGAGGAGGGGAAGGGGGTGGAGAAGGTGGTGACGGAGTTGTTGTCATAAGCCCACTTCCCGCGTGGGGTCGGTGCTTTGGATGACCACGGTGCTGATGTGTGTTGCCGATCCAGCGGCGTGTCCGGGGACAGGGATTGTAGAATTAGATTACCGATTAAAGCTTGTTGACTAGCAGCCGAATTCGGTTGAAGGCGGAGGTCCAGAGTGACGGCCAAAATACGCATCAAGGTTGGCAATGTTGAAGTCGACTACGAGGGGCCAAAGGACTTCCTTGACGAGAAACTCTATGAGCTAGTCGACAAACTCTCCACTCTCGCAGAAAAGGTCCCAACCGAGCAAGATGATGCTGATGTAACCGACACGGAGAACCAAACGCTGGAGCCGTTGGCGTCGTTTTTGAGACGAACTGACGCTGGTCAAACCCACATACGCCGCTTCCTGGCCACCGCTGAATGGCTTCATCAGAAAGGTAAGAGCAGACTCACTACAAGCGATGTAACAACAGCTCTCAAGCAGAACAATCAATCGAAAGTGACTAATGCATCGCAATGCCTCAACCGTAATGTCGCCAGTGGATTCTGTGAGAAAGACGGAGCTGGTTTCTTCGTCACTGAGGATGGAAAGAGCGCGCTCCGATAGAAGTGAACATCGATGCGCTTATCGGGAAGATATCTCCTCCCATTGACGGTAATCTAGCGACAGCACTTGTAGCTGAGTTCATTGCTCTAGAGCGACGATTCGTACTGGGAGACTGGGAACCGGCAACGCTAGACGGCGGGCAGTTCGCGGAAGTCGCCTCGCGAATCGTCTATCACATCGACTCTGGAATTCTGAATCGTAGAAAGGGCGTCAATGCCTGTCTGAACTACATTGAAGACACGCAGGGACACGGCGGTAGCCACGCTTTCCCCAATGGGCGAGCGGCCCGTCATATCTGCAAGGCTCTGCGCATGATCTACAAGTTTCGATCTCAGCGTGGAGCTATTCACATCGACAACGAGTACACCGCGAACGAGCTAGATTCAACTCTGATCCTCTCTGTTGTTCGCTGGGTAATGTCGGAGATATTACGTATCTTTTGGACAAGTGATACGTCGGAGGTCGCTAGAGCTATCCGTGAAATCATTAGGTATCCAGTCCCTTCGATTCTTGAATTCGATGGGCGGTCACTCGTTTTGCGGACTGACTGCACGGCAGAGGAAGAGATTCTTTTACTGCTACATGACTCTGGAGAGGGTGGTTTGAGCCGCCGGCAGATCGGGGAGTCAGCCATGAGGTCCAGTCAGGCAGTCACCAACTCGCTTACTGCACTCAGTTCTCCCGCGAAAAGACAAATAGTGAAACAATCAGACGGTCAATTTTTGCTGACTCCGAACGGAACGAGGCGAATTTACGATGAGCTTTCGGAGAAGCTGTCTCTAGCGTAGGGGGTTTTGGGCGAGCAAATGGTGGCAACTCTTCCTGCGCCAAACCCGCCCCAAACTGACCGTCACCATCGCCCGCCGCGAACTCCGCAAATGGCTGCGGGAGTCGGAGGAAGGGAGGGCGGTTGAGGGGGTGGTAGCGGAGTTGTTGACCTAGCCGTCCACCGTTATCGATGTGAATCTGTTATTGGAATAGCGGAAAGAACAAACCTATTAAGCAGTTCGAAAACAGGCGTATACAGGAATGATGAGTAGCTACTTAGCGACAGGCGCAACCGCACGCTATATTTAGGCCAAGCGGCTGTAGATTGGTTGTATGCAGAAGGCAGGGAATTGGCATGGCGGAGAAACGCTCGGAGGCGGACCCAAAACGGCCCAAGATTTACGTAACCCCTTTGGGAGCGCGGTATGTCAAGGCCGACGAGTTGTTTGAAAGTGAAAAGGTGCAGAAGATAGTAAAGGACATGGCGGACCTTTTCGAGGAGAAGAATGGTTCTTCTACTTCGTCTTCCGAAGACGACTCGTAGAGAAGCTATTTAACCATTTGTTAGGGGCTATCCCCCTTGGGCCTTGAGTTGTTTCTTGTCCCTATTCTCGGGGGATACTGGTTTCTGACACGTTATAACTACACTCGTTACGGGGCTGTCCGTGAGTCGGGCTATCACATCTTCTTTCGCTCCGCCATTGTCGGCGTAGTCCTGTTCGGCATCGCCCATTTAGTCGTTGCCTTCGGACTCCATCACTACGTTCCTGTGTTTGCCACGACGTGGAAATCCTACGTATCAGTCCCTTTCTCTGACACGGCAGTATTTAGCCTTGTTTTAGGATTCGTACTGCCGATACTCGGCAACCGGCTCTACTTGTTGCCCATTGTGGGAAAGAGGTTCTACGACGCAGAGAGGGCCGCTCGACGAGCGGCGGAAAAGAGCGGTGACCTCGTCGAACTGCTAATCGCGGAATCCATCGAGGAGGCGAAGCTCGTGGAAATCTCGCTTAGAAGCGGCAAGTCGTACATTGGCTTCGCTCTCGTGAGTGGGATAGAAAGGAGTGGTGAGTCGGACGTGACGCTCATTCCTATGGCGAGCGGCTACCGAAATAATGAAACCCGCGAATTGGAAATTACGACTAACTATGCTCCGGTGATTCGCGAATCTATTCAAGAGTCGTCAGATATCGTCTACGAGGATTTTCGAATAGTAATACCCAGGTCCGAAATAGTTTCCGCCCGTATCTTCGACTCCACAGCGTATAAACGCTTTGCAGGTCTAGTGATAGAGGCCACTCCAACGGCATGATGCAAGATATTTGAGGCCGTATCATGACAAAGACTCATAACCCTCGCGTCGGCTCCGCCCTCGATGACCTGCTGGAAGAGGACGGAATGCTGGTCGAAGCGGAGGCCATCGCGGTTAAGCGGGTACTGGCCTGGCAGATCGACCGGGCCATGACCGAGGCGCGGCTGAGCAAGGCGGAAATGGCGCGACGTATGAATACGAGTCGGGCGTCCCTGAACCGTTTGCTCGATAGGGACAATCCCTCCGCCACACTGCTGACCATGCACAAGGCGGCCGCCGCGCTCGGCAAGCGCGTCAAGGTCGAGCTAGTCGACAATGTCGCCTGACGAAACCCGGCCAGCGCACTTTCCACCGCCTGTCGCGGAGGTTCGGCCAATTGAGCGTAAGCCCGAGACGATCGAAGATCGGCTCGATGCTCTCGAACGGCGTGGGGCGCTCATTAGATCGAATGCGCCGAGGCAGCCGCTACGAGCGGTGGCGCGGCGGGCTGGCGCGGTGGAGCGCTTTCTGGCGGAACGCAGGGAGTGACAATCGCGTAGGTCGATATGTCCGCGCGCCGATCCATTCGCGTCGGGAGCCTATTAGGCGGTTCGCGAACTGCCCTCTCTCCACTAGTCGTACGCGATCAGGCGGTGACAGTCTTGGCCCGAATAGCCCGGCTAGGAGGCGCGACGCCGAGCTAACGTGGCGGCTCCATATACCCCGTTTACCCCATCGTCAAGCAGGCACCGTTTTTTCACCGGTTCACAGGGTAATTTTCACAAAATTCGGTGAATGACGGTCTTTTTCGCCTATTCCAATGCCGCCCCGCCAAGCGGGTTCCGGCGGATGCCGGAACGGTTCGCGAACCGTGGTTCTTGCTCCGTGCGCCCTGGGCCTGCCTTGAGCCGCTAGTCGACCGCCGCGGCGGGGTCGTGTTCTCGCAGCCAGACTCTCAGGGGCACGTCGTCGTCGTTGGGCGAAGAGCGTCCAAACTCGCCGTTGGGCGCGTGGCCGAAGATCTGCTTGCGAATCGGCTCGGCCGCCTCGTAGAGATCGCCGGGAATAGTCATCTCGTCGCGGGTGCGAATCCAGCGATGCCCGTAGCCGTAGAACAGCACCTTGCGGGTAATCTGCGAGCAATTAGTCGTAGCGGTATGCCAGATGCGGCGGTCGAAAATCACCGCCGTCCCCGGCGCGACCAATACCGGCGTGGCGCCTTCGGGCTGGCCCATGCCGCTTGCCGGCATTTCGACGTGCTTCTTGAGATGGCTCCCCGGAATGACCCAGAAATTGCCGCGTCCCGGTTCTGATACGTCCGTGAGGAAGTAGGCTACCTTGACTGAAATTCGCGGCGAGGGGTCTGTCTCCATGTCGCGGTTCAGGCGACCGGAGTCCTGATGCCAACGGAACGTGGGGCCGTCGGGATCGTACGTGCCGTCAGTTGGGAACGAAACGGCCATGTGCGAGTGGTACAGGGAGATGTTCCAGCCCAGAACGCCCCACACCTTGGGTAACGTGGTGGGATAGTCGACCATGTCGACGAATTTCGGGTCCATGCCCATGAAATTCAGCGTGTTCGTACGCTGCGCGATCCCGACGTCGCCGAGGTCCGACAGCTTGTCTTCGCCGGTGAGCCGGTCGACGACCTCGATGAGCGCTTCTGTCGTGTCCGAATCGAGCGCTCCTTCCATAATCAGATAGCCGTCCCGCTCGAAGGCTTGGCGCTCGTCCTGGGTAAGTCTGTGTTGCAGGCAACTCGGATCCATTGGGCACAACCCCTTTTCGGCGGCCGTCCGGTTCAGGTTTCGATGTCGAAACCGCATCCGCCGACACTGAAGTTTATCGGGTCGGTGGGGTATGCCGCGACATATTGACCTTATATGTCAGTTTATGTCTTTTACGCTCCGGGCGCATACCAAAACGGGCGGGTGAAGATTGCTCATGGCAAATAGTCCGTGGAAGCGGCGGCGCGGCCCGGGCCGCGCTCTGACGGCTCAATCGTTAGCCGCCGGCAGGAAGACCGTTGCCATGGTATCGCGATAGCCAACCGTCCATTCCGGCTCGGACGCGAGCGATTGCGCCAGAGCCGAATCCGATTGGATGACGATTGCGTCGGGAGCGCCCGCGGCCAGCAGTTCGCGCCAGTCGGGACCGAGTCCGACAACCTGCACGTAGTCGGGCAATGCCCCTTCGGCGAACGGATCGTAGCGGCCGTCGATGAATACGTGCGACTGCGGCCACAGAGTCCACGTGAGAAACCCGCCCCAGTGGTAGGTGTTCCAGATGCGCGCGGGGGCCGCAGCTTCAAGAAAGTCGCGCGCGGCGTGCGGCATCGGCGTCACGTAGGGTCCGTCCAGCGACCGGGGGGCCAGCCAGGCGCCGAGGGCGACCGGCACTACGAATAACAACATTGCGGCCGTCCGCTGCAAGAGGATCGGGGGCTGCCAGTGGGGACGCCCGATCGCGGCAAGCGGTCCCTCCAGCATCGAAGCGATTGCAACCGAGCTGAAGGCCATCGTCTTACGCGCGCTGACGGACAGCGCCAGCAGCACCAGTATCGCGGCTGATAACACAGGCGTAATTCGAAAGCGTCCCCAGACCGCCGCCGCGACGGCGCCGGCGATCAAAATCGCCAGTCCCCACCACGATTGCGAAAACAGCTCCGGCGGATTCCAGTCCGAGTTGAACTTCCTTGCCGGAGTGACGAGCTGCCAGAACGGATGCGCCCACAGGGCCGGTCCGGCGGGATTGACCGTTATTGCCGCTCCGCTCAGAAGCAACGACGGAACAATTGCGCGCAGACTTACCCGGGACTGGTTATGAACGGATGGCAAACGAAGCCTGCTCCATATTGAGTCCGCAATAACCGCCAGCACGGCTCCGAACCCGATGGGAAACGAACCGTGCATGTTTGCCCAAACGAGAAAGATAACCGGAAGCAGCCAGACCGCCCGCGTCCCGGACCGGCGGTGACGTATCAGGATGCCGACGGTCAGCGCCAGGAAAAACAGGCCGAACTGCATTGGCCGGATTCCGCTGAACGCCCCCGCCGCCACCGCCCCTGCAACTACCGTTGCCGCCTGGACCCACGTTCGAGCGCCGCACGTAGCCAGCGTGCGCGAGACGGTGAGCCACGTCGCCGCATAGAGCAGCGCGAAAGCCGCTTGCGCGCTTCCCACACCGACCGCGGTTATCAGCTGATAGATGACCCACTCCGCCAGCCATTCGTGCGGAATCCACGAAAGCCCGCCCGCGCCGAATGTAAATGGGTCCGGCACGGGAAGCCGTCCGTAGGTGGACAGGTATTGACCTGTATTCAGATGAATCCAAAGGTCCGCGTCCAGCGGATGGCCGAGCGAAATCCCGCCCGCGAAGCCAAGCGCCCCGATTATGGGAGCATGGCGCAATACCAGCCGCAAAAACGCGGGACGCTTCTTCATCGCGGCGCCGGGCACCGCAACACCCGCGGCGCGGCGCTGCATGTTTGCGAGCCGTCGAACCGGTCGGTCGATAGTGCCAGGTCCCCTTTTTATGTATGAGAAACGCTACGGCGGCCGTAATTCGGAGAACATTATCGACCAGGCGAGAGTCGAGGTTCCGGACCCGACTCCGGGCGGCGCGACGGCTAGCGTCGGCGACTTAGATCCGGCGCTTCGATTGGAACGTTGATGATCAATCCGTCGGGACCCATCAGTCGCCGAATCAGTCCTTTCGAAGCGTGCAAGTGACAGATCTGGTTGACCTGCTGGTGGGGTTCAATGCCCGTTCGCTCGCGGATCTCGCGATCCGTAAGACCAGTAGGCACTGAGTGAACCTCTTTGAGTACACGCTCTCGGTTTGTCATTGACGGACTTTTCCTCCACTAAGGCGCGCCTGCGGCCGGAGCAGCAGGCGCGCTTCACTTCATCCACTCTAGGCTAGGAGACCGGCCATTATTCTTGTCAAGACTTTAAATACTCACAGTCTATTCACGATTTGGTCACTGTGCTGAAGGATTCGGTCTCCACGGGGGCTTCGCGGTAGTGGGCGCTTGGCGCGCGCGGGCATTTGAGACCCCTCGCTATGCTCGGAATTGTAGATGTAGGGTAGTTCGTTGACATTTACAGAAATGACAACGTGACGGGCCAGGATGAAGATAGAGTGAGCCACAAGACTTACGCTACGTTGCGCCTCTGGATTCCGGCTTTCGCCGGAATGACGAGAAGGGGCGCTTGGCGTGGCTAAGGTTGACTTGGGGCTGGTTTCCGGCCCCGCACGAACCCCTGCAACTTCCGTCAACGAATCACCTGATATTTCCAGGAATGACGGTGGTCCGGTGCCTTCTGCGTGTGAGGCTACTGGCCATGCCCCGAAATGCGCTAACCCAGCGTTTATTGCGGGCGCAAGCGTGCGGCTCGGGGCGATAGTCGGTAGGCTTTCAGGTAATCGAATGTAGTTAGCCTAAAACACCCAAGGCACACGGAAGCAGGACTTAGACAAAGCCGAGCTACCGGGAGAGGGAGATACTATGGCCGTTTTCTTGCACACTCGCGTCCGTGTCAGCGACCTCGACGCTTCGATAAGGTTCTATTGCGACAACCTCGGTTTCCGAGTGAAGAGCCGCAGTGAAAAGTCCCCGCAGGGTAATGAGATCGCCCATCTGGAGTTGCCCGGAAACGTGCACACGCTCGAGTTGACGTATTCGGACGACTACGATCTCAACGTGCCGGAAGACCTGATGCATATGGCGATAGGGGTGCCCGATCTCATCTCGTTTTGCGCCGAACTCGAGGAGCGGGGGATAGAAATCTGGCCCGACGAATGGCGGGAGAAGTTCGCCTCCGGACACAAGATGGGCTTCATCGACGACCCCGACGGGTACGAGATCGAGCTGCTGGAAGCGGACGCCGACGTCGAGAAGCTTTCGGGAGTGTCCTGAGAGGCCTTTGGGGACTGGAGGGGTAGAGGTGACAACTGAGCTAACGACTGCCCACCACGCGCCGGTAACGGCGCGGAGAATGCGGGAGGCGGCGCTCCGGTTTCTCGACTCGCTCACCGATGAGCAGCGCGGCGTCGCGGCGTTCGATTTCCCGGGTGACGAACGCTATCAATGGAATTACACTCCCGTCGACCGGAACGGCCTGCGTCTAAAGGACATGAACGCGCCGCAGCGAGTCCTCGCGTTCGAGCTCATGGCGAGCGGTCTGAGCGTCAGGAGCTCGGATCAGGCGAGGCAGATAATCGATCTGGAGAGTACGCTGAACGTGTGGGAGCGGATGCAGAACGTCGCGACCCACTGGAGGCGGGACCCCGAGCTGTACTACTACAGCGTCTTCGGCGATCCGTCCGCCGCCGAGCCTTGGGCGTGGCGGGCCGGCGGTCATCATATAGGGCTTCACTTTACGGTGATCGATCGAGAAATTGTCTCGCCGCTTCCATTTTTCTTCGGAGCCAACCCCGCGGAAGTTAGACACGGCCCGGAAAAGGGCAAGAGAATTCTGTCGCAGGAAGAGGATCTCGCAAGGGCGGTCCTCGGCAGTCTGGACGATGGCCTCAAGCAGCAGGCGATTGTCGATCCGGTCGCGCCGGACGACATCCTCACCAAGAATTACCGCACGGTGTCACCGGAAATGCCTCTTTGCGGGGTCGCGTTTTCGACGATGTCAGGCGTCCAGCGAGACCGTATGGTCGAGCTGATTCGGTACTACGTCGATCGCACGGCGCAAGAGGTCGCCCGCAACGAGTGGAGGCGGATCGAGTCTGCCGGACTCGAAACCACCACGTTCGCGTGGGCGGGTCCGGAGGAAACGGGCAAGGAGCATTACTACTCGGTCGTCGGCCCGCGTTTTATGATCGAGTACGACAACACCCAGAACGGCGGGAATCACATTCACTCCGTTTGGCGGGACTTCGGGCACGATTGGGGCGAAGACCTGCTCTCGAATCATTACTCGGAGTCAAACCACCACTAGCGGAGCCGGGTAAGCGGCGCGGGCCGTCGCGAGCGCCGCAATGAGTAATGCGGCTGAGTCCGATTAGGCCGCAGAGCTGTGCCGCTATTACATGCTGCAAGCGCCGGCGCGGCGGCCGGACCTGTAAGCTCGCTCAAACCGATCTGGGGAGCACCCCGGTCGTTACGTAGATCACCCGTTCGGCGATGTTGGTCGCGCGGTCGGCGATGCGTTCCAGATCGTGGGCTACCCAGATCAGGTAGGTCGCGCGGCGAATGGTCCGGGGGTCTTCGATCATGTAAGTAAGCAGCTCTCGGAACACCTGGTCGTAGAGAGCGTCTACTTCGTCATCATCGATTGCGACCTGCCGCGCGGCGTCGTTGTCGTGATCCACGAGCGCCCGCAAGCTGTTGCGCAGCATTCTCGTGGACATTTCGCCCATCCGGGGAATATCGATCAGCGGTTTCAACAGCGGGGCGTCGCCCATGCGAATGCTGATTTTCGCTATGCCCTCCGCGTAGTCGCCCATACGCTCTAGTTCGGAGGCGATCTGGATCACGCTTACCAGAGTTCGCAGGTCGCTCCCCATTGGTTGCTGAAGGGCCAGCACGTCAATGCATTGCTCTTCGAGCGCGAGCTGCCTGAAGTCGATCACGTCATCGTCCTCGACGACCTGGCGCGACGCTTCAAGATCGCGGTTTTTGAGCGCTTCGAGGGCTTTGTAGATGCTGGATTCGACCAAGGCGCCGATTTGCAGAAGCTCGTCCTCAATTCTCTGAAGTTCTTTTTCATATTCCGTTCTCGGCATCCCGACCTCCTCTGCAACCCCACGAAGCGGCGGACCGATCTACCCCGCAAGCGTTCGGCGACCCGACGACAGGTCTGCTGGTCATGCAACAGTATCGCGCAGTGGCTTGCCGCCTGGAAAGGCTCGCTCAACGATACTTAGCGCTCGATGATCCGCGGTCTCCGCGCCCTGTTGGCACAAGCCGCTCCCGCCGGGTTGATGGCTAGTGTATAAATGGTTATACCCCACCTGGGGTGGGGTGGTCCGGGAGCGTCGCAACGGAGACACGATCAAATTGGACAGTGAGACCAGGAAAATCCTCAACCGCTGGAAATCGATTGAAGGTCACGCCTCGGCGGTTGAGCGAATGATTGCGGACAACAAGCACTGCGTTGACATTCTGAAGCAAACCCTCGCGATTCAAGGCGCTATCGAGCGAGTAAACGCCGCCATTTTGGAGAAACATCTGCATAGCTGTGTGACCACGGCAATTCGGGGCTCGGACCCGGTGGAGCGGCAGCGGGTCATCGGCGAATTGATGGATGTCTTCAAGGGTACCGGCCACCTTCGCCGGATCGCTTCGGCGGGCGAGGCCATCGAGCAGGTCGCCAGCTCGTTGCGTGGTTCTGCCGTTGATGGTGGTTCGGGGGAGGATTCCTGATGCAAGCGGATATCGGCGCGGCGCGGTTGCGGACGCTCACGTTGCCCGTTCTCGGGATGCACTGCGCTTCGTGCGTAAGTCGCGTCGAGCGCGGCGCTCTGTCCGCCGGCGGCGTGAGCGAAGCGACTGTCAATCTTGTCCAGGAAACGCTTAGCGTTCGATTCGATCCGGACGCGGTGACGCTGCCTGAGATCGTTCGAAGCGTGGAGGAATCCGGCTACGACGTTCCCACCGAGTCAATGCAACTGCACGTCGCGGGCATGAGCTGTGCGTCATGCGTTGGAACAGTTGAGCGGGCTGTTTCCAACGTCCCGGGAGTAATCGAGGCGGCCGTAAATCTTGCGACAGAACGCGCAAGCGTTCGGCTGATACCGGGAATGGCCGTCAAAGCCGATCTGGAAACCGCCATCGAGCGGGCCGGATATGAGCTTGTCGACGACCTAGCGGAGGACCGTCTGGCTGAAAAAGACGAGCCAGACGGGCGGATTGCCTCGGCGCGTGATCGTGACTCGCGCGATCTCCTCGTCAAGGCGTTGGTTGCCCTGGCAGTCGGCCTGGCGGCGTTATGGGGATCGGCGGAGTTCATTCCGGCGCCCGATCTGGTGAGCGAACCGTTCTTCCTGCTCGCGATCGCGACGCCGGTCCAGTTTTGGGCCGGATGGCGTTTCTACAAGGGAGCCTGGAAGGCTGTGCGCCGGTTCAGCGCAGACATGAACACGCTCATCGCCATAGGCGCAAGCGCGGCGTATTTCTATAGCGTCGCGCTTACTCTCCGGCCTCAGGTCCTAACCGGCTCGGCTGCCGAGGTCGCCTATTACTACGACACCGCGGCGATAATCATCGGCTTGATTCTGCTCGGTCGGTTTCTCGAAGCGCGAGCGAAGGGCCAGACTTCGCTCGCGATCAAGCGTCTTATGGGACTCCGGCCCGACACGGCGCGCGTGGTCCGCGACGGCGCCGAGGTGACCATGCCGGTTGCGGATGTGGCTGTTGGAGACGTGGTCGCGGTGCGTCCGGGCGAGAAAATCCCTGTCGACGGCGAAGTGCTTGAAGGCGAGTCCGCCGTTGACGAATCGATGGTGACGGGTGAGAGCATTCCGGTGGACAAAGGCCCTAGCGACCCAGTCATCGGCGCCACGGTCAACACGACCGGCAGCCTTCGAGTCGCCGCTACGAAGGTCGGTCGAGATGCGTTTCTTTCGCAGATGATCAGTCTGGTAGAGCAAGCCCAGTCGAGCAAGGCCCCCGTTCAGCGGCTCGCCGACAGGGTTGCGGCGCGGTTCGTACCGGCGGTCCTGCTTACGGCGCTGGTCACGTTCGGCGTTTGGCTGGCAGTCGGTCCCGATCCCGTAGTGACCCATGCCCTGACCAGCTTTGTAGCCGTGCTCGTGGTTGCCTGCCCCTGCGCCCTGGGTCTGGCGACCCCCACGGCGATCATGGTTGGCACGGGCAAGGGCGCCGAGTCGGGAATCCTTATACGCAGCGGCGAAGCCCTGGAGACGGCGGGAAAAATCGATGTGGTCATCCTCGACAAGACGGGCACGATTACTCGGGGCACGCCGGAATTGACTGATATCGCACCGGTGAATGGCATGACGGAATCCGAGCTGTTAGGCGTGGTGGCCGCCACTGAGGCGGACTCCGAGCATCCGGTAGGCCGGACCATCGTCGAGGCGGCCGGCAGACGAAACATCGAACTCCGGCGCGCGTCGGGTTTTCGTTCGTTAACCGGCATGGGGGTAGAAGCTCGGGTTAATGGAGCACAAGTCCTCGTCGGGACCGAGCGTCTGCTGGCCCAGCGGAACGTGTCCCTCGACGGCGCCGCGGCTATCGCCGAGTCATTCGTTGCCGAGGGCAAGACTCCGCTGTTCGCGGCGATCGACGGCGAGATTTCCGGGATTCTTGCGGTAGCCGACGTTCCCAGGCCCGAGGCCCGCGACGCCGTGCTTCGCCTGCGCAACATGGGACTGCGCGTTGAATTGGTGACCGGCGACAGGACCAGTACCGCCGAGATGATCGCCGCCGAGACCGGCGTCGACGCGGTGCGTTCCGAAGTTACCCCCGAGGGGAAGTCGGACATCATCGAGAATTTGCAGAAGCGAGGTCTACGCGTCGCAATGGCGGGCGACGGCATAAACGACGCGCCGGCGCTCGCCAAGGCCGATGTTGGAATTGCAATGGGAGGCGGGACCGATATCGCTATCGAGTCGGCGGACATAACTCTGGTTCGCGGCGATCTCCATGGAGTTGCCGACGCTATCCAGCTCAGCAGATCGACCCTCAGAACAATCCGGCAGAATCTCGTCTGGGCATTCGGGTACAACGTCGCTCTCATCCCTGTCGCCGCCGGGGTGCTTTTTCCAGTGTTCGGGATTCAATTGACGCCGGCGCTGGCGGCCGGGGCGATGGCGCTCAGCTCGCTCTCGGTCGTGACGAACTCATTGCGACTCAGACGGGCCGGTATCGCCCGGTAGCGGGCGGATAGCCGCGATGGCGCGACATAGCCTTGAGTGGTGGCCCCCGTTCAAGTCAACTGGCCGCGGCTAGACTGTGGACCGCCGCGGCGAAACGCAGTCACTGGACCTGGACCTGATCCCACGCGCCGAATCCCGACCGACGTCGAAATCGCATCGCCTCGCACGCCGCTATCTTTCGCGCCGCGCGATGGTCTCGGCGGGCGCGCTCGGACTCGCCGGGGCGTTTCTTTCTCTTATCGGAGTCAAATTGGCTCGCGGCGGCGAGTTTGGGGGCTTTGGCGTCAACGCGACCGGCGGCGAGGGGTATGTCCGCAATCGCCCCGCGCCGGATTTCGTGGTCGAACAATTTGACGGATCGACGTTTCAACTGTCACGTCACCGCGGAAAGGTCGTCCTGCTGAATTTTTGGGCTTCGTGGTGCCCGCCGTGCCGCGCCGAGGCGCCCGCGCTCGAAAGAGCCTGGCAGAAATACAGAGAGCGGGGGCTGGTTGTGTTTGGCCTCGACGTATGGGACGAGCCGGCCGACGGCATCGACTTTATCGATACCATGAACGTCTCCTATCCGAACGGCTTGCAGGGCGTAAGCTCGGTCGCCGTGGAGTACGGCGTTACAGGTCTGCCGGAGACGTTCGTCGTCGATCGCAAGAACGTTCTGGTGCGCCGCTGGATCGGTCCGCTGGACGATCAGCGAATCGCGTCGCTCGTGGAACCGCTTCTGACTGAATGAATCGGTGCGCGGGTCGCGGAGCGGGCCGTGTGCAGTCCATCGATCAATATCGAAAAACGATCCGCGAGCGTGTAACATCAATGATCGAGCGATCTGATAGACCCGAAAAGAGCGGAGCGCCTATCTAGGGACTGATCAATCACACAGGGGAGCTGGGTTAGGCCCGGCTGAGATGGCGGTCGAAATGCCGCCGACCCTTGGAACCTGATCTGGGTAATGCCAGCGTAGGGATCGATACGCAGCTGACAACCGCAGGTTCAGGAAGAAAACCTGCGGTTTTTTGTTTTGGAGGAAGCGATGCCAAGAGCAAGCCTCGCGATTCAGGTGATGCCTTTCGAGTCTGACGATGCGCTCGAGGCCGTCAATGCGGCGATTGCGGCGATAAAGAGCAGCGGGGTCGTTCACGAAGTTGGGCCTATGGAGACCGCGCTGGAGGGTGACGACCTCAATCGGCTCGTCGAAGTCGCGATAGCCGCCCACAGCGCGGCGCTGGCGAGTTCCGGAGCCGTCCAGTCGAACATTCGGCTCCTGGAACGTCCAGCCGGAGTTATGACGATGAATGAAAAGACGACGCCCTTCCGAGCGGCTGAAAGCGCATAGGCCGATTTCCGCTGCGGTACGTGAACGCCGGACGCAGCAGGCGCCATCGGACATGAATCGACTGATTAAAGGCGGGGTTTCGGACAGACCCGTCAAGACCGGTCGCCGCGGGCCCGCGTTTGGCGCGACTCTCCTGCCCGCGATCTTGCTCGTGACGCTGATCGCGACGTGGCAGATCGTCGTCGAATGGCGGGAAACGCCCCGCTGGCTCTTGCCGTCGCCGGCCGACATCGTGAATGCCTTTATCGAGTCGGCGGATCTTATCCGGCATCATGCCGACATCACGCTGATCGAGGTCGCCTCCGGCTTCGGTATCGCCCTCGTACTGGGTGTTGCCACGGCCGTGGCGAGCCACATGTTTTCGATAATCTGGCGGACCATATATCCGCTACTCGTGATATCTCAATCGGTCCCCGTGATAGTCCTCGCTCCTCTGCTCGTGATCTGGTTCGGGTTTGGAATTGCGCCGAAGATCGCGCTCATAGTGCTTGTCTGCTTTTTCCCAATCTGCATCTCCTTTCTCGACGGCTTGCGCGCCGCCGACAGCGAGATCCTGAATCTGCTAAAGGTGATGGGCGCGAGCAAGTGGCAGATGTTTCGAATCGGTCGCCTGCCCGCGGCGCTGCCGTCCCTGGCGGCGGGCGCGAAGATCGCCGCGACTTACAGCGTCATCGGCGCCGTGATCGTGGAGTGGCTGGGGGCGAGTCGGGGACTTGGAGTGTTTCTGATCAGATCGCAAAACTCGTTCCGGGCCGACCGCGCGTTCGTGGTCATCGTGCTCGTGTCGGCGCTGGCGATCGGGCTTTTCGTTTTTATCGATTTACTGGCTCGCTGGTCGATGCCGTGGCACTACAGTCGAAAGGGGATCGGATGATGACAAGGCGACGTTTTCTTACCTTCATGGGAGCCGGCGCAGCGCTGGCCACCCTCGCGGCGTGTGGAGAATCCGGGGGACGGGGCGCCGTCGCCAAGCGAACTTCCGCCAAGCTGATGCTCGATTGGGTGCCCAACACCAATCACACTGGCCTGTACGTGGCGCGGGAGAACGGCTACTTCCTCGACGAAAACTTAGACTTCGAGATCATCGAGCCCGCCGAGGGCGGCGGCCCGCAGGTCGTCGGCGCGGGCAAGGTCGAGTTCGGCATAGGCTTCCAGGAGTTCATGACTCCGGCAAGGCTGGAGGGTATCCCGGTCGTTTCCGTGGCCGCCATCATCCAGCACAACACCTCCGGATTCGCAAGTCACGCCGATAGAGGCATAACCCGTCCGCGAGACTTCGCGGGCAAGACGTATGGAGGATTTGGGTCGCCGCTGGAGTTGGCTTTTCTCGGAACGATGATGGAGTCGGACGGCGCCGATCCCGGCTCTTTAAAGACCGTGGACGCCGGAGCCGCGGACTTCCTCACCATCATTCAGCGCGATGTCGATCTGTACTGGATCTTCTTTGCGTGGCAAGGAGTCAAGGCCGGCCTCGAGGGGATTGACATAAACACTGTGTTTCTCCGTGAGTGGGGTGTCCCCGACTACTACACACCGCTGCTGATGACCAACGAGTCGCTAATCGAGAAGAGTCCCGATGTCGCCGCGGGCGCGGTTTCGGCGATTGCGCGCGGCTACGAATTCGCTATCGAAAAACCGGCCGACGCGGCCGAGATACTCGTCGCGGCGGCGCCGGAGACCGACGCGGAACTTGTCGGCCCTTCGCAGGAGTGGCTTAGTCCGCAATACCAGGCTGACGCCAGCCAGTGGGGATACCAGGCGCCCGAAGTCTGGCAGCGGATGTCAGAGTGGATGGTCGAGCAGGAGCTTGTCGAGAAGCTGATCGATTGGGAGTCTGCTTTTACCAATGACTTCCTCCCGGACCGGTAGCCCGGCGGAACGAGTCGTAAACAACCCGCCCGCGCCGTCCGGCCGCGCGCTGGAGGTGCGGGGATTGTGCAAGGTTTTCAGCGAAGGACCTGACGCCGTAACCGCGCTCGAGTCCTTATCGTTGCAAGCGTTCGACGGCGAGTTCGTGACCGTCATCGGTCCGAGCGGATGCGGCAAGAGCACTATTTTCAACATAGTCTCCGGCCTTGAGACTGCGGATCAGGGTGAAGTTCTTTTGCGGGACGAACGGTTGGCTGGCGAGACCGGCGTCGTGGGCTATATGCCGCAGCGCGACCTGCTGCTCCCCTGGCGGACAATTTTGAATAACGTCGTGCTAGGCGTCGAGCTTCAGAACGGCGACAAGCGCGCCGCGAAAGCCGAAGCCCTGAAACTATTTCCCCAATTCGGCCTGGAAGGATTCGAAAGCCGTTACCCCGCGGAGCTTTCGGGCGGCATGAGGCAAAGGGCAGCCCTGTTGCGGACCATACTCACCGGTCACGACGTACTGCTTCTCGACGAGCCGTTCGGAGCGCTCGACGCGCTCACTCGCCTGGAAATGCAGGAATGGCTGCTTTCCATCTGGCGGCGATTCGGGAAGACCATAGTCTTTATCACCCACGACGTCGAAGAGGCCGTGTTCCTGTCGGACCGGGTCTACGTACTTACCAGAAGACCGGGGACCGTAAAACTCGAATCCAAGATCGACCTGCCACGGCCGCGCACCCGCGAAACGATCGTCGATGGCGAGTTCGTACGCGCAAAGCACGAGTTGTTGAGCGCACTGCTCGAAGAATCGACTTCGTCCTAGGCGGGCGGAGTCCCGCTCACGCGCGAGACGCCGCAGTCCACTTGGCCCTGGCAGCCGTGGCGTGCAAATCAAAGCAACGGTCCGGGCGCCCCCCGCCGGCAATCCCAACAAAAACCTAATAAATTGCATTCATAATACTTGACATGTATATACTCAACTAATATAGTTCTATGTGTATAAGTGATCAGAGCCTATACGGCTTAGATTATAGGAGAGAGACGATGCAGATACAGCGATGGGATCCGTTTCACGAGCTCCGGCAACTCACCGGCACGCCCGGACTCTTTTTCCGAAGCTTTGGATTGAGGCCCTTAGGTCACTCCGCGGGGCGGTGGACGCTGCCGCTGGACGTGGTTGGCAACGACGACAGCCTTGTAGTGAGCGCGTCGATTCCCGGCGTGGCGCCCGAGGACATCGAGGTGACGGTCGAGGACGGGATCCTCTCGATCGCCGGCAGCTCGAACGAGGAGAACGAGTCCGGAAATTCGGGCTATCTCTTGCGCGAGCGGCGGTCCGGTTCCTTCTTCCGGTCGGTCCGGCTGCCCAAGGGCGTCAACCCGGACGGGGCCGAGAGCGAGTACCGCAACGGAGTGCTCACGATCACCTTGCCCAAGGAGCAGTCCAGCAAGTCCAGGGTGATCGACGTGAAGGTCCAAAACTAGGAATTCGCGGCGACGCCGGTACGGTTCCCCCAGCGTCCGGTCGTCACTACCAACCCGCAGGCGCGGCGCTTTTGGCGCCGCGCCTGCGCAGTTTCCCGCCCCATCGTGGTCTCAAGGCCCTGGCCTCCTTTCAACAATACGGAGTTCGGCGCGCCGTTTCGGTTCCAATCGACTCCTTCGACGTTTGGCGACTGACCCGGTCGAGTTCATACTTATGGTGGTTTGAATCGAATTACCGCCGGAGGCCGCCATGGCAGTAGAACGGATGACAGACACTGGAAAGCTCGCGGACAGCCCGGACGACGGTCAGGACAGCCAGATTCTGTACGTTGGCGAGAGGCAGGAACGAGAGCCAGACGGCTACACGACGATTGTGTGGAACGAGCCTATTGGAATCATCACCCCCACTCGGCCGATAGTGGGAATGAACTGGCATCACATATCCGTGGGTCCGGGTGGAGGCGGCGTGGCGCTTCATCAGCACCACAAAGACCACGCGATCTGGTACATCATGAGCGGGACAGGCCGCGCCGACATCGGATCGCGTATGGGTGAGCGGCAGGAAGACGTAGGGCCGGGCGACATAGTCGACGCGCCAATCGGCGGCTATCACTACATCGAAAACGTCGGGGACGACGAGCTTGTGATCCTCGAAGTGATCATGCGCTCGGCTGACTACGTTGACGACGGCCCCGTGATCAATCCGGTTGAGGTGGACACCTTCGACACGGAACGCTATGGCGGGCCCCGCGGACTGGAAGTCGCCGGCAACTAAGTCCGGGCGGCGGACTCCGATGGCGAGTTCGGCGCAATAGCCCGAACTCAATAAGCGGCAGCGTTTTCCGGAAAGGAGACGAGCGTCGATGAATCTGATCGTCATCATGATGGACAGCCTGCGCCAGGATCACGTTGGGATTTACAACCGGAACGCGGCGCTGTTCGATGGGATTCGCGCTTGCGAGACGCCGAACATGGATAAGTTCGGTCGGGAATCCATCATTTTCGACAACATATATCCCGAAGCTCTGCCGACTATTCCGGTTAGAACGGCATTGATGACCGGTCAGCGGACCCTCACGAACCGCCCCTGGCAGCCGCTCAACGCATCAGACGTCACCATGGCCGAGATTCTCAGCGCCGAGGGATACGTTTGCGGGCTTGTCTCCGACACGTATCACTATCGCGCGCCCGGCATGAATTTCCACAGGGGCTTTCATTCCTATCACTGGATCAGGGGGCAGGAGTACGATCCGTACGTTTCGTCGCCAGTCGACCGGCGTCTCGACGACTACGTAAACGAGGCATTCCCCGAACGCTGGCGCGCGCTGGTGGGCCAGTTTCTGGCCAACACCGACGACTTCAAGACGGCCGACGACTGGTTTGCCCCGCAGGTATTCCGTACAGCCGCCGATTGGCTCAGGCGCAACCGGCAGTACGAAAAGGTTTTCCTGTGGATAGACAGTTTCGACCCGCACGAGCCATGGGACCCGCCGAAGCAATTCGACACTTACACCGATCCGAACTACTCCGGACCGAGGTTGGTGATGCCGATGGGCGGCCCGGCCGAGTCGTGGGCAAGCGCGGATGAGATTGACCACGTGCGCGGTCTCTACGCCGGCGAGGTCGCGGCTGTCGATCATGCGTTAGGCGAGCTTTTGGAGGTGCTCGAAGAGCTTGGCTATTACGAAGATTCGCTAATTCTTCTCATTGCGGACCACGGCCACCCGCTCGCCGACCACGGCAAGTTTCTGAAGGGGCCGGACCGCATGTACAACGAGCTTCTAAAGGTGCCGTGCATGTTGCGCATGCCCGACCTGAAAGGCGCTGGTGCGCACAACGAAGCCGTCGCGCAGTTCCACGATCTCCTGCCGACCGTTTTCGACTATATGGGCTTTACGAACCTGGTCCACGACATGCACGGAGATACGCTTAGAGGCGTCGTCGAGGGAGACTCAGACACTGCTCGCGACGCGGTGATCATCGGTTATCACGAAGGCGTCGACCGCTGTATCCGCGACGGCAAATGGAGCCTCATCGTCCGGCCGGAGGGGGAGCAGGACGAGCTGTACGATCTGGAAGCCGACCCGCGCGAACGGAACAATCTGATTCTCGAGCACCCGGAGCAAGCCGAGCGGCTTCAAAGCGAGTTCGGCGCTATCTACTTCGGTAGAGGCGGCGCCCTTGGACGGGGGAAGCACGAGTTCAAGGGCGTTCAAGGCAAATACGAAGTCGCGTCGGGCGCGGTCGACTAAGGCGCGCCGGCGATATTCGGACCGGCGGATCTGACCGTTTGATTGCGGTTTTTGCGGACGGTTTCCAGCCCGGCGATGACTCCCTAAGCTCCTCTGGGAGTCCATCCGCCGTCGACTAGCAGGCAGTGTCCGTTGACGAACGAGGCGTCATCGGACGCCAGGAAGGTAGCCGCCGCGGCCACCTCGTCCACGGTTACAAACCGCTGCATCGGCACGCGCTCCAGCAGCTCGTCCACCCCTTTCGAATGGGTGGCCCTGCCCCTGCGGAAGAGTTGGGTGTCGGAGTAACCCGGTCCGATGGAGTTGACCCGAACGCCGCGCGCTCCCCATTCGACCGCCAAGCATTGACTTAGCATGATGACGCCGGCTTTGGCAGTGCAATAGGCGACCCTGCCGGCGGAAGCGCGCGTGCCGTACATCGACGCGATATTGATAATCGAGCCGGAGCCCTGCCGGAGCATGTGACGGCCCGCGGCCTGCGCCCCAAGGAATACGGCGCTGAGGTTGAGGTCCAGCATTCGCTGCCAAAAACCTTCGTCCTCGTCCTCGGCGAGCAATCCGCCGACCATGCCGGCGTTCCCCACCCAAATATCGATCTTGCCGAATTCGCTAACGATCTCGTCGACGAACGATCGGAGCCGCGGCGTATCGGTCACGTCCAGCTTGCGCGTGAGAGCGCGGCGGCCATTTGCGGCAACCATCGCGGCGGTCTCCTCGGCATCGACGAGGTTCAAGTCGCAAATCGCGACGTCGGCGCCATTGCGGGAGAATGCCTGAGCCATTGCCCGCCCGAACCCGGCGCCTCCGCCTGTTATGCCGGCGACTCTTCCTTCGAGTTTCATCGTGCGAGCGCTCCTTGATTTTGTGCGAATGGCTCAACTCAAATGCTTGGGACAGTATGAACTGAATTACGACCGCTGTTCCAGTCGATGCGCTGTCTACGAGTCCCCAAGACGGCGACACGCACGGTCTATGCAGTACCCCGCGTGATCAAATCACACGCCCAATTTGTCAGGTGGGAGTGCGTGATACCCTAAGCTCGTTTCGGCGGTTCCGACACCCGCCGAGCCGCTGAACTGCGGCATGGGGATATTGACGCATACCTCTCTCCCATTTGGAGTCTCGGAGTATTGAACGCGCAACCACGATTCCACCCCCGTCGTGCGGATGGCTGCGTTTAGCGACGCCGAGGGCGCTGTCCCGGGTCAAACCGAGGTTATGGCCCAGGCCCAAAGCGAAAATTTTCCGGTCGCCGCGTTCTTTCTGCCCGGAAAGGTCAGACGCCATCTGCTCGATCTTTACGGATTCGCCCGTCTCGTCGACGATTTGGGCGATGAAGTCGCGGGCGACCGGTTGGCCCATCTCGACTGGCTCGAAAGCGAGCTTGACCGGACTTACAGCGGATCTCCGCGTCATCCGCTGATGCGGCGGCTTGCCGTAACGGTCAACGAGTTTGCGATTCCCCGGCGCCCGTTCCTCGACCTGATCGAAGCGAACCGGCGTGACCAAACGATCAAGAGGTATGCCAACGTCGATGAGCTGATCGAGTACTGTTCCTACTCGGCAAATCCGGTCGGCCGGCTGGTCTTGTACGTATTCTTAGCGCCCACAAAAGCGCGGCTCGAACTGTCCGACGCTGTTTGCACCGGATTGCAGCTCGTGGAGCACTGGCAAGATGTCGCCGAAGACTACGCAGCCGGTCGGATCTACATACCCGGTGATGACATGGAGCGGTTTGGAGTCTCGGAGGACGAATTGGGCGGCAGACAGGCAAGCCCGGAGTTCCGCCGCCTGATGGCCTTCGAGGTCGAGCGCGCTCACGCATTCCTGACGGCCGGAGCGCCGCTCGCCAACACTCTCCGCGGGCGTCGACGATTGGCGATCACGGCATTTGCGGCCGGCGGGCGCGCGGCTCTCAACGCCATCCGCAAAGCCGGCTTCGATGTCCTCTCGCGTTCGCCGCGGCCATCCAAAGCGAGCTATTTTGTAGGGTTTGTGCGAACGCTTTGGGAGCTTCGCGGGCAATAGTCTCATGCAAGTCGATCTCGCGTATGACTATTGCCAGACCGTAACGCGGCAACAGGCCGCGAACTTCTTTTATGGAATCCGACTGCTGCCCGTTGAAAAACGCCGTGCGCTCAGCGCCGTCTACGCCCTTGCGCGCCGCGTGGACGACATAGGCGACGGAGAGCTGCCCGCCGACGAGAAGCTCGCCGGATTGGACGGCGTCCGCGAATGCCTCGACCGGATGAGTTCGATCGCGGACGACCCGATTGCCGTGGCTCTAACCGACGCTTCGAGCCGCTTCCCGATACCGGTCGGCGCTTTCCACGATCTGGTCGACGGCGTGGAGATGGACGTTCGCGAGGTCTCGTATCAGACCTTCGACGACCTTCACTTGTACTGCAAGAGAGTCGCCGGCTCCATCGGAAGGCTGTCGCTTGCCATTTTTGGTTCGACGTACCCCGAGCTTGCCGGGCCAAGAGCCGAAGCGCTTGGCGTGGCTTTGCAGATTACGAACATCCTGCGAGATGTCAGAGAGGACTACCTTCGCGGCCGTGTCTATATTCCCGCTGAAGATCTCGCGCTGTTCGGTACCGAAGTGAGTCTCGAACAGGCAAACAATGACGGTCTCGTCGACGTTATCGCTTTCGAGGCGGAGCGGGCGAGGGAATGGTTCGGGTGCGGGCTGAGCCTCTTGCCGCTGCTGGAGGGGCGTAGTTACGCCTGCGCCGCGGCTATGGCGGGTATTTACAGTCGTATACTTCGCCGCATAGCGAAAAACCCGAATGAGGTCTTACGCCGCCGGATATCTTTGCCGGTTTGGGAAAAAGCCTGGGTCGCCGCCAGGTCAATTGCCGGCGGGATGGTATGAGCCAGCCCCACGTGGTCGTCGCTGGTGGAGGACTTGCCGGGCTGAGCGCGGCCATAGCGTGCGTCGACGGCGGGGCGCGGGTGACTCTGCTGGAGAGCAAGCGGCGCCTGGGCGGTGCTACGTACTCGTTTGAGCGCGGCGGGCTGATGGTCGACAACGGGCAGCACGTGTTCCTGCGCTGCTGCGAAGCGTATCAATGGTTCCTCGACCGGCTCGGAGTTGCGGACAAAGTCACTCTCCAGTCGAGGTTGGAAATACCGGTCGTCGGTCCCACGGGGCAAACCGCCTGGTTGCGGAGCAGTCGATTGCCGGCCCCTTTTCACCTCGGACCTTCGCTTGCGCGATTTAGTTTCCTCAATATCGTGGAACGTTTTCGCGCCGCGGTCGCGGCAAGAAAGCTCGCGGCGATCGACGTCTCGGACCCCGAGCTCGACCGGCATACCTTTCACGACTGGCTGCGGCGGCAAGGACAGTCCGAACACTCGATAGACTCATTCTGGAACCTGATCATCCTTCCGACTTTGAATGTCCCCAGTTCACGCGCTTCGCTGACGCTTGCGGCCATGGTCTTCCAGACGGGACTGCTTGAGGACCGGCGCGCCGGCGATATCGGCTACTCCACCGTACCGCTGTCCGAACTCCACGCCGACCCGGCGGAAGACCTCTTGCGCAAACGCGGCGCCCGGGTCCTTAAGGGAGTGCGGGTTCGATCGATCGACGCCAGTTCCGGCGGTTTTGAAGTCTCGGTTGATGGCGGGGATGCGTTCAGCGCCGACGCGGTCGTCGTTGCCGTTCCACACGATTCCGCCGCACAGCTCGTGCCGCGGGAAGCGGTTGGCGACCCATCGCAATTTCGACGTCTGGGAACTTCCCCTATCGTGAATCTCCACGTCATTTACGACAGGAAGGTGATGGATTGGCCGCACGCGGCTGGTATTAACGGCCCCGTACAGTGGGTGTTCGACAGGACCGCCATCGCGGGATGCGAGCGCGGACAGTATCTCGCCATTTCGCTCTCCGGCGCCGACGAATACGTAGGCGAGACCAATTCCGCGCTTGAACGCAAGTTCCTGGATGCGCTGGGCGCGATGTTTCCAAAAGCGCGCGCCGCTTCGATTGAATCCTTTTTCACGACTCGTGAATACGCCGCGACGTTTCTGCAATCGCCGGGAACCGCTGCTCTGAGGCCCGGCCCCGCGACTCGGACGCCCGGACTTTTTTTGGCCGGAGCCTGGACTGACACCGGCTGGCCTGCGACCATGGAAGGCGCGGTACGCAGCGGCCTCGCCGCTGCTCGCGAAGCGTTGAAAAGTCTTAAGCTGCCAGGCCGGGTTGCGTCGTTCCATGTATGACTGCTCAAATTCCGGATGACTATTCAATCTGCCCCTGACCTCACTCGGACCGCGGCCGAAGCGATGTCGAAGGCCCGCGACCACCTCCTCGGACTTCAGCATTCTGACGGTTATTGGAAGGGCGAGCTGGAAACCAACGTCTCCATCGAGGCTGAGGACCTGTTGCTTCGCGAGTTCCTGGGAATCCGCGGCGACCGGGAAACTCAGGCGACGGCCAACTGGATTCGAGCCAAGCAGCGCGACGACGGAACATGGGCAAACTTCTACGGCGGACCTCCGGAGCATTCGACGACGACCGAAGCCTATACGGCTTTGAAGCTCGCGGGCGACAGTCCCGACGCGGATCACATGAGGAAGGCCGCAGCTTACATTCTGGAGTCCGGCGGCATCGAGCGCACTCGGGTATTCACACGGATCTGGCTGGCGTTGTTCGGCCTCTGGTCGTGGGAAAGATTGCCCGTGCTGCCGCCGGAGCAGATCTTCCTGCCTAAGTGGGCGCCTCTCAATATCTACGACTTCGCGTGTTGGGCCAGACAGACCATCGTGGCCCTGAGCATAGTGTCGGCCTATCGACCGGTCCGTCCGATCGAACTGGACGTGGATGAGATTCGATCGGGAGCGCCCGATCCGCCGAGCCAGCCTTTGGCGTCCGGCCTCGGCGCTTTTCAACTCCTTGATAGAGGACTTCAACTCTACGAAAGCCATACCGTCGGACCGTTGCGGCAAGTGGCCCTCGAGAGAGCTGAGCAGTGGATAGTCAGGCGGCAGGAAGCCGACGGGTCCTGGGGCGGAATACAGCCGCCCTGGGTCTACTCGTTAATCGCGTTATCTCTTAGGGGATACGGCCTTGACCACCCGGTTATGGCGGCGGGCCTCAAAGGGCTTGACCGCTTCACCATCTGGGAGGGTGACGTGAGGAGGCTCGAGGCCTGTCAATCGCCGGTATGGGACACGGCTCTCGCCATGATCGCGCTCTCCGACGCCGGGGTCGACGGCGGCCATAGCTCGATCTCCGAGGCGGCGGACTGGCTGTTGAAGAATGAAGTACGCGTGCCCGGCGACTGGCAGATAAAACGGCCGGACCTCGCGCCGGGCGGTTGGGCCTTCGAGTTTGCCAACGTCAATTACCCCGACGTCGACGATACGGCGGAGGTCGTGCTGGCCCTTCAGCGAGCGAATACCGCTTCCGCCGCCGAGATCGAATCGGCAATGGAGCGGGGGATCGAATGGACCATCGGAATGCAATCGCTCGAGGGGGGCTGGGGCGCCTTCGACGCCGACAACGACCGGGAAGTGGCCGCCCGGTTGCCGTTCTGCGATTTTGGGGCGGTTATAGATCCACCCAACGCCGACGTTACCGCGCACGCAATCGAAATGCTGGCCGCCGCCGGCCGCGAGGATGAACCGGCGGCGCAGCGCGGTCTCGAATGGTTAAGGAGTCAACAGGAGCCCGACGGTTCATGGTTTGGACGCTGGGGGTCCAATTACATCTATGGCACCGGAGCGGTCGTGACGGCTCTCGTGGCCGCCGGGGAGTCGCCCACGGCCCCGGCCATCCGGCGCGCCGTGCATTGGCTGCAACGGCACCAGAGCGCCGATGGCGGCTGGGGCGAGGACCTGCGTTCGTATCGGGCGCGTACATGGGCGGGCAAGGGTGAAAGTACGGCTTCCCAGACGGCCTGGGCGCTCCTCGCGCTGCTGGCGGCGGGTGAGCGGGGCTATTCGGTGGCTCGCGGCATACGCTTTCTGATCGACACTCAGCGCCCGGACGGCGGGTGGGACGAACCGTGGTTTACGGGAACAGGCTTTCCCGGCGATTTTTACGTCAAATATCACCTCTATCGACTCGTATTTCCGTTGATGGCCCTTGGCCGGTTCGTCAGCGTCCAGGGCTGAAATCGCAACTCAAAGAGTCTAATGAGCCGCCGCTCGACTCCCGGCGGGCTTCTGGTTCTCGCACCGCTGGCAATCGAGGCGTGGGCCATGCGAAAGGCGCTTCCCGGCGCCACTGTGCTCAAGACAGGACTTGGCAGGCAGAAATCCATCAGAGCTCTGTCGAGGGTCGATCAAATCGGTGCCGAGTTCGTCGTGATCGCCGGGTTTTGCGGAGCGCTGGACCCGTCCCTCGAACCCGGTGACGTGGTGGTTGCGAGCGGCCTGCGGGGTCCTGACGGCGCTTGTCTGACGCTCGAATCGGACTTCCTCGCCTCGGCGCTGCGGCGCGACGGAATTAGAGTCAGACCGGGGCTAATTGTCTCGGCGGACCATCTCGTGCGCGGTGGCGAGCGCGCAACGCTCTACCGGTCGGGCGGAACGGCGGTGGACATGGAATCGGTCTGGCTCGCGAGGGCGGCGCGGTCTCGCCCCCTGGCCGTGGTGAGGGTGGTGGTGGACACGCCGGGCAGGGAGCTCCTTAGTCCAATAAAGACGGTAACCGGCGGTTTGAAGGGGCTTCGGACGTTGACGCGTGTCGGGCCGGCGTTGAGGGACTGGGCCTTGCATCAGCAGAATCGGGTTGGAGTCTGAGGCATTGAGACCATGATCGCCCGGTTCGACTGTTTGGCTTTGAATCATTACCATGACCCTGAGCAGTTGCGGCTAGTTCGGCGTTAGGGAAGTCAATGGGCGTACCTTTAAGGCAAACGGCGCGGCTCGCCGTCTATCTGCTCAGGCAGAAGCTCGCCGGCCGTGAAAAATACCCGCTCATCGTCGAGCTGGAGCCGTTGTTCGCCTGCAATCTGGCGTGCGCGGGCTGCGGCAAGATCCAATATCCCGCGAAAATCCTGAAGAAGCGGATGACTGTTGACGCCGCCGTGGCGGCCATCGAGGAATCCGGCGCTCCGATGGTTTCCATCGCGGGCGGGGAACCGCTCATTCACCCCGAGGTTCACCTGATAGCGCGCGAGCTTATAGCGAGAAAGAAGTTCGTATATCTCTGCACCAACGCGCTTCTGATGGAAAGGAAGATGCACCTCTTCAAGCCGTCTCCGTACTTCGCGTGGGCGGTGCACGTGGACGGTCTCAGGGAGCGGCACGACCAGTCGGTGGACAGAGAGGGAGTTTTCGACGTGGCGGTGGCCGCGATCAAAATGGCCAAGAAGAACGGATTCCGCGTAACCACCAACACGACCATCTTCACGCACGACTCTCCCAAAGATGTCCGCGCGGTCATGGACTTCCTCAACAACGAGCTCGAAGTAGACGCCATGATGATTTCCCCCGGCTACGCTTACTGGAAAGCGCCCGATCAGGAACACTTTCTACCGGTTGAGCAGGCGCGCAAGCTGTTTAGGAAAGCGTTCGCGGGCGGCAAGCGCCGCGAGTGGCGGCTCAACCATTCGCCGCTCTTTCTCGATTTTCTCGAAGGGAAAATCGACTTCCAGTGCACCGCGTGGGGGATTCCCAGCTATTCGATTTTCGGCTGGCAACGCCCCTGCTATCTGATGTCCGACGGCTATGTCGAGACTTATCAGGAGCTTGTGGAAACGACGGATTGGGAACAGTATGGGCGCGGGCGAGATCCCCGCTGTGACAACTGCATGGCCCACTGCGGATACGAACCTACCGCCGTGCTCGAAACGACAAGCTCGCTCCGGCATGCGGTCAAAGCCTTGCTCTCCAGCGTTGCGGGTTAGCCGAACCGGCGGTACAAGGCTCGATATACGCTAGGCAAACCGCCCTTAAGCCTCGCCACGAGGCCGAGCCATTTAGGCACGATAGCTTCCGGCCGGTTCGTTTCAATAGATCGAACGATAACGTCGGCTACCTTCTCAGGCGCGATCGGGCGGGGCCATGACCTTGAGTAAGGGGAACCTTGCCGGTTGAAGAACTCGGTGTCTACCACCCCCGGACTCACGACCGTGACCCCGACGCCCGAGTCCGCGATTTCTTGTCGAAGGCCTTCGCCGAAGTTAATGAGCGCCGCCTTGGTGGCGGAGTAAATCGCCTCACCGCCCACGCCCAGGTGACCCGCAATCGACGCCACGTTGACGATATGACCCCGACCGCGGCCGATCATCGGAGGCGCCAGCTCACGCGCCAGCAGTATCGCCGCCCGCAGGTTGAGTTGGATGAGCCGGTCGATTTCCGTCGTCGGCATCTCCGCGAACGGTCCTGACCATCCGGTTCCGGCGTTGTTTACCAGAACGTCGATTGCTCCCAGATGGGCGGTCGCTTCGTTGACGCACCTTGCTATCGACTCGTCGTCAGTCAGGTCTGCGACGACCGCTCGACCGCCAACTTCCGACGCCAGTTCAGCCAGACGCCGGCGGTCGCGACCGGCGACCGCCAGCCGCGCGCCCTTTCGGTACAAAGCTTTGGCCGTCGCCAGTCCGATGCCCGAGCTCGCGCCGGTAACGAGCACCCCCACGCCGTCGAGATTCATAGTCGGCCTCGCGGTATCCTCCATGCTGCTTTCGAGGCCGCACCATAGCACCGTCCACGGCGCGTTCGGAGCGGCTGTTGGCGAAGCTCGCGATTTTCGGCCGTTCGGGTTCGATAATGAAAAATGGACGGCGGATGCCGTGGAGCTAACAGGCGGCGAAACGCCTGTGCTTACGGCGCGGTCAACAATCGTATTATTGGCGATACCCGTTGCGAAACAGCCTCAACAAGCGAGCTAGTCAATTGATATTCCCGTTAGAGACACACCGAAATGAAGCCGGGCATCTGGTAATCGGCGGCTGCGACGTGGTCGACCTTGTTCAGGAATACGGATCGCCGCTCTACGTCTATGACGAGGCGACCATACGCGCGATGTGCCGCTCGTACGTTGACGTTCTGGCTGAGAACTATCCGAACTTCAGCGTGACCTATGCCGGCAAGGCGTACATCGATCCCGCCGTGCTGCAAATCGTTGCTGACGAAGGGCTTGGTCTCGACGCCGTCAGCGGAGGTGAAATCCAGTGCGCGGTCGCTTCGGGGTTTCCCATGGAGCGGGTGATCTTCCACGGCAACAACAAGCTGCCCGAAGAGATCGAGCTTGGCCTTTCGACGGGGATAGGTCGATTCATGGTCGACGGTTTGGACGATCTTCGCCTGATATCGAGAATCGCGTCGGACCGGCAGACTACCGCGAACGTCATGCTCCGGCTCACGCCGGGCATCTCGGCGCACACGCACGAATACATCCGCACTGGAGCGCTGGACTCCAAGTTCGGCCTTCCCATCAGCACCGGTCAGGCGGAGGAGGCCGTAAAACTTGCGCTCGAATTGAGCGGAATCTCGCTGATCGGGTACCACGCGCACATCGGTTCCCAGATTTTCGACACCGAGCCATTTGCGCAAACGGTCAAAGTGCTGCTCGGCTTTGCGGAGCAAATGCGTGACAGGTACGGGGTGTGTCCGGAGGTTCTCTCGCCGGGTGGAGGATGCGGGATCCAGTACGTCGAGGACGACGACGGCCTCGAAATCGAACGGCTGGTTAAGGTCATTTGCCGCACTTTCAAGGAGGGCTTGCCGTCCGGCGTCGAACCGGAGCTGTCGCTTGAGCCGGGCCGCTCGATAGTCGCAAACGCGGGAGTTGCTCTCTACACGGTCGGGACCGTGAAAGAGATCCCCGGCGTTCGTACCTACGTGGCTGTGGACGGTGGAATGGCCGACAACATCAGACCCGCTCTCTACGGATCGGAATACATGGTGGCTATAGCCAGCCGGGAGGCAAATGGGGAAACCTCGACCGTCACCATCGCCGGCAGATACTGCGAGTCGGGGGACATACTCTTCAAGGACGTTTCCCTGCCCGAGCTTCGGAGCGGCGACATAATCGCCGCCGCCGCGTCGGGCGCTTACAACCTGGCTATGTCGAGCAACTACAACATGGCCCTGCGCCCGGCGGTGGTGTTCGTGAAGGACGGGCAAGCCACGCTTTCGCGGCGGCGCGAGACGTATGACGACCTTTTGGCGGTCTTCCCCGTCACTTAGGCGGAGCATGTCCCCGTGCAAGCGGGGAGCCACCAATCGCCCTGGCCATTATTCGGGTGTGTGAGTAAGGGCGGTTCGCGAACCGCCCCTACACGGGCCGGTCGCGGCAGGCTGTTACGTTGCTGAGTTGCTGAAGGCGGTTTCCGTTCGGCGGCGCTGCAGCTATTCCAGCGACAGCAGCCAGGTCACCAGCGTTTCGACCTCGGGGTCGCTAAGGCCCACGTTGAGCATGACAGTGTCAGGCTTCATAGCCTGCGGATCGTGGATCCATTTGGCGAGGTTTTCTTCGGTGAGTTCCATGACGTCGGCGATCATCGCTCGCGAAGCCAGGCCTTCCAGGTCAGGCCCAATCGTCCCGACCGCCTCCGGGATTCCCGGGGCCATGTGGCAAGCGATACAGCCCTTCGACCTGAATAGCGCGTGAGCCTCCGCGAAGCCGTCTGCGCCTGTATTGGTGGCTTGCGGCGCCGGTGTTGCGGGCGCGACCTCGCCCGTGGCCCCGGTGTTTGCGGCCATCTGGCGCATTATTTGCTCGCGAACGGGCTGAAACTCAGCTTGGGCATTGGCCATGCGGGACGGCTCCATGGCCCACGCGGCGACGACGACCGCGACCACCGCGACGCCCAGTATCGCCACCGCCGACATCAGAAACTCGGTGGCGCTCAGCCTAACCAATTTCAGCGCCCTGTCCAGGATCGTACCGGTCACGCTTGCGCACGTTTTCGTCTCCGACTTCGATGATCAGCTCGCCGTTCTCGACGGTGATCGCATGGGTTCCAAGAGGTCTGGGCGCGGGCCCGCGAACGACCTCGCCTTTGTCGTCGAACACGGAGCCGTCGCAGGGGCTGTTGAACTGCCGGGATTCTGCGTCCCAGGAAACCTTGCATCTCATGTGCGTAGACCGCTGGTTGATTGCAAGAAACCTGTCGGGCAGCCGGGTTAGAAAGAACTCGCCTTCCTCGAAGAGGACCACGTCGCCAACCTCATAGTCCTGTACCGGCCCGGCGCTAACGCGGCTTACCGACGCGTCGGGCGTCCAGAGGTACGCGATTCCCGCTGCAAAGATCGTTGCCGGGGCGAGGATTCCCGCAACCGCGACGAACAAGAGCCGGAAGAGGTTCCTCTGAATGGGATCGACGCCTGAGGCCCGCTCGACGTTTATCACGTTTCAAACCCTAAGCCGGAACGGCTACTCAAAGGTGGTAATCCAATCGCTTCGTATGTGACTTCTACCTGTCGAGTTCAATTACGCTCGGTCGGTCCCAGGGAGCATATAAATCGGCGTCGGTCCCGCGCATCCCGGTCCCTATGAATGTCAGCACCATCACCGACGCGACCGTGGCGCTAAACACCGAGACGACGACCTGGCGGCGGTTGCATCGAAACAGGAACTTTGCCGCCGCCCCAATCACGAGCAGCAATGTCATGAGGATGAGAAATGGAATCAATCCGGTCCATAGGAATGAAGACCATTCGGTGAGATCGTAAAGCCCGAAGAACGCAAACCCATCAGGCCACGACTTGGGTGTTTCGCCCCCGGTCAGCTTGGTCAGATCGAGAGCCTCATTTAGTTTGAAGGCAAGGTCGCGTCCGAGGTCCAGCCACTCGAGAACGATCCAGATCACCCCCGCCGCGATGACGGACCCGAATGCGACTTTCGCTCCCTTTCTACCGCCGAACCATTGTCCGGCCCCGGCGCGATCGAAGTCGATAAACGGGATTGCAACGAGTCCCGAGACAAAGAGCGTCGGTATCATGATTCCGCCGAAGACAGGGTGCATGTGTAGCGTTAACTCCTGAATGCTCGAGAGGAACCAGGGCATAAGCGACGGATTCCTCGGAATTGCGGGGTCGGCCTGTGGCCCGAGCGGCGCGTGGACGAACGCGCTTATCGCAGCCATCACGAGAACCACACCGGCCAGGACCGCAAGCTCAAGCAGGAAGACGGTGGGCCAGGCCATGACCGTGCCGCGAGGACCGGAACCCGCGGCGGCGCTCGATCCCCTTACCAGGCCCATCAGCGCGTAGGTTTTGTCGCCGTTGCGCGGAAACGCGCCTTCGCTCCGGAGGCCGCGCCGGGCCTGAGCGATGCCGGTTGCCGTCTGTTCTCCGTTCAGCTTCGCGTTGGCGGGGGCGGCGAACCCCCCGTGTTGTCGCACACTCCATAAATAGGCTCCCGTGAGCAGCAGCGTAAGGAGCGGCAGCAACGTCATGTGCAAGGTGTAGAAGCGTGTCAACGTCGCCTGGCCGATGTCGGGGCCGCCGAAGAGGACTCGCTGTACGTGCTCTCCGAAGATCGGCCCTGATCTGACAACTTCGCTTGAAACCTGCACCGACCACAGCGCCTGCTGGTCCCACGGGAGCAAATAGCCCGTGAACGCCATCAAGCCTGTCACGACTAGCAGCAGCACTCCGATAATCCAGCTGAGCTGCCGCGGGGGCTTGTAGCCACCCGTATAGAAGACTCTCAGCATGTGAAGAACGAGGAAGATGATCATGCCGTGCGCCGACCATCGATGCAGGTTTGTGATGACCGCTCCGAAGATGACCTCCGATTGCAGATCGAGCATGCTGCTGTACGCCCGCTCGACGCTCGGCACGTAATAGAACATCAAAGCGAGCCCGGAAACGAAATGGATTACAAACAGGTAGAGGGCGATCAGCCCCAGCCCGTACGGACTTTTCCATGTGAGGCTATTCCGGCTGACCTTGACTGAATGGAGTTGCAGAAAGAAGTTTCCGAAAGTCGCCCGGGCCTGGCCCGTAACGTCTTCCGGGGCGTCGGGCCTTGCGATAGACCTGAGCAATCGGCTGCTCAATGACGCCAATTAGGTTCGCCTAGATTGCGCGGCCACTAGATCGCACCGGCGGCTGCAAGCTCAAGGCTTTCGCCAAACGAGAACCACTCCATCGTTATTACGTCCGTCGGACAGCGTTCCACACACAAACCGCATCTCGTGCAAACATCATCATCTTTCATGAGGGCGGTGCCAACTTCCAGCATGTCGTCGGAATTCGTGCGGAAGAAGTCTAGTCCGAGACCATAGCGCCCCTTAACTGCCGAGTCCAGCCCGTGCCCTTTCAAGCTGTCCAGCCCCACCAGTTGAAGGCAATCGTAGGGACAAACGTCCACGCACAGATTGCAGAGTATGCATGAATCAGCGCTGAACACAGTATTGATGTTGCACTTGAGACACCGCGCCGCTTCGGTGCGTGCTTGCTCCTGTTCGTATGCAAGCTCAACCGGCGCGTCGCCGGTCCGGTCGAACGGTTCCACGCTGGCCGGCGACTGCCGCGGGATGTCCAGGTATCCGTCGACGAGATAATCGTTGGGAGGAACGACGGTCATCCGTCCCCTTCGCTTTACGACGATCTTTTGTTCCTGAAAGTCCTCTTCCATGCTTCGCGCAATTACGTGACCGGCCTGGACGGCGTCGATTATCGTCGCGGGACCGGAAGCGACATCGCCTCCCGCGTAAACCCCGGTTGCGCCCGTTCGACCGGTTGAAGCATCGGCCTTGATAACCTGATCCGCTTCGATGCCGGGTATCCCTTGCAGATAGCCGAGGTCCCCGCTGCGGACTCCAGACAGAATCACCGTGTCAGCCGGCAGCTCCGCCTCCCAGGTCCCGCGGTCTCGATCACGCTCGACGCCAAGCTCCGTCATGCCGTCGGCATTGCGCACGGTTGGTCTGCACTTGACTGAATGCAAGCTTCCATCGCCCAGGCATTCCACCAGCTCCCAGCCGGCATAGATCGAAATGCCCTCGAGTTCGGCCTCGCGCCGCTGGTTGGCGCTTAGATTCGTTCCGGTCGCGGAAGCGCCTGAGAATAGTTTGACGTCGATAGTCTTGCCGGCCGAAAGCTGCAAGCGGACCGCCGTCCGCGCCGCGTCGAAGGCGGAATCGTCGTCACCGATCACGACTACGTGGTTGCCGATCGCCAGCTTTTCTCCAACGAGATCATCCGCGACGAAATTGACGGCCTCCACGATTCCCTCAAGACCCGCTCCGGGAATACCAGGACGGTCCAGCCGCCATAGTCCAGTTGTCAGCGCCACCGCATCGAACCGGGCGCGCAGCTCGGTCAATTCGATGTCCTCGCCGACCCTGGTGTCGTAGTGAATGTCGACCCCGGGCATCTCCAGAATCGCCTGACATTCCGCGGCCACGATTTGCCGGTCGACCCGATGTTCGGGCACCGCCAGATACATAGCCCCGCCAGGCGCCGAGGACGCTTCGAATATTGTGCTGCGATGCCCCATGAGCGAGAGATCATGCGCGGCGGTAAGTCCGGCGGGACCGGCTCCCACGATCGCGACGCTGGATCCTGTCTTTCGCCTGTCGGAGAACTTCCGCGTGTACTCGAGTATCGCGGAGATCGAACCCGCGGTTTTCGAGTTTTGCGGGGTTTTCAAGTCGCTTCCGAGCTCGAACGGATTCCGCAATACCCCGTGCATTTCGTTTGCGAACCGCTTGAGTGGTCTTATGCCGATGGGCTCGTCGATCCGGCCGCGGCGGCAGGCCGACTCACATGGCGCCGCGCAGATCCACCCGCAAATAGAAGCGAACGGGTTTGGCTGCCTGGCTATCCACCATGCCTCTTCGTAATCGCCGCGCTCAATGGCTGTGACGTAGCCGCGTGCGTCGGTTTGAACCGGACACGCCGCGGCGCAGTCGACGTTGGACCGGTAATAGTCGATATCCGGAAGCTGGACGGTGAATCGAGGCAATTCGGCGTCGGCCACATCGGGGCGTAACTGAGTCGTTGCCATTAGCCTCTTTTTGAAATCTCGTCGGGTGATTCCGCGAGGATTGTAAAGTCCAGATGCTTGCAGTCGCAATTCCGAGCGAAGGGACGCCCCGTTATCGAATGCCCGCGTTTGTCCCGCCGAATATTATGCGGAATGGCTTTTGTGCTCCTTTTTGAGCTAGCAGCGGAGTCCTTACCGGTCAGTAAGTCCATTTTATGAGACACGCACTTCGAATATTCGCGGGGATTTTGCTTGCCCTGACGGTCAGGTGGCTGTTCCGGGCGCTCCGTCAGGATCGCAAGCCTATCCCTGAGGCAGCCTTGGTTACGGACGGCCGCCTCCGGCAGATAGATGGAATAGACGTTCACTATCGGCGGGAGGGGAGGGGATTGCCCGTCGTCCTGGTGCATGGACTCTTCGGCTCGACCCGGACCTGGCTGGCGGTATCGACCGCGCTCTCAGAAAAAGTGAGTGCAATATCCGTCGATCTGCCCGGATCAGGACTCTCCGGCAAGCCGCCGAACTTCGATCATTCGCCCCAGGCCCAGGGTGGAGTGCTGGCCCGGTTCATCGAAGAAACCTGCGCCGAGCCGGTCGTACTTGTCGCAACCTCCGTGAACGCCCCCGCGGCCCTGCACGCCGCCTCGGCCAACCGGGCGAACGTCAAGCTCGTCGTGCTGCTGTCGCCGATCCTGCAAGCTAATCTGCCGTTCGACTGGAATTCGATGGACCGGACGCTCAGAACGCGGGCGCTTGAAGCAGTCCTTTCGAGCCGCCGGTTACTCCGCTTGATGGTCCGCTGGTTGTCGGGAAGCTCGCCCGCCGCCTCCAGCGCGGTGGAGGCGATTTACATGGAGGGACGTACGCCGGGCCGCATTGCGGCTTTGGATCGTGGTATTGGCATGTTCCTCAACGGCGACGGTCTGGCGGGAGCCCGCGATATTCAGGTTCCCGTCCGAGTGATCGCTGGCGGACAGGACCCGCTTGCCTCGCGGCTTGGCCTTAACGCGCTGGGCAGCCTCGCCAAGGACGTTGCGGTAACTGTTTTGCCTCGGTGCGCGCACATCGTCGAACTGCAAGCCCCCGAACACGTGGCCGCGCTGATCGAACGATCTATCGATGAATTGACCTGATCGACTCGCTCGAATCAGGCTGCGTCGTCAATCTCCAACGCCCGCTTTCGCCAGGGCCGCTCGATGCGCCGCCCATTCTTCGGAGTCGTCAAGCGGCTCTAGTTTGGCGCCCGGATGGTTCCGCTCGAGCGCCGCCTGCAACAGAAAATCGGCGAAGTGGGGGTTCTTGGGCAGCAGCGAACCGTGCAGGTAGGTCCCGAATGCCAGTCCATTGCGCGCGCCTTCGGTGCCGTCATTGCCGTTGTTACCAGCTCCCTCCATGACCCGCGCGAGCGGCTCCGATTGCGGACCGAGATAAGTTCGCCCCCCGTGGTTTTCGAATCCGACGAGCAGACGGTCTTCCCATCTCGCCACGACGTCGCCGACGCAACGCGGGACTTGAAATCCAGGATGTCGAGTCTCGGCGTCGAAAAGTCCGATTCCCGCAAGCTCGGATCCATCCGCCGCGACGTAGCGATTGCCCATTAGCTGGTAACCGCCGCAAACCGCGAGCAGCACACCGCCCCGATCGACGGCCTGCCTGACGAGCGAGCCGGTCCGCTCGGCCAGGTCCTTGCTCGCGGCTTGCTGCTGCCGGTCCTGCCCGCCGCCTACGAACAGCAAGTCCATGTCACGCGCATCGAACCCGCGGTTCAGCCCAATCCGCTCGATCTCCAGCCCGATCCCGCGCCATCCGCAGCGCTTCCGAAGGCAGTCTATGTTGCCCCGATCCGCGTAGATATTCATCAGGTCGGGATACAAATATCCGAGCCGGAGTTTCATTCGATCCAATAGGGGTCTAGAATGCCGCGCTGAACGAGCAGCTTGCGCAGTTCCAGCATGGCGGTGTACGTGGCGAGAACGTTGACTTTGCCATCGCCGCCGAGGACGCGCGAAAGCGCACTCTCAGAATTGACATCCATGGTCACTAATTCCGATCCTAACAGCCCGGCATATTTCAACCGCAGCGCGAGGTCTTGGGCGCGGTCTCCGGTTACGACGATACTCTTCGCTTTCAGCCCGTCGAAGTCAATGTCCCAGATCCACGACACGTCTTCACCGTCCGCGGCCCGGTCGTTTAACGCCATCAGATAGTTTGCCGGCTCCGGGTCTTGCCGGAGCGACCGCAGGACTTCATTGGCTCCCGCGGGATTCTTGACCAGGAGAAAAACCAGTTCGACTCCGTCGACCACGAGACGCTCGGCCCGGCCGAAAGCGGGCTCGAAGCCTTTCAGGCCTTTTCCGATGTCCTCCCTGGAAACTCCGAGAGTAAAGGCCGCCGCGGCGGCGGCGAGGGCGTTGTAGACGTTGAACATGCCGGGGAGATTGAGGTCGATACGGTCGAGCGAGTCTCCGTGGCGCAAGGCAAAGCGTGCGGGATTTAGCCCCACGGCGTTGACCTCGGTCGCCGCGACGCCGGCAGCCGGGCGTTCGAAACCGCAACCGGGACACGTGTAATCGCCCAGGTGCGAATAGGTCAAGCTGTGATAGTCGAGTTGAGCGCTGCATACCGGACACGAAGCCGAATCGGCCCATTCGTCCGGCGCGCGTCCATCGCGTCCGTTACGCACCCCGTAGGTTGAAATTTTGCCCTTTCCCCGAGCGGCGGCGTGAACCACCGCGGGATCGTCGGCGTTGACGACCACGTGCAGGCTCTCGCCCGATGCGTCGATGATTCGGCCCCACTCCTTCGAAATCGAATCGATTTCCCCGTACCGGTCGAGCTGATCGCGAAAGAGGTTTGTCAGCACGACTATGCGCGGGTGCACATTCGGCAGAATCGCGATCAGCGCTGCTTCATCGACCTCGAATACTCCGATGCTGTTTGCTTGTACTTGCAAGCGGCCCAACGCATCGGTCCGCTGAATCAGATGCGAAACGAGGCCTCGGGAAAGGTTCGATCCCGTTCGGTTCGTCAGAACGTCATGACCCGCCATCGAGAGGATCCGGCTCAACATCGCCGCGGTCGTCGTCTTGCCGTTGGTTCCGGTCACGAATACGAATCCCTGTGGGACCGCCTCGAGCAGCCGCTCTAGAATGCCGGGACTTAGCTTGAGAGCCGTAAGCCCCGGAATCGCGGTCCCGCCGCCCAGTCGCAAAACCCTTGTCAGACCGCCGGCAAGTTTCCCGAAGGTTGCCGCCAGCCAGTCACGCATTATGTCCAGGCGCCGATTCTGTTATGAAGTAGGCGGGGCTTTCGAGCATCATCTACGCCTTCCGCGAGGAGCCAATGGGAAACGACTTCCTATCCGCGATTGTAGGCTCTGACGGCACGTCCCGGACCGGCTCCGGCCGTCTCGTCGTCGCGCCCTCGACTCCGGAAGAGCTGCGGGTGGTGGTCGCGTCGTCGGCGGCCAGTGCCGGGCGGCTTCACTTGCTTGAGGCGTCCGCGAGCGCGCTGGGGCGGTATTCCCCGGATACGAAGATCGCCGGGGTGTCGCTGGCGCGGATGAACGGGATTCTCGAGATCGACCCGCCCAATCGAGTAGCCCGGATTCAACCGGGCGCGAGCCACGCGTCGCTCGCCTCGGCGCTGGACGAAGAAGGCCTTCGATGGCCGGTTGGACCTTTTGGCGGACATGAGTCTGTCGCGGCGACGGTGGTTACCGGACTGGCTCACGTTTATTCCGCCGGACTCCCAGACCTCCGGCACTGGCTTTTGGGAGGCCGGTGGTTGCTAGGAGACGGAACGTTTGTGGGATCGGGCGGAAAGACGATTAAAAACTCCGCCGGTTACGACGTTACCCGGGCGCTCGTGGGGTCGTTGGGGTATTTTGCAATTCCCGTGGAGCTTCAGTTGAGGCTTGAGACGGTTCCCGAAAGGCGAGTAACCGCGAAGGCGAGTCTTGAACCGCGGCTCGTGGAATCGGCCTTGCAGTTGCCGCGGGGCATCGAGTCTCTTTTTCTTGTGGCGAAGGGAGATACGGAAACCTCCGTACGAATCTCAATCGCGGGTCGCGAGGTGGACGTCGATTGCGCGTTGGATGGACTTCGCGATTTCAACATTGGATGGGATGAGTCAGGCGGCGGGACGCCGGCCGGCCTCGAATCGGCCTTTACTGGAATGCCAGGGGACGGTGTCAAATGGACGGCTGGCCCTGTCGCGTGTACGAGGATTCTGGTCCAGATAGCGAGGAATCTGCCCGGCTGTCCCGCGCTCGCCGCGCCGCTGGGCCGCTGGGGCATCGCGATGGGTCCCGATGCGAACGCGATCGAGGAGGTTATTTCGAGAAACGGAGGACAAGCGTCGCCCTGGCCGCCGGAGCGCGGTACGCGTGATGCCTCGGGCATCCCGGGATTCGACGAGTTCCGGAGGGCGTTCGATCCCGATGCGGTCTTTGTCTAGGACTGGCCTATAGAGACTAAATCATGGATCGTCGATATCATCAGGGTTATCGGGGCGTAGCTCAGTCCGGCAGAGCGCATCGTTCGGGTCGATGAGGCCGGAGGTTCAAATCCTCTCGCCCCGACCAGTGTAAGTGGGCAGCCTGCTGTCGGCTGGTACTTGTCGTTACTCGAAGCGCTGCCCCCGTTCGGTTCAGCCGACTCACGATCCGGCGCGTTACCTGCAACCGCGAAGGTCCTTCTAGTACTCGAGGAAGCGAGCCGCGCCGCGTCGATCCGGGCCATCTACGGCACCCAGGTTTGAAGCGATTCAGCGTCCCTCGGTCACTATTCAGGCGAACGACGGGAAACAGAGATGCCGCCGGCACGCGAGGGGATTCCATGCGCGGGTAATCTCCGCGATCAGGTGCGTTCAAGCTCGAGTTCGACGTAGATGTTAAAGAAGGCGCCCAATCACGCTGTGGACATTTTTCCACGATGCCCCTCCTCCCTATCGGTTAGAACTGACCTATGATTACGCCCCATGGCGTATGTGAAACCCTTCGATGCGGCCGAGTTCGAAAGGCGCGTATCAGACGTTAAGCGCCGCATGGAGGCTGCGGGCTTCGAGCTGCTCGTCTGCCAGGATCCGGCCAATATGAACTGGCTCACGGGTTTCGACGGGTGGTCGTTCTACATGCCGCAAGCCGTCCTCGTTCATGTCGACGAAACAGCCCCGATCTGGTTCGGACGCGCTCAGGACGCCAAGTCAGCCCGCATCACCACCGACCTTCCAGAAGGCAACATCATCGCCTTTTCCGAATCCCTGGTCCATCATCCGGTCGATCATCCCTTCGATGAGCTGAGCGATCTGATCACCCAACGCGGCTGGTGCAACGCCCGGATTGGCGTCGACTTCGATGCTCCCTACTACACCGCCAGAGCTCATCAGCACCTCGCGAGCGGCCTCCCCAACGCAAGCGTTTCGGATAGCAGAGAGCTTGTGAACTGGGCGCGCCTCGTCAAATCCCAGGCCGAGCTCGTCTACATGCGAGAGGCGGGTGAGCTGGCAACCGAGGTCATGAACCGTGCGCTTGCGAATCTCGCGCCTGGCGTTCCGCAACATGAGATTGTTGCGGATGTCTATTGCGAGCAAATCAGTGGACTCGACGACAAATATGGCGACTACACGAGCCTTTGTCCGCTCATCCAGGTGGCTGAGGGCACGAGCACGCCGCACCTCACCTGGACCGATGAGCCGTTGCCCGACGAGGGACTGGTTGTCATTGAACTGGCGGCGGCGCGACGCCATTATCATGCGCCTTTGACGCGAACCGCGCATATCGGAGCTCCGCCTCCTGAAGTGTCGAAGCTCGCGTCGGCAATCGTCGAAGGCGGCGACAGAGCTATCGAGGCCGCCAGACCTGGAGTGACCTGTGCGGAAGTCGAAGCGATCTGGCAGAAGACCATCAACCGCAACGGTTACAGCAAAGACAGCCGGGTCGGGTATTCCATCGGTCTGGGTTTCCCGCCCGACTGGGGAGAGCGGACAGCGAGTCTTCGCGCCGGAGACAACACCGAATTGCAAGCCGGCATGTGCTTTCATTTTCAATCTGGCATTTGGCTCGACGATTTTGGCGCTGCCATCTCGGAGTCGATTATCGTCACCGACGACGGCGGCGAGCGACTCTGCGGCGTCGAACGCGGTCTTTTCGTCGTGGAGTGAAGTCTGCCGCGTGGCGCTGCTTTCCGCCGTGCGGCAGACCTTTAGCCGCGCACCACGGCAGCCCCGGCCCGGGCGGCCCCCACCAGCCTGCGCCCCCTGGCGTCAACCGCATGACGATCAGCCTGATGCCCCTGGCGGCTCGGTGAAACCCATCCACCACTCGCATTGACCCGCCTGCTAGCAATCCGGTAGTCCCAAGACGGTGTGAATCGGTATCCCCCGAAGTCACTCTCCTCAAGGCCACCGGAATGCAGCCCGTCAACTGGATGGCGCGGCCCAGGCGGCGATATCACCCAAACCCACTCTGGCCGAGTGTCGCTAGACGCGGCCACCGACACTCGGCCGGCAGGCCGTGCGTAGCGAGTCCCTATGCCAGTTCCAGTGTCAGGCACTCAGCCACGGGGACTTCTGACACGAGGATGTTCGCCCGTCCCTCGGCTTGCGTGAACTCTACTTCCTGTCCGGAAGCGGTGACTACACTGGAAACCCGCTTCCCTTGGGTCGCGATGCTGAGCTCCAAGTTGGATACCGGCACCACGTAGCGGATGCTCCCTCCTTGAAGAGCTCCGCGGGCCAGCGGATGGGTGGTCTTGTTGACCATCACGACCACCAGACGGCTCCCATCGTCGCTTTCGCTCAGAGATAGTTGGACGGTTGGCGGAACGTGGGAGGTCTCGATCGGAACATCACCACCAGCCCACACGACCACGTTGCGATATAGGCGGTCGATGTCGTAGCACTCGACGCGGTTGCGCTCCGGCTCCAGCGGCGCGGCCACGTAGGCGACGCGCCCCTGCCCCTCACGCAGCGTCACCAGAGGGGTGCGCGGTTCCCCCGGGAAAAGCCCGCGCCGGTTGTATGGTTGCATGTTCACGAGCTTTTGGTCGGAGTCAAGGATGGTGGCGGCGATGGTGGTTTGGTCAAGGGCGTCGATACTGACGAACGGCGCTCGAAAATGCAGGAGCCGTTCCTCAATTCCCTCGGCGATAGGAGTGTCATCATTCGGACGGAAGTACCAGAAATAGCCGCGCCCGGGAGTCAGGTCCACGCTCGGAATGTAGACCTGTAAGTCCATCGACGGATACCCAACATCCATATCCCACGCCACGATCTTGCTCCGGCGGATCCCGGCCAGCGCGGCGAGCCAGTCGTTCGTTCGCATTTGACCTCTATCGTCGAACATGCCTGCCCGATAAGTCGCCACCAGGCCGCCGCCGTTATGAACGAATGCCGTTATCGCTTGCGCCGTCGCATCACTCACGTATGCCGTGTTCGGCATGATCAGAACTTTATAGCCATCCAGTCCGCCGCTCTGAACAGACTTCTCAGTTATGAATTCCAGCGGGATCTGCTGCTCTGCCAGAACTTCGAAGGTTCCCTCGAACGAAGGCACGAAGTCGTCATGAGCAAATTCTTCCGAAGAGCGCGAATGCAATATGGCCGCGTACTTGACGTGGTGCGAGTCCTTCAGCGCGTCCGTTGTCCACCGAACCTGCCGCATTGCCTCCTTCATGTCCTCGTAGCGGTTTTTGTTGTCGTCCGTGGCGTTCAGGTCCAGCAGCGTCGCCGAACAGCCGGACGCCACTGTGTCCATGAGAGCCATGTGTGTGCTCTCTATGGAACGGAAGGTCGCGTGGTGGTGATAGGAGTACGAATAATTTCCCCAAACTGGCTTCTGCCCATAGGCCCTCATGAGTCGATGCGTAAGAGCCACCTCGTTGACATCGGTTGTGATGTGACGCTCACCGAAGAGCCCGTCAACGAATTCACTGCACTCTTCAGCCATGCCGCCGAACAGCCAGTTCTGAATGTAAAACGCTTCAGGCCGAATGTCGTCGAACGCGCGCTGGATGCGTCGGCAGAAATGGCGAGCATTGCGGATCTGAAAATCCCGTAACAGCCGCTGGGCCTCTGGATCCTCCACGATGGGCTGATCGTAGTAACTGCCCTGATGGGAGGAGCGTGGCATCTCCCGGTCGTAGGTCCGACGAAACTCCTCTTGACAGTAGACGCAATAGCAGGTCGATTGAACACCTCGGCCCGCTGTGAGCTGGTCGTAAAGCATCCCGTCCACCGGGTACTTGGTCAGCGCTTCTCGGGTCAGCGCTTCGGCAAAGTCTCCAAAGGGCGAGCTGTAGCAAAGAACCTGGTCCCCCTTGTCCTCCCAATTCTTGACGATCCAATCGGGGTGCTCGAGCAACTGGATAGTGTTCGGGCCAGTGGTGGTCATCCAGTAGGGAAGAACCTTCAAGCCTGCCGCGTGACCATCCTCGCAGAGCTGGCCTAACACGTCGTCTTCCATGTCAGGGACGGGCGGTGCGATATCGCTCTGAAACGCCATATAGCCGCCAATGTGGACACCAAAAATGATGTATTCGGCGCTGAATTCCTGGGCGCGTTCGACGACAGACTCACGCACCCATCTACGGGTCATGGGCCGTCCGTGCCGGGCCCACGTCCAAAAACCGGTCGCCCGCTCGTACCATTCCATAGTGCGACATCCTTTCCTCATCGGGAAGAAGCCTCCCGAGACCTGGTCAGCCCTGTTCTCGAAGCAGGGTTCCGGCTCGCTCCCAACGCCGCGTGGGAGGTCCAGGCCCGCCGGACCTCAATTGCATCAAACGTGGCCAGACCTCGGCCGACTCTCCCTAACTAGATCGCAACGCGGCACTGGAAGCCGCGTCCAACGCCGTTTTGGCCATCCGTCCGCGAGGCCGCGGATCCCCGCGATCTCGCCTTCCCGCCGGCCTCCAATCACCCCTTCAGCCCCGTCAGCACGATCCCTCTGACGAAATATCGCTGCGTGAGCATAAATACGACGATGGGCGGGATAACCGCGACAACCGAGGCCGACATCAGCGAAACGATGTCCATGGTGTATTGCCCCCTGAAGAAGGCAAGTCCCACCTGGACTGTGTAGTTATCGTTCGACTGTAGGTAGATAACGGGACCCAGCAGGTCATTCCACGATCCCAGAAATACCAGAATGGCAACCGTGGCCAGCACCGGTTTGGCCAGGGGCATAAATATCTTCCAGAAGATCATGGGCGGATTGGCGCCGTCGATCTTCGCAGCGTCCACCAGCTCCGAGGGAAGCGTCTTGAAGTACTGGCGCATGAGGAAGATCGCGAAGGCAGTGCCAGTCCAGTGCGGGACCCAGAGGGGATACCAGGAGTCGTACCATCCAAGGGACTTGAACAGAATGAACTGCGGAATCAGGGTGACCTGAGGGGGCACCATCAGCGTCGCCAGCATCACGATGAACAGAATGTCACGTCCCGGAAAGCGCATTCGCGCAAAGACATACCCCGCTATCGAAGATGACAAGACGGTTCCAGCCATAGACAGGACGGCGATTATGGTGCTGTTGAGAAAATAGCGACCGAATGGACTTTGCGAGAGGGCGTCAGGGAAGTTGTGGAGTTGCAGCGGCCACTCGGGAACCATCCGCGGCGGCCAGTCGAACAGCCCGTACCCGCCCTTCTCCTGGAGAGCCAGGTTCAACATGTAGTAGAACGGAACGCTGGACACAAAAGCCGCGATCAAAAGCCCGAGCGTGGCCGCAACCCGTTTGATCCTCGCGGCCGCCGTCGGCTCGGTGGAGATTGTGCTGGCCGGCTGAGGCTGAATCTGCCTGGGCGCCGGCTGGTATCCCGTCGAAGCCATCCAGTCGTTCGCCTACTCGTAAAAGACCCAGTAGCGCTGCAGGCGCCACTGGATCATCGTCACGATGAACACGATTACGAACATCAAGTATGCCAATGCGGAGGCATAACCCATATAGAAGTAAGTAAAACCTTCCTGGTATATGAGGAGGGCTAACGTCAGAGTGGCATTGCCCGGCCCACCGCTGGTGATAACGTAGGTCGATACGAATACCTGGAATGAGCCGATGACTCCGAGGATCATCAGAAAAAGCGCCATCGGAGTAAGCATCGGAAGGGTGACGTGTCTGAACTTCCCCCACCAGCCCGCTCCATCGATGGACGCCGCCTCGTACAGGTGAACGGGAATGCCCTGAAGAGCCGAAAGCCAGAACATCATCAAGACGCCCAGGCCGCCCCAAACACCCATCATGACGATCGAGCCGAGGGCGCGCTCATATCCCCACCAGTCAACAGGTCGAAAGCCCACCAGTCCGAGAAGGTAGTTTGCGATGCCTAATTTGCTCAGAACGATCTGCCACATGATGGCCGTGGCTACGCCGCTGGTTACGACCGGAATGAAGAACGCCGCCCTGTACCACACAATCCCCCTGATCTTCTGATTCAATGCGATGGCGATGAACAGTGCGAAGGTCATGGTGATTGGTACGTACGCCGCTACGTAGTAGGCCGTGTTGCGGAAAGCAGCCTGGACGTCCCTGTCCCCAAACGCACGAGTGTAGTTCTCGACTCCAGCCGGAATTGGGGGACGCAAGAGGTCGTAATGAGTGAAGCTGAGGACGAGCGCCGCAATTACGGGGCCGGCGGTAAACAGCAGCAAATTCACCAGATAGGGAATGAGCAGAACGTACGCCCAGATCCCCTCATTGACGTTGGACTTCGAGAGGATTCGAGCCAGCCTTTTGTAGGCTCTCGGGCGCTCAGTCCTTGCAGCTAATACCATTTCCCCACGATTTCGCTTTCAAATAAAGCAAAAGGCGGTCATGCCTGCCATTAAGCACTCTACCGGTCCGGCCGGGCCCCTTGTTCTCCTCGGCCCGGTACAACCGGACCGAGTCGATACCTAGTACAGAGGATTAAGCTTGAAGAATCGGTCTATAACCTCTTGGGTCTCCTCGTGGGCCAGCGCCATGGCGTCTTCGACGCTCAACCGGTTGTAGGCGGCTTCGTCATTGGCCTTAATGAACGCTCCTATCCACTCGCTGAAGAACGGGTTTGGATGCATGGGGTGACCGTAGTCGTTTTCGATCACGTGGAAGTACGGGCTAATGTCGCGAGGATAGTGTTCGCGCTGCTGGACTTCCGGAAGCTGCCAAGTGGTCTTATCGGGGCATAGACCGTAGTTTGCCACCGTGTATATGCCAATACTTGACGGCACGTCGGTAACGTGGAATACGGCAAAGGCCCACGCTTCCTCGGCCTTCTGGGTGCCCTTCGCGATCATCATCTGGTGGCCGGTTGCGCAGGCGCCAAGCTGTTTGCCTATCGGATGCACCATCGCCTTGATCTCATACTTGGCCTTGTCAGGCGTGGGATAAGGCGCCTCCTGGCCGAGGATATGGCCCTTCGCCATGGCCGCCCCGCTGACGAAAGTTATGTCGTACTCGCTTCCGAATCCCGTTATCTGGTCCTTGGTCGGAGCGATCTGGTACTTCCAGACATGATCGTGCACCCACTGCATGGCCTCGATCGACGCTGGCAAGTCAAACCCCGACGTCGTCGTATCGGCACTGAGCATCTCCCCGCCGTTCTGGGTTAAGGCGGGTATCCATTCCGAGTGAATGGACTGCTTGAGATAAAGACCCCACTGCTCGACATTTTCCACATCGAAGCCGGACTGACCGGGATGTCGTTTCTGCTTGTCCCAGGTCATCTTCTGGAAGTTCTCGACCCACTCGTCCCATGACCATGGACTGTCATTGTCGGGCGCCTCAACACCCACGCTCTCGAATAGCTCCGCGTTGTAGAGAACGGAAGTCGGGTTGACCATGCGGTTCACACCGTAGATCTTCCCAACCCGATTATCGATACTGCCGGCGCGGTCAGCCAGATTCTCGAGCAAGTGACCGTCGCGTTTATAGAACTCGTCCAGCGGCATGATCGCGCCGCGGGCCGAGTACGCGGGCAGGAGTACGTCGTCCATCACTATCAGATCAGGAACGGCGTCCGCGGCCATCAACGTATTTATCTTCGTCAGGTACTCGCCCCAGGGCTTACCTTCCGGCACGACGGTGATGTGGGGATATTCTCCGTTAAACCTGGGGATCACGATCTCTTCGATGTGCTCGAAGGCGCCCGGAGCGTTGGCGATATAAAACCAATCAAAGCTGACCTGCGCGGGCTTGGTCGGAGCGGCCGTGACTATTTTCTCAACTATCTTTTCTTTTTCGACGATCTGAGTGACAACCGTCTGGACCTCGACCTCGACTTCGACCGCTTTCTCTACGATTCTCTCTTTTTCGACTTCGACAATCTGGGTGACGACCTTCTGGACCGGCACCTCCTTGATAACCTCTTGAATCTTCGTTTCGGTGACTACCTGTGTCTCGCCGCAACCAGCCAAAGCTGCCGCCGATGCGGTGATCGCACTTCCGAGAGCTGCTGCCTTTAGAACTCGCCGTCTCGTCAAGGTCTTTGCGGAACCCATTACACGCCCCCAATCGCCGTACACATCAGAAAGCCATGCACCTCTGAAGATGCACTCAGAACTAAGTCTGAGCGCAATCTACGCTTGCATCAATGAGATGTCAATGCAGCCTATTGGTTCAGTACACGCGAGACAGTAGCCTCCATTCTGTCAACTAGGTATTGGTCGGATCAAATGCTGATGCCGAGGAATTGGGCGGGGGTCTTTTAATAGAGGGGTTGGTGAGGGCGCGCGTGACTATAGAGCCACGCCCATTTCACCAGCGCTTTGCTGCCACCGGCAATCTGAAACGCCGCCGGGATGCGGCCCGCGTTTCCGTGCAAGTCCGCGAGACTTGTAAAGGCGGCCATCGCAGGCGGACTTCAAAATCTGTGCCAAATAGCCTTTGTCAAAAGCCAAATCGCGTTGCTTGGCTCGTTCGACTACGTCGTAACGACCACACGCCCGCCCTGCATCACGAACTCGACTTTCTGCAGAGCCGAAACGTCCACAAGGGGGTTGTCGCGGACAGCGACTATGTCCGCGTACTTCCCGGTCGTGAGCGTACCGATTTCATTTTCCAGGCCCATAGCCCGCGCGGCGGTGAGCGTCCCAGCCACCAGCGCGTCCCTTGGCTCCATGACCTCACTCATGAGCTCGAACTCGATTGCGTTGCCGCTGCCGTGTGGCGTTCGCTCCTCTCCCGTATCGCTGCCAAGCGCGATCTTGGCTCCCGCCTCGTAGGCGCGTCTCAGTGACCTGATCTGGTCGCGGTATGTCTGCCGCGCCCAGGGGGACGGATTGACGTGCGTAAGCCGGAGGGTAGGCACGACGAACACGCCCTTTTCCACGATGAGGCCGAGCGTGTCTTCGTCGATGTTGTAGGCGTGCTCGACCGTGTCCACCCCACCCATAACGGCGTTGCGAACGCCTGGCGTTCCCATCGCGTGAGCAGCCACCCGGAGACCCCATTTGTGAGCTTCAGTTGTCATAGCCTCGATCTCGTCAACGCTGTACGTGGGCACTTCGCCCCACGCACCGCCGGGTTCGTCGGAAGTCGACGTTCCGATCTTGATGACGCTCGAGCCTTCGCGGATCGAGAGCTGAACCGCCCGCAGGCATTCGTCGATGCCATCGGCGGGCCGCACCCACCGCCAGGAGGGATCGATACCGAACCACGGCCCACCAGTGCGCGCGATGGCCATTCCGGCGGCCTTCATTCGGGGACCTCGTACGATCCCATCATCTATGGCGCGCTGGACTACGACGGAGGTTTGAGAGCCCAGATCTCTAACCGCCGTAAAACCCGCCTCCAGTAGCTTTCTGGCCTCGTTGGCCGATCTGAGCGCTCGATACTCGACGGGCCCGCTGGCCCACGGCATCGCGTCGCCCGGACTACGCCCCCAGAGGTGAACGTGTGCGTCGATGAGGCCGGGAAGCAGGGTACAGGGGCGAAGATCGATCGTTTCGTCGGCAGGGTCGATGGAGACCTGGCTTGCGGGTCCGACCGCCGCAATCCGCTCGCCTTCGACTATAACGACGGCGTCTTCGACCGGATCAGCGCCGCTGCCGTCGAACACGCGACCGCCCCGGAGCACCAAGCGTCGAAGTGGCACAGAACCGCTCAGGTTCGAATCAGTACTAGTCATGCCGTTCCCCGATTGATCGACGTCTCATTCCCGTCACACTACCCGACGCCACCACGGCGCAAACGCCCCACGCCCCAAAATCCGCCTGCCGGGACGTTCAGGCTTCCCTTAGCCGATCCACGAGCCACGGCTCGGCCAGATCTCCAAACCACTGATGCTCGCCTCGGCGTACGTCGAGAACCAGGTTCGCATCGGCGCCGAGAAACCTATAGGCAGCCCTCGCAATTTCCACCTGCGATCTAACGTTCGCCAGCCCGCTGGCGCCGTTGAGAGGATCGCGATCACCCGTCTCGATGAGCAAAGGTCGCGGAGCGACGAGCGCGCCCATGTCACCCATGTCCACAGCCTGCCAGAGGCCGGGTACGTAGTTGCAGGCACAGTTGTCGTTCTTGTCGAGCAGCGATTCGCGGCTCCCATAGAAGTAACCGCTAACTACGGCGGCGCGAACGCGTTCGTCCAGCGCGGCCAGCCACAACGTTTGATGGCCCCCTCCACTCAACCCCGCGCAGCCTATGCGGTCCGGGTCACAGTCGGGCCTGGACTGAATGTAGTCGATCAATCTCATCAACTCGAAGGCGTACATGCCAGATAGTGACAGGCCCAGACTGATTGCCACCAAGTTGAGCTCCGCGCACGAGCCTCGCTTGAAATGATCCTCACTTTCAACTTGGCGTACCGGCTCGCGCCGCTCGCCCCAGCCGCGCGAATCCGGCGCGAAGACAACCAGGCCCCGCTGGGCGAAGCGATGTCCGTACGCGTAGTTGTATTCCCGTACCGAGTCGGCGATCGCCGGTATGTCGGTTCTGCCGACGACGCTGAGCTTGCCGCCGCTGCCATGGCCGTGCGGCGTAATGACTACCGGACGCCGCTGGCCTCGCCTCAAGTCCTCTGGCACCAAGACGTACATGGTCATCACGACCGAGGACTCTGTATGAATCTCAACACGTTGTCGCACGTAGCCGTCGCAGGGCACGGACTCCGTCACGTGCGCTTCCGGAGGCGCGGCGCACAGCGCGTCGATGCCGGAAATTCTGCGCAGATGGTCACGAGTCTTGCGTCGCCAGGTCTCGAATGCTTGCCGGCTACTTGTATCAACCGCGAGCCGCCGGCTCTCGCTGTCATAGCGGCGCCTAAGCTGCTCGTGCGCGGGGAAAAAGCGGCTGACTCGCTCGATTCGGGCGAGCTGGTCTGTATCAGTCATTGCGCAACCTCAAGAATCTCGGATTGGTCTTCCTGGCATCGGCCCCCCCAAGAATGGAAATTGCTCTCCTCGTTGCAACATCGGCATGGCGAGACCTCGATTCCTATTCTCGTACCGACCCTAGCGTGAGACCGGAGATGAAATGCTGCTGCATGAACAAGAAAAGAACAATGATGGGGAGAGATATCAGGGTCGAACCGAGCATTATCGCGCCGTATTCGACGCGGATCAGAAGCGCATAGAACGTGGCCATCCCGACTGGCAGAGTGTAATGATCGTCGCCGCGCAGGACGACCAGTGGCCATAGGAAACTATTCCAGAAATTCAGGAAGGTGAATATAGCCAGCGCAGCCAGTCCGGGACGTAGAAGCGGCACGATTATTACGCGGTAGATCATGAATTCCGATCCACCATCGATGCGCGCCGCGTCAAGCAATTCGTCTGGAATCCGGGACATGAACTGCTTCATGAGGAATATTCCGAACGCGGGCGCTACGAATGGGACGAAGAGGGCGAGATAGTTGTCTATCCATCCAAGCTTCCCGATGAGGACGAAGAGTGGGATAAGGATCAATTGGAACGGGATGATCAGCGATCCGATCAAAATCGCGAAAAGGATCGTTCGCCCCTTGAACTTGTATTTTCCGAAGCCGAACCCGGCCAGCGAACTGAAGAAAAGCGTTAGAAGCGTGCCCACGATTGCGATCCAGATACTATTGAAATACCAGGATGCGAATGGCTTCTCCTCAAAGAGGATCGTCAAGTTTTCGAGCTGGAACTCTTGAGGCCAGAACGTCGGTGGATATCTGAATATCTCGGTATTCGACTTGGCCGATGCAAGCACCATCCAGAGGAAAGGAAACAAAGCTGCGGCCGCGCCAAGAAGCAAGACCGCATGGACCGCCCCCACGCCGATACGTGATCCGAACCTTGCCGCGATTTCAGCCACGGCAGGTAGATCGTTGCAGCAAATCAGCGTTCCAGAACTGGAAATCTTCTACGGAGCGGATTTCAGTCGTCACGGAAAACACCAAGAATTCGAAGCTGCCCCCATGAGAACGCGAAAATCGCGATGAAGAACACGGTACCGATGGCCGACGCATATCCAAAACTCAAGAAGTGAAGACCGACCCTATACAGGTACATCGCCAAACTCGTGCTAGATTCCGCCGGCCCGCCTTCCGTAAGAATGTAGGGCTCGTCAAATATCTGCGCCGAGCCGATCAGCACGATTACCGCTACGAAGAGAATCACCGGCCGTAACATCGGCACGGTTATGAAACGAAAGCTCTGCCATTGATTGGCGCCATCGACCTTCGCCGCTTCGTAAAGGTGTTGAGGTATCGCCTGGAGACCGGCCAGAAAGTAGATCATGTTGAACCCGACCCAACGCCATAGAATCAGGCCGCTAACGGCGATTTTCGACCAGACTTTGCTTCCCAGCCAGTCGATGGGTTCCAGGTCTAGCGCGACCAAGGGCGCATTGAGAAGTCCGTAGCGCGTCCCATAGAGCAAGACGAAAACGAGGGCGATCGCGATCGTCGACGTCAATATCGGAAGGAAGAAGACAGTGCGGAATACAATCTTCGCCCTTACGAACCTGGAGTTGAGCGCGACAGCCAGCAGCAGAGATAACGGCGTGATGACAAAGAGGCTGGCGGCAGAATAGAAGGCCGAGTTGACAACTGCCTGACGAAATGTCCTGTCTTCTGCCAGGTCCACGAAATTTCGAAAGCCGACGAACTCCGGAGCCCCTAAACCGGTCCATTCTTGAAACGCCAAATAGAACGCGAAGATCGATGGTCCGAGGAAGAACACGAAGAATAGGATGTAGAAGGGCGATATGAAGACATAAGGGGCTAGCCGCTTCTGGTTGCGCGTCCACCACCGGCGCGTCTCAGGAAATACCGGCCCTAGCGCGGCATCCGATGCCGCGGGCGTCCCTGCCACGTATCTACGTCACGCTTGAGGCGGCCGGGGTGAGGGGCGGATCCAACGGTCCGGTGGATCTATCCCTCATGATCGTCGCTGGACCTTCCATCGACCGGACTGGCTAAATAGCACAGAAGCCTGACAGCAGTTTGTTCACGCGTGCTCCTAGTCGCGCACCCCGTTTCCGAAGTGACCCGGCTATACGCAATTTCGACAGAGCTGTCTACCGCGGACAGTGCAATACGTTATTCCCAGCGCCTTCGCGATCAGGACAGCATTGTTACTTAACAGGCGTGCCTAACGCTCTGCCTTAGCGACAATGTCCTCGCTGTTGCGGATGAAGTCGTCCATCGCTTGCTCGGGAGTTTTGTCCCCGGAGTACCCGTCGGTCAGCTGATTGGCAAGCTCGGTCCTCACCTCGTTCATCACGGGACTCGGATAGGGAACCGGGACGCTCTGCGACATGTAGAGATAGACCTCACCGATTCGCTGTCCGCCTAGATAGGGGTCCTGGAGTTCCGTAAAGCGTGGATCCTCTATGGCGTCGTACATTGTCGGCGAGTAGTGAATGCCCTCCCAACGCAAGAGCTGTCCTTCTTTTGAAAGGTACGAGGTTCTAAGCAGGTCCCAAACGAGATCGGGAGTCTTTTTGTAGTTGGGTCCATTCTGAAGCATGACGAAACCGGAACCGCCGAGAACGCCGGTGCGGTGCCCCCCTTCGGACCACATCGGGGGCGCTTGGACACGCCATTGCCCCTCCATGTTCTTTGCCCCGGACTTGAGAAACAGGTCTAGATACCAGTCGGGCATTGTGACGCCGGCTAGAGATGCGTCCTGGTAAGCGGCATACGATCCCTGACCCCAGAAATCTCCAGCATTCATGCTCAAGAAGACCTCGGTGTCGATGTTGTCCTTAATAAACCTGAGCGTTTCAACCGCGAGGGTCCGGTTCTTATCTTCGTCGAACACGAAGTCGCCCGATTCGTCGAACAAGAAGCCGCCGCGTTGCAGATACATAATCCAGAACAGAACGGCGCCCTGTGCGTCAATTGGCATCATGCTGTGACCGGCCGACTTCATCGCCTGGCCCTTTTCGGCAAACTCTTCCCAGGTGTCAATGGGCAGGGAGACGCCTGCATTCTCAAACAGCGCGGGCTGGTGGTAGTAGTAGGAGAGCGACGGTACGCTCTCGGCGCCATAGATCCTTCCGTCTTTGATATACGGGGTCCAGCGTCCTTCTATGAATTTGCTACGATCGTCGCCTATCAAGGGCGTTATATCCACGAGCTGAGTCTCTGCTATGTCGCCTTTCATGAATTTCGACCACTGACCGATTTCGATTGCTGTCAAGTCGGGCAGATCCGCGCCGGCGGACATGTTGGCGAGCAGCTTGGTGACTAGCTCATCGAACGGGACGGTCAGGAACTCAAACGATAGGTCGTACTGCGCCCACTTGTCCTTCCAAAAGCTTGCCACCTGGGTGAAGTGCTTCACGTGCAGCGGGTCGAACGACCACAAGACGATCTTTACGGGGGTCACTTTCACCGGCATCGCCTCAGCCGTTACGATTTTCTCGACGATCTGAGTGACGACCCTCTCGACCTCGACCTCGACCGCTTTCTCTACGACTCTCTCTTTTTCGACCTCGACAATCTGGGTGACGACCTTCTCGACCGGCACCTCCTTGATAACCTCTTGAATCTTCGTTTCGGTGACTATCTGTGGTTCGCCGCAACCAGCCAAAGCCGCCGCCGCCGTGACCGCACTTCCGAGAGCTGCTCTCTTTAGGACTCGCCGTCTCGTCAAGGTCTTTACGGAATCCATCACACGCCCCCAATAGCCGTGCACATCCGAAAGTCCTACAACTCTGAAGGTGCACTCAGGATCAAGTCTGAGCGCAATTTACGCCCGTATCAATCAGGTGTCAATTACATGTGCTGGTCCGGGATATGTCTTAGAGATGCCGAGGGAGAAGGGAGTAGGCTCATCGATTCGATGGGGAATGAACTGGAGGTGAGCCTGCGTGGCGACCGTCGCGACCAGGAGTCATTGGCGGCGGGGAGCGGCCGCCTCTACCGGTATTCCCTGGCCCCGCCCATGTCGACTAGTGTCTTCAACCAGATCCAAACTCCCCTCAGGATCTGCTCCTGGGTGGGCAACGGTGTGTCCAGACCGCGGCGGTAGAGCGGATCATCGCCAAAATCGTCGCGGCGGTTGTCAAAGAGGTGGCTCATGTTCACCTCCCCGAAAAGGGACAAGCATCGGTACTTTCGATAGACATAGTCCGGGAACTCGTTCCAGTCCGGCGGGACGCTATAGGGACGGCACGACTGCGTGCTGGACGGTATTCCGGCCGCCATCAGCGCGGTCATCATCTCCTCGCCATACCGAAGCTGTGTCAGTTGATCTTCCCCCTCAGCCGAAGAGAGCGGAACGAACATCTGTGAGTGAAACGAGTCCTGACAATGCATTTCGAATATGCAGTCTGGCCGCAATGGCTCGATCAAGTCTCGGAGGGCCCTGGTTTCAGGCGCGCGGAAGTTCTTCCAGTCCTCCCACAAATCCACACCCTGGTCGCTGAAGAGCTGCCCGATATAGCCGCCCTTTTCTTCCGTCCATATACGCCGCTGCTCATCAGTCAAGTAAAGGTTCCGTCGCCGCCGCAGACCGAAATAAGGCATGGGATCGAGTACCCAGTGGTCGAATTCTTCGGTATCGGAGGTCTTGAACTTGTTGTTCAGATAGCAGCCCGGAAGTATCTCCGACATCCGGATTCCGCCGTCGATGTTCAGGTAGGGCACCAAGGTTATCGTCTGTTCCGCCAGCGTTCTTTCAACCCACTCCGAGACATCCTGGTCGTCGAGGTCGCGACCGGTCGAGAGTGTATGGATGAACGAAAAAATGCCGTATGGCGCGGGGTGCTCGCCAGCGTGCATACCGGCCACGACGAAGAGATTCAACCGGCCGCTGCCTGCTCGAAAGCCGACCAGATCGCGGCCCCGCCAGCTCTTCCCGAATCGGAACGACTGAACCGGGAATTCGGACTGCTCTGCGAGGCTGTCCAGTCTGTCCGCCATATCGTCCGGATTGTTCAACCAAAAGTCTGTCACGATATCCATTGGCGCTTCTCCCCCGTCAACCCGTGCGGCCCTTCGCACGCAGAGCATACTCCTGCAAACATATAAGGAATGAGCGCCGGGTAACGACGGGGCAGGCTGCGAGCGTCCCGAGTCGCATAGCGCTTTACGTGAAACCTGACTCTGAGAAGCTGGAGTCTCGAATCGGCGTTCGGTGTTGAATCCGAAAGTTCAAACGTCGCGACGCCGGCGCGCAACCAGCTTGCGAGGTCATAAGAATCGAAAGATAGTGCATCAAGGAGGAGCCACCGACATGATCGTTGATTCACATACACACCTGTTTTCCAAAGACTTCGGATCGTATCCACGCCAATCCGAGCCCCCTGAGGTGCGGGACGTGGTCGCTAGCGCGGAGCAGCTCAAGTCCGAGATGGACGCCGCCGGTGTGGACCGGGCGGTGACTATTTCGCCCTGGATCTACTTATGGGACAACAGCTATGCGATGGACTGCCTGGCCGGTTTCAGCGATTGGCTGGCTACGGCTGTGCTGGTCGATCCAAAAGCCCCGGATGGACCGGAAAAACTCCGGCGTCTGGTTTCCGAAGGAGCCAGCGGTCTTCGCATTCACGGCTGGCCATTCAACGACATAGCCTGCGACGATCCCGTCAGCACTCCATTGTGGCGGGCGGCGGCGGAGTTGGATCTGGCGGTCGACGTGTGCGTCACTCAGGACCAATACACCGAAGTGGAAACAAGGTTGAGAGAATTCAGCTCGCTGCGTGTGGTCCTCGACCACTGCGGCTACCTATCCCCCGATTTGCGGCCGCGGGGCCCCGTGATTGATCCCGCAATCGCCCTGGCGAAGTACCCGAACGTATACGCCAAGGTCACGTTCCTCGACGTGGCGGCCGAGGGTGACTGGCCATACTCCAACCACCATTGGATGGTCAGGCAAGTCATCGAAGCGTTCGGCCCGGAACGGTGCATGTGGGGCTCGAACTTCCCGACGTGGATCTATAGCCCGGGCGGTACTTACTTGCAAAATATCGACGTGTTCCGCAATCGGATCGGGTTGTCGGAAAGCGAGTCGCGGTGGGTGCTCGGGGAGACGGCGGCAACACTCTGGAAGTGGGGCGACTAATGACCCGGTCGTAAAATCAGCGGCAGGGGAAGAAAGCGTGCACTAGATCGGCGGCGTCGGGGCTTCAAGCGAAGCCCGAACGGTAGAGATTCCTAACGCGCTCAACCACCTCGTCTGAAAGCGTCTTCCCGGAAGCTTTCACATTCTCGTCAACTTCGTGCTCGGACATCATTCCTGCAACGACGGACGTTATCCCCTGGTGTGCCAGAACGAACCTCAGCGATCCCTCGGCCAGCGAATCCGCCTCTCCCTCGCCCACGAACTTCAACTTTTCGACCTTCTCCAGATCGTCGAGGAGTTGCTCCCGCGGCCAGACCTTCCGATAGTCGTTCTCAACAAACTTCGTCTCGGGTGTCAACGTGCCCGTCAGCAACCCGGAGGCCAACGGTACTCGGGCCAAGACCCCAACGCCGCGCTCAAGCGCCAGCGGCAGCACCTCATTCGCCGCCGCCTGATCCAGGCAGTTGAAAATGAGCATCAGAGTCGCCGCATCCGTCTCCTCGATTGCACGTTTTCCAACGTCCATTTCGCTCGTCAACGACATTCCGTACTGCGCTATCTTGCCCTGCCGCTTGAGGTCTTCCATCGCGGCGACAGCCTCGTCCCATTCGTCAGGCTCGGGGGGACGGTGCATTTGATAGATGTCGATGCGCTCGCGCCGTAACCGGCGCAGACTACCTTCGCACGACTGGAAGATGTAGTCCCGTGACAGGTTGTGACGTTGAGGTTTATCACCTCGGCTTATCCAGCCGTCGGTCCCAAGCCGGTAGCCGACCTTGGTGGCGATGACCACGCTTTCGCTCCGACCCTGGAAGGCCTTGCCGAGCAACTCCTCACTCCGGCCCGCGCCATACTGGTCGGCCGTGTCATAGAAGTTGACACCCTGGTCGAACGCGTAGTGCAGAAGCCCGATGGCCACATCCTCGGAGATGGACCCCCACTCCTGCCCACCTAGCTCCCATGTCCCGAATCCGACCTCGGAGATTGTGAACCCGGAGTCTCCCAGCGCCCGATACCGCATACTCAAATCCTCCACCTAGGTATCTGCATCCCCAGTCGACGGGATGTTCCCAACAGACGGCCCCACCGCTGGGACGCTCGCAGTTGGCTAACGCTTCTCCACGCCGGTCGATAGATCGCAGCCTATACGGTAGATTCGGCCGATCCTCCCGAGCTATGGCTTAATTGACGACCTACGGGGCTGAATACAGGCTGACCGCCCCTTGCGGGAATATGTTCACTACCGGCGACCGGCCATTGGACTGCGACTCCAAAACTTCGATGGCGTCAGCCAGATCGCGGAAGAGTTCAAAACCTTCCGGAGCTTCTTCCTTGAACTCTACCGGGCTCATATTGGGCGAGTAGCACAGCATCTGCCTGTCCAGGTAGTATCGCGGCCTCGCCCGTCTTTTAGGTCCTTCGGTCCGCCTGCTGTGTTCGCGCATCTGGTGGTAGCCATATCCCTCCACAGCGTCCGCCGCGCACAGCACCACGCCGTTGGAACGCACGCTGTGTATTGCCCCGAATCCATCCGCGAGCGCCTTCAGCGCTTGCATCATCTCCGAGTCTTGGGGCGCCGCGCTTATCACTGCCATGTCCGCATTTGGCGGCGCGTCCACTGCGTACAGCTTTCTAGCCAGCTCCACTCCTGCTCGGTGTGCGCGAACGTAGTGCCCGCAGAACAGCCCCGCCACGTTCATTTCCCGGTTCAGTACAGGATTCACTACGAAATCGGGCGGACAGAAAGCCGCGATATTTTCGATCTCCTGCCGGTGGGCGTTCCCATCCACTATCCCGCGCTCGGCGTTGTCGTCGAACTGATCCGACAGATGATGGGAGGTGATGGTCTCGTAGCTGCTTACCCCTGGCATGGTCAGCTTCGCACCGCCGCCGAATCCCGCCGTGGGGTGCGGAATGATCCCGCCGCAACTAATCCTTAGATCGGCGTTCACATAGTCTGAGTTCATCTTCACCGGAATGCCTGCCTCGGTATCCCCGAGATAGACAAGGTCCTCCCACGGCGAGGGATTAATACACTGATAGGTATCGACGACCGACTGCCCCACTTTCCTGCGGAACTCCGGAAGTGTCATCGGACGATGAAGGGCGAGCCCCGCCAGGATCGTTATCTGATGGTCCTCCACGCCGCCCGCGTGCAGCTCCTCGATCACGTGCGGCAGAAACTGCCACGCCGGAGTCGGCCGCGTATTGTCGTCCACGACAATGACGACGTTGCCTTTTCCGCGGGCGAGACTCGAAAGCCGCTCGGCGCCTGTAGGGTTCGCCAGCGCTTTCCGCATCTCGTCTCCACCGAGTGTCGGCGCGTTCGCGATCGTCGCGTAGCTGACCTGCCAGGCATCGGGAAGCTCGATCTCTTCGGTTCGGTCGTAAAGCGGAATCTCAAATCGCGCCATGTGGTCCCCCTCCTCCTTCTTGGATGCCGTCTCGCGAAAGTGTATGCGTGTTGGAAGGCGAGCCGCCACCCATCTGCGGCGAAGACGAAATCGCCAGCCGACTCGATACGGGCAAAGTTCTGGAACGCTGAATGCGAAGCTTAGTCCAGGATCAACACTCTTCGCCGGGAAGCTGCCCGGTCACTCATCGCTCGCGGAGTTCCCACTGGCTATCGTCGAACCGGCGTGACTCTGATAGGCCGCACCTCTAGTCCTGAATGAAGCAACGCCGCTAGGCGCCGAGCCAACCGATAAGCCGGCATAGACCGGCTATGGTCGTGCCTGTTGACCCGACGGCGATGCGAATCATTGGGTGGAGGTAGTCCGCGTCTACTGTGCGTCGAGGAACGTTGAGATTTCCCTAGCCGTTTCGTCGGGCTTCTCCTCGTTCAACATGTGCGACGCCCCCGGAATAACGGCTGTTTTGCAGTCCCCGATCGCCTCCGCAAACTTTCGTGCGTAGCTCGGCGGTATCACCCCGTCGTCTGCTCCCCACACGACCAACGTCGGCATCGTTAACCTGAACAGCCGCCGGCCAAGCCCGCGATTCGGGATCGGCCAAAGGAATCTCGCCGCCGACATCATCGTTTTCGCCCGTTCTACCAGGTATTCGATAACCGCGCGGCCCTCGACCGTGTCCGGGTCGACCTCAGTAGCGGCCTCCTGAGGGGCCTTTGCCAGCGCCAGCGCTCCTTCCGAATCGACGTTGGAGTAAAACGCCCGGGCCAGCTCTTTCGGCGGCGCAGCGAAGAAGTCAAACGTCGGCGCACCGTCGTCCCACAGGCCAAACGGGGCCAGCAAGACCACATGGCTGAATCGCTCTGGCGCCGCCGCCGCCAGCTCGGCTGCGAGCATTCCGCCCAGCGAGTGGCCGATTAGCGGCAGACCGCGCAAGCTCAGCCGGTCGACGATCTCCAGATAATAGATAACTGCGTCGTGCATATCCGTGAGGTTCTCGCCGCCCGTCGATGACCCGTATCCGGGAATCAATGGCGCGATGATGCGGCGCCGCTTCGCCAGCTCACCGAGGAGCGGATCGTCGTCGCGCCTGAGCAGCCCGTGCAGATAGAACGCAGGGCTCCCTTCGCCGTACTCGACCAGCTCGACCTGTTGACCGCCGCCTTCAAGTCTTATCCTGTCTCGACGAGGTGGCGTCACACCGGAACTGCCGATCTTGTTACTTCCCGCCTTATGGCATTCTGCGGCCACCAATGATCCTCGTACTCACTCCAGAGATGCCTAAGATTCGGCAGCACCTTCTTCGCGGTAAGCTCGATGTTCTCCAGCGCCAGCTCATGCGGCGTCGAGCCGAATTGGTTGAGGATCATCAGGTGGCCGACTCTCAGATCCCTGATCACCTGTTCCAGCTGTTCGGTAACCTGCGACGGAGTGCCGGCGACGATATTCCCGGCTTCCCTCAACTCGTCAAACGTCTTAGTTTCCGTGCTCGGCCTGCCGAATCTTGAAATCGTCTGCGCCAGCAGTCCTGCCCGTAACGTATCTATGCTTCTGTATCCGGGAGCGTCGTTAAAGCCCTCGTAGACGTAGAGCATCTTGTTATAGAAGTACTCTGCATGTTCCGTCCATTTGTCCCGCAGTTCCTGCTCGCTGGCGGCCACACATACGAGCTGCAGGAATCCGGCGTGATACGGATTGTCTGTCCCTGCTTGGTTAGCGACTTTCCAGAACCCATCCATCACCTTCTTGCCGCGCTTGAATCCTGAATAAGACAGGTACGCGTACAGGTGCCCCTTGCTTATGCACGTATCCCACGTCTCGATCGATCCCGCCCCCGGCACCCAGACGGGCGGGCGCGGCTTCTGGACCGGCCGCGGCCAGATATTCACGTAGCGAAGCTGAGTGTATTTGCCGTCGAATGCAAAGACCTCCTCTTCTTCCCACGCCTTCAAGATCAACTCTTCGGCCTCGGCATATTTGTCTCTCAGCGACGCCGGGCTGACTCCGTAGCCGTATGCGGTATCCGCGCACGTTCCGACAGGAAAGCCGGCTACCAGACGGCCTCCGCTGATGCAGTCAAGCATCGCGAACTCTTCGGCTACTCGGATAGGCGGGTTGTACAGGGCTATCGAATTCCCCATCACGATGATCGCAACGTCGCGGGTCTCTCTCGACATCGCCGCCGCCATCAGATTGGGCGAAGGCATGATGCCGTAGGCGTTCTGATGGTGCTCGTTAACGCAAATGCCGTCGTACCCCATTTCGGCGGCAAACTTGAGCTCGTCCAGGGTCTGGTTGTAGGTCCTGTGCGCGGTTTCGGCGTCAAATAGATGCGCGGGTACGTCTACCCAGACGCTGTGGTACTTTTCCCGAAAATCCTTCGGGAGATCCCTGTACGGACACAGGTGGAACATCTCAAGCTTCATTTATAGCCTTCCCCGTCCTCGCCACGTGCGCGGTAGAGTCGATCATTGCGATGTCAATCGCCCCTGTCAAGGATTGCCTTATTCGTCGGCCCTGACTGGGGGTTAAGACCGATCTGTCGGGATTCAGGCGACCGAAGATGTCAGGCGACGCCCTGCTAGATAGGTAACCGACCGTCAGGCATCTGTTATTCCGACGGGCCGGAGCCTAGCATTCGGAAGCGCTTAGCCGGGGGCAATTCGCAACGTGGTGATCACCACCCGACCGGCTCCCGAAATTACTTGACTTCATGGCTGCACGCACCCATGACGGCAGGCCCTTCGGGGCCCTTACCATCTTCGACGGGCACCCGAGGGGGCGCCTGGCCATAAAGGTGGCCCGCAGCATCCGCTCCCACTATGTGATCGAGTGCCTCGCGGACCTATTCGTGAGTAGGGTAGGCCGCCGGCGAGTTACTCCGAGTTATCGGAGCACTTTTCCGTCGGCCCCCCTCCGAACCGGACGTGCGGCTTTCACCGCATCCGGCTCTCCAGTGTCTTTACAAAGCGGTAGTGTCTAGGAAGTGTCACCATTTCTGCGCCCAAGCGCCACCGCCACGGCAATTCCTATCACCGCGCCGGTCCCCCCACCGATTGCCACGCCGATCGCCAGGAAGATATCGCCGAGTGACACGCCGATGGCTACGCCTATGGCCGCGCCTACCCCGGTTCCGAGCGCGATTCCTATGCCTATACGGGTCTGCATATCTTTGCTCATGCTTTATCACCTCTGCCGGATACCGTAGCCAAATACATTGTTGGAGTAAAGGCTCTGGCCCGACTTTGGTTTTTGCCTAAGCTGAGGACACTAACTACCGCTGCGATTGCGGATTACTTGCGCCCGTGGTGGATGTCCATGTGACACGTCCGGCAGACCGCGAGGGTCTTGCGTTTTCGCGCCGCCATGATTTGTACCCACTTGGGCTTTTCCCGGTGGCCTTTCACGTTCAGGTCGCGAAGTGCGCGGATGTGATGAATTTCTACTTTCACCGTTGAGTGGCACACCTCGCACTCGTCCGCTTCGAGCCGTTTGATAAGCTCGTTGCGGCCGCTCCTGTACCGTTGAGGCTGTTGGTCTACTAGGACGGCCTGCCGTTGCCGTTTCAGGGGGATGCCACCGAAATATGCCACGCGAGGTGGCTTGCCGTTGTCCCGTTGCTTGACGACCTTGAGACAGACACGCGGCCCGTGCTCGGTTTCCACGACGCTCTTGTACTGGCGTCGCATCTTCCGTGCGGTGGACTTGTGCTTTGCCGCAAGGGTCCGTGCCAAAGACATCTCCATGACCGATTGCAGTCGCCCGAAATGGGAGACGTTGTAGGCCAGAAGGTAGTAGTTGACGACGCCCCGGAACTCCGACTGGTACTGTGCCACGATGGAGTAATCTTCATCGTGGAGTAGGTAACTGCGGTGTGCCGGTTTGCCTTTGCGCATGTAGGCTTGGCAGTGTTGTTCGATGACGTCGGCGGGGACCCGCAATCCGATTTGGCCGTTGACCCTGCGCCGACCATTGCGGTCAAACTGGTCGTTGGCCTGTTGGTTCACGAGTTCGTAGCCGAGGAACCGCGCCGCCTGGCTGGTGGCGTGGGTTAAGAGAGTTTTCTCCTTGGATAGCTCCAGCTTGAGCGAGTCGCGCAGGAACGTCTCCAAGGACTCTTTCACCTGTTGGGCTTCGACCTTTGGCCCGATGAAACCCAGCACGAAGTCGTCCGCGTAGCGCACGTACCGTAACCGGCGGTAGCCGGGGTCGTAAGGGTCACGCGATGGCAGTTGTTGCATTTGCTTGCGCAGTTGCAGTGCCTCGGCGTGGTTCCCCCGCTTCCTCTGGCGGGCCGCTTGGTTCAGCAAACGTGTGTACTCGCGGTTGTCTCTCCGGTCTGAGCCACGGGTGTGGGCTGGTATCAGCACGTTCTCGACAAACTTGTCCAACCGGTCTAGGTAGATGTTGGTGAGGATGGGACTGACGATGCCGCCTTGCGGTGTCCCGCTCAGCGTGCGGCCATACTTCCAATCCTCAACGTAGCCCGCTTTCAGTAGGTACCTCAGCAAGCGTAGGAATCGGTTGTCGTGGAGCTTCTCGCCGAGCACCGACAACAGGACATCGTGGTCGATGTTGTCAAAGCACCCTTTTATGTCGCCCTCGACGAACCAGCGGACACCAGTCCAGTGGGTAGTCACGTTGCTCAAGGCGGTGTGGCACCCCCGGTTGGGCCGAAAGCCGTGGGAGCGGTCGGAAAACTGCGGCTCGTAGTAGGCTTCCAGAATCATCCGGATGACCTCTTGCAGCAGCTTGTCCGGCCCCGTCGGTATGCCCAGGGCGCGGGTCTTGCCGTTAGGCTTGGGAATGTTGACCCGTCGCACCGGCGTCCATCGGAACCGCTCGTAGCGCAAGGCTTCGATGATGCGGTCGATCTTCGCCAGTGACATACCATCCATGGTCTCTGCGGTGACGCCTTTGGTCGTAGCCCCCTGGTTTGAGTAGATACGCCCGTAGGCCCGCAGGTAAAGGTTCCGGTTGTAAAGCAGCCGATAGATGTTCTCCAGCGGCAATCCTCGTTCTCCGCGTTCGCGTATGACGTTCAATACAGTTTCGGCGTCTTGCATTGTGCATACCTCTCTGTGTTTGTGCGTCGTTGACACCTGTCCTCCTTCGCCATGTGCCGGGCTTTCCCCGGCTCGGACTACTACGAGGACTCCGTGACCATAGGGGTCTCCCCCCGTAGGCCATCCCGCGTTCCGTTGACATAGGACGTTCTAGTACGACTGTAGGTGCCCCGTTCGTTCCCTTGAATAGACCGCATCGGTCATCGTCCACTCATCGGAGTTGCATTGTTCCATTCATCAGACCAGTGCAATGAGCGGCGCCGGGTTACAAGCGTTCTACCGGCGGGTGGCAAGAACACCAATTGGAAACTGGGGTTCAGGCAATCAAGCTTTCACCGTATCGCGCGGGCCTTGCGGAACCAGTCCTACAACGCTTTGGGACTGTAGCCGCTTTACCGACATGCTGTTGTCCCCCTAAGCTTTTGCTTCGAGGTGGGTCGGTTGGCCCAAGAACTTTCTCCGGGTTCTTCCCGACTGAGCCGGGTATCCTATGCCGCGTGACGCGGCGCACTAAAGGGCGTGCCGGAGCACATCCGTTCCGACGACTGTGGCGAGCGACTCTGCGGCGTCGAACGCGGTCTTTTCGTCGTAGAGTGAAGCTGGCCGCTTAAGGCTGCTTTCCGCCATGCGGCAGACCTTTAGCCGCGCCCAAGGGACCGGGACCGCGCGCGTCAATCGCATGATGGACAGCCTGGCGGCTACGGCCACCGATCAGTCACTCGCATAGACCGCCTGCTAGCAGTCCGGTAGCCCGAGAGCACCGACATCCGTGTTCTCCACCTCTCTCAGCCCCGCCGGTATGCAGCCCGTCAACTGGTTGCCGGAGAGCTTCAGATACTCCAACTCGCTAAGATCGCCCAGTCCCCGCAGAATAGCCCCTCCAAGATAGTTGTTATTGGAGGAGTATGTGAGTAAGTTTGGCGAGCTTGCCCAGTTCTGGCGGTATCTCACCGCTGAGGTGGTTGGAGCTAAGGTCCAAACGCTGTAGGTTCTTCAAGCTGCTCATCTCAGATGGGATCTCACCGACCATCCCGTTGAGGCTCATGTCCAGTTCCTCGAGTTGCGTCAGCATGCTCAACTCGGGCGGGATTCGCCCGTCCAAGCCCCGCCGGCGCAGCGTCAGCCCCTGCACTCGCCTCGGCGACCCGCCCACGTACACACCGCTCCACTCGGAGATCGGCCGGTAGCCGCTCCAGTCCAACCCTGCGACCCCGGCGACCCTATTTCGGATCAGCAGCAGCGTCTCGCAGTCCCCGACCAGGCCGGGGTTCAGGTCCGGGTCTGGGACGGCTATGCCAGACACACACCCGGTGACGTCCAACGGGCCCGCCCGCCGTCACTCGCATTAGCACGCCTCACTGTCAGATAGAACTTGAGGTCTTTCTGAATGCCGAGAGAAGTGTCTTGGTGAGGTACACCAACACAGGCAACCGAGACATCCTCAGGTGGACTGCGCGGTACATCGTGTATGGAGAGGACGAAGGCCCTTGGAGGATCCTTGGCGGAAGTGTCGCCGTTGGCCATACGGGGACATTCGTGTTGTGGTACAGGCCGACGTCCGAACGGGCGGCTGAGGATCCATCGTATACGCCTGATATGCGGATTCTCGGCAATCCCCAGCCAATATGTCGTCTCTATATAGCAGTGGCGTGGAAGCGCCCTGAAAGAGTCAAACTGGATTGGCCTGCACCCAAGGTTTGTACCACTATCCAGGTTAATCCGACGATCGTCAGGCGAGGCCGGCGTGTTGGTTTAGGACGGTATGGCGATCGCGGTGCTGATCGGAGCTGACGCGGGCGTAGGTGACGATGCGGGCAAAGGGGTTGGGCATGATGGTCTGCTCCCCGAAAACTGGTCCAGCTGGGATGTTAGTTTCACGGAATGTGAAAAAGAGGAGAACGGTCCATAAAGAGGTCCCGGTACACGCCGGAGCAGATAGCCTTCGCCTTGAGGCAGGCGGAGAATGGAACACCCGTGGTGGAGGTCTGTAGAAAGATGGGGGTTGCCGAGCAGACCTTCTACCGGTGGAAGAAGAGGTATATCGGCATGGGGGTGGCGGAGGTGAGGCGGCTCAAGGTCCTGGAGGAGGAGAACCGCAAGCTCAAGCAACTGGTGGCGGACCTCAGTTTGGACAAGCAGATGCTCCAGGACGTGCTGCGAAAAAAGCCGTAGGGCCTGCTCAGATGAGAGACCACGCCGAGTATCTCCAGGTGGCTTACGGTTCGAGCGAGCGCCGCGCGTGCCAGGTGCTCACGCTTGGACGCTCCACCTGCAGGTACGAAAGCGTGGCCACTGAGCAGGCGGTCCTGAGGATGCGGATCAGGGACCTGGCGGCGTCGCGGGTGAGCTATGGATACTGGCGCATTCACGTGCTGCTGAGGAGGCGAGGCTGGAAGGTGAATCACAAGCAGGTCTACAGGCTCTAGCGTCTGGAGGGACTGCGGATGCGGCCGAAGAGGCCCAGCCGCCACGTATCCGGTCAGAGGGAGGGAGAGCAGGGCTGTGGCATCAAGACCCGACGAACGGTGGGCCATGGACTTCACGAGTGACGAGCTGTTCGACGGTAGGCGGATTCGGATCTTTACGATAGTCGATCACTTCAGCCGCGAGAGTCTGGCGATCGTGGTCGACGGGAGCCTGGGAGGCCGGCGGGTTGTGGAGGCATTGGCCTTGCTGGCGCTGCGAGGGAGGACGCCTAGGACCATAGCCATGGACAACGGCCCCGAGTTCACCTCGAAGGCTCTGGACCAGTGTGCGTACTTCAACGGCGTGGAGTTGGACTTCAGCCGGCCGGGCAAGCCTAGCGACAACGCCATCATCGAGGCCTTCAACGCCAGACTTCGGGCAGAATGTCTGAACGAGAACTGGTTCCTGTCGTTGGCCGACGCTAGAGACAAGATAGAGGATTGGCGCAGGTACTACAACGGTGAGCGTCCCCACGGCGCCTTGGGGAACCTCGCCCCGAAGACCCTCGGTCTGATGACCCCAACGGTTGTTCGATGAACCGCGAAACTAACATTGCAACTGGTATCAGGATGGGGGCAAGTCCAATGGCCCAGTTCCTAACATACTCTCTGGACCAGTTCTCGGGGGGCAGGTCAGTCATCGGGCTGGAGTGTCCCAGCTGCTCCTGAACCGCCGTTACCGACTCGCCGCTTCCGAGAGCGATTGTCGCGAACATCTGACGAAGATCAACCAGCCGGAGCTCTGTCAAGACCCACACCATCTAGAGCCTTGCGAAACGCCTTCGACACGTTCCCCGGATCACGCGGTCGCCCGTCTTCCCAGCAGAAGACAAGATCGTGATCGTTGTACTGTGGGGGTCCAGAATGCCATCCCAACCCCCCGATCGAGTTATTGCACCCTACGCGCGGCTTACTGCGCTGTAGGCCGCGCAACACCTAGATGATCTCGAGGTAGTCGCGGTCGGGCAGTTCCGGAAATGGCGCCGTCGGCAACGTCTGGTACCAGTACGCCACCGACGAAATGTCGTCCTGCAGCGGCAGGTAGCGCCGCTCCGTGTCTATTTCGCCTCGCGCCGCCGCGTCCTTCACCCCCTCCCAATTGCGCCAGCCCAGCGCTTGGATGGTCACCCGCATATCCTGCTCGAAACGGATGGGGTCCATGACGTGCCAGCGGTACATGCTGAATCTCTGATTCGCTCGATACGTCTCCCCACCCCAGATCACCTGGTGCATTCCCAGGTACGGGGTCGAGTAGGTTGTGTACCGCCCCCCGATGTCCCAGTCATAGGCGCCGCCGAAGTAGTCCTCGGTGCCGGTGCCGCAGATGGTTGGGAACTCGCCGTCACCGTCCATGAAGAACTTGATTTCCCCCTCGCCCCACCAGCCATTGTTGTTCACGCCCCAGGCCATCGATGTGCCGACGAAGTGCCCCTTGCCATTGATCCCATCCACGATGGTGTGATCTTCCATGTACGGCAGCGGATTGTTCCGCCGGAACTGGGCGTGGAAATAGGCCGCGTCGTCGGGCACTTCCGTGAGCGTGTAGTTGATCTGGTAGTAGCAGGGCACGTGATCCGAGGCGCGGTTGTCGAGGGTGATCCGGCAACTCTGGCGAAACGGCATCTCCCAGTAACAGTTGACTCCGTTGTTCGGATTCACGGAGACCGGGATCGAATTGACCTGCGCGAAGATACCCCAGCCGACGGCGAAGAAGTCACTCACCGGGCATTCCACCGACGGCTGCTCCTGCCCGTCCCAGTAGACGCGCAGGATGCACTCCCGCCGAATCGTCCGGCCCGCCAGCCAGATGCTCTGGATCGCGCCCGGGCCCTCGATTTCCGCCATCGTGAATAGCTCGCCGGACTGCACACACACCGCCGGCGCGATCTTCCACCCCTTCCCCAGGTCCCGCGCCGCGTTCGCCCCGAAGCCTTCGGTGGCCTTGCCACCTTCGCCTTTGGAGCCCGTGGGATTCTCTGCGCTGATCGAGCGCGTAACCGCGTCAGATAGCCGTGAAAGGTTCCCCAGATTCATACCTAACCCACTAAAACCCGCCATCGAAAGCCTCCATTGATTCCCGCCGCCGGCCGGTCGCGGCCCGGCGTCTGCGCTTGTTCGAACTCGGATCTACCCTAGCTGAACTTCAGGTAATCCACGCCCGGCAGCTCCAGAAACGCCTCCAGCATCCCGAGCTTTGCCAGTTGCCTGCTCGATACTCTCGCCATAGTGTCTCTCCCTCAGACTCTGCGACCGGTGGCTAGGTCCGATCCTAGTGCGGGTGCCGACGCATCGAACTGCCGGTGCCTGCTGCGGATAGCTGGTCACGAGCAATGGCCCCGTCCGCCTTTTCGGTAATTTTCTATTTGATACAGCGTAAGAGTCTAGTGGGGCCGTTTTGTTCGGTGAAGTTCACACGAAAAGAGATTGAGTTCACGTATCTGTGGTCGCCCCGGCTACCCCGCGTCGACATCAAACGCCTGTTGGCCGTGACCCGGATAAACGTTGCGCGCGTTAAGAGTCCTCAGACGGAATTCGCCGACGGCGATATGACGCACCGAGGCCAGCAGCGTTGGATGCGTGAAACAGGTGTCGAAGACAGAGCCCTTGTTGACCAGGTCTCCCAGCCGGTCGGTTCCTGCTTCTTTGTGGACTTCTATCCTGGCGTCTTCGCCCTCCGATTCGATGATCTCGTCAACGCGACGTCTCTCGGCCGCCACCTGCTCCTGCGTGAGCGCGTTGTCAATCCGCAGAAAGCCGTTGCGATCAAGTGACGTTATGTCCTCGTCGGAACGCGTGTCATCCCGAATGCCTCATTCATATAGCGCACAGTGGATATCCATGGCTTATTCTGTCCTTCAACGGCCCGAAATCGACAAACACTCAAATCCGCGCCGGACAATCGCTAAGATTTTTTGGTATTTGCGCGCCGATAGTACCCCGAACCCCGCGGTTGCCAACGGAAGATGCCGGCTGCGGGATCGAGGCATGCGCGGACATGGTAATTGCGCAGTTGACCGACGAAGCGTCGCCATGTGTGCGGTTCGACGTGCAGGTGGTACTGCATCCGCTAGGTCGCGAGCCATCCGTCATCGACAGGCAACACGTAGCCCGTCACAACGGAAGACTCGTCGCTCGCCAGAAACATTGCGGCGGCGGCCAATTCGTCTGGACGGCCGAGCGGCCTGCCCAGCAGCGATTTCCGTTTCCAATTGGCCCGCACCTCGGAGTCGTCTTTGTACTGATCGTGTATTGGGGTATCGATAGCTCCGGGAGCAATCGCGTTGGCCCGAATTCCCTGATGTCCGTAGTCGGCGGCAATGGATTTCATGAGCATGATGACGCCAGCCTTGGCCGTGCAATACGGCGCGCTTCCCTTAAGAGTAACAATGCCACCGACGGATGCGGTGCTGATTATCGACCCGCTGCCCGCCTCGACGATGTGTGGAATCGAATACTTCGAGTAGAAAAAGGCACCGGTCAGCGAGGTTCGAATCGCGAGATCCCACACCGCATCGTCGGCATCGGCTACCGCGGCGGATTCTTTCAGGTAAGCGGCATTGTTAAACAAAACTGTGATGGAGCCGAAGCGCTCGCGTACCCCTAGATCATGGACCTGACAGCGTCTGCCTTGGAACATCACAAGGCCGGTACGAGGCGTCGCCGCCGGCCGCGTCGATCGCTTCAACGGTCTCTTGTCCCGCTGAATCGTTGATATCGGTAACGGCAACGGTCGCGCCTTCCCGAGCAAACATAAGGCTGGTCTCGCACCCTATGCCAGACGCCACCCCGTTGATGATCGCAACCTTTCCCGAAAGTCGCATTCCATTCAACTCCCCGTCTCTGACGTCTCACCGCAAGGATGAGAGTGTCAGATTATGTCCTGTTTGGGATCGTCGGGCTGCCACGCCGGTTTGTGTGTCGGAGCGACGGGTTTCACGGGCGGGTCGGAGCGATCTTGCGGTCGAGGTGGGTGCCTGCATTATCAGATCGGCCGGGGTTGCCTAATATCTGGGCCGGCCTGCGGCGAACCGGCTACTGTCACCGGAGCAATAAACAGGGAGCTCGATCGCTATTAAAACGGTAACGCAGGAAATAGGAGTCGGCGTGATAGGCGTCGGCATGGGTCGAAACATGTTGCGGATTCATGACGACGCCGAGTCGACTCTGGTCGTTCGAGCCATCTGCGACCTTAGTCTGGATGCGGTCCGGAGAGTCGCGAGCGAACACAATCGCGAGGCGTTATTTGAGACTGGCGATTACCGCGAGATCCTCGACCGATTCGATACCGATGTCGTAGGCATCTACAGCCTGGATCATCTGCGCATGCAGCATCTTCGAGATGCGCTGGAATCTGGCAAGCAGTTTATTGGCACGAAGCCGATGGTCATCTCGCTGAAAGAAGCGAAGGCGACAGTCGATCCGGTACGGAAAACCAAAAAAATTACTGGTCGGGCAGACGTACCGGTTCGTGCCGAGGTTCATGGCGGCAAAAACTCTCCTGGACGACGGCGATCTGGGACGTTTGCTGTTTGCCGAATAGCACTACGTGCACGATATGCGAACGCTTTTCGACCTGACGCCGTGGCGCTGCGAGGCGCCCCAGGACTTCATCTACGGAGGTGCATGTCACCCGGTGGAGCTCCTACGGTGGATCGCAGGTGACATTCTCGAAGTCAGCTGCTACGGCCAGGCTTCGGGGATGGATTCGAGGTACCCCGAGGGGGTGATGGAAAACCTTCCAATGAATCTACGTTTCGAAAACGGGGTCATAGGACGAGTGATGGCCGTGTACGGAACGGAGGACACATTCGTGGAGGACACCGCGATCTTCAATCGCCTGGAGGGCCTGCCGGAATGGATCACGGAGTTCCGGCCCGAGGCGGAACACGGAAACGAATTGCTGAGATACATTCGTCACTTCGAGTAGTGCGTTGCTGAAGATACGAAGCCGCTGGTGGATTAAATCGAGGGCGCCAAGTGCATCGCGGCGCGTTCGGCGGCTCGGGAATCGGCACAGAGCCTTCAACCCGTAAAAGTGTTCAACGATTTCTAGCCCGGGTCTGGGCTTGCGCCCGCCCGGTTCAGCTCAGACGGATCGCGACTCCCCCACCTCCGGTATGTGCCTAGGGGGCGCGTCTGGTAGATTCTCCATCTGCGCAGCGTAAGACGACCTGCCTGTCCGTGGGAGGAGCGACGTCAGATGTCGGAATTGGGAGTGGGGATCGTCGGACTGGGGATGGGCGCGAGTCTGCTGCCGATAAATGGGATGCCGGACTTCCCGGCGTTCGTGCGCGGAGTTTGCGACGTGGTGGCGGAGCGGGGTGAGGCGGCGCGGCGCGACCACGGGGTGGAGTTCGCAACCGGGAGCCTTGACGCCCTGCTCGAACGTGCGGAAATCGATCTGGTGAGCATATATACGCCCGATCACCTTCACAAAGATCAGGTAATCCGCGCGCTTGAAGCCGGAAAGCACGTACTCGTTACGAAACCCATGACGATCAGCAACGAGGAATCCGAGGCGGTGATCGAGGCGGCTCGCAGGGCCAAGAAGCGCGTGATGCCCGCCCAGACCCAGCGCTACGTTCGGCCCCATATGGCGTTAAGAAGATTCATAGACGCCGGGGAGTTCGGGGAAATCTATTTTGTGGCGTCCGACTACTATCAGGATCTCCGTCCCATCTACGACCGCACTCCGTGGCGCTATGAGGTACCCCAGGACTTTATCTATGGAGGTCTGTCGCACAACATCGACATGATGCGGTATCTCAAGGGCGAGATCGTGGAGGTAGCCGCGTTTGGGTCGTACAGCGGCCACGATTCGCGATATCCGGACGACGTTTACGAAACGTTCGTCGTGAACGCCAGGTTCGAGGATGGGACCCTCGGAAGGATCGCGCTGTCGCCCGGCGTCAGGCCACCGATACCCGGCATGTACATCCAGGTCTTCGGAACGAGTGGATCGTTCGTGAGCGACCAACTCGTCCTGGACAGACTCGACGGTACGCCCGTCGTCGAATTTGACTTCGAACCCGAACCATATACCGCCGCGGAGATCAGGCTCCTGAGGGATTTCGTCGATGCGATAATCTCCGACGGCGTCCAGCCCCTCGACGAGTTCGACGGCGCCCGTATTTCGGCCGTAGGGGACGCCATAGCGTCATCGATCCGGGCCGGAGGCACGCCACAGAGAGTCAGGCTTGAGTTCTGACCACGAGTGTTTCAAGAGGGTTTCGGGGAGTCGGATTGCCAAGCGGCTAAAGATGACCTGAAATGGGCAAATCCATAGGCGTAGGGGGCATCGGAATGGGGATGGGCGGCACGACGCTGCCCCTCAACAGTGACGAACCGAGCCCGTTCGAAGTCCGGTCCATCTGCTCTTCGACGGCGTCCAAGGTGGAGGCAACGGCCAAGGAGTGGGAATCAGGCACGGGGCCACCGACTATCGAGAGGTCGTGATTAGGTCCGACATCGATGTCGTGGGTGTCTACTCGCCCGATCATCTCCATACCGAGCAGGTGACCGCCGCTCTCGCGGCCGGGAAGCACATCGTGCGCACTAAGCCAACGGTTACGTCGGTCTAGGACGCCGAGCGAATAGTGAAGCTCGTGGTTAAGACGGGCGTGAAGTTTTTGGTCGGCCAAACGATGCGCTTCGTGCCGGAGTTCACAGCCGCCAAGGTCCAATTGGAGGCCGGGCTGTTGGGCGATCAGATCCTCGTTAAGGGTCACTACCTTCATGATCTGCGGTACGTGTTTCCCTTCACGCCCCGGCGCAGGGACGTACTGCAGGATCTTCTATACGGCGGAGTTCCGCATCCAGTGGACATTTTGAGGTGGATTCTCGAGGATATCGTGGAGGTACACGCTTACAGCAACCGGGGCGGCCTGACGCCGGAAGTGAAGATCAAGGGAAACTTCATTTTGAAGGTGAGATTTGTAAATGGAGTGATTGGACGCGTGCTCGGGGTCTACGACGTGGTGCACCCGCCGACGCCGATGATGGAAATCAACCTCTGGGGAACCAAGGGAATGCTGATGGCCGACTACACAGATCAGAAGGACAGCAACATAAACGTCGTGTATGACGATTTCGAGGGCCAGCCGGTCGGTACGTTCAAATTTGGGCTGAGACGCTTGGCGCATACGGTCACGGCGCAACGGTACTTCGCTACATGAATCACTTTGCCAATTGTCTTGCGAACGGCGAGGAGCCAAGCCCGAATGTCAGGGGCGGCGCAAAGTCGATTTCCACCTGCGCGGCTGCTTGGCAATCGGTCGAGACGGAAGAGGTCTTCAAGGTCAGAAATGAGTTCTAGGAGTCGAGAGCCGGGGGGGAAGTCTCCCTGGGATTGGATCGTGCTATGGCTGAATACAGAGCAGGGATAGTCGGAGTAGGCTCGAGGACGGTTCACCGCGATCTTTGGGCAAAGACGCTGGCGAGCATTCCGAACGTCAAGCTCATCCGGCTCGCAGATGAGGAATCAGACTCGCTCGGACGGACTGCCAGGGCTTTTGGGGTAGAGCACACGTCTCCTGACTCCCGGTCGGTGCTGGAGGCCGATGACCTGGATTTTGTCGTGGTCAACAGCGTTGATCATCTGCACGCCGAACAGGTTGATATCGCCCTCGATTCCGGAAAGCACGTTCTGGCGGATAAGCCGCTGGGTATGGATACAGCAGAAGCGGCCAAATTAGCTTCTAAAGCCAACAAGGCAGGCCTGAAAGTCGCGATCGGGCACATGTTTCGATTCACACCACATTATGAGTTCGTCAAGGAGCGCGTGGACGGCGGTGATCTTGGACGTCTGTATCAAGTGGATGCCGGGTACGTTCACGACATGCGCCCGTATTGGAGGACCACGCCCTGGCGAAGCGACCCGAAAACTCCACAGAATCCCTGGTTCGGTGGCACTTTGCATCCGATCGACGTGGTGCACTGGGTGGGTGGCGCGGTAACCCATGTCTTCGCCGCCGAGAGCAAAGCGTCGTCCGCGGCCGAGTATCCGATCAACGACACCGCCCTCGTATTGCTGAAGTTCGCGAGTGGGGCAATCGGCAGGGTTTGGAGCTCCTTCGGAATCCGGCACAACTCGGGTTCCGAGACGTTCTGCAACGCATTCGGCGACGCCGGAAGCTGCTTGGCAAACGCGGCTCGTAACAAAGTGGAGTTACATACCAATTGGAACGTTGAAGGGATCGCGGGTCCGACCGACATACCATTTAAGGCGGACTCCAACCCAAACCTGGAGTGCGTGCGCGATTTCATCTCGTCGATTGAGACCGATAGCACACCGCGCAGCGACGCCGGCCAGGCCGTGCAGAATATGGCGGTTCTTGACGCCGCCATCGCGTCGCTCGATTCCGGCAAGCTCGAATCTGTTGAAGTTCCAGGGGCATAACCACGAACCCGTCCACGCTCGAAGATCACTCTGCGCCTGCCCGGCCCGAAGACCCGATGAGGCGAGTTGGTCGCGGGCCGCGCTGATAGGCCAAGCGGCGCTGTTCGCGGGCCTGGACGACGAACGGTACAGACACTTCCACTACGATTCCGCCTACAGAGCGTCGGTCGATGCCGCCGTTGCCGAGACCACCGGCTACATGGAGCCGATGCTCGAATCCGGTGATTTGGTACTCATGAAGGGCTGCAACTCACTTGGGCTTAGTCGTGTTGTCGCGTCGATAACCGCCAAAAATCAGGACTCGAAGTGAGTCACGACAGCTGAGCGGACAGATCCAGCGGTCGGTTCGGAAGCCGCTCGGCAGCCGGCGGCAAATCGCGAAACGGCTCGTGCGGCTCGGACTGTTACCGATACGCGGTGCTCGAGTAATCGTCCGAACGAGAATTCGCATGTCTATGCTCAACGGTCACCCGAATGGACTCCGTCGAACTCCACCGCGGTGGTCTCCAGAAAGCGCTCGGTCAAGCTAATCCCCGCATTAGCAATCATGGTGTCAAGCTTGCCAAACACCGAAATGGTCTATTCGATCATCTCGGTCACTGGGTACTCATCTGTCACATCGGAGTCCTTCACCTCAGCACGCGATCCAGAAGCACGAGCCGATTGGGCGACCTGTTCGGCCGGGTCACGATGGCCCAATCAATGCCTGCCGGGCCTCACCATTCGAACACGGCGCCCATGAGCTGCTCCGGATGGTCGCGCAGCGTGGCATAGATTCGGCCGGCCTCGGTCACCGGCACCACGTCCTGGACGAGTGGTCCGATCTTGACCAAGCCGCGTGCCACGAGGTGACTTAGATTCTGAAGATCATCACGATCGAAGTGGCTGTTCTGCTTGATCGTGATCTCGCGCCGCTGACCGAGATTGAATGAGTAGTCGACCTGCCGGCGCCCCGATATCAGGAGCACTCGGCCTCGACGGCGGACGGCGGCGATCAGCTTGTCTTCCATGCCTGGCACGCCCGCCAGGTCGATAACAGCGTCGTAGGAGCCGTCAGCAATGTGCTCGTCCCATCCATCGCCAGAGACATCCACGACCTCCTGGGCCGCGCCGATCTCGCGCGCAAGATCGAGCCGACGACGGTCGATGTCGCAGACGGTCACCCGGGCGCTCATGAGGGTTGCGATCTGGGCCGCAAGCTGTCCGACGCAGCCGGCCCCACCCACGATCAGGAGACGCTCAGCCATGCGCAGGTCGGCGTGGCGGCAACTGTGCATCGCCACACTCGCCATGCCAAACATCGCTGCATGGATGGGATCGACGCTCTCAGGCAGCTTGATGAGAAGTCCGTCTTCAGCGATGACGACGAATTCGACATGGCCCGCGACCCAGTCGCCGGCCCCTCGCGCTGACCCGACATACACGAGATCCCCGACGCTCAGCTCGGAAACCTCAGTTCCAACCGCGATCACCCTCCCGACGTTCTGGTAGCCCAGGATTCCGGGCAACTCGTCCTCCGGCAGGGCGTAGTTGCCGCCCAGGAGATCGTTGCGCTCGGTGCCGTTCGTGATGCCTGTGTATACCGTCTGGGTCTTGATCTGGTTTCCCACCGGGGCTTCGAACTCGGGCCAGTCGGTGACGAGCCCTTTTTCACGGTGGCCATCGGCACGCAGCCTGGTCACAAGCGCCCGCATTGCGTTCCCTCCTAGGCGTCTCGCTTAGAGTACGCTCGCCACCCAGCGGATACCGCGGTGCAGAACAGTGCGGAAGCCATGATCGGCGTACGCATCGTTGTCGTGGCCCGACTGATAGCAGAACACGCGGGCGCTCCGATACTGGCGCGACCACGCGAGCGTCCGCATGCTCTTCGCATGATCCGTCGTCAGCAAGATGTGGCTTTCAGAGCTTACATCGCTCATGGTGTAGGTTTCATCCATAATCTCCCAATCGACCAGGCCGGTCGTGATGGGATGCGATGGGTCTGCCACTTGGACCCGGACCGTCTGGTTCAAATGGAACCCGAATTCACGATCTTCAATCCCACAAATGTCAGACCAGAGCTGCCACTCTGGAAAGGCAAGGATCGCGTGGTGCAAAACGACAATTCCCTGTGTCGACTCACCCAGCGATGCGAGCGCAGCGGCCGTCTTCTCATCCGGTACCGGACGGTGGAAGTTGTAGAAGACAATCACATCGTATTCGTCGCGAACGCCGCCACCATCCGCGACGAAATCCTCGAGAGATTGCGGGTAGAAGTCCAGGTCCGACATGCTGCGGAACGCTGCATAGAAACTCGGCACGTCGAACGTATGCATGCCAGTGACGACCGCAACGGTGATCTCGTTCGTGTTCTTCAGGAGACGGCCCATGCGGTACCTAGCGATCACATACGGAGAGATTCAACGGGCTTCACCCACTCGCGGTCCGCGAGTGGGTGAGTTTCTGGGTGCGCGAGCCGGCGGTTCAGCTGCGACAGCGTGAATTGGGGTGGCACGGGCCCGGCGCAATGGCGTTCTCGCTCCTGACGGCGGCGGCATCTAGCTTCGCGCAGCCTTGAACGCCTCTACCTGCCGCCGGATTCCGACCTCGGTGGGTAGACGTTCGATGCTTGAGGCCCCGAAGAATCCCACCACGCCTTCGGTGTGTCCCAAGACATGCCGCACATCGTCGGGTTCAGCGACCGGCCCGCCGTGACAGAGCACAAGGACATCCGAGTTCTCGGCTTTGGCGGCATCATGGATTGCCTGGACGCGCTCGACCGCATCGTCCAGAGTGAGCGCGGTCCTGGCTCCGATGGCCCCCTTGGTCGTCAATCCCATGTGCGGAACCAGCACGTCACCGCCGGCCTGGGTCATCTGCACAGCATGCTCTTCGTCGAACACATAGGGACAAGTGAGCATGTCCAACTCGCGAGCCTGCCTGATCAGCTCCACCTCGAGGTCGAAGCCCATCTCGGTCTCTTCAAGGTTCTGCCGAAAGGCTCCGTCGATCAGGCCCACCGTGGGGAAGTTCTGGACGCCGTCGAAGCCCATTTCCTTGAGCTGCTTCAGGAACGTGGGCATCAGCCGGAACGGGTCGGTCCCGCAGACGCCCGCCAGCACCGGCGTGTCCTTGACCACCGGCAGGACGTCCGAGGCCATCTCCACCACGATGGCGTTGGCGTCACCGAAGGGCATAAGCCCCGCCAGGGATCCGCGTCCCGCCATCCGGTAGCGGCCCGAGTTGTAGATGATGATGATGTCCGCCCCGCCCTGCTCGGCGAACTTCGCGCTGATGCCCGTACCCGCGCCGCAGCCGATGATCGGCTTGCCTTCGCCTACCGTTGCGCGCAGTCTGCGCAAGGCCTCATCGCGTGGAATGAACGGCATGCCAGCATCCTTTTATCCTAGCTACGGATCACCAATTCTCTAGTCAGCAGCATCGCGCATTGTCACCGCAAGAATTCCAACAGCTTGTTCGCGACTGCGTCGGCGAACTCGTCGTCGTTGATGTTGTTTTCCATCTCGTATACGGGAATGCCGGCACGGAGGTGCCGCTTGATCGCGTCGAAGAGCGCTTGGTCAGCTTCGGGGCACCAGAACTCCTCGCCTGGAGAATCGAGCATCGACACGCCCTTGAGCGGAATGAAGAAGGCCACCGCACCCGACGATTTGTTGGCCTTCTTGGCCAGGACTCGGCCCAACTCTGCGTTCTCCTCGGGGGTAGTCCGCATCAAGGTCACATTGGGATTCCAATGATGAAAGCGGCGGCCTTCGAACTTCTCGGGCACCGTCTGCGGGGCCCAGAAGTTCACCATGTCAAGACAGCCGGGGACGATGACTTGCGGCACGCCCCTCGCCGCCGCAGCGTCCAGCCGGTTCGGCCCGGCCGAGAGGACGCCGCCTACCAGTTCGTCCGCCCATTCGGTTGGGGTGGTTTCCAGCACTCCCGTGATGTAGCCTTCGGCTACCAAGTCTTCCAGTGTCTGTCCCCCCGTGCCCGTGGCGTGGAAGACCAGGACCTCGTAGCCTTGCACTTCCATGGTGTCGCGGCAGCGTTCCACGATCGGCGTCGTGTTGCCGAACATCGAGGCCGCCACTAGAGGCTTTTCCGCGATCTCAGGTTCTGCCGTTTCGGCCATGCCGACCACAGCGCCCACCGCGTTGGCATAGATGCGAACGCTGATCCGGTTGATGCCCGCCACGTCAACGATCGACGGGACCATCACGACATCTTTGGTACCGACATACGCGCTCGTGTCGCCCGAGGCTATCGTGCTGACCACCACTTTTGGTACGCCCACAGGCAACGCACGCATGGCCGACGTGCCCACCGCCGTGCCGGCGGTGCCGCCCATCCCCAGGACAGCGTCGAGCTTGCCCTTGTCGTGGAGCTCCTTGACCACCTCGGTAACGCCTCTGGCCATGACGTCCATGGCGACGCCCCGATCGCCTTTCTCCCGGAGCTTCTCAACGCTCACGCCGCCCGCGTCCGCGACCCGGGATGCGGGGATGTCCGGCTCGAAGACCGGATCACCCACAACTCCCGTATTTATCACAAGGGCACGATGTCCGCGCCGCTCAATTTCCCTTTTCACGAAGGCGAATTCGCTGCCCTTCGTATCCAGCGCGCCGATCACTGCGACGGTCTTTGACATCTAGGTCTCCTCTGCGCGCCACGGCCACGCGCCGCGCACCCGCCGACAGTCTCAGCCAACCGGCTCTGTCAGATTTCAGACCACGGAGCATAACGAGGCGAAGTGGCCCATGATGGGCGCTCGCTAGGCAGTTGCCAGCTCCGAGATCAGCCCATGCCAGCGCACAAGAAATCGCCTGCGCTAGTCTGGCAGCGTGACGAGGCTACCGCCCTTGACGGCGTGCACGCAAATACTGCGGCAGCTCATCGTAGGCCAAACAGAAGCGGGCGACCGAGTCGAAGCTCCCGAAGCCCAGAATCGGGTAGGTGGGCTGGTTCACGCCGCGATGGTCCTGCTCGGCGAGGTAGTTCAGATACTGGCTGCGCCGGTGGAGGACCTTCCGACCCAGGATCCAACGGATCGCTTTGCGGTAGGCGGGATGATGGTCAGTGGTGACATGCAACTGCTTGCCACCGAAGACCTCGATCAGGCGCCGTAAGAAGCGCCGGATCGCGTGCTCGTCCCGGCGTTCGCTGAGCATCGAGTCGAGGAGCGTCCCATCCCGGTCGATGGCGCGGTAAGGGTAGCACCAGAGGCCGGCGACCTTCACGTAAGTCTCGTCGAGGTACCAGGAAGCAGAGACGCCCGCGCGCCCGCGACGCTTGCTGCGTAGTCGGGCCGCGAGGCGAGGAGCGAACCGGAACGCCCATGCCTGGATCGTCTCGTGCGTCAACGCGAACCCACACGCTGAAGCGGCAGCTCGTCCCCATCGCGGAAGCTGAGCTTGTAGCGCCGCCACAGCACCGCCAGGAGCACGAGGTCCGTCAGGCACTGGTGGGGTTGGGGTTGCCCAGGTTAGGTGGACACTTTTGGACCTACAGTTTGGAGAGTCTGAGAGTTTGAGGAGGCAAGATGGCAGCAACGCATCCACCATATCCTCGGGACTTCCGCGAAGAGGCAGTCAGACTGCTCAAGGCGGGCGAGAAGCCGAAGTCGCAGATCGCCCCCCCCCGAGATTTAGGGGTATCGGTCAGGTCGCTGGCGCGATGGTTTGATCAGGCTGATATCGACGTTGGTGAGCGGGAGGGTTTGACGACCGACGAGCGAGAAGAGCTGAGGCGGCTGAGAAGAGAGAACGGAGCCTTAAGGAGGAGTGGGAGATTCTGAAGAAGGCTGCGACTTTTTTCGCACAGGAGACCGGTCGCCGGCCATGACGTTTCGGCTGGTGGACAAAGAGAAAGTCCAGCACCCGGTCTCACGGTTATGCAGCGTGCTTGGCGTACGCAGAGGCGGGTTTTACGCCTGGGCGGGGCGCGGGCCGTCCTGTCGTGAGCGGGAGGACGGTGAGCTCAAAGGCCAGATCCGGAGGATCTTTTCGGGATCGCTGCAGACGACCGGCGCGCCCCGCATTCACGCCGAGCTGAGGGAGGCCTATGGACTCCGGGTCGGCCGCAAGCGGGTGGAGCGGCTGATGCGTTCCTATGGTATAGAAGGGATATCGCGTAGGGGTAAACGCTGACGGACGACGGTTCCCGATCCGCTGACACCGCCTGCCCCCGACCTTGTCAAACGTCGCTTCCAGGCCGACGGTCCCAATCGTCTTTGGGTCGCCGATATCGCCTATATCGCAACCTATGAGGGGTGGCTCTTCTTGTCGGCGGTGGTGGATATGTTCAGCCGCAAGGTGGGCATGGTCCATGCGCGACGATCTGAAGGCCGATCTTGTCGACGACGCCCTCTCCACGGCGGTGGAGCGGCGCAGGCCCAAACCCGGTCTGGTCCATCACAGCGATAGAGGCGCCCAATACGCGAGCCTCGCGTTCGGACGCACGCTTAGGGAGTCTGGCCGGGTAGCTAGCATGGGTTCCAGAGGTGACGCCTACGATAATGCCGCCTACGAGAGTTTCATCTCGACCATCAAGAGCGAGTTGATCAACCGCCGCAGCTGGAAGAGCCGCGATCAAGCCAGGCTGGCTGTGTTTGAATACATTGAGACGTTGTACAACGCTCGCCGGCGCCATTCACTGCTCGACTAAAAAGCCCGACCGAGTTCGAGAAAATCACGCAGAGTGGAAGGGAGGTCTATAACTGCACCATTTAGGTGTCTAATAAAGCGGGTCAACCCCACTGGAGCTCATTGAACGGAGTGGCAGTCCGCACGATGAAGCCCCCCGACACGCCCGGCAGGCGAATGTGTGGTGGGCGAGCGCGGTGCCCCGCCTCCGCTGATTGGCCCGGCCCACACCGCAGTCGGGGCACGTCATGGTCCGTCCTCTCTTTGGTTGCTAATCTGCCCGACGCTAGCAGACGATCCTTGGTCTGAGATCTAACAGGGACCGGCCGACAGAGCGCGGTCGATGCCGCCGTTGCCGAGACCACCGGCTACATGGAGCCGATGCTCGAATCCGGTGATTTGGTGCTCATGAAGGGTAGCAACTCACTTTGGCTTAGTCGTGTTGTCGCGTCGATAACCGCGAAAAATCAGGACTCGTAGTGAGTCACGAAAGCTGAGTGGACAGATCCAACGGCCGGTTCGGAAGCCGCTCGGCAACCGGCGGCAGATCGCGAAACGGCTCGTGCGACTCGGACTGCTACCGATACGCGGTGCTCGAGTAATCGTCCGAGCGAAAAATTCGCATGTCCATCCTCTACGGTCACCCGAATGGACCTGTCGAACGAGATCGGGTCCTCGACGTGTTAGCGGTACAGCGTTATATGACCTGACCAGTTCTCACCGCCGGGGAGGATGATCCCGTGATACGGCGAGTCGTAGCGCTCGCTAGGGCGACAGGCGGTGTTGAAGTATTGCTCCGTGCCGGTCCCGTGCAGCGACGGCAGAAACGGCTCGTCGTTTATGAAGATCATGTCGTCGCCCTCTCCGTACCAGTTGACGTCGTCAGTTTGACGCAATTTTTCGATGTCGAGATGGCATCCGACGTAGTGACTGCGGCCAGACGCCTCCAAGATCACGTAGTTGCCGTCGCCCGACCGATTCTCTCCGCCGTGGTCATGCTGATCGCTGCGGCACTCGGTGTAGTCGAGTCCATCACATGGTTTCTCGCGATTCCAAAAGGCGTGAAACCTCCCCGCGTCGTCGGGTAGTCGATCAGCCTCCTCATAATCTACGTAGAAGAACAGGGCGCCAGTGTCCTCGTGGCCCTGGTTTTCGAACTCGATGCGCGCCCCGTGTGCGAAGGGCATCGGAAAAAACAGTTGAATGCCCTTCCTCCGCGAGGCGACATCTGGAGCGGCGCAGAGACAAAATTCCGGGTCGCCGCGTGGCCCATACCGAAAAAATCGCCCACGGGAGTGTCCACGCTAGGGCTCTCGCTGTCGTCCCAGTACATCCGCAACACACACTTGCGGAGGAAGTATTGCTCCTCGCTGCCGATTGTCATCCAGATGTGGCGGATGGTCCCTGCACCATCCACATCCAGCAGAAGGTGGGTTCCGCCGGCGGACACGACAACGCCATCCGCGTTTCCGCCCTTCCGGTCCCAGCTTGACGCGCGGTGTCGCCGGCCGGATCGCAGCGTGGGGAGGCCCGCCAGGAATCCGTTATCCAACACTGACGGACCGGTCATGAGCACCTCCAGACTCGTAGTGCCCGGCGGACTCCACCGGCTGGTCGCCGGCTATTCGTCTTCAGGCCGCTTGAGCCTGACTCGCGGCACTTCTGGTAAGCAGCGCCCACAAATCCTTCATCTCCGGCCCCCGAGAGAATCTCGCGCTGCCCTAATCCGGCGAGTCCTAGAATCGTGACACCGTATACTACGATGAACGGTCACATCCCACCCCATTCGACAGTCCCCCTACCCAGGAAAAACACGAGCACGACCATGGCGGCGATTGCATTCACCAGTCCTGCGGCGGTCCAGACTCGCGTCGGACCGGACCGGCGCCCAGCCAGCACGAGCCCAACGCCCCGGGGGCACCATAACGGCGCCCGGAAACGGGCCCGAAAAGAGCTGGGGATCGCCCGTTCCCTTAAAACCGAGAAGCGAGAGGGTGGAAGAAGGAGCCGCGAGCGCGACCAGGTCCCCTATTGCTCGATCGACACTTCGGCCGTGACCTCGCTCATAACGTGTTTTCCGGCTTTCAAGGCCGCCAGCGTCTGCGGAACATGCAGTTACATGGGAGTGGACACGAAGACCAGATCGATGTCCGAATCGAGCATCTGATCGAAGTCCGTGAACCGCAGCGGTATCGCGCAGGCGTCGGCGCGCGCATTTCAGACAAAGGCTCCTTAGTGCAAAGGGCCGTTACATCCACACCCTCTGTAGCCCGAAACCCGCTCGCGAGCGCAGTGCCGCTTCTCGCACCGACGATTCCCACGTTGCCCCGCCGGCTCACCAGTTACGCACCTCAATTGTCCCCGATTGCCTGAGATCGTGTCTACGGGCACACGATTAAGGGGTCGTTCGGCCGCGTCTGTCATCTCGGGGCTCACGGTGTCCACAGGTTGAAGCCTCGTCGGGCCGATCCGCGCTCGAGTCGCTTCGTCTCGGAGGTTGCAGGTTGCGGGCGAGACCATTCGTTCCGAAGCGCGGTACTTCATTGACCAAGGATGCCATCTTGACAATACATGGGTTACGATGTTCGCGTTGGCGGGTTATATTTCAGTCCATTCGGGACTGATGTGGGGGTATCCACATGGCTGAAGGAATGTTGAGCCGGCGTAAGGCGCTTCGCGCGCTTGCTCTGGCCGGGGGAGCCGGTATCGGAGCAGCCGCGTTGGCGGGCTGCGGCGAAACTCAGATCGTCGAGGTCATCAAGGAAGTCCCCGTAGAGAAAGTCAAGGAAGTCATCAAGGAAGTCCCGGTCGTCGAGGAGAAGGTCGTCGTCCAGGAGAAGATCGTAACCAAGATCGTCGAGGCCATGCCCAAGGCCAAGAGCGCCAAGCTGTCGTTCTGGATGCAGGAGTGGCAGGACGGACTCAACTCGATGCAGGGGGCGATCGACACGTTCCAGGCAGCCAATCCCAACTACACCGTCGAGTTGGTGCCGATCGGCTACGCGGACCTGTTCTCGAAGTACTATCCGGCAATCGTTGCGGGTACTTCGGGTGAGATCGTCTACAGCTACACGGAGTGGTGGAGCCCGATAGACGTTACCAAGGTCTTGCATCCGTTTACGCCGGAGCTGCGATCGAAGTCGGAGTTCAGCGGGATATTCTTCCCGTCGACGCTGGACGCGGTCTGGTCCAAGGACGGTGAGCGTTACGTCGTTCCGCTGATCTCCGGTTGCGAGGGGCCTTTTGTAACGTGCAACATGGAGCTGGCCGCCGAGTCGGGTGTCGATCTCGAAGCCTTGAACTCGGAGTTCGAGAGCTGGGAGCAGTTCGCCGAGATCGACGAGAAGCTGCGGCTCTACGACGGTGACAAGCTGACGCGCGCCGGAACTTTCTCTCCGCCCGCCATGACGGGGTACTGGGGTCCTGCGATGGCGTGGCAGCTCGGCGCCGAGTGGTACAACAAGGCCGAGGAGAAGTGGGACTGGACGGAGCCCGAGACCTTCGAGGCGTTCCGGTTCATCGCCGACTGGTACGGCGGAAGCGTTACCCGAGACATACAGACCGATGGTTGGCCGCCGCTCGTAAAACAGCGGTCGGTGATGCATAACGTGGGAATCTGGACCGTCTCCTACTACGGTGGCGTCGCACCCGATATAACCGTGCGGCCTATCGTCATGCCGACGTTCCCCGGCGCCAAAGAGCGCATCTACAAGAACTCGTCCATCGGAAGCCTTACCGTGCCGCAGTTCGTCAAGGACGAGAAGAAGGACGCGGCGTTCGACTTCATGGTGCACGTCTGGCAGCCGGAGAACCTTGCCGGCTTCGGTAACTTCTACTCTGGCAGTCACTCGGTGAGAGCCGTTTACGAGAACGAGGCATACCGGTCCAGCAAGTGGGGCCGGTTCGGATCGAAGCTCATGCCCACCAAGGTGTGGCCGTTCGTCAAGTACTCAGGGCAGCGTGTTGGGGTGTTCGAGGGCAATTACGTCGGCAAAATGATCGACGAGGTCGCGTTCGACGGTCTCGACCTTCAGGAAGGCATTGCCCGAATCCAGAAGGAGCTGACCGTCGTCAATGACGAGGCTCTTGCCCGCCTCGAGGCTGGTTAATCCACGTCAGAGTCAACCTCTGATTTAGGATCGAAGGAGGGGCCATCTCCGGGTGGCCCCTCCTCGCGGTTATAACCAGTCGAGACGATAGGGTCGAGATTTGAATAACCGTGAAAGGGCGAGATAACTGTGGCGACCGTGGCTCGCGCGGCGCCCCTCGTTGGAGGCGACCGAGTAGCTTCGTAGTCGTAGTAGCGCTAGCGGTCGTTGCGTGTTACATGCTGTTCTTCATAGCGCCGTTCATCGCGGCACTTGTCATCGGCTTCTTGAACTGGGACTTGCTCTCCACGGTCGTTCCCGTGGGATTCGACAATTACGTCAAGATGGCCGATGACCACGTCTTTCATAACTCGCTCAAGGTATCTGCGATATTCGTAGGCGCCTACGTACCAATCGCCTTGTCGCTTCAACTGATCCTCGGAGCAATCCTCGCGAACATGCGGTCGCTCCCGCAGAAAGTCTATCTGACACTCTTCTTCCTTCCCGTGGTCACGCCTTGGCTGATCGCCGTGCTTATGTTCGGCTAGCTGTTCAACACGCAGGCCGGACTCCCGGCATGTTGAACGAGTTCGGTGCGCTCGGAATTGACATTGACTTCGCGAATCCGTTGGGAACCAAGGACCCGGCGCTGTTGGGGATCACGGGGATGACCGGATGGAAGTTCCTGGGGTTCGGAGCGCTGATCTTCCTGGTGGGTATTAACGAGATTCCGCTCACCCTCTACGAAGCCGCCTCAGTTCTAAACCGCAGACTCTCCGGGGAGTGCGTTTATTTCCACTTGATCGTGCAGCCGACGGCCGGGGTTTCGGTCACCGCGGGATCCGCGCCCGCCAGTACAGCCTCGATGGCTTCCCGCAAATAGTGACTGCCTACTTTGGTCTCGTCCTGGTGGTCGTCCACGGCTCCGTGATAGCGCAGGTTTAGTTCCGAGTCGAATAGAAATACCTCTGGCGTTCGCTCCGCTCCGTACGCGCGGGCCACAGCCTGCGATTCGTCGTAGAGATAGGGGATCGAGTAGTCCTTGTCACGGGCTCGAGCCTTCATCTCGGCAAAGCTGTCGTCGGGATACTCGACGGCGTTGTTGGAGTTGATGGCCGCCGTCGCCACGCCGCGGCCGGCGTATTCGCGCCCGATGTCCAGAATTCTGTCCTCCCAGGCCTTCGCGTACGGGCAATGGTTGCACGTAAATACGATCACGGCGGCATTGCCTGCGCTCAAGGAATCGAATGAATAACTAGACCCGTCGGTTGCGGGAAGATCGAACGCCAGAGTCATCTTCCCGAGTTCCAAAGATGTCATAGGGAAACCTCCTTCTACTGTTCCGTGCTTACGTTTTGGCGATTCGCCGTCAAGGCGTCAATCAATAGGGACCGCTCGGGCAGGGGTTGAAAGCGGCCGTCGGCCCACCGGTATGTTCGGCAGGTCAAGGCGGGCCGCGCGCCCGCGCCGTCGGGGTCGATGTCGCGCCCGTCGACGCGAATGGTGGGAGAGCCGGGAAATGCCAGTTCTTCCGCCTCGGTTCTGGTTTCTATCACGCGCTCGACTATCTCGGCCTCCAGATCAAGCTCGCGCAATACGCCGGCAAGCAGCTCGCGGGCTTGCGGGTGCGAGGGACATTCCGGGTACCAGAGGAAATCAATTCTCATGAACGGGTCTCGAAGCCAAATAATCGATACGTCAAAGGATACAAGGGGCGCGGCAACTCCGAAGCTACCTGACCGGGTTGGAAAGCACGCCGCAACCTTCAAGCTCGACTTCGACAACGTCTCCGGGGTTCATGCGCGATGATTCGCCTGACGTGCCGGTGAAAATGACGTCGCCCGGCTCCAGGGTCATGTAACGGGTCACGAACGCGATGATCTCGTCCACGCCGTAAATCAACTCGGAGGTATTGCAGCTTTGCACCGTTTCGCCGTTCAGACGAGTCGCCAAATCCAGATTCGAATAGTCCAGACCGGTCGCGATCCAGGGTCCGAACGGAGAGAACGTGTCGGCCGACTTGGCTCTCCACCACTGAACGTCTTTGTCGTCGCCGCCCTGCCAGTCCCGTTCGCTCACGTCGTTGGCCGCGCAAACGCCGAGAACATAGTCTCCCACGCTTGACTCAGGGACGTTGCTGGCGCGGCGACCGACTATCACGGCCATTTCGCCTTCGTAGTGAACGTTTTCCGCGCCCGCGGGAATGTGGATGGGCTGATCCGGATCGAGGGCTGACGACGGGGTCGCGACGAACGGCTGGGGCTTGTTGAATGGCGGGCTGTCGCCTATGTGGCTCAGGTAGTTGCCGGCCAGATTGATTATCTTCGAGGGTGCGGTCGGACACTTTACGACCACGTCCGCGAGCGCGGCGGTTTGCCCGGTCCGTTCCAGAGCGCCGAAGAAATCACCCTCGACTTCGGCTATCTGGCCGTCCTCCAGAATGCCGTGACGCTCCCGGCCATCGACTTCATAGCGAATTAGGTACACGCTGGCCCCTCCCGGCCAGCCATACACGCAAGGCCGGCTCGATTCGATCTACATGACGTGACATCGCTACGAATTCTACTTGCGTTCGCCGTCCGGCTGGTGGCGGCGAACCGCATTTCGGCAGGCTCGGAAATCAGAGGGCGGTTTGCGATCGGTTTCGACGCGGGCGGGCTTCCGGTGGCGCTATCAGGCGCGGGCTGCTAGCGTACCGCCCGACGCATAACGCGAAGGAAGGCGGTGTTACGGTGCCAGACAAGATAACCGCTCAACTGTATTCGGTTCGCGAGTTCACATCGAACCGCCGCGAGTTCGAGGCGTCGCTCGCGAAAATCAAGGCCATCGGCTACGACACGGTGCAGTTTTCCGCCGTGCCGGCCGTCGACGGGGATGATGCGGACACCTCGCCCCGGACCGCCCGCGCGCTTATGGACGACAACGGACTTGAGTGCATAGGCGCGCACCGCGGCTGGTCGGCGCTGCGGGACGAAACCGACCGGGAAATCGAGTTCCTGGAGACCCTCGGGTGCGGATTCGTTGCTGTCCCAATGCTCGCGGATGAGTACGACCCTTACCAGGCGGAATCGTATTCACGCTTTGTCGACGACTCGGCGGCCGTGATCGAAAAACTCAAGTCGCACGACATCTTGCTTGGTTATCACAATCACGCCCACGAGTTCATAAGGACCGTACCCGGCGGCGCGACTTTCTATGACACCTTGATCGCGCGCGGCGGTGCGCAACTGCTCATGGAGCTCGACGTATATTGGGTCGCATTCGCCGGGGTCAATCCGGCGTCGATATTCGGGCGCATACACGGGCGTGCGACCTATATTCACGTAAAAGACATGGAAGTGCTGCCCCCCGAGGGTGGACGCCGCGCCGCGCCTTTCTACGCGGCGGTAGGCGAAGGCAACCTCGACTGGGACTCGATCATCCCGGCGGCGCAGGCGGCGGGCACGGAGTATTGGATCGTGGAACAGGACGCCGCGCGCCGGGATATTTTCGACTGTATGAGATCAAGCTACGAGTTCCTGGCGGGACGCGTCTAGCGGGAAAGCGCCTGAGGGCCGGTATCTAGTCTTCGAGCAGCTCCCGACAGTCAAGATCGTCGATAGCGGTTGCGAAGCGCTGGATCTGATGGGCGAGCTCCGTTCGCGCATTGGGCGGTGCGTCAACCGAGATGGCCGTCATCACGAGATTGTTCGTGATAAGCCGGAGCCGGCCCCATAGAAGACCGAGACGGTAGTCCCGCAAACAGTCGGTATAGGCGTAGTCCGTTACGCCGCCGCTGGTCAATGCGTCGTGGTATGTACTGAGAAATCGCATCTCGACGGCGCGGCGCGTGTCCGCGGTGAGACTCCCGGCCAGCAGCCGCGCAACGTCGACAGGACCGCGGGCCAGGCATACGAACTGGAAGTCTATGAACGTGATTGCGGGTTTTCCTCCGCTCTGGCCGCGGAAGAGATTCCCGACGTGAAGATCGTCGAGGACTACCGTGAGCGGTCCGCCCGACAGCCGGTTGCGAACGAGCGCGTACTCCCTCTCAGTAAAAGCTTGCGATTCGGAATCGATAGTCGGATCGTCGGCCAAAAGCTTGGGCAAGCCCGGTCCTTGCAGCGCGGCGTGTTCGGAGTCTTCCAGCCGCTTCAGAAATGCCGCTCGACCGCGTCCTCCGCCGTCCCACCACGCGGCATGAAAGGCGCCGAGCTGTCTGAGCGCAAGCTCGGCGTCGTTCGGAGTGCAGGTGTCTTGTTCGAAGCCGCGTTGCGAGGCTTCGAGGTCCTCGACTAGAAGCACGAATTTCGAAGACTTCGCATCGTGCTGACTGTAATAACAGAGCGGCGTGCGCAATTCCTGCTGCGCCGCGAGACGCCGGTAGAAACCGGTTTCCACAGCCGCGAAGGGGTTGGCAAGCTCCCTCGACACCGGATTGAGGGGGTGGAATTTGCCGATGATAGACGTGGGTCCGGCCGTGCCGTCAGGAGCGAAGTCCAGACGAATGCGGACGATCCGGCTGAGCCTGCCGCGGCCAAGCGGCGTCCATTCGAGCGAATCGACGGTCGTATCGACCAACGCGCCCGATTGCCGTAGCGCCGCGGTGAGCCACTCCGGCGTGATTCCATCGGGACCGGCGGGGATGGTCGGTTGGCTCACAGCGCTGGCTTAAGAGATTTGGGACCGACGGTCCAGCTTGTGCGCGTGTAGCCCGATAGAACAGATTCGGGGATGTCGAGCTCGCTTGCCGCGTGCAGAAAGTCGCCGGGCAGTTTCGCCCGGCACGTGATTCGGGAACCATCACTGCGTTCCGCGGAGATCTGCCAGGCGTGGAGCATTTGCCGCGGCGCGTGCTGCGTCGGATTGCGAGTCGATGAAGACGGACTCGGCTTGCCGTAAGTTGCGTCGCCGATAACCGGATGCCCCACCGCCGCGAGGTGGACCCGGACCTGGTGAGTTCTGCCCGTTATCAGGTCCAACTCGAGGAAGCTCGCGCGGTCGGAAATAGCGACGACACGGAAGCGGGTTGCGGCTTCCTTGCCCGACCAGTCGACTTGCATCTTTCGCCGATCGGAGGCTTGGCGTCCGATCGGCGCCGAGATAAGCCCGGACTCGTGGGCGAGCGAGCCTTCGACCAGCGCCAGGTACGTTTTGGAAACCGTGCGGTTGGCAAACTGTTCGACGAGGCTGAGATACTCTTCGTCGGTCCGCGCGACCAGGACGACCCCGCTGGTGTCCATGTCCAAACGGTGGACTATTCCCGGACGGCCCGGTCCGCCGACGGCTGCGATGTCGGGATAGCGTGAAAGAAGCCCGTTAACCAGAGTGCCGTCGGGCCGTCCGGCGCCGGGATGCACCGGAAGATTGGGCGGCTTATTGACGGCGACGATGCCCCGGTCCTGGTAGACGACTTCAAACTCAACACGCTGTGGAGCCGGAGTTGCGGGCCTGTCCTGGCTGAACCATACCGCGATCTCATCTGCCGCTTCCAGGCGGCGGGACGGTTTTGCCGGGTCGCCGTTGACAAGCACCGAACCATTCCTGATCAGTTTCGCGGCTCGGGTGCGGCTGAGGCCGTCGCGCTGACTCGCAAGCCACTCGTCGATCCTGCGGCCGGAATCGGCCTCGACAACGACGATGACGGCCGCTCCCTCGTCGCGAGTGGTTCGAGGGCCGGGTCCCGCCGTCAGACGATCTACTCCATGAAAGGCGACGGGGTGGCAGGCCGTCTTTCCACGCGCCCAAGAAGCAGCAAGACGACAAACGCGACTATGGAGATATTTATCGCCGAGTCGGCGATGTTGAAGACCGGCCACCAGCCGAAGTCGACGTAGTCGATTACATAGCCAAGCCGAAAGCGATCGATCAGGTTTCCGATGGCGCCGCCGAAGGTCAGCCCAAACACGATTCGCGTGGCGAGGCTTGGCGATTCGATTTGACGGGTGAAGACGAGGAGAATCGCGCCTATGGCCGCTAATACAACGAGCGAAACGAGCCACGCGGGGGCGCTGTCGGAGAACAGGCCGAAGACGAATCCTGAGTTGTGAACCAGGCGGAGTTTGACGACGGGCTCGACAATCCAGACTTGCCAACCAGACTGCGATTGCAAATAGGATGTCAGAAGGGCCTTGACGATCTGGTCCAAAGTAACAATCAGAGCGCCGACGAGAGCGGTGGGTATCGCCGCCTTGGCATTGGTTGGCAAGTTGGGATCAAGAAAAGGGCGAGATGCCGCCAACCAAGATCGCAGGGCGCGGCCTCCGCTGAAGGACATCTATAACCTAATGCCGATGTTAGCATGATGAATCTGTGAATTCGGATTCTGACAGGCGCAATCAAACGGTATCCAGTCAACCCCACAATGTCGCGAAGGTTGGAAACGCAGCCTAGTGCCCACGCTTGATCGGCAGTATCAGATCGTCGCCCTGGAAGTGCTCGAGACCGCCCTGCTGGCTCTGTTCATATTCTTTGCGACCAGGCTTGTAATGCAGAATTTCCGCGTCCAGGGACCAAGCATGAACCCCAATCTGGTCACCAGCGAACTAGTACTGGTCAGCAAGCTTTCGTATATGAAATCGAATCCGAGCCGCGGCGACGTGGTTGTTTTCCGAAAGCCCGGCGGCAATAGTGAGGACCTTGTCAAGCGGATCATAGGTCTGCCCGAGGAGACGATTGAGATTCGCACTGGACGGGTGTTCGTCAATGGTCTGGAGATCGACGAGAGCGGCTACATAGCTCGCGGGGGCAGCTCCGTGGTTCCGCCGGTGAGAGTTCCGGCGGACAGCTACTTCGTGCTCGGAGACAATCGATCGGTCAGCGAAGACTCCAGGCGGTTCGGCTCCGTGCCGCTGGCGGCGATTGTCGGAAAGGTCTGGGTTATTTACTGGCCGTTCGCGAAATTCGGCTTTTTCCCGGAACAGACTCCAACGTTGGTGCCGGCGCCGGTCCGCTCGCTGGGACCGGCTGAAGACGGGCCGGCGGCTTAGGGCGGCTCAGTGCGGCCACGCTTCGACGACACGGTTCTTTGTCTGCTCCAGCGTTTCCGGCATCACCTTTGTCTGGCCTATCGCCGGCATGAAGTTGGTGTCGCCCGACCAGCGAGGCACTACGTGGAAGTGAAAGTGGCCCGGAACGCCGGCTCCGGCGGCCGAACCGAGATTAAGCCCGATATTGAATCCGGTGGGCTTCATCGCCGACCGAAGCGCGGTGACGGCTGACCGAAGGTTGGCGAACAGGTCCGCTTGCTCTTCGGGTAGAAAGTCGGTGATATCTCCAACGTGGCGGTAGGGCAAGATCATTATGTGTCCGCCGTTATATGGATACAGGTTGAGGGTGGCGTAGGTATATTCGGACGTTGCCACGATGAGTCCTGGAAGTTCCCGAGCGGCCTCGCGCGTTATGCAGAATGGACAGTCGTCGTCGCCCGGCGTGTCGGACTCGATCCAGTCCATGCGCCAGGGGCTCCAGAGCCGTTCCAAATTTACCTCAGTGTCGTGATTATCAGCGGTTGTATATCAAAGACTACATCGCTGGAGCTTGCCAGGAGGGATTCGAAGTAACGACCCGATTTGAGCAAGTCGTAAGCGAACTGGGCGTGGAGTTTCGGCCCTCGCAGGCGGTCGATCGTCTCTTTGCCTACGGGGACCGCCTGCGCGAAATAGCCGCCCCTCAAGGTTTTATCGGAAAATCGACCGTCGCCGATCTGGAGATCGTTCATCTGGCCGACTCGCTGGCCGCGGTTCCCGTGATTGAATCCCATATTGCGGGCGGGAGCGGCCGGCTCGTGGACGTGGGCTCGGGAGCGGGTCTGCCGGGGGCGCCAATAGCCATCGCTATGTCCGGTCTGGCGGTCGTGCTGCTCGAATCGTCTTCCCGCCGGCAGGCCTTTCTACGAGAAACGGTAGCGGCGCTTGGCATCACCAACGCTCGCGTGGCGCACGCACGGGCTGAGGATTCAGGATGCGATCCCGATCACAGGGAGCAGTACGATCTGGCGGTTTCGCGGGCCGTGCTGCCCGCGTCGCCCGCGTTGGAGCTATGCGCGCCCCTGGTGCGAGTAGGCGGTCTGGTGGTCTTGTACAAGACGGCGAATCAGGCGCGGAGGCTTGCGGAATCGAACGCCGCCGCTGCGGCGCTTGGCGCTCGCGTCGGCGCGACGGTGGAGTACAGCTTGCCGGAGCTGCGGCAGAACCGGGTTCTTGCCCTGTACGAGAAGGTCTCGCCGACGCCGCTCGCGTATCCGCGGCGGTCGGGAGTGCCTGCAAAGCGTCCGTTGTAAGGCTTGCCAGTCTGCAAATAGTGGACGGGTCGGTAGGCTGGCCGCGGCGGCCAGCCTGTTGGAGACGAAGAGGGGGCGGGCTTTGAGTAAGCCGCTGGAGGCTCTCAGGCGCCGGCGAGGGCCTCGGTGTGACTATGCGGTGGTCGGGGCTAGCCAGGGAGGGCGCCCAACCGTTCCTGAGTGTTCAGGCTTGCACGAGCGACGCCGCGGTCGGGCACCGGAGCGGTCCATTCCAGCGCTGTTCCAGCCCACGACAGACCGGCGCCAAAGGCAACCATCAGTATCTTGTCGCCTGGCTTTATCCGGCCCTGGTCGATCGCTTCGCACAGCGCCACGGGTATCGAGGCGGCGGACGTGTTTCCGTAACGGTCCACGTTTACGAAAAACTTCCGTTCAGGGACGTCGAGCTCGCGAATCGCGGAGTTGATGATCCTTATGTTCGCCTGATGTGGAATGAAGAGGTCGAAGTCGTCCAGCGGCATTCCGGCCCGGCGGGCGGTGTCGATGGTGCAATCGACCATGGCTCTGACGGCGAATCTGTAAACCTCGCGGCCATCCATCTTGAGATAGTGATTGCCTTCGGCGATGGTTTGAGCGCTTGCCGGGTAGCGGCTGCCCCCGCCGGTGAGATACAGCGACATGGCGCCGGAGCCGTCGGAGCCGAGCACGGTTTTGAGAATTCCGCCGCCGGCATCCGATTTCCGCAGAACGGCGGCGCCCGCGGCGTCGCCGAAGAGTACGCAGGTGGCGCGGTCGCCCCAGTCAACCACGCGGGACATGGTTTCGGCTCCAACAAGCAAAACGTTGTCGAGGTGACCGCTGACGATCATGCCGTCCGCCAGTGCGAGTCCTGACAGGAATCCGGTGCACGCCGAATTGATGTCGAGGGCGGCGGCGTTGGGGGCGTCGAGAGCATCCTGGAGAAGATTGGAAACGGCGGGAAAACCGAAATCGGGAGTAAGGGTCGCAACGATTATCATTTCGACGTCTTCGGGACTCAGGTTCGCCGTATCGAGGGCCTGTTTCGAAGCTTCAAGCGCGAGGGTGAAAGTTGATTCATCGTCACCGGCTATCCGGCGCTCGCGGATTCCGGTGCGCGAACGGATCCACTCGTCGGTGGTGTCCACGATGTTTTCGAGATCTTGATTTGTGCGGATTTGGTCGGGCAGCGACAGGCCCCAACCTGTAATTACGGTCGATCGGCCCAAAATATCTCCCGGATGCGAACAGCGGCGCGGAAACTGACGGCGGCTATTGAAAGGGACCGTGCAAACTGACAACACGAGAGTATATGCGCTTGCACGGTAGTGAAGCCTGGCGGGCGAGAACGCCGCCGTTGATATAATTCGATGCTGTCGGGTTCAGCAAAGTTTTTCGCCGGTCTGCAATCCGGCCCGTTGCGTTGACGATTCTCCGGACTGGATAGCCGCCCTTGGCATTCGATGTAGCCATAACCGGGATGGGCGCTTTGACGCCGCTCGGCGTCGGCGTGGACGCTATGTGGCGAGGCCTTTTGGCGGGAGAGTCGGGAGTCGGCCGGATATCTATCTTCGACCCTTCGGGTTTTCCGTGTCAGATCGCCGGCGAGGTCACCGATTTCGACCCGGCCGCAGCTATCGGAGACCGGCTCGCGCGGCGCACGGATCGATTCGTTCAGTTCAGCATAATCGCCGCGAAACAGGCGCTGGTCGACGCGGGGCTCGATATCACCGATGAGCTTCGGGATCGGGTCGGCATTTATATCGGCAGCGGAATCGGCGGTATAACGACCCTGTACGAGCAAACGGCCATTCTCAGGGACCGGGGACACAGGCGTGTATCGCCGTTTCTGATACCGATGATTATTCCAAACATGGCGTCCGGCCAGGTCGCGATTGAAACGGGCGCCACCGGTCCGAATATGTCGCATGTTTCAGCCTGCGCGTCGGGCGCGCACGCAATTGGCGAAGCCGCCGAGACCATCGCTCGGGGTGACGCGGTGGCCATGGTGGCTGGAGGCGCCGAAGCCGCGATAACTCCTATAGGCCTGGCGGGGTTCTGTCAGGGAAGGGCGCTCAGTACGAGCCGAAATGACGATCCGGAGACGGCCTCGAGACCATTCGACGCGCTCCGTGACGGATTCGTTCCAGCCGAGGGGGCCGGGGTCTTGGTGCTGGAGAATATGGAGTTCGCTCGCGGCCGGGGAGCGCGAGTGCACGCGCGGTTGATCGGGTACGGAGCTAGCGCCGACGCGTATCACATAACCGCGCCGCCCGAAGACGGCGCCGGCGCGGTGCAATCGATGGAGCGGGCGCTGGCCGCGGCCGGGGTGGGCGTTTCGGACGTGGACTACATCAACGCCCACGGGACTTCGACGCCGATAGGCGACATAGCGGAAACCATCGCAGTGAAGAGGGTTTTCGGGAAGCGAGCCGGGAGCATCCCCATCAGCTCCACGAAGTCGATGTTAGGGCATTTGATCGGCGCGGCCGGTTCGACCGAAGCGATCGTATGCGTCAAAGCGCTGCAGGATGGCATCGTCCCGCCGACTATCAATTATGAGAATCCGGATCCGGAATGCGATCTGGATTACGTCCCGGGACAACCGCGGGAGCTGCGATTGGAGACGGTCCTTAGCAACAGCTTTGGATTTGGCGGACAGAACTCGTCGCTGATCTTCCGCTCGGCGTAAGAAGTGTTGGAACCTCCATGCGGGGCCGGTGACAGCCGCGAATGCCACGGTTAGCAAGCCTCGCCAGGGCGCTCCTGAGCCGCGTGCGGAATACATCGGTGCGCGAGGTGGAGGTGAGGCATGGCAGATTGCGCATCCGGCTTCGAAAAGGCGCCGGTGTCGTTGGCGGATCCCGGAAGGTGCGCGAATCGCCGGAGCGAAAGGCCGAACCTGCCGTCATCGACGAGAACGCCGGTCTGGTGGACGTTTCCACGCCGGTGACGGGTGTCTTTTACCGGGCGCCTATTCCGGGTGGAGAGCCATTCGTATCGGAAGGCGATACCGTTCACGAAGGCCAGGTCGTTGGCGTTGTCGAAGCGATGAAGATATTTAACGAGGTCGTAACCCACGTCGCGGGCAAGCTCGCGAAATTCATAGTCCAGGATGGACAGGAAGTTGAGGAAGGCGGTACGGTCTCGCTGATCAGCCCGCAAGACGCCGCGACATCGAGTTCCAACGGACCGACTTACGGGTAGAGGAGCAGCAAAATGTTGAAGGGTCTGGCAGGACGCCCCGGCACAGCCGTTTTGGCGGATGAGAACAAGATCGTCCGTGACGCATGTCTTGTCGTGGGCGGGAGCCTGCTGCTGGCGCTGTGCGCCCAGATTTTTATACCGCTCTGGTTTACGCCGGTGCCGATAACCGGTCAGACTCTCGGCGTTCTGCTGATAGGCGCCGCGCTGGGGAGCCGTCGCGGCGCGCTGGCGATAATCCTCTATCTGATTGAAGGCGGGTCCGGGCTTCCGTTTTTTGCGGGTGGAGGTTCGGGATGGGCCGCGTTCTCCGGACCGACCGGCGGTTACCTGATCGGGTTTGTCGCCGCGGCGTACGTGGTGGGATGGCTGGCGGAACGAGGATGGGACCGGAAATTCTGGACCGCGGCGGCGGCTATGCTCGCGGCGGAGTTCGTCATCTATCTGTTTGGCGTGCCGTGGCTGGCCTATTTCGTGGGCCCCGGCGACGCGCTTCCGCTCGGAATGTTTCCCTTCATACCGGGCGACATAGTGAAACTCGTCATTGCGGCGCTGGTTCTGCCGTCTACGTGGAGTCTCGTCGGACGGCGGCGGACACTCAGTTAAGCCGGCTGGACGGGGAAGCCGCGAGGTCGCGCTATGGATGATTTTGGGCAGGCCAATGGGATATGTAAAATCACCTCTGTAAACGTGCGCTTCCGAGATATACGTGAATGATTCATCCGGCGCATAGACAGACAAGCCTCCAATTGAGGCCAGGGGCCCGCCAAGAAGCGCAAGGAGATAGCTTTGGCAGTATTTGACGATGTGGTCGAGGTAATCTCGAAAACACTCAAGGGAGTCGATGCGTCGAGCGTCACGATGGAGACTCGGTTCGAGGACGATCTGAACGCGGACTCCCTCGACCTCGTCGAGCTGATAATGGAGCTCGAAGAGCACTATGACCTCGCGATTCCTGACGAAGACGCTCAAAGCATTTCAACCGTGGGCGACGCGGTCGAGTATGTCGAAAAGCGTCAAGCGGAAGAGTCGGGCGACTAAGACCCTTCACACGCCGGCTTCCATGTGACCGGCCGGTTACTCTTCTCCAACGCATAGCTATCGGCTCACGGCCGGCTGGGCTTTAACCCGGATCTGGCCAGTTCGCCTAGCGGCCGCTCGACTCCGCAACGAGCAAGAAAGGCGCGCTGATCCGCTGTAGTTGACTGCCAACGCAGGGCTGAGCCCGATTCGACTATCGGTCAATAGGTCGGCGTCCTTGACCGGGCGGAGGTTCGGCGGCAGTCGTTTAACTGGTACGTTGGCGCTTGTCTGTGTTGAAATTGGCGCTGTATCGGCTCGGCTAAGGAGAGGGATTCCGGATTGGACGGCTCAGCCGCCGGTTTTCGCGACGTAATGAGGAGCTTTCCGACCGGCGTAACTGTAGTTGGATCGGCCTACGACGGCGAGAAGCGAGGGATGACCGTCAACTCCTTCACGTCCGTTTCGCTGAATCCCCCAACGGTGCTCGTCTGCATCATGAAGGACTCGGGCTGTCACCCCTTAATCGAGAAGTCGGAAGTCTTCTCGGTGAGTGTGCTGGCCGAGGATCAGAGCGAGCTTTCCAGGAAGTTCGCCGATCATGATGAGGTAGAGGTACACCGATTCGTGGGCGTCAATCACCACATAGGGATGTTGGACGTTCCGCTGGTTGACGGGGCTGTTGCGGAACTCGAATGCGCGGTTGAAGACCGGCTTGGCACAGGCGATCACACGGTGTTTGTCGGCAAGGTGATGTCGGCGAAGGTGACGTCTGACAAGTCTCCGCTGGTCTTCTATCGGTCCAAGTACGCGAAGGTGGGCGCGTCCGCCGCCGGCTGACTGCCTGATTCCGGCGGTTCCGGCGCTGGGCCGTTACGTCCTCGCGGCCGGTTTCCTTCTCAACGCCAAGCCTCGACGATTCCGCGTTCGGGGTTCATTCTGATCCAGTCGCCGGTCTGAATGACCTGATGCGCGGGCGGGAGCAGCCCGCGCATGATGGGCATCCCGGCGAGGATGGCCCCCTGGACGATGACCGGATTGGTCGAGTGCAGGATAATCCCCAGCGGCGCCACTCGCCGAGAGACCATTTCACGGAGCATCCAGGACGTGGCGATTCCGCCCTTCGAGACCGGCGCTATGAGGATGACGTCCACGACGCTTTCGCCAAAAAGGTCGTGTTCTTGCCGCGAGAAGACTCCTAGCTCGCGATTCAGGTCGTAGCGAGCGCTGAAGCCGTGCTGCGAGACCAAGGCCCGTCCCTCGGCGATTGGCCCGTATCCGGGCTTTCCCGTTAAAACGAGGTCCGGACCGCCGGGACGCGCGCTTACCACGGTATCTTGCCGGTGACCGCGGCCTCGACGCATACGCTCGTTGGCCGGAACACCGGGTCAAAGCCGTAGCCGGCGATGATGTTGGCGAGCTTGGCTGAGTCGGTGACCAGGGTGCGGTAGCCGAACATTTCGGCGAGCTCGTGGGGAGCCATTAGATAGAAGCAGACGCCCGTTAGAAGGCAAGCGCCGGACTTCTCGATCGAGCGGGCGTAGCCGAGACGTTCGGCTTCCGATCTCACCATCGCGCTCGTCGTTACATACACGCGAGTGACCGGACTAACGGTATTTCCGTCGAACAGAGATGCAAGCTCCGCGATTTCGTGCAAAGAAAGCTGCGGGGCGGAGAATACGACCAGGTCCGGCTTCTCGGCGTGCGCCTGGAAACTGCGGTAAACGTCCTCGATATCGCCTGGATTTACCGCAAAGCTCTCGACCGGCTCCATGCCCCCAACCGCTTCCGCCTCGGTCCGGGCCTCCGGAGTTACACCGACCAGGTGGAACATGCCGACCGAGCCGTAACTCGCCATCGCCGTGCCCAGGTGTTTTAGATCGTCGGCCGACGGGCGCAGTCCGCTTCCAACCAGCGCCGGGACCTTCCAGTAGTCGTTTACGCGCCGGCCGATGAGACATCCCAGAGCTCCCCAATCCGACCTTTGGGCGGGTCTGTCTCGCACCTCGACCCGGACCGTGGCCCGCCGGTGTTCGGAAAGGTGAAGTCCGTAGCGTGGAACGCGTCCGGTGATCGCCGCGGCCATCGCGGCCGGACCCGCTTCGAAGTTCGACCGAGCGCCCGCGACCGAGTTCGCGTAAATCACGGTTCCGGTATCGCCCCAGGCCAGGTGTTCCCCATAGAGCGGACTATCGACCGTCTGGTAATTGATGCACGTATCGCATCGGCGCGCGCCCATTTGGTCGAATACGTCCACGATTCGACGTTCGCGCTCGGACCAGACGGGTCGTTGACCCACGTCCGCCGCCCGCTCGAAATCGACGCTGCGAGGATTTGTAGTGGTGGGAATTGCGCACCGGCCTCCCGCTGAACATAGACGCTGCATGAAGTCGATGCCGTCGTCGCGCAGCGCCTCGGCGTCGGCGGCTACATGCGCGGATCGTACGGATACGAAGTCTTCCGCTCCGAAGAAGTCTCCCAGTTCCAGTTGGAACTCGATTGCCCAGCGCGCGGCTTCGCCTTGGTCTCCATCGAGCAGCGCCTGCTCTTCGGGTGTCAGTTTGATGTGCTTACGGCTCGCTCATTGTGATTGGCTCTCGGTCTCTCGCACGGCGTCAACGACGGCACCCTGTTGCTGGATTCCCGCTCCCCGCTTTCGCGGGGACATGTTTCGCGGGAACGACGAATAGGGGGCGGGGATGGCGGAGAACGGGAGCGGAGATGATGGAAAGGCAGGTCGGAAATGATGCAAAAAGAGGGCGGGGATGAGGGGGGCGGCGGGGTGAGTGATAGCGCGGATTATTTGCATGGAAGCCCCGTATGGGGCAACGTAGATTCATCATGACGTTCCAAGACCGCGCGTATTCCGCGCGGCGCGATCCCAGAGCTTTGCTGAACAGACCGTTCATCACGTTCGTGATCTTGTTCAGCCTTGGCGGCGCGGGCTGGATGCCGACATTGAGTTTTCTCTCCGTCTTCATACGCGACGAACTGGGGGGCAGCGTGCTTACGGCGGCGATGGTCTTCCTCGGGATTCATGGTGTCACGTCAACCCTGGGTTTGACCAGCGGCCTCTGGATAAGCCGGTTTGGCAGCAAGTCGACGTATGCGCTTGGCCTGGCGGGTATGACCACCCTCCTTGCGGCTCTCGCCTGGGCGCCCGATTTTCGATTGGTCATGGCCGTCGGTCCAGTGACGGGACTGTTTATTGCATATCACTGGACTGGGCTTCAAGCGTACGTTATCGAATCGAGTCCACAGCCTCTCCGAGGTCTCGCCAGCGGCATTGTGAGCTTCGCGATGGTGCTGGCGCCGGGCATTGCCGGGCCTCTATTCGGGGGGCTGGCGGCCAGTTCCGGATACCGCGCTCTGGGAGTCGTGGCGACGGCGCTCGTCGGCTCGGCGTGCGTACTAACCGTGCTGCTGCTTCCGAATATCCATCGCCGAGGTTACGCGACTCGTCAGACCGGATTGAGGCTCCGAGCCTACGCCGGCCTGTTGCGAAACAGGCCGGTCAACTGGATGCTCGTCGTGCGAGCCGCTACCAGCATGTCTTTCGGCATATTCACGATACTGGCAGGCCCCAAGCTCGTGGACATAGGAGGCGGTCTCGAGGCCGTCGGCTTGTTGGTGGCCCTTGGAGCAATCGGCGGAGGAGGCGCGCAGCTGGTGGTCGGGAGACTTTCCGACGCTATCGGACCGAGGGTCTTGATCGCCGGAGCGCTGGTATTGGGAGCTTTCTCGGCGGTCCTGTTCGGAATCTCGGGCAGCCTGGCTTTACTGCTGCTCGCGTCCAGCATCCAGTGGTTTTCGCAGAGCGCCTTTCAGACGCTGCTTGTAGCGGTCGCCGGCGACATTGCGCCGTCGGGTGAGATGGGACGTGTGATGGCGTTGCAGACCAGCGCATTCTCCTGGGGGATGGTAGCGGGGGTGTTCGCGGCCGGATTTCTGGTTCCGCTGTCACCGGCGCTTCCGTTTCACGTTACGGCCGTCGTGCTTCTGGTGGCTATCGTCGGCGCGTTCAAGCTGCCGGAGCAGGTCGAAAAATTCGCGCGGCCAGATCCCAAAGACCAATCTGACCCCGTTACGGCAGGCTAGTCCGACGGCCTCGCGCCGGCGGTTGAAGGCCGCAGGCGAACCGGAGCTGGACGATATCGACAGGTGAGCCGAGCTTGATCGCGGACTCTCTCAACGAGCAGCCCAGACAGCGCGACTTCGTCTACGTCTGGCGCTGGATACGGCTTGACCTTCCGCTACGCATTGTTCCGTTCGTGGCGCTGCCAGTCGCATGGAGCGTGGTCTGGGGATCGGGAATTGGATCGCTGGGCTTGCGGATACCATACGGCCCCACCGGTTGGATTTGGGTTGGTGTGCTGGCGGTGGCCGTATTTGCGGCGTGCGTCGTGTTCGTTCGCAAGGCGCTCAACTGGTCGGCGAATTCAACACCGGGCGCAATGGCTCTTGAATTACCGTTTTTCCTGATTGTGAATCCCGTCGCCGAGGAGATTTTGTTCCGGGGCTTCTTTCAAGGCCGGCTGGCGACGCTCACTGGATTCCCGGTGGCGCTTGTAGTGGTGTCATTCGTGTTCGGGTTCCATCACGCGCTCGCTGGATTCAGGCTACGCTTCCTGCTCTGGGCGACGTTGGGCGGTCTGCTCTTCGGCGCGGTGGCGCAGCAATTCTCGTCGATAGCGCCAGCCATATTGCTGCACAGCGCCGCCGACCTGGGCATTTTCCTGGTGGGACCGTGGATCGCGGCGAGGCGTCGTTCACGACCTGATCGAACGCAGGCGGCGGCGGGGCGATAGAATCGCATAACTAGCAAATCCGCAGGTGCCCGTAGCTCAGTCGGATAGAGCGTATGGTTGCGGACCATAAGGTCGGAGGTTCGAGTCCTCTCGGGCACGCCAGTCCCCCACGGTTAAGGTGAATCATGCTCTACCGAATGTCCAACGACCGGTTTGAAGAGATTGACCGGACCTCTCTTAGCCAGGAAAGGATTCTGGAGCGAGAAGACCTCCAGCGGCTCCTTCGCGATCAGCCCCATGTCATTGAGCCTGGCCTTTTCATCGTCTCCGAAGAGTTCAGTAACTGGACTTCGAGCTTGCGCAGCATCGACTTGCTTGGAATCGGCGAAGACCGGCGTCTAGTCGTCGTAGAGCTGAAGCGCGGGGACACTGGGGAAACGATGGACCTCCAGGCCATACGCTACGCCGCAATGGCCGCCAACATGACACTCGAGCAGATCATGGATGCTCACAAACAATACCTGTCGGATCGCCGCATCAAAGAGGACGCCCAAGACCGCATCCGCGCTCGTCTGGTTGAGGAAGGCGGTGTGGAAGAGCCGCAAGTAGCCACCGAGCGGCCACGCATCCTGCTCGTGTCCGAGGATTTCTCGAAGGAGCTGACGACCTCCGTGTTGTGGCTCAACGAGGCGGGGCTGGATATTCGCTGCGTTCGACTCCGCGTCTATCGCTACAGAGATGAGCGGCTGATCGACGTCGACCAGGTCATCCCCCTGCCCGAGGCGCAGGATTACCTCGTGCGGGTTCGTAACCGGGCGGCAGAGTCTGAGGAGCAGCGCCCCGCGCCAGGCCGTCTGGTGGCTGGCGCCAGCGACTTCGAAGCCTCGATAGCCGACGCTCCCGACGAGCACAAGCCGAACTTGAGAAAGCTATTGGATCTGGCCCGGTCGATGGAAGAGGCTGGGAACATCGAGCTTTCAACGTATCACGGTAAGAGGGGAAGTCTCTCCCTTTTGCCTCGTTTGCAGCCCGAAAACGTCGGGCTAGTTACGATCTATAACGAACGTGGCGCGCCATATTTGCAGTTCTGGCGGAGTGTATTCCAGCGCCGCGCGCCGCAAGTAATCGCCCAGCTTGAAGAGGCGCTAAATCCAGTGCGTCTTGGGCAAGGGAACTGGATGCGGGGAGATCGTCTCGATAGTCGCGTCCTCGACCTCGTGCGGCAAGCGTACGCGGAGGCCAACTCGCCTGGCACTTCGGGGGAATAGTCGGAGGGTTTGGCATCCGGTTATCCGTCCCCGGCAAGACCGGCGCGGTGCCGCTCAGCGGTACGCTTGGGCCTGCATGTTGAATAAAACAGAGTAGCGTCCGCCAAGCTCCAGCAGCGCTTCGTGAGTGCCTTGCTCGATGATCTTGCCGTCGTCGATCACGATGATGTTGTCGGCCATCCGCACCGTCGTGAACCGGTGGGAGATCAGGATCGCCATCTTGTCCGTTGTCAGATCGCGGAATCGCTCGAACACCTCGTGCTCGCTCTGAACGTCGAGTGACGACGTTGGCTCGTCGAGGATGAGCAACTGCGCCTCGCGCATGAATCCGCGGGCGAGCGCGATCTTCTGCCACTCTCCAATGGAGATATTGACGCCGTCCCTGAACCAGCGCCCGAGCTGTGTCTGGTAGCCGTCGGGCAGGTCTTCGATCACCCGGTGCGCGCCGCTCTTGCGGGAGGCTTCCTGCACCCGTTCCTTGTCGCCGATATCGTCCAGCGAGCCGTAGCCGATGTTTGTGTAGGCGGTCTCCTGGTAGCGTCCGTAATCCTGGAAGATCACCCCGATCTGCCGGCGCAAACTCGCGGTATCGAACTCGCGAATGTCAATGCCGTCGATTCTTATAGTTCCGGAATTCGGCTCATAGAACCGGCACAGGAGCTTGATAACCGTGGTCTTGCCCGCGCCGTTCGAGCCGACAAACGCGGCCGATTCTCCCGGCGATATCCGAAAGCTGACCCCCTGGAGCACGGGCTTGTCGGTGCCCGGGTAGGTGAAATGGACGTCCTCGAACTCGATGCCTTCCCTGATCGAGTCGGGCACCTCGATTCCCCCGGATTCGGCGGGAATGAGCGGCTCGAATTCGAGGAACTCGAAGAAGTTGTTTACGAACAATCCACGCTCGTATATGGACGTGATTCCCTGCAATAGCTGGGTGGTGGAGTTGACGGTCTGCTGGTATGCCTGAAAGTAGAGCGCCAGGTCGCCCAGGGTGACGCGCCGGAGCATTGCCTGAAACGTGATGAAGCCCAATATCGCCGCGCTGCCGGCGGCGCCTAGCGCCTGAAGGGCGAATCCGGCGGTGTTGCTGCGCAGCGTAAGGCTGCTATTTTCGCGAAAGAACCGATCGAACGTTCTGCGGTAGAGGTTGATCAGGTAGCGGCCGAGATCGAAGATGCGCAGCTCTTTGATGTAGTCGTCGTTGGTTATCAACCACCGGAAATAGCCCAGACGCCTGACAGTGGGGGAACGCCAGGTCTGGAGTCGAAATCGCTCGCGGCTGTAGCGAACTTCGATCACGAGCGCCGGCAGGGTCGTGATAAGCACGACTAGGAATACCCACCACTGAAATCGGAGCAGAAGCCCGATCATCGAGATAAGCGTTATGGAGTTCTGAATGATTCCGAAAGACTCCGACACGATCTGCATGGGACCGTCGCGCGCTTCGCGTTGGGCGTTTTCGAGTCTGTCGTAGAAAGCGGCGTTTTCGAAATATGAAATGTCGAGCGACTCGGACTTGTTCAGGAGCATCAGATTGGTCCGGTTCGTGAAGAGGTCGCCCAGGATCGAGCGGGTCGCCGCCTGCGCGTTTCTCAGCAAAAAGCCGCCCGCCGTGATTCCCAGGAAGGCGAGCATGAGAGTGATGATCCCGCGGATATCCACGGTATCCACTCCCGAGGTGATGGCCTCGCCGACGTCGTCGAAAATGAGCTTGGAGATCCAGGCGGTCGCCGCGGGGACTAACGCGCTCACGCCCGTTAGAACGCTCATAAGCGAGGTCAGCTTGGGACTCGTGTCCCAAACGAGCTTGAACACGCGCACGGCGTTGCTTAGCGCCTCGCCCAATCTCGCTACGTGGAACTCGGGACTATCTAAACGTCTGTGCATCAATTGGCGTCTCGGGTCGTTGTGGTTTTAATCAAACTAACAGATCAACCCGCCAAAGCGGGGATTGTGGAGTGGGCGATTTGGGTAGGGTGTCGGCAGGGATGTACGTGGCGGATTCCGGCTCCGAATCAGGTTCACTACAGGCTGTGCGCCCGAATAATGGCGACGAGGCGCTGTCTTGCGCGAACTCGACCGGTACGCGGCGATGGCATAGGGCAAAATTACATGCCAGACTTGAGCAAATCGTGCCTGCGTTACTGGAGTGCCACCATGAAGTCTGTTAGATACGGGTCAACGGATTTGGTTGTTTCCCGCCTTTGTTACGGCACGGGCCCCATCGGTGGAATCCTGAACGACTTGCCGGACGAGCGGGGCGCGGATCTTCTTGAATATGCGTTCGATCGGGGCGTGAACTTTTGGGACACTGCCCAGGGCTATGACAGTCACCGGCACGTTCGCGCCGCGCTGCGGCGAGTGGACCGGGGCGCGGTGGTGATAAACACGAAAACGGGCGCGCAAACCAAGTCGGAAGGCCGTGCGGCCATCGAGCGCGCTCTCGACGAAATGGGTCTCGATTACGTCGATTCGATGATGTTGCACGGAGTGGAACATCCGGCTGACTTCGAGAGCCGGCGCGGCTGCCTGGAGGCTCTGCTCGAGGCGAAGGCCGACGGGCGCGTGAGCCACGTGGGCGCGTCGAGCCATATCTACACCGGAGCGGTGCTGGAGCTTTTGGCGGAAACCGCCGAGATCGAGATCGTGCTATGTCACATGAACATGGAAGGGCGGGGGCTGGTCGGGGGTGACGTCTACGCTCATCGCGCGCTGGTCGAGCGGCTCTACGATTCGGGCAAAGCCGTTTCAATAATGAAGGTCATGGACGCGGGAAAGGTGGGGCCGGACGACGCCGGAGAATGGATTTCCTGGTCGTTCGAGTATCCCCACGCCCATAGCATCAACCTCGGAATGTGGAAAGAACGCGAGATCAACTTCGCTACGCGGATAGCTGGCAGAGTTGGACCGAAGTCGCCCGTAGGGGCTGGGGTTTAGGAATGAGGTCCGGTCGATTTGCCGGAACCGTTCGCGCTCCCGAGTTTCCGTCCGAGATCGAATGGGTCAATACGGATGGGGCGCTGTCGCTGGGCGATCTGCGGGGCCGTATCGTCATTCTGGACTTTTGGACCTTCTGCTGAATTAACTGCATCCACGTACTTCCGCAGTTGCGGAAGCTGGAACGGAGGTTCCGCAATGAGCTGGCGGTCGTAGGGGTTCACTCCGCCAAGTTCGACGCCGAGCGGGCGACCGAGCACGTGCTGAGCGCCGTGCGCCGGTATCGGGTCGAGCATCCCGTCGTCAACGACGCCCGATTTGAGATTTGGCAGAGCTACGCGGTCAGGGCATGGCCGACGCTGATGTTCATCGACCCCACGGGACGGGTTATCGGAAAGCATGAAGGCGAGTTCGACGCCGAAGCGGTGGCGGGAATCATCGACCAGATGGTGGACGAGTTCCGGTCGCGCGGTCTGCTGAAATCGACGCCTATGCCCGCCGTCTCTTCGAATCTCGAACCGGCAATGCTTCGATATCCGGGCAAGATTCTCGCGGACGAGTCTTCCGATCGAATCTTCATAGCCGATTCCAATAACGACCGTATTGTCGTTTCGGACCTTGCGGGAAGCCTGCTGACTGTGATCGGAGGCGCCGGGACAGGCTTGAAAGACGGCGAATACGACGGCTCCGAGCTCAATCAGCCGCAGGGGATGGAGCTCGCCGGTCGGAACCTGTACGTAGCCGATACAGGCAATCACGCTATTCGGCGGGTAGACCTCGAATCTCAGGTCGTGAGCACGGTTGTGGGGCCTGATGACGGGCTGAGGTCGCCGTGGGACTTGACTTTACATAACAATGCACTCTATGCGGCGATGGCGGGGGCGCATCAGCTATGGCGGATCGATCCTGACTCGGGAGCGGCGTGGCCTTATGCCGGCACGGGAGGCGAGTCAATCAAGGACGGGCCGCTCGGATCGGCATTGCTCGCTCAGCCGAGCGGCATCACGAGCTACGAGGGCCGGCTTTATTTCGTGGACAGCGAGACGAGCTCCGTTCGTTTTGCCGCAGGAAGCGAGATCGGGACGGTGGTAGGTACGGGCCTGTTCGATTTCGGCGACGTGGATGGAGAGGGGGACGCGGTTCAGCTTCAGCATCCGATAGGAATAGCGGGCGGCGAAGCGGGACTATTTATCGTCGATTCGTACAACCACAAGATCAAAGCCGTCGATCCGACACGGCGGGCAGTCGCGACGGTGGCCGGCGACGGAGTCTCGGGGCACGCGGACGGCCGAATGGAAACCGCCCGCTTTTCGGAGCCGTCGGGTCTTAGCGTTGGGTCCGGGAAGATATGGGTGGCGGACACGAATAATCATGCCGTGCGGGTTGTCGATCTTGAGGGGCGGATGGTGGAAACCGTGGAGGTCCAGGGACTGTAGGAGATCGAGAACCAGTACCAATCCAGTCCCCTCTCCCCATCGGGGTAGAGGGCTAGGGTTACGGGGACTACATGCTCCATCCCATTCGCACTCCCATCTTCAGGGCATACACCTCGGCCTCATAGCCAAGCCCACTTTTCTGGCATTTATGTCGCGACGGCTGTAGACGATCGCATTTTCACGGTCGATCCTCTAATTCAGGACCCTTTACGCAATCGGTAGTTGAATCTATGAGCAAATCGAACTGGACCAATCACGGTATACGACCCAAGCGGGCGCGCCTGACCGACAGACGCCGGCGCGCCCTGGAACTCCGCATGAAAGGCTTGACCTTCGCGGACATAGCCCGCCAGGTCGGCTATGCCTCCCCGTCGGGGGCGTATGAAGCGGTCAAGAAAGCACTGGCGTCCGAGGCTTTTGATGAGGCCGCCGAGTTCCGCAAGCTGCACATCGCACGCTTGGAGACCTTGCTGGCGGGAATCTGGAATCTGGCCCGCGAAGGGAAGCTCGGAGCCGTGGACAGGGTGCTAAACCTGCTAGAACGGGAGGCCAGGCTGCTGGGTCTCGATTTACCCCCACAGCCGCAGGAGCCGCCCGAAGAACTACCTATGAAGGCGTATATAAACTTCCCGATGGACGATATCTGATCCGGCGCTTCATATACGGCGCTGGAAACAGAGCCCATGCGGAATCGCGCGCCACTGCCCTCTAAATGACATTCCGAGGTCCGCCGAGGAATCTTGCGTTCCGTTGCCGAAGCCCTCGGAATGACCAAGCCCGTAGGGGAGGTTCGCGAACCGCCCTCCCTCTGCACGCCGTGCCCGACCAGCCAGTCAGAGCCTTCAAACCCATCGCCTGGCCACAAGAAATCAAACACCAGCAGCGCCCCTGTTACACCACGTTTGCGCCATCGTCAAACACCCCGTTTTTCAAAGTCCACAGGGTAATTTTCAAAGATATTCATGAAAATCACTCTTCCCGCACCCGTCCGAATACCCCGATTAAGGCATATCCGCCGCGGGCGGATATTAGACCCGCCCCAACAACGCGACGAGGTTCTGGACGCCGGTTTTCGAGGGCATTGAGTCCTTGCTCGACTTCGGCGCCACGCATCGAGGTCCTTGTGATGGAGCCTGTCCTGCGCTGGCCTGCCGTGAGCTTGCCGAACCGGCCTAATTGCTCCAGATTGCGTTGAGCGACATATTGGCGTGAGACTCCTTGGCGCTTTTGGCGCCGAGGCCGAACACCGGAAGCTCTAATAAGCAAAGCGCTCGCGGGGGTTAGAATTCTCCGGCCCGGTCGGAGAGTTTTCAAGAGTTGCCGGTACTGGGCGTCGTTATACGTGGAATTCAGAAAGGGAAAGTCATGAGCGCCAATCCTGTTCGCGACAAAATCATGCGGGGCGAGGTATCGCTGGGATCGTGGTTGAATCTCGCGTCGCCCACTTCGGCGGAGCTTATGGCGCGCGCCGGTTATGAGTGGCTGGTCGTGGACGCCGAACATTCGCAGTGGGACATGGACTCGACGGCGCACGCGTTCAGGGCGATCCAGGCGGGAGGCGCGGTGCCGCTTGCCCGCACGTGGTCTCATGATCACACCGCGATCGGCAGACTGCTCGACGCCGGGGCGATGGGGATTGTGGTGCCGCACGTCAGCACGCCCGAACAGGCGGAAGCGATAGCGAGCGCCATGAGGTATCCGCCCGTCGGGACGCGATCGGCAGGCTCGGGGCGCGCCCAGTTTGTGATTGACGACTATCGCAACGAGATCGACGACGCCGTATTGGTGATCCCGCAGATCGAGGACATGGAAGGCGTCAACAACATCGAGGCGATCATGTCGGTGGAAGGGGTGGACGTGGCTTACCTCGGGCCCAACGACCTGGGAATCTCAATGGGGTTGACGCCCGATCAACACTGGAAGGACCAGGCGCACCTCGACGCACTCGCGGCCGTTCTCGAGGGCGCCACGAAGTGCGGAAAGCCGGCCGGTCTGCCGGTAATGGATGTCGAGTGGGGCAAGCGGGTAATCGACCAGGGCTTCCTGATGGTGGACCTTTCGAACGATCTGCGGATGCTCCAGGCGGCTGCAACAAGCTGGTTGAGCGAGGTTAGCCAATAGGGAAGGCGCGCAGGCGTCAGCCGGGATCGTTCCGGTTGACTTCGTCGATTAGGGGCTATCTCCCAAACTCATGATCACTGTCGCGCCCAGTTCGACGTCCAGAGCTTCGGCGGCGGACCCGCCGGGCGCCGCCAGCTCGACGTAACCGGAACTGCCCGCGACGGCTATAAGCTTTTCGTTTGACGAGAAGTTGGTCTGCACGCCCACCGCCTCAACACCGGCTATCGAAAGTGTGACGCCTCCCGGCTGATCGGGTAGCTCGTCAGACCGCATATTGGTCACCAGGTTCCCGAAGCGGTCGACGTGCAGTACCTCGAGCCGGGTGGTCCTATCGTCGAGCGGCTCGGGTCTGGCGATGGAGAGCCGGACAAGGTCGGCGGCCCAGGCGCCCATGCCGGACGCCGCAGCGCCTGACGCCAGATGCGCCGCGACCGGCGCGAAGATGTCCCTCCCGTGGAACGTGCCGCTAACGTCGTCCAGCCAGAAGTCCGGATTATCCAATTCGATAATCGCGTCATCCGCTCGTCGAGTGCGGCTTTCCCATTCCGGGTAGAGGACGCCGTTGTCGGGTCCAACGAACCACGAACCGCCAGCGCGCACGGCGACCGGGCGGCGTTCCGTGCCCACCCCGGGATCGACCACGCACACAAAGATCGTTTCATCGGGGAAGTACCGGCGGCTGACATGCAGCAGGAACGCGCCGTGGGCCACGTTTTGCGGTTCCACGTCGTGGCTCACGTCGAGTATCCGTGCATGCGCGCAGATTCCCGCGATCACGCCTTTCATGACTCCGACGAAGTGATCGCGCGTCCCGAAGTCCGTTAGAAGCGCGATGACTGGCCGGGAGTCGAGTAAATTCAAGCCGGTCGCACGCTGCCGGCGGATTCGAGGCCATAGGCCCGTTCCGCTAAAAAAGCGCCGCGCCGGATGGCCCCGGCCACCGCTTCGGCCGCCATGTGGCCGATTACGCTGATATCGGCGTCGACAAGGTCGTAACCGGCGCTCACGCAAAACAGCGTATCGCCGTCGGCCATGGTATGGGCCGGAGTTACGGCTCGCGCAATCCCGTCGTTGGCCATCTGAGCGACTTTCGTCGCCCCGGCTTTATCCAGCCGGGCGTTTGTCGCCACTAGGCCGATTACCGTGTTTTCGCCTATGGCGCCGGACCAGGAGTCAGGTCCGGGGCTCAACGCCGAGGCTGGCTCGCCTGACAGCAGATCGCCGCGGGCGTCGACGATACTTCCGACCGGATTAGGCACGACGAGCGCGCCGACCCGTATATCGCCATCCTCCAGCAGAGTCATACCGATACCGGTTTTCAATCTGCCCGCGCTGGACGAGCCGGACGTCGCTCCGGTTCCGGCGCCCACGTTGCCCTCGGCGACCTCACTATTGGAGGCCGCGGCGTATGCGGATTTGCCAGCGTCGTCGTCCGGCCAGGTGTCAGCGTCGCCGACGGACAGATCGAACACGACCGCGGCCGGAACGATTGGAACGGGCCCGGCTGAAGTTCGATAGCCCTTGCCTTCGGCTCGAAGCGCCGTAGCGACTCCGGACGCGCTCGCGAGACCCAGCGCGCTTCCTCCCGTAAGCACGATGGCGTCAACGCGATCGACATGGCAGACGGGATCGAGAAGGGCGATTTCACGGGTTCCCGGAGCGCCGCCGCGAACGTCGACTCCGCATACGGCGCGCGGTTCGAAAACAGCGACGGTGCAGCCGGTGCCGGCTTGGGCATGGGTCCAGTGACCGACCGCCACGCCGCCAACGCCCACGATGCTGGCGCGCCTCGCGGTCAAGCGTCGATCACTCCAGCGGCTTTGTCATGCCATGGCGCGCACGCTGTCGAAACCGCCGGTTTTCGGCGGCCAGCGCAAGCTCCGGATCGAGGTCGAGACCGGACGTGATTTTGACCAGCGCAAGTAAGAACCGCCCCAGCGCGGTCTCGCGTTCGGATTCGGGAATGCTCTCCAGCCATCGTTCGAAAGCGGCCAACGGTTCTCGATCGACATCGTGGTCCAGGATTGCGGCATTCAGACGCTCAGCCCTGCTCCATGCTTCCCGGGCGTATGCCAAAGACGGCAGAGACTTCGGGACGCCGTCCAGAAAGTCGTCATGTCCTCGCTCCCCGGCCTTTATGCGCTCCCAGTTGGACAGCACTTCGGCGGCGCTGTCCAGCTTGAGGTTATCGAACACGTGGGGATGACGCCGAATCAGCTTTGTAGATATCGACGAGACGACGTCCGCAAACGTGAAATCACCGGATTCCGACGCAATCTGCGAATGGAGGGCGACCTGAACCAGAACGTCGCCAAGCTCGCCGGCCAGCTCGCGGCCGCCTCCATCATCGATGGCTTCGACGGCTTCATACGCTTCCTCAACCATGTGTCTGCGCAGCGACTCGTGAGTTTGTTCCCTGTCCCAGGGACAGCCATCCGGCGCGCGCAGTTGGGCCACGATCTCCAGAAGCGATCTGATGGAGCCGGGCTCGTCTATCGCCGTGAGAGGCGATATGACAACGGAACATGGATGCAAAGGCGTGGGCAGTGTCGAACCATCCATTTCGTCTGCGAGCGTGACTGCGGTTGGGGTCGAGTTCCACGGCGCAACGCTGAGCCGCAGGCGCTCCGATCGACGGCGTAACCGGTTTGCGACTTCCCGGAGCCTGAGCGATCCCACGATTCCGGTCACGATGCAGGTCCGCGAAAGATCCGCGTCGTCAACGTCGCCGGCGAAAACGACCGAATAAGGCCCGCGGTCGGGACGGTTCGCCCACCACAGCGGCGCCGCTTCGGCGAGCTCTACGTCAAGCGATGCCGCCCGGCATTCGCGGACCAAAGCGTCGGCTACCGGGTCGTCTCCGAGCGGCGCGCCCGGGCCGACGTACGAAACGGCCGACCGCGTAGCGTGATCGAGGACGGTTCGGACGGCATCTTCGACACGTGCGGGGTCTGTCGGCGCTGGAAGGAGGCGGACGCCCTGGACGGGCAGCCACGCGAAGGTATTTGGGGAGCCGGACATTATCGACGGGAGACGCGCGGCGTCCGGCCCCGTTCCCGAAATCGTTATGCGAGCCATAAGCCCCGCCATATTATCTCTTCGCGCATTGCACGATAGTAATATCAGGACGGTCCCGGTGGTTTCAACCCGTAGGGGAGTCGACGTTGACAGCCCTCCGTAAAACGCCTCTGCATCAGGTCCACGTCGACCTCGGCGCCCGCATGGTCGAATTCGCGGGATGGCACATGCCTATTCAGTACGCCGGACTGATCGAAGAGCATCAAAGCGTGCGGACTGGGGCGGGCGTTTTCGACGTTTCGCACATGGGTGAGTTCACCATTGCAGGCGTCGACTCATTCGAGTTTCTTCAATTCGCCCTCACCAACAACGCGGCGAAGGTGCGTCGGGGGCGGGCGCAGTACACCCTGATGTGCTCCGAGTCGGGCGGCGTGATCGACGACGCCGTGCTCTACCGCCCCGACGAGTACATGCTGGTCGTCAACGCGGCCAATGTCGAAGCCGACTGGGCATGGCTTTCGAACCTTGCGGCCGGGTTCGACGTTCAGATAACGAATCGTTCGGAGGACTACGCGCTCCTGGCGGCGCAGGGTCCGAAAGCCGAGACGCTGCTCGATCCGCTGTGCGATATCGATCTTTCGCGCCTGCGGCGATGGCGGATTCGCGCGGCGGTGCTCGATGGCCGGGGAGTCCTGATCGCGCGCACGGGATACACGGGCGAGGACGGATTCGAGATCTTCATGGCGTCTTACGACGCCGTCCGGGTTTGGGGCGCTCTGACCACGGCCGGGTTCGCGCCCGTTGGCCTGGGAGCTCGCAATACGCTGCGGCTCGAAGCCGGTATGCCGTTGCGCGGGCAGGATATTTCGACTGAGATAAACTCGCTGGAGGCAGGATTGAGCGGAGTCGTGGACATGAACAAGGGCGAGTTCGTGGGAAAGAAGGCGCTGCAAGAGGCGGCCGATAAGGGCCCGAGTCGCGTGTCGAGGGGTCTAAAGATGCTCGACCGGGCCATCCCTCGCGAACACTGCCCGGTCCGGACCGCGGCGGGCGCCGGGATCGTCACCAGTGGAACCTATTCGCCCACGCTCAAGGTCGGCATAGCTATGGCTTTGCTGCCGCCGTCGGTCAAGACGGGCGATCCGGTTAGCGTGGAAATCCGGGGCCGGGAACGCGCAGCCGTCGTGGTGGAACTACCGTTCTACAGCCGCTTCTCGAATGGCAATGCGGGAGGCAGCTAGAATCATGGCGATTCCAGAGTGATCCCGCCGGGAGGCCGGATGTACCCGGACGATCTCCAATACACGCGAGAGCATGAATGGGTGCGCTTTGACGGAGACGACGCGACCGTAGGAATAACCGATTACGCCCAGGAAGAGCTGGGGGATATCGTTTACGTCGAACTTCCCCAGGAGGGCGACCAGCTCAAACGTTCCGATAGTTTCGCGATTGTCGAATCAGTAAAGGCGGCCTCCGACGTATACAGTCCGTTATCGGGCGAGGTCGTGGCGACGAACGCTGAACTGGCCGCCAAGCCGGAACTGGCGAATGAGGACCCTTACGGGACCGGCTGGATGATCCGGATTAAACGGAGCGACGCAGGCGAGTCCGACGAGCTCCTTGACGCCGCTGGATACGAAGCGCTGATTAGTGAGCTACGCGCCTAATACGCCGGCGGATCGCGACCGGATGCTGGCGGCCATAGGCGTCGACTCCGTTGAGCGGCTGTTCGCCGATATTCCCGAGTCGCTGCGCCAACCGGAATTGGACGTCCCGCCGCCGCTCGCGGAAGTCGAAGTCATACAGCACCTGCGGGAACTGGCTGAAAAAAACCGCGACCTCGATCACCTGACTTCGTTTCTGGGAGCGGGCTGGTACGACCACCACGTGCCCGCCTTTGTGGACCAGCTTCTTCTGAGAAGCGAGTTCTACACCGCGTACACGCCTTATCAGGCGGAGATAAGTCAGGGGACGCTTCAGGCGATATACGAATTCCAGAGCATGATTTGCGGTCTCACTGGCATGGACGTAGCCAACGCCTCACTTTACGACGGCGGCTCGGCGGTAGCCGAGGCGATAAACATGGCGATCAACGCCACGGGACGCAAGACCGTGCTGATGGCGGATACGGTCGATCCGGTCTATAGGGCTATCGCCGCCACCTACACGGAGCCGCGGGACGTGACTTTGCGGACCGTCAAGACATGGTCCATGCGGGAGGACGGAGTTCTGGTTGAGGCGCTCGGAGCGCTTTACGAAGCTCTCGATGAGGAGACGGCTTGTGTTGTCTTGCAGCGGCCGAACTTTCTTGGCTGGATAGAAGATACGCGGGCGCTGATCGAGAGGGCGAAGGCCGTCAAAACGGTTGTGGTGATGGCCGCCGACCCGGTGGCGCTGGGAGTCTTGAAACCGCCGGGCGAGATCGGAGCCGACGCGGCGGTCGGCGAAGTCAGGCATCTCGCCGGTCCGCCTTCATTCGGCGGACCGGGGGCTGGGTATTTCGCGACGACAAAGGCTCACATGCGGCGGGTTCCGGGAAGAATTGCCGGCCAGACCGTAGATGTCGAAGGCAAGCGCGGCTTCGTGTTGACTCTTCAGGCGCGAGAGCAGCACATCAGGCGTGAGCGGGCGTCGTCCAACATTTGCACCAACCAGGCGCTCGTAGCGCTGGCGGCCACGATTCATCTCGCCGGCCTGGGACGAACCGGTCTCCGGCGGCTGGCCGAACTCTGCGTGGGCAACGCCCACGCGTGTGCGAGTCGGGACTGGCCCGATGGCTTTGGGGTTGCCGTCGAGCGGCCCTACGTCCGGGAGTTTCCCCTCAAGTGTCCGAAACCCGCCGCCGAAATAAACGCCTCTCTCCTAGAGCGGAACATCCTGGGAGGATTCGAGCTCGGCGGGTTTTGGGAGGAATTGGAAGACTACATGCTCGTCGCGTTTACCGAAAAGACGGGAGCGCGTGCGCAGACTGATTTGATCGAGGCGCTGCGGAGCGTGAAATGAGGCCCGTTCGCCTGATCTACGAGTATTCGTCACCCGGCCGCACGGGGGTCGCTCTACCGGAGCCCGATCCGGATGCTCCGAAGGTCGCCGATGTGATACCGGCTGCTGAGCTGAGGACCGACCTGCCGTTGCCCGAGGTCTCGCAAAACGACGTGATGCGGCATTACGTGGGTCTCTCGCAAAAGAATTTCTGCATCGACACGGACATGTATCCGCTCGGCTCGTGCACGATGAAGTACAACCCCAAGGTGAACGAGGTGACCGCCCGGCTGCCGGGTCTGGCCGCAATTCACGCTTGGCAACCCGACGAACAAGTGCAGGGGGCGCTGGAGCTTCTGTCCGAGCTGGAACGCCTGATTTCGGCTATCACGGGCTTTGAGGCCATAACCTTGCAGCCGGCGGCGGGTGCTCAGGGCGAATTTGCGGGGATGATGATTATACGAGCGCGCCTGCTTCGAAAGGGCGAGCGCCGGACCAAGGTCCTGATTCCAGATTCAGCGCATGGGACCAATCCCGCCACGGCTTCGATGTGCGGCTACGACGTTGTAGGCATTGCCACTGACCAACGCGGCGAACTTGACATAAAGGCGCTCGAAGCTTCGCTTGACGATGACGTGGCGGGGATCATGATGACCGTCCCGAACACGCTGGGCCTGTTTGAAAGCCGGATCCAGCGCATCTGCGAACTGACCCATGACGCCGGGGGCTTGGTCTACTGCGACGGGGCGAATATGAACGCCATGGTCGGGTGGGTGCGTCCCGCCGAGCTCGGCATCGACGTAATGCATCTGAATCTTCATAAGACCTTCAGCACGCCGCACGGTGGAGGCGGTCCGGGGGCGGGGGCGCTGTGCGTTACTGGCGAGCTCGAACCGCACCTGCCGATCCCCAGAGTGGTCCGAAACGAGAATGGCTCGTTCGCAAGGCGGGACGACTTTCCCGAAAGCATCGGGCGTCTCCACGGCAACGCCGGCAATTTCGGAAACCTGGTCAGGGCTTATACCTACATACGCAGCCTCGGCAACTCCGGACTGCGGGAGGTCGGCGAGCTGGCGGTGCTCAACGCCAATTACTTGAGAGCAAAACTGTCTGATTTATACGAGCCGGCCTACGACCGCCCCTGTATGCACGAAGTGGTTTTCGCGGGACTGAAGAACCCCGGCGAAGGCATACACACCTTGGACGTGGCGAAGCGACTCATCGATTTTGGATTTCATCCGCCCACGATCTATTTCCCGCTTATCGTAGGCGAAGCTCTGATGATCGAGCCAACGGAGACGGAGTCGATCGAGACGCTGGACCGGTTCATCGACGCAATGCGGCAGATAGCCTGCGAGGCCCGGGATGAACCGGACCTGCTCGAGCAGGCGCCGACCAGCGCTCCGGTCCGGCGGTTGGACGAAACTAGAGCCGCCCGGCGCCCCGATTTGCGCTGGACTCCTGATAGTCACGATTAGGCGCTGAGGCGTCTGGCGGTTCGTCTAATACCCGGTCGAGCACTTTACCGAAGTCCACGATCCAAAGGCTGAGATCGTCGGTGTGCCGGTAAACCGCCCGGCGGCCGTCCGGGGATAACTGCCACTCGAAGTTCGAGATCCGTAAGTCTTCCGGTCCATTTTCGGTAAGCTCGACGGTTTCGCGGCTCGCAATATCGGTCCACCAAATCGAATGATCGCCTTCCCCGCCGGGGCGCGGTGGAATTACCAGCAACCCCCGGCCGTTCGGATGCCAGCGATAACTGCCCACTACGGCAATCCGATGGTTGGTCTCGCTGGCGGTTTCGTGGAGCCAAAGACCGGAGTCGGACGGGTCTTCCGTCAATGAACGAACAAATGCAACGAACCGCCCGCCCGGCGATATCGAGGTCCGTCTTATGAAGTCGCCCGTGACTATTTGTTTTAGCTCGCTGGAACTCAGGTTGTAGATCCATATTCCCGACGGCTCGTCGAGCGTTTGCCGGCCAGACAGAAGGACCCGCTCTCCGTCGGGGAACCAGCCGATGGGGCCTCCGAACATCCGGGTAAGCAGGCGGACATCCGACCCGTCAACCGAGGCCGTATAGATCGACGCCAGGCGGGCATAGTTTGGCAATATGCCCGGCTGTCTGACGCTGAAGAGGACGCGGTCTTCCAGCGGGGAGAACAGCAGATAAGGCCCGGCCAGCGAAAACTCCCACGTCTCATCGAGCAGCGTGTCGGTCAGGATGGCGGAGTTTGGTGTGCCGGTTTGCTCAATCTGGTAGCGGCCGGACGGAGACGTAAGCCGAGGCGCCGGCGACTCAAACGTCTTTTCCAGGGTCGTTGTGTCGAGCGCCCATAGTCCTTGCCGCCCGTCCAGGTCGCGGTCGAAGAAGGTTACGTCGTCGCCGTCGTCACTCCACGAGAAACCGCTGCAACAGCCCGCTTCGGTGATCGCCCGGTTGTCAATCTCGGCGGGAGGATCCGGCGGCGACGACACGATCAAAGGCAGTCTAGCGCCTCCCGCACCAACGACCGCGGCTCCGAGCAGTACCGCGGCGGCGATCCGAAATAACCTTGGCCTACGGCTTTTCCGGCGCATTTCGATCAGCTAGTCCGGGGGCCAGGCTTCGGGGTAGTCGTTTATCAGCGGACCGCCGAACCGTATATCGGGTTGGTCGAAAAGCGATTGCCAGCGGCGCGGCGATTCGAGGTCGATCTCAAAGGTCGGATTCGTGAAACGAAGGCCGAGGCTCGCGTCCTGCCAGGGAGCGTCAATCAGAGGAATCGGATTGGTCGCGACTCGCATCGCTTCCTTTCGTATCTCGAGGTGAAGATGCGGCGCCCGGTTGCATCGAACGGAGTCGAGCCAGTCGCCGCTGGCCCCGACCACGTCACCCTGCTTTACTCGCTGGCCCACGAACAGGTGCGTGGTGCGGCGGCGCAGGTGGCCGTAGAGCGAGAACAGCCCGTTCTCGTGACTCAAAACAAGGTTGTGCGGCGCCGATCCCCAGGGACCGTCGATCGAATGCACCGTGCCGCCGCCGATTGCGAGCACCGGAGTATCGCATTTGGCGATGAGGTCAACGCCGAAATGAATACCCTGTCCTTCGTTGTAAATGCGATTGCGCACCCGATACGCCCCAACCGTGTTTCCGTAAGGCTGCGCCAAATACCATGTGTTCAAGCTGGGCGGACCGGCGAACGGCGGACGAAAAGTTGGACTGCGGGCGCCGGTGTTGGGGGAATCGGCGGCGATCGAACCCATGACGGCGGGCACCGCCAGCAACAACGTCGCAAAGCGCCGGCGGTTTAGGGTTTTTCGCTGCAACTTACCAACCGGGATCTCAATTTCACGTCTGTTGTTAATACCACACGGAGTCCAGAGCGGCGCCGATGGCTCCGGCCTAAATGTGTATGAGGCTCGGAGAAATGCGGACGCCGCTCGTCAACGTCCCTTCTGAACCCGCACGGAAACCTGTGTAAAACCCCGTGCAGCGCCTGGGGAAGCTCGATGGATTTCCTGTCGAAAGAAGCGTGAAAACGTTGTGGACAAGAGCGGATTGCTGATCCGGCTTCGCTTCGGTTTTTTAGTTAAAGGCCGACTGGATGGCTCTTTCGGCCTTTGCGCGCGCCTCGGTAGCGGCATCGAGCGGATCGACTTGCCGGTACCTGGGGTTGAATAGCTCGACCTCGGCCGGTCCCGCGTAGCCCGCGCGATCGAGCGCTTGCAAAAACCGAGTCAAGGGAATGACTCCGTCGCCGGGCATTACGCGGTCGGGGTCCAGAAGCGTGGATACGTCGTCGTGAGGCGCGTCGTTGATATGGACGGCTTTCACCTTTCCACTTGCCAGGGCGGGGATGTCGTCAGGCGTCGAACCGGAGCAGAAGAGATGAAAGCTGTCGGCCAGAACGCCAACGTTAGCCGCGCCTGAGGCTTGTGCGATCTCCATGGCTCCGGAAACGCCCGTCAGGAACTTGAAGGGCTTGTCTTTGAACATGTCCGGACCGCAGAACTCAAGTCCCAGGCTGAACCCGTAGTCATTGAGAACATCCGCGATAGCGCCGAGGCGCCGGGAAACCAGATCGAGCGATTCGTCTTGCGGCCGGTCGGTCCGGTTGGGAATGAACGCCGCGCAGTTACCCGCTCCGGCGTCGGCGGCAAACGCGGCAGCGACCTCAAGCTGGCGTAGGCCTTGTTCGAAGTCCTCTTCGGAGGCGAAGACGGAGGGAGCGCCGCCCCAGCCGCTGGGTTCGAGGCCGTGGCGCTTCAGCAACGCTCTGGCCGCGCCCGGGTGGTTGTCGCGGTCGAATTCGAGTGCGCCCTGGACGTCGAAGGCGGTAGCGCGAAAGCCCGCCTCGCTCGCTAAACGCGCGCGCTCTTCGAACGACAAACCCTGCTTTACCGTGGCCGGGTGGAATGACGGGTAGATTGGCAGATCAGTCATTACGTAAGTCCTCGTGACCTGAAGGCCGGCTACTTGCCGGTTCGGTGGATTTTATTGCTTCCGGTCGATTGAGCGGCTTGCGCTCTGCGGCGACCGCCTCGAAGTTACAACCGGGGGCAGCAGCATGAAGGCCATCAGCAGGAGACCCGCGGCAACGGCGTAGGTCGGCTGGACTCCGAATACGGCTGCCGCCGGCAGGGCGAGAAGAGGTCCGAGCGCGGCGCCAATATCCCTGAACGTGGCGAAGCCGCTCATGACGATCGTCCAGTCGCCTTCGCGGACCAGGTCCGCCGTCCATGCGGAGAGGGCGACGTGCAGCCCGGCGGCCGCCGAAAAGACGATTATCGATCCCACGCCGATGCTGACAAGCGATCCGCTGAAAAACAGGATGACGAGACCGACGAGCATTGCGGCTCCCGCGACGATGGCAGTGAAGCGGCGGCCGTATCGATCGGAGACCAGCCCGAAAACCGGCGCGAGCAGTGTCTCGGCGGCGAACCTCAAGGAGACGAGGAATCCGGCCACGGCCGCGACGCCGGCCATTGCGCCGAAGACGTCCACGGCATCTCCGTAAGTCGTGAACAAAAGGAGGCCGATGGTCGGGACGACGGCGCCCGTGCCGGCGAGGGTGCCGACCATGACAATAAGAATTATGCGGAATTCCGGCGACCATCTGAAAATGGCGGCGATGTCGCGTATACGCACGTTGCTATTCGGCGAGCCGCCAAGGCGGTCTAGGTCTTTCCCTACCCGGCCCGACAAAGCCAGAGAGAGGAAGCCGGCAAGCCCGAACGCGATAGCCGTGGCGCGGAACCCCACCGACTCGGTAAGTATTCCGCCCGCGAGCGCTCCGGTCATGCTCCCCAGCCACGAGATGGACTGAAACATGCCCATGAGGCGTCCGCGATTCTTATTGGTCGAGGTGGCAAGTACGGCGTTGTACGCGCCCAGTCTTAGCAGCGAGAATGCGGCGCCCCAGGCAAGCCGCGCGGGCAGCATGGCGGCAAAGAACGGGAACAAGCCGTAACAAAGCGTCGATCCTATCGCCAGCGAGGAACCGGCGATCATGCCGCGGCGCGCTCCCCATCGGGCGAACGCTCCGGCCGCGCCGAAGTTCGTGGCGATTCTCACCCACCTGTTGACGCTCAACAGAACTCCAACGAGCGCGATGGGTATGCCCATGGACACCGCCTTGGCCGGCAGTACGGCGTAGAGCATCGCGTCGCCCAGAAGGGATATCGCCAACGCGATGGAGACGGTGAATACAGCTTTAGGCAGGGTATCTACGATCGAGTAGACGCACCACTACGGTACGGTCTCGGGTCGGTGCGGATTCTATAGGAATCGCCGGCGCTGCCCGCGGCGTATTGCCGACGCGGCGCCAGGCGCGCCGGCGTTCCGGACACTGATGTCTTTTATACTTCGCGCATGGTAGCGGGGCTGGTTGAGTTGACCGACAAGTCCGCATCGAGCCGGCGCCGCAAATGAAACACAGGTTGTTTTGATGCTTGATCCTGAAGTCGTCGAACATGTTTCTCAGCTCGCGCGGCTGACTCTCTCGGATGACGAGAAACATAAAATGCGAGTGGAGCTCTCAAAGACCCTCGAGCATTTTCGCGTCTTGTCGGAGCTCGACACGAGCGCGATTCCACCAACGGCGCAAGTGATTCCCATCGAAAACACCATGCGCGAGGACGCCGTTCGGGATTGTTTGCCGAAGGAGGACGTTCTGGCGAACGCGCCCCGGACCCGCGGCGACTACATTCGAGTTCCCGCGGTGCTCAAAGAGTTTTGAAGAAATGAGGCCTGGAAATCGACGAACTTTGTAGGCTGACCGTCCACGAGGCGTCGGAGCGGCTGCGCAGCGGACAAGTCTCGTCGATGGAGCTTACCCGCGCCGTGCTCGAACGGATTGATGGCGTCGAAGAGAAAGTCCGGGCTTACATTACGTTGACGCCCGATCTGGCGATGCGTCAGGCGGCGGAAGCCGACGAGCGCCTCAAAGCGCCGGGCGCTCCGGGCCTGTGCGGCATACCGCTGGCGCTCAAGGACGTTCTCTCGACGCGAAACGTAAAGACCACGTGCGGCAGCAAAATCTGGGGAATTTCGTTCCTCCGTTCGACGCAACGGTAGTGAGCATGTTGCGCGACGCAGGGGCGGTGACGGTGGGCAAGACCAATATGGATGAGTTCGCCATGGGCTCGTCCACCGAGAATTCTGGGTTCTTCCCGACGCTCAATCCCTGGGACCTCGACCGTGTTCCAGGCGGCTCAAGTGGAGGATCGGCGGCGGCCGTTGCGGCGGACGAGTGCATCGCGGCGCTCGGCAGCGACACCGGCGGCTCGGTGCGGCAGCCAGCCGCGCTGTGCGGCGTGGTCGGCATGAGGCCAACGTACGGACGCGTGTCGCGCTACGGTCTGGTGGCGTTTGCCTCGTCGCTGGACCAGATCGGGCCGATCACCAAAGACGTAACCGATTGCGCGATCCTAATGCAGGCGATTTCGGGTCATGACGGACTCGATTCCACGTCGCTGCCGCGCGAAGTTCCCGACTATGAATCCGCTCTCCGCGCCGACGTGACCGGGTTAAAGGTCGGATTGCCGCGCGAATACATGGCCGCGGGTGTCGACGAAGGCGTTCGGAGAGTGGTGCTGGGCGCGATCGACCAGCTCGCGGAAGCGGGAATGGAAATAGTCGATATTTCGCTGCCGCATACGGAGTACGCGCTTGCGACGTACTATGTGATAGCGCCCGCGGAAGCGAGCGCGAATCTGGCCCGCTACAACGGTGTCAAATACGGCTACTTCGATCCGAATCCCGGCAGCGTGGAAGAGCTCATGATGAACAGCAGGGGAACGGGCTTTGGAGCGGAAGTCAAGCGGCGAATAATGTTGGGAACTTTCGCCCTCTCAAGCGGCTACTACGACGCCTACTATCTGCGGGCGCAGAAAGTGCGAACGCTAATCAAGAGAGACTTCGACCGGGCGTTCGAGTCGGTCGACGTGATTGCGACGCCTACGTCTCCAACGGTGGCCTTCGCAGTGGGCGAAAGGGTCGACGATCCGATTGCCATGTACCTGTCCGACGTTATGACACTGCCAGGGCCCATAGCCGGAATACCGGGAATCTCGGTCCCGTGCGGATTTTCGGAAGGGCTGCCGGTGGGTCTCCAGTTCATGGCGCCGCCGCTGGGGGAGCCGGTCTTGCTGCGCGCGGCCTATGTGTACGAACAGCTCGCCGGCGTCGAGCCGGCCGCCGCCCGGAAGGCGGTTTGACGCCGAAGTGACGACGCGAGCGGACCGCGGATACAAGGTCGTTATCGGCCTGGAAGTCCACGCCCAGCTTCTCACCGAGAGCAAGATGTTTTGCGCGTGCTCGGCGAAATATGCGGACGCGCCGCCCAACACCGTCGTGTGTCCAATCTGTCTGGGAATGCCCGGCGTGCTGCCGGTGATTAACAAGCAGGCCGTCGAAATGACCATTCTCACCGGTCTGGCGCTTGACTGCCGCATTCCCGGGCACGCGAAGTTTGATCGCAAGAATTATGCGTATCCCGATCTGATGAAGTGGTACCAGATATCGCAATATGACTTGCCGTTTTGTATCGGCGGTCATCTTGACGTGACGGTGGACGGAAACAACCGCAGACTTGGAATAACGCGCGTGCATCTTGAAGAAGACACCGCCCGGATGATTCATGGAAGGGACGAGACGGGAGAGGACTACAGCCTGCTCGACGTGAACCGGTCCGGTGCGCCGTTGATGGAGATTGTGAGCGAGCCGGATATGAAGACCGCGGCGGAAGCCCGCGAGTATTTGATGACCCTGCGGAACATCCTCATTTACCTTGACGTTTCGACGGCGAACATGCAGGACGGGGCCTTCCGCTGCGACGCCAATATTTCGGTGTGGCCGTGGGACCGCGAGGTGGGCGACTCGAAGGTCGAAGTGAAGAATATGAACTCGTTCCGGTCGGTATATCGCGCTCTGGAGTTCGAGGAGGAGCGGCAAATCGCGGTATGGGAATCCGGCGACGGTCCGCCAGAGCAGGAAACGCGCGGCTGGCACGAGGCTTCGGGTACAACGGTTTCGCAACGCACCAAGGAATACGCGCACGACTACAGGTATTTTGCGGAGCCCGATCTGCCGCCGCTGGCGCTTGACGACGCGTGGGTCGAAGCGATCGCGGTGCGGATGCCCGAGCTGCCGGCTGTGCTGGAACGCCGGCTAATCGAGGATGCCGGGATTCGAGCGGACGACGCCCGCCAGCTAATCAATCACCGGGAATTGCTCAGGTATTTCGAAGAAGCCTCCGCCGGTTACCACGACTCCCAGAGGGTTGCCAACTGGATCACTCGCGACCTGGTGAAGGCGCTTGGCGACGCCGGCAAAAGTCCCGCCGAGTCTCCGGTTGGCCCCGGAGATCTGATCGAGCTTCTAAAACTCGAGGACTCCGGCCGCCTAAGCGGAAAGATGGCGCGAGACATATTCAGGACCATGTTTACGACTGGCCGCAGCGCCGCGGATATCGTGGCCGAGCGCGGCGAACAGATAACCGATCAGGACGAGATCCGGCAGGCGGTCCAGAAAGCAATGCAGGAAAATCCGAAAGCGGTCGCCGACTTCCGGGCGGGCAAAAAACAGGCGGCGGGTTTTCTGGTTGGTCAGGTGATGAAAGCCACCAGGGGACGCGCAAATCCAGCCCGCGTAAACGAGCTGATCGCCGCGGAATTGAACTGAACGCGCGGTCTGGAGATCACGGCGAGACGAGATCGAACAGCGGGCCAGAGGAGGAAGCGGAGCGGTTTGGCGGCTTGAAATCCAGCTAGAATTGAATGCGGAATCGTGCATCGGGCAAAGGAGCCTAGGGCAATGACGACCGCCGTCAGTTCCGAGACTGGTCACTCGACCGACGAAAATCCTTACGAAGCCGCTCTTTATCAATTCGACGCCGCCGCCGAGCGTCTTGGCCTCGAGGACCGGCTGCGCTCGATCCTTCGAAAGCCACGGCGTGAGCTCACGGTAAATTTTCCGGTCGAAATGGACGACGGTACCGTCAGCATGTTCAACGGCTATCGCGTTCAGCACAACGTGCACCGGGGTCCGGCCAAGGGGGGGATTAGATACAGTCCGTTGGCGGCGCTTGACGAAGTGCGGGCGCTGGCGATGTTGATGACGTGGAAGTGCGCCGTCGTCGACCTTCCCTTTGGCGGCGCCAAGGGTGGCGTTCAAGTAGATCCGAAGGCTCTGTCACTTCGGGAGCTCGAGAATCTCACGCGGCGGTATGCGACTGAAATCGCGGTATTAATTGGGCCGGAGAGCGACATTCCCGCCCCCGACATGGGCACCAACGCGCAGGTGATGGCGTGGATAATGGACACGATCAGCATGCACCACGGATATTCGATTCCGGCGGTGGTGACGGGCAAGCCGGTGAGCATCGGCGGCTCGCGGGGGCGCTTGACGGCGACTTCGGCGGGACTGGTGCGTGTGGTGGTGGAGGCCGCTGCGAAGCTGGCAATGGACATCGAGGGGGCCAGCGTAGCCGTGCAGGGCGCGGGCAACGTGGGTATGGGCACCATTGACATCCTTGCCGGGATGGGGGCCCGGGTAGTTGCGGTTAGTAATAGCCAGGGAGGCGCCCTCAACAGCCGCGGTTTGGACGCGGACCGGGTGCGAGCCGCCGAGGGCGAAGGTATGCCTTTGAGTGAAATGCCCGGCGTAGATGCAATCACCAACGGAGAGCTGCTGGCGCTGGACGTGGACATACTCGTTCCCGCCGCGATCGAAGGGCAGATAACCAGCCGAAACGCCGGGGCTGTGAAGGCAAGGCTGATTGCCGAGGGCGCCAACGGACCCATAACTCCGCCTGGTGAGGAGATACTGCTCGACGCCGGCAGTGTGATAGCGCCCGACATTCTGGCCAACGCGGGGGGCGTGGGCGTGTCGTACTTCGAATGGGTGCAGGACTTGCAGGGCTTCTTTTGGACCGATACCGAGATTAGCGACCGGCTGGCAAGTATGATGCGAAGAGCTTTCGGGGAGGTCTGGGAGTTGCACCTTCGAGAAGATTGCGACCTTCGGACCGCGGCCTACATGCTGGCGATCGGCCGGGTTGCGGAGGCGGCCAGCGTTCGAGGGCTTTACCCGTAGCGACGGGCGAATGGCCGAGTGAGGTTTGATTCCCGGTTTTAGCGTGCGGCCGACGTGTAAAGACGCGATACGATTGAGCCACAGGCTTGCGTGGAAGGATGGGACTTGAACTCGGAAGCTGAAGACGGAGGGGTGGTCAAGGCCCTGCTCGCGTCAGGGGTTCGGATAACCGCGCAGCGCAAGCTCGTCGCTTCGATAATGGACGAGGAGCGGTCCCATCCCGACGCGGATGAAATATATCGTCGAGCGCGAACGATCGATCCCAGAATCAGTCTGTCAACGGTGTATCGAACCCTGGCGCTCCTGAAGTCGGCGGGACTTGTTCAAGATCACCGATTTGACGAGGAACATGCCCATTTCGAGCCGGTTGTCGACAAGGCAGGTCATCAGCACATCATTTGCCAAGGATGCGGCGACGTTGTGGAATTCGAGCTCGACCTGGACCCTGCGCAGCGCGCCGTGGTGGAGAACGCTACCGGATTCCACTTTATTTCCGAGCGTATCGAAGTAATGGGAGTATGCGAGCGCTGCCGAAATGAAGGCTCGCGGCGGGCATAGCCCGGAGGCCGACGGAGTCGAGATTCGTCCAGGTGTAGTGACAACCTAGACAGCTTCCGTGGTTGTAGTGGTAAAATTGCTGTTACCCGCTGAGACGGGCCGTGCGCGTATCTTTGATTTGTACGACGCGGCAAGGCTCAGGGAGACGCTGACAGCGCCGTGGTGAGTTTCGAAAGGACAGTCAGTTGACCCAGACAAGGCCGCGCGGCACGTATGGCGGCCGTAATGAAGTGCGGCAGATCGCCCAACGCATAGCGGGCGAACTGACTGGCGCCTGGCCTGGCTCCAAGGTGACGGTGGATCTCGATAGGGTCGACGACGAGGACGCCTATCTGTGGATCACGCCGGCTGAACCGGCGTCTTCCGAGAAGATGGCGTTTATGGCGCTCGAGCTTGTGAATTCGCTGGCGGCGCGTTATGGATTCTGGATCGTGCCCAGGATTTTGAATGGCGATTCAGCGTGGGACGCGACGCCCAGGTTGAGAATCCCGCCCAGAGTCTTAAGCCGGCGCTGAGTTTTAGGACGCCGCGTCGGGATTCACTAGCAAGTTTCGGGAGGAAGTCCGCGCGCGCAACGCTTCCCTCGTGTGTCGGTTCCAGCTCCCCGCCTGCGCGAGAGCGTGCTTTGCCAACATGACCTTTAAGTCCCCGGGCGCCAGGCCTTTGCAATAAGTCAACATTGCAGCCGGCGAACGTTGGGAAGCCCGGCTATCGCAATAACGACAAGGGACATACCAAGAGCGCCCGAAACGGTGAGGGCGGCTGGTGCGCCGGCGGCGGTGGCGATTGCCGCTAGTGGAAGCGTGCCGACCGGCATCAGCCCCCATATAACGAGTTGAACAGAGCTCATGCGCCCCCGAAATTCATCGGGAACGATTAGCTGTGTGATCGCTGAACTGGTGGCCATAATCAAGCCGCCGCCCATACCCGCCAGCATAAGGCAAACAAGCGACAGCCAAATAGTATCGGAGAGAGAAAAGAGAAGGACTCCAGTAGAAGTAGTAAGCCCGCTTGCCAGGAGCGCCACGCCGCGTCTTCGGAAGCGCGAGGTCGCCGCGGCTATGAAGGCCCCCACGACACCGCCGATCCCGTTCGCCGCCATGAGCAGTCCGAGACCCGCCGCTCCGATCTTCAGGACGTCGCTCGCCACGGCAGGCAGAAACTGCGTGTATGGATAGATGAATACCGCATATAGGACTCCAACCAGATATACGCCGCGAAGTCTCGGGTCGCGGACCGCCATACGAACGCCGCTTCGGAGGTTTTGTATGAAGCTCTCGGACGATCGCGGACGGTTCACCTGGGGGGTGCGGATTCGACGGAAGTTGAACAGCGCCCACGCGAACGTGGCGGCCTGGATCAAATACGAAGCTCCGGCTCCCACCGTGGCTATGAGCATTCCGGCAATCTGCGGCCCCAGGATTCGGGACCCGCTGACAGTGGTTGCATGGAGCGCGATGGCGTTGGCCAGGTGGACTTTGGGAACGACCAGGGCGGTCAAGCCATAACGGGAGGGAACGCTGGCGGCGATTGCGATTCCCGACATCGAGGCCGTGGCAAGAAGATGCCAGGGCTGAATCAGTCCACTAATGACGAGCGCCGCCATCACCAGCGCCATGGTCATCGTAAAGCCTTGAGTAACGACGAGCATCCGCTTTCGGTCGATCCTGTCGGCAAGGACCCCCGCCAGCGGGGACAGAAGCAGCATTGGCACGGACCGGCAGATGGCCGCGAGGCTTAGGAAGAACGGCGATCTGGTCAGCTCGTAGATCAGCCAGCCCTCGATGGTCATCTGCATCCAGAATGCTATCGAAGTGCCTACGCTGCCTTGCAACAGCGTACGGTAGCCATGGGCCTGAATCGCGGGGAACATTCCGAGAGCCCAGCCGCCGAGGCGATCGAAAACGGCAGACCGAGGCGCATCGGCCGCGCGCGCCTCGCCGGGACCTGAAACGCTGGTCGACTCCGTCAAACGCGCCCCGGCGCGGGACACGCGGGCGGGTTTTCTGACGGGAGTAGCTATGGAGCGCCTTTCGGTTGAAGCGTCTGGCGGCCGGTCGCGCGACCTATGTATGGTGGGGACTTGGGATAGGGCTGTCAAACGCAAGCGGGCCGCGCTCGCATCGCAAGCCTCGTTCAGGCTTCGTCTTGGATTTGCGGTCATATTGCATTTCCGTTTCGTTGGATTTAAGAAGATGGGCGATTTGCAGATCAGTCGGACGGGGATGACCATTGTTGTTCGGAGACCCCGAACTGAAGCACCACTGGAGGAACTGAAATGGCCGATTTGAGTGGGCGGAGCGTCCTGATAACCGGCGCGGGACGTGGAATCGGTCGCGCCATCGCCCTCCGGCTGGCGGACGATGGCGCCGATCTGGTCGTAAACGACCTCGACCCGCCTCCGGCCGAAGAGACAGCCGCGGCGATTCGTGAGCGGGGAGTAAGGGCCGTCGTCAACAATGCGGACGTAACCGATGAGTCCGCGGTGGCCGCGATGGTCGAATTGGCGGTATCGGAGTTTGGCAAACTTGACATAATGATCGCGAACGCGGGCGTTCATAAAGTAATGCGGATTCTGGATGCCTCTGTCGAAGACTTCGACAGAATCATGCGAGTGAACGTTCGCGGCGTTTTCTTGTGCGCGCGGGAGGCCGCGAAGCACATGGTCGAGAGGGGATCGGGCAAGATCATTAACGCGGCGTCGGTGTCGGGGCATCGGGGAGGTCCGTTTCAGAGCGCTTACGCGGCCAGCAAATTCGCGGTCGTCGGGCTTACCCAGGCGCTGGCCCGCGAGCTTGGCCCTTATGGAGTTACGGTCAACGCCTACTGTCCGGGAATCGTCGATACTCGAATGTGGGAGGGAATCGACGTTGAGCTGTCGAAGGTCCTGGGAGGTCCGACGGGCACCGCGCTCGAGCAGGCGCTCGCGACCGTTACGCTGGGAAGGCAGGAGACGCCGGAGGACGTGGTCGGCCTCGTGAGCTATCTCGCATCGTCCGATTCCGACTATATGACGGGGCAGTCGATCAATATATGTGGTGGAATTCACATGTACTAGAACGTCCATCGACTTCATTGAAGCGACGTGCGTTTGCGAGAGGATGACATAGACGACCGGATTCCCGCTTTCGCGGGAATGACGAGAGGGCGCTCTGGCGACGGACGCTGTAGATATACGAAGATCGAGCTGCACGCGCCGGGCCGCGCAAAGGGTTTACGATGAGGGAGGCAATCGTGGCAAGCCCGATTGTCAGGACTGGGCTTAGGCGGAGTGCGTGTTTTGAAATGCCGGTTACGCTGAGTGGCTGAGTCACGAGCGGGCAACTGGAAGTTGCGTGTTGCGATAGGCGGAGACCACCACGGTTTCGAATACAAGAACATGTTCGTCCGGTCGCTCAAGGAACGAGGATTCGAGATCATCGACGCGGGGCCGTATGAGCTAAACCCCGCCGACGACTATCCGGACTTTGCGATTGGCGTGGGCAAGGCGATTCAGGATGGCAGCGCGGACCGGGGAATCGTCATTTGTGGAAGCGGCGTTGGCGCCAGCATCGCGGCCTCCAAGCTGCGCGGCGTACGGGCCGCCGTCTGCCACGACATCTACTCCGCGCATCAGGGAGTTGAGCACGACGACATGAACGTGCTTTGCCTCGGATCGAAAATTGTAGGAACCGAACTTGCCCGCGAGTTGGCCGACGCTTTTCTGGCGGCTTCGTTCACGGGCGACGAGCGTTTCGTGCGCAGGCTGGGCAAGGTCGCCGAACTAGAGTGACGGCCCAACCGGGAGCAGCGGCGACATACCGCCGTCCGGCTTGAAAGGAGCGAGGACAATGTCGATGACCCCGATTCATAAGCTTGGAGACTTGGGGCAATCGGTCTGGATAGACCAGATAAGCCGAGAGATGATTACGTCAGGCGAGCTGGAGCTCCTCAGGGATGCGGGCGTTACCGGGCTCACGTCCAATCCGACGATATTCCAGAAAGCCATCGACGCGAGCTCCGACTACGACGACGACCTGTTTGCGCTGGCTGGAGCGGGGCTCGGCCCGGAGGCGGTTTTCGAGTCGGTCGCTCTTGAGGACATTCGCGCGGCGTGCGATCTCATGCGGCCCGTATATGACGCCGCGGGCGGCGCCGATGGTTTCGTCAGTTTCGAGGTTTCGCCCCATCTGGCGCACAAAACAGCCGAGACCGTGAGTGAAGCTAAGCGCCTGTGGGAGCTGATCGACCGTCCTAACATCATGATAAAGGTGCCGGGAACGCCGGAGGGCGTCCCCGCGTTTGGTTCGCTCGTCGCTGAGGGGCTGAACATCAACGTAACACTGCTGTTCGCGGTGGAGGCCTACGTCGACGTTGCCAACGCCTACGTCGCCGGGCTGGAAGCGTACGACAAGGCGGGCGGCGACGTAGGCGCGGTAGCGTCGGTGGCGTCCTTCTTCGTCAGCCGCGTGGACACGGCGGCCGACAACGCTCTGCAAGCCGTCGTCGACGGGGGCGAGACCGGTCTGGACGACCTGCTCGGCCAGGCGGCCGTGGCGAACGCCAGGATCGCCTATTCCCGCTATTTGGATATCTTTCAAAGCTCCCGCTTCCAGCAGTTGAAGAAAAAGGGCGCGAAGGAGCAGCGCTGCCTGTGGGCCAGCACGAGCACCAAGAACCCCGCTTACAGCGACGTTCTCTACGTTCAGGAGCTAATCGCGCCCAATACCGTCAACACGATGCCTCTGGACACAATCGAAGCATGGAACGATCACGGCGATGCAAGACTAACTCTCGAAGAGGGCATGGATGGCGCGCCGTCCATAATCGACCGGATCGAGTCGGCGGGTATTTCATTCAGGGAAGTCACCGACCAGCTCACGGTTGACGGGGTCAAGTCGTTTGCCGATTCATACGATCTGCTGCTGGCGAACGTGGCTGAAAAGAGCGCCCGACTGACAGCCGCGGCAGCCTCATAGGTTGTCAAGGGACCATATAGCTCCTCCGGTCAGGCGGGCGCTCGACCGGCTTTCCGGGGATCGGGTCGTCTCGCGCATCTGGGACAGGGACCCAACCGTATGGCGTGACGATACGGAGGACCAGAGCGAGCTTGTCGACCGGCTTGGCTGGCTAGACTCGCCATCCCAAATGCTCGATGAAGCGGACGCTATCACCGCGTTTGCGGGGGAAGTGCGCGACGGCGGGATCCGGCACGTCGTAGTACTCGGCATGGGCGGCAGCAGCCTCTGTCCCGAGGTGCTTCGTTCGAGCTTCGGAAGCGGGCCGGGTTTTCCCGAGCTCATGGTTTTGGATTCGACCGTGCCCGCGGCTGTCGAGCGCGTTGCGCGCGGCATAGACCCCGCGCGTACCCTCTTCATCGTGTCCAGCAAGTCGGGCACGACCACGGAACCCTTGAGCTTCCTCAAGTACTTTCACGAAATCGTCGCCGGGGCGGTGGGACGCGGCGCGGGCGCCAGCTTCGCGGCTATTACCGACCCTGGAACGCCGTTGGAGAGTCTGGCCGGGGAAACGGGGTTCCGGCGTATCTTCAGCGCCGCGGCGGACGTGGGCGGGAGATATTCGGCCTTGACTCACTTCGGTATCGTGCCCGCGGCGCTGATCGGCCTGGATATTCGGAAGCTGCTGAAAAGCGGCGAGTCGATGGCCCGAAGCTGCGCCCCGGACGCGGTGATCGAAGAAAACCCCGGGGCGTTGCTGGGCGCGGAGCTGGGGGGATGGTACGGAGAAGGCCGCGACAAGTTGACGTTCGTAGCCTCGCCCGCGCTCGAACGCTTTGGACTGTGGGCCGAGCAGCTCATCGCCGAGAGCACCGGAAAAGATGGGCGGGGGATACTGCCGGTTGCGATGGAGCCGATGGCCGGCGCCGGGGCGTACGGTGATGATCGACTGTTCGTCTACCTTCGCCTGGCCGGCGACGACAACGCGGCCACGGACAGGCACGCGGCGGACCTCGAATCGGCGGGGCATCCGGTCGTGAGAGCGAATCTGGCGGATATCTACGACCTTGGCGCGTCGTTCTATCGCTGGGAGTTCGCGACGGCCGTTGCGGGGTCTCTGCTGGACATCCATCCTTTCAACCAGCCGAACGTACAGGGTAGCAAGGACAGCACCGTTCGCATCCTGACCGAATATGAGTCGACGGGACGGCTGCCCGATCCGGAATCGGATCAGACGCTCAACGACCTGTTTGATGGAGCGAACGCCGGGGATTACGTCGCCATCATGGTATATCTGGACGAGTCGCCGGAAATGGACGCGGCGGTCACCGAATTGCGGCGGGCGCTTCTGGAACGTCATCGCCTGCCCAGCACTCTCGGCTATGGACCGAGATTTCTTCACTCCACCGGCCAGCTTCACAAGGGCGGGAAACCGAACGGGCTCTTCCTGCAAATAGTTGGGGGCGACTACGAAAATCTGCCAATACCGGGAGAACTGTACGGGTTCGACGTTCTCGTCGCGGCGCAGGCCGCCGCCGATTTTCAGGTGCTAAAGGCGCGGGGTTTGAGGGTCGCCCGGGTGGAATTGTCAGGAGATTATCCGGCGCAGTTGCTCAGCTTGTCGGCGGGGGTCTAGCCTCACGGCCATCGGACCAGATATGAGCAGCTTCGCCGGGACGTGATATTTGAATGGCTAGTGGGAGGTCTTGCGACTTGAACATTGGTATTTATGGACTGGGCCGCATGGGCGCGAACATGGCGAGACGCCTCATCGGCGGCGGGATCGAAGTGGTCGTGTTCAATCGCAGTCCCGGGCCGGTTGAGGAGCTTGCCGGGGAGGGCGCGGTCGGGGCGTCGTCCATCGAAGACCTCGTCGGCAAGCTCGATTCACCGCGCGTAGTCTGGCTAATGGTACCGGCGGGCGCGGTAACGGACGCCGCTCTAGACTCGGTGACTCCGCTGCTTGAAAGTGGCGACATCGTCATCGACGGCGGGAACTCAAACTACAACGACAGCATAAGGAGAGGCCAGACGCTGTCGTCGCGGGGGCTTCGCTTCCTTGACGTCGGAACCAGCGGCGGCATTTGGGGTCTGGAGCGCGGTTACAGCATGATGATCGGCGGCGACAGGAGCGCGTTCGAGCAGATCGAGCCAGTCTTTCAGACGCTGGCGCCGGGGGCGGACCGCGGATACGGTTACGTTGGGCCGACCGGCGCCGGCCACTTCACTAAAATGGTCCACAACGGTATCGAGTACGGCATGATGCAGGCCATGGCCGAAGGCTTCGAGATCATGCACAAGAAGACCGACCTCGACCTCGATCTGGCCGCCGTGGGCAGGATATGGCAGCACGGCAGCGTGGTGTCTTCATGGCTGCTCGATCTTGCGGTCGCGGCGCTGGACGACGACCACGATCTCAGCGGACTGGAGGCCTATGTCGAGGACTCCGGAGAGGGGCGCTGGACCGTGCTGGAGGCTATTGACCTGGATAGCTCCGCGCCAGTGATTACCCTCTCGCTTTTGCGTCGATTTCTATCGCGGGACCCGTCCCCGTTCTCCGATCGTATGCTTGCGGCCTTGCGCAATCAGTTCGGCGGTCACGCGGTGAGAACAAAAAAGCAGAACTGATGCCGACCGGCGCCACCGTTGTAATTTTCGGGGCTTCTGGGGATTTGACGCGTCGCAAGCTCGTGCCGTCGCTGTTCAGCTTGCACCGCAAGGGACGTTTTCCCGGGGGCGTCAGGATAGTCGGACTCGCGCGAAGCAAAATGACCGATTCGGACTTTCAGGCCCGGATGCATAAGGCCGTAGCTGAGTCCGATTCTCCGGAATGGGCCGCGTTCGCGCCTTGTCTCCACTACGTCCCCGGCGACTTAACGAAAATCGACGACGTAAGGGCTCTTGACGAGAGGTTGAGAGAACTGGAGGACGGTGAGGAGTCGAACCGCGTTTACTATCTTGCGACCGCGCCGCGCTTTTATCCCATCATTGTTTCGCATCTCGGCGAGATCGGTATGGCCGCGGAACGGCCGGGCTGGCGGCGAGTGGTTATCGAGAAGCCGTTCGGCAGCGACCTTGAGTCGGCTCGGTCGTTGAACGACGGCGTGCATTCCGTCTTCAACGAGCGGCAGGTCTACCGGATCGACCACTATCTCGGCAAGGACACGGTTCAGAACATACTGTTCTTACGGTTTGCGAACGCGATTTTCGAGCCGATCTGGAATCGAAATTTCGTTGAGCAGGTGCAAATAACCGTGGCCGAGGCGGAGGGCATCGGGCACCGTGGAGGGTATTACGAATCGTCCGGCGTGCTGCGCGACATGTTCCAGAACCACTTGCTGCAACTCCTGACGCTCGTGGCGATGGAGCCGCCGGCGACGTTCGACGCCGACGCGCTCAGGAACGAAAAGGTAAAGGTCCTGCAGGCGGTTCGCCCGATTTCGGTCGACGACGCCCCCCTGCATACAGTCCGAGGACAGTACCGCGGTTACCGGGATGAAACAGGGGTGACGCCAGACTCTAAAACGGCGACCTACTGCGCCGTAAGGCTTTTGATTGACAACTGGCGCTGGCGGGACGTGCCTTTCTACGTGCGATCGGGAAAGGCGCTTGGCGAACGCGTGACCGAGATTGCGGTCCAATTTCAAAGCCCCCCGCATATCCTGTTCGAATCAAGCGTTGGAGCTACCATCAGACCAAATACGCTGGTCCTCCGCATTCAGCCGGACGAGGGCGTTCATCTGAAGTTCGAGACCAAGTTACCCGACTCCGATCAGAAAGTGCGGTCGGTTCACATGGATTTCAGCTACAGCTCGGGAATGGAAGGAGTGCGCATTCCCGACGCTTACGAAAGGCTGCTTCTGGACGCCATCGAGGGCGATGCGTCGCTGTTTACCCGAAGCGACGAGATCGAGCTGGCCTGGCGATTGACCGATCCAATCACGCGAGCGTGGGCGGCCGCCGGCAGCCAGCCGCTTGCTCTGTACCCTCCGGGGACGTGGGGACCGCTCGCGGCGGAGGATTTTCTTCGCGAAAACGGTCACGAGTGGATTTACGAATCCACGCACAGGGAGGCTTGACCACGGTGGCTATTGCTCCGCGGTCACCGGGCCGGATATTTGATCGCGCAGTGTCAGAACCCGGCGTGACTCACACCACTTCCAGTGCGGGAGTCTGAGACCATGCGTTGGGCGGTCGCGGGATTTGGCGAGATCGCCGACAAGGCCGTCGCGCCCGCGATTCTGAAGCATCAGGGCAGCGAGCTTGCGGCGATCTGCCGCCGTTCGGGAGCGGAACTCGGCGAATACGCGCGGAAATTCGGCGTCGCCGAGCCCTTCACCGACTATCGGGACATGCTCGAGTGGGGGCGCTTCGATGCCGTGTACGTCGCGACTCCGGTCGATTTGCACGCGCCGCAGACTGTGGAAGCTCTGAACCGTGGTTTCCACGTACTCGTCGAAAAACCCATGGCGCTGTCCGCGCATGAGGCGGAATCGATGGTTCGGGCGGCCGCGTTGGGAAATCTGACGTTGGGCATCGCCTACTACCACCGGCTCATCCCGCTAAATCTGAAAGTCCGGGAAATCGTAACGTCGGGCGAGGTGGGTGATCTGGTGGCGCTGCACGGCAACGCCTCATCTTTATTCAGCTTGCCGCCCAGCCATCCCAAGTACTGGCGCGTGAACTGGGCGCAAAGCGGGGGCGGTCCGCTGGTCGACGTGGGAACTCACCGCCTCGACCTGTTCCACGCGCTGACGGGTCCCGCGGCGAGGGTGGCGGGGTTTGCGGATCGACGTTTTATCGATGGCGACGTGGAGGACGCGTGCTCAGCGGTCATCGAATACCGGTCGGGCGTGCAGGCCACGCTGTCGTCGCTTTGGTGCGTCAGCCCCGGGCGCGGCGATTACGAAGTAATGTGCACCAAGGGACGGATCCAGGTACCCGATATCAGAGGGGAAAGGATCGTAATTCAAACAGGGGGCGGCGAGCGGGAGATCATCGCACCTCCCGACGAGCTGCACGATCTGCCGTTGATCGAGAGGTTCGTCGACGCGGCGGAAGGAAGATCGAAGCTGGAGCTTTCGGGAGAGGCCGGCCTCGAGGTGCAGCGCATAACCGACGCGGTTTACGAGTCGGCGTCCAGCGGGACGATGATCCACCTATAGTCAAATAAGGCTCCGCAAGGCGTTGGATGCCCGTGCCAACCAACGGGGGGCGGGCGCAGATTTCCCTTCCGCGCTTTCTCTATGGCGATACCATGATTGTGAGATGGGTAAAGACCGATGTCGGCGTATTGCGGGATTATGCCTGCTAGTTGCAGGCATGTTCTCGATAGTCGCGTGTTCATGGGGCGGTTCGACTGTCGAAGACTCGCCGGGCGTAGACAGCAGCGCCGTTTCATCGGTGACCGAACCGACGCAGACGGCTGACGAGACCGTGGCTCCGGCGGACACTCCGTCTCTGTCGCCGGAAACTACCGTTAAGGGGACGGCGACGCCTAGTCCGAGTCCGACGCAGACGCCAACACCGCAAATCGCGAAAAGCGCCACAAGCCCGCCCGCAACCCCGGCAGTGGAGGCCATGCCGACCAGCGAGCCGCTCGATGACGAATCCGGATTGCTAAAAAGACTGAAGCGGAGCGCCCGCGAAGCGCTCCTCAAACTCGTGCCCGACTGGCAGGATGAGGGGCGCATCAACATTCTGCTGCTTGGCATCGACAAGCAAGACACCCGCAAGGGGAATACCGACGTGATGATGCTGGCGAGCGTCGACCCGGGAACCAGGTCCGCACTGCTTTTGTCGATACCCAGGGACCTGTGCCTTGACGAGTGCAAATCGTATCTGGACAGGCTTAACGGAGTATACGAGCGGGAAGGGCCTGACGCGCTGAAGGAGAGAGTATCGGAGATTCTTGGGCTTCCGGTCGATTTTTTCGCGGCGGTCAACTTCAATGGATTTGCGGAGGCGATCGACCTTCTGGGCGGTATTGAATTCTGGGTCGACCGGGACTTTGACGAGCTATTCGAGTTTCTCGAAACCCGCGAGCAGCTTCGTCTACGACTTGAGAGCGGCTGGCATGAGTTAACGGGGCGCGAGGCTCTGCTGCTTGCCCGGTCGCGGCAGTTTGATCCGGGCGGCGACTTTGCTCGAATCTGCCGCCAGCAGCAGATCGTGCGTCAGATTAGGGAGAAGGCGCTTTCCGTGCAGATAGTGCCGCGAATCCCGGAGCTATTGCTAGGACTGGGCGAATGGTTCGAGACGGACTTTCCCGTTGCGAGCATGCCTTCGTTTACCGAGCTTGCGATGACCATCCCGTCCAGCCGGCTGCATTCGCAGGCGATCACGGACGAGAACGATATGTTGGAAACGGTGACTGGCACGGACGGCGCCCACTTGCTGCGTCCCGACGTGGACTCGATTCGCGACTTCGTCGACGAGGTCTTGTTGCAGTCGGTATCAGACAAACCGGGCGGCGTTCCGGTTCACTGCCCTGCGCCGCCGCCGCGCTAGGGACGAGTGGTGACAGCGAAAATTCGATATAGAGCGATTGCCAAGCTGGTGATCGTCTTTGCCGCGGTCCTGGGGCTGGCCGCGGGTGGTCCGGCGGCCCGGCAGGCTTTGGGCGCGGAGACGCCGGAGGTGGTTTGGCGCGTGGCTGGTCTGGCCCGGCCCCGCGGCGTGGACGTGGACCGGCGCGGCATCGTCTACGTGGCTGACACGGAGAATCATGTCGTCAAGAAGCTCGACCGCAACGGCAACCTGCTCGCCGTGTGGGGTGAAGAAGGGGACGGGCCTGGAGAGTTTCGCTATCCACGCGACGTTGCGGTCGCGCCGGACGGACGTGTTTACGTGGCCGATACCCTCAACGACCGGATACAGGTCTTTACGGCGGATGGGGACTTTGCGGGGCAGATCGGAAAGGGGCGCGGATCATTGCCGGGCCGGCTGGACGGTCCCAAGGCGGTGGCGGTCGATGGTTGGGGCAACGTGTACGTAGCCGACACGTTTAACAACAGGATTCAAGTATTCGACGCCGACGGGGCGGTGCAATTCGAATGGGGCGGCGCGGGCTCAGCCGATGGGCGATTCCGGAATCCAGGCGGCATCGCGGTCAGCGAATCGGGGCTGGTTTACGTTTCCGATACCTTTCACGATCGCGTTCAAGTGTTCAACGCGGCGGGCGGGTATCTTCGCAAGTGGGGTGAGACGGGCAGTGGCCCGGGCGAGCTGCTGAGTCCACGCGGAATCGACGTTGACGAGGCGGGTCGAGTCTACGTAAGCGATTCCGACAATCACCGCGTCCAGGTCTTTGCTCCGGACGGACGCCATCTCCAGACGTGGGGAGCGCGAGGCGTGGAACGGGACGAGTTTCGGGGGCCGAAGGGTCTTGCGGTTGGACCTGGCGGCCGCATCTACGTGGCGGACCAGCTAAACGGCGCGGTCGCGGCGTATGCGGCTCTTTCCCCGCCGGAAGCGGTTTTCCCACTCCCTGTCGGTACTAGTTTCAGCATCGGACCGGCGTCGGCGACCGCTTCCGAACACGTTCCGTCAACGTCCCACAACCTGCTGACTCTGCGGTTGCTGCGCGATGGCGAGCCGCACTTGGCGGACTTCCTGGGATTCTTCAGATATACCGGCGGCTTCCGGCGGTGGGGCGATCCGCTTTCGGAGGTATTTGAGGAACGGACGGGTACGCTTACGCAGTATTTTCAGCGCGGCGCGGTCGACTGGCGATACAACCCGGAGACTCGAAGCTTCGAATTCCAGCGGCGTCTCGCGTGGGAATTCATAGGAGGAGGGGCCGGTTACGGTGCGGACATGGGCTTCGAGCCCGACATCGTCAATCCCAATCCGGGCGTAGCGTCGGGACCCTGGGGGCATAAGGTCTCGAACTTCGCCATCGACGGCAGTATTACGGGATTTCTGGATTTCTATTCGACTCACGGAGGTGAGGCGAGTTTTGGATATCCGAAAACCGACGCGAGGCGAGACCGCGGAGCGGCCGGAACGCTTGTCTGGCATCGTGGATTGCCCGGAAGGATACGTCAGTATTTTCAAGCTGCGATTCTCGAATACAACCCAGATCAGCGACCGTCCGTCGTCGTACCGATGATCGGTTACGACCTGTTGTGGACGCGGTATGGCGGAGACGGCTGGCGAGAGCTGGCCGAATTCGAGCCTGCCGGTGAAGTTCAAGTTGGAGCGGCGTTCGGCGCTCCTTGATAATCTGTTCGTCGGTGAATAGCGGCTCATCTCGGAGGCGCGGGCCATGCGCGGCAGCCGTTGCTCAGTGAAATAATGATAAAAATAAGTGTGCAATCAGGACGGTCAAGGATTGAGAGTTAGCGGCTGAGCACAATGGCGAAAGGCGCAGACCTTCACACGCACACGACCGCGTCGGATGGATCGGAAACTCCGGCTGCGGTTGTGGCAATGGCCGCCGAGGCCGGCCTGGAGGCTCTCGCTATAACCGATCACGACACTATGGAAGGCGTTCCCGAGGGCGCCGCCGCGGCGAGCGAATTGGGCGTCATGCTTGTGCCGGGTGTCGAGCTTTCGACGGAATTCGTCGTTCCCGGCGGCAAGAAGCAGGAGGTCCACGTCCTCGGCTATTTCCCCGACCCGAACAGTGAGGATCTGGCGGAGCACATGCTCGATTCGAAGGACGAACGAGAGAGCCGCGCCCGACAAATGGTCGAAAAGCTCAACACGCTTGGATTGAGGATCACGTGGGAGCGTGTTTTGGAGATCGCTGGGGACGCGCGGATCGGACGGCCTCACATTGCGCGAGCCATCATCGAAGCCGGATATGTGAAAAGCTGGAACGAAGTATTTGATAAATGGATCGGCAACGACGCTCCGGGCTATGTCGGGCGGTCGAAGCTGAGTCCGGCGGCCGCCGTAAGGATGCTAAGGGACGCCGGCGCGGTCACCTCGCTGGCCCATCCCATGTACGACTTTCACGGCGGGATGTTGGACCTCGACGCCTTACTGCCGGAGATGATGGAAGCTGGATTGCAGGGGCTGGAAGTATACTGTTCGAACCAGTCGGCAAGGGTGACGGACAAGTATCGACGCGTAGCCCGGAAGCTCGGATTGCTTGCCACGGGTGGAAGCGACTTCCACGGAGATCAGGTATCCGCGGGAGTGAAGGTCGGCGACGCGACCGCCGCCCCCGGAGTTCTGGCTGCACTATGCGAACTGGGGCGGGGTGCGGCCGCAACCAGTCGTTAGATCGGATCGAGGGCGGTCGTAAGGCCCAGATAGGAGGCGCAGGATGGTAACCGCGGAACGTCGATCTGCGAGCCTGCAAGCGACACGTCCCAGCCTGGACGACATGGACGTCAGTCTGGGGAAGCGAACGCGTCTGCACCGCATGCTCTATGACTACGGTCCGGGCGGCGGGATGCTGTTGGTCTTGCCTGTTGACCAGGGACTGGAGCACGGTCCCCGCGATTTCTTTGCAAACGAGGAAAGCCTGGACCCGGCCTACGAGGCGAGGCTCGCCGGCGCGGGAGGCTATTCGGGCATTGCGCTGCAATATGGACTTGCATCGAAATACATGCGGGAAATAGCCGGATCGGTCCCGCTGATCTTGAAGCTCAATGGACGGACCGAGATTCCGCCATCGACCTCTCCCAGGTCTCCGCTCACCTCCAGGGTCGAAGACGCGGTCCGGCTGGGCGCGGACGCCGTCGGCTACACGCTCTACGTGGGGTCCGCGCAGCAGGAACGGGACTTCGAGATGTTGTCCCAAGTCAGGCTTGAAGCCGACCGGGCGGGTATGCCGGTGATCGTGTGGGCGTATCCGCGCGGCAGCGACGTTGACGCCAAGGGCGGGAAAGACTCGCTGTACGCAATAGACTACGCGGCGCGAGTCGCCACCGAGCTCGGCGCCGACGTCGTGAAGGTCAACTTTCCGACCACGGGGCCGGATGGCATGGTCGGCCCGACGCCGGCGGCGCCAAAGCCTTACGATTCCGCTAAATGGACTTTGGAGGAGGCGGTGGCCAAGATCGTCCGATCCGCGGGCCGAACGCTTGTAATAATGTCCGGCGGCGAACAGGTGGACGACGACCTGCTGCTAGCTCGCGTTGAGGTCTCGCTTGCGGCTGGAGCGACAGGCTTCATTTTCGGTCGAAACATCTGGCAGCGGCCTTATGACCAAGCGCTGTCGATAGTGGATCAGATAAAGAACCGAATGACCGGGTACGCCATGCCGCTGAGCCGGTCGACGAACTCACGGGCGAACGGGATTTAACGTTGTTCGGAAGGGGTTTGATGAAAACGGAGTCCCGCAAGATACGTGCGGCTGCTCGCGGATCAGCCGGAGGCTGCCTCAGGACGGCCGATAAGAGGCTATCCGCCTCGCCCTGTAGGACCGCAGACCGCGGCGTCGAGTGATGTTTTCGGAAGCGGACTCCGCGAAGCACGCGGACCATCACATGGGGTCGGAATCGACCGAGGAGCACCGGCGCGCGGCTGAAGAATATAGCGAGCTCGATACCGCGATAGTCGTGGTGAGCGATTCCCGCTACGAGGGTGACGCTGGCGACACGTCGGGCGATATGGCGGAGCGCCTGATAACGCGGTTCGGACATAAGGTGGTAGACCGCACGATCGTGCCTAACGTCCCCGACGCCATAGCCGGCAAATTCCACGAGCTGGTGGGAGTCAAAGCGAAGTTCGTCGTCTTCTGCGGCGGCACCGGATTGAGTGAAAAAGACCTGACGGTGGAAACGATAAAGCCGTTGATGGAGAAGATTCTCGACGGCTATGGCGAGTCATTCCGGCGATTCAGCTGGGACGAGATTGGTCCCGCGGCGATGTTGAGTAGAGCGATGGGCGGCACCGCCAAGGGTTGCGTGGTGGTTTGCACGCCCGGGTCCACGGCCGCGGTCCGGCTGGCGCTCGAGGACATCCTTTTGCCGGAGCTCGACCACATAGTGCGAGAAGCCAACAGGTAAGCTCTCCCGGCTACCGTCCTGTGCGAATCAGCCGCGCGCCTGGTGACGCCGGGATTGCCCCCCAGTTCCAAATTCTAGTTTGTGGAATCCGCGGTTGTTTCGGACCGCCTCCTCGCCCTGGTTGCGGAGCTTGAGACCCAGTCGGGCATGACCTGGTTCATCGCCCGAACCGATCCCGCCCGGTCGCTCACGAGGGTCCCATCGAGATGGTCGATCTCGTGCTGGAGAGCTTGCGCGAGCAGTCCGCGAGCGTGGATTTCGAGACGTTTTCCGTCTATGCCCACGGCCTCGGCGACAACGCGCCGGGCTCGCGAAATTGACGTATTGAACCCGGGCAGGGAAAGGCAGCCCTCGGTGAGCTCTTCGTATTCTTCGAGTTCTAATAAGACCGGATTTGTCAGGCGAAGAATCTCGGTGGAGCTCCAGTCCCAGTCGTCATGGTCGTCCGACTCATGGCCGGCCGGCACTTCGATCACGACCAGCCGGAGCGCCACGTTCACCTGCGGGGCCGCGAGTCCCACACCGTTGGCTTGACGCATGGTCGAGATCATTGCCTCGAACAGTTCGGTTTCTCGCGCGCCGAGGCTTTCGACCCGCGCGGCGCGTCCCCGGAGCTTGGGGTCGCCGATGCTAAGGATGCGCAATGGCAATCGAACGTCCGAATGCGGAAGCGCCGGCGCACCCTTTGTATTGACACTTGCAAGAGTGCGTTCGTACGCTTCGTACGGTAACCGGCGCGACGTAAAGGGTTGTTGGATGCACTACGACGAAATCCCCCTTCCTCAGAGGCGACGATAATGAGTGTGGCTTACGCAAGTCCAGTCGATTCCTATGAGATGACGACTCTCGACAATGGACTTCGCGTCGTTTCGGTGACCTTGCCGCACACCATGGCCATCTCGTTCTCGATCTATTTTGCGACCGGTTCGAGGTACGAGAGCGACGCGAGTGCGGGAATTTCCCACTATGTCGAACACATGCTGTTCAAGGGGACCAGGAGCTGGCCTTCGGCTCGGAAAATCAGTGAAGCGGTCGAGGGAGTCGGCGGACACCTTAACGCAGCCACGGGGCAGGAGATAGTTCACTACTGGGCGCGGGTCCCGGCTCCAAAGCTGGAGCTGGCCGCAGACGTTGTCTGCTCACTCGTTCGGGAGCCGATTCTCGACGCCGACGAGTTTGAAAAGGAACGCAAGGTAATCCTCGAAGAGCTTGATATGACGCGAGATGATCCGCATTCGCGAATATCGATGCTGGCGGAGGAGGTCACCTTCCCCGGTCATCCGCTCGGACGCGACATAGGCGGCCGGCGTGAGAGTCTGGAATCCCTGACCAGAGACGATCTTGTCGGGCACATCTCGCGCGAATATGCGCCACATGCGGGAGTGGCCTGCGTCGCCGGGAAGATGTCGCATGGCGAGGCAGTCGCGATCGTCGAGAAATTCCTTGGCGGCTGGGGGAGCGGCCGGTCGATGCAACTCAGGAACACTACGCAGGGGCTTGCATCGGGCAACGCGGTGCTGAATGAGCACCGCGATATTGAGCAAGCCAACCTGTGCCTTACGATGCCCGGCATAGCCTATGAAGACTCTGATCGCTGGACGCTGTCGCTCGTCAACGGGATTCTTGGTGGCGGAATGAGCAGCAGGTTGTTTCAGAGGATTCGGGAAGAGCTCGCGCTGGCTTACGCGGTCCAGTCGTTTTCGCAGTCGTATTCCGACCAGGGCCTTTTTGGAGTCTACGCGGGAGTCAGTCCGCAACGCGCCACCTCAGCCGTCGACGCCGTACTCACCGAGTTGGGGCGCTTTGCCGAAACGGTAACGCTGGATGAATTGAATCGGGCCCGGGAGTATCTGAAGGGGCGGCTCGTCCTCGGAATGGAGGATACCCGCGGCGTGAGTTCATGGATTGGCCGGCAAGAGGCTCTGGTAGGGCGGATAGTGACGGTCGCGGAGGTGCTGGAGAGCATCAACGCGACCACGTTGGATGATGTGCGCAGAGTCGCGGAGCGGATGTTCGATTCCAGCAACTACAAGCTTGCGGTGCTCGGCCCGTTTGAGTCGAACAAGGAATTCGCGGCGCAGCTCGCGGCCGCCTGACCGAGCGGCACGCGGACAATCAAGGTTTTCTGGCCTATTTGATCTCACCCGGCGGCGGGGCCGACGGGCAATCCAGCGCCGCAGCCTCGCTGAACGAGACTAATGGATAGAGGAGAGGCGTTGCCCACCTTTATTACCGGCGGCGCGGTACTGGCGCCGTCGGGACGCATCGCCGGCGGCACGGTTGTGATTGGGGATGGCCGGATACTGGAAGTGTCGGACTGCCGCGCCGCGCTCCCGACTGGCGCGACGAGAATCGATGCGTGCGGACGGTACGTTTCACCTGGGTTTATCGATACTCACACGCACGGGTTTAATAGTAATGATGCGATGAACGGCGCGGCAGCCGTTCGAGGCATGTCGGCCGAGCTGGCGAGGCACGGAGTTACAGGCTTTTTCCCAACGCTGATAGCCCGCCCGGTCGGCGAACTGAAGGAAGCGGTGGCGCAAGTAGCCGTGGCTGAGACCACGGGCGCCTCTGTCTATGGCGTCCACGTCGAGGGGCCGTATCTGGACCCCGCGATGCCAGGGATGTTCGATCCGGAAGTATTCCGCGCGTTTGACCGGGGCGAAGTCTCGAACCTCAAGAGCGCCGCCGGAGAATTGCCGGTTGTCATGACGGCTGCCTGCCAGGGAGAGCGTGCGGCTGTCGCCGAAGCGCTCATAGCTGAGGGAATAATCCCCTCGCTCGGGCATTGCGCCGGGACTTACGAAGACGCGGTGCGCGCGGTCGAGGCTGGCGTTCGCCGGGCCACTCATTGTTTCAATGCAATGACGGGCTTCCACCATCGCGATCCGGGGATTCTTGGCGGAGTCCTGGCGAGGGGCGAAGTGCGGGCCGAACTTATATTGGATGGGCTTCACGTTCATCCAGCGGCGGCCTCACTGCTGCTCGCACTCAAAGGACCGGAAGGCGTGATTCTGGCGACCGACTCGACGGTATTGTCCGGGTATGCCGACGGTCGATACGAATGGTCGGGCTATACGATCGAGATATCCGGGGGCGCGGCCCGAATACCCGCCGGCAATCTGGCGGGCAGTCTGCTATCGATGGATCAGGCCGCGCGCAACGCTGTAAGTATGCTGGGCGCGCCGCTTGCGCAAGCCGTGGAGATGGCGAGTCTGACTCCGGCCCGTTCGGTGGGAATCGACGGAGTCACCGGCAGCCTGGTCCGCGGGAAGAACGCGGATATCGCGATTCTCGACGCCGGCCTCGAACCAGTGATGACCCTTGTCGGCGGCGAGGCGGTCTGGCGGAGTTGATCTCGCATAGCCGAACGCGCTCTTTATCGAATCGTTTGGAACCCAGGTGTTCGGTTCGGGCGGTTTTACGCTAGTAGGCGCCTTCGGATTCCGTGACCTGGGCCAGCGTCTCGACGTTGACCGGCGGCGTGAGCGGCGCTACCGAGCACGCCGTGCTCAATATGTAGCCGCCCCCTTCCTTGCCTATCGCTAATCGACGGCGGGCCTCGTTGCGCACGTCGTCCTGAGTACCCAGCAGCAGCGTGCTGACCGGGTCCATGTTGCCTTTGATGAACGCCTTGCCCTTTAGCAAGTCTTTGGCGTCTTGAAGCTCCACGGTGCCGAGCGGCGGCGGGTCGAGTGTATCGATTCCCTGGATGCCGGTCTCCAGCATCAGGTCGAGCCGGTCGCCTATATCGCCGCAGGTGTGCGTGTAGATTGGCAGGTCGGGATAGTCGGCGTGAATAGCCTCGACGACCCGCCGCTCATACGGCAGCACGAAGTCGGTGTAGTGCTTTCTCGATATGAACCCTCCGCCGGCGAACGCGTCGGATATCAGCAAAGCGTCCGGACCGCACGCGGCGTGCAGCTTCCCCAAATCGGCCGCTCCGAGGGTCAAACGTTCCAGACAGGCATGTACTTTGCCCGGATCGAGGATCATCGCCATCAGGCCGTTCTGAAAATTCAGCAGCTCCAGAAACTGAGCGTAGGGTGAAAATATCTCCGCGTGAACCGACGCGCTATCGCCGGCTTTCTCAATGACCGATTTCAGCGTGTCGTGGTGGAAGGGATCGAAGAATGAATCGAACGGGCGCGGTTCCTCGTCGAATCCCCAGGTGAAGGGATAGGTCACGTCGCTCAGATCCCAAGGTTCGACGTAATAGAGCGTTTCGGGATCGAGCTCTTCGAACGTGGGAAAGTAGCGGTCGCCGTTCCCCAGGAAGTAATGCGGGTTGTCGTCGTGCGGAATCCGCGTGTAGTTTCCGTTCTTCCACCAGACAACGTCCTCGCGTTCGCCTCTTTCGAGGCGGTCGACGTAGTTCTCGAAGTCCGGGTCGCGCCCCGGGAGATTGACGAGGATGCCGTCGGACCCGACTCGCCGCTGCATCCCGACCAGAGCTTCTGCGAAGCTCTCGGATCGATACCAGATGTCGAACGGGTCCAGGCCCGAATTGATGAAGTAATAGCCGATCGAGAGCTGGCAAAACGTCGGGACTCGGTCCGGCAACTGGTGGGCGTCGTCGTAGCCTGATCGTATCGCCCGGTCCACTCGTTCCCTAGACGTTAGCCCCATATTTTGGCGCTTCCCCGATTTGGTAATGTCCGCCAGGGTCTTATTATGCCCGTTCGCGGAACATCGGCAGCGGCGCGCCGCCTGAGCGAGCTTCTCGACTTGACGTTTCGGGGGATGCCCTGGAATCGGACTCCGGTTACACGCCCTGGTATTCGTCGATTCCGAGTCCGCGCAAGTCGGCCATGCCGCCTTTTTCCTCGGCGTCGTAGAGCCGCCATATCAGTCGCAGGCCCTGCAGGCTGCCCGGGGCGTCGGTAAGCGGCGTTGCGCCCGTTTCGATGCAATCCAGGAAGTGGGCGAGCTCGTTATGCGTAAACTTGCGCCCCTCGACGTTCATCAGCGTCTCGGTGTCGTCTCGAACGGTCTCACCGCGCACGTTCTTGTGACCCAAAAGCTTGCCGCTCTGGAAGTCGATCTCGAGCATCCCTTCGGTGCAGTGAGCCTGGAAGGAGTAGCCGAGCTTCGTCCCCCGGGCGCCCCACGTGCCGAAGTGATAGCCGAGCCGCCCGCCCTCAAACTCGATCACGGCGTTGCTGGTGCCGTCCTTCTCCATCCACGGAGTGCCGAAGTTGGTCCCCAGGTGGACGCCGCGGATCGGCCGGCCCAGAAACCAGAGCAGGATGTCCACGTAGTGACATCCGTGACTCATGAATTCCCCGCCCCCGAGGTTCCTGGCGGAAGCGCGCCAGTGGTCCGGTCCGAACTGTGTTAGCTGCTCCGTCCAGATGGACATCTGAAAGACTTCACCGTAGAGCTTCGCGTCGAGCAGCTCCTTCATGCGCGCGACCAGAGGGTGGTAGCGCATGATGTAGGCGATCATAAAAACGCCTTCGGCTTTCTCGGCTGTTTTGACCAGATCAACACACTTTTCGTCGGTGTTCGCCATCGGTTTTTCGAGTAGTACGTGCGTGCCGGCCTCCAGGAAGAACTTCGCGCTCTCATGATGGTAATGGTGAGGCACCGCGATGAGAACGGCGTCGACGCTGCCCACGATGTCCTTGTAATCGGTGAATGCGCGGCATCCGTCGAATTCGGCGCAGACCGCCTCGGCGCTCTCGATGTTGTAGTCAACGGCGGCTGTCAAAACCACCCGATCCCCGAGCATGTTGAAGCGAGAGGCGTGCTGCTTGGCCATGTTGCCGCAACCAACCAGTCCCAGGCGAACTTTGGACACTTTTGCTGCTCCATTCTGTACAGACGCGGCGCCAGAAAGGATAGCGGTTCAGGGGGCTTTGCGGTGACCAGCTCCGCCGGAAGCCCGTTTTTTGCGACGAGGCCCCCGGTATGTGGCGGTCCATTGGGATCGAAGGTGGATCAAGCGTCGGCCCAGTCGAGCGATCTTGCAACGGCCTTTCGCCAGTCGCGCCGCCTTCGGGCGACGTCTTGACCGCCGGAGGGAACGAACTCCCTGTCGAGCCGCCAGGTCGAGCTCAGTTCCTCTTTGGAGTTCCAGAATCCGGTCGACAAGCCTGCCAGGAATGCGGCGCCGAGGGCGGTCGTCTCGGTGGTGGTTGGCCGCAGCACCCGTGTGTCCAGAAGATCGGACTGCATCTGCATAAGGAGATTGTTCCCGGACGCGCCGCCGTCAACTCGAACGTCGTCAACCGCCAGGTCGGTTTCCAGCGCCATCGTCTCGGCGACGTCCGTGACCTGGTGCGCGATTGACTCCAACGCGGCTCTGGCGACGTGCGCCCGGGTCGCGTTGCGAGTGAGACCGGCTATTAGCCCCCGCGCCCGCGGGTTCCAGTAAGGCGCGCCAAGGCCGACGAACGCGGGTACGAACATGACTCCGGCGGTATCGTCGACCTCGGAGGCCAGGCGCTCCGAATCTTCCGACGAGTCGATGATCCGAAGGTCGTCGCGAAGCCATTGGACAACGGCCCCACCTATGAAAACGCTGCCTTCGATCGCGTATTCCGTTTCGGAGCCGATCTGCCAGGCGACGGTCTCAAGCAAGGAGCTTTTTGGGCGGCGAACTTCGCCGCCCGCGTTGGCCAGGAGAAAGCATCCGGTCCCGTAGGTCACCTTCAACATGCCCGGTTCGAAACAAGCTTGCCCGAAGAGCGCCGCGTGTTGATCGCCCGCCAGTCCGGCAATCGGAACCCCAGCGGGAATTCCGTCGATATCGCCGGTAACCGCCGCGCGACCGCTCGTCGGGACGATTTCGGGCAGAACCGCCCGCGGAATGTCGAAGATAGAAAGCAGCTCGTCGCTCCACGCGACGCGCTCGATGTCGCACAGCATGGTCCGCGACGCGTTCGACAGGTCGGTGACGTGCGATTCTCTGCCGGTAAGATTCCAAACGAGCCACGAATCGACTGTCCCGAATTTCAGACGCCCGGACTTCGCTAGATTTGCAAGGCGGTCCTCCGACTCCAGCAGCCAGCGGACCTTGACCGCCGAGAAGTAGGGATCGAGAACCAGACCGGTCGTGGACCTGATGTAGCCCGCGTGACCCTGCTCCTCAAGGTCGCGGCATATCGGCGTAGTGCGGCGGTCCTGCCAGACTATGGCGGGCGCGAGCGGCTCCCCCGTGGCGGAGTCCCACAGGATGGTGGTCTCGCGTTGATTGGCGATGCCGATTGCGGCCAGCGCGGACTTGTGTGATCCCAGGGCCTGGGCGGCGGCCTGAAGCACCGACTTCCACAGCTCGCGGGCGTCCTGCTCTACCCAACCATCGGCGGGGTATGCGCAGCTAACGGGGGCGTATCCGCGCGACCTGACGCCCCCGGAGCGGTCCACGAGCAAGCAGGTCGTGCCGGTCGTGCCCTGATCAATGGCAAGGATGAATTCGCCGGAGGACAACGGGACTTGACTTCACCTCGAAGCGTTTGGAAGCCTACGCTAGCATAGGTAGGTTGCCGCTCAATGACCACCGCTCAGCTGCGGAATCGGGAGACATTCGCATGGTGGTTCGCAACTGGCCCGTCAGCAGAAAGGCTGCCAAGCGCCTTTATTCGGCCGGCGGCGTGCCGTTCCGAATGTCGGCGCAAGGCCCCCAAGTCGCGATGTGCCGGAGCTTTGCCGGTCATTGGGTGTTGCCCAAGGGACGCCCGGAGTCCGGCGAAAGTTCTGAGGAAGCCGCACGTCGGGAGATATTCGAGGAAACAGGCCTTTCGACGCGGATAGTTTGCCATCTGGGTGACGTGCGATACCGGTTCAGAGCCAATGGCTCCCAATTGTCGAAGCGGGTCGATCACTACCTGATGGCGGTCATGAGCGGGAAATTGCAGCACAATCCCAAGGAGCATCTGGAATGCAAGTGGTTCCACCCCGAGAGCGCCAGACGAGCCGCGCACTTCGAAGGTGACATCGGAATCCTCAAGAGAGCCGAGGAAGCGATCGCCCGCTCAAGCGCCGTCGGCGCGGAGCCGGCGGCGGAAGGCAGTCGCGAGAGTAACGTCAGATAACCGAAGCCCCTTGATCCCCTGGGGAGTGAATAGCATCTCGCGGTTCTTTTTGGCTTTGCTGGCCGCGGCGCTGGCGGTCGTCGTCGGCTGTACCGAAGGCGGGGCGGCGCATAGCGGGTATTCGTATGCGCAAGGCGGCAATTTTGCGGCGGCCGGCGAAATGGCGGCGCCGCGTGAAAATCCGGCCCCGGCCCAGGTTTTACGCATTGCCGGATCGCGTCCGGTAACTCTTGATCCGGCGCTAGTGCGCGACACCGGGTCCTCTCTGTATGCCGTCGAGCTTTTTGCGGGGCTGGTCAAGCTCGATTCGGAACTCAACGTTGTGGCCGACCTGGCCGCGAGCTGGGAAGTGCTGGGCGATGGAGGCGTTTTCATGTTTGACTTACGCCCGTCGCTGAAGTTCGCGGACGGTAAGGCTCTGCAAGCGGACGACGTGCAGTCGTCGTTTGCTCGCGCGCTTTCACCGCAAACCGAGTCCCAGACGGCGCTCACGTACCTGGGCGACATAGAGGGGGCTCGCGCGTTCGCGGAAGGATCGGCCTCGCGTTTGACCGGAGTCCGAATTGTGGATTCGGAAACTATCGAAATTCGTCTGGTCAGACCCTCGGCGTATTTCCTGTATCAGCTTAGCCACCCGGTCTCGTTTGTCGTCGACGCCGACGAGACCGCCGAACCCGAATGGTTCCGCTCGCCGAATTCGAGCGGGCCGTTCAAGCTCGCGGCGTGGCAGTCTGGTGAGGAGATCGTGCTTGAAAGGAACGGCAACTATCACTCGCCGCCGCGACTTTCGAGCGTTCGGGTCGCCCTGATCGGGGGATCCGAGGCGCTATTGCGATACGAGACGGGTGAACTCGACATCGTTCAAATCTACCGGGGCGACGTTGAGAGATTTCGCGATTCGAACGACCCCTTGACGGCCCACTACCAGCGCGCCCCGCAGTCTTCCCTGTTCTACGTCGGTTTCAACGCCGGAGTCCCGCCTTTCGACGACGTTCACGTACGCCGCGCCTTTGCCAAGGCGATAGACGTCGGGAAGATAACGCGCGTGACCCTGCGCGGCCATCAGAAGCAGGCCAACGGAGTCCTGCCGGAAGGATTCCCGGGGCATGATCCTTCGCGCACGGCGCTCGACTACGACCCCGCCGGCGCCCGCGCCGAGCTCGCAAAATCGACGTACGGGTCCGCCGACGCCCTGCCGGATATCACAATGCTGGTCGCGGGAGGTGGATTGCTGCTGCCGGGTCACATAGAGGCGTCACTGTTTTTGATCCGTGAAAACCTGGGGGTGGACATCGCCGTCCAGACGCTTGAGTGGTCGAGCTTTCTCGATCAGGTATATGGGGACATGAGTGAGTTCCAGATGTATTCGCTGGGATGGGGCGCGGACTATCCCGATCCGCACAATTTTCTCGACCTGCTGTTTCACTCGCTAAGCGCTGAAAATGTGTCGGTCTATTCGAATCCGGAAGTCGACGGCCTTCTGGAAACCGCTCGAGCGGAAATCGATCGGGATCAAAGGCTGAGTCTCTATGCGCGTGTCGAGTCGATCGTCGTCGACGAAGCTCCGATAGTCCCGTTTTGGTTTTCGGTCGATCACCTCCTGGTCAGACCGAGCGTTCGCGGATTGCGGATACCGGCCAGCACTCAGGAATGGATGTCTTCCGTATGGATAGCCGAGTGATTCCCAGCGCGCGCGAAGCTCCATGTTGAAAAGTCGATGCGCAAGCAGGGCGTCGTTACTGATGCTTGTCGCCGCGGTTGCGGCGATACTGGCCGCCGCCTGCGGGCCGCTGCCTGAAGTCGAAGTTCCGGGCGAATCCCCCAAACGGACTTTGCAACTGGTAATGACCGAGCCAGGCAGCATCGATCCCGCAACCGCGTCGGGAGCGGGATCGCTCACCATCGTCAATCTCCTGTTCGAACCGCTTACGAAAGTGTCGCGCGACGGGGTCGTGGCGCCGGCGGCGGCGGAATCGTGGACCATTTCCGGCGACGGGCGGACGTTTCGCTTCCGGCTGCGATCGGAAGCCAAGTGGCAATCGGGAAAGCGCTTGATAGCCAGAGACTTCAGATACGGCTGGACCCGTAACCTCGATCCGGCGGTGGCCGCGAACAACGCGCGTCTGCTCTACCCGATTGCCGGAGCCCGGCGCTTTGCCGAGGGGGATGCCGAAGACGACTCCGAGGTCGCCGTCAGGGCGGTGACATCCGGAGAGTTGAGAGTGGATCTCAACCGGCCGTCGATGTCCTTTCTCGCTCGCACCGCCACGTGGACGTTCATGCCGCTCCCGAGAGAGTCCATCGAAGGATGGTGGAATCGCTGGACGGAGGCCTCGCATATCGACACGAACGGCCCGTACCGGTTGGTCGAATGGTTCCACGGCGAAAGCATGAAGCTCGTTCCGAACCCCCATTACTGGGACTCCTCGCGTCCTCGTTTCGACGAGATTCGCGTGAAGATTGTGGACCCCGAGGAAGCCGTCATTCCGCTCTTCCGCAATCAGGTTGCGGACGTCGTCGAGCTGGACGGTGGGGAGTGGCAGGCTTTGCTACGTGACAGCGGCGACCTTGTCGCGAATACGGAAGTTTTCCCTACGGCCGAGAACTGGTTTCTGGTTTTCAACACTCGCAAGCCGCCCTGGACCGACGCGCGGGTCCGCAGGGCGTTTTCTCTGGCCATAGACCGAACGACTATCGGCGGCCCCGCCTTTTCCGGAGCCGAGCAACCTTCCCGGAGTCTCGTTCCAAGAGCCTTGTCAGGCCGCTGGGGTCAGCCTCCCGGATCGCCCGAGGAGGCCGCGGCTGAAGCTCGCAGGCTTCTCGCGGAGGCCGGATATCCGGGCGGTGCGGGTTTTCCGCCGGTAAAGCTCTCGTACCACCGTACGAGTCAATGGGAGCGACTGGCGTCGCATCTGGTGGCGCGGTGGTCGGACGTGCTTGGGGTGGAAGTCGGTCTCGACGTTATGGAGTGGAGAAAATACCTGGATTTCTCCGAGTCGCCCGGGGACTTCGATATGTACCGGTCGGGTTGGGATTCCGATTATCTGGACCCGGAAAGCTGGCATAACGCGCTGTGGCACTCGGGTGAGGACGCGTTGCGGTCGGGCTGGTCAAATGCCGAATACGACTCTCTTGTCGAGACGGCAGACTTCACGGCTGACCCGCAATCGAGGCGAGAGGCCTACGCGAAAGCGCAGGCGATTCTCGACGCTGAATCGCCCGGCATTCCAATTGCCGAGGGGGGCAAGGCTTATATGATCCAGCCCTACGTCACCGGCGTATGGGCCTCGCCGCTGGGCGGTTATCTGGTGTTCGACGACGCGATTGTCGAGCGGCCTGAATAGGCTGGCTTTCAGGCGGATCCGGTCAGCTCGCGCAGGTTGCGGCGCGCCCACTCGGCGGCCCCGAGGATACCGACGCTTTCGCCGAGCGTCCACGGCTCGATTCTGAGGTTTTCCCTGAATCCCCGAAGCGCCCGTTCGTACACGATCTTGCGCAGAGGCTTGAAGAGGATATCGCCCGCGTTGGCGACGCCGCCGCCTATTATGACCAGCTCCGGATTCAGCACGTGGACGAAACTTAGAACTCCGGCCGCGAGGGCCTCTACGGCCTGGTCTACCATCTCGACGGCGAGGCCGTCGCCAAGCCGCGCGGCGTCTACGACCTCTCTTCCGGTCACGCGGCCCCGCTCGTTGAACGCATTTGCGAGGGACGACTGCCTGCCGGCGGCGAGAGCCGCGCCGGCCTGCTGGCCGATCCCGCCGCCCGACGCATACATCTCCACGCATCCGACGTTTCCGCATTGGTGGTAGTCGCCGTACAGATTGACCGTCGTATGTCCGACCTCGCCGGCATTGCCGGTCGCGCCCAGCAGAAGCTCGCCGCCGATCAGTACACCTCCGCCGACGCCCGTGCTAACCGTCACGTAGACCATGTCGCTAACGCCTTTGCCCGCGCCGTAGGCGTGTTCGGCGAGCGCGGCGAGATTGGCGTCGTTGCCCAGAAACACTGGAAATCCGAGCCTGTCGCCGAGAGGCCCGGCAACGTGGATGTTCTCGAAGCCGGGGATGTTTGGCGCGTGCAGAACCGTTCCAGTCTTGTGGTCGAGCGGGCCGGGGGCGGCGACTCCCATCGCGCGGATATCGGCCGCTTCAACGCTGGAAGATTCGATTGACGTTTGGACGCTGTCGGCAACACGTTCGAGCACGGCGGCAGGCCCCTGGCCACGGGGTGTTTCGGTGGTGTTCCAGCCTTCGACGGCGCCGTCCGACAAGACGATAGCGCTCCGTATCCTGGTGCCCCCGAAGTCGACCGCCGCGAACACGGCTAAATCGCTGTCCGCGTTCATCCTCTGCTCCGTTCGAGTGTTTGCGCGCCCGCCGCCGCCGCGGCGGGAACCGGGTCGTGGATATTACCGGGAAGATGCCGCGATTCGTCCACGCGGCGTCTGGCGTAAACCATAGCCCACAGCACCGCAATGGCCGCGAGACCGCACAGCGCGGCGGTCATCGCCATCGCCGCGCGCAGGCCAAACGGGCCGGCGACGGCCCCGACCACGGGTGGAAACGCGATTGCTCCGAGTCCGGCGGCGGCCACCATGAAGCCGGCCAGAGCGCCTCTCGTGGACTTCTGAGTCGATATTCCCTGCGAAAGCGCGATGGGGAACGCCCCCGCTACGAACACGCCAACGAACCCGAAGCCAATCAGACTCGCGGCTGGATTGTCGATAAGTGAAGCGATTAGCGCCAGGGGGCAGGCCGCGGCCATCGAGAGCGCCAAGAGCGGCAGCGGGCTGATCCGTCCGAGAAGAAAGCCCGCCAGGATCCGGCCAACGAGCATTCCGCCCCAAAGGGTCGATACCGAGACTCCCGCAAGCCCGCGCGAAAAGCCATGTTCGAGCTCGAGAAAACTTGGCAGCCAGCCGCCTAACGCCACCTCAACACCCACGTAAAGCGCAAGAACGGCCATCATGAGAAGAACGACCGGCTGGAGGACGCCGTCTTTTATTGTGGTCAATGTACGTGGTTCGCTGACAGCCGGCTTTGACATTCGCATGAAGACGAGGGGAACCGGCGTCGTCAACGCGGCGATCGCCAGCGCGCCGTGTATCAGCCGCCAGTCGATGTCGCCCGCGAGTGCAACCCCCACCATAACGGGGCCTGCCAGAGCGCCAACGACGAAAAACAAGTGCAGGAAATTGAGCCATCTGGCCGCGTTGTCGGGAGCGTGGTCGACTATCAGCGCGTTGAGGGGGCCGTCGAACAGGCCCATGCCAAGTCCCGCAAAGAGTGCGCCCGCGAGCACAAGAGGCCAGGTTGGCGCGAGCGGTATCGCGCCGATACCCGCCGCCATGAGCGTAGTGCCGGCGACTATGAAAGGCCGGCGTCCGCGGCTGTCCGACATCGGGCTACCGAATAGCGAAGCGATGACATAGCCGACGGCCATGAACGGAAATATAAGACCGAGCTCGGCAAGACCGAGTCCGAACGACTCGCGAATCGGCTGAAGAGTCGGCCCAAGAGCAGTGACGGCCAGCCCGAATACGAAGTAAATCCAGGCGCCCGCCAGCACGTGATACAGCGGTGGGGAGGGTGTGTTGACGGACCTGTTCGAGAACACTATTCGATCAGCCGCCGGCTCACGCCCCAAGGCCGACGGAAATAATCAAGGGTCGATATCGACCAAGTCGCCGTGCGAGTCGAATCGCAACGGGGCCGGATCGCCCGCCGGCAGCGCGGCATCCGCCAGGCGCATTTCTTCGGCGACGGGCGGCGTGACTGAAAAGCTTTCAAGCTCCAGCGTGTTTTTGATTCGACCGAGACGGAGATCGGGTCCGGCCATGCGTTGGGCGAGGGCAATCGCGCCTTCCAGGCAATCGCGGTCGTTTGCCATTGTCAGGGGAATCCGCACCATGAGCGGCGCAAGGGCCGTGAGCGCGTTTACGTATGTCTGCTCCCGGTCGATTGCGTCGACGACGGTCTGTGTGGTGAAGTCGGCGAGACCGATCCCCACCGCGTTGCCGTCGGATGTCCGGCGTAGTCTGAGAACAGACAGGAATCCGTAATCCGGCGTTCGCTCTCCGCCAATTCGACGCCACATTCCGATCACATTCGTGTCCATGCCCGTGCCCGATATATCCTTGCCGATCTCGTCGACGATAAGTAGATCAAGCTGATCGGTCGGGATGCGGGGCAGTATGCGCTTGGCCTCGATCAATAGCTCGCGGTCCGCCTGGTGAAATTCGCCCGGTGCGCAAATCCGCGCCAAGTATGGTCGATCGAAGGCGTTCTCCACTAGAGCTACGCCGAACAGCAGCTTGCCGGAATCTATGATGACGCTGGCCGCCTCCGGGATTGTCTCGGCAAGGCCTGACTCGTGGATGCTGGCCGCCCCCGCTCGCTTACCCAGACCGACGGCAAGCATCTTGCAAAGTCCGCTTTCGATGTCGGCGCGGAAGCTCGTGTGCGGTTTGACGCGAGCGATGATGACGACGTGATCGGCGCGAAACGCGTTGAGGTCCAAATGTACGTCGACCCCGCCGGGAGTCGTTCCCAGAAGGTGAGTTTCCATTGTGGCGTGGACGGGCGCGCCGACATCCGATTCGGTTATTCCGCGCTCGGCCAGCACGTGCCGCTGACCGTCAGCCGTCCCGCCGCCGTGGCTGCCCATGGCGGGCACTATGAACGGGCGGAGCCCGCGGGATTTGAGCTCGCGGACCATGGTCATCGTGACCTGTTGAATTGGCGAGACGCCGCGGCTTCCCGCGCCGACCGCCACGCTCTCGCCCGGCTTCGTCCGGCTTCCCGCCAGACCGGCTCGTATGCCCTCGACCAGCTCACCTTCGAGGTCAGCTACTTCACGGGCGTCGAATTCCTGCTGCATCGGAACGAATTGGGGCCAATCCACGTGAGACTCCGGTACGGGCGCGACCTGACTTGAACTCGGAATATAGCGCATGGAACAGGGCAAGCGCCGACACGTTCTCGATTCACGGGCGGCGGTTTGGTACGCTCAGACGGTGGAACGGTTCATGCAAGTCGTTCCGTGGAGCCTTACCTCATGCGAATCGCGATAATCTCCGATATTCACGGAAATATGGCCGCGCTGGAAGCTGTTGCGCGGGACCTCGAGTCCGCGGGTCTCGAGGAAGTCTACGCGGCAGGCGACCTGGCTCTGTTTGGGCCGCATCCGCGTCAATGCGTCACGATGCTCCAGCAAAACGGGTGGGTGAGTGTGCGGGGCAACACCGACAGAATGATCGCTGATTTCGATGAGCTTGCGGCTGCGGGGAGTCTCGATCCTGAGACCGGAGTGGGAAAGATCGTCGCGTGGACCCGTGAAGAGTTGGGTCGCGAGCTGGTGGAATCTCTCGGCGCTCTTCCGCCAAGCATCACCATCGAGAGCCACGCCGGCGCGGGGCGGTTGAGTATCTTCCACGGTACGCCACGGAGCGACGAAGAGGGCTTGATCGAGGAGGACGGCGACGGTCGACTGCTTGAGTTAACGCGGGGGGCTGATGCCCGCGCCGTAATCGGCGGTCACACGCATAAGTCGTTCGCCCGCATGATTGACGGCACACTGATAGCGAATGCGGGATCGGTGGGTCGCTCGTACGAAGGCCGCCCGGGCCGCGCGACGTATCTGGTGCTCGATGACCGGCATGGAGCTTGGACGGTCGAAATCCGGCACGTCGGATACGACCATCTGCGAAATCATCGCGCCATCGAAGAGGTGGGCGCGCCGATTGACCGCGAGTTTGCCGAGCCTTTCTACACCGCAATTGCGCCGACCTAGAGCGGTAGGCCTTCCAGCGTCGACGCGGGGCCGCGGTTGGCGCCCCAGGTCTCAAAATTGAGCGGCCCGCCGGGTCCACAACCGCCGTTCGGGAGGGGCTTTTGCCGTTATTGCGGCGGGAAGATGCGGGTTACAGGCGGCGGATCGCCGGTCCGGTTGAAATGCGGAGAATGCGACCGGCCTGACTACATCGCTTCCAAACCATGCGCCGAGGCGGTCGTGGCCGAGCAGGGCAGGATTCTGCTCGTGAAGCGCAGCATTGAGCCTTACTTCGGCTATTGGGACATTCCGGGCGGGTTTCTTGAAGATGGAGAACATCCCGAAGACGGCGCGCGTCGGGAGGTTTTGGAAGAGGCCGGAATCGAGATCAAGCTAAAGGGGCTGATCGACGTCTACGTCGAAAGCTATCCAGGCGAGGAAATGGTCAACACGCTGACGCTGGCGTACGCCGCCGTACCCCTAGGCGAGCCAAGACCGGGGGATGAGACTACGGCCGTCAGGTACTTTCCGGCGGAAGCGATCCCCGAAAACCTGGCGTTCGATCACGCTAAACAGACCATCGAGGACTGGCGATCCGGCGGGTTCGGAGACGAGTGACAGCCGGGCCTGAAAGGCTCTGGCCGCTCAGATGGCCGCGACGCGCTCCGGACCGTGATTCATTGACCTGACAGCCGCGTCGTAGCTCCGCAACAGCAGGTCGGCCTTAACGTCGCGGGCTGTGGGAGCATCCCACAGATTCTCGAATTCATCCGGATCGTTTTTCAGATCGTATAACTCCCCAACGCCCTTGCCGTGGTAAATGACTAGCTTCCAACGATTGTCGCGAAACATCGTGGCGTAGGTATGGTCGGGCAGGTCGACGGCGTCGTAGTATTCGCACCGAACGTGATCGCGGCGCCTGTCGGGAAGAGCGTGTCCCAGCAAGAGGGGCAGCAACGACTCGCCGTGCATACGTTCAGGAACTGGCAGTCCCGCGATTTCCAATATCGTGGGCACGATGTCGGTCAGCTCCACAAGCGCGTCGCTGCGGAGTCCTGACTGGACGGTTCCGGGCCAGCAGAAGATCAGGGGAACGCGAGCAAGGCCTTCGAAGAAACGGCATCCCTTGAAGATCAGGCCGTGATCGCCGAGAGCCTCGCCGTGGTCGCTGCTCAATATGATCAGCGTGTTCTCCGTTTCGCCCGACTGGTCTATCGCGCGCAGGATACGAGCTAGCTGGTCATCGACAAGCTCGATCATCGCGTAGTACCGCGCCTTTTGGGCCTTCGCATCCATCTCCCGGGGCGTCGACGGCGTGGACTGGAAATCCACTCCCGCCGCCGTCAACTTCGACTGGTTGGTCAAATCCGATTCGCGGAATAGAGGACCGGGCATCGATTCCACGTCGAGCCGCTCCAAATACGATTGGGGCGGGTTGAACGGCGGATGCGGGTAGTAGGGATTGACGCTGAGCAGCCACGGACCGTTGCGTGGGCGCTCGATGAACTCTATCGCCATGTCCGAGCACCAGGTCGTCTGGTGATGCTCGGCCGGCACGTTGGCCGCGTCGGAGAGCATGGAATCGAGATCGATGCCTCTGGCGCGGAGCCATTCGACGTAATCGTGACCATCCAGCCAATCGTCACGCGGGGCGTGACTGTACCTGATGTACGAGTAGCCGTCTTCGACGCGGGGCTCGACGCCCCCGGCAGCCGTGGCGAGGTGAAGCTTGCCAACCAGTCCGCACTCCCAGCCGAGGTCCGCGAGGGTCTTGGTGATGAGGGGATATCGTTCGGGGAAGAACTCCACGCCGTTTTTGTTGGCGCCCACGGCGCTGGGATACATGCCGGTTAGAAAGCTGGCGCGACTCGGCGTGCAAATGGGACTCTGGCAGTAAGCGCTCGCGAACGCGGCGCCTTGCTCGACGAGAGAGTCCATCGCCGGCGTGTTGACGAACGCGTTACCCAAGGCGGCGATAGTGTCGTATCTCTGCTGGTCGGTGCAGTACCAGAGAATGTTAGGACGGCGGTTCACATTCACACGCAAAAAAGGGTTGCAGGTCGTAACAGCACGTCACCGGAACGCTGCCGGAGCGGCGGCGGATACTAGCATGGGAGCCGATGGACTGCGCCGCGATGAAAGCAGATCATTTCGGCTTTCGGGTAAATCAGGGGCGTTACGTGGTGGCGCTTATTCGCGTTTTGTAGTTGGGATTGTGAAGCTGTGTATTCCTGGAAGGGAAAGTTGTTGCAAATGGCCGGTCGACCAGGCGCAGCGGCGGTCTCCACGCGGCTTAAGCAACTGCCGCGGGCCGGACGGACTAAGCAACTGTCGTGGTCTGGATGGGTTCAACAACCGCCGGGGTCCGAACGGCAGCGGAGGTTTGGCGTGACGTTTATTCAAGCTAATTCGGAATCCCGATGGGGGGCTTGGGGCCGGTGACGAGGCCGGCTGCCCGGACCACAGTTTCCATCGGCGTGCCGCTTGCGGCGCTTGCGGTGTTTATCGCGCTGCTTGTCATTTCGCCCGCGGTCCGAGGGTTTGCGCAAGACGTTCTGCTGCGATTTAGGGAGCGCCCCTTTTCCGTGGTCCATATTGACGGCGATATCTTTGAGTCCGGCTTGCGGGGACTGGGATTGAGCCCTTCCGAGGCGGTCGCTATCGAATATGAAACAGCGCCCTCGCTACGGGCCGCCGGGTCCGGCGACCCGCGAATTCGGCGCAGTCTGCCCAGAAGTCCCGGAGGGATTTCATCCGAGCCGTACAGGGCCGTATGGGGGCCTGTCGCCGGCACGCTGACGATGCGTCTCGAGGGTCTGCCCGTTGGAAGGTTTGGCGGTTCGGGCGCCGTGAGCTATCGGTTTGAGATGCGGGAGGCGGCGGTGACCTTGTACGCCGAGGACGCGGCGGCGCTCACTGCGCTGCAAGGACGCAGAGCGCCGGCTGGCAGGGAGAAATATCTGGTATACGGGGAAATTGCGGTTCCGGAAATCGCTCCGCAGGGGGCGGATAACTTGCCTGTTGTGGCCGATACACTCGCGGAGTTTCGTGTATTGCCTCCACGGTTTCGCGGTCAACTCCGGGTCGTGGCCGATTGGCTGGGATTCCTGATCCCCACCGCTCGGAACGCCGATGAAATCGAAGGGCCGCCGCCCGTCTTGATAGAGGGGCTGGACGTTGGCGAGATCGTAGTCTGGGAGAGCGACGGGCTGATTGGAATTCTGATCGGAAACCTAGGCGGCGACGTGATGCTGGAGATAGCGAAGCAAAGTGGCTGATTCCGTCTCGGCGGTCTCCGTTTCAAACTTGACGAAGACGTACGGCAAGGTTGTCGCGGTCGCGGAAGTGGACATGAAGGTCGACGCCGGAGAGGTATTCGGCTTGCTCGGCCCCAACGGCGCGGGAAAGACCACTCTGGTAAAGATTCTCGTCGGTCTGGCCCGACCGGATTCGGGATCGGCGGCGGTGTTCGGGCAACCGGCCGGAAGCCTCGGCGCCAAAGGGGCGTCGGGATACCTGCCGGAGCTGTTTAGATTTCCCGACTGGATGACGGCTACCGAGTTTCTGGAGTTCCACGCGAGGCTTGCGGGGAACCATCACGCCGCTTCCAACAAAAATACGTCGACGCTCTTGGAGAGAGTAGGGCTATCGTCGCGGGCCGATTCGAGGCTCGGCACGTTCTCCAAAGGGATGTTGCAGCGGATCGGTATCGCGCAGGCGCTGGCAGGCGATCCACAAATCGCTTTTCTCGACGAGCCGACGTCGGCGCTCGACCCCATAGGCCGCCGGGAGGTCCGCGATCTGATCCGCGAACTCCGTAACGAAGGCGTGACAGTGTTCCTTAACTCGCATCTGCTGTCCGAAGTTGAAATGGTATGCGACCGGGTGGCGATTCTCAGCAAGGGCCGGGTAGTCGCTCAAGGCAAGCTGGAGCAGCTGCTTGGAGAAAGTGTTTTGACGGTGCGAGTGGGTGAATTCGAGCAAGACAAAGTCCGTGAGCTGCTTCCGGGCATGGACTTTGACGTCCGAAGCGGGAGGCGGCTGGTCTTCAACGTCACTGACGAAACCGCGGTCCCCCGCGTAGTTCGCGCGATCGTCGACGCGGGTGTGGATGTCTACCAGGTATCGATTGAATCGAATTCCCTAGAAGAGCTGTTTGTGGAAATGGTCGAGGCGACAGACAAATGAAGCGCGCTGCCAATACCGCTCCAACCAGAGCCTCGCGGCGAATGGCCGGGCAGACGTGCTGACTATCGCTCTTGCGACTTTGCGAGAAGCGGTGCGCCGCAAGATCGTGCTGGCGGGACTAGTGCTTACGGCCGGATTTCTGATCCTGTTTGGACTGGGCGTGTGGTTTGCGTTTCAAGAGCTAAAGTCGGAAGGCCCCGTCGATCCCTCGGAACAGGCAATCTTTGGGGGGTTCCTGCTTTCCGGCGGCATGTGGGTGCTTAATTTCGTTGCGGCGTTGCTTGCCATCCTGACCGCCGTTGGGGCCGTTTCGGCCGACGTGAGCAACGGCACGATGGCGGCCCTGGCGGCTCGGCCCGTCGCTCGCTGGAAGATATTGATCGGCAAAGCCCTCGGTCTCGGCCTGATGCTGGCCGCGTTCGTCGCCGTATCCACGGGGGCGGTCATCGCGATTGTGTACGTCATCGCCGGCTACGTGCCGGCAAGTCCGGTCATGCCTCCCCTGCTGATGCTTCTGGCGGCCTGGGTGGTGCAGTCGCTTGCTCTGCTGGGAACGACCCGGTTGCCCACGATCGCCAATGGAATCCTGATCTTTGCGTTGTTCGCGATGGGGCTGATTGGCGGCATCGTCGAGCAGCTTGGCTCAGTGCTCGACAACGCGGCAATGGTCAACATCGGGATCATAAGCAGCCTGGTGATTCCGAGCAGGGCGATATTCGAAATGGCCAGCGCCCGGTTGATTTCGGACATCGCGAGTCCAATGCCGGGCGGAGCCGCGGGCGGTCCGTTCGCGCTGGCAAACCCGCCGAGCATGCTTATGGCGATCTATGCGGTGGGTTATTGCGTCGCGGCGTTCGCGCTGGCGATTCGAAGCTTCAGCACCCGCGATTTGTAGAAGGCGGTCCAGTCTGCTCGCCGCCGAAAGATCGCACCGTTGGTATCATGCCTATGAAAGGCGGGTCTCAATGGCAAGAGCGCGAATCAAATTCACATATCCCACTTCGAAGATTCAGGAACCGATTATCTACAGGGTTTCCCGGGACTTCGATCTGATCAGCAACATTCGACGGGCTGAGGTGACCGAGAAGGTAGGCTGGGTGGTTCTCGAGCTGGAAGGCGAGCAAGGCAATATAGACGCGGCGCTGGCCTGGGTCCGGGACCAGGATGTTCGGGTTGATCCTGTCGAGGGCGACGTAGTCCACTGACGCGCTCGCAAGGCTACTAGCTTACGGCGCAAAGGCTCGTCCTCGTGCGGACTTTATTCGTTCGATTTTCGCTTATGTCCGTCGGGCTGTTACTGGCCGTTGCGGTTTCGCCGGCGCTGGCCCAGGAGACTACGGACGCGAGCCAGGTCTATGAAACGGCCACCGAGTTCCGCCGCATTCACGAAAGACTTGGCGGGTCCGAGTCGCTTGGCGAGGCGATCAGCCGTCCGTACTACCTGGGCGACACGCTGGTGCAATACTTCGACCGGGCGCGGCTGGAGCGAGCCGGGCGGAGTTCAAGCGAACCGCTGGGAGCGACGCGAGTATCCGATCTCGGCCGATATCTCGGGCGATTGACCGGCGAGTCGATACGCCTACCATTCCAACCCGTGCAACCCGCGCACAATGGGCTGTTTTTCCCCGAGACGGAACACAACGTCACGGAACCGGTTTTGACCTACTGGAGGAATCACGGAGGGCTTGAGAGGTTCGGCCCGCCGATTTCCGAACGGCACCGCAAAGGCTCCCGCTCGGTTCAATGGTTCGCCAAGGCCGTTCTGGAAATCCGGGTCGAATCGTCCGATGCCGGGAAAGTAGAAGTTTGGGACATTGGACGGGAATACATGGCTTTCTCCCGTTACGAACGCGATCAGATCGAATCCGTAGCGCCACTCTACGCAATCGACCTGGATGACCCCGCCGGCGGGCTGGACGTGCCGATCGTCTACATGCACGAGGTGCCGGACCAACGGCTGTTCGAGAGCCAGATCGTGGAACTCATTCAGGCCGGTTACACGCCGGTCCCGCTGGCCCGGCTCGTGCGCTCGCTAACCTGCTGCGCGACACTGCCGGAGAACCCCATCGTCTTTACGTTCGACGACGGATGGGAGAGTCAACTCACGGAAGCGCTGCCGGTGCTCGTCAAGCATCGAATTCCGGCCACGTTCTTCGTGCTTCCGGGATTCGACGACAAGCAGCCGAACCACATGAGCCTGGACGATTTCAGGACGCTTGTCGACGCCGGCATGAGCGTCCAGTCGCATACGATCAACCACGCTGAATTGCCCCCGCTTCTCCGCATTAACCGTGGCGCCGCCGAGGCGGAAGTAGTGGAGTCGAAGCAAATCCTCGAGCAGTTCGGCGGCGTAGATTACCTGGCGTACCCGTTCGGAGCGTTTGATCCCGAGACCGAGGTTCTTATTGTTCGAGCGGACTACGCCGCCGCGTTATCGACGCGGTTTGGGCGAATCCATTTTCCGGCGGATCTCATGCGTCTGTCGCGGATCGCGATAAACCCATCAGCGCCGGCGTCCGTCGTGATCGCCGATCTGAACCGCGCCAGGTAGCTGTACGAGCGCCGGTCGCGGTGAGGTCCAGGCGCCCAGGCTCTTAATCGCCGGAGGCTGGAAAACACACTCCGACGACGCCAGGTCCGGCATGAGCGCCGACAACCGGGCTAAGCTCGCTCTCGTACCAACGTTCGACGTCAAACCTCGACGCCACGAGATCCTTGAGATGCGCCGCGCCGCTCTCGTTGCGGACGTGCAGGATGCCGCAATAGGCGAGCTTGCCGTCCGACTCGTCGTCGATGTATCGAATCAGACGGTCGACCGCCTTTCTGGCCGAGCGGGCGCGGTCGAGCGGTTCGACACGGCCGTCGTGAACGTGAAGAACGGGCCTGATTCGGAGCAAAGACCCCACGAACGCCTGAGCGCCCCCAATCCTCCCGCCGCGCTTCAAGTATTCCAGCGTGGTCAGAGCGAAACCTATCCGGACTTTCGGAACTAGCTTATTGATTGCCTGAACGATGATGTCGCGGTCGGACCCGTGACGCGCCATTTCCGCCGCGACCACGGCTAGATGTCCAAGGCCCGCCGCGACGCTTTGGCTATCGATCACGTCGACGGTAGCGTCCAGCTCCTCTCGAATGGCGGTGCGAGCCGATTCGCAGGTTCCGGACAGCTTGGAAGAGATATGAATCGAGATGATCGAGTCGGCGTCTTTGGCAAGCTCTCGATAGAGCTCAAGGAACTCGCCGGCGCTGGGTTGAGATGTCGAGGGAAAAGTGCTTTCGTTTACAAGCCGCTCGTAGAACTCGCCGCTGGATATGTCGACGCCGTCGCGGTACGCGTCGGAGCCAAAGCGCACTACAAGGGGAATGGTCGCGATACCGAGCTCTTCCTTTTGAGCTTCGGTGATCCCGGCGGTGCTGTCGGTTACGATGCGTATGGTAGCCATGTTCAAATCTGCCCTTCGTTCAGTCTGCGGATACGGACCGTGCCCCAAGGTAGCAACTCGAGAATTTGAAAGAGATCATCCGATGGATTCGGATCGGACTGGCAATCATGGCTCTGGCGCTGGTCGCTTTCATCGTTGCCGCGGCTGTTTTCTGGAATGTCGTGTCATTTATTCTGGCAGCGCTTTACCTAATCGCCGCCGCTGTGACGGTATTGCTGGCCGTCGCGTTCGGCGGCTACATAGTGAAACGGCGTTCACGGCTTTGATTCCGCGCTAGTGTAGCAACTTGAGGCATTGTCGCGGAGAATAGTTACCTGTCAAAACTGCGGGCTGTGGAGTTTCGAGGGGTGTGTATCGGGACGAGACGCCGGTTCAGGTTGATACAGGACTTAATCCGGAAGTAAACACGAGGGATGTATTGCCGTCGCCTTGAATTGAAGGATTTCCGAAATCTGCGTTCGGTCGAGCTTAGCTTCGAAGCCGGCGTCGTTCTGGTGGTCGGCGCCAACGCGCAGGGAAAATCCAACCTGCTGGAGTCGATTCTCACGCTCGCAACGGGCCGGGGCCGGTCCACGCGGCCGCTGGCGGACCTCATTTACTCGCCGGCTGGAGACAGGCGGCCGTTCGCCCGGGTCCGGTCGGAAGTGTCGGGTCGAAACGGCGAGACCCGACTGGAGCTGGTGTTCTCGGCGCTTGACGGCGATGGCGTTACAGACCGCCCACGGCGCGGTCGCACCGCGCGCCGCGCGACGGTTGATGGAAAGCCGACCCCCCTATCGACATTCATAGGCAGGTTGAAGGCTGTCTACTTCTCGCCGGAGGACGTGGACCTGCTTATCGGGCCGCCTTCATTACGCCGGCGGTTTCTCGACATCTCGGCATCGCAGGCTGATAAGACTTATCTGCGAAATCTGATGGACTACAACCACGTTGTTACGCAACGAAACGCGCTGCTGCGCGAAATCAAGATGACGGGCGGCGGGGCGTCTAGCTCACTTGAATTCTGGGACATGAAACTCTCGGAACTGGCGAGACCGATAGTGAACTCACGCAGACAGTTTGTGAGTCATCTTTCGCGATGCGCGGCGGAGTTCTTTCAGCGACTGTGGAATGGGGGCGAGTCACTCGAATTCAGCTACGCAATCGAAGCGGCCGCCGGTCTGGAAAATGCGTCGATGCTGGAAGCTCTGGAAGCCTTGCGCGGACGCGAGATTGGAGCGGGGCAGTCGCTGCTGGGGCCGCATCGCGACGATCTGACGATCACTCTCGACGGCCAGTCTGTCGCCGGATACGGATCGCGCGGTCAGCACCGGCTGGCGGTGGTGAGTCTCAAGTTTGCGCAGCTCCAATGGCTGCGCGACGCTGCCGGAGAATTACCGATATTGCTGCTCGACGACATCTTCTCCGAGCTGGACTCGCATCATCGCGGTGCGGTCGCAAGTGAGATTCCCGAACGCGCGCAGGTTTTCGTGTCTTCGGCGGATATCGCGAGCGTTCCCCGGCAGCTGGTCGATTCCGCGCGCCTGCTCGCAGTGAACGGAGGCTCGGTTGAATGGAAACAGGTTGACGCGGCGCCGCAATAGCGACGCGGGCGCAGACCGATCGGTTGGCTCGCTGCTGAGAACGATGCTCGAGGAGCCTGCGATAAGGCAGGGCATCGAGCGCGCGCGGCTTCTGGACGCTTTCCCCCGAATTGCCGAAGCTGTGTTGGGGCGGAATGCTTCGGCCGGCTGCCGCGCGGTTGGGGTAACCGATCACGTTTTCGTCGTTGAAGTGTCGGACAGTATCTGGGGACAGCGTATCCAACTCTCGTCGCGGGCGCTGCTTGCGGCGCTCAGGGATGCCGGCGCGCCCCCGGGGGTGACGCGGATACTTACACGTCCGATGCCTCGTCAACCGGCCGTGGAAGCGGCGGTCCCAAGGTCAGCCGGCTCACCGCCGGCGCGCTGCGAACGATGCGGCGGGAGGAGCCAAAGCGGGAAGCACTGCCTGGCTTGTCGAGCCCAGGCGGATTTCTGGAACACCCGGCTGGAGTGAACGCGAACTCGCGCCGGCAGGTTGGAATCGGGGAGATAGAAGCTGCCACAGGCGTCGGGATTCCGTGCGGCGCTCTTAATAACGGGTTGAGCGCGGGATCGATGCTCGTTACGCCCGGCCGCCTACGCGCCGGTAGAAATGCCCTGGCGCCATACAGGCCGCAAGTCGTTGGACGGCGTGTCCGCGACGTTCCAAAAGAACTGCCGACGCGGGTCCAGTATGTAGATCCCGTAAGTTCCCTCAGCCGACCGCCTGGATGCAAAAGCGATCAGCCTGCCGTCGGGAGACCAGGCCGGATTCCTGTATTCCCAACCGTCAAGGATAAGCGGGGCTATCCCCGAGCCGTCAGCGCGCATGGCGTACATGCCCTCGAATCTTCCGGAATTAACGGTGAAGATGATCGTCCTACCATCGGGGGATACGTCGGGATTTCTGGCGTCTCCGGGGAAGTTGGTCAACTGCACGGCGCGGCGGTCGTTCAACGACATGCGGTAAATGTCGAAGTCTCCGTCACGGTCTGACGCGAAGACGATCTCGTGTCCGCCGCTTGCCCAAACCGCATCAACGTCGGCACCGACAGACTCCGTAATGCGGACCAGGCCGGTCCCGTCCACGTTGACGGCGAAGACGTTATTCCTGCCGAACCGGTCCGAGCTGAACAAGATCCTGGAACTATCCGGTGAAAAGCTGGCGAAGCCATTGAACTGTCCGGAGTTCGTCAACTGCCCCACCCCCGTTCCATCGGAGCGGGCGATGACGAGGTCCAGGGTACCGTCGCGGGAGCTCGTAAACGCGATATACCGTCCGTCGGGCGACCATCCCGGGATTACATCAATCCAGCCAGACATGGTCAGGTTTACCGGATCCATCGGCTGTCTGCCGTGCGACGCCGCCCAGATATCCGTTGGTCCTTCCGAGATACTGGATGAGTAGAAGAGCAGAGTGGCTTCCTCCGGAACGGGTTGGACCGAGCCGAGCGGCGCAGCGAACCTGGCTATCGCCGGGTCTCTGTCCGCGCCTTCGCCGGAAACGAGCTTTGCGACAACCGATCCGTCGATGGTAACGACGTAAATGTCATCGTTGAAGACTCGCTCGCTCACAAAGACTACGAACTGACCATCGGGTGTGAATGTCGGCGAGTGATCATGCCCACGGCGGCGGGTGAGATTCCTGGCTGCCGAACCATCCGCATTGGCAACGAAAACGTCGTGTCCGTACCCGCTGGACCTCGAGAAGACTATGGATTCGCCGGAAGACGACCACGATGGGGTGAATTCGGAGACTCCGCTGTGGGTGATACGGATCAGGCCGGCTCCGTCCGGGCTTATGGAAAAGAGCTGATACGGGCCTTCATGATCGGACGCAAAGATTATGGTCGCGCCGTCGGGAGACCAGTCCGGATCGATCTGGCTGTATGGCAGCGTGAGCAACTTTACGTTTTCCGCCGACGCAACGTCGGCGATATAAAGCTCGGTGTCGGGGGCCGCCCAGCCGCTGTAGACGATTTGCGTTCCGTCGGGAGACCACGAGAGGGATCCGGCCCAGACCCCTTCCGGGCTGATAGTTCGCTCGTCGCCGGTCAAAAGGTCTCGAACGACGATCCTGGGCAAAGTCAATTCACCCGCGGACGGCTCACGCCGCTGGTCTATGGGGGGCGCGCGTTCCCCGCGCGCGAAGGCAAGCATGGTCCCATCCGGCGAGACCGCGGGGAACCGTTCGACGTTATCCGTGCTTGTAAGCGCCAGGGCGTTCGCGCCGTTCGATACCGACGAGTAGAGCTGTGTCGAGCCGGTCCGCTGAGAACTGAAGACGAGCCGGAATTCGCTTTCGAACGCGAACGGAAGGTTTGACGGCGAGTGGGGCTGGGTGGAATCCTCCCTCGGCAGGAGTCCGGCTTGCTTGAATATGTCGCCGCCATTCACGAAGGTGACGGCGCCGGGCGGCTCGCCGCCGGGAACATCGTCCACCCACAGCTGCATCACCGCTCTTTGAAAACGCTGGGCGATGAACGGTCCCATGCGCTCCGGCTTCGACATCGGCAGACCGCGAAGGTCGATTGCGTCGCCGCGCGACCAGCTGGCTATTCGACCCGGATTGGGGTTGGCGAAGTAGGCGTTGCGCAGAGTCTCGTTTTCAAGCCAGCCCAACCTGATTTCGATAGCTTCTTCGTGGGTAGTTGCGCCGTCGTCGGCTATCGGTCTCGGGACGCCGTTGCTTTCGAGAAAGTCGTCCAGTCCCGCCGACTCCAGGATTTCGTATAGATTTGCCAGTCTGAGACGCCCCTCGAAGCGGTCCCAGTAGATCAGGGACTTTTGGGTTAGCTGACCCCAATTCAGACTCGCCCATCGGAAGACCGTGGACGTTGGGTAGCCGAAGGTAGACACGCCTCCCAGGCGGTCGAACTCGGACCAAAAGTACTCCATCCGGATACCGAGCCGACGCTCGTCCAGAACCGTGAAGCCGGTCCCAAATCCGGCTCCGGTTTGGGAGTAAAAATGGCCCATCTCGACGGGATGATCGGCCGGGCCGAAGTCCAACGGAGTGGCGTGCGCGCTCGACGCGGCGGCCAGAAGCAACACGAGCAGCGCCGACTTCGCGATCCGTTCGAGATAGGCCCACATCGAATCAATCCAGCTTAGCTAGGCAACGCACTAAAGCGACCGGGAATCCGGCTACGCCGCTAGGGTACACGCAGACGCAGCGGGACGGTTACCTTGCCGGAGCCGGAATCGTTCGCCGCGCTTAAAGCGACATAGTTCGCCGCCTGGTTTCGACAGAGGGCGCACAGAAGGCTCTTCGGAGTGCGAATGCCAATTGGGGCAAAATGTGATCTCAAGCAGCCCCAAGAATCCCTGGAGCGAATCGATGCGCATTACCGAGGTCGTTGCGGAAATACTGAGATACGAACTCGACCGGCCCATGGCCGACGCGCAGGTGCACATTCCGGCGCGGATTTCGACGATCGTAAGAGTGCGGACTTCGGACGGTGTGGAGGGAGTCGGTGAGGCCGCGTGTTTCGGCGGCGCGGAGCACGTAGTCTGTAAGATCGTGGAAACCCAGCTTGCCTCGCTTCTGGTCGGGGAAGATCCGGAAAACATCGAGCGGCTGTGGGAAAAGATGTACAGGGGGACGATCCAGCTTGGAAGACGCGGAGTCATCTTTGGAGCGATAAGCGGAATCGATATCGCTCTGTGGGACTTGCTGGGCAAAATCTGCGGTAAACCCGTCTGCACGCTGCTGGGCGCGCACGGCAGAGCGCTGACGGGCTACGCCAGCGGCGGGTTCTACATGGAGGGCAAAGGGCTCGACGAGCTCTCGGCCGAGTTTCGCGGCTATCGCGAAGCCGGCTATCGAGCAGCCAAGATGAAGGTAGCCGGTGAGCCGATGGGGCTGGACGTCGACAGGGCCCGAACGGCGCGCGAGGCGCTCGGACCTGAAGTGCGCCTGATGATCGACGCCAACAACATGTATACCCCGAAAGAAGCAATCGCGATGGCGCGGGCCGTGGAAGACCTTGACATCTACTGGTTCGAGGAACCTGTGAGGACCGACGACACCGAAGGGGCAGCGATGGTCCGCTCGGCCACGGCGATGCCAATCGCCGGCTACGAGACTGAAGCGTCCCTCGACGGGTTCAAGCGCTTGATAACGCACGGCGCGGTTGACTTCGCCCAACCGGACGCTATCTGGTGCGGAGGGATCACCGAGTTTCGGCGGATAGCCGCGCTTGCGCGAGCCTGGCACCTGCGGATGGCGGCACACAACTTCGCGGGCGCGGTGTCCGGATTCGGGAATCTGCACGTTTCCGCTACGCTGCCGCACGGTCCGATGTTCGAGATGGACCAGAATCCAAACCCGCTGCGGACCGAGATAGTCACCTCTCCGCTGACGATCGACTCCGACGGCGTGGTCGAAGTTCCCGCAGGGGCTGGGTTGGGGTTCGAACTGGATGAGTCAGCCGTCGAGCGATACCGGGTCGCCTAGCCTCCGGCTCCCAGCTCGGCGAGGGTGACGCGCTCGCCGCCCCGAGCGACCGACTCTTCCGCGGCTATTCCCAATACGGCGGCCCAGTAGCCGGCCTCGAGTCCCGCGGCAGGATCCTTATCGCTGGCGAGAGCGCTGAAGCAGTCCTCCAGCAGTCCGACGTCGCCTCCGCCGTGGCCGCCCTCGCGGCGTTCGACGGGACGGGTCTCCACCGTTTCTTCTACCGCTCGCGTCAGTCGCAGGCTATGGCCGGTTTCGGTTCCCTCCAGCTTGCCGTTTGCGCCCCAGACGCCAAACTCGCGGCCGGTGTAGCTGGCAAAAAGACAGAGTGAGTACGACGCGCGCGGCCCGGTTTCGTATTCAACATAAGCCGCCGCATGGTCCACGGTGTCCTTTTCGGAGTTGAAAACACACGTATCGGCAATGTATCCGCTGGTTGCTTCGGCTTCATAGTAGAGGTGGGCGTACTCTCCCTGAGTAATGTCGGTGTACTCCGGGCAAGTCTGTTTGGCGTCGCAAGTCAGGCAGCGCTCGCCGGCCCAGTCCTTGGGCGAATAGACGGCAACGCCGCCCGTGGCCGCAACGGCGGTCGGTCGCCGGTCGAAAATCCAGTTGATGGCGTCTAACGCGTGGCAGCTCTTGTGGACGAGCAGTCCGCCGGAGTTGCGGCGCAGCCGGTGCCAGCGCCTGAAATAGCTCCCGCCAACGCGATTGTCTATAGCCGTGAGAAAACTCGGGGTGCCGATCTCGCCGCTCGAAACAGCCTGTTGAAGCGCGGCGAAAAATGGCGTGTAGCGGAGGACGAATCCGACCATGAAAAGCTGGTCGGACCCGCGTCCGGCGGCGAGCACTTTGTTGCAGTCCTCGATGGACGTTGCCAGTGGTTTTTCGCAAATGACGTGCTTGCCGGCGTCGATGGCCTCGAGGGCGATACTGGCGTGGGTGAAGTCCGGCGTGGTTATTACGACGACATCGACGTTCGAGTCGGCTACGAGCGCGGAGGCGCTGCCGTAGGTCGTTCCCACGCTCAGAGTCTTCGCCGCGAAGGCGAGCCGGGTCGGATCGCTGTCTGCCAGCGCGACGATGTCGGAACGGTGGCCGAAGCGCTCGCGCAAATTGCGCCCGAACGCGTTGAGGCCGCGCGATCCTGTTCCGATTATTCCGAATCGAATCATTAGCTAAGCAACTACTTTGTCAGATTTCTCCCTGCGCGCGAACCAGAACACTCAGCGTCTTTTCGACCGCCGCAAGCGGGTCCTCAAGGTCATTCTTCACTTCGATGGAGACCGGCCCATCGTAGGGCGATTCTTGTAGGGCGCGCAATATCTCGCGTACGCCGTCGGTATCGAACAGGCCGTCGGTCAGAGCCAGATGAAGGTCATCCTTGCCATCATTGTCGTCCACGTGGAGGTAACCCAGACGGTCTCCCGCGGCTCGAATCGCCTCGGCGGGATTCTCGCCGGCGATGAGGCAATGGCCGATGTCGATGAGCGCGTGAACGTTGGAGTGACCGGTCCGTCTGGCGAATTCAACAGTTACGGCGGCTGAGTTCAGCATGGAACGCGGCACGTGCTCGATGCAGAAGCGCAATCCATAGGAAGCCGCTTCGCCGGCCAGAATGACAACCGATTTCTCGAACTCGTGCAGATTAGCGCCGTTTTCCGGGGACGGGCCCACGTAGACCGCTTCAGCGCCAAGCTCGGCCGCTTCCCCGATGCTGCTTTTAACGTGCTCGATGGCTATGCGGCCGGCCTGCGACGCCGGATCGCTCAATCGGCCGCCCGGCGGCATCAAATGGTCGGCGGCCAGGCACTTGACGTTTACAGGGACAGCGCCGGAGAGTTGGCTCAGCTTGGCTGCGAAGCCGGGATCAACGTCGACGCCGTCGACACCGATCCGCGCGAGCTTGCGGGCCGCCTCGGCGGGCGGTTCGCGCAAACCCCACAAACATGCCGAAACGACCAGTTGGCTATCTCCAGCCATTCAGATAACCAGGCGATTCTCGGTCAAACAGCGCATGGTCTTCTGTCTCCATCCAAGGGCGAGGCCAGGTCTGGCGGCGTGATGCCGGGTTCCTGCCGGGGGCTGAACGTCAGAGTCCGGCTGCCTCGGCCTTTTCGACCACCAATTCAGCCATCTTCAGCGTGGCCGCATCCACCATTTCGCCGTCGATGGCAATTGCCCCCTTACCTTCCTCCAGAGCCTTGCTGTATTCGGCGACGATCCGGCGCCCCTTGGCGATGTCGCCCGAGGAAGGCGTGAAAACGTCGTTGGCAACGTCGATCTGGTTTGGGTGGATGGCCCACTTGCCGTCGCAGCCCAGGGCGAGGGCCATCTCGCAGGACTGCCGGTAGCCGTCGAGGTTGGCGTAGTCGGCGTACGGACCGTCGATCACCTGAATCTCGGCCGCTCTGGCCGCGACGACGATTCGGTGTATGGCGTAATGCCAAACGTGCCCCGGATAGTTGTCGCTGGCGCCAATAGAGAGGCCTCTGGCCTGGACGCTCGCCGAATAGTCGCCTGGCCCGAAGATCAAACACCGCAGCCTTTCACTGGCGAAAGCGATCTCGTTGACGTTCACCATCCCCATGGCGGTCTCGATCTGGGCTTCTATGCCGATCGCTCCGATATCCAGACCGTTGTTTTCCTCGATCTGGGTGAGAAGCGTGTCGAGTATATAGACGTCCGCCGCGGAGTTGGCTTTAGGCAGCATGATCGTATGAAGCGCTTCGCCGCCGCCCTCGACGATTTCGATCAGATCGCCGTAGAACCATTTAGTGTCGAGGCCGTTGACCCGCACGCATACAACCTTGCCGGACCAGTCGAACTCGTTGAGGGCCTGGACCACGGTCTTGCGAGCTTCGACTTTGGCATTGGGGGCAACGCTGTCTTCCAGGTCCAGGAAAACCTCGTCGGCGACGCTCTGGCTTCCCTTTTCGAGCATGCGGATATTCGAGCCTGGACTGGCGAGCTGACACCGACGTAGTTCCAATAGTTACTCCCTTACTTCTGCATCACCGCGTGCATCGGTTGTTCGGCAATACGCGCTACCGGGCCCCAATGTGTATTAGAGAACAGCGGGACTGCGTCTATCGAATGAGATTTTAAACCTTTAAAGGTTGCGAAGTAGAAGGGAGACCGGCGGCGGGCAGCGCTTGTGGCTTGCCCGCCGCTTAGCCGCTCCCCCGAGGCCGCGCTTTGACTGGTGTGGATTGGTGATGTTCTTTGAGTTCGAGCCGCGGTTGCCGTGCGTTCACTGTGTTCGTGTTTTGTATGGTAGACTGCGAGTCCATTAATTGGTAATTGGCGAGAAGCGTGGTCTATCGCTCAAGAGTGAACGTGGAGCGAGCGAAGGAGCAAATCGAGCGAGCCGTGGGGGAGCCTTTGTTAAAGATCTCCAAAATCCCGGAGTCCGTGCGGTGGGGAACGGCACCATCGGTGGGAGAGGGGGTTCCATGTCCCCCTCACTCCGGCCCTTTCCCGGAGGGGGGAGAGACACATGGTCAGGCGGTGCGGCGGAAGTCGTTGCGAAAGGCCGTGCTGGAGGTGGAGCGGCGTTGGGGAGTTCGAGCCTCGGGACGGCTGTTTGCCGGGCGTTACACGCCGTCGCCGGGGCTGGCTACCGGGCTGCCCATGCTGGACGCCGCCACCGGCTTCGGGGGTCTGCCCTGCGGCAAGCTGACCGAGCTAACCGGCGGGTCTTCCAGCGGCAAGCTGACCCTGGCGCTGCGCGCCCTGACCGCCGCCATCCACGGCGGCGGCGTGGCCGCCTATATCGATCTGCCGGGGCAGTTCTATCCGCCCGCGGCTGCCGCAATGGGAATGGACCTGCGGCGCCTGGCGGTAGTGCGCCCCGGCGACGTCAAGGGCGCACTGAGGGCGGCCTCTAACCTGCTGAACAGTGAGGCGTTCGACGCCGTGCTGCTCGACATGGCCGGTGAGGATGCGCATCCCAACATGCTGGCGCGGCTGGCGGGTCTCGCGGGCCGCGCCGCCGCCTCGTGCATATTCACCACTGAGCGGGGGCTGATGGGACTGCGCTTCTATTCGTCGCTGCGGCTGAGCGTGGTCCGGTGCGGGTGGCTTTGGCATGAGGGGGCCATGGGCCTCGCGCCGGCGGGTATGAAGCTGCAAGTCAGCGTGCTCAAGAGCCGCAGCGCAGCCGGGCTGGGCAGGCTCGTAATCGATTGTCCGTTTAGGGGGAGGCAAGTTGAAGAGGAAGACGGTCTGCATACGCATACCGCGTTTCCGGACATCGCTGGAGATCAGGGAGCGTCCGGAGTGGCGGTCGCTGCCGCTGGCCATCTTCGAGCCGCTGGCTAAAGACCGCCGGCTCGTCGAGGTCTCGCCCGCCGCGGAGGCGGCCGGCATTCGACTTGGCATGGCTTTCAAGGAGGCCCAGCTTAGATGTCCGCAGGGCGTCTATCTTCCGGACGTCCCGGAGAAATACGAAGCGGCCTTCGGCGAGGTGCTGGAGACGCTGGACCGCTTTTCGCCCTCGGTAGAGGACTCGGGAGTGGGGCTGGCCTTTATGGATGCCGCTGGTCTGGACCGGCTTTACGGCTCCGATCCGAGTCTCTGTGAACGGGTCCGCAGGGAGATATACGAGCGCGCTGAGCAAACCGCGTACATAGGCCTTGCGGTCGGGAAGTTCGCGGCAGAGGTCGCGGCTCTCGCATCCGAAGAGGCTGGATTCAACGTCGTCGATTCCGCCGACCGCGACTTCCTGGCCCCACAACCGGCGGACCTCCTGCCGCTCCCGGACCAGGCGCTGGAGCAGCTGCAGCTGCTGGGCGTGCGTACGATGGGTGAATACGCCGCGCTTCCCCGCAATTCGGTCCGTTTACGTTACGGGACCGAGGGTTTGCTGGCCTGGCGGCTGGCGCAAGCGGACGATCGACGGCCGGTCGAAGGCCGGGAGCGTCCGCTTGCGCTGGGCGACGAGGTGCAATTCGAGTGGGAGGAGCACAACCTCGACCGCATAACGTTCGCGCTGCAAGGACTTTCGGAGCGGCTGGCGGCGCGGCTGCGATTAAGAGGCATGATGTCCCGGCGGATGCGGGCTGAGATAGGCCGTTCCGACGGCGCGTCGAAATCGTTTACGCTCGATCTGCCGGAGCCTTCGGCCCAGGCGCGCACCTTTCGTGACGCCGTCCGGTGGTATCTGGACGCGAACGAGATGTCCCGCGAGCAGGACTCCAGCCTCGACGAGATGCCGCTCGACGAGCCTGGGGTGGCATTTATCCGGATGCAAGTGGACGGGCTGGTGGCTTTTGAAGGGAAGGCGCTGGGGCTGCTGCCGAATCGGGCCGACCGGCTGGAACGGGCCAATCGCGTCTTGAGCCGCTTGCAGGTGGAACTGGGAGAGGGGACGGTCTACCGGACCGAGCTACGTCCGGAAGAACGCCTGCCGGAACGCGCTTTCCGCAAGGTCGGCGCCTACTTTGAAGATACGGACTTTAAGAAGCCGAAGCTGCTGGCCCGAAACCCTCACTCTCCCGAGGAGCGCTATGCCGCCGGTTCAGGCGGCATGTTGCGGCTCTTCGACCGGCCGGTGGAAGCGCAACTCGTTGAGGACGGGTCTTATTCGTTAATGGACCGTCACAGTCCTGACCCTTCCTCTGGGGAAGAGGGGGACCGACTGAAGTCGCCAGAAGGCGCGCGGCGTCTGGAGGTTGCGGGCATTTCCAGAAAGGTCGTCGCTTGCCGCGGGCCGCACAAGCTCACGTCGGAATGGTGGGAGGAGCCGTATGAGCGTGACTATTTCCGTGTGTCTCTTGACGGCGGGAGGGCGCTGTTGATTTATCGCGATTTGAAGTCCGGGCGCTGGTATGCACAGGGAACGGTTGATTGAACAGCCCGCGGCCGCAATACGCCGAGCTACACGCACATACGAATTTTTCTTTTCTCGATGGCGCGTCGCATCCCGAGGAGATGGCCGCCATGGGTAAGGAGCTTGGACTTGCCGCGCTTGCCGTGACCGATCACGACGGCGTTTACGGCGCGGTCCGGTTTTCCAGAGCTGTTGCGGAGGCTAACGAAGCGGCCGACGCGAAGCCGGAGTTGAAGGCCATCGTCGGTATGGAGATCACGCTCGAGGGCGGCTCGCACCTGACTCTTCTGGCCCGGGATCGACAGGGTTACTCGAATATATGTCTGATTTCGACCGAAGCTCACCGCGACCGCCCCAAGGGACAGGCGGAGCTTTCACTGGATTTTCTGGCCCAACATTCCAAGGGGCTGGTCGGCCTTTCCGGTTGCAAACACGGCGAGATTCCCACGGCCGCTTTGGCTGGACGTACAGACCGCGCAGCCGAGCTGGCGGGTGTTTACGGATCGATGTTCGAGCCCGGCTGCTTCTATCTGGAGTTGCAGAATCACCTGCAGGAAGAGGACATCGTTGCCGGCAACCGGCTTATCGAGATCTCAAGGCACACGGGGATACCGCTCGTCGCCACGAACAATGCGCACTACCACGATCGCTCTCGCAAGCCCCTCCAGGACGTGCTGGTCTGCATAAAGCACACGAAAACCCTGAGGACCGCGGGCCGGCTCCTGCGGCCCAACGGCGAGTACTACCTGAAATCGCCCGCGGAAATGACGCGGCTCTTCGACGGCGCGCCCCAGGCGATAACCAACACTTTGCATGTCGCGGGCATGTGCGATTTCGACCTGAGCAAGCCCCTCGAATACGGGCTGCCGAAGTTCCCGACTCCCAGGGGCGATTCCGAGTATGAATACCTCGAAGAGCTGGCGTGGGAAGGCGTTGACCGCCTGTACAGCCAGGTTACCGATGAAGTCCGACAGCGGGTGAATCGTGAACTCAAACACGTCAAGGAGAACGACCTCGCCGGTTACTTTTTAACTGTGCGAGAAATCGTGCAGTTCTGTCACGACAGCGACATCCTGGTAAACACGCGAGGTTCGGCTCCAAGCTCGATCCTTTGCTACGCGCTGAAAATCTCCTTGATAGACCCTATAGGCGCCAACCTGATGTTCGAGCGCTTCATGTCATCCCAGCGCGGCGAGCCGCCGGATATAGACCTCGATATCGAGCATCAAGAGCGTGAGCGGGTGATCCAGCACGTATACAAGCGCTACGGACGCGACAGAGCCGGCATGGTGGCCAACGTCATAGCCTTTCGGGGACGGTCCGCCATTCGCGACGTGGGCAAGGCGCTCGGATTGCCGCTGGCTCAGGTGGATCGACTGGCCAAACACCTCCAATGGCACCACTCATCCAATATGGAAATAGAGGCTGAAGAGGGCGCTGAATTTCCCACCGAGATTCCCAACCGGGTTGCCTTGCATCTTGTGGAGCTTTGTAAACAGATCGACGACTTCCCGCGCCATCTCGGCATCCACACAGGCGGCATGGTCATTTCTTCCCGTCCGCTGCCGGAATCGGTGCCCATAGAGCCCGCGACCATGGAAAACCGGACGGTGATTCAGTGGGATAAGGATGATTGCGCGGACGCGGGGTTGATGAAGATCGACCTTCTGGGGTTGGGCATGATGACCATGGTCCACCGCGCCTTCCGGCTGCTGGAGCGGCAGCGCGGGGAGAAATACAGCCTGGCCAGCTTTAGGCCCTACGACTACCCCAATATCGAAAAAGAAGAAGAGAAAGACATATATGACGCTATATGCGCCGCCGATACGCTCGGTCTTTTCCAGATCGAGAGCCGCGCGCAGATAAACGCGCTGCCCCGCACGCGGCCGCGGGTGTTCTATGACCTGGTGATAGAGGTGGCCATTATCCGGCCCGGTCCTATGACGACCAAGATGCACCGGCGCTGGATATTGCGGCGAGCCGGCAGGGAAGACAGCCGCCCCGTTTGGCCCGGCCTCAAGAAGGCTTTGGAGCGCACCATGGGGTTGCCGCTATTCCAGGAACAATGTATGCAGATGGCCATAGACGCTGCGGGCTTTTCGCCGGCCAAAGCCGACGCTCTGCGCCGCGCCATGACCCGCAAGCGTTCCCTTCAGCATATCCAGGCTCTCCAGGATGATCTTATGCGCGGCATGGCCCGCAATGGAGTGCCGGAGGATGCCGCGGAGCAGATATATCGCCAGATCGAAGGCTACGCCGGTTACGGCTTTCCCGAAGCCCACTCCTGGGCGTTTGCGATTCTGGTGTACGTCTCCGCCTGGCTCAAGGTGCGCCGGCCCGCCGAATTCTTGTGCGCCATCCTCAACTCCCAGCCTATGGGTTTCTATCACCCGCACACGCTCATCGGCGACGCTCAGCGGCATGGCGTCACGGTGTGCCCGGTGGACGTTCAGCGCAGCCGTTTCGACTGCGCCATGGAACCCGACGGCGCCGTTCGAATGGGATACCGCTATGTAAAAGGGATGGGCGAGGTCCGCCGGCAGAGACTGGACAGTGAGATCGAGCTCGGGAAGTATCGATCCCTGGAGGACTTCTGCCGCCGGACGCGTCTACCGATCGACACACTCAGAAAACTGGCCACGGCGGGAGCTTTTCGCAGCCTTGGCGTCGAAAGACGGGAAGCGCTTTGGCGAATCCAAGCATACGTTCCGGCCGAACATGGCGACGAGATACCCAATCTGGCGGATGAACTCGAAGAGGAAGTCGGGCTGAAACCCGCGGGTGAAATGATGCAGATGCGTATGGACTTCGCCGCCACCGAGCTGTCCACCGTATTTCGGGGGACTGAGTTCCATCGCCCGGCTCTGGAGCGCGCGGGGGTGTTGACGGCGACCGAATTGCGGAAGCTGGCTGAGAGGCTGCGAGACAAACAGCCGTCACGCGATCAAATAGTTCCCGCGAATGGCGTGATGAGGCGATCCGTGGACGAACTGGCGACGGGGTAAAAAATTCATGGTTGAGGCTCAGAGGGCCAGGAAATCTTCGCAAGAGGAGAAGCGCCGCAAACGCGGGATTGATTCCGTTGGCGCCCCCAGAGCGCGTCTGAGCCGGGGACATCCACGCAACCAGACCGCGTCAGCCTTGCAAAATGCGTTCGACATGGGTGGCGAGCCCGGAGAGGAAGCCCGAGGACGGTACGGGGAACACGCACGGCGCGCGGGAAACAGCTACGACGGCATGGGTACCGGGATGCAGGCGCCGGGATTGGGCGACGCGGCGATTCTCAAGTCCTTTCATCAGCAAGCGCGCACCGGCGTTTACGTAACGGTGGCCGGGATCGTGATAAACCGTCAACGGCCCTCGACTGCGCGTGGATTCGTATTCATGACGTTGGAGGATGAGACCGGACTGACCAACATCATCGTCAAGCCGAGTGTCTTCAAGCGTTACAAGTACATGATCCTGGATGAGCCGGTGATCGCGGTTTACGGCGAGCTTGAAGACGAGGATACGGCGATTCACGTAATGGCGGAGCGGATCATGTCTCTCGGTGGGTCGTACATCGATACCCCGCCGTCGCACGACTGGCATTGATGTCGTGAACTAGCTATACGCATTCAGGTAGGTGACTTAACCAGGCAACGGACAATCCAGGCCTCGACAACGCTGCGCGAGGTTCTTTACCTGACGCGGGACGATGTGAAAGATTGGCATGGCGCCGGTGAGCACCTTCATCCCGGCCCACTCCCTTCAAGGGAGGGACGAGGGTGGCATATCTGCCAGTTAATCCGAATGGTCGTTCAAGCCTCTCCCTTCTTGGAGAGGGAGTCACTTCTCGCTCCCGGCTTTTGCAGGGACGCGCTGCGCGGAAATGGTGAGAAAGAGGGCTGGAATGATGGACCAAAGGGAGCCTATTCGCCGTGCCGGACTCGGTCTGGCGTCCAGGTGGCGGGGACGTGAGCGAGCGCCGATACAGTGTACGTAAAAGCCGGTCCGTTCGCGCCCAGACCGGACGAGATGGTTCGCGAACCGCGCCTACTCGGACGCCGGCGTCCGCCCGCAGCGTCTCAGGAAGCTATCAGCCCTTTTTGGGGCTGCGCCCAGGGGAGCAGCGGGACATGCGCCAGCAGCTTGGCGCGCGGCAGCGGCATGTGTCTGATGGGCACGTCAATGATCACCGGCGCTTGGAGCTCCAGTGCCAGCGGAAGCAGCGTTGCCAGGTTCATTGGGTCGTCTGTCCTCATGCCGACCGCGCCGAACGACTCGGCGAACTTGACGAGGTCCGGGTTGAGCAGGTCGGTCTGGTACTTTCCGGAAAAGAACTCGTACAGGTCGCGGGCAACGTTGCCGTAGGCGTCATCTCTGAAGACGATGGTCGTTACGTTGATTCCGTATTTGACTGCCGTGGAAAGTTCGGTCGAGTTGAACATGAACCCGCCGTCGCCGCTGACACACAACACGGAACGGTCGGGTTTAGCCACCTTTACTCCCAGCGCTGTCGGGAATGAGTAGCCGAGGTTGAATGAATACCCGGAATCCATGTAGGTCTTAGGTTGATTTACCTTGTAATGGGTGCGGGAGTAGAAGCCGAACTGCGTGACGTCCCAGACTGTGAAAGTGTTCTCCGGGATGCTGCGCTGGATTGTCTCAAGGATGGGATACTGCGGCTCTTTGTTCCTGATGTCGTCGTAGGCGATCAGACGCCGGGCCGCGGCGACCGCGTCGGTGGGCGACGGGCGGTCTCCCGCTCGGGCCGCGACGAGGAAGGGAAGCAAGGCTTCGATGGTCGCTTTCGCATCGCCATGCAGGGGGATGGTGTTGGACTGGATTCGCGTTAGCTCGCTGTCGTCGATGTTGATGTTTACCAAAGTGGATGCCTCGCCGGCCGGGTTTCCCAGCGAGAAACGCGTACCGATTCCTATCACGACGTCGGCGGACTGCATCACTTCGAAGAGCTCGTTCATCGCGTGTCTCTCCGCATGGGCGCTGAGGCACGAGCCGTAACAAAGCGGATGGCGGTCCGGTATGGCTCCCTTGCCGCCGCCGGACGTGATCACGGGTATGTTGGTCGCTTCCGCCAGTTTGACGAGAGCTTGTTCCGCGTCTGACCGCGCCACTCCGCCACCCGCGAATATCAGGGGCAGGCGAGATTGGGCGATGGCGCGGGCGGCTTCCCGAAGCTGCTCCTCGCTCGGCACAATTCGCGAGACCGGAGCAGGATTGCGTAACTGGACTTCGTCCTGCTCCACGCCGGCTTCGGGCGGGATATCGATAAGAACAGGACGGGGCCGACCGGTGCGCATTTGTCTGAACGCTTCGGACACGGCATACGGGATTTCCCGCGGTGTGGGCGCCAGCCGCCGCCACTTGGTTACAGACTCCACAGCTCCCGGCTGGTCCGAGATTTCATGATAGACCTCGAGTTTCTTGCCGATGAAGCCGCGCGGTATCTGGCCGGCAATGGCGAGCACGGGCGAGGAGCGGGCGTATGCCGTGGCCAGGCCGGATGCGGCGTTGTAGAGCCCCGCGCCCGGGACCACCAGGACTACGCCGGGCTTTCCCGATACGCGAGAATAGCCGTCGGCCATGTGCGCCGCGCCCTGTTCGTGACGGGTCGTGATCGTGCGGATGTCAGGCTCGTCCCGCAGCGCGGCGATGATCCCGGACATATGTATGCCCGGGATTCCGAAGACGACTTCAACGCCTTCCCGTACAAGTGACTTGACTAGAGCTTCGCCTCCGATCATTTTGGCCATGGCTCACCGCTCATGTCTGGCTCTCTGCGTCCTATGGGGAGACAATCGGAGACAGTGTTTTCTCAACTATAAAGAAACGTACGACAACGCCAGAATGAACGCAGCAAACGATATCTAAAGGACCGCATGCCCATAATCCGCCGAGTCTACGGGCCGAGTCATTGAACGCGGAGCGTACTAATTGCGGGCGTGGATCTAAGCCGATCTGATGATGCTGGCTCTCGGTGTCAATGGCTGGTCATGATGGACCGCGGGGCACTGCATAAGGCGGTTGTCGATGAGACTGGCGGCCAAGTGCAACTTTTGCCGGACTTTCTGAGGCTGGCAACGGCCTTGCAGACGCCCATATTGTAGTTGACATAACTAGACAGGGATTGCCAGTTTCTCAACGTGGATCAAGGGCACTATAGGTAAACTCAGTGATGCGGACCGCACCGCTGAAGTGAAATGCGGCGCGCGGGGGTAGCTCAGTTGGTAGAGCGCTAGCCTTCCAAGCTGGATGTCGCGGGTTCGAGCCCCGTCCCCCGCTCCATTGATATTCCAGGTGTGAACCGGCAACGCCGCACCTGGTCGAAGAGCCCCGGGGCCGACTCTTCGATACTGTCCCCGTAGCGTATTGACGCCTTGCGAACAATCCGCTGCCAGCTTCTAGCAAAACCTCGCTTCAGCGAAGCCGCGGGAGATGCCGGAGGCCGCGTTCAAGCAAGAAGCGAGCAACCCGTCCGAACCGCCGCGCACAGCGATCTTGAAGTTGGAGAAGTTATGGTCGTCATGCCCAAGAAGGCCAAGATGAAGGAGGCCGCGTGGGGCTGGGCACAGTACTATGCCGGAATCCAGAGCTTCAAGGACCGGATTCGGATCATGAGCAGGTTCGCACCCCGCAAGGCGCTGTATGTCAGCGACGAGTGGAACAGCGAAGTCAAGCGAGAGCCGTTGCTCACCAGAGTTCCGCGTATCGCTCCGACGGGCGGCGCCTACCCGTTCATCCGGTACAACGAGGTGAACAACATCGTCAAGCCCAAGCTTGAATCGATCTTCATCGAAGGAGCCGACATCGACGCGACGCTGCAGGAGATCGCGGACGAGGCCAACCCGATTCTTGCGGCCGCGGGTGGGACGTAGGACATAGCACAGAGGTTTCACTGGCTGGAGCGCGTTTTCGCGCTCCAGCCAGTGAACAGTTCGCTTGAAGCGGATCCGCAGGGATACGACATGGGATGGCAACTAATTTGCTAACCAGCCGTCCTCGCCTTCGCGGCCGCGTGTTCCGGGACACTGTTTCCGGTTATTTGCTCATATCGCCGGCGGCGTTGTTCTTGCTCCTGTTTTCGTTCATTGCGATTGTCGTATCGCTCGTCATCAGCTTTTCGGACTGGAGCCCGTTGCGAGACAACTGGTCTCTCGTCGGAATTGACAACTACAAACGGGCGTTTGCGAATGAACGCTTCTGGAAGTCATTCCGCAACACCGGCCAGTACGTTATGTTTCTGGTGCCCGGCGTGGTCCTGACATCTCTTGCACTCGCGCTTATTGGTAATCACGCGCGGAAGCTCCGCTCGGTTTTCCGCACTTTGTTCTTCATTCCCGTAATTACGCCGGGTGTCGTGGTCGCACTGATCTGGATTTGGATGTTTCGCTCGGACGGTGGCGTCAACGAGGTTCTCAAGTACTTCGGCATCACCGGTCCCAACTGGCTGCTGAGCGCGTTCTGGGCTATGCCGGCGATCATCATCATGACCATATGGAGTCTCATTGGCTACTACATGATCATCTTCCTGGCGGGATTGGCCGACATACCGGAGGTTTTCTACGAGGCGGCCAAGGTCGATGGGGCGAATCGCGTTCAGACGTTTCGCCACATAACTTTGCCGCTTCTGCGCAATCCACTCATCTTTGTAGTTGTCACGCTTGTGATCGCGGCCTGGCAGGTTTTTACACAGATGTTCGTAATGACCCAGGGAGGACCGGCAAGCGCGACCGAAAGCGTCCAGTGGTCGATCTTCTTCAATGGATTCCAACGATTTGACATGGGCCTGGCGTCAGCTATGTCCTGGATTTTGTTCGCAGTGATACTCGTGTTCACCGCGACCCAATTGAAACTCTTCCTCTCAAGGCAGCTCTACTAGGCGGACCAATTGGCAGTTGTTGAAAAGGCGACACATCGGGAGATCGAGGCGACAGCGCGTCGGTTGCGTATTCAGGCGCTAGCGGCGGACATGTCGTTTATGGCTGTCGTCTACGGCATCCTGATCATCCTCGCGTTAATCACGGTGCTCCCATACTTCTGGATGGTCATCAACTCTTTTAAGACGATCGATAACTTCTACACAGATCCATACACTCTCTGGCCGAAGAAATGGTCGCTCGAGGCATATTTGAATGCCGTTGGGATCGGAAGAGTAACTGTCTATCTTCGTAACAGCTTCGCCTACTCCGCCGTCGTGCTGGCGGTCCAGCTCTTCATCAATTCGCTGGCGGCCTATGCCTTCGCGAGGATCCAGTTCAAGGGCAACGGCATTGTGTTCCTTGCATTTCTCACGACGATGATGTTGCCAGGCTCAGTTACGTTGATCCCCACCTATGTGCTTGTCTACTCGATGGGGCTCGCGAATAGCTTTGTGGGGGTCGTGATTCCGAGCTTTGCCGGGGCATTCGGCATATTCCTGCTTCGCCAGTTCTTCATGAATATTCCGACAGAGCTTGAGGATGCCGCATTGATCGATGGCGCGGGCAGATTCAGAATCTATTGGCAGATCATAGTTCCCTTAGCCAAACCCGCGATGATAACTCTCGGCGTCTTCATCGTTTTGTCCGAGTGGCAGTCGTTTTGACCCTGCCCCCAACTTACCCTCACTCATAAGTAGAATCTTTTCAGGTTATGGCCCCAATTGGGGCGGGCTGCAAACTGGTTGGGTGTGAGCCCATCCAGGCTCGTGTGCGGGCGTGTTGTGTTGTAGTCGTACCTCCATTCCGCGATGATCCGCCGCGCTTCGGCCAGGCCGGCGAAGAGATGTTCGTTGAGGCACTCGTCACGCAGGCGGCCGTTGAAGCTCTCGACAAAGCCGTTTTGCACGGGCTTGCCCGGTGCGATGTAGTGCCAGCCAACGCCGCGTTCCTGCTGCCAGCGCAGGATAGCGTTTGAGGTGAGCTCGGTGCCGTTGTCGCTGACCAGCATGCGGGGGCGGCCCCGCAGCTCGACGATGCGGTCCAGCTCCCGAGCCACGCGGACGCCAGACAGCGATGTGTCGACGACGAGGGCGAGGCACTCGCGGCTGAAGTCGTCCACCACCGCCAGGATGCGGAACCGCCTGCCGTCGGCCAATGCATCCGCGACGAAATCGAGCGACCAGCGCTGGTTGCGGTTCCAGGGGAGCAGCAGCGGGGCACGCGTGCCGAGCGCCCGCTTGCGCCCGCCTCGCTTGCGCACCGTGAGCCGTTCCTCGCGATAGCTGCGATAGAGCTTTTTATGATTGAGCCGGATGCCTTCCCTGGCCAGCAGGATGTGCAGACGGCGGTAGCCGAACCGTCGGCGCTGCTCGGCCAATTCCCGCAACCGCTTGCGGATGCCGGCGTCGTCCGGCCGCCTCGATTCATAGCGGTAAGTCTTCGGATCCATCCCGACAAGAGCGCAGGCACGGCGCTGCGAGTGACTAGTCTCCGTCATCGCCCAGGCCGCGGCCTGCCTCCGCAATCTGGGCGTTAGAAGTTTTTTGCAAGTAGCTCGCGCAGCGTCGCCACATCCAGCATCGATTCCGCCAGCAGCTTCTTCAGGCGCCGGTTCTCATCCTCCAGCCCCTTCAGCTTCCTGGCGTCTGATACCTCCATGCCGCCGTACTTGGACCGCCACTTGTAAAACGTCGCGCCGCTGACCCCGTACTTGCGGCAGAGCTCTGCGGCTGGCAACCCCGCCTGGTGCTCTTTGAGGATGCCGATGATCTGTTCCTCGCGATACCTGCTCCGTCTCATGTCCGTCTCCTCCCATTGAACGGACTCTACTCAAAATCGAGGGCATTTTCGGGGGCAAGGTCAGTTTATATGGCCGCTCGTCGTACTGACCGACTACGAGAAATACCCGATCACCGTCGGATTGAACCTGTTCAAGGACGAGCAACGGGTATTCTGACCTTACATTCTTGCCGGTTCCGTTATCGGGTCGGCGCCGCTAATAGGGATCTTTCTGATATCTCAGAAGTTCCTTATCGGTGGCATTACGCTTTCTGGCCTGAAGGGCTAGAGGCCTACTTTTCCGCCTACCCTTCGAGGGTTCAGGGCAACAGAAACCCGGATATCAGATCGAACGATGGATAGCTCTCCACGTCTTCGTTGAACCGGGTGAGCAGCAAGCTGCGGATCTCGGCAGCTTGACCGGGTGGGATATCAGACCGCAATTCGTCGAAGTAACCGAGGTCGGCATTCAGCAGTTTGCGGGCGAGCGCGCTCGCCGAGTCGAATGAGAGCCGCCCCGATTCTCTGAGCTCAGCGGCGAAATTAAGATCCACGTCGCTCAGCGCGGCCTTCCAGACGAGAAAAAAGGAAACGGCAAAGCTCTCCGAATCGGCGAGATTATCTATCTCCTGGTTCAGGAACGCGTCCAGCCTTGTCAACCACAGCGCGTTGCTGGGCGCGGTCAGACCATCTGACAGCGCTCCCGTTTCCTGTATCCCAACCAGCAACGCCCTTTGAAGTGCTTTGGCGCGGGCGGAAACGACGTGGGGGTGGTCTCTTTTCAGCTCTTCGGAAGCTTGATTGCCGAGCCGTCTTCGTTGAACGGCGTGGCCCAGTTCGATACCGACGGCGTTGGCGGCGCGCAAGAAAGAACCGGACCTAAGGTAGATATGAACGGCCTGGTCGTCCCCTAAGAGAACGAAGGACGGCCCTGTCTAGAATCCGGCGGCGGCGTATTTGCTTCCATCGACAAAGTCGACGTCGTTCAGCACGTCTACCGAAACCGAATCATCCAGCTCCTCGTCGAGCACCATGCGAAATACCCGGAGCACCTCGGGCAGGAACTGTTGCCGAAAATTGAGGGGACCGACAAAAGCCGAGGCCTGTGTGCCTTGCTCCGGTCCCGGCAAGACTGGTGCGGGTGCAGCGACGGCAGCCGTAGGTCCCGGATTGGCGTCGTCTCCTCCAATCGTCGCGGTTGTTGGGGAGGGAGCGATGCCGGTTTGGCCTGTTTCAGTAAAGGCCGCAACGAGAGCCAGGCATAGGAACAGGACCGCGAGACGCCCGCGGGATTTGCGCCGCTCAGCCACGACTCTCCGCTCTCGTGCGAAACAGGGAGAAGGTGTGGATTGATGGTCGCCGGCGCATACGGCGGTATCAGCGGGTCGATCGATGATCGCCGGTTGCCTCATTTCGTGCCGCGTGATGGCGGCGCGTGGAGTCGCGCGAGAGTCAAGTGCGTGGGCATTGAGAGCGAGGTCCTGTCTCGTGGTAGAACGCGATGCTCGACTTTTCTCAAGGCGCGGCAGTGTCCATCCTCCGCCTCGCGAACTTACCGCTATTATTGCCCCCACCAAGCGAAAATCGTCGCAAGAATGTGCCGGCCGCATTGCGATCCGCAAGCGGCTCAATGAAATTAGGTGTTGAAATAGTGTCGTCCATCCTGCAACTGGCCAGACCAGCCTGCTATGCCCGGCGGCGCGCAGTCCCGCCCTCTGTAAACGTATTATGAGTCAGTGATTCATCCGTCCCGAATTTGGACGTTTGGGGCCGGCTCTGAAGTTTCTCCCGTTGTTTCTGGCGGTAGCGGTTCTCGTTTCCTGCGGAGGCGGCGGCGAACCGGATCAATCGCAAGCGCCGGCCGCCGTCGCCAGCCCGACAGCAACCTTGCCTCCGGGAATGGCGAGCTCGATAGAGCGGCAGTCACGCCTCATGCACCATATGCTCAGGACGACCTGGGATCAGCTCGGGGCGGAACGGAAGCAACTCATGGAGGAGGGATTCGATAAGGGCTTCTTCGAGCTCGATGCTCCCAAGTTGACTGACGAGTGCACGGCGAATCTTGAAGCGTTGAAGTCGCGCCTGATAAACGTCCTGGGAAGGCCGGATTACCCCGTCCAGCAGGAGATTCTCGACCTTCTTCTCTCCGAGGAAGCGCAGTCGTGCAGACTCAACGACCTGGAGATCATCGGCTACTACGAGAGGTTGAGGGCGCTCACGCGGTGACTATGGACAAGGAAGTCACCAACCGCTCCTTATAGGAGTCGAATCGGTACGCGGGGACGCGTCAGAAACGGGCCGTGAAGCTTAACCGTGTAAAAGCGGTTCCCAATGGAACTACACTCTTGGCGTTGGAGCTTTGCATCCTGCACTTACGGAGTTCGATGACATGGAGCGAGCATTTTTCAAGTTGAGGCTCAATCCCGGATTCGAGGATGAATACGACCGCGTCCACAAGGAGGTGTGGCCTTCCGTTTTGCGGGCGCTGGGTGAGTGCGGTATCACGAACTTCAGCATATTTCGAGACGGGACGACGCTCTATTTCTTTATGGAAGCGGAGGATTTTCGCGGGGCCATGAAGGTCCTAAACGAGGATCCGGAGCACACGCGCTGGAACCAGGTGCACAGCCATTTCTTCGAATCGGCCCTCAGTCCCACCAGCGGGGATGCCGGGTTCCCGCTGGTCCCGGAAGTATTTCGATTCGAGGCGGGATCTCCGGATAGCAGGAATTAGCGCGTTTAGCTGAAAGCCGGTTAGACGCGACCCAGCCGCCTGGGTTAGCTCCAGGCGAATCCGTAGAGTCTGGCGCGGCGGAGATGAAATCTCACGGCGGCGACTTCTATCGGGCACAGGTCCCCGCCCGTCCAGCTAAGCTGGGCCGACTTGGCGTCGCCCTGCCAGGGCGTGAAATCGTCCAATCCGAAGCCTGCTACCGGCTCGCCCGTGCTGTCTAACAGCTCGGCTAGCAGGACGCCGTCTCTCACTGTGACGGCGTTGATCGAGAGTCTCTTGCCGCCGACGGCGAGCGGATGAGTCGCGAGGCTTGCTTCCATATTGCCGCCGGGACCGGGCACGGCCGCCCAGTAGCGATTGTGTTCCCAACGCGCCCGGCAAATCGCGCCGTTGAACTGCCAGATGGAAGGCTGGTTTTGCGAGGCGTCGCCGTGGAGTCCCTCCAATGCGCCGTAGTACACGAACATGCCGCCGCCGTCCTCGACGAGGTGACGCGTCGGCCAGATCATGCCTCCGCCGTAGTCCCCGAGCGGGGCGAGCGGAAGGCAGGGTAGACGGGCGGGGCGGCGCCAGTGCCGTCCGTCCGCGCTGCCCGCAAATTGCAGATCGATGGTCTGGGTGAGCGGGTGGTAGCAGGTTGCGATGCCGAGATATCCGCCTTCGACAGGCGTCGAGGTCAGCTCCATGAACTGGAGGTCCTGGGGATCGCGCCAGTCGGGCGCCAGGATGACCTCGTGCGGACTAAATTTCAGGCCGTCCGCGCTGGTGCGCCGCACGATTATGCGGCGTCTGGGCGACCCGACGTCGTAAGGCGCAAGGCCGCCGGGGTGCATCGGCTCGGAGATCTTGTGATACGCCAGATAGCCGCCGTCGGGGTCGCGATATATGAAGGCGCCGTCCGCCGTATCCAAAGTGGAGCGGTAGTTCACGTTGCGAGGCTGGTGTTGGAGGACCAGCAGAGGCCCAGCTTGGGGAGTCCATCTGATTCCGTCGGGCGAGACGTATCTGTACATGCCAGGCGGATGGCTCGACTTGCCGGCCGGAAGGGGGAGCCCGTCGATGACTATTTCGGGCTGCAACCAGGGGGACTCACGCCTGTTGAACCCGTACGCGGGCAGCCGCATCAGATACATCTCGTATCTGCGGTCCGGGTCTGCCGCGGGATCAACCAGCACGGACGCATAGAGATTAATGCCCCCGGCGTCGGCGTCGATGAGAACGTTCGTGCCGTCGTGACCAGGATACGGGCATAAATCGAGGGCCGGTCGGATCCAGTTGACGCCGTCTTCGGAGGTGGCGTACGCCAAGCGCCAGTGGTGAGTGCCAAACGGAGCGCACGAGTACCAGGCTTTCCAGAGATCGTCGATGGGGTCTTTGAGGACGGTGCCGTGGCTGAACACCACTCCGCTGTCCCAGGGAAATGCCGGTTCAATCAGAGGATTGTTCGAGTCGGGGCTGGCTTGCTCGATTCTCCAGCCGATCCGGTCGGCCTCGGCGATGTCGTCCTCGAGGATCATCGCTATGCAATTCGTCCGCCGGAGAGATTGATACGTATCCGATTGTCCAATGAAGTCCGACATCGATCACCCTCCGGCGCGAGTGCCCGCCGAGCCGGCTTGGGAGTTTGTTCGAGCTCCGGTCTAACGGGCGCTTAGCCCTGGTCTGGACCGGCGGCAGCCTCCCTGGCGCTAACGGCGGCGAGTTGACCTCAGTATGGCGCGGTTCTCCGTCTGGCGCAAAGGGCTGGATGGAGCGATGCGAGAGGATTGATTGGACGCGGGGTGGTTCTCGTCGGCGGAGAACGACACGGAACCGCCAATTACGGGGATGGACGGCCTCCTAGTGATGGAGGCCACTATCGCGTCTTACGAGTCATCGCGATTGGAAAAACGGATCAAGCTAAGAGACATTCGAGGTCGCGGGGTCTCCGCGCCGGACACCCAGCGCGGCGTCATCTGACGCCACCCTGAACAGTATTCCAGAGCACCTAAACCGCTTGACGTTATCTATAGTAGCTGTAAGAATCGCCCGATGGAGGAAGACCGGGCATCTGCGAATGCCCGGGGCGGAGGCATGTCGGTAGACGGTGGAGGAAAGCTGTAATGGAACCGAGGCAAGATGACGGAGCCGGTTTGATGTCGAGACGCCGGCTGCTGCGAGCCAGCGTTTTCGCCGGAGTTGGCGCGGCCGGGCTCACCGCGCTGGCCGGATGTGGCGAGACTCAGGTTGTGGAGGTGGTCAAAGAGGTACCGGTAGAAAAAGTCAAGGAAGTCGTCAAGGAAGTGGCGGTTGTCGAGGAGAAGGTTGTAACCAAGATAGTCGAGGTGGAAAAGGCCCAGCGTGAGACCCAGCGGATGGTTTTCCTGCATTTCTTCACCGGGGACCTTTGGAAGCTCATGTTCGACCCGCTGACGAAGGACTTCACGGCCAAATTCCCGTGGATCCAGTGGTTCGGGGTCCATTCGTCATACGGGCAATTGCCCGCCAAGTTCGTGACGATGGCCGCCGGCGGTCAGCCACCGGACGGCTCATCGATCGACAATAACTCAATTCAAGAAATGATCGCGCGCGGTCTGCTTGAGAATATCGATCCATGGATCGAGCAGAGCAACATCGACTTCATGGATGACCTCATTCCGGCTCGCGTGGAACAGCAGCGGGGGCCGGACGGCGGTCTATATGCTCTGCCCGAAGACCTCGGGAGCCCAGCCATTTTCCTCAACAAGCCGCTGTTCGCGGAAAAGGGCGTTGAACTGCCCGACGGGTCTTGGTCATACGAGGACATAGTCGAGACGGCTAAGAAACTAACGTTCGACAAAACGGGCAACAACGTCGCGGCATCAGGATTCGATCCGGATAACATCGACACGTTCGGTTTCTATTTCCAAAAGAACTTGTACGGGTTCTATGACATGACGCACGGCTACAACGGCATGGAGTACTTCGATTTCGAATTCACGAAGACGCGCTTCACCGAGCCGGATAGCATCGCGGCGCTGCAGTTCTTCGCGGACATGATCCACAAAGAGCACGTAGCCCTTTCGCCCGCAGCTTTTGACGTTCTGAAAGCCGGCGGTGTTTCACCGTTTACGACCGGAAAAATCGGGTTCGGTCATTTTGGGACCGGGCTAAACGGGGCCCTTCACCGGGAGAACAGCCAGCTCACGGATTACGAAGTAACCAATGTGCCCACCACGCCGACCACTACCGTCACAACCGGTGGTCAGGGGTTTGTCATCACTAAAGCTGGGAAGGCAAAAGAAGCCGCGTGGGAATGGACGAAATTCATTGCCGAAGCGGAGAATCAGAAGTTTATGGCCCTAAATGGGCGATGGACGCCGATCCGCATGTCTGTCGCCTCGTTTGCCGCGCCCAAAGATGGCATACCAAAGAATTTCGTTACGGCGTTTTTCGACCAAGCGCTTGAGCATGGTTTTGCGCCTTATTGGTCAAAACCTGGTTGGGCTGAGATACGCAACGCGATTCAGGCTGAAATTGATCCGCTATGGAGCGGGGAGAGTGACGCTGCAGAAGTTGCCGAGCAAGTGCAAAAGGTCGGCGACCCGTTAATCAAGCAGCGGCCAACGACCTTCAACTAGATCGATCGTCATACTGATCGCATGACCGACGGCCGGATATTTCGGCCGTCGGTGTGCATGTCCTAGGCATTCGGAGCGCTTGTGGCTACAGCAGACGCCGTGACTGCAGAAGCCCGCCCGCGAAGTCGCTCGGCTCTCGCACGCGTCGAGCGTCGTGACGGCTATGTGATGATTGCGCCGTGGATCATCGGATTCGTGGCGTTTTTCCTCGGGCCGATGGTCGCGTCGCTGGTGCTTTCGTTTACCGAATGGCAGATCCTGCTCGACCCCAAATGGGTGGGAATACGCAACTACCAGGTCATGTTCGCCGGCACGGAGAACCTAATCCGCGACCGGCTTGTGACCATTGCTCTGCTCAACACGTTTACTTACGCGTTCGTAAGCGTCGCTCTCTACACCATATTCGCGCTATTCCTCAGCCTCGCACTGAGCCCGGAGATAAGGGGCATGCGGTTCTACCGGACCATGTTCTTCGTGCCGTCGGTGACCCCTATCGTCGCGTCAATGCTCCTCTGGGTGATCTTGTTCGCCCCGGAATTTGGAGTGATGCACTTCATTTTCCAGCGGATAGGTATCCCTAAACAGGGATTCCTTACGGATCCGCAGCAGTCAAAGCCGGTGCTGATCTTCATCCACCTGTGGGCCATAGGCGGTGCGCTGCCAATCTACCTGGCGGGGCTGAAAGCGATTCCGAACGAGCTGTATAAGGCCGCATCCATAGACGGCGCTGGCTGGTGGAAATCCTTCCGCTATATCACGCTGCCATTGCTGTCGCCGACCATATTCTTCGTGAGCGTCACAGGGTTCATCGGCGGATTCCAGATCTTTACTCAGGCTTTCATCGCGACGCAAGGCGGGCCGAAAAACAGCACTCTTTTCTTTGTCCTGTACCTTTACAACAACGCGTTCGAGTTCTTTAAGATGGGCTACGCCTCAGCGCTTGCCTGGCTACTTTTCCTGATTATCCTGACCTTCACTGTCATTCAGTTCGCTGTGGCCCGGCGGTTGGTCTATTACGAGGAACCCAGCGAGTAGGGTCGATGGGAGCCAAGCGCCAGTGACCACTCAAAACGTAACGACGGCGACCTCGATTCGAAGGGAGACGCGGGAAGGTAGGGCCCGCATTGTCTATCGGGCTGCGGCGCATGCGGCCATCATCGTTGTTGGGCTGTTATCAATAGGGCCGCTGCTGTGGTTGATCGCGACATCGCTCAAGCCCAGCGGCGAGGTATTCACCTGGCCGCCGACGTTCCTGCCGTCCGAGCCGCGCTGGGCGAACTACACTGAGCTTTTCCAGCTGACTACATACACGTTGTGGATGCGCAATTCAGCCTTTATTTCTCTGATGACCATAATCGGCTCAGTTGTGAGCTCAACTGTGATCGGCTATGCGTTCGCCCGATTGCGGTTTCCGGCGCGGGACCAGCTTTTCATCGTCTGCCTGTCCACAATGATGCTGCCGACCATCGTCACGCTTATCCCCTCCTTTATCATTTTCCGCTACCTGGGTTGGATTGACACCTTCGCGCCTCTCATCGTCCCGGCGTGGTTCGGCTCGCCCTTCTTCATTTTCCTGGCCCGGCAGTACTTCCGCACCATCCCGTACGAGTACGACGAGGCGGCCAGAGTGGACGGCGCAAGCAGCTGGCGGATCTGGTGGCAGATCATGCTGCCCATGGCGCGGCCAGTCGTTGGAACTATCGTCATCTTTGCCTTCGTCTGGTCCTGGAACGAATTCTTGCACCCGTTGATCTATTTGCACTCGGACCAGAATCTGACACTGGCAGTCGGACTCCGTAGCCTGCAGAACGAATACCAGCGGGGAGGCGGGGCCAGCCTAATAATGACTGGTTCGGTATTGATGACCGCGCCGATGCTAATTGTATTTTTCATTGCGCAGCGCTATTTCCTGCAGGGAATCGCGCTGACCGGTCTGGGCGGACGCTAGCGGCCGAAGCTGGTCAAGAAGGAGGAAACGGCATGCCAAGAAAGATCAAAGTGGCAACGACGGCCTGGAGCCATCAACCACCCACGCCAGCCGCGGACAACGTTGACTACGCGTGCGAGTTGCTGGAGGCGGGGGGCGGAAGCGGCGTCGACGTATGCGTTCTGCCCGAGGGCCTCAATTTCATAGGCCTGTCGCAAGACGATCAGCTCGCCCACGTGGAGCCCGGTATACCCGGGCCCGCCTCGGAACGTTTTTCCGAGATCGCCCGAAAGCATGAGATGTATGTGGTCGCCGGCCTCTACAACTACCGAGACGGTGAGATACGAAACACGGCTCTTCTTCTCGACCGGCGCGGCGAGGAGGTCTGGCGATATGAGAAGATCCATCCCACCGTGGGTGAAATCGAGATGGGAGTCGTACCGGGTGAAGTCTGCACTGCGGTTTACGACGCCGATTTTGGGCGTTTGGGATTCGCAATCTGTTATGACATCGGTTGGCCGGATCACTGGGATCAGCTTGGAGATGATGGAGCCGAGCTCGTTTTCTGGCCGTCGGCGTATGACGGCGGCTATCCACTTCAGACGTATGCCTGGAGGAATCAGTACTACGTCATCAGCTCGGTTTGGTCACAGCATGCAAAGGTCATCGACATCACCGGTCAGATCCTGGCACAGACTACCCGGTTTTCCGGGATGGTCGTCCAAGAAATCGATCTGGAGAAGGAGCTGTTCCATACAGACGACAACGCCAGCCGGCTCCTAGAATTGCAAGCGAAGCACGGTCGAGAAATCACGCTTACGACCCTGGGCGAGGAACACGTGTTCACGCTTCAATCCAATAATCCGTCGCTTCCGTTGGCGAAACTCAAGGAGGAGTTTCGACTGGAATCGTTTAACGACTTCCACGCCAGGGCGGGAAGGGTACAGGATCGCGCTCGGGTGGCCGGAGTGGAGGCGGTGGGCGTCTAGGCGATAAGGCCCGGCTGCCCAAGGGCGGCCATCGCGCGCAATCGCGGACGGGCCACCGCGTCGGGGGTGAGAGACAGGCTTCAGGCCCGCGCCCACTCGCGGCGCAGGAAGCGCAGGTCCTCGACCAGGCCGACCTCGCGCCGAGAGGCGGCTTCTGCCGAGAGATCCTTGATCGCCTGTTGGTGTGATTCGATTTCAGCCTGGATGGGCATGACGCGCTCCATTCGCGCCTTCTCCGCCGCCCCCACACTCTTCGTGGCGGCCTGCAACGCTATCAGCGCGTCCTCGAGGCCCGCCGGCAACTCATTCGACATCCCACAGCTCCTTCCAATCGTTGGCCCGCGGCGCCTTCGCGCCCTTCGTCTCACCCGGACGGCCAAACTCGGCGCCCCAAACCAGGTGCTCGCTCTGGCAAACGTGTAGCAACCTGGTCAACATGCCATGACGCTCAGAGGACGATTCGGGGCTCGTGCCGGCGACTTGGCTTGACCGGCGGATCACCGCTGTGCAAGGGTGCGGCACGCTCGTCGGGTTGTCGAAGGGCACGAACCACATCTGCTTCCGCATGTCGGTGCCCCGACCGCGAAGCCAGGCGCGCTCAACGAATTGTCAACAGGGGGCGTCGTGCCCGGACCCGGGCCACGTCGGCGTCAATCGCCTGCGCGCCGCAGGGCCTCCAGGGTCTCGTAGCAGGCCGCCAACGGATGGTAGTCCGTTTTGGAAGCTGGGCTCTTCACATCGTCGTACTTGCGATTGTCCTCGTTCAGGATGCGGTACCAGCCACCGTATTCGTGATCGACGAAACAGCGGTCGGAGAACTCCCAGGCTTTGTCATACCAGCTCCAGTAAACGGGTTCATCCGTTCTGAGGGCCAGGAGGGCGGCGGCGGCGAACGTCTCGGAAAGGACCCAGTAGTAGCGATCGGTGTCCAGGATGCGCCCATCGGGGGCGAAGGTGTAATGCATACCGCCACGCTCGTGGTCCCAGCTCTTCGCCAAAGCCACGTCGAACAGACCGCGGGCTCGCTCCACCATCCAAGCTTCCGGGCGATAGCGCTCCAGTATGAGTAGAAGCTTGGCCCATTCCGCAAAGTGGCCGGGGAGGTAGCCGTATGGCCGGAAGAGGTCCTTGGGATCATCGGCGTTGTACTCCCAGTCGTGGCTCCAATCGGTCTTGTAGTGCTCCCAAATCAATCCACCAGCTTTGGCAGCAAGATCGACACAAATACGCTTGGCCAGCAGGTGGGCGCGATCCAGGTACTCCTCCTGGCCGGTTGCCTCGAAAGCGGACAGCATCGCCTCGCACATGTGCATATTGGCGTTCTGGCCACGGTAGGGATCGATTGTCCTCCAGTCGCCGCTCGCGATCACATCGACGTAGAGTCCGTCTCCCACCTGCCAGAACCGCGCCTCGAGAAGGTCGGAGATTTCAGCGAGAAACTCACTCGCGCCTTCGACGCCCGATTTGCAGGCGGCGGCCGCCGCGAGAAGCACAAAGGCATGCCCATAGCAGTGGCGGGTAGCATCGTCGACCTCGCGACCCCTAAGGACCCAGGCAAAGCCGCCGTCGCTCTGACGGTGTACTTCCTTGAGAAAGGTGAGTCCATGTTGAGCGGCCTCCCGGTATTCGGGCTCGTCGAGGACCACAGAAGCGATGGAGTAGTTGTAGATGAACCGGCACGTTCCAACGAGATGTTTAGTGGTCCGGTCGAAAACAGCGCCGTCGTCACGAAACTGATTGATGTATCCGCCGTAATCCCAATCGATGCACCTGGGATGGTAGAACGAGATGATGCTTGTTATGTGTCTGCGAAGGAATAGTGGATCACGAAAGGACACGTTTCTGCCTCCCCGCACATTCAATCGGCACCTCTACACGGCCGCTATCAATGTGACGTGCCCTCGAGGGCACGTCCAGATCATACATGCGGGTCTGCTGCAAGTAAGGGGGGCGCGATGGTTAGGCTGTGAGCGCCTCGATCGGCGTTATCAGTGACGGCGTTGTAGGCCTTTTGGGGTTAGCGACCAAACCGGCGCATCGGCGCCGTGGTCATGGCGGGGCCATGACCTGGGTCGCGCTGCGCAGCGGTCCGACATTGCCAGCCGTGCTCGGGCCATCCGACGCTGGAGAACCGCTCTACCGCAAGATGGGCTTCCGCGACTTCCATCGATTCAGGGTATGGCGGCAGGCTGATGCGGTTGCCGCCGGCCGGTCGTCTCCACCGATAGGCGAGCGGTTCGTTGCCATCAGAAGTGGCCCCGCCCACGCTTGTGCCCTCCGCCTAGACGGCTCGCCCGTCTGCTGGGCTACGACGGCAACGCTCAGGCATCGCCTCTGGAGGGCGAGCGATTCATCGCCATTAGCAGTGGCGACACCCATACCTGTGGTCTCCGGCCGGACGGCTCGCCTGTCTGCTGGGGTTGGGGAGACTTCGGCCAAGCCTCTCCACCGCCATAATATGCCTTTGGCAGTACCCAGGAATGTCTTTCGCCCCCACAACAACATCGCAAGCTCCATGGTGGTGCTGTCTACGGTCTACCCAGACCCGCCAACGCGTACTCACAACTCGGCCGCTGCAGTCGCCCGGCAGCGGGCAGCCCGCGCCCACTATGGAATTGTCGCCAGGGGCGTATAGCTTGGCGGAGAGTCGCTTTGCCGGACCTAACCGCGTTCTCGTTGACCAACGTACCGACAAACGCTTTGTACTCTGGCAGCTCGCGGGTCTTCAGCACGTCGCTAATGTCCCGTGCGAAGGCCGCATGGAATCTGGCCGGACGTAGCGTATTAGCGCAGTGTCAGGCTCCTGGCCGACTGCCCCACTCGCAACGTATGGTTGTCACCCCGCCGCGTCTTGCGCGGCCGAGCACCGCTCTTCGCCCAAGAAGGCGGTGAGCGGCCTGCCGCCGGAGGGCAACGCGGGACCGAGGTCTTGCCGCCCCGATTCTCCGTCCGCGTTGACGTAACCGGTTCCGGGCGAGAAGGCCGCATACATGGACAGGCACGGGGCCCGATCGTTAAGACCTCGATGACCCTTTGGCTTCAGCCTCCTCTGACTCTCCAGACTGACAGTCCAGGCGGGGCGACGGCAGCGGCGGTTCTTAGGGTGATGGACGCAGCCGGGCAGCCACTGAGTTTGACGAGCGGAATCCACGTAAGTTAGCTTGCGCCGCGACCTGGTATCTCCTGCGGGAACCAAGATGAGCGATCCGGTTCGAATAGGGTTCATCGGCTGCGGCGGACATGCGACGCAGAATCTGTACCCAAGCTTTCGGCTCGGAGTAAGGCCGGAGCCGGTATTCAAGCGGCCGAATCCCTGGCGTAGCGTTGGACCGGATCCCGAATACGCCCACGGCGAGCTTGTGGCGTGCTGCGATCTTCAAGAGGGTCTGGCAAAACGGAATGCCCGGAACTTTGGGTTCCAGCGGTATTACACCGACCATCGCCAGATGCTCGAGAAGGAGGACCTCGACGCTGTCTTCGCCGTCATGCATCCACGCTATCAGCCGCGGATCGCAATCGACGTCCTGAACTCCGGCAGACCCGTCTTCGTTGAGAAACCGTCTTCGGTAACCATCGAGGACTCTCTTGCGATGAAGGCGGCGGCCGAGAAGAACGGACAGTGGGTCATGATAGCGTTCATGAAACGGTTCTCAGTGCCGTATCTCCGCGCGAAGCGTGTGATCCAGGACCCCGCCTTTGGGCCGCTGTCGACGTTCGAAGCCCGCTATATGTATGGCCAGTATCCTCCCTACGGGGTCTACGATTTCATCAATGGCTTTTCGTGCCATGTCCTCGACCTCGCTCGGTTCTTCATGGGCGACGTCAAAGCCGTTTACGCGACTTACATCTCGATGGCTGGAGCGGAAGGTGGCCGGCCGCTGACGTTTTCGGAGGTGTCGAGGTCCGAGCGCGCCTTGCCGCAAGAGGAGAGCTGGCTGATCTCGGTTGAGTTCGAGAACGGCGGCATTGGCTCCATACACACCGGCTGCCTGGAGAGATTAGGAGAGCGCGTGCAAGTGGCGGGTACGGGCAGCTTCGTCGAAATTACCAACTGGCGCGAGGTCCGCACCTACCTGGGGGACCCGGAGACCGAAAGCACCTGGGAGCCGAACGAGACTTTGGTAAGCGACGCGATGGACCTGCGCACGTTCCACGGCTACACGGGAGAAATCGTTCACTTTCTCAATTGTGTCGACGAAGGCAAGAAGCCCTCGGTGTCGATCGATGACGGCATTGCACAACTCCGGATAGAGCAGGCCTGCAAGAAATCGGCTCTCGAACGGCGTGTGGTGGAGATAACCGAGATTCCGGTTTGACAGAAGGGACGGGCTTGGATGGAACCTGTAAAAGTGGGATTTGTCGGGGGCGGAGAGCACGCCCGTATGAGCCTCTATCCGAGCCTGCGTCATGCGTTCGGAGGCTCGCCCAGCGGGTTGCCGTCTCTGGTCGCCTCTCATGCCGGCGAGCGTTTGCCGGAACTGGGCGCGGAGCTAGTGGCGATCGCCGAGCACAAACGTGCTCATGCCGAAAGGATCGCCTCCTTCCACGGCGGACGCGAGATATACACAGATCATCGAGAAATGCTGGACAAGGCGGACATCGACTGCGTGATCGTCTGCCTACATCCAAAGACCCAGGCCGACGTTGCAATCGACTGCTTGAACGCCGGCAAGCACGTCTGGGTGGAGAAGCCGCCGGCGGAAACGATCGCGAACTCCAACCGCATGAAGGAAGCCGCCGACGCCAACGGCAAGATTGTCGTCGTCGGTTTCATGAAGCGATTTTCGCAGCCATACATCCGCGCCAAGTCGATAGTCGAGTTGCCGAGTTTCGGAGAGCCCAGCATGTACGAGGGGCGGTATACGTACGGCCAGTACCCGGTCGACGTGTACGACTTCCTGAACGGATTCTGCATACACCATCTCGATCTGCCTAGGTTCTTCATGGGTGAGATCGACACCGTCTATGCGGAGCGCGTTTCGCGGGGGACCGGTCTCGACGGCTATGCGATAACTCTCAGGTTCGCGAACGACGCGCTTGGCCTTATCAACGTCAACTGCCTGGAAGGCATGCACAACAACTGGAGCGAGCGGGTGGCGGTAACCGGAGTCGGCAGCCGGGTCTTCGTGGAAAACTGGCGGCGTGTGGTCGCCTTTTTGGACGGCGAAGAGGAAATGCGTTACTGGGAACCCGACGATATCCAGCCGACCGACGACGCCAATAGTCTCAATATTCACGGGTTCATCGGTGAGATCAGACACTTCATCGAGAGCGTTTCAAATGGCGCCGAGCCGGTTTCGAGTATTGAGAACGCAATCGAGGCGATAAGACTCCAGGAAGCGATCAAGCTGTCGGTGAAGAACGATGGCCGCGTCAAGCTCTCGGAGGTGACCGAGGATGTTTAGGGTCGGACTCGCGGGCTACGATCTGTGGCCGCACACATTGGCGTTTATCAGGGCTCTCGAAGGCGCCGATTTCTGCCGGATCGTCGCCGTTTGGGACGAAGACCCCGACGATCTGGAGCTGCTCGTCAAACATACGGGCGCCGAGGGTTACACCGACCTGGACGATTTTGTTAACTCGGATATCGACGGGGGGATCCTCACTGTTCGCACGTCCGAGCGCGCGGCGGTATGCAAGGCGCTGGCCGCAGCCGGCAAGCACGTCTTGGCGGACAAGCCGATGGCCATGAGCGTGGGCGAATGCGAGGAAATGATCGACGCCTGCTCACAGGCGGGCGTGAAGCTCCTTGCAGGCTACAACTTCCGGTATTGGAAGACGTTCCCGCTCATGAAGCGAATATGGGACAGTGGCGAGCTGGGCGAGCCTCACCACATCTATTGCTCTTACCCGACGGGGATGCCGACGCGAACGGAATCCGACGGCTCGTTGGCTAGCTGGTGGACGGACTCGTCGGCAACTCCGGGCGGGGCCTGGTTCACCCACGCCGATCACGCACTGGATTTCGCGCGGTGGATCTTCCGGGCGGAGATCGCCGAGGTTCTGGCTGACATGCGAACGTTCGTTCATCGCGAGTTCGAGACCGAAGACTATGGCGTGGGGCACTACGTGCTTACAAACGGGGCGACGCTGTTAGTCCACTCCGACGGCATCTCGCCGGGTCCACAGTCGCGGCTCGATCTGAACGTGTACGGCACCAAAGGTGGCATGGCCTTCTCGTGGCGACCAAAGTCACTTTTGCGCGTTTGGGGAGCGCCGTCGCTTGGAGCGGATTACGTCGAGTATGAAATCGAGGACTCGTGGGACGTGGCGATGGGGGAGATGACCCGAGCGTGGGTGGAGTCGGCTCTGAACGACACCGAACCGCCAATTACGGGTATGGACGGCCTCCTAGTGATGGAGGCCACTATCGCGTCTTACGAGTCATCGCGGTTGGAAAAACGGATCAAGCTCAGAGACATCCAGGACCCCGGTATCTCCGCGCCGGACACCCAGCGCGGCGTCATCTGACACCAATCCGCCCCGGACTCCGGGGCGTCTAAGCTATTTGACGTTCTTTCGTAGTAAGTGTAAAAATCGCCCGGCGGAGAAAGACTGGGCGTCTGCAAATGCCCGGTCTGGAAGCATATCCGTAAATAATGGAGGAGGGGTGTCATGGTGCCGAGGCAAGATGACGTAGCCGGTTTGATGTCGAGACGCCGGCTGCTGAGAGCCGGCGTTTTCGCCGGAGCCGGCGCCGCCGGGCTCGCGGCTTTGGCTGGATGTGGTGAGACTCAGATTGTGGAGGTAATCAAAGAGGTACCGGTAGAAAAGGTCGTCGAAACGGTCAAGGAAGTGCCGGTCGAAAGAGTCAAGGTCGAGACCGTCGAAAGGGTCAAGATCCAGACCGTAATCGTCGAGAAACCGGCTGTTCAGAGGGTAACGGTCCTCGACTGGGTGCACCCCCTGTCGGCAGAAGATATGGCGGTCTTCCAGCCGCTGATCGATCGCTTCAACAGGGATGTCAATCCGAACATCGAGATCCGCATCGACATCGTGCCCTGGAGCAACCGGATTCAGAAGACGATGGGCGCGGTTGCCGCTGGCGCGCCGCCTGACACCGCATACGTCAACGTGGATGAATTCACTACTTACGTGGTCCAGGACGTGCTCGAGCCGCTGGATGAGTTCGTCAAGAAGGACAACGTCGATCTCGATGACTGGCTGCCCGGTCCACGCTCGGGGATGGATTGGGAAGGCAAGCTCTACGAGTTGCCTCATCTCTATGCGTTTCGGGTGGCCTACTACAACAAGACCATCTGGGAGAAATCAGGACTCGATCCGGCGAAAACGCCGACGACGTGGACGGAGCATTCGGAAATGCTCACCCAGGTAATGGCGGCAAAGGCAGCCGGATCGCATGATGCTTTCGGTACCGCGCAAGCTGGGCTGGGTCACCCGGTGACTTACTGGAACCCGTACTTCTATCAGGCGGGCGGCTCGCTGCTCACCGAGGATGGCAAGTCGGGCTACAACTCCGCTGCAGGTCTGGAAGCGGCCGACAAGATCCTTGAAGTAATGGAGAACTTCGCGGACCCGGCCGACAGAGGGTCAAACGGCAGGGAACATCGGCCCGGTTTTGGCCAAGGGAATTACGCCTACCGTCATAACGACGAGCTCGGGCTGGCCAGGACTATCGAGAAGGACTACCCCGACCTCAACTTTGGCGTAGCGGAAACGATGACCGGGAAGGTCAAGTGGACGCACGGCGGGTTGGGATGCAAGTGTATTTTCGCGGGCAGCAAGTACAAGGACGCCACCTGGGAGTGGATCCAGTTTATGGCAGGCGAGGGCAACCTGGAGTACAACATCGAGTTCGGTTACGTACCGCCGCGGCAATCGAACCTGGATCTCTACGTCAAGCATCCCGACGTTGCTGGTAATCCCGTGAAGATCCGCGCGTTGGAGGAGGCCAAGTTCGGCCGGGTAGAGAAGGCGCCTGGACTCTGGGACATGTGGGATGTATTGAAGCCCGCAATGCAGGCGTTCGCGCTGGGTGAGAAGACACCCAAGGAGGCCCTCGACGAGGCCGCCGACAAGATTAACAAGGACATAGTTGACAAGTACCGCGGCGCGGGGTCAGGTTAGGCGCGGCCGCGGGAAAACGTAGGAGCCACTCCGCGTGGCAGTAACGGCTGGAATCCGGCGCCCGTCGCTGAGCAGGACTCAGCGGCGGGCACTGGTGAGCTTTCTCTTTGTCGTACCGGCGCTTGTCCTGTTCCTCACCTTTTTGGCGATACCGCTGGTCTATTCGGCCGGGATAAGCCTGTTTCGCTGGACCGGCATGTCCGAAGCGACATTCATGGGGCTGGACAACTACGGACGCCTTCTCACCGACAACGTGTTCTGGCTCTCGATGAAGGCGACGGTACTTTATGCTCTGATGGTGATCCCGGTGACAACGCTCGCTTCTCTTGTGGCGGCGATATTCGTCAATCAGGGACTGAGAGGCACGAACGTCTTCAAGAGCCTCATCTTCGTTCCGGTCATAACCTCAAGCGTGGTTATCGCTGTCGTTTGGAACTTCATTTATCAAGGCGGAGATGTAGGCCTTCTTAACGCCGTACTCAGATTTGTCGGACTTCCCGGTCACGTCTGGATGGGCGACATGCTTACCGCGCTTCCGGCCATAGCGGTGATTGGTGTGTGGCACCGGTTTGGCTGGTTCAGCGTATTGTTCCTGGCCGGTCTTCAGGACATCCCGGTCGAGCAGCGAGAGGCGGCTGAGATAGACGGCGCGTCGCAATGGCAGGTCTTCTGGCATGTCACGCTGCCGCTGCTGAGGCCGACGATCGCGCTGGTGATGGTGCTGGCCGCAATCCAGTCGTTCCAGGTGTTTGACGTCGTGTTCATCATGACCGAGGGGGGGCCGTACTACAGCACGCACGTGCTTGGTTACTACATCTGGACCGAAGCCTTTCGCGGTCTTCGCATGGGCTACGCGAGCGCCATGAGCTACATACTGTTCGGTTCGATCATGATCATCACGCTGATACAACTCCGGATACTCAGGCCGGCAACCTAGGAGGCCTCAGTGGCGACTGCTACAAAAGTTGCGCGAATCCGCGGCCGGAGTTGGCTTGAGCGCTGGGTGCGATTCGGCGTCCGCGCAACTGGGATCTACGTGGTCCTGACACTCATGGGGATCACGTCTCTCCTACCCTTTTTCTGGATGCTCTCCAGTTCACTTAAGGATAGGGAGTCGTTGTTTGAATATCCGCCGCAGTTCATACCTGCCGAACCGACACTCGCGAATTACACTTTTCTGTTCGCCCAGACGAACATACTTCGCTACACCGTGAATACCGCAATCGTCACCGTGGGAGTTACGGCGGTGGTGATCATCCTGGGATCAATGGCTGGCTATTCGTTTGCAAAATTGGAGTTCCCCGGCCGTAACTTCCTCTTCTTTGGGATGCTTGGCGGGCTCATGGTCCCATTCGAAGTTCTCATGATCCCCCTCTTCATCCTCGTGGTCCGCATGAAGATGGCCAACACCTTTCCGGGAATCATCCTGCCCATGGCGGCCGGCCCGTTCGGAATCTTCGTCATGCGCCAGTATCTGCTCAGCATTCCCGACGAGCTTCTTGATGCCGCGCGGGTGGACGGCGCCAGCGAGTTCACGGTTTTCTGGCGAATTGTAATGCCAATGAGCAAGCCGGCTGTAGCAGCGCTCGGCACGCTCATCGCAATCGGCGCATGGAACATGTTCATCTGGCCGCTGATAGTAACCTCGAAGGAAGAGTTGCGTGTTTTGACGCTGGCGATCTCGATTCTGCAGCTCGAATACCGCGGGCTATACGGCACGATGATGGCCGCGGCTACCGTGGCGTTCGTTCCGGCACTGGCCATCTTCCTTCTCTTCCAGCGATATTTCGTTCAGGGAATCGCGCTCTCAGGCATAAAGGGATAGTCCTAGCGTACTTATCCGTCGTTGGAGGTCGCGGTTCGGCGGCATCCGAGAGCTACAAAAGGAGTTCCGTTGAGCTACAGATCGGCAATCGTCGGCTGCGGTCCGCGAGGGAAGCATCATGCCGAGGTTTATCCCGAGATTCCCAATATGGACCTGGTTGCCTGCTGCGATCTGGACGGCTCACGACGCGAAGCGTTTGCAAAGGTCTTCTCGATTCCCGCCACGTATGCCGGCGTTGACGAAATGGTCGCCAAAGAACGGCTTGACGTTGTTCATCTGGTTACTCAGCCGGACGTGCGGCTCGACGTGATTACCAGCGTGGCGGAAGCCGGCGTTCCCGCGGTGATCGTCGAGAAACCCCTCACTCTTTGGCCGTCCGAAGCGGTAAAGATCGAGGAATTGGCGGCCCGCACGGGATGCAAAGTGATTGTGAACACGCAGCGTCGCTATTTTCCCCAATATCCGGCAATAAGGGACCTGATCAGGTCGGGGCGGGTCGGCGAAGTGGCTTTCGTTCGAGCCAGCACCTGGGGAGGCCCCCTGGCCATGGGGCCGCACCTGCTGGACCTGGTGATGATGGTGCTGGATGACGAACAGCCGGAGGCTGTCTGGGCGAGCGCGGAAGGGCTGGAGGGCTACGAATGGTCTCATGCCGCGCCGTCCCACGTTATGGCGACGTTCTGGTTTCCGGGCGAGCGCCGGGTCTTCTGGGAATGTTCGCCGAGAGGCCTGGGGACTCGCGGCGAGTCCGAGTACTGGATGCATCTCCACCTGGATATCTGGTGCACTGAGGGCGTTATCTGGGCCGAACAGGTGGGAACGTGGGGGTATCAGATACGCGGTGAAGCCGAGGTCTTCAGCAGGCCCGCGAGCTGGTGGGATCAGTCGGTTCCCGGCCAGAGAGATTTCACAGCCGCCATCGCCGGCTGGCTGGACGATCCATCGAACCCGCACGAGTGCCGGCTGGAGACGGCGCTGCCGGTGATGAGGTCCATATTTGGCGCTCTCAAGTCCGCCAAACTTGGGTACCGGATCTCGCTTCAAGGCGAGGAGCAGTTCATTCTCGACGCGTCTCAGCCCGGCCGCACCGTCACCGTACCGGGCGGCGTGACCGATAACGATCTGAAATCGCTCCGCAACAACCTGACTCGATAGATCCGCTTAAGCCGCCGATTCCATTTCCAGCGGCTGGGTGCATGTAATTGGCGAGCACCCTGGGCGTTGCGATCGTTGGATGCGGCAATCGGAGCGTTGAGCACATGAATGCCGTCGATACGGTTGCCGGCCTTCGGGTTGTGTCGGGCGCCGATGAGCAAGCGGCGGGGCGGTCCCGGTTTGCCGAGCGCTACGACGCGCTGGTGTTCGACAGATTCGCCGACCTGCTGGCGAGTTCCGTGCCGGATATCGCGGCGATATGCACCATGGAATATCCCCGCTACGACTTGACTATGCAGGCCATAGAAGCCGGCGTGCGCGCGGTCGTTTTGGAAAAGCCAATGGCCAGAACCGTGATCGAAGCGCGTGAGATGGTTGCGGCGGCAGAAAGTAAAGGAATTCACCTGGTTGTGTGCCACCAGATGCGCTTCTCCGACGAGTTCGTATCCGCAAAACTGGCCGTTGACCGCGGCGCGATTGGGACTCCGTATCTGTATAGGGCCACGTCGTTCGGTCAATTGATGGAGCAAGGGCCGCACATGGTCGACATGGTCTTGTGGCTCGCGGGCAACCCCGAAGTCGAGTGGGTGATGGGGCAGATCGCCGATGTCGAAACCGGCCGGTCCACAGTTCATCCGGCACCGGCATTCGTGCTCGGCTACGTCACCTTTGCCGGCGGAGCGCGGGCAATCCTCGAATGCGGGCGCAGTTTTCAGCGCGCCGTCGAGCTGCCCGATGAGACATGGCTGCAGAAACGGGTGCAAGTTCTGGGAACGGACGGCGTGATCGACTCAATAGTCGCCCACCACTGCAAGATCATGAATCCATCGCAAGCGGACTGGAAGAAGCTCGCCGAGGGTGACGTAAGCTGGAATCGAGCGACCGCCGCGTTCTATGAGGAATTGCTCGACGTGATCAACAATGGCGGCGTCCACCGGAACAACGCCGCCGCTTCAATCAGGGGCTTCGAGATCATTCACGCGATATACGCCGCGGCACTCGCGCGCGATCGGATTAAGATTTCGCCAGACTTCAAGACGACGGCGCTGGAAGAGATCATGGCTTCGGGGCCACAGCGATGAGGATATGGAATTGCGAAGGGCAAGACCGACCGCGGCGATTCTACTCAAAGATTCGGGGGAACGACGATGCGATTGACTGAGCACATCTATCTCGTTGGCGGTGGGGACGTTGGTTTCGGCATGACCCACCCCATCGACTGTCATGTCTACGTCGTCACCGACGGCATGACGGCAACCTTGATCGATTCCGGCGTAGGCATCGACATCGATCCGATCCTCCAGAATATCCGCGACGACGGGCTGTCGCTCGACTTGATCGAGCGGGTGCTGATAACCCATGCCCATGCCGACCACTCCGGCGGCTGCGGCCAACTGCGGGAGCGGCTCGGTCTCGACGTGTGTGTCCCGCAAGGCGCAAAAAGCTGGCTTGAGGAGGCGGACGAGGATGCGCTCCACCTCACCCAGGCGAAGGCGGGCGGCCGCTACCCGATGGACTATCGTTTCCAGGCGGTGGAAGTTGAGCGCGAGGTTTCAGATGGAGATGAGATTGCGGTTGGGTCGCTGGTGCTGAGAGTTGTCGAGACTCCGGGGCACTCCCGGCCGCACGTAGGCTACATACTTGAGTCGGCGGGGCGGTCATGCTTGTTCGGCGGCGACTTTCTGTTCCACGGAGGGAAGATCCTGCTATTGAACACGGCGGAATGCTCGATCACCGATTACGCGAACAGCATGGAGAAGTTCCGCGATGCCGATCTCGATGCGTTGCTTCCGGGGCACGGAGCCATTTCGCTGAGTGGAGCGCAGGCTCACGTCGATGCGGCCCTGGCCAGATTCGACCAGCTTGCCGTGCCGCCCAATTTCCTCTAGCGGGCGGATCGGCGGACGCCTCGAATCACGTAATGGCCGGCGTCTGAAACTCCGATACGCTGTCCAGCCTCGCGCGGTCGGTTTCGTCGAGCTTCCAATCGATCGCGCCCAGATTGTCTTCCAGATACGCCATCCGGCTGGGGCCGATTACGGCGACCGTCACCTCGGGATGGGACAGAACCCAGTTGATCGCCACCTGCGTGGCAGGTTTGCCGCAGCGGTCGGCGATGCGGACGACCTCGTCTATGACATTCATCGCGTGGTCGGTGATCGCGTCGTCGAATTCGCCTCGCCTCCGGACGTCCCAAAATGTCCCGGCGGCGGGCGGTCTGCCCTTGAAATAGCAACCGGATAGAAGGCCGACCGCGAGAGGACTATAGGCCTCGATTGCCACGCTCTCTTCTTTGCATAGGGGCATTACTTCCTTCTCCAGTTCCCGGTGGAGGAGGCTATAAGGATTCTGGATGCACGACGGTTTGGCCGCGCCGAGGCGGTCGGCGGTCCAGAGCATTTTGCACAGTTCCCACGCGGCGAAATTGCTGACGCCCCAGTACCGGATTTTGCCTTGCCGCACGAGGTCGTCCATCGTTGCCACAGCCTCGGCGAAGGGAGTGGTCTCGTCTCGAACGTGCAATATGTAGATGTCGATGTGATCGGTGTTGAGTCGGGTAAGAGACCTCTCTACCTCCCTCATGATGTGGTATCGCGAGTTGCCGCTATCGTTCGGTCCATCGCCGACGGCGCTTGCGACCTTGGAGGTGATAACCACGTCGTCCCGCCGGCTTGCGAGCGCTCTGCCGAGCACTTGCTCGGATACGCCCGTATACTGGCGGTCGTCCATCGGTCCATAGATGTTCGCGCAATCGAAGAGCGTGACGCCAAGATCGAATGCGCGCTCAATAAGCTTTTGCATCTCCCGCTCATCCGACTGGCTTCGAAATCCCAATCCAAATGCAATGCGGGAGACCTTGAGGCCTGACGCGCCGAAATTCACGTATTCCACCGGCACCTCCTCATTTCACTGACGGCATTGTAAGGCGGCGCAGTCGTTGGCGGCTTATCGCGGGAAACTTTCTGCGCTTTAAGTTCTGACATATCCCCGACGCCATCCGCCTCCGGTTGTCCGTCCGAAGCCCTCCGCGCCAAACCGGCGCTGGCCGGAGGAGCGGTATGCTGGGTCTTGTCGTTGTGGGTGCCGGCGAATCCCACAGACTCGCGCCAGCCGGCGATCATCGCCAAAGGAGGCGCCATGTCCAACCAACAGGCTCCCGTCGCGTGGGTCACCGGCGCCGGCCGAGGCATTGGCCGCGCTATCTCCCTGCGCCTCGCCGCCGATGGCTTCACCGTCGCCATCAACGACGTCGATACCGAGACGCTGGACGCCGTCCGGCAGTCAATACACTCCGCGGGCGGCCGCACCCTGCCAGTCCCCGGCGATATCACCGACGAAGACACCGTCCGCGGCATTGTCGCCGATATCGTCCGCGAACTTGGCAGCCTTGACGTCCTCGTCGCCAATGCCGGCGTCATCCACATTGGCCCTTTTCTTGACACGACCTTGGAAGACTTCGACCGCGTCCTCAACGTCAATGTTCGCGGCGTCTTTGTGTGTGGCCGCGAGGCCGGCCGCCAGATGATCGCGCAGGGCGGAGGCAAGATCATCAATGCCTCCTCGATCGGTGGCCGACGCGGCGGCTCCGACCAGCTTGCTTACTCCGCCAGCAAGTTCGCCGTCATAGGCATGACCCAGTGCATGGCCAAAGAACTCGCCCCTTACGGCATCACCGTCAATGCGTATTGTCCCGGCATCGTTGACACCCGCATGTGGGACCACATAGACACCGTCCGTTCCGAAGCGATGGGTATGGAGAAGGGGGCGGCTCGTGAGGCGATGGTGAAAACCATTCCCCTCGGGCGTCAGGAACGGCCGGAAGACGTTGCCAACCTCGTCAGCTTCCTGGCTTCCGCCGACTCCGACTACATCACCGGCCAGGCTATCAACGTCTGCGGCGGCATTCATATGCAGTAGACGCCCGCCCGCGCCCGCCAACGTCGACTTTACGCCCGGGAGCGCTGACGCTCATCAGCGCTTGAAATGCTCATTCGTACTCCACCAGCGCCATCGCCAGCGTTTCAAAGGGTTCGAATCCGATCTCTACGTACGGCCCGGCTCTCTCGTACGGCATCGGCTCGTGGTCGGGTACACGGACCACACGGCTCGCCTGTCGGCCGGGAGGCGCCTGCACCTTGATTGTCGCGCCGACCGGGATTGCCGGCGGTTGCGGTTGCATGTTCAGCATCCCTACCAATAGACGCTGGTTCTCCGGCTGATCGAACAGCGTAACCTCCACCGACGGATGCGTTTCCACCTCAAACTTGTACGGCGCCGCCAAGAGCCGCTTCAACAGCGCCAGAACGAGCCTTGCATTTACCTGTTGGTCCACGGACTCGATCGGCGCCGCAATCCAGACAGCCTTCCCCCTACCGTAAGAATGCACGACGATTCCCGGCTCCGCTCCCGGCGCGACTGCCGGCGGGTCGCTGATGATCGAGGCAAAGCGGCTTCCTATGGCGCGTCCGGCTTCGGGCGCCGCGAACGGCAGCGTCACCGTAGCCAGTACCTCCGCTCCCGGCAGCGCCTCCGCCTGTGTCATCGCTCCCCCGAAGATCAGGTGATCCTGGGGCCAGATTGTCTTCGCCACTTCCTCATCGGCGGGCGTCAAGTACGTGACCTTGGTCCCCAACGTTCCCATGTAGCGGACGCCCAACACGTCCTCCAGCAGATAGCGAGGCCCGGCCTCGTGGAATCTGTCCAGCGATGACGGCCCGCTGGCGTAGAGTACCCCGCCATCTTCCACGAATTGCCTGAATATAGCGGCTTGCGGCTCCGTCATCTCCAGCACGTTGGGCACAATCACCGCTCGATATTTACTTAGCTGTTGCAGGGTGGCGTTAGTTACCATCCCGAAGGGAACATGGCCCTCTCGCAGGATGTTGGCTATTCCCACCATGGCGTCTCGGTGCGGGAGTTCATCCATCGCATTAAGCTCGGCAACGTGCACACCGTTTTCGTCCGGGTTGTACATAGACTCCTTGTCGTAATAGATCGCCACGTCCGCGAGCAACTCACCTCCCAGGAATTGTTCGTAGGGGGCTCGCTCAGCGTTCAGGCCGCGCATGAAGTCATAGACCGCGTTGTTCAGCGTGCCATCGGCGTTTATAGCGTCTATCAGCATTAGAGCCGCCGAGTGAAGTGTGGGCACGAACGACTCGACCCGAATCTGCTCCATCGGCTTGATTGTCACGTGGTCGGTCATGCCGATTGTGCGGGAAGTGGCCATCTCGAACGGGCGATTGCGAGTAAGGCTGGTGTAAGCCTTGCATACCAGCGAGTGAGACGCCGGACCTCCATAGAAATCTCCGGTAACGAAGTCGCAGGCCTCGGCCAGCTCGAGCGGCGCTCCGAGCCGCCAGCTATGGAACACGGTCGCGAACTGGTGGTAAACGGAAATTGGGCGGATCTGCTTCACGGTACGGGTCATGTCGTTAACGAAGTCCAGCAGCCATGACTGCCTGGCACCTTGGAACTTCCTCCAGCTCGGGTCGTCCCAGTCCACGATACGGGGCGGCTCGGCGTTGTGCTCGTTCCAGAAGCGGGCGGTGCAATGCGGGCAATAGCAGACATCGGGCCACATGGTCATATCGACAAAAATGGCCTCGAATTCATAGCTGCCGACCAGCTCCCTTAAGAGGTCGCGAATGTAGTCCCGGTACGGAGAGTTGGGGCAGGCGAACCCGTAGCGGCCCTGCATGATCTTGTCGTCTCCACCGGCGGGCCGGACTCGCCAGTCAGGATGCTTCTCATAAGCCCAGTTGTCCCAAATTACGTGGAAGTAGCAAACGGTATGGAGACCATGACGCCGGCACTCTTCCAACACCTCGCCGAAATAGTCGCGGCCTCCCATGTTGGCGTGCATCTGCCCCACTTTCGTGGGCCACAGACACAGCCCCGCGCAGGAGATCGCGTATTGCTCAAAAGACTGGAAGCCGGCGCGTGCGATTGTCGCGACGCAATCGACCGGGTCAAAGCGGCTCAGCAGATCGGGATGCCAATCGGGAACGTGCATGTCCACGAGCAGACGGCGGTAAACGTTATCCGGCCATTTGGTTGTCTGACTCATCCCCCCACCTTCAGCTTCCCTGGGCCGGTCCCCAGCGGTCGCAACCCTCGATCGCCGCCCATCACTTCAACAATGTTGCCTGGGGCTTTGTCCTGTCACAGATCGTAACCCACGCCCCAAGGCTCGATGGCCCGCCAGCTTGACGCGCAGTATCGTGTTGAGTCCTCGTAAATCTCGTGCGGATTCGTGTCGTCGACATTCCGAAGGATGGGAGGCCGCGCACTCTGGCGATGACGCACCCGCAATGTCTTGTGAGAGCGCCTGGCGGATCGTTCGCTTGCTGGCGACCCGCTCGTCTCCGCGGGACCACGGCCTCTCCACTAGCCAGCGCTGCCGGTTGCTATGGGTTGTAGCCGGCTGCTAGCGGCGCCACTCGGCAATGTTCCACATATCGCTGTCCCAACCGTTGACCCAGACGCCTCGCAAGGTATTCGAATGGGCGGAGATGATTCCCCGGTTGACGAGCGGAATCTCGTAATAGCTCTGCACCAGCATGTCGTTGAGCTGCTTGATCAACGCGTCGCGCTCAGGCCCTAGCCGGGCTTCGGCCAGTTGAGCATAGAGATCGTCGTACTCCGGGTTGCACGAGCGGGAGTTGTTGCTACCTGCCCAGTTGTTGTCCCGGGTCTGGATGTGGGCGCACGTCCGACCCGAAAGATATTGCTGGGGATCTATGCCGGAGTCGCCGGCGTACATCTGCACGTCGGCGAAGAACCTGCGATACGACGCTTCCTTGTGGACGACCGGATCTCCCCCAAAGAAGACGCCGGCATCGTGCTGCACCAGCTCGGTATCGATGCCGATCTGGAGCCACCAGCCGCGAATCAACGCCTGCTTATCCTGCCGGATTGAATTGGCCGTGGTCTGGAAAGTAATACGCAGAGGCGCTCCTTCGTATTCGCGGATGCCGTCACCGTCGGTGTCGAGGACGCCGTTATCGTCTAGCAGCCGGTTGGCGCCTTCGATGTCCTGGGTAAGGCACCCATCGTTTGCCGTGGAAACATACTTCGGGGGACCGGCGATCATGTTGCACACGGCTTCAGCCGCGAAACCATAGAGACGCTCCGAGATGACGTTGCGGTCGATGGCCATCGACATCGCCTGGGGAATCGGCGTAAAGGTCAGGAATGGATGAGGGTTCTGTCCACCGAGGTACTCGGAGCGGTTGTCGCCTAGATCAGCGTCTGGATTGGTCTGGTTAATGATCAGGTGTTCCACCTGGCTGCCGAAGGCGGAGATCACTTTGCCGCGCCCAGCCGATTCCATTTCCGCCAGCGTTTCCGGGGCGACCTGTACGTTCCAGGCGTAATCGGCTTGACCTAGCTCCAAAACGGCGCGGGCGGCCGAAACCGCGTCGCCTCCTCCCTTGAGGACTAAGCGGTCGAAATAGGGCGGCTCTCCCCGGTAGAAGGGGTTGCGCTCATATACGGTCCGGTCGCCTTCCTTGAAGCTGATGATGCGGTAGGGGCCGGTGCCCAGGGGAGAAGTATTCTGCGCCGTGCAGGTCACGGCCGCCTCGCCGACGCACTCGGCGAACTGCCGGCTGCTTATCACGGGCGAACTGGCGCTAACGAAGGCGCTGTACGGGTAGGATGTGGGCGACTCGAAGGTAATTTTGACGATGCGGTTGTCGAGAGATTCGACGGATTCGATGCCGGTGAATGCGCCGGCGGCGGTGCAGCCGGTCTTTTCATCGACGCAGTAGCGCCAGGTAAACACCACGTCATCCGCCGTAACGTCGCTGCCATCCGACCACTTCAAGCCCTCTTTCAGCTTCCAGGTGATCGACATCAGGTCGGGCGAAACGCCGCCGTTCTCGAGCGTCGGTATTTCGGCGGCCAGCTTGGGCACGATTTGGCCATCCGGCGCGTAGCCGGCCAGGGGTTCAAGAGTAACTGCGCCTGCATCCCGGTCTTTAAAGCCACTCGCCAGATACGGTCCGGGCAGGGACGGGGCCTGCCAGTAGAGGATTGTCAAGACTTTCTCTTCGGTCGGCGCGGCAGCCGGCGCTTGAGTCGAGATAGCCCAAGCAAACAAGGAACGCGCGTCATTGCGGTGTTCGTTACGGCAGGCCTGTTCGGCATCGTCGCCAAATACATGCTGGTAGATACCAACATTGTGATGATTGCCGCGATATACCTCAACGATATCGTTCAGTTCAACACACGTTGTCGGCCACTGCGCGCTTGTTACTGTGGCTACAGAGACCGTTGCCAGCATCGCGGAAACTACCGCGAGCGCCAGTCTGAACCGACTATTCAACGCCATTTTTCACCTTCGTTAATGAGAAGATAGGCAGTTCGCCGCACGATATTACACAGGCCGCAAGATAGCTTGAAAGACGTTGTATTGGTCCAGTGCGCGTGAGACAGCGGTCTTCTTTCGGTGAAAGCGTCTTGACTGGGGGCGCGCGTCCCTTCGATCTTGCTCCCGCCTGCCCGCGCGGAAGGTCAGTCCGTGGCGATCGCGCGCAGCTTGTCCAGCGAGTGGCGGGCAGCGTCTGGATCGCCTGACTGATTAGTCAGGCTGTCTCCGGCCAATATCTCGACGAAGTGCGCTCCCGAACGGATTCGGTCTCGGTCCGCCCGCTCTCAGGCGCCGCATCAACCGACTATATGCGACCGGCCGCTTCGCTCAAGTTCACCACCAACGGCAATCAATCAGGCTCACCGGCTTAGATTGCGAGGTTTGATATCAGGGTCCAAGTCACGCCTTCAGCGGAGACGTACCATCGAGATCAACCTTGAGTGACAGTCACCGGTTCGTCGATGAAGTTCGGCATTACGTCTTCGGCGAACATCTGTATGCAACGCAGGGCCTTGTCCTGCTCAAGTCCGGCCTTGCCAAACGTCCCGCGAATAGACTTGATGCCCCTGGATCGAAGATTCTCGATCCTCTCGGAAACGACTTCGGGCGTGCCGATCAAGGGCAGCATTCCTTCCTTGCGTGCGCGTTCCGCTCCCAGCAGCCTATCCTCATCCCGCTTCGCCCAGTGCTTGAATCCTTTTGGAATGGTTCCGTCCGCGTTCCTGGGATTGCCTACCCTTGTGAACACGGCGTTGATCTCATCTTCGAGACCCATCAAGTCTGACTCGGCTTCCTCCATGGTCGGCGCGACGTATACGTCCATGCCAACCGCCAGGTCGATGTGCTCGTGGGCATGGCCGTAATGTTCCATCCGCTCATGCCATAGCTCCATGACCTGCGATATTTGCCCCATCACCGCCGTCGGTCCGCCGACTATTATTTGCAGGCCCAGCTTCGCCGCGTAGTCCACGCTCTCGGGACTGGTGCTAACCGCAACCGTCACCGGCAGCGGATTTTGAACCGGCTTGGGGATTACTAGCAGGTCTTCGACATCGACGAACTCGCCTTTATAAGTGAGCGGACCGTCCTCCCAGCACTTGCGGATAACATCCAGATATTCGCGGAACCTCGGCCTGGCCTCTTCGATGTTCGCGCCCAGTCCGCGAAATTCCTGAGCCTGATATCCCGCGCCAATACCTAGCGTGAACCTCCCGTTCGACAGGATGTCTATCGTCGCCGCCTCTTCAGCCACCATGATGGGATTGTGAAACGGCAACACCACGACCGCGCTTCCGATTCGGGCGTTCTTCGTGCGCTGCGCGACATAGCCCAGCATCGACCAAATGCCGGAAATGATTCCGTGTCGGGAGAAGTGATGCTCACCAAGCCAAATCTCATCCATTCCTAGCCTGTCGGCGAGCTCGATCTTCTCCATCGCGTCGTTGATGCTTTGAGGAATGGAGACTTCCTGGTGCCATCTGATGATTTCAAACTGACCGAATTTCATCTGAAGTTCCTGTACGGACCGCATGGCCGCGACTATGTCCCACCACGTGTCGGCGCATACTATATCGCGGGGAAATTGGCGGAGCGGGCGACGTTTCGGGAACATGCGGCCGAGCTCCACGCCCCCACCGTATTTGACTTCGAGACATTAACGCCGGAGGCTGAAACCGATGCGCTTAGCGGGCAAGACTGCCATTATCACCGGGTCGGCGAGCGGGATGGGCGCCGAAGAGGCGAGACTGTTCGCCCGCGAGGGCTGCAAGGTGGTGGTTTCCGACATCTCCGACGATCTCGGAAATCAAGTAGTAGAGGAAATCAGGCAATCCGGCGGCGACGCTCGTTTTGTCCACACAGACGTGACGAGCGAGGAATCGTGGGATGCTCTGGTAAACGAAACGCTCGCGACGTTCGGCGTGATAGACATTCTTGTCAACAACGCCGGCCTCAGCGGCTCATACGTAACGGATGACGACGACCTCGACGCGTGGCATGCGCTGGTCAATGTGAATCTCACCGGCGTCTACCTCGGCACTAGGGCCGTGCTGCCCGTAATGAAAGAGGCCGGCGGCGGCTCGATCGTGAACATCTCGTCAGCTTCCGGATTATTCGGATCCACGTTCGGTCATCCCGGGTATCACGCATCAAAAGGGGGAGTTCGAATATTCACCAAGGCTATGGCGTTCAAGCACGGTCCCGCCGGAATCCGGGTGAACTCCGTACATCCGGGTTACATGCCGCCAATGAGGTCGGCCAATCCCGCAAGCGCTTCCGGGGGGCGGCTGGTTGACTATACGCCGCTTCGGAGACGCGGCGAGACGGCTGATGTCGCAAATGCGGTGCTGTTCCTGGCTTCCGACGACGCGTCGTTTATAACCGGCGCCGAGCTGGTCGTCGACGGCGGCCTGACCGCCGGCTACGGTGGCTACCCGGCCACCTCGGAGTGACGTGCCTGAGGAGTCTTGTAGGAACTCCAGCCAAACGAAGCGCTATGGTGTTAAGGATGTGGCTGTAAACCAACCCCTATTCGGCTTGTCACCGTGCAATTGTCCGGGGCAAGTCGACTTACGAAGTTGACTTTCGCTTGGGCGCGACGCCGGAAACGCCGCTCAATCCGCCTGAAACAATCAAGTGCTCGCCGGTCATGTGTACGGAGTCTGACGACGCCAAGAACGTCGCCGCAGCTCCAAGGTCCTCCGGTTTGGTCCATCGTTGAAGAGGGATCGATTGCCGTAGCCGCTCACGCAAATCCGACTCCTCAACACCCATTACGGCTGCTCGCTCAGCCATGTTTGCCTTCTGGAAGTCCGTGTCCACAGGGCCGGGACAGATTGCATTCACGTTGATCTTGTAGGGAGCGAGCTCGATTGCCAGCGTCTTACTGAATCCAATTACGGCCCATTTAGACGCGTTGTAGGCGGCTACGAGAGGCGGAGCCGAAACCCCGTTGACCGAAGAGATGTTGACGATCTTGCCATACTCCTGCCTGATCATCTCGCGGGCGACGTATTTACTGCACACAAACACGCCCGTGATGTTCACGGCCATCACCCGGTCCCACTCCGCCTCGTCGAGGTCTACGGTTTCGATGACTCGCTGTCCCAGCCCCGCGTTGTTGACGAGGATGTCGATATGGCCGAATTCTGCAAGCGTCGCGTCCACCATCGCCTGGACATCCGATGGGTTTGTAACGTCGCATCGAACCGCCGTTGCCCGTCGTCCCTTTGTTTCGATCTCGCTCGCCGTGGCCTTGGCGGTTTCCTCATCGAGCTCAGCAATGACTATATTGGCGCCCTCTTCCGCGAAGCGCAGAGCAATGCCACGCCCGATTCCGCGTGCCCCCCCGGTAATGATTGCAACCTGATCCTCTAGTCGCATTGTTTCATTCTCCTTCCCGTTAGTGGGGCGCTAGCCAGACAACTGGTTTTCGCGAAGATTCGCAGCAGCCGTGCGTATTCTCGACGCAGACGCATCTTCCCCAATTCAACTGTGCGTCAAGTGACAATGTTCAGCGACCGCCAAACTTGCGGAAATCCCGTAGGCCATACACCCGTGGAATTGTTAACGTCAACGGCTTCGATGCCGAATTGCAACGACGAACCACCCAGATCGGCAAGAGGTACTTCGATCGCAAAGGTAGCTCCCCGGCCCTTCTGCAGCTCCAACGACGGCAACTGTCGAGCGTCCAAAGTCCTGCGTTTCAAGCGCACCGACGTGATCGGGCGCTCGCCGGTGACAACGGCTTTGACAATCAGCCGGTCATCGCTCCAAAGAACTGTTGGCGGAGACAAGACCTGAATTAGTGGTGGGTTCGAGCCCGGACCTACCCGCACTATCGCTCCGAACGACCTCATGGACTCCAAACGCGGGGGCGCCACAGTAGTGACCGAATACTCGTAGTCGCCTGGTGATGGTGGCGTGTCCTCCAAGCGGAGCGTTGTGATCGGCTTTGGTGTGAGACAGGTCCAGTCCTCGCCCCCAACGTGGCGACGCCAAACTCGGTACGCCTGCGCGCTAGCCGATGGCTCCCACTCGATGACGGCCGATTCGTCTGAACCGTAGGCACGCACTCGGTCGGGAGGCCAGTTTCCGCGGTGCACCCCGAAGGCATAGCTGGTGTCATCGTAGGTCGAGAAAGCCTTTACGTTAATTGTGGCCAGAACTCCAAGTTCTCCCTTGCTCTCTATCTTCCTCGCGTAGGTTTGCATGGCTTGCTGCAAAGGGGCTTCTCGCAACAGTTCCCATATATGTAGGTCCAGGCGATGATCGGGATCACCCTGAGCGTCTCTTTGGAACAGAGCGTCGGCTTGACGGTGGTAGGGCCCTTCACTCTCCAACGTTAGCGCTGCTCGGTCGTATAGGACCAGCCACTCAATCGTCGCGATGAGCCATCTCAGACGGTCCTGGCCAGCCGGTTCCCGATCAAGCTCCAATTCAGCGAGCAAAGCGCTGAGCCGCTCCCGGATTTCCGTGAGACGGCTGAGATTAGTTGGGCTGGGCCTGCTGTCTGGTGCCGCGTAGTGCCTGTCCGATATGGATAGAGGACTGCCAATACCCAGCCATCTGAAATCCCAACACTCCCACTGACCCCATGAGCCGGTCCAGCGCGGCCCCATGTGCTCGAGCTCGCGGAGTATGGACGCCACTTCGTTGCTGTGCCGCTCGCCGTATGCCTCTTTGACGTAGTCGTCGTAAAAGGTCTCGAATGTGAGATCGATATCCCACGCATAGCGGGCGCAGTAGGCAAAGACCTCCTCGAGGTCTCGCGTGCGCCAATGAATGCCTAGAAAGCCTTTGCATCCTTTTTCCAGGGAGTCGCGGCACAGGTCGGCAAAGATGTGGGTATTCGGTTGAGGTCCCCATTGATCTCGTCGGGAGCCGCCAGCGTCGGACTCAAACCATGGAACAGGCCAGCTTTCACGGCCATGGGAGAGTTTGCCGTACACGTGGCTTACGGATCTTGCCGCGGACGGATCGATGTTGTCCAGAGAGGAGAAGATGACGTCGATTGGCAGGGTTTTATCGAGTCCGAGATATAGATCGGTCGACCGCATCCAATGATCGCCACCCCAGCCGCATACGAGCAGCCGCAAGCCGGGGCGAAGTTCAGATACGATCGCGTGGACTCGGTTAACGTACGCGCTTAACCGCACACCTTCAGCGATGAGATCGGGACGCCCTAAGTAATCGAAGTGCGATGCGATGCGGTCGTGTTCGTGGTTGAACTTGGGGGACCTCATCCACTCATCGACTTCGCCCGGCTTCGGTCCAGTCCACGACCGCATCTCAGCCTGCCAGATGGCGAGGTAATCGAGAGTGGGATAAACACTGAGTATGTGGTTGAGGCGGCTGTTGAGGGCGGTCTCGACGTCGGGATCGAATGGATTCCCTTCCACTTCCATACCTAGCACGATTTGCAGGCCGCGCTTGCGCGCGTATTCGAGCGCGTGAGCGAACGTCTCCTGCGCGCCGATGATCTGATCTTCGCGGCTCGCTCCCTCAACCGTCGCCCTGGAGCCGAAGACCTCCGTGTCGAACCAGTCGCCGGTGCCGAAGCCAAACTCTTCGCATCTGAAACCGGACGATTGACCCCACCTGCGCGTGGGCGTGCCCCAACCGTAAGTGAGCGACGTGGCGAAGGGATCGCCGCCGCGCCAGGCGGTCTCGTCGGCATAATGAAGCCGCCGGGCGGAATCTAGGAAGTAAGTTGCGGAGCCATCGGGCGGGTAGGCTTCGAGCGGGGTGCCATAGGCCGGGACGTGGACGAGGTTGTTTTTCATCTTGACCATCTGGTCGAAGAACACTTGATAGTCGGGCAGGTCCCAGGTGGCGGGGCTGTTGAGGAAGTTTGGCCAGACAAGGCTGCCGCGGATGTCGAAGACAGGCTCGGCACGGATATTGACGGGTTTCCACTGGAAGCTATTACGGTCGGGATAGGTGTCGCCGCCGAGATAGAAGCCGAAGCCTAGCTCTTCGAGGTAACCGTAGACGCCGTAGAGGACGCCGATAGGCTGGGCTGCCGCGATGGTGACCTTCGCGTCCTGAGTCGAGACGGCGTAGCCTTGGGGATGGATATCGGAGAGACCGGATTCGAGGACGAAATCGGGGTTGGCATCGGGGCTGGCCGATGCTAACCCGACGTATCGGCGCAACTCGGCGGCGGCTAGATCGATAAGAGGATGTGACTCCCCGGCGATATCGATATTGGTCATCTCAAACTCTCCGGTCTCTATACCGCATCGCTGTCCCAAACGTTCCGGGGGGCTAGAACTGAGTCAGGACGGTCGGCTTCTCTAGGAGGCCTGCCATGAGTCTTAGCCAAGCACACAAAGCGACTGCCAGACTGCGGGATATCCGGTCGGCCAGACGCTGCTCTGTCCCAACTCGTCCTTTGCTTCGAGTCCATATAGCAAGACTTCCCCCTCGAATTCCTCTAGAGGCAGTTCCACCCGGTAGTTGAAGCCGCGTCCTAGTTCAAGATCGACCGGCGCGAGCGACTCGCCGTTCAGGGTTCGTCTTCGAAGGACAACCGAATCTAGATTGCGGTCACTAGTAACTATGCATCGGACAGTGAGCATGTCGTCGGCCCACAGGATCGTGGGTGGCGCCAGGACCTGCACTAAGGGCGGATCGACGTGAGGCCCTACCCGCACTGTTGCCCCAACCGATCGCAGGCTCTCGAGCAGCGGCTCGGCAACGGATGTAACGGCGTATTCGTAAACAGCCGGAGCCAGCCCCGTGTCTTCGAATCGGCACTGCTTCACCTGCGCTCGAGTCAAGCAGACCCAGTCTGTTTCGCCAACTTGACGACGCCATACCCGGTACCCCTTGGCACTGTCCGAGGGTCTCCACTCGAGAACGGCCGAATCCCTCCGACCACGCCCACAGACATAGTCCGGCGGCCAGTTTCCCCGGTGAATGCCCATATTGTGAGCGGTATCCAAATATGTTGAATAAGCCTTGACGTTGATCGTTGCGAGAGCGCCTAACTCACCCCGGCTGCCGACCTTTCGCGCGAAGGCGAGCATGGCCTCGCCCAACGGAGCCGAACGAATGAGCTCCCATACGCTTTCGTCTTGCGAATGGTCTCCCATTCCGTGGGCGTAGTGCATATGCAGCACCGACGCCTGCGACTGATACGACCCCTGAGGCTCCAGGAGGATCGAGACGCGATCATAATTCGTAATCCAGTCGATCGTAAGTACGAGCCAGCTTAGTCGATCGTATGCCGCCGGATGGCTTTTAGGGTCGATTTCGGTCAGCATCGCCGATGCGCGCCGACGCATCTGATGCAGTCGGCTGGTGTTGAGAGGACTGGGGCGGCTATCGGGTTGATCGGATTGGGTGCTCGACCCCAACCATTCGAATGGTCGGCATTCCCACTGACCCCATGAGCCGGACCATCTCGGTCCCATGGGTTCCAGTTCTCGCAGTAAACGCGAAATCTCGCCTGAATACTCGGAAGCGTAGGCCTTGCGCGCGTAGTCGTCATAGAACTCGTCGTAACCGATCTGGGGTTCCCACGCATAGCGGGCGCAGTAGGCAAAGACCTCCTCGAGGTCTCGCGTGCGCCAATGAATGCCTAGAAAGCCTTTGCATCCTTTTTCCAGGGAGTCGCGGCACAGGTCGGCAAAGATGTGGGTATTCGGTTGAGGTCCCCATTGATCTCGTCGGGAGCCGCCAGCGTCGGACTCAAACCATGGAACAGGCCAGCTTTCACGGCCATGGGAGAGTTTGCCGTACACGTGGCTTACGGATCTTGCCGCGGACGGATCGATGTTGTCCAAAGAGGAGAAGATGACGTCGATTGGCAGGGTTTTATCGAGTCCGAGATATAGATCGGTCGACCGCATCCAATGATCGCCGCCCCAGCCGCATACGAGCAGCCGCAAGCCGGGGCGAAGTTCAGATACGATCGCGTGGACTCGGTTAACGTACGCGCTTAACCGCACACCTTCAGCGATGAGATCCGCGCGGCCCAGATAGTCGAAGTGTTCGCAACTTCCTTCATATTCTTTCCGAAAAGCTGTCGATTCGAACCAGTTGTCGACCTCGCCCGGTCGGGGGCCTTGTTTAGACCTGCTTTCGGCCTGCCAGATGGCGAGGTAATCGAGAGTGGGATAAACACTGAGTATGTGGTTGAGGCGGCTGTTGAGGGCGGCTTCGACGTCGGGATCGAAGGGATTCCCCTCCACTTCCATACCTAGCACGATTTGCAGGCCGCGCTTGCGCGCGTATTCGAGCGCGTGAGCGAACGTCTCCTGCGCGCCGATGATCTGATCTTCGCGGCTCGCTCCCTCAACCGTCGCCCTGGAGCCGAAGACCTCCGTGTCGAACCAGTCGCCGGTGCCGAAGCCAAACTCTTCGCATCTGAAACCGGACGATTGACCCCACCTGCGCGTGGGCGTGCCCCAACCGTAAGTGAGCGACGTGGCGAAGGGGTCGCCGCCGCGCCAGGCGGTCTCGTCAGCATAATGAAGCCGCCGGGCGGAGTCCACGTAGTAAGCCGCGGAGCCATCGGGCGGGTAGGCTTCGAGCGGGGTGCCATAGGCCGGGACGTGGACGAGGTTGTTTTTCATCTTGACCATCTGGTCGAAGAACACTTGATAGTCGGGCAGGTCCCAGGTGGCGGGGCTGTTGAGGAAGTTTGGCCAGACAAGGCTGCCGCGGATGTCGAACACGGGCTCGGCACGGATATTGACGGGTTTCCACTGGAAGCTATTACGGTCGGGATAGGTGTCGCCGCCGAGATAGAAGCCGAAGCCTAGCTCTTCGAGGTAACCGTAGACGCCGTAGAGGACGCCGATAGGCTGGGCTGCCGCGATGGTGACCTTCGCGTCCTGAGTCGAGGCGGCGTAGCCTTGGGGATGGATATCGGAGAGACCGGATTCGAGGACGAAATCGGGGGCGTCATCGGGGCTGGCCGATGCCAACCCGACGTATCGGCGCAACTCGGCGGCGGCTAGATCGATAAGAGGATGTGACTCCCCGGCGATATCGATATTGGTCATCTCAAACTCTCCATCCTTTATCCCGCTCCCCTGTCCCTAGCTGTTCAAGGAGAAGCGAACTGGATGGCTTGTCGAGTCTCGCTTGACCAGGCCTCGACTTTCGAAGCGTTCTAGGTGACCAGCGAATGAGAATGCAAGAAGCTCGTCCGCCTCCCGCGGCCAATCTCCCAACCTGGGGCCAAGCTCCTCTATCAGTTCGCGCATGGTGGCGCCGTTTGCCGCCCGCGCGACAGCTTCGAGCATCGCCCGGTCCACTTGCTCGACATAGGAGCGGCTCTCGTCGAGAAAACTATCAACTTCGCCGCCCCGCTGAATGGGCCAGTGAGCCAGGCAAAGCATGTCCGCACCGAGGTTTTTGAGATATCGAATCGTCGTGAGATAGCTATCTACGTAAAGGTACGTGGGGCCCAACGCGGCACCGCCCTCAATGCTTGGATATACGCTGCCCTGGACAACGTCTCCCCCGAATATGGCTCTGTTCTTAGTGTCAAAAAGGCACAGATGCCCGTACGTGTGACCTGGGGCATGATGTATCTCCAACAGCCAATCAGAAGCGATCCGCAATGTCTCGCCACCGGACCACGTGAAGTCGACCTGCTGGGCCTCACCGAGATCTTCCATAATCGCCGCGCGCGCGGCGTCATCGAATCCAATACCGTGATCCGCGGCGTAGTGGTTATAGCGGAAGCTGTACGTCGTCTTCGGATCCTCCACCATAAATCGATCCTGGTTCCCGCAGGTCAGCGCGACGGCAGGATTCGCGTCTTTTATGGCGCTCAGCCCTCCGAAATGGTCGTGGTCGCTGTGAGTGACGATAACCATGTCCAGGTCGGTCGGAGTCAGGTCCAGACGCTCGAGGTATGGGAAGATTACGTTTTCCGGCTCGGAAGATCCGCCGGCATCGATAAGCACGGTCCGGTCGTCGCCTAAAAGTAGATATAGCTGGAGAGGACGCCCTCCTGTTACGGAATCGATTTTGTGTACGTTAGTTGCAATTTCCATAAGGCTATAACTTCCTGCTAGTCAATCGGCAACGCGCCCGCAACTGTATATCCGCCGTCAATCATCAGATTTGAGCCCGTGACAAAGCTCGATTCGTCGCTGGCGAGGAAAACGGCTGCGCGAGCGATCTCGTTCGGTGTTCCGACGCGCCCAATCGGATGAATGGCGTCAAAACCCGCGCGCGCTTTTTCTTGATCGTCGGCGAGCGCGACTGCCCGAGCAAGCATCGGCGTGTCCACGGTTCCGGGCGAAATACTATTCACCCGTATGGCTTCTGCCGAGTAGTCGATTGCCATCTGCCGCGTTAGCGCCACGACAGCGCCCTTTGACGCGGTATAGGCCGCGATACCAGGCGTCCCCACTATTGCTGTTACCGATCCAAGATTGATGATCGAACCGCCGTGCTTACTCTTTTTCATTTCAAAGATGACGTGCCTGGAACAGTGAAATATGCCGCGAACATTGACCGCCATCACGCGGTCCCAATCGTCTTGGGTAGTGTCGGTAACCGCCCCCATAGGCATTACGGCCGCATTGTTGACCAGAACATCGGGCGGGCCAAACGCTGTGACCGCCGTTTCAACCAGCCGTCGGGCGCTGGCGTCGTTCGAGACATCGGTTTGCACCGCCATTGCCTCCCTGCCTGCGTCGAGGATCACATTGGTGGATTGTTCGCACGGTGCAGCTTCGATTTCGGCTACGACAACCTTGGCGCCTTCTCTTGCGAACTCAAGTGCAATAGCTCGACCGATACCCGACCCGGCACCGGTTACAATGGCGACTTTGCCGCCCAAACGCATGGGCTTCTCCGTTAGCTATCTCAATAACAACGCAGGCTCCGACGTCGGCCGGTTCAGAACTTCACCGCCCCCGATGTCAGACCTGCGACAAAATGCCTGTTAAAAACAACAAACAGAGCCACTACGGGAAGCATTGCGAGCGTGCTGCCCGCCAGAACCATACCGTATTCAACTCTGTAGACGTGTATCAGCGCCGCCAATCCGAGCGGGACGGTGAGCATGTCTTCACTACGCAGGACAATGACTGGCCACAAGTAATCGTTCCATGACGTTAGGGCGGTGAGAAGAGCAAGTACGAGAAGTCCTGCCCGGGTCATCGGGATTGCCACGTGTCTGAAAAGACCCACCTCGCTAGCGCCGTCCACTCTAGCTGCGTCGAGGATCTCGTCGGGAACACTCAACATCATTTGCCGCATAAGGAAGATGCCAAAGGCGCTCATCGCCTGAGGAACGAAGACTCCCTGGTAGGTATTTAGCCAGCCCAGCGAGTTAACGATGAGATATAGCGGCACCAGCTGAACCTGAATCGGGATCATCATTGTCGCCAGAACAAACAAGAACATTTGATTCTTGAATCGGAACTGGTACTTCGCGAACGCGAACCCGGCCAAGGAGGAAAAAAACAGAACCGACATTACGACTATGACGGCGATCACGGCGCTGTTGAGATACTCCCGGGCGAACGGTATTTCTTCAAAAAGGCGCACATAGTTGAGAGGCTGGATCTCGCTCGGTATCCAGGTAACGGGCACGCTATAGATTTCGTCTCGTCGCTTGAGCGACGAGCTGATCATGTATGCGAACGGGACCAACGTGAGAATTGCCGCGATCGACAACGACACGAATAGCACCACCGACCGCGCGCTCCGAAGCATTTTGGAAAGCGAGGCCGGCCAGGTGTCCTTAGACGCGACCGGTTCATAGACTCGACCCCCCGCTCCGAGGGCGGTTGTCGCGCGGTTGTCCGAAGATGAAGGGGCCATCTCGGATTTCAATTGTCAGTCATCGCGGAACACGCGGAAGATTCGCAGTTGGGCGACTGAAAGAACCAAAATTATGAAGAAGAGGACATAGCCTATGGCCGAAGCGTATGTGAACTTTGCAAAACTAAAAGCGTTGCTGAACAAATAGACCATCGACATGAGCCCACGGTCGCCTGAGTTGCTCAGAAGCAGGTAAGGCTCAGCAAAAAGATTGTACGAGCCGATTATGGCTAGTATCACCGTGAAAAGAACCACGGGCTGTATTTGTGGAAACGTCACGTACCTGAATACCGCCCAATTCCCGGCGCCATCGATACGCGCCGCTTCCTCTATGTCCTTGCGAGCGTTCTGAAGCCCCGCGAGATAGTAAAGGCTGTTTACACCGGTCCACTTCCAAAGCCCCATAAGCACCAGCGTCGGAATGACGAAATTGCCATCTTGCAGCCAACTGATCCGCTCTAATCCAAGAGGCTCTACGATGTAGTTATTTAGCAGCCCGTACCTAGTATCGAATACCAGAGCGAAGATCACCGCCACCACGACACTTGACGTGAGGAGGGGCACAAAAAACGCAATGCGGAATGCGCTCTTCAAGCGAAGACGCGGCGAATGCAGAGCCAGGGCCAAAACCAACGCCGCGGGAAGGATGAGAAAGATACTGCCTAGCCCGTAATAAGTGGTGTTCCAAAGCGAGTGTCGGAATCGTTCGTCAAGAATGAGGTCAATGTAATTCTGAAACCCCACGAAAGGTCGCTCGGCGACCAGTCCGACCTGGTGATGCAGACTCAGGTAAAAAGCATAGATAATGGGGAAAAGACCGAATATGCTGAACCAAACGAAGAACGGCGCTGTAAACAGATATGGCGCCGACCGCTTCTGCAGACGAGCCCAATTCAAACGCCTAGCCTCCTGTCAGTTCGTCAACTCTTGAGCGAACTGGTTCAAGAACGGTCGCAATTGCTCATATCCCCGCCGACGGGCCGCGCAACGATACTGGCCGTGGCTCGCCGACGGGGCGCTATGCGCTAGCCGCCTTTGGCAATAAGGTCTCGTACCTCTTTTGCGGCCTGTGTCAGCCCTTCTTCTACCCCGATCTTTCCGTCGAGAACATCGGGCAGGATCTTTGATTCCCAGATGTCGCGGAGTTCAGGTCTGAACGGATGCTGATGCTGCGCGGGTACTCGCGTCGCGACGAACTTGAAGACTTGAGTCAAGTCCTGTCCGCCATACCAAGGGTCGGAGAATGAGATTTCACTGCTCTCCATGGCAGGCAGGAAGGCTGGGAACTGACTGATTTCCTTGTACCGGCGAACGCTGCCGTCAATGGTCAGCATTCCGAATTTGATGTACTCCCACGCCTCGTCTACGAAATCCGTATGCTTGGTGATCATTATGCCGGTGCCGCCCCAGCAGCTAGTGTCCGTCTTGGTATCATCATCGGCCCACAGCGGCAAAGGCTGTCCTCGCCACTTTCCTTCCCCTTCGGCGCCTACGTTGTCACGTATGAAGTCCGCGCCCCAATCGGCTCCAACGGCCGTGGCATAATGCTCCTCTTTAAGAGCTCCCCACATAGCGGGGCTCCACGGCTCAGCCCGATCGGCGATTCCCACTTCGTTGCGCAAGTCCTCCATCCACTGCATGGTCTCAATCAAGACAGGGTCATCCAGCCCGACGTCCCCGTCCTCGGTGAAGTAGTCTCGGTTACGCTGGCGGAACATCGGCTCCATCGGCATCGGGAAAGCACCCGTGCCAGTGCCTGTAATAAGCGTCTCTCCGCCCGACCCGCTCTTGAACTTCGCTCCCGACTCGATGAAATCGTCCCAGGTCGCCATTCCCGCTTCCGGATCGACTCCGTATTTCTCAAACAGGGATTGGTTGAAATACATCACAACCGGCGTGAGCGCGTATTCTACGCCGTACGTTCTGCCCTCCCACGTATAGAGAGCTTCTCGGGAGGTGACCAATTTGTCCCAATAACCTTCTCGCGTGAGCATGGGCTTGAGATCGACCAGCTGGATGTCGCCCTTAAGGAACCGGCCCATCGCCCCCTGCTCAATGTCCACCATGTCAGGAGCGCCGACACCTGTCTGTAGGGCTACCGAGAGCTTGTCCCAAATCTCCGAAACGCCAACCCACTCGGTCTTCACGTTTGTTTCCGCGGCGAACAGGTCTCCGTTGGCTTTGTGCCATCGCGGAAGGTGGGCAAACGTCCAACCAGTGAGAGTCACGGATCGAAGCCTCGGCGCCACCTCGACCGTAACGATTCTCTCGACGATCTTCGTGACGATCTTCTCGCTTTCGACCGGTACTTCCTTGACGACCTCCTTTACTTTTTCTACCGGGACTTCCTTGACGACCTCGACCACTTGAGTCTCACCGCAGCCGGCGAGGGCGGCGGTGGCCGCTCCGGCAGCGCCTACAGCCCCGATGCGGAGTAAATCTCGTCTGCGCAGGCGACTGAGCTTGTTCATTCGATCCTCCCTGGAGAGAGTAGTCCTACTAGTCTATAGATATTGTTGCGAGAAGGCCCCGAGCCTCTCTTGCTCCAGCCACCGAGTTTCGACTTCCCACCGCCCCGTAAATTGGTCAATGGATCGCGAATGAAGCCCCCGAAACTAGAAGCCACCCTATCGTTAGTTGGCTACGATAGGCACAACTCTGAGCACTGTCAATTACAAATCGCCGGCGGCTAACCGATGCCTGCCAACCAGGTGCTCAATCGACAAGCGGGGTGTCTGCCGTTTAGTCCCAGTAGAAGAGGGAACACCCCCCGTCGACGAGCAACACCGAGCCTGTCATGTAGTCGGAATCCTCAGAACAAAGAAACGCTGCGGCCTTAGCCACCTGGTCAACGGTCGACAACTTACCGAGTGGTATGACCCGCTCAGCTTGCGTTCTGAAGCCAGGGTCCGTTTTCATCACCTGCGCGGCGAGACCGGCGTCTACGATGCCCGGAGCGATAACGTTGACGAGAATACCCTTCGATGAAAGCTCTCGAGCCATGGACTTGGCCAGCATTTTGACACCCGCCTTCGAAACGGAATATGCGCTGTCCTCAGGCCATGGGATGTTCCCTACCCAAGAACCTGTAAAGATAATTCTGCCGGCCGAACCCCTGCTGACCATTAGCCGCGCCGCCGCTTGACCAACGTTGAAACATCCGGTCAGGTTGATGTCGAGATGCTGATGCCATTGTTCCTGGGTTAACTCCAAGAACGGAACCGGGATCACGATGCCGGCGTTGCTGATCACCACGTCGAGCGGATCGATCGCGGCGAGGGTCGACTCCACGGTTGGGCGGTCGGTCACGTCGACCTGAATGTATTTTGCCGTTCCGTGGGGCGACACTCGCTTTATCCAGGGCAACGCCTCGTCAGGGCTTTTTTGGTCTAAGAGTGTGACCGTCGCCCCTCGTCGGCATACTTCCGCAGCCATCGCCGCACCGATGTCCCCGGCGCCGCCCGTAATCACGATGCTCAGGTCCTTTAGATTGTCCACAGATATCTCCCCTTTACCTTGCAGATCGGGAATCTGCCACTTGCCATGGGATCGTGCGTCGAAGCGAGGTCGTCAATCCTCAATGATGGTACTGCTAACCTCATCTCGGCAATGCAAACAGGGTTAACGTCTTGGCGCAGCACTAGCGATCTCGACCCTGCCCGTCTGAACGGATAATCTACACACTCGGCATCACGCCGCATGATTGTGTAATTTGGCGTCTTTTCCACGGTGTCAGAACAGGAAAACGTCCGTTGCGAGCGGCCCATAAGGTGGCGTCTCCCGGGAGGCACGATGGCGTTCCGTGAACGCGGCTGTCGCCGATTGAACCGGAAGGCTCCTCGGTCACCGGACGGCGTTCAAGTGTCGGACGGGGCTGCGTTGACTCGTAACTCGAGCCGGCTATGGGCATAGTTCGTTACGTCCGCGACAACTTGAGAGTCGAGTGCGCTTTTCCCAAGGAGCGGATCTTCGGCCTGGCGGTGTTAGGCGCACTTCTCGCGTTATTTCTGGTATTCAACCGGGTGCCGAAGCTCGACACCGTCCAAATGGATCTCGCCGCAGCATCCTCGCCCGCCGGACGATGCTTCCAGGGCTTCTGCGTGGATGCGGAGCCAACGTCCCCCTTCATCGCCCGCGTATGGAGCTTCTCTCTTAGTTATCTGAAGATCGTATCGATAGGCATGGGATTTGCCTTTCTTGTGGCTGGCGTGACGGAAACCTTTCTCTTCCCTCAAGCATTGTCGCTGGGTGTCCGGGACAGAGGATGGCGAGCGCCACTCAAGGGTATCGCTGTCGGAACGCCATTGACACTCTGCTCCGCATGTATCGTTCCTATTTCGTCTGCATTACGGGCCAGAGGATCTAACGTTGCCGCGACTATAAGCGCGGTTCAGGCATCATCCACCCTAAACCTGCCAGCTTTGATCATGGCAGTTATGGTGTTTGCCCCTTTGATCTCCGGCTCTCGAATCGCCCTTAGTCTGCTCGGTGCGCTCTTTTTGGGGCCGATTGTCGCCCTCATTTCAGATAGGCGGCGCGAGTCACTCGTCAACAGCACTGCGGAGGGCGGTGTCTCGCCCAGCCAATACGCAACGTGGGCGAACATCTTTACAACCGGCATTAAAGACTGGATGAGGTCCAGCTTCGGATATCTGCTGCGGTTGGGTCCCGTTATGGTGTTGGCAAGCGTCGCCAGCGGACTTGTAATACAGGTACTCAATCCCGATCTGGTCGAGACTTATCTGGGCGATCATCTGCTCGGCGTTGCAATAGCCGCTTCGGTTGGCGTTCTGATTAACGTCCCCCTGATGTTTGAGATTCCACTGGTGGCCGCCCTTCTCATGGTGGGAATGGGGACGGCTCCGGCAGCCACTCTCCTCTTCACAGCGGCGGCTGGCGGCCCTATCACATTTTGGGGGCTCGCTCGGGTGCTGCCGCGGAGAGCCATGCCCGCCTTCGGCGCGGCTACTTGGGCGATTGGAGCACTAGGCGGTATGGCCGTGCTGGGAATCGGTGCGCTTTCCCCCTCATTTGGCGTGGGCAATACCGTCGGGCTCGCTAATGGTCAGATATTGACGCCCGAAGATAGTCAACGATTGAAGGCGGCTGACGGCCCAGTCTTGTTTCCATATTTTGTCGAGGTAACTGCCGCATCAGGGATCGGCTATGTTCAGTACCACTTAAAGCCCCAAGGCGCCTGCCTGCTCGACGGCGGGATCGGCAGCAGTTCAGGACGCGGTCGATACTGCGCCCCGGAGCGTATGAGCGGCGGCGCGGCGGCGGCTGATTTTGACAACGACGGTCTAGTTGACCTGTTCGTAACCCGCCTCGACGCGCCCGACATCCTCTACCGTAACACCGGCGACGGAAGGTTTGAGGACCGGACCGAGGCGGCTGGACTGAGCGATTTCGATCTCAGATCAAACGGCGCCCTATGGGTCGATATCGACAACGATGGTGACCAGGATCTGTACGTGACGACGATCGGTGAAAAACGCTTCTATCTCTTCATTAATGATGGATCTGGCGGATTTATTGAGGAAGGTATCGAAAGAGGTGCGGCTATTGCGACGGACGAGATCCACGTCGGCTACAGCATTGCCACAGGCGACTACGACCGCGACGGCTGGCTTGATCTGCACGTCACCGAGTGGGGATCGAATTCGGTAATCTCCGATATAGCGTCTTCCCACGCTCGCCTTCTGCGGAATCGGGGCGCTGAGGCGCCCGGATATTTCACGGATGTCACCGTAAGCGCCGGAGTTCAGCTTGACGACGTTCAGTCCCAAGCTCTTGGCGATCCGGATTCCAACCCGATGCTGTCACTTTCTGACGGCGCCGGGCTGAACGGTCCCTTCGCATTCGCCTCGGCGTTTACTGACCTTGACGGAGACGGCTGGCCCGATCTCGCGGTTGCCTCCGATTTCGGTCAGTCGCGCCTGTTCTGGAATAACCGCGACGGCACGTTTACAGACGGATCGGTGGCGGCAAGAATCGGTTCCGATAGAAATGGCATGGGGTCTACGTTCGGTGATTACGACGGAGATGGTGATCTTGATTGGTTCGTCTCTTCGATCATGGATCAATCGGCGAATTGCGACAACATTCTCATTCAAGAGGAGTCGGCTCGGGTCAGCCTCGGCTGTCGCTCAGACATAGCGGCCGGCAACCGGCTGTATCGCAACGACGGGAATCGGTTCTTTTCCGATGCCACCGACTCAGCGGGAGTCCGGGACGGAGGCTGGGGCTGGGGGGCAGTTTTCTTTGACTACGACAACGACGGCGACTTGGATCTCGCCATGGTCAACGGAATGAATCACTCCGCAACGCCTTCATGGTCGGCATTTGAGCCACCAAAGCTATGGCTGAACGACGGCTCCGGCCAGATGACCGAGATTGGGACTGGCTCCGGTTTGCTACACCTGGACGCCGGTAAAGGGGTTCTGACATTTGACTATGACAACGACGGAGATCTCGATCTATTTGTAGTCAATAATGGAAGCACGCCTCGCCTTTATAGAAATGATGGCGGCAACTCCAATCCGTGGCTTCGTATTCGCCTTGTGGGAGCCAGCTCAAACCGCAGCGGCGTAGGAGCCAAGGTTTCCGTGATACCGCGTTTGGGTGGGCCGTCGCAGGTACGTGAGATTGGCGTCCGAAGCCATTTTCTTGGCCAAAGCGAAATCACAGAGCACTTCGGGCTGGGTCCAGGATTAGCCGAGGTTGCTGAAGTCAGGATCTGGTGGCCCCGGACTGGACAAGAGGTGGTTCTCCGAAATCTTCCCGCCAACGAAACGATCGTAGTTCATGAGGGTCGCGACGGGTACACTCTCGAATCTTTGCCTGCTTCTTAAGCTGGCAATCGTTGACGAGCCCATGCGCTTGTAAGTGTCATAACGGCATTCACAAGATATTGTCGATTTGCCAAACTGGAGCAGCCCGAAACCAGGAAGAGATGTTTGTTGAGGCATTCCTTGCGCAGGTTGCCGATAAAGCTCTCGGCAAAGTCGTTCTACACGGGCTTGCTCGGTGCGAGTTAGTGCTGGCCGACGGAGTGTTCCTCCTGCCAGCGCCGGATAGCGTTCGACGTAAGCTCGGCGCCGTTGATGCTGACCACCGTGTGTGGGTAGCCTCGTAGCATCGACGATGCAGTCCAGTTCCCGGGGCTAGGCGGACGCCGGACCACCGAGGCCAGCTTCAAACGCGCAATCATCCGTTCGCTCAGGCGCTAATTCGCTCGCGAACTCTACCGACGCCTCACACGAATCCAACATCGCGCTTGACATACGGCAGGAGCATCAGATCGGACGCCAGTCATCGAAGGGGAGGTCGACGCTCGCGCATCCGATCGTTCCCACCTGCGCTCAGCGATTCTCATCCAGCAGGTGAACCATGGTCTCGAGGCCTATCAGCCCGCCGCCATATTCGGAAATGGCGTCGGTCAGGCACGACCAAAGATATTCGGCGTAGGAGGAGTCGGCAAGCAGATACAGGCAGGGGGTTGTGCCGAGGTCGGCTCGCACGACGGTAGCGCTGATACCGGCCACAAACGTTCTGGCGGCAGCGCCGTCCTCGAACTTGTGTAGGCGCAGGTCAACGCCGCAGAGCTTCGCAAGGCAGTCCGGCGATGTCTGGCCTACCAGGGAGAACCAGCAGTGGCTGTCCGACCGTGGTATTAGATACGTCCCGGCGGGGGGCGCGGCCTCGGCTTTTGATAGGAGACGATGGCAGATGTCACCCTGGGCACGCAGGTCCCCTAATATCAAAACCTCGTAGTCAGAGAGCCGGATTGCAAGTTCGCCTGAGGTCTGTGGCAACGACCGGTGGAACTCCTCGCTGATCGCGAGCCCCTGCTTTCGCAGCCAGGTAGCGGCCCCCGGACCCTCCACACCCAACCGAGGCAGCGGTGACAGGTCGGCCAGGGCTGAATTGCGGGCCAACTCAGCGGCGGCATCCAGGTCGTCGACGAAGGTGACTGCCACGGCCGCCCCGTTCATCTCGGAAAATCGCGCTCCAGCTTCGGCCAGTCGGCGGTAGACGGGGCTTCGCCGGTTTAGCTCATGGGGCTCGGGTGAGGCCATCTCTCACATCCTCTGCCGCGCGTTGTCGGGATCGTAGAAAGGCAATCTGGCGACCTCGGCCTGCACCAGGTTCTTGGCTGTTTCGATAGAGAATGTGCTGCCGACCTCCGCCTGATCGGCGGCCACATAGGCGAGGCCGATAGCACGTTTCAGCATGGACGACCAGGCGGACGACGTCACCATGCCAGTGATCTCGCCACCTCTCACGGTGAGGTCGCTCTCCTCTGGCACGACGTCTTTGGGGTCGCGGATCACGTAGCCTACGAGCCTGCGTTGGAGACCCGTCCGGCGCTGGATCTCAAGAGACCGCTTGCCGATGAAGAAGGGCTTGCGCATGTTCAGCGCCCACTCAAGCTCTAGCTCAAGAGGGCTCGTAAGGCTGTCCGTATCCTGACTGACGATGACGTGTCCCTTTTCGAGGCGAAGAACTCGTTGTGCGTCGAGCCCGAAGGGGCGGATCCCGGTTTCCCCGCCTGAGTCCATCACCGCATCCCACAATGCCTCGCCGGAAGCTGCCGGAACATGGATCTCGTAGCCGAGCTCCCCAACAAACCCGATCCGCAAGACCCGAGCCGCCAATCCCGCCACGGTCCCGGTACGAATTCCCAAATACGGGAATGCCTCCTTCGAGACATCGATATCGGTCGTGAGTTTTTCGAGTATCTCGCGGGATTTTGGGCCAGCTAAGTTGACTGCAGCGAACGCGGCGGTAACGTCGGAAATCCTTATATCCAGGTTCCACTGGGCGTTGTGCCAAGTGAGGCTGCGGTAGACGCCCTCGGCGTTTCCCGAGGACGCAGTGACATAGAAGTGATTGCCGGCTAGCCTTGCTACAACGCCGTCATCGACCACCGCTCCCGCCTCATTGAGCATTAACGCGTAGCGGGCGCGACCTATTCGCTGACGCGCGTGATTCATCGTGTAAATTCGATTGAGGAACTCGGCCGCGTCCGGACCGCGCACTTCGAACTTGCCCAGGGTAGAGACGTCGATTACTCCCACGTTCTCATGGACGTTCATAACCTCTTCGCCGACGGCTTCCCTACGGCCCCCGGGGCGCCGGTAGTAGGCGGGGCGCAACCAGGGTCCGGTGACCATCATCTCGCCGCCGGCCTCTAAATGGCGGTGGTGGATGGAAGTACGGCGCTCCGGCAGGTAGATTCGACCTCCGAGATTGGCCAACTTCACAGGTAAGACTGGGGGGCGAGCAGTTGTGAGACCCACGCTGCTAGGCGGACGTCCCGTGAGGCGGGACACTAACATCATGGCCGCAAAGGCCGATTGTCGCCCTTGGGCTGGCCCCATCCCTAGACTCGAGTAGCGTTTAATGAGCTCCATCTCGTCGAAGCCTTCGGCCAGCGTGTGGGCGATGTCCTTGACTTGGATGTCTTCATCGAGATCAACGAAATCCCTTCCTTTGGGGTGAGGGACGATGGGGACGGCGGGAGCGGCTGCCTCTGCAGCGGGAGGCTCCGTAGGCCGCTCACCCGCAACAAACCCGGCGCCGCCAGCGGCGGCCCAACCCGCGAAGCGCCCACTTGCAACGGACTGATCCCATCCGCGCACCCCATTGACCACTCCGGCTGCGAACAGACCCGTGGGCATGTCCTCGAGGATCCATTTTCCGTCCGGATGCTGATAGCTGATCTTCGCGCCGGCTTGGCGGAGCAGAGTGGCCGAGGGGACGTTGCCAGCCGAGACGCCAAGCAGATCGCAGGAGATGAGTTCGCTGGTGTGCTCGGACGTGCCATCACCGGTCAGCCGGGAAACGCGAACGCCGCGAATGCTTCGCTTGCCCGGTCCAGCGATGGCTTCAACGATCGTGTGGCCCGGCATTGTGTGGATCCCCCTTGCGACGGCCGCCGACTCGAGGGGACCAGTTCTGCCGCCGGTTCGGAGATCGACAACGGCGGCTACGTCTATGCCGCTCTCATCCAGATCCAAGGCGACCCCGTAGCCGTCTTCATTGGAGGTGAGGATGACGGCGCGATGGCCCGGGCGGACGCCGTAAAGCCGAATCAATCTTTGGGCGGCGGAGCCGAACAATACGCCGGGCAGGTCGTTGTTGCGGAAGACCACGGGCTGCGCCAGGGAGCCGGTAGCTACGACAACGGCTTTGGCTCTGGTCTTGTACAGACGGTTTTCCCGGACGAGGGGGAGCCAGTTGTCCGTGTACCAGCCGGCGCAGAGGGTCATTGTCATAACGTTCACGCGTGGCTCGGCGACGATCGCATCCGCCAGTTCCGCTCGCAGCCTCTGGCTCCGTTCCAGATCGACCGTAAATCTGGCGTAGTTCAAAGAGCCGCCAAGGATAGGCTCGCGCTCGATAAGGATCACCTCAGCCCCGCTCTTGGCAGCCTCGATAGCGGCGGCCATGCCGGCAGGTCCGCCGCCGACGACCGCAACGTCACAGAAGAGATGGGTTTTGTCGTAGTGGGCATGACGAAGGGCCGTGTTCAAACGGCCGAGGCCTGCGGTCCTGCGGATGACCTTTTCCCATAGATTCCAGATCCCGCGAGGTCTGTAGAAGGCCTTGTAGTAGAAGCCCACGGGCAGAAATCGGGCGAACCTCTCAAGGACGCCCGCCAGGTCGTTTCGCAGGCTGCCGAAGTAGTTCTGGCCCCAGATCTCCATACCGTCCTGGATCTCCCGGATGTCGGCACGCACGTTGGGCTCATCACCTACCTGGACTAAGGCGCCGGCATCGTCGCCCGACATGCTTTGGGATCCCCTGGGCCTGTGGTATTTGAACGAGCGCGACAGGAGCATGATCTCGCTGGCCGCCAGGGCGCTGGCGATGGTGTCGCCCGCAAATCCCTTGTACTCGCTCCCTTCGAAGCGGAAGCGAACGGGCCGTTCCCGGTCGATGAGGATGCCGGCGGGAGGGGGAATTCTGTTCCGTCCGCCGTTCACGGGTCCTCCCTCGCAGGTCCGCAATGCGCTCGGTCGGGTCGGGGACCGAAGATCGCGTCGGGAGAGTAGGTGCGTATTATCTCGTCAGTAATCGTATTGCGCTCGGCGACGAACCAATATCCTGAGGGGACGTGCAACCACCACTCGCGAACTAGGCCGGCTTCGTTCGCTTGCGCAAAGAGATAGTCAGCCCATTCCTCGTCAGGGGCGGCGTTCGCGTCCGGGGGCACGATAACCTCGCCCCCCCAGGCGAATTCTTCGATGTTGCGCGGCCCGTTCAATGGGCAGTTCATGGTTTTCATAGCCGTCCGCTCAATGGCCCACGGTTGATGCCCCACCCTCGCCGACTTGCCGGAATCCTGCGAAGCGGTCCAGGGCGAAAGGACGCAGCAACTCGGGAACCCGGCCGGTAGCGATGGTTTCGGCCATGCGCTTTCCGCAGACTGGCGTGGCTTTGAACCCCCAGGTGCCGGTACCTGAGTCGATGTAGTAGTTCTCCAGCGGCGTCTTACCCAGGATCGGGCTTGCATCGGGGGTCACATCGCAGATGCCCGCCCACTGGCGGAGAACTGCTGCTTCGCTTAAAAAGGGCAATAGCTCGATGGCGTGACCAGCAAGGGTCTCCAGGAAATCGAACGTGCTGCGGTTCGAGTAAAGCGGATATGGATTGAGGGCTCCGCCAATGACTACCTCGCCGCGCGATGTCTGCCAGGCGTAAACGTGCATCAAGTCGGAGGAGAGTATGGGATCGAAAACCGGCTTCAGGGGTTCGGTAATGCACGCTTGCAATGGGATGGTATGCACGGGCAGGCGGAAACCGGCCATCTTGGCCACAACGGAGCTTGAACCGGCCACAGCCTGAAGGACCTTGTCACATCGGATGGCGCCGCGATCAGTGACTACACCGACCGCGCGACCTTGGTCCTTTATTATGTCTAGAACTTCGGTCCGCATCTGAAGCTCGACACCGCGCTCTGCAGCGCCCGCCGCGTAGCCCCACGCAACCGCGTCGTGTCTGGCCGTCGCGCCGGGCGGATGGTAGAGGGCCCCGAGTATCGGAGCACGGACCTCCTCGGACAAGTTGAGGCAGGGGACGAGCCGCGCTATATCGTCAGGATAGATGAACTCCGAGTCTACACCGAGGAACTTGTTGACTTTCGCCCGCAATCGCATGGTGCGAATGCCCGATTCCGAGTGGGTGAGGATGATTTGGCCGCGCTCGGAATAGAGAAGGTTGATCCTGAGTTCGTCGCTCAAGCATTGCCATAGCCCCAGGGACTCTTTATAGAAGCGCTCACCCTCAGGCGTCAGGTAATTTGCGCGAATGATCGCAGTGTTCCTACTGGTGTTGCCACCTCCCAGGTAGCCCTTGTCCAGCACCACGATGTCCGAAATGCCCCAATCTTTGGCAAGATAGTAGGCCGCAGCAAGCCCGTGTCCGCCGGCGCCGATGATCACCACGTCGTAGTGTTGCTTCAGGTCGGGTTGGGGAGGCAGCATGACCCGAGCCGGATATTTCCGGTGGATGCCGTACTTGAGGAGCTCCAGTGGCATTGGTCACTGAGGGCATGACGAGCCAGTGGGTACCCGCTGGCTCGTCATTTCCGTTCCAACCGTCCGTATTCCTCGGCGATCACATCTATCGGTAAGCGGGAATCTGGCTGCGATGCCAACCGCGAACCCAGTGCCAGGGAATATTGCCATGTCCTCTGCGCGAAGCCTATTATGACGCCGCTCCCCTTACTTGCGTCAAGTAAATAAGTGCCATTCAATCGGCCCTGATAAGCAAGTTGGCCAGGGTGTCAACCGTCGCTGTATAGCCTAAGGGCACTAGCGTGGTCGAATCTGACTCTTCGACAATTGCCGGACCGCCTATTCGGTCGTCTGCACCCAACTCATAGCGATCGTAGATCGCGCATTCCGTTGAGCCTGTCGGAAACACCACCGATCGCGTTTCTTTGCGCGCATGTTCGATGCTGTCGCGGCGTCGCCCGAGCTTTTTTGTTCGAGGACGCGGTACGGCGCCGCTCGCTTCGAGCCTTAAATTCACAATCTCGATCGGTTGGCCACGTGCCGCGAAGCCGTAGGCGCGCTCATGGGCCGCGAGGAAGGACTCGGTGACTATATCTATCAGTTCGGCAAAGTCGTCCGTTTGTGGGTACGGGACGGACAATTCATAGGACTGACCTTTGTAACGAACGTCGATCTCCAGTGCAATCGCGACATTGGCAAGTAATACACCTTCATCTGTGAGGATGGCCTCAGATTGCCCACGAAACTCATCAAAGCATCCCTTGACAAATGACAGGTCAATATCCTCTAGGTCCGCGATATAGCTTCGAGAAAACGTGTGGCGCAAGTCTGTGGAAAGCAGGCCCCACGCCGAGGCCACGCCTGGCGCCGGCGGCACCAATACACGCTCGATCCCCAGCGCCGATGCAAGCTCGACGGCGTGAAGCGGCCCCGAGCCGCCAAAAGCGACGAGCGTGAAGCCTCGTGGGTCGATGCCTTTCTGGATGGACACGAGTTCCAGGGCGCCGCTCATCTTGGCATTTGCTATTTCAATCATGCCGAGGGCGGCTTCTTCGAGCCGCAAGCCCAATCGCTCAGCGATTCGTTCCCTCACCGCTTGGGTGGCGAGCTGCGGAAACAGGCGCTGCTCGCCGCCAAGGAAATTGTCCGGATTGATGCGGCCGAGAACGATCTGCGCGTCCGTCAACGTGGGCTCGGCGCCGCCCTTTCCGTAACAAGCAGGTCCCGGCTCTGCTCCTGCGCTCTGGGGGCCAACCGAAAGCGCCCCTCCCGGATCCACCCATCCGATGCTTCCTCCACCTGCTCCGATTTCGACCAGGTCAATAACTGGAATCTTGACCGGATATCCGCGCCCTCTGGTCCGTGTAGTGGTGGCGAGTGACACTCCTCCAATTTCGAATTCATTAGAGACTGTAGCCCGACCGTTCTGGACCAGAGCGGTCTTGGCAGTCGTGCCACCGATGTCGATCGAAATCAGATTGGGAAGACCGGCCTTGACCCCCACTTCCGCAGCGGCGATTACCCCCGCCGCCGGACCTGACTCGATTAGCTGAACGGGTTGATGACGAGCAACCCGCGATGAGACGATTCCACCGCCGGAGGCCATCAAGTAGAGCTCCGACTCGACTTGTGCCTCCTCCAAGTGCCGGTCAAGCCTCTCAATGTAACGACCCACTACTGGCAACAGCACCGCATTTACCGCCGTAGTGCTGGCGCGCCAATATTCTCGATACTCGGGACAGATGTCTGATGAAAGACAAACGGGAATGTCCGGACATACCTCGGCCAGCAACTCCCGGGCACGGCGTTCATGGGTGGAGTCGCGGTAGGAATGTAGAAAACAGATGACGATAGATTCGACACCCTCCCGTGCCAGAGCCGCGCCGGCTTCGCGCACAGCGTCTTCGTCCAACGGGACTAGCGCGCTGCCGTTGGCATCTATGCGCTCGGGCACTCCGACACACAGATATCGGGGAATGAGCGACGTGGGCTTGTCGTAGAAAACGTCATAAAGTGAAGGCCGGGCTTGGCGGGCGATTTCCAGCACATCGCGAAATCCTTCCGTCGCTATCAGGCCAGCTACACCGCAGCCGCCGGCAATGATGGAGTTCGTGGCAATGGTGGTGGCATGTGCTAGGAATCCGACCTCGTTAGGGTTGATTTGAAATCGCTCGAGGGCGCGCGCCAAGGCCGTCATAAATCCGACCGAGGGATCGTCGGGAGTAGTCGGCACTTTGACGACTGAAGTGATACCCGATTCTTCGTCGAGCACGACCGCGTCAGTGAATGTTCCACCGACGTCTACTCCGATCCGATAGCGCGGCACGACTATCCGAAGTTACTCACGGCCGTCTTGGCTGCTGGTCTTTCTTCGTGCCCTCAACTCCGCGGTTGCGGTCTCGTCTATTGTCGAGGTGCAGGAATCGATGACCACGCCGTACAGCTCGCGCGCCGCGCGTTCTGAGATCTTTCCAGATCGAACGTCGTCCACTACCTGTTGGCCATCACGTTCGAGCGGCGGACCATATCCGCCGCCGCCGGGAGTTTCGATCCTTATCCGCCCCCCCTTGGGGAGTGTGACCGTTACCTTGGACGGCAATTCCTCGGCTCTACCTTGGGGATCCAGAATAAAGTGGGCTGGACGACCGTCCGCCCCACCGAACAGCCCGGCTGGCGGGAAGCGAGTTCCATCCGACATGATCGTGAATTTGGTTTCGGCGAACGGGAACTCATAGTCGCGGCGCAGGGATAGGCCGCCGCGGAATCGGCCAGGGCCTCCGCTGTCCTGGATCAATTCGTACAGCGCGACGCGGAACGGATAGTTTATCTCTACTTCCTCAATAGGCGCGTTCTCGGTATTGTGGATATTCGTCTGCACCGCGTCGGGACCGTCCTTGCTCCACCGGGCGCCATTGCCGCCGCCAACGGTCTCCATGTAGCAATAGAATTCGCCGCGTAGTGGGTCATCGCCGCCCCATCCCAAGTTGCAGATGATTCCTTTGCTGCCTGCCGGCACTCGCTTAGGCAAGGCAGGGGCCAGCGCCTGCCACATCGTCTCCACGAGTTGCTGACCAACTTCCCACGCTCCGACAACAGCGGCGGGGCGAGTTGCGGTAACAACCAAGCCTTCTGGACCCGCGACCGAGAGCGCGCGATAGTAACCGTCATTGATGAGAATGTTCTCGTCGAGAAGACATTTCGTGACGTAGGCCAGTGCTGCGAAGGAGTGATCTCGCGTAGCGTTGAGAGCAGAAGGGGTCTGTGGGTCCGAGCCGGTGACATCTAGCGTGATGGAATCTTCGAAGATTTCCAGAGTCACGTGAATCTTGACGGGTTCGGAGCTAAATCCATCGCTGTCTCGGAAGCCGTCGGCTGAGAACTCGCCTCTGGGTAGCGTTGCGATTTCGGCACGTGTCCAGCGTTCGGTATAGTCCAGCAACTCATCGAACCAGTTCTCGAGCTCGCCAACGCCGTAGCGTTCGGATATCTCGGCCAGCCGTCGGGCTCCGAGCATATTGGCGGCTATCTGTGCGCGAAAATCCCCGCCCGTCTCGCGCGGGGCGCGAACATTGCTGAGGATGAGCTTCATTACGCCTTCGTCCAGCTTGCCTCCCTCAACCAGCAGCGTACCTGGCAGAATGATGCCTTCCTGGAAGAGTTCGCGGTTGAGCCCCAAACTTGCGGGAGCGCTGCCGCCTACGTCTACGTGGTGGGCAATGTTGGCTACATAGCCGAAAGGTTCGGCCCCTACCTGCACGCCCGCGATTATTGCCACATCGTTAAGATGACTGTTGCCACGGTGGGGGTCATTGACAATGAGCATATCGCCGTGGGCCAGGTTGTCCCGACCATACTCCGTAACGGCCGTTGGGACGACGCGCCTGAGTGATCCAAGGTGCGGTGGTTCCGAAAACGACTGAGCGACGCAGCGAAGCTGCTTATCGAAGAACGCGCAGGAGAAGTCGGCGCGGGTCTTGATGTTTGTTGAATACGCCGCCCTCCGCAATGCGAACGCCATTTCTTCGGTCACGTTGAGGAACGTGTTCTTGAGCACCTCGAAAGTCACGGGGTCCATCCGGATGCCTGGCGTAGTCGAGAGGGCAGGACGACTTATCAAGAGCTTCCATCGCAATTCAATAAAGAGATTCGCTGCGAAAGCTTCAAGCGAGCAAATAGCCGTTGTCTACGACGAACGTCTGGCCGGTAACGCCGTCGGCTTCTGCGAGATAGACGGCCGCCCTTGCGATTTCTTCGGAATTACTTACCCTCCGCAACGGCGCCCGCCGGATGAAATTGTTTCGCAACTCAGGATCGCCCTCCAGCCACCGCGTTTCGACCACACCGGGAGCGATTGCGTTGACCCTGACATCCGGGGCGAATGCCCGAGCCAGGGATTGGGTGAGACTAATCAACCCGGCTTTGGATACGGCGTACGCAATCGAGCTTCCGGAACCAGTGATGCCCGACAAGGAAGAGATGTTAACAATCGCTCCCCGGCCCGACTGCTTTAAATGTGGCATGGATGCGCGCGCCGCAAAGAAGGCTCCTTTGAGGTTTACCTGCATGATATCGTCCCATTTGTCTTCGGTCATGGCCTCCAGGTCGGAGTTGTCAATCCAGTAGGTTATGCCTGCATTGTTGACCAGTATGTCGAGCGCCCCAAGGGTGTGCACAGCGTGATCAACCGTGGCACGCACCTGCTCATCGCTGCCCATGTCGCATTTGAAGGCAGCGGCATTCACCCCTTTTGACTCGACTCCTGTCACGACGCGGAGCGCAGCAGCTTCGGCCGTGGCATAAGTGATCGCCACGTCCGCGCCGCTTTCCGCAAATGACTGGGCAATGGCAGCTCCGATTCCCGAAGATGATCCCGTCACGAGGGCTACTCGACCTTCAAGGCTTCTCATGCGGAAGTTGGATGGAGCCTACGTACGCCACGAATGTGTGAGGTCATAGTCCGCCGACTTTCTCCGAATCGGGCGGTCGAGATCGGATTGACAACGTCCCGTTGTTGACGTGCAAGAAGATTCGATCGCGCTCAACTTTGCATTCGAAAATCGGCAGGCGAACTTCTGTGTATTGTCCGGTGAAATCACCGCTATAGAATAAATAAGGGTCTTCAGAAGGCGCGTATACGCACCGCCCACTTTCCAGTTCGAACTCCCACAAATGCCACGGGCACACGATCCTCCCGTGCTCAATCCAGCCCTCGGCCATAGGTGCGTTGAAGTGGGGGCACAGACTGCCGACGGCGTGAACAGTACCATTCACGCGACACAATACGACCGGCGTATTCGCGACTCGGACAGCCAACACGCTCCGCGCATCAGATATATCTTCCATCTGGGCAAATTCGACCCAGCTTCCGGTGGACTCTCTGCCCGGCCTGCTTTTGATCACATCAGCTTTATGTAACATCGGTGCAAGCGTGCGACAGCACCGATGGATTCGTAGTCTGGGAGCAGTCAGATCGCTCCAAGTCGCGCCGGTCCGGTCGGGCATGATCCAGAAACGCGTTTTTTACCCCCAAGTTTTCCGGCTTTGACCGGTCAAATTGTCCCGCGCATTGCAACACTTGATCGGGCCGATCTGCGATTTAGGAGGAAGGCGCATCTCCCGATCGTAACCACCTGGCCATGCACACCACGCTGTGCCGATCTGCCCGACGCCACTGCGCAAACCCGCAGATTCGCTAACACTCAACCTTGTCGCGTGTGGACCGCGCGATCAGGAAGTCCTTAAGCCTGGAGTCGAGGTTGTTGTAATAGCCGCTCCACCCGTAATAACGCGCTGAGAGGTGTGGCCACTTTTCTGGTTCATGCTTGGCCTCGATCAACCACTCGGGATCAAGCACGTTGATCGCCAAGTTCATACCGCCCATGTCCACATAGGCCTGAATGAGGTCGGCCAGCATGTCCACGGAGATCTCGCCGTCGTCGTCACGAATGTGCTCCGTATTTAGCTCCATGATGTAGGACATACCGCCAGGCACCGACGAGTGATCCAGAGCGCATACGGACTTCATAGCGGCCAAGGGTCCCGCGACATCTTTGGTCGGCGTCGGCGACACGCTGATTCCAATAGGATCACCGTTCCGCCTTCCGTCGGGAGTGGCGGCCGTTCGGAGTGCTGCGCCGAGCACAGACATTAGCGTATTGGTGAATAACAACTGCGCGTAGCGACCGCCGTGCGCCGTGCGTTTGTCCTTCAGTTGGTCGTAATGGAGCAGTGCCACGTCCCTGGCGACCGCATCAGCTTCCGCATCGTTGACCCCGTATTTCGGCGCTTCGTTCAAGAGCATGGCACGGAGATCTTCGCATCCCTCGAAGTTTGCCTTGAGGGCGCTGAGAAGAGCATCCCAATCAGTCTTGGGCTCTTCGAACAGGAAGCGTCTTATGGCCAAAAGTCCGTCGGCCGCCGTCGCGAGGCCCAAGGTGTCAACGCCACTGTAGGGATATCCGGCGCCACCTTCAGTAAGGTCCTTGGCCTTACGTATGGGATCCCACCAGGTCGATGAGTAGAACGGCACCGGGCAGGATTCAGCCTGGGAGGTATGGACAATCTCCGTTCCTTCGCAGGCCAGGTCGACGAAGTACCGCACCTGTTTTTCAAACGCCTGCCAGATTTTTCCGTAGGTGTCGAAGGATCGCGGATCGCCCGTCCGCGGACCAAGCTGCTCGCCCGTGAGCATGCAGATGCCGTCATTCAGCGCCAACTCAAGGCACTTGGCGACATTGACCGTATTGTCCATAGTCGTCGGAATGGCATGACCTGGGATGATGTTCTCGACGCAGCCCACAGGCGAGTATTCGAGTGCAATCTCACGCGGTATACCGATGCGTTCCATCGCCTCGACGGTTGTGTCGTCGTGGAACATGGAGAAACCGAGGTTGTGCTGCGTGACCTCGGCGCACAAACGAATGAATTCCGGCGGGGAGCCGTAGTGGACGCGGGCGTCGATATCGATGAGGAGCTTCTCGTCCCGATGGATTTCCAGGAGCATGAATGAGAGCTCGTTTGTGCCCTCGGCGCCGTCGGGCCGGAGGCCGCCGGGAATAATCAGCGTGTCCTGGTACGTTCGGTTGAGCTTCAGGTAGAACTCGGTGAGCAGCAACCGTACCTGGTCGTCGGTGATGCGGCTCGACTCGACGTCGGCCCTGTATCTCGGATACAGATATTGATCCAGTCGCCCAAACCCGTTAGCGGTCACGCCGGCGTCGCCCATTTCCATGTCCACACCGCGCTGCACGAACCACACGCACTGGAGCGCCTCTAGAAAACTCCGCGCGGGCTTGGCTGGGACCCAATCACAGACTTCGGCGATCCTAAGCAGCTCGTCCCGGCGTAGTTCATCGAGTTCGGAGGAAGCCATCTCTCTCGCCAGTTCCGCGTAACGGTGCGAGTGGTGGATCACGCCGTCGCAGACAATCGAGACGGCATGCAGGAAATCTTGGCCCTCACGCTGATCGCTTGCCCGGAGTTCGGCCAGTTTCGCGGTTGCCTCCTGCTTAATTCCCTCGAGACCCAGCTGAAGCACGCGGTCAAATCCTGCGGTGCTGTGGCCATGGACGAACCCCGAGACACCTATGACCCCGTACTCCATCGCCTTGACGATCTTGGGCGAAAAACGCGATCCCGCGATCATCCTCGGTGTGAGCTGAGACTTCCAGTACTCAAGATGCTTAGCCCACTCTTCGGGGACATCTTCTCTTACAGCGAAAGTGCCCCCAGTGAACTCGGGATAGTCCGCCCTCGACTGCCAACCCTGCCGCATGTTCCTCTGCAAGGAATCAGCCACGAAGACATATCGCTGTGGCAATCCGACGAACAGCTCATCGGGAAGAATGCGAATCTGGTTGTTGGCCAGGGCGTGAGAAACGGCTTTGGCCCGACGAATCACGGCGGGCTCGCCTTCGGTTTGCCGATAGGACTCCGTAACCAGACGAATCCGCTCTCCGCGTGGAGCCGAGTCATCAAACGTTCGAGCTCTGTCGCGAAGACTCTCGAGACGCTCTTCGTCTCTTTCCGTCAGAACTGGGCCTTCAACAAGGATAGCCATCGAATTGCACTCCTAATGCGCTCCCTACTTGGAGCAATCGGTCAACGCCTTCTGTAAGCAAGCCCGGTAGTCCGTCATCAACTGCTGGACGGTCGGTAAATGGTCACGATTCTGTGACGAACATAGGTCGCTTCGCCGGATCAACCGAGTAGTTAACAAGGGTGACTGCCCGGTTTCGCAGCGGCTCAAGTCGGCAGCCCAACGTAAAAGGTCGTCCAAAGCCTAAGCCGTTGCACCCATCGATTGGTTCTCTGGTCCCACTGTCCGTGCCGGGACAGTTCCAATCACGACCCAATGTTGTCCGCAGCCGCGCGTGCAGTCGTTCGCCTCACGATCAATTCCGCGGGAAATAGGGTTCTACAGAGGGAAGGACTGGCGCCGTTTATCAGCGCCGATAGACTCACAGCCGCCGCCCGCCCGATCTCTCGGATCGGTTGCTGGAGCGTGGTAATGGCGCCCTCGCCAGTGCCGGAGGCGATACCCTCGAAGCTGACCAGTGACACATCGTCGGGAACCCGAATGCCCCGGCTCTCGAACCCGGCGGCGAGGCTGATAGCGATATCGTCGAAGCCACATATAACGGCCGTGAAACTGTCGGCAGTGCGGGACTGGATCTCAGAAAGCCGCAAAACAGCGGCCTTCCAGTGCCCGTCAATAACCGCCGCGGCGATCAAGCCCGCGGCCGACATCGCCTTGAGAAAGGCATCCCTTCTTCTGGCTAGATGGAAGTAGTCCGAGTTTCCGGTAACGTAGGCGATGCGCGTGTGCCCCATCGAAATCAAATGGTCCAGGGCCGCCTCGGCCGCTTGATACTCGTCGGTGGCCGCGTAGCCGAACGGCTCGGGCACTTGACTGGTCAAGAGCGCCACGGTGGGCAGACCTGCATTCGCAAGGCGCTCCAAGATGGGAGGACCGAGTCCAGGCCAAAAGACGAGACCATCGATACGCCCATCCAGGAATGCGGCTGGTTCGACGTCGCCAGGCTGCTTCCCGCGGTTCCCATAGATCAAGACATCGTAGTTAGACTCTTGGGCGCCGGCGCGAACTCCATCGAACATCATCGCGATGTACGGGTTTGTGTAATCCAGCCGGACGGGGTAGCAGAACCCTATGGTTCCTGTACGCCGAGATCGAAGTGCCCGGATGAGCCCATTTGGCGAGTACATCAGCTCGGATGCAGCCCGCTTCACTTTCAGCGCAGTGTTCGCGGAAACCCGGTCCTCTTTACCACTGAAGATGTATGACACCGTAGTCGTGGAGACGCCTGAACGGCGCGCCACGTCTTTTATGGTTGCTCGTCGGCGCGGCCCCTTCATGATTCGTCTAACAAAGCGTGCGATCTCCCGCCGGGTCGCCCCAAGATTCCTCTAGTGAAGATGGTAGTTGAATTTATTTCACACAGCAACTAATATGCGTCAGGATGGTCGGGATTTTAACAGTGCCGCGGTACTGTCGGAGGACATGCGGTTTTTCAATTTGTCAAGCCTGTTGGCTGAGCGCGTTGCGAACGTGCAGGTCAGTAACGTGACATGAGCCCCGTGTGTGGCAGGAGGGGAGTAGTTACGATGTCAAGTGTGAATCCTGAAAGTCGGCGAAGGTTTCTTAGGACCGGCCTTTTGGTCGGGGGATTGGGCGTTCTGCCGGTCGCGGCGCTTGCAGGTTGTGGGGAAGCACAAGTAATTGAGGTGGTCAAGGAGGTGCCGGTCGAAAAAATTAAGGAGGTTGTCAAGGAAGTTCCCGTAGAAAGAGAAAAAGTCGTTACGAGGGTCGTCGAGAAGATCGTCGAGAGGATAGTCACCGTCGAGGCGATGAAGCCCAAACCTGAACAGGTTGTCTTGCGACATATGTTCTTCCACTCTCAGTGGACGAAATCCTTTGAAGCGATTCACAATAACTTCCAGGAGAAGAACCCTCACGTAACGGTCATATTCGAGGCACCGGCCGGTGGCGGATACGGCCGAAAGATCGGCGTGATGCTAGCGGGTGGCGTGGCGCCCGATGTCTTCTCAATCAACTGGGACATGGTGCAGATCTTCGGACAGCGCGAACAGCTTTTCGATCTCACCGAGGTGGCGAAAGTCGATAAGCAATTCTCCGCAGACCTGGACGCCTATCACCCAAAGATCGCAAAGAGAATGAAATTCAAGGGGCACCAGCTGGGAGTAGGGCTGGACCATGACAACGTTGGCGTCTTCTGGAACGTAAGCATGTTCGAGGAGATGGGCGTGCCGCCTTTGACCGACATCCACGAAGATTGGACCTGGGACGATGCCGTAGAGATAGCCAAAAAGCTGACGAAGCCGGAAGACAAGCAATACGGCTGGTACTCGCAACGAGCGTACGGCCAGACCGGCTATTGGTGCTTCGTATGGTCTAACGGTGTCCCGGAAATTTACTCGGACGACAACACAAAAGCAGACCCGCTCCTGGATCCCAGGGCGATTCAAGCCATTCAGTGGATGGGCGATATGCGGCACGTTCACGAGGTGGCGCCTTCGCCGGAACTTATGTCGGGTTTTAACGCTACATTCTTCGGAAACCTGTTCCCCACCGGAAAGTTGGGCATGGGTACCGATGGCAGCTGGCGCACCAACTCGTATGTGACTCAAATAAAGAACTTTGAATGGGACCTCGCCCACTTGCCTCGGTCTCCAAGCACGGGGGACCGATACGTGACCCTGCATGGAACCGGTTTCGGTGTCAGTCCCGTAAGCGATAACCTGGATGACGCCATTGAGTTGGCGAAACACCTGGCCACCCGAGAGACTCACGCGATATACGGGACGACCGGCGCCATCCAATCGGCCCGCGCAGACGAATGGAACGGCTTCTACGAAGCGCCGCTGCCTCCCAAGTCCCGCTACGTTCTGAGGGACGCCGTGGAATATTCCAAGGATTATCTAGTGACGGGTCAGTGGGGCATCTATTCGTGGACCGCCGACGACCCCATCGATGAGCAGATGACACTGTTCTTCAACGGCAAGAAGGACCTTCAACCTGCGATGGAAGACGGGGTTGCCGAGTTCAACCGGATAATGGCCGAGCAGGTGGAAGCCACCGACCGTTTGCTTGCGAAGAAGAAGTAGCCCATCGACATACGCCACGTGGGTTTTTGAGTCGCGAGTAGTTGGCTAGTTAATTGCGAATAGGGCTCGAACAAACGGGCCTCGCATCGCGGCGGCCTAAGCTTTCCATGAGTAGGCGAGAGGCCATCGCAGGATGGCTTTTGGCTTCGCCGTGGATAGTCGGCTTCTTGGGATTCACACTTTTCCCCATGCTGGCGTCGGTATATATCTCGTTGAGTGACTACGACTCGCTGGTGTGGCCGCCCTCCTTCATCGGGCTTCAGAATTACGAACGTATGCTTACCAGCGACCCCCTCGTTGTGCAGGCCGTCAAGGTCACTTTTACCTACGCCCTGGTTACTACGCCCGTATATCTCGCCATTTCGTTCTTGGTGGCCCTGCTTTTAAATCAGCAGGTGCGGTTCCTTGCATTCTGGCGCACCTTCTACTATTTGCCGGCGGTGATGACCGGTGTTGCCGTGGCGCTACTGTGGGCTTGGATCTTAAATCCGGAGTTTGGGCTGATCAATTGGGTGCTGGAGTCGGTGACATTCGGCAAGGTAAGCGGCCCGGCATGGCTGATTGACGAGCGCTTGGCTCTCTGGGCCATTGCGTTGATGGGTCTGTGGGGCGTCGGTGGAGGCATGCTGATCTATCTGGCGGGGCTACAGGGGGTTCCAACAGAACTGTACGAAGCGTCGGACATGGACGGAGCGGGTGAGCTGCGCAAGTTCTGGCATATCACTATCCCGCAGTTGACCCCTGTGATCCTATTCAATTTGATAATTGGGATGATCGCTCACTTGCAGCTCTTCACCCAGCCTTTTGTCATGACCGGCGGGGGGCCGAACCGGGCGACGTACACCCTGCTGATCGCGCTGTACCAATATGCCTGGCAGAGATTCCTGATGGGTTATGCGTCGGCGATCGCTTGGCTCATCTTCGTGATCAGCCTGATCGTGAGCCTGGTAATTCTGCGATGGAGCCAGTCCTGGGTTTATTATGCTGGCGACGTGCGGGGTAGGCGCTAGGATGGCCGGGGCGAAAGCGCCAGCAGTATTCAAACCCCCAGAAGCGGTACAGCCGAGCATGCTGCGGCGCCGCAGCGTCCGCCGTGCGGTCAAGATGACCTACGTGTACCTCACACTGACTCTCGGATTGATCCTGATCATGCTGCCGTTCGGATGGCTGATTTCGTCGTCCGTCAAGGATCCGGGCTATTTCTTTACCTTCCCACCCCAGTGGACGCCACTTCCGCTTGACAGGCTGACCAGCGCGGAGGCCTGGGCAGATTTCCTGCGGCCTGAAAACTATGTGGATGTTTTCATGGGCCACATTCCGTTTGCGCTGTTCATACGCAATTCGGTCGTCATATCTGTCCTGGCAGTGACGGGAACGGTTCTCAGCAGCTCGCTTGTGGGCTACAGTTTCGCCCGGCTTCGCTGGCCCGGCCGCGACGTACTGTTCATCATCGTTCTTGCCACGATGATGCTGCCAAGCCAGGTGACGATCATTCCCACTTTCATAGTCTTTAGGAATTTGGGGTGGCTGGACACGTGGTGGCCGTTGGTGGTGCCCTACTGGTTTGGCGGCGCCTTCTACATCTTCCTCATGCGCCAGTTCTTTATGACGATCTCGCTGGAGATGGATGATGCCGCCAAGATAGACGGCTGCGGGTATCTCAGCACCTATTTCCGAATCTTGCTGCCACTCTCGCTTCCGGTGCACGGAACGGTAGCGATATTCTCGTTTGTCTACCACTGGAACGACTTCTTCCATCCGCTCATCTATCTGAATGACACTCGGTCCTACACAGTCGCGTTAGGCGTAAGGACCTTCAGAGACTCGACCTACACCGTTCAGTGGCATCTGACGATGGCTGCTGCAGTGGTCGCCGTCGTGCCTATCATCGTGGTGTTCTTCTTTGCTCAGCGGTACTTTATTCAGGGCATTGTGTTCACAGGCGTCAAGGGCTAGCGGAGGCAAAACTCCAGTCGACAGTGACCTGCATAGGACTTGGAGCCGCCTTGGATCGCATCTATGCTTCGTGACTTAGGTTCAGGAGCATCCGCGAAGGCGGGGGGCGATAGCCGGACGGCAAGATCGGCCAGCCCTGAGCTCATCGATACCGCCTCCCAACCCATTTTGTGGCGGCGACGTAGCGTTGCTATCAGGGTCAGAAAGACCTTCGCGTACGCTGCCCTAAGTGTCGGCTTGATACTCATTATGTTGCCGTTCGGATGGCTTATTTCGTCGTCTCTCAAGGATCCGGGTTATTTCTTCACCTTCCCGCCACAATGGACGCCGGTTCCGCTTGACCGGGTGGCGAGCGGGGAGGCGTGGGCCGATTTCCTGCGACCAGAGAACTTCGTGGATGTTTTTATGGGCACCGTGACGTTCGGCCGCTATATGGGCAATTCGGCGGCGATCTCGGCGCTGGCGGTCGCAGGGACAGTCCTCAGCAGCTCGCTCGTAGGCTACAGTTTCGCTCGATTACGCTGGCCCGGCCGCGACGTACTGTTCATCATCGTTCTTGCCACGATGATGCTGCCAAGCCAAGTGACGATCATTCCCACTTTCATAATCTTTAGGAATCTGGGGTGGCTGGACACTTGGTGGCCGTTAGTAGTGCCCGCTTGGTTCGGTGGCGGCGCCTTCTACATCTTCCTCATGCGCCAGTTCTTCATGACGGTCCCGCTGGAAATGGATGACGCCGCTAAGATAGACGGCTGTGGGTATCTCAGCACCTATTTCCGCATCTTGTTACCGCTTTCGCTTCCAGTGCACGGGACCGTAGCAATATTCTCGTTCGTCTACCATTGGAACGACTTCTTCCACCCGCTCATCTATCTGAATGACACTCGTTCCTACACCGTCGCCTTGGGGATTCAACTGTTCCGGGAAGGCGTCTACACGATTCAGTGGCATCTAACGATGGCCGCAGCCGTGGTCGCGGTGATTCCCATCGTCCTGGTATTCTTTTTTGCCCAGCGGTACTTCATCCAGGGCATCGTGTTCTCCGGCGTAAAGGGATAGGGTTGTCTGGCACGAGTCGAGGAGGCCAGATCAGCGGGCGTCTCTGCGGAGCAACCCGCGCGATCTGTGTTGCGACTGGGATCAACGGCTCTACAGAGCCACCGCCAAGAGAAGAAAACACCAAGGCCTTCTAGACTTTACGCAGGGCGCGAATATTCGTTTCATCCTGCCACTCGCGCCAACGATACCCAGCTACCCTCCTTGTGAGAGGCGATCGCCGCGCCGATGTCCGCAGCGCCGCCCGCGATCACGACGCCTAGGTCCTTCAGATTATCCACGGATGCCTCCCTCTACCTTGCAGAGCGGAATTCGGCCACTTGCCATGGGTGATCGCGCGTCAAAGCGAACCCGTCAGTCCTCAGGGATGATCCTGACAATCTCAGAATATGAGTCAGTTGCACTTCAACGCTCACTCACCGTGATAGTAACGACGTCAACGCGTAGTAATAGTGCTGAGCAAAGAACTGATTGTAGAACCCCCAAGAGGTTCTTGTGATTTGTGCACGTCACTATCAAGAACGTTCAGGTGCCCCCGTTTTTGTCGTGCTTCGTACTTCGCGGTCTTGCTGTGGCTTACCGGTGTTGTTTGGATTTCTGCTTCTGTTGCCCGCCAGTGCAAGGACATGCTTAGTTCGGGTGGCGTTATCTGGATTCGGGCCAACGCCGGAATCACGAGGAGTGTCTCTGGAATGACAAGTAGGACGTCAGAATGACGGCGTTGGGCGGCTGATCGTTGCCTCAGCACCATAGGCCCGTGAAGCAGTGACTCAAGACTGTCTATATGACCTTCTGCCGAAGCGATGGCTGGCGGGGGCGTTTCTTCGAGGATTTTGAGGTCGGCGACGTTTACCGGCACCCGCTCGGACGCACTATCACGGAAGCTGACAACACCTGGTTCGCGCTATTGACGATGAACACTAATCAACTCCATTTCAACGCTCACTATGCGGAAAAAGGCGAGTTTGGAGGGCTGCTGGTGAATTCGGCGCTTACGCTGGCCATTGTCCTCGGTCAGAGCGTGATCGACACCAGCCAGAACGCCTTAGTAAACCTCGGGTGGGATCGAATCCGCCTGACTCACCCGGTCTATGCGGGAGATACGCTCTATTCCGAGAGCGTGGTGATCGAGACGCGCGAGTCGAAATCGCGGCCGCACGCCGGAATAGTCAAAGTCAAGACGCGCGGGCTAAACCAGCACGGCGACGTTTGCATCGAGTATCTGCGCACCTTCATGGTCTACAAGGCCGAGGCTGCAATTTCCGAGTCTACGTTTCCCGTCGCAGCTACGCCGATCACAGATGAAGATGTTGAGGACCTGGCTTGAGACCGCTTGAGGACATCCGAATCGTGTCGCTGGAACAATGGGTGTCGGGTCCGTTTGGCACCGTGCATCTGGCCGATTTGGGCGCCGAGGTCATCAAGATTGAAGACCCGCGCCACGGCGGCGACAGCGCACGTTATGCGACACCCTATCAGGAAGGTGAAGACAGCCTCTTCTTCGAGACTTTCAATCGCAACAAGAAGAGCATCAGCCTCGATCTGCGCAATCCGGTCGGGCGTGAGGTCTTCGAGGACCTCGTCGGGGTCTCAGACGCGGTGTACTCGAATTTCCGCGGGGACGTGCCCAAGCGGTTGCGCATAACTTACGACGATTTGAAACACCTAAATCCTCGTATCGTCTGCTGCGCTCTCAGCGGATTCGGCATGACGGGGCCGCGCGCGGCCGACCCGTCGTACGATTACATGATCCAGGGCGCGGCCGGCTGGATGAGCATGACGGGCGAGCCGGACGGTCCGCCAGCGAAATCGGGGCTGCCCGTGGTCGATCTTGCCACTGGCCTGGCTGCGGCGTTGTCGTTGATGGTTGGCGTTCATACGGCTCGCCGGGACGGCGTCGGGATGGACTGTGACGTAAGCCTCTTCGACGTGGCCCTGAGCATGTTGTCGTATCCCGGTACGTGGCATCTGACCCGCGGGTTTCAGCCCGGGCGCACGCGGCAATCGGCGCACCTCACTCTGGTTCCGTTTCAGACGTTCCGGACGGCGGATGGATGGATTGTGGCAGGCGGCGCGACGCAAGCCTTCTGGAAGGGAATGGTTTCGGCGCTGGGCCGGCCCGAGCTGGCGGATGAGACGCGTTTTGAGACCTTTGAAACCAGGCGAAAAAACGCCGCCGAATTGCTGGCGATAATCGAGCCGATCTTCGAGTCGCGCCCCACCTCACACTGGCTAGCCGCGCTGCGGGCGGCGGACGTTCCCTGCGATGCGGTCAATACGGTGGCCGAGGCGGTAGAACAACCCCAGGCAGCGGCGCGAGAAATGATCGTTGCGGTCGATCATCCGCGGTTCGGAACCGTGCGCCAGGTTGCCAGTCCGCTAAAAGCAGGCCGGTTTCGGCCTTCGTATCGAAGAGCGCCGCAACGCGACGAGGACCGGCTGCACGTACTCGAATCTGTGCTCGGCTACTCCGCCGATCGAATCGCGGAGTGTGAGGCGACCGGAGCGTTCGGCACACCGCAACCCGCGGCATAGGCTGTAGAGCACCAACGCGGCTTTCGGCAGCGGATTGGATCAAACGGTGGGGAGTGGAATCGCGAGGCGCTAGCGAAGATGCGCCCTATGTATAGATAAATAGGTCGCGCTGATTTGGGCGACGCGCGGAGGGCCTAGCATGGCTGTTGCCGGTCATCGTTGGGCGCCAGGCTAAGGACAAAAGCCCGCTAGGGAGTATGAGCCTTGTGAGCGAACCAGGCTACGTATTCGGAGACACCGACGTCGCCGCCGAGCGCTTGCGGCTAGTCACGGAGGTGTTCGAGCCGGAGATGCGGAGCTTCCTCGCAAGAGTTCAAGTCAGACCGCGCCTGGTGGTCGATCTCGGGTGTGGTCCTGGCCACACGACTCGCCTCGCGGCCGAGATCCTAAAGCCAAAGCGGACCGTCGGACTCGACACGTCTAGCCGGTTCATCGAAACGGCTAGAGCCGAACCGCCGGATGGCGTGGAGTACTTTGAGCATGACGTCACGACCACGCCATTCCCCGTCGGGCCGGCCGACTTGATGTTCTGCCACTTTCTTCTGCCGCATTTGCAAGACCCGGCGACGGCGCTCGGCGCGTGGGCCACGCAGCTCGGGCCGGCGGGTCTGCTGCTGGTAGATGAGGTCGCTAATATCCGCACCACTCAGCCGGTATTTCGACGCTACCTGGATATGGTCGAAACGGTGATTGAGGCCCGCGGCGGGCAACTCTACGCGGGCAACCTGGTCGAGCGCCTGGATTCGATCTCCGGACTGGACATCGTGTCCAGCCGGCAGATCGAACTCCCGGTAAGCACCGCCCATGCCGCGGCGATGTTTCGCATGAACGTCGCGGTTTGGGGTAGAACGCCATCGACGCAGACGATCTTGTTCCTCCAAAGCATCGCCGAAATTGAGTCCGAGCTCGACACACTCGCCGGGTCGCCGTCGAGACATGAAATCGCGTGGGACATGCGCCAGGTGATGTACGAGGTTTCGCCCGTACGGTGAAGCCCGCCGGGTGATGAATGGAGCCTTGATCTGCTGAATGATCCAACGACATTGCTAACATCATTTGATGCCTGACAACTATTCGAAGGGTAGGTCCACCATGGAACAGTTGGGGCTGGGAATCATCGGCCTGGGCGTGGGTCGGGGGGCCTTGCTGTTGAACCGCGATTCCGAATCTCCCATCGCGGTTCGCGCAGTCGCTGACCTGGACTCCGAGCGGCTCGAACAGGCTACCGGCGAATACGGTGTAGCGTTTGCGACGACGGACTATCGCGAGCTGCTGGAAAGACCGGACGTGGACATTGTTGGAGTCTTTACGCCCGACCATCTGCACGGTGAGCACCTGCCTGCCGCGTTGGAGGCCGGCAAGCACGTCGTATGCACCAAGCCCCTGGCTACCACGCTCGAGGACTGCGACAACGTGGTCGGCCTTGTTAGGCGAACCGGGCTCAAGTTCGTAGTTGCTCAGACGTGGCGGTTCATTCCGCACATCGTCGCCGTGAAGCAGGCGGTCGACGGCGGTCGGATAGGTCGGATAAACCTTATCGAGACAGGCTATATCCACGACATCCGCAGCGTGTGCGAGAGAACGCCCTGGCGCGTGACCGTCCCGCAGAGCTTTCTGTTTGGCGGCGGTGCTCACGCGATCGATTGCCTGAGGTGGTTCGCGGGCAACGTGGTGGAAGTTAGCGCGTTCGCCAGAAAGTCAGGTGTGATCCCCGGATATCCCATCGAGGACATCTGGATTCTGAATCTGATATTCGAGAGCGGCGCATTGGGCCGCGTCCTGGTAATGTGCGGCTCCGTGAACAATAGAGGGACAGGCTTGGCAGGCGGCAATAAGCACCTTCAGATTTACGGGACCGAGGGGACCATCACCGGAATTGACATCGGTGTCGACGAGACTCCCGAACACACCACTCTGGAGGTGCGGCCGCCTCAAATCGCCGGAGCTTTTATCGAGGGACATGCTGCCGAGCTGGCGCCTTACTTCTACAAAATGGCGGAGTGGATAGAGAACGACGAAAAGCCCGATCCGGACGTCGTGGAGGGAGCAAGGGGGATAGCGGTGGCCGTCGCCGCCCAGGAATCGCTCAGGATCGGTCGGGCGGTAAAGGTCCGAAACGACTTCTGACGTAGGATAGTCCTCACGTGCGCTGACCGGGCGTCACCGCGATACCGTCTGCCGCCTGAACCCGGGGGTGATCAGGTACCGTGGCCACGGTCGATCGGGAGGTCGATGAATGGCAAGAAGCAAACTGCTTCAAATCGGTTTTGACGGCATGAACCTGCTTCTGCTTCGAAAGTATGAGGCGGAAGGGCTTCTCCCCAACTTCTCGAGGCTTCTGGAACGCGGCTCGGCTAACAGACTTCTGTGCGCGATTCCGGCATGGACTCCAACCAATTGGGCGACTCTTGTGACTGGCGCGACGGCGGGGACGCACGGTCTGGGGGGCTGGAGCGTGCGAGACCTCACCAAACTTCGCGACACGGCGGACATTCGCGCTGAGGATTCCAGATCGGTTGGCGCCCAAACTATCTGGGAAGTGGCCGAGCGCGCGAATCTCAAGTCGATGATTACGTTCTATCCGGCGTCATGGCCTCCTCGGGTTGCAAACGGCTACGTCGTCGCCCCGGGCTTCCGTTATCCGCCCTTTGCGGTCTTGCCGCCGGAAAAATACGTGATCGGACTGCGGGGCGCGGACCGTTCAACCGGAATCTCCAAGGGAGCCGTCCGTACCGGCACCGACACCGCGGAAACGGGAGAGGAACGAGATATCACCTACGTGGCTGCGCGGCCCGCGGCTGGAGGGGGACTTGAAGCGGAGATCGGACTCGGCCGGGAGTTGGAGGTCAGTCTGTTAGTCAGGCTTTCGGAAACCGCCGAGACGGCTCGGTACACGGTCACGGCGCAATGCGCAGATAGTGCCGCCGCGCCGGTTTTGGTGGAATGCGATCGCTGGAGCGAGTGGCTGTTCGGGCACGCGGTTGACGCCGAGGGCGAATCGCGGCGCGTCTCGTTCAGGCTTCGCCTATTGCAAGAAGGAAGCGACACGATAATCGTAGTGAGATCGGAAGCTCACCGCACCGATGGATTCGCGAGTCCCGGGGAACTTGCGTCGGACCTGGTGGACTCCGTTGGCCCCTTTATCGGCATGTTCGCCACCAAGCCGGAGCCTGGCGACGCCGAGCTGGACGCGTGTCTGGACGAGTATCTTTACAGCGGGCTTTGGCAAGCGAGAGCCGCCAAGTACGTGATGGACAACCACGGCTGGGACATGCATTTTTCGCACTGGCACCTGTTCGACACGATCAACCACAGCCACGTGAACCCGGCCGATCCCGGCCATCCGGGATTCGACTCAACACGAGCCGAGTGGCACATGAACGCGCATCGGCGCGCGTTCGAGGTCGCGGACGAGGTGCTTGGAGAGTTTCTGAGTCTGGCCGACGAAAACACGTTTGTAGTGGTCAATTCCGACCACGCGATGGCCACCGCACACCGATGGGGAAGCGTTCCACGGTTGCTGCACGATCACGGACTGCTCGCATTCCGCGATGACGGCATTAGCGTAGATCCCGCCAGGAGCAGGGCCTACGTGATCCCGGATCGCGGCAGTGAGATATTCGTCAATCTCGAGGGACGCGAGCCCGACGGAATCGTGCCGGCCGATCAGTACGAGGCCGTGCAGGAGAAGATCATCGAAGCGCTTCACGACTGGCGGGACCCGGATTCGGGCAAGAGGGCCGTGGCGCTGGCGCTCAAGAATCAGGACGCTCAGATTATCGGCTTTTGGGGGCCGAACAACGGCGATGTCGTTTTCACGCTTAATCGAGGGTTCGGCTGGGGCGACCCGCTCGGTGAAGGAAGCATAGGCCCCGGACGCGGGGCGCTTCACGGATCGCAGATCCCAACATCGGAGGGACCGACATTCACGAATATGGGGTGTTTCATCATCTCCGGCCCCGGCGTCAAGCGCGGCTATGAGCGGGATTGGGAGCGGTACGGATTGATGCGGATGGTCGACCTGGCTCCCACGATGACGCACCTGATGGGCCTTCGACCGCCTGCCCAAAGTCAGGGGGCTGTATTGTGGGACCTTCTGGAGGACTACTAGCTCCCACGCGTCCCGCGCTGGCGATACCCGCTGGCGGATTTCCGTATCGACGACGAACTGGCCTTACGCGACTAGAGTCCGATTTTCGCCGGTAGCCCTTGACAAATACCAAACAATAACCGAACATTGGTTTCGATAGTTGATTCAGCCTCAACTCTGGGACATTGGGAGGACACACAGCGGCTCAATGATGCGGGATGTTCCATCAGGTCTGCGGACGGAATCTTGAGCGCCGGCGAACGTCAGGCTCGCTGTGGCAGGTGCGGCAAGCTCCTTGGCGAGTTTCTTGTTGTTGACGGTACTATCCGCTGTCCTCGCTGCAAGCTCGACAACGAACTGAAGATGCGGTCGTTGAGCGCGGCGGTCCAGGTTGATGGTCGTGACGTATTGGAGGCGATGCGCAGGGGCTGAACGGGTGTTGATGAGAGGAGCGCCAGCGAGCGCCGGATCGAAAAGATCTGGCGCTTTTTCTTTTTACGGGATATCGGGCGCGACTAGATGGGTTACAGGAGGTAGCTATTGGCACGAATGCATGGGTCCGAGGTAAGGGTCTACCTGGGCGATAGGGACGTGAGCGGAGACCTGACTTCAATCGCTCCGGCGGCATCCGCCGATACCCACGAAGTGACAAACTTCGGCTCGAACGGCTGGAAGCAGAACGACGTGGGGCTTGTCGGATGGACCGCTTCGATCGAGGGTTTCCATGATCCTGCGGTGGACGGCTACGGACGTCAACTCAACGATCTGCTCGGCGCGACCGGCGGGATTCTGAGCATTTACGACGGCGACGCCGACGCGGTGGGAAAGGGCGGCTGGCTTGGGTCCGAGGCGATCCTGACCGAAAGATCGGAGTCGGTGAACATCGCCGATCTCGTCAGACTGAATGGAGTGTTGCAAGGCTCCGGCCGGGCGGGGATGGACGCCAAACTGCTCCATCCCAGCGGCCGGGAAACCGCAAGCGGCAACGGAACGTCCGTCGACAACTCGACTGCGTCGGATAACGGCGGGCGAGCGAACCTCCACGTAACGGCTACGAGTGGCCTGTGGACCGTGAGGCTCCAACACTCCACTAACAACTCAACCTGGGCCGACTTGGTGACGTTTCCATCGATCAACTCGAATACGTCATGCACCAAGGAGGTCTCAGGCCGGGTAAATCGCTATTTGCGAGCACGATGGACGGAAGGCGCGGTGGGCAACGTGACTTTCGTCGTCGGGTTCGCGCGCTACTAGGAGGTGGACCGAGAGTAGACCGGGACCGGATTCAGCGAGTTTTTGAGCCCCGCTCACATGGGTAAGTGAGCGTGGGGAACGAGAGGAAGGCATCACATTGGCACGAGTGCATGGCAAGGATCTGAGCAGCCTGAACGTGGATGACGCGAGCGGCAGCGCCAGGAATCTGCTAAGCGAGACCATCGGTATCGACTTTTCGACGTCCGCCGACACGCACGACACGACGACCATGGGCGACGATTGGAAGGAGTTCACCGCTGGGCTGAAGGGCGGGGACACTTTTACCCACGAGGTGTTCTACAACAACACGGCCACCACGGGCACGGCGGCCGTATATCGCGGACGAGTGGGCGTGGCCGGCACGTTCAGTTTCAGCGACGGCGCTTCGACGGCGTCGATGGAAACAATCGTCAGCAACGTTTCCGAGTCGTACTCGGTGGCGGACATGATCAAAATCACGGCGACGCACCAGATCACGGGCGCGGTGACGTTCAACTAGCTATCGGAGGGTATCGAAACGTGACCGCATCAAGCGAAATTGTCTGGGCCAACGGCCTGCTGCGACGCGACCTTGGCGGCGAGCTGGAAGGCTGCTGGATCGGCATCGATCCGGCCAAGCTCACCATGGGGTTGCTTGAGGACCTGTATGGCGCCGATCCAAAGCAGCTACTCGACTCGGTGTCGGGTTGCCTGGCCGACGGCGATCTGCCGCACGGCTTGGGGCGCGGCGGCCTGCGGGCGCTAACCCGTCCGCAGTTCGCGGAGATATCGAACGCGGTCGCGGAGGCGTACCGCGTCCCAAAAGCGAGCTAAAGGAGTTCGTGAAGTGGATGGTCGGTATGCGGGCGACGCCGAACCTGCAGCTGGTCTCTCTATACCAGCGCGCGCGGATCTGCCGGACGTTTCCCGCATACCGGCTGCACGAGCTCCGCAGTCTGCCGGCGGCGGAACTGCTTTGGGCGATAGAGCTGCTGGACGCCGAGAGAAGGGCCGCCAGGTGACCGCGGACCGGCTCACAGGTGATGAAACGATGTATGGCAAGCTGTAATGGCGCTGTCATTGCCGTTGATTTTCGGGATTCACCGATTGGAGGAGGCGTCATTCACGCGAGGCGTGTCCCCACGAAACCGGGGAACGGGAATCCACGTCCACCGTCGCGGTCGTCAACCTTGGGAATCGCCCGTTGGAGGGTCCGGCTTCGTGCGTGAGCAGATTGGGATGTTAGTGGATGCGGTGAAACGTCAGACGGTCTACCGCGTCGCGCTGATCGTGCTAGTCGTGATTGTGACGCCGGTCGCCATCGTTTTGGCTTCCCGAATAACCGATCCGGGGCCGTTGGCTTCTACTGAAGTCGATCCCACCGTGGAAACATCGGACACGTCTCCGCCTTCTGCTACGCCTACGCCGGAGCCGCGCGGCGCGCGGCAAGCTCCCAGCGCGTGGCAGCTTCGGACGAGGTCATCAGCGGAACTGGCGGCGCGATACCCGCTCGCCGACCTCTACACGGACGACGAGATCGCCTATTTCAAGGAGATCGCGTTCGGCCTTGATCCGCAGGTCGTGAACGCTGGTCTAGACCCGGATCTAGTCCGGGAGATTGTTGAGAATAGGCTCGCTGGTCATGCAGATCGTATCGGGAAGTGGGACGATGGCGAGATTGGATACTACGTCGCCGGTAGTCCCACCGCGAGCGATCTGGTTGAAGTCGAGTCCATCGTTTCCAGACTGGATTTTCTGATTCCTGTGTTGCGCTTTCGAGCGCTGGAGTTGTCAGAGGCGGAATTGGACGTGTCGATGTTTATCGTCTTTGCAGGAGAAAACGACGATCTGCTGGAAGGAGTAGTTGCTTCTGACAGGCTGAAATTCGGGGGGCTGGCTGTGATTGGAGGAGACAGCTTCGCTATCGAGAAGGCCTTAATCATCATCAACTCCGATCTGCCGGAAAACGTCCGAAGACGCGCGATCGTCGAGGAGATCACGCAAGCTCTCGGACTGAGAGATGACTCGTGGTGGTACCCGGACAGCAGGTTTTATCAGGGTGGCTCTGTCAATTACGGCCTGGCCGATATCGACGTGGCGTTGATTCGGCTGCTCTATGACCCGCGAATTGAGTCGGGGATGACCATCGAGGACCTGGAGAGGATGGGCCTATAGAGCGCTGTAGATAGTTACGAGTACCGGGCGGAAGCGATCAACGGTCGCGTTTGTCCCGGTTGACGAAGCCGATTTCATGGTCGATAAACGAATACCAGAGAGCCGCCGAGCACCTTCGAAAACGGAGGTGCTTTTTTGATGTGGATGATAGTTGAGCCAGAGAGGATACCCGAACTTCTGCGGGCGATAGAGTTGCTGGATGCTGAGCGAAGGGCCGCCAGGTGACCGCGCACGGGCTCTACGGCCAAGTGGGATGCGGCTAGCTCTATTGACGTTGGGGTTATCGTTGTTTTGGGATTTGTGTCGAGCGGGTACGAGTTGATGCGTGACCGGATGAGGGCAGTGCTGGCTTTGATGAAGCGCGGTGCGGTTGTTCGCGTTGCGCTATTGGCGCTGGTCGCGGTCGTGACTTCGGGCGCCATCGCCGGGTGTTCCCGAACTACCGGTCCAGACCAGCCGGCTCGGACTGTTGAGACTCGGGATATTTCTCCCCCGGCGACGCCCGTACTGGCGACACTGACGCCTAGCTCCGCGCCAGCCATACCGACAACGGCAAGGCCGACTCCAACGCCCGCGGCACCGACCACTCCTAAACAGGCGGTACCAACACCGACACGCGCAACGCCCGGGCTTCCCACGCTGCCGACGTCCACGCCTGGGATATCGACATCGACTCCGACGTCTCCCGGACCAGGAACAACTCCTACGCCCGCGCTAAGAGAGCGGCGGGACGTTCCGAGTGAGTGGCAGCTTCGGACGAGGGCATCGCCAGAGCTTGCCGCACAGCACCCGCTCGCCGACCTCTACACGAGCGACGAGATCGCCTATTTCAAAGAGATCGCGTTCGGCATGGACCCTCTCGCTTTTAGCGGCCTTGTTCCCACAGTGGCAGAGGCGGCCGCCAAACGCAGGGCGTCTTACGGGGAACGCATCCAGAAGTGGGGCGATGGAACAGTTGAATACTACATTGGCGGCGATCCGACAAAGAACGATGTCCGGGAAGTCGAGAGGGTGCTCTCCCTATTGGAAGAACTAATCCCTGCGGTTCGATTCCGACCGGTGGACCGGCCGGTTGCGGCAGCGCTGTTGATATCGTTTTGGACGCGCGACACTATTTCAGATTCGATAGACGCGTCTCGATGGCCTTGGACCCGGTGGCTAATTGGTTACGTTCACGACAACTTCCTACTCACTCGAGTTGCGGTTGTAATCAATTCTGATTGGCCGGAGGAGCTTCGCAAGTCTGCGGTTGTCGCTGGAATCATGCGATCCGTTGGATTCGCCGGGGTCGCGTGGTGGTACCCAGACAGCATTTTCTATCAGGGTGATTCTTCACACATGCAGCTTGCCGATATCGATGAGGCGTTGATCCGTCTGCTTTACGACCCGCAGATCAAGCCTGGGATGACGATCCACGACCTGGAGAGGATGGGTTTATAGAATGCTGTAGATAGTTGTGGGTACCAGGCGAGGCGATGAACGGTCGCGGTTGTCCTGGTTGACGAAGCCGGTTTCATAGTCGATAAACGAATACCAGAGAGCCGCCGAGCACCTTCGAGAACGGAGGTGCTTTTTTGATGCGGACGACGGTTGAGCCGAACGTGATACTCGACGAAATCCGACGGGCAGAACACCAGGTGCGCTGGTGCTCACGTTTCCAAAGCCAAGAGGCACGGAGATTCGAGGAAGTCACACCAGTCACAATTGCCTGCGGGACTATTGGCACTAGGTGTCTCGATGAAGGAATTTGGTCGATTATGTCGGAGATTTGGTAAATGTCAGGGACAGTTGGCGACATAGTCAAACCTCCCGATTGCTGGGAGCGAACCGTCGCGCTTATTCAGGATCCGCCTGGGACGCTGTCTCAATGGCGTGACGAGGTTGAAAAAATCCGCAATTGTGCGCCTCGGGCAGATGTGCCCAAAGTAGATTCAAGAAAATCGTGGGAGGAGCAAAACAGAGAAGTTGTCGAGGATGTATGGAATCAGACGTGGGGGGCGGCGAGAGGGTGGGCGCTCACTAGCTCGCCTTTCTCGGAATACCTCAATCCGGATTGGCCTGAAATCTTCGAGGATCTCCTCAATCATGGGGGCCGACAGGGCAATGAGAAATGGCCTGGGGGCTTTACATGGACACCGCGAGCGGACGATTTCGATCCGAAGGGATTTTTCCCCGAAAGTTCACGGAATGGTTTTACACAGTTCACCAATTGGGTGCCAAAACCAACGGTGACTCCAGTTTCTGCAGACGGTTCGCCTTCTGGTTGGACCTTTGACGATATCGGCGATTGGCATCGGTGGCAGGAGTGGCTCCAGAGCCAGCCTTCAAACGACTTGCTCAACGTGGGATTGAAAGACCATAACGCTACAAATCCGTTTTGGGGAGCGGTCCAGACACCCATTGACGAGTTGAAATATGCGTCGGATCCCGACAGCCAGTTGGAGTGGTATGGCGAATCCTTCAGGGAGCTCGCGACGGTTGCGGAGGATGCGCGGCCTCCCCTGCAACGGGTGATCGAGTCTTTGGGCACCACTGAAACGAAAGTCGGCGATTTGGGGGCGACGATGTTCGAAATGGGGCCTGCCTGGCAGATGGTGAACGAGTCGGTCAATCAAGGCACCCTGGCGTACGACGGGCTCGGCGGCAGTATGGAGCAAAACCGGAATTTGTCGTTTGAATGGGGAAAGGGCCTGCTGTCAGACGCCCAGGCGGTTGGCTATGGCCTTCCTCCCGAAATGGCCAACGTGGGCCTCGGGATCAGCGGAGTGAACGACAACTACCTTGCGTTGCAAGCCACGTTACTGAACTTCCGGAATCTACCACCGATGCCTCAAGCGATTTGGACTTGGGGGCCGGGGGGCGCGGGGGCGTCCTCGTCTGGGGGATCGGGGTCCGCCACTCCGCACGTCGACCAGGATGCGCTGGATGAGGTGGGGTTGTATGGAACGAGACCGGACGAAATTCCCGCCGCCATCGACGAGGCTCGGAACCTGGCCGCGCATGGCGCGACGGAACGCGAGCGGAAGCTCGCGGAGGAGCGGCTCGAGGTGCTGCTTCAGCAACGGTTTGAGTTGGGCGGCGTTGTGCCCGGACCGGTCGGCGCTCCCATGCCCGCCCTGCTGCACGGCGGCGAGCGGGTGCTGCGCAGCGGCCAGTCGGGCGGCGGTCCGCTGAACGTGACGCTGCACGTGCACGGCAACGTTGTTTCCGAGAGGGAGCTTGTAAGAAACGTGCGAGAAGGCCTGATAAGGCTCAATCGCGAAGTAACGGAGATGGGATTCTAGATGGCGACCACAACTACAACCTATGCGTTCAAGAAGTCGGAGGACACCGATCCCGGACTCGCCACCTACCTGGTGGACGAGCGGGCCAATTGGGACAAGATCGACGGTCTGCTGGCCGGCGCGGACCCGCTGAAGCTCGGCGCCGCCAACACGTTCACGATCCAGAACAGCGCCGCGTCGAACCTGCTGACCCTGGTCGAGAGCACCGGACTGCTGGCGCTCCCAAGCACGGGCATGAGCGCGGGAGTCGTGATGGGTTCGGACGTTCACCTTTACCGCGGCGCGGCCAATCGCCTGGAGATGGGCGGCGGCGACGCGCTGGTTATCCGCGGCGGCGCGGGCGACTTCGCCAGCCCGGTCAACGGAATGCTCTGGTACAACACGACGACCGGCAAGATGCGCGTCTACGAAAACGGAGCTTGGAGGAACGTTGTTTAGGCAAGGGAGGAGTCTAGCGTCTGTGCGAGGCGGCGCCGAGATTCCTGACTGCAAGCCAAGCCTCGATTGCAACACAGCCCGAACGGGCGGTCTGAAGGTCCTAAATGGAAGCTAATCGCGAGCTCAGCGCGAACGGGCGCGCTCACGGAGTGCGGCCGGCCAAGAAGCTGGATATCCCCGCGGCGGCAAGGGACGAGATTCTGAAACTGGAGCGCGCCCTGCTCCGGGAGCAGGTGGACCTCCATCGATTCAACACCGAGGTGTTCAAGGCGAAGGCTCTGACTCTCCAGACCGAGATTCAGATTCGCGATCTCTCCGCCCGGATAAACGAGCGGGCCTCGGCCGTGGCCAGGCAGTTGAATCTGGACGATGACGCGGTAATCGATTTCGTGGCGTGCGAGGTCGTTCACGACGGGGTAGAACTACTTAGCGCGGCTCGGGATCGTGAGCAACCCGGGAGGCGTAGCTAGCATGGCTGTTAGACAAGGTTGCAGCCTCAGCCGGGTCTTCGACGCGTCGAGCTTCGGTCCCAATCTGTCGAATTGGGGTGACAGGGCTTTAGTGGAGATCATGACCTGTACGACCGAAGGTCTCACGCCCACCCTGCGGGCGGCGTTCGGCCAGGACGCCATGACGCCGGCGCCTGTGTGGACCGACATTACCGATGACGTACTCGAGGGAAACACGAGGCGCGGCGCGCAGTTCGAAGTTGACCGCATGGAGCCGGGCGGCGCCGACCTCACACTCACGAACGCGCACGGCGATTACTGGCCCGGCAACGCCGGCGGAGCGCACTATCCCAATGTCCGGCCCTCGACGCGGTTCAATATCCGCGCCACCTACCGGGGAAAAACCCACGATCTGTTCACCGGATTCGCCACGGATTGGCGCAACGGGTACCTGGGCGTGGGCGGCGCGGTTCCCATCGCGAGGGTCACCCTCGTGGACGCCCTTCGCTTTCTGCGCGGGTTCGATCTCAATGTCGATCCGGGATATCCACGGGAGAAATCCGGAACGCGGGTCGAAAACGTGCTCGCTGACATGGGCTGGCCAGCCGGGGACCGGGAGCTGGATCCCGGCGTGAGCGAAGTACAGGCCAGCGGCGCGCTGGAGCACAAGGGCGCGCTGGAGCACTGCGACGACGTGCTGAAATCGGAACGCGGCAAACTGTTTGTCTCAGGCGGCGGCGCGATCCGATACGACGACCGGCACGCGCGCTACAAGAGCCCGCTCAATTTGAGCCAGGCGACGTTTGGAGACGGTCCGGGAGAGCTGGGCTATCACGACGTCGAGTTCGAGTTTTCGGACCAGCTGATCAAGAACGACATCCGGGCGCAGCGTATCGGAGGGACCGAGAAGACGGCCAGCGACGCGGCTTCCCAGAGCATCCACGGCAAGCGGTCAAAAAGCGAATCGGGGCTTCTGAATACCGACGACAACGAGGTCCAGGACCAGGTGAACTACGACATCGCCCGGCTGAAGGACCCGCACTCTCGGGTGAAGTCCATCACTCTCCGTCCACGGCGAGACCAGGCGGCGCTGCTGTCGCAGGTCCTCGGGCGGGAGCTTGCCGACCGCATAACGCTTCGGCTTGACGACGCCTCGGTCGATGGACCGTTTCATATCGAAGGGATTAGACATCTGTTTCGCGCGGGCTTTTGGGAGACGCAGTGGTGGGTATCGGACGGAGACGCGGAGTCGGCGTGGGTGCTGGGCGTCCCGGGACTCACGGAGCTTGGTTTGACGACCAGGCTCTCCTACTGAGCTGTATGCGGGAACAGGCGAAGCGATTGGAGTTGCGATGGTAATTTGAGTAGCTGAGGGAATTCGATCCACGCCGGCAGGGCGTGGTGACTTCCGCGAGAGGGTCGCCGAACACCGGAGCGGACGGTGTTCGGTTTTCATTTTTCTGAGGAGGTTTAGATGTCGGAGCAAGCAGCTCGGACAACAAACGAGAGTGGGCACTTGATACTCACTCATGACGACGCGCAGGCCGCCATGCCGTTCCGGAGTTTCATAGCCAGGTGGTTCGTCAGGAACGGGCTGGGGCCTGTGCCGAGCCTCGACCAAAAGCGGGGTGTCGTGCGCGCCCGGATACGGCAGGGCAGATGGGTAGTGCTGTGCAAGAACCCCGGCTGTAACAGCGCGGTGATCGCCGATGAGAACGAGCGCTGTTTCATCTGCGCCGAGTGCGGAAGCCCTGAGAACGACCGCCGCTGGTATGCGGTCGAATGGCCGGCGCCGGAGGTCCGCCGTCGGATCGAGGAGCTTCTCCTGGCCAGACCGGCCATCAGTCCCATCCAGGCCAGGAACCGTAACTGGGAGCCGGGCGAGTCGCTCGCCGACTTGCAGGCTCAAAATGCGCTGTATGGCGTGGGAGGTGAGACCTAATGGCCTGGACGGCGCCTCAAACATGGACGTTGGGACAGGTCGTGCAGCCGTCCGACATGAACACGCAGGTGCGCGACAACTTGAGCGAGACCGCCCCGGCAAAGGCGGCTACGAGCGGCTACCTGTTTCGGGTGACCGGCGCGAATGAGCTGGAAGAGGTCCAGGACCAGACGACCGGCTGGCTGGACGCGAGTAGCGCGATCCTGCCCTCGGGCGCGTTCGACTCCGCGGCCCAGCGCCAGTTGGTCGAGTCGGCGTCGCAGCGGTTCTGGTACGAGCTTCTGTTCGACGACGCGAGCGCTCGGTACGCCCAGTGGCAGGTCGCGCTGCCGCGAAACGCCGACCTTAGTGACGCGACGATAGCCATCGTCTGGAAGGCGGCGGCCACGACCGGCAGAGTGCGCTGGGCCATCGACTATCAGGCGGTCGGTAACGGCAGCCCTTGGGATGCGTCGGCTGTTTCTTTCGGGACCGACGGCCAGGACACCGCAAGAGGGATATCGGAAATGACTAATGAATTCAGCCGCACGGCTACATTCAGCGGCTCGACCGGCGATGCGCTGCGAATCCGCATCGCCCGGGTCGGCGACCATGCAGACGACACGATGTCGGGCGATGCCAAGGTTCTGGGCGTGAGGCTCACGCTGGGGTTGAGTCACTAATGCTGCACTTTAGAAAGAACGTTTCTGAGCGGGAAGAGTGGTGGGCGATCAGCGACCAGACCGGCGAGGTCTTCGGTCCGTTCGAGCCTGGGACGGTGTGGTTCGAGACTCCGTTACACGTGCGCGGCAGCGATCTGTTGCGGCTGCAACGAGTCGCGGACCTGATCCTGAACGAGGCGCACGCCTCTTGGGACCGGTTGCAGCGCGCGCTCGCGTTCATGCAGCCGAATGGCTCGGCGGTCTACAGGCGCTTCATGGACTCCGGCGTCTTGCCGCGCCAGACACCCGCGCTTGGCCTTGCCGGCGGGCTGGATGTCCCCGGCTATCTGGGAGACGGCGCGGCAACTGGGACGGCTGGGCTGCACACTGATGACTCGAAGAATGGGACGAGCTTGAGCGGGTTCCGTGGTGGAAGTGACCTTGCCCCCGAAAATGCCCTCGATTTTGAGTAGAGTCCGTTCAATGGGAGGAGACGGACATGAGACGGAGCAGGTATCGCGAGGAACAGATCATCGGCATCCTCAAAGAGCACCAGGCGGGGTTGCCAGCCGCAGAGCTCTGCCGCAAGTACGGGGTCAGCGGCGCGACGTTTTACAAGTGGCGGTCCAAGTACGGCGGCATGGAGGTATCAGACGCCAGGAAGCTGAAGGGGCTGGAGGATGAGAACCGGCGCCTGAAGAAGCTGCTGGCGGAATCGATGCTGGATGTGGCGACGCTGCGCGAGCTACTTGCAAAAAACTTCTAACGCCCAGATTGCGGAGGAAGGCCGCGGCCTGGGCGATGACGGAGACTAGTCACTCGCAGCGCCGTGCCTGCGCTCTTGTCGGGATGGATCCGAAGACTTACCGCTATGAATCGAGGCGGCCGGACGACGCCGGCATCCGCAAGCGGTTGCGGGAATTGGCCGAGCAGCGCCGACGGTTCGGCTACCGCCGTCTGCACATCCTGCTGGCCAGGGAAGGCATCCGGCTCAATCATAAAAAGCTCTATCGCAGCTATCGCGAGGAACGGCTCACGGTGCGCAAGCGAGGCGGGCGCAAGCGGGCGCTCGGCACGCGTGCCCCGCTGCTGCTCCCCTGGAACCGCAACCAGCGCTGGTCGCTCGATTTCGTCGCGGATGCATTGGCCGACGGCAGGCGGTTCCGCATCCTGGCGGTGGTGGACGACTTCAGCCGCGAGTGCCTCGCCCTCGTCGTCGACACATCGCTGTCTGGCGTCCGCGTGGCTCGGGAGCTGGACCGCATCGTCGAGCTGCGGGGCCGCCCCCGCATGCTGGTCAGCGACAACGGCACCGAGCTCACCTCAAACGCTATCCTGCGCTGGCAGCAGGAACGCGGCGTTGGCTGGCACTACATCGCACCGGGCAAGCCCGTGCAAAACGGCTTTGTCGAGAGCTTCAACGGCCGCCTGCGTGACGAGTGCCTCAACGAACATCTCTTCGCCGGCCTGGCCGAAGCGCGGCGGATCATCGCGGAATGGAGGTACGACTACAACACAACACGCCCGCACACGAGCCTGGATGGGCTCACACCCAACCAGTTTGCAGCCCGCCCCAATTGGGGCCATAACCTGAAAAGATTCTACTTATGAGTGAGGGTAAGTTGGGGGCAGGGTCAGAAGCACAGCAAGTACTATTCCTGATCTATCAGGTGGTGGTCCCGGCGGCGGTCACCCTGGAACACTAACTAATCGCAACGGTGGTGGCGGCAGTTACGGGGCACGTGGATCAGGTTCTTCCAGTACACACGGGTCACCTGGCGAAATTGTTGGGGTTGGTGGAGTATGGGAAGCACTAAGACGGAATATCTTTAGTAGAGAGACTATCGGCTTTGGCAGTGGAGGCGCTGGAGGAACGCCACATTCTGGGCGAGGAGGCAATGATGGAGATGGAGGTTCTGGTGGAGGAGCGTATATCCAAATCGCAAATGGTGTCTTGACAACTGATAGTCGTAACCTAAATGGGTTTTCTGGTTCTGATGGAACGGGGGGGGAGATGGGGGCTCTGGAGCGGGAGGTCTTTGGCTAGGTATAGCAAATCGAATTGTTTACGCCAGTGGCACAATATCGACACGAGGTGGGACTGCTAACTATTCTGGCGGTGACGGCCGCGTGATCCAGATTTACTTCGACTCCAAGGCGACCCTCGCCGTCACCGGCGCGGTCGAGGACCAGTTTCGCATCCTGCGCAGTGTGCCCATTGGGCAGAACACGTTCTTATGACGTTGGGACTTTCAAAGCGGTCAGCGCGGACAGGCGGCGTGACTCTTGGCTTGAGAGACTCGTGCAGCGCCGTCTGTTCCGAGCCGGCCGCCCCAAGCTTGCCGCCAATCACACAGGAGACGCAACGTGGCTGAAGTTTCGACTGTGCTCGGGCAGATCGCTCTGTCCACGAGCTTTCAGGATATCTACCATTCGGGCAACGTGCGCGCCTATGGCACGCTGCATCTCTCTAATACAGGTTCGTCCGACAGGCGAGTGACCGTTACGCTCGAAGACTCGGGGTCGAGCGACAACGGAGTCGCCGAAACCGTCTTCGCGGGAGTGGTGCCGGGAAGCTCGACCGGAGGCGACAACAGCGTCGTCATCCGGTTCATCCATCTGGATCCCGGCAAGGACCTCCGGGCCAAACAGGATGCCGGGACCGACGTCGGCGCGGCGTTTCTCGGCGTGGAGATGGCGTGAGGAGCCGCAGTCAAGACCCGGCTGCGTCCAGAGAGTTATACGATTCCGTCGTGGAAGCTGTTCTCTAACCATGCCAGCGGCCGCTCGTCTTGGATTGGCAGGCGGTCGCCGCGGACTCATCTTGGAGAAGCCGGCCTGATTCGCTAGCTGGAAATCGAATAGTAGAGAGCCGCCGAGCACCTCAAAAAGAGAGGTGTTTTTTGTGCAAATAGCGTGTGAGTCGGACGAGAATTCGCCGCAATCGGACTACTCAGGGACTGAAACTATCGAAGTCCAGGAACCGCCGATCGGGATGTCTACGACGCTCGTACGACCGTGGTTCCCGACAGTAGCTCGTGCCATCCGGGGGACCGCGAACGTAGGAAGATGAGAGAGAGCCAGAGCACATTTATTATCGGCAGCGAGAAGAACAGCAGCGCGAGGAATTCGCGAAATGCTAGGCGCGCTCGACCGACGGGACGTCCGCCCAGATCGGTAACGATCCGCAGGCCGGTGAGCTTTCGGCCCGGCGTCGTTCCAAAGAGGAGGCTTATCAGGAAACGGATCGCGAGAAGAAAGATGACGGCCGGATATACACCTATAACTGCGAAAGTCCGCAGTAGATTGCGTATCAATGTTGGGTCCACCGGTTCGCTGACTTCCGGACTGCCTGGGCCTAGGAATGTAACCATGAATGCACTAGCGGTCCAGATGCTCCATCCGTCTATGGCCAAGGCGCCAATTCGGAGTCCCAGCGGCGCTGCTTCACGCCCTGCATTGGGGCGTTCGGTCGCATTCCTTGCCGCACCATTCCAAGTCGCAATTCGGTCACGTGTATCGCTCAGCGGGTGTCTGCGTGAATCTCGGCCCCCCCGGAATCGGTTTTGCACGATACGAAAACTTTGCGCAACAGCGGTATCAGTGTGACGCTCGTGCCAACCTAGTTTTTTGGAAGCCAGGAGGAGATGAACGATCCACGCTGCGTTCAACACCGGTATTGCAAATAGAAATAGTGCCAATAGATCCCGTATCGCTACGAGAGATCGACTTCCGGGAAGACCATCGGCATCGGCAACGATCCGCAGTCCGGTGAGCTTTCGACCTGGGGTAGTTCCAAAGAGGAGGCTCGCGAGGAAGCGGAATGCGAGGGTCATTAAGCCCTCCATGTACATTGATACGGCAACGTCTGCTAACCACAGCCCCCCCAGTCGCTCTTGCCAGATTGGGTTGGAGATTGCGACGATCAACGGGTTGTCGATCGCAGCGAAAATTATGACCGTTCGAGCCGACATTACGGTCAAACTATCGATGGCGAGTGCGGCAACTCGGAGCCTCAACGGTGCCGGTTCACGCCCCGCATCAGACTGTTCGTTTACTTCAAGCACGGCCTCATCCTCAGTCGTAACTTGCTACGGAGTGTCGCATAACCCGCGTGAGCGTGAATCCAAGGAGCCTGAAATTGTCGCATCCTGATTTAATCCCGACTCCCACCTCGGCGGAACTGCCTCCTACGAACATACATCCGATGTCCCAAAGCTTTAATCCCGCATTCGTACCCCCGATTATCGGAAGCATGATGCGGCATAAACGCTGGGCAGGGCAGATTGTCGATGACGCAACTCAAGGTTTGGGTTCGATCATTCCGCCTAGGCCAGACTCCGAAGACGCACTGGAGAATGTTCTTTGGGGTGTTGAAACGGCCGGCGTTGTTGTAAGTCCCGCTGCGGACATGATAGACGCAATGGGAGGACCATTCGCTGTCGCACAGGCAACACCAGGAACCCCCCCTGAAAAAACAGTCGCGTTAGTTATAGCTGTGCTTACAGTCGTCGCCGATGCAGTCATAAAAGTTGCTCCCCCACTAGTCCGAGGAGTCCGGGATCAATTGGATCAATGGTCCGTCCCGGACTCCGAGCAAAGATATGCTCCATTGACGCCACGACCCGAAGCAATGACCGAACGAATTCAAGGGGAATACCTGCGAGCCCAGGCAAGGAAGGAGTTCAACGACCGCGCGAACCTCGATAAACACATGCTCGATTTCGAGAAACTACCTTCCTATCAGCCCGGGGACTGGCAGCAGCAGTTTCTCGATGACCAGGGCTTCGGTGAACCGCCGGGGAATCTGCGGGACCTCAGTTCGGCTTCGGGCCGGGTGACGGCGCAGACGTGGCTGTTGGGGGACACGCTCAAGCATGGCTTTATTCCCATGCTCTCGGAGACCGTCAACTCCATCACGCCGGCCGACATCGCATTCGGCGAGATGTATATGGGGTATGACGACCTTCAATGGGTCTCGAACGACACATTGAAGGGCCTGACCGCCAACGCCGCCGCGATGAGCGGGGGAGTGACCCCGTGGGCGACGAGCCTCTCCGAAGAGGTCAGGCAGCGCATACTCGAAATCCAGGCAGCAGCCCAGCGCTCGCCCGCTGCGCGCCAGGACGCTCCGCCCGGCGGCAGGAACTCTGGCGGCGTTGGTGTGGCATGGGACGAAGGTCTTGACCTGTATCAAAGAACTTCTGGCGAGACCGCCGAAAACATAGCGTGGATAAGAACGCGCCCGGATGACCGGGCCGAGTCCGGTCCCAACGTGGGATGGACGTTCAAACGCATAGTGGAGGACGCGGTTCGGGAATCGGGTCTCGTACCGGAATTCGCCATGGGAGGCATAGTTCCGGGGAGTATCGGGGCGCCTGTGCCGGCGGTCGTGCACGGCGGCGAGCGAGTGCTGGGAGACGGAAGCACTGGTGGCATCCCGATGAACCTAGAGGTCCACGTACACGGGACCGTGATATCCGAAGGCGACCTGGCGAACAACGTCCGCAACGGTCTGATGCGGCGTCTTAGCTAAGCACCTGCTTCCGTCATCCCAAAACGTGCGCAGCCGTAAATGCCCAAGCGTGGTCCTTCGGCAAGCTCAGGACCGGCGTGAGCAAAACCACGCGCCGTCGATCGTAACGAAATAATCGCTGAGGCCGACATTCCGATCAACCGGTCGATAGCTGGCGCGGCGACTCGGAGCCTTAACGGCGCCGGTTCATGCACTGCATCGGACTGTTCATTTGCTTCAACCACGGCCTCATCCTCGGTCGCAACTTGCTACGGAGTGTCACATAACCCGTGTAAGCATGAATCCAAGGAGCCTGAAATTGTCACATCCTGATTTAATCCCGACTCCCACCTCGGCGGAACCTCGCGAAATAGATTTCGGGCCCGAGGGGCTCGTGATACAGGTCGCCTTCGCGCTGATGTCCGAAAGGCATAGTTTCGCCGTCGGCAGTATGTACCGAGAATCGTCTCATCGGATTAGAAATGCTCTAGGAAACCGCGACGAACGTGGCGCGCCGCGTCCTTTTTGCGCCGCCATGCGGTGCATAGACTGGCATGATGGTGGATATGTGCCTGGAGCGGGATCACCTTAGTTGAACTCACCAGCGTCCAGATTCCGGTCGCGACGGTGGCTCGTCCTGTGCGGCTTGATCTTGATTCTTGGAATCTGGGTAACTGTTGTGTCCATTACGCCCTCCGAAGATTCCCTACCCCCGTTCCACGAGATGTACACAGGCGAACAGACCGCTTATTTCAGAGAGTTGGCGCTCGGATGCGATCCTGACTCGATGGAGCTAACGGGCGTCCGGTGCAATCGCGATTACATAACCAAATGGCGCGGGCCGATACGGGTTGGCGTCGCCGGGCAGCCATCAAGCAGCGACTTGTCGGGAATCGATGAGGTCATCGACCAACTGCGCGTATTAATACGGCCTGTGGACATCTATAGGGACGACTCAGCCCCAAATCTCATCATCTATCTGATTCCGGGCGACCAGTTCGGCCGTATTCGCTCTGAATTCCCATCGGGAAGAGGGGGGGGCATAGCGTTTCCAGACTCGTCTGGGCACTTGGTCGCCGCGGATGTCGTGGTCGATTCAACCCAGAATGAGCGGACTCGTCGCAGCCTCATCCTTCAGCAGCTCACTCACGCGCTCGGACTCTCAAGCGCGTCGTGGGCGTACCGTGACAGCGTCTTTTACCAAGGACACTGGCTCGAAGAAACGCGGGATTCGGAAGGCCGCCTGATGCCAGCGCGGGGACCAAGCCAAATGCTGGAGTTTGCCGACATCGACAAAGCGGTGATACGCCTGCTCTACGACCCGAGGATCAAACCCGGAATGGACGATGAAGATCTGCAACGCATCGGGTCGTACCCACTTTCCCCGACACGATCACTCGATTAGTTAAAGGAACTCTACTATGCATCCGTGGGACTGGTTTAAAGAGAAGTTGGAAGAAGCGGGCGAGCCTTTCGAAGACTTCAAGGGGTCTTTTGTCGATGAGCCAGCTGACGTCTTACAGGGCTTGCGTGAACACTGGAAGCACCAAGTTGCCGGATTTGATCGAACTTGGAAGTACCTCAAGCAATCGGACGCTTACTGGGCTGGGGTTGATTTCGCGATCGACGCCGCCACGTATCGTACCCCCAAAGGGGCAGAGTTCTCCGGGAGAGAGTTAGAGTTCCCCTCGCTCTTTCGCCTTGTCAAAGAACATTGGAGAGACGAATACAAACGCGAATATGAACCCGATCCGGCGGTAATCGAGTTTGCACCAGGGTCTGAAACAAACCTCGATCAGGTTCAAGGTCAACGCATTGAGACGGCGATGCTAAGAGGGGCCAATGACCGCAGAGAGCGGCGCCAACACCTGATACCCCAAGATTGGGATTTGGAGATTCTCCCGAATCAACGGTTGGCCGATCTGCAAGAGCTCGGGATTGTCTCAGGAGATGTGACGGCGCAGACGTGGCTGTTGGGGGATGCTATCCAGTATGGTCTTGCGCCCGCGCTGTCTGGAGCCGTCGACTCCATCACGCCGGCGGATATCGCGTTCGGCGAGATGGACATGGGATATGACGACCTGCGATGGGTCTCGGACGATGTCCTGGAAGGCTTGACCGTCAACGCCGCCGCTATGAGCGGGGCGGTGACGCCCTGGGCGGCGGGCATGTCGGAGACTCTCGCGCAGCGCAGACGCGAACTCGAAGCGTACCGGCCCCAACCCGCGCCGGTGACACGCCGCGACTCGCCGCCCGGCGGCGGCTCCTCCGGGGGCGGGTTGTCGTGGAACGAAGGCCTGGACCTCTATCAAAGAAGGTCTGGCGAGAGGGCTAAAAACATAGAGTGGATGAGGACGCGCCCTGGCGACAGGGCCGAGTCCGGTCCGAATGCGGGCTCGACGTTCCGAGAGATCGTGCAAGACGCGGTTCGTAAGTCGGGCCGCGAACCGCTATTCGCGATGGGAGGCGTGGTTCCTGGGGTGTTCGGGACCCCCGTGCCGGCGGTAGTGCACGGCGGGGAGCGGATAGTGGGAGCCGGAAACGCGGGCGGCGTTCCGATGAACCTCGAGGTCCACGTGCACGGGACCGTGATATCCGAAGGCGATCTGGCGAACAACGTCCGCAACGGTCTGATGCGGCGTCTTAGTTAAGGATCTGCTTCGAGAACTCCGAATCGCGTGCAGCCGGACCGATCGGACCGCGATCCTTCGGCAAGCTCAGGACAGGCGTGAGAAAAACCGCGCGTGTTGGGTTTACTGCGTAGTTTCGGGAATGTAGGAATCCCAACCAAGTTCACGCCTGCGGCCCCGGAGCTTTGTCGGACTTACGGGAATCCTTGTTGGCCGGACTCGGTTACATGAATCTGGTCGAAGGATTCCAGTCTTCGATCAGATTCAGCTCGTGCATCAGGTAGCCGCCGTGCTCCCGCTCCATGCGGCTCAAATCGTCGCGGTGACCCAGGCGGCGAACGGTGTTCCACTGGCTCTTCATGTTCACCCTTACGTCGCTGTCCCAAAACGTCAGTCCGCTCGCTCCCCCCTCGTAGGCCTCGCGCGCCTGCCGCACGTACTCGCCGGCGCACATCTGGCGTGGGAAGAGGTCCGGGTAGAACACACACGCCGAGTAGGCCGTCAGCTTGTTGAAATACTCGTAGTCTATTACCGGGATGTGCCGCTCTTCGGCGTAGTCGTATGCTTGGGTGGGCGGGACCAGTATGTCTACCAGACTCTCCGCCACCCACGTTTCGAGGTCCAGTCCCCCGGCCCGGTTGTACGCGCCGTTGTAGAGCACGTTGGCCGCGACCTGGATGCGGCCGCCGTCGGGCCGCCGGCGTTCGTCGAGCGCCTGTCGAAGCTCGCGCATGAACGCGGTGACGTATCCGGCCCAGTGCTTCTCCAATCGCGGATCGCTCGTGAAAAACCCGCCCTCGGTCATGAATTCGCCGCCCAGCTCAGAGTCTTCGGGTAGCTCGCGGGGGTCGACGCCGTATTCGTTGCGGAAGTCTTCGATGACCGGATCCTCAAAGAGCACGAAGGGCGGCCGGCGTGTGTAGATGAGCTGGACGCCTTCTATCCCGTACGACGTGAGCTCGAGGAATAACTTGACATAAAACTCTCTGACTTCGGGGTAAGCCATGCTCAGGCGAATGATTGAGTTGCCATCCCGGTCGCGGCACCGCCATTCCGGGTGTTCTTTCCACATTGGTACCGACCTGGCATGTCCGGGTGGATGGTCCGAAGTGGTCCCCATGCGGAATCCAAGGAAGACCTCGATATCTAGCGAGTGCAGGAAATCTACTCTTTCCTTCACCAGATCGATCCCTTTCGATCGATACCCGCGCAGACTCTTTACGGCGCGCCGGCTCGACTCGGTAAGGATTTCAGTCGCCGCCGTTGCGTATTCGCGACCAACTTCGGTCGGACGGTAGGTCAGCCCGGGACCACCCGTGCCGAGGAAAACTTTTCCCACGTCCGTGTTGCGCAAAGGCTCGAATCCCTCTATGAGATCTTCCGTCGTTTGCACTCCGTGATGAAGCGAGCCGCTGGCTCCGTCTATTTGCACGGCCAGATTCTTCGTGGCGGCGCTGCCGGCGGCCTGGCGATACTCCTCCACCTCTCTGTCCGTCATTGGGACTAGCCGCACGAAGGCGAACTGGGCGGCGGTGTGGGTCGCTCTGGTCGCGGCAGAAATGATCAGATCGTGAGCCTCGAGATCGGCGGCTTTCCAGAAGAACTCCTCGATTGCGCTGGCGTATCGGGCAACCGCGCGGTTCGGCACGACCTGGTCGGACACGCCCGGCCTTACCGAATCGAACAGCGGGTCGCCGCTGAGCTTGACTCTGAGCGAGAATGGGTCCTTGAAGGGTCTGTCCGGCTCGGCGCCGCCCCTGTAAAGCCCCAAATAGATCGCGTGCCAACCTTTCGAGGGGAGCTTTAGCTTTACATCTTCGGGACGCGCCAGCTCACCCTTGCCCAGCATCACTCCTCGGATACCGTCTTGAGTTGCGTAAGGAATCGAATACCAATCGCGCTGTGACGGTCCGTCGGCTATCGCCGATTGCGGTTCGCAGAGGGACAAGTCTGTAATAAGCAGTCCTTCGTTGCTCGGCGCGGTCCAGAAGCTGTTCTCCGTCTGGCTCGAATTACCATCCATCAGATCATGCCTCCTCTTTCGTCAGGGCAGACAAGCAAAAGAGCTCTGCGGTCAGCGCGATTCTAGTCCGGTAAAGGCCGAGGCCGTGGCGCCGGCGGGTCCTCGGTCGGTCATATCTCGGGAAACCGTCGGTTATCCTACCGACGGGGCGCGGATCGCGTATGTGCGGGTTGCGAGCGGTTTTGGTTAATCCCATTTTGGTCGCGGAAATAACCGGCTTGCGGTAACTCGGCGATGACGGAATCTGATGAAGCTTAGAGTTAGCATCGCCGTCACCGGGGCCCTGACGGTTCTGGTCTTAGTGCCGGTTGCAGTGATCATCGCGCTAGGCGCGTACGGATCGGCGATCGGCGGAACCGTTAGATCGGCCAGCAAGTCCGGCGCTGAAATCAATCTCACGCCTTCCGAAGGACTGCCGGGAAGCCCGGTCCACATAGAAGGCCGCAAGTGGCCTCCGAGATCGGAAGTGGCGATCTTCGCTCGCAGACCGGAACAGCGTGGAGACGCCCGCCGCCTTTCTATTGCCAGAGCCGTTTCATCGAGAAACGGCACCTTCGCTCTGGACTTCGTAATACCGACCGGGCTCGCCACGGGGAGGACAAGCCAGCTTCTGATCGAGGCGGAATCGTCCGGTCGAGGCCGGTCTTTTGTCGTGACTTCGCCGGTTGCCTTCGAGCTATTGCCGTTCGAAAACGAGCTGACCGTTAAGGTGGTTGACTCGAACTCGTCGCTGCCCCTGGCTGGCGCCAGAGTGGAGATAACGAACTTCTTGGGAGAAACTGACTCCCAAGGAGTCACCGGTCCCGAGGGTACGATCAAGTTCGACGACTTGTCGCCCGGCATCGTCACAGCAGAAGCCGGACTCCTTGACTATCGCCGCAACCGCATCACGCTGACAGTACCCGACTCCGGGGCGGCTTCGACCGTAGTTGCGCTGGCGCCGGATCCAAGAAAGCGTCTGTATTTCCCCGTTGCCGATCCGCTCGATAACGGCCAAATCAGGGTAGCGGGCGTGGATCGAGCCTCCGCGTTGCGGTCAGACTCCGCTGTCAGCGTCCCGGTAACCCGGCCCGAATTACCGGCAACCAGGCTTATATCGAATCTCTCCTACTTCATTCCCGTGCAGATCGAAGGGGATGCGGACTCCCCCGGCCAGCGGCCCCCGTACAGATTGCAGTCAATCGTCGCCTATTTGAGCGAGCAGGACGGGATGCATTTCTATAGACGGCCGACGTCTGGTCCGCTCGCCTGGTATGTAGGGACGTCGGCGCGAGGGGAAATACTCCTCGTAGCCGAGGACCCCCTGTCGGTGGTTCAGTTCGAGCTTAGAGCTATAAACCCGCGAACAGGCGGTTCGAGACTGCTCAGAAGCGACATCAGTATTCACGACGTCAGGCCCGTAGCGTCGCTGGACGGAACCCGCTACTTCTTTGTCAACAGGTTTAGAAGGCGAATCGAGGCGGTAAACATCGAATCGGGCCAGTCGATAGCGAGTATTGGCGGTGTACCGCGTCATATTCTAAGGGCCGCCTCGAATCCGTCGGGAACTCGCGTTTATCTTCTGGCTTTTGACGGCGGTATATTCGTCGTCGATATCGACGCTGGGTCGATCCATGGCCCGATCGCGAAAGTTCCGGGGGCCACGTGGCTCGCCTCCGATAAGACTGGCCAACGGCTGTTTTTGGTTGGGCCGGGCCTGGAAGCGCTTGTGGTCGTCGACCTCGATCAGGCCCAATCAATCCACATGGCGCCGTTGAATCGTGGCGCGTATTGGGTCTGGCCGGATCCTGAAGGTCCCTTCATCTTTATGGGACAACCCAGAGGGTCGGAGATCACGATGTTGAACGCGGACACGCTGCAATCGATAGGCCGGGTGACTCTGAAATAGCCGCACCAACGCGCGCATGGGGGCGTGGTCTAGATAACCACGATTTGGGAGGGCCGCTTCGCCTCGATCTGCAATATGCCATCCTCAGCGGCCTCGATAACTCCCGTGATGCAGAGCGTCTTGCCCTTGTATTCCACGTCAGGAGGAAACGGGAAATTAAGCAGGTTCGGTTTCCTTATTTCAACCCGAACCCCACCCGTTTCGGAAGCTGGTTTTCCGACGTATAAGTATGTGGGTTGCTCAACTCCCCGTTGCACGAATTTTGTCTCCACCACGTGACCGTAAATGGTGATCTCTTGTCCGACGTGTTCGCTTGCAAGTACCCAGGAGGTCGCATTCGGGCATGCAGCCGTGATGTCCGCCGCCGACGCTTGTCGTTCCTCACCGCAGGCGACCGCCATAAGCAGCGCCGCGACGCAGGCAAAAAACAGTGCCAATCGCCTCATATTTCTCATATAACTACCCCTAAGAGCTTGAAGCCTCAGCACCCGACGTGTTTATCCCCTGTAGCCCCTAACCACTCTAATCTAACCGCCTCCATAACCCTACACGTAAACTATATTTCGGCTCTAAGAGACCCACATCAGGCTTGCCCAGAAGGTGTGTCCGTGGGGCGCTCCCCGCTGGCGTCTTGCATCTACTCCTCGCGCTTATACGAGCGCCGAGCACCCGTCCCACCCGGGAACGAGTCAGGGAACTATCGCCCCAAATCAGCAATCTTTGTGCATCGACCACGCGCATCTCTATGCGCGTTTTACTCGCCAACTGGCGGTAATGTACCCCTCCAGCGGCTGAATGAACACGGCTGGCGGATTCCGACGCCGCGGCCCAGCCGCGTCAGCGCCCGGTGAGCCCGGTAAGCGCGATTCCCCTCACAAAATACTTCTGGGCGGAGAAGAACAGTACGAGAATCGGGATCAACATCACCACGGAGGATGCCATCAGGAAATTCCACCGTGGAAAACCGCCGAAGCCCTCGGTGTAGAAGAAGAAGCGCAGGTGAAGCGCCAGCGTCCGCCACGTATCGGATAGGAGGAATATCAACGGGTTGAGGAAGTCGTTCCAGTGACTGACTATGGAAAAGATGCCCATCGTCGCCAGCGCCGGGCCGGACAGTGGGAGAATGATGTTCCAGAAGATTCGCCAGTACGAAGCCCCGTCGGCAAGCGCCGCTTCATCCAGTTCGGTAGGAAGTTGCAACATGAATTGTCTTGTCAGAAATATGAAGAACGCCCCGCCGCCAAACCAATAGGGGACAATCAGCGGATAAGGTGTGTCGATCCATCCCAGGACCTTGAACAAGATGAAGGTCGGCACCAGCGTGACGATGTAGGGCAGCATAAGGGTCGACAGCAGGACGGCGAACAGCGGGCCTCGGCCGGGGAAATTCATCCTTGCAAACCCGAACGCCACCATGGAAGCCGTTATCAGGGTGCCAAGCGTGGCTAGGCCCGTGATAAGGGTGCTGTTCAGAAAGTAGATATGAATATGCGACTCGGGCCACACATCGATGTAGTTTCGCCAGACCGGTGGAACCGGCAGGATTTCCGGCGGGAACATGAATTCCCGGCCCTTTTGCTTGAGAGACGTCGATATCATCCACACCAGCGGGATCGACGAAATGAGGCCGATGATAATCAATAGCGAGTAACGCAGTAGTCGTGATATCGCTTCGCGGACGAAAAAGCCGCGAGTGCGCTTACGCGTGAGGGATACGCTGGCTTCGGTTGCAGTAGCAGATGTGAGTGCCATGGCTTACGTGATCGAACCTTCGTAGTAGACCCACCTGCGGCTGGTATAAAACTGGATAGCGGTGAAGATCATTATGATCGCGAGCAGTACCCATCCCAGCGTGGCGGCGTAACCCATCCGGAAGTTCTCAAAAGCATGTTGATAGAGCCACAGCACGTAGAACATTGTGGAATTAACGGGGCCGCCTTGCGTGGCTATGTAAGCAGCGGTGAAGATTTGGAACGAGCTGATGACGCCCAGGACCATGTTGAAGAAAATGACCGGAGTAATCATTGGCACGGTGACGTGCCAAAAGCGTCGCAACACACCCGCTCCATCTATGGAGGCCGCTTCCTGCAAAGCCACGGGCACGCTTTGCAAACCCGCCAGGAATATCACCATCTGTCCGCCGACGCCCCACAAGCTCATAATAATCAACGAAGGTTTTGACATGGCCGGGTTGCCGAGCCAGCTAACCTTTGGACCGCCGAACAACCCAAGAATCCAGTTAAAGACCCCGTAGTCAGGGTTGTACATGTAAACGAACAGGATCACGCTGGCTACCGCGGGCGTGACCGTGGGGAGGTAAAACAACGTCCTGAATATGTTGATTCCCATGAGCTTCTGATTGAGCGCTAGTGCCATGGCCAACGCCACTATGAGCTGCGCCGGAACGGACAGGAACGTGTAATAGGCTGTGTTGCCGAGCGAGATGAAGAACAGTTCGTCGTTGACCATCTTGTTGAACTGCCTGGCGCCCACGAATTCGGGCGGGGTGAGGAAATCGTAGGTGGTGAACGAGAGAAAGGCTGAAAAGATCATCGGGTAGGCCGTGAAGATCACAAAGCCCAGAACCCACGGACTTATGAAAAAGTAAGACCAGGCCCATCGCTTGACCTTGGCGCCGCCGAGACGCGGCCGGCGGCGCGTAGTTCCAGCAGTCGCCGCTACCCCCATCCTCTCCCCTTCGACCCTCGAAAAAACAGAATGGTCGTCTGCCGCGAAAGTCTATCAGCTTGCACTGCTTGGCCGCCTTAAGAATGTCAAGCTGGCAGTCTTATCATCATCGAGTTGCCACAAACATCCTTCCGGGCTGAGGGTAGAAGCCCAAGCGTCAGCGGTCCAGCAGACACTGAACTTCTGCGCTTCTCAGCCATGCGCTCAAGATGCTGTTACTCGCAGGAACACTGCATTCAAATTCAAAAGCCCGCTCGACTCGCCAATTCCAACCGAGCTACGCTGGCCCCTCCAGGGGCCAGCGTAGCATCGACCTCAACACGGTGTCTCGCGCTTACGCCTAAGCAGGCCTGCCTAGATGCTCTCTCGCAGAGCTGCCGCTAACGGAACTCGGCAATAAGTTCATCGATCTTGGGCTTGATTTCGTCAAAGCCCTCTTTGACGCCCTTCTGGCCGAGATGGATGCGCTCAACGTTTGTCTGTACCAGCTTGTTGATCTCACCGTAAGGAATGGGATGGTGGAAGGACCTCTTTATCTGACTCGAGGCCGTTAGATGCACGTTTATGTCGTCCCACGGCGCAATCGAGGAGACAAATTCCGGAATCGTCTGGTGCGACTTCAGCGTAGGAGAGCTGACGCCCGCGGCGATAAAGGATTTGATCCCCACGGTGGTGAGGTACTTGAGCAACGCCCAGGACTCCTCCGGATGACTCGTTTCCGCGTGGATCGCAAGTCCCTCCGGCGCATCTCGGGTCTGGTCATCGCCGTTCGGATGCTTGTACATGGGCGCGACGCCGCCGTTAAAGTCCTCCGGAATCTGATAAGTGTACTGGCGGTGCGTCATCATGAAGGCCAATTTCCCGCTCACGAACAGGCCCTGCGTTCCGCCCGCGAAGGCTTTGACGAAGTCCCGTGCGGGTGTCTCTTCCCTTACGACCATGCTGGTCATGTAGTCCCAGCCCCGGAGGGCGTCCGGACTGTTACCGACAAATGCGGCCGGATCCGTGGGATCGTCCCAGATAGCGGCGCCCTCGCCCCAAACCCATAGGTACTGAATCTTTAGGGCGGCAGCAATCTCATTGGATCCAAATATTTTGTCAGAACCTTCACCGGTCGTTGCCGCTGCGATCATCTTGGCATGAAGGTCGCGGGTCCACGTCCCTTGCTGCTGGAGCTCCCACGGGTCGCCCATTCCCAGCGGCGCAACGATGTCCTTGTTGTACACAAACAACAACGGCGCCGACACCGTCGGAATCACGTAGGCCTTGCCTTTGTAGTTGTTGGCCTCGATGCTGCCGGTGTTGAAGTCGTCCCTGTCAAAGCCCTTGTCGTTCCTCATTATGTCGTCCAACGGCATCAAAGCGCCCTTCGACGCCATTTTGGCCGTTAGCTGCGGGTGGGAATAGACGACATCAGGGATGATTCCACCTGCCAAAGCCGTCAGGATCTTCGCCTGCATGTCACCGAAGGGAATCTCGGACCTATTGACCGTAACGTTCGGATTTGCGGCCATGAAGTCGTTCTCTGTGGATTCCCAAATGGGGTTGAGCTGCTCTTCGGAAGCGTTCCAGATATCCAGCTCAATCTGCGCGGGCTTCGCCATGGACTCGACCGTCACAACTTTCTCAACAACTTGCGTGACGACCTTTTCGACCTCGACGATCTGGGTTTCACCGCACCCGGCCAGCACGGCGATTCCCGCTACGCCGGCACCGGCTACAAGTCCCGATCTGAGCAGCTTTCTTCGGGACAATGACTTACTTTTCATAATCTAGACACCCCCTCAAGGGATCACCAGCCAGACTCTTCACAAGCTAACAGGCTCGACGCCAACTCGCGGAGATAACCGATCCGTACTCAAGCTCTCGTCCGTTCGGATCGAGTGAATCGTATCTCATATGCCCTTCAGACATGCGAAACGTCGAGAAACTTCCGACCCGCACCTCCCCCTTTCCAAGTCAAGTCATCTGCTGACGTTCTTGGGAGGGTCAAGCCTTCCCGTGCGCCTGATAGCTTCAACTAACAGAATTTACCAGAAAATGTCAATCCTTCAAACTCGAAAGCCGACAAACTCGGATTGCGGGAGGCCACGATCTGGCGGGCATCCGGCGTGAGTCGGTTGGACAATGAATCCGCGCGTGTTAGTCGCGCAACGCAAAGTGCCTTAGATTGCGCCGCTACTATGGCAATCCTCCGGCTTCTTGACGGGCGCACTGCCTAAGATAGTCTCGCGTATACTGACGCCCGCCCCGCCGAGGTGCGACTCTCGGGCGGATTGCCGGCAGGAGGAGTTGCAGAATGGCCCTCACGTCCTCGCAAATAACCCAGTTCCAGAACGACGGATATCTAGATTACGGGCCGCTGCTCGAGCCTGAGGAAGTCAACGTCCTGCTGGCGCACCTGATGGATCTGTTCGTTCAGGAGAACGTCCGCGACAACATGGCCGTGCGCCATGGGTCGGACGGCGTATTGGACCTTTGCAACATCCTGCAAGGGGTTGTCGACAGCTATCCCGGAGCGACGACCGAGCCGCTCGCGACAGCTATCGATCATGCTCGAAGAGCGGCGGTCGTGCTGAGCGAAGCCGAAGCGCGGGGCGAGATCATCTACAAGCAGGTCGATTCCGCGGACCGGTTTCTGCAGGTGCGCAACGTTCACGAGAAAGACGCCGTCTTCGCCGATCTTGTTCGTGACGAGCGAATCCTCGACATCGCCGAGTCCCTGCTCGGCCCTGACATCCACGTCGAAGGCGACCAGGCTCTGTTCAAACCTGCTTTCCACGGCGGTGAGCTTCCCTGGCACACCGACAACGGTTACTGGGACTACGACCCGCCGAATCTGATCACGTGCTGGATCGCCCTCGCCGACGTGAAGGAAGAGAACGGCGCGCTCCGATTTATTCCCGGAAGCAACCGGGCAGCCCCCGCAGAGCAGCGGGCGATCGCCGGTTCGAGCCTGCAAGAGATGGATGTCGATGAGTCTCTGGCCAGGACGGTCGAGCTACCGCCGGGAGGGTGCTCGTGGCATCACTGCTTGACGCAGCATCAGACCAAGCCCAACAGGACGCCGCACCCTCGACCTTCCTATTCCATCATTTACACGAGTTCGGATGTCAAGGACAGGGCGGGTAATCCGGTCCGAGGGAAACTGGTTCGAGGAGCGCGCGAGGTCGATTAGGGCTTCGGTGGCCTTTGCCGCAAGACTCTATCGATGATCGCCGCGGATTTCAGCCCTCGACTAACAGGTCGATCCGACTAGCAACTACGGCGACTCGCGGTCAGCCGGCCATCACCGTGGTTCGAATGGTTCGAAGTGAATAATGCGCGTCGTCCGGATAACCATCCTCCGACCATGCCGGGATCGCCCCCGCCGCCATCACCCGAATCGTCCGCGAAGGTGGAATCTCGACCATTGCGCAGCTCATACCGGCAAGCGGGTGCGTGTGGTACGTCGCTCCCTGTCTCAGCAAGTCGCCGCGCAAGTGCATACCCCATAGATTGTCGATTCGAAATCGAACCGGCATCGCATCCTCGTTCTCACCTTCATGGCGAAAGCCTTCGACCGGAGTTGCCTCCACAAACACAACGCCGGGAGGAGTGCACGCGCTGCCGAGAACCGCAACCCTGATGATCGGATCGTCCTCGTGAATGATAATCCCGTCGGCAGCCTCCCGCATCATCTGTCCATCCTCGGTCGTTTTAACGGGGAACAATTCGATGCCGTGCCGCTCTCCTCCCTTCCAAACCCTTTCCACCTCGACGTTGGGATAGTTGAACGGGGTCTCGTATTCATAGACCTCGAAGGGTGTGATTCGCGTTTTTTCCCGGACCGGGTCGTTAGGGTATCCAGGAATTCGACGGTTGCTGTCCACTGTCATAGCAGCCTCCCTGACATTTGGACCATGAATCGTGACCAAGTGTATCGGCCCCTCAAGATCGCTGATTCTTGGTACAAGGCCGAACGCATAAGGCGTGAGAAGCGGCTTGGTCCAGAATCTGACCGCGCTGCCGCCGAGAAGCCGACCGACAAACTCCGTGCGGCGCCTGCGAAGCTCCAACTGGGGCGTTGCATTAGCAGCGAGCAAGCGGAAAGGCTGGTCGTTCGGGGACACGTGCCTTGCAGACAAGGAACCAGCAAACCCTCGCCGGCTCAATCGTGCGGATCAGGACGCCAGCCGTTCGTGTGAATGGCGCCCGCCTGCCGCCGTAAGGGAGACTCGTTTCAGCCGAAAGCTAGTCCGACCCGGCGATTCGTGGTTCAGTGCATCTCACCAAACCGACGGGTAAGGACCTCCCCGCCGCGAGTCAAAGGCTGACCGGCCACCAAGTGCCGATTGAGTCAGTCACGCTCGATCCACTTAGCCGCAAGCGTCTACCCAGGTCACCCGCGCTAGCAGCTACTCTCTGTAATGGGTGGATACCGAGTAATCGTGGTATGAATGTGCAAAGCTCGACGGGTCGGCAAGTCGCTTGTAAATAGATCGGAGGGTTCTCGTGGCTAATACCAGAATTGCAACGAGGAAGCTGGCTGTTGATGGGGGGACGCCCGTCCGCGGCCCGGACAATCCTTTTACGAGCAAACACCCGCGAGACATCGGGCCTAAGGCCCTTGAAAAGCTCCGTGAAGTTCTCGATAGCGGTTTCAGGTACGACGCGGTCGCCGAGTTTGAGTTGGCTTTCGCCAAAGCGTGTGGCGTCGATTACGCGATCGGAGTCTCCAACTGCACTGCGGCCAATCACTCCGTAATTGGTGCGCTTGAAGCCGGCCCTGGTGACGAGGTCATCGTGAGCCCAATCACCGACTACGGATCGGTGGCTGGAATCGTCCACCAGGGCGCTACGCCGGTGTTTCCGGACGTCGACGAGCATTCAGGTCTCATTTCGGCCAGCGAAGTCGAAAAGGTGATGTCACCCAGGACCAAGGCGATCATCGCGGTTCACTTTTACGGTCAGATGTGCGATCTTGACCCTCTGGTTGATCTGGCTCGCAAGCACGGAGTCACGCTGGTTGAGGATGTGGCCCAGGCGACGCTGGCCACCTATAAGGGCAAGAGGGCGGGGAGCATCGGTGATGCGGGGACCTTCTCATTCAACGTTGGAAAGCTGCTCGCAACGCACACGGGTGGGATGGTCACGACAGACGATGAGAGAATGTCTTCCGCTGTAAGGCGCTTCGCAGTCGACAGAGGAGCTGTCCATACGGGTGACGGGCCTCGATATCATCCCAGCCCCGGATATAACTTCAGGCTGGGGCAACTTGAAGCCGCGCTCGGGATTGCCCAGCTTGAAGCGCTGCCCGATCAAAACCAGCTTCAGATGGAACTTGCCGAAGTGCTAACCAGGAAACTCGAAACGATCGAGGGGGTCATCCCTCCCCGCGTCGAGGCTCGGGGCAGGCACGTCTACTGGATGTACCAGGTTCAGTTCGAGCGCCGGAAATTCCGCGTGGGCATGGACCAAATCGAACGAGCGCTCAATGCGGAAGGACTGTCTGGCATGTTCGCAATGTATTACCTGGTGCCACATAGCCATCATTTTCTCGAAAACCGGGAGCAAGACCTCGAGCGGCTTGTCAACGCTCGATCGCATCTGGAGCGTACATTCCGATTCAGTTGGACGCACAAGTCCACCGACGCGGATATAGACGACATTGCGGAGGTATTCGCGAAAGTCGCTGACGCCTACCGGGCATAGACGCGAATGGGGACCGCCGATTGTCTCATCGCGCTCAATTTAGCCTGCGACAGCCGGGGCGCTGGTTCCCGTGCCAACAAAAGAAAGGCAACCGTATCGGTGCGCAACTCCGTACAACGTCGAGCCGCTCCATATTTACCAATATACGTCTATAGTCTCCGCGATGGTGGTGATTACGCACGCAGTGGATCAGCGAATGAGCGAGCGTAGGCGACTGGTAGTTGGGGCCGAGCATGGGTGAGATGATGCGCGGGATATTCCCCGTTCTGCAAAGCCCGTTCGGTGAGAACGACGCGCTGGATATTGAGAGTCTTCGGCGCGAGGTCGACTTCTGCGTAGAGATGGGCAGCCACGGTCTTGTTTATCCCGTGTTGAGCAGCGAGTTCCAGTTCCTGACCCACGAGGAAAGGCGTCTTGGCGTCGAGGCTGTAATCGATGCAAATCGCGGCCGGCTTCCCGTGGTCGCGGGTGTTGCCGGGGCGAGCAAGGCGATGGCGGTTGACTATGCGCGGCACGCCGCCGGCGCCGGCGCCGATGCGGTTATAGCGTTGCCGCCGTACGTCTCCGCCGCGTCCAGTGACGAGCTTGTCACGTATTTCCGCGCGATCGCGGCGGCCGCCGACCGTCCAGTGTTCGTCCAAAACAACCTGCCAGGGATGCGTTCCGCGTTTATTGCACGGCTGGTTCGCGAGATCGACAACGTCGGCTACGTAAAGGAGGAAGCTCCGCCCAGCGCCCATAACATCAGCGGTCTTTTCGAGGCGCTTGACGGAGTAGCCGTTGGAGTGTTCGGAGGAGCCGGCGGACGCTGGATGCTCTCGGAACTCGAACGGGGGGCTTCCGGTTTCATGCCGGCGGCGCCGGTGATAGAGGTCTACGTTCAGATCTGGGACGCTTGGCAAGCCGGCGATTCGCAAAAGGCGCGGAATCTCTTCGACCGCTTGCTGCCGTTCGTCAACCTGGCGGCGCTTCTTGGCGTTCTGGTCAACAAAGAGGTCCTCGTCAGACGGGGCGTTTTCGCAACCGCACGGATGCGGCAACCCGGCGCGGTTCGGCTAGACGAATTCGATCTGCGGGAAATCGATGAGGTACTGGCCCGGCTGCAACCGCTGCTCCGCAGCTAGCCACCGTGCGGGGGTCCTGGCCGGCTGGTCTCAACGTCGAGAATGAGCAGTCATTCGTGTGTTTTGACGGCGTTATTCGGTGTTCGATAGGTTAGCCTCGTATAACCTGTAATCGAAACAGGAGCGGGAGGAGAGTCAGCAATGTCAAAGATTTCATTCACACGCCGCAGGGCTTTACGTTCGATCGCGCTGGCGGGCGGTTCAGGGTTGGGCGTAGCAGTTTTGGCCGGTTGCGGCGATACCCAGATAGTCACGCAAGAGGTCGTCAAGGTCGTAACGCAAGAGGTGCCGGTCGAGAAGATCGTCACCCAGATCGTCGAGAAAGAGAGGGTGGTAGAGAAGGAGGTGCCGGTCGAGGTCGAGGTCGAGAGGGTCGTCACCCAGATCGTCGAGAAAGAAAAGATCGTTGAGAAAATCGTCACTGTTGAGGCGATGAAGCCGAAGCCGAGTGAGATCAAACTCAAGTGGTGGAGCTTCCCCGTAGGCTTGGAGCCGGACGAAGTGTTCGTTCCTATGCTCAGAGCCTTCCAGGAGCGGCAACCAAACGTTGACGTCGATTTTCAGATCTTCCCTTGGAAAGACCGGGAACAGCGAATGCTCACCGCCGTGGCCGCGGGGTTGGCGCCGGACATCGCCTATTTCAACCTGGGCAATTTTGCGGCCTTTGCGAACCTGGGTTTGCTCCTCTCGCTCGACGAGTACGACGCCCTCCAGAAAGTTCCTTTGGCGGACGATCTGACGGACTCGGCGAATAAGGCGGTGCGATGGGGCGGAAAGATCGCGTACGCGCCGGTGCTGGCCCATGTGGTTCCGCCTTGTTACAACCTCGACATCCTCGAAAAGTACACACCCTATACGGCAGACAGTTTGCCCCAGACTCGTGACGATTTCATAGAGGCCGCCGAGCTTATGACCGTTGATGAGAATGGAAATCACTACGGCGAATCGGGGTTTGACGCCGATAACGTAGCGATCTGGGGCGTAGTGGAGAACATGCAAACTTTTACCAGCAAGTTCTCGCTCGACCCGTGGTTCTATTCGGAGGGCGGCGAGTACTTTTCGGATGACGGCTCGGAGCTGGTATTCGGCGATTATGGGTCCCAGATGGAGAACGGGCTCGAGTTTGTGCACAGAATGTGGAACTCGGTGATCAGCCCCGCTGACAGGGGGGCCAGTGGTGTTTCCAAGTTTCCCGAGGGGCGCGGCGCCATAATCCCGCAATTCAGTCCGAATGGGATTCCGGCATTCAGGAAAGATTTTCCTGACCTCAACTTCACCGTTGGCCCCGTACCAATGGGATCGGTGCGCAGGATGACTCACGGGACCGTGGCGGGATATGGCGTCTTCGGGCAGACCGAGTTTCCCGATGAGGCCGCGGAGTTTTCGCTCTGGGTCACCAACTCAGAAAACGGACCGGATTTCGCGTCGAGGCTGCTCTTTGCCACGCCGCGGAGATCAGGAGCAGAGGTTCTGCTGCAGAAGAACCCGGAACCCCAGTTCGAGCTGGTTATGGCCAACATGGAATACCCGCGTGAGGAGAAGCACCCGATCGGGGTGGGGATTTCCGGCGGCTTCGTTCCGTTCTGGCAGTCGGTGATCCTCGAAGAGCGGTCGCCCGCGGAAGCCTATGGGGAGATGTTGGTCGTGGCCGAAACGCTTATGAAGGAATACCTGGAATCGCTGCCATCGTAAGTTTGGGCATCTGATCGTCAAATGACCGCCGGCAACGGCCTCGCGCGGCAGCGTCCAAAGCGTCGCGAATCGCCGTGCGAGGCCGCCCGGCGGCAAGACAAATCGACCGCAGCCCAGCCGCTTTGGAGCAGAGAAGCGCCATCTCATGGCCTCTAATTTCGTGCCTGCGAGATATCGCAGGTATCTAGCCGAGACTCGAAGCGCCTACCTTTTTCTGCTTCCCAGCCTGATCATTTTCGGCCTTTTCATGATCTATCCGATGCTCTACGGTCTCTGGGTAAGCTTCCATCGCTGGTCGCTGCTGAGCGAGCCTGTGTTCATTGGGGGCGGCAACTATTCGAAACTGATCAACGACAGGGCATTCTGGACGTCGTTGCGCATCACCACGGTGTACACGGTTATGTTCGTACCGAGTATTACCGTCATCGCGCTCATCGTGGCGGGAGCGCTCAATGGACCTATCCGCTTCAAGGGTCTGCTGAGATCGCTGTATTTCGTTCCAATAATGTCTTCGGCCATCATCGTCGCTCTTTGCTTCGAATGGATATACAACGGCGAAGTGGGAGTCCTTGCGTTCATTCTCGATGTGCTCGGATTTCCGAAAGTAGGAGTGCTTGGAAGCACAAAAACCGTTCTGCCGGCCCTGGCCGCCATGACTGTTTGGTGGGTTCTTGGCTATTACATGACTATCTATCTGGCAGGTTTGCAGAGCATCCCCGTCCATCTCTACGAAGCCGCGAGAATCGACGGCGCCAACGCGTGGCACCTGGTGCGGCATGTAACCGTCCCGTTGATGCGACCGATCATCTTGCTGGTGATTGTGCTGGCGACAATCGCATCGTTCAAGATCTTCGACGCCATCTTCGTTATGACCTACGGCGGCCCTGCGGGCGCCACCATCGTCGTGACCTGGTTGATCTTTCAGGAAGCCTTTCTCAACTTCAAGTTTGGCTATGCGACGGCCATTACATATGCGCTATTTGTGATCGTCCTCGTGATCACGTTGATCGAGCTTCGCGTGCTGCGGTCCCGGCATGAATACTAAAAGCCATATCTCGGCCCCGGAACTCCTCCTGGCCACCAGGAGGAGAATCCGCGGTTACACGGTCAAAAGGGGCCTGGAGCGGACAACGGGTTTTGTTATCTACGTCGTCATAGTGCTGTTTGCGTTTCTGAGCGTTTTCCCGTTCCTCTGGATGTTCTCGACATCATTTAAGGACACGCTTAGCAACATTGAATACCCTCCGAGACTAATACCGCTGGAGCCTACGCTTCTCAACTACCGGGACCTTTTCCTTCAGTTCGACTACTTTGTCTGGCTCAAGAACAGCGCGATTGTCACCGGAGTGGTGCTTATTGCCGGCCCGTTGTTCAACAGCATGGCGGGCTACGTGTTCGCTAAAAAGAACTTCCTTTTCAAGAACGTCTTGTTCATCGCGATACTGGGCACTCTCATCGTTCCCGAGCAGATCACGATTGTTCCACTGTTCATCATTTTCTCGGACTTTAAGCTCGTAAACACCTATCCGGCGCTGATATTTCCGTATCTGGCCGGTGGGTTCGGGGTATTCCTGATGCGGCAATATATGTCCACAATCCCTAACGACCTGATCGATGCGGCTCGCATCGACGGCGCGGGGGAGTTCCGCATCTTCTGGCGGATCATGCTGCCGCTGTCCAAGCCCGCGCTTGCGGCTCTCGGAGTTTTCACATTTCTGGGATCATGGAACAACTTTCTGCTTCCACTCATCGTTACCACGGAAAGTTCGATGCGAACGCTTCCGGTTGGTTTGGCCGTGTTGGAGGGATCGTACGAGTTCCGAACGCGGTGGGGATTGATAATGGCTGGCGGAACGGTCATGTTCGCCCCGGCGCTGCTGGTCTATGTCGCGTTTCAGCGATATTTCGTTCAGGGAATCGCCCTCACGGGGCTAAAGGGATAGCCTTGCACGCGGGCGGATTTCGCCCATCCCGGTCAGTGATGGTGGCGGTACGTGGCCTATAGAGCGGCGATCATCGGATGTGGGGGCCGCGGCGTGGATCACGCCCGGGTCGATTCCGAAATCTCGGAGCTCGAGCTCGTCGCTTGCTGTGACACGGACGCCGAGCGAGTGCGCCAGTTCGCCGCCGAGTTCCAGATCGAGCATAGCTACAACGACTACCGAACGATGATCCGGGAGGTCAAACCGGACGTTCTTCATCTGGTCACGCCCCCCGCCGTTCGCTTCGAGCCGGTCAGGTTCGCCGCGCTGTCAGGCGTGCAGGCGATCATCGTCGAAAAGCCGCTCGCCCTCAGTCCGCAGGAATGTCGGGCAATCTGGGAAGTCGCCAAGCGGACCTCGTGCAAGGTGGCGGTAAATACGCAAGGGCGATACCGGCCTCATTCCGCGCGTATGCGCGATCTTCTGGCTTCGGGCAAGCTCGGTCAGCTTGAGTTCGTGAGGGCAAGCACCTACGGCGGGCCGCTGGCCATGGGACCGCATCTAATGGACACGTTGCTCTTTGTGCTCGGCAACATGAGGCCGCAAGCGGTTTGGGCGGCGGCCGAAGGACTCGAGGGATACGAATGGGATCACGGCGCGCCAAGTCACATGATGGCGACCTACTGGTTCCCCGACGAAGTTCAGACGTTCTTCGAGTGCAGCCCCCGCGGCAAGGGCACCCGCGGCGAGTCCGAATACTGGATGAACATGCATCTCGACTTCTGGTGCTCCGGCGGCAGGATGTGGAGTTCGCAGCGAGATACGTGGGGTTACGAACTGTACAACGGCGAGTCGCACCGCGAGGATGTCGACTTTTACACCCAATATATGTCTGCCCAAACGGCCTTCACCAGAGCGGTCGTGGACTGGCTGGATGATGAAACCAAGGTGCATCGGTGCAATCTCGATGCAGCCGTTCCAGTTATGGACGCTTTGTTTGGCGCGTTACTCTCGGCCAGTCTTGGCCACCAGGTTCAGCTTCCGGCACAAGCCTCGGACCGCGAGATCAAGGCGCTTAGATCTGAGTTGACTAGATAAGAGCACCCCACGAGAAGATCAGACGTAGATTGTAGGGGCAGTTAGAACCCTTTCGTGCCCGAGGCGATTCTGGCCTCGTCTAAACATCGAAAAATCTCGAGAGTCTCATCCGGTGGAAACGGCGGCTCGCCAGTAAGAGCCATGTCGACGAAGTGCTTCATGAGGTCCGTGTAGTAGTACCACTCGTCGCTGATCTCGATTTGACGGGCGGCTTCGGCGGTGTGGATGTCGAGGATTATCTTTTTGATGCGAGAGTCGACCAGGACCACAGCCGTACGCGAATCGTCCCAGTCCAGCGTTATCTGGTGCGCTTTATCGCGGTCGCCAGCGTAGGAGACTTTCGACACTCCAGTGCCCATCGTCATAACCGCCAGCTCAACCGCGTGGACGCCATAAAACACGATTGTGCCCATTGGGCTGGCTGCCACCATGTATTGGACACCGCCTTCGTCTCTGAGCGTCGGCAACAATTGTTGAAACTCGCGCGCGTATCTGACGGCCGACGCCGAAAACATCGGGACTTGGCGCTTACTTGCCAGATTCAGCATTTCCGAAGCCCGGTCCAGCGTTGGCGCCATTGGCTTGTCCACGTAGAACGGGACGCCCATCTCGATCAGGTCGTCAGCCCACCTGTGGTGAGTCCCGTCCCAGTCGGACATAAGCAGCGCCGCGTCGGCGAACCTGGGCAGTTCTTCAAGACTTGAAAGTACGCGATCGATTCCGTGAGTCCTTGCCAGTTTCGCCGCAGCGGAAGGGTTCTCGTCCCAAACCGCAACCACTCGGGATCCCGCCGGTATGGAAGGCAAGTCCCGGTCTTCAAACTCATGCCGGCGCGGCCCGCCGTTGAAGATCGTGCAGAATGCGGCAGCATGATACTGGTCGGCGCCGTGCACCACAGCGATTCGAAGGCCTTGCGGTGGCATCGCCGTCAACTTGGGCGCATGTTGAACATCGAGAGCATGTATCGACTACGGGCCGGGCCTAACGGCGCCGTGACTAACCGGGAAGTCGACGAAACGCCGTTCATCGGAGGACAATTTCCAGGCCACGCATAGCTCCATCACTTTTCGCGCCAGCCTGGCCGGCAGCTCGCAATCTTCTCCCCGCTCAACCGCCGAGGCCCAGGCGCTCAGCTCGTTGAAATGGACGCGGCGGCTGTCGTTCTGATCGTGCTGAAAGGACGTGTTCCCGTCTTTGGTGAACAGCGTCCCCCGCGCCACTGACTGGCTTGTGCGCACAAAGCCGTCCGTACCAATAGCTTCGACTTCGAAGACCGGTCCACTCCAGCGCGGCGTGCAATAGAGATCCATCGACCCAATCCGGCCATCCTCCAACTCAACGATTCCCTTCGCGCTGTCCGTCGGCTGCAAATCCTCCGGCACAAGCTTGGCGTAGATTGCAAAGGCGCTCTTCGGCGGAGTCCAATCCGTGAACCATTGGATCAGATCTGATGTGTAGTACGCGAAATGGACGTCCGGTCGCGGGATCGGCACTATCACCTGTTCCCTGATCCCTCCATGCGCCAAATACGCCCGAACTGTCAAGACGTCGCCCAGCCCGCCGTCGTCTACGTACGCCTTCGCTTTCCTTATCGCGTCGTCGTAACGGGCTGGTTGGCATGCTCCTGACCTGTTGCTGTGCTTGTCGATGAGACCTACGATCTCATCTGTCTCCTCAAGCGTCATCGCTACCGGTTTGTCAAAGAAGAGGTGAACGCCAGTAGGCGCGATCGCCTTGACCATGGGCAAATGGTCTCTCACGTGTCCACAGATGGATACGCCGTCCAGAGACTCCCGCGCGATCATAGTCAGCGGGTCGTCGTATAGCTTTAGGTCGAAGCGCACTGCGTATTCGGCGGGCGTCATCATCCGGATTCCCTCGATGCCGCGCTTCTCTTCCGGCGGCCAGGTGGACGCCGCAACAAGGTCGACGTCGTGGTTCGTCCAGAGGGCCTCGGCAAAAGCGAATGCGTAGTATCCCGAGATGCCAACGATGCCCACACGTGGTTTCGCCACAGTACACCTCACCGTGATGCCGGGCTCCGTGCCTCGAATCGATCAACCGGCCCGCACGAGCTTGTCACTGGTTGGAACCTTAGCTAGTCAGTCGGTCGGCTTCAAATCCGCGCCCCTGTCCACCGCGAGCCGGCAGAGGCAACAGCTACTATTGCTCGTGATGGCGTTACGGCGGTAAGGGCGCCCAGTGCCATGATGCAGTCTATGGCTCGAGAGTTGAGGACCTAACATGAACTTTTCCTTATGGACCTATCCGTGGGACGTGGCCGAAGACGGTGTCAACGAGGCTCTCGCGACCATTAGAGACGTTGCCGGCTGCAACGGGGTGAGCCTTGCGGCGGCGTATCACAACTTGACGCAACTCAGGCCGCATAGTCGAGGCCCCAAGATCTATTTGGGCGAAGGGGGCGTCGCCTACTTCAAAACAGATCCCTCGAAATATGGCCGGATCAAGCCGGTGGAATCCAGGATGGTAAAGGAAATCGACGTCTTTCGGGCGATTGAGTCGGCCAAGGCGAGCTTCGGCCTCGATCTCAACGCCTGGACAGTTGTCCTCCACAACTCCAGACTCGCCACCATGTATCCGGATTGCGCCATGCAGACTGTGCTGGGCGATCCGCTGAAACATCATCTCTGCCCATCAAATCCGGAGTCCCGCCGCTATGCCGCGGCGCTTTCAGCCGACCTCGCCTCGAGCTATGACCTTCGAACTATCGAGCTGGAGGCGATAGGATTTCAGCCGTTTTTGCATCAGACCCACCATCCCAAGATAGGCGCGCCACTGGGTGAATGGGGCGACTACTTACTGTCGTTGTGCTTTTGTCCTTCGTGCAGCCGGCGAGGGGAGGAATCGGGCGTAGACGTCGGATCGGTCGCCCGGCTTGTCGAATCCGAGTTGCTGGGGATACTCCAGGGGGACTCGGACGAGCCGCCGGGAAACAGCGACGAAGCCGGTAAAGAGCGATGGCAAGGAGAGTATTCGGACTTCGCCGCCTACACCGAAACACTAGAGAACTCAGTCGTGACTCTCGTAGCCGATGTAAAAGCTGCGGTCGAAGCGGTCGCGGAGGCTAAGGTGCTGATTATCGGTCGGGGCATCGAACGTAAATCGCTCCTAAGCGACCTCTCGCTGGCCAAAGCCGCGCAGTGTGCGGACGGTTTGATTACCGCCGTCTACAACCAGACGCCCGCGGAGACGGCGCAGAGTTTGAGCACTGCGTTGAATCACGCGGCCGGCGGCGAAGTAATCCTCGGCCATCAAACGCACTATCCCGAAATCCCGAACTCTGACGTCTGGCGCGAAAAAGTGAGCGTTAGCATCGAGGGCGGGGCGACCGGGCTGACTTTCTACAACTACGGAATCTCGACTCTGAATCAGCTCCGCGGAATAAGAAAGGCGCTACAGAACTAGAGCCGTTCGGCTCGAAACGGCGGCGTCTTACGGTCGCGCTGCGTGGTCACCGGGTGTGTCTTGCTCGACTAGGCCGACCGCCTGATCGCTGCGCACACTCTACGGCTGCTCGTGACGTGCGCCGCGTTATTCGATCTCGAAGATGGCCTCGATTTCTACCGGCAGGCCCATGGGCAGGCTTCCCATTCCGACGGCGGAGCGGGCGTGGCGGCCCATCTCCCCAAACAGCTCCACGAATAGATCAGAACAGCCGTTGATCACCCTGGGCTGGTCTTCGAAATCGGGCGGCGCATTGACCATTCCCAGGAGCTTGACGACGCGCTTTACGCGGTCGAGATCGCCGATTACCGACTTGGCGGCGGCCAAAAGGCTGACGCCGCACCACTTGGCGGCCTCTACGCCTTCTTCGGTGGAGTAGTCCACGCCGACCTTGCCGTGCCACGACTCTCTACCGGAGGTTTCCGCCGGGCCGCATCCGGATAGAAAAAGCAGGCTTCCGACCTTCACTCCCGGAATCAAGGCGATCTGAGTGTTGGGCTCGACGGCGGGCAACTCGATCCCCATTTCTTCGAGTTTCTTTTCGATGCGCAATCTGCCAGTCCTCCCTCTATGAAATCCATCTGTGGACGCACAAACAGCCGATTCTACCCTTTAGGTGATGGCCGGTTTGAGAATTTGGACACATTGGTGGCCGTGGACCCCGGTGCTATTCTGTGGCTCGTTCAGGCGTGTCAAGACACCGGAGCTTAATTACCTTGTTCCAGAACTTTCAGACCATGAACAGGGAAGCCATTGCCGCCGTTGCCGGTGAGGCGCTCGCGCTGCTGCCAACCGGATCGATGGAGCAGCACGGTCCGCATTTGGCGGTATCCGTGGACACCCTTTTGGTTACTGAGGTCATCCGCCGGGCCGAGCCGAAGATCACCATGGAGCGGCCGATCGTGTTGTTGCCGCCAATGCACTTTGGCGCTTCCCACCATTGGCTCGCATTCACGGGCGTGCTGTCGCTCAGCTCCGACACTTATATCCGGGCGATCAGGGACCTGTGCGAGTGTTTGATCTTGCAAGGCTTCTCGCGGATCTTGATCCTCAACGGTCACGGAGGCAATGACGCTCCTAACAGGGTCGTGGGGATGGACCTGATAAACGATCACGACATTCAAATCGAGACGCTCTCCTACTGGAATCTGGACCCAGAGGGCTGGAGCGAGCTGTGGCCGGAGGGTTTTGCCGGTATACCCGGTCACTCCGGCGATTTCGAGACGTCTATGATGCTGAGCGCCTTTCCCGACCTGGTTCAACCCGACTGGCGCGAGTTGATAGACCAAGCCGCGGCTTCGGTTCGCGAGGCCGGTCCGCCTTCAGGGATGGGACTGGCCGACCCCGCCAGCCGGCCTAACCGGACGGGCTTCACAGACGAGTCGCGGAACGCGTCGGCGGAGATGGGAGAAACGCTCGTAGACCATCTTTCAACCGCTCTCGCGCAGTTTATCGAGCGGAAATTCGGCTCTTCGAGCTAGAACGCAACTGGCCGCGAGACTCGATGGACGTCTTTAAGTCGCGCAATTTCGTCGAGCGGCTCACGCCCCTCAATCCATTCGGGCGCATCGACGACGGCCGCCCAAGAGTGCCCGACGACTTGCTGGAACGCGCCCGCGCGGTTACGACCGAGCAGGCGTGGGCTGTGCTGCGCGAGCATGGTTACGATCACCAATTCGAGGGTGGATGGCTGAGAACCAATCCGGAGAGGATACTGGTCGGCCGGGCATTGACGGCGGTCTTCGTGCCGGAGCGGCCTGATCTCTACGAAATAGCTCAATCCGAAGGACTGGCCGACGAACGAGTCGAAGGCGTGCGTCAGAACTCGTGGGTGATCGACCTCCTCCGGCCCGGCGACGTGATGGTGGTCGACATGTTTGGCAAGGTCGTTGACGGGCCTTTCATCGGCGACAACCTTGCGACCTCCATAGCGACCCGCACGGGCGCCGGCGCGGTGATCAACGGCACGATCCGCGACTACCAGGGAATCAAACAGATGGATGAGGTTATGTTCTTCTGTCGAGGCCTGCATCCGTCGGCTATTGGCGACGTGACGCTTGCCGGCGTCAACGTGGCGGCGCGGATAGGCGCCGCGACCGTGCTGCCCGGCGATCTCGTGCTGGGGACTCCAACCGGCGTTATCTTCATTCCGCCGCATCTGGCGCGGGAAGTAGTGGAGCGCGCGGAGAACGAGGCAATGCGCGACCGTTTCACCAGACAGCGGCTAGGTGAGGGGACCTACTCCCCGGGAGTGATGGACACGCTGCCCTGGCCCGAGCACGTCGAAGCGGACTATCTACGGTGGTCGAAGGATCAGCCTGCGGAATAGACCTTCGCGCGCCGCAGGTGATCAATGGCCGCTCGGACTTCCTCGTCGAGGTGTTTGGCGAGATCGGGAAACACGCCAGATCGGCCGTCTGCATGTCGTCCCTCGACGGGCCAGTCGCCCGTCGAGGCCGAGACGGTCTTCGAAGTCGAGTAGTCGCGCCTCGCCGTACGAATGGCGGCCCGATTGAAGGGACGCGATTGCGGCTACGAAGCGGCCTGAAAGCCTAGGCCGTCGCCCGACGGTACTGCCAGGTCGTGAAGCTGAGCAAGACCGCGGTCATGCCGACCAGCACCCACACGCCGGGAAGAATCGCGGACCAGACCCAGCCTTCGATGATGACAGCTCGCACGGCGGTCATCACGTAGTCGACGGGATTGAACCTGACCGCGACCTCAAACCACCCGGACAGCAGCTCCTTCGGCATTAATGCCGTCGTGAGAAATGCCAGCGGCATGAATAGAAGCCAGCTATTCATCGTTACCTGCACGCTCTTGGTGCGGAGAGCCAGAACGAGACCAATGCAAGACATGGCTACCCCAAACGCGGTCGTCGCAACCACGATGGCGAGAACACCCAGGACCCCCGCCTCGAATCTGACTCCGAACGCCAGAGCGATGAGGATGATTACCATAACTTGCGCCAGAGCCCGCGTGGCGCCGATGGCCAGAGTTCCGAGCAGGATCGAGAGCCGGTTCACTGGAGACAGCAGCAGCTTGTCGAAGTAACCGGACAGAATGTCCGTCAACAGCACCATCGCCATGTCGCTGCCACTGAAAACCACGGTCATAACGAGCACCATGCCAGTCAGGTATGCCTGATAGCTGTCTGCGGGGAATCCAGGCAACAGCGTCAACTTCCCAAGGGGCGCGCCGAAGAAGATGAACATGAAGGCCGACGAAGCCATTGCCGTGAGCAGCGTGGCCGGCTGAGCGGTCCACGTCTTGAGGTTGCGAACGTAGATGAAGAACGTCTGTCGTAAAAGCGCCATCGCTAACCTCGCTTTACTCCCAGCCACGGTTTGAGAAGCTGGCCCGCCTCGTCCTCGGAGGCTTCGTCGGACCGAATCTGCCGTCCCGTGTACTTGAGAAACACGTCGTCGAGGCTGGGCTGGGAGACCGTCACGTTCCTCACCGAGATACCGTGCTCCTGTAGATTTCGCATTAGTTCCGGCGCCGCTCCACCCCCGTCGGCAACTTTCACGGCAAGGCGCCCGTCCACAGACTCAACCTGGCTTACAAATGGCTGATCGTCCGCGAGCGAGGCTGCCTTATCCATCAAATGACCGTTCTCTCCCTGGTCGGCGAGAGTCAAGTGCACTACGTCTCCGCCGACTTCCGCCTTGAGACCGGCGGGTGAGCCTTCGGCGACTATGGCGCCCTGATCGATTATTGCGATTCGATCACAGAGTCGATCAGCTTCCTCCATGATCTGCGTGGTCAGGAATACGGTGACCCCGTCGGAGCTGAGCCGCTCGAGATGCTCCCAGATCGCGAGACGGCTTTGAGGATCGAGACCGGTCGTTGGCTCGTCCAGAAACAACAGCCGTGGGCTGTGCATCAGGGCTCCGACCAGATCGATGCGGCGGCGCATTCCGCCCGAATAGGTGCCCACTCGCCTGTCGGCAACGTCAGCCAGACCGACTAGCTCAAGCAACTCACCCGCGCGGGCGGCGGCGTCGCGGCGAGACATCCCGTACAGCACGCCCTGCAAGAAGAGGAAGTCCTTTCCCCTGGAAAGATCGTCGAGCCCGACCTCTTGCATTGCGAATCCGATACTCCGCCGAACTGCCTGAGCATCGCGATCGACGTCATGACCGGCGACCACGGCCCGGCCCGACGTTTTCTTCAGTAACGTCGCCAGGACCTTTATCGTGGTCGTCTTGCCGGCGCCGTTGGGTCCCAGGAAACCGAAAAACTCACCTCGTCCCACGCGGAAGCTGACTCCGTCAACCGCGCGGGTTCCGCCCGGATAGACCTTCACCAAGTCTTCGACGCGAATCATGTATCCGTCAATCATTAGCACCCCTCCTGGCTCGGTGAGGCATCTTCGTCGTTATGCTGAATGGCGCGACTGGATGGCGCTCTCTTGTAGGTAATTCGGGGAAAACGCGAATCCAGACCAAATTCCAGTATCGGTGACAAAAGGGAGACTGTCCAGCCACTCGTTTTGGTCACGGCTGTTGGGACAAGATGCGGCAAGGCGGTCAATCGGCAAGTCTTTTTGGCTTTCTCCCCGTAGAATCTGAGCGCTCCAGCGGGGATGCCACGGAAGGAGACTCTCGAACTATGCAAGCCGTGATTTTTACCAAGATATTTCAGGAGCTCGGGGTCGAGGAAACAGGGGAACGGGTGAAGGAGCTTGGGTTCGACGGTCTGGACCTCGCGGTACGACCCGGGTTCTGCGTGAGCCCGACCAACGCTCCCGACGTGTTGCCCGGCGCCGTGGAGACCTGGAGCGAAATGGGACTAGCCGCGCCTCTCATCTCGCTGGCCGTGGATGCGAACAATCCCGGCGAGCCGGAGACCATCGGCGTGTTCGAGGCGGCGGGCGAGGCGGGCGTCGACCTCATCAAGATTGGCTACTTTCCGTATGCGGTCGGCGACGATTACTGGTCGCTGGTGTCGGCAGCGCGATCCGCACTCGAAGGATTCGCCAGGCTGAGCGAGCGAACGGGAGTCAGGACGGTTTGTCACACCCACAGCGGACCGAATCTCGGTTCCAATTGCGCCGGACTCATGCACCTGCTCCAGGGATTCGATCCGGCGCTGATCGGCGCCTACGTAGACATGGGGCACATGGCGGTCGAAGGGGAAGATGACGAGATGGGGCTGGCCATGGTCCAAGATCACCTGGCGGCTATAGGCGCGAAAGACGCCCGGTTTATCGAGCTGGACGATCCCGAAGCGCCCGCGCCGTGGGGCAAGCACTTTGTTTTCATCGGCCAGGGCGCCACACCCTGGAACCGCGTTCTAACCCTGCTGCATTCGTGGGGGTTCGACGGTCCGTTCAGCGTGCACGGTGAATATACGTCCGATCAAACGGTCATCGGGACGGTGGGCGGTCTGGATATGGCCCAGGAGGCTCAAAGACTGCGCAGCCAGGGAATCGAGGCCGATCTTGCGTTTCTCAGGCGCAGGTGGGCCCACGTGACCGGCGTTTCGGTTTAAGGCTAACCCCCACGGTTGAACGGAAGGGCGGCGGGTGATCGAAGCCTCTGTTGCCCCGATTGACGGATTGGCTGAACGATTCCAGGTTTCCGCTCCCTCTTCGTGATTCCCAGCCGCTAGTCCTGTTTTTCTGAGCGCCAGCGAAGAATCCCAGCCGCGGCAACAGACAACCCGGCCTCGACAGCGGAACGCGAGATTTCTCGGCGGATCTCGGAACGACGTGCTGGATTTGGGGTTTGCATGACGGTAAAGGGCGGGTCTTGACGACCTCTCGTCCGCTGCCGACCGGCGACGTGGGAAAGGCCGTTTTCAATGAATTGTTGAAGATTACCCTGTGAACTTTGAAAAACGAGGTGTCGTTTGACGATGCGGTAAACGGGGAGTATGCCGGGTTGTGGCTTTTGGCTGATTTCTGGCTCGTGGGCGACGTGTGTGAAGGCTCTGATTCGTTGGTCGGGCACGACTGGCGGAGAGAGGGCGGTTCGCGAACCGCCCCTACGAATGACGGCCTGGGCGGTTGGTGGATACCCGCTTCACGCTTTCGCGGGGACATGTTTGGTGGGAACGACGCCTGGCGCGCCGCTTACGCCCATCCCCCAATTTGGCCTGCTTGTGGGGCTTGGTCAATATAAAAATGACGAATCGAGGTGGGAGTGACGAAAGGAAGGACGCTTACCCGTCATGCCCGACTTGATCGGGCATTCAGAGGGCTCGAGGCGCAAGTGGACAACATGGGGTCTGGATTCCCGTTTTCACGGGAATGACGGTATGCGCCGTGCGCCCTTCGACCCTTGGGCAAGCTCAGGGCGGGCAGGCTCAGGAAGAACGGGGTGGCGAGCCTGTGCGTGCGTGATGGACCGTTTTCTTCCGTGCATGGTTAGCCCTTCGACAAAGCCCGTGCTGAGCCGTTCGACAAGCTCACGAGAGCCTTGCCGAAGTGCTTACGACAGGTTCTGTCGAACCACGGCCGCGCGATGAAGCCGGTCCATTCACGCCCGGACCCTGTGAGGGCGGTTCGCGACCCCCCCCTACGACCTACTCGTCATGCCCGACTTGATCGGGCATCCAGGGGCTGGAGGCGCGGGCGAGTGGAGGCCCTAAGGTCTGGATTCCCGCTTCCCGCTTTCTCGGGGGCATGCTTCGCGGAAATGACGGGTGGTTGGCTGCAGGATCATCGAGCCTCGCCTGTTCCGGCAGGCACGTAAGCATAGTTCACGGGATGCGCACGGAGTTGCAGCTCTTGCAGCCCGGCTTCGAGTCTAGCGGCGGTTCCCGGATTGCGGCTTCCACTTAAACGACCGCCAAGCGGCGTAATCCAGACTCTCTAGTACCTTCGGCATATTTCGACTTGATATAGATAGGGATTTCGGTCGACGACGCCCCCGCGGAATCCAATTACATTTGGAGTCGGGTTCCTTACATCAAGAAACGGGGGTTGTTTGAATGGATAGAAGGCTTTACCGGAGTGAGTACGACCAGATGCTCTCCGGAGTTTCGGGCGGTCTGGCGGAGTACTTCGACATCGACCCGGTTATTGTGCGGCTGTTGTGGGTCATTCTTACCATTTTCTCGGGCGGTTTGCTGATCGTCGTCTACGCAGCCTTCTGGATAGTCGTGCCTACCTATTCCAGTATCTACGGCGACGAGCCGGAAGGTCCCGCCGTCGCCAGAGACTCCGAATCTGAGACGTCCGAAGAAGACGACGATGAAGATGCGAATCCGAGTGCTGATGATTCGGAATCGGGCAATGCTCCCAACCGGCCATCGGAAGCCAGAACCCAACCGGCGGCTGTTGCGCCGGCGCGCAAATCGCGGCGTCGGAGCACGAGGCGTGTAAGAAGGCGTCGAATCCGACGTGGACAAGCCGGAGTGGTGATAGGCGCCGTATTTGTCGTCGTCGGTGGAATCGCGCTTCTGAACAACTTTCTTCCTTTCTACGACCCGTGGCGGCTATGGCCGCTAATCCTGGTCGGCATTGGACTGGCGATCCTCGCTGGGCGGCTCTCCAATGGCCGCTAGCCTAAGGCCGCGGCGAGGCTTCCTTTTTCCCGGACTTCTGATCGTCACGGGAGTGACATTGCTGATCGCGATGCTCGGCGGCCTGCCCGAAGGCTATTGGGGAGCGCTCTTGCCGCTGTGGCCGGTTGCGTTCGTCGCCGTGGGACTCAGCCTGCTGCTCTCGCGGATTCGTCCGTGGATAGGTTCGACTGTTGGTCTCGGCCTCATCGCGGGTGCGCTTGTGGCGGCGTGGCCTCTGGCGGAATTCGATTATTTCGAAGGTCATTTTGGCTTCGTTACATCGGAACATGGGTTCAGCGTGGAGCGTAGAGAAGCGCGCTCGGCGCGCGTCGAGCTGGAGGTAGGGGCGGCTGAACTTGAGCTGGGCGCCGGAGCGGCTCCCGGTGTTCTTGCGAGCGGGACGTTCGAGGGCTGCGGCATAGACTCGTTGGAGGTAGACGTAAGGCAAGCCGACGACCATCGCACCGTGCGATTGTCAACCGGGAATGGTCCCGGAGTTTTCCATTTCGAGTGCGGCAGCGAATGGGTAGTTGCGCTAAGCCAGCTCGTTCCCACCTCCCTGAAGCTTACGGGCGGTTTGTGGGATGCCGACCTGAACCTCGAAGACCTGCAAATAACGAGACTTGACGTAGAAACGGGCGCGAGCGAGACGCGCGTTACGCTACCGCGCACGCCCGGGCACATGTCGGCGAACTTCGACATGGGCGCCGGGACGCTGGAGATTTATGTTCCCCAGGAAGTCGCGATCCGCCTGGACCTCGAGGGGGGCGCTTTGTCATTCGATATAGACGACGACCGGTTTGGCCGGCGGCGCAGAGGCGCGACGGTGGGGTTTGGATTCGACGAGGTGTATGTCTCCCCGGACTTTGCGACGGCGGAGAATCGGGTTGACATAAAAATAAGAGCCGGAGCCAGTGAGATATCGGTGAAATCTATCCCTTGACCCCCCGCCGTCCCCGAACATATCCAACTGGCGGAGGACGGGGTGTCGAGGGATAACCCAAATCAGCCGGGGCTAGACTAGATGATCGATGCTGATACTGCGGGCGCAGGCCCGGCGGGCCGTAGGTGATGGTCAATGCTGCATAGCCGTTTGAGCCAGACTGACGGCTGACTGACCACGGTGCGCGGTCCCCGTTTTCGGACTATCGCGTCGCAGATCACCGTCCTCACGGCGGTGCCTGTCACGCTCGTGCTGCTGGCTGTGGCGGTTCTGTCGCTCTACTCGAATCAGCGGACCCGTCTCGACGGATACCTGCGCAGCGACGCCGAAATCGCTATTTTGCTCGCTGGCTCAGTCCGGGGTGTGATTGAAGGATCTTCCGGTGAGGCGTCCGGCGAGTCCGCCGCCCGCGGTCCGGGCTGGCAGTCGCTTGTACGCCGAGCGCTTACAGCGCCGGCCGGATTGGACGTAGCCCTTGTCGATCCAGCCGGACTTGTCGCCTATCACTCCGATCCGGAGCGGGTCGGGTCGGCGATGAGCTTGAGAGACGGCGAAACGGACGATGCGTTTTCCGCGACGGCCGGCTCGATGGTGCGCACGGCTCCCGATCTCCCGACCGCGATTGTGGCTTTCGCCCCGGTTGGCGACTCGGACTGGCTGGTCGCAACCGAAAGACCGTGGAATCCGTGGATCGAGGCCTTCAGCGGATTCGGCGGGCTGGTCGTCATACCGGTGTTCGTGGCGGCGCTTCTTTCCGTTTCGCTAATAGGCCTGAGCACCATGCGAATCACTCAGCCCGTGCGACAGCTGCTGGCCCGCGCCCGGCGGATTTCGGCGGGCGACTTCCGCTCGACCGCGCCTATCGCTCGGACCGGAGATGAAATCGAAGATCTTGCGGTTCAGTTCGACTCGATGGCCAATCAGCTCCAATCGCTCTACGGGTCGCTAGAGCAGCGCGTGACAGATCGGACGTCGGAGGTGCTCAGCGTCCTGAATCTGGCGCGAGCGGTCAGCCAGACGTTTGATCCCGCTGAGATAGTGCGAATAACCCGCGAGCAGTTGCGAGCCCATTCCGGAATCGCCGACGCTGGGGTCTGGTCCGAGAACCGCGATGCCGAGCCGCTCGGTCTCCCGTCAGAACCGCCTGAGTGGACCGCCCGCAAAGCGGCGCACGTATTTTCGCTGGGAGCGCGAGACACGAATGCCAGGCTCGGAGTCCTGACCCGCGCCACCGACTCCGACGAGGACGTTCTTCGATTTGTCGAGGCCGTGGCCGCGCAGGCCGGCGTGGCGCTTCACAACGCGGTTCTATATCGACAAGCCCAGGCCACCGCCGCCGCCGAGGAGCGAAACCGGCTGGCGCGGGAGATTCACGACACGATTTCCCAGAGCATTATCGGCGTGATAGTACAGCTCGAAGCGTTGCGCGCGGCGGACGAGGACGACCGCGCAAAACGGCTGGAGCGCACTCTCGAGCTTGCGCGAAGCGGTCTGCGCGAAGCGCGAAGGTCTGTTCAGGGCTTGAGGGCCTCGATTCTCGATTCGCAGCCGCTGGACCGGGCCATCGCCGCCGACGTGGGCCGGCTGGAAGAGGGGGGCGGCCCGCGCGCCAGATTCGGCTCGTCGGGCGACGCCGGGCAAATCCCCTCACGCACGGCCTCCGAGCTGTATCGAATCGCCGAGGAGGCGCTCGCGAACGTTCAGCGTCACGCCGGGGCCTCGAATGTGCTTGTCAACCTGCTCATTGACTCCAGCGGAGTCCGGCTGGTTATCGAGGACGACGGCGCCGGCTTCGACGCCGGAACGCAGGATATTCGTGGACACGGACTTGCCGGCATCCGCGAGCGGGCGGCGAACATCGGCGGCGAGCTTGTGCTCGGAACCGAACCGGGTGAAGGCACGAGAGTGCAGGTAATCGTTCCCCAGGCCGCCGCGGACGGCGAAGGCGGTCGTTCGGCTTGATCGGGATTTTGATCGTGGACGACCACCCCATCGTGCGGGAGGGGCTGGTCTCGATTGTCAATGCCGAAGACGATCTGGACGTGATCGGTCAGGCCGCCAACGGCAAGGAAGCGGTCGAGTTTGCGCTCGAACACGGACCTGACGTTGTGTTGATGGACCTTCGTATGCCGGTGATGGACGGGGTGGAGGCCATTCGACGGCTGCACGACGAATCGCCCGATTCGAGGGTGGTTGTCCTTACGACGTACGACACCGATGAGCTGGTCTACGACGCGATTCGCGCCGGCGCGCGCGGATATCTGCTCAAGGACGTTACGTCGAGCGATCTTACGGAGGCCATCCGGACGGTGTATCGCGGCGGATCGCTGCTGCAGCCCGTAGTCGTGGAGAGGCTGCTTGACCGGCTCGGCCCCGGCGACCTCGAACAGAGCGCCCCATTCGAGGACTTGACTCCGCGCGAGCTGGAGGTCTTGCAGTGCATGTCGACCGGCGCACGCAACCGCGAGATAGCCGAAGAGCTGGTTATCGCCGAACGGACCGTCAAGATTCACGTCGCCAACGTTATCGCCAAGCTCGGCGCCACAAATCGCACGGAGGCGGTCGTCACGGCGCTGGACCTCGGTATCGTCCGGCGCGGCGGCGGCGACTAGCGCAGCGCCCTGCGCCGCCGCGTCCGCCTCACGATAAAAATCGTATTCGGTTTTAGCGCCCCACGGGTTCAAACGTGCGCTCGGTGCTCTATCATTCGTGATTAATGCAAACGACGAAGGGACGGGGCTGAATCGATGGCGAAATTAGCGATAAACGGCGGGACTCGTGTTCGGACGCAGGATCCCTTGCCATGGCCCCGGGCCACTGCAGAAGACGAGCAGGCTGTGCTGGAAGCGCTTCGCGACGCGCGGTGGTGCCGAATCAGCGCCGATCGAGCACATGAATTCGAGCGCAAGTTCGCGGACTTTCAGGGCGCCCGTTACGGCATTTCACTAAACAGCGGCACCTCGGCGCTCGAGCTGGGACTGCTCGCCATGGGAATCGAGCGTGGCGGCGAAGTGATCGTGTCGCCGTATACCTTCATGGCCAGTGTTACCTCGATTCTCGTTACGAGGGGAGTGCCGGTTTTCGTCGATATCGATCCCGACACCTACAACATCGATCCGGACCTGATAGAGGCGGCGATCACCGATCGCACGTTTGCGATTATGGCCGTTCACTTTGGCGGCCGGGCATGTGACATGCAGCCGATACTCGACATCGCTAAAAAGCATGACCTGAAGGTGATCGAAGACGCGTCGCACTCTCACGGCGCAACCTGGAATCATCAGGGACTCGGCTGCGTCGGCGACGTGGGGGCGGTGAGCCTTGGCAGCGGCAAAAATCTCAGCGCGGGCGAGGGCGGCATACTTCTCACCAACGACGAGGAAATCTACTGGAACGCCGCTCAGCTTCACGACCTCTGGACGGGCGGCCTTGTCCAAAGGTCGGGCGACACGGGCGGCGGCAGTTTCATCGCCGGCAAGGACTGGACCTTCCCGCAGGTCGCTCCCAACTACCGGCTTTCGGAGATTCTGGCCGCGCTGCTTACGTCGGGACTGACCAGACTGGAAGAAGAAACGCAGATCCGCGCGGACAACGGACGCTACCTCGACGACCTTCTGGAAGCTGGCCCTCTGACGAAGATTCTCCGCCGGGACGCGTACGTCACCCGAAATTCACACCACATTTATTCGTTCAAATACAACGCCGGCGCATTCGACGGATTGCCGCGCGCGAAGTTCGTTGAAGCGATGGCCGCCGAGGGCATTCCGGTAAACATCGCCTATCCGCGGGGCTGCCACAAACAACCCGTGTTCCACGAGTACAAGGACAACGAGGCTTGGCCGTACAACCGGTTCCCGGTCGATTCGAACATCGACTATGCGGCGGTGGAGTGCCCGGTGACCGACTATCTCTGCGAAAACGAGACGGTCTGGCTTTCCGGCTCGTACATGCTCGACGCGGGCCGCGAGGGAATGCACCAGGTTGCCGAAGCGGTCGACAAGATCGCCGCTAACAGGGCGGAGCTGATGGGAGCGGTCGCGGCCGGATAGCTCACCGCCCCGCAACCAGGGCCGGTCGAGCCGAGCTTAAAGAGGAGCGCCGGTAGAACCTGCCCGGGCCGCGGCGATGGACCGGGTGTTGAAGCTATCGTCGTGGGCGAAGCGCGTTTAGCAGCTTTTCGGCCTCGTCGGGATTGATCTTTCTGTCGGCCACCAGACGGAGGATCGTTCTGGTGTTCTCGGCGTGCTCCTCGCCAGCCGCATCCGCCGTCTCGGCGCGTCTAGGTTCCGGTTCGCCCGATCTTCGCGCGGCGCGCCTTGCGCGCCTCCGCTGTCTCCGGACGAACCGGTCCACGTCGCGTTGAACGCGCTCTCTTATCCGGCCGCCGAGATTTCGGATGTCATCGTCTATACGCAGCGACTGCGACACTTCCTCGCCGACGTTTCGGAGGCCGGATTCCACGGCGGTGATCATTTGCTCGACCCCTTCTCCGATCTCGTCGGTGGAAAACGGCAATCCAAACTCGCCGTCCGCCGCTTGACCGGCCCGCCTGAGCACGATCCCGCCGCCGGCTTCGATCTCCAGCGTAGCCTGGCCGTCGCCGATTGTTCCGGTGAACAGACCGTCTTCGTGCACGTGGAAGGCGTCGCTCAACTCAAGCCCTTTGACGGAGATGTCTCTGGATTCGGAGACCAGCTTTAGCCTGGCTGAAGAGGCGTTGTGCAGCCAGACCGTGACGCTGCCCTGAACGGTGGCCTTCCAGACGTTTTTGCCGCGAAGCAGACCGGCCAGCCGTAGATTCCCGGCCAGCCAATCGACCTCGACGTTTCCCGAGATGTCGCCGAGGGTGGCGTCGCCCACAAGTCTTTTCGCGTGAAATGGCCCGGCGCAGCGCCAGACCCGGACCGGTCCCGATGACTCATTCAATTCGATTGCGTCTATATCGGATGCCGACAGCGGACCGACACAACGATTCAGCGAGACAGGCCCCGCGCCAGTGACGCGAATCGGGCCAAAGACAGATCCAGTGCATGTCAGCGGACCGTCGAGGTCCGCTATGTGGGTGGCCCCTCGAGCATCGCCGATGTTTATCTCGGCGCGAATTCTCTTTAGCGAAAATGGACCGGCCGCGTCGTCCACCGTGATTTCGATACCGTCCGGCGCCTTCAAAGTCGACGGTCCACGGAACCGAAACGACGCCGTATCGTCGTCCGGTGCGGTGTGTTGCGGTTCCGAAACAGCGGTAACGAGGATTTCCTCCCGGTCGTGACCACGAACACTCAGCGGGCCCGCCGCATGCTCGACGATGAGCGATTTTGCCGAATCGAAACTCCAGGTCGATTTCACTGTTTCCTCACTTTGGATTCGCATTAGGCGGGGGACTCCCGCTTTCAAGCAGCTTCAGGGCTTCGTCGACGTCGATGTCTCCGCCTTCCAGCGACTTCAACACGTCGGCGGGACTGCCTTGGGGGAGTCGAGCGCCGGATACGCCGGATGTTTCATCTACGGGAACGGCGGATAGCAGATCGAAATTTCCGGAAACGGAATTCAAACGAATCTCCCGGCCGCCGCCATTGAGTTCGGCCTCCCATTTCGTTCGACTCTTTTCTATGACCTCGAAAGGCAAATCGGTGTTTACGGTTCCGGTCACGGTGCGAAGCGTGACCGTGCAGCGCGAGGCCGGATCCAAAATCAACTTCGTTTGATCGGAGATGGTGTTGATGGCTATGGGTTCGTCCGCCAGGGCCAGCGGGTCTATGACCACCTTGCCGGAAACGGTTTGAATCGACAGTCCGGTCACCTGCGAATCAGAAAGTTCCAAGTTGCCGGAAACCGACTTGTAGCTCACAGGTCCGCACAGTCCGCTGCCCGAAACGTGGCCGCTGACGGTTTTGAGGGCCAGCCGTCCGACGTGATTGGCGATCAGGACGCTTCCGGCCACCTGGTCTATGTCAACGCCACCTTTGAGGTTTTTTATGTCGATGCCGCTGGCCGCGGACTTGACCGTGACATCGCTCGCGCCGGGACACTCGATCTCGAAGTGGACGGAGGGAATGCTGTTGGACGCGATGAGTCGACGCACCCAGTTTCCATCGATCCTGGCGGGCTTGACTTTCGCGGTGACCAGGTTCCCGGCGCCTTCGATCGTGACGTCTATCAGGTCTCGCGATCCGTCCGTGCCGATGGCCGCGGTCACGCGGACCTCGTCGCGCTCCCAGGAACTAACCGCGATCGAGCCGCTGATGTTGGATATATCCAGCTTGGCGGCCGGACCTGTTTTGAGTGTTCTTTCGATTCGATTGCGTTCGTCCATCGTTACGGCGTCCTCACTCTCGATGCCGCCGTCTGAGCGGCTTTCGTACTGCCCTCTCTCTGTTCAAACACGCGCGATCATCCCTCCAATGAGCGAAAGGCCTCGTCGACGCTGATTTCGCCGGCGCCCAGTTTGCGCAGGACTTCGCTCTTCGTCTGGCTCGGAGCCGGGGGTGGGCCGGCTCGGGCTTCCATCGCTTCGACCACGCCGTCGAGCATCGATCTCACGGTTGGATACGACACTCCCAGCTCGGCCTCGACATCCCTGATGATTCCGCGATTGCGCATGAAGACTTCGACAAATTCGAGCTGCTCGTCCGACAGACCTTGCAACCGGGAGGGCTGGAAACGGCCGTCGATGCCGGTGCCGCAGTGATTGCACTCCAGCCTTACCGCGGTGAGATCGTGCCGGCAGACGGGACATGTATTAAGGATTTCGGGCGCCATTCGAACTCCGGTTCACGCTGAATGAGACGCGGGCGGGGATCTTGAATCCAGCCGCTGCTGTTTGTTGATTCGCAGATGACCGTAAACCGTGTATTTGGAGAAAGTCAAGGAATATATTAAGAAATTTAATAAATTAACCGAAATTGTTAAGAATATTTCAGATGGGAATGCTGAAACCTGATAGAAGTCAGGTAAGGCTGTTAGCGGGCTGCGTTAGCGCTCGTATCGCCTCATGATTAGCCGGGTGCTCCGGTTTCGGGTGAGGTAGTTCCAGATCCATTGCATCAGGACGAGGACCCGGTTCTCGAATCCGATCAGAAGCATCAGATGGACAAACAGCCAGAACAACCATGCCGGATATCCCGAAATCCGTGCCCGGCCAAAATGTGCGACAGCCTTGACGCAGTTTCGCTAGCCGGCGTTTTCGCCCGCCTTGCCTTCCGGTTCCCAGGTGGATTTCAGGGGGGACTCAGGTAGCCAGACGTTGACGATCAACGCGATTCCGAGGACTACGAGTCCGATGACGAACAGCGTGGTTATCGAGCTGGAAAGCGCCTCTCGCATCAACTGCAATACTTCAGGCGGAAGGGTCATTTCGCCGCCCGTTCCCGCAGCGAGCGCCTGCGGGTTTTCGACAATGCTTGCCAACCGCTCGATGGGTATCTCACTTCGCGCGGCGGCGGGCATATCCTGGATTAGAGCTTGAATCTCGTTTCTGAAGCGGGTCGTCATCACGGCTCCGAAGGCGGTTGCGCCGATTGTCCCGCCGATCCCCCTGAAGAACTGGAGCCCGGACGTGACGGCGCCGAGCTGGCTGCGGTCGAACGCGTTTTGGACCGCGATGATATAGAGCGGGAACGTTACTCCAAGCCCCACGCCGGTCAGCACCATGTTTCGCACCGCCTCGGCATTGCTGGTCGTGGGATCCATTCGCGAGAGCAAAAAGAACCCGACCGCCATAGTGCCTATTCCCACGAATGCGAGGAACTTGTAGCGCCGCAGCTTCGACATGACCAGACCGGCAATGATGCTCGAGACAACCATTCCCAGCATCATCGGCGTAAGGACCAGTCCGGACTGGGTTGCGCTGGTTCCAATCACGAACTGAACGAACAGCGGAATGAAGAGAATCGCGCCAAACATGCCTATCGCCGTCAGGAACGTGCTGAGCACGGAGATCGTGAATACCCGGGTCTTGAAGAACGCCAGGGGAACCATCGGGTCGTCAATCCGCCGCTCGACCAGAATCAGCGCTATCCACGCCGCCAGGGCGACCGCGGCCAGACCGATGATCTGCGGCGAATTCCACGGGTATTCGCTGCCCCCCCCCCACAACACTATGAGTAGCGAGGTGACGATAGCGGCCGCCAGAAGCCCGCCGCCCAGATAATCGACGGTCCTGCGAACGGTCCGATCGGTGGTCTCTTTAAGCGCGAAGAAAAGGACTGTGAACGCAACCAGTCCCACGGGCAGGTTGATGTAGAAAATCCAGCGCCAGCTTGCGGTATCGACTATGTAGCCTCCCGCCGACGGGCCTATTATGCTGGCCAGCCCGAACACCCCGGCGAACAATCCCTGAATTCGCCCACGCTGCGCCGGGGGATAGAGATCGCCGATGGTGGCGATCGTCACGGGAAACAGGACTCCCGCCCCCAGGCCCTGGACGCCTCTTGACAGGATTAGCTGAAGCATCGACTGCGATGCGCCCGACAACGCGGACCCGACCATGAATACGATGATTCCGGCAAGGTAAATCCACCGCCGTCCGTAAACATCCGACAGCTTGCCTCCGATCGGGGTTATCGTCGTGGATGCAAGCATGTAGGCGGAGAAGACCCATGCAAAGAGTTCAAGTCCGCCGAGGTTGGCGACCACGCGCGGCATAGCCGTTGCGACAATGGTCTGGTCCAGCGCGGCGAGCAGGAGTCCGAGAAGCATGCCTCCAAGCACCAACCTGGTCCGACGCCTCGACCCGAACCGCGACGCGGACTGCGCGCCGGCCTCGCCGGGTTTGGATTCCAGCCGCGCGGCCGCGGCGGCGTCGGCCGCGCCGTCACTCAACCCGTGGTCTCCTGAATCGCTGAAACTCGCTTCCCGGACTCAACCGGCAAGCCGGAAAAGCTCAAAGTAGCCGCGTAAGGCACGGCCCGCGCCGGTTCCGAGTGGCGGACTTTGCGAATGACGGCGATCCGAATGCGCGAACGCTCAATATGTCAGCTTGTTTAACCCTCTGAGGCCCGCCGTCTTGTAGCACTCGGCGAATGTCGGATAGTTAAACACCGTGTCCACGAAATAGTCGATAGTGCCTCCGAGCGCAATGGCTGCCTGTCCGATGTGAATCAACTCGGTAGCCTGAGACCCGAAAATATGCACCCCCAGAATCTTACGGTCATGTGGATTGAATAGCAGCTTGAGCATTCCGAATTTATCACCGATTATGTTGCCCCGCGCGATCTCCCGGTAGCGGGCGATTCCGCTCTCGTAGGGAATCCCCTCGATGGTCAACTGCTCTTCGGTCTTTCCGACCATGGATATCTCGGGCAGCGTGTAGAGACCTATAGGAATCAGCTCCGGAACTGAGCTGACCGGAAGGCCGAATGCGTGGCGCGCGGCAAGACGGCCCTGTTCGGACGCCGTCGCGGCGAGCGCGGGCTGACCGATGACGTCCCCCACCGCGAAAACGTGCTCCACCTCGGTCCGGAACGCGCCGTCCACCTTGAGCCGCCCGCGACTGTCAGGCTCGATACCCAGAACGCTCAGATTCAGAGTGTGCGTAGACCCCGTCCTGCCGATCGAATACAAGAGCGTGTCGGAGGAAATCGTGGCTCCGTTCTGGAGAGTGGCCGATGGCCGCCCCGACTCGTCGAAGTCGACCGAGCTAACCATGTGCCCCAGCCGCATCGTGACGCCGCTGTCCCTCATGTGGAACTTGAGCGCGTCGGCTACCTCGGAATCAAGGAATTCCAGCAACTCGCGGCGACCGTCAATCAACACGACGCGCGTGCCCAGAGCCGAGAATATGCTCGCGTATTCGCAGCCGATGACACCACCGCCGACGATGATCATCGAACGCGGGACCTCGCGCATGTCCAAAATGTCGTCGCTGTCCATCACACGTTCGGCCTCGAACGGAATGGTCTCCGGGCGAGCCGGATGCGAGCCGACCGCGATTACGACGTTTCCCGCGTAAACCTCGCCCGACGTCGGGCCCACGATGTCGATATGGTGCGGATCCGTAAAGCTTGCGATCCCGGTCAGCATGTCTATGCCGTTACGAATCAGCGCGCTCTGAGTGACCTCCGCCTCGGACCGAATAACGTGCTCCGTACGTTCCAGCAGGTCCTGCATCTTGATGTGCGACATAACACGGTACGACTCGCCGTAGAACGTACGCTGGTTAACACCGGTAAGGTAAACCACAACCTCCCTGAGCGTTTTCGAAGGGATTGTGTTTCTGAGCAGCGAGTCGCCGCCGGCTCTTTCGTGCCGGTCGACCACAAGCACGCGACCACCGGCCTTGGCCGCCTGGATGGCGGCGCTGCGCCCGCCCGGCCCCGAGCCTATGACGACGAGGTCGTATTCTTTGCCTTCGATCATCCGTTAGTCCCTCTGGGCGCTGCTGGGAGCAATTGAGCTTAGTCCTACTCGCTTAACACTTCCCGATCCCAGCTATTGCAATTCGCAAAAACAGAATCCGGACATGGCGTGATGTCAGGAGACCATCGCCACCCGGGACTGTTCGCCCGCGTGATAGGAGCTTCTGACGAGCGGCCCCGCCTCGACGTGGCGAAATCCGAGGTTCATGCCGAAGTCGCGGATTGTGTGGAACTCGTCGGGGTGGTAGAACCGCTTCACCGTCAGGTGTTTTTTCGTGGGCTGCAAATACTGCCCCACAGTCAGCAGATCGCAATTGCTTTCTCGAATATCGAGCATGGTGCACTTCAATTCGTCCATCGACTCGCCCAGCCCCACCATCAGGCCCGACTTGGTGGTCATCGAAGGGTCTGTTTCCTTCACCCGACGGATGAGCTCGAGCGAACGTTCGTAACGCGCCTTCGGTCTGGCAATCCGATACAGCCGGGGCACGGTTTCGGTGTTGTGATTTAGCACCACCGGCTTTGCGCGCACCACGGTGGCGAGCGCGTCCCAATCGCCAAGAAAGTCCGGAATCAGCACCTCCACCTGACAGGAAGGGGTGCGATTTCTGATCGCCCGGATGCACGCCGCAAAGATCGACGCGCCGCCGTCGGGCTCGTCGTCGCGGTTGACCGACGTGATTACGGCGTAGTCGAGGCCCAGCTTTTCAACAGCCCTCGCCAGCCTGAGCGGCTCCAGCAGATCGATGGCCTGGGGGCGTCCCGACGTTACCGCGCAAAACCCGCAGGCGCGGGTGCAGGTGTCGCCGAGAATCATGAAGGTGGCCGTTCCCGCGTTCCAGCATTCGCCGATATTAGGGCAGCGGGCCTCCTCGCAAACGCTGTGCAGCTCGTGCTTGCGCATGAGCCTTTTTAGATGATCGAACCGCTCGCCGCCCGGATATCTGGCTTTGAGCCACGGAGGCTTCGGCAGGCGCACTTCAGCGGCCATTGCCAACACCGGCTTGAACGGCGGGCTCCGAATATTCCGGTACTTCGACCAGATCGACCTGGAACAGCTCTGAAAAGGCCGCCGCGAACGCGTCCTCGACCTCGCGCATCGAGGGGGCAATTCCGGCGAGGCTGCTAATTGAAATTACCGGCGCATCGGGCAAGCCGCACGGAACGATCGCTTCGAACCAGTTCAAGTCCGTCGTCACGTTGAGCGCTATGCCGTGGCTCGTGACGCCGCGCTGGATACGCACTCCGAGCGCGGCTATCTTTGCGCCACCGACCCAAATCCCCGGTTTGCCTTTCATGCGGCCGCCGGCGATGCCGAACGTATCCAGCGTTCTGATCAACGTCGATTCGAGCGATCTCACGTAATCGGTGGGCGGAATCCGGCGCTCGCGAAGATTCAGTATCGGATAAGCGATAAGTTGCCCCGGTCCGTGGAACGTAATGTCGCCGCCCCGGTCAACGTCAACGATCCGGGCGCCGCGCGCTTCGAGAAGCTCGGAAGGCGCCAGCAGGTTCTTGCGTCCCCCCCGCGCTCCCATCGTGTAGACCGGTGGATGCTCAAGCAGCGCCAGACACTCAGGCGACCGCCCCGCGCGCACTGACTCGGCCCGCCGCCGCTGCCAGTCGAATGCGGTCAGGTATTCGATCAACCCGAATCGATGCAGGAGGATTGAGTCTGTGGACTTCTCGGCGTTCATTGCGTGTCAATAGTAGCGCGTAGATCGCCTGGACTTACGAGCGCGTCGCGCGGCGTGCTTCAATTTCCGCTTGTCTCTCGTAAGATGTAGGCATGTATCGATGCAGCGTGGATTCGTTTTCATGCTTGGCGGCGTCTGTTGCTCGGACCGGGTGTGGATTCGGCTGGGTCGGAATTGAGTAGTGTCCGAGGCGGCTCTCCGATGAGTTCCAGTTGAATCCGGAATAATGGTCAGCACGATTCCCGCCGCGCATAACGTCGACGGCCAGGCGGCGGTCCGGGACCTCGAAGTCAGGGACTGGATCGAATCGCTGCGAGACGTTTTGCAGCTTCGCGGCGCGGACCAGGTTGAGCGGATACTCCGCGAATTGCAGATTCACGCCCAGAAGAACGGCGTCGCGCTGCCCGTCAACGTCCAGACTCCCTACGTAAATACCATTGCGCCCGAAGAGCAGCCGCCCTACCCCGGGGACCTGGAGCAAGAGCGGGCGATAAGGCGCGTGCTTCGCTGGACGGCGATGGCCACGGTGGTCGAAGCCAATCGAAAATACGACGGCATCGGCGGGCACATCTCCACTTACGCGTCGGCGGCAACGCTGTACGAAGTCGGATTCAACCATTTCTTCCGGGGGAACGAGCATCCGTGCGGAGGCGATCTGGTCTATTTCCAGGGACATTCGTCGCCGGGAATCTATTCGCGCGCGTTTCTCGAAGGGCGGATTTCAACTCACGAGCTTCAGAACTTCAGGCGGGAGCTTGCCGAAGGCGGCGGGCTGCCTTCGTACCCTCATCCGTGGCTTAAGCCCGACTTCTGGCAGTTTCCCACGGTGTCGATGGGACTCGGTCCGATCATGTCCATTTACCAGGCGCGGTTCATGCGTTATCTGGAGGACCGTGGACTGAAGGAGCCGACCGACGCCAACGTATGGGCTTTTCTGGGCGACGGCGAAAGTGACTCTCCGGAAGCCCTGGGCGCGGTTACCCTGGCGTCGCGCGAGAAGCTCGACAACCTGATCTGGGTGGTCAACTGCAATTTGCAGCGTCTGGACGGGCCGGTGCGTGGAAACGGCAACATCATTCAGGAACTGGAGGCCATCTTCCGCGGCGCGGGCTGGAACGTGATAAAGGTCATCTGGGGTTCCGACTGGGACCCGCTCTATGCCAAAGACCACGACGGTCTGCTGGCAAAGAGAGCGGGCGAGGTCATTGACGGCGAATACCAAAAGTACATCGTCGCCGGCGGAGGCTACATTCGGGAGCATTTCTACGGAGTCGACGAGCGGCTGCTCGAAATGGTCGCGGATAAGACCGACGACGAGCTTTGGTTCATGCGACTGGGCGGTCATGATTCCCTCAAGGTCCACGCGGCCTATTCCGCGGCCGTCAACCATAAAGATTCGCCTACCGTGATCCTCGCTCGAACGATAAAAGGCTACGGGCTTGGGGAAGCCGGCGAAGGCAGAAACATCACCCATCAGCAGAAGAAGCTGAATGAGGACGAGCTGCACATCTTTCGCGATCGTTTCAAGATCCCGCTATCCAACGAGGAGATCGCAACCGCGCCTTTGTACCGGCCAGACGACGCAAGTCCCGAGATGAAATATCTGCACGAGCGGCGAAGCGAACTCGGCGGGTACGTGCCGTTCAGAAGGCCGGAGGCGCCCTCCATCGGCGCTTTCGACGACACCGCTCTTGATGAGTTCTATGCGGGCACCGGCGATCGCACGGCCTCGACGACAATGGCGTTCGTGAGAGTGCTTTCGAAGCTTCTCCGAGACCCTGTAATCGGCGATCTCATAGTGCCTATCGTCCCGGACGAAGCGCGCACCTTCGGCATGGAGGCCCTTTTCCGGCAGGTTGGAATCTATTCGCGGGTCGGTCAGCTCTATCAGCCGGTGGATTCCGACAGCCTGCTCTATTACAAGGAGTCGACCGACGGCCAGATCCTGGAAGAAGGGATTACCGAAGCCGGATCGGCGTCGTCGTTCATCGCCGCCGGGACCGCCTACGCCAACTACGGTCTGCACACTATTCCGTTCTACATCTATTACTCGATGTTCGGCTACCAGCGCGTTGGCGACCTGTTATGGGCCGCGGCGGACTCGCGGGCGAGGGGGTTCCTGATTGGGGCCACCGCCGGACGCACGACGCTCTCTGGCGAGGGACTTCAGCACGAAGACGGCCACAGCCACGTCTTGTTCTCGGTCGTTCCCACGTGCAAGTCGTACGACCCGGCGTTCGCCTATGAGATTGCGGTGATCGTTCGCGAAGGCATCCGCCGCATGTATGAACAAGGTGAGGATATCTACTACTACCTGACTGTTACCAACGAGAGCTACCTGCATCCGGCAATGCCCGACGGCCCTGACGTTCGGGATGGAATCCTCAAGGGCATGTACCGCTTTCGATCTTCGGAGGGAACGGGCGGCGGGCCACGAGCCCAGCTTCTTGGCAGCGGCGCGATCTTGAACGAGGTCATCGAGGCGCAGCATCTGCTGCGCGAGCGATTTGGAGTTGCGGCGGACGTATGGTCGGTTACCAGCTATAACGAATTGCGGCGTCAGGCGCTTGAGATCGAACGCTGGAATCTTCTGCATCCGGGCGAGCCGGCCAGAATGCCCTATGTGACCGAATGCCTGTCCGGGAATTCCGGCGTGGTCGTGGCGTCGTCGGACTATCTGAAGAGTCTCCCCGATTCCATCGCCAAATGGGTCCCCGGCCACATGATGTCCCTGGGGACCGATGGATTCGGCCGCAGCGATACGCGCGAGGGATTGCGAGACTTCTTCGAGGTCGATGCTCGATACGTAACCCTGGCCGCGCTCTCGGCGCTCGCTCGCAAGGGTGAGATCGGTTTTGAAGTCGTCAAGAAAGCGCTAGAGGAACTGGATATTGATCCCCTCAAGCCGAACCCGTTTCATGTCTGACGGCCAGGCGGAATCTCCGGACCTCGCCGGTTAGAACCGTGGCGACCGACGTCAAGCTCCCGGAACTCGGCGAAAACATCGAGGAAGCCGATGTCCTGTCGGTGCTTGTGAGCGAAGGCGATCGCATACTCAGAGACGACCCGATCATCGAAATCGAGACCGAGAAAGCGACGATTGAAGTCCCTTCGTTTCTCGAAGGAACGGTGTCAAGCGTCGCGGTGAGCGCCGGCGACACCGTCAAGGTCGGGCAGGTAATCCTGACGCTCGATGAATCGAAAGACGGCGAGCGGCAGACGGACTCGCATGAGGTGGCTGCCCGCTCGGCCGAACCGGCCGGCCGCGGTGCAATCATGGCGGAGCCAAAGCCGGTTTCGTCGGAAATCGCGAGACCCGCCCCAGCCTTGCCGGCGGCTCCGGCGCCGCATATTCCCGCGAGCGACCAGGGCGGGATTCCGGTGTTCGCGTCGCCGTCGACGAGGACATTTGCGCGCGAAATCGGCGTGGAGGTTCGGCGGGTAGAAGGCAGCGGACCGGGCGGCCGCATCTCCGATGAGGACGTAAAGCTACATTCCCGGACGCGGGCTTTTCCCGGGCCTGCCGCGGAAACCGTCCGGCCTCTGCCCGACTTTTCCGAATTTGGCCCGGTCGAACGGATACCGATGAGCAGGATCAGGCGAACCATCGCCGAGCATGTCGGACAGTCCGCGTCGACCATCCCTCACGTAACTCTGTTCGAATCGGCCGATGTTACTGAGATGGAAGAGTTGCGTTTACGCTACAAGCCGAGGGCGGAAGCGGCTGGCGGCAAGCTGACGATCACCGCCATCGTCATCAAAGTCGTCGCGGCGGCGCTGGAGGCGTTCCCCATGGTCAACGCGAGCCTCGATGCCGCCAGGCGGGAGATCGTTTTGAAGCGCTACTTCCATATCGGCGTCGCAGCCGACACCGACCGGGGCCTGGTTGTGCCCGTGGTCCGGGACGTGGACAGGAAGAACATAATTGAGATATCGGTTGAACTGGTCCAGCTCTCCGAAAAGGCGAGATCGGGCAAGCTCTCGCTTTCGGAATTACAGGGGGGCAACATCGCGGTAACCAATCTGGGCGGTCTCGGCACCGGCCACTTTACTCCGATAATCAACGCTCCCGACGTTGCGATTCTGGGAGTCGGGAGAGCGGAAAGGCGGCCCGTGTACGGTGAATCCGGCCTGGAGCCCAGACTGATCGCGCCGCTTTCGCTCTCGTTCGACCATCGCGCCATAGACGGCGCCGACGGAGCGAGATTTCTTCACTGGATCGTCGAAGCGCTCGGCGAGCCTCAGCCGCTGGCGCTCGAAAGCTGAGCGGCTGGCTGGCGCGATAGAACACCGGAGGCTCGCAGCCCTTTGAGTCAGGCAGCCGAAAGACTTCGCGTCGCGGTGATCGGCGCCGGACCCGGCGGGTACCCGGCGGCGTTCCACGCGGCGGACCTTGGCATGGATGTCACGCTCGTCGACACCGAACCGAATCCTGGCGGAGTTTGCCTGTATCGCGGCTGTATCCCGTCGAAAGCACTGCTTCATGCGGCCAGCGTGATACGCGAGTCCGAACGCGCCGCGGAATTGGGGATTAGATTCGGGCCGCCCGAAATCGACCTAGAGCGGCTCCGCGGCTGGAAGAACAAGACCGTAAGGCAATTGACCAGCGGACTTGGGATGCTGAGAGACCGCAGGAAGGTCGATTACATTCAGGGGCGGGCGCGCTTCCTCGACGCGCGCTCGCTGGCCGTGGTTACGCCCGATGGAGAAGAAGTGCGGGTCGAGTTCGATTACGCGATCGTGGCGACCGGCTCGCGGCCGGCGACCGTCCCGGCGCTGGACCTCGATTCTCCGAAAGTGATGGATTCCACCGAGGCGCTCGCCCTCGACGACGCGCCGGGCTCCCTGCTGGTGGTTGGCGGCGGCTACATAGGCCTGGAGCTTGGAACGGTGTACGCGGCGCTTGGAACGAGCGTAACCGTGGTGGAGATGACTTCCGGGCTTCTTCCGGGTGTCGACCGCGATCTGGTCGACGTGCTGCAACGACGGCTGGAAGGCGATCTCGATCGCATTCTTCTGGATACCAAGGTCGTCGCTGTAGACGAGCATGGCGAGGGCCTCAAGGTCGAGCTCTCCCCCGCGTCCGATGAATCCGGCGGCGAGTACGAGAAAGTCCTGGTTGCGGTAGGACGCAGACCCAACTCGGAGAATCTTGGGCTCGAGTCCACGGACATCCAGATTTCCGATCAGGGGTTCATCGTGACCGACGGCCAGCGCCGGACCGCCGAGGCCAGCGTCTTCGCGATTGGCGACGTCGCCGGGGAGCCGATGCTCGCGCACAAGGCCACCAGCGAGGCCCGGGTTGCGGTAGACGCCATAGCCGGGCGTCCGACCGTATTCGATCCGAGCGCGATCCCGGCAGTGGTTTTCACCGATCCCGAGATCGCGTGGTGCGGTCTGACCGAAACCGAGGCCGCCGAAGCGAACATCCGAATCGAAGTAGCCACCTATCCGTGGGTTGCCTCCGGTCGCGCCGCAACGCTCGGTCGGCGAGACGGGATTACCAAGCTCATCGTCCAACCCCGAACCGAACGCATTCTCGGCATGGGCATCGCCGGACCGGGCGCCGGAGAGCTGATCGCGGAAGGAGTTCTGGCCGTCGAGATGGGCGCGCGTGTGAAAGACCTCGAACTGACGATTCACCCGCATCCGACGCTATCCGAATCTCTAATGGAATCGGCGGGCGTTTTCCTTGGCGTAAGCCCGCACTACATCGCCCGCCGGCGGGGCTGACCGGTGCGGCATACGGCGGCGCGCCGCACGATAATCCGCCCCCCAACCGCCGAGTGGTTGCAGCGACTCGTATACTGGATCAACAAGGTATGGCTCGCACGTACACAGGTAAGCATCTCGTGACGCGGTTACCTTTTTTTATAGTCGCCGGAGTGATCACCCTGGTGATTACACTCGTCGGCGCGACGTTGGTCGCTCCGCTATTCGGGGAAAGCGTGCCAATTGGGAGCATCGTCGGGAAGGCGGTGAGCAATCCTCGGGTGGGTTATGGTCGTTATGGTCGCGCGCCTGATATCAATATTCAAGTATCTCAACCGAATGAGTCCCAGATTCCGTGGGCGAGCGATCTCGGTCTTGGACCCGTTATCCAAGACCCCGACTTGCAAGTCGAACTGCCAGAGGAACTACGCGAGGAACCTGGATCCATTGATTCCGGATTGCTGGTCCTCAGACTTCTTCAAGCGAAGATCCCTCAACTCGAGGTCGTCTATGAAGTTCTGGTGGCCTCCAGAAGCGAGATAACGGTTACAAGTATGCGTGGATCACTCGGGCGATACTTTAGCCTTTCCGGAGCCATACACATTGACACGGAAGTGGTGGAAGAGTCGAATTATGTGGTGGCGATGGTTCTTGCGCACGAGGGCCAGCATGCTTTCGACGATCGCCAAGGTCGCCTGGGCCGCAGTGAGAGGTCGTGCTACAACGCCGAGGCCAGGGCCTTCGATCTGTCGATATTTATCTGGCAGTCGTTGTGGGGCATGCAGGGAAAAACCGGCACGGTGTCAGAAATCGAAGCCGACTTCAATCGAATGGCCGCCATCAGGCACGAGGACCAGATCGGTTACGTGGAGCAACTGATAGAGGCATACGGCGACTATTGCGGGTAACTAAAACGCAGTCTGGCCGCTAGAAAGTGGGCTGATAGAGGTCGATTACTCTTCCGCTGGCCGCCAGCGGAAGACTCTTTACGGCAAATATCACCGCGTTCGCTACGTCGGCGGACGTTACCGAGCGTGGACTCGGGCTGGCCGGCGTCGTCCGCGCGCTGGCGCCGGCATCGCTTACGGGGCCGGGGCATACAGTGAATACACGCACCCCGAACTCGCGCAGCGATTCCGCCAGGGACTCGTTGAAACCGACCAGTCCAAACTTCGACGCCGCATAGGCTCCCATGGAGTGGACGGGCGCGCCTCTCAGACCGGCCGCCGACGATATGCCAACGATCACCCCCGAGCGGCGCTCAGCCATTTGCTCCGCAACGGCCCGCGCGAAGAGGAAAGGTCCACGCAGGTTTACCGCGATTACCCGGTCCCAATCGTTCACGTCGGTCTTGTAGGCAGGCGACGTGATAGCGAATCCGGCGTTGTTGATAAGGACGTCCACCCGCCCGAATTCGTCTGTCGCGGCCTTGACGACGGCGGACGCCGTCTCCTGGTAAGCCGCGTCTCCGGGAATCGCCAAGGCTCGCGAGCCGATCTCGCGCGCGGCGGAGGCTGTTTGGCCAATCTCCGATTCGGTACGGGCGGTCAGGACCAGATTCGCGCCTTCGGCGGCGAGCGCCAGCGCGATGGCTCGTCCGATCCCTCGCCCCGCGCCCGTTACGATCGCGGTGGCGCCGTCCAGATTTTTCATTGCAGTCTTCCCAATTCCACCTGCTCCGCTACCATCGCTCAGAGCTATCCCATCAGTCGCAATTGCGGACTGCGCCCGCAGCGCTTACGGTGAGGAGTCGCCCGCCCTTCGACACCTCGACGCCGTTTTTGTAGACGGAACTCGGCTTGCGAAGCGCAAAGATATTCTCGGAGGCGTCGCCCTCGACGACCAGCACGTCGGCGCGCTTGCCGGGCTCCACGGAGCCGATTTCGCTCTCGAGATCGAGCGCTTTGGCCTGCGCGGACGTCGCCCGGCGTATGGCGCCCTCGGAGGTGTCGTCAAGCGCGACCATGCCAGCTATTACGCTTAGAGCGAAGTCGGCGAATTCCACGTTTGCGACTCCCGCGTCGCTCGACGAGGTCACCGATACGCCGCGGCTGGACGCGTCTCGATAAGACTCATACTGGTCGCGAAGTTCAACGATCGATTCGGAAGGCATGGCGTCAAGGGAATCGAAGCCGGCGAATCGACCGCGGTCGGGTCCCGTGTAAGTGGCGTTGATGGACTGTGTTTGCGGATTCATCCTGTCGATTGCGTCGGGACGGTAGTCGAATCCGTCGTCGCCGGTCCATCGGAAATGCTCGAATGTATTGACGCCCGCGTCGATCGCGTATTCGCAACCATCAGCCGCCAGCGTGTGCGCGGCGACTCGCTTGTTCAGCCGGTGGGCGTCTTGCACGAGCGCCGTGAGGGTTTCCAGCGAGTATTGGGGCCTCTTGAGATTAGATATCGGAGTCATGCCCCCGCCGGTTGCCATGACCTTAAGGAAATCCGCGCCCGCCACGACCATGCGCCGCACCGCGACGCGGACCTCGTCCGCCGTGTCGGCTATAAGTCCGCACCAGTGCAAATGCCCCGAAGTCGTGGTTATGGGAGCGCCGGAAACGAGCAATCGCGGCCCGACCGCCTCGCCTGAGTTGATGGTGTCGCGCACCTGCACGTTCAGGGCCATCCGTCCGCCGCAGTCGCGTAACGTCGTTACGCCGGCCGCCAGCGCGCTCTGGGCGTGGCTGAGAGCCCGCATCGCGAGCTGCGCGTCGGTGGCCGCGACGTGCCGGCGTATGATCCCCTCGGTGGTCCGCCCCGCGTCGAATTGCAGGTGGACGTGACCATCGATCAGACCGGGAAGTATCGTCGCCTGGCCGAAATCGACGACTTCACAGCCTGTCGTGGGATGTTCGCCGGATTTCCCCACCGACCGAATAACGTGGTCTTCGATGAGTACCTCGGCATTCCTGACGGCGGGTGACCCCGTGCCGTCAATCAAGACCGACGAGCGAAGAATCAGTTTAGTCAACGACATGTCCGAACCCTCGATATCGGTACTTTCAACGCACGCCCGGCGTCCGCCGCCGAAACCGGCGAAGCCGCAAGCTGAGATCGGCCGTTCGGACGCAAGACGCTGGAAACGGACCTACACGTTTGGAGATGGCGCCATGACCACGAGACACCGCAGCCGCTCGCCGGAGTCGTTGATGACTCCGTGGACCGATCTTGCCGGAGCGAGTATCAGCTCGCCTTCGCCCAGCTCCTGGCGCAGGTCGTCAACGATGAACGTACCTTTTCCCTCGAGCACGTAGTAGAACTTGTCGGCGCCGCCGTGATCGTGGACACGCTGCTCCTGTCCCGGCTCGAAGCAGTAGACATCGCAGAACATGCGTTCTCTATCGAAGAGGTTGTTCTTCTTTAGCTTTTGGTCGGAATAGGCTGAATTCTCGTCGATGCTCTTTACCAGCATTGTCACAATCTCCCTATCGATTCCGGACGCGGCGTCTTTCGTATGTCTACAACGTTGCCCAGGCTTCCTGGAATATGCGCTTGGATCCCGCCAGAACCAGGTCGGGGTCTTCCCCGTCGAACGGCTTGATTTCCATGGTCACAATGGGGCGCGGCGTGGGCGACTTGCGCTCAAAGAAGCCTGTGTTAGCCATGGCGCGCAAAAACTCGCGGGTTTCGTCGACTCCGTTTACACCGCCCGGGAAGTCCCATCGGGGATGGGTGTCGCCGAAGTTGGTCCTGCCCGGCCTCCGCACGCAGTTTCCTACATCCACGTGAAACGTCATCTCGCCCAAAGCCCGGAAAACCTCGTCGGGCTGCACGTAGAGAAGCGGCAGGTGGCCCTGGTCGACCAGGAGGCCGAACGACGGATACTCGTCCCTCATGCGCGCCGTCAGCGCGACGGCGTCTTCGGTTTTGCCGATGATCGATTTCTTGTCGACGACCTGGTCGAATTGCTCGAGCGAAATCGGGATCGGCTCGCCTCCGTTCGCTCGCGCGCGGGCGTGGGCGAATATCTCGATGAGCGACCGCTCGAGTGCGTCGATAGCTTCACATTTGTCCGCTTCGCCCGGGTACGAGTCCCGTCCATCCATCAGGGAAAAAGCGACGCATCCTAGTTCGAGCGACTCGTCCAGCGACTCTTTCACGTTCTCGACGCCGGCCTTGCGCTTGCCTTCGTCGAGAGCCGCCAGATTTTGTCCAGTATTCAGAATTGGGACCTGGGCGCGGAATCCGAGCTTCGTGTCCGACAGAGCGGCCATCGCCCGCAAGTCTTCCCGGACTTCGCGGTCCTTGATATGGGTTACTTCGAGGATGGTAAAGAACTCGTCCTCGAATACCTGCTTGGCGCGTTCGAGAACGGGACCTTCGCCATCGCCCGTCTCCGGGAACATCATTCCCAGGATGACGCCGAGATCGAAGTGGGAGTGCCAGGGTCGATCCATCGGTTTCTCCTTCTGTCGGAATACGGCGTATCTAGCTCCACCGGCGAACGGGAAACAGGACCGCCCGGCTGGAGTCCCGCCGGCGCCCCTCGTTTTACATTTCCGTTCGACGAATCCTAGTTCAATTCGGCCTGCTTCGCTTGTCAAGCCAGATCGACGCCGCAAACTGGCCGCCACTTACATCAAAGGCCGGTCGCGGCTTCCGGCGTGACCAGTTTCGGCATAGATAGGTACACTCGTTAGAGCCGTCTGAACGGATGGCCCCGTGCAAGCTGTTTTCAGGTGAATGGAGTCTGCGCCTTTGATCGATCAAAAGGGCGAATGGATCGAATCAGGCCCCGACTGGAATCCCGACAAACCACCGGTCAAGTACGCCGGAGCGGCCATCCGCTGGAGCACGACCTACTTCGATTCGGTGGTTATCCCGCTCATTGTCACGACGAAGCAAGTTTTTTGGGGTCTTCGGCTCGGCGCGTTTGAGATTACGGACCACGTATTGAAGATCATCATCGACTTGCCCAGCATCCACGGCCCGGAAATGGAAGTCGTCTCCTTCAAGGAGACCGACAAGGCTCCTGGGGACGTGGCTCGCGAGATTACCCGCGTACTGGATGCGGTTGGCGAGCAAGTCCTCTCGGAGTCGTGGCGCTACGAAATCGTATTTCGGCAAGGTGAAAGGTCGGAGATGTTGCAGGGCGAGATAGCCAGTGGTGAGTGATTCGGACCAGAGCGCCGTCTGGTGGACGCTCGAACACCGCCTGCAAGCTGACTTCGCTTTCTTCGAGGACTACTCCAGATGGAGCGCGTACCGGCTGATTCGTTCGAGCCGTGAGTTGCTGGAGGCGTTCGAGGCTTCTGACTCCCGCGACGAACGGAAGGACTTCGCGGCGCGTATTGCGTTAAATCACCGCGAAGCCCTAGAAACGTTCGGAGCGCTTTGCCACGGATTGCAGACCAGGGGGCGAGGGCCGGCGATTCGTGGAATATTGCACTGCACGGTGTCGCAGACCAGGAGCGTGCTGAGAAGCCTACGAAGCCGGCCGCGAGCGCATTTCGCGGAGTTCCTGAAGCTGGAAAAAGCGTTCGCGGCGGACGGCTTCGTCCCGGCGGACTACGACGGCGATCTGGAATCTTTTTGCGGGGAGCGGTGGCAAGGTCTTGTGACGATTGCGGCAATCGCCGCTCAAAGCACGCTGTTCCAGTTCTTTTCACCCGGTGCGGGGCGGTATCTTTTGCTCGGATCGGGCAAGACCGTTTCCGAGATCAAGACCGGGACCGCGTCCGAAATGCGCAGCAAGAGCAATTCCGGTTTCTTTTTGGTCGACATTTCTCCGTCCGGTTCCACGGAAGAGCCCGATCTGCTCGGAATCGGAGCGCCCGCGGTTCCGGCGGTCCTGCGCTCGTCGGTCGAGGAAATTGACTTTATGGCGAATGAGGGGTCCGCGATTGCGTCCCTGGCCGCCAGTTTGGCTCGTTCCGGCAATCTCTACGCCGATACGTCGGACTAACTGACGGGCCTCACACCTAGGCCGGCGGCTTCAACGCGAGCGCAGCGCTTCCTCGATTGCTCTGTCTAGCAGGCCCGTGCCGATGAATTCAACGCGGGGATCGGCAGCGCCAAAGTCGTGAATATCCCAACTGCCCATGACGTACTCGATTCGGACCATGCCCTCGCCGGTTTCGATGAACCCTTTGGCTCGCACCACGTCGCCGAACTTGCCCTCACCCAGCAACTCGAGAAACTCCTCGACCCGTGGCCGCTCCATTTTCGGGGGTTGGATCGATAGCGTTTCCATGCCCTGGGTGGAGTCGGCGACTTCATGGTCGTGATCGTGCTCGCCGTCGGCGTCGGGCTTCGAACCGGCGGCGCCGTTTGCGCCGAATATGAGCATGGGGTCCACGTCGCAGTAGGTGGTCACGTACATCTGACCGGCCGGATTGAGGCCTCTCACGAATCCGCGGGCGCGGTCGAGCTCTTCCTCGTCCACTAGATCGGCTTTGTTTATCAGCACCAGGGAAGCTTGCGATATCTGATCTTGAAAGAACTTGCCAAACGCGCGGCTCGCCAGCTCGTATTTATTGGCGTCGAGAATTGTGGCGCGTGAGTCGACCGAGGCGAATTCGGCGATTTGGCCGGCGGCGAAGACCTCGTCGATCTGGTTTGGAGCCGCCAGACCGGTGGGTTCGATGACGAGCCGTTCCGGATGAAATCTGGTTTCAAGCTCCTTCAGGGCGAGGAAGAGGTCGCCGCGCAGCTCGCAGCAGATGCAGCCGTTTGGCAGCATCTGCACGTTCATTTCGTCGGATTCCAGAACCGTGCCGTCGATGCCGACCTCGCCCATTTCGTTCACGAGCACGGCGACGCGCTCGCGCGCGGCCAGCTTGGGGATGAGGCTTCGCAGAAACGTCGTCTTGCCGGAGCCCAGGAATCCGTAAACGATGGTTACGTTCAACTCAGGCCCTTCGAACGCCGGTCGGGACGGGGAGTCGTGTGGGCAGTGGCGTCACGGTCTAGATCTCGATGCCCGCCTTCTCCTGCGCGTCTAGCTCCAACACCGTATCCGCAATCATTTTCAGGCTTGCGTCAGTGACTTGTGGAGGCACGGCGCACTCGGGCGAGACCACGTCGATGCCCGCGCGATACACGTTCTTGACCTCGGCCCTGATAGCTTCGGGGTCGCCGTTCATTAGCGTGATTATGTTGCTCACGTTACCGACCAGAGGGAAATCGCCTACTTCCTTCCTGGATTCGTGAGGGTCGTTCTCGTACGCGAAATGGAACGCGTCGAAGCCGGCTTCCTTGATGTATTTCATCCGGTCCAGCGTGTTGCCGCAACAGTGGAGCATAACGGGACCATCAATCCGCGGGACGATTTCCCGATGAACCGGCATCAGGAAATCGCGGTAGGTCTCCGCACGCACCAGGTCGCCGGTGGAATGATCGGCGAGGGTCAATACATCGGCTCCGGCCTCGAATTGCGCGTTGGCAAACATCACCGAAGCGTCCTTGAGAACATCGAGGCACCCGCGAACCCAATCGGGCTTCAGGATGATGTTGAGCAGAAAGTCCTGGACGCCAAACATGTGATACGAAAGCGTCCACGGGCCCATTACCTTGCCGACGACACACGCATCCGGATGACGCTTTCGAAGGATTTTGATCGCGTCGATTATCGCTTTGGCTTCCGGCCGGTCCAGAAAGTCGCCGGGTATTTCGGCCTCGTCCGGACCGCTCCAGTGCGGCGGCTGCTTGCAAGCCGGCATCCGCGGCCCGGAAACTATCTTGCCGTCTGTTACGACGAACGGGTCTTCGCCCCACTCGACCGCCGCTCCGAGGGCCGCCGCTCCGTGAACGAGGCCGAAGTACGGCATTACCGTGTCATAGCCCAAATCGGTGTAGCTCAGAGAAGCCAGGCCGGCGATTTCTTCGGAGTCGGTATGCGCCTTGGGCCATTCGTGTCCGGTCCTGCGCATCTGCTCGTAGGTGGCCGAGGAAGTGATGTTTCCCACCGCCCGGCGGTCGACTGGCTCGCCCTTGATCGCGGCGACGAAGCGTTCCCGCGGGGTCATTTCGCCGTTGCTGCGCTTCGAGCTAATTACGCTGGCCATTGGCACCTCCGATCGCCGTCGCCCCCAAACCCGCAGGCGTTAACGCCATGCCGGTGTCCGCTTCTTCTATCGTATTTTATTGTGGCGCGCCGGGGAGCGGTTTGCCCACACGGGCTTATTGATATCGCGCTACTTCCCGGTCCATGGCTTCCAGCAGCCGCTGGATAGCCGCGTCGTCGGCGCCCATCTGCCGCGCCTCGAGCGCCACGTCTCTCGCCGCTTCCGTTTCATCGGTTATTTGTTGAGGATCTTCACGACGGATTGCGACTTCGAACAAGTCTCTGGCCTCGAGCAGCAGCCGCCTGGCCGCTTCTTCGGGCGTCTCCCGCACTTCCATCCCCATCAACCGCTTGGCCAGGGCCACGCCCGCGGCGGCGTCCGCGCCGTATCCGTGCGCGCCGACCTCATTGGCCCAGTCTTGCGTTACGGGCGCGCCTCCGACGATCACGCTCACTTTGTCCCCCAGCCCGGCGTCCTTGACCGCCTGGACGACGGTTGGAAAGTAGACCATCGTGGTGGTTAGAAGCGCGGACAGTCCGATTATGTTCGCACCGGTCTCTTTGGCCTTGTTTATGTACTTTTGCGCGTCGCAGTCGATGCCCAGGTCGTAGACGACGAATCCGGCGCCTTCGAGCATCATTCCGAGCAGGTTCTTTCCGATGTCGTGAAGGTCGCCTCTAACGGTTCCGATGACTACGATTCCGACAGGCTCGGCCCCCGACGCCGCGAGCAGCGGTTGTACAAGAGCCATGCCCGTCTTCATGGCGCGGGCGGACATCAATACTTCGGGTACGTAGTACTCGTTGCGCCGGAATCTCTCGCCTACCACGTCCATCGCCGGCAGCATTCCGTCGTTGACGATCATCTTGGGGTCGATTTCGTTGTCGATGCAGTTTTGAACTGACGACTCCGCGGTTTCCGCGTCGCCGCCGATTATTGCTTCGTGGAGTATCTCCACCGTACTGGCAAAATCGAAATCCGCCGCCACCTAAAGTCCTCCAATTCGCCCTAAATCGCACGGCCTCTCAACTCTACCCTGAGAGCACCGATAACCGCCCCGAGCGTCACGTCGCCTGATCATCGAGTCTGTAAGTCTAAGGTAGTTTTATCGACTCCGCGCCGTTTCGCCTACGGCACCCCCGCCGGCTGTGAAATCCGCTCCAATAACGGATCGGCCCAAAGCCGAGCTTGCTCGATCTGATTGAAGGTAAACACGTGGACGCCCGCGAACCCAAGGTCGCGTCCGTTCTTGGGGCTGTTCAATTTCGAAAGCAGCTTGTCCGGAGAATAGGAGGGCCTCAAAAACTGACCCACCATGCCGAGTTTCGACTTGAGGAACCGCCGGGCGTCCGACACTCCGCATGTTCGGGCCAGCTCCAGGAGGCGCAGCGCGTTCATCGGCGATGGAACGCCGATGAAAATCGGCAGGGAAACTCCGTTATCCCGAATTCTCGACGCCCATTCCAGCGTCGCATTGGCGTCGAAACAGATTTGGGTTACTACATGCGTGGCGTGAGGCTGTTTATCGGTCAGCGCTTGCAACAGGGACTGGTCGGGAATCACGGGGTGGCTCTGCGGATAGCCGGCGATTCCCACGAATTCGAATCGACGCCCCATATCGGCGATTTCCCGCAGAAGCGCGAATGACGAATCGAACGGCCCCCACGGCACTTCGGGATCGCCGCCCAGCGCCATTATTCCTCTAGTGTTGGAATCGGCGAGCGCATCCATGGTTTCACGAAGCTGCTGGCGGGATTCGATGGCTCTGGCGGTAACGTGCGGGATCGGACGGTAGCCTTTGTCGGAGAGCCGCTTGTGAAGCCGAAGCGTGGGACCAATGCCATTCGTCGGCGAGCACGAAATGCTGATTCTCGAATCAGGCGACAGATGCCTGAGCACCCTTCTCAACGCGCCTTTGGCGGGGACTACCTCGAACTGCACTTGCGACAGGAGGCCGCTGGAGACCTCGGCATCACTCAGTAATGCTTTGCTCGCCATTTCGTCTCCCGTTAGACATTATTGTGGTTCCCTTTACGCGGAGTCGCCCGCCAGCAGAACGCATCAACCCGGCGAGTTACCCACAAGCTGAGGCAAACCGACGGCCCCCAAGGGGGGCTACCATGCTAGCATTGCATAATTTTACAGAGTAGGCTGGGTATCCGATCCCAAAGACCGGCTCGCTTCGAGCATGACATGGCGCTGAAGTATTGTAGGGCTGAATCAGACCCGCTCGTCCGCGTTGACCGCCACTTCGACGAGATCCCAGAGGTTTTGCCCGTTTAGCTGAACATGGCACGGAGGTCTGGCTTGGAAACCCGCTTACTAGGTACCGGCAAGGAAGTGCTGATCGGCGCCGGCCATCCGTTTTGTCCAATCGGCGAACGGATCAATCCAACCAACAAGCCGCGGCTCACGCGAGCCATCAAAGAGGGTAACTGGGGCCATCTTCAGCGAATGGCCAGGCGTCAGGTAAGGGCGGGGGCCAAGGTGGTGGATATCAACGTCGGGGTCCCCGGCGCGGACGAGGCAGAGGCCATGCGATCGGCGGTGAGGGCGATTCAGGAGGTGATCGACGTTCCGATCTCCATCGACTCGTCAACGATAGACGTGCTGCTGGCGGGTCTGGAAGTCGCCGAGGGGCGTCCTCTGGTGAACTCGGTCCCGGCCGAAGAGACCTATATGAAGCGTCTCCTCCCGGCTATAAAAGACCGTGACGTCGCGATGATCGGCATGTGCATGAGAGGCGGCGCCAATATGCCGACGACCGTGGAAGAGCGGTTGCAGATAGCGCGCACGCTGCTCGACGAAGCCGACAAGCACGGTATCGCGTCCGAGGACGTGATTATCGACGTTCTGATCCTGCCGATCGGCGCTGATCACGGCACGGGTCTGACGACGCTGCAAAGCATTGAACAGGTCGCCACCGAGCTTGGCAATAACACGAGCGTAGGATTGAGCAATCTGTCGTTCGGAATGCCCGACCGCCAGTTTTTGAACACGCTGATGCTCGCCATGTGCATTCAGGCAGGTCTGACGGCGGCAATTCTCGATGCGGCCCAGACGCAGATCCGGATGGCGATTTCGGGGTCCGACATGATTCGCGGTTTCGACGAGTACTGTATGCGGTGGATCGCGGAGTTCCGAGCGCGCCAGGCCAAACAGGCGGAGAAGCAGCAGGGCGCCGCCTGACCCGGCAGCCGTCACGTTCGCGCCGCCTTGCGAGATTGCCATTGACTTCCGAATTGAGAACAGATTCGAGGCTCGTTAGGAATTGACCTCCACATCGGTCGACTCCGGCCCCGCCGACGCTCAGGGCATGGTTAAGGCGAGCTTCCTTCCGGAAGAAATGGAGGTCGAGGCTCCCGAGGGCACCACGATCCTCGACGCGGCCTATCTCTACGGCATTCAAGTCGAAACGGTCTGCGCCGGAAACGGCACCTGCGGCAAATGCCGGGTGCTGGTCAAGGGCTACGAGCCGCCGCCGGCCACGGGCGCCGATAATCAGCGGCTCTCGCCCGCGCAGCTATCCGCCGGCTGGCGTTTGGCCTGTCAGCATCCTCTGATCGAGTCCGCGACGTACATCCATCCGGCGGTAAGCGTCGAGCTGAAGACCGTAACGTCCGCCGACTTCGGCGATATCAAGCTGTACCCCAACGTTCAAAAGCATGTGATAACGCTTCCAGAGGCCAATCTTCACAGCGCGAGCTTCGAGTGGCCTATGACCCAGGATGCGCTTGCGTCGCTGCTCGGTGGCGCCGACGCGTCATTGCACGCTCTCCGTCAGCTGCCATTCGTCACTCAAAAAGCCGGCGGCGGGCCGATCACCGTGACGCTCGTCGGCAGCAGGGCAGTCTCGTTCGAGCCGGGCGATACCCGGGACAAGATGTACGGGATCGCGTTCGACATAGGCACGACGAGCATCGTGGGCGCGCTAATGGACCTGGCCGAAGGCGGCGAGGCGGCGGTCGCTTCCGACCTCAACGGACAGGCCTACCACGGCGGCGACGTTATAAGCCGGATGACGTTCACTCAGCAGGGCCGCAAAAACGTAAGGATATTGCACGACGCCGTAGTCGATACGATCAACGGCATAATCGACCGCCTGCTCAGACAGGCCAAGGTCAGCCGGCGTCATGTTTATGAGTGCGTGTTCGTGGGCAACACGGTAATGACGCATCTGCTGCTGAACATCGATCCCAGCAAGCTCGGATACAGCCCGTTTGTCGGCGTCGCCAGCGACGCGGTGACCACCACCACCGAGATGCTCGGAATCAACCTGACCACCGGAACGTCGGTATTCGTTTTTCCGAACATCGCGAGCTATGTGGGAGCGGACATCGTGGCGGGGATGATCGCCACCGGCCTCGAAGACCGCGAGGGAAACGTGTTGATGATCGACGTCGGCACCAACGGCGAGATCGCCCTCGCGGTTGACGGCCGTATATCCACCACCGCCGCTCCCGCAGGCCCCGCCTTCGAGGGAGCCGAGATAATTCAGGGAATGCGGGCGAGCCCGGGAGCCATCGAGCGGGTCCGACTGGATGACGCCGGCGTCCACCTGGAGGTTATAGGCGGCGCCGCCCCCAGGGGCATCTGCGGCTCGGGCCTGCTGGACGTAGTAGCCGAGATGCTGCGTACGGGTTTGGTGGCTCCGACCGGCAGACTACTGCGTCCCGAGGAGGCCCGCGAAAACTGCCCTGCGGCGCTCGCCCGGCGGGTTTTTCCCGATGACACGGGCGGGTACTTTCTGCTCTTCGGCGATTCGCCCGAATCGGACGACCGCGTAATCCTTCACGCGGCCGACATTCGCCAGTTGCAGCTTGCGAAAGGCTCCATCCGCTGCGGCGTCAACGCCCTCCTGGCCGACGCCGGCCTCGACGGCGGCGATCTCGATGAAATCCTGCTGGCGGGCGCTTTTGGGACCTACATCGATCGTAACGCCGCGCGCGCGGTGGGCCTGGTTCCCGATGTTGCTCCCAGCAAGATCGCCGCGGTTGGCAACGCCGCCGGACTAGGATCGCGAATGGGGCTGCTCTCGCTGGAAGCTCGCGTAAACGCTGAGCTGCTGCCGCCGAAGGTCCGTTACCTGGAGCTGTCGGCTCTCGAAGATTTCCAGTGGAAGTTTGCCGACGCCCTCGGCTTTCCCGATCCCGGCAAACTAGGGTCTGGCTAGCCCGCTTCTCAGACCGCCGGAATCCACACCTGCATCGCGCGCGCGCCGCGGTTGCCCCACGCGTAATAGGGGATAGCAGTTATCTGAATCTTCTCCGGCCCCTCGTTCGCGTCAGAGTCTGCGGCTCGGTGGAGCGCCCCTTCATTAGCCGGCTCGGCGAGCCGCTCTCCGGTAGTGCGAAGGACCGTAATGCCGCCGAGCAACTCGAGGTCGCGCCTTACGTCGAATTCGTCGAGATGGTCAAGCGCGACCTCGAAAAGGTCGATACCCGGATGATCCACCGCCTCCAGGCAATAGATCAGCGGCCCCCGAGCGATGGCCGCACGCCCGTAATTGCCTGTCACCCGCGGATGACTCGACAGTTTGCGCACTGGCATGGGCAAGCTGAGCGACACGACGTCTCCCGGCGTCCACCTGCGCTTTACTTCGCAATAGGTCCCCGCCGCGGCTTCTGGCTGCGCGATTCGGCCATTGACGTTCAAGTTCGCGCCGTCGCACCACCCGGGGATTCGCATTCGGAGAGTCACGGCTGAGTCCGGCGCTCTGACAACCGTCAATTGGACATCGCCATCCCACGGGTAGCCGGTTTCGACCTCAACTTCGATGCCCCGGCCGTCCGGCAGCTCGGCCCGAACGCCGCCCGCCACATAAAGGTGAAACCAGAGAGAGTCCTCGGAAGTCGAGTAGCAATATCCGGGCAGACTCATCAGCAGGCGGGCGATATTCGGCGGGCAGCAGGCGCAGTCGAACCAGTCGGCTCGCTCATAACCGCCCCGCGAAGTGAGCGGGTTCATGTAGAAGTACTTCGTCCCGTCCAGCGAAACCCCGGCGAGCGTGCCGTTGTAGAGCGCAGTCTCCATGGCGTCGGCGTACTTTGCGTCACCCGTGCGGCAGAGCATTCGCCACGACCAGAAAACGCCCCCGACCGCCGCGCAGGTCTCGGCGTGGGCGGTCTCGTTTGGGAGCTCGTAATCGTCGCCGAAGGCCTCTCCCTCATACCGCGCGCCCAGCCCTCCGGTTACGTATGCCTTGCGTTCGAACGCGCTGTCCCAAAGCCTCTCCGCCGCGCGGGCCATGTCGGGCCGGTCGGCTTCGAGGGCAACGTCCATCATGCCGGTTGCCAGATAGGCCGCCCTGACGGCGTGCCCCACGGCCTCCGTCTGATGCGTAACGGGCAGGTGGTCCTGATAGTAGGCGCGCTCGAACGCGCCCGGCGTCACGGGCATCAGGCTTGGCTCCCGCCCGCGAGCCTCGAGAAAGTAGAGCGCCTGGTCCAGGTATTTGTGCTCACCCGTCTCGCGGTAGAGCTCCGCGAGGGCGAGCTCAATTTCTTCGTGACCGTCTACTCCCTCGCTCGCGTGGGGGCCGAACGAGTCGCAAATGTGATCGGCGAACCGTCTTGCCACGTCGAATAGTCTGCCGCCGCCGGTCGCCCTGCGATGCGCGATGCCCGCCTGAATCAAGTGCCCCGCGCAATACAGCTCGTGCTGCGTCGTCAGGTCCGAATAACGCTGGTGCTCGCGCTCCCGCGCGAAATAGCTGCTGACGTAGCCGTCGCCGCGCTGCGCGCCGGCTATCGCGTCGATCACGCCGTTAGTCCCCGCCGCGAGCTTGTCGTCGCTTCGTTCAGCGAGCGCGTGGCTCGCGGCTTCGAGGAGCTTGTAGACGTCCGAGTCGTTGAAGACTCTCCCCCGAAAGGGAACGTCCTTGCCGTTCGAAAGCCGCCGGAAATTATCGATCCGGCCCGTCGCCTCGCACATCTCGAACTGGTGTGGAAGGCCGGCTTCACGCACGGCGCGGCGGCGGGGCGTCCAAAACCCGTCTTTGATTCGCGCGGAGGTTATTGGGACCGGACGCAGCAGGGAATGCGGCGAGTTTCTGGTGTCAACGACGATTCCCCGGTCCATTTGAGCCAACCTTCCCGCCGTACGGCGATGCGAATCCTGTTGATGGGGCACGGGGTATTATCGCCAATGGACCTGATACTTGTGCGGGTGAAATGCGGAGCAGGGTGCGCGTGTTGAGGACGTTCAGCCGAGCATCGGTGAGTACCTGGCTACCGGAGGTCATCGAGTTGCGAGCGTCCAGGACCGGCGTTGCTATCGGCCGCCATTTCGCAACCCGTATTCATATTTCGCGCGGCTAGCTGATGGCAACTTCCTCCCGCAGCCTGCGGAACCGCCGAAGGGACGCCCGGCTCCGGGCCGCTGAGCTCCGCGGCCGGCTGATCGTGGACGACGACGGCGATCTGGCGTTTAGTGAGGACGCAAAAGCCGGACACGGTCCGTTTCTGGAACAGCGTCTTTACCCGCTTGTGAACGTTGACGTAAAGAGCGTAGCCTGGTGCATCATGTGGGGTATCGCCCAAGGCAAAGGCCAGACGGCGTACTGGCAGACCCAACAGGCTAAGACTCCGCTTAACAAGGCCATCACGGACCCGACGCCGGTGATGACCGAGGCCGCGCGTCGCAGCGGCATGGAGATATTCGCCTCCATCCGTATGAACGACACTCACGACGCTTTCGGCAAGCCGCACGGACGGCTGATCTATCCTCTCAAGGTCGAGCATCCGGAGTGGCTGCTCGGCGACGAGAGTCCAAAGGGCGATTTCGAGGTCGCGCCCGAGGCCCTGATGTGGTCGGGCCTCGATTACTCGGTCCCGGAGGTGCGCGAGGATCGGCTGTGGTGGGTCCGCCATTCAGCCGAGAGCTACGACGTCGACGGCGTAGACCTGAATTTCTTCCGGATGCCGTGGTTCTTCAAACGCGGCGAGGTCGCGGAAGGCATTCCCCTAATGACCGACCTGGTGCGGAGCGCGCGCCGCATTGTGGACCGGGTATCGGAGACACGGGAGACGCCGATGCTCCTGGGCGTGCGGGTCCCTGGGACCGTCGAGACTTGCCTCCGCGTGGGTATCGACGTTGAAGCGTGGCTGCGGGAAGACCTCGTCGATCGACTGCTAATCGGCGGAGGCTACTCGTCTTACACGAGTCCGGCGGAAGATCTTGTCGAGATGGCGCACGACCACGACGTACCGGCGTACCCGTGCGTCAACTGCGGCGCGCTGGGAGACGGGTCGGACGCCGCAATGAGAGGCGCCGCTTCCAATATCTACTGGGCGGGCGCCGACGGCATCTACCTATGGAATTACCACTATCGGGACGTTCCGATGCTGGGCTACGGCCGGCCGGAGCCGGCCGTCTACGAGTTGCTTCGGGAGATCGCGTCTCCGCCGGCCATTGCTTACAGAGACAAGGCGTTCGGCGTCGAGGCACTGGAGTTTGTCGGCCCGTATGCGATCGCGAGCCATCCGACGCAGCTCCCGCTTGATCTCGGCGGCCGGGCCATGAAAGTGGTCAAGTCCGTCAGACTGCGAATCGGCGACGACTTGAGCGCGGCGCAAAACGCCGGCCGGCTCGACCAGACGGTTCTCGCGCTGAGCTTCGACGGCGTCCGGCCCGACGACTCAATCGCGGCCCAAATCAACGGCAGTCTGCTGTCGGCGACCACCTGTACAAACCCCACCGAGCTGAGCGACCGCTCCAACCGGCGCTGCTACGAAGTCCCGGCCGGCGCGGTGAAGCCGGGCGATAACGAGTTGACCGTCTGGATCGACGGCAGGTCTTCCCGGGCGGACAATACCGTGAGCTTGACTGAAGCCTGGCTACGCGTCACGTACCGCTGAGAGCGGGGCCTCGTAATGCAGAGCCATGGCGCGGCCCCGCCCGCTTTGCGGTGGTCGAGGTTTTGCGGGCCGTCACCGGACAGCCAGGGCTTTATGGGCCGCAAAGTTTCCGGCATTTAAGATTGGCGCTACTATCGGAAACGATTTGATAAGTACCGGTGCGGAGGAAATTCTCGTGGCTGCAGTATCGCAATCGACTGCCGAAACCGAAGTCTATGCTGACCTCGGCCTGGTTCCCGTTATAAACGCGCGAGGAAATCAGACGCTGCTGGGAGGCTCGACGGTACCCGACGAAGTGCGGGAAGCGATGGATGCCGCCAACCGGTACTACGTCGTCATGGAGGACCTGTTTGCGGCGACCGGCCGCGTAATCGCAGAGCTGCTCGAGTGCGACGCAGCCTACGTGACTTCGGGCTGCGCGGCGGCGCTGGCGCTCGGTACGGCCGCGTGTATCGCCGGCGACGACGAGTCGAAAGTCAGCAAGCTTCCCCATACCGAGGGGATGAAGAACAAAGTGGTCATCCAGGGGACGCAGCGTTATAAGTACGAGCACGCGCCGACGGTCGTTGGGACAACGCTCGTTCAGGCCGGCGACGCGGACGGAGTAACGCCCGCGCAGCTTGAAGAGGCTATCGGACCCGATACCGCCGCGGTGCTGTTTGTCGGACACCTTGATTCCGTGGACGGAATCGTCCCGCTGGATCAAGTCATCGAGATCGCGCATGGCCGTGGAGTTCCTGTTTTGGTGGACGCCGCGCAGCAGATATATCCGATCGAGCGGATGCGCATGTGGACCAAGATGGGAGCCGATCTCGTTTGCTTTGGGGCCAAGTACTTCGGATCGCCGCATTCCAGCGGCATCCTCTGCGGTCGCGAAGACCTTGTCGCTTCGGCCGTTCGACAGGGGTTTATAGGATTCGAGCTCGGCGCCTCGTCAATCGGCCGTCCGTTCAAGCTGGACCGCGGCGAGGTTATAGGGGTGGTCCACGCGCTCCGGCGGTGGCTTTCGATGAACCACGAAGAGCGGATCGCGGTTGCGCAGACGAAGCTCGACACGATTGCCGCCGTCGTGGAGGGCAAACCGGGAATCAGGGGATCCGCCACGCCCGGCGCTCTGATCGGCGCTTCCGCTCTGTGTCTGAACTTCGAGCCCGAGTCCGGGCTGACGGCCGAGTCGGTGATTGAGTCGCTGCGCGATGGCGATCCAAGCATCGTCGTCGGCGAAGAGGGAGATACAGTGTTTTTCAATCCCAACACTCTTCTTGATGGAGACGCCGAAGTTGTGGCGGAACGGCTGGCGAGCATCGTCGGCTAGGGGGTTGAAAAAGAGCCTCGCGGCGCTGGGCGTCATCAGGCTCTTGTGTTTCGTATCGCGAGCCTTGTCATAAACGTGTAGGAGACTTCGATGCGCCTCGGCTTTTTTACGATGCCAATGCATCCTCCCGGCTCAGATCCGGCGGAAACGCTTCGCGACGATCTTGAGCAGATCGTCATCGCGGACCAATTGGGCTACAAGGAGGCCTGGATCGGCGAGCACCTGACCGCGGAGTGGGAGAACATTCCCGCGCCGGACCTTCTGATCGCGCAGGCGTTGCCTTTGACCGAGAACATCATCCTCGGCACGGGCGTGAACTGCCTGACCAACCACGACCCTTTCATGCTGGCGCACAGGATCGCCCAGCTCGACAACATGGCCCGCGGCCGCTTCTACTGGGGGATCGGCTCCGGTGTTTTCGCGGGTGACCTGGAAGCCTACGGATTCGATCCCAAGTCGAAGGAAAACCGGCAGGCGTCGCGCGAGATTCTCGACGTGATAATCGAGCTGTGGAGCGATCCCAAACCCGGCTTGTACGAGAGCAAGTACTTCAAATTCAGGGTGCCGGAGCCCGATCCCCGCGTCGGACTCGGAGTCCACATGAAACCGTTCCAGAAGCCTCATCCGCCGATAGGCGTCGCGGGGCTGACTCCGTATTCCAGCACGCTCGTCGTAGCTGGCGAACGCGGATGGATTCCGATGAGCAGCGACATCATTCCGGCGCGAATCATTGAAACGCACTGGAGCGCGGTCGAGTCGGGCGCAAGCAACGGCGGCCCCGCGCCCGATCGTTCGGAATGGCGAATCGCCCGCGACATCTTTGTGGCCGATACGACCGAGGAGGCCCAAAAGCTGGCGCTCGAAGGCACGCTGGGCCGCGACTACCGGGATTACTTTCTGAGACTCGGCAGGCGGGCCAGAGGCTTCGAGATTTTCAAGCAGGACCCCGATACGCCCGATTCGGCCATCGACCTCAACTACGTGATGGAGCATATATGGGTCGTGGGCAGCCCCGACGACGTAGTCGAGAAGCTAAGCAGGCTATATGACGCCGTCGGCGGCTTTGGAGTCCTGCTGGCGGTCGGCCACGAATGGAAGCCGCACGACAAGTGGCTTCATTCGATGACGCTGCTTGCGAAGGAAGTCATCCCCAGGCTCGCGCATTTGAATTAGCGGGCCGGCGGATCAGGCGTCGCGCCAGCCTTTCGCTCGCTTCTTGACGGCGTCCAGCCTGGATTCGTCGAACGCGGGCATGACGTAGCCGTGCGGTTGGGGCGGCAGCGCCCCGGCGCCGAGCTTTTGCTGTATCGCTTCGTTCGTGTAGTACGAGTTGTACGTCTGTTTCCAGAGGGTCTCGAACTCCCTCGGCATCTCCGCTTCTACTTGTCGAAGCACCGCGTCCGTGTCGCTGTCTTCGAGCCGCGCAAAAGCAGCAGGCTCGCTCTCCGCTGTGGCCTGGCCGTTCGACTTTGCCGCGACGGCCTCAAGAGCGGCCGTGATATCCCGATGTAGCGCCGGGCGCTCGGACAGATAGCTTGAGACGACCTGCGCCCCGCCAAGTTCGCCGGCTCCGGGCATGTCGCCCTCGCGCGGTATCAAACGGTCCTGAACGTCGGTGAGAAGCCGCAATTGCACCGCCTCCAACGCTAGCGAATCGCCGGCGGGGCGGCTCACGACAGAATCTCCTGATGATTATTGTCAATCCAGTCAGCCGTCCTCAGGGCGAGGGCCTGGATGGTTGTAGTCGGGTTGATCGACGCGCACGTCACGAACAAACTACCGTCGACGACGAACAGATTGGGCACGTCGTGAGACCTGCCCCATTTGTCCACCACCGACGCGGCGGGATCGTCTCCCATCCGCGCCGTCCCCATGAGATGCCAGCCTGATCTTCGAACCAGAGGGTCTACCAGCACGGTATGCGCGCCGGCGGCCTCGAAGAGCTCCCGCGCGCGCTCGATTCCGAAGTCGATGGCCTTTTTGCTGTTGTCGCTCATCCTGTATTCGATCTTCGGCGCGGGAATGCCATCGCCATCGGATAGATTCGGGTCCAGGGTGACGCGGTTGTGCGGTTCGGGAAGGTCCTCGGTCATGACGCCAAGCGTGAGGCTGCGCGAGAACCGTTCTCTCAGAACCTCGTGATGCCTGCTCCCCCAGGGGACGGGGCTGCCCGTAAACCCTCCCACCGCTGTTGAAAGTGGGCCTACGCCTCGAATCAGTTGCAGTTGAAACCCCCGGACAAACCCTCTGTCCAGGTCGGTCTCGTAAAACTCCTGGCAGTGCAGGAGTGTGCCTATTGGTCCGCGGAAGGATTCGAGGTCCTCTTCGAAGATTCCGGTAACAAATGCGTTGGGGTGAAACATCAAATTCTTACCGACCAGACCGCTCGAGTTGCCGAGGCCGTCGGGAAACATGGACGAGCTTGAGTTGAGCATCAACCTCGGAGTCCCCACGCCGTTGCACGCCAAAACGACCAGGCGCGCGCGTTCTTCCTGAATGTCGCCGTTCCTGTCGAAATAGAGCGCGCCTGACGCAAGTCCGCGGCTGTTGACCGTGATTTCGCGGACCCGCGCGTGGGTAACGAGCCGGACCCCCATGTCCACGGCCTTGGGCCAATAGGTGACGTGCGCGCTCGACATCGCTCCTATGGGACATCCGAGGTCGCATGGACCGCAGTTATTGCAGGCAGGGCGCCCATCGCCGAACGGCTCGGACACCAGAGCCGAGTCCGACGGCCACCAGTGCCAACCCAGCTTTTCCAGACCGCGCACGTAAGCCTCGCCGGCGCGCTCCAGTCCGAGCGGTGGCGTCGACCGGGGACTTCTTGGGGGATTGGCGGGGTCGCCAGCCAACCCCGTCACTCCGATGAAGGCGTCGTTCCGGTCGTAGTACGGCTCTAGCTCCCAGTAGTCGAGCGGCCAGTCGTCCGCGACGCCATCCAGCCTCCTGACGCGAAAATCCGACGGCCGAAACCTCGGAAAATGGCCGCTCCAATGGATCGTACTCCCGCCGACCGCGTTGAACATGAGCGGATTTATCGGAGTGTCCTGAACGTTTAGCGGGTAGTCCTCCTCCCGCATTCGCTCGTTCGGATCGACGGAGAAGTCCCTTTGCCGTTGAAGCTCCCAATCGGCGCGCCTGTGCGGGTAGTCGTCCTTGTCCAGCCAATCGCCCTGCTCCAGGCAGACGACCTTCATACCGGCCTGCGCAAGCCTCCAGGCCACCACGCCGCCCGAAGCTCCAGCGCCGATGATGAGGACGTCGGCCTGACCGTTGTTATCGCTCAAGTGCGCCCTCCGCCAGCGAAAGCCCTCCGTAGGATACCGCGAACGAATAGCGTGCCGGGTAGTGGGAATCAGGCGAGTCGATCACCCGATTTTAGGCTGCTGGCGGGCCAAGTATTCCGCGTCTTGTCCGATTGAAGCGGGGTGGTATTAGAGGTTAGGACCCAACCGGGCTCGCCCGCCACGTCCTGATCCAATCCGGAATCGCGGCCAGAAACGCCCGCAGCCGTTCGCGCGTGCGCTCGTGAACCAGGCGTCCGTGCTCGTCGAATTTGCTCCAGGGACGCGGCACGAATAGCTCGGGATCGATCATCACCCGCATACTGTTGTGCAGCGCGATCTGGCGAAAATGAGCCTGAGCGCGCACCGTGCCCAATCGCCCTCCGGCGCCTATAACCGCAACAGGCTTTTCGTCGATGGGGGATCCCAGATCGGAACCGTCTTCGGACACCTCGCCGCGCGAGGCCCAGTCGATGGCGTTCTTGAGGACGCCGGTTATGGAGTAGTTGTATTCGGGCGCGGCGAACAAAAGCGCGTCGGCGGCCCGGATTCGTTCGCGGAATGCCTGAACGGCGGTTGGAAATCCCCGCGCCTCGACATCCGCGTTGTAGAGCGGAACGTCGTGCAGTCCGAACACTTCGAGCGTTAGACCTTCCGGCAGAAGACCGCTCGCTTCGTTAAGTAAAGCCGTGTTGAATGAATTACGGCGCAAGCTTCCGGAAATTCCTAATAGACGCAATTGCTCACTCACCTTTGCAATAACTGACGGGTGCGGACAGCCACTATCGAAACAGCCAGATTTCCCAACGGCTCGAAAACCGAGGTCTGGCGCAAGGTGCGATTCTTTCGACAGATTGCTTGCCGATTGTCAAGTGATTTGACTCTATGCGATAGTGTTTTACGATCATGAATTCCAGAGACATTGGAAAAGCTTAATCTAGGCCGGCTCTTTCTGAACGGCTTCAGATGGATGGACGCCAGCTTTGTCGAGTTGCTGGCCGATCAGGGCTGGCGGCAGATCCCAAAGTCGCATTCGCTTGTTTTCCCGCATTTGCTCGAAGGCGGTATCAGACCTTCCGAAATAGCCCGGAGGGCCGGAGTTTCGCGGCAGGCGATTCATCAGGTTCTCCGCGATCTACACAGAAAGGGACTCGTCGAAGTAACGCCGGATCCGACGCATCGCAGAGCCAAGCTCGTTTTCCTGACCGCTTTGGGCAGGAGGTTCGACGAGGCGGTGGAGGAAGCCGCAAGCCGCATGGAGGAAGAGCTGGCCGGCCGAATAGGCGGGAAAACGGTCGGTTCGCTGCGTGCGGCCCTCGAGGCTGAATGGGGCCCGCCGATGAAACGCGGTGGCGATTCGAGATAGGCGGTGTTTCGTTAGCGGAGCACCATATTGCGGCGTGTGAAGCAGTGTTCACCGCAGAACGCGCCCGCGAGGCTGTCTATAAGCTATAGGCGATTCCGGTGGGGGCGAAGCGCAGGCGAGTCCAGCGAGCATTTGACCGGCGAACGATCAGGGGAGATGAAGTGAACTCGAAAGGCAACAACGCGCACTGGCCGCTGATGACGCCGATGCGTCAGGAATTCGACGTGACCACGGTGCCGGACCTGGAATCGGAACTTTCGGCGCAGATACAGGACCGGCTTGCCAAAGCGAAAGTAATCGAAGGCGGATCGGTGGCAGTCGGAGTGGGTAGCCGCGGCGTTTCGCCAATTCGCCGGGTGGTTTCAACCATTGTCGCGGAGCTGAAGGCCGCCGGACTGAAACCCTTTATCGTTCCGGCGATGGGTAGTCACGGAGGCAGCACCGCGGCCGGACAGGAGGATGTTCTGGCGCAGTACGGCATTTCCGAGCAGACCGTCGGGTGCGAGGTTCGCGCGACCATGGAGACGCACATCCTCGGTCAAACTCCCCAGAACGTACAGATCCACGGCGACGCAAACGCATACTCGGCCGATCACGTAGTCATCGTCGCGCGGGTCAAGCCGCATACCGACTTCAAGGCGGACATCGAGAGCGGTCTCTGCAAGATGCTGTCCATAGGTCTCGGCAAGCGAAGCGGCGCGGAGACGATTCATGCCGCCGGAATCGCCGAGACGATTCCCGAAGCCGCCACCGTCGCGCTTGGCACTGGCAAAATTCTCTTCGGCGTTGCTCTCGTGGAGAACGCCTTCGACCGTCCGGCCGTCGTAAAGGTCGCGGCCGACGACGAGTTTCACAGTACCGACCGCGAATTGCTCGTTATCGCCAAGCGTATGCTTCCCAGGCTCCCGGTGGACTCGCTTGACCTGCTGGTCGTCGATGAAATGGGCAAGAACATCTCGGGAGCGGGGATGGACACCAACGTAGTGGGTACGTGGCGACTGCACGCCAGCAGCGACCGCACTCCCGACTATCGTTATCTGGCGGCGCTGCGTCTTACGCGGGAAAGTAACGGCAATGCGTCGGGCATCGGCATGGCGGACTTCACTACTAGGGCGCTCGTTGACGCCATCGACTTCGAGGCTTCGAATATCAACGCCGTCACGTCATTGGTGACTACTTCGGTTCGGGTGCCGATAACCTTCGAAACCGACAGGATATGTCTCGAAACGGGCGTTTCAGTGGCAAACCGCCTGTCGCCGTCGGACCCGCGCGTCGGCCGAATTAAGAACACCATGGAGCTGGAAACATTTTGGGTGACTCAGTCCATCGCGGATGAGCTTGAGCGCGCAGGGCGCGCTAAACCGGACGGACAGCCCCAGCCATTCGAGTTCGACGGCGAAGGCCGTCTGGCGGGCTTGTCCAACTGATTCGAATCAGACGATTCTTGTCGCTCGCGTCAGTGACTTACCGTAGCGCGCCGCCTCTGTCCTTCATGCCGGTCAAGCCGTCAAATATCGAAGTCTCGGATTGTGATATGTTTCACAAAACGCTATGAATAGACGCTGACGGCTTGAGGGAAATCTGGTTCTTTCGTGCGGACCGGGAAGATGGATTTGGCGGCTGTTTCGATAATGCGACCGCGGAGCCGCGCGTGCGGCCCGGACGAATTTCCAACGGAGGCGTTTCTGCCTGCTTTGTGAGTGTGTAAACTTCCTCGGATGCCGAATCGCTAGACGTGCCATTACACCAATCAGGGGACAGCGCGCACCGTGGTTTTAGAGAGGTTGACCGAATCGGATTGGGTCGCGATCTCGTGGATAATTGGACACCTGTGGGTGCTTGTGCTCGTTACGCTCGGCGCCGCGGGATCCTACGCTCTCGCCCACGGAATCATCCCGTCTCTCGTCTATACCGGAGACATTTCGCCGGAAGCGGCGCGGCGTATGCGGATGCCTCTCTACGGCGTGATGGCCGTGGGGCTGATTCTGATGGCGATTATCGTCGGCAGCGCCACGATAATCGCGCTCGATTTGTTGCCGGACATATATCCCCGGCTTGCGATCTAGTTGATGGGATCGCTTCGGGCGCTATTACCCCGACTAACGCTTCGACAGTTATTGGTATTGGGCGGAGTCGGAGTCGTGTTGGGCGGCGGGGCGCTGGCGACCGCTGCGCTGCTGGTATTCCTGGGGGCAAGGGGCGGGACGTTTCGCCCCGCGCCGGAGCAGCCGATCGCGTTCGACCACTCGCGTCATGCCGGTGAGCTTGGAATACCGTGTGAATTCTGTCACCGCGGCGTCGAAACTCAAGCCGCCGCCACGATTCCATCGCTTGAACAGTGCATGTTCTGTCACGCGGTCGTCGGCAAGGAAAATCCCGAAGTCCAGCTTCTCGTCGCGCACTGGGAGGAAGGGCGCGCGGTGGACTGGGTCAGGGTGCACCGTCTGCCGGATCACGTGCGATTCGTTCACGAGGCCCATATCCTCGCCGGGCTGGAGTGTTCGACTTGCCACGGTGAAGTGCAGACGATGAAAGTGGTAAAGCAAGTCGAGAATCTGAACATGGGCATGTGTATGTCGTGCCATCGGGAGAAGAACGCCTCATTGGATTGCGCAACTTGCCACAAGTAAGTGAGGAAACCGTTGCCTCCGCTTGACCGGCGCCATTTCATTCTGGGCGTGGTCGGCGCCGTCGGCGGCGGGCTGGTGGTCGGCTGCGCCAAGCCTGACCGGAAATCGCGCGTACAGAGCTTCGTTCTGGCTCCCGAGCAGTCGCTTCAGGGGCAGAACGTGTGGTTCGCCACCGCTTCGGCGCATGTCGATTGGGGCGAAAGCGTCGTCGTTCGGACGGTGGACGGCCGCGCCAAGAAGGTCGAAGGCAACCCCGAATTTCCGATAAACCGCGGTAAGACGCACGTCAGATCGCAGGCCGGCGTCCAATCCCTCTATCACCCTGATCGCATCAAGTGGCCCATGCGGCGGCGCGGCAGCCGGGGAGACGCCGACTTCGAGTCGATCGGATGGCTGAGCGCGCTGAACATGCTGGTGGAGAAGCTCGGTCCACCCAACGACCCGATTCTGGTCACCGGGCGAATCGCCGGAACCAAGGCCCGCATTGCGTTGTCGTTAATGAATTCGCTCGGCGGCCGCCACCTGGTATACGAGCCGCTGGAGACGACCTCGCTCAGGGAGTCGATACGCCGAGTCTTCGGCGTCGAGCAGACGCCGCATTTCGATATCGGAAACGCCCGCTACGTCCTGTCGTTCGGAGCGGACTTCCTGGGAATGTGGGTCTCGCCCGTTCAGTACAGCCTCGCGTACAGTCACTTCCGCCACGGCGAGGGCCGAGAACGCGGGCTTTTGACGCAGATCGAGCCGCGAATGTCGATGACCGGATCCAACGCCGACCGCTGGTTTTACATAAATCCAGGCCACGAAGGCGCTGTCGCTTTGAGCATCGCCCACGTCATCGTCAACGAAGGGCTTGTCAGCGAAGCCGTTTGGGGCGAGGCGCTGGAGGCGGTCGGAGGCCGTGAAGCGCTTGCCCGCTACGCTCCCGATACCGTAGCCGGCGCGTCCGGCGTTTCAGCCGAGAGCATAGAGACCATCGCGCGCGAGTTCGCATCGCATCAACCCGGTATCGCCATCGCGGGCGGACCGGCGCTCGCTCAAACCAACGGCTCGAACGCGGGCGCGGCCGTGCTGCTGCTGAACCGGATCGCCGGCAGCGTTGGCGAAGTCGGCGGCGTGCTGCCGAATCCGGCTCCGCCAAGCGCCGTACTCTCGCCTCTCGCGCCGACGCCGTATAGCGAATTTGCGTCGCTCGCCGGGTCGGCGTCCACCGGCGGACCGCGCTCGATATTTGTTTACGACGCCGATCCAGCCTACGGTTTGCCCGAAGCCGCCGGTTTCAAGAAGGCGCTGGCCGAAGCAGGTTTTATTGCGAGTATGTCCACGTTCATGAACGAGACTTCCGCCTACGCGGATCTGATTCTGCCGTCTACGCATCCCTTTGAGGAGTGGGGCGACTTCGCAGTCGACGCCGCCAACGGCCGGCGGGTTGTCGGATACCAGCAGCCGGTCGTTTCGCCGCAGACGGACAGTCGCAGCTTCGGCGACGTGCTTTTGGCAATCGCTCCCGAGCTGACGGGTGAAGGAGCGGCGCAATCCCAAACGATGCACGAGGCCGTCAAGTCCTCCGCGATAGAGCTATTCGGAGACGTCGATCTGACAATGTCCCCAGACGAAAACTGGATCGAGCTGCTGCGACGCGGCGGTTATTGGGAAGGCGGGTCTCAACCCGGCAGGTTTTCGAGCTTGCCCGATTGGTCCATCGACTCTTTGCAAGAGCCGTCGTTTGCCGGCGACGCCGCTCAGTTTCCGCTTCGACTCGTTCCGTTCGAGACGGTGTCGGTCGGGGCGGGCGCGGAAGCCGTAAATCCCTGGCTTCAGGCGGCGCCCGATCCATTGACGACCGTCACGTGGACGACCTGGGTGGAGATCAACCCGCACACCGCCGACGAGCTGGGTCTGAAGCGAGGCGACCTGGTAGACGTAGTGACGCCGACTGGTGAGAAGATTCGCGCGGGAATATATGATTCGCCGGTCGTGCCGCCGGATGTTATCGGCATCCCGGTAGGCGGCGGCCGGAAGCAAGGCGGCAGGTGGGACGTTGGTCAGGGGGCCAATGTTCTTTCGATCCTGAGTCCTCAAGTCGATTCGGCCACGGGCGCGCTGGCCTGGGCCGCGACCAGGGCGAAGCTGCGGAAAGTCGGCAAGAACCGGGAGCTTCCAACGTTCGAGTTCTTTGACAATCCACGTAACGACGAGGAAGGCCCACCCGTGAAGGTAACTCGTGAATAGCCAGCACGAAACGGCCGCGCGCGCCGCTCAGAAGTTCGGCGCGGTCACCATCCCCAGCGACGATCCTGAACTCAAACAGGATGGCCGCCGCTGGGGCATGGTCGTCGACGCCGATCTGTGCACGGGGTGTCAGGCGTGCGTGGTCGCGTGTCAGTCCGAGAACAATCTCGCGATTAACGAAGAGCAGCGAGTCCTCGAGGGGCGCGCCAAGGCCTGGATTCGGATAGAGCGGTACTGGGAAGGCGAATTCCCTAACGCCAAGGCCCGGTATTTGCCGGTGATGTGTCAGCACTGCGGAAACGCGCCGTGCGAACCTGTTTGCCCGGTATGGGCCACGTACCGAAACCCTGAAGGCCTCAACGTGCAGGTCTATAACCGGTGCATTGGAACCCGATTTTGCGCAAACGGCTGTCCCTATTCCGTCAGGTACTTCAACTGGTGGAACCCGGAGTGGCCCGAGCCGATGAACGACATGCTCAATCCGGATGTCACGGTGCGGACCAAGGGAATAATCGAGAAGTGCACGTTCTGCGTGCAGCGCATTCAGCGGGCCAAGCGCGACGCCGTTCAGCAGGGGGTGGAGCTCGCCGACGGCGACGTGTCCCCGGCGTGCGTGCAGTCATGTCCGACGAACGCGCTCGTATTCGGCAATCTGAACGACGAAGACAGCAATGTCTCGCGGTTAGCTGAATCCGACCGCAGCTACACCCTGCTGGAATCGTTCGGCACCGACCCATCGGTTGTATACCTCAAGAAGGTCGATCCGTATGCCGAGACGCACGAGGAGGAAGGGCATGATTAAGCCTGAAGAGGCCGCCCTTCAAATCAAGCTGCGCCCGGCGTTCAAGCCCGCGACGATCCGCCCGACTCTGAAGAGTGCGGCAATTGCGGCGCTGGCGATCCTGGCGGCGGCGGGCCTTGCGGCGTACGTCATCAAGCTGGGGGCGTGGGGGGAAGCCGGCCGCGCCAAGTGGGCTTACCCGACCGTGGCGCTGATGTACATTCTTTCAACCGCGGCGGGAGCGCCGCTCGTCGCGTACGCGAGCCGCGCCGCGCGCGGCTACTGGGCGCTTCCGGCCCGGCGAGTCACCGAGCTTTACATAATTCCGGCAACAGTCGGCTACATCTTGCTCATTCCAATACTCGCGACTCTGCCCCGTCTGGAAGGGCGCGCGAATCTATGGTTCAACTTTCATGCCGGGGCGCCATTTCTAACTGACGCGCTGGCTATGGCGACTATGCTCCTTGCCGGACTGGGGATGCTCTGGATTTCGACGGTCCCCGACCTCGCGGTCGCCTGGCGGGCCAAGGGCGAACTTTCGTCCTGGCGGCGCGCGCTGATATTCAACTGGACAGGCACGACCCACCAATGGATTGCGGCTCGGGTCGGGACCAGGGTGTTCGGCGCGTTCTATTTGATGGCGTACATCTACACCCACCTGGTGCTCAGCACCGACCTGGGACAAAGTCTGCTTCCCGGCTGGCGCTCGGGGATATTCCCGGCTTACCACGCGCTGACCGGGATTCAGGGCGGTCTGGCCCTGACAATCGTCACGCTCTATCTGCTGAAACGCTATTCCAGCGTTGGCCGGTTCATCGGCAACGAGCAGGCCATCAATCTCGGCAAGCTGCTTTTGGCAACCACGCTTCTGTGGTTTTACTTCTTCTGGTCCGACTTCGTACTCGTCTGGTACGCGCGCATTCCATCCGAGGTTGCGGCTATGCAGCTTTCAATCGCCATCGTCTACCGGCTTCCGTTCGTCCTTGCGTTTCTGGGGCTGTTTTTGATTCCTTTCGTGTGCCTGATCTTCAACCCGGTTCGAAGAAACTTGTGGTCGCTCGCGGCGGTCGGGGGCGTGACGCTGGTGGGGCTTGTCTTTGACAGGATTCGATTGTTTGTCCCGGCCATGACGCATCCCGATCCATTCGCACACTCTCTTGGGACCGATCTTCCCGCGGCGTTCGGACCGAATGCGCTGGACATTGTCTTTGTCGTTGGCTGGGTAGCAATCCTCGCCCTGGCGTTTATATGGGCAGCCAGCCGCCTTCCGGTGCTGGTCGGATGGGAGCTACGCCAGGCGGCGATGCTTCGCAGGGAACAGCAGTTCATGAAGGGGCACGTATTCGTGCTCGGGAAACCCGATTAGAGCATGGCGGCCCCAAGCCGGCGAATGGACTGAAGCTTGCAGGAACCTGTTGTAACTGAAGCCCGGACCACCGATCGCGAACTCCTTGATTTCGTGATGCGAACGCCGAAGTGGTTCTTCGGCTCCACGGTCGCGCTCGGTGGGATACTGGCCGCCGGATTCGCGGTGTTCATTTTGCTGTTGATGTTCGGCTTGCAGTACTTCGGTTATTCGCATCCGGTTTACTGGAGCTTCCCGATAGTCAACCTGGTGTTCTGGATCGGCATCAGCCACGCCGGAATCATGGTTTCGGCGATTTTGAGACTCTCGCAGGCGGAATGGCGCCGTCCGGTTACGCGAGCGGCCGAGGTGCTGACGATTTTCTCGCTCTTGACCGCGATGCTGATGCCGATAGTCCACAGTGGACGGCCATGGCGAACCCTCTACTGGGAATTTCCCTACGACTGGATTCGCGGAATTTGGCCGAACCCGAGATCGCCGCTGGTCTGGGACCCGTCAGCGATATTCACGTATCTGCTGTCAACGCTCATGTTCGTTTATATCGCGTTGCTGCCCGACCTGGCTCTGGCGCGGGACAAACCCAGTGGACCCATCCGGCGCGTAATCTTCACCATTCTTGCAATGGGATTCCGCGGCACGTCGCGGCAGTGGCGCATCCAGGCTGTTGCGGGGATTCTGCTTTCGGCGATCATTTTGCCCATCTTCGTGTCCGTGCACTCGATAGTTTCGTGGGACTTCGCCGTGACTTTGCTTCCGGGGTGGCACAACACGGTGTTCGCACCCTATTTCGTCATTGGCGCCGTGCATTCGGGGGTGTCGGCGGTCGTGACGGTGACGATAGTTCTCAGAAAGATCCTGAAGCTTGAAAACTACATCAAATCCGACCACATCGACTCGCTGGCGCGGTTGCTCATCGCGGTCGCCGTGACGTGGGGGTTCTTCCTGATACTCGACTTCAGCTTCGGGCTTTACGGCGAAGAGCCCGCCGAGGTGGCAACGTGGATGAAGCGCACGTTCGAAATGCCCTGGAAGGTGCTTGCGCCCATCTTCATAATTACGGCGTTCATCTTCCCCGTTCCGATGTGGCTGTTCAGGAACGTCCGGCGCAGCTTCAAATGGATGTTCATCACCACGATTTCGGTAAATATCGGTATGTGGCTCGAGCGTTACCTGCTTATCGTTCCGGGGCTCGAGCGCAAGTCCGACCTTCAATTCGTGTACGGGGAATTCACACCGTCCTGGGGAGAGGGAATAATCGTGATGGCGTCGTTCGCGCTCGTGATGCTGGGCGTGCTGAGTTTCGCGAAGCTGCTGCCGATAATCCCGGCGGCGGACGTTAAAGAGGGTCAAATCTTGGCTGAGAAGTTCACGGTTGGCAAGACCGACGTGCCCGCCGCGATGCGCGAGTAGGGGAGTTCTAAGGAATGGCAGCGGAACAGCGACGCGAGCTCCTCGGGCTGTTCGAGGAGCCGGAGCAGGCGGCTGACGCGTTCACCCGCTTGAGGGAAGCCGGATTCGGGGATACGGACCTCGAAGTCATGAGTAGCACTCCGTATCCGGAAGGGGCGTTCGGCGAAGCTCATATTAAGCACCGTCTCTTCACTTTCCCGTTCGCCGGGGCCATTTGCGGTCTTGTTATTGGAACGGCCTGGGTCGTGGGCGCGCAACTTTCGGAGCCGCTGGTAACCGGCGGAAAGCCCATTGTGGCGGTTCCGGCGATAATTCAGATTCTTTACGAGGGCACGCTTCTGGCGGCGGTTATATTCACCGTCATAGGCGTTCTCTTCGAGTCGCGCATGCCCGACGGGGTGGGGTTATACGACAAACGTATTTCCGACGGATACATCGGCGTCTCGGTTCTCGCGACCGATCCAAAGATGCTGGCGGCGAGGCAGTCCCTGCAGCAGGCAGGGGCCGTCGACATCATCGCCAGGGATGGCAGCATCATGGGGTCGCCTCAAGAGTCGACGGCCTCGTGACGATGCGCTCACCCGGGCGCGCGCGAATACTGCTTGCGGCCGCAGTCGCCGTTTTGGCGGGGTTTCTACTCACGGCCTGCGAGTCCGGCGCTTACCCGTTCGATATCTTCCCGGAAATGCACTATCAGCAATCGAACAGACCGGGCGAACCTCCACTCGCGCCGCGGGCCGAGGGGAGCGTGCCGACGACCGGCCGTGAATCCCTGGGCGACTTCGCGCAGTCGTCGGCGATCGAGAATCCGGTCGAGGCGACGCTCGAATCCATTGTCGAGGGGCAAGAGCTATTTCGCGTCAACTGCTCGATGTGTCACGGCGCCGACGCCGATGGCGACAGTCAGGTCGCTCCCCGGTTTGCAAATGCCGGCGTGCGCGCCCCGCCGAATCTTCGGGAGGGCGTCGCCATGATTTCACCTGATGGATTCATCTTCGCCGTGATTACTCACGGCCTCGGTAACATGCCGTCGCAGCAAAGGCTGCTGACAGCGTCCGAGCGTTGGGCCATTGTTAACTACTTGAGATCGGTACAGGCCGCCGATCGGGTGGAAGAATAGTCCGCCGCTTCGACCACAGCCTGCCCGATTGGTCCGCTTTGACCAATTGCAGCCTCTCGATGACCTCCGTATGATTTCGACCGTGGAATCGAAGCTACATGACGTTGTGATAGTCGGCGGCGGCGGCGCGGGACTTCGCGCGGCAATCGCGGCGGCGGAAGTCGATCCGGGCCTCGACATCGCGGTCGTCTCCAAGGTCTATCCAATGCGCAGCCATACCGTGGCGGCGGAGGGTGGAATGGCCGCGGCCATTAAGGAGAACGACAGCTTTGAGCATCACATCTACGACACCATAAGCGGCTCCGACTGGCTGGCCGACCAGGACGCCGTCGAGCTGTTCGTCAAGGAAGCGCCCGACGAGCTGATACAGCTCGAACACTGGGGCTGCCCCTGGAGCAGGGAACCAGACGGCAAGGTCGCGGTCCGTCCGTTCGGCGGCATGAGAATCGAGCGGACGTGGTTCGCGGCGGACAAGACCGGATTCCACGTCCTCCACTCGCTGTTCCAGACGACAATGAAATATGCGAGCGTGAATCGCTACGACGAATGGTTTGCGCTCGATCTGCTGGTCGACGACGACCGGTGTCAGGGTGTAGCCGCCCTGGAGCTGCGAAGCGGCGAGGTCAAGGCCATTCTCGGCAAGGCCGTAATCATCTGCACCGGTGGGGGCGGGCGCGTATTTCCCTTTACTACCAACGCCGCCATCAAGACCGGCGACGGCATGGCGCTGGCCTATCGAGCGGGTGTGGCGCTAAAGGACATGGAGTTTGTCCAATACCACCCGACCGGCCTGCCGGGAACCGGCATATTGATTACCGAAGCCGCCCGGGGAGAGGGCGGAATCCTTGTGGACGGGAACGGCCGCCGCTACTTGCAGGGCTACAACCTGGGGCAGCCACTCGACGTATCCGATCCCAATCATCCGCAGACCAGGACCATGGAGCTTGGCCCGCGCGACCGGCTTTCGCAGGCGTTCGTCCTCGAGGAACAGAAAGGAAACGTCTTGCAAGGTGAGTATGGAAGCTACGTGCATCTCGACGTCCGGCACCTGGGTGAGAAGCTAATAGACTCGAATTTGCCGTTCGTTCGGGAGCTCGCGTTGAACTACGCCGGGATCGACCCCGTAACCGAACCGATACCCGTACGCCCCGTAGTCCACTACATGATGGGTGGAATCGACACTGAGATCGACGCTTCGACGTCGTTGCGGGGTCTATATGCGGCGGGTGAGTGCGCGTGCGTGAGCATCAATGGCGCAAATCGCCTCGGTTCGAACTCCCTGACCGAGTTGCTGGTATTTGGAGCGCGCGCCGGCCACGGCGCGGCCACGCTCGCCGCGGAGTCGCGGATCGGCAACGTCGGGGCGTTAGAGGCTCAGGCCGCGGACTCGGAATCGCGGGTTCGAGAACTGACTTCGAACGGAAATCGGGGAAAAGAAAGGATCGCGACGATCCGCGACGAGATGACCGCCGCCATGGAAAGCGGCGCGGGCATCTATCGCACGGAGGAGTCGCTGCGTGCGACGTGCCATAAATTGGTCGAGTTACGCGATAGGTTCCGAAATGTGAATCTGGACGACAGCGGCCTGCGCTACAACACCGAATTGATCGCCGCGCTGGAGCTGGACTGTATGTTGGACGTGGCGCAGTCGGTCGCCTTTTCGGCGCTCGCGAGGAAAGAGTCGCGAGGGTCTCATCAGCGCACCGATTATCCCGGCCGCGATGATGACGGCTACCTGAAGCACTCGCTTGCCTACCACGAGGATGACTCTCCGCGCATCGAATACAAACCGGTGACCATCACGAAATGGCCGCCCGCCGCCCGGGTCTACGGCAGTTGATTCCGGGCATGACGCCAGCCTCTTGCCGCCGCGCCGATGCGGGGCGGCGACGCCAATGTTAGACACCATCAAACTAGAGGTGTTCAGGTACTCACCGGAGTCGGGCCGCGACTCGTTTCAAAGTTACGAAGTGGAGTTTCGCGACGATTGGGTCGTTCTCGATGCGCTGAACTTCATCAAGGACCATATCGACGGAACTCTTTCCTATCGCTGGTCGTGCAGGATGGGCGTCTGCGGCTCGTGCGGAATGATGGTCAACGGCTACCCGGTGCTCTCGTGCAGCGCTTTTCTGCGGGACTATTTGCCGGGGCCTGTGCGGGTGGAGCCTCTTAACAACTTCGAGGTTGAGCGGGACCTGATAATCAACTTCGACGACTTCCTCGAAAAGCTCCACAGTGTAAAACCGTGGCTAGTGCGTCAGAGCGACGCTCCGGTTGAAGAAGGCGAATACCTGCAAACACCCGCGCAACTGGCGAGCTACAAGCAGTACACGATGTGCATCAATTGCATGTTGTGCTACGCCGCTTGTCCCGTTGTCGGACACGATCCGGAGTTCATCGGTCCGGCCGCCCTGGCGCTGGCGCACCGCTATAACCTCGACTCCCGCGACCAGGGGCGGGAACAAAGACTGGATATCTTGCTGAGCAACGAAGGAATCTGGGACTGCACGTTCGTCGGCGAATGCTCGGTGGTTTGTCCCAAGCACGTCGATCCCGCCGGCGCGATCCAGCAGTCCAAGGTTTCCGGAATCGTCGACTATTACAAGTCGTTCCTCACGCCGTGGGTCTCGAGCAAATGACCAGCCGGCCGCGCCGCGCGATGGGCGCCTTTTGGTGGACCGCGCGCGGCAGCTATTTCCTGATCTTTCTGCGTGAGATATCGTCGGTGTTCATCGCCGCGTACGTGGTATTACTGGTTATCCTGATAGCGAGGGTCGGCGGGGATCAGGCCTCATACGAGTCTTATTTCGAGCTGTTCACTTCGCCCGGATTACTCGTATTTCACGTTGTCGCATTTCTGTTTTCGCTGCTGCATTCCATCACCTTTTTCAATCTGATCCCCAAAGGGCTGTCCGTACGGTTGGGCGAAGAACCCGTGCCTCCCGCGCTGATTTCCGGTCCCAACTATGCCGCGTGGGGCGTGGTCACCGTGATCGTGTTGCTGGTGATACTGCTGTGAGAGGGTCGAACGAGGCCTTCTGGTGGTCGCTGTTCTCCGCCGGGAGCGTTGTTGCGGCGCTGCTGATTCCCGTTCTCATTTTCGCAACGGCACTCGCTCCCGGGTTTGGCTGGGGGGCCTTTGCCGATGCCCTTTCTTACCGGGAGATCAAAAGCCTGCTCAATAACCCGCTCGTGAAGATCGTCCTGTTTGTCGGGATATCGCTTGTGCTTTTCCATGCCGTTCACCGCATCCGGCACGTGATAATCGACCTCCACGTCCCGGCCCCCGGCTTTGCGCTGGCGGCTGTTTGCTATCTGTCGGCGGCTGCGGGAGCGGTTCTTTCGGCAGTCCTTCTCTGGAGAGTCTGAAAGCCGCAGGTTTCTGACTCCGATCTGGGCAGCGCAGAGTCTCGACGCGCGATTCGGCCGGTCAATACTTCCACGCGGAGGTCGCGGCCGTTCGACTCGACTACGCCGGCGGTCGGGATATACCGTCGGCCAGACGTACTTACCCGATAGCGGAAGACCCGGCCGCGACAGGCTCGGCCGTCTTCTCGAACTCCAGCCGCGCGATGAACTTTTCGGCTTCCATCGCCGCCATGCAGCCCTCGCCGGCCGTTGTGATGGCCTGGCGGAAATAGTTGTCCTGGACCTCGCCGGCGATGAATATCCCTTCCACGTTCGAGTGCGTACGGCGGTCCGCGACGAGGTATCCCTCTTCGTCCATGTCCAGCTTGTTCTTGAAAAGATCGGTATTGGGCCGGTGTCCGATATAGACGAATACGCCGCCGGCGGCGAGACTCGAAACATCGCCTGTCTTGACGTTCCTGATTCGAAGGCCCTCCACCCCGTTCTTTCCGTTGATTTCCTCGACCACGGTGTCCCAAACGAATTCGATCTTGTCGTTCTCATTCGCCCGGTTGGTCAGGTAAGCGCCCGCGCGAAGCTGGTCGCGCCGGTGGATTATCGAGATCTTCGAGCCGAATCGCGTCAGGAACAGCGCCTCCTGCAGGGCGCTGTCGCCTCCCCCGACGACGGCGACGTGCTCGCCCCGGAAGAACGCCCCGTCGCAGGTTGCGCAGTACGAAACACCTCGCCCCCACAACTCTAGCTCGCCCGGAACGCCCAGCAGCTTGGGCGATGCGCCCGTGGCCACGACAACCGACCTGGCCTGATAGTCCGCCGAGCGGCCGGTCAGCGTAAACGGAGGGCCGTTGGTGTCGATATCGACTATCGTGTCCATCTGAAACTCGGCCCCGAATCGGGCGGCCTGCTTTCTCATGCGTTCGGTTAGCTCGGGACCCGTGATCCCATCGTCGAAGCCGGGATAGTTTTCTACGTCATTCGTCGTCGCGATCTGTCCGCCGAACGCCTCGCCGACCAGCACCAACGTCGAAAGGTCGGCTCGCGCGCTATAGATGGCGGCGGTGAGTCCGGCTGTTCCGGATCCGATAATCGCCAGATCGTACATTTTGGTCGCTCTCCTCAGGGCGGGCGGTAGCTGGTTCAGCCGCTGTCTTAGACGATGCCGGCTCTTCCGTTCTCGAACCGGACCGAGACGCCGTGCTTTTCCATCAGCTCGTTCACCTGGCCGTCGCGCCCCTGTCCACCGCCCCGCAGCAGGAATTCGAGAATTCCCACGACCCACGTAGGCTCTCCACCCTCCAACAAGCGGCGCACGCCCTGGAGATCGGACTCGTTTTCATTGACTATGTTTTCGCCCGTTGCAGCCGTCAGCGCGTCAACGCATTCACGAGCCCAACTCGACTGGCCCATCGACGGGCCGCCGAAGAACGCGGCAACTGAATCCGCCGTCTTGTCTACCGTTTTCAGTCTTTTTCCGCGGAAGTTCTCGGTCAGCGACTCGATCAGATTCTGGATCTCGCCGCGGACCTCTTTGGATATAGACACGCCTTCGAGCGACTCCGAGTCAATCGAAAAACCGAATTCCTCGCTCAAGCTGCTATCTCCATGTCAAGCCGGACCAGCAATCTATAAGACAAGTATGTCATTCTTTTAGCGTAGCGCATCTACCTGCGCGTGCAGCGGCCGATTTGCCAATCGGCCCGCACTTTTGGATGATGGAGCAAGCTTGACGATTCCAGCGCGGCCAGGAATGGCTCAATACGAAGTCGAGGTCCTCGCGAAATGAAAATTTCAGGCGACTTCACATTTGCGGCGGATCGTCAGACGGTCTGGGACTTGCTGCACGATCCCGACGTAATCAAGGCGTCTATAAAAGGCTGCGAGTCGCTCGACGAGATCGAGCCCGGACGTTATCGCGCCCAGGTGATCGTAGGCGTCGCGGCCATAAAAGGACGCTATTCGGGCACTGTGGAAATCTCAGAAAAGAATGAACCTGAGTCGTATCGAATGACCGTTTCCGGACAGGGCCGTCCCGGGAAGATCGACGCCTTTGGAGTAATATCGCTGAGCGACGGGCAATCAATCACGCGATTGACGTTCGACGGAGAGGTGAAGACCGTGGGAACGCTTGCGCGGGTCGGCTCGCGCCTGACCACGGCGGCAGCCAAAATGATGATCAAGCAATTCATGAATGGTATTAGCGGGCGTCTGGACGCAAGGTGAGAGTGTCGCCAAGCTGAATCTGGGCTTCCAAGGGAGGTGAGCGGCGTATGAAAACATCGGTATCCGTATCGGTGAATGGAAAAGCGCGTGCGGCTGAAGTCGAACCGCGTCTCCTTCTGGTGCATTACTTGCGCGACGGGCTGGGCCTGACGGGCACGCATATCGGCTGTGACACAAGTCAGTGTGGGGCTTGCACGGTGCTTGTCGATGGACGGTCAGCGAAGTCGTGCACGATGCTGGCGGTCCAGGCCGATGGAGCCGAGGTGACCACGATCGAGGGCCTGGCATCGAACGGCGAGCTTGATCCGGTGCAGGAGGGGTTCTGGAACGAACACGGCCTCCAGTGCGGGTTCTGCACTCCGGGGATGATCATGTCCGTCAAGGATCTTCTGGCTCGCAATCCCGATCCATCCGAGGAAGAAATCCGAAGCGGCATTGACGGCAATATGTGCCGCTGCACGGGATATCAAAACATCGTAAAAGCGGTCCAGGCCGCGGCAAAGGCCTAGCAGGAAACCGGAGGCTCGAAACAATGGCAGTCTCACGAATGGTCGGCGCCAGAGTCAGGCGCAAGGAAGACCCACGACTGATAACGGGAGCAGGGACGTACGTCGACGACGTCCAGCGTGTGGACATGGCGTATCTCGAGCTGGTGCGGAGTCCGTACGCGCACGCCCGCATCAACTCGATAGACGTGTCAGCGGCGCGCGAAATGGACGGCGTGATTGACGTATTCGTCTACGAGGACATCAAAGACGACGTCGGTCCAATACCCCTCGACGGCGCGCCTTCGCCGGACATGCTCAAACCGCCGCGCTATGCGTTGGCGACGGGCAAGGCGCGCATGCTGGGGGACGCGGTGGCCGTAGTAGTGGCCGAGGACCGCTACGTGGCGCGCGACGCGGCTGAGGCGGTTGAGGTCGACTACGAGCCTCTCGATGCGGTGGTCGACGTCGAAGCGGCCATCGAAGATGGCTCGCCGCTTATATGGGAAGACCTCGGCAGCAATCAGGCGTTTCGGATCGAGGCGGGCAGCGAGAATATCGACGACGCCCTGGCCGAGGCCGACAACGTGTTCAGCTTTCGCTACGTCAACCAGCGGCTGATTCCGAATCCCATGGAAACGCGCGGCGTGGTGGTGGAGCCGATCGGCGGCGGCGGACTGACGATGTGGTCTTCGACCCAGGTACCGCACATGCTCAAGGACCGCCTCGCCAAGGCGTTGGACATCCCGTCCAACCAGGTTCGCGTCATAGCGCCGGAAGTCGGGGGCGGGTTCGGCTGCAAGCTGAACGTCTATCCGGAGGAATACTGCACGGCGCTCGCGGCGTTGCGGAACAACCGGCCGGTCAAATGGATCGAGGACCGATCTGAGAGCTTCCTGGCGACGACGCACGGGCGCGGCCAGGTCAACTACATCGACGTTGGCGTAAACGACGACGGCAAAGTTCTGGCCATCAAGACGAAGATCGTCGCCGACCTGGGAGCGTACTATCAAATTCTCACTGCCGCGGTGCCGACTCTCTCTCAGTTGATGATGACGGGGCCGTACGACATTCAGATCGCCTTTTCCGAGCTGATTTGCGTGTTCACTAACAAGTCGCCCACGGACGCGTATCGCGGGGCCGGCCGCCCCGAAGCCACGTATTTCCTCGAAAGGGCGCTCGATCAGACGGCTCAAAAGCTCGACATGGACCCGGCTGAGCTTCGCCGCAAGAACCTGATTCCAGCGGACCAATTCCCGTACACGGCTCCATCCGGAGTGGAATACGACAGTGGCGATCACGTCACGGCGCTCGACAAAGCGATGGAAGCGATCGATTACAAGGGATTTCGCGAGAAACAGGCTGCGGCTCTGGAAGAGGGCCGGTACCTGGGCATCGGACTCTCCTCATACACCGAGATATGCGGATTCGGTCCTTCCAACACCCTGGGCATGGCCTGCTGGGAAAGCGGCACGGTAAAGGTCGACCGGGCCGGCAAGGTCACCGTCCTAACCGGAGCATCGCCTCACGGACAGGGACAGGAAACCAGTTTCGCGCAGATCGTCGCCGACGACCTGGGCGTACCATTCGACGACGTGGTGGTCCTCCACGGAGACACGACCATCGTTCCGTACGGCGTCGGGACCTTCGGAAGCCGCGCCACCGTAGTGGGCGGGACCGCCCTGCGCATGTCTACGGACAAGGTAGTAGAGAAGGCCAAGCTCGTGGCGAGTCACCTGCTGGAAGCCGCGCCGGAAGACATGGTCTTTCAGGACGGGGCGGCGCACGTCCGCGGCGCGCCGAGCCAGCGAAAGACGCTCGCCGAAATTGCCGAGGAGGCTCACGAGTTCCAGAACGTACCGCGTGGAGTTGGTATCGAGCCCGGATTGGAAGCCACGAGTATCTACGATCCGGACGCGTATACATTCCCCTTCGGCACCCATATCGCGACCGTCGAGGTGGATGTCGAAACCGGAAAAGTCGCGCTCAATCGGTACGTCGCGGTGGACGATTGCGGCAGAGTCATCAATCCCATGCTGGTGGACGGACAGCGCCACGGCGGGATCGTTCAAGGCATAGGCCAGGCACTGTTCGAGGGCGCCGTCTACGACGAAGACGGTCAGCTATTGTCCGGGTCGCTTATGGACTATGCGCTTCCCATTGCCAGCGAGCTGGTCTGGATGGAGACCGACCGGACCGAGACCCCAACTCCCGTCAATCCGCTGGGCATCAAGGGGATAGGCGAGGCCGGAACTATCGCCGCCGCCCCGGCCATAGTAAACGCGGTGATCGACGCGCTGGCGTCTTTGGGCATCGAGGACATAGACATGCCCCTGAGTCCACAAAATGTCTGGCACGCCATTCAGAGTGCCGCGAACGGAGCATAGAACCGTGATACCACCCAAATTCGATTATTACGCTCCTGAGTCGCTTCAAGATGCACTGGAATTGATTTCCACGCATAAAGATGACGGAAAGATTCTGGCGGGAGGGCATAGCCTCATCCCGCTTCTGAAGCTCAGGCTGTCCGAACCGGAAGCGCTTATCGATCTCCGTCGAATCGATGGGCTCGATCAGATCTCGGAGTCTGACGGGGTTGTCGAAATCGGACCTCGCGTCACCCATAGCGAACTGGTGCATTCGGATGTCATATCCAGCCGTCTGCCGCTGTTGGCGGCCGCCGCGTCGGTTATTGGCGATCCCCAGGTCCGCAATGTGGGGACCGTCGGCGGAAATCTCGCGCACGCCGATCCCGCGTCGGACCTTCCGGCGACTATGGTCTGCCTGAACGCCACGGTCGAGCTTCAGAGCGCCGGAGGCAGTAGAAGCGTCGCCATCGACGACTTCTTCATCGACCTCCTCACGACCGCGGTCGAGCCGGATGAGATTCTGACTGGCATCAAGATTCCCGTACCAGACGCCAAGGCCGGCTGGTCGTACGCGAAGCTGCCGAATCCGGCGTCACACTACGCAATCGTGGGTATCGCGGCGCTGATCGCTGTCGAAGGCGGAAAATGCGCGTGCGCAAGTGTGGGAGTGACCGGACTCGGCGCCGCGCCCGGCCGGGCCGCCGGGGTGGAGTCGGCGCTGGTAGGAAGCGATCTGTCGGACGACGTGATCGCCGAGGCGGCCCAGGACGCGCCTTCGGGATTCGACGTGCTGGAAGACATCCATGCTTCAGCCGACTACCGGGAGCACGCCGCGCGGGTGTACGCGCGCCGAGCTATCGCCGAGGCGTGGTCGCGCGCTGCCTGAGAGTGCGGAAGGCTGTGACGCATGGCCATCTGCGCCTGTAGCTCGCTGGGCCGCAAACTCCTGTCCACCGTATAACCGATAGCGCCGTTTTGACTGCGGGAAACGCATTCAAATCGATAGAGGACGTGCGGGCCCGCTTGGGGTTGCAAGACTACGTGGCCGACCGCGCTCTCGCCACGACGATCTTTCTATCGAGCAGGCTTGAGAAGCCGTTATTACTGGAGGGAGAAGCCGGCGTCGGCAAGACCGAGGTCGCTCGCGCGCTGGCCGCCGCGCTCGATACGCGGCTCATCCGCTTGCAGTGCTACGAAGGCATCGACGTCAACCACGCGGTTTACGAGTGGAACTACGCCCGACAGCTGTTGCACATCCGCGCGGCGGGAGAAGGCTTTGATGAAAAAGACGGTATCGGGCAGATTTACGGCCGCGAGTTCCTCATCAGGCGTCCGCTGCTTGAGTCCATCGATCACGATTCGTCGAATCCGCCCGTATTGCTGATCGATGAAATCGATAGGTCGGACGACGAATTCGAGGCGTTTCTCCTGGAGTTGCTCTCCGACTTCCAGATAACGATTCCGGAAATCGGTACCATCGCCGCTCGCGTTCCGCCGACGGTGATCGTCACCTCTAATCGCACGCGTGAAATACACGACGCGCTCAAGCGCCGGTGTCTGTATCACTGGATCGACCTGCCATCGGTTGAAAAAGAGCTGGCGATCCTGCGCGCCCGGGCTCCGGGGCTGCCCGACCGGCTGGCCGGTCAGGTGGCCGCGTTCATGCAGAAGCTGCGAGACGAAGACCTCTACAAGACTCCGGGGATAGCGGAGACGCTGGACTGGGCGCGCGCGTTGCTGGAACTGGGCTGCCCGGAGCTGGATTCACAGACCGTCGAGCAAACGCTGACTTGCCTGCTGAAGCACCAGGAGGACCAGCTTCACGTTCGCGCCGCCGGGATCGAGGCGATGGTTGGCCGCGCCGCCGGACTCTAACCTGACGCCTTCGCGGCTGGACGGAAGCTCGCTGCTGAGGGCGTTTGTCGAGTTCGGTCACTTCCTCCGCGGCAAGGGATATTCCACCGTACAAACGCAGGCTAGCGACCTGGTTCAGGCGGCGGCGGTCGTGGGTCTGTCGGCGCCGGCCGACTTCCGAAACGCCGCCAGGGCCGTTTTCGCGGGGAGCCGGTCGCAATTCGTCGATTTCGATGAGGTTTTCGACGAATTCTGGCACGGCAGACGCACCGTCCAATCGAGGAAGCCGCTCGGCGGCATCACGCCCCATCCCGCCAGGGAATACGTTGATCGGGAAACGCTTCTACTCGACGCGGCTTCGCGCGGAGCGACCGCGAGCGAGCCGGAAAACGGCGCGCCCGATGAGGGGACGGTGCGAGTGGCGGCCTATAGCCCGATCGAGGTGCTCCGGCAAAAGGACTTCGGGAACGCGACTTCCGAGGAGCTGATTCAGATCAGACGCCTCATCGCGGCGCTGCGATGGGATATCGCCCAAAAGAGGGCGCGTAGACTCAGACCGGCCAGCCGGGCGGGCGCGCTCGATATGCGGCGGATTGTGCGGTCGACGCTTCGTCAAGGCGGCGAACCCGCGCGGCTGTTCTGGCGCCGGCCGAAAATCAAGCCGCGCCCCATGGTCCTCTTGTGCGACGTCAGCGGCTCGATGGAGCTTTATTCGCGAGTGCTCATCACGTTCGCCCACGCGCTTCAACGCGGGCTTCGCGACGTGGAGAGCTTCGTCTTTGGAACGCGGCTCACGCGGATAACTCGAGTCCTGCGCAACCATCAGATAGACGAGGCGTTGCGCCGGGTGTCGAAGTCGGTCGTGGACTGGTCGAGCGGGACCAGGATCGGCCCAAGCCTTCACCAGTTCAATCGGACCTGGGCGCGCCGAAAGCTGAGCCGGGGCGCGGTAGTCCTGATAGCCAGCGACGGCTGGGATAGAGGCGACGTGAGTCTCCTCGCGGACGAAATGCGGTATCTCCAGCGTTCGGCGTTTCGCCTTATCTGGTTGAATCCTCTGTTAGGTCAGCCGGAATACCAGCCGCTGACGCTCGGAATGCAGGCCGCGCTGCCTTACGTTGACGATTTCCTGCCCGTCCACAATCTCGCAAGCCTGGAGCAGCTTGGGACTCTCCTGGCCGGTCTTTCGGGCGGCAGGCCGTCCAGAGTCAGCGGAGCCGGGATCCCGTCTCCGGTCCCCTAATCTCCTCCCGTCGATTCGGAAAACATCACCGTTCCCCAGTTGCCGGGGACGTGCATGTTGAACGCGCCGGGCGGCGACCACACCGACATGGCGCAGTCCTCCAAGTGATGACCGCCGACCTTCCTTCTGTCCCAGTGGACGCGTCCAAAGTTCATGCGCCAAACGTCTCCATCGCGAGGCGGACAGTTGCCTTCCGTCAGCACCGCGATGCTCTCCCAGGGAAACGCGATCTCCACGGTCCAGCCTCTGTCGGTGTCGTGCGGCCAGTTCAAGGTGCCTTCTATTTGGACCGCGTGCCGGATGCCGTCGAAGTCGAATCCGATGTCCGGAAGCCCGCCTTCGGAGAACGGCTTGTCGACGAAAACGTCGAAGATAGTGTTGAGGGCGTTTATTTCCAGCTCGACATAACGTTGCCCGTCGCAATCGGGGTCGATGAAGACCTCGAAGTCGTTGTCGCGAAAGATGTGGGAGTCCCGCTCGGTTAGCGTTCCCCAAACGTCATGCTCGTCCAGATCGGCCGCTACGTACAGGAAGTCGCGGTCCCAGAGCATCATCACCCGCGTGTCGAACTCCGGCGGCTTGCCGTCCGGTCCCAGGATGTCCATGAACGCGTCCATGCGCGGCGCGGAGCGCCACGGGTCTTTGTCGAGCACGCCGTCTATCTCTATGGGCGAGCCGGCCCTGTAGCACGTGTAATGCCGGTTCGGTGGACTGAAACCGTCCGGCGGCTGCTCGACGGGCAGCTCGCCGAGGCCGGGAAATACTGGTCTCTCTGCCACTGGGCGCTCCCGATCCTGGATGCGAGTGCGCGCAAATGTTAGCAACTGCGCCGGATTGCCGGAAACAGGTGTGTTGAGCGCGGAGCCGATTTCAGTTGCCTATTCGTGGTTCGACAGGCTCACCACGCACGTAGGTATGGGCGGTTTGCGGATCTCGCTCGCGGCAAATGTGCCTGATTCGCGGTAGTCGGGCGGGCGCCGGAAGAGTGATTTTCATGAATCTTTTTGAAAATTACCCTGTGGACTTTCGAAAATCGGGGTGTTTGACGATGGCCCGAACGTGGTGTAAATGGGAATATGGATTCCCGCTTTCGCGGGAATGACGATTGCAGGCCACGTGGTGGCAGCTAGAAGGACGCGGTCTGGCTGATCAGCGGGCCTAGAATGTATACGCATACTAACTCGCTAACAACAAGGAACTTTGCAGATGACCGTTCGAGTATTCGGTAGCAACCACGTAGCCATTGAAGTCGACGACGTCGAGGCGGCGGTGGGGTTTTACAGCGATGTATTCAACCTGGAAATGCTGCGGGGCGGCGAGGGCGCCGCGTGGTGCCAGCTCGGCGAGCATCAGTTCATGGCCATCTTCGAAGTCGAATCGCTACAGCCCGACCGCTGGAAGCACTTCGGAATCATGGTGCGTGACGAAGATCAAATCGCCGAAGTTCGCGAGAAGATTACCGGCAAATACGGTCTCGAAGTCGATCCCCGCTTCAGGTGTGATTTTCGCGATCCTTGGGGCAATCGAATTCAGGTCGGCGACATGCACGACGAATCGACCGCGTGGCTTCAGCCCTATGAGGAAGTGCAGGTGGTGGGGGCTGAGTTGCCGGAGTAGTCGTCGGGTTTAGCTAGTCTTGGGACGAATTGGCGGTTTCGCCGCCGTAGTCAATGTGCTGGACCTGGAATCCACATGGTCGCCAACGTGCGGCGGGAACTCGCTCGGGAGCCGTTCGGTTATGGACCGGAGGCGGGGGGGGACTAACGCCTATGTCACAGTTAGTGTTAGTGCTATCCGATACTATGCTGAACACGCCAACTAACATTCTTCCTGACCATCCCGGTGGACATTTTTGACTGAACAGCGACACAGACCGGAAGATCGCGACTCTAGTGCCATAGAGTCGTCGGGCGGCATGAGCCCCTACGCGACGGGCGGCGGAGGCGTGACGTTCGAGCGGAAGGTGGCGGTGCAGTACCTTGCCCACCTCCTCGTTGGGGACGGCGCAGTCGAGTTCGGCAATGGCCGTCAAGCTGTAAGCGTGGCGTTTCAACAGGCTCCGGACCATCCGGTGGATGATCTGGTCATTTGCGCAGCGCGTCCTGAGGAAGTGCGTCCGTCTAGGGAGATCGCGCTCGAGGTCCGTCGGTCACCAAAGCTAGTCTCGAGTGATGAGTCAACGCAGAGATTGATCCGAAAATTCGTTCGTGCGGTAACAGAAACACCAAACGACGGTATTGAACGCTGTTGGGGCTTAGTCGTAGCGGGACCACAGACACACGCTGAGCAGCTTGCGGAGCTGGCTGAACTCGCTGCTAAGCAGATGAACGCGCCCGGCTTCTTCAAACTTGTGCTCACGCCAAACAGGTTCGATTCCGGCGTTCGAAACAGGTTGGTTCAAGTCGAGAGGCTAGTCAAACGTGCGCTGATGGACATCAACGGGGCCGAGCCCGACGGCGCGCTGGTCCGGCAACAGACGTGGCAATTGCTCTCCAGACTCATTGTCCTCATGCCGCGACTCGAGTCCCCTGACCAAAAGGATTGGGCGGAAGTCGAGAACAGTCTCATCGCCGTGGCGCGAACTTCCGACTTGGCCGGAGCGTCACAACTACGCGACCGCCTCGTAGCGTTGGCTGGTGAGTACTCGCCGAATTCGGCCCGAGTCGACCTCACACTTCTGCGACGTGACGCGCATGACATGCTTGACCTCAGCGTGCGACGCCATGAGCAGGGCTGGGCAGCACTCGACCATCTCCATACGATGGCACTTCAACCGGTGCGGGACGAGATTGCCACTAGCGATCGCTCTCGTCGTATCAGCCTAGATCGGAGCGACGCAGCGGGGGAGCTAATTGCGACGGTCTCGGATTCTGCAGCAGTCCTCGTGAGCGGCAGCTCAGGCGTCGGCAAAAGTTCACTCTCAGTTGGGTCACTTACGGCTGCGTGCGCAGCGGATCCACGGCGCGCGCAAGCCTTGTGCATCAACCTGCAGCACGTCCCAGAGCTAACAGTTGGCTTCGAGGCCATCTTGGGCTGCCCGCTCTCGACGCTCTTATGTGAACTCAGCGCGCCACTGCGCATGCTCGTTGTTGACGGCGCGGACGCTGTTACCGGGGGCATGACGGACGCGTTTCGCTACTTGGTCGACGCTGCCGTGAAGAGCGACATCAAGGTCGTCGCTGTCACGTCAAGTCACAGCATGCAGGTCGTGCGCGACTTACTCACGGACCGGTTCGGTTCGGCTGTGGCGGAATATGCCGTGAAACCCTTGACTGACTCTGAGCTAGACGAAATCGCAACGGTTTTCACGGAACTCGACACACTCAATGCCAATACCCGGTCGCGTGAGCTGCTGCGTCGGCTCGTCGTGGTGGACCTGCTAGTTCGCGGCCGTCTCACCGGGGTTCCACTTAGCGATGCAGATGCAATGCAAGAAGTTTGGTCCGGGCTCGTTCGTCGACACGAATCGTCACACAGGGGACATCCCGACGCGCGCGAGTTGGTGCTTCTGCAGTTGGCTGATCTCTCGCTTCGAGGAGGCGAACGGCTCGCCGTCATCAGTGGATTCGATTCAACAGCGATAGTCGGGTTGCGCCAAGATGGGTTGCTGCAGAAGTCGCTTGAAAACCCGTTCATGATCGGTCCCGATTTCGCTCACGACGAAGTGCGTCGGTACGCGGTCGCTCGCCTTCTTCTGGCCGACCAAGACCCAACTTCAAGAATTCTAAGTGCTGAAGCGCCGCGCTGGGCCCTCGGGGCCGCGAGACTAGCGTGTCAAACGTTGTTGGGGAAGCCTGACACGACTATTACGCCGTTGCGGAGGCGCTTCGCCAAGTTGCAGACATCATTCGACGAGCTAGTCGAGGCAGGATATGGAGCTCGCTGGGGCGATGTACCTAGTGAAGCGCTCGTCACACTCGCCGATTACAGCGCAGTTCTCCAGGATGCTTGGCCCAAGTTGCGTGCCGATGACGCCGTTGGATTGCGCAGGCTCGCCCGTTTAGTCGATCAGCGGCTCCGCAATGACGACGGCATCGTCGACCTCGTTGCAATTGAGCCAATCATCAAGTTGTTGCTCGAAGACGACACTCCGTGGCGGCTCGGGAAGTCCGCTGAAGACCTGTTGCGGGAGTGGTTGTGCGGACACGCGGTCGCAGGTACTCCAGCGGGGGATCAGTTGCGCATCGCACTCCGTAAGCATCTCGTTGAATGGTGTGCAGCGGCGGACATTCACTTTGCCGAGCAGCGAGAGGCCGCAGCGGCCGCCCGCGCCGCGCGCACGCCCGAAGAAATCGAGCGGGAACGCCGGTTCTTGGAACGCAACCGAGTTCTCTTTACTACTATCAGCCACGGTGGCCGGCCCCGCCGAAAACGCCCTGAAGTTCCCTGGGAGTACAGAGAAGAGGTCTTGCTTGAACTACTGGCACTGCTTGGTCCGGATCTGGGCGACCGCGGTGAGGCCATACTTCGGCGAGTCGCTCAAGACGCACCGTCGTCGCTCGCGCCAGCTATAGAAGAGCCATTCACCGGTCTCGCGCTCGCCAAGTATCGCCGCGGATTTCTTGCCCTGCTGACTGAAGCGTATTACCTGGATGACGAGGCCGATGGTTCTGAGTTTTTCGACTATGGGATCCGTGATCACCGTACCCGAAGTGGTGGCCTCTTCTTGCCGCTTGCAGCCTCGTACCGCGGCCCGTTTATAGCGCTGTTTCGGACCGACTTCGTAGGTGGTGTCGCAACGCTCAATCGCCTGCTAAACCATGCTGCGCTCATTCGTGCGCGCACCCTGGCCTGTCCTCATGGCATGAAACCTAGTCTTGAAGACACGGACATTCGCCCATACCTTATAACGCTCAAGATCACTGATACGCCGCGAGAATTCGTCGGCGATGAACACGTTTGGATGTGGTACCGCGGAACCGGAGTTGGCCCGTATCCATGCATCAGCGCACTGCAGGCGCTGGAACTGGTATGCGACCAACTGATCAAGATGGACATTCCAGTTGGAACAATCGTCTCAGTGCTACTCAATGGCTGTGAAAACCTTGCGATGGTAGGCCTCGTAGTTGGAATACTCGTAAGGCACTTGGAAGTCTCGGGCAAACTACTGGACCCGTACTTCTCTGAACCCCTCATATGGAGGTTCGAGTTCACGCGAGTCGCCAATGAGCACAGCGGATTGGCGGCCAGTTCGGAGGGTATCGAAGAACCGGAGCGCCGCAACTGGTCGCTGCGCGACGCAGCGATGTTCATGGCATTGAGAGCCAAAGACGAGCGCGCTGCGGAGCTAGCGACACTCGGAGAGACCCTCGTCGAAGCGGCGCGTCGCAGAATCGAACATGAGCAGGACGCAGAAGCAGTCGATGAGGAGGCCAATGGGGACGAAGACATACAACTCCAGTTGGCAACGGTTACTGCTTGGGCGAGCAGCCTTGACCGCAGCAAGTTCCAGGTCCGTGAGGCTCCTGACGGCCTCTATATCGAGGCCACCCTACCCGAGGAAGTCGCGCAGGCATTGCAACATGCCAATGAAGACCTAGATCGCGCCGGAGAGGAGACTCGGCTCACTGTTCGCTACTTCATCGAGCCCAAGAAGGCACAGGCTGAAACTCTTGAACCTGAGGAGCTAGCGGCTGACATAGCCTCCGCCCGTGAGTTGCTGGAGACCCCTCCACCTCTCAGCGCATATCAACCTTGGGACGTGCCGACGCTGGTCGCCGCGGCCGCACTCGAGGCGTACCTCTTGCGCCGCGCTGAGCTCCCGGACGACGTCTTGACCTTCGCTGTCGACACCGTTCTCCGGGTCTCAGAGGGCGAGGGGTCCCCACGTCCCTACGAGGTGGAACAGACGTATTTTGAGGAGGGTGCGGACCGCAGCGCGGCACGCGTCCTCCCGTTGCTGCTTATGCCAGGTGCCGCCCATTTGCGCGCAATTGTCGACGGCGCGGAAGGATTGGCGACGTTTAAGCGAGCCTCTGCCGCCGGCCACAACATCGCTCGAGCCGTACCCAATGAAGTGCGAATCCACCTAGCACGGGGTCTAGATCACCTGTGGGCAACGCCGTGTGTACAGGACGGTCCCTGCCATCACCCGGTTGGATGGCGCATTGCCACGGAGACCATGCGCGACTGTGCAGTCGGCGCCTGGGATCCCGATAGCGGAGCGCGAAGTGTCATCGTGCTGGACGAACCCTACGCTGAATCACTCGCGACCACTGCTGACGATGCAATACTGCCGTCTCGCCTCGACGCAGCAATACGAGCGCTCGCACCTGCGGTCATGGCGAACATCTGCGTCTCGACCTCAGCACATGACTTGCTAACGGTTCTCCTCGCCGCTCAGCGGCGGTCGTTGCTTAACCACGAGAACGACGAGATGGACCAACGAGGCACGCACTCCCTCGTGAGTGCACGTGCTCTATTGACTCTGGCCCAACGCGGGAACGGTACGGCGATCCGGGAACACATCAATGCCTATGCTGGCAACCCGGCTCTGCTCAGTAGCCTGCTGCGCGCTCTGTGTGCGGCAGCGGAGGAAACACCAGACGTCGCGGCAGCGGCGCGACGGACCTGGCCGAGCGTCGTCCGCCAAGTGCTGGACTTACACAACACCGGGCACGCCCCGCTCAGCAGGGATTTCTACGGAACAAGGGCGCTCGCCGCACTCATGCCAGACGCTTCGTATGAACTCGCCTACCGTTTTCAGGAGCTACAGGGGGAGCCGATCGCATGGTGGGAGCCGCTCGCGCTGCGATCGGAGGTCGAGGAGTGGCTTGCGATTGCGGCCGGCAAAGCGGAGTGTGTTGACCAGCTCATAGGCTTTCTCAGAATCCTTACACCTGAGGACAAGGTTCGTGTAGGATTTCCGTGGGTAGCTACGCTCGTGCTAGCGAATCCGGGGCACGTCGCCAAGCGTAGCTTTTTGTTGACAGATTGGCTGCTTGAAACGCGCTCTATCTCCGCCGATGCCGACCTGTCGTCCCAGTGGCAGCAGGTCGTCGACGCCCTAGTCGTCGAAGGAGTCACGCGTCTTGCTCCTTTTTCGGTGTAGCGGCACCAAGCGCTTCCTTCGAAGCATCGCGATGGCAGGGCCTGCTGTGGACCACCCTGATCCCGAGCTGGATCATCCAGACAGTCAATGGCGTGAAGGGATGGTCGAGGTCACTGCTCCACGGAGAGCCGTTGTCGACCAGGATGGTGTAGGGCATGCCCTATGGTGTAACCCATGTCTCCGAACATGTGTTACCCATCTCCCCGGTCTGTACACCCACGTGGGGGAGAGGGGATTGGATTGCTGTGGATCGGGTAAGACCCTCACCCCTTTGGCAAGCTCAGGGCAGGCTCTAGCCTTGTCCCTCGTGGGGGAGAGGGGATGAGATGGTGATTCTGGATTCCGGCTCTGGGCGCTATTTCTTGGAAGGCTCGAAGTAGGGGTTTTGGCCTGAAGCGTGGTCTGTCACGTCCACGACGTGTTGAATCTCGGGCACGGCGCTCTTTATGGCAACTTCGATTCCCTGCGAGAGGGTTACCGTGGCCAGACCGCAGCCCTGGCATCCTCCCGACAGCCGCAGGTAGGACGTATCGCCTTCGACGGCTACGAGATCCGCCCGCCCGCCGTGGGCCGCGATTGATGGATTTATCTGCTGGTTCAGCGTTTGAACTACCCGTTGCGCCACGCTGCCCGACAGATCGGCGGCGAGTCCGCTCGCGGCGGGTATGGCGGGACTGCTCGGCAAGACGTTTAGCTCCTCGAAATCGTCCTCATCGTCCGTTAGACCAAGGCCTTTTTCGACCAGAGCGCTCGTGACGAATACCGTTGGACCGCCGGTCAACCGGTCGGCGCTCAACGCGGGAACGACGATCGCTATCCCGTCGTGGGGCTGAATGAAGTCGTCGGAGCGGGCTTCCTCGGCGGGCCGAAAGTACATGCTGAATTCCCGCTTGCCGTTCGACGAGCCGGCCAGCTCCATCCAGAGGTCGTGGCTTTCGGATCCGATCTCCTGATCGCGAGCCTGCAAGGCGATATCAAGCGCGGTCTGGGTGACCTTGATCCTGGGACCGTTGTCTTTTCCAGAGTTCCGAGTCATAGCTCCTCCGGCAGCTATCGCGCCTATACGTACCGGCGCCTAGCCCAATTACCCTATGATAACCACTAATGGCCCGCGTGCTTCTGCTTCTACCTACCTCTACCTATCGAGCCACCGATTTCATCGACGCCGCTCAGACGCTGGGCGCGGAGGTTGTCGTAGGCTCGAACCAGCAGCAGGCGCTCGCCGACGCGATGGGCGCCGGCGCCCTCGAAATCGACTTTGACGACCCGGGTTCGGCCGCGACGGCGATAGTCGATAACTCGCGGCGGATGCCGTTAGACGCCGTGGTGGCGGTTGACGATCAGGGCGTGTTGACGGCGGCGCTGGCGGCGGAACAGCTTGGACTAAAGCACAACTCCCCCAAAGCCGTGGCCTTGACCCGTGACAAGGCGGGCATGAGAAAGGCGCTGTCGAAGAGCTCTGTCCAGCAGCCGGAGTTTGAGCTTGCCCGCGGCGAGCTGGAGGCGGTCGCCGCCGCTAAACGCATGGGATTCCCGTGCGTGCTAAAGCCGGTTTCGCTGTCGGCAAGCCGCGGCGTGATTCGAGCCGACCACGTGACGGCGGCTCGCGACGCGGCCCGACGCATCGTAGCCATTCTCGACGAGTCCGAAGCCGACGACGAACAGCGCATACTCGTCGAAAGCTATATCCCCGGAACCGAGGTGGCGGTGGAGGGCCTGCTCAGGGATGGACGGCTCGAAATCCTGGCGATCTTCGACAAGCCCGATCCCCTGGAAGGGCCGTATTTCGAGGAGACTATCTATACCACTCCGTCGCGGCATTCCCGGTCGGACCAAGTCGCGATAGTCACGGCGACGGAGGAGGCTGTAGAAGAAATCGGACTTACCGAAGGCCCGATTCACGCGGAAGCTCGGTTTAACGGCTCAGGAGTCTGGATGCTCGAGCTGGCCGCCCGGTCGATCGGGGGGCTGTGCTCCAGAACGCTGCGCTTCGGCCTGGGAGTGAGCCTCGAAGAGTTGATACTGCGCCATGCTCTTGGTCTGCCGGTTACCGACCTCGGTCTCTCGGCGGCGTCCGGCGTGATGATGCTGCCAATCCCCCACGCCGGTTGCCTGCAAGAGGTGAGCGGTCGGGAGGATGCCGAGACCGTTCCGGGAATCACGAGCGTCGACATAACGATACCCGTTGGCCGCGAGGTCCGGCCGTTGCCCGAGGCCGACCGCTACCTGGGATTCATGTTCGCAAGGGCCGACACCCCGGACGAGGTCGAGGCGGCGTTGAGAACGGCATACGCCAAACTTGAGGTCTCTATCAATTGAGCGCACGTGCGAAGTCGGTAAGCGGGCGAGCATAAATAGATGAAGACGCTGCTGGTCTCGACTTATGACCTGGGGCATCAGCCGCTGCATATAGCTTCGCCGGCCGCGTCGCTCAGACGCGCGGGGCATACCGTTCGCTGCCGTGACTTGTCGGTCCAGGAATGGGATGAATCGGATTTCGAATGGGCGGATGCCGTCGCGTTCTCCGTACCGATGCATACGGCCATGCGGCTGGCCCTGGAAGCCGTCAACCGCATCCGCCGTTCGCGCCCGGATATGCCGGTCTGCCTCTATGGACTCTACGCACACATCGTAGACCGCGCGGGCGCCGGGTCTGCGGTCCACACAATCGCCGGCGAGTACGAGGCGGAGCTGCTCGAGTGGGCGCGTTCTATCTCGGATGACGAGTCGGCGGCGTCACGCGGGCGGCTGGTCGATCTGGGGCGCCAGGAATTTCAAGTGCCCGCAAGAGCCGATCTTCCGGAGCTTGACAGTTACTCGCAGCTTGCGATCGGCGGGGAGCGCCGCCTGGCGGGTTACGTTGAAGCCAGTCACGGGTGCTCCCATCGGTGCGGCCATTGCCCGGTCCCGGCGGTCTACGACGGCAAGGTACGGGTTGTCGGAGAGAACGTCGTTCTCGAAGACATAGCCAATCTGGCGTCGATGGGCGCCAGGCACATAACCTTCGGGGACCCAGATTTTCTCAACGCGCCGCGCCATTCCTTACGCATTGTCCGGTCCATGCACGAGCTTTTTCCCGAACTTACCTTCGACTGCACGACGAAGGTCGAACACATATTGCGGCACGAAAGTATCTGGTCGGAGATGGCCGGCGCGGGCTGCCTGTTTGTCGTCTCGGCGTTTGAATGTATGAACGACCAAATCCTGGCGCGGCTCGACAAGGGGCACACCGCGCTAGAGGCGGGCCGTGCCGTGGAGTTGCTTCGTTTGCATGGCATCGAGCCGCGCCCGTCGTTTTTGCCGTTCACACCGTGGTCGGACTTCCAGGATATCTTTGACATCCTCGATTTCGTTGCCGAGAACGATCTGGTCGATAACGTCGATCCGGTCCAATACACGATCCGCCTGCTCGTGCCCCGTGGGTCCCTGCTGCTCCGCGATCCGGGTTTCCGGTCGCTTCTGGGGGATTTCGACGAGGATCGTCTTACCTACGCGTGGCAGTCGGCGAATCCGCGGCTGGACGTCCTTCAAAGGCGGCTTCTGGGAATCGCGGAATCCGCAGCGCAGACTGACGCGCCCTCGCTGGAGACGTTCATCGAGATCGGAGAGGCTGTAGTCGGCGCGGCGGACTACCGACCGCTCGCGGGCAGTCTTGAAATGGCGGCTGTCGGCGTCGAACGGAATACGCCCAGGCTGACCGAGCCGTGGTTCTGCTGAGCAGAGCCTACGTCGGGCCAGTTTGGCTCGATACTCGGCGGGTAAGCGTTCGCGGCAGGCGCGGCGTTTGGCTCATCGAGATCGTGGACAGCCGCCTCGCGCGGATTATGCGCTCCGCACGACGCGAAATCCCATGTTGCCGGTAGAGCTGTCCGGCGTGTTGGAGCTTCGCGCCCCGGCTCTGTAACGGTTGCAATAGGAATCGTGACAAAGGTACGAGCCGCCTTTTATAACCCGTCCCGAACCGGCGGCTGGTCCGGCTGGATTGTCGCGGGGGGCTGCCCGGCCATAATCGGCGCTGAACCAGTCGGCGCACCATTCCCAGACGTTCCCGGAAGTGTTGAACAGGCCGAATCCATTGGCGCGATAGGACCTGACGGGCGCGGTAGACAGGTAACCGTCTTCTTCCGTATTGCGGTCGGGGAAGTCTCCCTGCCAAACGTTGCAGCGGTGCTTGCCGCTCGGCTCGAGCTCGTCGCCCCAGGGAAAGCGCCGCTGCTCCAGGCCGCCACGCGCGGCGAACTCCCATTCGGCTTCGGTGGGCAGTCTGTTACCCGACCACTCGCAATAAGCGACGGCGTCATTCCAGGTAATGTGGACGACGGGATGATCGGGCCGGTCGGGGAGGTCCGATCCCGGGCCCTCCGGGGATTTCCAGAAAGCACCGTCGACTTTCAACCACCACGGAGCGATGAGCGCCGCCTGATCGACCTGATTTTGCAGGTTGGCAGGGACTAATAGATGAAACACGAACGACCATCCGAACCGTTCGGCTTCGGTTACGTAACCGGTTTCCCGTGTGAACTCGGCGAACTCGGCGTTGGTGACCGCACACTTGCCGACGAAGAACGGATCGATGCGAACGCGCCGGACGGGTCCCTCGCCGTCCGAGGGAAACCCGCGCGGATCGTCAGCTCCCATCAGGAATTCGCCGCCGGTCAAGCGCACCATGCCCTTGGCGGCTCGCTTTCGACGCTGTCTGCCCCTGGCTTTTCGCCGCCCGCCGACGGCCCGGTTTTCACGCCGCGGCGAGCAGCAGGCCGTCCCGTCAGATTTCGTGTTGGTCATGGCGCTTCAAGGTTCAAAGGGACATTTTCCTCTAGAGACTCGCCTGTGTCAGAAGCCGCTGCGGACCTGCACGCTTATGCCTTGGACCGGTCATATTCTACGATCCGGCAGTCTCCGACCGGCTATTAGTCGTTGACGGGTGGTCAATCTCGGAGTGCGGGTTTGCGTGCCGCGCCAAGCTCATCCGAGGGCGGCCAGCGCCTCGGCCGGCGGGACGCCGTCGACCCACATGCGCGCGAACGCCTCGTGAATACGTTCCCGAAGGGCCAGCCACCCCGGTACGCGAGGTTCCATGTAGCAGGTCGCGGTGTCAAGCACGTGGCGCAGCTCAGCGACGTGTAGGTTGGGGTGGTTCGTCACAAACCGCGTGGACCATGATTGCAGGGGGCTGATCTTCGACTGCCCGGCGGCGACCAGCTCCAGGTGCTCCGGACGACATGCGAATTCGATGAAGTCCATAGCACCTTCCAGGCATCTGGCGCGGTTCGGAATACACAGAAGATCAGCCACGGCGATGACCCATGGCGCCCCGGCGGCCGAGGGCATTGGCAGCGGCCTCCAGCGGAGGTCGGGCGCGCTTACAAGACGCTGTACCAGCCAGTCGCCGTCGAAAACAGCGGCTACCCGGCCGTTGAGAAAAGGATCGTTGCCGTCAGCGCGAATCGGATTCTGCGGCGACTCAAACCCGGCGGCGATGGCGTGGCGTCTGTTCGAAGTCACCCACTCGTACGCTTGAACGATCTCCTGCTGGTCCGGGGCGAAGCGTCCCCGGCTGTCGAACCAGTGGGCTCCGCGCAGCCAGGGCCACGCATGGGGCCACCATCCCGGATACGCGGGAACAAAGCCGAGGGGCCCTCGCGCCTGATTCATAGCCGTCATACGGTCGAAGGCTTCGAGCGATACCAGCGGGCGACCATCATCGGCACGCGGGAGAGCGACCGCGTCGAGGTTGACATAAAGCGAAACGAGGTTTGCCGCAATCGGCGCGCCGTATCTATCGCCGCCGGCAACGCCCATCGCTTCGAAGGCCGGATGGAGTCCGCGCTGCTCGGCGTTGCCTGCCGGTCGGCCGGCGTCGAGCGGTTGCAGCAGACCATCCTCGACCAAATCGGCGACGTGGGGATCTTCCAATCCCACGACGTCCGGCACGTCGCCGGCGGCATGCGCCGACCGCAGCCGCTCCACGTCGGGGCTTGCCGACCAGTCGCCGGTCTGTTCGATTACGACCTCGAACCGGGACTGAGACCGGTTGAACGCCCGGACGATCTCGACCAGAGGCCTGAGCTCGGACGGCCCCCACTTTTCCCAGTATCGGACGGCGGTTCGCGGCATGTCCGGTCAGCCTATCAGGTGTTAAAACTGAGCTTGTAACGGGCTTCTATCGCCGCTGATGGACTGATTCGATTCTGGTTAGAAGACAGCCGTAACCAACTCCGCGTTCTTGACGTCGCGAGAAGGAAGATCGAACACGTTGCAACCGGGCCGGCTAAGTCCACGCTAAGCCGTATCCCGCGCGCCACGTTTTGAGAATGAGTTGAGCATCGCGGCGAAGTGCTTTTCTACGCGACCCGTGCGGAGCATTACGCCGATGACGACAAGCCAGATGAAGAAGAAGGCCCCACTGATCGGGTGTAACTTGGTCGCGGCGTCTATCCAGACGAACTGCATCGCTGTACCGGTAGCTGCCGATATAGGCGATACAACCCTCAGACCGCCGCCGGCTTTCCATTGATAGCGAGCCGCAACTATCAACGCCAATCCGGCCGCCGCGAAACCGATTTTGCCGGTGAGCCATCGCAAGCTGGCGATCGTATCGATCGAACTGCCTATAGAGTCCAGCGCGGTGATGTCAGTTGCAGATGGCGCGGACGCCGCCAACGCCGCCGCGCAAGCTCCCGATATCGCCGTGAGTGCGCCCGACGCGCCGAACAGGACCGGAACGAGCGGCGTTCCCAGCCGTTCCCTGATAATCCATGTCCTGGATAGCAACCAGGCTCCGCCGATAAGCGTGAGGCCCGAGACGAATCGTCCCGCGCCGCCCATGCCGTAGAGTCCCCTGCTCTCCGAGATGGCGGCTAGCGACTCCGCTAGCGTGGGGTAGTCCGCGTTTGCGGAGAGGCGGCTTACGACCGAGACGGCACTGGCCCCGGCCGTAAGTAACAAGAGCATCCCCGCCTTGCGAGCGGCGGAGTCCGGCGGTGGACCGGCCGCGTGCTTGGTTGGAAGTTGTGGACTCGATTTGCGTTTATCGCCTATCACCAATTTGCTCCCTGTGCGACGTTATGGTCCGCATCTGGCGACCGGCCGGATGCTTCGATGAAGAACCCAAACACCAATCCTAAGTCCTTCTGCCACCGACAAACCGTGTGTTATACACCGCGAACAAGAAGAAAGCTCCCAATCAAGGCTGCGATGACGCCGACCGGCATTTCCAAGGGCGACAGGACCAATTTGTTTAACGCGAATTCCGCCGCCCAACTCTATGCGCGAGGTCGTCCTTATCACCAGGACATCGTCATTCAGCGAATCAAGGCGCAACTGAATCTCGACCGCAAACTGGAACGAGCACTCGACGTTGCTTGCGGGACGGGGTTGTCGTGCATCGCGTTGAAGGGGATCGCTAAGAAGACATGCGGCGTCGATATCTCAATTGAAATGCTCGAACAGGCCATGAGAGACGACCAAATCGACTACGTGGCTTGCCCGTCAGAGCATCTCGCAGTGAGCGATGCGGCGGTCGATTTGGTCACTGTTTCGTCCGCCTTCCACTGGTTCGATAGGGACGCGTTCCTATCGGAGGCAAAACGCGTGTTGAAGCCTTCGGGCTGGCTTGTCATTTACAACAACTTCTTCTTCTCCAGCATGAAAGAGAACGTGGAGTTCAGGAACTGGTTCACCTCGACCCACCTGAAGCAATTCCCGACGCCTCCTCGGGACGACCGGCCTTTCAGCGAGCAGGATGCAGAGCAGGCCGGCTTTCGGTTCCTTGAGCGGGAGTGGTATGCCAACGATATCTTATGGGACGCAAGTCAGCTCGTTGATTACTTGATAACGCAGACAAACCTGAGTGTAATTGTCGAGGATGGCGGACGGACGATCGAGGATGTAAAGGAGTATGTCGGAAAGGAAGTCGGGCCGTTCTTCCCTTCAGCTGGGAGGGCGACTTTCGAGTTTGGCGGCCCAATCTGGTATCTCCGCAGCGCTTCGTGATTTAGCCCATTTGCACAGCCTCGAGCGCCGTGTGTTTTATGGTGATGATCAGGCGGCAGGATGCCGGTGGCTTCCCGAATGGACGTTGGAGCCCAGTGGACTGCCGAGCCGGGACCCGGCTGAATTCGCAATCTGCGGGGCCTGAGACGCTATTTCCAAAACCTATTGCGTCCGCGAGAATGGAACCCACCTAAATAACGACGGAGGTCCTTAAATGCCGCGAATCGTGCATTTCGATATCAGTGTCTCGGAGCCGGAAAAGGCCATCGAGTACTACTCGAATGTATTCGGGTGGGAGATAGCCAAATGGGGCGGCCCGATGGACTACTGGCTTGTTACCACTGGCCCGGAGGGTGAGCCTGGGATCAACGGCGGTCTCTCGAAGGCTCAGAATGGCGAGCCGGGCACGGTCCTGACCGTGGAGGTCGAATCTGTTGACCACTTCCTCAAGACCATCACCGACAACGGCGGTTCGATAATCGAGGAAAAGGCGCCGATTCCGGGCGTGGGGTGGTCGGCGATGACTGCCGATCCGCTGGGCAATCTGATGGGAATCTTCGAATCGGATACCGAGGCAGGTTAGTCCGCGGGGCGCTCGCTCTGAGGTTGTATATCGAAGCCACCGCTCTGGTTTCTGGTCGATAGCGGCGATATGGTCCGGTATCGCGGCGCTATGCCTACGCGCCGTTGGTCGACGAAGGGCGCAAGCGCGACCGTATTCAGCGCGCCTCGAATTCGGGATAGTGCATTAGCATCCTCGATCTCCAACGTTTCACTTGCCGCAACTTGCTCGAACCCCGGATAGCGCGCCGGTGCATCGTTGCGGCGAGTTGCGGAAGCCCTGTCGCCAGACGCGTCGTTATGCCACCGGCCGGGATCAGAAAACCGGCGTTCGGTACGCCTCTCGCTTGCCTCGATAGGCGGTCATGACGCGTACGCGCGGATGGCCGATTCTCCGCGAGCGCGAAGCTCATCGAGTTCAACGGTCTGGCCGGAGCGTTGAGCCTCGTCCACTCCCACTCCGACGACGACGCTTTCGCGGGCCGCCAGCGCCGAGGCATGCGGACCACCGTCGGCGCTTCCCAGGACCTGATTGCGGAAATCCGACATGAGCGCAACGTCGCCCCCGCCGTGGCCGTGGCGAGGCCCGCTCACGTCAAAGCGCAAGGTCTTCTCCGGCCAGAAGCGATCTACCACGATCTCGTTCTTCCCGAAATCGCCTCGCAACTCCCCCTCGTCGCCCACTATGTGAATCTCCCTGCGCTCACGCGCGCCAAGAGTCATGATGGAGAATGCCAGGCGCACGCCATTGTCGTACTCGATCAGACAGTTCTGGTTGTCCACCGTGTCTTTTTCTGTGTGGTACACGCACAAATCGGAGTTTGGAGACGAACGGCGGTTGCCGTACGCCCTGGGACCGTAGAAGGGACAGATATCCGTGCGGTCGCACTCGGAGCATCGCCGGGCCGCGTCGCTCCGAGGCAGAAAATAGTCGAGCCCGCCAAACGAGGCGACCCGCGCTGGCCTGGCGTCGACGATCCAATTAAATATGTCAAAGTCGTGGCAGCACTTCGTCAGGACAAAACTGCCGCAATCCTCTCGCAGGCGGTAGTGCTCCCGCATGAAAGAGGTGGCCGTGTGGTGGACGTGCAGAACTTCCTTGGCTTCGACCTGAACCATGCGGCCCACCGCGCCACCGTCCACAAGCTCTTTCACTTTTCGGTAAAACGGCGTGTAGCGAAGCACCAGACCGATGGTCAGCGATACGCCCGCCGCATCCGCGGCGTGTACCACACGGTAGGCCCCTTCCGCCGATACGGCTATCGGCTTTTCGAGCAGGACCGGCAGACCGGCTTCAAACGCGCTAATAGCGACCATCTCATGGCTGGCGTCGTTAGTCGTTATGACGAGGGCGTCCAGCTCCGGTCCGCGATCGAGCAATTCGTCTACGCTCGAATACCTGGCGGTTGTCGGCACGTGGAAGTCTTCGGCGTAGCTATTTAGCTTGTCAGGAATCAGGTCCGCCACCGCCGCCAGCTCGAAGTCCTCCCCGTTCCGGCTGATGTAGTTCCCGTAGGAATGGGCGCGCGAACCAGTGCCAATGAGTCCCGTTCTGATCGCGGCCATCTGCTGATTCTTTCCTTTAGCTCCGTGTGCCGGCAGGCCGGCGCGCCAATACGTGAGGCGACGTTTTGCGGCCTGGGGCTAGCCTTTCACGCCGCTGATCACGATTCCCTGGATGAAGTACCGCTGGGCGAAGAAGAAAACCACCAAGACCGGTGCCAGCGCCGTTAGCGAGGCGGCCATAAGCAAGTTCCAGGCGGATATCTCGTACCTGGTAAATCCCCTGAACTGGGTCAATCCGAGCGCCAGATTGTATTTGCTTATTTCATTTATGTAGATCAGCGCGTGGAAGAACTCATTCCAGTGGTAGATGAACGAAAAGATGGCCACGGTGCCCAATGCCGGAAACGACAGCGGCATGACAATTCGCCAGAAAATCTGAAACGTTCCGGCGCCGTCGATCCTGGCCGCGTCGTCATAATCCAGCGGGACTCTCATGAAGAACTGCCTAAGAAGGAAGATGAAGAAGGCATTGCCCGCTCCCAGCCAGAAGGGAACGATCAACGGGAGGAACGTGTTTATCCAGCCTAGGTTCCTGAAGAGTATGAACTGGGGTACGAGCGTGACTTGCTGGGGAAGCATGATTGTGGCAAGGACCAGGAAGAATACAAATTCCCGACCCTTCCAGCGCAGCCTCGCAAAGCTGAAAGCCACCACCGCTGACGACACGATCTGTCCAGCCATGGCAAGGGCCGTAATGACGAACGTGTTGCGGAAGAACAGGCCGAAGGGCGCGTGATCCTGCAGAAGGGACTTGGGGTAGTTTTCCCATAGAGGCTCGAACTGAACTCCCGGGATCCATAGCGGTGGAAACTGCATGACGGCGACGGGGTTCTTTATCGACGTCGTAATCATCCATACGAAGGGAATGAGCAGTAAGAAGCCGCCGAACGTCAGGATGACGTAGCTGAACGTGAGCTTGAAGGTATTCCCGAATTGCCTGCTCTCGCGCCAGCGTGCTCTCTGGACCGGGGCGTCCGCGACTTTGGTTGAGAACGCCATTTACCCGCGGCCCCGGAAATCGCCCTCGTAATACACCCAGAGCGAGGAAGACCGAAAGACGAGCAGGGTGAGCAGCATGATGTAGGCGAAGAGCACCCACGCCATGGCGGCCGCGTACCCCATCTTCAGGTACTGAAAGGCATTGCGGTAGAGGTGCAGCATGAAGAACAAGGTGGCGTCGTCAGGTCCGCCGTTAGTGATGATGTACGCCTGCGTGAATGTCTGAAGGGCGCCGATGATGCCAATGACCAGCAGAAAGAAGAGCACCGGCGACATCATGGGAATGGTGATGATCCAGAACTTCTGCCAGAAGTTGGCGCCGTCTATTTCGGCGGCTTCGTAGAGGGATGTCGGGATGCCCTGTAATCCCGCGAGATATATGAGCATGCCCCCGCCCACGCCCCACAGGCTCATGAGAATAAGCGCCGAAAGTGCCCAGTTCGGGTCGATGAGCCAGTTCGGGCCGTCGATGCCGACCATGCTGAGAACCCAGTTGGCCAGCCCGAAATCGGAATTCAAAATCCACTGCCACAGGTAGGCGACGGCGACGCCGGACACGACGGCCGGCAGATAGTAAATCACCCTCCACAAGCTCAGACCCCTTACATTCTGATTCAGCAGCAGTGCTATGAGAAACCCGACCACGAGGTGTAACGGGATCGAGACGAATGAATAGATCGTGGTGACCTTGAGTGATTGCAAGATGAGCTCATCGGTGAAGAGCTGCTTGTAATTGTCGATTCCATTGAAGGTCGGACCCTGGAGGAGCGGATAGTCGGTAAGGCTCAAGTAGACCGAGGCGATCATGGGCCCAACCGTGAAGATTACAAACCCGGCGATCCAGGGCGAGGCCCAGAGCCATCCCTCGAGATTTTCGCGGCGCGATCGCGTGCCGAAGCCGCGACTTACAACGGTCTTGAGTGCTCGATTGGCGACTGACATCTTTGACCCGGAATCAGACTAAGGTCCCCGCTGGGGCCGGAGATTGGGTCTCCGGCCCCCACGCTCGTCTGCTTACGGAGCGGTACTATCCAGCAGTTCCTGTTCCTGATTCTGCATTCCGGCCAGCCCTTCTTCCACGGAAAGCTCACCGGTGAATATCTTGCGCTCCCAGTCTACCCACGCCTTGACCAACTCTCCCCAGGTTGCGTAGGGGTCGGCGGGCAACGCCGTCGTGTAATCGCGGGCGCGGAAGAGCGCCAGCCGGTTCGGCGGACCGCCCGCCACGGCCGGATCGAAGTAAAGCTTGCCCGAGCTTTCGCGCACGGGGTTGAGCGTGTTGGTCGTGGCCAGGATGTTTTGGGCTTCGGCGCCCAAGTTGAATTTCAGCCACTCCCAGGTCTCGTCTTTGAACTCGGTCGCCGGGTTCATAGCCATGCCGCAGATGTTGGTCGTGCCTCCCCTCATCCCCGTCCGCGGATGCGACGGCATCTCCACTATGTCCCAGGCGAACTCCTGGTTCTTGGCGTTGTTCGCCAGCCGCCAGCTTCCCTCGGGCACGATCGCCAGCTTCCTGCTGAAGAAGAGCTGGCCGGTGTTGGCCGATTCCAAAACCGCGGGGCTCGCCGAGGCGCCGTGCTTGAGACGGAAGTCCGCAAGATACTGGAAGGCTTCCCGAGCCTCCGGTGAGTTAATAATCGACTTGCGGTTGTCTTCATCGATGAAGTCGCCGCCGGCGGACCGGACCCAGTTGAGCCAGCCGGTCTCAATGCCGTTGGTCGAATGGAAACCAAACTGCGTGGTTTCGTCACCGTCCTTCTTGGTGAGCTTCAAGCCGATCTCCAGGAGATCGTCCCATGTCCATTCCTGTTCTATTTCCCTAAGTGGGGGAAGACCGGCCTCGGCGACCATCTCCTCGTTATAGGTCAGGGCCACGGTCGTATACATGTTGGGGAGTCCCCAGAACTTACCCCGGAAAGTCCCGTAGTAATCGACGGAAGTCTTCCAGGTCGCCTCGAGGTCGTCCCCAACCTGCATGTCCTTCTTGACATAAGGGGTCAGGTCCTCCAGCGCTCCCTTGTTCGCCCAAGCCCAGACGTTGACGTTGTTCATCCACCAGGAGTCCGGTGCAGCGCCTCCGGCGATTGCGGTCTGCAACTTCGTCCAATAGTCGCCCGGCGCTTCGACAGCCACCTTGAGCTGCGGGTACTTCTGGTTTAGCAAGTCGGCGATGTTCTTCAGGGCCGGCACGGGGGTCGGGTACCAAAGCTGGAACCGCAGATTCGCCGTTCGCAACTGGGGCTTCATCTCAGCGGCCGCGGTCACCTGCACAATTTTCTCGACGACTTTGGTGACTATTTTCTCCGAAACTACAGGTACTTCCTTCTCGATTACCTGAGTTACGATTTTCTCGATCACGACTTCTTTTTCGACGATCTGCGTTTCGCCGCAGCCGGCCAGAGCGGCCACTCCGGCCACGCCGGCGCCACCCATCAGCGACGCTCGCAGTATTCGTCGTCTGGTCATTTGACCACCTGTTTGCCTGGGATTATCCATCCGTATTCCCCTTTGGTTTTGCCGAGATTTCCACTCACTCGACTGATCTCCGCCCACAGCGGCTAGAGCGCTGCATTTCCGCGCCCCATTCTACCCATAAAGTGACAAAGTGACCCGGCAGGCAAACGTCATATTGCAGCGCCCTTGAACTTTGATTCATGGGGCGAACATCCGGAGTGTCGAGCGCAGCCCCAGGAGAAGATATTAGGCTGGAGAAGCGAGAGCTACGAATCGAAATAGCCCAGACGGACTCGGTCGACGTCGCGCTCGCCGCCGACTGAGGCTCGTAATGGCTGCGAGTCGATTCGGTGGGGAAAGCAGGTCCCTGCCGACCCACGTGTGCCGCGAGGGCAAGGAAAGAATAACTCCTTCAATAGAATCTGACTTTTAGCGCCGTGGTGTACCGGGTGGGGGTAGGAGCGCAACACGATCACCTTCCGTCGGTAATCGATTGGCGCGGCGGCAGGGTCGCTATTTGGTCCTGAAGGTAAGCGTCTGCCGTCGGATAGGTGCGGGAGGAACGTGGCGTCTCATGGCGCTCAGTAAGATTTCCAGCCTCCCCGCAGAACGTTCGCCGCTGGACCTAAGATCGGACTCAGGCTTCGCGGTCGGGAGCCTCCTGTGGCTTAGCGGCTTATCAAATTCCCCATTCGCGCCTGGCGCTCTCCATTGGAATCAGCGTCTCTCCGTGGGCTCGGTCATCGTGAAACGCATCCTCACCGACCCATCGAGGATCGATGGGGTCGGCGGCAAGCTGGTAGCGGCTGTCCATGCTCAGGCGATATTTGCCGGTCTGATTGGCGAGTGACCCATGCGCCGTATACATTCCAAAAATCACTACGTCGCCCGGCTTGTAGGAAGTGGTCTTCCACTCGCCTCCGTATTTTTCGACGAGTTCGACAGGGTCCGTAGACAGGTCTCCACCGATGTGGTCGCGGTCAACGTCCATGTTCCCGTAGGTATCTCTGACTTTGTGCCAGTTCTGTGATCCCGCACATACGGCCAAGCCGCCAAGTTCAAGTGAAACGTCCCCGAACGGACACCACACGGTGAATAGGTTCCTGGTGCCTCCACCCATGTAGACGATGTCATAATGTACGTTCGTGGAGCTTCCGGTTCCGACTATTCGAATCCATTTGTAGTCGAAAGTGGCTACCGGACCGCCGAGGAAACTTTCGAAGAATCCCATGATCTCGGGCGACTCGGAAACCTGCTTGACCGCTCCCGACCTGCCCAATGTTCCACCCAACTCGCGTATCCCGGGAATATTCTTGCCAGCCCCGATTTCTGACGATATCCGCGCATCGGCAAAGGGAGTCCCCGCTTCGAGTGCCCCGGCTCGGCCAACGACATCCAGGATTTCTTCGCGGGCTTTGAGTACCATTTCGCGGTTCTGGAGTCCACGGATCAAGAGATAGCCGTCTTCATCCAGCCGTGCCCGTAGCTGAGCCGGTTGATGTCGCAGATCGTTCGAATTCCGCATTTCGTCAAGATAGGGACCACCCATCTCCACTTCTCTGCCCGCAAGCTGAACCCTCATTAGTTAACCCCCAGTTCAATCGATCAGGATCTTTTCCATTGAAATCAAGAATAGCTGACTTGGGCTGCTTCGACAGTTGAATCGAAGACCGCGTTCTCACCGAGAATCCAGTGCTTGGCGCTGTGGCGCCGAGGATAGGGAATTGAGCCAAACATCCACGATTATCGTCTGTAATCCTCAGTGGGATCGCGTTAGTTTCGTACACCAAGCCAAGGCGTCCATGCCCGTCCAGGTCCATCCGTCCAAACCTGAAGAAACCCGGGAGTCAACTTGTGGTCGGATGAGTCGCAGCGCCATCTCACGGCTACTCACCGTTACTCGGAGAGGCCCTGGCCCGTCGCCAAAGCGAATAGCCTGTCCGACAAATCAATGATCTGGTTCCGCAGGGCGATGCGCTGCCTCCACGCGGCGGGGATGCCGTCTATCCCGTAGAAGGCGCCGGCAAGCTGTCCGTAGATAGCGCCGGTAGTGTCGGCATCGTCGCCGAGATTGACCGCCATAAGTGCGCCTTGCTCGAACGAAGTTGACTTGTGGAATGCCCACAACGCCGCCTCGATGGACCTGACGACATAGCCACTGCCCTGGATTTCGGGAGGCTCCTTGCGCTTGAAGCTGCCGCTCGCCACGTCCTCGATTTCGCCATGCCAGGGGCCCAGCTCGCTCCATCTACCGGCCGGACAATACTTCCCGGCGAGAAGGTCGGACTTGTCGAATCCGTTGATCGCCGCCCATATAAGCCCGCCGTAGTAGCGGCACCCATCGACGCAGGCCTTGGTGCCGTGAGTCGTCCTGGAGCTTTCGCCCGAATAGTGGACCGCGCCGGCGGCGTTGCCGGCGAAGAACATGGGTACCGGCGCCAGTCGCATAACCGAGCCGTTCCCGGCGCTCCGCTCGTGCGTCGGGCCGGAGTATGGCTCTCCGCTCAGCTCGAATTGCTCTAGCGCGGTCCTCGTCGTGTTGCCGATGTCGAAGCAATACTCGGTGCTGCTCCAAAGGCCGTCGCGGTACCAGCGGACGTATCGCTGGATCTGGTCGTTGGGATCGAACCGCTGACGCCGAACGAGGCTGTCCGCCAGACAAAGCGCCAGCGAGGTGTCGTCGGTCCACTTGCCCGGGGCGAGGCCATGCGGTCCGCCGCCCGTCATATCCGAAATAGGCTCGAACGTCCCCGGCCGCCTGAACTCCAGCGTCGTGCCGAGCGCATCCCCTACCGCCAGCCCAACAAGCGCGCCCCTGAACCGGTCGCGGTCCAGATTCGCCGCTTCAATCCGAGCGGTCATTGCCTAGCGTGCCGCCGCGCAATCGCTGCGGCGCCTGTCTGCCCCACCACTTCCAACTCTCAAACGACCTCAGTTTATGGATCCCACATCCGGGGTTGAACCGGAAACCGCGTTCTTACCAATATCCGCGACCAAACGCTATGGCATTCAGACGTGGGTCCGAAGCGAAACGTGTTCAGTGAAGACTTCAAGCTCCGTTGCCTGAATTGGGCCTGCCCGCTATGTATGTCGGGAGTGTATTCCGCCTCCACTGAGCTGGCCTGCGTGTTCTCACCGTAACGACTAGGCCGCAGGTAAACCGAGCAACGCGTCCAGTTCGTCAGGCTGCACAGTGTTATTCGCGACCTTGTTGGCGCGCACCGCTCCGCAGGTTATGCAAAGATCGACTATCTGTAATCCCTTGCCGGACTTGTACTTCACTCCGATCGGTTCCATTAGACCTCCACAAGAAGAGGCCCTGTCTCCGGGTGTCAGGTCCGGGTGCTTTGAATAGAGACATCTGGGGCAGTGGTTTCGATAACTGCCGTTCGACAGCGGCAGCACTTCCAAACCGCAACCGAGGTACGCAAATCCCGTATTTTCACTTGTCCTGCTCACTCCTGATCTCCTTAATCTGAGTTTTCAGATCAAGAGACCAGGGTTCCGTTTGTTCTTCCTTAGGCTTCCAGGCTTGGCTGAGGTATTGACAGATTCGCCGTCGTTCCTCTGGGGTCAACGACTACTTCCGGTTCCAACTTCAACGGGGCATCTTCCATCCCCGAATCCGAACCACGACCGACTTTGTTTTCTTTGGATCGGCCACTGTGGAGCACCTATGGCCCCCCACCGGTATGTGTACGCTCAACCTCACTGGCTTCGGCGTCGTCCCCTGCTAGGCGCGAGCAGGGTGGCTGTTCTTGTAGCCCAACTTCACCTCCATTCGTCGAAAGAGTCTCAAACGGCCGATTTATTCCAGCCCTGCGGTAGACAAGCTGTCGCGCCGTTAAAGGTCGCATACCGAGAACGAAAACTTCTCAACATATCCACCGCCGGCAGATAGGCCTTGCCTTTATGGTAACGATTACATCGGTATTTCTAGTCTCGGGCTTCTATGGAGGCCACACGAATCGCATCAAGCTCGTTTGCCGTGAGCACACCGGATCGATGAAGGTTCAGATACTCATCGGAGACGCTCTGACCGAAGATCATAAGGTCATCTGTATTTACCGTGACCTTTACACCGTGATCGTACAGACTTCGAATCGGATGGGTTGCGTAATCCGCCACTGCGCCCAGCCTCACATTGCTTGTCGGACAGATATGCAGCCGGATGTGATTGTCAGAAAGCCACTTCATTACGCCGACTGACTCTGACGCAGCAATTCCATGCTGCACGTCGTTGAGCTGAAGAACCTCGACCGTCCTCTTGACTTCGTCAGCGCCGCTGAATTCACCGACATGGGCCTTGAGCGTCATGCCGTTGGAGTGCGCCTTACCGTATATTCCTTGCACGAGTGCGGGATCACAGTCGTTTTGGTTGCCGTACATGTCGATTGATCGGAACACGTCCGATGCGATGGCATCCACGACAAGCTCCATGAGTTCGTGGTCTGACGCCGCTGCCCGTGAGAATCCCAGTTCGGGCCGCAACTCAACACGGTCGCGAAACTGCTCGACTAACAAGCGGATGAACGTGGTGAATCCGCTTAGACCGTCTGGATAGTGACGGGATGCTCGGATATCGAAGCTCACTTCAAGGAGAACCACACCGTCGTCGACCGCGTGCTGCGCCGCAGCGCAGGCCGTGAACTCAAAGGCTTCACGGTGGAATAGGTACGGGTCGATGGAATTGGCTGCATACTGGGTCATCCCTCGCAGCCCGTCCATTTGGGCCGGAGACCGGTTGATGGAGTGGCCCAGCCAGCACTCGACGGCCTCGACCGGCGCGCCGAAGTAGGCGTGTGAATGGAGATCAGCCTTCGCCGCCCTTCGCACGGCTGCGGCGTCGCTGGCTACCAAGCCTTCAGCGAATGAGCTATCCAACAGTCAACAGCCTCAGGTGCAAACCAGCTAACTCTCCGCCGCCCAGAGCTTCTTCACGAAGTGCTGTCTCACGCGGCTTGAGCGACTGCCGGTATGTCTCGATGGTGGTCAGCGACTCATTCTTGGCAGAGATTGCTCGCCGCCGCGGACATGGCGAGAGTTTCCTCATCCCTACAGCCAGCCGCTGCTCTCGGGCCCTTCGTACGGCCGTTGGCACGAATTATCACCGCGTGGCGGGTTCGCTTGTACATCGCGCAATTCTTTCAACGGGCCCAAGGTCGACCTCAAGAGAGTGTCAACTATGATCTTTACCTGCGCTGTGCTCCGGCACGTTTTCGCCGTATTGCCAATTATCGTCTGGCCCAAACCTGTGAACGTGTCGCGGAGCCCACATCCGGAGTTGAACCGGAGACCTCGTTCTTACCAAGAACGCGCTCTACCTACTGAGCTATGTGGGCAAGGCTTCCCGCCCTATCATTTTGCAGCAGCGGGCGCCGGTCTGTCGCATGACTTTTACGGTCTCGCACAATACACGAAGCGCCGGATGGTTATATCCTGCGTTGGAAACACGCAGACGAGGAATGGAGGCAGTTTCCCGATGGTCCGTGCAGCCGAAGAGCCAGCCGCGATGATTGACCCGGATTCGCTTTCCACGCCGTCAAGTTTGTACGAGATCGAGACGCCCGCGATGGTCGTCGATCTGGACGTGCTGGAGCACAACATCAGCACCCTGGCCGCGGCGTTCGAGAATGTTCCGGCCGTGGTAAGGCCGCACGTCAAGAACCACAAATGCCCGGAAATCGCGAAACTGCAAATAGCCGCCGGTGCGCAGGGCGTTACGTGCGCCACCGTGCGTGAAGCTCACGGCATGTTCCACGGTGGAGTGTCCGACATTCTGATCGCTAACGAAGTCGTCGGGCCGGCCAAGATCGCGCGTCTGATCCGGCTTGCCAGCGATGGGGCGAACATCAAAGTGGCGGTCGATTCCAAGGTCAATGCTCGCGAGTTGTCGCAGGCTGCGGTAGCCGCCGAAACCGAGCTTGGCATCTTGGTCGATCTGGACGTAGGACTCGACCGGTGCGGCGTGGAACCGGGAGAGCAAGCGGTCGAGCTGGCGAGGACGGTGGACTCCCTGCCCGGACTGAATTTCCTGGGACTCATGGCGTTTGACGGACACGTTGGAAACATTACGGAACCGGAAGGCCGGTCGGCCGCGTGCCGGGACGCAATGCAGCTGGCGGTGGATACCAAACGGATGGTTGAAGAGGCGGGCATCGCGTGTCCGGTCCTCAGCGCGAGCAGCTCGAAGTCCTACGACACGGCCCTTGAGTTTCCGGACGTAACAGAGGTTCAAGCGGGAATGTACCTATTCATGGACACGACTTACCGTGCCAGATTCCCTGACGTGCCGTTTCGTCAGGCGGCTTTCGTGCTAGCTACGGTCATCAGCAGACGCGGCGACCGCGCCGTGGCCGACGGCGGGATCAAGGCGCTCACGGGATTTCGAGGCGTGCCTACGATCCGCGACCGCGACGACTGCGAACCTGTAGGCCTTAGCGCCGAGCACCTGTCTCTGGATCTGACGCCGGACTCCGATCTCGCGATCGGCGATCTGCTCTGGCTGGCTCCCGCATACGGTGACGGACTCTCGGCCATACACAGCCGGATTTACGCGATTCGAGATGGCGCAGTCGAGCACGTGTGGCCGATCAGCAACTAGCCAGCGGGAACCGGGTTGGGATGCGGGGGTAACGCGAATGGCGGCGAGGCTCCAAAGAGGTGACGCGCTCTTGCTCGTTGACGTGCAAAACGATTTCTGTCCGGGCGGAGCGCTACCGGTCCCTCACGGTGACGAAGTTGTGGAGGAGCTCAATGCGTGGATCGACGAAGCGAATGGGCTGGGGATTCCGGTGTTCGCGTCCCAGGACTGGCATCCCGATGGCCACGTCAGCTTTGCCGAGCGCGGCGGGCCGTGGCCGCGGCACTGTGTCCAGGGTACCGATGGAGCGGCCTTTCGAGCGGACCTTAATCTGCCGCAGTCAACCCGTATCGTGCGGAAAGGGGCTGATGTCGATACGGACGCCTATTCGGCGTTCCAGGGTACGGACCTTGCCGGAAAGCTAACTGATCTTGGAGTAACGAGAGCATGGGTCGGGGGGTTGGCGCTGGACTACTGCGTTCGAGCGTCGGTGATGGATGCGATTGAATCTGGCTTTCAGGTCCGCCTGATTCTGGAGGGTACGCGCGCCGTAAACGTCGATCCAGGCGACGGCGACACGGCTGTTGCCGAAATGGTCGAAGCCGGGGCGGTCGTGGAGCGCGGCGGATAGCTAATATGCTCGCCAAAGCCCGGCAACCTGCCAGGTTCTCGGCGCTGACAACCGATCTCTATCAGTTGACCATGGCCCAGGCGTACTATGCGGAGGGGCTGACCGAACAGGCTGTGTTCGACCTGTTTGTACGGCGGCTTCCGCCGAGCAGGAACTACCTCGTCGCCTGTGGACTGGAATCCGCTCTTGATCTCCTCGAAACCGTTCGTTTCGAGAGCTGCGATCTGGAATATCTCGGCGGCCTGGGGCGGTTTACTCCGGAATTCATCGCCAAGCTGGGCGACTTCCGGTTCGAGGGCGACGTTTACGCCATGCCCGAAGGAACGGTGTTTTTTCCGAATGAGCCGGTGGTCGAGGTCGTGGCGCCTCTCCCCCAGGCGCAGCTAGTGGAGACCTATCTCCTGAACCAGATAACGTTCCAGAGCGCCGCCGCCTCGAAGTGCGCGAGGGTGGTTGCCGCGGCGGATGGTCGAGAGGTCGTCGATTTCGGGTTGCGCCGCGTTCACGGAGCGGAGGCCGGGATCAGCGCCGCTAGAGCCTTCTATATTGCGGGCGCGTCCGCGACTTCAAACGTGCTGGCGGGACGGCTGTTCGGCATTCCGGTCGCGGGAACGATGGCCCACAGCTATATCACCGCCCACGACGACGAGCCGGCGGCGTTCAGGGCGTTTACCGAGCGCAATTCGGACACCGTGTTGCTGGTGGATACCTACGACACGTTGCAGGGGGTTCAGAACGTGGTCCGGCTTGCCAAGGAGCAAGGCCGCGGTTTCAACGTCCGCGCGATCCGGCTCGACTCCGGCGATCTCGGAGAGCTTGCCAGGAGAAGCCGCGCGATCCTCGACGATGCGGGATTGAGCGGCGTTGCCATTTTCGCCAGTGGCGGACTCGACGAATACGAGATAGACCGCCTGCTGAGCGGGGGCGCTCCAATCGACGGCTTCGGCGTGGGCACGAAAATGGGAGTGTCGGCGGACGCGCCTTACCTTGACACGGTATACAAGCTGGTGGCTTACGAAGGCGAGGGGCGAATGAAGCTTTCGACCGACAAGCAAACGTTGCCGTACCGCAAGCAGGTGTTTCGAGAGTACGGCGATGCAACGATCAAGTCGGACACGGTAGCGATACACGACGAGCGCCTTGACGGGCGGCCACTGCTGAAACACGTTATGGCGCAAGGCCGGCGGACGGACGCGGGACGCGATGATCTGGAGACCGCTCGCCGCCGCGCGAAATCGCAGATCGAAGCACTTAGCCCGGGTTTAACGGGAATTGCTCCGTCCAACATGCCTTACAGAGTAGCGGTGAGCGAACGGCTCATGACCGCCACCGAGGCCCTCCAATCGTCGCTGGAACAGGACCAGACGAGCTGACCGGCGGGTTTCTGTGTAACTGGACAGGCGCGGCTTAGTCAGTCGCGCTCATACTGGCGGGGTCCGGAGCGGCCGGTCCGTTCGACCTTCGCGCACGTACTCGCGTGTCTGCCGCGCCAGTACGTCTTGCAACTGGATGGTCAGACCACCGTCAATCGTGAGCGCATGTCCGGTTACGAATGCCGCCTCGTCAGACACGAGATAGCTCACCCCGGCCGCGATGTCTCGCGGTCTCCCCGCGCGCCGGAGCGGATGGTACGACTCGGCAAACAGCGCCTCCTGGTGCTGCTCCCGCCACGAGCTGTCGCTGACTTCGGTGACGATCAGCCCGGGGCATATCGTGTTTGCCCGGACGCCGTGGGGGCCGTAGTCGAGCGCCATGCCCTTGGTGACGCCTATGACCGCATGCTTGCAGGTGTCGTAGATGGCGGCGTCATCAGATGCTAGGAACCCGTGGACGGAAGAGATATTGACGATGGCCCCGCCGCCCACTCGACGCATGTGAGGGAGAGCCGATTCACCGGCGAGGGCCAATGCTCGCACCATGATCGCGAATCCACGGTCCCACTGTTCCCAGGACTCTTTTCCGGCCAATGCGTCGCCGATCACGCCCCAGGCGTTGTTGACGAGAATGTCCAGACGTCCGTGGTGCTCGACGCACGTTTGGACCATCGACGTGATTTGTTGAGGATCGCCGACGTCGGCCGTCTGGAAGGTGGCGTTCAATCCGCTATCCCGAATGGCCGCGGCTTCGGCTTCGCCCTTTTCGGTCTGGATGTCAACAATATGGACCGCCGCGCCGTCGGCGGCGAGCCTCCATGCTATCGCTCTCCCGATTCCCTGCGCGGCGCCCGTGACTATCGCCGCCTTACCGCTCAATCCCATATTCGCTCTCCATTATCGAAGGTGTCTGTTCCCGCGACTCGAACCTATACCCGCCTATAGTGCGGCATTGGAAAATGATGCCGCAATCAGGATACATACATATCTGACCTTGGATGATCTGGATCAACCGCCGAGTCTTGTGTCTCGCATTGATAGACTCACGCACGCGCCTGCTCAACTGGAGGAGGGATGAGCGCCGACCCAAGGTTTAGAAAGGCTATCGAACTCATCGACCGGGCGAACGCCGGCGATCCCGTCCGAATCGTCGTTCATGGCGAGGAGAAGCAAAAAGAGCTCGCGCATTCGGAGCTTATGACTCGATGGGTAAAGCGGCTGCGCCCGAACGCCGGAGACGAGCTTCTGATCGCCGCGCGGGCGCACCACATCCGACGGTGGGAGGTTCCACGGTCGTCTTTTCCCACGGGCAGAAAGGCGTATCTTCAATGGCGGGCGGCTTTGCACAAACTCCACGCGGATGCGACGGGGGAGATTCTGGACGCCGTTGGCTACGAGCAGGCTTTCATCGATCGAGTCCAGCAGATCGTGCGAAAGCACGGTCTACAGCGTGACCCGGAGGTGCAGACGCTTGAGGATGCGCTGTGCCTGGTCTTTTTGGAGACGCAGTTGGGTGACCTGCGAAGGGACCACGGCGACCAGAAAGTGCACGAAATCCTCGTCAAGACGTTGAAGAAGATGAGCGATAGAGCGAAGGAGCTCGCGCTGGAGCTGGAGATGCCCGCGGAAGATCGAGAGCTCCTCGAACGCGCCGTCGAGATGGGCTCTTGATCCGAACAGGCTTTGCGAGCCGGGACATCACCGCGCCGGTGGGCGCGGAGTCGCCGGGCAGCTTCATCAGGCGCGTAAACCGGGGTGTTCTCGATCCGCTTGAGGTGACCGCCGCCGTAATCGACAACGGCGCCCGCGCGGTCGCTCTCGTAGGCGTCGACGCCCTGTTCGTACCCCGCGATCTGACACAGCTTGCCTTCGACGGCATTGAGTCTCGTACCGACCTGGGGCGCGATCAGGTCCTGATCGGCGCCAGTCATACGCATTGCGGCGGGCCGGTTTTCGACGGCCTGGCGTCGCAGGCGGACTCCGCGTACGTCGCGTCGGTGGCCGAAGCCATCGCCTCGGCTGTTGCCGAGGCCCAAGAGTCCCTTGAAGAGTCGGAAATCGGAATCGGATCGGACAGCGAGCCGGGCATATCGTTCAACCGGCGTTTCCTGATGACAGACGGGATCGAGATAACGCATCCGGGAAAACCCGGGACGGCGCATCACGACAAGATCGTTGTGCCGGCAGGCCCCATCGATCCGGCGGTGGATGTGCTCGCAGTGCGGAATACCCAGGGCGAGATAGCTGGCATCATCGTTTGCTTTGCGTGCCACAGCACCGTGGTTGGCGGCGACCTTCAGACACCGGATTACACCCACTACTTGCGGACGCATTTGAGGTCTCACTTCGGAGGTAGTTTGCCGGTCGTCTTCTTGCTGGGAGCGTGCGGTGACGTTACGCAGGTGGACAACATGTCCGCGGGTAGCGAAACGGGCGCCGATCATGCCGAGATGATGGGGCGGAAGCTTGCTGCGGCAGCACGCCGGGCTGTCGATTCGGTCGACTGGCTCGGCAACGCCGCCGTCGAGTCGAGCGTGGTCATGGAGACGCTGTCGATAAGGGAGCTGCCGGACGCCGAATCGGAACGTCCTGCCTTCGGTCTGGGCTCCGCGCCCGAGTCGGAGCCTGTCTACGCCAAGGAACGCATTGCGGTTGAGGAGATGCGCAGGGCAAACCCGGCTGTCGAGACGCCGATCCAGGCCATCCGCGTCGGGCCGCTGGGGATCGCCGCGAATGGGTCCGAGTTCTTTTGTGAGTACGGCTTGCGTATCAAACGGGCGTCTCCGTTCCCGTTCACATGGGTCGTGAGCCTGGCGAACGACTACGTCGGCTACGTGCCAACCGCTCAGGCATTCATCAGCGGCGGCTATGAGCCCCGCACCGCCCGGACCAGCATGTTATCTATCGATGCCGGGCAGACGATTGTAGAGGGTTCGCTGTCGGCGCTTGGCCGGGTGAGGGACTGCGCCGCGGGATAGATCCTTCGGCACAAGGACCTTGCGGCGATCGTCGCTCCTGGCTCCTGTCTAGTCGCCGGTCTATGCCGTTCGAGAACATCCTGCGATATCGTCCTCTAGCCGAAAATCGACTTGACGAATAGAACTTGGTTGGCTAAATTGTCAATGTCTACCATGTAATCTTTGAAAACTAGGTAATAAACAATGACTAGGAAAACCTTGGTGGCCGACGAGGTATGGATCGCGACCGCGCTTCTTCATCGCCAGCATCCGGGTAGAGCCGACTTCACGGTTAGCGAGATAGTCCAGCAAGCCGAGTCTGCGAAAGTCGCCGGCGCCCCCCTGCGTCCTGGTGTCCAGGTGCACGCATATCTTCATTGCGTCGCGAACAGGGCGCCCAATCCCGGTCGTTATCGAATGCTGTTCGAGACTTCGAAAGGGCGTCGCCGCCTGTTCAGACCCGGCGACCCCTGCCATCCCCGTCGGAACTCCGGCAAGGAAATCCCGCGCGATGACCAAATCCCAGCGGCTTACAGGGACCTAATCGACTGGTACCGCAACGAGTACGCCGGTGACGGGGTGAGTGGGGAGGCTGATCCGATCCTGTCGCTGCGCGGCGTAGGCAGGGAGATCTGGGAGGACGAGACGGCGGACGCCTACGTAAACCGACTTCGTGAGGGATGGGGATGAGCAGAATTTTCTGGGATACGAATCTCTTTATCTATCTGGTCGAGGACGACGGCGAGCGCGCGGAGCGAGTCGCGGCGCTGCGGCGACGCATGGTCGAACGGGATGACGAGTTGCTCACGTCCGCGCTCACGCTGGGTGAGGTCCTTGTCAAACCGATGGAGGCTGGAGATGACGACCTGATGCGCCGCTACGAACATGCAATCGGGGCGGGCGCGACGGTGCTGTCGTTTGACCAGCGCGCCGCGCCCAGGTTCGCTGAAATCCGCCGGGATCGCGCGATTCGGGCGCCGGACGCCATCCAGCTCGCATGCGCCTCGGTAGCCGGTACGGACCTATTCATTACGAATGACGATCGGCTGAGCAGGAAAGTCATCCGGGGGATTCACTTCATTCAGTCGCTCGAGACGGCGATGCTGTAACAGATATGGAGGGTTGTGATTCCAGACTCTGTATTGGCTGTGGACTGCTCAGGTCCTGGCGAAAAAAATGCCAATATCGTCGATGAATAAGATCACGCCAGCAATACGAGCGGCCGCGCTTTTCTACGACATCGTCGGAATCACGGGCACAAATTTGGTGGGCTACCGAAGGAGCGTGGTGTCCATCGACGCCGGGCAGAAGATCGTCACGAGCTCGCCGTCGGCGCTAGGCCGGGTGCGGGATAACCAGGACTCGACACAGAGTTGACATAACTCGATTCACCGACCGCCATTACCGCTCTACCGTCATTCTGACGAAAGCGGGAATCCAGACTCCATCATTCGGGCGTGTGTGGGCGGTTCACGAACCGCCCCTACGGGGTTCCGGCGCGAACGGATCGGCGTTTGCGTACTCCGTTATCCTCGCTCGCCCGCGTCCCCAACCCCTGGATGCCCGATCAAGTCGGGCATGACGAGTAAGCGCTCGTCCTTCAGCCATTCCCGACCTCCATCCGTCATTCTCGCGAAAGCGGGAATCCACAACCCATACGGGCGCTTTTCCTGCCCTACTGCCAGCGGAGGATTTGGATGAGACCACCTAACTCTGTATATCTCTAATGTGGTATTATTATCCACATGAAAGCTGTACAAATCACCTTTGACGAAGAGTTGTTGGAGAGGCTCGACCAAGACCCTGCCGTCCAGGAGCGGGGCCGGTCGGCCGTGCTGCGCGAGGCCGCGGCCGCTTATCTGGCGCGTAAGGACGCCGAAGAGATCGCGCGCCTTTACCGGGTGGGCTATGGCGGCGGCGCGATTCAGGACGAGCTTGACGGATGGGCAGCCGAGGGGGCATGGCCGGAGATCTAAGAGACGGACCCCGTCGGGGCGAGATCTGGCAATACCGGTTCGGCTCGCCCGACAAGCGGCGGCCGGTCGTGGTGCTCACCCGTCAGGATGTCCTCCCCATGCTGCGTACGGCAATGGTCGCGCCGATTACGTCAACCGTCCGCGGCATCCCCAGCGAGGTTGTCGTCGGATTGGAAGAAGGACTCAAGAACAACTCCGCAATCAATCTGGACCACGTCCAGACAGTCGAACAGCGGCTACTGCATCGCTACGTTGGGACCCTGAGCGAAACAAAGATGCGCGCCGTCTGCCGCGCGCTCGCCACAGCCACCGCCTGCGCCTAGCGGGTCTGCTCAGACGGAGCGACCGGCAGCGTTCAGACCAGGGCCTTCTCCGATCCGCGCCAGGATTCTGTCGCGCAGTTTGGTGCGAAACTCGTCCATATCGTCCGATTCCCAGACGATATGGGCATATTGGCGAGTGTCGAAGTGGAGTTCATCGACCATGTCGTTTCGGCAAGTGTAGATAACCGGAATGTTAAGGCCGTATGCAAATCCGGCCTCGAAATAGACGCCGCCTCTGGTGCCTTCATCTCCATGAGTGAAGTCGGCGACGACGAATCTCGACCGGCGAATCCCCGCAATGATCTCATCATCGATTTTGTTGACATCCGGTTTTTCGTCTATTCGCAATGAACTGTACCCGGCATCCTCTATCCCGGGCGCGATACCGCGTTTGTAGACAGCGTCCATACTGTCGTCGAACCACATTGCGACGAATGCTTGGGAAGAGTCGACATTGGTCGTTTGGTCTGCGATACGGCTATAGCCGTCTACTGTGACGGTGACGAAGTAATGTGGCGCTGTGAACCTTCCCCATACGTGGGACTGACGTTCTTCTATTACCAGCCAGTCTCTTGCTTCGAGAAAGCGCAGAAAATACTCAATCTCATAAAACGTAGTTGATTCAGACCACGCAGACGCGGTATCAGAACGGGCTGGAGCACGAACCGTGTCCTCGTTGACGTCGGTTGCTCCGGACCTGAAGTTGTCCCTAATCTTCTTCGCAACGTCGGAATTCAGTTGAAGACAAACTTCGTCCCCCACCCTATCGGACTGCCCGGCAAGATACCGAAGCAGCCGATCAGCGCGCTCGTGAGCCACGAGCGCCCGTTTGGTCTGAATATAGTCGATGATCTCTGTTGTTACATTCGGGAAATCAATCCCTTGTGAGCGCTGGTCGACAAGCCATGTCGTAAGTTTCGCCTTTTGCCTGTCGTCTAAAAGGCTAATTTTGGATCTTGGGTCACGGATCGTAAATCTAATCCAATTGACCCTGCCCCCAACTTACCCTCACTCATAAGTAGAATCTTTTCAGGTTATGGCCCCAATTGGGGCGGGCTGCAAACTCGTTGGGTGTGAGCCCATCCAGGCTCGTGTGCGGGCGTGTTGTGTTGTAGTCGTACCTCCATTCCGCGATGATCCGCCGCGCTTCGGCCAGGCCGGCGAAGAGATGTTCGTTGAGGCACTCGTCACGCAGGCGGCCGTTGAAGCTCTCGACAAAGCCGTTTTGCACGGGCTTGCCCGGTGCGATGTAGTGCCAGCCAACGCCGCGTTCCTGCTGCCAGCGCAGGATAGCGTTTGAGGTGAGCTCGGTGCCGTTGTCGCTGACCAGCATGCGGGGGCGGCCCCGCAGCTCGACGATGCGGTCCAGCTCCCGAGCCACGCGGACGCCAGACAGCGATGTGTCGACGACGAGGGCGAGGCACTCGCGGCTGAAGTCGTCCACCACCGCCAGGATGCGGAACCGCCTGCCGTCGGCCAATGCATCCGCGACGAAATCGAGCGACCAGCGCTGGTTGCGGTTCCAGGGGAGCAGCAGCGGGGCACGCGTGCCGAGCGCCCGCTTGCGCCCGCCTCGCTTGCGCACCGTGAGCCGTTCCTCGCGATAGCTGCGATAGAGCTTTTTATGATTGAGCCGGATGCCTTCCCTGGCCAGCAGGATGTGCAGACGGCGGTAGCCGAACCGTCGGCGCTGCTCGGCCAATTCCCGCAACCGCTTGCGGATGCCGGCGTCGTCCGGCCGCCTCGATTCATAGCGGTAAGTCTTCGGATCCATCCCGACAAGAGCGCAGGCACGGCGCTGCGAGTGACTAGTCTCCGTCATCGCCCAGGCCGCGGCCTTCCTCCGCAATCTGGGCGTTAGAAGTTTTTTGCAAGTAGCTCGCGCAGCGTCGCCACATCCAGCATCGATTCCGCCAGCAGCTTCTTCAGGCGCCGGTTCTCATCCTCCAGCCCCTTCAGCTTCCTGGCGTCTGATACCTCCATGCCGCCGTACTTGGACCGCCACTTGTAAAACGTCGCGCCGCTGACCCCGTACTTGCGGCAGAGCTCTGCGGCTGGCAACCCCGCCTGGTGCTCTTTGAGGATGCCGATGATCTGTTCCTCGCGATACCTGCTCCGTCTCATGTCCGTCTCCTCCCATTGAACGGACTCTACTCAAAATCGAGGGCATTTTCGGGGGCAAGGTCACAATATCCCCCTCCAGTACGAGGGGAGTCTTTTACGAATATCGGACCCTCAATAGGATGTTCGACAGAACCTTCCGCTTCGTGGTCGCGACCCCAGATTGGGCAGCTAGTCAATCGGGTTGCCATTCGCCTCTTTTTCCTCTAGCTTGCATCTCCCAAATAACCTGGTCCGTGTCATCCCCAAATCGGCATTCTCATAACATGACTTTGGGGCGTTGAGCGTTGCACAGCTTGGAAAGTAGAGAGGGCGGATTTGTTGGGGTGACGGACGCACTGGTCGCTCGCTGACTCGCATCGTTGAATATCCTCGTCGCTGCCTGGCTAGGCAGAGCGGTCTGGGTACTGGGCATGTGCCTCCACTCAGATCTCCGATTCGGGAATCTTCAGTTCCCGCACCCGGTCTACGAAGACCTTATGGAGCTTTTCGAGCTTTTTGAGAAGCCAGGCGTATTGCTCTTCACGGGCATCCAAATCCTCGAGGTCTGTGCTTTGCTGGACGTATATGCGGCAGGCCCGAGCGTCGTCCGGGTTGTGCCAAACTAGCGGCTCACCCATCTCCTCTTCTATTTCCGCTTTTTGAAGAATAAGCAGTTCGTAGTGGTCCTTAGCATATTGCCTGTGATTGATTTCCAGTTGAGATCTCAGTTCGTGGCTGCTCCATGAGTCAATGGCAGAGTCGTAGAACGAAGCGATAGCCGCAAGGTGAAAACCACTCCGGCCCACACTCATATTCATCCAGTTCTGCGCCTGCGGTTTAGTCGGAGTCGTCCGCTTGGCATTTTCTAGCATGTGCTCGCGGAATCCTCTCCAAAAGTCAAGCTGAAGCTGCCTGCGGGGGCTCAATTCTTCAGTTGTGATGGTGCCACCTTTGGTCCAAGTGTTCGTGACCTTGCCCCCGAAAATGCCCTCGATTTTGAGTAGAGTCCGTTCAATGGGAGGAGACGGACATGAGACGGAGCAGGTATCGCGAGGAACAGATCATCGGCATCCTCAAAGAGCACCAGGCGGGGTTGCCAGCCGCAGAGCTCTGCCGCAAGTACGGGGTCAGCGGCGCGACGTTTTACAAGTGGCGGTCCAAGTACGGCGGCATGGAGGTATCAGACGCCAGGAAGCTGAAGGGGCTGGAGGATGAGAACCGGCGCCTGAAGAAGCTGCTGGCGGAATCGATGCTGGATGTGGCGACGCTGCGCGAGCTACTTGCAAAAAACTTCTAACGCCCAGATTGCGGAGGAAGGCCGCGGCCTGGGCGATGACGGAGACTAGTCACTCGCAGCGCCGTGCCTGCGCTCTTGTCGGGATGGATCCGAAGACTTACCGCTATGAATCGAGGCGGCCGGACGACGCCGGCATCCGCAAGCGGTTGCGGGAATTGGCCGAGCAGCGCCGACGGTTCGGCTACCGCCGTCTGCACATCCTGCTGGCCAGGGAAGGCATCCGGCTCAATCATAAAAAGCTCTATCGCAGCTATCGCGAGGAACGGCTCACGGTGCGCAAGCGAGGCGGGCGCAAGCGGGCGCTCGGCACGCGTGCCCCGCTGCTGCTCCCCTGGAACCGCAACCAGCGCTGGTCGCTCGATTTCGTCGCGGATGCATTGGCCGACGGCAGGCGGTTCCGCATCCTGGCGGTGGTGGACGACTTCAGCCGCGAGTGCCTCGCCCTCGTCGTCGACACATCGCTGTCTGGCGTCCGCGTGGCTCGGGAGCTGGACCGCATCGTCGAGCTGCGGGGCCGCCCCCGCATGCTGGTCAGCGACAACGGCACCGAGCTCACCTCAAACGCTATCCTGCGCTGGCAGCAGGAACGCGGCGTTGGCTGGCACTACATCGCACCGGGCAAGCCCGTGCAAAACGGCTTTGTCGAGAGCTTCAACGGCCGCCTGCGTGACGAGTGCCTCAACGAACATCTCTTCGCCGGCCTGGCCGAAGCGCGGCGGATCATCGCGGAATGGAGGTACGACTACAACACAACACGCCCGCACACGAGCCTGGATGGGCTCACACCCAACGAGTTTGCAGCCCGCCCCAATTGGGGCCATAACCTGAAAAGATTCTACTTATGAGTGAGGGTAAGTTGGGGGCAGGGTCATTCGGTTTGGCGACGATGTTGAACTTGGGTGCATACGGGGAATCCCCTATCCGCCAGACTTCGATCTCCAGTCCAAAGAACTGGAGATTCTCGGTTGAGTTTTCGTTGAGCCAATCCAGCGCCGCACGGTGTTCGTCTGTGAACCGCCGAGCAATCCAGGCGATCGTCACGGCGTTGAGACCAGCGGCGTAGGTCAGTATTTGCCCAAGGTGAGTGTGATCGGTAACTTCCAGTTGGTTCTCAATAAGTACCCAGCTGTTATCGGCCGTATCTTTACAAACGATGTCGGCTCTGTAAGGACCGACCTTCTTCTCTCGCGCCTCTAACACCAAGTCCATCCCCAGGGTCTCACCGAGGATAGCCAGATTCTCGGCGAGCCACGGAGTGAAACTGGCGGGTTCGCTCTTCCACACCTCACTGAGGTCGACTCGTTCCAGCCTGCTTAACTGCACGTCGGTCATAAATTCGTCTCCCTTAAGAAGCGCTGAGTGGGCCCGTCACATACTTGATATTTCTAGTGATGGTCCGAGTTGGCGTAGTGGGCTGAGAGGAGGTCTTCGCCCCAGTCGTGCTCGGTGTCGCGGAGGACGGAGTGGATGTGGTTGCCTTCGTTTTGGGTGTTGTCGTACTCGATGATGAACTTGGGTCCGACGACCGAGTAATAGTGCTCGAGGCCCCGCTCTTCCGGGCCGGCCCACGCGAATGTGACAGGATCGAATCCCGCCGACTCTATCCGCCGCCACTCGTTGGCGGCTACGTCCTGGGCGACGCGGCTGACGTAGTGGCGAATCAACCTGACGAGGTGTTGCCGCTGGTCGCCTGACATCAGGGAGTAGGGAAGGCCGCTGAGCGGCATGGTCGTTTCGGCCCGCCGGTAGTTCACGGTCAGGATGTCATACGGGGCGACCGGATCGACTATCGCCCGCTCCTTGCCTGAATCGTCGAGGCTTGCGAGCAGCGTGCGGGCGAGGTCTTCCTCGGCGGAGAGTATCCGCAAGCCCTTGGTGGGGCCGTGCCTGACCTCGGCGGGATTTGCGCCCAGAAACACGGGCAGCGGCGAGACGACCTCGCGGCCGATTATCGCGAACTGGATTCCGATGTGATGCCCGCCGGCACGCCACGCCCAAGGGGCGTCGCCCGAAGGATCGCCGAAAACGGTGAAGTAGTAGCGCTCGGGATCGCGCAGGAAGTCGCCCACGAAGTTCTCGATAGCCTCCCATTCCCGCAGAGTGTCTTCGTGATCGACTATCTGTCTGGCCTGGTTCGACGCGCGGTCGCTGAGTCCGCTGGTCATCAGCCGCAGCGCCGCGTTCCGCTGCGATTGGGTCATGTCTCTGAGCGGTAGTCCGTTGCGCACAAGCAGTTCGCCCGGCAACGGTTCGACTCGGGGCAGACCGTCATTGTTCGACGAATTCGTGATAGCCAGCGGGACCTTGCGGTCGGGCAGGAAGCTCCATTGGTAGCGCTCGCCGCTTTGGAAATCGAAGGTCGCGGCCTGGCGCTGACCGTCGTCGAGCGTATCGAGGAATCGCAGGGCGGCGTCGCGCATCTTGCGCGCGGTAATCGGGGCGTAGTGAGCTGTGGTCAGTTCGGTCGACAATCGATACTCCTTTGCCACAAAGATCGATACTCCTTTGCCACAAAGATAGTGGACTAAGGTTAGCGGCGAATAAACTAACGCGGCCCGGAATCGAATTGATGCAGTGTTCGGGTCTGCCGTAGGCGGAGGTTGCGTTCAAACATGATGACATCGGGAAACGGGGAGCCGGTACGCGTCGGCGTGGTTGGCGTCAGCCGCGGAATGGCCCATGCCGAGCAGGCGTCGAGAGTGGGAATGCAGGTCGTGGCGCTGTGCGACCAGCACGAGAACGCGCTGCGCAAGGCCGGCGAGGCCCTTCAGGTCGCGACTTACACTGACTATGACGAGTTCCTGGCTCACGACCTGGACGCCGTGATACTCGCCAACTTCTTCCATCAGCACGCGCCGTTCGCCGTCAAGGCGCTTCGCGGCGGCAAGCACGTGATGTCCGAGATCACCGCCTGCAAAACACTGGGCGAGGCGGTCGCGCTGGTCCGGGCCGTGGAGGATTCCGGCAAGATATACATGCTTGCCGAGAACTACGTTTACTTCGCTTACGTGCAGGAGATGCGGCGTCTCTACCGCGCCGGCGAGATCGGCGAGATGCAGTTCGGCGAGGGTGAATACATGAGTCCGTTCGCGGCGGAGGTCTGGAATCGACTTTCGCCCGGCCTGGACCACTGGCGAAACAATATGCCGTCAACTCACTACTGCACCCACGCGCTCGGCCCGATTATGTACGTAACCGACACGACTCCGGTCAGCGTCAACGCGCAATCGATTCCCAATTTCGAGAGCGACGAGGAGAACATGCACGTTCGGCGCTCCGACAAGGCGTCGGTGAGGGTGTGCCGGATGGACAACGACTCGTTGGTGTCGCTGAACGGCCACTGGCTGCGTGGTCATGGCGTCTGGTACCGCGTGCATGGAACGCGCGGACTGATGGAAAACCTGAGAGACCTCGACCGGCAGGAGCAGCTCCGCGTGGTGCACGAGAACTGGGACATGCGGGCAGGCGACGTTCTGGAGAAGGTCTACAAGCCCGAGTTTCCGATGCTGGGCGATCTGGCGCAGACGGCCGGCCACCGCGGAGGCGATCTGTTTACGAACTACTACTTTGCGAAATCCATAAGGGAAAACGAGCAGCCGTGGCTGGATGTTTACAAGGGCGTGGCAATGTCGATGGTCGAGATTCAGGGCTGGCGCTCTTGCCTTGAAAACGGGGCGCCGGTCGAGATTCCGGACCTGCGAGACGAAGCGAACCGAACGCGTTACGAAAACGACGACTGGTCGCCTTATCCGGAGGACCGTGGACCGGGCCAGCCGCCGCCAAGCATCCGGGGCGATATCGAGCCTTCCGCCGACAAGATCGCCGCGGCTCGCAAGATATGGCGGGAGACCGGTTACGAGACCGATTACGGGCTTCACTGAACGCCGGTAACGCGATCCCGAAGAGCCCGAACGGTCAAAGGAGTTCGCCGCCGAACCGCGGCCGGCTAAGGGGCGATTCCTAGCGAATAGGTTGGGCTTTCGCGTAGCCGTCTAACAGGGAAGACGCCGGGTCCCGGATAAGAGCGGCTTGATCGACTGAGTCCCGCTAGATTTCTAGCGTGTCGTCAGGCTCGTTGCATGACAGGAAGCACATCATGAGCAGCGGCTTGTCGCCGAGCACCGTGAACGTGTGTTCCTGGCCCGCCGGCGCGTAGAGAAACATGCCGGGTTCGACCGTGCGGACATCCCCGTCGCCGAAATCGAACTCGGCCGTTCCCTCGTGGATAACGAATATCTCCTCGCCGCCGGGATGCTGGTGTACGCGCGGGTGGGTGCCCGGCGTTAGCTGAAGCAGGACCGAACGGTGCAGAGGCGTTGCCGTCAGGACTTCCCGCCAGTCGCCGCCGCCGTTACGGGCCTTAACCGCCTCGATGGTATCGGCGGGGCTGTTATTGGCGCTCGAAGGTTCCGCGTAAGGCATCTAAATCGTTACCTCTATTCCAGTTAAATCCGCCGACTAGCTTACGCGCGGACGCCCGTTCAGTCCATCGCGGGCAATTCGCTCTAATGAAGGCGCCGGCCTATCCGGTGACTGCTGGTGTTTTGGCACCTAGGGTTTGAGCCGCGAACGTTTGACGCGTGGCCGAACCATTGCCGGGAAACGGCCAGGCCGGAGCCGCGGACTCTCGAGCGAGGAGACGACCCGGCAAGCGAGCGGCAGGACACTTATGACCACTCCCCCGACCGGTAGTCGGGCACTTTGACAGGCGCTCCGCCATTGGATATCGACTGCTCTGACAGAAGACCGGGCAACGTGTAATCGAGCGCCTTGTAGACGTCTATCAGAGGCTGCCTGTCCTCGCGGATCGCACGGAGCATTTCCCGCGCGACCAAGTAGTCGAATTTGAATCCGCTCGTTTCCAGATTGCCCTGGGGAAGCTTCATGTCGGCCGGCAGATGCCGCTCCTGGAACTCGGCGAAGGGCCGCCAATCGTATGGGTCTGCATGGGTATGCAGGTCAGGAGGTCTTGCGCCGAAGGAATCGAGCCAGATCTTGTCCTGGTCGCCAAGGCCCCGGGCGCTCTCGAAACACCCGCGAGTTCCCTGGAGAGAGAAGTAGCTCATTACGTGAGGCCGCCTGGAGAGCATGTCGACTCGAACCCTGATAAGGCCCCCGGTGTTCAGCTTGCAAAGCATGAAAGTGGAGTCTTCCTGAACGAATCGGGGCAAGACGTGATGCCCGCTACCCATGCAGACCAGCGACTCGACCCTGGCGTCGCTGCCGAACCATTCGAGGGCCGGTCCCAACTGGTGAGTGGCGTAGCTACAGCCGTTGACTCCGACCTGCCAGGATGCGCGCCAGCTTGGCGAGCCGTCCGACTCCGTTTGGAGGGCGTGGAGATCGTGGACGTAATCGGCTTCGGCCAGATAAACATCGCCGAACAGACCTTTATCCACCATGTTTTGCAGGGCGACCGTTTCGTCGAAGTAGCAGAAGTTCTCGGCCATCATGTATTTCAGGCCCGACGATTTCGCCTGCTCGACACCGGCGAGCAGCTCTTTACATTGGTCTACCGAAACCGCCGCGGTCACCTCTGACAATACGTGCTTTCCGGCAGCGAGCGCTTCGAGGCTCTGCGGCACGTGCAACTGCATTGGCGTGGCCACTACCACGAGATCAACGTCCGATTCCAGCAATGCGCGGTAGTCGGTATATCGGTTGGGGATACGGTACTTATCCGCTGTCGCATTGAGGAACGTTGCGTTGATGTCGCAGAGCGCCGTCACTTCGACGTCCTTTTGAGCGCTGAAGGACATAGTGTGCCAACTGCCGCGCTTGGCGCCGACGATTCCAACTTTGAGCGGGTTCAAGTCAACAAGCCTCCAACTCTGGTTGTGCAACCCGGACATAGCGTAGCTTGATTAGGGCTCGGCGAATGTGCTTTTTGCTGTTGAGTTCAGGCTGGTGGGTCAAGCGGCGCAGGTGAATAGAGCAGATCGGGAAGATGCCGCCATGCGACGGACTCGATGTGGCTTTATGGGAAAAACGGAGGCGCAGCGCCGACCGACGCTATGTCGAGCGAGTATCCGACCGCCCTTCTAGTTGATCACGCGGTAGTCGTCGGGACCTACCCGCAGCAGTTGCTCGTCCACGCAATCGTCACCGTCAAACACCAAACGGACGCCCTCGACGTGACCGATGGCCGGTCCCCAGGCTCGATGGTCGGCGTCGGGACGCAAGGCCACCGCGCCGGCCTCGACCACTCCACCATGCGAAATGACAAGCGCTGTCCCTTCCGCCGGCAGCCGCCGGGCGATGAGTCGCAAGATGTCCGCCTGGAGGCGCGCGAACTCCCCGGCCGGCCCGTCGCCAAGCAATGCTCCGGCCGCTTCACCGAAGTCCACCGGCCACCGGTATTCGGCCAGAACGGCGGCATCGAAAGCGGCAAGCTCCTTAATCTGCGCGCTAACGGCAAAGCCAAGCGCAATCGCAGTCTCGAAGGCGCGGGGTATGGTGCTGGTTACCACAAGGTCGTAGCGGGGCACGGAACCGAATTCTCCATTCCCCGCGCGGCGCGCAAGGTCTATGCCCGCCTGACTGAGATGCTGGCCGGGCTTGCCCCGCATTGCGTGGCGTCGATGGTCGATGATTGGCATCTGATTGATTCGTGCTAAGTGATGTGCCGCCGGGCGAGTCGAGCACAGATGTTCATGCGCGGATATTCTAGCCGCGATGGGCAAACGCGAAGCTGGCTCTTCGCGATCGAATTACGCGGCGCAATAGCCGCCAGAAGGGAGGCAAACGAATGGCCGAGACGGTCACGCTATTTGTTGGCGCGTACACGAACCAGGGCGCCGAGGGTATCTACACGTGCCGGATGGACGTTGATTCCGGAAGGCTCGATCAGGTGGCTGTTGTCGGGGATATCGAAAACCCGTCGTTTCTGGCGGTCGATCCCGCCGGTCAGCACCTCTACGCTGTCTGCGAAACGCTCGGCATCGGAGATGATGGCTGGGTTTCCGCCTATTCGATCAATAGCGATGGATCGCTCACGTTTCTGAACAGGGAATCCACGGGTGGGCCTGGCCCATGTCATTTGCAGGTCGACAGCACAGACTCGTACGTCATCGTGGCGAACTACCACGGCGGCAGCGTGTGCATGTTGCCGGTCGAGACGGACGGCTCGCTGGGGCCGAGGTCCGACTTCGTGCAGCACGAAGGCTCCTCCATAGATCCCGAGCGACAGCATGGGCCTTACGCACACTCGGTGACTATAGATAGCTCCAACTCCCGCGCCTACGTTTGCGATCTGGGTATCGACAGGATTCTTGTCTATCAGATCGATCACGAGCGGGGGCGTCTGGTCGAGGATAGAGATTTGCGGGCCTCGTCGAAACCAGGAAGTGGCCCGCGGCACTTCGCATTTCACCCGTCGGACAACTATTGCTATGCGATCAACGAGCTGGGATCGACGGTCGCGGCGTATGAGTACGACAACGGCACTGGAAGAATCTCGGAAATGCAGCTTGTTTCAACCCTGCCAGAGGGATGGAGTGGAACCCAGTCAACGGCCGACATCCACGTTTCGCAGGACGGGCGGTTCGTCTATGGGTCCAACAGAGGGCACGATTCGATAGCGATATTCTCGGTCGATCCGGAAACAGGACGTCTGGAACCGGAAGGACACGAGCACACGCTTGGTAAAACGCCGAGGAACTTTGCCCTGTCCCCGGACGGCAGATTCCTGCTTGCCGAAAACCAGGACTCCGCAAATATAGTCACGTTCGCGATAGACGGCGATTCCGGACGGCTTGAGTACACCGGCAATCAGATCGGCATACCCGCGCCCGTCTGCATTCAGTTTCGTCCCTAGGACTCGATAATCACGGTCGACGCGAGCGTGCGGGTCAGCCAATAGCGGGCGAAACCGGGGACGCCCGGTCAGCGCCGGGCTGACGGCTGTTACGGCAGCGGTGTTCCGGGGGGAAGGGCGCGCTCGACTTCCTCACGCGACGGCAGGCCTGCCACCGCGCCGGCCCGGCCTATCTTTAGCTCCGCGGCAGCGACCGCAACACGGCCGGCCTCCTCGGGCGTTGCGTTCCGAATAAGGCAGTGAAGCAGGGCGCCCGCGAAAGTGTCTCCGGCACCTGACGCGTCGACGACATCCACTTTCGAAGCCTCGAGCGCCACGCTTCCGCCGTCCCATTCGACGTACCCGCCGCGAGCGCCCGCCTTAACGGCCACGATAGGGACTCCGGCGTCTCGGAAATACCGTGCGGCGTCTTCCGGCGACTCGATCCCCAAAAGCGGCATCGTGTCCTCCGGCGTGCTCGGCAAAACGATGTCGGTGAAGGGGATGATCTCCTCCAAGGCTTTCCGCGCCTCCAGTACAGGCCACAGCCGCGGCCTGTAATTTACGTCAAAGCTGACTTGCGCTCCGGCGTCGCGAGCTCTCCTGGCGGCCTCCAATATGGTTTCCCGCGCCGACTTCGAGAGCGCCTGCGTCACGCCGCTCAGGTGAACGATACGCGCCGAACCGGGGAAGCTGTCGGGCAGGTCCGAAGGCTGAAGTCTTGAACCGGCGCTCCCACGGCGGTAATAGAAGATGTCCTTCGATTCCGAAGTCTGAAGAGGCGATATAAACAGTCCCGTGTATGCGTCGGTACGCGCGACCGCGGAGATATCGAGCTTTGACGCCCGCCACTCGCGAATCAGGTAATCCCCGAACGGGTCGTTGCCAACCCGGCTGACGTATCCGCACTTTGTGCCTAGACGGGTCGCCATGATTGCGGCGTCGCACGTATCGCCGCCGAATCCTTTGGTGAAGACCCTGGCGCGGTCGATCGGCTCGTCAGACATTAGCTCGACCAGACACTCGCCGATGGCGATCAGCTCCGTCATTGACCGAACCCCGTCAAGGTTGCGATGTTTGGTGCATTGACCGAACTCTGAGCAAGCAATTCAGTAGCAGTATTTGCAGACGCGACGCATCGGGCGTCTTGACATAAAACTTGGGTTTCGACATGCGAGCTATTCCGGCGCTGCACTGGCCGACGCAATCGATGGCTCTATCACGTTTGCGCGTCGAACTAAGAGCGTCCAGAACAATATCGCTCCTACACTCGTGATACCAGCCGATATCAGGAAGAAGATCGCATAGTCCATCCGTGCGATTATGAATCCTCCACCGAGGGCGATGGCTGAAAAACCGGCTACGCCGGCGCCGATCGAAGTGCTAGCGATGGCGAGCCTCCACCGCTCGGCCACCAGACTGAACATGAAGAGATAACTCGCGGGAGCCACAATTCCAATCGATAAGTTGATCGCAATGAATGCGGCGCCCGCGGCGGCCCAGTGCGGAACGAGCGCGAGGGGGATCAGGCTGATCGCCGTAGCGAGCGATCCCAGCGCCACCGTTTGACCGTTGCCAATCCGCCTGGCTATCCCCGGAGCGGCCAGCGACGCCGGAATGCCGGCGATCCGCGCCAGTGCGATTATGACTCCGATTTGGAACGTCGTAATCGCCAGCTTCGTATCGAGGTATACGTTAAAGAACGTATAGCCGGCCCCTTCTGCTATTGCCAGGAGAAAGACTGCCACACCGAATATCGCCAGGAGCCCGAGCGGAAACGGGTGATTAGCGCCGCCGGTTGTTGCATGTGGATCGATTCGAAGTTCGCGGGCTTTCCATACCGCCCAAAGGGAGCCGGCCAGCAGGACGCCTCCCAAGAAAAGGGAGTAACGAAATGGCTGTGCGTCGCCGGGTGATGTCGACGTGGCAAGCGCGATTGACGGCGGTAGCAGTCCGCCCAAGATGCTTCCCATAAACGCCCCGAAAGAAAACAGCGCCCACCTTATCGAGAATGCCTGTCTCCGCTCCGCCGGGCTGGTCGACGCCATCAGGTAAGGCATTATGCTCACGTGGAATGTCGCGGTTCCAAGCCCAACCAGGACGTTGCCGGTCGCCAACCATCCCCCGCGAATTACCTGCGGCAAGAGATCGGCAAACGGTAGTAGTCCCATGGCTGCCATACCGATGGCGAGGCCCGCGAGCATGGTTCTCCTGATACCCCACCTCCGAGCTATGTATCCCGCCGGAAAGGAGAAAACCGCAAACGATATCAGGCCGGTCGCGTTTATTAGTCCGATGAACTCGAGACCGTAACCGATACGGAGGAGATAGAGATTGAGCAGAACTCCGTATATGCCCATGACTGCGATGGCATGGATCGTTCCCGCCAGCATTAGCAGACGGGTGTCCCTGTTGAAGAGGCGAACGGCGACGGCGTAATCGGCGATCATCAGTCGGCTGGCGCCCTCGCGTCGACTACGTCAGATGCGAGGGCGCGCGGGAATCCGTTCCGCAAGGCGCGTGGCCCGCGCCGGCCGAACGCCCGCTCGCAACGGCCTGGAACGCCTTCGGAAGCCTGTTCGCACGGGGCGGGATTACACGCCGCCGAAGTGAAAGCCGTATATCTCGGCGTTGCGCAGGTAGATCTTCAGCTTGACGCTCCCTGAAAGCTCGCTGACCCGATCTCCGGCCGACCACTTCACACGATGGTTAATGCTGTCACCCGTGAAGGTTTCGCAGTTCTCCCGAGAGAAACCGTCCCACACGTTGTTCCAGGAGTCCATGACCTCCACTTCGATGTAGCCGTCCGAGCCGCAGCGGCCGTTGACGTAAAGGTGGTCACCGGTTGAGAAGACCGGTTTGGTCTCGATCCAGCCTTCACGCACGGTTGCGTCCAGCGAAACATATCCGTCCAGGCGTATCGTGGCGAGACAGAGATGGTGACCGTCCCGGGAGATGCTCTTGTCACGCGATTCCGGCACGTCAACCCCTTCGTTGCCCAGGCCGATCCACCAATCGTGATGCACTCGTGCGCCGCCGTAGAAGATCCATAATTCATCACCGACTACCAGCGGCTGCGTGGCGATTTCAATGTCGAACTGGTCCAGACTGCCCTCGCCGCCGCGCTCTAGCCAGGGTCTATGGTCGTTGAACCGGCGCCATTCCTTTCCGTCGCGGCTGTAGTGGAGATACATATCGACCGTGTTGTCGACGTGGTGCAGGACCGTCAACGTCCCCAGGTACATTTCGTCGGCCCGCCAGGGCACGAAGCCATAGAAGGCGTCGTCCAGATTGTCCTCGGGGCCGGGATCGAAAACCAGGTCGGCATCCGACCAGTTGAGACAGTCGTCGCTCTCCAGCCTGTAGACGCGGCGCCGTGTGCCCCACACGCCTTCCGGCTTGCCCGGCCAGACCGGAGCAAACCAGCCGTCAAAGTCCGGATGACTGCTTCCGGGCCTGCCGCCGTGCCGACCGAAGAGTATGTATTTATCGTCGGTCGAGTCGTAGGTGAGCACCTCGACGTCGCCTCCCCAGTCCGGAAACATCGGGTTGTGCTCGTACGGCGTCCAATCGAATCCGTCGGCGGAGTACTGCATGAATAATCCGCGTTCCGGCCGCAGGAAATGCAGCATCTTGAAACGCTTGCTTTCGTCGGTCTCCTTTGGGTCCAGCAAGATCGACGAGCAGCTGTTGGCGTTGTCGGGTGAGAGGTCGATGACCGTGTTGGTGTCGGTATGGCCGTCGACGATGTGCCTTCCGAGCGCCGGCTTTATCCATTCAATCCCGTCGTCGGATTCGGCGTAGTGGATTCTGCTGCGCTGGAAAGTTCCCTTATGTCCGCCGAAATAGTCGAAGAAGTCCTCGTACCAGCACCTGTACTTGCCCACCGTGTCATCCCAGATGACGTTATAGCAGCTGTTGCGAAAGTAGGTATTCCCCTCCCAAGGCTTGTCGCGCCGGATTATCGGATTTGCGGGATGCTTTTCGGGGCTGTGCAGTCGGCGAGTTACGTTCTTGACGACGGCGATCACGTCGTCGTCAATGAACAGTTGCCTTCTGGTTCCCACGTCTTTGTAGGTTCTGTCTCTGGAATAGGCGACGTGCATCGAGCTCCTCCCTGATCAGATCTGGAAAACGGGCGCGCTGTTGGGATTACTGATGTTTGGGGACGCCAGAGGCCGCGTCGTGAGCTGAGGGCGTCCGACCTTCACGGCAGAACCGGCGGCGCGCCGGCGATGTCGTTTCGCACCGAGCGGAGCGTTCCCGTTTCCGATTCGGTGATGTAAAGCGTTTTGAGGTCCGTACCGCCGAAGCAGCAGTTGGTAGGCCCCGCGCCGCCGGCTGGTATGTCGCGCAGATGTCGACCGTCCGCAGACACCACTCGAACGATGCCGCCAGAGTAGATAGCGGCGTAGAGGTTGCCCTGGGAATCCACGCACATGCCGTCGGGACCTCCCTCTCCGGTGCCCCGACCGACTTCCGCAAACACCGAGCTGCCGGTCACGTCGCCGCTTTCCGTAACGTCGAAAGCCTTCACCAATCCGGTAAGCGTTTCGGCCAGGTACACTCGCCGCCCGTCCTCGGACACCGCGACCCCATTGGGAAACCCAAGGTTTTCGGCCACGCGCACCGTGCGGCCTTGGAAGTCGGTTCGATAGAACCCTCCGTTTGGCTTGGCGGTCACGAATTTGCCCGGATCGCTGAAGAAGATGTGTCCGGAAGGATGTATGGCGAGATCGTTTGTACCGAGGAAGGGCTGTCCCTCGTAATCGGCGACTAGTGGCTCGACCTTGCGTTCGGGCGTTATTCGAAGGATCTGGTTGGCCCCGTTACCCCCGGTGACGAAGGCATAGCCGGCTCGATTGAACACGATGCCGCCGGTCCCCGCGTTCGGGGTCTCAACCCACGTTCGGACGTCGCCGTTCGGATCGACGGCGACTATTCGGTGGTCCCTCGGCTGCTGCACCAGCAGGGACCCGTCGGGAAGCTGGTAAGGCCCTTCGGGAAACGACAACCCCTCCGCCACGATGCGCAACTCGTCGGACATCAGCGCCGCTCCTCATCGTCCTTATCCGGCTGTCAGTATCCACCATCCTTTAATCGAATGGTAGTTACGGCCAGAATGTCCCCGCGCGGATTGGGAGGCGAATTCCCCTACATCGGACGCTGCCGCCAACTCGCCAACGATGCCATATAATCCGCGCGTCATTGGTCTATCCCGAATGACAACGGTGAAGTCGACTCTGGATCGGAGGAGAGATTGGACCCGACCTGCTTGCAATACGCGCTTACCGACGAAGAGCGGGAAACATTCGAGCGGGAGGGATATCTGATTGTCGAGGACGCGCTGCCTCCGGAAAGGGTTGAGTCCCTTATCGAAACAGTGGACCGCAGCTACCGGGAGAACCTTCTAACCGACGTCGTCGAGTCGGACATCAAAGGCTACGTTGCCGCTCCCAATTTCCTGGCGGCGGACTCCGCCTTTTTCGATCTCGTCGACTACGAGCGTATATTGCCGAAGGTCTGGGGAATCCTTGGCTGGAACATATTCCTGTACCACAGTCACCTGATCATCACCGAGCAGGCTCCGGGCGCCTTCGATCCCAACGGCAAGACCTTCGGTTGGCATCAGGACTCAGGCCGTCTCAATGACGATATGGAGACCGATCCCCGCCCGCGGCTCTCGTTAAAGGTCGGCTACTTCTTGACCGACCTCTCGGAGGCGGGCCGTGGAAATTTCTGGGTCATACCGGGCAGCCATTTGAGGAACAAAGTGGAGATGCCGCCCGGTGGCGTCGGTCAGCCGGAGGGCGCGATTCCGGTTCTGGTTAAACCGGGGACCGCCGTCATATTCGATCGGCGGATGTGGCATTGCGGAACTACGAATTACTCGCCGATTGTCCGAAAGGTCCTGTTCTACGGTTACGGCTATCGATGGATCAGGACGCGGGACCAGATGACCATCCCGCCGGAGATATACGAAGCCGCGTCCCCTATCAGGAAGCAGCTACTCGGTCACACGACCAGCGAGTATGGGCGGTCTTCTCCGAGCGACGCGGACGCTCCCTTGAAGGTATGGCTCAGCGAGCACCAGCCGGAGATCGCCGCGCGGTAACTGGCTGCTAGCGGGCGCTGCCGCCCGCGACGAATCGATCGAGAACGTTTCCCGTAATTCGGGAGATGTTGTTCTGGTAGTTGTTGTGGGACAGGCTCCCGCACCAGGTGATCGATCCGACCGAGAACACCGCGCCTCCGTTGGGCGTTTCGAAGTACACGACGTCGGACCTTACTTCGGGGTCTTCGCCGCCTCCAAGCTGTCCGCTGTTGAGGTTCACTTCCTCGACCGTGCGCTGATAGAAGTCCGAGTGTCCGTAGGATGACGCCAGGATGATGGCGTTCTTCGGGCTGCCCAGCTTCGGGTCGTACCGGTCGAGCTCCAGTCCGGCCGCGCCCGAAGCGAGCACCAGCGATTCGAAATCGCCGATTATCTCGTCGGCGCCGACTCCCTCGAAGATGAACGCCGCGTCCGCGTCGAAGCTGCCCGGCTGACGCCGGTAGGGGGCGCCGTGATCGACTCCCTGCGCGCAGAATCCGATCCCCACCAATCGCTGCGGAGCGCGTCCGCGATACCGCCAGAGCCCGCCGGGTTCGCCCGTAGTGCTGTGATGGTATTCACCCGGCCCCGCTTCTGACATCCGGGTTCCCTGGCGACGGCGGATTTCGATAACGTGCGGTCTCTCCGGATCGAACGACGTGATCCAATAGAAACCGTTGCCTCCAAGGTACATCAGCCGCCCGCCGGCTCCCAGATACTCCTCCAACGCATCCAGCATGTCGGCGCTGTAGTACTCGGGATGCGTGCCCGTCAGGACTGCGTCGTATTTCGCGAGCAGCTCCGCGCCCTCGAAATGAAGGTCTTCGTCGGTCGCGACGTCGTATTCATAGCCCGTTTCCTCGAGCCAGTCGGTTATGTGAAGGTCCGCCGAAAACGCGAACGGACCGGCGCACACGCGGTTGTAGTAGGTCGGCCGCAGGTTGACTATCGGACGGCGGCGCGAAAAGTAACCATGCCCGGTGCCGTCGGCGTGAGAGTCGTACATGCTCCCCAGCCGGTTCTCTCGGATGTAGTCGTATTCCTCAATACACAGCTCGAGATTCATGTGCGGGGCCAGGTGCCGGGGAAGCTCATCGAAATGCTCGTTGCCGTAGGCCATATAGGTGAGCGTCGGGACGAGAAACAGTATCCGAGCTGTTGCCTTGCCTTTTGGAGGCCGCACGAAGAAGGGCACGTAGTCGCGCGCGCCTTGAGTTTGCAAGCGCACGGCATAGATGCCGCTCTTCATATCGGACGGCGCCTCGAACTCGAAGTCCGTTTCCCAGTTGGCGTCTTCGAAGTCGTCGTCGTGGAAGTAGATGGCGCCATATTCATCGAGCGCCTGCCGGAAGTCCGCTTCGCGGCCGGTCCAGTTGTGGCCGGTTACGGCGCGCGCCGGCATGTTGATGAGGCGGCCGTGCAGCGCGTTGCGAGAGGAGTCGACGATCCGGTCCGACGAAATCTCCCTGGAGAAGTCCCAGGAGGCGACGATCCCGCTCTGGTTGTCTCCCGAAGCCATCGATCTGATTTCAGAGTCATCGAGGCAGCGGTCGAACATTCTTGGGCCGTCGATCTTACCGTTGAAGTGGCAGGCGACACCGGCTTGCGACGCGCCATTCGGGGATTCGGAAGCCGCCATGAGCAGCGGCGAATCGTTGCCGCCTATGCGCTGTATCCGTACGGAGTCGTTCACTCCAACAACATGACGCCCGCCTCGCCACCACGAACCGGTAATCTGGCAAACGGACATCCGCCCCGCATCCAGGTCGATAGCGCCAGCGACGAAATACCACTCGCCTGAACTTACAGGCTCTCCGACGCTGACTTTGTCAACGGCTCCCAGACCGTCTCCGACATAGAAGGAGACCTCGCCGTTCCCGTCGATAAACAGCCCATAGCCGGAACGCTCCGTGGCCGACCATTTGGTAATCAGCCCTTGCGTTCCCTTGAGAGGGGTAGTCGGGTAGATCCAGGCCGCCAGTGTGAGCTGGCGCTTAGCGCGCAACGGCGGCGAGTCGGACACGAGAGCGTAGGACCCGACGCGAATCTCCTGAAGCCGCCCGGGATACTCGCCATCGATGGACGACGGCACGCGCGTTTCCTTGAAATTGGGATCATCCGGAGTTTCGCCGCCGCATCTCAATCTAACGATGTCGGCCGTGTAGGAATCGTTCTGGCAGCTCACCATGAAGCTGATCTTCTCGCCGGGAGCCGCGCTCAGGGGATCGCTGTATCCGACTACTTTCATGACTTCGTTACTCCTGGAACGGCGGCGAGGCGTTCAAGCGGCGCGAAAGCGTGGGAGGACATCACCATACTCGAAGGGGGCCTTGAGGATCGGACCACAGGGTGTCCGCTTCCCCCAGGTCGATCCCCAGCCCCGTTCGGCTAGTCCCAATCGCCCGAACGAAAATCGGGGACTTTCACAGGTTCTCCGCCGAGCGCTATCGACTTCTGCGACATCAGGCCCGGCATCGTGAAGTCGAGTGCCCGATAGACGTCGATCCGCGGGGCGACGTCGTTTCGTATAGCGTCGATGATGTCATTGGCAATGAAATAGTCGGTGCCGCCATGGCCGGCCGCGATCGCTTCGGGCGGCGGATTCCTCCACATCTCCGGCAGGAACTCGTCTTCGAAGTCTTCCAACGGACGCCACTCGTACGGATCGGTGTCGATGGTTTCCCGAGTGGTCGAACCGCCTCCGAATCGATCGAGCCAGATCTTCGGCCTGTCTCCCAGTCCGCGGGCCCCCTCGAAACAGCCTTTCGTCCCTTGCAGCGAGTAGTAGGCCATGTTGTGAGGGCGGTTTGAGAGCATGTCCACGCGGATATCGATGAGAGCCCCGGAAACCGTCTTGCAAAGCATGGTTGTGCTGTCTTCCGCCTCATGCTGGGGCGCCGTGTGCCGTCCTGTTCCAAGGCAAACGACCGAGTTGACTCGCTCATCGAACCATTCCAGCGGCGGCCCCAGACTGTGCGTTCCGTAGGAGCACCCATTGACGCCGACATGCCACCGGCTTCGCCAGGTAGGCGATCCATCGGCGTTGTAATGCAGCTCCTTGATGTCGTCCACGTACTGCCCTTCGGCGTAGTAGATATCGCCGAACAAACCGGCGTTCACCATGCTCTTTATGAGCACATTGTGTTTCATGTAGGTGAAGTTCTCGGACATCATGTATTTGAGGCCCGAGGGTTTGGCCGCCTCGACCGCTGCCACCAGCTCCTGGCACTGCTCCACGGAGACGGAGGCAGTGACCTCGCTCATAACGTGCTTGCCCGCGGCGAGCGCCGCTACCGATTGAGGTACGTGGAGCTGCATCGGCGATGCCACCACGACCAGGTCGACGTCGCTTTCCAGCATGTCTTCGAATTCAACAAACGTGTTTGGAATCCCGAAGCGGTTGGCCTGAGTTGCCAGGAAATCCGCGTTTATATCGCAGATCGCGGTCACGTCCACGCCGTCGATGGCCCGAAAACCGTCGACGAAGGATGGTCCACGCCTTGCGCCTACAAGCCCGACGTTGATTTGATCGCTCAACTACAAACCCCCTCGATCACGCACGTCGCGTCGAGTGAACCATGAATGACAGCAATAGTGAAGTCGGGCCGATGGCAAGGGCGGCAACGGCCACTGATTCTGGACTAGCCCTTTACGCCCGTTAGCGCGATTCCCCTCACTATGTGGCGCTGGAATATCAGGAAGAATATGACGATCGGCGTCAGGCCGAGGACGGAACCCGCCAGCATCCGCGACGGATGTGGTCCCTGGGCCGCGTTCACTTTTCTCATCACGAGCGGGAGGGTGTACAGGTCCTGGTTGTCGACCATCACCAGCGGCCACAAGAACTCGTTGAACGATCCGAGGAACTGCAATATCGCGATGGCCGCCAGGACCGACTTCGAAAGCGGCAGGATGATATACCAGAAGACGCGCCAGTCGCCGGCGCCGTCGACGGTCGCGGAGTCTATCAGCTCGTTGGGGATCGAGTGCAGGAATTGCCGCGTGATGAGGATTCCGAACGCCGTAAAGACATGCGGCAGGATCAAGGCCATGTACGTGTCCTTGATGTTCAGGAACACGGCGTATATGACGTAGGACGGTATGAAGATCGCGAAGAAGGGGACCATCAACGTGCTCAGGATGAATATGAACAGCGCGTTCTTGCCCCAAAACTGTTTCTTGGCGAAGAGGAATCCCGCCAATGCGCTCGTCATCACGGATGCGAAAACGCCGATCCCGGAAATCAGAATGCTGTTCAGGTATCCGCGAACGAGCGCGAAGTGCTCGAGCGCGTACTCGTACCCTTCCATATAGAACCGGGACGGCCACCAGGTGATAGTGAGACTGTGGATTTCGGAGGGAGTCTTGAAGGAGGAGAGATACATCCAAATGAACGGCAGCGCCGCCGCGAGGGACACCGGGAGAAACACGCTGACGAGCACCCAGCCAGCGACATCCCGGCGCAGCTTGCTGCGGAACGTGGAAAGCGAGCTAGTCGCGGCGGTAGGCGCTGAAGCCGCCGATCTACTACTTAGTATTCCCATTCGGTCGTCGCCGCTCCCGCAATCACATATTGCTTAGTTGACTACAGCCTTGATTCGCCGGCCGGGAGCGTGGTGCGTCGATACGGCGGCGAGGTCATACCGGACTAGCCCTTAGCGCCCGTTAGCGAGATTCCCCTCACTATGTGGCGCTGGAATATCAGGAAGAAAATGATTATCGGCGTCAGGCCGAGGACGGCCCCCGCCAGCAGCCGCGACGGATCCGGCCCCTGAGCCGCTCCCGCTTTCCTCAGCGCAAGGGGGAGAGTGTAGAGGTCCCGGCTGTCAATCATCACCAAGGGCCATAAGAACTCGTTGAATGCCCCCAGGAACTGCAATATTGCGATGGCGGCAAGCACGGATTTTGAGAGCGGCAGGATGATGTACCAAAAGATCCGCCAATCACCGGCGCCGTCCACAGTCGCGGAGTCGATCATTTCGCCAGGGATGGAGTGCAGGAATTGCCGTGTGATCAGGATTCCGAACGCTGTGAAGATATTCGGGAGGATCAAGGCCATGTAGGTGTCCTTGAGGTTAAGGAACACGGCATATACGACAAATGACGGTATGAAGATGGCGAAAAACGGGACCATTAACGTGCTAAGGACAAATACGAACAGCACGTTCTTGCCCCAAAACTGTTTCTTGGCGAAGAGGAATCCCGCCATCGCACTCGTCATCACGGATGCGGAGACGCTGATCGCGGAAACGAGAATGCTGTTGGAGTAAGCGCGCACGAGCTGGAAATGCTCTATCGCGTACTCATATCCACCAAGATAGAACTTGGATGGCCACCACGTGATGGTGACACTGTATATCTCACTGGCGAGCTTGAACGAGGAGATGTACATCCAGAAAAACGGCAACGCCGCCGCAAATGACACCGGTAGAAACACGATGACGAGCGCCCAGGCAACGACATCCCGGCGCAGCTTGCCGCGGATCGTGGAAAGCGAGCTAGTCGCGACGGTGGGCGCTGAAGCCGCCGATCTACTACCTAGTATTCCCATTCGGTCGTCGCCGCTCCCGCAATCACGTACTGCTTAGTTGACTACAGCCGCGCGTTGGATCGCGTCGACCACCGCCCTGACCTCAGGCCTTCATTCCGGTCAGAGAGATCCCCTTGACGATCTGACGCTGGAATATCAGGAAGAAGATGACGATCGGAGTTACCGCTACCACGCCCGCGGCAAGAATCCGATTAGACCCCGCCATGGCGCTCCCCTGTCCGTAAACACGGCGGAGGACTACCGGCAGCGTGTAGAGCTCTGCGCTATCGGTCATTACCAGCGGCCACAAGAACTCGTTGAACACACCCAAAAACTGGATGATCGCAATCGCCGCGAGTATCGACCTCGAAAGCGGCAGAATGATATGCCACAAGACGCGCCAGTCGCCAGCTCCGTCGACAGTCGCGGAGTCGATGAGCTCGTTAGGAATCGAATGCAGGAACTGGCGGGTTATCAGTATGCCGAAAGCGGTGAACATGTGCGGAAGGATCAGCGCTATGTAGGTGTCCTTAAGATTCAGGAACTTGGAGTAGACAACGAACGAGGGAATGAATATCGCGAAGAACGGCACCATGAGCGTGCTGAGGACGAATATGAAGAGCGGCGTCTTCCCCCAGAACTCCTTCTTGGCGAAAAGGTACCCCGCCAGCACACTCGTAAAGACCGACAGCGTTACCGAAGCACCCGACACGATGATGCTGTTGGCATAGCCGCGAACGAGCGCGGTTTCCTGCCAAACGTAGACGAATCCGTCGTAATAAAACGTCGAAGGAAACCACACGAGAGTGGGACTGAATATCTCCATGTCCGTCTTGAAGGACGAGATGTATATCCAAACGAAGGGAAGTGCCGCTGCGATCGCCAGAGGGATAAGCGCGACGATGATGATCGAGCTGGCGAGGTTGGCCCGCGTCCTCGAGCCGAACGTCGAAAGAGACGCCTGCCTGCCTATTACCGCCGCATCGAGGGTGTCGGCGGGGTCTCCTAGTACTCCCATCTCGTCCTGGCAATCGCTAGCTGGGAAACCGACAGAATCAACAGGATCAGGAACATGACCATCGCCATGGCGGAAGCGTAGCCGAAGCGGAACTGATCGAACGCCTGCCTGTAGAGGTATAGCGAGAACACATTGGTCGCGTCGCCCGGCCCCCCGCGAGTCATTACGAAGAACGGGTCGAATATCTGCAAGGCGCCGATGAAGCTGGTGATGGAGAGCGCCAACATGATCGGACGAATCAGCGGCCAGGTGATGTGGCGGAACTGACGCACCGCGCCGGCGCCGTCGATCCTGGCGGCTTCGTAGAGGGTCAGCGGAATCTCGTTAATACCCACCAGGAAGATCAGTGCGCCGAATCCCAGGAACTTCCATCCGGTCATCCCCATGATCCCCAACAATGCCGTGTCCTTGGAGCCCAACGGATTCACGAAGTCGGTGTCTATTCCCAGCGCGCCGAAGATCTCGTTCAACATGCCAGGCAGCCCGGCCTGCGTATTGAAGAGGTAGCCAAACATGAGCACGGCGATCAGCCAGGGCGTGACCACCGGAAGGAAGAAGAGAGTCAAGTAGACCTTTTGGGGGAGCGCTCGCATGTTCGCGAGGATCGCTCCAAGAATCAGCTGGGCCGACAAGGCGATCGGGACATAGGCGCCGACGAATATCGCCGACACTTTGAGGGCATTCTTAAATGTTCTGTCGTCCGCCATGGCGACGTAGTTGTCGAATCCCACGGGGACGACAGTGGAAAGCAAGTCCCAGTTCAAGAAGCCGATCACCAGCGCCGCGACGAAAGGCGCCGTAAAGAACATCATGTAATAGACGAGGAGCGCGATGGCCACCACGAGTACAAAACTGCTCGGGCGCCTCCAACGAGGGCGCGCCACTCGAGCTACGGTAGCCATTGTCGTCTCGCTCTTTCCCGGTTAGTCAACTGATTCAACGCTTTCGCTGCGGCCTGCGATAACCATCGAATGGAGGGGCCATCGGAAGACAGCCCCTCCATCCGTTTCAGGTCAAAGCCTGATTGCGACGTGAACTAGCCGCCGGCCTTGAGGCGAGCCAGAGCCTCGTCGTTGATCGTGGACAAGTCCTTCTGGATTCGGCCGACGCCTTCCTGAAGGTCGAGACCGTCGAACGCAACCTCGTCGATCATCTTACCGACGTGGTCGCCCTCAATCTGGGCAACACGGTGAGGAACGTACTCGACGAAGGGCCAAATCTTGGTCGGCACGATCGGCGAGCCGTAGCGTCCCCACTTGCTGGACCGGTAGGCCTCGTTTTCGTACACGGCCTTCACCGAGTGGCTTCCGGAATAGAAGTTACCGAAGCTGGCCAGGTTCTCCGGCTGCCAAATGTGGACCATGAAGTCGAACGCCGCGTCCTTCTTCTCGTCCTTGACGAACTGCGGCACGGTAAGACTGCCGATGGCCGCGTTCATGTAGACGAGGTCCTGCGCGTCTCCGAACTTCGGCATAACGAACGGACGAACCGTCAGCTCGGGAGCAACGCCGCCGTAGTAGGAAACCGTCCAGATGCCGACGTTGTGCATCACGGATCGCTGCTTGACCAGCGGCGGCCAGCCGTCGGTCTGCACGTCGCGGGTGATGCTCCCGCCGTACCAGTCGGCGATGAACTGGAAACCCTCGGTGACTTCGGGAATCGTCCAGTCGAACCTCTCCTCCGCCTTGTCGTAAAACTCGCCGCCAAGCTGGCGGGCCATGGCGGGGCCCCAGAAGCCCATCATCGAGCCGGGCGAGAACGTGCCGGCGCGAACGAGCTTGTCGCCGTCGTAGACTCGAAGCTGTTGGTCGACTTCGGCGAACTGCTCCCAGCTTGTGAACTGCGAGTTGTCCGTAATCCCTTCGAGATCGACGCCGGACTCGGCCGCGGCGTTGACGTCAGCCGTCACGAATGGTCCCTCGCATCCGCAGATCAGCGGAACGACGTAGCGCTCGCCGTCCTTCGACCACACGGAATCGAGCGTGCTCGGGAAGAAGATTCCGCTGAACTCCGACTTTGACCGCAGCTCCGGCGTAAACGGATGCAAGACCTTGGTGACGTCTATCGGGTTCCACCACTGGGTGTAGCTGTAGACGATCTCGCCTGAGGTTCCGGCGCTGATTGCCGGATAGAACTTCGAGAGCAGGTCGGAGTAGCCGATCGGCACGAGCTCGACGGTGTAGTTCGGATTGGCCCCTTGGAAGGTGTCGATGGCCCCTTGCATCGAGTTGAGCCCGTCCTGCCACTCCTGCATCCAGAACGACAGCTTGGCGCTCTTGGCCTTGGGCATGGCCTCGACGATCTTGGTTACGATCTTCTCCTGGACGACGACCTTCTCCTCGACGACCGGGACTTCCTTGATGACTTCCTTGACTTTCTCTACGGGGACTTCCTTGATGACCTCGACGATCTGAGTTTCGCCGCAGCCCGCCAACGCGGCTGCTCCGATACCGGCTCCCCCGGCCAGAGCAAGCGCGCGAAGCGCCTTACGTCTACTAAACAAACCTTGCCTCATACGGCATCCTCCCATTCCCAGCATTTACTCGGCTGGCATAATCCCGCGCCAATATTAACCAACAAACCGAGGTAGAGCACAAACGCAATTACGTAAGGTGCATCACTTCGGTGAATTGTCTTCGGACAAACTAGCGATGGCGCAATGCTAATTTGCGCTGCACACACTATACGAAGTTGAGTCCCGTCCAAACCATGGGCAGCGGAAAGCACGCGGCGACCGCCTCGCCCAGGCGTCCGTCAGGTCCGCTTCCGGCCTTGAGACCTGGCTCAAAGATAAGCTCGAGCAGACCGGCATCTCGTCCGATTCGGTAGCGCTCGTCATCCAGGTGAAGCAGGTAGGTCCCGTCCGTATTCGATATAGCCAGCCGGCCGGCGATGGCTTCAACGGCCCGTTCGAGGAGAAGGGGCTTGATCCCGGCTAGAAATCTCGATGGCTCCAACAGCTTGAAAGTCCCCGGCTGGTGCCCGGTTTTGCGAGAATAGCCTTGACGATCGCACTCGCTGAGCAATTCCCGGTACGCGCCCGGCACGGTCAGGTCGAAATGCGATGCGCCCGCGCGCCGCCCGGCCGCGCGCGCCAGCGCGAGAACCGCCCCGGCGCCGCCGGCGAATTCGTTTGCTATCCGGTTCGACACGGAGACCTTGACGCTGGATTCCCGCTTTCGCGGGAATGACGGTTGGGCCCTGGTTACTGTTTGATCCGACGCGCCGGTTTCTCCGCCCGAGTCGTCGACGGTATAGGTCAGATAAGCCGCCAGTCGACCGTCGCGCTCGGCGACCAGCGCCCCGCGCTGGTCGATCATTCTCTCTATCCAGATAGCGTCGACAGCGATCCGGAAGTCTTCCAGGGGACGACGGAACCTGACAGGCAGTTGCTGGTAGAGCCGCGCCATTTCGCCGATATCGGCTTCCGTGGCTTCCCGAACTATGTAGTCGTGGGTGTTCGGTCCGGAGTCAGCCGGAACCCGGTAGACGTTCACGCTTCCGGCAAGCTCGTACTCGAGCCGGCGGTACAAGCCCCTTTCGCCGGACACGATTACAAGATCGACGCCGGCATCTCGCATAAACGACTCGCAGTGATTCATGAGAACCGAGGCGAAACCTCGCCCGCGATACGCCGGGTGGGTGCACACGCCGCCGACGCTGCCCACCGTAATTTCACACCCGAAGAAGACCGCGGTGCGAATATGAAGTCCAACGTAGGAAACGATCTTGCCGTCTACGCAAATCACGCGGCGGCTATCCTCATCCTTGTCGCGAAAGATGAGCGGGTACTCGTTTGGGACCTGCTCGCCGGGCATTTCGCTGGACCCGAAGACGTCGGTAACGAGCCGGTGCAGCTCGTCGGTTTCGTCCCGAGTAGCGGCTCGCGGCCCTTCGACGCCGTCCATTCCGCCAGCTATATTCAAAGCCCGGCTATGCGAGGACGCCTGTCATCCGAAATCGCGTGCATGTCAACCCACGCGACGAGCCTGCGACCGTCCAGGATCAATCGGCGGAAACTCGCCGATCAAATTTCCGGAGTTTCTACCGGCTCGAACCGGCCGGTCCCGACCGACTTTATGGCCGCGTCCAGGACCGCCATGTTCTTAACGGCCTGAACGGCGTCGCTGCGCGGGGAGCCGCCGTTCTCGATACACGAGATGAAGTCGGCCACGCAGTCGAAGTTTGGATTCGCCTGCCCGGTGAAGGGCACGTACATGGGACCGCCGACGCTTTTGACGTTCCAGTTCGTATGCAGCTCGACCTCGTTCCGGTTGGCGTTCGCCCAGCAGCTTCCCTCGTCGCCGAAAGCATTGCAAAACGTCTGAAACCCCGGGTTTTGCTGTATGCCGAAGGTGTTCCAAACGCGGCCTATCGAGCCGCTTGCGAACTTCAGCAGTATCACCGCCGTATCGTTGATCGGGAACTCCTCGGGCTTGGAAGCCTTGGTCTCGGCGGCGCACACTTCGGCAACCGTTCCGCCGACCCAAAGCGCGAGGTCGATGGGATGCAGCGCGCCGCCGAACCAGGGGTTTTGGGGATTCGCCGGGTCACGGCGCCACGGAGTAGCGTCCCACACCGGTCTCAGGTCGTGAACGTATCCGGCTTCTACCTGGAATATCCTGCCGAGCTTCCCGCTGTCGACCTGCTCCTTTACGAACTCATACTGCGGCGCAAACCGGAACACCTGGCCGACGGCGACCTTGAGTCCCGTCCGATCCGCCTTTCGAGCTATATCTACGGCCTCGGACGTGTCGACTCCCAGCGGCTTGTCCGTAAGGACGTGTTTCCCCCCGTCCAGCGCGGCGCTCACCTGCTCGGCGTGTAGCTGATCGACGGTGTTTACGATCACAAAATCGAGATCGTCGGCCTCAAGCACGGTTCTCGGATCAGACGACGCGTGGTCGACACCGAATTGCTTGGCCGTTCGTTCGAGCGCGTCGGGCTCTTCGTCCGAAAGACGCAGGATCGTGACGTTGGGCATACTCGCGAGGGTCTTGGCCCATAGGTCGCCGTGGACCGTACGCGATCCCACGCCTACTATCCCTGCTCGATATTCAGCCATTTGCGCCTCCGGCTAGAGAAAATATCCGCTCTCGCGGCTAGAACGTGTTGCGAACTTTCATCACCTCGCCCGTTTCCGCGGATTGCCCCGCGGCCCAGCACGTCGCCACCGATTTCGCGCCGTCTATGGCGTTCGGACTGGGTTCGGTGTCATTTTCGAGGCACTCGGCGAAGTGCTGCATGTAACGAATCACCGTCTCACCGTGGCCGTATGCGCCGAGCGTCTCGGCCGCGAACCGGAACGTGCCGGTCGGCTGCCCCTCAAATTCGTCGTAGACGACGTTGATGTGTCCGCCCTTCTGGTCGGTGTAGTCGGCGAAGAGCGTTCCTTTGGTCCCCCAAAGATTGATTCCCATCATGGGCATGGGTGGATGCACAACGTCGTAGACGCCCAGCACACGCCCCATGATTCCATTTACGAACTTGACGTTCAATATGAAGTTGCCCTTGATGGCCACCTCCGGCGTCAAGCCCGCCCGGTTCCCGTAAGCGTGGACTTCCTCGATATCTCCGAGAATCCACCGCAAGATATCCACGGGATGGGACACCCCGCCGTACAAAAGGTCCTGCGGAACGTCCTTGCGCCACGGCGTAAACGGGTACACGTGGCGCATGTCGTGCACGTAGTGGCCTTCGACCATTATCAAGTCGCCCAGGCTGCCGGCTTCGAACTGGGCCTTTGCGGCAGTGAACTCCGGCTCGAAGCGCATGGTCTGACCCACCAGGAACTTGACGCCTTTTTCCTCGACGAGCCTCACGAGCCGCTCGGCGTCCTCCACCGTGGTGACCATCGGCTTGGTGCAGACGATGTGCTTTCCAGCTTCCAGCGCGGCGGTAACGTGCTCGGCGTGAAGGTGGTCGGGCGAGTAGACGCCCACGACGTCGATGTCTGATCTCGCTACGACGTCCCTGTAGTCGGTCGACCAGTGGCCGATACCCCATTCCTTGGCGGTGGCCGCTACCTTCGCCTCGGTGGGAGAGCAGATAGATCGGATCTCGAACGGGCTGGATTCGTCGTTGTTGAGAGGCAGCATCGTGCCACCCATTCCCAGACCGATAACAGCTACGCCTATCGACTTGCCCATCTTTCCCTATTCCTCTCGCTTTTGATCACTCGAAAATCCACGTCAATCCGCGTCACAGTGAACTGCTAAAAGTCGAGCCGCACTTTCGTTGGCGCCCCGCCGGCGCCTATCGATTCCCAAATCGCGTCGCCAACGGCCGTAATCCGCGCGCCGTCGACTTCATTGAGGTCCTGCGGCACGTCCGCAATTATCGATTCGACAAAGTTCCGCGCGGCCCTTCGCTCGCCCGCCGCGGGGGCTTCCTGCGCGTAGTCGAAATCAATAGTGGGTCGGCCTTCGATTCCGTCGAGGACAATCTGATTTTCCACGAACGTCCCAGAGGTCCCGAACACTTGTATGTAGATGTTGGGAAGGGGCGGCCTGACACACGGCGCCATGGCGATCCTTCCAAGCGTGCCGTCCTCGAACTTGACGTTGACGACAAACGTTTCGAACTTGTCCCGGGGATACCGGTCGTCGAGTCCGCTGTACGACCCGAAGGCCGCGACCTCCACGATCTCCCCCTTGAGAAACCGCATGGTGTCGATATTGTGCGAAAGCCCGCCGTAAACGAAGTCCTGTGGAATCTCATAGCGCCAGGGCGAGTAGTCGTAGACGGGACGCAGGTCCTGGTAATAGTCAGCCGCGACAAAGTAAATATCGCCGAAGTCACCCTGGTCGATGAACTTCTTGGCGGTCAGGTGCGGAAGCACGTAACGAAAGGTCTGCGCGGGCATGACGCGCTTGCCGGTGCGCCGCGCCGCCTCGACTATAGCTTCCGACTCCTCCGTGCTGACGGTCATTGGCTTGGTAACGAAAACGTGCTTACCCGCCTCCAGCGCCTGGACCGTCTGCTCTCTATGCAGGCCGTCCGGGGTATAGACGGCGATGATGTCGATGTCCGACTTGTCTAGCAGAGCGTCGTAACTGTCTGTCCCAAACTCGACGCCATGTCCAGCTTTTGCGGAATCCACCCTTTCGGGCCGTATGTCGCAAACCCCGCGAACGGTTGCCGGGAACGAAGGATCGCCGTTGATGGGTAGAAGGTTGCGCCCCATGCCGAGACCGATGATGCCAATTCCAAGATTCGCCATTCGGCGCCGTTCCTTCCTGCTAACGAGTGCTTGCCAGTGCCGTTACGTGGATGCCGAATGTAGCAGACCTAACCCTATAGCTCATAACGCGGCGGCACTCACCGTCGATTCACTACGGATAGCCGCCCGAGACTCTATCTACTACACCGCTCGATCCGGGTATATCAGAAGTCGTTGAAGACCTTTTCGGGCATGCCCGATTCGATCGATTTCCACGCCGCCCAACATGCCGATATGCACTTGGCGCCTTCTATCTCGTCGACCATGGGCCTTTTGTCCTCGATCAGGCACTCTTCGAAATGGCGCATGTAGCGCAGGACCTCGTTGCCGTGGCCGGCCTCGGGACGGAATTCGACCGTCCACTCCGGCTGATTCATAAACTTATCGAAAACGGCAACCTCCTCGACAAAGGAACCTTTGGTGCCATACACCGACAGCCCGTTCATGTGCTGCGGCGGCTCGACCAGTCCGAACACGGCCATGACGCGACCGATTACGCCGTTCTCGAATTTGAGGTTGATGAGGAAGTTGTCCATCTTCCCGGCGGGATATCTGGCGTCCATCCCCGCAGCCTGTCCGTAACACGAGACTTCGAGAATGTCGCCCGCGATCCACCGGAGCAGATCGACGGGATGACACGCTCCGCCGTACATGAAGTCCTGGGGAGCCTGGCAGCGCCACGGCGTTCGGTCGAACAGCGGCCGCATGTCGTGAACGTAGTGCGACTCGGCAAACAGTAAGCGGCCCAGGTCGCCGTCGTCGAGGAGCTTTTTGGCCGCCATAAACCTAGGCACGAACCGGCAGGTCTGACCGACCAGGAACTTCCTGCCCGTCCGTCGCACCAGGTCGACCGTCGCCTTGGCCTCTTCCAGTGAAACGACCATCGGCTTGGTGCAAATAACGTGCTTGCCGGCCTCGAGCGCGTCTCTGAGATGCCGCATGTGGAGATGGTCCGGGCTGTAGATACCTACAACCTCGATATCGGAACGGTCCAGGATTTCACGATAGTCGTCCGTCTGGAACAGCGTTTCGCCGCTGTGCTCGCCCGCGACTCTGGCCACCGCGTCGGCGCTGACGTCGCAGATGGCTTTCACAGCGAGCCGCGACCTGGCGTCGTAGTTGATTCCGAGCATGTTTCGCCCCATGCCCAGACCGATCACTCCCACTCCGATTTCGTTGCTTAACGATTTCATCTGGCAAGTACTCCATACACGACACGCTGGGATCGAGCCTGTCACACGGTTTACCTGCGACAGGCGTGGATATTATGCGCCCCATAGGTGAACTGAAGCTTCACCCGTTTTTATCTGCCAATAAAGGCCGGTCCGACCTGCGCGGAATTCGCCCGGCGTCCACACACGCGGCCACTCAATAGCCGGCCAACTCCCAACAGCCCATAAACTGGCAGTCTGGCGGTTGCGTTGGGAATGTCCTGCGAAAAGGGGGCTGAGCATCATGCGGCTCGAGGGGAAGGTTGCGATCATCACCGGGGCGGCGGCGGGAATCGGCCGCGCGGCCAGCGTTATGTTCGCTCGCGAGGGGGCGACCGTGGCGGTTACCGATATCAACGACCCGGCCGGACAAGCGACCGTCGAAGAGATCAATTCAGCCGGCGGAAAAGCCCGGTACTGGCACTGCGACGTTTCCAGGGGCAACGAAGTCAAATCGATGATCCAGGACGTTCGCGAGCGCTTTGGCTCGATCGACGTCTTGTTCAACAACGCGGCGTATCTGAAGGGATTCGGTTCGGCAACCGAGACGGACGACGCCCTGTGGGACATCGCGATTCGGACCTCGCTTACTGGCGCCTTCCTGTGCTCCAAGTATTCGATCCCGCACATGGTGGAGGCGGGGGGCGGATCGATCATCAGCACCGCTTCGGTCGGAGGCGTGGTCACGTTCAAGGGAAACGCGCCGTACTGCACCGCCAAGGCCGGCCTGATAATGCTGATGAAATCCATCGCCGCCGACTACGGTCATCAGGGGATCAGGGCCAACTCCATCGCGCCGGGAGCCATCGATACTCAGATAAACGAACAATACAAGGATGATCTCGAAGTCCAGGCCAATTGGGAGCGGAAATCGCTGATCGGCAGACCGCTCGGTCGTCCCGAAGAAGTTGCCGCCGCCGCGGTATTTTTGGCCAGCGACGAGTCCTCATTCGTGACGGCGGCGGTCCTGCCCGTCGACGGAGGCTGGCTCGCGACTTAGCGCTTGAGTGGTTTCCGCCGACGGAGTCGAGTTCCGGGAAACCCGGTCGTCTATCGCCCCAGCTTTCGAGCGCCGTGTCGGTCGTGCCCGAGCGCTCAGCGCTTGTCGCGTTTACGCGCTAGAGGCTGGCTAGTTTGACTATGGTGTTCCAGTTTCTGGTTGTGATCCTCTTCCCGAACTCCTTCTCTAGGATTTCCATGGATTTGATAGTCCCGCCACCGGAACGCAGGGTTAGCACGCTGTATACCTCACCGGCAGACACCCCCAGGATCTTGAAGTCCAGATTCGGCGATTCATAAGGCGCCTTCAGACCGCGAGGCGAGTCCGGCGAAAGAAAGGTTACGTAGAGTCTGGTCCGAGGAGTAACGGCGATATCTTGAAAAGGATTTGTTGATACCAAATCCTGGATGCTCGCCAGAGTCCTTACCGCGATTCCAACGTCGAGACCGAAGGTACTTTCAATCTCGGCCTTTATGGAGCCGGCAAGGGCGTCACACTGCGTTTCATTGGAAGAAAAGACGACGTTGCCGGAGGCCAGTATCGTCTTCACGTCCGTAAAGCCCCACGAGGCGAAAGCGCGGCGCAGGTCCGCCATCTTGATCTTTTTGTGCCCGCCTACGTTTATGCCACGTAGGAACGCCACGTATCGGGTCATTGGCAGCTTCCCGTTGTGTCAGCCTTCCACGTCGTTTTAGCCGTGTCTCTTGTTCCTTCCGTGGGGCAGGCAAACGGGCGCGAGAATCCTCGGTGGACCTTGGAATGATGTGCCGGATTCGGGGTTTGCGCAAGGGCAACGGAGGGGTCTCGACAACCTCTCATCCGCCGCCGAACGGCGACGTGGGAAAGGCCGTTTTCAATGAATTTTTTGAAAATTACCCTGTGAACTTTGAAAAAAGAGGTGTCGTTTGACGATGCGGCAAACGGCGTGTAAGGGGGTTGTCGCTCTAGTTTGGATTGTCGCGGAAACATGTTGCGTTTCAACTCGCCTGTACGAATGATGGAGTCCGGATTCCCGCTCCCCGCTTTCGCGAGGGCATGTTTCGGGGGAATGACGCTTGGCGCGCCGCTTACGCCCACCCCCCAATTTGGCCTGCTTGTGGGGCTTGGTCAACGTACAAATGGCGAAAGGTCTCCTGTCATTCCGGACTTGATCGGAATCCAAGGGCGGTTCGCGAACCGCCCCTACGCGAGCATCCGGGTGGTTCGAAGCCCCTTTAGCCGTTGCCCTGAGCCAGTCGAAGCGCGAATACTCGACTTCGTTGCCCGCTCATGGTTCGACAAGCTCACCACGAACGGTAGCGGCGGATCTGGCGGGGCCCCGCTTGCTTGTATCAGTCAAGTCCCTGGTCGAAGTCTTCGGGTAAAGTGGCGGCGAGCGGCATATTGCGAGTACGTTAGGTGATCGCATCCGGCGGACTTGAATGTTGGCGGGTCTCATACCTCGGAAGGGCGAAAGAGCATGGACATTGACCGGGCGTTGTACGAGTTTGGAGTTCGCGACGACACGCTTTCCGATGACGAGACCGCGTCGCTGGACCGTAACGGCTTCGTGCGGATTGAAAACGCACTCACCCCGGAGCAGGTAGAAGTACAGAGGCGCCGCGTCGACGAGCTGGTGGAGCTGGAGGGCGAGGACGCCGGTCTGGAAGTCCACAAGGAGGAGGGGACCGACCGGCTCGGCGACCTTGTGAACAAGGATGCCGTTTTCGATATCTGTTTCACGCATCCAAAGCTGCTTGCGTCCATCCGTCATATCCTCGATGAGGATTTCAGAATGGGCGCCCTCAACGCACGCAACGTTTACCCAGGATACGGCCACCAGGCGTTTCACCAGGACTCAGGAAAACCCGGGCTACCGGGTAATTACCAATATGTGAACTCCATCTATTTTCTCGTTGACTTCACCGAGGAAAACGGCCCGACCAGGGTCGTACCCGGATCCCACAGTGGGGGGCAGCTCGCGGCCGATGGAATGGACGATCCGACGGACGAACATCCGGACGAGGTGCATCTGACCGGCGAGGCCGGCACGGCCTACATCTTCAATGCCCACCTCTGGCACGGAGGAACGGTTAACAGGAGCGATGGAAACAGGCCGGCGGTTTTCGCATACTTCGGCCGCCGCGATGTCCCGTCGTACATCGACCAGCGCAAATATATCCGGCCCGAGACCTACGACCGTCTCGGCGAAGCAGCGCGGTACATTCTCGACGTCCAGGGAGTGACCGAGTTCACTCCCCAAGGCTTCGACCGTGTCCGCGTGGTGGAAGGGTCCGGTCACAGGTAGGCGACAGCAGTACACGCGATTTGACTGTATTCGCCTGGCGGACAAGCGTTAACTAAATAGTGAAGCAGCCCGCGGGCTAAGAGCCGCACGCCGAAAGGATCCGAAATTGGGTACCAGTTCAGGCAAACCGCCTATTCGCATGGCGCAGTACGGAACCAAACACGCACACGCCCCTGGCGTGCTCAGCGTGATGCTGGCCGACGCCGAAGTTGAACTCACCGGCGTCTTCGAGCCGGACCCCGAACGGCTGCGTCAGTTGCAGCAAGCCGGCGAGAAGCCGTGGTCGGACGTTAACTGGTACGACGATCCTTCGGAGTTTCTCGACGATCCGACGATTACGGCGGTTGCGTCAGAGGGAGGAAACGCGGAGAGCCTGGACCACACCGACGCCATCATCGACGCCGGAAAGCACGCGTTTTACGACAAGCCGGCCGGCGACGATTACGCCCGCTTCGAGAGCATTATCGCCCGCGCCAAGGAGAAGTCGCTGCTGGTCCAGATGGGTTATATGTTTCGATATCACGACGGCTTCGAACGCATTCTCAACTGGGCGAATTCCGGTCTGCTGGGACATGTGTTTTCGGTCCGGGCGCACATCTCTACCAGCATCCCGAGCCAGTACCGGGCGTCGCTCGCCCAGTTTGCGGGCGGTGTTTATTTCGACCTTGCCGGCCACGTGATTGATCTGGTGGTACATATCCTCGGACGTCCCGAAAGAATCACCTCGTTCATGCAGCACGCCGATAAATCCGGGGTAGACATCCCCGACAACACCCTCAGCGTCTTCGAGTATGACGCGGCTCTGGGGTTCATAGACATAGCGGCGATGGAAGCGCCGCCGATGGCGAGGCGGTTCGAGGTATACGGAACGGAAGGCTCCGCCATAATGCAACCCTTCGAGCCCGCCGACACGCTTCGACTCTGCCTTCTGGAGTCAAAGGCGGGATTTCCGTCCGGAGTTTCGATACTGAAGCTCGAGGCGCGTCCGCGTTACGTGGCTAGTCTGGAGGCGTTCGTGCGCGACCTTCGCGGCGAGAAGCAGCCGGACCGCACTCTCGATCATGAGTTGATGGTCCAGGAGACCTTGCTTCGCGCCACCGGAAGGATTCAGTAAACAGCCGGACCAGAGGAGGGCTGTTCGGTTGGCTTCGAAGCTGAAAGTGGCCGTCATCGGATGCGGTGGGATGGGTGTGCGTCACACTCTTGGCTACCTCAACACCGGACGGTTCGAAGTCGCCGCGATTTCCGACATGAATTCCGATGCGATGGACGAGATGGACGCGCGGTTCGGAACGGACGAGAACTATCATCCCGACCGCTTCACCGATCCAAACAGAATGCTCGACTCTCAGAAGTTCGACGTAATTTCGGTATGCACGTGGCACCGCGAACACGCCGTTTGGACCATCGCCGCCGCCACGCGAAAGCCGCAAATCATCATCACCGAAAAACCCATGGCGGAGAACCTGGGCCGCGCCCAGGAGATGCGGACCGTCTGCGAGCGCAACGGCGTCAAGCTGGCGGTCGCGCACCAGCGGCGGTTTGTGCCTTCCTATACGCTCGCTCGCCAAATGATTGCCGACGGGATGATAGGCAGAGTCGAGTTCGTGTATTCGTCCGCGGGCTGGGGACTTCCAAACTGGTCGTCCCATCACGCCGACATGTATCGATACCTCCTCGACGACGAATGCGACTGGACAATGGGCGCCGTCGCGCGGACGACCGATCGAATGGAGCGCGGCACCCGCATCGAAGACGGAGCGTCGGCCGTGTTCCAGTTCACGCAGGGCACTCGATGCTTTCTGATCAGCGATCTAACCGGGGAAATCTATCAGGGCGCAAGAATCTATGGCTCGGACGGGATGATGGACTTGCTTCCGGAGCGTCTGAGGGTGTTCGGGGCTAACACGGGAGGACAATGGATAACTCACGCGCCCAACGGCCGCTTTTATGGCGTCGACGCCGACCATTTCGAGTATGTCGAAGGCGTGTCCGCGCAAGCGAACGAAATAGCCGATTGGGCGGAGGGCGCCGTCGACGTTCACCGCGGCGAGGCGTTAAACGGATACAAGGCTCTGGAGATGATTATGGCGGTCTACGAGTCCGCGCGGCTCCATGATCGCGTATCGCTTCCGCTGAAAACCAGAGTCAATCCTCTCGATCTGATGGTGGAGCAGGACCACTTGCCCGTTCTCTACCCCGGAGCCTACGACATTCGCGGCTTCAAACTGCGCGGCGAAAACACGATGTACGACCGCGCGGACGGATAGAAGCCATAGGAACTTGGCCGGCGCACCTTGATTGGCGATTCCAATGATTGAGCCTGGCAGCCGCAGGCGGCCCGCGTGGAGATTCGGAAATCAGATTCGCCGCATTCAGCGCCGGCGCGGACTTCGCATCATGGTCGAGTCGCCCGCGCTCTGCCGGTACACGCTCGACGACTGGAAGACCTACTACGAACGGCGGATGAGGCGCCGAAGCCGCAGCGTTCACGACATGTACCTCGGTTTCGGGCATCTGCAGGGAGGCAACACGCTGAGATTTCAATTTCGATGGTCCGACGACGGCGAGTGGGACGGGCGGATTTTCGAGATCGAGGTCGAAGACTGATCCTGGACGGCCGGGACTTGCCCCGGCATGACGCGCGCTCAGAGCCGCGGGACTATCGTCGCCTTTACGCACTCCATCGCCGAGGCTGAAGCTATCGCCTCGGCGACTCCCTTTTCGGTGAGAGGGAATGTGCTCTGCAAACGGGTCCAATCGTAGTCGTTCTGGACGGCGTAGAGGTTGGTGATCGCCTGATCGACCTCGTCCGGCGTGAACGCCCAGCTTCCGAGGATTTGCACTTCCTTGACGCACATCCGGTGCCAGTTCGTGTCGATGCTGCCGGCATCGGTGAACTGGCCCATCTCGACGTATGTCCCTCCATCACGCAGCATTTCGACGCCCTCGGGACCGGCGGCCGGACTACCTGAGCAGTCGACGGCGAGGTCAGCCCCGAATCCTCCAATGATCTCCCTCACCGCCCGCACCCGATCCTGGGGATTCGAAAACTCATCGATTGAGACCGTGGCGTCGGCTCCCATTTCCCGGCATAGCGCGAGCCTGGGATTTTCCGGCGCGCCCACGACGATGACCCTTCCCGCGCCCCGCTGCCTCGCCGCCACCAACGCCATGACTCCGATCGGTCCCGAGCCTTGAATTACCACCGAGTCGCCGGCTTTGAATGATTCGTTTCCGAGAGACATCGCACGATTGAACGCTCTCGTCACGGAGCTATATGGTTCGACAAGCGAACCGACCATCGCGGGCATGTCGTCCGGGACGCGAAATATCTTGGTTGCGGGCAACTTCTCCAGATCGACGTAGACCATCTCCGCCCATCCGCCCCAGAGGTGCGGCGGCTCGTCGAATCCGATTTTGCGGCCGTAATACGTAGGACGCAGGCATCGATTAGCCCGAGTGGGGTAGTGGACGCAGTAGTAACACTCGCCGCAAGCCATCAGCGGCGGCATGATTACCCTGTCGCCTTCACGCAAGGGCCGCCCCATGTAGTCGCTGGTCAGGCCAGGCCCGATCGTCTCTACCACCCCGGCGAGCTCGTGTCCGAGCGTGAAGGGCCAGGGCAACTCTCCGGGCCAATGGCCTTTGAGAATGTGCAGATCGGTGCCGCAAACGCCGCAGGCGTCTATACGTATCAGCCCTCCCCGCTCTCCGATGCGGGGAACCGGAACGGACCGCATAACGGGTCTGGCGCCAGGCCCGTCAAACGTTACGACGCCGACTTCCGACCTGCGCTCGAGTACATTCACGTGAAATCACCTGTCGTGCCGATACGACGACTCCGCTTGTCGATCATAGGGCCAACTTCGGAAAAAGCGCGAGAACTGCTAAAACATAGAGAGGAAGTTAGCAATCGTTCGGCGCTGCCATCTAAAGTACCAGAGATATGGGGGCGAGCGGTCTGACTTCGCCGTCCGCGTCTGAAATGTGTGATAAGGAGAAACCAATAGTGTCTGCGAAATCCATGACAGGACCACGGGCCGTCACAATAAGCTCGGTCGCGACCGAAGAAAGGCCGGCCTCGCTCAGCGTCGAATTGCCCGATTACGACCGCGAGCGGTTCGACGATGTCTCATTCATTACGGCCATGACGCTTGTCTTGCTCGGAAATTACTCCCAGACAGGCCACTTTGGCGGACCGCTCGCCTACACGCCCTATAACGTCGCGGCCCATTTGGCGGGTCCCGAGGCTGGCGGCCTGCGATATGACATCCGGCAGCCGAAACTTCCCTTCTCCGACAAGTTCATGGTCGCGGGCGGACACAATATCCCCACCGGCTACGCCCTGTGGATGATTCTGTATGAAGCGATGGCCCGCGAGCACGCCGCAACCGGCGACGACCGTTTCGCGGTTGATCCCGACGTTGCCATGCTGTCTATCGACGCGCTGGGGTTCCGGCGCGGCGCGGGTGCGCTGGAGACTTTGCTTGCCGATAACGGGCTTGCGGAGCACGAGCTGTTCAGTCAGGCCAAGCTTCGGGGAATCCGGTCGCTGGCCGGACACGCCGAAACCACCGACGTTACGAACGACGTAAACGGAGGCCCGTCCGGCATCGGCATCGCCACCGCCGGCGGCAAGGCAATGTTTTGGGACTTTGTCCGTGCGCCCGAATCCCTGAAGATTCTGGCGCTCGAGGGCGAGTTTGCGATGACGGAAGGACACGCCCAGGAGCTCAAGACGGCGGCCCTCGCCCAAAAAGTGGGCAAGAGGCTTCGGATCCTGCTTTCGTACAACAACGCCGGAATCGACGACAGCCTGGTCGGCGGAGTTATCGATTCCAGGTTCAGTTCTTATGACCTGATCGGGCAGTGGGTCTCATACGGATGGAACGTCTTCCATATCGACGACGGCAACGACTTCGACCAGGTCGTGGCGGTGCTGAAAGCGATGGAGGACTGGCCCCAGGAGGACCGGCGGCCGATGATCGTCGTTGGCGACACCGTCAAGGGCTGGTGGCCAGGCGCCGTTGACGGAAAAGTCAACGGTCAGGACCAGCTCGTCGGCTATCCGAGCCATCCATACGCGATGAAGATGAACAGCGAATATTTCGTTTCTCTGGCGAGGAGCTTCGAGCAGCGCTACGGGGTCGTGTTCGAGGGCATCGACGACGGTCCGGTTGCGGATGAGCGCGAAAGGCTTATCCAGTTCAAAACGAACATTGACGTTGCCTTGTCCGTCATGGACTCGAAACCCGGTCTGCGCGAGTGGATCGCAAACAAGCTATTGGAGATAGCGGAGAAGGTGCCAGCCGACCTTCCTGTTCGAATACCGACTGATAGCGATCCATTCCTCGACGACAGACTCAGGCCGCCAAATCTGCCGATGGAGCCGCAAACGGTTTCGCTCGAGGATCCCGCGACCGGTGAGCGGGTCGAAGGCAGCGTGGAGCTTTTCAAAAAACCCGGAGACGTTGCCGGGACGCGCCGCGCCATCTCCGAGATCGGCAAATGGCTCAATTACGTGACCGACAACCGCTTCCTGACCGTAGCCGCCGACCTGTCCGATTCGATAAATATCGAACACGCCCACTTCCTCGAGCACTACGATCCGGACGGCTCCTTTGCCGGGACCCGGATCAAGGCGCCCATCCAGGAAGCCGTGAACGCTTCGAGCGTCGTCGGTCTCGTCGGACAGACGGTCTCAGCCGATCCTGAAGTCCACGCCGGCGTATGGGGCCTGAGCGGAACCTATGGAGCTTTTACTCCGCTGATGTACACGCCCGTGCGCGTGTTCAGCCAGCAAAATCAGGACAGCCCGTTCAACCTCGGGGTTCTCACGGTGCTGGCCGGGCATTCCGGACCCGAAACCGCCGCCGACGCGCGTACCCACTTTGGCATTTTCGCGCCGCAGGTGTGGACGCTGTTCCCTCGCGGGGAAGTTACAAATCTCTATTTCTGGGACTACAACGACGTGGCTCCAGGATTCTTTGCGGCCGTCGAGCATTCCGCGCGGCATAAAGAATCGGGGCTGATCGTCATCCACGTCGCGCGGCCCGACTTTCCGGTGGCCGACAGGTCGACTTTCGCCGACTCGGACGTGACGGCCGCCGCCAAGGGTGTCTATCTATTGCGTGACTATGATCCCGACGTTGAGAAGATGGGCAACGTGTTCGTTCAGGGATCGAGTTCCACAGTCAACCTCGTCAAAGTCTTGCCACAACTCGAGAAGGAAGGCGTCAACGTTCGAGTCGCGGCGGTTATCAGCGAGGACCTGTTCCGGCTCCAGCCGCGTTCGTATCAGGAATCGATTCTTCCGGACGAAGTGAGATACGACTCGATGTTCGTCACTACGATGACGAAGCGTGTCCCGCAGCTCGCGAACATGGGGCCGCTGACCGAGGAATACTCGCTGACCGCCGATTGGGACGACCGTTGGCGCACGGGCGGATCGGAAGCCGACGTTATAGCGGAGTCGCATCTCGACGCGAATTCGATACTCGAGGGGATCAGGCGGTTTGCGCGGGAGCGCTCCGACAGGTTGAAGCGGCAGCGCGGCGCGCTCAACGCCTTGTAGAACAGGTCTGGCGACGGACCCCAGAGCGGAGGCTGGTTCGAAAGGCGTTGTAGTCAGCCTGGTTCGGCTGGCGATCGGTTGGCGTCCTGAAGCAATCCGGCGCGTTAACCGCAAACTTGCTCGAACAACCTCATGTGATTCAGGCCCATGACCTTGGCCAGATCGCTATCGTTCCAGCCACGGTCCGACAGTCCCTCGGCAATCCGCTGATATTCCCCGGCGTCGGTCAAAACGTCGCCGCCCCCGTCGAAGTCGGACCCGATTCCAACGCAGTCGATCCCGCCTACTTCGGCAAAGTGCTCGACGTGGTCGAGAAACCGGTCAATCGAGGGCATCTCGCGGTCGACGAAACTTGGCACTAACGTCGCGCCAATCACTCCCCCGCCGCTCGCTATTGCCCTTATCTGGTCGTCGTCGAGGTTCCGGGGATGGTAGGTCAATGCGCGGCAGCAGTTATGGGTCCCTATCAGCGGCGCGCTCGATACGTCTACCGCGTCCCAGAATCCGCGGTCGCTTATATGTGAAATATCCACGAGCATCCCGATGTCGTTCATGGCGCGCACCAGGCTTTTTCCGAACTTGGTCAAGCCGCCGCCGGTTGCGTTCTCAAACGCGCCGTCCGCCGCGTCGGCCCGGTAACTCCATGTCAAGGTGATGGCTCTTACGCCAATCGAATAGAGCGCTGGCAACACATAAAGACTCCGTTGCAGGACGTCGGAGTTCTCCACGGCCAGCACTGCGGCTATCCGGCCCTCGGAATTCAAGGCGTGGATTTCGTCCGTCGTGGTAGCGATGCCTATCTGGTCGGAATGGGCGTTCACCTCGGCGAGAAACCACCCAAATCCGTCGAGCGCGAAGAGCAGGTGGTTCCCCAACGCCCGCGTAACGTCGATTGCGAAATAGGCCACGTCGACGCCGCCCGCCTTCAGATTCGGAATGTTTACCTGGATGGGAGCCGTGTCGCCGCCTATCGGGTCCCGCAGCTCCGCGACTATGCTCGCGGGCGCGTCAACAGGGAGCGTCTCCGTTCCTAACGGATCCCGAACCGCGGCCACGCGCCGGAGTGGAGCGTCCGGTCCCGCGATGCTCTGCCCGCCCCGCCGTATCAGGCTTACGATCGCATCGTTATGCGAGTCCACGACGATACTCGATGAATTCAACACCCCTGCCTGTCTCCTTTGCCGGTCTTTTCGCGGATGCGTAGAAGCAAACTCGCTACGGTTATATGACTCCGATTTATACCGGTCAATTCAGCTATAAGCCATCCGGCTCATCGGAAGTCTTTATCAGCAGCTTTCCGAAGTTATCGCCTTTCAAAAGCCCGAAGAACGCTTCCGGCGCGTTCTCAAGACCCTCGACAACGTCCTCCCTGTACTTGATCCGTCCTTCGTCGATCCATTCCGCCATCCGCCGCCGGCCATCGGGATATCGCTCCTCAAAGTCGAACACGAGAAACCCCTCCATGCGCGCGCGCCGCACGAGGAGTGTCCGCGTGGGCCGCGGTGCTAGCTCCGGGCTGGGCAGGTTGTATTCCGAAATCATCCCGCAGATCACGATTCGAGCGCCGACATTGATGTTCTGCAGGGCCGCGTCGAGAACCTTGCCGCCCACGTTGTCGAAGTAGACATCTACTCCGTTGGGGCAGAGACGCCGAATCTCCCGCTCAACGTCGGCGGTCCGGTGATTGATGGAAGCGTCGTAGCCCAGTTCGTCGACAATGTACGAACACTTCGCTTCGGTCCCGGCGATGCCTACCACCCGGCAGCCCTTGATTTTCGCGATCTGGCCCACAAGGCCGCCCACCGCTCCCGAGGCCGCGGAGACCAGCACGGTTTCTCCCGCTTCGGGCCTGCCGACTTCCAGGAGTCCGAAGTAGGCCGTCATGCCTGGCATTCCCAGCACGCCGAGCGCGGTTGAAACCGGCGCTATCGAAGGATCCACGACCCGGACCTCGTCAGCGTCCAGCACGCCGTATTCCTGCCAGCCGAGACGGCCCTGGACAATCGCGCGGTCCGCAACGTCGGGATGGCGGGACGACTCAACTACTCCAACCGCCCCCGCCTCGATGACATCGCCGATCTGGTTGGGGCTTGCGTAAGACGGGCCCGGCCTCATGCGCCCGCGCATGTACGGATCGAGCGACAGATAGATCGAGCGAACGAGAACCTGCCCCGGGTCCGGTTGCGGGATCGCGGCCGTCGCGAATTCGAAATTGTCCAGGCTCGGTTCCCCGGACGGATAGCCGGCAAGCAGCCAGCGCCGGTTGACTCGATCCCCCATCAGCTATACCTCCCGAAAGCGACGGCGCATGTGTTCCAGTCTTGCGCGTTCGGCTTTACCGGCTCGAAGGCCACCCCCAAGCACGTATTTCAAGGCCTATCCTTTGCAACGCCGTACATGCGAATCGTATAACGTTACGTCGATCTTAATGGACAGCCGAGCCGCATAGCGGGAGACCCGATGAACACCAATTTCCCGACCAGAATGGACCTTGACGTTGGCGTGCCGATGCGGGACCGAGTCGAACTCTCTACGGACGTATATTTGCCCGACTCACCGGGTCGATATCCGACCCTTCTCAGCCGGACCCCCTATAGCAACAACGACGACGTCATGATCGAGCGCGCAAAGTTCCTGGCCGGGCAAGGCTACGTCGTCGTCATGCAGGACGTTCGGGGGCGCTGGGACTCGGACGGCGTTTACTATCCGTTCGTAAACGAAGCCGACGACGGGTTCGACACCCAGCAATGGATCGGCGGGCAGCCCTGGTCGAACGGCAAGATCGGGACCTTCGGCTCATCGTACCTGGGGATGACGCAATGGCAGGCGGCCCCGAAGGCAAGCCCGTATCTGGTCTGCATGGCGCCGAACGTCGCCTCCTCCGACTTTTGGGACCACTGGGTTTACTCGCACGGAGCGTTCCAGCTCGCGTTCATGAGCACGTGGGGGATGACGACCAACTCGCGCACAAATCAAAATATCAACTTTCAGGACTGGTCAACGGTGTTCAACTCGGTTCCCATCGCCGAGGCCGACGAAGCTTCCGGAAGGAGCGTCGATTTCTGGGAAGACTGGGTGGCCAACAGCTCTTACGGCGATTACTGGAAGCGCATCAGCAACCGCGGTAAGTATGGGGACATCCTGGCTCCCGCCTACAACATGGGCGGCTGGTACGACGTGTTCGTGGCCGGCACGTTCGAGAACTTCAACGGCCTGCGCAAACACGGAGGCTCGGCGGAAGCCAGACGGAGCAAGATCATCTGCGGCCCCTGGAAGCACGGGCTCAGCGATTCCACCAAAACGGGCGATATCGACTTCGGCGGGCATTCGCTCGTCGACCTCCGCGCCGAGGAACTGCGCTGGTTCGACTACTGGCTCAAGGGCGAGAACAACGGTATCGCCGACGAGCCGCCGATGCGGCTGTTCATCATGGGGAGCAACGTCTGGCGCGATGAGCACGAGTGGCCGCTCGACCGGACCGATTGGCAAAAGTGGTACTTGCATTCGGGTGGTAACGCGAACACGCTTCACGGAAATGGAACGCTTAGCGCCGATCCCCCTGCGGATGAGCCGGTAGACACCTTCATCTACGATCCGGCGGCGCCGATTCAGACCCACGGCGGAAATAACTGCTGTACCGACGAGATCGTCGCCTGGGGGCCTTACGATCAGAGGGGCGCCGAGATGCGCTCCGACATGCTGTGCTACACGAGCGCGCCGCTCGAGACGGACATGGAGGTCACCGGCCCGATCAAGCTCACGCTGTTTGCGGAATCCGACGCGCGCGACACCGACTGGACCGGAAAGCTGGTCGACGTGCGACCGGACGGTCCCGCGATGAACCTGTGCGACGGCATCATCCGCGCGCGGTTCCGCGACGATCCCTCCAATCCCACGCTGCTAGATCCCGGGATGGTCTATGAGTATCAGCTCGATCTGGACGTGACGGGGAACGTGTTCAAGCGCGGCCACCGGATCAGAATCGACGTATCGTCCAGCAACTTCCCGCGGTTCGATCGAAATCCCAATACCGGCGGCGCCTGGGGACGGGAGCTTGAGTTCCGGGTCGCGCGTCAAACGGTCCATCACTCCTCGCGCTACCCGTCGCACGTTACGCTGCCAGTTATCCCGCTGGCTTAGCAGCCGCGGTCAAAGCTCTTTGATCAACCCCGCCCCATGATCCCGGAGCGCCATACCCACGGGGCAAATTGAAGGACTAAAACGATGGACAGGAGTTACGACCTTGTCGTCATAGGTTCCGGTACCGCCGGCAGGGCCGCCGCTGAGAAATGCAGAACAGCCGGATGGTCGGTCGCCGTCGTCGACTCCCTGCCGTTTGGTGGCACGTGCAGCTTGCGGGGATGCAACCCAAAGAAAGTCCTCGTGAATGCAGCCCGGTCGGTCGATTGGGTCCGTCAGATGCGGGGGAACGGTGTCGCTTTCTCCGACTTGCGAATCGACTGGCCCGAACTGATGCGCTTCAAACACTCATTCACCGACCCGATCACCGACGGCATTGAACGCAGTCTGGCTGCCCAGGGTATCGAGGCAATTCACGCCGAAGCGCGCTTCAGCGGACGCCACGCCCTGACGGTCGGCAACGACGAGATAGACGGAAGATTCATCCTAATTGCAACCGGCGCCAAACCTGCAAAACTCAACATTCCAGGAGATGAACACCTGACCACCAGCGACGAGTTCCTGGAACTGAACGAGATTCCCCGGCGAATTGCGATGCTCGGCGGCGGCTACGTCTCGCTGGAGTTTGCGCATATCGCGGCGCGGGCCGGGGCTGAAGTCACCGTAATACACCGCGGCAAGCGCCCCCTGGAGCGATTCGATCCCGACCTGGTCGACTTGCTGCTGAAGCGAACTACTGATCTTGGAATCGAAGTCATGCTCGAGTCGGAAGCTACGGCAATTGCGGAAAACGCCGGCGGCTACTCGGTTATAGCCGCCCGACATGGCAAGCCGGTCGTCGTTGACGTAGATCTCGTGGTGCACGGCGCAGGGCGTCCTCCGAACATCGACCGGTTGGATTTGCCTGCGGCAAACGTCGATTTCGACCGTGGCGGAGTGACCGTCAACGAGTTTCTACAGAGCGTGTCCAACGACCGCGTGTACGCCGCCGGCGATGCCGCATCCAGTGGAACGCCTCCATTGACGCCTATGGCTGAAGTTGAGGGAGCTATCGCGGCCGAAAACATGATCGGCGGAAATCTCCGAAGACCCGACGCAGCCGCGGCGCCGTCCGTTGTATTCACGATCCCGGCGCTGGCGACGGTTGGACTTACCGAACAGGCTGCCCGCGACCGGGGGCTGAGATTTCGAACCGAATTTAGCGAGACATCCAGCTGGATGGGGCCTCGCAGAGCTGCGGAACCGGCGTCCGGACACAAGGTGCTTGTCGAAGAAGAGACCGAGCGTATCCTTGGCGCGCATCTCATCGGTCACGGCGCTGACGAAGTTATCAACGTTTTCGCCGTGGCGATCCGTTATGGGCTCGCTGCAAATCAGATCGCAAGCGCGGACTACGGCTACCCAACGATGTTCAGCGACGTGGAGTTCATGTTTCCGTGAACCGATTCGACTCCAGCCCGAGCCTGTCTAGTGACCGCAGCGACTACGTTAGTCCGTCAAAGTGGACCGAGCGCCTTGTAGATGGTTTTGTCGGGGATTCGAGCGTCGATGAACGCGCGTCTGCGCTCACCGCACTTTCCGCAAACGCCGCAATGCTCGCCGTCGACCGGATCGGCGCACGAGAGCGACAGCTCGATGGGGAATCTCTCACCCGCGCGGAGGACGTCGGACTTGTACATATCGAGGAGTGGGGTCAGTACGCGAAACTCCCGCGCGAGCGCGAGTCCCGCCGATTGCTCCAGGCTTCGCAGAAAGTCGGGCCGGGCATCGGGAAACGGATTGCTCGCGAGAATGCCGATCGCGATGTTCGAAATGTCCTCGATCGAACCGTACGTCGCGGCAACGCCGAGCAACAGGAGATTCCTGCCGGGCAGAAAAAAGTCTGAGTCGGGCGCCATGGCATCGGGTACGGCTTCCCCTCCCGTGCTCCAGTGGCCGCTGTAAAGTGCCCCCCGGCCGAACTCGAGCTCAACTACCGGCCTTACCGGCTCGGCGTCGAGCGCGTCGAAAAACCTGCCAAGCGCGGTAAGCTCGGCGTCCTCCCACTTGAGGCCGGAACGTATGAACAGTGGATTTACTTCCCCATGGGTTTGCGCCAGCAGGGCGGTCATAATGCAGCTGTCGAGGCCGCTCACAAGCGCTATCACTCGACTCTGTAGTTCGGGGCGATCACTCATGCTTGTTGAATTGCTCGTATCCGCCAGATAGCCCTTGGGCCGCCAGGCGTGCGTGGTAACTTAGTTTCGGTTGCTCCAGGCGATTTGCCGGGCGCTCTCGCGGCCGGCAAACAGGCCTTATTCCTCGAAGATTGCGAATGAAGCTTGACGGCGCTACGGCGGTCGTTACCGGGGCCGCGCGCCGCGTTGGGCGTCACGTCGCCTTGCGCATGGCGGAACGCGGCGCGAATATCGTGGTCAACTACCGCACTTCGGCGGACGAAGCCGTCGAGGCCGTCGAGGAGTTCAGGGCCGTGGGCGTCGACGCGCTCGCGGTTCAGGGGGACGTTTCCACCTACGACGGCGTCTCGGCGGTGCGCGACGCCGCTATCCGGCGATTCGGCTCGGTCGATGTCCTCATCAACAACGCGTCGATCTATTATCCGACTCCCATCGCCGAGCTTACCGAGGACGATTGGGACCGCAATATCGCGGTTAACCTGAAAGGGCCGTTTCTTGGCTGCTGGCTCTTTGGGCTGCACATGCGCGAGCGGGGTGGGGGGAAGATAATCAACGTGGCCGATTGGGCGGTAGATCGTCCGTACAAAAATTACGCGCCCTATTTTGCGGCAAAAGGCGGCGTCGTGGCGCTGACGAAGGTGATGGCCAAGGAACTCGCTCCAACCGTGCTGGTAAATGCAATCGCCCCGGGGCCAATCTTATTGCCGGATGACTTCACACCCGAAATGACCCGGGCCGTCGAGAGAGCGACGCTTGTCAAGCGCGTCGGGAATCCGGAGGATATAGCGCAAACGGCGCTATATCTGATCGAAGGCACCGACTTCGTGACCGGCGCCGTGATTCCCGTCGACGGCGGACGGCAAGTCGTTTAGTCATGATTGAGTGGACACAATGTATGAAATCGTAAAACGCGTCGATTTTTCGTTCGGTCACCGGCTCGTGGACTACGACGGCAAATGCAACCGCCCCCACGGCCATAACGGCGTTGCGGAGATCCGTCTCAGCGCAGAGACGCTCGACGAGGCTGGCATGGTGGCGGACTTCGGGGACGTTGGCGACGCCGTGGGCGGCTGGATCGATTCCCATCTGGACCATCGAATGATTCTGCGAGCGGACGATCCGCTGGCTCCAGCCGTCGCGGCGCTTGGAGAGGACGCGTACCTCATGGCCGAAGAGCCAACCGCCGAGAACATGGCGAGAATGATCTACGGAAAGGTCTCGGAAATGGGGCTGCCCGTAGTCAGCGTCACTCTGTGGGAGACCTCGGACTCGCGCGCGACCTACGCTCCGCTGCGAGCGGGGTCCGAGGTGGGCGACGGCGTGGTGGAAAGAAAAACGGCGTTCGTCTAGACGCGGCGCCCCGCCGGAGCGCTGGCTGTGGAAGTGAAACCAAAACAGGTAACTGCGACCAGCGTCTCGCAGAAAGCCAAGTATGTGACATAATATGTTGACGGTCCGCGGCGGGCCGTCTTGTTTGTGTATGGCGGGAGCGGTTTTCAGTGCCTTCGAGAGACGATCGGTCGGTTATCACGCTGGCTTGCGGGGAATGTAACCGGCGCAACTACGCCACCACCAAGAATCGCCGAAACGACACGGGCAGACTCCAGTTGAGGAAGTTTTGTCGCTGGTGCCGGCAGCATACCGATCACCGGGAGACACGTTAGAGTAAGACCCAATGGCAGTCGCAAAGCGAAGAAGCAAGCGCCGGGCCAGACGCCGGGCCCCCGCCGGCAGGTTCAGATCGCTTCTCGACCTGGGGCCGCTTCGGTTTATGCGTGAGACCTACGCCGAGCTTCGCCGTTCGCACTGGCCCTCGCAGCAAGAAACGACCAGGCTTACGCTGATAGTTCTGGGCGTATGTCTCCTGCTGGCCGCGATTCTGGGGGCCTTCGACTTTGGGCTGTCACGGTTGAGTGAATTGGTATTCAGCTAGATATGGTGAGGCCATCGAGTTGGTAGACGAAGACAAAACACGCGGCGACTGGTACGTTCTAAACACCTATTCAGGCTACGAGAACAAAGTCAACGACAACCTCAAGCACAGAATCGAGACGATGGAAGCCGAGGACAAGGTCTTCGAAATCGTGGTGCCCGAGGAGGAAGTTGAGGAGGTCCGACAGGGCGAGCGGCGGCGCGTCAAGCGCAAGATGTTTCAAGGCTACGTTCTGGTCCGCATGGAGTTGGACGACCAATCGTGGTTCGTCGTTAGAAACACGCCCGGAGTTGTAAATTTCGTCGGGACCGGCAATCGGCCAATCCCTCTGCCCCAAGCGGAAGTCGACGAAATCTTCAAGCAGATCGCCGGTGAAGTCGAGCGTCCGCAAGTGAGTCTCGCGGTCGGAGAAATGGTCAAGATCATCGATGGACCGTTCTCCGAGTTCCTGGGCACGGTTGACGAAGTCAATCAGGACAAAGGCAGAGTTCGCGTAATGGTTTCGTTCTTTGGCCGCGACACGCCCGTGGAGCTGGATTTTCTACAGGTAGAGCGCGTCAAAGGCGGATCGCCCATTCCCGGTTAGGGCGACGATTTTCTAGTGAGGATTTGCTGAGATTTGGCAAAGAAAGTTCTAACAGTAGTAAAGCTTCAGCTATCAGCCGGCGTAGCGACCGTCGCGCCGCCGGTCGGCCCAAGCCTAGGGCAACATGGCGTAAACAGCGTTCAGTTCTGCAAGGAATACAACGAGCGCACCCAGGCGCAGCGGGGATCGATCATTCCGGTGGAGATAACCATCTTTGCCGACAGGTCATATTCGTTCATAACTAAAACGCCGCCGACCAGCGACCTGCTCAGAAAGGCTGCCGGCGTCGAAAAAGGAAGCGGCGCCCCCCGCAACGAAATCGTGGGCAGCGTTTCTCCGAGTCAACTGCGCCAGATCGCCGAAACGAAGATGCCCGATCTCAACGCGATGGACATCGAAGCGGCGGAAAAGGTCGTGGCCGGCACCGCTCGCAGCATGGGACTAACAATAGGCTCGGACTAGGCGATAGAGAGACGGAGGTCGAAGAACCGTGAGATCGGAAACCCAAGGTGTCTAAAAAAGGGAAGCGCTACAGAAGCGCCGTAGAGCTCATCGAGAGAGGCAAGGCGTACTTGCCCGACGAGGCGCTGGAGCTTTTGCCCGAGACCTCCGGCGCCAAATTCGACGCTTCGGTTGAGTTGCACCTGAATCTGGGAATCGATCCAACCCGCCAGGATCAGCAAGTGCGCGGCACTTTGACCCTTCCTCACGGCGCCGGCAAGACGCAACGTGTGGTTGTATTTGCCGCCGGCGACAAAGCTAGCGAGGCGATGGAGGCGAACGCGGACGAAGTGGGGACTGAGGACCTCGTAAAGAAGATTCAGGGCGGATGGCTGGACTTCGACGCCGCCGTCGCGACACCCGACATGATGCGTGTGGTCAGCCCCCTGGGGCGCATACTTGGACCGCGGGGTCTGATGCCAAACGCGCGGGCGGGCACGGTTACTCAAAACATCAAGCAGGCCGTAACCGAGCTGAAGGCCGGCAGGGTTGAGTTCCGGGTCGATCGGACCGGCAACGTGCATATGCTCATCGGACGCGCTTCGTTTGCGACCGCGCTGCTTCGCGAGAACCTCGCAGCCGTGCTGGCCGCCATCATCGCGGCGAGGCCGTCGGGCGCGAAAGGCACGTACGTAAGATCGGCTACACTGGCTTCAACCATGGGACCGGGCATCCCGCTTGACATTCAGGAATCTCTGGCTCTTACCAGATCGTTGGATTGATGTCGTCACCGGGCAGCCGTAACAAGTAGGGAGAAGCCTAAACCAGGAATCGACGACACAAGTGAAAACGTGTACGCCGAAGACGGCGGGCGCACCCGACGTGCTTAAACCGTTACAGCCCGTCCAGGCGGGACCAGCGAAGGCTGAGCTTCCTACCGCGCGGCGTAACGGCGCGGTTTTTTAGTTATAAGGGAAGGAGGAGCTTATTGGCCACCAGAGCGGTAAAACGCGAGCAGGTTGAGGCGATCAAGACTTTGATGACAAGCGCCCCTCTGTGGATGGTTAGCGACTACAGGGGATTGAGGGTCGCGGCGCTCCAGGCACTGCGGCGGAAGATCAGGGAAAGCGGCGGCAATATTCGCATCGCCAAGAACTCGCTGGCGCGTCGGGCGGCCGAGGATGCCGGTCTGGACTCCGCCAAGGCGCTCTTCGAGGGACCGTCGGCGATAACCGAGTGTCACGACGATCTCATTGGCCCCGCCAAGGCATTGTGGCAAAACTACACCACGGACGAGCGCTGGGCGGTAAGGGGCGGCGTACTCAACGGGGAACTGATTTCGACGGAGGAGGTGCGCCGAATCGCATCGCTGCCGGCTAGGGACCAATTGCTGGCCCAGGCAGTTTGGGGAATCGAGTCGCCCATATCGGGCCTCGTATACAGCCTGGAGGGACTCATCTCCAGTCTCGTTTACGCCCTTCAGGGGCGTGTTGATCAGCTTGAAGAGTCGGAAGCATAGGGATTTTTTCTAAAGGGAGTTTTATCCAGATGGCGACAAAGAAGACCGCCGCCGGAAGTTCGGTAGATAGCATTATCGAGACCATCGAGTCGATGACAGTTCTCGAGCTCGCCGACCTCGTAGAAAAACTGAAGGACAAATTTGGCGTCTCGGCCATGCCCATGATGGCGGCCGGGCCGGCAGACGCGAACGGGGCCGCGGCGGCGGAAGTTGAGGAGCAGACCGAATTCGACGTGCATATCGCCGAAGTCGGTCCCAACAAGATCCCGGTTATCAAGGTCGTGCGTAAGGCGACAGGCCTCGGACTCAGAGAAGCCAAGGCCGTCGTCGACGAAGCGCCGGGGCCGGTCAAGCAGGGTATTTCCAAGCAGGACGCCGAGGAGCTTGGCAAGGCTCTCGAAGCGGAGGGGGCGAAGGTCGAAATCAAGTAGCGCCGGCGACTCGCTCGATGCCGCCGCAGGTCTCTCGACACGAGTTAGCACCTTGCCGCGGTTATGGGCGACAGACCGTAACTTGAACTTCGTAATTCCCGTTCTATACGGCGATCTTGCAGGTCGAATCAAGTGATCGCGCGCTGGCAGACTCCGCCCCTGAAGCTCGGCATCATTTGGGGGGAGAGCCGGCTCAGATAGGACCGATGCCGATTCTCCGCGGGCGAGCGTAATGGCGAACCTTGCAGATCGGTTCATTCCGGTGTCTGGTCGAGGTGTGTATAGCCGCTTGACCCGCGTGCGGCTCGATCCCAGGGTCGCGGTCATACTCGCGGCGCTTCTCGCGCTGTTTCTTAGAACGTGGCGGCTGCCGGAGCTCGGCGACTTCGATTTCGACGAGGTCGCAAGTGTCTGGTACGCGCGTCTGGTCGCCGTCGACCTTTTGGATGCTATTAGCACCGCGCCGTTCGAGCACCCGCCGCTTTACTACCTGACGCTTCACTACTGGAGCAAACTATTCGGCGAAGCTGAGCCGCTGGTGCGGCTACTTTCCGTGCCCGCGGGCGTCGCCCTCGTTCCGGTGACTTACGCGCTGGGGGTGCGGCTCTTAGGCGCGCGGTCGGCGATGGTCGCCTCGGTGATTGTCGCAACGTCCCCCACCCTCATTTTCTACAGCCGCGAAGCGCGGATGTACATCTTCGCTACCCTGTTCGGATTCCTCGCCCTGTATCTGTTGATCCGCGCATTCGAGCATGGGGGAGTTCGCGCGTGGGCTGCTTACGGTCTTGTTTCGCTGGCGGGAGCGTTTTTCGACTACTCCGCTTTGATGGGAGTCATCGCTGGAAACGTCTATCTCATCTCGAACTGGAAACGGAATAAGTGGGTCGTAGTAAGACTGCTGGCGGCCCAGGCCGTAGTGATTGCGGCGCTTGCGACCTGGATGTTCACCTCCTCCGGAGTAGAGGCAAGTGTGGGCGCGTTTGGGAAGGGGACGCTGACTTACGGCCTGATAAGCCATACGGCCCGCGAGGGCTGGATGAACATGACCACCGGAATCGGCAACATTCGAGGCGGTCGCGCCTCGGTTGGGATCGCCGTCGTGCTCGGCGCCACGGCGCTGGCGGGCTTCGTCCTGGCCGCCTGGAGACGGCGAGCCGGGTCCCTCCACGCTTATGCAGTTCTTGCCGCCATCGGCCTGGTGGTCCTGCTCCTTTTCGGACAGGAATACCAGCCGCGCTACTTGATGATGGGCATCCCCATCGTCGCACTCTTTGCCGGCTACGCGCTGACGCGGCTCCGGCTGCCCGATCTTGCGATTGCGGGCCTGGCGGCCGTTTTGCTCGCCGCCGGTCCCCTTTACGCCTCCCGCTTTTACTACTTCGGATACGAGCGCGGCGACTACCGCGCCATTACGTCCGCGATCAACGAGCTGTCGCTTCCCATGCCTGAATCGGAGCGGCCCGGGAAGTTTCGCGATGCGGTCGTTTTGGCCGGGCCTTGGCAAGGCTGGTTTTGGCGGCATTACTATCCGGGTTTTTTGGAAACAGTGGACGTTTGGCTGTTGCCCGACGAGGTGCCGCCCTCGGTAACAAAAAAAGAGGTTGAAGCAGAGCTGGGACGGGCCGCTGAGAGTCACCAACGGCTGTGGGTGATCCTCAGCGCGCTCAATCAGTCGGACCCAAACGGCTATGTTGAAGACTGGCTCAATTCACGGCTATGGAAGGCCCGCGACTCCGCATACAGAAACGGGATGCTGCTTCTCTACATGACCAACGCAAGCGACATGGTGATTCGCAATGAGGGCATGTACCGTATCGACGAAGGCCCCGATGTCCTGTCGATCGAGTTTGCCGGAGCGCGCGACGATCAGCCTCCCAAAGAAACCGGCAACGGGATCCGCTTCACCTTCCGGTTGTTCTCAAACGGCCCGGCGGCCCCCGATATTGCGATCAGGGCCTGGCTGGAAGGTCCCGACGGCCAAATCTACGAACGAATCTTCCGGCCCCTGGCGCAGGATGCCCGAAAGCCGCATCACTGGATTCCGGGCGAGCGGATCGTTGCGAAGACCGCGGTATGGGTTCCCTCGGGCGCGCCGGCCGGGATTTACGAAGCGTTTGCGAGCATTATCTACGCCGACCGCGCGCCCATCCGGCTCGACGGCAGGATTAAAGGGATTTTTCAGGATACGCCCGGTATTTTGCATCTCGGGCCGGTCGAAATCGTCTCTTCGCCCCACGGACTGCTCGACGACGCCGATCTATACGAGAAATTCGGCGCGCCGCTGCACGAGCGCTCCATGGAAGACGTGGAGAGCCGGAGCATCTATCATGGCTCGCTCCACGAACGCTAGCCGGAGCCGCTCCGGATAGCCTGATACGCCGAAGCCAGGTCCTTGCGGTTGAGTCCGCCGGTAGCAAACATCACCAACGCATAGGCGACGCCGCCGGCAACGGCTCCCGCGAACCAGCCGAACGGGCCAATGAGGATTGCGACTCCGGCCATTGCGGCCGCCGCGAAAGCAGGCTTCAACAACGGGCCGGGCACTCTTCTGAGCAGGTCTTTTCCGCGCAGAGCCATGCCATAGAGAACGAGCAGCACGATCTCGGCTATCACCGTGGCAAAGGCCGCGGCAACGATGCCGAATACTGGCAGCAGCGCCAGGTTGAGCGCCAAATTCAAGGCGGTCGCCGCAACGAACGAGATTGCGATCGTGCGAAGCCGATCTATTGAAATAAGCACGTGTTGAAACATGGCGTTGAGGAACGCAAACGGCAGGAACCAGATGAAAATCCGCAGCACCTCACCACCTTCCGGCAGAAACCGTTCCCCCCAAAAGCTCCTGACGATGCCATCGGCGAACACCGTGAAAATAACCACGATCGGCAGCCCGATCATTGCGAGAAATCTCCACGCCCGAACGAACCACCGGCCAAGCTCTTCCGGGTTCGCGGCGGCGCGAACGAGGGCCGGAAACAGAGGAAGCGTAACCGCCACGGGTATGACCGTTAGCGCGGCGATGAATTTGTACGAAGCGTTGTACTTTCCTACCATCTCGGTCCCTTGCAGCGATTGAATCACGAGTATGTCGATCTGAAAAAAGACGTTTGCCAGCAGCTCGTTCAGCATCAGTGGAATCGCGCTGCGGGACATCTCCCCCAGTTCGCGGCGCGTTGCGAGCTTGTACGCGCCGAGCAGCTTGTAGCCCAGCGGCCGCGCAAGCGTCGCAAACGTCAAGATACCCGCGACTATCGCGACGGCGCCGAGTCCAACCAGACCCGCGCCGGTCAATAGCGCCAGCACCCCGGCGCCGACGGTAAACAAAGCGGTCCCGAGCGCGACCGCGCCGCGAAAGTCGGTCCGCTCGAACCCCGCGTACACCGCCGCGTAGGCCTGGTTTATCGAGCTGGGTATCAACGAGAAGGCGATCAGAACCGTCACCGCGACGGTCACGTTGGAAATCGATCCCCCGAGACGGTAAGCAAGCGCTACAACGACCATAACGGGCGCGCCGGCCATCAAAACGGCAAGCCGGAGGACAAGCGCATTGCCGAAGATCTTCAGAAGATCAGACTGTCTTCGGGCGATCTCCCGCGATACCAGCGTCGAAAGCCCGAAGTTGGTGACGGCCGCGAAATAGACGAACAGATTGGTTGCGAAAGCGTATTCGCCGTTTCCGGTGGGTCCGAGGATTCGCAACGCGACGATCCAAAACGCCCAGAACAGCGCACGCTCCGCGATGCCCGAGCCAAAGAGCACAGCTATATTGCGGGTCGAACGCTGCGCTACCGAAAAGTCGTCCACGCTTTGGCGGGTATCCAGCCGCCGCCCCGACAGCCATGCCATGTAGACAACGCTGAATAACACGGCGCCGGCCGCGATGACGCTGGCAATTACCCGAACTACGTCCGGCAACATTGGTCAGATCGTGTGCGGCGGCACGGTGCTTTACGAGTCAGACCAGTGCGGCTACCCCGTTGGTATAGCCATTTCCGCTACGTCAACGATTGGGGCGAAGACTGGATGACTGAGATACCTTTCGCCGGTGTCGGGAAGAATAACGACGATCAGCTTGTCTTCGTTTTCTGGGCGGCTTCCCACTTCAATAGCGGCGGCGACGGCCGCTCCTGCCGATACGCCGACAAACAGTCCGTCTTTTTCGGCCAGCTCGCGGGCCAAGGCCTCGGCTCTGTCGTCGGAAATGGGTAGGACCTCATCGAGAATATCTACATCGAGCACCTTGGGAACGAAACCCGCGCCTATCCCCTGTATGCGATGCGGGCCTGCCTGCTCGCCCGACAGAACCGCGCTCCCTTCGGGTTCGACGCCAACTACCTTGACGGTGGACTTTTTCTCCTTGAGAACTCGTCCACATCCGGTTGCCGTCCCGCCGGTGCCGATGCCCGCCACCAGAATGTCGATTTCACCGTTCGTGTCGTCCCAGAGTTCGACCGCTGTCGTTTGCTCGTGTATTTTCGGGTTGGCCGGGTTCTCGAATTGCTGAGGAACCCAGGCGTCGGGAATCTGGTCGCGCAGCTGTTCCGCCTTCGTAATAGAACCGTTCATCCCCGCCGGACCCGGCGTCAGAACGAGTTCCGCGCCCAGGAGCATCAAGAGCTTCCGCCGTTCGAGGCTCATGCTTTCCGGCATGGTGAGAACGCAGCGATATCCGCGGGCCGCGCAAATCATCGCGAGCGCTATTCCCGTGTTGCCGCTGGTTGGCTCAACGACCACCGTCTTGCCGCGCTGGATCAGTCCACGTTCTTCGGCGTCGCGGATCATTGCGAGTCCGATGCGATCCTTGACGCTGCCGCCCGGATTGAACGCCTCGACCTTCCCAACTATGGTCGCCTTGCAGCCCTCGGCCGGCCGGTTTATCCGTACCAGAGGCGTCCGGCCGATCAACCCCGTCACGTCTTCGGCTATCCCGGGCAAGTCTTTTCCTCTAATCCTCGCCATCTCCCCTCACTTTGACTGAGAACGAACCGGGGCACGGTTTGTCGGCAGATCGACCATAGTCCGCATCGCACGACGCGAATACGCATTCTTGCGACTTCCAGCATATCCTGACTGTCAGAACAATCCTCTGCGAGGGCGGGCCGGCGGTGCAAATCCGAGGCCGCTCGCGGATGCGCGAGACGATTCCGACGATCAACCGCCCGCTGACAAGTAAATTTGCGCAACGGCAACTCGCGCCGTTGCGCTAGCGAGGCGCTCGGATTAGCGAATAGTTATCGGCACGCCCGACGCGGCAAAGTTCCAGATCCACTTGGCGTCCCACAGCGCCATGTTTACGCACCCGTGGCTCATCTCGTTGCCAAAGTTGTTGTGCCAGTATGCGTAATGCAGCGCGTGCCCCTCCCAGGTGAAGTATTGCGTGAAATATATGTCGGATATGTCGTAATAGCTTGCGGTCCCCGGTTCGCCGCCGACCATCCGCTCGTTTTCGACGCGCCGGACGATTTGAAAGGTCCCGGTCGGCGTGGGCGTCCACTGCCGGCCCGTCGACACGAGCACGTCGTAGACAAGGGCTTCGCCCTGAAACGCGGCGAGCCGCTGACGCGAAAGATCGATCTCGATCCTGCGATCCTCGATCCTGCCGGTCGGAATCGGATTGCTTACTCCGCGGAACAGCGACGCGTCGGGTTTTATTGGAACTCGGCGCGTATCGAGCTCCAACACCTCGGCCATCAACTCACCCAAGGGCGAGATTCTGACTTGGCCGTCTTCGCTCAACTCCAGTCGCGAGTTCTGAAACCACTGGACCCGTACTCCTGACTCCTGTACGAGATTGGAGATCGGATATCCAAAGACGAAAACGCCGCCGCCTTCCAGAAACGTCTTCCAAAGAAGAGGGTGCGGTCCGAACCAGGTGCTGGCAAACCGGAAACCGGTTGACGCGTCGCCGCGATTCGGGTCGCGGGAACCGGGATAACGCGTCGATAGCGCCGCTCCCGCGCGTAAGGCGTTGGCTTCGCCCGTAACAGTACGAATAACCGAATCGTCAACATCGCGGTAAAGCACGCCATTTCGGAAGGCTTGGTATTCGACGAGACGCTTCAGCATGGGCTCTGAGATTGGCGGGCCAAGCGTGGCTATGCCTCCCATCCGACCCCAGCGGCGCAGATACTCTCCCGAGACGTGATGCCCCGTCTCGGGGAAATAGAGCACCCGGCTGCTAGTTGGGTCGTCCTCGCCGTTGGCGTGTAGATAAAGCGCCGAGGCGCCGGCGGTCGCGGGAGCGGCGACGGCGGAAGCGGCAAAGAGTCCGCTCGCCATAATGAGTCGCCGTCGGGAGATCGGGTTCTGAAGTCTACTATTCAAGTAAACGAGGTCCTCCCGGCTCACGGGCCAAGTCGGTTACGTCAGATTACGCAGACCTCCCTAACGGATATTCTAATTAGACACAATGCGTGAGGAAAGGGTTTCAAAGCGATTTTTGGGTTTCCGGCGTCCTTTGGATCTGGAAGAATTTCGCCGGTGGACTTGCGGCGCGTCGGGGTTATTGCGGGATTTGCCCCTGATTCAGCCGGAGGCGAGGTGCTAAGGCAAAGAAACATGCCGGTAATAAATTGACAGCCGCTCTGACGTTAGGGGTGGGCGCGATCTGGTTCCATGCCGATCACGTCGATCCAGGCAGCGGGTTAACGGCGTGGAACCTGGAGCCTACGCTGCTGGCCGCGGTAATCCTGGGCGTCGGTTTGTACTTGTATGCCATCGGCCCTTACAGGGAGCGCCGCCGCCTGGGGGCGCCGGTATCCGGATACCGGGTCGTCGCCTTCACCAGCGGGATACTGATGATTTTCGTTACGCTCGCATCGCCGATCGACTCGATCGGCGAGCACTACCTTTTCAGCATCCACATGGTCCAGCATCTGCTGCTCATGTTCGTTGCGGCGCCGCTGTTGGTCGTTGGGACACCCCCCTGGGCGATAAGGCTGTTTCCCTACAGCAGCGTTATCCACTCGGCGACTCGATTCCTGACATTGCCGGTGGTCGCGTTTCTGGCCTCGTCGGGGGTTTTCCTCGTCTGGCACGCCCCGGTCTTCTACGAAGCTGCCCTGGAGATCAAGCTGATTCATGATTTCGAGCATGCCACTATTCTCGGTGTTGGAATACTGATGTGGTGGCCGGCCTTGAGCCCGGTGAGGGCGCTGCCTTCGCTATCGGCGCCCGCGCAGCTCCTGTATTTCTTCGTTCTGCCAATCCCGACGTCCATCGTCGGCGCTCTCATAACCTTCATGGGCGATCCACTCTATTCGTCCTACGCGGACGCCCCTCGACTTTGGGGACTCTCGGCGGCGGTCGATCAGGAGATCGCGGGATTACTCATGTGGGTGCCTGGCAAGCTGATTTTCTGGGCGGCGATGGGCGTCGCCTTTTTCCGGTGGTTTAGCGACGCCGACGCGCCGGATTCCCCCCGTCTACGCCGAAACCCCTAGACGGCCGTCCAGCCGCCGTCCACAACGAGTGTATGACCCGTAATCAGATCAGACGCCGATGAGGCGAGGAAAACCGCAACACTCGCTACTTCCTCGGGCACGCCCAGCCGGCCAATGGGCATCTTCGGCAACATCTCGGCGAGAAACGCTTTCGAATTCACCCGCTCGGAGTTGAAGCTGGTCTCGACGTGGGTCGGGGCAATCGCGTTGACTTGAATTCCATGGGGCGCCCATTCCGCCGCCAGGGCGCGGGTCAACTGCTCCACGCCCCCCTTTGCCGAGCAATAGGCGGCTCTGCCGGGATAACCGACAGAGCCAAACTGAGACGACATGTTGATGATCTTGCCGGAGCCGGCTTCGACCATGACTTCCGCCGCGGCCTGGCATCCGTAGAACGCGCTGGTCAGATTCCCGTCGATGAGCGCGCGCCATTCCTGCGGCTCTACCTCCAGCGACGGCTTTCCGGCGAGTGGAATACCCGCGTTGTTGATCATTACGTCCAGCCGACCAAACTCGTGTAGGGCCGCGCCTACGAGCGTGCGGCATTGTTCTCTATCGGTCACGTCGGTAGTAATCGCAACGGCCCGACCGCCCGCGGCGTTGATCTTGTTTGCCAGTGCCAGAATTGCGCTGGTTGTTCGCGCTCCGAGCACAACCGAAGCTCCCGCCTGGGCGCAAGCCAGCGCAATCGATTCCCCTAGTCCCCGGCTAGCGCCCGTGACGACTACGACCCGCTGCTTGAGCGAATAGGACAGCTTTTCACGGTTGAGGCCAAGATCCATAGTGTCAGATTCTAAGGCCTCGTGTGTGCCGGTCGCATGTGCGATCAAGCCGTGGAGGTCGTTCGCAGGAGTCTCCGCGCGCTTGCCGCAACGGTGTAGACCGCCGTTCGGGCTTCCTGAACTCTGAAGAGCCATAATCCCGCCGCATACGCGGCCAGCCCAATCGAGCCGGCAATCGCGATTGTGATCAGGCCCGCCTCCGGTTCAGGCTCGACCAAACCGGCGAGTCGGGTCCCCGCGAACACTCCTGCCGCCAGCGCCATAGCCGCGGGCAGCATTCGCGCGACAAACCGGAGCATCACCGCGTCGGGCCTTGCCCGGAGCGCCCGCCACAGCAGCAGGCCGAGCACGAGTCCGTGGAAGCTGTTCTGGATCGTATTAGCCCAAACGAGACCGTGAAACCCCGCGCTTCCGACCAGCGGGATGGCGACTGCAAGATACACAATCCCCCCCGCTACGCCTAGGAGCACGGGCGTGATCGTATTGCGGGCGGAGTAGTAGGCGAATATGAACATCTGGTCCAGCGCCACCAGAGGCAGTTGGAGCGCATAGATGACCAGCGCTATCGAGGTAGGACTGGTTGCCGCGGACACGAATTCGCCTCGCTGATAGACGAACCTGACCAACGGCTCCGACATCCCGATCACGATTGCCGTCGCCGGAATGATCAAAAGAAGCATGTAGCGAATGGTCCCGCTCAGGACCTGCTTGAAGTCCCGCGCTTTGGGAAGGTCCGCGAAGCGGGCAGGCGCGGCGCGAGACAGGGACGGCAGCGCCGCTAGACTTACGGCCGCGACCACGATTCCCAGCGGGAATTGCTGGAGCCGGGTGGCGAACCGCATCATCGCCAGACTCCCCTCGCCGGCGCCGGAAGCAAGCCGGGTGTCGATCGACGTGATGAATTGCGTGAAGATCAGTCCCGCCAGAACGGGAGCATAGAGCAGCATCGTGGTCCGCAGATCGGCATTGCCCAATGGATTGGGACGGGACCGCGGGATTTTCTCGGCAATAAGCCCCGGTATTTGAATTGCAAGATGCGCCGCCGCGCCCGCCAGATAGCCGAGCGCCACTCCCGGCGGCCCGACCAGCGGCGTAAGGGCAAGCGCGCCAACGATCAACGTGCCGTTCAGAGCGGTCACGCTGAATGCCGGAAACGCAAACCTCTCGGCGGCGTACAGCCGGCCTGACGCCACCGCCGAAAGACCGAGCAAGATCACTCCCGGCAGCGTTATCCGAAGCATGGTTACGGCCATGTCGTGGGTCTCGTCGGAAAAGGCCGGAGCCAGAAGCGTCACAAAGGGATGGGCTAGCGCGACCAGCAAGCCGGCCACGGCGGCGATTACCACTCCGACAATCAGGAGAAGGGTGTAAAAGAGTTTGGCAGACCGCTCTTTGTCGCCGGCGAGTCCGCTGAAAACAGGAACCAGGACCGCCGAGATCGCTCCTCCGACAACCACGTCGAACAGCATGTTGGGAACTCTCGTGGCCACTTCGAAGGCGTCGGCTGTCCCGGTGGCCCCGAACAGGGCTGCGATGACGGGCTCACGAACGATACCCAGCAGCCTGCTCAACACGTTTCCCGCCGCGACGAGGGACGCCGCGAAGGCTATCCGGCGACCGGTTTCGGCCTTAATAGGTGGAGTCTCGCGGGACGGCGGTCGAGGCGCGGCGGTAAATGTCTGACGATGATGCGCCCGGAGTCAACTTCACGAAGTGGAGTCTGCACCCGATTTCGGTCACTGCCTCCGTTTCCGGAAGCGGCCTGTCTCCGGATGCCGGATCGTACTCGGCTCCCTTTGCGTAGACATCCGGTCGCACCGCCTCGATCAGGCGTTCCGCGGTCAACTGCCGAAATATAACGACCAGATCAACCCACCTGATGGCGGCGAGGATTTGCGCGCGCTGATCGGTCGAAAGAACCGGACGGCCCTGTCCCTTCAGCGCCGTGACGGCAGCGTCGTCGTTAAGGCCGACCACCAGAACGTCGCCAAGCGCGGCGCACGCTTGTAGAAACGCCGTGTGGCCGTGATGAATCAGATCGAAACAGCCGTTCGTAAGGACGACCGTTTGTGAGGAACGCCCAGACGTATGCAGGTATTCGCGTGCGCTGACAAGCTCGACTACGAGAGCCGAAGCGGAGTCAGTCACCGGCTTCTTCGAACATCGCGGCGACTTCGTCCGGCCGGACGGTCGACGCGCCGAGTCTTGAGACGACCACCGCTCCCGCCGCGTTGGCGATCTCCGCCGCCTCGACAGGGGCCGCGTTGCCCAAGAGGGACAGCGCGAAAGCCGACGCTACGGTGTCTCCCGCGCCGGTCGCGTCGACGAGCCCTGGCACCGAATGAGCCGCAACGGTCTTCATTGGCTCGCCGCGGCTGAAGAGCGCCAATCCGTTGCCACCCAGGGTTATCAGGAGATGAGTGCAGTCGAGGCGCGATCTGAGCTCGCTGCCGCCAGATTCGAGCGCCTGATCGTTGTTCATCGATATGCCAAGCTCGGCCTCGGCCTCCGGTTGATTCGGGGTTACCGCGGTCACTCCGCTGAAGCGCGCAAAGTCGCCGTGGGAATCGACGATCACGTGCTTCCGGCGCCGCTTTGCGGCGGAAATGACATATTCAAGGATTGGGGCGTCAACAACGCCGCTTTCGTAATCCGAAATTATGACGGCGCCGTATTCCGGAATCGCTCCTTCGAGATACAGCATCAACTCTTGCTGAGATTGCTCGGACATAGGCTCTCGATTCGACACGTCTACGCGAGCCACTTGTTGATAGTGCCGCTGCGCGGCGCCGCCCGCCCATACGCGGAGCTTGACGCTGGTTGGCCGCGACGGCTCCGTGGCCAGACCCGCCGTGTGGATTCCGGCTTCGTCCAGAATCTGGCGCAATCTGTCTCCCATCTCGTCGTCCCCGACCAGTCCGCAGACGGAGACATCCGATCCGAGGCTCCGGGCGTTATAAGCGGGGTTCGCGGCGCCGCCCGGAACGAACAGGTGACCGCGCTGCTCGATAACCGGCACCGGGGCCTCTCGGGACAACCTGGTCGAATGTCCGATGATGTGCTCGTCGACGACCATGTCGCCCACGACAAGCACGCGGGACCCGCGCGCCGCGCCGAGGATTTCACGGCAGCGCTCCGCGGATATCGTCACTACCGGACTCCGTATTCCCGCAAGCTGTTCAATTATTCACAAACCGGCAGCCGGCTCATGTGTGACGCCCCATCCTTCCCGCTCGATCTGTAACGGGGTTCCGCAAGCGGATCGAAGTGATTACCGGAAAGGCGGCAGTAGCCGGCGAATGCGGCTCTAGTAGCCAATTCGAACCTCGCTCGCGCTGAGCGCTTAATGCACGAAGGAGCTTAGGTGGTCGGACGAGTGTCTGAGCTCGGTAAGTGGAGGTCCATCCGCCAGCCTGCACTCCAACGCCATCGCTCCGTCAAATCCAATCGACTTCAAGGCCCGCATCCCCGGTTCGAAGTCGGTATGACCTCTTCCCGGATTCAATCTGTTCGAATCGGCGAGGTGAACGTGCTGGACCCAGCGTCCGGCGGCGGTGACGCTTTGGGCGATGTCGGCTTCCTCGACGTTCATGTGGAAGAAGTCCGCCATGATGCCCACGCCGCGGCTGCCGACGGATTCGGCGATTTCCACCGCCTGCGCCAATCGGTTGACCAAATGAGTTTCGTACCGGATCAGAGGCTCGATCACCACGACCATTCCCAGCGACTCGGCGTGCTCCCCGACAGCCCTCAGCGCGTCGCGGTACCGGTCGATCTCCTCTTGTTCCGTAACGCCTTCCGCAAGCGGCCCGCGCACCGGGACCGATATGATCCGCTTAACCCCAAACTGACTGGCGAAGTCGATGGTCTCCTTGAAGAAGGAGATTCTGTCTACAACGTTCGTGCCTACGTCCCCGAGGTCGTGCTCCAGCGAAGTGCACATGCTCAAGGCCTCTATAGGCGAATCGGCGAGCGCGGATTTAGTTTCTTCGGGGCGTTGTATCGTGAAGCGGTGCACCAGCTCGACGGCCTCGTATCCGCAATTTACGAGATTCCGTAGCTGCTCGGCGACTGATTCGCCGGGTACGATCGACTCCTGGGCGGCTAACTTCATAGATCTGCTTGCGCCATACTAAAACTCGGGAATGACCCTGAACATCGATGGGAGCGTACCAAGATTACCCTTTTCGTCCAAGCGCCAGCCGCGCCGTTGGTATGATTGCCTCCCTCGATCAAAGTGAAAACGTGGCGCGCATTCGAGTCTACCGATCCCCTACCGAGAAACCGAAGGGCCTGGCGCATCCGGGCTCTGCTGGAAAGCACCTTTGTTCGATACCCAAACTCTAGATAACGGTCTCCGCGCCGTCATCACGCCGATTGCGCATACCAGGGCGGTGACGATTCAACTCGCGATCGGGATCGGATTCGGCTACGAGTCGGAGCGCACCCACGGACTGGCGCATTTTGTCGAACACATGCTTTTCAAGGGCACTGGCACTCGTCCCACATTCTCCGATATCACGGGGTTCATCGAATCGTTGGGCGGCTCGATAAATGCGGCGACCGACAAGGAGATGACCTTCTTCTTCGTCAGATGCCCATCGGCACACTTCGAACCGGCGCTCGAGATACTGGCCGACATAGTCCACGACTCGACGTTCGATCCGGAAGAGGTCGAACGAGAACGCCGCGTGCTTATCGACGAGGCCATGATGTCGCGCGACACGCCCGACGACTGGGCCATGGAGCTATTGGAGCAACTGTTGTGGCCGGGACACGGTCTCGGCAGACCGATTTCCGACAATCCGGAGGTGACCCGGAATGCGACGCCGGATGCGCTGCGCGACTACGCGGCGCGCTACTTCGGGGCGGCGAACGCGGTTATCTCGGTAGCCGGAAATGTCGAACGGGAACGAGCCGTGGAGTCGATAGAAGCCCGCTTCCACGGCTACCGATCCGGCGAACGGGCGGAATGGCCCGAGGCGGGAACCCTGAACGGTTGCCCGGATTCCCGGCTGGCGATCGAGGAGCGCGACGGGCTGCAAGTCAGCGTCGCGCTAGGGACCCGTTCGCTGTCCCAAACCGACCCCGATCGCTATCCGCTTGAGCTGCTCAACGCAATTCTCGGCGAGGGTATGTGCTCGAGACTGTTCGCCGAAATCAGGGAAAGGCAGGCGCTTACATACGATGTTTCTTCGTATACCTCGCAGAACCGCGAAGGCGGCTCGATCGCCATTTTCGCCAACAGCAACCCCGACGACACCGGCGCAATGACGAGTGCAATCATCGAAGAATGTGAGCTTCTAAAGACTCAATCGCCGTCCGGCTGGGAGCTTGAGCGCGCCCGCGAGTACGTAAAAGGTGGTCTCATACTCGGCATGGAAGAGAGTCACAACGTGGCGTCCTGGTACGCTCGCGAAGAGCTTCTCGAACAGGAGCGGATGACCGTCGATGCAGTCATCCAGCGTTTGGACGCGGTGACGGCGGGCGACATTTCACGAGTCGCGCAGCGGATATTCGCCGGAGACTGGGTACGGCTGGCCGCGGTCGGACCGGTCAAGGACCGCAAATCGCTAGCCCAGCTAATTGGAAGCCAGTCCACCTCATTCGAATATGTCTCCTAGGGAGATCGTCGACCAGGCCCACGAGCTTCTCGATGGCGGCGATGCCGACCGCTGCCTGCGCCTTGTCGGTTATGTGCTCGATAACTTTTCGAGCTATTACGAAGCGCGAGTCGTACGCGCGCTGGCGTTCGAAAGGCTTGCGAGGATGTCTGACGCAGCCGACGATGCCGCTTTCGTTCTGGGAGTCGCCCCGCACAATGCGACCGCGCTCCTGCTGGGCGCGCGCATACAAAACCGAAAGGGCGACCGGCAGCAGGCGCGCAAACTGTGGTCCCGCGCCTCGGAGACGGATCCCTATCACCCGGACCTTCGGAACTCCATTGATGGACTGAACGTCACGCCGTCGATAACTCACGGTCTGCTTGGCTACGCGTATCTGCGCGCGGGATGGCCCGAGCTTGCCGAACGTCAGTTGAGAGCCGCGATGGAGTCCGATTCAGTCCGAACGGATATCCGCCTTGCGCTGGCGGAGTCGCTTTGGAGTATTGGCAGGCTGGAGGATTGCCGGCGTCATAGCCGCACGGTGCTAGACCACCATCCGGATTGCCTGAAGGCGCTTTTGATGATGGCCCATATTTTCACCGAGATCGGCAGAACGAACCACGCGGCCGAACTGCTGGATCGGGCTGCTTCGCTGGACCCCGAACAGCGGGTCGCCCGCGAGATGTACGGCCGCCTCGAATTCAACCGTATGCGCCCGGTCGAGCCGGCATCGATAGCGCCGCCGCTCGGCATGGGCTACCGGGAGAAAGTTCAGACGGGCGCGATCGATCGAGACGGGATTGTCTCACCGAAGCCGTACCCAACTCCGGAGGAATCGACAATAGATGCCGCTGATTTCGGAGAGCCCGCGGAAGTTCGGACGCCGGCAACACTGCCCACTCCAGAGCTGTACGTTGACGATAAACCTGCTCCAGCTCGCGGCGGAGGTTCGGAAGCGGCCGCGCCGGAGGAGACGGCCGGCGCGCCCGTGGCAATCGATAGCGGCGATTCGCGCTCGGATTCCTCCCATGAACCCGCCGCCCCGGACGGAGCGGCGGATTCTCCCCAAATAGACAAGCCGCCTCCGCCTCCCGTGGGCAGGGCGGTCGAACTAGCCAGGGAGGGCTATTGGGACGAGGCGATGAACCTGATTAGAGCGCACTCAGTCAGCGGCGATTTACAAGCGTGGGAGCAGGCCCTCCAGCAGATTTGCGGCCTCGACGACGCGCCCGCGGCAGCCTGGGAGACTCTGGGCGACCTGTATATGCGTGAGAGCCGCCCCCGTGACGCGTCGCGGGCCTACGCACGGGCGGGCGAAGTAAGAGATCGAGCTCTTGGCGGCGAATGAACGTGAGATTCAACTCGCCGAGTCGCTGGTTTCGCTGGCGGAAGTCAGGTCGGCCGTCGTTTGGCGATCCGGCGGAGTTCCCGTTACCGCTCACCAAAGTGATGATTTCTCATCGTTGCACGGCAGAATGTTGTCGGCGGCCGTGGGGGCTTTCGAGACCGATATCGAGGGTCTTGGGTTTGGTCAGGTTAGCCAAATCTGGTGGCAGTCCGATGATGTACAGTGTGTCGGCTTTTGGGCGGGCGAGTGGCAGGTCCTGGTCGTGGCCCGGGCCGACTTGAGCGTAGCGGAGCTGAGGTCGAACGTGGCGGAAACCGTGGGCAGATTTTGGGACGAAATCAGTAGAACAGATGAAAACGGAGTCGACTGAAATGGAACGTACGTTTGTGCTTCTTAAGCCCGACGCCGTACAGCGCGGTCTCGCGGGAGAGATTCTTGCCCGGTTCGAGCGGCGCGGCTACCGCCTTCTCGTCTTGAAGATGCTCCAGCCAGATCGCGAGCTCGCCGAAAGTCACTACGAAGTGCACAGGGGCAAGTTCTTCTTCGAAGGGCTTGTGGACCATCTGACTTCGGGTCCCGTCGTGGCGATGATCCTTGAAGGAGACAACGTCATCCAGGCGGTGCGAACGATGGTCGGCTCCACCATCCCAAACGAAGCGGCTTCCGGCACCATACGAGGCGATCTGGCAATCGCCGGCCTTCGCAACCTGGTTCACGCGTCGGACGCGCCCGAAAGCGCGAAACACGAGATGTCACTTTATTTCGAAGACGCGGAGGTCTTGCAGTACCAGCGGGATATGGACCGCTGGGTGTTCGAGTCCTGACAGCCCCACTAGCCTCAGGTGCGCTGGTTTCTACGGGGTCATGGAATGCTTCTCGGCAGTTCGAGTCCCGCATTCCTTTCGCCCCGGTGGAAGTGCTCGACGGGCAGTTTCCCGCAGGTCCCCGAACTGCCCATCGACGTAGGCTCGGACATCCTGCCCTTCAGCCGCAGGCACACCGCTCTCGGGCCGGCGCGGGGCACCAGGGTTTCATCATTGACTCCCCCTTCCCCCGGCCGCTTATTCAGAAAGACTCACACTTCCTCTGGGCCAGGTTTCGGGGAGCAGACCGCTGGTGGATTAAATCGAGGGCGCCAAGTGCATCGCGGCGCGTTCGGCGGCTCGGGAATCGGCACAGAGCCTTCAACCCGTAAAAGTGTTCAACGATTTCTAGCCCGGGTCTGGGCTTGCGCCCGCCCGGTTCAGCTCAGACGGATCGCGACTCCCCCACCTCCGGTATGTGCCTAGGGGGCGCGTCTGGTAGATTCTCCATCTGCGCAGCGTAAGACGACCTGCCTGTCCGTGGGAGGAGCGACGTCAGATGTCGGAATTGGGAGTGGGGATCGTCGGACTGGGGATGGGCGCGAGTCTGCTGCCGATAAATGGGATGCCGGACTTCCCGGCGTTCGTGCGCGGAGTTTGCGACGTGGTGGCGGAGCGGGGTGAGGCGGCGCGGCGCGACCACGGGGTGGAGTTCGCAACCGGGAGCCTTGACGCCCTGCTCGAACGTGCGGAAATCGATCTGGTGAGCATATATACGCCCGATCACCTTCACAAAGATCAGGTAATCCGCGCGCTTGAAGCCGGAAAGCACGTACTCGTTACGAAACCCATGACGATCAGCAACGAGGAATCCGAGGCGGTGATCGAGGCGGCTCGCAGGGCCAAGAAGCGCGTGATGCCCGCCCAGACCCAGCGCTACGTTCGGCCCCATATGGCGTTAAGAAGATTCATAGACGCCGGGGAGTTCGGGGAAATCTATTTTGTGGCGTCCGACTACTATCAGGATCTCCGTCCCATCTACGACCGCACTCCGTGGCGCTATGAGGTACCCCAGGACTTTATCTATGGAGGTCTGTCGCACAACATCGACATGATGCGGTATCTCAAGGGCGAGATCGTGGAGGTAGCCGCGTTTGGGTCGTACAGCGGCCACGATTCGCGATATCCGGACGACGTTTACGAAACGTTCGTCGTGAATGCCAGGTTCGAGGACGGGACCCTCGGAAGGATCGCGCTGTCGCCCGGCGTCAGGCCACCGATACCCGGCATGTACATCCAGGTCTTCGGAACGAGTGGATCGTTCGTGAGCGACCAACTCGTCCTGGACAGACTCGACGGTACGCCTGTCGTCGAATTTGACTTCGAACCCGAACCATATACCGCCGCGGAGATCAGGCTCCTGAGGGATTTCGTCGATGCGATAATCTCCGACGGCGTCCAGCCCCTCGACGAGTTCGACGGCGCCCGTATTTCGGCCGTAGGGGACGCCATAGCGTCATCGATCCGGGCCGGAGGCACGCCACAGAGAGTCAGGCTTGAGTTCTGACCACGAGTGTTTCAAGAGGGTTTCGGGGAGTCGGATTGCCAAGCGGCTAAAGATGACCTGAAATGGGCAAATCCATAGGCGTAGGGGGCATCGGAATGGGCAGCAACGCGGTTCCCGACGACCCGGACCATCCGGCCCGCCGCTGGTCGCTTCAAAGAGATGGTGCGGATCTACCAGAACTCGGCACTCCCGCGCTGGGAGGCCGCCAGGCTCGCGTACGCGGAGACGGCGCGCCGCTACGCTCGCAGGCGGTCCCGCAATGGCGATCCCACCTACTGAGCCTATCTCGATGCTCGTCGGACTAACATAGCTGGCGCTACAAGCCTTGGGTGCAGGTCAGCATGTACTCAACGAGTAGATGACCTAACGGTCCCTGCATTTTCCGCTATACTCCAAAACACACTTGATTAGCTCGCCAAGGTTTGACGCGAGAACGCACCGCCCTCTCCGGCCCTTCTCTTCTTGTTCATCTCCTCGCTGATTTAACTGTAGTTGCCACTCTAGATTAGGAAGTCCGTTCTCGCATGACTTATCGCTCTTCGCCCGCCCACGTACACCCAGCCAAGCGCACCCGGCACCGAGCCGTTTGCGACGACTGCGGCGGATCTGCCACCGTCCCATTCCGGCCAAGACATGGCAAGCCGGTGTATTGCCGCTCATGCTTCAATGCTCGTCGCAACGGGCATTCCTCGACGGTCGGTACAAACGGGAGCAAGCCGTCCACCGCAAGCAATCGCGCCGTTGACAGCGCCCCGTCAGGTGGTCCCGGTTTCTCTGGAATGCCTTTGAAGGAGGCTACCAGGGCGGCGATTTCACGGATGAACATATCGAGTCCCACACCCATTCAGGCGAAGGCTATGCCTCATCTCATGGCAGGACGAGACTTGATTGGCCAGGCGCGTACGGGATCCGGAAAGACGCTGGCGTTCGCGGTGCCGCTAGTTGAGCGGTGCGACCCGTCGCTCCGGCGGGTTCAGGCGCTTGTGCTGCTACCCACTCGCGAGCTGGCCATCCAGGTGGCTGGAGTCGTCGAAGCCCTGGCTTCTTCACGGCAGATCCGCGTGGCGCTACTGTACGGTGGCCGACCTCTGAGGTCGCAGTGCACAGCATTGAGGAACGGGGCCCAAGTCGTCGTCGGCACTCCGGGCCGGATGTTGGACCATCTGCGGCAAGGAACGCTCGACCTGGCTTCAGTGCGATTTCTTGTGCTGGACGAAGCGGATGAAATGCTGGATAGGGGGTTTGCCCCTGACGTCGAATCCATCATAGGCCGCGTGCCCTACGAGCGGCAGACAGCGCTTCTGTCCGCAACCATGCCTGAGTGGGTGGCCAAGACCGCTGCGAAGCACCTGCGTCGGCCTGTAAGGGTGGAAGTGGACGCTGGTTTGCAAGCGCCGCCCACCGTCGAGCACCTCGTCTATACCATCCGGAAGAGTGACAAGATGGAGGCCCTGCGAACGCTGCTGGACGGGCGAGATGGTACGCCCGTTATCGTCTTTCTCAAGACCAAGCACGGCGTCAAGAAGCTGGCGAGACGGCTCGATTCGTTGGACTACCCGGTAGGGGCGCTCCAGGGAAATCTAAGCCAACGCGCACGTGAACGGGTGATGACGGACTTCCGCTCCGGAGCCGCGTCGGTCTTGGTGGCAACGAATGTGGCCGCCAGAGGCTTGGACTTCGAGGGTATTGGCCAGGTTATCAACTATGACCTGCCGGACTCGGAGAAGCTGTTCACCCACCGCGTCGGACGGACCGGCCGCATGGGCCGCTCCGGCGAGGCGGTGACGTTCATCACGGTGGAGGATGAGCGGAAGTGGAATGAGATCGAGCGAGGCCTTGGCCGTCGGTACACTAAGAAGCCTTGGCATGCGGTCCGCAAGGCAATGTCGCTTCGATAGCGACGCTCGTAGGGCTCCGTTGGAAGCTCCTTGGAATCAACAGCCATTTCATTGACCTGCCCCCGAGCTTGGCGCCACTCGGCAGGTTAGTCCCACGATCGGCGGGATAGGCCCGGCAGGCAGGATGGCCGCTGGCGCGAGTACGGCTGGAGGCTTTCTCCCAGCCTCGTCTCTTTGAGGGGTATTCGCCACGCCTGTCGGTTGTAAAAGTAGGCTTGCCTTCGAAGGTATGCGGGTGTTCCGTCAAGGTCTACTCGGTCTGACCGCCGCTCAGAACCCTGTACCCATAGTTCTCTTTGGTCCTCTGGGCCGGGGGAAGAACCTCGACGACCACCCTTGAGAGGCCGACGACCTCGCCCTGTTCGTCGAAGCTATAGCTGTTCCCAAGAGCGCCGCTCCAGGTGATCTCGTACAGACAGTCGCGGAATCCGTCGGCATTCTGGTCGTCGTTGGTCTGCTTGAGACACTCGGCCGCGATGTATACGTCGTCGTAAGCGGAGCCCAGGTGCCAGGGCAGAGTGATGTAGTTGTAGCGCGCCCTGAAGTTGGCGAGAACTTCCTGGGCCTTCTCGTTGTCGGGGTCGGGAGCGGCGGTGATAGCCTTCAGACCGGTCGCGGCGTCGCCGGCTACGTCCTGGGCGGTCGTCCCCGCCGTGATCGTTTCGCCATAGATCGGGCCCCGGTAGCCCAGCTCCCGGGCCTGCTTGACGATAGCGCCTGCAGCGAATTCGGACTGAGGCGCTACGTGGAGCGCGTCCGGACTCGCCTCGAAGAGCTTCGTTAGCTGTGTCCTGAAGTCCGTGGTGTCGGATGCATATCGCTCTTCGGCAATGACCTCGCCGCCGTTTTTCTCGAACTGCGCTACGGAGGTCCGCCTAACCCCCTCGGCGTAGTCGGTCTTTTCGGTGATGGTAGCCAGCTTGCGGATGCCGTCCGCCCAGAGAACGTTGCCCGTGTTGATGCCCACCTCGATATCGCTGATCTGGGTGCGGAAAATGTAGTCGCCCGCGTTGGCGATGTCGGGGTTGCTGGCCAGCCCCGAAAACAGGACCACGCCATCCGCCTCGGCGAGCGGCGCCACCCCAAGCATCGCGCCGCTGCACGAAGTGCCAAGTATGATCTTCATTCCATCCACGTCGGTGAGCTTGTTGTAGGCGTTGATCGCGTCCTGCGCGTTGCACTTCGAGTCCTCAACGACGAGCTCCAACATGCGCCCATTGATGCCGCCGGCGGCGTTGATCTCGTCCATCGCCATCTGCTTGGCCTGAACGGCCACCGTGCCATAGGTCTCACCGGAACCCGTAAGCGATTCCATCACGCCTATCCGAAACGGACCTTTTTTGCCATCGCGTTCATCTCCGCCACAGGCCAAGACGGCCTGTGCCAGAATCACCAGGAGTCCTAACATGACGATTCGTTTCCAGAACGAGAATCGCATGTAATATCCCCTTCGCGTATGAGCTATGTCTGACCTGCCCCCAAGGTTTGTACTACTTGCTATGTTAGTCCCGTGAGTGTCGGGACAGGCTCCGCAGGCAGGATGGCCGCCGACCGTTTGACACCTGCTAGGCGACGCTCCGCCTTAGCACGTTGAGAGCCGACCCCGCCCAAATCCACTCTATCTGCTGCTCGTTTAGCGTGTGTGCCAGCTCGATGGCGTCGGTGGAGCCGTCGGCACGTCGAAGCACCGCGGTAACGGGCTTGCCCGGAGCCAGCTCGTCGATGTCCACGAGGTCGATCCGGTCGGTCTTTTCTATCTTGTCGTAATCGTCGGGATCGACGAACGTAAACGGCAGCAGCCCCTGCTTCTTGAGGTTTGATTCGTGGATTCGCGCGAAGCTTCGCGTGATGATCACACAGCCGCCCAGGTGTCTGGGCGACATTGCCGCGTGCTCCCGGCTGCTGCCCTCGCCGTAGTTCTCGTCGCCGACGGCCACCCAGCGCAGTCCATGTTCCTTGTAGCGCTTGGCTATTTCGGGAATAGACTCACCATCGGCTCCTGAAATCTGGTTATAGCCAGTCCCTGGCTTGTCCGAGAACGAATTGTTGGCGCCAGTGAACATGTTGTCGCTCAGATTGGTTAGATGGCCTCTGAAGCGGAGCCACGGACCGGCGGGCGATATGGCGTCTGTGGTGCACTGTCCGGCAGCCTTGAGCAGCACGGGCATGTCCTGAAAATGCTCCGGGGACTGCTCGTCAAACGGATGGAGAATCTCGAGTCGCTTGCTCTCCGGATCGACCGTGACTTCGACCGACGATGCGTCGCCACTTGGGGGTTCGTAGCCGTAACCCTTCCCCTCGAACCCGTCGGCCGGCACTTCCGGCGCGGGAGCGGGAGGATCGAGCCGGAAGCCATCCGAGCCGGAAAACTCGACCTCGTCAACGAGCGGGTTGAACGACAATCGTCCGGCAAGCCCGTACGCGACCGCGATTTCCGGGCTTACCAGAAAAGAATGCGTACTGGCGTTGCCATCGTTGCGGCGGGGGAAGTTGCGGTTGAAGGACGAGACAATCGAATTGACCTTGCCCGGACTGCTCCCGCCTGTACCGGCCTCCCGCCTCCGCCATTGCCCGATGCACGGGCCGCAGGCGTTTGCGAGGACTGTTGCTCCGATCGATTCCAGAACTCCAAGCTGACCGTCGCGTTCTATCGTTGCGCGCACCGTTTCTGAGCCAGGCGTCACAAGCAGCGGAGTCGCTGCCCGCGCGCCGCGCGCCGCGGCCTGACCGGCGATATCGGCGGCTCGCGACACGTCTTCATACGAGGAGTTCGTGCAACTGCCGATGAGCGCGGCGGAAAGCTGGTTCGGATAGCCGCCGGCTTCGACCGCCGCCGCCATCTCGGATATTGGCCGGGCCAGATCGGGCCGGTGCGGACCGACGACGTGCGGTTCGAGCTGGGTGAGGTCGATTTCTATGACCTCTTCGTAGAACCGCGCCGGGGCCACATCGACCTCATCGTCCGCGGTGAGCAGGTCGACCGCCTGGTCGGCGAGATTCGCCAGCTCTCCGCGATCGGTGGCCCGCAGATAGGTCGCCATTCGCGCGTCGTAAGGAAAGACAGAACTGGTTGCGCCAAGCTCCGCGCCCATGTTGGTTATCGTAGCCTTGCCGGTGCAGGAGAGCGATCGGGTCCCCGAACCGAAGTATTCAATGACCCGGTTCGTCCCTCCGCTAGTCGTCAAAATCCCGAGCAGCTTGAGGATCACGTCCTTGGGCGCGGTCCAGCCGCTCAGCTCGCCCGTGAGTCTTACGCCCACGACGTTCGGGTTCTTCACTTCCCAGGGGAATCCGACCATCGCGTCAACCGCGTCCGCTCCGCCTACGCCGACGGCCAGCATTCCGAGACCCCCGGCGTTGGGCGTGTGCGAGTCGGTCCCAATCATCAACCCGCCCGGAAAAGCGTAGTTCTCGAGCACAACCTGATGGATGATTCCCGCGCCCGGTCGCCAGAATCCGATTCCGTATTTCCGTGAGACAGACGCGAGGAACTGGAAGACCTCGGCGTTCTCGGTGCGAGCTACGTTCAGATCCAATGCAGACCCGTTCTGCGCGCGAATCAGGTGGTCGCAATGGACCGTCGTCGGTACCGCCGCTTCGTCGCGAGCCGCCAGCATGAACTGCAACAGCGCCATCTGTCCGGTTACGTCCTGAAGCGCAACCCGGTCGGGGCGAAGTTGCAAATAGCTTTCGCCGGGTGTCAGGTCTTCTCCCGACGGGTCATCCAAGTGGCAAAAAATGATCTTCTCCGCCAAAGTCAGCGGACGTCCCAGGCGCGTCCGCACGACCTCCAGCCTTTCGCGCATCTGCGCGTATATCCCCGCCACCAACTCCGGCGTCGACTCGATGATTGGCATCGTCTCTACCTCTTCAACGATTGTGTGCGGCCCACAGGGCAAGCGTTTCAGTTGGCGCGCGGCAACCGCTCCGGCGCCGGTCTCCCAGTCTATCGCCAGGAGGGAGCGGTGCTAAGACCCGATTGCCGCTGAACAGCCCGCAACTCGCGCTCCACCTTGCTCGGTCGGCATTGGCGATCCGGTACAGCGGCCACTTAACGAAAACACGGCATGGAAGCCGCGGGTATCATTTAGCCGGTCATCATCCTCACCTATTACGGACGAAATGGCATACACCGTCACACTAATTCCCGGTGATGGGACAGGCCCGGAAATCATCGAGGCTACCTGTCGAGTCCTCGAGGCGACCGGCGTCGAATTCGATTGGGAAACCCACAACGCCGGAGGTGAAGTTGCGGAAAAAACCGGGGAGCCGCTTCCCGAATCCGTTCTGCGTTCGATTCGGAAGAACAAGCTTGCCCTGAAAGGCCCGCTTACAACCCCCGTGGGCAAAGGCTTTCGCAGCGTCAACGTCGCGTTGCGCAAAGAGCTGAATCTCTATGCGTGCCTGCGTCCCTGCAAGACGTACGCGGGAGTTCGCTCACCATACGAGGAAATCGATCTCATCGTCGTTCGAGAGAACACCGAAGACCTTTACGCGGGAATCGAGTTCGAAAAAGGATCGAAGGCCGCGTCGGAACTCATTGGCGAGCTCGATCGACTGACCGGATCGACCATTCGGGCGGACTCGGGCATCAGCATCAAACCGATATCCGTGGGGGGAACGGACCGTATCGTCCGCTTTGCATTCGACTACGCAATCGCGAACGGCCGCAAGAAGGTCACGGCCGTTCACAAGGCCAACATCATGAAATTCTCCGACGGGCTGTTTCTCGAGGTCGCCGGCGATGTTGCCCGGGACTATCCGAACGTTGAATTCGAGGACCGCATCGTCGACAACATGTGCATGCAACTGGTCCAGAAACCGGAACTCTACGACGTGATCGTCTTGCCGAATCTGTACGGAGATATCGTCTCCGATCTGTGTGCGGGATTGATCGGGGGCCTCGGCGTCGCGCCGGGAGCCAACATTGGCGAGGACTCCGCCGTATTCGAGGCCACGCACGGCAGCGCGCCTCGTTATACCGGAATGAACAAGGTCAATCCGCTGGCTTTGATCCTGTCAGGACTGATGCTGCTGCGTTACGTTGGCGAGACCGCCGCCGCCGACCGGCTTGATAGCGCGGTCGTGCGGCTCATCGAGGCTGGAGAATCCGTAACCTACGACATGAAGCCCAATCGCGACGATCCCACGGCGGTGGGGACGTCCGATGTCGCGGACGCGCTAATCAGGCTCATGCACGACGCTTGAAACTCCACGAATATCAGGCGAGGGCGCTCTTTGTCGAAGCCGGAATCCCGGTCCCCGCAAGCAAGGTAACCCTCTCGGCGCGCGAGGCGCGGGAGATCGCGGATGAGATCGGCAAGCCTGTCGTCGTCAAGGCGCAGGTCCTGGTCGGCGGAAGAGGCAAGGCGGGCGGAGTGATCCTGGCCGAGACTCCCGCTGCCGCGCACGACGCGGCCTCGAAGATCCTTGGCCTCACGATCGGTGGCTACCCGGTAGCGAAAGTGCTCGTCGCCGAGGCTTCGGAGATAGAACGAGAAATCTATCTGGGCGCGATTATCGACCGCAATGCCAAACGCATCCTGCTTATGGCCAGCGGCGAGGGCGGAGTCGAGATCGAACAGGTGGCGCGAACGAATCCGTCCGCGATTTACAGGGAATACGTTCAAGCGTCGGGCATTCTCGATGCTCACCAGGGACGCCGTTTGGGGTTCATGCTCGGCCTCGACTGGAAGCAGGTCCGTCAGTTCGAGTCGATCGCCGGCTCGCTGGTAGAGCTTGCGGTCCGGATCGACGCCTCGCTGGCGGAAATCAATCCATTGATCGTCACGCCCGAAGGCGACCTTCGAGCTATCGACGCCAAGGTCAACATCGACGACAACGCGCTCTTCCGGCGGCCTGACGTAGCCGAACTCAGAAACCCGGAAGAGGAGACGGGTCCCGAGCGGCTGGCGCGGGAGTCGGGTATCAGCTACGTGAAGCTGGATGGAAACATCGGCTGCATGGTCAACGGCGCGGGGCTGGCGATGGCACTCCTCGACGTGATAAAGCTTCAGGGCGGCGATCCGGCTAACTTCCTCGATGTCGGGGGCGGAGCCGACGCCGCGCAGGTCCGTACGGCGATGGATATCATCCTCGCCGACCCTGCCGTCAAACTGGTGTTGGTGAATATATTTGGCGGAATTACGCGCTGCGATGAAGTCGCGCGCGGCGTCGTGGCGGCGACGGCCGGTGTGGATCGTCACGTTCCGCTGGTGGTCCGGCTGGTCGGAACCAACGAAGACGAGGGGCTGGCAGTCCTTCGCGGCGCCGGAATATCGGCGTATCGCGGCATGGTCGACGCCGTGAACGAAGCCGTGAGTCGAGCGGCTGCTTGAGCATTCTCGTCGACGCGGATACCCGGGTGCTCGTGCAGGGTATTACGGGTAACCAGGGCTCGTTTCACACGCGGCTCATGCTTGACTACGGTACGGAAGTCGTCGCGGGCGTGGTGCCTGGACGGGGCGGGCAGTCGGTTCACGACGTACCGGTGTTCGATACGGTGGCGGAAGCCGTCGACCAAACCCGGCCGAACTGCGGAATTATCTTCGTCCCGGCGTTTGCCGCGCCCGACGCGATTCTGGAACAGGCCGCCGGCGGGATTCCCCTGATTGTCTGCATCACCGAGGGCATTCCGGTGATCGATATGATTCCCGTCTATCACCGGATAAAGGCAGCGGGATCGCGTCTGATCGGACCGAACTGCCCTGGAGTGATATCTCCGACACACAATGTCAAAGTCGGAATCCTGCCCGGACAGATACACATGCCGGGGCCGGTGGGGGTTGTCAGCCGCAGCGGAACCCTAACCTATGAGGTCGTCCAATCGCTTTCGGCGGTGGGACTAGGGCAAAGTACGTGCGTGGGTATAGGTGGCGACCCGATAATCGGCACCTCCTTTATCGAAGTCGTGGAGATGTTCGAGCGCGATCCATCGACCGAAGCAATCGTGGTGATCGGCGAAATCGGCGGAACGGACGAAGAACGGTGCGCCGAGTACATCGCCCGCAACGCGACCAAACCCGTCTTTGCCTTTATCGCCGGACGCACCGCGCCGCCGGAGAAACGTATGGGGCACGCTGGCGCTATCGTTTCAGGTGGCTCCGGAACGGCGATGGAAAAAATCAAAGCGTTCGAGAGCGCGGGCGTGCGCGTCGCGGCCATACCAGACGAAATCGCCGCCGCCGTTCGATCCAAGCTGTCCTAATGCGCTCGGTTTGCGTAGACGGTGACTGGCGGCATTTGGCAAAATCGACCAAAATCACCGGAGTCACTTTTCTACGCCCGTTCGTGGAGCATGTCTTAGTATGACGATTCGGCTGGCGAAAGGCGCCCGGCGCTGATGCTCGAATTTGATGTAATCGTTGTTGGCGGCGGTGTTGCGGGTATGCGCGCGGCTATCGCCGCTTCGGCATCGGCCCAGGTTGCGTTGATATCGAAGGACCACCCGGTCCGATCAGGCTCGGCATCGTCGGGCGGCGGCGTCAACGCGCCGCTAGATCCGTCCGACGATCCGGAAACCTACGCCACCGATACAGTTCGGGCTGGTGACTTTCTGTCCGAAAGGAATGCTGTCGAGACGCTCTCCGCAGGCGCGGCCGGCGTCGTTATCGAGATCGAAAACAGCGGCGTCGCGTTCGACCGCGATCCGGCTGGCCGCCTTGCGCTTCGGAGGCTGGGCGGCGCAAGCCGGCCCCGCGCGGCCCACGGGGCCGACTGGACAGGCGTCCTCTTCGCCCAGACTATGTGGGGAGAGTTGGTCAAAGCCGGCGTAAGCGTTTTGGACGAGTGGTGCGTAACACGCCTCGTCGTGCGCGATCAGGAAGTCCTGGGCGTGATCGCGATGGACTTGCGATCGGGAGAGCTTCACGCAGCCGGCGCCCGGGCGGTCATCCTGGCCACCGGTGGCGCCTCGGGGCTTTACGCGGTCAATACAAGTCCCGTAACCAACACCGGCGATGGACTTGCGCTCGCGTATCGAGAGGGACTTCCCCTGCGCGACATGGAGTTCGTTCAGTTCAACCCAACAGGCTTGTACGCTGCCGGCAACGCGCTTGCCCGCGGCGTATCGATAACCGAGGCGGCACGGTCGCATGGATCGCTGCTGCGCAATTCGGAGGGCGAGCGCTTCATGGAGCGCTACGCTTCCGAGAGCCTGGAACTCGCGCCCCGCGATATCGTCTCCCGCGCCGTGCAGACCGAAATAGACGAGGGCCGTGGCCTAAACGGCGGGTGCGTGAATCTGGACGCGACCGGCAACGGCGGCGTGGACATCGCCGCTGCGCTGCCTAATTTCCACCGACTCTGCGGAGACTTGCTCGATCTGGACCCTGCCGATACCCCCGTCCCCGTGGTTCCTTCCGCGCACTCCAGCGCGGGCGGGATACCTACCGACGTGAACGGCGCCACGGCTATCGGGGGGCTTTATGCGGTGGGCGAATGTGCGAGCACCGGTGTTCACGGGGCCGGCCCGCTGGCTGGAAACGGATTGGCGGAAGCACTCGTCTTCGGCCGCGTGGCCGGGGACGCGGCCGCTTATCGGGCCACGGGCCGAACTCCGGACTACGCTAGCTTGAACGCGGCGCGCGACGGCGAGGCGGACCGGATCGGCCGGCTGGCCGCGCACCCCGGCTCGGAAAGGGTGTCCGCGCTGACAAGCGAAATGCGTTCGGTCATGTCCTCGTACGCGGGCGTCTTCCGCGACGGTGAAGGGCTGACAACCGCCGGAGCCGCCCTCGATGCAATCTCAGAGCGGCTTGCCGACCTCGGCATTGCCAACAAGTCCAAGCGATTCAACCTGGAAGTCAGGGCGGGTCTGGAGCTGATAAACATGCTGGAAGTGGCGCAAGTCGTGGTCGATAGCGCCCACAATCGCACGGAATCGCGTGGCAGCCACTCGAGACGAGATCACGACAAGCGAGACGACGAGAACTGGCGGCGACACACACTCGCCTATCGCAATTGCGAGGGGACTCGAATCGAAACCGAAGAGCTTGCGGGGAAAACTGACGATCCCGACACGAGGGCTTACTGATGGCGGAACAACGACTCGCGCTGCGGATAAGCAGGTACGATCCCGAGACGCATGACAGCCCCGAAACGCGCGAATATCAAGTAGACGCGGGTGAATCTCTGACGGTTCTCGACGCCCTCGTTTCTATCCACGAGGAACAGGACTCATCTCTGGCGATTCGTTACTCGTGCCGAGGCGGGGTCTGCGGCGCTTGCGGAGTACAGATCAACGGCGTGCCGGCGCTCGCATGTCGGACACGCCTTTCATCCATTGATTGCAATGGATCTCCGGTCGAGATAGCACCGTTGCGAAATCATCCCGTTATTCGCGATCTCGTCGCCGACTTCGATCCCACCTTCCTCAAGCTCAGCGCGGGTTCGCCGTGGATTCAACCTGACGAGGGGTCGCCCGGCACTGGTCTCGACTCGGATATGACGCAGGAGGAAGTCGACCGCCTGGGCCGGTCCCAAGCGTGCATTTCCTGCGGACTTTGCGACGCCGCCGTGAGCGGCGAAGGGGCGTCCGTGGGCTTTATCGGCCCCGCCCCGCTCGTTCGGGAATTCCGGTTGGCGGCAGACGTGCGCGACGGTTCGGACCGCGCCCGCCTCGAACAAGCCAGCGCCGCCGGAGGAATTTGGGACTGCGACCCCGATAATTCGTGGGACGACGCGTGTCCCGTGGGAATCGAACCGGCAAATAAGGTCGAGCTGCTTCGCCAAGCGTCCGTTGCAAACGAAATCGGCGCTCGCGGACGGGTCGAGTCCGAAACGGCAGCTTAGACTCATGAAACTCGCGCGAGAACGGGCATTAACGCCCGTTCTGGAAGATTGACCTGGAGAGAGTTTGGCGCGCACTAAGATAACCATCGCAGGCGCGGGGCAGACGGGGGGATCGATCGCCCGTCGGGTAGCCGAAAGGGGCTACGCCGACGTCGTGATGATCGACGTCGTCGAAGGTTTCGCCGCCGGCAAGGCGCTTGACCTCAACCAGGCCGGTCCGCTGACGGGGTATCTGCCAAATCTGGTTGGCTCCAATCGTTTCGACGAGTCTGAGAATTCGGACATCTGTGTGATCACGTCGGGGTTTCCGCGGCAGCCCGGGATGTCGCGCGACGACCTCCTGCTCAAGAACAAGGAAATCGTCGAGGATGTCGCCAGCCGGCTTGCCGAGAGGTCTCCCAACTGCATATTCATTGTCCTGACCAATCCGGTCGACGCCATGGCCCAACTCGTCCACTCCGTAACGTCGTTTCCCAAGGAACGTGTGATCGGACAGGGCGGCATTCTCGACTCGGCCCGATATCGAACGTTCATCGCCTGGGAGCTTGGCGTTTCGTCCGAAGACGTGTCCGGGTTCGTTTTAGGGGGGCATGGGGACGCGATGGTTCCCGTACCTCGTTACACCTCGGTGGCGGGTGTGCCGGTCGGCGAGTTGGTGTCTCAGGACCGCCTCGACTCGATTATCCAGCGGACGCGAGACGGGGGCGCCGAAATCGTAAAGCTCCTGCAGCGCGGCAGTGCCTACGAAGCTCCGGGCGAGGCCGTGACGCTGATGATTGACGCAATCGTCCTGGACCAGAAGCGGCTTTTTCCCTGCTCAGTCCTCCTTGATGGCGAATACGAGATAAGCGGCACGTTCGTGGGAGTGCTCGTCAAGCTCGGAGCGGCTGGTTACGAGGGGCTAATCAACCTTTCCTTGACTGGGGAAGAGCTCGCTGCTTTACATAAATCTGCCGACGGCGTTCGTGAACTCGTCGAGATCATGGGCGTCTGACCGCGATTCACGCCAGATTCGATCGAACTGTCGCCTGAACGGTAGTCGCCGTGGAGTTGCTTACGATCCGTAACGCAAAGGATATGAATTGATGACAACACGGACTGAACGCGATCCGCTCGGCGAAGTCGAGGTCCCGTCCGAAGCCCTTTACGGCGTTCAGACTCAGCGGGCGGTCGACAATTTCCCAATCAGCGCCATCGGTCCGCATCCGGCGTTCATTTGGGCGACTGTGCTCATCAAGAAAGCGGCGGCCGTAACGCATCGCGATACGGGACGCCTCGACCCGCAGCTCGCCGGCGCGATTATCCAGGCCGCGGACGAGGTGCTCGACGGACGGTATGTCGATCAGTTCGTGGTGGACGTTTTCCAGGCCGGGGCCGGCACCTCGCACAACATGAACGCGAACGAATTGCTAGCCAATCGAGCGAATGAGCTATTGGGCGGTTCCCGAGGCGACTACGATCCCGTCCACCCAAACGACCACGTAAACATGGCCCAGTCGACCAACGACGTAATACCCACCGCCATCGCGCTGGCCGCGCTGCGCCTCTTGCAGCGGCTCTATGAAGCGCTTGACGGACTCGCCGCTTCGCTGCAACGGAAGTCGGAGGAGTGGGACGGCATCGTCAAGTCGGGCCGAACGCACGTGCAGGACGCCACGCCCGTCCGCCTGGGGCAGGAGTTTGGGGCCTACGCGCTCGCCGTCCGCCGCAATCGCGAGCAAATCGCCGCCGCGGAAGTGGCCGTCCAGGAGCTGAGCATCGGCGGGACCGCCGTGGGAAGCGGTCTCAACGCGGAGCCTCGGTATCAAGAGCGAGTCGTCGAGGTGCTGGGCGAGCTAAGCGGGCTGACCGTGCGGCGTTCTGAGAATCTGTTCTACTCCATGCAGAGCATGTCTCGCTTCGCGATGCTCTCGGCCGCGCTGAAGGCGCTGGCGGTCGACCTGGGCAAACTGGCCAATGACATCCGCCTTCTCGGATCGGGACCCCGCACGGGTCTCTCCGAAATCCGGCTTCCGGCGGTCCAGCCCGGTTCGTCGATCATGCCCGGCAAGGTCAACCCCGTGATGGCCGAGTGTCTGAACATGATCTGCTTTCAGGTGTTCGGAAACGACCTGGCCATCGCAATGGCGGCGGAGGCCGGGCAGCTTGAGTTGAACGTGATGATGCCCGTGATAGCCCACAACCTTTCTCAATCGATCGACATCCTCACAAACGGCTGCAAGCAGTTCGACGAGCTTGGCGTCCGCGGTCTCGAACCGGACGAAGCGATGATCCGCCACTGGCTCGAACGCAACACCATGCTGGCGACCGCCCTGGCTCCGAGAATCGGCTACGCGGCGGCGGCTGAAATCGCCAAGGAGGCCGTCCGTACGGGTGAGAGCATCCCCGACGTCGCCAAACGAATGACCGATCTCCCGGACGACGAACTGGCCCGGACGCTAGACCCCGCACCGATGACGGAACCCGGCGTTCGCGCCGGCGGCGGCGGAGGCGGTTAGGCGTCCTCGAACGGCGTTATCCAGACTGGCCGCCGAACTGGGAAACCGCTACCAGGGCCAGACCTGAGGCTCGCCCGGATCCATGTCGAGCGCCCAAGCATCAAAGGACCGCCTGACCAACTCATTCCGAATACGGTCTTGACTCGGCTCAAGCCAAAGATCGTCGAACTCGTGCGGGTCGTTTTGCAGATCAAAAAGCTCGCCCAAACCGGCGCCGTGATAGCAAACGAGCTTCCAGCGCTCGTCGCGATACATCGTGGCGTAGGCGGGTCTCCCGTCCGCGGATCGGTAGAAGTACTCGCAGCGCACGAAGTCCTTGTGATGATCGGGGGATGCGTCGCCTGTGAGAATGGGTACCAGCGACCGTCCCTGAACGTGCGCGGGAACAGGTAGACCGCTGATCTCCAAAAGGGTCGGGACGATATCCACAAGCTCGACCAAAGCGTTGCTCTTAAGTCCCGCCTTCGCTCCCGCGGGCCAGGACCACAGCAAGGGCACCCGCACGAGCCCTTCGTAAAACCGCGCTCCCTTCATCACCAGCCCGTGGTCCCCCAATGCCTCGCCATGATCGCTGGTGAAGATGATCACGGTGTTCTCGCGTTGTCCCGCGGATTCGAGCCAGGCGAGCAGCCGTCCGATTTCGTCATCGATCAGCTCGATCATCGCGTAGTAAGCAGCCTTTAGCTCAGGGAATCTGATCTCTTCGAGCCGGTATGGTCCGACCGCGAACGGAACTTGCGCCAGGCGCTTTTGGCGCTGGAGATCGCTTTCGCGGAAATGCGGACCGCTTAGCGTCTCTGGCGGATAGCGTTTGTAGTACTCCCAGGGAGGATCGGAGGGGGGATGCGGGTCGAACGCGTTAACGCTGAGGAACCAGGGCCGCTCGCGGGGCTGGGATATGAACTCAATCGCCTTCTCGGTACACCATCTGGTCTGGTGCAGCTCCGGCGGCACGTTATCCGAACCGGGTGTTGGGATCTTCAGGCCAGCCCAGCCACTTTCGGGCGTCACAACCCTCAAACCGGGCGAGTCGTACGTGTCGATAACGTCAGCGGGATCATGGCCCTGAAGCCGCACCCATTCGAGGTATGAATCGCCTTCGGGCCAGTACCGATACGGCATGTGGCTGTACTGGAAGTAGTCGAAGCCGTCCTCGCGGCGGTTCTCGGGGCCGCTGTGAGCGCCCGCCAGGTGCAGCTTGCCGATCAGACCGCAGTCGTAGCCTGCGTCAGCCAGAATACGGCTGATGAGCTTTTCGACAAGGCTTTCCGGGTAGGTCTCGCACCCGTTCCGAACGACGTGATTGGCGCTTGGGTACGCGCCAGTCAAAAAACTCGCCCGGCTCGGCGTGCAGACGGGGTTCTGGCAATAAGCGCGAGTGAAGGCCACGCCTTGAGCCGCCAGCCGGTCGAGATTGGGCGTGCGGATCTCGGAATTACCCAGAGCGGCTATCGTGTCGAAACGCTGCTGATCGGTGCAATACAGCAGGATGTTGGGGCGCTCTGTAGCGCCGCCTTGACCTGAGTCTGCCATTTGCTATGCCGGCCCTATTTGTGGCGACAGTTGGGAACCATTTGCAGGCGCGGAACGACACGTCAAGGCAACTATCCCTTGATTCCGGTCAGCGTGACGCCCTGCGTAAAGTAGCGCTGCGCGAAGCCGAACACCACGACCATGGGCGCGACGGAAGCGAAAGCCGCCGCCATCATGAGGTTCCAGAACTGGACATCCTCTCCCGTCGCGTCGATCATGGCGCTGAGCGCAATGCTTATCGTCCACTTCGTCCTATCCGTCAGAAAGACGAGCGGGTAGAGGAAGTCGTTCCACACGTTGGCGAACGCGAATATGCCAATGGCGATCAGCACCGGCCTCGACAGCGGCACCATGATTTGCCACCAAATCCTGAACTCCGACGCCCCATCGACCCTCGCGGCATCGGAGAGTTCCTGCGGAATCGTTCGATAGAACTGCCGAACGAAGAAGATGAAATACGGAGTGCCAAAGAAGGCCGGCACGATCAGCGGCAGGAACGTGTTCACCCAGCCCATCCATTTGAAGAGCAGAAACGTCGGAAGCAGCCTAACGGCCAGCGGGACGATCATCGTGCTTATCATGACGATGAACAGGACGTTCCGGCCGGGCGCGCGCAGCCGCGCAAAACCGTAAGCCACGAACGAGGCCGACAGTACGTCCCCAACGATTACAAGCGCGGAAATCAGCGCCGTGTTGAAGAAATATTGATGGAAGGGCAAAAAGGTCAGCGCCTCGACATAGTTTTCCCACACGACCGGATCGGGTATGTAGACGGGCGGGAAGCTTTCAACCTGAGGAGCTTCCTTGAGCGAAGTCGACGCCATCCACAAGAACGGCAGGGCGAAGACAAACGCCACAATGAGAAGAACAAAATGGATGGCGGCGTGGTGAGCCAGTCCGGGCGCGGCCTGTACCAGTCCGCGTCGGACATGCGTGGCGACTACGGCGACCCGGTCACTCATGTCTCGTAGTGCACCCAGCGCCGGCTTGTGCCAAACGTCAGTCCGGTTACGGCGAGCACCAGAACGAACAGCACCGTGGCCATAGCCGATGCGTAGCCCATCTCAAAGTTCTTGAAGGCGTAACGGTAGAGGTAGAGGACGTAGAAGAGCGTCGAATTCAACGGGCCGCCCCGCGTCATGATGTATGCAAAGGTAAAAACCTGGAAGTGCGTGACGAGCCCGATTACGAGCAGAAAGAAGGTCGTCGGACTGAGCATCGGAACCGTCACGTGCCACATGCGCCGCAGGGCGTTGGCGCCGTCGATCGCCGCCGCTTCGTACAGATGGGTCGGGATATTCTGCAAGCCCGCCAGCATGATCACCATCGTCTGACCGACATACCAGAACGAGAGCAGGATTATTGCCGGCTTTGACCAGTTTTCGTCCTGAAACCAGAGCGGGCTGGGTATTCCGAAGACGTCCAGGAGGTGCTTCACCACCCCCAGCTCCGCGTGCAACAGCCACAGGAAAATCACCGAAGCAGCGGCGTGCGGCACGATCATGGGCAGATAGAACAGCGTCCGGTAGGCGCCTCTGGCGTGAATGCGCGTGTTCAGAAACATCGCGAGCGTGAACGCGATCAGCAGCTGTCCCGGTACGGATATCACGACGAAGTACAAGGTATTAAGCAGCGTGATGGTGAAAAGACGGTCATCACTGAAGATACCGACGTAGTTTTCCAACCCAACCCACAGCGGCGCCTTGAAGACGTTGTAGCGCGTGAAGCCGAGATAGAAGACGGCCAGGATAGGGCCGGCCGTAAACACGAAGAACCCCAGCAACCACGGCGAAAGGAATACATAGCACCACAGGGCCTCTCGCGTACCCGCCGACAGGCGGACCCTGCCGCTGGCCTGAGGCGCGGGAGCGCCTATGGTTGCCACGGCATGATCCGCCCTTGGTCCGCTAGGCCGGTCGAGCTCCTAAACGCACGCTGCAGCAAGGTTGCTGCGCAACCCTGAGAAAACGCCGATATGTCTTGGTCGCAGGTGAGTTTTACGCTATCTCTAGCCTCGCTGCTCCCACCACTTATCGACTTCTTTCTGGGACTCGGTGGCGCCCCACTCGATGGCTTCCTCGGGCGTCCGTTTGTGTAGCAGGGCCTCCTCCTGCATCTGAAGCGTGATTTCGTTCAGCTTCTCCTGCACCGGTGACGCCGGCGAATGGATGCTCAGGTCCATTACCTCCAGCGCCAGTTTCCATGCGTCCGGGAACTTCTCGCCGAAGCGCGGGTCGCTGTTGAACTCCTTCACCGGCGACGGTCTGACCTGCGGGATGAAGAACTCGAGGTTGCCGACGTCGGCGGTGGTCCACTTAAGAAACTCCCAGGCGCCGTCCGGGTTCTTAACGCCAGTAGGAATGGCGTATCCCCACGCGCCTTCGATCATGTACTCGGTCTTGGCCGCCGGATTCCGATCGTTGTAGGGAACGTGGGCGACTCCCCAATCGACGTCCGGAGCCTGGGCTTCCATTATCAGGAACATCCAGATACCGTCGAACAGGCTCGACAACTTGCCTTCGAGGAAGGAATTGCGGAATGCCCGGCCTCCGCTCACGATTGGCCGGACGTTCTCGAACCCACCGTATGTGCTGTCATAGAAATCGACCAGCCACCCCAGCGCGCCCTTGCCCTCGTCCGAGTTGTAGAGCACCTGCTTACGGTCCGGGCTGCTGATACGTCCGTTGTTCAAGAACGTCCACGTGCGGAACCAGTAGTTCGAGCGGAAACCGCCGAGCAGCGGGTCGATGCCGACGCGCTCGACCTTGTCGCCATCGAGCACCGTGAGCTTCTCAGCCGCTTCTTCCAATTCGCTCCACGTTTGCGGCTGCATGTCGGGGTCGAGGCCCACCTCTTGAGCGTGGGCTTTATTCCAGAAGAACAGGTTCAGATTGGTGCTCGTGGAGAACGGAGCGGCGAACATCTTGCCGTCCCACGTATAGACGTCGACCTCGTAGTCGAACCAGGTGTCCTTGGGAATGTTGTCGATCCTCATCATCTCGTCCAGCGGAGTCAGGACGTCGTTGTCGGAGAACGCCACGAAGTGACGCTGGCCGTGAAGCATTATTACGTCGGGCGGATCGCCGCCAGCGATTGCCGTGAGGTACTTCTCGTCCATACCCGTCTGCGAGATGAGCGTGTGCCTGACTTTGATGTGGGGGTTCCGCTCCTCGAATCCCGCTACCTGGTCCTCGATTAGCGGCAGGCGAGGGCCGCCCCAAACGTGCCAGTAGGTCACCGCCTGCGCCTTTACCATAGGCGCGGCTTCCTTGACAACCCTGGTGACTATCTTCTCGACGATCTTTTCTTTTTCAACTTCGACTATTTTCTCGACCTGGACTTCCTTTTCGACTTCGACGGCGACTTCCTTGACGACCTCCCTAGTCACCACCCGTTCGACCGGTACTTCCTTGGTGACGACCTCGACCACCCTCTCGGTCACCGTCTGCACCTCGCCGCATCCCGCGATTGCGGCCGTGATCAGTCCCAAACCGCCCGCCGATCCCGCAAGAAACCTGCGACGTAAAACTTCTTTCCGCGAGTTCACCTTCCTACCTCCTCATTGCCAAGAAACGCGCAGCTTACTCTTTCAAAACCAAGTAGATAATCAGCTTCACTTCAGGATCGGAGCCGTCGAGGTCCGCACGCAGGCGGAGCCACCCTCCAAATCCCCGAAGCTTTATCGAGTACAGACCTTCCTCACACATGACGGGCAGCTCAGTCCCCTCGTCGATCCAAAACATGCCGTCCGGCGAAATCTGTGCCCGAGCCTTAAGCTCGGCACCTTGTCTGATGCTCAGGATTCGCACGAACCATCGGGCTTCCGACGCCCAGGCGCACTCGTGCGGTTCGGTGTCGAAACTGGAAGTGAAGGTTGTGTTTCGTTCGACCACCGCCGTGTGCGACGTTCTCATGCTCGCTACCAGTCAGCCGAAATCAGCATTGAATCGACGTACAGGAAATTCCGCACCGGCACCCGCGTACGCACGTTGATCTCGAGATTCAACAAACGGGCGAGCCCCCAATACGGAGAGTCATGCACGGGAACCGGGATGTCGCGAAGGTCCATGACCTTGTCGTTGACTTGCAGCTCGACGTTGCGGCCCCTGCCGATGTCAAAAACCCACCGCAGGTAGTGCCAGTTCACTTTGGACGGAATCTCGTTGTAGCAGAGCGGCTGATATCCATCAGGAACATCCTCCCAGTCGGCCGGGTCCTGCACCTGGAAGTCCTCGAGCGGACGATCGAGATAATCGTCGGGGAACATGTCTCTGATCGTCCTGCGCGTTACCTGCAGTGAGGTTTTGTATTTCCACTTCCTGACAAGGTTCCCGTCTGCGTCGGCGTTGACGTAGCGGAGCGCACAGTGAGTTCGCCGCCCCTGGTCATCAATTTGAATGTCGTTACCGATCATGATGTCGCCAAACTGGGCCTCTGAGGGATGGTAGTTTCCATCCCATTCCCTACCGCCTTCGGGCACCGGCTCGAAGTTCCATTCCGACTTGTAGCTGAAGTACATCTCCATCTGCACCAGCCCAAGCTTTTGCCACGTGAGCCGTTTTACCAATACCGCGGTGTGGTCGGGCACGGGCCGGGTAGCGGCCTTGAGGACGTAGGTGCCCGACATCGGCCCGTGCGTGCCCTGGTCGAAATATGTGCACGTGCTCAACTGAGCGGGATGGAAATCGCGGACGTAGCGGGGCATGTTGTCGAGGTTTCCGTCGGTGTTGCCGATCAGCTCCGCCCAGCCGTTCACACCGTTGTCGAAGTCGTCGAAGCAGACGATCCGCGAGAGGGGATTGAACTTGCTCAATTTCGGGTCGGCCCGCAGCAGCGCCAGCCTGAGGGCGTCTGCGTCAATCACTCGCTTCCACCTCCCGTGATGCCGTTGAGTGGCGGCAACGATATCACACGCCCCCCCGCCAACCACAAAGTCTGCTCAGGTGCGAAGCTCTACTCCCGCGACTTCCTCCCAAAGTCTCACCGCGGAAGTGAAGTTCTCTTCGCCGAAACCCTTGGCCGTCGAGGCTGTAAACATCTGCTGGGTGACCGCGGCATACGGGGTTATTGATCCAATTCGGGAGGCGAGCTCCGTCGCCAGGCGGAGGTCTTTCAAAGCATGGCGGGTGAGAAATCCGGGCTTGAAGTCGCGCTCGAAGACTGAGCCTTCGAATACGGCTTCCAGGGACCTGTTCCAGACGACCGTCTTTCGGAACAGGTCGACCATAAGACCTATGTCCAGGCCGGCCTTGGCGCCTAGCGTCAAAGCCTCGGCGTCGGCCAGGATGATCGTGAACGCGAGCATGTTGTGAATCAGCTTGAGCGTCGACGCCGTTCCGAGCGGCCCGCAATACACGATCTCGTCGCTTAGCTGGGCCATGACGTGCCGAACTTCTTCCAGATCGGCTGCCTCGCCGCCGGCCAGGAGCCGCATGGTGGCCGCTTCGGCATCGCTTGAAGATCCGGTTATCTTGCACTCGAGCATTCGGATCTCCTTCTGCTGGAGGCGCCCCGCAATGCGCAACGTGGTATCGGGATCGACGGTGCTGAGGTCGACAAGCAGTCGAGGCGGCGTTTGGGCGCTCGCAATGCCGTCTTTACCGGTGACAGCGTCTTCCAGATCCTTCGGCTCCGGTAGGGCGGTCATCACGTAGTCCGCGTTCTCCGCCGCCAGCCTTGGCGATGCCGCCGCCCTGCCGCCGGCCGCGGCTAGCTCGCTGGAACGTTCGGATGCGAGATCGAAACCTACAACGTCATGGCCGGCCCTCAGAAGGTTTCGAGCCACGCCCGAGCCAATAGCTCCGAGGCCGACAAAGCCGATGATCAAACGTTGTTCCATCGCTTTCAAGCTCCCGCCAGTGAAATCCTGAAGTTCGAGCCAAGACCCCGACGGAGTGTACCGAAGACGGAGAACAGGACGGCGGCGGCCTGGGATACTATTCTCCGGCTATGGCAGTTTCTGGCTAACGGACTGGGAAGTCTTGTCACGCAACGATAGCGCCAGGCCCAACATCCTGTGGTACTGCACCGATCAACAGCGCTTTGACACGATCGGCGCTCTCGGCAATCCACATGTCCATACACCCAATCTCGACCGCATGGTCGGGGGAGGCGTCGCGTTCACACACGCGTATTGTCAGAGTCCGATCTGCACTCCAAGCCGCGCCAGCTTCCTCACGGGAATGTATCCGAGCGCGCTCCACGTCCACAGCAACGGATCGCTCTACTTCCCCGCGGAACACACCCTGGTTACCCGAGTGCTTGCCGACGCGGGCTACGACTGCGGCCTAGTTGGAAAGCTGGGGCTGGCAAACGCCGAGGAAGCCGAAGAGCCGCGCGCTGAGAGCGGGTATCGATATTACGAATACTCCAACGGACCCAAGGTGGGACGATCCAACGGCAACGATTACTTGAGATGGATTCGCGAAAAAGGGCTTGATCCTGCCTCCGTCCTCGGCCCGCCATCCGACATCGGGCGGTACGAACGCACCGCGTTCGCGGGCTTCACGTCCAGCCTGCATCGGGGCGGACTGAAGTTGCCCACGCCCGACAGCGACAACGTGACTCCCGCTCATCATCAGACGACATGGTGTACCGAAAAGGCCATCGAGTTCATCTCGGAACCGCGATCTTCCGATCAGCCGTGGCTGCTGTCCGTAAACCCGTTCGATCCTCATCCGCCCTTCGATCCGCCCTGGGAATACTTCCGCCGGTTCGACCCCGAGACGCTGCCCGGCCCACATTTCCATGAGACCGACCTGGACCAGCAAGAGCGGTTGAAGAGTATCGATTTTCAGACTCACCCCCGGCGGCCGGAGGAATTCGACGCGCGCTCGGTACAGGCTGCTTATTACGCCATGATCGAACTGATCGATGACCAATTAGGAGCCATCCTGAAAACCCTGGACGAAACCGGCCAGCGTGACAATACGGTCGTTGTGTTTACAACCGACCATGGCGAAGCCCTGGGAGACCACGGCCTTTTGCTCAAGGGCTGCCGCTTTTACGAGGGGCTCGCGCGGGTGCCGTTGATATGGTCATGGCCGGGGCGTTTCGGCACGGGGTTGTGCAGCGATGCGCTGGTTGAGCTGGTAGACATCGCCCCCACTCTTCTGGACCTGGCGGGACTCCCGGTCCCGGAACGGATGCAAGGACGAAGTCTTTTGCCGATTCTTCGGGGGGCGGCCAGTCCCCATGACCATCGCGACTTCGTCCGGAGCGAGTACTACGACGCGCTGCCCCTTCCCGACGGTACGATGGCGACCATGTATCGGGACCGGCGATGGAAACTGGCCGTCTATCACAGCCACGGTTTCGGGGAGCTGTTCGATCTGCAAGCCGATCCGCACGAGTTCGAGAATCTCTGGGACGATCCGGCTTGCCGGGCGGTGCGGGCGGACCTCTTGCTCAAGTCCTACGACGCGTCGGTGATGGCCCTGGATTGGGGGCCTCCGCTCGTTCCCAAGTACGAGGACAGGCCGGCGTTTCGACGGCCGCTGGGCAAGTGGGGGCCGGGATAGCTGTCGGCGGCCGGCTATCCGGGCAAGGCCCGGCTGGCGGTTGATCCGCATCGTCTCGGGCGCCATGTGAAAGCGATTCGGCGATAAAAGGAGGCTTTGGCGATGCGAACAGAGGGACGACCGAAGATCACTCGAATCGAGGCCGTTGAGTTCTTCGTTGAGCTGGAAAACCTGGGCATGACGGCCGACGGCTGCGAAATGCAATACATGCCGGGCGAAACGCTCCGGCCCATGCGTTACGTGCTTACGATCGATACCAATGCCGGTGTGCGGGGCGAGTTCGTTGGGCGACGGCCCGAAAGCTACAACCAGTTGCAGCGAGTCGCCGGACGGATGCTGGGACGGAGCGCTCTCGACCGCGAGCGGATTTATGGTGAGCTGAAGCGCCAGTTCAGGGCGACGATCAACCTTGCCACAGCTCCCCTCGACATCGCGCTTTGGGACCTCGCGGGAAAACTATATGGAGCGCCAATCTACGAGCTGTTGGGCGGCAGCGACGATCCCCTGCCCGCGTACGCCAGCACCCACTTCGGCGACGCCAGTGGAGGTCTCGACAGTCCGGAGGCGTTTGCTGATTTCGCGGTCCGCTGCAAGGAGATGGGCTATCCGGCATTCAAGATACATGGCTGGGGCGCTCCCATCGAGAGAGAAGTGCGGCTAGTAACCGCCGTCCGCGAGGCGGTGGGTGACGGAATGCAACTCATGCACGATCCGGGCTGCACCTATCGGACGTTCCTCGAAGCCCTGACGGTCGGCAAGGCGCTGGACGACGCGAATTACCTCTGGTACGAAGACCCCTATATGGACGGCGGCATGTCCGCATTTGGCAACAAGAAGTTGCGAGAGCTACTCCGAACTCCAATCCTGATAACGGAACACATCCGCGGGCTGGAGCAGCACGTGGACGTGATCATCGCGGGCGGAACCGATCTGGTGCGGGTCGACGCGAACCTGGACGGCGGACTGACGGGCGCGCTCAAAATCTGCCACGCCGCCGAAGGCTTTGGGTTGGATGTCGAAATACACTCGCCCGGTCCGGCGCATCGGCATCTCATGGCATCTATCCCCAACTCGAACTACTACGAAATGTCGCTCGTCCACCCCAAGGCCCCCACTCACAACGGGAAGACATACCTCGATTACGACGACGAGCTAGAGACTATCGATGCAGACGGATGCGTATCCGTACCGACCGGACCGGGCCTGGGCGTGTCGATCGACTGGGACCTTGTAAGAAAGAACCAGACCGGAGGGTTCTTGTTCGAGGCGTAGTTGATTAGCCGAATATCATTATCGGCGTCGCAAGAGGGTTTCGGCCTGTTGCCGGAGTCGCCGCGGTCATCCTGAAGAGGCCAGCCCATGCCCGTCGAAGATGCCAACGAGGCGTTTGAAGTCGAGCGCCATATCGAGCGGATTTTCGCGGCCACTTCAACGCCTCAGCGCGCCGCCGCCATCCGCGCAATGTTCGTCGAGAAGCTCGACTTCAATCCAGCGTCCGGCCAGGTGAGCCTCGCCGGGACACCCGCCAGCGTCAAGCTACCAAACGCCGCAGAACGTATTGCCCAGCTCGACGGCGTTCACGTCCTCTATGTAGCGCTACACATCCCGGAGACCGACCGGGTCCGCAAGGCAGAGGCGGCCGCGGCGGCAAGACTGATCGCCGATCAGCTCGGCGAGGACTTGCTGTTGATCTTCACCAACACGTCCCGCACGCAGCTCCACTTCATCCATCCCGACTTCGACAGCGCGCAGCCGACCCTGCGCCGCATGGTCGTCGAGCGCGACCTGCCCCGCCGCACCGCCGTGGAGCAGTTCTCCAAGGTCTACTGGAGCTACGAGCGCAGCGGCCGTATCCGCGCCGCGCTGGAAGAGGCGTTCGACGTTGAACCCGTCACCAAGCTCTTCTTTCAGGAATACAAACGGGTGTTCGAGGCAGCGGAAGCGCAGGTGTCCGGTTTCGGTTCCAGCAAGGATGAGCAGGACGCCAAGAGGCTGTTCGTCCAGACTCTGTTCAACCGGCTGATGTTCGTCTACTTCCTCTCTCGCAAGGGCTGGCTGACTTTCCGGGGTGACAACGACTACCTCAACGCGCTGTGGAAGGACTATTACGCCACGCCGCTCCGGATCAATTTCTACACTTCTAGACTGGCTCCGCTGTTCTTCGCCGGACTCAACAATCCGCAGTCGCGCAACCTCAACCGCGACAATCCCGCGCTGCACGGCGTCATCGGCGATGTGCCGTTCCTCAACGGTGGCCTGTTCGAGGAGACCGAACTCGACAGACGAGACGGCGTCACCGTGCCCGACGGCGCAATCGAGCCGGTCCTGAGCGACCTGTTTGACAAGTTCAACTTCACCGTAATGGAGTCCACGCCGTTCGACATCGAGGTGGCGGTCGACCCCGAGATGCTCGGCAAGGTGTTCGAGGAGCTTGTCACCGGCCGGCACGAAAGCGGTTCCTACTACACTCCCCGGCCGGTCGTGTCGTTCATGTGCCGCGAGTCGCTCAAGGGCTATCTGGAAAGCCAAGAATTCGGTGCACCGCCGGAAGCAATTCAAATGTTCGTGGACAGACACAAGATAGGCGGAATCTCCGATCACGCACATGGTGTCCGTGAGGCTTTAGCCAAAGTCAGAGTCGTTGATCCGGCTTGCGGCTCCGGGGCCTATCTACTGGGCATGATGCAGGAACTGGTTGATTTGAGGACTTCGCTGGACAGTGAGGAACTGAGACGGAATCCTCGTTACCTATACGACCTGAAACTGCACATCATCCAGCGCAACCTCTACGGCGTCGACATCGACGAGTTCGCGGTCAACATCGCCATGCTGCGGATGTGGCTCTCGCTCGCCATCGAATACGAAGGCCAAGTTCCCGAGCCGCTGCCCAACCTCGACTTCAAGGTCGTTTGCGGCGACAGCCTGCTCGGCCCGGACCCAAGTCCCGAAAACCTCGGCGACCTGTTCCGCCATCAGGTGCGCGGCGTCGCGGGCAGGCTCACTGAGCTCAAAGCAAAGTACATGGACGCCACGGGCCCAAACAAAGACACCATTAAACGGGAGATCGAAAGCACCCAGAAGCAACTCGCGGCGGCCCTGGCGGATTCCCCTGCGCCGGAAGGCTCCGCGGATTGGCGGGTGCAATTCGCCGAGGTCTTCGCCGAACGCGGCGGCTTTGACGTCGTAATCGCCAACCCGCCGTACGTGCGTCAGGAGCAGATCGGCAACTTGAAGACCGACCTCGCAATGCGTTTCCCGCTCGTATATCAAGGGACGGCGGACATCCTGGTGTACTTCTTCGGGAGAGCGATCGAGTTGATGCGCCCCGGCGGCTGGTTAGTGTTCATAACCAGCAACAAGTACATGCGGGCCGCCTACGGAAAGAAGCTCCGGGGATTCCTGCGGGACTCTCTGATCGTCAGACAGGTGATGGATTTCGGCGATCTGCCCGTGTTCGCGGCGACCTCGTACCCGGCGGTGCTTGTCGGCCGAAAGGGTACGGCCGGTGACGACCATCAAATGCGGGTTGCTGACCTGACAAGACCAGTGCACAGAGCGCTGAAGGACCGGGGACTATCTGTCACACCCGAAACGGTTAACCGTGCAATGGACGGCCTTCCCGATCTCCTGGACCGCCACGGCCATCCCAACTATCCGCAGGCGCTGCTGCGGCCAAGCGGCTGGACCTTGGAAGATCCGGCATTGATACGCCTCTTCGAGCGCCTGATGAATCAGGGCACGCCGCTCGGCGAGTACGTGGACGGGAGAGTCTACCGAGGCGTGACAACCGGTCTAAACGACGCATTCGTGATCGACCGGTCGACTCGCGACGCGCTGGTCGCCGCCGATCCCAAGAGCGCCGAGATCATCAAGCCCTGGCTGCGGGGCAAAGACATCAAGCGCTGGTCATCTCGATGGGTAGGCCTTTATTTGATATTTGCTCGGCGCGGAGTCGAGATCGAGTGCTATCCGGCTATTTGTGACTATCTCACGCAGTTTCGGTACCCCGTGCACGACCCCAATGGGAAAGTTGTCACAAAAGGACTTGAACCTCGAGGGGGTGTCGAATGGCGAAAGCGTGGTCGATATAAGTGGTATGAACTTCAGGACACCATTGACTACTACATCGAATTCGACCAACCCAAAATCATCTGGAAGAAAACTTCGTTCAAACCAGCCTTTACATGGGATGACTCTGGGGCGTATTTGGCCAATACTGTTCATCTCATTGCAGAAGCAAAGCCTTGGCTCTGTGCGCTCTTTAACAGCTCCGTATATGAGTTTCTTATGGCTCTGGGAGTCAACCTTCTCCGCGGCGGATATATTGAACTCACGCCGGATCGGATATCCCCTATGCCGATTCCGTCTTTGTCCACATCCTCCATGGATAGTCTGAGTGCGATTGCGGAAAACGGGCAGTCTTGTTCCATCGCCAAAGACGAAACCGTGAATGGACTTGTCCTCGACGCGTTTGGAGTCGATACACCTGACCGCCAACTCATTGGTGACTATCTTGCTCGAAGGAGCGAACTCAGACCGGTTGATGGGACGCCAGGCACCAGAGAGAATTACTGATGCGCTCAGACCGCTCGCGAACGATCAGTTCACCGGCTCGCTAGAGGACGTTCCGCAGCACGCGCTGGCCTGGACGCGGCCGGAGAACCGGTCGACGCCGACGAACTGAACGCCATCGTCTACCATCTCTATGACCTCTCCCCCGCCGACATCGCCCTCATCGAGGACTGGTTCCAGCGACGAAGCCTGGCTACGTAGAATCAAAGCGTATGAAAATAAGCTCCTTCCGAAGGGAGATTAGACCGCCTCTCAGCGCTCCCTCAGCCACAGCGTTCGAGTGAACATCCTCCACGCATCGACCGACGGGATTGGTAGGCGGCTCGATGCAGGTGACGCGATATACTTCCAAACTGATTGCTTGGTGTGAAATCGACGTCATGGCCGAGATCGGCCGCGATGGAGGCTGTAACCGATGAAGCGAATCTTCACGGCGAGCATAATCAGGGAAGGCGACTGGTTCGTGGCACAGGCGCTTGAAGTCGACGTGGCCAGCCAGGGCGAATCGGTCGAGGCATCGCTGGATAATCTGCGCGAGGCCCTGGAGCTCCACTTCGAAGATCCCATCCCCACGTCGGCGCCCCAGCTGCACCGCATCGAGCTAGAGGCTGCCGCCAGTTAAACCGCTCCCGTATCGGGAAGTCGCTCGCAAGCTGACTGCCGCAGGTTTCGTGAGAGTCGGACAAAAGGGCAGCCACGTCAAGTTCGCCAAACAGACCGAATTGGGTATCCTCACGACTATTGTGCCGCGTCATCGAGAAATCGCCGTTGGAACCTTGCGCAGCATATTGCGGCAGGCGGGGCTGACTCCCGACGAGTTCGAGCGTTTGTGACGTGCTGACCTGTGACGCGCCGCTCGATCGGGACTTCCGGGAGACGCTGCGGTCGCGCCTTCGCCGCGACCCGGTCTTTAAGGAAGAACCGTTCGGGAGAAGCGTGGAGTGTTCGTCCGGGAGCCGCCGTCGGATTCGGCCGGCGCATAGTTTGTTTGACGGTTGTTTGATTGAGTCACAAATAACGGTCATCGGAGTGATCTTTTGAACATCCTGCATGCATCGACCGATCCCACGCTGCTGGAGCGGCTGCGGGAGATGCTGGCCAGCTCGGCGCGGGCGGATATCGCCGTCGGTTACTTCTTCGTTAGCGGGTTCGAGGCCGTCGCCGACGATCTGTCGCGGCTGGACAAGGTCCGCATACTCGTCGGGCGCACGGACAAGCAGGTACTGGAAGAAGTCGCCCAGGGTCTCCAGCAGGCGCAGGCGTTGCGGGCGCGGTTGGAGGCCGACTCGCTGGTCCGGCGGCGGCAGCGGGCCGAGATTGCGCAGCGGACCGTTGACCGCATTGCCGAAGGCGTGTCCGTGCTGCCGCAGACCGAGGGGACGGAAGACGCCGTGGCAAAGCTGCGAGACATGGTCGCCTCCGGCAAGGTGGAGGTGCGGGCTTACCTGCGCAGTCCGCTCCACGCCAAGGCGTATCTTTGCTGGTATGGCGATCACGCCGAGCCGGGCGCGGCGGTCGTTGGATCGTCCAACTTCACGCTGGCGGGGTTCACCGGAAACACCGAACTGAACGTGCGGGTGACCGGCGACGCGGAGATGCGGGCGCTGCGGGAGTGGTTCGAGGAATTGTGGAAAGACTCCGAGGACATCGGCGCGGCGCTGGAACGCGAGCTGAACCGCTCGTGGGCGCTGGCCCAAACCCCGCCGTATCACGTCTATCTCAAGGCGCTGTACGAGCTTTATTACACCGGGCTAGGCGGCGGCGAACTGCCGCTGACACCGCTGGACGCGCTGGCCAACTTCCAGCTCGACGCGGTGAGGCAGGGGCTGGCGATGATCGAGGCCCACGGCGGCTGCTACGTGGGCGACGTGGTCGGGCTTGGCAAGACGTTCATCGGCGCGGAGTTGCTGCGCCAGCTCCGGGTGAGCTATCCCAACGACGGCCCGCCGCTCATCCTGTGTCCCGCTGGACTCAAGCCTATGTGGCAACAGTTCAATGAGAGGTTCGCGCTTGGAGCCGCGGTCGTTTCGCACAGCCTTATCAGCGCGGTTGAAGACCCGGAGTTCGACGAAGAGTTGGGGCGGTACATGGATGCCACGCCATCGGGACAAGGCGTCATTCTTCAGCAGGAATACCCGAACCGGGGGCCGGTTCTGGTCGACGAGGCGCACAACTTTCGTAACATCAACAAACGTTCTAAAGGCCTGCGCGAATATCTCGAATCCGGCGACCACAAGGTAATCCTGCTCAGCGCCACGCCCCAGAACCTTGGGCCAATGGACATATACCGTCAGATCACACTGTTTCTGCACGAGACCGAGCACGGTCTGAATCTGGAGCCGGTCAGCCTGGAGCAGTACTTCCAGAATGCCCGGCGGTGGCTGCAATACCGAGCGGAATATGAAAACTACGAGAGCGAATACGCCGAATGGGTGCGGAACGGAAGGGTCGGCCCGCCCCCGATGAACAAGCCCCAGCCGCCCGCCGTGCCGAAAGCCGAGATTGAAGAGGTGCTGTCGTCGGTGTTTATTCGCCGCCGTCGCAAGGACATAGCGGAGTTATATGGAGACACCGCGACCATAAACGGGAAGGCCGTGCGGTTCCCGGATCCATTGCTGGACAACGTGTCGTACCAACTCGACAAGGTGTATGCGAAAGCGGGCTCGCTTGAGGAGATCGAGACCTTGCTGGCGCGCCACCAGGGGGCTAGGTACAACGTCACCAAATACATCAAGGAGGAAGCAAAACACAAATCGGAATACCGCGACCTGTTCCGTGCCGGCGACCGCATAGCCAGGCTGATGGGAGTGCTGCTCCTAAAGCGGCTCGAATCAAGCATCGAGGCTTTCCGCTCAACACTGAGGTCGCTGATGCTCAGCAATCGTAATTTCAAGCAGGCGCTGGAAGCCGAGTTCGTGCCGATTGGCAATACCGCCACCCGGCTGCTTCAGGGGCAGTCGTTCGATGCCGACGAACTACTTGAAGTCCTCAGCCAGGAAGAACAGCGCAGGCAATTGCGGGGCGATCCGAGAAGCAAGCTGGTCCATGCAATCGATGACTTCAAGACGGCAGAGTGGATTGAGGACCTGGATGCCGACCACGACTTGCTGCAGGGTGTCATGGAGCGCGTTTCAGATATAGGCCCGGAGGACGATGACAAGCTCCAAACGCTGCGGGAGTTTCTTGACATTGCAGAGGTCAGATCGGGCAAGGTGCTGATCTTCTCGGAAGCGGAAACGACCATCGAGTATCTGTACCGGGAGCTGAACCCCGGCGGCCGCAACCCTGAAATCGCCCGACTAACCGGCAACACCCGCAACGACGCCGAGAACATCGTCAAGCGATTCTCGCCGACGTGGAACACGGCCCAAGGCGAGCGGCTGCGCGGACCCGAGATCAGGGTGCTGCTAGCAACGGATATCGTGTCCGAAGGCCAGAACCTGCAAAACTGCGCCCGCGTTCTGAACTATGACCTGCACTGGAACCCGGTCCGTCTGATTCAGCGGTTCGGGCGCGTTGACCGCATCGGCACTGAGTACGACGTGATAAACCTTCACAATATGTGGCCCGATCGCGAGGTCGATGAGGAGCTTTCGCTGACGGAGCGACTTAATAAGCGAATCCAGTTGTTCCATGACTTGATTGGGCTGGATAGCAAGCTGCTCTCGGACGCCGAGCGGCTGAACGTGAAAGCTATGTACAGCATCTATGAGGGCAAGCAACTACCGGACATCGACGATGGGCTGGACGAGATAGCAGCCCATCAGCGCGCGGTATCGTTGCTTCAGCGTATTCAGGACGATGATCCCGACCTGTGGAAAACGATCACGAATCTGCCGGACGGTATACGGTCGGCGCTCACTGCGAGCGACGATTCAAGAAGATCCAGCGATGGCGTTCCCCTGCAAGGCGCGTTCAAGATCGAAAACACACAGATACCGCTAGTGTCGCCGGGAAGAAGCAAGTCCGTCGCCTCGCCGTTCGACGCGCCCAGAGCAGGAGAGACTCTAGTCCTGCTGAGCGTGGGAGAGGTAAAAGGGTGCTATGCCGTGGCGAGCGACCTTCAGCCTCGGCCCATCAGCCCCTCGCAATTCGTGGCCACAGCCGACTGTGATCAGCATACCCCCGCCCAAAAGCTGCCCGGTGATACGAACGAGCGTGTGATGGCGGCGTTCGAAGCGTTCAAGTCAGATTTCGGGAGGCGGCTGGGCCGGGCCAGACGGCCGCGCGACACCCGGGCGCGCCGTTACATTTCCAAGCACCTCAGGCTATCCCTTGACCGGGCCGGGCAGGATACCTCCGAGCGGCGACGAATCGAAGACCTGAGGCGAATATTCCTCGGCGATCTGACTCAGCCAGTGGAGAGCGCCTTGGGGGAAATACGAAATCTCCGGCTCGAGGGACGCGCCCTCCGAACCCGGCTCGACGCGCTGCGCGAGCGGTACCGCCTCAACCCTCCCGATGACTCCGACCAGCCTCAACCGCAGGAGCCGCAGGTAGTGCGCATAGTGTGCTCCGATGGTCTATCTTGATTATCTAGCAGGCCCCCGTAGCTCAGTGGACAGAGCAACTGCCTTCTAAGCAGTGGGTCGTGTGTTCGAATCACACCGGGGGTACCAAAACCTGAAGCCGGCCCACCTCGCGGACGTTCATCCCTTGCACGTGACTGCCCACCATCTTCCCGCCTGCCGCCCTCAATATGCCGAGCCGTTCACGCTCGACGTGGGTGAGTTCGGTTTGTGCTGTCGAATCAGATCAATCCAGGTGAGCCGCTGGGCGTCGCCGCGGTTGGAGTAACCCCCGCGGCGTTCACCGAAGTCTCCGGAGGCAAACATTGTCATGGGACGTACCGGCCGTCCCGGGAGTGCGCCAGGATGCCTTCGTCCAGAAGCGGCTCCACGAATTCCGGCGGATACCGCGTAGCCCGGTAGACATTGACCAGCTGACCGCCCAGAAACGGCGAGTAGTAATCCCAAACCACGTCACCCTCCCCGGTGACCTCGAAGATGCGGCCGCAATCCGATTCGCAAATCAGCGTGTTTCCGTTGGGCAGACGCTGCTGTCCAGACCTGAATGGGCTGAAAAAGCCACCGGGATCGGTGTATTCCCAGATGATGACATCTGGCTCGCGAGGATCGAATTCGCGGACCGTCGAATGGCCTCGTAATGTCCCGTTATCGAAGAGCAGCAGGTTCCCGTTCGGGAGCATCTGAACTTGATGCTGGCCATCGAGTACTTTACGCCCCCATGCCCAGACGATCTCGCGCGAATCGCAATCCACAATGGAGACGATGTCAAGCGAACGATGGCTAAGCAGGTAGTTTCCGGCTCGGAATCGTTTGTCGGCGCGCCCGAGCGGTGTGTCCGGCAGCACGCTGAGCGTGTTCGTATGCGCCCAATCGGCGGCCGGCCTCGGCAGTGCCAGACCCGCCAGATCCACCAGTTCGTCGACGTGGTCGCTGAGCCACCAATCCCAGTGGACGAACGTGTCCCGGTCGACTTTCAGGATTAGGTCGTCCTGGATGGGACCTCGGGGGAATATGTCGGGGCGATCACGATCGCGTTGGTACAACGTGAGAATCGTCCCGTCGTCCGAGCGGTGAAAGTCATGATGCACCCGCCCGTGCCACGCCCAGGTGACGGTTCCCTCGAAATCCGACTCGAAGAGGCCGCCGAAGTACCGATTGCGGTCGATATGCCAATCCGTGTAGTTCTCCCAGAAAAGACTACCGTCGGTATCGAGTTCCGCCCACTGGCTTTTCACGACGGGCCAGGTATGCACGACTCGTCCATTCATGTCGATTAGATATTCGGTGTCGCCGAACGCCTGCGAGAAAAGCGTGTAGCCGTACCATGCTCGGTCGCGGTCCCACGTGCGGACCCCGCGGAGTCCGTTGTAGACGCGTGGAGGTTTCGGCGTCGGAAGGCCGCCGTAGTCGCGTGGCGGCTGGCGTTCGGCGCCGAGCTTCGTACCGACTCTCGACTTTGACTGCTCCGCACCCATGGCGGGACCTCTCTAACCCCTAAACGAATCAAACATGGCGATGCCCTGAACCTGTCCGACGGCGGGTCGGTCAAAGGCGGTGCACGTCCGCCCCAGCGCTGCGCGCCGCCTTGAACAAGTTACACTAGGACCGTTCGAATGGAGCTTGTCAATGCCGGTGTTTAACGAGCGCGACTTGGCGTTCTGGGAAGAAAACGGATACGTCGTGCTGCCCAATGCCGTGCCGGCGCAGCAACTCGATAGTCTTGTCGAAGTCATCTGGGACTTCCTGGAGATCGACCCGGAGAGCCGCGACGACTGGTACAAGTGGGTTCCTTTTAATTACGAGAACCCGCAAACCCCAATTGGCGAAGCGGGCATGGTGTCGCTCTATCAGCATCAGGCGCTTTGGGACAACCGGCAATATCCGCGTGTCTACGAGGCGTTTACCGAGATTCTGGGCACTGAGGAGCTCTGGGTCTCGCTCGACCGTGCCAACATGAAGCCACCCGCGCGCGCCGACAGACCGGAGTGGGGACACACCGGAATGGTGCACTGGGACGTGGACACGTCGCAAGCTCCGATACCGTTAGGCGTTCAGGGAGTGCTGTACTTGACGGACACGGCGGAGAACCAGGGCGGCTTCCAGTGCGTTCCGGGTTTCCACAACATCTTCGACGGATGGGTAAAGACGCAGCCGCCGGATCGCGACGTCAGGTTTCCGGCTCTTGACGAGCTGGAGGTCAAGTCAGTCGCGGGCAAAGCCGGAGACCTCCTCATTTGGGACCAGATGCTGCCGCACGGAAACGGCCACAACACGTCCGACAAGCCGCGTCTGGCCCAATACATAACCATGCGGTCCGCCGAGGAGGACGACGAGGAGCTGCGGCAGATGCGGATCGAGGCACGGCAAGAACGCAGGCCGGTTGCGAAATCGGCATCAGAAGGCTATAGCTGGCCCACCGACCCCAGAGACAGGGAGCATAAGACTCAGTCTCCGGCGGTCTTGACCGAGCTCGGCCGGAAGCTGCTCGGCGCGGATGCGTGGGGGTCCGCTTAACGCGGCGGGGCCGAAACTAGATTCGGCGCGCTAGTTTTCCAGGCAATAGTCGTCCGGGCCTACCCGCAACAGCTCCTCAGCCACACAATCGTCACCGTCAAACACCAAGCGGACGCCCTCGACGTAACCGATGGCCGGCTCCAAGGCTCGATGTCGGTTTCGGGGCACGCAGAACTAACGCGCGGGGGGACCGCAACGAGGCCGGTCAAGGCGACGCACGAGCGGCTCGCGGGAATCGGCAGGCAAATCCCGTGGGTTCATGTCGACAAGCGAGAGAGCTTGGCGCCTCGATGGGCGATAGGGTTTTAGCAGAATTCGAGCGTTCGCGGTTACGGAAAAGGAACTCTAGCTTTTCCCGGCGGCGTCTCGGCCTCCTAGAGCGGGCCTTTGGCTGACTCAGCTAGCCTTTGATCCCGGTCAGGGCCAGGCCCTGAACGAAGTAGCGCTGCAGGAACGCAAAAACCACGATAACGGGCACGGAACTCAAAGTCGCTCCCGCAAGCTGGAGCGGAATCGTCTCCTCGGACGCGAAGTATAGTTGCAAAAGGTTCAGCCCGATTGGAACAGTGAACAGATCTCTCGAGCGCAGCACTACCAGCGGCCAGAGGAACGAGTTCCAGTTCAAGACGAACGTGATAACGGCCAGGGCGCCGAGAGCCGGCCGCACCAGAGGCGTCACTATCCGCCAGTAAATGCCAAACTCCGAACTGCCGTCGATGCGCGCCGCATCTATGAGCTCGTCGGGAATGCTCAACATGTTCTGTCGCATCAGGAAGATCCCGAAGGCGGTGACCAGGTTAGGCACGATCAGGCCCATATATGTATCCACCCAGCCGAAGGTCCGCACGATGTAGAGCACCGGGATCAAGACGACGAAGAAGGGAACCATCATGGTGGCCAGGATCAGCAGGAATAGCTTGTCGCGGCCCGGGAAGCGGAACTTGGCGAAACCGTAACCGGCGAGGGAACTGGTGAACAGAATGCCGACCAGCACGCTTACCGTCACGATCGTGCTGTTCAGGTACATGCGCCCCACCGGTATCGCCTCGGTCAGCTTTAGATAGTTAATCCACTTAGGTGTATGCGGATACCAATCCATCGGTCGCGCCGTGATATCCCTCGTGGTCATCAGCGATCCTTCAGCCATCCAGATGAACGGCAGCACCGTCAGAAAGCCGCCCAACGCCAGGAAGCCGTACTTGCCCACTAGAGTGACTATTCGCGCAGGATCCACGCGGACGGCCGTCATTCTCTCTCCCGGAAGAGTCTTATTTGGATTACCGTCAGTATCAGGATGATCACGAGCAATATGAAGGACATCGCGGACGCTCGGCCCATGCGCTGGAATGTAAACGCGGTCTCATATAGATACAAGACGACCGTTTCGGTCGCTTCTACGGGGCCGCCCTCGGTAAGAAGGAACGGCAGGTCGAAGATCTGCAGCGACCCAATAGTGCTTATGACCGCCACGAAGAAAAGGGTGGGCTTGAGTAGCGGCATCGTGATATGCCGAAACCTCGACCAGTCGCCCGCCCCGTCCACCTTGGCGGCGTCGTAGTATTCGAGGGGGATGTTTTGAAGCCCGGCCACGAAGATGATCACCAGGTACCCCATGCCGTGCCAGATCGACACGCCGATGATGCTCGGCAGCGCCTGTTCCAGGCTGGCGAGGAATCTCTGGCTCGGTAAGCCGCCCAGGTTCAGCATTCGGTTGAATCGGCCGAACGGGTGAAACAGGTTTTCCCAGACAATCGCCACGGCGACGGAGGACGTCACGTAGGGCAGGAAGTAGACCACGCGCTAGAACGTCCGCCCTCTCACCCGCGTGTTCACCAGAAGCGCGACCGAGAGCGCCAAACCCAGCCCGATCAGGACGTTCCCCATCGTGAAGACAAAGGTATTGCCGAGCGCTTTTCGGAATACGGAATCCTTTAGTACCAGATAGGCGTAGTTCGCGAGCCCGGCAAACGGCATCTCGTTGACCGGAACGACCATGTTCCAGTTGTGCAGGCTGATCCAGAACGCGAACACGATCGGGAACGCCCCAAACACCGCCAGGAATACGAACGCCGGGGCGACAAACAGATACCCCGTCAGAATGTGCCGCTGGGCGAACCTAGGCTTGACGCGGTCGAGCAGCAGCACGATACCGTTGGCGACGAGCGATTCCTATCCCTGGGCCCGCTCCTCGATGATGGCGTTGCCGTCCTCGACCACTTTGTCCATGGCAGTCTGCGGGTCCGTCTCACCGTAAAAGACAGCCTGCATCTGCTTGTGCAGCAGGTCCGTGACTTCCGACACGCCGGGCATGATCGGCTGCGGACGAGCCGATTCCTGGATGGCTTTCACGAACGGCCTGTAAAAGTCGTCGCTCAGTCTTTCGGCGAAAGCCTCCAGGTCGCTGAGCCGCGACGGGATTATGTTGAATCTGGTTGACATGAACTCCCCCTGGGGGGAGCCTTGGCCCGGCCCTCTGGGGCCGTTGACCCACGTAAGAAAGTCCCAGCTAGCCGCCGCATTCTTGCTCAGGCTGTCAACACCCCACAGCCAGTTGTAGCCTATTGGAACGCTCTTGGATCCGCGCGGGCCTATCGGGATAGGACCCACGCCGACGTTCTCAAAGCCATCGGCAAAGCCCGATCTCAGACCGCCGCCCCGCCAGTTGGCGCCCACGAACATCGCCACGTTGCCGGAAATGAAGTCGGGGGGCCTAAACGCCAGATCAACCGACCCCTGCTCTACCAGATCGAGGCCCATCTGCGCGGTCTCAACCGCTGGCGGTTCGTTGAGGCGCAATTCCAAGGTGCCAGGGGCAAGGTACTCGCCATTGTTAGACCACAAATATGATATCCAGGGGTGCAGCAGCGCCGGCCCGCTGGCCATGAACCACAGATAGCCGGCCTGCTCGATAGCGCCGTTATTCGTTTTGGTGGTCTTGGCAGCCGTCTCGAGCAGCTCGTCCCAAGTGGTGGGCGGTTCGGCCACACCGGCCTCGTCGAAGATCCTTTTGTTGTACAGCGTCAGGTAGGCGTTCACCTCGGTGGAAAAGCCCCACAGCTTCCCCTGGTAGGAAGCCCCGTCGATTGCGCTTTGCGGCCAGTTTTCGTCGATGACGCTCTTTATCTCTCTAGGCACCTCCGCCATGAACCCGGTGGGAGCGAAATCAGGTGTCCAAAGGTTGTAGTAGTGATACATGTCGGGGAAGTTTCCCGCCGCGTGGCCGGTGGTCACTCTGGTGAGCATCTGACTGAACGGAACGGTCTGATACTCGACCCTGGCGTTGGGAACGGCGGCCTCGTATTCGTCGAGGATGTCGTGCCAGAGCTGAACGGAATCCTCCGAACCCCAGTGCGTCAGCACGGACAGATTCACTGCCTCGGCCCTGGCTACACGAGCTTTTACCGTCACTACCTTTTCGACCTTGACCTCTACGGGAACCTCGACCGTCTGCTTGACGACCTTCTCCTTCTCTACCTCTACGACCACTTCTTTCTCTACGACGACCTCTTTGACGACCTCCTTGGTCACCACCCTTTCGACCGGGACTTCCTTGACGACCTCTTGAATCTTCGTCTCGGTTACGACTTGGGTTTCACCACAACCGGCGAGCGCCGCCGACGCCGCCACGCCAAAAACTCCCGCTTTGACGATTCTGCGCCTGGTCATGTGCCTTCTATTCATGGCTCCCCCAAAAGCAAATACCCGTGGATATGCGTGACATGGACAACGCTCTAATTCGGGGAGGGTTGTCAAACCGTTTGCAGGTTTGATACGCGTCTCGGGAGCGCCGAGCGCAGGGTGTCAGGCTCACTGGTTCGACGAGAGATGAGTTGGAGGTAAGCCTGAACGATGACTGTGGAGACCACGACCAGGGTGAGCTACCCGACGAAGGTGCCACGCCGCCCGACTTGGAAGAGCAATCCGGGCAGGCCACGCGCAGCCTGGCTCTTTGGCTGCAGGTGGATCATCGCCAGAGGAATGCGAAGCCGGTGATCTCGAGTCGAGGGGCGACAGGATCCGGCGCAGCGTCTTACGACTCATGCCTCCGGCGGCATGCGTTAGGTCGATTTTGAGTGTCAACGCGCTCCGGGTCGCCGGCTGAGCCTGACGTGCTAGACTCGCCCGCCATTTGACGATCAGGAGCACGTGACGCCACCCAACATACTCTTCGCCTTCGCCGACGACTGGGGGCGATACGCAAGCGCGTACCGCCAGTTCGAGGGCGACAACTCGCCCAACGCGCTTATCGATACTCCCACCTTCGACCGGATCGCGAAGGAGGGGGCGCTCTTCCTTAACGGCTTCGTTCCGGCTCCAAGCTGCACGCCCTGCCGCAGCTCCATCCTTTCCGGCAGGTACTTCTGGCAAACGGGCTTGGGCGCTATTTTGCAGGGCGCCGTGTGGGACGAGACCATTCCGACCTATCCGCTGATTTTGGAGGAAGCCGGTTACCACATCGGCTACACGTACAAGGTCTGGTCGCCGGGACGCAACGTCAACGCCCCCTACGGCGGCGATCGCACTCGATACGAGGGAGCGGGCAATCTGTTCAACCAGTTTTCCCACGTAGTTACGGAAAAGGTGCCTGATCTGGGCGTCGACGGCGCCAAACGGATGCTGTTGGATGAGGTCCGGCAGAACTTCGACTCCTTCCTTGAAGCCAGACCCGAAGGCGCGCCTTTTTGCTACTGGTGGGGGCCCACCAACACCCACCGGACGTGGGAGCGCGGTTCGGGCAAGGCGCTGTGGGGAATCGAACCCGACGACCTGAAGGGGCGTCTTCCCGAGTTTCTCCCTGACGTGCACGACGTGCGCGAGGACGTGGGCGACTATCTGGGGGAGTGCATGGCTGTAGACGCCGGACTGGAGGTCCTGCTGGAGCGTCTGGAAGCCATCGGCGAGCTGGATAACACCCTCATCGTGGTGAGCGGCGATCATGGCATCCCTGGATTCCCAAGAGCCAAATGCAACCTGTACGACATCGGCTGCGAGGTAGCTTTGGCCGCCCGCTGGCCCGGACGTATACGGCCGGGTCGGGTCGTTGAGGACTTCGTGAACCTGATGGATCTGGCGCCGACCTTCCTGGATGCCGCGGGCGTCGACGTTCCCAGCGGCATGAGCGCCAGCAGCCTGCTCCCGGTGCTCGAAAGCGACCGCACCGGTCAGATCGCTCCCGAGCGCACCTCGGTCGTCACGGGACGAGAACGTCACGTCGCCGCGGCGCGAGAGGGGAACCTCCCCTACCCGATGCGGGCAATCCGCACCAGGGACTTCCTCTACATTCACAATTTCGAGCCTGACCGCTGGCCGTCAGGAGACCCTCAAGGCCTTGACGACCTCAACGCGGGAGCGCCTTCCTATGAGGTCCTGTGCTGGGATACGCACGCCGTATTCAAGGACCTGGACGCGGGTCCAACGAAGGCCTGGTTGATACTCAACCGCGCCCGTCAGGACGTGCGGCCGCTGTTCGAGATAGCCATCGGAAAGCGCCCCCTCGAAGAGCTGTACGACCTTCGGGTCGATCCCGACCACATGAACAACGTGGCTGGAGATCCCGACTATGCGCATATACGCGAAGAGCTCGCCGGCAGGTTAGAGGCCGCCCTGAGAGAAAACGATGATCCCCGTGTCATCGAGTCGCCATGCCGGTTCGAGCTCCCGCCCTTTGCGGGTCCGCCGGACGGTTAAACGTTCCTAAGCGCCGTACCTCGCCAGGACCGTCACGTCGATGCTCTCTGAGCCTCTTTGAAGCTGGTTTTCGAATACCGCCTCAACGGCAAAACCAGCGCCCCTGAGAGATTCGAGCTTCTTCAAATCGTCCGATCCCACGTAGGCCTGGACTTTGGTCGACCTCGGCCAGTCCACCGAGTCAATGAGCTTCTCCATATCCGCTTCGAACGCGGGATGGACATGGACATCGAGCGTGTGCACGGCGTCGTCAAACCTGGGGTCGGGACTCAGCCTGACGACGCCCACTAGGGACTTGCTGCCGGAAGCCTCCAGCACACGCCCCAGGGAGATTCGGAACTCCTTGATTTCACGGTAGAAAGCGATGAACTCGCCCTCGAAGCTCCTGCGGCCTATGTTGCCGCTCGCGAACATCCGAAGCCAGGCGCCTTGGGAGCAAGCGAAGAGCGCGACAAGCCCCACCCAGTCGCGCCAGTCAATGTCCCTGACCGCGGTGGGACCTGGCGCAAAGTACTCCCGCTCAAAGGCGCTCTCCGAACGCGCGTAATAGTGCATGAATCCCGAACCGAGGGTGACCGAGTCGAATCCGAACCCTTTGTAGATGTGATAGGGAACCGTGTCGTAGCCCGTGCCAAGAAAAAGAGCGTTGCCGTCGCGGTCATGAAAGTCTTGCATCTGCAACGCCATAACCGCCTGGGCGGCTCCCTTGCGGCGGTGTGCTGGAGCCGTGTAGACGTGCCCGAGGATCCCCGCACGGAGGTACTCCCACGTCGCGATGTTGGATATCACTTCGCCGTCGAGATGGGCGATGTAGTAGTAAGACTCAAGCAGACCCGGATCGTCTATGACCGTTTCCCGGATTTGCCATCGAGTCGCACGGTCCTTGTGTCCAAGAAACGGCGCGATACGCTCACCCCAGTACGCGTCGGCGCCTTGCACACGCGCAATGATGGCCGTCTCGCCAGACTTAAGCGCCTTCGTTCCGAGCTCGGTGTACAAGGTTGATAATCCTCCCGACCGCGTTCTATTCGGAAGGCTGACTAACGCCTTTGTAGACCTCAGGGCGCCGGTCGGGTAAGTAGGTCGCTATCGAGCGCCAACCGGACAGGTACTCAGGGTCCAGGTCGATAGATGCGGCGGCGACGCCCGATTCCTCGCCCATGCCCGCCAGCAGGCGACCGGACGGGCCGGCAATGCAGGAATGCCCCAGACTTCGCCAATCGCCCTCCACGCCGGTACAGTCGGCCATGGCGACGTAGACGCCGTTTTCCAGGGCGCGCGTTCGCGCCAGCGACTGGACCTGCTCGCCGCCCCAGCCCCATTCGGTGGACTGGTAATCGTTGGTGACCCAGTTGGTGCAATTGACGATCAGTTCGGCGCCGGCCAGCGTCAGCGACCTGATGTACTCCGGGAATATGAGGTCGTAGCAGATCGTCAGCCCGATATTGCCAACGTCGGTCTCGACGACACAGGGTTCGCTGCCCAGGGAATACCAAGTCTTTTCGGACGAGAACAGGTGCAGCTTTCGGTACGCGGCGAGCAATTCGCCGTCTGGGCCGCAAAGCACCGCGGAATTGAAGAACTCCCCGCCGCCGCGCTCGATCATTCCGCATACCAGATACACGGAGTTCTCGCGAGCGATATCACAGAGGCGAGCGGAAGTGTCGCCGGGTATGGTTTCGGCCAACCGAGCGATGCGATCGTCCAGCAGATATCCCGTCGTCGCAAGCTCCGGGATTATCACAAGCGACGCGCCGCCGCCCGCCGCGTGCTTTGCGAGCGCTTCAATTGCTTCCAGGTTGGACCGGACATCCCCAGACTTCGGATCCATCTGCACAACTGCGATCCCGAATGGATTTTTCGACATATTCGCGTTCAATCCTGTTTGCGACGATCCGGCACGAGTATAGATATGTCGTTGCTGGCGTACATGCTGCCGGTGTGTTCAACCTGTGCTTTATGCGGGATCAATGCGCCGCCGCCGCCGAATCCGCTACCGTCCGGTCAAACCCGAAAGCGCAATGCCTCGAATGAAGTAACGCTGCGCTGAGAAAAACAGAATCAGCACGGGCAGCAGCATGACCACCGCCGCCGCCATCATCAGGTTCCACCGCGCGCCCGCCCCGGTTTGGGATTCGGCGGACATGAAGTACCGCAGCCCCAGCGCCAGCGTTCGCCACGTCTCGGAGTGCAGGAATATGAGTGGATGGAGGAAATCGTTCCAGTGGTGGATGAACGAGAATATCCCCGTAGCCGCCAGCGCCGGCCTTGCCAGCGGCAGGATGATCTGCCAGTAGATGCGCAGGTATGAAGCGCCGTCGACCAGAGCGGCCTCGTCCAGCTCGAGCGGCAGCTGCAACATGAACTGCCGCATTAGAAACACATAAAACGCCCCGCCAAAAGCGCCGCCGCCGAACCACCAGGGGACGATCAATGGCATGGGGGTGTTGATCCATTCCAGTTGGCGGAACAGGATGAACGTCGGAACGAGGACGACTATGCTCGGCAGCATCAGCGTCGCGACCAGGATTCCGAACAACAGGTTGCGTCCAAAGAACTGCAAGCGGGCAAATCCGAAAGCCACTAGCGAACAGGAGAGCAGCGTCCCGAGCGTCGCCAGCCCCGCCACCATAAAGCTGTTGATCGTGTACAGGTGGATGCTCGACTCGCCCCATACGTCGATGTAATTGCTCCACACGATCGGAACAGGTATCCATTCGGGAGGATGGATGAACTCGCGCCCGTAGGCCTTGAGCGAAGTGGAAATCATCCAGAACATCGGCAGCGAGGATATGGCCGCGACAAATATCAGCACGGCGTAGGTCAGGGTCGTCGTTAACCAGCCGCGGACTCGGTATGTGGTCGAGCGGCGCACCGTGGCCGGCATCAGCTCGGAGCTTGCGCGAACGGTCACACCCCCGCCCCCTCGTAGTAGACCCATCCGCGGCTCGCCGCGAAGCTGATTGCCGTCGGGACCGTCAGGTGGTGGGCATAGATATGTTGCTTGCCCTTGAAATCCAGCGTAGGCACTTCGGCTAACTCAGCGCAGGCACAACAAACTCTGGTTCCGTTGCGTCCGGTTGATGACAGGCGACACCATATACGATAACCGGTACACGACCGAGAGCCGCAGCCGCTTCGTCCGGCGCCACCTCACCCACTATCCGGCGCGTGTGCTCAACGTCACCGGCGAATATGCCGGCAAGGCATGGAGACTACGACGCGCGGCAATCCGGAATAACGGGCATAATCACGAATAATCGAGACTGGCGGCGTGGTGTCGGGCGCTCTGGCAGAGCAAGCGACTACCGAGGGGACTAGTGATATGGCGGGGCTTACGGACGACCAAAAGCGGCATTATGAAGAGCAAGGGTACGTCTTTCTTCGGCAGCTCTTCGCTCCGAATGAGATTCAGCCGCTGATCGACGAAATCGATGCCGCGGTAGCCGGGCAAGCGCAAAAACACTACGACGACGGTCGCCTTGGCTCCCCATACGACGACCACGGATTCGAGACTCGCTTCATGAAGATGGTTGAAGACTGTGGGGAGATCTATAACGAGCTGGTCGGCTCGGCGCTGATGGGTCCCGAGCTGTTCAAGATTCTCAGCAGTCCCCAGTTGGTCGATATCGCCGAGGGTATAGTCGGTCCGGAGGTCCACTGCGAGGGGCGGCACCGGCTGCGCCCGAAGCTGCCGAACTACGGCGTCGCCGACTATCGATGGCACGAAGACACGCTGTATCAGGCGCGCCGCCTCACGTATGTGCAGAGGCAATATGGGCTGGGGCCGACCGACAAGCGGCAGAGCGACGTGTACCTCTCTCGCATCGTCGCGGCGCCGCAGATGGCGGAACCCGGCTTCTGGATTCCACTCGTCGACGTAGACGAGGTAAACGGTTGTTTGAGCTTGTTGCCGGGCGGTCATCACCACAGCGCCGTATACGACTGGCAGTGGCGGTCTGGCGACTTCGTGCCGGAGCTCGACGGCCTCACGCCACTGCCGATGCCGATGCAGGTAGGCGATGCGCTGTTGATCCACCAGCACCTGCCGCACGTTTCGCCGCCAAATCGCTCCGACGGTGTCAGGTGGAGCGTTGATATTCGCTATCAGGACGGACGCCTGAGGGTGAAGTCGGTCCGCGAGCCGGGGTTCCTGGCGCGCAGCAAGGAGCGCCCTGAAGACGTAGTGACCACCCACGAGGGATACGCGCGAATTCGGGCGGCGGTAAAGGCCTTCGCCCAGGAGACGGGAATCAGACTCTAAATCCTGTTTAGACCAACAACTCCACACCTGCTCCTGGTCCGGGTCGCAAGCGCCCCGCATACAAGCACTCACGTCTGCGGTGGCTCTGGTAAAACGAGGCCGTCCGGAGATCGGCCAAATCCCTTACAGATTGCCGGATAGGGAATCCTTAGCGACCCACGGATACTGCTCGGCCGGTTCGGGCTGCGCCGTTAGCGTCCGGTCAAGCCCGTGAGGGCAATGCCGCGAATGAAGTATCGCTGCGCCGAGAAAAACAGAATAAGCAAAGGCAGCAGCATAACCACCGCCGCGGCCATCATCAGATTCCAACGGCCGACGTTTCCATACGTCTCCGAGAACATGAAGAACCGCAGGCCGAGGGCGAGCGTGCGCCACGTTTCGGAGTGCAGGAATATGAGTGGGTGGAGGAAGTCGTTCCAGTGGTGGATGAACGAGAATATGCCCGTAGCCGCCAGCGCCGGTCTGGCCAGCGGCAGGATGATCTGCCAGTAGATGCGGAGATGCGACGCGCCGTCAACCAGCGCGGCCTCGTCCAGCTCCAGCGGTAGCTGCAACATGAACTGCCTCATCAGGAAAACGTAGAACGCCCCGCCGAAAGCGCCGCCGCCGAACCACCAGGGGACTATCAACGGCATGGGCGTGTCGATCCAGTTCAGGTGGTGGAACAGGATGAACGTCGGAACGAGGACCACGATGCCCGGCAGCATCAACGTTGCGACCAGGATTCCGAACAGTACGTTCCTTCCGAAGAACTGCAAGCGGGCAAAACCGAATGCAACTATCGAGCATGACAGCAGCGTACCGAACGTCGCCAGACCCGCCACCATGAAGCTATTGATCGTGTACAGATGGATACTCGACTCGCCCCATACCTCGATGTAATTGCTCCAAACGACCGGCACCGGTATCCATTCGGGCGGAAAGATGAACTCGCGCCCGTAGGCCTTGAGCGAAGTCGAGATCATCCAGAACATTGGCAGTGAGGATATGGCCGCGACCAGTGTCAGCACGGCGTAGTTCAGGATCGTCGTGAGCCCGCCCCGCACGCGATACCGGGCCGAGCTACGCACCCTGGCCGTCATTAGCTCGGAGCTTGCGCGAACGGTCACGCTCCCGCCCCTTCGTAGTAGACCCATTTACGGCTTGCCGCGAAGTTGATGGCGGTAAAGATCAGAATGATTCCAAGAAGGACCCACCCCAGCGCCGACGCATAGCCCATGCGGAAATTCTCGAAGGCGTGTCTGTAGAGCCATAGTACGTAGAACAGGGTGGCGTGCTTGGGTCCGCCGTCTGTCGCAATGTAAGCCGAAGTGAACACCTGGAAGGACCCGATGATCCCTATTACGAGGTTGAAGAAGATAACCGGGCTGAGCATGGGCACCGTGACGTGCCAAAACCTGCGAATCGTGCCCGCGCCATCGATGGAGGCCGCCTCCTGCAAAGCCGTGGGCACTGCCTGGAGACCCGCCAGGAAAATGACCATCTGGGCGCCGACGTGCCACAGGCTCATGATGATGAAGGCCGGCTTGGCCATTGTGGGATTAGCCAGCCATCCGAGCTTGGGAAGGCCAAACCAACCCAAGATGGCGTTGAAGACCCCGAACTCAGGGTTATACATGTAGACGAACAGAATCACGCTGGCTACCTGCGGAACGACGGTGGGAAGGTAAAACGACGTCCGGAAGAAGTTGATCCCGCGCAGCCGCTGATTCAGCAGCAAGGCCATTCCCAACGCCACGGCAAGCTGTATGGGAACCGAGATGAACGTGAAGTAAGCCGTATTGCCCAACGCCGTGTAGAACAGACGGTCGCCGGCCATTTTCGTAAAGTTGCGCGAACCGGCAAACTCCGGCGGGCTGAGCAGGTCGTAGTTCGTAAACGCCAGAAAGGCGGAGTAGAAGACCGGATAAGCGCTGAAGATTAGGAACCCCAGGATCCAGGGGCTTATGAAGGCGTAACCACGCAGGTGCTGACGCCAGCGAATACGCTCGCGCCGCCGGGGTTGATTCAAAGCTCTAGCGGTGGCCATTGTTCGCTCCCCATCGTCCGACCCGTGTCACAACTGCCGTCGGAGTTTTGCTCGCGGCTGGTCCGCCACCGTCAACCATTACTCAGCCCGTTCCGCGCGATCCGTCGACGCGCGAAGGGCGCCGCAGCGATAAAGCTCATCGCATGTCAAAGCAAATGCTCCGATTCGCGCCATTGCCGTAGTCTCCCATTCCGAATCCAGCACTAACCACCCGCCCGGCGGGCCGGTCGGCTGCCGACCCGCCGGACGAGTTTCAGTGCGTTAGACCGGTTGCGCCTGCCTTAGACGCCTTCCTGGAGAATCTCGTTGATCTTCGGGACGACGGCGTCGAACGCCTCCTTGGCGGTCTTGTCGCCAAGCACCACTTCGTCGTAGGCGGCCAGCACGTAGTCCTTGTTGATCTCCGAGTAGCGCGGCGGGTGGATCATGCCTCGGACCTGGTTGGCGGCGAGCGCGTGCACCTCGGGGTTATCCCAATCGGCTATCGCGTTGAGCCAAACGTCGCTGGTCGACAGCGACTTCAGGGTCGGGGCGGTGAACTTGACCGCGATCAGCTCCTCGACACCCTTGGTGGTGATGTACTTGAGCAGGTCCCAAGCGGCTTCCTGCTTCTCGCTGCCGGCAAAGATACCGAGAGCGTTGGGGCCGTCGCGGTTGAATTCGCCGTGCTCGAAGCTGAACATGGGAACGTTGCCCGCGTTGAAGCCGTCGGGAATCTTGGTGGTCGTCCACCGCGAACCCATGTAGATCGCCATGCGGCCGCCAAGGAAGATTCCCTCAACCCCACCGGCCGAGCTCTTTGCGAACTCGCGGCTGGGCGTGAGTCCCGCCTTGACCTCGCTCGCCATATACTCCCAAGCCTCTAGCGCCTTGGGCTCGGCCATGAGCGTCTCGGTGACTGCCGGGTTCCAGAGCTCGCCGCCGAAACCCCAGATCCAGCAGCAGAAGATCTTCAGGGCCGGCGGCACTTCACGGATGCCCCAAATCTTGTCGTCGCCATCGGCGGTCGTGGCCATCTCGGCCATCTGGCGGTACACGTCGAGGGTCCACTCGCCTTTCTGATAGAGCTCCCACGGGTCTCCAAGACCCAGCGGCTCGACGAGGTCCCTGTTGTAGACGAAGATCAACGGACCCGAATACTGCGGAAGCGCGTAGGTTATGCCCTTCCACTGGTAGAACTGGACGATGCCTTCGTAAAAGTCCTCGAAGTCGAACGACTTGTCGGACTTGATGAAGGGATCGAGCGCGGTAATCGCGTCCTTCTCCGCCAGCGTCGCGTTCGTCTCGGGGTGGACATAAACGAGATCGGGCTCAATGCCTCCAGCCAGCGCAGTCAAGATCTTGGCTTGCGCGTCGCCGTGCGGAACCGCCGCCGGCACGATCGTCACGTTCGGATTCGCGGCCTGATAATCCGAGAATATCTTGTCCCAAGCCGGCTCAGAGATCTCGATCAGCGAATGCCAGACTTCCAGGGAGACGGACTGCGGCTTCGGCGCCGCTTCGGTCGCAGCCTTGGTCGCTACTGGAGCCGCCGTGGCAACAGCCTCGGTCGCTCCGCCTTCTTCTTCTCCACAACCGGCCAGCGCCGCCAGCGCGGGTATGCCCGCTGCCGCCGCCACTCCCGCGCGGAGAAAATGTCGCCTTGTCAAATTCCTCATCGTTCTCTCCTCAATGCTCCTTATCTTCCCTATCTGAACCTAGATGCGAAATGCACGGCAACCAACAATTACCTGTGCCTCACCTCCTCGACACCTGCCGCATCCGCCCGACTCATCCGCTTGAGCCTGCATGCAAATCCATTGCACAGACTACCAGCGTCTCAGACAATATATCGGCGCTGCATAGATTGTCGAGAAGCGTAGCCCTTCTAATCCCGTTTTCTCGACCTGGAAAAACGGGTATTCATCGAGCGTTCTCCCCAGGTGCAGGCGTGTTGGAGCCGTTGGTCAACAGATAACCGGCCCCCCGCCCGAAGCGCATTTACGCATCGGTTCGATTCCGACGTTGAATCGTCAAGGCTCCGTTCGTAGAATCCGGCCGGGGGAAATTGGCGGCGCCTGGTTTACCGATGCTTGGCATTTTTTGATACTGATTCATAATGCGCCGGAAGTGGTCCCGCACAGCGAATCCCGGACCCTTGCCCGATAGCCGCCAGGGAGCCAGACATGTCAGATCAATCGGATCAACGCTCCGCCTCAGCAACCAGCGTAAACGGGTCGGCGTTGCCAGTCTTCAGCTCTGGGTGGAGCGAAGACATGCGCTGGTTTTTCGACGTGAACGGCTATTTGCTGATCGAAAACGTGCTCGGCGCGGAGGAGATCGAGCGCTACAAGGCGGCCGCCGATCGAGTCGTCTCCCAAGCGGGCCGGTCGCAAGTTATGGGAATGATCGAGGCCGATCCCGCATTCACGGAGCTGATGGACCACCCGATAATCTTCCCCATCGCCATCGCGCTGCTGGGCCCGCACATCCAGGTGTTCGGCTCGACGCTGATATCCAACCAGCGGGAGAGCAAGTTCGTGCAGGACTGGCACCAGGACGGTCCGGTAACGACCAAGTACCGCGACCTCGCCTACCCTACTCCGCTGGTCCAGTTGCGGTTTGCGTACTTCCTGACGGACTGCCCCGATACAAGCTACGGCGGGCTCTCCATAATCCCCGGTTCGCACAAGGCCAAAACGCCGATGCCGGACGGCATTTACGAGATGCCCGGAGCGACCGTGCCGATTCTCGGAAAGGCCGGCTCGGTCTTCGCGTTCCATAACGCGCTCTGGCACGGCGGGATGCCGAACCAGACCGACTCGGCGCGTATCACCGCCCACATCATCTACTCGCCTATATGGCTCCGACCGGTCAAAAACCACCGTTACCGGGAGGATTTCAAGCGCGGACTGACTCCTGTCCGCCGGCTGCTCCTGGGCGACAACGACGATCCGACCGACATCTACCGGGCAACGCCCTACGGCTACAACGAGGACGGCTCGATAAGCTCAGGCTAGCCAATTCAGAACCGACAGATAGATAAGCCGCTAGTGCTGAGCGCTTCGACTTCGCTCAGCACAGGCTTGTCGAAGGGCGAGCGGGTATGAGTACCGGGTGAGCGAATCGCTCAGGGAGGAAGGTTATGGCGAAAAAGCCTGGCGGTGAACGCGTCTACGAGGCGGCGAGCCGATGGGTGGACGCGGCGCTAAGAAACGATGACTCGCTCTTCACGCCGGGAGAGCCGATTTGGTCCCTAACTAATCTTGAGGACTTTTACAACCGGTTCGTTCTAATGCCGGATGAGTCGTCCGATTCATTCGAAGTCAGGTTCAAGCGCCTGTTATCCGGCGCTCCGTCCGAGACGATACAACTGGCAGCCGAGATACTCTATGTCCACCTCTTGCTTCCCGTACCCCAAGCGGTGGGTGGCCGACGGAAACGGGAACTCGTCAGCGGGCGAGATTGGGCCGACAGCCCCATAGCCATTCCTGAAGACCTCGATCGGGTCCTTAACTCTGGCCTGGTACATCCTGGAAGAGCGTTCGGCAGCAATAGGCATAGACAGATATCGCTTATCGGTCAGTTCCTGAGAAAGTGGAAGCAGCTTAGCGATCGCGAGCAAGACGAGGCCCTACTCGATCCTTATGCTTTCAAGAGCGCACTGTATGAGCTAAACGCCGCAGGGTCTCAGAATCAGCGCGAAGCCCTTCTTCACCTCGTCTTTCCCAACGACTTCGAGCCTATAGTCACGGAAAGCGACAAGAGAGCGCTTGTCCGTGCTTTCGATGATTTGGTCGACTCACAGACCAATGATTTGGACGGACAAATCGCAGGAATCCGCTCGCGTCTGACCCGAGATTATGGCTACACGCAGGGTTTCGACTTCTATGACAAGTGGGTCGAGCCTCTATGGAAGGCGGGACCGGACCGGTGGGATCAATTCGTGCATTGGGCGAAGCGAATCTACGGGCTGCCGCAGTTCGACGAATGGGAGCGCGACTACAAGCTCAAAATCGCCGAGCGATTAGGGAGGGGGCGGACGATCGAAGATTGGCAGACCAAGGAGTGGGGCGAGTCGCTCGAATCAATCTTCAAGCACAAATACCCCTTGGTGTCGTTTTTCACGTACGACAAATTCCTGAAGTGGTTCAGGCAAGAACCACGGCAAGCTCAAGCAGCGCTGGCCGCGATTTGGATGTCAGACGTTTCCGCCAATGACCGAGTCCGCGGGTTCTCGGAGCGGCTTCCTCAGGATGTCGTCAACGGGATGGGCACTCGATCGAACCTGGCGTCATTTCTCATGATGGGAGTTGACGCCATCGACTATCCGATCTATCAAGTCACGGCTCTCAAAGAGGGCTTCGACTTGACCGGACACGGCTACCCTCCAAACGAGGCCGACGAAGCCGAAACCTACGTGCACGCTCTCAGTTTCTTCGACAGGATTCTGGAGGAAGCCTCGAAACGGGGGCTGAAGCTACGAGACAGGCTGGACGCTCAATCGCTGCTTTGGCTGATGGTGAAATGGCGCGCCGAAGACCTCCCGCTATCCGAAGCGGAGCAGGAAGCGTTTCGCCGGTATCGAGGAGTAGTCGATGTCGTTGACGATGAGGAAATCGACGACGAGGTAGATTGCGGGGCAGAGACGAGCTTCGAGGAACTAGCCGCCGATCTGCTAATAGGCACCTATCACTTGGAGGAGATTGAACGCCTGCTCAAAGACAAAAGGCAAGTGATCTTCTACGGGCCGCCGGGCACTGGCAAAACCTTCCTTGCGCGGGAGTTTGCCAAGACCGTCGCCGGACACGAAGGCGCTGTTCAGTTGGTCCAGTTCCACCCTTCGTACGCCTACGAAGACTTCGTGGAGGGCTATCGACCCGCCGGGCTCAAAGGCGGTTTGCCGAATTTCGAGGTGCGCGAGGGTCCGCTAAAGCGGCTCGCCCGCGACGCCGCCTGCAAGCCGGACGGCGTCCACGTCCTGATCATCGACGAGATCAATCGAGGCAACCTCGCCAAGGTCTTCGGTGAGCTCTACTTCCTGCTCGAATACCGCGACGAGAACATCACGCTTCAGTACTCCGACGAAGAGTTCTCGCTGCCCAAAAACTTGTGGATTATCGGCACCATGAACACCGCCGACCGGACGATTTCGCTGCTGGACGCCGCCCTGCGGCGGAGGTTCCACTTCGTGCCGTTCTTCCCGGACGAGCCGCCTATCGAAGGACTTCTGCGCCGGTGGCTCAAACAGCACAAGCCGGACCTCGAATGGGTTGCCGATGTGGTGGACTGGATCAATGAACAACTCGGCGACCGCCAGGCGGCGGTTGGGCCGAGCCACTTCCTGCGCCACGACCTGAACGAGGAATGGGTCGATCTGGTCTGGGAACACTCGGTCGAGCCTTATCTGAAGGACCAGCTCATGGGCCAAGAGGACCGCTACGGAGATTTCGAGAATTTCGACTTGAAGCGCATACGCGGGCGGGTCCAAGACGCCGAAATGTCCGAGCCGCCGGAGTAGCCGGACCCGATGCGTAATCTCACGCTGAAGGAGTACAAGCCCAAGACCGGGGTCGAGCTTTCCGTCGAGGAAAGGGACTTTCTCGGCGAAAACAAGATCGACGTGGCTTCAACCCAAGGCGCACAAGGCCTATACGACCTGACACCCGGATCATGGATCGGAGCGCTTCGTATCGGCTCGCTCGCGGTCGAGGTCCAACCCAAGATTCCGCTCGACAGGGTGATGTTCTTGATTTCCTACGCGCTCGATCCCAAGAAATGGCGGGATACGGGATTCGATTTCGGCATCGAAGATTCGCTCGTCGAGGCCATCGTTCCCGGATTCATGCGGCAGGTTCGACGCGCGTTCCGCCGGGGCGTCCTGCAAGGCTACCGAGTCGAGGAGGACGCTCTCGCGACCGTGCGAGGCCGGATCAGATTCGACGACCAGATTCGCCAGCGCTTTGGCATTGCCCCTCCCATCGAGGTTCGATACGACGAGTTCACCGAGGACATCCACCCCAACCGGCTCATCAAGGCGGCCCTGCGCCAGCTGCGCCGGATGCGGCTTAGATCACAGTCCACGAGAAACCTGCTCCGGGAGTTCGACGGCGCGCTGGCCTTGGTGAGTCAAGTTGAGTATCACCCCGGGCGGCTGCCCGAAATTTCGTGGTCCCCACTGAATGCCCACTATCGCCCGGCGGTCGAGCTGGCCAAGCTGATTATCCAATCGTGCTCATTCGAGCTGCGGCACGGGCAAGTGCGATCAACGTCATTTCTGGTCGACATGAACCGGGTATTCGAGGACTTTGTGGTGACAGCGCTGCGGGAGAAGCTCGGATTGACGGAACACACCCTGAAGCAGGGAGCTTCGCTGCATCTGGACACGGCCAACAGGATTGACGTGCGGCCTGATCTCAGTTGGTGGGAGTTGGGCCAATGCCGGTTCGTGGGGGACGTCAAATACAAGCGCTTGGACGCAGGCGGAATCAAGCACGCCGATCTATACCAGCTCCTTTCATACGCGATCGCAGCCGACCTGCCGCACGCGCTCCTGGTGTATGCGTCGGGAGAAAGTGACCCCGGTGTGCACGAGATCATCCACGTCGGGAAGAAGCTGTCGATCCTCACGCTCGACCTGACGGGGTCGCCGGATGAAATCCTCGACCAGGTTGGTCAATTGGCGGAGCGGATCAAGAGCATGAAATCCCGAGCGTCGGATCGAGCCGCTTGATGCCCGTGGCGGATAAGCCGCCGGCGGATTGGATCCTCATATCGCCACGTATACTTGTGCCCCCGGCGACCGGAAGGTCGAGTCGAAGGTCGCACACATCACGGGCCGCGCGGAGGCAATAGCCATGGCAAGTGGGCGAGTAGCGTATCTCAACGGTGTTTTTGTCCCCGAAACCGAAGCAAAGATCACGCTCTTCGATTCGCAGAATCATGTTGGCGACATGGTCCACGAGAATACGCGCACCTTCGGTCACCGTCCTTTCAAGCTTCGCGAGCACATGGAGCGGCTTTACTACTCCATGGCGGCCGTCGAAATAGATTGCGGACTCACCCTTGAACAAATGGAGGAAGTCACGCTCGATCTCCTGAATCGCAATGAGCACACGCTGGCGCCGGAGGAGGACTGCTTCTTCATTCACGACGTAAGTCGCGGACCGCATGAGTACTACGCCGAGGCGTTTCCGGATGGCCTCGGTCCAATCATCGGGATATATCTGTGGCCACTCGCGCAGATTCTTGCCAGCCGGGCCAGGCTGTACGACAGCGGCGTTAATGCCGTAATACCGCGCCAGCGTCACGTGCCGTCGCGGTTTATCGACCCGAAGGTAAAGAGCCGTTCGCGACTCCATTACCAGATGGCGGACCTTGAGATGAAGCATTTCGGCCCTGACGCGTGGGCGATCCTGCTGGACGAGGATGGATTTCTAACCGAGGGGACGGCCGCTAACTTCTTCCTGGTAAAAGATGGGACGGTGCTTTCGCCCGAGCCTCGCAACATCCTTCGCGGTGTGACGCGGCAGACGGTGATAGAGATGGCGGAGAAAACGGGCATCAGGTTCGTCGAGAAGAACCTTGAACCTTACGATGCTTTGACGGCGGACGAAGCGTTTTTCACAACTACCTCGATATTCATGATGCCCGCCACCAGATTCAACGGCCGCCCGATAGGCGATGGCAAAATAGGTCCGATTTACCGCCGGTTGGCGAATGCCTTCATCGAGTCGATAGGCGTGGATTTCATCGAGCAGGCTCGAATGTGCGCCGAACGGCTGGGCGTCGATCAGTAAAGCGCCCGAAAAGCAGTAAGACGATAGTGGATTTGGGATTTCGACGGGGAGCACAGTCCGAAAGGATCCTTCGATGAGCGAGTTGGCGTTGCTGGGCGGAAATCCTGAGGTGTCATTGAAGGAGCCGGTATGGCCTCAAATCGGCGAGCCGGAAATCGCCGCACTAAACGAGGCTTTTGAAGCTTCCCAGAGTGACTCTACGTACTTCAATTCAATGAGCGGTGAAGGTCCGGTCGCGGAGTTCGAAGCCCGCATGGAGCGATATTACGGCCGGGCACATGCGGTAGCCACGGGTTCCTGCGCCGCGGCGCTGCAAATGGCGCTGTACGCGGCCGGTGTCGGCGCCGGCGACGAGGTCATCGCCTCTCCATACACGTGGGGACAGACCGTTTCACCGATCCTTCATCAGATTGCGGTGCCGGTTTTCGCGGACATTGATGAAGACTCGTATTGCCTAAACCCGGCCGCGGTGGAAGCCGCCATCACCGAACGAACAAAGGCCATTCTGGTAGTGCATATTTTCGGGCATCCAGCGGACATGGACCCGATTCTGGATATCGCCCGGCGGCACGATCTGCCGGTTATCGAGGACTGCGCGCAGGCTATGGGCGCCAAGTACAAAGGCCGGCCTGTTGGCACTTTCGGCGACCTGGCGTGTTTCAGCTTCGGCGACGGCAAGCAAATAATCGGCGGAGACGGAGGCTGCGTGCTGACAGACAACGACTTGTACTATCAGCGGTTGGTCGCTATCGGTTCTCACACGTCACGGCAAGAGCGCGATATCAGCGACCCGGAGCTAACTCCCTACATCGACAGCCTTACCTACACCTTTCGGATGCACCCCATCGCCGCCGTGATAGTGACTACGCAGCTCGACTTCCTGGAGCAGTGGCACCAGCAGCGGCGCGGCAACCACCACCGGCTGAGCGCCGGTCTGGCCAGCATTCCGTGCATCAAGCCAGTGGCGGAGTCCGACGGCGTTGAGCACTGCTTCCACATCTACGGCCCTTCATTCGTTGCCGCGGAAGCCCAGGGGGTCAACCGCGAGACCTATGTAGCGGCGGTTGAGGCCGAGGGCGTGCCCTTTTCGCTCGGATACGTGCGCCAGCCTATCTACCTTCGCCGGCGCTTCCAGGACAGGCGCTATTTCCACGGGCAGGGCCTGCCATGGTCCATGCATCCGCGTTCCGGGGACCTCTATAAAAACGGCGATTGTCCGGTTGCCGAGCAACGCTGCGCCGAGACCGAGCTGCAAGTCAGATGGTCCTCCTCACTCCGGGGCGATCAATCAGCTCTAATCGATCAGTACCTTGAGGCTTTCCGGAAGGTGGCTGAAAACCTGGACCAGCTTAGGGACTGGCAGGAGAAGCGGGCAGGCGCGGCCTAGCGGCGATACCGCCCGGTGAACCCGGCGTTGCTTGGCCCCGTCACCCGTCGGGGCTGGTCTGCCGAACGACTGCTTAACTGCTTGACAATGCTCCTGAATTGGCGCATCGTCCCTGCAAGGCATATCCAACGGGTCTTTGTTTTGGGGGAACCATGAACAGAAGGCGTATAACCAGGCGCAGAATCGTCAAAGCGGGCGCTCTTGGCGTGATGGCATCGGCGGCGCTCGCCGGTTGCGGTGAAGCCCAAATAATCACCGAAACCAAGATTCAAGAAGTGATTAAGGAAGTGCCGGTCGACAGGGTAGTCACCCAGATTGTCGAAAGAGAGAAGATAGTCGAGAAACCGGTCCAAGTGGAAGTCCAGGTCGAAAAGATCGTCACCCAGATCGTCGAGAAGGAAAGAATCGTCGAGAAGATTGTGACGGCGGTCATGGAGAAGCCGAAGCAAATCACCGGCGAAGTGGTCCACTGGGATTTCTGGGGGCGGGGTTACAGCGAGCTTGAAGGGCGCTGGCAGGACTTTCTGAAAGAGGACTTCGAGGCCAAGCATCCCGGTCTCAAGCTCAAATACGTAGAAGTGCCCTTTGGAAACGAATTCGTCCAGAAGGTGGTAGCGGCTCACGCCGCCGGATCGTCCGCGGACGCCGTGCGATCGTCGGTGGTCTGGGGACGCGACTTCTGGGACCTGGGCGTCCTACAGCCCCTTAACGACCTGATCGCGACAGACGCGGAAATGTCCATGGACCACTTCATGCCGGGCGCCCTGGCGTACAACCAAAAGCAGGGAGACGTATACGGCATCCCCGTGGAGGGACCGGACTCCTACACGCTCAACTACAACAGGGACATGTTTTTGGAAGCTGGAATCGATCCTTCGTTCGAGTCCGTGATGGCCTGGACGTGGGACGACTGGCGTGAAAATGCCAAGAAACTAACCAAACGCAACGCCGCCGGGGAGATCGAACAGGCGGGCTTCCTGGTTACCGTGCCACACGGCGGCAGTCTGGCCGCTCTTCTGAAAGGAGCGGGCGGCGGCTATTACAACGAGGACCAGTCCGCTCTGCAGCTCTCGGACGGCAAAACCAAAGCCGTCATCGAGTTACTCCTGGCGATGCTTAACGAAGACAAGTCGTCGCCCCCGCTAAGCGCGGAGAGGCAGGACTTCGTGATGTTCTGCCAGGACAAGGCTGCAATGTCAACCGGCGGCACGTGGGATATCGGCGAAGTCGCCGACTGCGCTCCGGACAAGAACTGGGACATGGCGGCGTTTCCCAGGGGGCCGGACGGAACGGGGCCCGGAACGGCAACCTGGTACAACATGTGCGTCATGCCCCAAAAGGCCAAGAATCCGGAGGGAGCATGGGCGTGGATGCAATACTTCGGCGGTCTGGCGACCTTCAAGAATCTGATAACCCGGGTCAACCGTTTCGCTCCCCGAAAGGCGCTCTATGTAAGCGACGAGTGGTTCGCGGCGCTCGACAAAGAGCCGCTGCTTCAGCGGACGCTTCAAATTGCGAGGGTTGGCGGTCCATACCCATTTATCCGCTACAACTCGGTGCAGAACGTTCTGAAGCCGAAGCTTGAGTCGATATTCGTCGAGGGCGCGGACATCGACCAGACGCTCGCGGAGATCGAAGAGCTGGGTAATCCCTACCTGGCGGCGGCCGGAGGCGGTTAGGCCATCCGGGTGATGGCTTTCGGGGCGCGCACCGGGCGCGCCCCGAAATGTATTGTCTGAAGAACCTGTAGGCGAAAACACGTTGAAGGAGCCACGGTGGCCACGGTAACCCCGGCAAGGCGACGCGGGAACGTGTGGCGCGGCCAGCGGTTTAGGGACACTCTGACGGCGTACCTGTTTGTCGCGCCGGCGGCCGTTCTGCTATTGATCTTCTCGCTCGTAGCAATCAGCGTGTCGCTGGTAATCAGCTTCTCCGATTGGTCGCCCGTGAAAGAACACTGGCAAATCGTCGGGATCGACAACTATAGAAAGGCCTTTAGCGACGCCCGCTTCTGGCAGGCATTTCGCAACACCGGGCAGTTCGTGCTTTTCACGGTTCCAGGGATAGCCATCACGTCACTCCTTCTGGCGGTGATAGGAAATCACGCGCGCAAATTGCGATCGGTCTTCCGCACTCTCTTCTTCATTCCGGTCATCACTCCCGGAGTGGTAGTCGCGCTGGTGTGGATCTGGATGTACAAGTACGACGGCGGGGTGAACGCGGTTCTCGCGATTGTTGGGATCAAAGGGCCAAACTGGTTGTTCGACCCGGTAATGGCCATGCCCGCGATTATCCTGATGACCATCTGGTCGGCGGTGGGTTACTACATGATCATCTTCATGGCGGGTCTGGCCGACATCCCGGAAATCTATTACGAAGCCGCGAAGGTCGACGGCGCCAATCGCTGGCAGACATTCTGGAACATCACGTTTCCGCTGCTTCGAAATCCGCTCATTTTCGTGGCTGTCACTCTGATGATCGCCGCCTGGCAGGTCTTTACGCAGATGTACGTGATGACCCAGGGGGGACCGGCCGGGAAAACCGAGAGCGTGCAGTGGCGGATATGGGCTAACGCTTTTCAGGACTTCGACATGGGTGTGGCGGCGGCCATGTCGTGGGCGCTGTTTGCCGTAGTGTTCGTATTCACCGCGATCCAGCTCAAGATTTTCGTCTCCAGACAGACCTACTAGGCGGCTGCGATGGCGATTCTGGAACAAGCCTCACGAGAAGAAATAGCGGTCGCGGCCCGACGGTCCCGAATTCGGTCCGTCTTGGCGACTGCGTCCTTCATGACGTTCGTCTACGCGGTGCTGGTGTTACTTTCGGTCATCACCATGCTGCCTTACCTCTGGATGGTCATGCAGTCGTTCAAGACGACCCCGGAATTCTTTCAGAACCCATTCAGTCTCATCCCCAATCCCTGGGTGCTCGAAGGCTATCGGAACGCCCTGGGCTTTGCCCGAATGGGAGTATTCCTGAGAAACAGCCTCGCCTATACGGTGGTGGCGCTGGTGGTGCAGCTAACCGTCAATTCGTTCGCCGCGTATGCATTCGCAAGGATCCGTTTCAAGGGGAGCGACGTCTTGTTTATCCTCTTCCTGGCCACGATGATGCTGCCCGGTTCCGTGACGCTGATCCCGAACTACGTACTCGTGTACTCCCTGCGCATGGCGGATACATTCATCGGGGTGGTAATCCCCAGCTTTGCAGGGGCGTTTGGCGTATTCCTTTTGCGCCAGTTTTTCCTCGGCATTCCCAGCGAGCTCGAGGATGCGGCCCGGATCGATGGCGCCAGCCGGTTCAGGATCTATTGGCAGATAATCGTCCCGCTTGCCAAGCCCGCCATGGTCACGCTGGGCGTGTTCATAGTCATCGACCAGTGGCAGTCGTTCATCTGGCCGTTGGTCGTGCTAAATGACACGGACAAATATCCAATTACTGTTGGACTGACCCTCACGAGAAACATGGGCCGGATGAACTGGCCGGTCTTGCTGGCCGGGTCGGTAATCGGTTCCGCACCACTCATTGCGATCTTCCTGATTTCCCAGAAGTTTCTCATCGGTGGGATTACCCTCTCCGGACTGAAGGGGTAAATCAACGGGGGAATGAAAATGCAGCAGGCCGCCTCGCAGTCCCCGCACGCGGGCGCACGATATGTCGAATCCGGTTCACCAAAAGGCGGCGAGTCATCGAGCTTTAGCCCGGACGAAGCTCGGCAGTATCACGATTCGGGATTCGTGGTGGCGAAGGCTCTCTATTCCACGGAAGAAATCGTGAGGATGGGAGACGCGGTGGAGGGAATACTGGCGGAGCTGCGGGAGGCCGCCCGGAAAGGCGATCCAGCCGCTCGGAAAGATCTGACGGAAGGCACCTACGTAGGGCTTACGTTGCGCCGACCGTACCTGAGAGACTATTTCCGAAAGCCGGGAGTCGTAGAGAGACTGGCAGCGCTGATCGGCCCGGAGATTGGGTTCCTGAGCGACAAGATCGTATTCAAGTCAGAAGACGTGAGCTTTCCGACTCCCTGGCACCAGGACCACGAATACTGGGGCGGATCGAACAAGATCTCGGTATGGATAGCGCTGGACGACGCCACCGTGGACAACGGCTGCATGCAATTCCTTCCCGGCTCGCACCTCACCCAGGTCGCTCACAACCATCCGGAGAATCCCGAGGACGGATTCAGCCACAAGCTCGTTCTCGAAGACATCGGACTAAATGAGGAGGACAAAGTGACGATAGAGGCTGCCCCGGGTGACGCGGTGTTCTTCCATGACCAAACGCTGCACAGGTCGACGCCGAACCGCTCCGGCGACCGGCGACGTGCATTCATCATCACGTACCGGGACCTCGGAATGCCCGATGAAGACTACGAGTGGGCGGTTGCCGCCGAGGCGATCAGGTGACGCCGGCGCGCTTCACGTCCGACCCACCGATGCCGGCAGCCGTCGGCGGCTTGAGGATCGCATTTGCTATCGCGGACAGGGGCGTTGGTTACACTTTGGCCGCCGGAGGTCGAGGTCGCGTCCTTGATCTTGATTATTCGCGGGGGGTGACGACATGACTACGCCCGTTGAGGTAGTGCTGGTCGGCGCGGGAAACCGGGGGCAGCGCACATTCGGCGCCTATGCGCTCGATCGACCGCATCGCATGAAGATAGTGGGCGTGGCCGAGCCTGACGCTGTCAAACGGCAGAGATTCGCAGCCGCGCACTCCATACCGTCGGAGAACGTCTTCGAGACCTGGGAAGACCTAATGGCCCGGCCCCAACTGGCCCCGGCCCTCATCAACGCCACGATGGACCTGGCGCACTTCGATTCGACCATTGCCGCTCTGGATTCCGGCTACGACGTGCTTATGGAAAAGCCGATGGCGGGATCCCCCGAGGAATGCGTAAGGATCGTAAACGCCGCCGAAGATTCGGGCCGGAAGCTGCTCGTCTGTCACGAGATGCGGTACGTGCCGTTCTTCAGCGAGCTGTACCGCGTGCTCCATAGCGGGCAGGTGGGCGACATCGTCAACGTCGAGCACACCGAGCACATTGGGTTCTGGCACTTCCTTCACTCGTTCGTTCGAGGCGCCTGGCGCAATACCGACGTCGCCGCGTCGGCGTTGCTGCAGAAGTGCTGCCACGACCTGGACCTGCTCGTGTGGGCGCTCGGCGCCAATTGTACGAAAGTGGCGTCATTTGGAGGGCTGCGTCACTTCGTGCCCGAGAACGCGCCCGAAGGCGCTCCCGAGCGCTGCACCGACGGATGCCCCGTCGAAACAACGTGCCCGCACTACGCGCCCTGGGTATTTATGGAACTGCTGGGCGGCGCCGGGGTGGCCGACAGCATCTTCACCGAGACGACTCCCGAGGGGCGCTGGCGGGAGCTGGCGGAAGGACCTTTCGGGCGCTGCGCCTATCGGTGCGACAACAACGTCGTCGACCATCAGGTACTGATTATGGAATTCGAGGGCGGCATATCGGTCTCATTTACCATGCAAGCGCACTCCCACGACAACATTCGCCTTATGAGGTACTCGGGGACCCGGGCCACGGTCTGCGGCCATACCGGGACAAATGAGATAACTGTGGACGAGTACAGGACCGGCGCCCACGACCGGATAACTCCAGCCATGATTGCGGGCGGACACGGCGGCGGCGATTGGGGGTTGCTGGACGCTTTTGTCGAGACCATCAGGGGAAACGGAACGCAAGAGACTTCGGCCCGGAACTCCCTGGAGAGCCATCTGATCGGCTACGCGGCGGAGGAAGCGCGCCTGACCGGAGCCGTCGTCGACATGGATGAATACCGCGCGCGAATCTACGCCTCGGTAGACCTGGACGGCGACGCCTCTCCGGTTGGCTTACACCAGGACTAGCTGACCGCGCCGCGAAATGGAGTACCGCAGTCTGGGGCGCACCGGAGTTCAGGTGAGCAAGCTCTGCCTGGGCTGCTGGATGTTCGGACGAAGCACGGATGAAGCCGGGTCGGCGGAGATCATCGATCATGCCCTCGACGCGGGTATCAACTTCCTCGACACGGCAAACGCGTACAGCCGCGGACTGAGCGAGGAGTTCGTCGGCAGAGCGCTTAAGCGCAACGGCAAACGGCCGCGAGTGGTGCTGGCGACGAAGGTCCAAAATCCGATGGACGACGAGGACCCCAACGCAATGGGAAATCATAGACGCCACGTCGTCGAGCAATGCGAAGCCTCACTGCGCCGGCTGCAAACGGACCACGTCGACATCTACCAGATTCACCGGCCCGTTTCTCACGTGCCGATCGACGAGACGCTTCGAGCGCTCGACGACCTCATTCGGGCTGGAAAAGTGCGCTATATCGGGACAAGCACGTTCGCCGCTTGGCAGATCATGGAATCCCTATGGGTATCGAAGGAATTGGGCCTGAACCGGTTTGTGTGCGAGCAGCCTCCCTACAACCTGCTAGACCGGAGAGCAGAACGCGAGCTGATCCCGATGGCCCAGACTTACGGGATAAGCATCCTTCCATGGTCGCCGCTGGCGGGTGGATTCCTCACTGGAAAATATCAACGCGGTGAAGGGCGTCCCGAAGGGTCCCGCTACCATGCCGGGGGGCACGGGGACGACCTTGCGGTGGAAAAGCGGCGCGGCCTTTTCGTGGATTCCGCCTTCGATGTCGTTGAGGGCGTCGAGGCTCTGGCCAGAGACAAGGGTTGCTCGATCAGCCAGTTCGCGATCGCATGGGTCGCTCAGCGGCCGGGCGTGAGCAGTGCGATCATAGGCCCCCGCACGGTCGAACAGCTCTATCAGAACCTGGGCGCTCTTGACGTGGAGCTAAGCGACACGGACTTGGGGCGCATTGACGAGATCGCGCCTCCCGGGCGCGCCGCCGTTCCGTTCTATGAAAGTGACTTCGGACCTCACCTGTTTCGGTGGTAGACGAGGGTTGGAAAGCGGCGTGTCCCAGGGCTGACTTAGTGGGGCCGGTTTCTGATCGGCGAGGTGGGTCCGCACGACGCAAACCGTTTGCAGCCGGCGCTGGACGTTGAAAGGAGGGGATGATTGACCAACGGGAAACACGGAATCAGTTTCGCCAGGCGGCTTCGGACGGCGCTCGCCCTGATCGCCGACATTCGCGGGAAAGACTGTCTGACGGCCCTGGAGTTCATGAAACTCGTCTATCCCAATCAGCGGCCGCTAATGCAAGCACTCAAGTTCGCGGGATGGTCTTTGGACCTGGTCTGGTCGAAGATGCCGGACGCGCTGCGGCACGTAACCATCGATAAGAACATCTCTAAGACGCCCTATTGGCAAACAGCGCCCAATCCGCTCGCCAACCACCCCTGGGCGGACTCTCCCGACGCGGCCCTGCCCACGGAGGCCGACGCGGTCGTGATCGGGGCGGGATTCGGCGGCTCGTCGGTCGCGTACCACTGGTCGAAGCAGGCAGACGGCAATCTCGTAATACTCGACTCGATGGACCCCGCGAGCGGGTCGGCGGGCCGAAACGCCGGTCACGTGGTAATGGCGGGCGGCGCGTACCACGGTTACTACGTCTACCGATCGGTGCTCAAATACCTCCCGGAAATCCGTCCGGAACTCGCCGAGGACGAATGTTCGGAGATCGCCGGTCAGTTCGCGGACGTTTACGTGCGCGCGCTACACGCCAGCCACGAGTTGATACTGGAGACCATCGAGAACGAAGGGATCGAGTGCGACTACGTTCGCCGGGGACAAGTTCACATTGGCGAGGAAGCCGACCGGACCGACGTGGAGGCCGCGCTGTCCCTGGCCGGAAAGCTCGGTCACGACGACTACCAGCGGTTGCACCCCAAGGAAGTCAAGCGGATGAGCGGAGCCGAGTCGCAATTAGACGGAGCGGTCTCGGTGGGAGCCGGGACGTGGCACCCGGCCAAGTGGGTTTGGGGGATACTCCAGGCCGCCATCGCGAGCGGTAAAGTGCGGCTTTTCACGCGTACCGCCGCACTGGCGGTTGAGCGCGACGGCGACGGATATCTTGTGCGCACGGACCGCGGCGACATACGGACGCCTAACGTGGTCAACGCCACCGACTCGCACACTCAGCGCCTCTTCGATAGCTGGCTGGACATCTATCCGGATCGCAGGCTCGTCTGGCCCTACCGGGTCCAGGGCATATACGCGGAGCCGGCGCCGGCGGCCATTCCAACGGGAGTCGGCGTCATAACGGGACTGGGCTTCTTTTCCAAGATTCCCAAGGGCGGAACAGTTTTCGGAACCGACCACAGTCCCGTCAAACCGCACGAGGCGGGGCGCATCGACCCGTCACGATTCGTTACCAAGTTCATGTGCGCTGAGCTGAGCAGGATTTGGGGTTCGATACCTATGAGAGTCGCCCACGAGTGGACGGGCTCGGTAGGTGTCGCGCCCGATTGGTTTCCCGTGGTGGGTCCCATGGACGGCGACCGGCTCTACATCCTCAGCGGATTCTGCGGATCGGGTTCCGCCACTTCGTTCAACGCCGGACAGCACATCGTCTTCCAGATCCTGGGCAAAGAGTGCGAACCCGAATACCATCCGCCGGAGTTTTTCTCGCCGATGCGATTCACCGACACTCGCAGATATGGACCGCAGCGCGTTTCGGCGTGAGGGTTCATAACGGACCACTCTCGGCCCGCGCCGGATCGACCGGCTAAATACTCGTCCGGAACACGCCCGCGTCGCCTATCCGGCTGGAAACAGCGTGTTCCAATCGGAAGGTGGATCGCCGAAATCAGGAATCTCCATCTGAGCGCCCCCGCTTTTCGCCGATTCATGAGCGACCAGTCCGGGGATGCAATAACGCGCCGCGTTCCATACGTGATTCGGGGGCAGCAGCCCCGTATCGACGCTGCGTGCGAAATCGTCTACGAGGAACTGATGCGAACCCAGATGCCCGTTCGGCAACCCGTCGAACTCCGCCGGAAGGCGGTCCGTCGTATGGACCGAGGAGAATCCCGCGGCCAAATCTTTGCTCAGCGAATCTACCGCGTCGTTCGAATCAGCCCGCTCGCGGTTTACCCGCAGCGTCTCCGTAAGGTCTTGCACTTCACGGTTCTCCAGGTTCGACCAGACCTGGCTGTTGGCCTGCTCTTCGAAACAGCCCTTCGTACCAAACAAGCTCATTTGCACCGACGCGATACCGTGCCAGCCTACGCGTCGAAACTCGTTGATCCGGAGCGCTCCCCCGTCGGAAGTCCTCATCAAGGCTGACTCGTTGCTGAAGACGTTGTCCCAGAGATTCGCACCGCTTCGGAAGATTCGGTCGTCATGACTGTCAACGCGCCCCAAACACGAAACGTGCGTGGCGTGGGCGCCGGTCACGGAGAGAATCATGCTCGTCGAGTGAGTCGGATAGTACATGGGGGGAATGCCTGCGACTCGCTTCCAGTCGCTTCCGCCGGAATGTCGAAAGGAGTTGTAGAAGTCGACCATGTCGTGCAGATACTGCCCTTCGCCGTAGACAAACTCCCCGAAGTCGCCGGCGGCGAACCGCTCTCTGCAATACACGGTTGACGGATAGTAATAGCTCGTCTCGCCGGTCATATAGATGAGGCGCGAGCTTCGGACCCGCGCGACAATCGCTTCGATCTCCTCGATCGATTGAGAAATGGGCACCGCACAGTAGACGTGCTTGCCCGCGTCCAGCGCCTCGATGGTCATCGGACCGTGCAATTGGCGTTGCGAAAAGATAGCGACCGCATCCACGTCACTCCCGCACAGCTCCTCATGGGAGCCGAACGTGCGACTGAGGCCGCGCTCGGCGGCGGCGCGATCCGCGCGGCCGCGTCTAATGTCAGCGACGCATACCTCGTCAACCAGTGGATGGGCCTTGAATAGCGAGATAAATCCCGGCGCAAACCGGCCTACCCCGCTTACTCCGATGCTGAATCCCAATGCTCCCCCAAACGTTCCAGCTTTTAACGTGAACGACTTCGAGAAAAGAGGCTATATCAACGCCGTGCGGCAGTCGAAAGGGTATGCGGCGTTTTAAAGTCCAGCTATTTGCGGGCGACTGCGACCAGCCGGCGTGCGGTGAGATCATAGGGAGTGGCGTCGAGACTGCCGAAGACATCGACGCCACTGAATCCGCAGTCTTGCAGGAGAGCCGTTAGATCGACCGCGCCATACAGCCGCATTCGGATGTTGTAGGCAGACGCCGCGCCATCGGTAATCCGCGTCCAGGTGCTATCGATATAACGCCAGCCATCTACGATCCGCCGCTCTTCGATAATGACCGTTCCGTCGGGGTAGCGGGTCACGCCCTCCGGCCGGAAGCGCATGGCGATGGGTTCTCGCCCGACTATGTCGACGATCAACCGGCCGCCGGGCCTGAGCGATGCGTGAGCGTTCCGGATCACCCGTCGATGATCTTCCTCGTCTTCGAAATATCCGAACGAGGAAAAGAGGTTGATCGCCAGATCGAACGCCCCGGGCCGAACGAAATTACGCATGTCGTCTACCACGAATTCGGCCTCGAGCCCCGATTCCGCGGCGCGACGCCGGGCTTCCTCGATATAGAGCGACGTGCGATCGATGCCAGTCACCCGGTATCCGCGGCGAGCTAGCTCGATCGAGTGGCGACCAGGGCCGCACGCCAGGTCCAGCACGCTGGCGCTGTCCGGCGGTTGCGCGAGCGCCAAGACCTTCTCGACCTCTTGGGGCGCTAGGTCCCAAAGGTCCTCCGAAAACCCGAACTCTCCATACCAGGCCCAGAAAGCGTCGGATTCGAGTGGATTAGAGTCGGTGGACATAGTAATTTGCATCATATAGCGGTAGTTGTTTGCTACATAGATGGCCCGCGTCTCCAGGCTCTTCGCTCCGAGTGATCTGAATGCACCAATAGACTATCTGCGACAGCTTCCATCGAACTGTGGCTCGGCAGGTCGAAGATCGACGGGTGAATACCGCCGGATGAGAGGTCGATGAACGTCAGCGCCAGGTCCCACTTTTGGGCACGGCAGGTCAAGTTGCTCGCAATGCCGGGCAGCATCCTCACTATCGTGACCGGGCTGGGCATCCTTACGGTCTGGCTGGCGGGTCTGACAACGGGCGAAAACCGGTGGATATGGGCGATGGCGCTCGCCCTGGCGCTCGCGGGCGGGGCGCCGATTTTCGTTGGAGCGGCGCGGGGGCTGGCCGGCGGGCGATCGAACGTCGACGAACTGGTAAGCATCGCCATCATCGCGGCGATCCTTGGTGACGAGTTTATGGCGGCGGCCGTAGTCGCCTTCATGATGAATTTCGGCAAGATGCTTGAGGACCTTGCGGAACACGCGTCGGGAGACGCCGTTGCCGGTCTGCTTGAGCTGACGCCGCACGTCGCGCGGCTGAAAACGGATGCCGGGTATCGGGAGGCGCCGGCAAGCGAGCTGTCCACGGGAGACGTGATTCTCGTCCGGGAAGGCGACAGGATTGCCGCCGACGGCCTGGTGGTAACCGGCTCCGCTTCGGTGGACCAGTCGAGCATCATCGGCGAATCTGTTCCGGTCCGGCGTGAAGTCAACGACAAGGTCTTCGCAGGAACTGTGAATGTGGAAGGCGTAATCGAAATTCGCGCCACCGAAACCGGCGAATCCACCACCATAAGCCGCGTTGCGCGCCTGGTCGAAGCGGCGCAAAAACGATCCGCTCCGGTCGAGCGGATCGCCCAACGATACGCCAGGTACTTCACGCCCGCGATCCTTCTGCTCGCAGGCGTCGTTTTTGCCCTCACTCGGGATTGGCATAGAGCGATAACGATTTTGATTGTGGCCTGCCCGTGCTCGCTGGTGATGGCAACGCCGACGGCGCTGGTCGCTGGGATGGCGAGAGCGGCCCTCGACGGGATATTGATTCGCGGCGCGGACGTGCTTGAAGCCCTATCCAGAGTTACAACCGTGGCGTTCGACAAGACCGGGACCATCACTTCCGGGCGTCCACAAGTGCAGGAAGTTGTCCGACTCGGAGACATCGGCGAGCGAGAGGTTGTGAAGCTGGCGGCGAGCGCGGAAATGCTTTCGTCGCATCCTCTGGCGAGAGCTTTTAGCAGCCGCGCTCGAACAGATGGCATCGAGCTCGAGTCGCCGAAGACCTTCGAGGTCGTGGCGGGGCGGGGCGTGGTCGCCTCGGTCTCCAATCAAACCGTCAGCGTTGGCAGCCACTATCTTCTTGAGGACCCCGCTACGCCGGCGGCGGCCAGGCCAATCGCCAATGACCTGCGCGCCCAGGGCCTGACCTGCTTGACCGTCGGCGTCGATGGCGAACCGGCCGCGTTGGTGGCAACTCGCGACACCATTCGCCCAGGCGCTCGGGAAGCGATTGCCGCGCTCGAGGAGCAAGGTGTGCGCAGGACGGTGTTGCTAACAGGCGACAACCAGGCCGTCGCCTCGCTGATTGCGGAGGAGGTGGGGGTCGGGGAGGTCCACGCCGGTCTCCTGCCGGCCCAAAAACTGGAGACCGTTCGAAAGTTCCAGGCCGGCGGCGAAACGGTCCTCATGGCCGGCGATGGCGTAAACGACGCGCCCGCGCTGGCGACGGCGGACGTGGGAGTCGCAATGGGACGCAGCGGCACGGACATCGCCATCGAGAGTGCCGACGTAGCGCTTTTGACCGACGACATTTCGAAGGTCGCCAGCGCAATCGGCCTCGGAAAACGGTCCATGTCCGTAGTGAAATTCAATCTCGCCTTCTCACTCGCGCTCAATGCCGCCGCGTTCGTGGCGGCCGGATTAGGAGCGCTGTCACCCGTGGGCGCCGCAGTGCTGCACAACGCCGGCTCAGTATTCATCATGGTCAACGCGGCACTCTTGGTTGCGAGGAGAGCGTGAAGCCTACCCGTGCTGACGCGTCCATTCACAAGGCGGCGCTAGGTGTTGTCGTCAAGGCCCTATTGCGTTACAAGAGGTACGGTCACGGCTTAATCGGAAAACTACCGGGAGGAAATCTTGCAGATCGTCAAAGGTGTTTACCTGGTCAACGGCTTCCCCTACGGCATTCATGAAAACTCGTATTTGATTGAAACCAGATCGAGCATGTTCATGGTCGATTGCGGACAAATGGTTGAAGATACATTTCCAGTGGTGGAGCGCAATATCCGAAGTTGGGGGTTCTCACCCGACGATGTTTCTCATCTGCTGGTCACTCACGCCCATTACGATCACTCCAGCTATGCGGCCAGGCTCCGCCGACGTGGAACGAAGATCGTCGCAAGTCAGGACGCGGCCGACGCCATGGCGGCCGGCGACGAACGCTGCATCCCTTACGTCGTCAGCAAGCCGTTCGACCGATGCGAAACCGACGTGATCGTCGAGGACGAGAGCGTTATCGACATCGACGGCGTCGCCGTACGGTGCATAGCCGCCCCCGGTCACGCGGATGGACTGATGGTCTTCGAGGTCACGTTGAATGAAGCGGTTCTCTGGTTCGTGGGCGATCTGATCGAGGTCGGTCCCGAATGCAGGAGCCTTGAGTTGGGTTGGACCGGCGGACCCGATTACGACCGCGGCAAGTATATGAAAACGCTAAGGAAGCTGAGTGGGATGACGTGTGACGTGGTGCTACCGGGCCACGGTCCACCTCTGATCGGAGGAGGGAAACGCCTGATCGACATGGCCTACACCAAGGCTCTCGTCGAGTGGCGTTGATTGGCGGTTAGACGGTAAGACCTCTCAGCCGCAGCGCCAATACTGGATCTCCGGCAAGAACCGGCCGGGAGGCTCGGGCTCCAAAGGCCCGCGAGATGCCGGCGTAGAGAGTAAAACCCTTCGCCCATAAATCCTGACTTCGATTCACCGATCGAACTGGTGAGGCTCCAACTCGCCACGCCTGTCGGCGCTGCGAAGCCGCTCCCCGATATAACCGCGGATTTCGTCGGCGATGTCCGGTGGAACTTCGGGCGAGTGGGCGCTGACGATTTCCGCCACCCGCTCCCGGGCGCGTTCGATAGCCGGACGGGGAGTTCCCTGCAGTGAGTCGCGGTTGAATACCTGGGTGCTGAAAACGCTCCCGTCGCGAAGGTGGGCCAGCGTGCGGCGCTGGATCAGGAAGTTCCCGCCAGGCTCGGTATCCGCGATCTCGTCGAGAGCCAGCTCCTCATCGTTCACCGCAAACGACGCGCATAAGGTCCGAACGTGGCGATACCACTCCGCGTCCATGAGCAATTGTTCTGGCGACGCCACCGTTGCTTTGTGAAACTGCCCGGCCGAACCTATCATTGCCGGCCCGGCCAGCCACCAGGCAAGCATGCTGAGACCGCGCTCAAGTCCGGCCTGATAATCGAGCGAGGGCGAGTCGGTGTGCGCCAGTTGGTGGTAGTTGGGCAATCCGTAATACTCCGCCAGGCTCATTGCTCCGAGATGCATCTGGAAAAACTCCGGCGTCGCCATGCAGATCGCCGCCGTAGCCATGTCCATCACACTGGGCGCGGGCGCGAGGAACACGGGCGTTCCCGGCTGCACTACCTGGGCGGATACAAGGATTGCCAGATTCTCGGCGTTCATCAAAGCCAGCGTTCCCGCCTGCGTGTAGGGGGCGGTTGCGCCCATGATCGGAGCGCACGTCGCAGCAATGGGGATCTTGTGGTTCGCCAGGGCGATCAGCTTCTGTTCGCCCTCGATGCCGATACGCAGAGGGCTGACCGGGCAGATCATCGCACTAAAGAATGGTCGTTTCCCGATGGCCTCGCCGCGACTGACGATTGATGCCACGTCGATCCAGACATCGACCATATCGACACCGATGGGCGAAATGAAGTGGTGCTTGGTCGTATTCAGCAAGAGCTGTTCCGTCACCAGCAGGATTCCGAGAATGCCCTCAGGCTGGACCAGCGTCATTGGCTGACCGCGCGTCATGGCGATCTCGGGAAGCGCATCCGCGAGGCGGACATAGGGACCTACGTCAGCAAGCTGGGGATCACGCAACGTTTCACTGGCCGAGTCATAGAAATGCAACGAATCGCCGGGCGTCGTCAGAAACCGGGACCCCGCCTCCAGCCTTATGCCGTTTCCGGCCATGTCGTAAAGGCGTATGTCTCGCGGCGCTTGCGAGAGCGCCCACTCGACCAGCGAGCGCGGCAGGCGTAGAAGCTGATCGCTTGAGGGGACCGCGCCCGCGTTCAGAAGATATCCGCGCAACTCCTCGTCGTAGACGGCAATACCCTTGTCGGCAAGGACTTCAAGGGAGGCGTCATGAAGGCGTTCGACATCCGCCTTTGGGAGCCTCGGCAGTGCGGAGCCGTTCATCATCTGCGTCTCCTTGGGGTAGACGATCATCCCGCAGGATCAAAACCCAATCGACATACATACGAGCGACTGTCAATATATTTTACTCGTCCGGCGCATCCGAATAACCGTGCCGCCGACGGCATGTTCGCCGAGTCTGCGCGGCATAGTCGTTTTCCAAAGCACGCCTCGCAAATTTTTGAATTAGCTCGCTGGACACGGTTCCAGCCTAAGCACGGCGCCCGTATAGGGCGCGGAAAGCCCACCGTGATTTGTTAGGTAGATCGCGCCTGAGGGCGCCACGGCGAGACCTGTCGGAAACGCCAGTCCGTTCACAATAACCTCGTTACCGCCATCTCCAACTCTTAGAAGCCTGCCGCTTTCCTGGCCGAACAGCTCTGGTCCCTCCGGGTCGAACCCCTTGGAAAACTCGAGAACGTACATCACGCCCGCCGCGTCGAAGGCCACGCCGATCGGGGTCGTCAGGTCCGCAACAACCTCTGACACTTCCCCTGCCGGAGTCACCCGGACGACCGAACCGCTGCCTGCCAGGTATGGCAGCGGGCTAAAGAGCGCCACGTACAGGTCGCCGTCGGGTCCGACGGCTACGCCGGTGGGAACAGGGTTGTCGTTCCACGTGGCTACGATGTCCGTCTCACCGTCGGATCCGACAGAGAGGAGGGCATTGACGCCGCTATCGACTACAAAAAAGAGATCCAGAGCGTCGTGATAAGCCACCGCAAAGGGATTCGATGGAATTGGCGCCGGGTCAATGCGATTCGCATATTTTGGGTGGCCAATACGAATATGAGCGTGAAGGTCGGCAACTACCTCGAACTCGCCCTCGCCCCGCGTAAGCAATAACGACGAGCTGGGAGGCTGCGAGCCTTCGCCGATCAGCACGTACAGCTTGTCGTGCCGCAGCGCGACGGCGCTGGCCCCGACACGCTCCTCGGTAGCGTGCGTGAATACCGGCAACCCGGCAAGAAGAGTAGTGACCTTCTCGTCATCGATTCGGATGATCCGGCCGCCCGCTTCGGGAGGTCCCACTTCGGCAACGTAGACGGCTCCGTCGCTTCCCACTGTCAGTCCGCGTGGTTCCGTAAGCCCCTCGAAAACCGATGAGACCCGGGGTTCGCAGTCTTCCGATATCGGATCAACGCGACAAGCGACAGCAAGAAACGCCAGGGTCAATACACCGGCGAGGCAAAATGTTCGTGGCTCGACGGCTATCGCCATTTATCAGTCACTGGAATGTCCGGTGCGGCACTTTGGAAACTAGCCCTGTCTGTCATGAGTTATCGATCTGACTCTAACTCGCGGCAATCCCCTTCCCGCCCTTCTTTACATAACGTTTACGGAATGGAGCTAACGACCAGCGGCGATTCGATCCGAAAATCGATTACTTCTAGCGGCCACCGAGTCCCGTCAGCGCGATTCCGCGGATGAAGTACCGCTGGGCGGAGAAGAACAGAATCAGGATCGGGACGAGCATCACCACGGAAGCGGCCATCAAAATGTTCCATGGGGTGGGCGTTCGCGCGCAGCAAAACGTGAACTGGTTGATGAGGTACCGCAACGCCAGGGCGAGCGTCCGCCAGCGCTCGGTGTCAATGAAAATGAGCGGATTGAGAAAATCGTTCCAGTGATGGATGAACGAAAAAATGGCGGTCGCGGCGAGCGAGGGACGCGCCAGTGGCATGATGATCGACCAATAGATGCGCCAGTGCGAAGCTCCGTCCATAACCGCGGCCTCGTCCAGGTCGCGCGGAAGCTGCATGAGGAACTGCCGGATCAGAAACACGTAGAACGCCGAGCCGAAGGCGCCTCCTCCGAACCAGAATGGCAGGATCAGCGGCAATAGGCTGTTGGTCAGGCCCAGCGACCTAAACAGTATGAACGTCGGGACCAGAGTGATTATCGCCGGCAGCATCATGGTCGCAAGCAGTAATCCGAACAGGGTACTTCGACCCGGAAAGCTCATCCGCCCGAATCCGTAGGCCACCAGAGAACAACTGAGCACCGTGCCAACGGTGGCGAGTACGGAGACGATGAAGGTGTTGGAAACGAACAACAACAGATTGGTGATCCTGGACCAGACGTCCACGTAATTCGCCCAAACAGCCGGGTCCGGCACCCATTGGGGCGGAAACAGGAATTCATTGCCCGACTCTTTGAGCGACGTGGAGATCATCCAGATGAGCGGCACCGACGAGACGACCGCAACTGACGTGAGCATCAAGTAGCGGATCGAGGCGACGCCGACCAGGCCGGCCAGCGTGGTTCTTGTCCGGCGTCGTGTGGCGATTGCGCTCATCGACTAGCCGTCCTCAGACTCGTAGTAAACCCACCGGCGGCTGGTTCGAAATTGAACGAGTGTGACCGCCAGGATTATTGCCAGAAGAACCCAGCTTGTTGCAGAAGCGTATCCCATTCTGAAATTCTGAAAGGCATTCCGATAGATCCACAGAACGTAGAACAAGGTCGAGTCCACCGGACCGCCTCCGGTGGCAATGAAGGCGGTTGTGAAGGATTGGAACGAATAGATTATGCCCAGCACGACATTGAAGAAAATCGTTGGAGTGATCATGGGAACGGTGACGTGCCAGAATTTCCGCAGCCTACCTGCGCCGTCAATGGATGCTACTTCTAATAGAGGCTCGGGGACGCTTTGCAGGCCCGCGAGGAATATGATCATCTGGCCGCCCACACTCCAGAGGCTCATAATTATGAGCGAAGGTTTAGACCACTGCGGATCATCCAGCCACTTGATGTGCTCGAATCCAAACCATCCGAGAACCGTATTGAAAAGTCCGAAATCGGGATTGAGGAGATACATGAACACGAGCACGCTGGCGACCGTGGGAGTGACGGTCGGAAGGTAAAAGAGTGTTCGGAAGATGTTGATGCCTCTAAGGCGTTGATTGAGCATCAGCGCCATGGCAAGCGCGACCACAAGCTGAGCCGGAACGGAGATGAATGTGAAGAAGGCGGTGTTGCCGAGCGCGGTCATGAATCGTGGATCGCCGGCCATGCGGCGAAAGTTGTCGAGTCCGTTGAATCTCGGGGGGGTTAGCAGGTCATAATCCGTGAATGACACGATCACCGAATACACCAATGGGAAGACGGCGAACACGGCAATGCCGATGAGCCAGGGACTGATAAAGAGGTAGGCGGTTCCGTATTGTCTCAGGAACTTGAGCGGCCACCGATTCCTTGTACGACGGCCTGAAACGACCAATGTCAAGGCATATCGATCTGTAACCGCCGCAATGGCGTTTCGCGCCCTGATTGAGCGGGGCGCAGAGCCCCCCGCCGGGCGGCAATTACGACGTTCAAACCGAAACTCCCCCTCTTAGCATAATGTTGCGAACGGATGAACCACATCGCCTCCGCGCGAAATGCATCGACGTTGCGCAGCTGCCCGGAGCCCCCTCTTTGAGAACGGCGACCCGGCCGTGGCCGGGCCGCCGTTCCGTTATTCCGCGCTCTCTTGGAGGATCGAGTCCACTTCGCTCTTGATCGCGGTGAAGGCATCCTTAGCCGACTTCTGGCCAAGAGTGGTTTCCTTGTACGCGTTCTTCACGAGGGTATTGATCTCGTTATACCCGGGTGGCTGATAAAAGCCCCTACGGACTTGCTCGGCGGCCGCGTTGTGCGCCTCGATGTTGTCCCAGGGAACTATCGAGTTTCTCCAGGCCGCGCTGTTCAGGGCGGAACGTGTCCACGGGGATGTGTACCCCACCGCCAGCAGCAGTTCTTGGAAGTCCGTCCCCAAATGTTTGATCAGCTGCCAAGCCTCTTCTGGTGCCTTCGCCTTGACGTGTATGGCGATCCCATCGGTGCCGTCGCGGTCCGTGTCGTCGCCGTTTGGCATCTTGTACATGGGTGCCGTAGCGGCTGGAAAATCGTTAGGAATGTTAGTTGTCACCCACCGCGCGGCCAAGTATACGACCAGCTTGTGGCTCTTAAACATTCCCTCGGCGCCACCGGCAAACGAAGATAGGGCCGCGCCGGCCGCCCAGGTCTCGTCATTCTCGTGAGCGGCCATCCACTCCCAGGCCGCAACGGCTGAGTCTTCGTGCATGAGCGACTCAGTCACCGTGTCATTCCACACTGTATTGTCCCGGCCCCAGAGCCACAGATACCAGACCTTGAGGGCGTTCGGGATCTCGTTCCCGCCGAAAACCTTGTCCGCCCCGCTGCCCGAGGTGCCCGCTTTGACTATCTCGTCGTACTTGTCGATCGTCCACTCACCCTGCTCGAACAGCTCCCACGGATCCCCGAGCCCAAGCCCGTCAGTGATCTCCTTGTTGTAAACGAAGATGACGGGGCCTGAATATTGCGGCATCCCGTAGATCTTGCCCCGAAACGAGAGGGCTGACAGCGGGCCATCGAAGAAGTCTGCGCGGTCGAAGCCCGAGTCGTTCTTCATGAATTCGTCGAGCGGCTGCAGTATGCCCTTCAAGGCGAAGGTTGCGTTCAACTGTGAGTGCGTATAGCCGAGGTCCGGCGCGTCTCCCGCCGCCAGCGAGGTGATTTGCTTTAGCTCGATGTCGGCAAACGGGATCAGCGTCGCGTCAACCGTCACGTGTGGCGCCTTGGCCTCGTAGTCCTTCAGCGTCTGCTTAAACGCTGGACCATAGTCCTCGCCGTTGTCGGCGGTCCATAGAACCAGAGTGACAGCCGTCTTCTGAGCCGCTGCGGCCGCCACGGTTGTCGCCACGGCAGCCGGAGCGGCGGTCGTCGCCGGGACTGCCGCTTCATCCTCGCCGCAACCAGCCAGCGCCGCGGCTCCGATCGCTCCCGCCCCGAGTACCAGACTCGAATGTAACAGGCGTCGCCTGCTGAATTGTTTGCTTCCAGCTGTGTTTTCCATCAATCTACGACCTCCTTCGCGATCCCCTGAGGCAATAACGAAAATGCCACTCCCTCCCCACGTTCCCGGAAGAATACACCCCTGAAGGCGCCCCGACCAGCGTCCCAGAGAAAAAGGCGGCCGCATCGCGATAATTGTTTCTTCATAGACCTCAGACCTCCCGCAGCGTCGATTCCCCATCTGTCATTACGACTTGGCAAAATCTTGACGATGGACATCCCCTCACGTTGCCAATTTGCGAATACCGTGGGTGCGTCTAAGTCTTGGTCGGTATGATCAAGACCCGGACCGGAACCGCCAGCAATCGTTCCACTGTTGCGCTAGATAGCTATGCTGAACAACGTGGTCACAGACAGCGAGATGCCCGTGTTTCTATATACAGGATCCATCGGCACGCGGCACGATCCTTCGTTCGTCAAAGGCGCACCGCGGGTATTCATGCGGCAAAGCCCGTTCGACAAGGTGTAATTCGATTCTCATGTAGGAGAGGACTTTCATGACCGACCTGGATACGACCTTGTTAGTTATCGATGACCAGCCGCAGTTCTTCTTTGACGACGGCATTGTGGAATCAGTGCACAACCTCACGCGCAACATCCACAGACCGGAGAAGGTCGATGCTAACCCGCTGATCAAGAAGGACAAGCCCTGGGAGCATTTCGTCTATTTCGGATCCGCCGATTTCGCGCTATGGCGCGACGCGGATTCAGGACAATTTCGCTGTCTTTACTCCGATTGGAAATTCGATCGCGCCAGGCACGCCGCGCAGGGCGGCTCGATCATGGCCTGGGACTACACGCAGGACACGCATCTTTATGCGTGCTCCGACGACGGGCTGACTTGGGAAAAACCGGCGATGGGGCTGATCGAAGTGGATGGGCGCGACACCAACGGCGTTTTCGGAGGCGCCGGCTACGGGTCGGTCTGGAACATGACCGTGCTTGACGATCCTCTCGAGACCGATGCGGCGCGACGCTACAAAGCGATGCACAGCTTCATTCCAGCCGGCTCGCCGCCCGAAGCGGCGGATAATCAAGAGATTCGCCTGGCGTACTCGCCGGATGGAGTCCACTGGATGCCGGCGGAGGAGCCGCCGGTCTTCGGCAACCTCAAGAACCGGCTGAGTGACGTTACGATCGTGACTTTCGATCAGGCGACGCAGACATACCTTCTGAACACACGCCATCCGTGGCAGGGACGGGCGCCGCGTCTGCCTTCCGTGGACGTATGGGAGGTATCGGGCGGCCCTCGTTTCGACAGGATGCAGGGCGTGGCCAGCCGTCGCAACCGAAGACGGATATTCCAGTGCGAGAGCCGCGACTTTGTGAATTGGAGCACGCCACGCCTCATCATCGCGCCCGATCCGGACCTCGACAATATCGACGATTCGTTCTACGGCATGACCCAATACGACCTGGGCGGCCAGTGGATCGGCTTCCTTTACGTCTTTCACATGGTCGAGAATTACAACGACGTTCAACTCATGCACAGCCGTGACGGTCGTAACTGGCGGCGTCTGGCTCCCGGCTGGTCCTGGCTCCAACCGGGCCCGCCCGGCTCGTGGGACCAGACGCAGGCTTACGGCGTTCACGCAATTCCCGTGGGCGACGAGCTTCGGATTTACTACGGAGGCTCGTGGTGTCATCACGACTGGTGGTACGTTGGGCAGTATGAAGGCCTGCAAGTTCCCGAAGCCTGGGATGACGACGAGGTGCGCTACGGACTCGGCCTCGCGAATCTTCGCCTGGATGGGTTCGTTTCCCTACGGGCCAATGCCGTCCGCGAGGGAATGCTCGACACGCAGCCCTTCGTCGCGGCCGGCGACCGGCTCATCGTCAACGCCACGTGTGGAAGCGACGGCTACGTCAAGGTCGCGGTCACCGACGAGACCGGGGCGGCCCTGCCGGGCCGCGGCTGGGATGATTGCGACATCTTCACTGGAGATGCCATTCGCCATCGCGTGACCTGGCGGAGCGATCCATTGCTCCCGATGCCCGCCGACGAGGAATCGCTGCCGTCGGCGACGCCTTACAGAAAGCTGAAGATCCTGATGCGGAATGCGGATATCTACTCGTTTCGCGTCGTCTCAAGCGAACGGGAAGCCTGATGAGCTAAGCCAAGGTCGGGCGGCTGCATCCTTTTCCCTCTATACATGCGCGAGCGCCGGTAACGGCTATCCTTCCGCGAATTGGAAGCCGTACAGCTCCGCGTTGCGCAGATGAAAACGCAGCTTAATGGAGCCGGGGATCTTGTTCACCTCGCCGCCGTCCGACCATGAGACGTGATGGTTAACGTCGTCCCCAGAGAAAGGCCGGCAGTCGTCCCGGCTGTAGCCGTCCCAGACGTTGCCCCAAGTGTCCATGATCTCGACTGCGATGTATCCACCCTCCGCGCACTTGCCATTGACAAACAATCTTGGGGCCGTCGAGAACACCGGCTTGGTCTCCACGTAACCGTCCCGGATTCCCGCGTCGAAAGAGACATATCCATCCCGCCGCAGCGTGGCAAGGTTGAGCGTATGCCCGTTCATGACCAGCTCGGGATCGTGCGCTTCGGGCAGGTCTAGCCCCTGCTGCTCGGCGAGATACCAAAAGTCGTGGTGGACGCTCATGCCGCCGTAGTAGAAACGCAGCTCGTCGCCGACTTCCAGCGGTTGGATCGGCATCTCTACGCCGTGCTGATCGTAGCCGCCCGCCGGTCCGCGAGGGATAAACGGCTGGTGTGTGACGAACCGCTTCCAATCGAGTCCATCCCGGCTATGGTGCAGGTAGATGTCCATCTCGTTGTCGACCTGATGCAAGACGCAAAGCAGACCGAGATGCATTTCCTCCGCCCGCCACGGTACGAAGCAGTAATAGCTGTCGTCGACGTTGTCGTCCGGCCCCGGATTGAACACCAGCGCGGGGTCGACCCAGTTGATGCAGTCCTGGCTTTCGAGGCGATACACGCGGCGGCGGATGCCCCACATTCCGGCGGGCACGTTGGGATATACGGGAGCGAACCAGGCATCGTGATCGGGATGCGCCGAGCTGCCCGACTGTCCGCCGTAGCGGCCGTAGAGCACATATTTCTTATCGATCGGATCGTAGGTCAATACCTCTACGTCGCTTCCCCACTCCGGGATGAGGGGATTCCCCTCATAAGGGGTCCAGTCGATTCCGTCGGGCGAGAACGCGATGCTGAGCCCTTCGACTTGGTTTTGCGACATGCCGCGCGACGCCCCTCTGCCGGCATCCGTTAGCTTGTAGTACGCGATCTTGTAGCGGCGAGAAGGATCGGACTCGCTCGGGTCCTGTATGACCGTTATGCAGCTCGCCCACTCATACGGCGGAATGCTGAAGCAGGCGTTCGTGTCGCGACCGTCGACTTCGAGCTTGCCGAGATTGGGCTTTTTCCATGAAACGCCATCCTCCGAAGTCGCGTAATACACACGATCTCTGTTCCAGGACCGCGGAGTGGAGAACGCGCCGTAATAGTCTTCGTACCAACACTTGTAGAGGTTGTCTTGGGAGTCGAACTGCACTCCGTAGGTCGGCGACCGGAACATCGGCACAACTTCCCAGGGCCGGTCGCGCTTAATTAGAGGGTTGGCGGGGTGCTTCTCCGGCGTGTGCATACGGCGCGTGACGTTCTTGACGACCGCGACGACATCGTCGTCGATGAACAGTTGCCGCCTCGTGCCAACGTCCTTGTAAACCCGATCCGGCTTGTAAGCAATGAACACGGCCCGCTCCTTCCCATCCAAACACATCGTCACCCGCAAGGTCGCATATTCTAGATGGGGCGAGTTGGGTGCGCGGCTGCGAGAAGTGCGGTGCGAGGCGGGGAGGTCGGCTCGCCGATATTACAAAGTTAAAAAAATGCTGGAGGAAGCACAGAAGTACACCCGTGAGATCGTGATCGAGTTGCCGCGCGGGCGAGTGATCGAGCTGTTCGACGATCCCGACAACATGTTCAAGTGGATGGACGGCTTGAAAAGCTTCGAACACCTGGAAGGCGAGCCGGGGCAACCGGGAGCGAAATCGCGGCTGGTGTTCGAACGGGGCCGCGGAGAATTGGAGATGATCGAAACGGTGGCCCATCGCGACCTGCCGGACGTATTTGCCGGAATTTACGAGGCGGACCACGCCTGGAACGGCATGGTCAATCGCTTTGTCGAGGAGAGTCCCGATCGAACTCGCTGGGTAACTGAAAATGAGTTTCGATTCACCGGCTTCTGGAAGATCGCCTCGTTTGTGATGCGACCGATGTTTCCAAGGCAAACGATGAAGTCGATGCGTGCGTTCAAGGAGTTCGCCGAGGCTGCGGGAGAGTAAGTCGAAGAAGCGGCGCGAGGCACTTCGAGTTGAGTCCCAGATAAACATCAATCGGGCTGTTCAGCCGCGACAGCAACGCCGTAGAAGCGCTCTGGACGGCGCATGGCGGACAGCCGCCGCCCGCGAAAGCCGCTTACAAAGCGTTAGGGCGTCTCCGGCTCGACGACAACCGCCGTACCGTAGGCCAGCATCTCGGCCGCGCCGCCAATGCGCATGTCAATCGACATCGTAAACCGCACGTTCAGCACGGCGTTGGCGCCAAGCTGCTCGGCGTGCTCCATCATGCGGTGCAGCGCCAGTTCACGGCATTCGTCCCGCAGCTTCGTATACTCGTGGACTTCCCCGCCTATTATCGACCGCAACTTCGCCATCAGATCACCGCCTACGTGACTCGCGCGGATGGTATTGCCTATCACCGGACCAAGAGTTCGCACGACCCGCCGGTCAGTAATGGACTGCGTCGTAACCACGATGAGGTCGCTCATATCCGGACGCGTTAGCACTGGTCGGCTTTGGCGCTCGGCCAGCTGCCGGCGCAAGACTGCGAGAAATAGAACGACCAGGACTATTGCGGCTATCACCGATCCTGCGGCAACCATCCGGTCGACGACCGAGGGATAGTCTGGGTCCGTGTCGTCAATGATGAAGTAGTAGAGGCCATAGCCGATGAAGGCGAGAAGGCCGGCACCGACCAGCAAGCAGCCGATCCGTAGAGTGATTCGAACCCTGCGCCCCTTCATAGTGCTCGCACCTCGCGAATTCCGCGCAACTCCGGCAATGCGGCCTCGTCAAGCGTCTTGAGGAGCACTCTTCTGGCGCTCGCCGCGACCCAAACTAAGACGCCGGGCATTATATGACCGCGCTTCAGACGGTGAACGCCCAGGACGCGAGGTGGCGGCTTGCAGCCGGTCTATATCAGCTAGTTCCCAGTTAAAGTAACAAGTTCGGGGACCGCCAAACCAAGACAGCCGCCCCGCGGCACGGGACATAGCTAGTCAATGCGTGAAGCAATCGTTCCGATCAGGCGCAGGAAGACTATTCGCCTCGTCGTCGAGCCATTTCGCAGGCGCGCCCGCACCCTGAATCCGCAGCTAACCCTGATTGCGGGGTTCCTGATAATCGTCGCGGCCGGCGCCATCCTGCTCGCGCTGCCATTCTCGAGCGCTTCAGGCGAATTCACCCCATTTCACGACGCGCTTTTTACAGCCACGTCGGCGGCCGGCACCGTTGGTCTGGTTGTAGTCGATACCGGCACGCATTGGAGCCGCGCCGGACAGGCCGTAATTCTCGTGCTGATGGAAGTCGGCGGACTGGGTTTCATGGGCGGGGCGATAGTCCTGTTTCTCGCCCTCGGCCGAACGATAACTATCCACCAGCGCCGCGTGTTTCAAGAGTCTTTGTCGTTCAGGAGAATCGGAGGCGGGCCAAGGCTGGCGCGACGGCTGATCATCTTCACCTTGCTGGTGGAGGGGATCGGGGCCTTGCTTCTCTTTGCCCAGCTTACAAACGATCCGACCATCGGATCCGAAGATCCAGCCTGGTCGGCGGTCTTTCACGCCGTAAGCGCGTATACAGGTTCCGGATTCGACTTGATGGGCGATTTTCGGAGCCTCAAGGGGGCGGCGCTCAAGCCGCTGTTCCTGCTAACGATGCTGGCGATGATCGTACCCGGCGATCTTGGCTTCCTGGTGGTCCTGGACTTGCTTGGCAGGCGAAGGTTCAGCCGGCTCACGATGGACTCGAAGATCATCCTCAGCGCCAACTTCGTACTCTGGCCCCTGGCCGCGCTCGGATTTCTTGTCCTGGAATTTGCGAACGCGGCAACCCTGGGCGAAATGCCGCTGGCGCACAAAGTCGTCAACTCGGTATTCCAGGCGGTTACAGTGCGCAACGCGGGATTCTCCACGGTAGCGTTCGCGAAGGTCGGAGAGCTCACCCTTGTATTCTTCATGATCTTCATGGTCATCGGCGCGGCGTCGGCGTCGATGGGTGGAGGATTGAAGGTAAATACCCTGGGCGCTCTCGTGGCGGGTATGCGCGCCGGCCTCCTCGGCCGCCCGCACGCGGAGGCGTTCGGCAGAACCGTTTCCCCCGACCGAATCTACGTCGCGGTTACCCTGCTGCTCCTGTACGGGGGATGGATCGCAATCGCCGTGCCGATTGTTTTCGCCTTGCAGTCGCTTTCCTCACACCTCGTTCCATCGCTGTTCGACTCTATTTCAGCCCTGGGACCGATCGGGCTTTCCACCGGCGTGCCCGCTTCGCTAGGCCCATGGGGGAAAATTTTCATGAGCGCTCTCATGTTCGTGGGCCGGCTGGGACCGCTTACCGTCGCCCTGGCGCTGCTCCGACGAAGCAGCCGAACGTCGCTGAGAACCTATCCCGTCGGCGATCTTCGTATCGGTTGAGCGACGGCGTTCTCGCTGCAGCGTCGCCCCGCGCGTTTAAGGAGTCAACGCTCCACAATGGTGGGGCTAGAGCAGATGCTCCTGACAGCCGACCGAGTAGGCCTCTCGAAGCCAGCCCGCGACCCGCGAGTCTAGCTGCTCACACCTGGTCACCCGCAAGACGTGAACGTGTGTATTCGGCGAGATGGTCTCGACTTTGTGAAAGCGGGAGTCTTCGCACCGACGCGGCAACCAAAACCCCACGTCGAGCCATCGCGTCTTGGGAACGGCCCGGGCAAAGCGGACCCGGACCATCAACACAACGCTATCGCGGGACGGCAGGACTTTGACGGGGCCGCATTCCTGCACCATGCCGAGGAACCTATCGAAGAGCTTGCGTATGCGCGCAGGCTTGCCGGCAAACAGGTCCGCCAGCGTATAACGCTGGCAAGAGTGGTACTGGTTCTTGTTGACGAACTCGTTGCCGCACTCGGGACAAACCCAGAGCGGCCGCTGTCGATGTCGGCGTTCGGCCGGGGGGCGTTCGTCGAGGATGGTCTCGATCATGCGGGCCGTCCGCTTGACGCGAGTTTGGCGGGTCCGGGCGTCGTCGACATACCGCAGCAGCTCCCGGCGGTGAGACGGTGACAAAGCCTCGAATGCGGACTCTGCGCCTTTAGTCCGCCGCAGCATTTCCATAATGTCTGCGGGGACGGTCACGTGGTCGGGGCCGACGGGCTTGAGGGCGAACGCAACCGAGTCGCCGGCGGCGACTCCGGCGGCGCTCCTCATGCCTCCATTCACGAAAAAGCGATGCCGTCCGGCGCCGGTTGATATCAATGTCCCACGGATTGGCGTGTCATTGAGCCGGCCCTCGACGTGTATCCGACTGGACCGTGTCCAGGGCCGGAACGCGCGGCTGACGTGCTCCGGAATATCCACGCAGGGATTGGGTCCCTGCTTGACGATAGTTGCCCGAAATTCGAATTCGGCAACTTCCGACATGTTTCATGAACTCCCGAAGGAATCGATAACAAGCGCCACCGCTGTTTTGAGGGATGGCAAGATAAACGTGGAGCGATCTCACCCACACCGTCAAAAAATATAACTCGTACTCAGCGCGCTTACCGTGATTCCGGCATCCGGCCCACCTTGATCGCCGGGACCGGTTGCGGATTCGGTAATCGGGGTTGTTTTGGAGGAATCGACGGTTAGCCCGCGGCGGCCACGCCCTTCGCGCGAAGACCGTCCAGATCGACGATCCGCCTTTCCAGTTGCGCTTCGTCGCCGCCGATTCCGACTACTACCGATTCCCTGCCCGCTTCGGCGGTAGCCGTCGATTCTCCCTCGATCCCCGCGATGCGGTTTCTCAAGTCGTCCATCAGGCCGGGGATGCCGAGCGGACCGCTGGACGCGGCTTTGAGATCGAATCGCCAGGACTGCTGGGGGCGGAACCGGTCGACCTCGATCTCGTTCCGGTCCAGATCGGCCCGCAGCTCGCCTTCGTCACCGACGATCAGCAGCTCCCGCCGGGTCCGGTGCCCCAGAAACAGCGCCGAAAAGGACACGCGCACGCCGTTCGCATATTCGATCATGAAGTGCTGGCTGTCGACGATGTCCTTGTCGATGTGATAGACGCAGGTGTCGGTATACGGCGAGGGCGGCCGGTCGGCGAAGGCATGTGGTCCGTAGAACGGACAGATCGCGGCCCGATCGCATTCGGAACAGCGCGTCGCGGCGTCATCTCGTGGAAGAAAGTAGTTGAGGCCGCCGAACGACGCTATATGAGTGGCCCGGTCGCCGACATACCAGTTGATGATGTCGAAATCATGGCCGCACATGCTGAGCGCAAAGCTGCCCATGTCCGATCGGTGCCGGTTGTGCGACCGCATGAAATGGGTCGACGCGAACGTGTATTTCAGGACCAGGCGGCCATCGATCTGGGTAAGCCTGCCGATAGCGCCGTCATCGATCAGCTCTTTTATCTTTGCGTAGAAGGGCGTGTACCTGAGCACGAGCCCCACTGTTATATCGACTCTGGCAGACTCGGCGGCGCGCGCCACCCGGTAGGCGCCGTCCACGGAGTCGGCGATCGGTTTCTCGAGCAATAGGGGAATTCTCAGCTTCATCGAAGCAAGCGCCACTTCCTCATGCGTCGTGTCGGGCGAGGTGATTATCAGACCGTCGAGCGGCACGCCGGAGTCCACCAGAGCTTCGGTGTTTTCGTAACGCGCGCCGGCCGGTACGCCGAATTCGTCGGCGTAGGAGTTCATGCGGTCCTGGCTCTTGCTGGCGACCGCGGCAAACGTGAACTGTCGTGGATTCGCCGCTATGTGCGCGCCGTAGGAGCGCGCCTGGTCGCCAGTGCCGATCAACCCGATTCGTTGCGGCGCCATTGTCATTCCTCCTCCCGCCGCCGGATCCGATTGACGTTATTCGGCTACGGGATATATGCAGAGAGCGTTGGATCGCAGGATAGACCCAATGCGCGCGAATTGCGCACCGCATATTTCCGTCGTGTACAAATGGCGACGGCTCCGAGCCAAAGTGCCGTGCGGCTATTTCGAAAAGAGCGGACCGCCCCGCGAGAACGGGGTGACGTTCCGGCCGCCGATAGTGTCAACCGCCGTGCAAGGAATCGCGCTGCGTGACTCCCGAATCTCTAGCTCGGGTGAAGCGCAAATCAGCATTCGGCAACACCCAAAGCCGCCAACCGCCGGAGACCTTCGCCGGCTAAACGAGTCCGCGGATAGCGCCTATCTTTCGATGGGCATCCCGATCATGCTGCCCCACTCAGTCCACGAACCGTCGTAGTTCGTTACGTTGGTATATCCGAGCAGCTCCTTGAGCACGAACCACGTGTGAGACGAGCGCTCGCCGATGCGACAGTACGCGATGATGTCCTTGTCGCCCGTTATGCCCCGGGAACCATAAATCTGCCCGAGATCGTCGGCGGACTTGAAGGAGCCGTCTTCGTTTACCGCTTCGAGCCACGGGATATTGGCGGCTCCTGGAATGTGTCCTGTGCGCTGCGCCGTCTCGGGCAGACCGGGAGGCGCCATGATTTCGCCCGTGAACTCGGCGGGCGACCGGACGTCGACCAGTTCCACGTCCTTGTCCAGAGCCTCCAGCACCTGATTCTGGAACGAGCGAATGGATAGGTCAGGATCGGGCGCGTTGTACGACGCCGGCGCGATGTCGGGCGCGTCGGTGCCGAGCGTCCGCCCCTCCTGCTCCCACTTGATCCTTCCACCGTTCATAAGCTGGACATTGTCATGGCCGTAAATCTTGAACTGCCAGTACGCGAACGCCGCAAACCAGTTGTTGTTGTCGCCATAAAGGACGACCCGGGTGTCATTGCCGATGCCGGACTCGCCGAGCAGCTCCGCCCACTCGGCGCGGGCGACGATGTCGCGCCGCACGTTGTCGGAAAGCTGAGACTGCCAGTTCCATCCCACCGCGCCCGCAATGTGACCGGACTCGTACGCGGTCGTATCCACGTCAACCTCGACTATCGCGAGGCCCGGGTCACCGAGATTGTCCGCAACCCATTGGGTAGAAACAAGAGCGTCGGGATTCGCATATTCGGACATATCATGAACCTCCAGAGGCCAAGCGGCTAAAGTTCGAGTAGGCCCCTATATTGCAAGTTTACTTAGTATACCAGTAGTTTACTTGCCTTTCGGGATTCCGCTGTAGCAAGTGAATGGACCAAACGGGAGCGATGATTTGCGAGGGTTGGACGGCAACGATCCGCACGGACGCACGGGGCACCAGGAGTTCCGGCGTGGAAGCGCCGGACGTCACGAGATAGTTCTAAGCCGGCGCGATGAAGACGGTCAGTCCGCGCATTTCATACACGTGAGGCCCGTAGCCCGCCCCGGAAAGACTTCAGTGAGGTTTCGCGACGGCAACGCCCTGACGCTGATGGGTTTCAAAGCCCGGCCGGCTTGTCCCATGTTTCCGCTCGCCTGCGCTTTCGCGGGCTGCTACTACCTGCGCCTTTCCGGACCTGGGAACGATGAGGCTAACGCCTTGCGAGTCTTCGACCGGCTTTGTCAGGACCTCGAGAGCGCGACGGACAAAATACTCGACGGCGTCGGTCTGGCCCTGGAGCTGAGGCTTCCGATCCGAACGCCGTAATCCTCGCTGCCGCTTCCCGCAATCGAGTTAGTATGACGCGGAGTAGGGCACACCGTAGGAGCCAGAGCAGGAACCGGATACCAGAGTTGTCCCCATAGCGGAGGAGCGCAAATGAACGATCATCCGAAGGTTGGAATCGTCGGCGCACAACGTGGAACGTCACTCATCCCGGGTTTCCGCGCCCACGGCGCCGAGGTTACATCCCTCTGCGCAAGAAGCGAGGACTTTCTCAACAGCCAGGCGGATCGATTCGGCGTAGCCGAGCGATTCACCGATTATCAAGCACTGCTTGAATCCGAGATCGATATCCTCGTTGTCGCTACGCCAATGCACCTTCATGTACCTCACACGCTGCAGGCGCTCGAAGCGGGCAAACATGTAGTTAGTGAGGTGACCGCGGCTGTATCGGTCGAGCAATGCCGTGAACTGGTAGATGGCGTCGAAGCAGCGCGGGACGCAGGCGTTTTATACATGCTCGGCGAGAACGCATGTTTCTCCCCCAAGAACATCCTCATCAAGAATCTTGTCGACGAAGGATTATTTGGTGACGTCTACTATGCCGAAGGTCAATACATCCACGACATCAAGCCCATTCACTATGGGGAGGACGGCGGTCCGACTTGGCGCACTGTGTGGCAGGTCGGTGTCAACGGATGCACCTACGGCACACACAGCCTTGGTCCGATCCTGGACTGGTTCGACGAACGGGTCGCCTCGGTCATGTGCATCGGGAGCGGGGTACACACCAGCCCCGAGAACAAAGCTGAGGACACGACGACGATGCTATGCAAGCTCGATTCGGGAGCCCTGGTCAGCATAAGAGTCGACATGCTGTCCAACCGGCCTCACGGCTCCGGCTATAGCTCACTGCAGGGTACGAGCGGCTGCTACGAAGGTCCCCGAGGTCTAGGTGATCAGGACAAAATCTGGTTGGAGAAGTTTGGCTCGGATTCCACCACTCGCGAGACTATAGACACCGATCCCTATCAATGGCGTCCACTAAGCGACCTGGAAGGAGAGTACCTTCCGGCCTGCTGGACAGAGGTCCCGGATGACGTTCACGGACACGACCACGGCGCGGGCGAATATCACATGATCGGCGAGTTCCTTCAGGCCATACGCGAGAAGCGTGATCCGGCGATCGATGTCTACCGCGCGGTCGATATGACCCTTCCGGGACTGCTTTCGCAGGTCTCCATAGAACGCGGCGGCGAAGCCATTAGCGTGCCGGACTTCCGTGCAGGTAGCTGGAGTTAGAGCGTCTCCGAAGCCTTTGCCGCGCCGGTTGGTTCTACGGTCGGGCGCTAGTTTTGCGAGATGGGTTGCCGTATCGTCGATCGCCCCACGAATTGATCGGTGGGATCGCCGGTGCGACCGTAGCCGTTCCAGACGCCGAATCCGAGAAGTCCCCGCAAATGCGAATCGGCTTCCTGAAGGACGTGTTCGGCGACGCCCAGGGTGTAGTTCTCTTGAGGTCGAAATTGCGGCCCGCAGAACGTCGTTAGCGCCACCAGCCGGTCGCCGTCGGTGCGGTTCGCGCCCGTGCCATGCCAAAGCCGGCCGTCGATAATCAACGCCGAGCCCGCGGGCGCCTGAGCTGAAACGACGTCTTCGGGTCTGTCATCGGCGGGCGTAGGCTGGCGGCCGCTCAGATGGCTGCCGGGCACGAGCCGCGTGCCTCCGTTCTCTTCCGAAATATCGCAGAGCATCCAGAGCACGTTTACGCAGGCGGCGGGCGCTATCAATCGAGGCGACGATTCGGGAGCCGCGGAGAATCGAGTGCGGGTGAGACTTCCCACCGGCAACTGGTCCGACGCCGGGTCCACTGGCGCGGGCATCCACCATTGATCCGTATGAAGCGGCATTTCGACTCCGCCCTGACGAGCGATGTTGGTGCCGTGGCTCGACAGCTGGAACTCCTCTCCGATTACCGACCGCGTCAGCGCGAGCACGTCTTGGTGATAGAGAAGATCGACGAAACACCGGCCCTTGTTTACGAGCATCCACACGCGCTGGTTGACGCCGCCGCTTTCGGCACGGAACAGCTCGCGACGGTCACGACCCGTCTCGTCCCGGAAGTCGCCCCACTGTTGACGGAGACCGCCGTCCTCGAACGCAAGCCCCTCGCGCTTTTCGATGGCAGCCTGTTCGGTAAGCCGCTCGACCAACTCGGCGCGCTGGCCCTCGGTTAGGGCGTTGGCAAGTATGCAGTATCCGACCTCGGTGAGGTTCTGCTTTGCGATCTCGAGATGCGAGGTTGGCGCAAGCAAAGTCGCCATTACACGAGTCCTCTCTTTAAGACAGGCGTTTCGCCGAATCCTGCATTGGCGGGATTCTATCAATCAGTTGGCGGCCGCTATTCCGCAGGCTTACCCCAAATGATCACGAGCTTGAGCGGAACGTCGCCGGTACTGCGGAAGCCATGGTCAACGCCCGAGGGAGCGAGCACCGCGTCGCCGGGGCCAACAGGGAACTCATTGTCATCCATCCACATGACACCTTGTCCTTCGATGAAGTAGTAGAACTCCTCCAGAGGTCTCTCGTCTCCGTGAATGTGCGATCCTTCGCTTGCACCCGGCGGGAGTTCCCACACCTCCGAGACAACGGGGAGTCTGGTCACGCTCCTGAAGAACCTCCGGCGCGTGACCAGGCCGTCGCCCTCGTGCAGACCGGGGTGTTCGATGACGTCTTCGGCTTCATGCTGCTTGAATTGCATCTTCGATAATCCTCTTAGCCCGCCCCAGTGAAGGAAAGCCGCTCGCTCACGTTGGACGGCAATGATGATAGGGCTACCGCCGTCGACGAAACCGGGCCGGGCATTCAGGCGCCGATCGAACTCTACCGCATTGGAGCACGCCTGTTCGTCACAGAGTACCGTCGCGAGTGTTGTCGGCCCCTCGAGCGTTCCAACGTTGCTCTCCGAGACCTCCAGCACGCTGAACATGGGTAGCAGCTCTTTCAATCCCCCAGACGTGTCCATGTGCATTGCCGGACGCGGCATATCGACGACTCGCCACAGAAACGACCGAAGGCCCCCTACGTCAGCGACGCCCTAAAACGTGCCAGTCAACTGGGGTCACGGAGCGCAAGCAGAGTGGCGCGCTAGACCAAGTTGGCAAGTGCGCGGTATGAGCTAGTTACGCTCACCAACGACACGAATTCGGGTCGTACGATGCGCGTATGCTGGTTCGACTCTGAGAGCGACCGGTGCGCAGTCCAAACCAGCGAGGTTAACGATCAGCCTCTCTCCGGGGCGACGACCTGCGTGTCACGCTGGAGCGAGTCAAGATTAAACGGCGCATGGCCGCCACCGAGATCCAACGGCTGTTCACTGCTTCGAGGGGAGAGTTGGGTCCAAACGAGATGGTCACGGCCCGCCGATATGCCGACTATTCGCCCACTGTCCCGTTCTAAGAACTGCTATCGGCCAGGCTTCGCAACACCTTATCTGCGGCCTTCGCCTGGTCGGAATCGGGATCACGTTGGATCGCTCGCTCCAGATGCAGCTCGGCCCGCGCGTCGCCCTCGCCGGCGAGCACAAGCGCCTCCGCGAAGCCCTTCTCGGAATAGCTCCCATCCCGCGGCACTACTTCCAGGTCGAGCTTTTCCCAGTAGTACTGGAGATCGGTCGACTTCCACCCTTCGTAGACCTGTTCCCAGGTAAGCGCGCTATGGGGGCTGAGGTGCGGCACGAGCATTTGCTCGGCGATGGGAAGACCGAGCGCCTGGTAGCGATTGTCAAGCGACACTCGCAGCCGGTCCTCGGTCACGTTGGGGAGCGCCTGATGCAGCGTCAGGCTGTGGAAGATCAGGGCGTCCCCCATTTCATAGTCCGTAGTTACCCAGTCTCCCTGGTGCTCGTCGGTATCGACGGTCAGACTGCCCGCGCCCAGCGAGAAATGGTGATCGAAGACGGTGTTTCGCTTGTGCGAACCCGGCTGAACCGCCAGCCCGCCCAGCTCGATCGGGCAGTCGCCGACCGGAGACCAGCAGGTATACGTGTCGTATGAACCCTGAAAGTGCACGAAGTCCTGATGCACCGGGGTGGTGTGCTCGACGTATTGCGGAAACCATAGGCGCGCGATCTTGTTGGGATGGGGCAAGACCTCGCCGCCCACGATCTTCTCCATTACGTTCACGACCGACGCCCAGTGCCCCGCCCGGTGAAACGACTCGAGACGGTATGCGTGGTGATAGGTCTCGGCGTACTCGATGTCCCCTTCGGCGCACCGGCGAGATACGTCGGCAACTCCGTCAAAAAGCTCGGCGTCGCTCCGGATCCATCCATAGTCTCGAAGCACTCCCAGAATCTCCAGCCGGAGGTCCCGCAACATGTCCGGATCGTGAAGTCTGCGAAAGAAAAGGTACCCATCTTCGTGGATGCGGCGGCGGAGCTCGTCGACATCGTCGATAGCATCGTTCGACGCTCGAAACTCTTTGAGTTCAGTTGCCATTTGTTTGCGAATCCAATCCAAAACCGTGAGCGGCCATGATCTTGCGCGACGAAACCTGACGCTCCTCGATAATCTCCACCACTTATTAGACCAGACATCGACGCGCGCGAACCAGCCACCGCATGGATGAAGGGGGAAACGCCGCGTCATGCGACGCTCTGGCTCAGGTGCTCCAAAGACCGCAGTTTATTATCCGCAAATGTCGTGGTTTTGTACGCCGAATTTCGAGCAAGGCAATCGGGTCGCGCCCTCCGCGACTCTCAGGCGCCGACGGCCCGGAAGCCGGTTAGTTCCAAAATGCTAGAAATCATCGAAACCAAGAAGCGGGGGCGGGCAAACAGCGCTTCCGAGCTGACGGCGCTAGTGAGCGATTACCTTAGCGGCAACGTACCCGACTATCAGATGTCCGCGTGGCTGATGGCAGCCCGCCTCAACGGAATGAGCCAAGCGGAAGTAGCCGCGCTGACCAGCGCGTTCGTTGCGAGCGGAACGACGTTGTCGTGGGAGTTTCTGTCGGCGCCCGCCGTCGACAAGCACAGCACCGGCGGCGTCGGCGACAAGACCTCGCTGGTGGTCGTGCCTCTGGCGGCGGCGTGCGGCTTGGCCGTGCCGAAGGTGTCGGGCCGCGGTCTCGCGTTTACGGGTGGAACCGTCGACAAGCTGGAGTCGATTCCGGGTCTCCGCGTCGATCTCGGGGCTACTGAATTCCAGCGGCAGGTCGAAAAGGTTGGGGCGGGCATCGTCGCTCAATCGGCCGATCTGGTACCCGCGGACCGCGCAATCTACGAGCTGAGAGACGCCACCGGGACCGTCGATTCTCCCGGTCTGATAGCGGCCAGCATAATGAGCAAGAAGCTCGCCGCTGGCGCGGGAACGATTGCGATTGACGTAAAGGTCGGTTCAGGCGCGTTCATGCCTGACTACGATTCCGCCAGAAGTTTTGCCGAAACGCTCGTGGACATCGGACTATCGGCGGGACGCAAAGTCCGCGCGTTCGTAACGGATATGAATCAACCCCTCGGGTTTGCGGTCGGGCACTCGGTCGAGGTGTCGGAAGCCCTTGCGGTGCTCCAGGGCAAGGGACCGCCCGACGTAACCGAGCTTTCGCTCACCATCGTCTCGGCGTTGATTCGCGATTCCGGGCTTCGTCCGGCGCCCCGCGCGGCCAGAGAACGCGCCGAAAGAGCCATATCTTCGGGGGCTGCCGAGGCGAAGTTTCGAGAGATGGTGCGAGCGCAGGGCGGCGACCTCGAAGCGTTTGAACGAGAGCCGCCGCACGACCGGCTGACCGTCAAGCTCCCGATTGACTTCGGTCGAGGCGGTTACGTCACCCGCGTCGACGCCCGCGCCGCCGGAAGGGCGCTCAGCCTGCTCGGAGGCGCGCGAACCGTGAAGGGTGAAAGCATTGACGGCGCAGCCGGACTTTACATAACAAAGAAAGTGGGCGATCTCGTAGCGTCCGACGAGAACTGGGGCTGGATAGCCGCGCGCGACGGCGATTCCGCCCGCCAGGCGCTAGCCGCGCTTCGCAAAGGCCTCTCGGTAGCCGACTCGCCCCCGGCTCTAGCCAATCTGATACTCGATCAAGTAACCGGCTGAGAACCAGCCGCCGGAACGCTCACTTTCACCTTACAATTGGGCGAATTTGACCAAACCTGAACTCACGGGAGCGCGCATCGATTTGGTGCGGACAGCAAAAGAACCACCACCGGAGACCGGTTCGGAAGCGCTGAACCGCCCTTACGATCCCGTGGCCGTGGAGCGGCGGTGGTACGAGGTGTGGGAGAAGAAGGGCTATTTCGCTCCCAAGGGGGAGAATGGCCGGGAGCCGTTCGTAATCTCCATGCCGCCACCCAACCTGACCGGCGTGCTCCATCACGGTCACGTCGTGGTCATGACGTTCGAGGACCTGATGATCCGGTGGCGGCGGATGCAGGGCTGTGCGACGCTGTGGCTGCCCGGCACCGACCACGCGGCGATTGCCACCAACGCCGTCATTCTGGACAACATCGCCAAAGAGGGCCGCACCAGAGATGAAATCGGCCGTGAAGGCTTCGAGGACCTCTTTTGGGACTGGCTTGACAAGAGCGGCTCGGCCATCCGCTCGCAGCTAAGGCGAGCCGGAGCGAGCTGCGACTGGTCCCGCGAGCGCTTCACGATGGACGAGGGGCTTACGCGAGCGGTCAACGAGGCTTTCATTCGTCTCTACAAGAAGGGACTGATCTACAAAGGGTCGTATCTGGTCAACTGGGACCCTCAGGACCGCACGGCGATCTCGGACCTCGAAGTCCTACACGAGCCTGTTATGGGCAAGCTGTGGTACGTCCGGTATCCCATCGCGGACGGCGGGCACGTCGTGGTCGCGACCACCAGACCCGAGACGATTCTGGGGGACACCGCCATAGCGGTCCATCCGGAAGACGACCGGTACGCCGGACTGGTCGGAAAGCTGGCGCAGGTGCCAGCGCTGGACCGTCAGATTCCGATTATCGCCGACGACGCTGTCGATCCCGCGTTCGGGTCGGGCGCGGTGAAAGTGACTCCCGGTCACGACCCCAACGACTATCAAATGGGAATCCGCCAGAACCTCGAAATGATCAACATCCTCAACGAGGATGGAACGCTCAACGAAAATGCCGGCCCGTTCGCCGGCCAGGACAGGTTTGAGGCGCGCGCAAACCTGGTCCGCTGGCTCGAAGAGCGAGACCTTATAGAAAGAGTCGAAGACCACGAGCACGCGGTCGGACACGCCGAGCGTTCGGGAACGATTGTCGAGCCGATGCTCTCCGAGCAGTGGTTCGTAAGCACCGGAGGGATGGCGCAAGCGGCCGCGGCGGCCGTGCGAGACGGCCGGATTCAATTCCATCCGCAGCGCTTTGCCGACGAGTTCCTGCGGTGGATGGACGACATCCACGATTGGTGCATCTCGCGTCAGATATGGGTGGGGCATCGATTGCCGGTTTGGTACTGCCAGGACTGCGGCAAGACGATAGTCGATCGGAACGTGCCGGAAGCGTGTCCGGACTGTAACGGTGCAATCGAACGCGACCCGGACGTTCTGGACACCTGGTTCAGCTCCGGCCTGTGGCCGTTCTCGACGCTCGGCTGGCCGGACGCGACGCCGGACCTCGCACGCTTCTATCCGACCACGGTGATGCAGACGGGATACGACATCATCTTCTTCTGGGTGGCGCGAATGGTGATGCTGGGCATGGAGCTTACGGGCGACGTGCCGTTCAGGCACGTTCACCTGAGCGGCATAATGCGGCACGAAGACGGCATGAGGTTGAGCAAGTCCAACCCACGACCCGGGGACGATCCTATTGAAATCATCGATCAATACGGCGCCGACGCGCTCCGCTATATGGTCACGACGGCGGGAAGCCCCGGCGGCGACCTCAAGCTCGTGTGGCAAAGGCTGGAGGCCGCGCGGAACTTTGCGAACAAGCTCTGGAACGCCGGCCGGTTTACGGTGGAGGCCCAGGCTGCGAGACAGGCTGAGCCTGCTCCCGCGACGGCCGTGGACCGATGGATAACCGGGCGGCTCGATCAGACGGTTTCCGATACCACCCGTCGACTGGAGGCCTACAACTTCGGCGAGGCGGGCCGGGGTATTCACGACTTCATTTGGAACGACTTCTGCGACTGGTTCATCGAGGCTTCCAAGACGCGGCTTCACGGAAGCGACCCGGCCGCCGCTTCGCGAGCCGCCGCCACTCTCGCCGAGGTGCTGACGACCTCCCTGCGCCTCCTGCATCCGTACATGCCGTTCGTAACCGAGGAGCTGTGGAGTCATCTTCGCGCCGCGCTGCCCGATCTCGAACCCGAGCACGTCATCGTCGCCCCGTGGCCGGAATCGCATGGACGCGCCTCCGACCCGGCCGTCGCCGAAATAGACAGACTGACAGAGGCCGTACGCGCAATCAGGAACACCAGGCGGGAATCGGGAGTCGAGCCTGGGAAGCGTATCGAGGCGGTTGTCAGACCAGGTGCGGGAACGGCGATCCTAAAGACGGAGACCGACTTCATAACCCGCCTGGCGCGTATCGATCCCCTCGTGCTCCTCGACGAAGACGGCTCGCCCCCGGAAAAGTCGATATCCCTGATAGCCGGCGGGATGGAAATCTACCTGCCGCTGGAGGGCATGATCGATCTCGATGCCGAGCGCGAGCGCCTGAAACACGAATTGGAGCGGTTGGAAGCCGAGATCGCCCGCGCGGACGACCTTCTCTCGAACCAAAGGTTCATCGAGCGCGCGCCGGCGCAGGTCGTTCAAAAGCGGCGCGACGCGCGCGATGCCGCGGTCGCGGAACTCAATACAACGCGGGAGCGCCTGGACGCCCTCTAGACCGGCCGGATAGCCAATTTCGATCCTTGGCAGCCGGCTTCCCGACTTAACCTTTCGGTGGGACGCCGTCTCCATCTGTGTCGCCGGTCTGTGTACCGACGAACCAGTTTCTTCCCCACGACCGGTCCCATTGTCCGACCGGATCGCCGGACGTTCTCGCCTTCGACTTGGCCACCGCGTCGACCGCCTGTCGCAACTGCGACGAGACCTGGTCGATGTGATGCACGGCCACGGCCTCGGCCGTCTTCGGCAGCACCGGCGAGCCCCACTCGAGCATGCCATGATGCGACAACACGATGTTTCGCAACTGCAACGCCGTCTCCGCCGGACAGCCTGTCTCGGCACACGCGCGCGAAACCAGCTCGTCGCCAAGCGTTACGTGCCCCACCATGACGCCCGCCGGCGTGTAATCGATGTCGGCGGCCATTCCGAGCTCCACCACCTTGCCTATGTCGTGCACAATGCATCCCGCGTAGACGAGGTCCATGTCTATTTGCGGATATAGATTCCCGACGGTTTCAGCGATGGTCAGGACCTCGAGGATGTGCTCCAGCAGGCCGCCTATGTGGGCATGGTGACGCCGCATAGCCGCCGGCCAGTTTCCCAGCCTCTCTTTCACCGCAGGGTCCGACAGGACCCGTTCGGTCACGGCTCGAACGTGTGTATTCTCGATCCGTTGCACGAACTGACTCAGCGATGCCAGCATATCGTCCTCGGACCGCTCGGATCGCGGCAAGAGGTCGGTCGCGTCCCATTGCTCCCGGGCGGGCTGGATGGACCTGATCTTCACGTTGGTCGAGCCGCGGAACTCGTCGGCCTCGCCCTTGACCTCGACGGTCGTGCCGGACTCGACAGCGTCGAACGTCGACGGAGGAGCGTCGAACAGCAGACCGACAATCGAGTCGCCAGACGTGTCCTTCAAGACGGTCCAAAGATAGTCCTTTCCGCTCCTGGCCGAGCGCTTCTCGACCTGCGAAGCCAGAAACGTGCCGCTGACGGGACGGCCAGCCTGGATTTCGGAAACCTTCATCGACGTATTACTCCGGTTCGAGTCGATTCGCGCGACTCATTCAGGATTCGGCGGGTTTAGTCAATACCAGGTCTTCGCGCGAGGTACGGGCTTCGGCGCTGAACCGTATCCTGCCGCGCGGAGCACCGCAATGGACGACGTTATCCGACGCATACGCCGGAGCGACTCACGCCCCAGTAAAGCCGGTCGGTTTGGCGCAGAGGGATTCCGTTTATTTCGGGCGGTCGCGCCTGCGAAACAGGCGGTCGATCAATCCGCGCCGCCGGGGCGGCTCGATGTCTATAACGCGCCCGCGCCACATCTTGGGGCCGGGTTTGGCCACAGAACGCTGCCCCATCAGCGACCGAACGTAAGCGCCGAGCAGCAAGACGCCGCCAATCACGGCGAGCACCGGACTCAGAATTCTGCCTAAAGGGGTGATGCTAAACAGCAGGGCGGCCGCAATTATCAGAGCTCCCGATACGGCCATGTCCTTGGGAGTGGCCAGGCGTTTGTATACGTGATCCCCAATCGCGGTGATGGGGTTGCCTATCTTCGATGCGGGACGCCGAGGGCGTTGGCCGCGCCGTCGGGGCGAGTCGCCCTCCAATTCCCCGGCCTTCTTGAGGATTTCCCGGACTTCCTCTTCCCAGCCTTTATCCAAATTAGGCTCCGAGCGAATCGTGAAAACCATGCGAACGCATGCTCGTGTCGGCGGAGTCGAGTATATCATTGGCGCGCCCGCAGACTTCCTGTTCGACCAAGCGAAAGAGGGAACCTCTGAGCACCCAATCACCCCTGGCGTTTTCGCTCCAGGTGTTCCGTCACATGTTCTCGTCCGTGGCCGAAGAGATGGGCGCCACGATGCAGCGGACGGCCTTTTCCCCAAACATCAAGGAACGCCGCGACTTTTCCTGTGCGGTATTCGACGTCGAAGGCAACATGATCGCCCAGGCGGCCCACATTCCCGTCCATTTGGGGGCCATGCCCCTGGCGGTTCGCGCCGCGATGGATGTCTTTGAGGCAAGCGGAATTCTCCCCGGCGATCTGGTCATACTCAACGACCCTTACCTGGGCGGGACGCATTTGCCCGACATAACCACCGTGTCGCCGGTTTTCGTTGACCGTTCAGACGAAAAGGTTCATTTCGGCTACGTCGCCACGCGGGCGCACCATGCCGACGTTGGCGGGATCACGCCCGGTTCGATGCCGCTCGCGACCGAGTGCTATCAAGAGGGTCTAATCATTCCTCCCATCAAGCTTGTAAACGCCGGTGTGATAGACGACGCGCTCGTCGATCTCATCTGCCGTAACGTGAGGACCCCCGATGAACGCCGCGGCGATCTCGCGTCGCAGATGGCGGCCCATCGCGTCGGCGAACGCCGCGTGGCGGAGCTTGCGGACCGCTACGGCATAGACCAGCTCGCAAAGATGGCCGCCGAGCTGCTCGACTACTCGGCGCGCCTGACCCGCACCCGGCTTCGGGTGATACCTGACGGCGATTACAGCTTTGAGGACTATCTCGACGACGACGGAATCGATTCACGGCCTGTAAAGATCATGGTCAAGATAACCGCCGACCGCGGTCACCTCACCATTGACTTCACCGGAACCGATCCCGCCGTACAGGGATCGGTAAACGCTCCGGCGGCGGTTACGCAGTCGGCCGTTTACTACGTCGTTCGATGCTTGATCGGCGATGACGTGCCGGGCAACGCCGGCACGTTCGAGCCTGTGGACATCCGGATTCCGGAGCGCTCGCTCCTGAATCCTCGCCCTCCGCACGCCGTCGCCGGCGGCAACGTCGAGACGTCCCAGCGAGTTGTCGACGTAGTCTGGGGGGCGCTGGCCCACGCTATTCCCGAGCTCGTCCCGGCGGCAAGTCAAGGGACGATGAACAACGTGACCCTCGGCGGCTACGATCCATTTCGCGACAAACCCTTCGCTTACTACGAGACCATAGGCGGAGGAAGCGGGGCCGGTCCCCGTTACGCCGGCGCGTCGGGAATTCAGGTGGCGATGACCAACACCTGGAACACGCCTGTAGAAGCGATGGAGTTCGCGCTTCCGGTGATGATCGAGCGATACCAGCTTCGCCGCGCGTCGGGCGGCGCGGGAGCGCACCGCGGCGGACAGGGGGTCGAACGCAACATCAAGCTGCTGACGCCGGCGCAGGTAACTCTGCTTTCCGAACGCCGAATCCTTCACCCATACGGCCTGGCCGGAGGCGGACCCGGTCGACTTGGGCGTAATCGACTGCATGTAAACGGCCGCTGGCGCCCGCTACCTAGCAAGGGAACGACGTCCGTGGAGCCGGGCGACGTTATTTCCATCAGCACACCCGGCGGCGGAGGGTGGGGAAAGCCGTAGGTCTCCCACTTCGATTCGTCCGAAGCTGGGATGATCGGACGGGAGCGCGGTATGCGGAGCTCGAACTCTCGATAGAAGGACATCGCCATTCCGCCAAAGCGTGGCGGCGCCAGGATATCGTCGATGTCAATCTGGCTTCCATCGAACGGTCTGCAACTCCGGCCTCGCGCGCGGGTTTCGTTCAAGAGATACTGCACCGTCTCCGGTCGGTCCCGCTCTGCGCCGGGGCGAGCCGACTCAGGTTGCGGCTGCCCGCAGACTGGACCGATCACGTCAAAGCCTGTCCGGTTCGTCCGGCGAGCATCCGATCAGTATTCGTTTGCGACAGTCCCCCACGGATCAGACCGGCAAAACGAGACCTGGAACTGCTTCCGGTATCCGAGCTTTGCTACGCACGATTCGCGAGCCTTTTTCACGAAACTATGACCCCGGAGAGTCTCGGCTTGGGAACGCAGCTTGACATAAATAAGCTGGCGTCCTCGATCTGGCATCACGAGTCCATCGAGGGCGTCGAGGGCTACGAGGGGTTCGCCGTACTCGACGCGGGCGTTCCCATAGCCGTATTTCTTACGCTCGCCAATCCCGATGGCGGAGCGTGGCTGGGGTTTGCCGGTCTGGTTCCGCGGGTTCGCCGAAGCGGGCTGGCCGCCGCGGCCGTTGGATGCGCGGTGGAGATGCTCGACTGCGCCGGCGCGTTTCCCATCACAATGGAAATCGACTCCGCCAACCGGCGTTCACTCCGAATGGCCGAGCGGCGCTGCCGACCGGCAACGAGACTCGTTGCCGTCTATGACTGGCCGGTGTGAAATCTAGTCTGGAGAAATCAGCGAGATATGCGCAACCGTCGAATAGGTCGCGCCCTCCCGGCTGATGATGCTCTCCATCAGGTCGACCGAACGCACCTCGAACGAACCCATTCTGTATCCCGTCAATTCGACCGTCGATTCCGCTATGGACCGGCGGTCGTCGCTTGAGGCGCTGCGCGAGACCCGCGCCAGGGTCACGTGAGGGCTGAACGGCCTGCGGTCGATCCTGTATCCCAACGAACGAATCTCGTCCGCGATCAGATTTTGAACGTTTTCGAGTCGTCGAAGCTCGCCGTCCACGCCAACCCAGACCACTCTGGCGTTATCCGGTTTCGGGAAGCTGCCGCCCTCTCCCAGGGCGAGCAAAAACGGAGACTCGTCTGTAAGGGCGCCCCGAATTCCGTGCTCGATGACTTCGACCTCCTGCGCCTGCAGCTCGCCCACAAAGCAAAGGGTCATGTGCAAGCCGGAGGCGTCCACCAATCGCAGACGGTCCCCGAACTTCGCCAGCTTGGCCTGTTCGCGGCGCAAGCCGTCGACAACGTTCTTCGGCAGATTGATGGCGGCGAAGAGTCTCACGAGCGCAGTATACGGCTTGGACTCACTTTACTTACAGCCTTGCCCGCCGTGTTCGTCTGGAATAAGTCGGAGGGCGATGGCGTCGGCGAGGATCATTCCGGAGTCAGTCAGCCGCAGCCTGCCGCCGTCGAGTTTGGCAAGCTTGTGGGCGATAAGCTGGTCGATTTCCCCACCTTTTTCCTTCGCCAGATCGAATTCGAAAGCCTCGGCCACCGATCGCAGGTCGATGCCCTCCCGCGTTCTCAATGGAAACGCGATCGACTCGACAAGTCGATCGGAGCCGGTCAGGTGGTCCAAAGTCTCCACCGTCGACCGTCTTTCGACGACGGCGTCGATGTAGGCTTGCGGCTCACGGATCAGCGAAAACCTCCGGCCCGCCAGATAGCCGTGCGCACCGCATCCGAACGCGAGATATTCGCCTCCCCGCCAAATCGACTCGTTGTATTGACAGCGATGCCCGGGGCGCGCCCAGTTTGAAACTTCGTAGTGTTCGAATCCCGCGTCGCGCAAAAGCTCCGCCGCAACGCCGTAGAACCCGGCCATGGCGTCGCTGGAAGCCGGACCGCCGAGGCGTTGACCGGCCTTTACCGCCCGCTCGCCGTGGAGCGTGAGCGCGTATGCGGAAACATGGTCCACGTCCCCGTCGATGACCCGTTTCAGGCCCTCCTCGAATTCGCTCACCGTCTGACCGGGAACGCCGTAAAGCAGATCGGCGCTGACCGACCGGAACCCGGCAGTCCTGGCTCTATCTATCGCCTGGAGGGCCTCCGTCGCTGTGTGCAGCCGGTCCAGCTCCGCCAGCCGCTTGTTCGAAAGCGACTGCGCTCCCACGCTCAGCCTGCCGTACCCGGCTTCAACCAGCGCCGAGAGCAAGTTCGCGGTCGTGTTGGACGGGTTTGCCTCGACGGTGGCTTCTGATCCTCGCTCGAATCCGAAGTGGACGGACAGCGCATCCAGTATCTGCGCCAACAGCTTCGCGCCGATGAGCGACGGAGTGCCGCCCCCAACGTAAACGCAACCTACCCGCACGCGCCCGCCCAGTACCTCCGCCGTGTCTTCAATCTCGCGGACAAGCGCCTGGCAATAAGGCTCGATTAGACGCCCCATCCGTTCATAGACGTTGAAGTCGCAATACCAGCAGTGCTTGCTGCAAAACGGGACGTGAACGTAGGCCGGCAGGAGCGCGGCGTCATTTGGAATCGACAGTTCGTCTAGACGCTGGTAGTCGGTCGTCGCCGACGGCCCGGCCAGATGCGCGGAATCATGCATTCCGGTCGCTGGCCGCGCTAATCTCGGATGTGAGTTTGAGAAACTGTCGGAATCAGCCACGTTGATAATAGATTGCCACACCCACGTCTTCGCTCCCGACGTTATAGACGATAGGGACCGGCGCGGTCGGTCGGAGCCATGGTTCCGGCTCCTCTATGGGGCCGGCGCGAAAATGGCTACCGTGGATGACCTCCTCCACTCGATGGACCGCGCCGGAATCGACAAATCGGTAGTCATGTCGTTTGGTTGGAAAAGCGACGAAGCGTGCGCCGCCGGCAACGACTACGTGATGGAGGCGGCGCTCAAAGCCGATGGCCGTCTCATCCCCTTCATCGCCGTAAATCCATCGTCGGAAGACATCGCCGCCCGAGAGATCGAACGCTGGACCGGCGCCGACGTGCGCGGGGTCGGCGAGCTTTATGCCGACGGCCAGAGCTTCGACGTGGGCGACTATCAGTCCATCGCCACGGTCGCCGGCGCCTGCGCCGAGACCGGCCTTTTCATCTGCATCCACGTCACCGAGCCCGTCGGACATGGCTACGCGGGAAAGGACTCGACGGACCCGCGGCGGCTCTGGAAGTTCCTGTCGTCGTCGCCGCCCAACCTCAAGCTGCTCCTGTCGCACTGGGGCGGCGGATTCGGCTTTTACGAGCTTATGCCGGAGGTCGCGGAGCGATCGGGTGAATGGTATTACGACACCGCCGCGTCGCATCTTCTCTACGACGACCGCGTGTATTCGATCATGGACAGTCTCGCACCCGGACGGGTGCTCTTTGGGTCGGACTACCCCTTGACGCAGCAGTCGAGGATGCTCGGCCGCGTCCACAACGCCGGACTGTCCGAGTCCGAGTATCTAGCGCTGGTGGGCGGGAACGCCGTTCGAGCCGGGCTCGGTTGACCGACCAACCTTGGCCGTTCGCTTGAAACCATGCGGATATGTCGACGCGCGACGCGGCGGGAGTTCGGTTTGACCGCCGACCGCCCCCCGATAAGAGTCCTACTGGCGAGCGCGAACCCCCACAAACTTCGAGAATACGGCCAGATTCTTGCCGATGCGGGCGTTGCGATCGTCTCGCCCGCCGGCGCGGGCATCGATCTGGAAGTTGCGGAGGACGGGTCAACTTTTGTCGAAAACGCCCGTGCCAAAGCGGTTGCATTCTCCAAAGCGAGCGCTTACCCGGTGATGGGCGACGATTCCGGTCTCGTGGTGGATAGCCTTGGCGGGCGTCCGGGAATCTACTCTCGCCGGTTCGGCTCGAAGCCCGACGACGAGGGCCGGATGGCCTACCTTCTGGAAGAAATGAAGAAGGCGGAAAGCGCGTCGGCCTCAGCCCGATTCACGTGCGCCATCGCGGTAGCCCGGCATGGGAAAGTCGTCTTCGAAACCGAGCGCTCACTCGAGGGAACGATAGCCTGCGCCCCACGCGGCGACGGCGGCTTTGGTTACGATCCGGTCTTCATCCCCCGCGGTTACGGCGCCACGCTGGGCGAGCTTGGCGCTGGCGTTAAGAACCGCATCAGCCACCGCGCGCTGGCCGCGGCCGACGCCGCCGGCTTCCTGACACGGACAGAAGTCTGACGCCGGCCCCTTATCGATAAGGGGCCGGCACGGCAGGAAAGACAGCTCTGAACGGAGCAATGCGAACGTAGTTGAAGACATAGCGATTTCAACGGAAACTATTGAGGACACGGTCTCCGCCAGGCTCGGCGGCAATTGCTCGCCGCCCGATGTCTTAACGAGCGAATAAGGAAGAGGTGTGGAAGATGCGATCGCGCGCGCTGGCGGTGATATTTGCCGTCGCGGGTCTGCTGCTGTTTTCGTGCGGCGGGGAGGACGAGGGCGATCCGGGCGAGATCGCCGCCGCGGCGGCAACGGCCATGGGCAATGTGGAGTCCCTGCATTTCAACGTAGACCTGGGCGAGTTCGGCCTCGACATCCTCTCCGGAATTAGGGCGTCCAGTATCGAGGGCGACGCGGTGCGGCCCGAGCGCGTGCAGGCCGAAATCGGAGTGATTTTCAGCGGAATAAGCGTCACTCTGGACTATCGAGCGATTGGCGACGCTCAATACATCACGAGTCCGCTCGACCGAAAAGCGTGGCAGTCTTTACCGGGGCAGCCACTCGCCAAATCGCTTCTCAATCCCAGCGACGGAGTGGCCATGATTCTGTCCCGGCTGACGGACATCGAGCTGGTTGGGACCGAATCGACGAACGGCGTCGATTCACACCACCTAACGGCGCGCATTCCCAACGCGGAAGTCGCCGGGTTTTTCGGTTCGGCGCCCCAGGATGGGGTCACCGACGTGGCGCTTTGGATCGGCGTCGAGGACTCACTCGTAAGAAAACTCGTGCTAAAGGGTCCCAGCTTGGAGGGTGATCCGCCGGAAACCGAGCGGACCATCGAGCTTTCCAAATACGGCGAGCCGGTAGACATAGTTGCCCCGATTTAGGGTTGTCGAGAACGGCTCGACCGGCCTGGCGCTCGTTACCCTCGGAGTCTTCGTAACCGCACTCGACCAGACGGTTGTAGTAACCGCGATTCCCGAAATCATCTCCGATCTCGAGATCGATTTCGAGAACATCGACCGGGCGGCCTGGATCGTTACAGCCTTCCTGATCGGCTATGCGGCGGCCCTCCCCGTCGCGGGCCGTTTGGCCGATATGTATGCGACTCGACGCATTTTCGTGGCGGGGCTGGCCGTGTTTGCGGCGGGTTCGATAGCCGCCGCCGTCGCGAGCGATCTCTGGTTCCTGGTCGGAGCGCGATTCGTTCAGGCCGTCGGAGGCGGAGCGCTAGTGCCGGTCGCTCTGGTCTACGCCATCGGAAGCAATCGGGGAAAGTCTGCCATCGTAGCCGTTGGCATAGTGGTCGCCGCCGCCGAAGCCGGGGGCGTCATAGGCCCTCTATGGGGTGCGGCCGTGACCCATTACCTGTCCTGGCGCTGGATCTTCTACCTGAATATCCCCTTGAGCATCGCCATGGCGTTGGTGATCTGGCGCGTGAGGAGCGCGCGTCCGCCGGTCGACGCCAGGGTCGACAAGACCGGCGCGTTGCTGGCTGCCGGCGGTCTGATCCTCCTTACGGCAGGTCTCGCTCGCGACGAGGCGCTGCCCCCTCTGCTCACGCCGGTACTCCTCGTCCTGGGTGTCGTGACGCTCACGACGCTTGTTTTCGCTCAGCGCCGGTCGAACAACCCAATGCTTAACGTGAGACTATTCGCCCGAGGGGCGTTCTCGTCAGGCAATCTTGCCGCGGCTCTCGTCGGAGGCGGTCTGATCGTGCCTATGGTCAACATTCCACTCTATTCCGCCACCGTCCTCGAGCGAGACGCACTGGAAGGCGGGCTGCTGCTGCTTCGCATGACCATTCTGATTCCGGTCGGAGCCATTGCCGGCGGCTGGCTGGCCACCAGGTTCGGCGAGCGGTCGGTCACCGCGCTCGGCGCGTTAACCGCCGCGCTTGGGCTTTGGCTGGCGTCCGGATGGCCGGCGGAGCCATCCGAGGTTAGGCTCGCCCGCGATCTGGTCATTGCGGGATTCGGGTTCGGCCTTCTGATCTCTCCCCTGACCGCCGCCGTGATGAATGCGGCCGGCAGCGCCAACTTCGGTATCGCGGCGGGGATCGCAACCGTATCCCGGCTCATCGGAATGATGCTGGCTCTGGCCGCTCTCACGCCCTGGGCGCTTTCCCGGTTCAACTTCACGGTCGCCGCATTGCCGCTGCCCATCGGTACGGGCAACGAATCGAAGCAGCAGCTCGATCTTATGAGCGCCGAGTACGCCCAGGCGGTAACAAACGCAACCGTGGGAATGTTCAACGAGCTTTTCTCAATCGGCGCTATCCTGTGTGCCGCGGCGGCGATTCCCGCTATCTTCCTTGCCGGAATGCCACTTTCATTCAGATTTGCAAAAGGTGCGAAACCGTGACGCCCGATAGCTATCCGCGCCGGTTGTCCGACAGGACCGCCATCGTCACCGGCGCCGGATCGGGTAACGGCCGCGCGATTGCGCTCAGATTCGCGGCGGAAGGCGCTCGCGTTCTCGTGGCCGACATTGACGAAAATTCCGGACTGGAAACGGTCCAATCCATTCGCGCGAATGGCGGCGCAGCCGAGTTTCGGCGTGCGAATGTCGCAAATACGGCTGATATCGACTCGCTCGTCGACAGCGCGGTCGAGTGGGGCGATAAACTTGACATAATGGTGAATAACGCCGGGATAAACCTGCGAAACCCGCTGCCCGACATCGTCACGGCCGAATGGCAGAAGCTGATCGAAGTCAACTTGAAGGGTGTCTTCTTTGGAACGCAGTCAGCCGCGAGGGCGATGATCGAGTCCGGCGGCGGGAAAATCGTCAACATTTCATCGATTCGGGAGGAAGTTGCCGGACTGGGCAACATCGCATACTGCGCCGCCAAGGGCGGCGTTCGAATGCTGACCCGTGCGGCGGCATTGGAGCTTGCCGAGCATGAGATCAACGTAAACGCGGTCGGCCCCGGCTACGTCGAGACGAACATGACCCGCGCTCTGCTTAGCAACCCGCAGGTGTTGAGCGGCCTCATTGCCAGCGTTCCCTGGGGCAGGCTCGCTCTCCCCGAGGAAGTTGCCGCCGCCGTCGCGTTTCTCGCCTCGGACGAATCGGATTTCATTACCGGAACGACTCTATACGTCGACGGAGGCCATCTCACCGCCTGATGGAACGAACGCCAAAACGACTCACCGGGCGGTCCGCCGTCGTTACCGGCCCCGCTTCGGGAATAGGCCAAGCCATCGCGACGGCGTTCGCGGAGGAGGGCGCGGATATCGCGGCCATCGACGTGGACGAGACCGGTCTCCAGTCGCTCGCCAAGCAAATCGGGCAAATGGGGCGTAAGTGCGTGCCCATACACGCCGACCTCGCCTCGGAGGCTGAAGTCAACCGGGCCGCGCAGCTCGCAATTTCGGAGCTCGGCGACATACACATCCTCGTCAACAACGCGGGCGTTCACCTGAGTAAATCACTGCTCGATACGACGGATGGCGACTGGGACCAGATGATTGCCGTCAATCTGCGCGCTCCGCTTCTATTGACCAAGCTGGTGGCCGCGCACATGATCGACCGGGGCATAAAAGGCCGGATGATAAACATCACGTCCTCGACCGCGGAGGCGCCGGAGTCGAATATGGCCGCATACGTAACCTCGAAGGGCGCGTTACGGACCATGACCAGAGCGATTGCTCAGGAGCTTGCCCCGCACCAGATCGCCGTCAACAGCGTGGGGCCCGGTCTCACGCGGACCCCAATGACGATGAGAGCCGTCCGTTCATCCGAGGCGCTCGACGAGGCCGCTGGCGAGATCCCGCTCGGCCGCATCGGCGAACCCGACGACATTGCCAAAGCGTGTCTGTTTCTCGCTTCCGACGATGGCGAGTACGTCGCGGGCGCTTCCGTATACGTGGACGGCGGCGCCCTGCTGACGTGAATTCGACTGCGAAACCTCGCCAGCCGTGACAGGCTCACCCACACAACCGGTCCAGTACCGGCGTCCGGCCCGCGCCCGCGGGCAAAACCTGCTGATCGACCCGTCCATCGCGCGGCGCATCGTCAAGGCGTCGAGACTTCCGATCGATGCCGCCGTACTAGAGATAGGCGCCGGCACGGGCATGCTCACGGTCGAGCTGGCGCAGGTTGCCCGGAGCGTGGTCGCCGTGGAAATCGAGCACGCCTTGGCCCAGCGGCTCAAACAAGCCGTATCGCGGTACTCGAACGTTCGGATAGTCCGCGCCGACGCGCGTCGCGTCCACATAGGGGAACTTATGGAGGGACAGGCCTATCACGTCGTAAGCAACCTTCCCTACAGCGTGGGCACGCACCTGACTATCGACCTTTTGCAAAGCGATTTTCGACCCGTGTCGCTCACGCTCATGCTGCAACTCGAAGTCGCCGAACGGCTCTGCGCCGAGCCGGGGTCGATGAGCCTTCTTAGCGTAATCGTCCAGAGCTACGCCGAGCCGCGGTTCCTTTTCATCGTCGAACCGGAATCGTTTCGTCCCCGGCCCAAGGTGCGTTCGGCTGTCGTTCGTCTTGTAACCAACACCGTTCCGCGCGAGGATGTTCTAACGAAAGCGGCGATATTCCTGGCCCGTCACGCCTTCGCGGGACGCAGAAAGAAATTGCAAAACTCTCTCGCCGGAGGACTTCAACGGCCGGCCAGGGAAGTCGCTGAACTCTGCGAGCTGGCCGGAGTCGATCCCGGCGTGCGCGCGCAGGAACTCTCATTGGACCAGTGGCGAACTCTTGGGACTGCCGCCTTTGATAAAGGATTTATTGGCCAGCCTGCCGCTCCCGCGGCGGGAACCTAAAACTGAATCGGATCGGATCGAGCGGCTGCTGGTCTTCCTGGGAAATCCCGGCCCGCGGTACGCGCGCACCCGGCACAATCTTGGATTCATGACCGGCGAGCGCCTGCTGGCACTGCAAGCGGGGGCCTGTTTCCGTCAGGCTTTCAAGGGCCGCTTCTGGCGGGGGGCTATCGAATCGAGAGACGTCGGGGTCCTGTTGCCGGAGACATTCATGAACGCGTCGGGTGAATCGGTAGAGAGAGCCGCGTGTCGAGGCCGTATCGACGTTTTAGACGTCGTAGTCGTCTACGACGACATGGACCTCGAGCTCGGACTGCTCAGGATCAGGTCCGGTGGCTCCTCCGGAGGCCACTTGGGGGTGAAATCTATAATCGAAAAGCTCGACAGCCCCGATTTCGTTCGAGTCCGCATGGGCATTGGCAGGCCCCCGAAGCGTGTCGACCCGGTGGACTTCCTTCTCGACGATTTCTCTCGGTCCGAACTTTCGCGTGTGGAGGAGATGATTGATACGGCCGCTAACGCCATCATCCAGCTTCTCAATCGCCCCCTCGACGTTGTCATGAACGAATTCAACAGAAGGTCGACCGGCGATTGAATCTCTCTGGAATTCTTGCCGAAGTTGCCGAGACCACTTCGATAGATCGAGCGCTCAAGTCGGCCCTTTCGAATAGCCCTGCAACCAACATCGAGATCGGCGACGCGCTCAAGCCCGTGTTTCTCGCGGCCCTCGCCGACCGGAGCCAGCGTCCGCTAATCGTCCTGAGCTCCGACGAAGCCCGCGCACGTGAATACGCGCGTGATATCGAAGCCTGGATCCCGGAACGCCCCGTGCGAGTTTTCTCCGATCCGGACCAGCCCGCGTACTCGCCAATGTCGATAAGCCAGAGCGTTCTCGGGGAGCGGGCCGCGGTTCTGGCGGAGCTTGCCGGACACACCACAAGATCGAAGACGGTGGAGACCGCGCCGCCCATCGTCGTTTCGTCCGTAACGGCTTTCATGCGCCGTCTCACTCCGGTCGCGGAGTTCTGCCGGCACTTTCTCACCATCGGCGCGGGGCAGGTAGTGCGCCCGGAGGATTTGACCAAACGCCTCGTCACTCTCGGATACCGGCACAATCCTCTCGTGGAGGCTCCCGGTGAATTCGCCGTGCGCGGGGGCATAGTCGACGCCTTCCCTCCCCAGCTCGACCGTCCGGTGAGAATCGACTTCTTCGGCGATGAGATCGAATCGGTCCGCTTCTTCGATCCGGAGTCTCAACGATCTCTCGACGATTGCCCCGAGTTCTTGCTCAGCTCCGCCAGCGAGGTCCCGACGTGGATGGGCCCTGAGATTTCATCATCGTTGAGGGAGCTTGATCTCTACAGCCTGCGCCCGGAAGACCGCGACGTGTGGTCGGGCCACGTCGAGGACCTGGAACGAGGTCATTATTTCGACAGCGCGGCGTTTTACACAATGAGCGCGTTACCCGCCGCGGCGAACCTGATTGATTACTGTCCCGAGGCCATCGTGGTGGTAGACGAGAGGGACATGGTCGTCGACGCCGCAACTGAATACTGGCGTCAATCTCTGGAAACGAGAAAGAGACTCATCCGGTCCGGCGAGCTTCCGGAGCGCTTCGGCAGCCCGCTGTTCGAGGTCGATGAAATCAAGGATGCGGCGTGGGCCGCGGAAATACTGTTGACGGGCAGACCCAGCCCTCTCACCGATGCCGCGGTTGTCGATTCCGTCGCCGGATTCGAGGCGCCGGAACGCTACGCGGGCCGGCTCCAGCACCTCGTTTCGCGGCTGCAAGTCTCCGCCGGGTCGGGCTGGCGGACGATACTCGTGAGCTATCAAGGCCCCAGGCTCGCGCAGCTTCTAAACGAACAGGGACTCGGCGGCGCCATGCTGGATGAGTTCCAGCAGCCCTTGCCGGGCGGCGCCGTGGGAATCGTGCGAGGCACACTTTCCGAAGGATGGCTCCACCAGGGCATTCAACTTCAGGTGCTTTCGGATTCGGAGATCTTTGGCCGGTCCCGAACACACCGGGTGAGGCGGCACAAGAAAACCGTCGAACGAACGTTCCTGTCTGACCTCCAGATCGGCGACCACGTAGTCCACGTCGAGCACGGGATAGGCCGTTTCGAAGGGATCGTCATGCTGACTGAGGTCGGCGGAGAGCGGGAATACCTACTCCTGGAGTACGCCAAAGCCAGCCGTTTATACGTTCCGGTGGACCAACTTTGGCGCGTGCAAAGGTTCGTCGGAATGGGCGACTACAAACCTAAGCTGAGCCGTCTCGGAAGCGGCGAATGGGAGCGGGCCAAGTCCAAGGCTCGCAGCTCGGCGCGCGACATCGCCGCCGACTTGATCCAGATCTACTCGGCCCGCGAGATGGCCCAGGGACACGCGTTCGAAAGGGACACGGTATGGCAGAGTGAGATGGAAGACGCGTTCGCGTTTACCGAAACTCCAGATCAGGCCGAGGCGATATCCGACGTCAAGGCCGATATGGAGCGGGCCAGGCCGATGGACCGCCTGGTCTGTGGAGACGTTGGCTTTGGCAAAACCGAAGTGGCCATACGCGCCGCGTTCAAGGCGGCCACCGAAGGCGCTCAGGTCGCCATGCTCGTTCCCACGACCATCCTGACCCAGCAGCACTTCGACACATTTCAGGAACGGATGGGAACGTACCCGCTGCGAATCGAGATGCTCAGCCGATTTCGCTCGTCAAAGGATCAGCGCCGCGTCGTCGAAGGTCTAGCCGACGGATCGGTGGACATCGTGATCGGCACTCACCGCCTGGTTCAAGACGACGTGAAATTCAAGAATCTTGGCGTCGTGATTATCGACGAAGAGCAGAGATTCGGCGTAGCCGCAAAGGAACGATTCAAGAAGCTGCGAGCCGAAGTAGATGTGCTCACCCTGACCGCCACCCCGATTCCGCGAACCCTGCACATGGGACTGGTTGGCGTGCGCGACATAAGCGTGATGCAGTCGCCGCCGGAGGACAGATTGGCGGTCAAGACTTACGTCGCCATCTTCAACAACGAAGTTGTTCGCCGAGCCATCCAAAGCGAAATAGCCCGAGGCGGTCAGGTATATTTCGTACACAACCGCGTGCAGACGATCGAGTCGGTTGCGGGCAGGCTCCGTGAATTGGTGCCCGAAGCGCGGTTCGTCGTAGCCCACGGGCAGATGCCTTCGGTTCAGCTCGAGAACGTGATGGTCGACTTCGCGTCGGGACTTTATGACGTGCTTGTGTCCAGCGCGATCATCGAAAACGGCATGGATCTGCCCAACGTGAACACCTTGATCGTGAACGAATGCTGGATGTTCGGGTTGTCGCAGCTTTATCAGCTTCGAGGCCGCGTCGGAAGGGCCGCAAGCCAGGCGTATGCGTACTTCCTCTACTCGTCCGAGCATCGCCTGACCGAGGAAGCCCAAAAGCGGCTACAGGCTATTCTCGAGGCCTCCAACCTCGGCGCGGGATTCAGGCTGGCCCTGCGCGACCTGGAGATTCGAGGGGCGGGCGACTTGCTCGGCGCCGATCAGCACGGATTCGCCAACGCCGTCGGATTCGATCTCTATTCGCGAATGATTGGCGACGCCGTTGACGAGGCCAGGGGCCTCAAGCCGCACTCAAAACCCGCGCCCTCGGCAATAGTCGATCTGCCTCTCGACGCGCATTTGCCCGACGAATACATGGGCGGCTACGAGGCCAAAATTCGCGAATACCAGCGCCTGGCGCAAGTGGTGACTTTGGAAGAAACAGCCGATGCGATAGCGAGTTTGCGCGACAGATTCGGCGAGTTTCCGGAAACCGTGGCGAATCTGGCGTACGTAATCACTATCAAGGCCAAGGCTTCCGAGCTGGGGCTAAAATCCGTCACGGCCTACGGCGGCGAGCTGCTAATCAGACTGCCGAAAGAGTTCGATCTCGACAGGGACTCGATTAGCCGGGCCGCCGGCTCGCGGATCAAGGTGGGCGCCATCGGGCTGTCCTGGCAAGGATTCGAACGCGAACCTGAATGGCGGGAGACGTTGATGAATTTGCTGGATACCCTTATGAAGCAGCGAAGCGAAGCGCCGGTCGCGGCGACTGTTTGAGCGTCCATGAGACCGTGCAAGATTTTAGATCCGGTAAATCCGAGGAGACCATAACTGACTACTAAGAGCGCCGCCCCGGCCGGGGGCAAGACCGCCAGCTCGGGCGCGCGGCACAACCTCGTCGTCGTGGAATCGAGGGCAAAAGCCGATACGCTGCAGAAATTCCTGGGCAGGGGCTACAAAGTGCTGGCATCAATTGGGCACGTGCGCGACCTTCCCAGGGGGTCGATAGGCGTGAACATAGTCAACGACTTCGATCCCCTCTATATCGTGCCCCGCGACAAGCGCAAGATCGTCGCCCGCATAGGCGAAGCGGCCCAGAACGCCGGGGCGGTGATCCTGGCCACCGATCCCGACCGTGAGGGCGAAGCGATTGCCTGGCATCTCGTGGGCGCGGCGGAATTGGATCCCAGCAAGATACGCCGAGTCACGTTTCACGAGATAACCGAAGAGGCCATCCAGGCCGCCATGGACCATCCGACCGCAATCGACATGGACCTGGTCGAATCGCAGCAGGCCAGACGGATTCTCGACCGCCTGGTCGGATTCCAGATCAGCCCCCTGCTGTCGAAGGGAATTCCCGGCGCCAACAGCGCGGGGCGCGTGCAGAGCGTCGCCCTCCGGTTCGTGGTCGATAGAGAGCGAGAAATCAAAGCGTTCGTCCCTCGCGAATGGTGGTCGGTCCGCGCTCAGTTTTCCAGATCTTCAGACGATTCCCGCGTCTTTCCAGCCGACCTGGAGCCGCTAAAGGGAAAACTGGATATTTCCAGCAAGTCTCAAGCCGACGAGATCGTCGCCGGCCTCAAGGGCGTGGATTTTGGAGTTTCCGATATCAAGGAGCGAACCTCTTCCTCGCGGCCGTCGGCGCCATTTACGACCGCCGCGCTGCAGCGGGCCGCATCCAGCAGGCTGGGCATGTCGCCATCCGCCACGATGAGCATTGCCCAGCGGCTCTACGAGGGAATCAACATCGGCGCCGAAGGAGGTCAGGTAGGCCTGATCACCTATATGCGGACCGATTCGACGCAGGTGGCGCGCAGCGCGCAGCACCAGGCGAGAGCATTTATCGCCGAATCGTTCGGCGGCGAACTGGTCCCTGCCAAACCGCCGTTGTATCGAACGAAGAGCCGGAGCGCCCAGGAAGCGCACGAGGCGATCCGGCCCACGTCCGTATACAGAACTCCCGAAAGCGTGGCGCCGCACCTGGACAGACGTCAAAACCGTCTCTACGAGCTGATCTGGCGGCAATTTGTCGGCAGTCAGATGAAGCCCGCCAGAATTCGACGCTTGACCGTCCTCATCGACGGATCGAACAAGGGCGCATCCATCCCCCATCGATTTCGGGCCGCCACGAGCGAGACTGTATTCCAGGGCCACTTCGTCGTTACGCGAGCGGGAGCCAAAACGGACAAAGCCGAGGAAATCGCCAGACGAGTCCTGCTCTCCCTGCGCCCGAGCGATGACCTGCTTGCACGAAGCATCGAGGGGATCCAGCACTTTACCGAGCCACCGCCGCGCTATACGGAGGCCAGCCTGATTCGGGAGTTGGAGGAAGGCGGCATAGGAAGGCCGAGCACCTACGCGCCGACCGTCGACACCCTTCAAAAGCGCAAGTACGTCGAGATCGAAAAGCGCGCGCTGCACGCCACGCCCCTCGGCGAGGCTGTAACCGACGCGATGGTGCGGCATTTTCCGGAGATCGTCGACAAAGCCTTTACAAGCCGCATGGAGTCGGACCTCGATCTCGTCGCCTCGGGCGACCGAGGCCGGGTCGACTTCCTGAGCGAATTCTGGGGAGAGTTCGGCCCTACCCTCGCCACCGCCAGGGAGAATATCCAACCAGTAAAAGCGCCCGTGGAAGAACTCGATGAGGAGTGTCCTGAGTGCGGCAAGCAACTCCTCCTCAGAAGCGGACGAAGCGGCAAGTTCGTCGGCTGTTCCGGATATCCCGAATGTCGTTACACCAGGGCGGTGGGCATCGGCGTTAATTGCCCGAAATGTGAAGACGGAGTCGTTGTGGAGCGAGTTACGCGGCGACGCCGAAAGTTCTTCGGATGCAGTCGGTACCCCGATTGCGACTACGCAAGCTGGAAACGCCCAACCAACGAGACGTGCCCCGTATGCGGCAACGTTCTGTACGCGGCTAGCCGCGGTAGGCTCGTCTGCGAAGAGTGCGGACATCGAAAGGCCGCCGCGTAACTGCCGCTGGAGTGTTATTCTGTTAGCGGCCTGACAGGCCAGAATTGTCACGTCGCTGGACCAGCGGTCCCTGCCGGTCGTTTAAAGGTCGGTCCCCGTCTGGGTTGATTGCGGCGGAAGTTTGAAAGGGTAATGAGTCCGTGGCGTCAGTCACAATGCAAGAGTTGCTGGAAGCCGGCGTTCATTTCGGCCACAAGACGCAGCGCTGGAATCCCAAAATGCGCCGGTTCATCTTCGGTGTTCGCAATGAGATCCACATCTTCGATCTTCAGCACACGGTTAGAGGACTGCACGAGGCCACCGATTTCCTCTCGGAAATTGTCGGCGGCGGCGGCCGGATCATCTATGTTGGGACCAAGCGGCAGGCTAAAGACACTATCGTGGCTTGCGCCGAAGCGAGCGGTCAGTTTGCCGTGACGGAGCGCTGGCTTGGCGGGACGTTGACCAATTTCGAGACGATCAAGACCCGCTTGCAGCGCCTTCGCGAGCTTCGATCGCGCGCCGAGGCGGGAGAGTTCGACGCCTTGACCAAGCGTGACGCCCAGGTTCTCAACATCGAAAAGACGAGGCTCGAACGAAAAATGGGCGGCATCGCCAACATGACCGCGCTGCCGGAGGCGATTGTCGTCGTCGATCCGCGCCGGGAGCACATCGCGGTGCACGAAGCGAAAGTGCTGGGAATCCCGGTTATCGCTCTTACCGACAGCAACTGCGATCCCGATGATGTCGACATCATCATTCCGGGCAACGACGATTCGATTCGATCGGTCAGGCTCGTTCTGGGCACGATTTCGTCCACCGTGACCGAAGCCTACGAAACCTTCGAAGCACAGCGTGCCGAACGTGAAGAGATCGAACGAGCCGAGCGTGAACGGCTGGAAAGAGTTCGCCGCGAGATGGCTCTCCGACAAAAAGGCGAACGCGGGACCACGACGCCGGCTCAAGCGTTCCGCGGGGCAGCCAGAGCCGACCGTCGCGGCCCTGCCGGAACCGCCGGCGCCAGGCCGGCTTCGGCGCCCCCTCGAACCGCCGCAACCGCCAAGGCCAGGTCCAAGGCCGCCGCGAAACCTAAAGCCGCCGGGCGGCCCGCGCGCAAGATCGCCGCCAAGTCAAAGCCGCGAGCCGCGGCGAGCGCGTCGAAGCCGGTCAGGAAGTCAGCCTCCGCCGGCTCGAAGCGAAGGGACCGGTAACCTCGGATGCCTGAGAAGATTTCCACAGCGCTCATCAAGGAGCTGCGACAGGCAACTGGCGCTGGGATCATGGCCAGCAAGCGGGCGCTCGAGCAGGCCGGCGGGGATATGGATAAGGCGAAGGAGGTCCTCAGGGTCGAAGGGCTAGCCATTGCCAAGGCCAAAAGCGGTCGTGAGACACCGCAGGGGCTTATCGAATCCTACATACACGTCTCCCGTCCCCTGGGGTCGTTGCTCGCCCTCGGTTGCGAGACAGACTTCGTCGCGCGGACGGACGATTTCAAGGCGCTCGCCAAAGACCTGGCGATGCATATCGCGGCGATGAACCCAACGAAAGTCAATGCTGATGACGAGGGCGATGGTGAAGCTCTGGTGGATCAACCATACTTTCGAGATGGATCGAAGACGGTCGGCGAAGTCATCGGCGACCTTATTGCCAGAGTGGGCGAAAATATCCAGGTGGTGAGGTTCAGCAGGTTCGAGCTCGACAGCTAGCTAATCCTGCCTCGATAAGGGGAATGTTGAAAACCGCTAGTTATCAACGGGTCGTGCTCAAGCTCAGCGGCGTAGCGCTCGCGGGTGAATCGGGTTTCGGCATAAATCCTTCCACGGTTTCGTCAGTGGCGGCTCGGATTGTCGAAGCCCACGAACTGGGTACCCAGCTCGCGATAGTCGTCGGCGCGGGCAACCTCTGGCGCGGCGAAGCAGCATCCGAGTCGGGAATGGACCGCGCAACCGCGGACTACATGGGAATGCTCGCTACGGTAATGAACGCCCTGGCGCTGCAAGGCGCAATCGAGAGCCTGGGCATCCCAACGAGAGTGCAGTCCGCTATCGAGATGCGTGAGGTCGCGGAGCCTTACATACGGCGTCGGGCAATGGCCCATCTCGAGTCGAACCGAATCGTTATTTTCGCGGCCGGCACCGGTAATCCCTTCTTCACAACCGACACCGCCGCCGCGCTTCGCGCGACGGAAATCGGCGCGGAGGTGGTACTCAAGGCTACACAGGTGGATGGGGCTTACGATCGCGATCCGCGCCACCATCCGGACGCCGTCCGATTTGACACAATCTCCTACATCGAAGCGCTAAACCGCAGTCTGAAGATAATGGACGCGACAGCCTTTAGCCTGTGTATGGAGCATGAGATGCCGATAATGGTCTTCAGGCTTGAAGACGACCAAAGCCTGATTCGGATACTCTGCGGCGAACACATCGGAACGCTCGTCGGGGCTTAGGCATGATTGACGACATACTCGCGGATGCGCGGCGTCACATGGGAGCTTCGTTGAACGTTCTAGAACGCGATCTAAAATCGATGCGAACGGGCAGAGCGCATGTTTCCTTGATTGAGAACCTTCCCATAGAAGCTTACGGCTCCACCATGCCGCTTATCGGCCTGGCCGGTCTCAGCGTTCCGGATGCCCGCCTGCTCGTCATTCAACCGTACGACAAAAACACCATTCTCGATATCGAGCGCGCGATCAATCGGTCCAACCTTGGCATCACCCCTTCCAACGACGGAACCGTTATCCGCCTGCCGTTTCCACAGCTAACCGAGGAGCGCCGCCGGGACCTCGTTCGAGTCGTCCGGCAACGCGTCGAAGACGCGAAAGTGGCGGTTCGCAACATTCGCCGCGACTCGATGGACGATCTGCGTCAAGCCGAGAAAGAGAAGCTGTGCTCGCAGGATGAAGCTCGCAAGGGATCGGACGATTTGCAGTCTCTAACCGACGAATTCGTGGACAAGATCAGCGAGATGGGCAAACTAAAGGAAGCCGATGTACTCGAGGTCTGATCGAATCAAACCGGCCGGCCGCAATCCCGCAATTGAGCGATAAACACATCTCAGCGACAGCCGCGCCCGACCACGTCGCGATCATAATGGACGGTAACGGGCGTTGGGCCAAGCGCCGCAGTTTGTCGCGCTCCGAAGGTCATCGCGCGGGCACCTTCAGAGTTCGGCCCATCGCGGAAGCTTGCATCGACGCAGGTGTTCGGCATCTCACTGTCTACGCGCTCTCCACTGAGAACTGGTCCAGACCCCGCAAGGAAATCGAATTCCTGCTTAGCCTTCTGGGCGAAAGACTTCGGGCCGAGCGTAAGGCTATCTTCGAGAACCGGATTCGGATCAAAGTCTTGGGATCGATGGACCCTCTTCCGCCCGCTCTGCGACTTGCAGTGCGCGGCATGGAACGCGCGACTGCCAATTTCGACCGCCTCACCCTCAATATCGCGTTCAACTATGGGGGGCGCTCAGAAATTGTTCGAGCGACAAAGGCCATACTGCAGGATCGGATCGACCCCGAGGACATCACCGAAGACCTTTTCGAGAGATATCTGTACACGGCAGGCGTTCCCGATCCTGACCTGGTTATTCGAACGGCGGGCGAAATGCGGTTGAGTAATTTCCTGCTCTGGCAATCCGCTTACGCGGAGTTTTACTCCACGCCGGTCCTCTGGCCAGACTTCGATGCTGTCGAGCTCCACAAGGCGCTGGAGGGGTACGCTGGACGCCTGCGCAGGTTCGGCGGCGCGACTTCGCGCAGCGGCGTAGCCAAACCGGTTGGCGAAGACTAGCCGGGAATTCGCCGTCCGCAGCCTGTCCGCGGCTGTGCTCGCCCCCGCCGCCATAGGGCTGGCCTGGTGGGGCGAGGTTTATTTGGCGGCGGGCGTGGCTCTGGCGGCCGGCATATCGATCCTGGAACTGCGCAAAATGTCGATCGCCGCCGGATGGGGTTTTGCTCTCGTTCCGGCATTGCTTCTGGCGGCGGCTCTCATCGTGCGGCCGCAGCTCGCCGACTCCTACCGGACTGCCTTTTATCTGACCTCGGCGTTGGTGATAGCTCTCACTCTCGCCTTGTGGTTGGCAATCCGACCGCGGCGAAAACGCGCTTTTGCATGGCTGGCGGGCATTGCGGGAGCCGCCTACGTAGGCGGACTTGGGTCCGCCCTGGTATCTCTCCGGGGACTCTCCGAGGGCTTCACCTGGGTTCTGCTTGCATTCGTCGGAACGTGGGCGTATGACACTGGCGGATACCTCGGCGGCCGGTTCTTCGGGAAACACTCGCTGGCACCGCGAATTTCGCCGAAAAAGACCTGGGAGGGTGTGGCCGCCGGCGCCGGCGGCCTGCTGATCTGTGTGGCATGTTTCTCGCTCTTCCTTCCGATCGAGCCGTGGCATATACCGGTGTTTTCGCTGCTGGTGGCGGTTGCCGCCCAGGCGGGCGATCTTATTGAATCCGCCTTCAAGCGGATCGCGGGCGTCAAGAACTCAGGAACCCTGCTTCCCGGTCACGGTGGTATTCTTGATCGAGTCGACAGCCTGCTCTTGGCGGCACCGGTTATCTATATCTACGCTTTGCTGATTACCAATGCCAGGTCCTTTGTATAAATACCGATGAGCAAGACCAAAGTCGCCATCCTTGGCAGCACCGGATCCGTAGGCACTCAGGCTCTCGAGGTCATCAGGGCCGATCCGGACCGATACGAGGTCGTCGGGTTGGCCTGCGGGTCCGACGCCGAATCGCTATTCGCCCAGGCTGAGGAATTCAACGTACGCACTCTTTGTGTCGGGAATCAAAACGCGGCGATCCCACCGAGCTCCAACGGCATAGCGTTGTTACGCGGCTCGGAGGGACTGTGCGAAGTGGCCGCCGGCGCCGGCGCGGACGTCGTTGTCGTGGCGACTGTGGGCAACATCGGATTCGCTCCAACCGTCGCCGCGGTGGAAAACGGCAAGTCCGTCGCCCTCGCCAGCAAAGAGATGCTGGTAATGGGCGGTTCGTTGATAACAGAGCTCGCCAGGTCGTCCGGCGCAAGGATTCTCCCGGTTGACAGCGAGCATAGCGCGCTGTGGCAGTGTCTTAGAGGAGAAAGCCATTCCGACGTGTCCCGGCTTGTCCTTACGGCGTCGGGCGGCCCGTTTAGGGAAGCGCCGGCTGAATTCCTGGAGTCGGTGACTCCGGAAGATGCGCTAAGACATCCAACATGGAATATGGGCGCCAAGATCACCATCGACTGCGCGACGCTGATGAACAAGGGACTCGAAGTGATCGAAGCGCACTGGCTCTTCGACATTCCATACGAGTCGATAGAGGTTCTGATCCATCCCGAGAGTATCGTCCACTCGATGGTCGAGTTTGTCGATGGTTCCGTCAAGGCTCAGTTCGGCAGCCCGGATATGCGCCTTCCAATCTCCTACGCGCTTTCATACCCTGAGCGCCGACCTTCCATTGCCAGGCACATGGACTTGGCGAATCTTGGCAATCTTCACTTTTCCGCTCCCGATCACAACCGCTTCCCGCTGCTCAACGCGGCCATCGAGGCCGGGCGGCAAGGAGGGAACGCCCCGGCCGTGCTTTGCGGAGCCGACGACGCCGCGCTGGAGCTATTCCTGGCCGGGAAGATCGGGTTCCCGGCAATTGCGAACCTGGTGCTCGAGACGCTGCAAGAGGTCCAACACGAGGGGTTGCACGATCTGGAAGCGGTTCCGGGATTTCATCGCGCCGGGTTTGAGATGGCAATGAGTCTGGCCGCAAGCCGCCACGCGTGAATCCACCGATTCCCGAACTTCCCGGCGGTCCCGCGTTGACCATCCTGCTCGCGATCCTGATTCTGGTCGTGATGGTCATCATCCACGAGTTGGGTCATTTCGTCGCCGCCAAGTGGTCCGGCGTCAAGGTCCTGGAATTCGGGATAGGATGGCCGCCGCGTCTGTTCGGCCGCACCTGGAGCGGCACTCTCTATTCGCTGAACGCCATACCTGTCGGAGCGTTTGTTCGAATGCTCGGCGAGAATGAGCTGGACCAGACCCCCGACAGCTTCTCCGCCAGGCCTAAGCGATACCGCGCTCTGATTCTGGTCGCCGGCTCGACAATGAACTTCCTGCTGGCGCCGGTCCTGTTCGGCGTGTCGGCGCTGATAAGTGATTTCGATAGCGTGGAAATAACGGCTGTGGCGTCGGGAAGCCCCGCCGAAGCCGCCGGACTGCGTGCGGGAGACCGAATAGAAGAGGTGGCGGGGCGGGAAGTCGATCTCCCGTCGGATATCGGAAGAATCGTTCTCGACAACGCGGGTAGCGAGATTCGACTTGCAATCGATCGAAACGGCGCCAGGCAGTTCGTTCCGATAGTTCCGAGAGTGACCCACCCCGCCGACGAGGGCCCCCTGGGAGTCTCGATACGGCCTCACCTCGCGCCGGCCCCTCTGCCCAAGGCTGTTGCCCGCGGCTTCACCAGGACCGTCGAAGCCATAGTCCTAGTACCGACCTTCATCTACGATCTGATCTCCGGCTCGGTAGGCTTGGAAGAGGTTTCAGGACCGGTGGGAATCGTTGACGCGGTGGGACAGGCCGCTAGGCGAGGTCCGGAAATCGTGCTCTTGCTCGCCGGGTACATCACAGTGCAGCTTGCGATTTTGAATCTCCTGCCATGGCCGGGACTTGACGGCGGCCGCCTGATGCTTCTCGGCGTCGAGGCTCTGCGAGGAGGCCGGCGTCTTCCCGCGGCGCAAGAAGGCGCCATCAATATCCTCGGCATAGTCCTGCTGCTCGTGCTCGTCGCCCTGGTAACCGTCGGCGACGTGCGCCGAATCGCGGGCGGCTAGATGCCTGGGCGGTCACACGTTCAGATATATGGCGAGGCGCCGGGTTGGCTAACGCGGAGGCGTCTTGCTTGTTTTCGATCCGCAGCTTGGCGGTTTTTTGCTGGGCCTTACAAGCTTGTCTAAGCTTAAGGCGGGCTAGGTAGACACCGATGGAGCAATAGTGGCGGCAATCTCCAAACGCAGAACGTCGATCCCGGTACACGTCGGCGACGTCCGCATTGGCGGTGGCGGGGACGTGGTGGTTCAGTCCATGACCATCACAAACACCGCCGACGTCGAAGCCACCTCGCGGCAGATCGCCGAGCTGGCCGAAGTCGGCTGCGAAATCGTGCGGGTCGCGGTTCCCGACAAGGAGGCTGCGGACGCTCTACCCGCACTGCTTAGACGCACACCCGTGCCGCTTATCGCCGACATTCATTTTGATTATCGATTGGCGCTGGCCGCGGCCAGGGCCGGTATCCACGCGCTTCGCATCAACCCCGGAAATATCGGCGACCGTAGCCGCGTGCGGCAGGTCGTCGAAGCGTGCAAGGCGCGCGACATTCCAATTCGAATAGGCGTCAACGCGGGTTCGATTATCGAGACCAGGTCCAAGGAGGGCCGTCCCACGTCCGCCGAGGAGCTGGCCGACGCGATGGTCGACCACGCAATGGAGCACATCCGCATACTCGAGCGAGAGAACTTCGAGCACATCAAGGTCTCTCTTAAGGCGTTCGAAATCGATCCAACCGTTCGCGCCTACCGCAAGATCGCCGACATGATGCCGTACCCGCTGCATTTGGGAATCACCGAGGCGGGAACTCCCAAGTCGGGCAGCATTCGCTCCGCGGTCGGTCTGGGAATCCTTCTTTACGAAGGCATAGGGGACACCATCAGAGTTTCCCTGACCGCCGAACCGGTCGAAGAGGTCCCCGTCGCTTACGAGATTCTCAAGGTGCTCGACGTACGGCAAAAGGGGTCCGTCCTGGTCTCATGTCCATCATGCGGGCGATGCGAGATAGACCTCTTTCCGCTCGTCGGCCAAGTAGAGGACTATCTCGCGCAGATCGACGAGCCGCTCAAAGTCGCCGTCATGGGATGCGTCGTCAACGGCCCGGGGGAATCGAAAGACGCCGACATAGGCCTCGCCGGCGGGCGCGGAAGAGGCGTCATCTTCGCTAAGGGCGAGATTCTGGAGACACTCGACGAGCACGAGTTTCTTCCCCACCTGAAGTCAGGGATAGACCGTTTAGTCGAGGAGCGAAAAGCTGCTCGCGTCATGGAAACCGTCGCCAGCTAAGACGTCGGAATTGTGCAACTCCGGGCTCCGGGAATGAGCCTGGTCGGACTTCCGAGTTGACCAAGCTCACGCCGATGAGGCGTCAGTATCTAGATATCAAGCGTCTGCACCCGGACGCCATTCTCTTCTTTCGATTGGGTGACTTCTACGAGATGTTCGATGACGACGCGCTTATCGCGTCCGAGGCGCTGCGTATCGTCATAACGTCCAGAGAAATGGGAAGAGGCGTCAAGATACCGATGTGTGGTGTGCCGCACCACGCGGCGGAAAACTATATTGCACGGCTGCTGAAGGCGGGCCACAAAGTAGCTGTTTGCGACCAGATCGGCCAGCCGGGAGCCGGTCTGGTCGAACGCCGGGTCACGCGAGTTATCACTCCGGGAACCGTTGTCGACGACGGCATGTTGGCGCCCGACCGAAACAACTACCTGGCGGCCGTTGCGCCGCACGACGGGGGCTACGGTCTCGCCTACGCGGACGTGACGACAGGTGAATTCGTCACGTCGGACTTCGAGGGGGATTCGTGCGTTGACCGCGTAAATCGCGAGCTTGTGCGCATCAGTCCGGTTGAGCTGCTTATAGACGAAGTTTCGGAAATCAGCCCCCCCGACGGCGTCCACATAACCGCCGAGTCCGGATCTCCGCTCGAACCCGAAGCCGCGCACGGCTCGATCGAGAGGATTGTCGGCCCTTCGGCCCGCGCCGCCTCGATCGGCGATCGCGCCGCTCTCGCGGCGGCCCGGTTGCTGGCGTACCTCGAATCGAGTCAGCAGTCCGCGCTTCACGTCTTCACGTCAATTCACGCCCCCGCGGCGGGAGATCACGTCGAGCTGGACGAGTTCACGCGTCGGAATCTTGAGATCGACGCAACGTCGCTGGAGGGAGTCAAACAGGGATCCCTGCTCGGCGTCCTCGACAGGACCCGCACGCCCATGGGGTCCCGCATGCTCCGCCGCCGTTTGATCAGCCCGCTGCGCGACCTGCCGCGAATAGAAGCGCAGCTCGACGAGATCCAGTGGCTCGCCGAAAGGGCGCGGTTGCGCACTTCCCTGCGGGAACATCTGCGGCGAGTCGGCGACATCGAACGAACCTGCATCCGGATTCGCCGGGGCAGCGTTAGAACCGACGAACTGCTTAGGCTGGCTGATTCGCTTCGGCGAATCGAAACTATCGCCGGGCTGGTATCCGTCTCTCCGGAAGACGTCCAATCGCCTTTCGGACCTCTGGACATCTGCGCCGAGTTGCGCCAATTGCTCGAGCGGGCGCTCGACCCGGACCAAGACTTCACGATTCGGCCCGGCTACAACGCCGAGCTCGACCGCATTAGGTCCGCCTCCGCTAAAGCCAGGGAAGGCATAGCCGAGCTCCAAACCCGCCTTCGCCTGGAGACGGGTATCAAGTCGTTGAAAGTCGGCTACAACCGCGTGTTCGGCTATTACCTGGAGGTAGGGCGGGCCGCGTCGTTCAACGCCCCCGACCACTTCGAGGTCCGGCAGACGCTCGCGAATTCACAGCGTTACGCCACCCCCGAGCTGAAGGTATTCGAAGCTGCCGCGCTCGACGCAGATGAGCGCGGCGACGAGATGGAACAGGCCTTGTTTGCCGCTCTGGTGAAGGATATCGAGACCCATGCCAATCGGCTGAGCGGCGCCGCCGAGACAGTAGCCCGGCTGGACGTTGCCGCGGCTCTTGCTGATATCGCGGTCGAGCGGCGCTACGTCCGCCCACAATTCACCGACGATGGCGGACTTTACATAACTCAAGGGAGACATCCCGTCGTCGAAGCCATCCAGACGGAAAGATTCGTCCCCAACGACTGCCATCTGGGGGCCGGCGAACCGCACATCGTAGTCCTGACCGGCCCCAATATGGCCGGCAAGTCGACGTTTCTGCGCCAGGTTGCGCTGATAGCTCTCATGGCGCAGTCGAGCTGCTTTGTGCCGGCGGAATCCGCGCGGCTGCCGATAGTTGACAGAATCTTTACCCGGGTCGGATCGCGCGACGACATCGCCTCCGGAAAAAGTACGTTCCTGGTCGAAATGACCGAGCTTTCAGCCATCCTCAACCGGGCGACGCCAGATAGTTTGATCGTCCTGGACGAAATAGGAAGGGGAACGAGCACGTATGACGGCGTTTCAATCGCAAAATCGGTCGTCGAATTTCTGCACAACCACCCGCGCATACGGTCGAAGACGATATTCGCCACCCATTACCATGAATTGACAACGCTGGCCCAGCGGCTGCCGCGAGTCGTCAACTACAACGTTGCGGTTGCTGAACAGCACGGCAAGATCGTCTTCCTTCACACAATCGCCCCCGGAGCGGCCGACCGGAGCTACGGCATTCACGTGGCGCGGCTCGCGGGGCTGCCCGACGTCGTAACACGGCGCGCGGAGGAAATCCTGTCCCAGCTCGAGTCCCAAAACGGCTCCGCCGCGCCGGCCCAGATGTCGCTGCTTCCTCCCGACCGCCATCCGATCCTCGATCATATCGAGGACCTCGACCTGGAAGGACTGTCGCCTCTCGACGCTCTCAACAAGCTCTACGAATGGCGCAGCGCGCTGGACGAATCGTGACGATTCGAAGACTCCCGCCCGAAGTGACCGGCAAAATCGCCGCCGGCGAGGTGATAGAACGACCGGCGTCGGTTATCAAGGAGCTTGTGGAGAACAGCCTCGACGCCGGGGCTAGTTCCATCCGGATCGATTTTGCGGATGGCGGTCGGCGTCTCATACGGGTTGTCGACGACGGCGCCGGCATTCCGCCCGACGAGCTGCGCGACGCGGTTGAACGTCATTGCACCAGCAAGCTCCGCACCGAAAACGACTTGTTGAGCATTCTCACGCTTGGTTTTCGGGGCGAGGCTCTGTGCAGCATCTCAGCCGTGGCCGAACTCAGTATCGCGTCCCGGCCGAAGGACATTCAGGTTGGCCGGAAGATAGTCGTTCACGGCGAGCGGGTGATCGTCGACGAGCCGCACGGCGGCGCGGGCGGTACCGAGGTTGCCGTATCTCGCCTGTTCGAGAACTTCCCGGTCCGGATGGAATTCCTCAAATCCGATCGCACCGAGGCTTTTCACGTCCTGAACGTCGCGCGGAATCTGGCGCTTGCCCGGCCGTCGGTTGGATTCACCGCGTCCGCCGACGGTCGACTCTCGTTCTCGACGCCAGGCTCCGGCTCGCTGGAGGATTGCCTGCTTGCTCTGTATGGCGCCGAGCCCGTCGACACCATGCTGCGGATCGAGTCGGGAAAGTGGCTCGGCATCGACGGGCTTATCAGCAAGCCTGGCCGCGACTGGGCCAATCGCAGCCACATTTCATTCTTCGTAAACGGACGCTGGGTCAGCAATCCGACCCTGTCCGCGGCTCTCGCCGAGGCTTACCGTGGTCTCCTTCCGGCGGGAAGGCATCCCGCGGCCTATCTCCATCTGGAACTGCCGCCTGAGGAAATCGACGTAAACATACATCCGGCCAAGGCGGAGGTCCGTTTTCGTGACTCCGGTCGGCTGTTCAGCCGTCTTTCGAATGCGATCCGCCGCACGCTTATCGAGTGGAGCGATTTCGTTCCGGTAGAGATTGCCGACACGCGCCCAGTTGTCGACTCGTTCTTCATTCCCTCGAGGATCTCGCAAATTCCGCCGCAAGACCTGAAAAACACGCCCGCGCCAAGGCTGTATCCCGATTCATCAGCGCCCTCGACAAACGGCGGGCAAATCACTTCGCCGCACATGCGGGCGCTGGGCCAGATTGACAGCACCTACATCGTGGCGGCGGGACCCGATGGGCTGTACCTGATAGACCAGCACACGGCGCATGAGCGCGTGCTGTATGAAGAGCTGCTCAGCGCCAACGACGCGACTGACCGGCAGCAACTGCTGGAAGGCCAATCCGTCGAGCTGGGCGCCGTGGCATCGGCCTGGCTGGAAGAGAATGGCGGGCTGCTATCAGGTTTTGGGGTTGACGCGCGGAACCTCGGCGGAACCACCTGGATAGTAAACGGCGTCCCATCCATGGCGGCCGGACGGCAGGCGGGCGGGTTTCTGGAAGAAGTCGTGCGAGATCTCTCCGCGATCGAGGGACGGCGGTCCGATCCCAGGGAACGGGCGCGATGGGCGGTCGCCTGCAAGAGCGCCGTGAAGTCGGGCGACAGGCTTTCGGTCCCGGAGATGCAGGCGCTAATTGAACGGCTGCTGGAGTGCGACCTGGGCCGAACTTGCCCTCATGGCCGTCCAACAACTCTCAAGTTAAGCCGCGAGCTCCTCGATCACCAGTTCGGCAGAGCGTAGACGGTTCGCCTGAAACCGCTTGCGTGGTGACAAAATAGGCGCCATCTCCCACCCACGCTCGCACAGCGATACGCCGGCGGACTAAGAAAGCCCGGTCACCGTTCCATCAGTATGAAGAACCATACCCTCGGCCGAGGGGGTCTCGGGAAGTCCCGGCATGGTCAGTATGTCGCCCGTGAGCGCCACGATGAACCCCGCGCCCGCTGAGAGTCGAGCCTCGCGCACGGTTATCGAAAACCCCTCCGGACGGCCCGCCGCGCGCGGATTGTCCGAAAGCGAGTATTGCGTTTTGGCTATGCATATCGGCAAGTCGCCATAGCCGGCAGATCGAAACCGCCGGATGGCCCTGCGCGCGCTCACCGCAAACACCACCTCGCGCGCGCCGTAGATTTCGGTGGCGATCTTTTCGATCTTCTTCCGAGTAGGCAGGTTCAAATCGTACAAAGGACAGTATTCCGGCTCGGTCGACGGAACCGCGTCGACTACCGCTTGAGCAAGCTCCAGTCCGCCGTCCGCGCCCTGGCTGAAGACGTTCGTAACGGCGGCGGGTATCGAGGCCCTATGGCAGTAGTCCAGAATCGCCTGAATCTCGTCATCGGTATCGGTCTCGAATCGATTGATTGCGATGACCGTGTTCAACTTGAACGCCGCCATGTTCTCGACGTGTTTACGCAGGTTTTCCAGACCCGCTTCGACCGCTTTCACGTTTTCCACTTCGAGAGCGGCGGTCCGTTCGCCGCCGTGGCGCTTGAGCGCCCGGACGGTTGCGACCACTACCGCCAGACTTGGAGCGAATCCACCGGCCCGGCACTTGATATCAATGAACTTCTCCGCTCCGAGATCGGCGCCGAATCCCGCCTCCGTGACCGTGTAATCGGCGAGCTTCAGCCCCATCCGGGTGCCCAGTATCGAGCTGCAACCGTGGGCTATGTTGGCGAAAGGACCACCGTGAACGATGGCCGGTCCTCCGTCATCGTTCTGGACTAGATTCGGCATGATCGCGTCGCGCAGCAGCAGCGCCATTGCGTTGTGACACTTGAGAGCTGCGGCGGCAACGGAATCGCCGTTCAACGTTCGACCAATCACGATGCGCCCGAGCCGGTCCTTGAGGTCGTCGATATTCTGCGAGAGACAGAGAATCGCCATGATCTCCGACGCCGGAGTGATATCGAATCCGCTCTCTCTGGGAACGCCGCGGCGGGGACCGCCCAGACCGGTGATTATGTTTGTCAGCGCGCGGTCGTTCATGTCGATAGCCCGCCGCCAGGTGATCCGGCGCGGATCGAGCCCCAGCTTGTTGCCGTGGTGAAGATGGTTGTCTATAACCGCCGCGAGCAGATTGTGAGCCGACGTAACGGCGTGGAAATCCCCGTTGAAATGTAGATTGATGTCGGCGTGGGGACGTATCCGAGCTTTTCCGCCACCCGTCGCGCCGCCTTTCATTCCGAACACGGGGCCGAGCGACGGCTCGCGAAGGCACACGATAGAGCTGTGTCCTAGCCTTCGCAGCGACTGCGAGAGACCGATTGACACTGTTGTCTTGCCTTCGCCTTTGTTTGTCGGAGTGATTCCCGTAACCAGAACCAGCTTCCCGTCGGGCCTGGCGGCAAGCCGGTCCAGCAGGCTCAGATGGATCTTCGCCTTGAAACGACCGTAGAGATCGATCTCATCCGGGCTGATTCCCACCGATTTGGCAACGTCGACGATGGGTTTCAAACCGTGCTCCTCGTCGATGGATTTGACAACCGTCGAGTGGGCATTTCTATTCTCCGGCGGACGTCAGATTGAAAAGATTCCGCGCCAGCATCACCGTCGTAAGAGGTCCGATGCCTCCGGGAACCGGGCTAATGGCCTTCGCCTTCTTTGACACGCCGTCGAAGTGTACGTCACCGACGACGCGGCCCTCGACGTAGCTGGTCCCCACGTCAACGACCACCACGCCTTCGGACACGTGGTCGGACGTGATCAGTCCGGGCGCGCCCGCCGCGGCCACTATGATCTCCGCCCGTCTAAGCTCCTCGCCAAGCGAGCGCGTCCGTGTATGGCAAACAGTTACGGTGGCGTTCCTGAAGGTCAGAAGCAGAGCCGCGGGCCTCCCGACGACGCTGCTGCGTCCGACCACGACCGCCCGCTTGCCTTCGATGGCAATTCCATAATAATCGAGCATCCAGATCACCGCCCCGGCGGTTGCGGGCGCTACCTCCGACTTGCCCGAATAGAAATCGCCCAACCGCCTCGGCGTAACGCAGTCTACGTCCTTGGTCGGCACAAGGCGGCTTTTGACCAGCTCCGCGTTTACGTGGTCCGGCAACGGTTCGAAGATGAGCACTCCGTGGATGCTCGGGTCGGCGTTTGACCTGTCTATCTCCTCGATCAGCGCCTCGTCATCCACTTCGTAAGGAAGCGTACGGTTGCGCAGATTGACGCCGACGCGGCGGAAAGTCCGCCGCACGGCTTTCTCATAGCCGGCGGCGGCCGCGGCGCTCCCGCACTTGATGGTCTGCATGGTGATCGAACCGGACTTTGCCGAACGATCCGCGAATCCGCCGCGCAGCTCGTCGATCAAGCTGTCGGCCGGCGCCCGGCCAAGCATCAAAACCGGTCTAGTCACCGGCAGAGCCGGTAGATGAACCGTCGATCCGGAGATAGCGTTCGACCAGGGTATCCGCGGACTCCAATGCCTCGACCGCGCGCATCAGACGCCGCCGCGCGGAAGCCGCGAATTCATCGTCATTTACCAATTCCAGATTCGACTTCACGTTCAATTCGCACACCCGGACAGCGCCGCGAGCCAGCGCCGCGCCGCCCACCGCGTCCGCAACCAGGTTTGGATTACCCGATTCGGCCACGCAAGCGCCCAGACCGACCAGCTCCCCACAAAGCTCCGCAAGTTCGAGAGGAACCCGAGCTGCCGCTTCACCGGCCCGCGATATTCCACGCCGACGAACCTCGCGCCGCGCTTCGGAATCGCTGGGCAATCTCAGCGCATCCATGACTTTCCGGAATACGTGGCTGTCGAGATCGGCAAGCTCGATGGCGCGAGCGCGGATTTCCCGACATCTGCTGGACGTGTGCTTTAGCTGCTCTTGGGAGCCGGCGTATTTCCTCTTCCCGATCGCGAAGCTGCATGCCATTTCGATAATCGCGGCTCCGAGAGCGGCGGTCATCGCCGCCGCCGCGCCGCCGCCGGGAGTCGATGAATTGGATGCGAGCGAATCGAGAAACCCTTTGACGGTCGATCCGCTAACCTCAGTCATCGCTCAAGAGCCATTCGCTAAGCCGCTCGCTCGGGAAAGTATGAACGGCACGCCGCAAGTCACCACACCGCCACGAATATATCGCCAGAAACGAGCCATCGCCCGGGACAACCTGGTTGCCGCGCCTGTATCGCGTTTTTTGCGACGGAGGCCAGGGTGGCGGTAATTTTAACAGTGACCGCGATCGCGCCCGCCCAGGCGACTTCTCCGGCGCAGGTTGACTTTTTGCAGTCCGAATCGCCGCTAGTCGACTCGCCTCTGATTTGTCTGGTCGGCCCCACCGCCTCCGGCAAAACAGATCTCGCCATGGAGATCGTGCCGCGTTTCAATGGCGAAGTCGTCGCGGCGGACTCCCGGCAGGTTTATCGCGGCATGGACATCGGCACGTCCAAGCCGACCAGGTGGGAACAAAAGCGCGTGAGACACCACATGATCGACGTAGCCGATCCATTCGACGAGTTCTCGGTCGTTCGTTATCTGCAAGGCGCACTGAAAGCGATGGAGGCCATCGAATCGCGTGGCAGGACTCCCTTCTTAGTGGGCGGCGCCGGGCAGTACGTCGAGGCGCTTACACGCGGGGTTTCACCGGCCCCGACCAACGCCGAAATCCGCCGGGAGTTGGAGAACGATCTTGCCAGGCAGGGCATCGACCGGCTCGCTGATCGATTGCGGAGTTTGGACCCGCTGGGTGCTCGGACTGTTGATCTCAAGAATCCGCGCCGCGTGTTACGCGCGATGGAAGTAAAACTGGCAACCGGCAAGTCGATCCGCGAATTGGAAAAGCGGGGGCGACCGACCAGGCGAACGCTCGTCCTGGGACTCCACCTGCCGCGAGCCGAGCTTTTCAACCGCATCCAGCGCCGTATCGACGTCATGATAGAAAAAGGTCTCCTCGATGAGGCTCGCCGGCTTTGGGCGGGCGGTCATGCGGAAAATTCGGTCGCGAGCAGGACAATCGGCTACCGCCAGGCCTTCGACTATCTGTTCGGTCGCTGCACCCTTTCCGAAGCCCGGGAAGCTACGGCGGCGACAACCAGGCAATACGCCCGCCGGCAGATGACTTGGTTCCGCAATCGGGAAAGCGTCGAGTGGTACTCGCACGGCCAGGATACCGTCGAACAAATCTCGCGCCGAATCGACGAGGTCCTTGCCGGTGGGAGCGTGTAGCCGCCAAACGGGGTGAGGTTTCCCTTCCATACCCTATAGTTGAATTACCGCACCGCATCGTAGGGGCGTTTGCGCATTGACGTTCGGGAAAGCGGAGGACGTTGACAGCCAACTCTTTAGTATTCAGCAAAATGCACGGCGCGGGCAACGATTTCGTCATGGTCGATGCTCGCAGAGAATCGTCAGCGGACTGGAGCCGCCTGGCGGTCGACGTGTGCGACCGGCACTTCGGTATTGGCGCCGACGGACTCATTCTCATCGACGGCGACCGCGGGCGCGGACTCGAAATGAAGATGTACAACCCGGACGGTTCGCTCGCCGAGATGTGCGGTAACGGGATTCGCTGTTTCGCCCGTTTCCTTCACGAACGCGGAGAAATCGGTGAGGAGAAGATCGACGTACTGACCGGCGCCGGGCCTCGCTGGATTCGCGTGGCCGAAGCCGGACCCGACCGCTACCTTGTAACAGCAGGAATGGGCGTGCCCGAGTTCGCCCCGGCGGCGGTCCCCGTCGATATGCGGGGCGACCGGATTGTAGATCGCCCGTTGCCGGTGGACGGCGTCCAGCTCTCGATCACAGCCTTGTCGATGGGCAACCCTCACGCCGTCGCTTTCGTTGAAGACGTGGACGCGTTCGACCTCGAATCCATAGGCCCCAGGGTCGAGAATCACCCCGCCTTCCCCCGGCGTGTCAACTTCGAAATCTGCCAGGTGGTTGGACCCCAAAGCCTCAAAATGCGCGTGTGGGAGCGCGGCGCGGGTATCACCCTGGCCTGCGGATCGGGCGCCTCGGCGACGGCCGCCGCCGCCGTCGTTACGGCACGCGCCAAGCCTGGAGCGATTGAGTTGCACGTCGATGGCGGCGCTCTGGAACTGGAATGGCGGGGAGAGGGTAACGAAGTGATTATGACCGGCCCCGCCGAGCGCGTGTTCGAAGGTCAGTGGCGCCAGGACTCGATCGACAAGGCATTGAACTGACCGAGCGGCCCCCGGGAACCTAGGATAGACACGATGAACGCAACCTCCGAAGTAAAGCTCGCCGACAGGATCGAAGAGCTGCCTCCGTATCTGTTTGCCCGCCTGGACAAGCTGCGGGACGAGAAGGCCGCCTCCGGGGTTGACGTGATTACTCTGGCCAAGGGAGACCCCGACCTTCCGACGCCGCAGGCTGTTATCGACCGGCTCTACGCCGCGGCCGGGAATCCCTCCACTCATCAGTATTGCGAGGACGGCCTCGACACGTTTCGTCAAGCGATTTCCAACTGGTATGACCGGCGATTCGGAGTGGCCCTGGATCCGGCGAATCAACTGGTCCCGCTAATCGGCTCCAAAGAGGGCATCGCCCACGTGCCGCTGGCGTTGGTGAATCCGGGCGACTTCGTGCTCGTGCCCGATCCGGGTTATCCCGTATACAGCATCGGCACGAATCTGGTGGGCGGCCGGGTGCACTTCATGCCGCTAAAAGCAGATTCGGCGTGGATGCCCGATCTCGAAGCGATTCCGGCCGACGTCTTGAAAAAGGCGAAGGCCATCTGGCTGTGTTATCCGAACAATCCAACGTCCGCCGTCGCCGGACTGGATTTCTACGAGCAGGTCATCGAGTTCGGTCTACGAAACGGCCTGGCGGTATGTCAGGACGCCGCCTATTCCGAGGTGACTTTCGACGGTTACCGGGCGCCCAGCATTCTGGAAGCCCCCGGCGCGGCTGAATGCGCGATCGAATTCCACTCGCTATCAAAGACGTACAACATGACCGGCTGGCGGATAGGCTGGGCGGCCGGCAACGCCCGGCTCGTCGAGGCGCTCGCCCGAGTCAAGAGCAACATGGACTCCGGCATATTTGCGGCGGTTCAAGAGGCGGCGATTCAAGCGATCGAGCTGCCGCAGTCCTGGATCGACGACCGAAACGCCGTCTATCAGCGCAGACGAGATCAGGTCGTCGATATCCTGCGGAAAATGGACCTGGAGCCGGAGGTCCCGAAGGCCAGCCTCTACGTTTGGACCCCGGTCCCGTCGGGCTACGATTCGAGCGAGTTCGCGGCCAAGGCGATCAACGAGGCGGGAGTGATAGTCACGCCGGGGCTGGGCTTCGGGCCCAGCGGAGACTCCCACTTCCGAATATCGCTCACGACACCCGACGACCGTCTCACGGAAGGGCTAGAGAGGCTCGCAAAGCTACAACTCTAGAGCCGCGGCCGCCGGCCCGATTGAAGCCCGTCAGAGCGGGCGCGGCGATTCCAGGCGGGAATCCGTATATCTGGTCGGCCTCGACTTCAAAGAGCGGGATCCTGTGTGGCCGCCGTCCGTTTCACTCAAGGAACTGGAGACCTTGCTGGATACGGTTGGCGCGACTTCATGCCGGGCGCGCACGCTCTCGGTCCCAAAAATCAATCCGGCGACCCTGATAGGCCGCGGTCAGGCCGAAAATATCGCGATGGAGGTTGCCGAGCTCGACTGCGACGCGGTCGTCTTCGATTCGGACCTCAAGCCCCGCCAGCAGCGAAACCTGGAAAAGGCCATCGGAGTCAAGATCGTCGACCGGACGGCCCTGATACTCGACGTTTTCGCATATCGAGCAACGACCGCCGAAGGTAAGTTGCAGGTTGAACGCGCCCAGATCGAATACTTGCTCCCCAGGCTTTCCGATTTGTGGGTCGAGTTTTCCCGAACCGGTGGAGGAATCGGAACGCGCGGTCCCGGTGAAACCCAGATCGAGGTGGACCGGCAGCAGCTACGGACGCGGCTCGCCGAGATCGACAGGCGGCTCGAACACGTGCGGAGCCGACGATCGCTCGTTCGAAAGTCCCGAAAGAAGAAGAACCTGCTTACAGTGGCCATCGTCGGCTACACGAACGCCGGCAAATCGAGCCTTCTGAATGCCTTGAGCGACGGCGGAGCCTATGTCGAAGACAAGCTGTTCGCTACGCTCGACCCGCTCACCCGCCGAGTCGATCTTCCCGATTCGCGGGCCGTTTTGGCAATCGACACCGTGGGTTTCATGCAGCGTCTGCCCACGCGACTAATAGCCGCGTTCCGGGCGACCCTCGAGGAGATTCGCGAAGCCGATCTTCTCCTTCACGTCGTCGATCTGAGCGCGCCGAACATACCCGGCCAGATTTTGTGCGTCGACGAAACGCTCGAAGAGCTGGACGTATCGAGCAAACCAATCATCACCGTTCTAAATAAAGTCGATCTCGTCGGCCAACCGGGTGAAGCCGTGACTCCGGACGCCGTCGTGGTGTCCACGAAAACGGGCGTCGGCCTCGACGACCTGCGCTCGCAAATCGCCGCACGTATATTCCGGGACGTGCGTGAGCTAACGGTCGCGATACCTTTCGGCGAAGGACGGCTTGTCGACCTGTTTCACCGCGAAGGCGCCGTCGAAAGGGTTGAATACGCTCCCGAAGGGACGGTCATCAAGGGCACTATTCCAACGCGGCTGGAAGCTCAATTCAAAGCCTTCGAACGGCCTGGCGCCCGGCGGTCGGGGAGCCGGTAGAAAAGTTCCGCCGGTCGATTCAATCGACCCGACCCTCAGATCCCGCTGGAGACCTACCTTGTCTCGAAACGGCGTCCGTCCGCCGTGACTACGGCAACAGCGCGCATCCGCCCGTCCGGCGCGCGCCGTACTTCAACCTTGACCGGACCCTCACGGAGCGAGGCTTCGATCTGGCGCGCGTCATCCTGCGACGCCAGGAACCTCACCGTGGTCCGGCGCTCGGATTGCGAAGGGTCGTTTATCCAAAGATCGACGTAAGCGCCGCGAAGCGGCTCGGTGGGATCGACCGGCTTGGCCTCGAATTCCTGTATCGGGTACCCGCTCCATTCGGACTCACTTGCCTGCCCAATTGCAACGAGAAGCCCGATTCCCCCTAATACGATGACAAGTGGCAGCACAGTCCCGAGCCTTCGGCGCCAAGTGCGCTGAAGGTGGAGCGTGAGTCCAGACGGCGCCGAAGGGTCGTTGTTACCGAACGACTCAGGTGAGGACACAGTCAAATCCGATCGGCTTCCGGCCCTCTTTCACGGTTTTAGGGGTCCGCAGACGTGCTGCTGCCGACAGGCTGTCCGAAACGTCCCCGAAGTGTGCCCGCCATGGATCGCAGCCAATTTCTCCCGATGGCGACCAGCAGCAATCCGGCAATTGCAGCGAAAGTCAGCCCCCTTATAAGCAGATCCTCCGGCTGGAGGAACAGGCTTATTGCCAGCACGACTCCAACGACGACGACCAGAGCCGATCCGACGCGAAAGTAGAGTCCACTAAATTGACGCGTGCGTTCGGCAAGAATCGCCACGATCCATACGGCGCCGCTCGCTCCGACCGACCACGCTACGGCATGCTCGGCGCCCAATCCCGGGTCGAGCTGGCCTATCAAGCGGGCTGCCGGGATCCACAGTGTGGAGACGATCCCGCCTAACGCCAGCGCCGCGACTGGCGTTAGAAACCATCCCAAGCGGCCTTTCGTCGCCTTATTAGTCTCCGCCGGCATGATCCGATCCAAGATTAGCCAAGACCCCCCAATAACCAATACACCGATCAATAGCAACGCGCCATCCGCGATCGCCGCTTGCCCTGAGTATCCGCCCGATAAGTCGTTAGACGGAAGGTTGTGTCCAGGATCGGCAACGACCAGTCCGGGAACAAAGACGCTCGCCACACCGAACGTGTAGACAACCCAACGGAAAACCTCTCTCGCAAATGGCCGGTTTCCATGCAGCCGTGTCGCATGGTTCAGCAATACAACCGTGGCAATAGCGGTTAGAGACGCGATCATCCACACGGTCGCCTCGACGACTGGGCGTTCGATGTCGGGATCGATATCCGCGAGACGAATCCAAATGTTCACCCAGAGCAAACTCGCGGCGGAAATCAGTGTTCCGATCAGCGCCAGCATCCAGGCGGGACCGGGCCGCGCCCGGAACCGGACGACGACAAGCGATACAGCGATAATTCCGCCAGAGGCGCCGGCTAAGGTAAGGGCGGTCACGTCGCGGTCTTGAGGCGGGGAGGACGCGATAACGAGACCCAAACCCAGCAGCAGCCCGGCGGCAATGGCAAAGAGCGGCGTCCACCATCCTCTGGCCCGAATGGCGAGAGCCAAACCTGCTGCAAAACCAGACCAACCGCTAAGATCTATACTCCCAACTCTCTCGGGGCTGACAACTTCACCGACCCAGCCCATACCAACGCCCGCGAACGACGCCCAAGCCATTGCGGCCACCGCGTCATTTCGACGCGCCTCTGCATACAACGCGGCTACGCCTAAGGAGATTGCGATGTTTCTGAGCCAGTCAGCAGTCGACTCCTGCAGGTGCTGTGACGTTATGGCCGCGACACCGATAATCCCGGCCACCGCCACAACGTCCACAACCTGACTCACTATGTGGCGACGGCCTGGCCGGTCGACAAGCGACGCGGCAATGCTCGCGACGGCAGTTGCTCCTCCCGCCAGAGCTAATCGTTGCCAGTAGTTCAGCAAGTCCCAGTTGGCCGCCACGACCAGCAGGATGCCGGCGGAGAGAAGGGCCAGGGCCGCAATCGTCACCAGAACGCGCATGGACAGAAACGCTGCGATCTGGGGGCGCCCGGCAGTCTCGATCTCGATTCCGTAGCGAGCTCCAATTCTTGCCCGCTGCCGGGGTGAAATTAACCCGTCGCCTACCCATTCGCCGGACTCTTCCACGAACCATTTGCGCAGATCGGTGGAGCCGCTGTCTTTAGAATCGTCGGCTTGATTCAGCGATAATCTCCTACCGCGTCGATGCGCCGCCAAAACCGCGTGGCGCGCAAGCTAGCGTATGAACGATCCCAACCGTTGAGTACTTCATGGATGACCTCCAGCACATACTAGCCGCCCACCATAACGTCACCTTCCACCCGCCCACGTCTCCGGCGAGCGTTCGGCGGGCCGGGCGACTCAGACTCCGTCGGCCATTCGGCGGCCCAGCCGCTCGGCGGCCTCGCTGGCCGACAAGCTATACGCTCGAAATGCCTCGCGCAGCTTCGCCACTTCGTAGTGGGCATAGATGAGCTTTGTCGTCGCCGGAGAAGCATGACCAAGAATGTCTTGAACTTCCGACAGGCTCGCGCCGCGATTCAAGAGAGTCGTCGCCTTGAAATGGCGAAAGTCGTGAGTGGAAGCATCCACGCCGGCCGCCTTTGCATACTGTCTGACCGCGGACCATAGAGTCTGCGACGAGATTCGCAGGTTTTCCCCGCCTCGTCCCGGATTCTTCACAACGCCGTGGTGCCTTATGAACAGCGGCGAGAATGAATCGTTTCGTTCGTCGAGGTAACGCCGTATCCGTCCCAGCGTCTCGTCGTCGAAGAAAACGACTCGCTCCTTACCGCCCTTGCCGCGAATTATCGCCTCGCTGTAGCGGCCGTCGGAAACGTCGCGCCGGTTGAGCGAGACGATCTCCTGCCGCCTCATGCCCGTGCAAAACGCGGTGTTCAAAAGCGCCGCATCCCGCAGAAGCCGCAGCCTGATGTCCCTATTGCCATCCCCAGGCTTGGGCAGCGGAGCGTTATTGGCAAAGTCGACGATCAGCGCCAGGTTTTGGTCTATTCGGGGAGCCTTGTAGATCGAACTCGACGCGACCGCCCTGACTTGCTCGGTCGATCTCTCAAGAGAAATTTGCGGAGCCAGATCGTGTCGGGCCAGATATCGCAATACCGATCTGGCGGCGGACATGTGAGTGTTAATCGTGGACGTAACGTCGCGGCCATAGCGGTCGGCCAACCACAGATAAAACTGCTCAAGGCAGTCCGGCGGCAGCCGGTCTGTCGTTACTTCAGACGGATCGATGCCCGAATCTTCGAGGAACACGGCGAACGTTCGCAAGCCCATCGCATACGTCTTTCGGGTGTTCGGCGACTTGGCGCGAAAGCTCAAACGGACGTCTTCGAGTGCGCGTCTTAGCGTTGGGTATCGGGTCACGAGTCGCTGCTCTCCGACTCCATGGTCTTGGGTGATGCCAAAATCATATTGACATAAGACTGGCCGTGAATAAACCCCCAAATGCCGTGGCCGCAAGCTCCATCGACGCTGCTCGGGAGGAAGTGCGCGGGGTAGGCATTTGCTATTTGTATAAGCCGCGCGCTCAAACCGGATCGACACAGGACAGTTGACGGCGCCACGAGCTTGCTAGGACCGGTCGCGTATCCCGCCAACACCCGCGGAAACCGATATCGCAGAGCCTCGACTTTACATAACTCTTATAGCCGGAGGCGGGGCGGCTATCTGAAGGGACGCACCAGCCGGGCGATGTTTATCAGCGAAGTCGCCGCGGCGGCTACATAGGTAAGGGCTGCGGCGTCCAGCACCGATTTAACGTCCGCCCGTTCGTCCGACGAAACAAGGTTGTTGGAGTCGAGGAGGGCGATTGCCCTTCTGCTGGCGTTGAATTCAATCGGCAGGCTGGCAAACGTCAGCGCCAGCGTCAGCACGTAGACCGCGGCGCCAACGAGGGTCAGGCGGAGTCCAATCGAACCAGCCCCCGCAAACAGGATGCCGCCGCCCAGCAGCATCAAAACGTATCCGAGCCCAGGGCCGTACTTCGCCACCGGAATCACCGCCGTCCTGAACATAAGCAGGGGGTAGCGAATCTCGTGCTGCACGGCATGTCCAGCTTCGTGGGCGGCCACGGCGATAGAGTAAATCGAGGTGCCGCCGTAGACGTTTCCGGATAACCGCAACTCCCTGTTCGCGTGATCGTAATAGTCGCCGAACGGGCCGGTGGAAGGCGCCACTGGAACGTGATGGAGCCCAACGGAGTCAAGTAGCCGTCGCGCCGCCTGGTGACCGGCGATGCCCGCACTGGCCGTTATCCCCGAGAATCGAACGGCGGTCCGTTGGACCTTTGCCTGAACCCATGTCGTTATTGCAATCGTGGCCAGATAAATGATAATTGGGACCAATTTCGAACCTGCCGCATGTGCGTAGCGCCGATGATTGACAACCTCTGTGGCTAATCCGATTTTAGGCCATCGGCGATGACGCCGAGCGCCGAAGTGGAGGTTTCCACACCGTTCTTCAAATGCGCCCAGGCGAAGTCGCGAGCAGCGAACATAGTCTCGAACGACCTCGGCAAATTGAGTAACGACTTCAACTCCGCCGGCCCAAGACAGGTCCCCAAGTCAGACCGCGTCGAGAAGGACCCACAGCTCATCTCACCACTCACGAAGCGATGATAGCTACTAGATATAATATCCATTATATCTAGTAGTCGAACATTAGCTTTAGAGGATTCCTTTGCACGTGATCGCACGGACGCAATACAACTCCCCCAGCACGATTGCCGGGTGAAACGGCGCCGCGGCTTTGCCCAGTCGCGCCGGAACCCTGTAGGGCGGTTCTGAATCCTGGTCATGACGATCCGCCATTCGCGGCCGAGTCCTATAGGGGCGGTTCGCGAACCACTCCTACGACTTACTCGTCATGCCCGGCTTGATCGGGCATCCAGGGTCGGGGCGGGCGAGCGCCGATACAGCGTCCACAAACGCCGATCCATTCGCGCCCGAACCCTGTAGGGGCGGTTCGCGAACCGCCCCTACGACGCGACGACGCCTATCGAGTTAGCCGGAAAGTTGCCGGGTAGCCAAGGTATTTATGTAAAGTAACTGAACAACCGCCGCGATCCGTAAGGCAGAAGTTCGCCCGCCGAGATCAGCGACGGACCTCGATCCAACGCGCCGCAAAGTACCGGCGGCGGCCGGGAACCGGCGTCTGTCTCAACTCATTACAAGAAACGCCAGCGAGGAGATTTGCATCCCGCGTCGACGGCAAGGCATCGACCGTACCGGGTCCGCACTCGCGCAACCGTGCAGCCATATTTCCCTAATGCTATTTTTGGCCTTGCGATTGTCACGCGATAGGGCTGCTGCATCCACTTCCATTCAAAATTGCTATCGGACAGCTTCGATCCCCCGCACCGCGTGACACGGCGTCGGCTTTTGATGGTCGCCTCGGCCGGCGCGGCGCTGGCTGCCCTTGCAGGCTGCGATGGCGAGGAAGAAACCGTCGCGCCAGAACCCACTAGGGCGACGGCGGCGCCGGTCGCTCTGGGTGTTGAGACAAGCAGTCCCGCGTCGGCCCCGGCGACGCCCACGCTCAGTCTCGCCGCCACCACGGCGCCTGCAACACCCTCTCCAGCGGCCTCGCCCGCAACGCCTCCCGCGCCCAAAGCGACCCCATCACCAGCGCGCGAGCCTACTGCCACGCCCAGCCCAACCCCAAGCCCTCGGTCTACGCCGACACCGGTTCCGCTGCCCACATCGCCGCTCAGCGGGCTGACTAACACCGCGGAGATCGCCGGACGCCGGCCGATAGCCGTCAAAATCCCTAACGACGTGGAATCGCGTCCTTCCACCGGACTCAGCCAGGCGGAGATTGTCTACGAGCACGAGACAGAAGGCGGCATTACCCGGCTCACTGCCTTCTTCGTTTTGAGCGACCTCGAAAAGGTCGGCCCGATCCGCAGTGCGCGATTTGTCGACGTGGGTCTCATGCGCGAGTATTCGGCCCTTTTCGCGCACGTCGGCGGCAGCCCTCCCGTTCGCGAGGCGCTAACCGCGCTCGGAGAACTGGACCGCGACGAGTTCTTTTTCGGTCCTGAAGGTCCGTATTTCCGCCCCAGCGATCGCAATCCTCCCCACAACGTCTACGTCGACCTCACCAAATTGAGGGCTGACGCGGCATCGATAGGACTATCGCCACTGGTCGAAATCTCACCCTGGGTCTTCTACGACGAGGCCCCGGACCACGGTTCCGTTAGATCGATTCAGATCCCGGCGGTGCTCTCCGGCAGCGCGCCTCAGACGCGATACGATTACGATCCGGATATGCGAAGCTACTCGCGATGGATCGATGACCAGCCACTTATCGACGCGCTGGACGGAAGCCAGATCGCGGTCGAAAACGTGATCGTGCAGTTCACTAAAACGGCGCTGACCGAACACGTCGAAGACGCGGCCGGCAATCTGAGCCTCGCCATCGAAACCGTGGGCGAGGGGAAGGTCCTGGTGTTTCACGACGGTCACCTGATCGACGGAAGATGGGTCCGCCGCGACCTCGACTCACGAACGAGGTTCATCAGCTCATCCGGCCGCCCCATCGCCTTGCGGCCCGGTCATAGTTGGGTCCATCTGCTTGACAATCGGGAGCAGATACTAGCCAGTTGAATTCTGGGGGTAGGGATGACGGGACTCGAATTCGGGGTGGTCCACGCGATTATCGCCGTCGTCGCTCTAATGCTCATCGCCCTCGGAATAACCTACCGCCGCGCGACCGAAGCCGCCGCAAATATCACGCTTCCCCGCAATGGACGCCGACTGCCGGGACTCTCTCGGAGCAACACCGCCAAAGTCGATCATTCAAATTTCATGCCCGGGCAGGCCGGCGAGCCTGTGGGCGGGCGTCCGAATCCGGTACATCTGCGCGCGTTGGGGCTGGTAACCTGGGAAGCTGATCGCATCGATAGAGTCGAAGCCGCGCACGCACGGATCCGCGAGGGCCTGGAGCTTCGATTGGCCGGCATGGACTCAAGCTCGACCGAAGCTGCCGAAGTCCGTGCCCAACTGCGCCGCGCGGCTGAGGCGCGTCACATTTTGCTGCAACGACTGACCGGGAAGACTCAGTCTGAATGAGGTCCTTATACGAGGCGCTCCGCGACACCTTCCCCCAGTCACTACCCGAGCTTAGAGGCAGTCGCGCAACGGACACCCGGCCCCCCAACGGTGAAAGGCACAGAGACCAGAGCTTTACCCAGAGTTATGTAAAGTTGAAGAACCGCTCTATTGCTGGCGTGGAAGCCGCTCCGCGATTCAGGAGCGCCACTCCGGGAGACCGATCACCGATCATGTGCAAACCGGAAAACAACGATGTTTGACCGCCCATGACCAGCGCCCGCATAACCGTCTACGGCGGCGCGGGCCAGATAGGCGGTAATAAGATTCTGCTGGAAGATGAGCGGGGCCAGCTATTTTTTGACTTCGGCCTGAACTTCGAAGACTCCGGCAAATACTACGCGGACTTTCTGTCTCCCCGCGCCTCGACTTCGGGAATCTATGACTATCTGATGATCGACTTGCTTCCGCCGCTGCCAGGTCTCTACCGGCCCGACGCGTCGGTTGAGGTCCTGAACCCGCCCGCGTTGCAAAGAGCGCGTCAGGCAAGCGGATACCGCGAGGACGTCAATCCGGTTGGCGTCCTCGCAAGCCACGCTCACATGGACCATATCGGACTCATTTCGTTCCTGGTTCCGGACACACCGGTTGTTGCCACAGCCACCACCGCCGTGATAGCCAAGTCGATTCAAGATTCGGGTATGAGCGGAATGAGCGCCGAAGTCGTATATCAGAACCAGCGGCGCGAGATCGACGACGTATTGCAATCTGATCGCAAAGGAAACCTTCAGCGGCGGCCGTGGCTTGTGGCAGATCATGACAACTGGTCGGCCGCGGCAAACGATTTCTGGGACGAGTCGTCCAGAAGCACCAAAGACATGGCCGGGTATGCCGCCGTCGCATTCCCGGGAAACGTGGGGCCATTTTCCGTCCGTCACTATCCCGTCGATCATTCGATCCCCGGCGCGACCGCCTACGCCGTTGAAACCAGCGAGGGATGGGTCGTATACACGGGCGACTTCCGAATGCACGGGCGTTACGGCGACCTAACGGCCCGTTTCGCGGAGGAAGTCCGCGCCCTGCGCCCCGCCGCGCTCATTTCCGAGGCGACTCGCGCGGGCCAGTCGGACAGGCCGAGTTCCGAAGCCGGCGTTCGAGATCGGTCGATCGAGGTCGTGCGCAGCGAAGAAGGACTGGTCGTGGCCGATTTCGGCGCCCGCAATATCGAGCGTCTTGCTTCATTCCTCGAAGTCGCCGAAGAGACAGGCAGAAAGCTCGTAGTCCTTGCCAGGGACGCTCATCTGCTATCGGCGCTGGCGGCTGTCCAACCCGATGCGCCGGACCCGCAATCCGACGGCCATCTCTGGGTCTACAAAGACCGTGAAGGCCGGACGGCTGCATGGAAGAAGCGAGTTTGGGAGCGCTTCAAGAATAAGATCGTGGACTGGCGAGAGGTCGCCCGATCGCCAAAGGATTACATCATCTGCCTTAGCTTCTATGATTTACCCCGCCTGCTGGACATCAACCCGGATGGGGGCAGCTACATTTACTCGACCGCCGAGCCTTACACCGAGGAGCAGGAGATCGACGTGGCAAGGATGCGGGCCTGGATCGATAGATTCGGAATGCGGTTCGTCGGCGACCCATGTTCCAAATCCGATGAAGACAGAGGTTTTCACGCCTCCGGCCACGCATCCGAAGACGAGATCCTGGATTTCGTCCGTCATGTTTCTCCGCGCAAGCTCATTCCCGTGCATACTCAAAAGCCGCGCCGAATCGTCGAAGGGCTGGCCGGCTCGCCGACCAAAGTTGAACCGCCCCGCGCCGGGGCGGCGATTGAGGTCACTCAGCCGTGACCGGCTTCGAGGAGACCGTGGCGGTCTTCAAGCTATCATCGACTTCTGTTGGTGAGCCTTTGGAGAGGCCCGGCCAAAACGCCGGCGATGATGGGGAGATGTATTGCCAAGAAACATAATTGACGCGTCGAAGCCTCTAATGCCCAACGGCTCGCTCGACGGTCCGCGAACTCAGATATTTGAATCGGGAGACATCAGACAGCCCACCACGCGGGTCAGCCGGGTCGAGATACCGGGCGACGCCGGCACGCACCTGCTCGCTCCGTACCACCTGGATATCAACGGGGCGACCGTGCGTGATATCGACATCGGAACGTTCCTCGGCGAGGGCATGGTCATTCGATTCAAGTTCGGTAATCCTGACGGCTACGTAGGCGAAGCGGAAGTCACCGAGGGGGCGGCGTCCTTGCTGCGTGAAGGCGACATAGCCCTGCTGGCGAACCTCTCGACTCCCGAAATGGCGCCTACGCTAACCGTCGCGGCCGCCGAGTGGATCGTCGATCGCGGAGCGAAAATGGTTGGATTCGATGAGCATTTTCATATCGACATGGAAGGATCGTACGAAACCCATCGGGTATTTCTTGAAGCCGGGGTGCCTATCATCCGCAATCTCGTAAACCTGGACAGGTGCAGCGGCGGACGCTTCGCCGCAATGGCGCTGCCGCTTTCCATGGAGGGCCTCGCGTCCTCGCCCGTCAGGGTGCTTTTGCTCGACTGAATCGCCCGCCGTTACTCCGGCGGGATCAACAGCTCCTCGCCGACGCTTATCACGCTCGGGTTCTCGATTTGATTCAGGGCAATGATCGCTTCCACGGCGACTCCAAATCGATTCGCAATTTCGATGAGGGTGTCTCCTTCCTTGATTTTGTAAATCTCGGATTCAGATTCGCCGGCAACGTCCGGGATTATCACCCGCGTCGGCGTCGGAGGCGCCGTTACCGTCGTCGCGGGCAACACGATCGGGATGACTATCAGCGTGGGAGTAGGCGGCGGATCGAGCATCGGCTGGGCGGTCGTGCCGGCGGCGACCGTCGGCTTCGGCCGCAAGATCTCCGGCTCGGAACTCGTCCTCCGCAGGTAAATATCCACCGCCACGATTCCGCCAATGACGATTGAGAGTACGGCGACTAGCGTCCCGATCGCCACCATGCGGCCAGAACTCATGCGGGCGGCGGCGCGTTTTCGCGGGCCGGTCGGTCGAATCCTGACGCTATTCTGACCAGGGCGTGCCTCGATGGCGCAAAATACCGCCGGTCCGAGTGAACCGACGCGCGACGGTCGGCGCCGGGCACGCATCCCTGACAGGCGATCCGGTCCCCGTAATTCCGGCCTTTATCCGATCTTCGAGCAATCTATCGCCCGTTTTCTGAGATGAACAGCCCCTCAAAAAGGGGTGACCGACGGGACTTGAACCCGCTACCTCTTGGGCCACAACCAAGCGCTCTAACCAGATGAGCTACGGCCACCACGAGCGATGAATATTTCCGCCGGGGCGTCCACCGGAGTTGATTTTAGCAACGCCTGCGAGGAAGTTTTAGATATTTGTAATGCGCACGCACATGATTCGCCGGAATAACGGAGCGTAGGTCTCTGCATCGCACGACCTGGGACCAGCGCGTTGGTTGGAATCAGGTGGATGTACCGGTACAATCCGGTGATGGAGTTACTCGACCGGCTGCGGTTCCAAAATCGCCGGCAGTTCGGGTGCGCATGACCCGAGCCGGCAATCTATGCAGCCGTCTTTCTGCCATAGCTCCCCCCCCGTCGCATCGATGGGCGCTATCTTTCACCCTTCACACCCGTCAACGCCGCCGGCGCTCGACCAGAGTGGCCCGACTTCACGGCCAAGGTCGGCGGTCACTCCATGCTCGGGGCGCTCGTTTTCCAGTCGATCAGGTCTTTGGCGGGCCTTCGGATTATCTCCAGATTGCAATTACGGGTTTCAAGTCGTGGCTGCCAGTATTAGGCGCGTTGAGGCGTTAGCACGCATGGAGGTTGGGATCAATTATGCCGGCTGACAAATTTTCGGGGCGCGGTCTCACGTTCGACGATGTTCTGCTTATGCCGCTCAAATCCAACGTATTGCCGGCTCAGGTCAGCGTGCAGACTAGACTTACGGAGTCGCTGTCCCTGGCGGTCCCGCTGATGTCCGCACCCATGGACACGGTCACCGAGTCGGACATGGCTATCGGTCTGGCCCGAGACGGAGGTTTGGGCATCATCCACCGCAATCTGCCCATAGACGTTCAGGCCGCCGAAGTCGACAAGGTAAAACGCACGCAGTCGGGCATGATCATCAATCCCATCACCATGGGAGCCGACGCCCTGCTCAGCGACGCCCTGGAAATCATGCGCAAGTACCACATCTCCGGCGTCCCGATCACCGAACCTTCCGGAAAGCTGGCCGGCATTCTCACCAACCGCGATATCAGATTCTGCCGCGACCTGGACACGCCCGTCTCGCGCCTGATGACAACAAAAGGCCTGGTCACGGTTCCGGTGGGCACCACGCTCGATCAGGCCGAGCGGGTCCTTCACGAACACCGGGTTGAAAAGCTTCCGGTAGTTGACGATGACTACATCGTCCGCGGGCTGATCACGGTCAAAGACCTCAGCAAGCGAGCTCAGTATCCAAACACGATCTTCGATCCCAAAGGCAGGCTGCTGGTCGGCGGCGCGGTCGGAGTTGGAGACGACGCCAGGGAGCGCGCGCGCGAACTGGCCCGCAGCGAGGTGGACGTGCTCGTCGTGGACACCGCGCACGGCCACAGCCACCGCGTTATCGAAATGACCGAATGGGCAAAGAGCAATCTTGATGTGGTCGTGGTATCGGGCAACGTCGCCACCGCCGCCGGAGCCTCCGACCTGATAGCGGCCGGGGCCGACGCAATCAGGGTCGGAGTCGGCCCTTCGACGATTTGCACCACGAGAGTGGTGGCGGGAGTCGGCGTTCCCCAGATATCCGCGATTACCGATTGCGCAAGCGTTTGCGCCGAACACGGCATCGGACTCATAGCCGATGGCGGCATTCGATATTCGGGCGATATAGCCAAAGCAATCGCGGCCGGCGCCGATTGCGTAATGATCGGCAGCCTTTTTGCCGGAACAGACGAGAGTCCGGGCGAGATAATTCTCTATCAGGGTGAGCGGTACAAGCATTACAGGGGCATGGGGTCTATCGGCGCAATGAGGGCCCGCGGTTACTCACGTGATCGTTACGCTCAGGAAACCGTTGACGACACCGCGAAACTCGTCGCCGAGGGCATCGAGGGGCAAATTCCGTTCCGTGGAGCGTTGAGCATGACTATCGCCCAGCTCGTCGGAGGGCTGCGTCAAGCCATGGGCTACTGCGGAACGTCCGACATAGCCGCGCTCAAGGCGGGAGGCCGCTTTATAACGATGACCTCCGCCGGCCTGCAGGAAAGCCATCCTCACGACATCATCATCACGAAGGAAGCCCCCAACTACCAGGCTCTCCGCTAAAACCGACGAGATTTTCCGCGACTGGATGGTCGGTTTCGCCCGACGGCATTACAATGGTTCCATAGGACGAAGACGCAGCGTCCGGCTTCGCGGACCGTGAGGATCGTGGAGCGCGTTACTTCCATTTCCACTAGTGGTCAGGTGGGGTTTCACCAATGGGCACACAAACATTTCTCACCGCGGAAGGCAAAGCGGAACTCGAAGAAGAGTTGAAGCGGCTCAAGTACGAGCGACGCCCCGAAATCGCCGCGAAGATTCACGAGGCGAAGGAATTCGGCGAGATGTCGGAGGGCGGCGAGTTCGACGAGGCCAAGAACGAGCAGGCTTTCATCGAAGGGCGCATCGCCGAGATCGAAGACACCCTCAAAAACGCCCGCATAGTCAAGGATCACGACCGCAACGTCGTATCGATCGGCGGATTTGTGAAAGTCCGGAACGCCGGCAACGTTGAAACCGAATTCAACATTGTCGGACCCGCGGAGATTTCTCCCCAAAACGGAAAAATATCCCACGAGTCGCCGATTGCCCGGTCCTTGCTCGGCAAGCGAGTCGGCGACGTAGTCGAAGTCAACGCCCCCGGGGGCGATTTCGACTACACGATCCTCGAAATCTCGTAGCATTACGATTCATCTCGAATAGATGGCTTCCGAGGCTGCCCGCGACGCGGAAAACGTGGTCGCGCCGCGTCTCGCGAAGCTCGACAGGCTGCGCAACCTGGGCATTGATCCGTTTCCCCACAGCTTCGAGCGAACGCACACCTCAGCCGGCGCGGTTTCGGAGTTCGAGAACGGCAAGATCGATTCGCAAGTGTGCTCCGTCGCCGGCCGCCTCGTGCGGCTCAATCGCATGGGCAAGAGCGCGTTCGTCCATATTCAGGACGGCGCCGGGCGCATACAGCTCTATCTGCAAAAGAACGTCCTGGGCGAGGAGCGGTTCACGCGTTTTCTGAACCTGTTCGACATAGGCGACTTTCTCGGAGCGCGCGGCACGCTTTTCAGGACGAGGACCGGCGAGATCACGATTCGCGTCGAGTCGCTGCACATGCTCTCGAAGAGCCTCAGGCCGCTGCCGGAGAAGTTTCACGGCCTCTCCGATCACGAGACCAGATACCGGCAGCGATATCTCGATCTGATAGCCGGCCCCGATGTTCGCCGCACGTTCGAGATGCGCACGGCCATAATCAGCGAGATTCGCCGCATTCTCGATGCGCGCGGTCACATAGAAGTCGAGACGCCGATCCTTCAGCCCGTATATGGCGGAGCATCCGCGCGCCCGTTCGTCACCCATTACAACGTCCTGGGGCGCGACTTCTTCCTCCGCATCGCCGACGAGCTATACCTCAAGCGCCTCATCATCGGCGGATTCGAGAAGGTCTACGAAATCTCCAAGGACTTTCGGAACGAAGGGATCGACCGGACGCACTCTCCCGAGCTGACGATGCTCGAGTGTTACGAGGCGTACGTCGACTACGAGGAAATAATGAGACTCACCGAGTCAATGGTCTCACAGGTCGCGACTAAGCTGTACGGGACCTGCATAGTCGAAACCCAAGCGTGGCGTCTCGATTTCACGCCGCCCTGGCGGCGAATTTCGTTTAGCGACGCCATCTGCGACCAGACGGGCCTGAACATCGACGACTATCCCGACGCCGCCGGCCTTGCCGAAGCGGCGGCCGGATTCGGTATCGTCGTCGATTCCGGTCTTGGCAGGGGCAAGGTATTGGACCTTCTGCTCGAAAAGCTCGTAAACCCAAAGGTCGATGAGCCGACGTTCATAGTCGATTACCCGGTCGAAACATCCCCGCTCGCCAAGCGGCGAGCCGACGACGAGCGGTACGCCGCCCGGTTCGAGGCGATGGCGGCGGGAATCAAGTTCGCCAACGCATTTTCCGAGCTCAACGATCCTCTGGATCAGCGCCAACGGTTCGAGGAACAGGCCCAGGCTCGCGTCGCGGGAGACGAGGAAGCCCAAGTCCTCGACGAGGATTTTCTCCTCGCCATGGAGCACGGAATGCCTCCGACCGGAGGACTCGGCGTTGGAATCGATCGGCTCACGATGCTCATGACTGGTCATCGCAACATTCGGGAAGTAATACTCTTTCCGCAACTGCGAACCAGGAACTAGCAGGCAACCAAACGTGAATCCCACAAGTAATCGGGGAGCAGGCTGATTCTCGCTATTGGTTTCGTCCGCCAGAATCCGGACATCGTGCGGACGGCTCTCGAACTTCGCAACGAGCCGACCGACACGCTCGAGGAGATCCTCGAGCTGGACGCAATCCGTCGAAAAACGCTCGTCGAGCTTGAGGAGCTGCGCCGCCAGGTGAACCAGGCGTCACGCCAGATAGGCGCCGCCGGGAACGCCGACGACCGCCGCGCGCTCATCGAGAAGTCGAAGTCCGCCTCGCAGGGCATACGCCCGCTCGAAGCGACGCTGGACGATGTTGACGCCCGCCTCCGGGATTCTTTGCTTTTAATCCCGAATATTCCGCATAGCGACGTTCCGCCCGGTAAAGACGAAAGTGACAATATCGAAATCCGCTCGTTCGGAAAGCCGCCTCGCTTTGATTTTGAACCGCTGGACCACGTTGAGCTTGTTCGACGCCTGGACATAATCGACTTTGCGCGCGCGGGCAAGATTTCCGGCTCGGGATTTTGGGTCTTCAAGGGTGCGGGGGCCAAGCTCCAGCGGTCGCTGATCAACTGGATGCTCGACCTGCACGTCGCCGAGCATGGTTACAGTGAGGTTTATCCGCCGGCTCTCATACGACCTGAATGCATGGTCGGCACCGGCCAGCTGCCGAAGTTCGCCAACGACTCCTACTTTATCGAGTCGGACTCGCTATGGCTCGATCCCACCGCCGAAGTGCCCGTCACCAACCTGCATCGCGAAGAGATTCTGCCGCCCGATTCTCTGCCGATTTACTACACGGCCTATACGCCGTGCTTCCGTCGAGAGGCCGGCGCGGCCGGTTCCGAAACCCGCGGACTGCTTCGCGTGCACCAATTCGACAAGGTCGAACTGGTCAAGTTCGTTGAGCCGGAAACCTCTCACGACGAGCACGAGCGGCTCCTCGCCGATGCCGAAGACGTCCTGCAACGGCTGGACCTGCCGTACAGAGTGATGCTGTTGAGCGCCGGCGACCTGGGCGGAGCCGCCGCCAAGTGTTATGACATCGAAGTATGGGCGCCAGGTTCCGCGCGATGGCTGGAGGTTTCTTCCGTCTCGAACTTCGAGTCGTATCAGTCGCGGCGCGCCAATATCCGCTACCGCGCTACCCCCGACTCAAGACCACGATTCGTCCACACGCTCAACGGTTCGGGCGTCGCGCTGCCGAGACTCGTCGTCGCGCTGCTGGAAAACTATCAGCAGGCCGACGGTGCGGTGGTTATCCCTAGCGCGATCCGGCACTTGATGCAGACGGACGTTCTGCGCCCGGTCGCACCATAGTGGGCGGAGGTGCGCATTCTGTTGTGCATCGCGTTCCCGCCACGCCGCCAATGACCTCGTATGAAAATCGGATTTAATCCAAGACTCACCCCAATCAACCGCAAGAGCTTCGTGGAGCAATTGCGGCTCGCAATCGAGAACGCGCGGCGGCTGGAATTCGACGTTATCGAAATATCTCTTACGTTCGACGCCTACCAGTTGGGACTGTCAACCGTCTTCGGAGGCGACTTCCTGGACGTGATGAAGGATGCTCCATGCAGCTTTCACCTGCATCTCTTTCACGACACGATCAGCCGGACTGAGAGTTCGCTGACCGATCCTCAGAGGTATCCTCGCAGCATCGCTCTGCGCCGGATCGTGCAGGTCGTGGAGTTCTTCGAACACCACCATCCAATCGAGATGTACGTGATTCATCCGGGCAGACGGTTTGCCGGCGTCGAACGCCATCTCAGGTCCTTGCGCGAGAGTCTTGCCACGCTCGACGCGCTGTTCCCGGGGCTTCCAATGGCAATCGAAAACGGTCATCCGGAGGGCGTGCTCGCCAATTTCGATACTCTGCTGGCTTTTCTCGACGACACCCCGAATACGAGATTCTCGTTTCATATCCGGCCTCTCCTTCCACTCGGTTGGAACGGACCACTCGCGATTCGAAGACCGCGTCGGTTACATGCGGCGCTTCGGCGAGAACCTCGCCGAGATTCGCTGGCACAATACGGCTCCAGGCCGCCAGCCCAGCCTCCCGCTGCATCTGGAACTCGAAGGGGGTCTCGATCTGGCCAAGATTTTCAGGGCACTCGGACGCAATCCCGGAACGGTTCACTTGATCGAAACCGCGGGCAATAACACCGGTGCTCTGACCCGCGAGCGAAGGGCGCTTCACTCGGCCTTCTCCGGCTGAGTCCGGCCGCCGTCAACTCCCCGCCGGGATTCCCCGCAACCCGCCGATGTCGATACCCCGCGACTGTACGAGAACCCTGAACCTGCCCAGGTCCGACGGCGACACAAGCTGCATGATCGCTTCCCGTTCTCGCGAATACCGCTCGTCCGTCATACCGGGCGACGACTGCAAGTAAACGAGATACTCCCCCACACCCAGTCTCGCCAGGAAATCCGATTGCTCGACGAGCGGCGCGGCCTTGAATCCGAGCGATTCGCCAATGTCGGCCAGCTCGGTGAAATTCACGTGGCAAGTCAGGTCCTGCTCACCTGGCCGCGCCAGCAAGTCCTCGGAGCCTATATGCCCGCGAAACGCCATGGCGGTTCCCGCCGACAGCCGCTCGCAATGCACGAGCTCTGCAACATTCCCGTAGTCGATGGTGGTTGTGGAAATCCGATCCGCAAGCCGGTCGAGAGCGGCGTAGGCTTGCCGCACTCCCCGGCGTACTTCGATTCGCCCGCCCTCCGGGACCTGGCCGCCGTACCGCTCCCCGTAGTCGAGAATCGCATCCGCCGCCGCCGCGTCCACGAACCCGAAGGACTCTCCGACGAGTCCGACACGCTCCTCCACCCATCCGCGGCCGGACCGGCGAGCGACGTCAAAGGGCAGAGCGTCGAACATCTCGTTGCTGAGCACCGCCGCGGCCAAATGCCTTCCAGCCCCGGCGAGCGAGGCGACGAAGTTACCGCCTGTCAACCGCTCGGCGGCCCGCCGTCTGGCTGGACTTGGTTCGACACCCAAGTAGTCGATAGACGAGGCCCAAGGATGTTCAGAGGCTAGCCGGATCAGGTTTTTCGCGAACTCGCCATCGCCCGAGGCCATTTCGACCACGACAAATGGATGGGGCCGTCCGAGAGCTTCCCAAACGTCGTCGAGATGCCTGGCCAGCATCTCGGCAAAAACGGGATGAACGGTGACGCTGGTGAAATAATCGGCTTCCCTGGTCGCCTCGCGCATGTAGTAACCATGCTCGGGGTCGTATAACGCCGCGTCCATGAACTCGGCGAACCCGATAGGGCCTTCGCGGGCGATACGCTCCGCAATCGCGTCTCGCAACGAAGTTGTCGGGGATGGCGCGTCCGGCAAGAGTTGACCGCGTCCGGCTACCCGCGGCCCGACGGTAGCTTGCGCTTCGGAATTCGCCTCAGTCTGTTACCGCCCGCCTGAGGATCAGCGCCATGTAGGGATCGATTCGCCCCGCCCATCCGGGTGGAATCACGATGGTGCAGTCCGTCTGAGATACGATTGCCGGGCCTTCGATCTCCGCCGCCGCTCGAAGTTCGTCTCTTGAGAATAGCTGCGTCGGAACGAACTTGCCGCCAAAGAAGACCGGGGCCCCAGACTTCGCTTTGGGTTTGTGCGGAGTTCCCTGCTGTGCCGCCTGAGCCGGTTTTGGAGAGGCGACGGTAGCGGCGACCCTGACCGCCACTACTTCTACGGCGGCATCGGGACTTGAATAGGTGAAGCGGCGCTCGTGCGCCTCGTGGAACGCGCGCTCCGCCTGCGTCAGCGCCGCCTCTTCCCACGGAACGGTCAGCTCGTACGACTGGCCGGCGTACCTGAGGTCCAGCGATCGCGCCAGCGCCGGATTCGACGACTCTTCCCGCAAGTCCGCCCTCGCGACGCGCTCGAGGTCCTCCGCCGCGGACTCGAGCAATTGCAGAGATTCGGCTTTCGCGGGAACCATTACGGTGCGGGAATAGTGGCGCATTCGATCTGCCACCAAGCAACCCAGGGCCGAGAGTACGCCCGGATAGCGCGGCGCCACAATCGTATCTATGTGCAGCCGCTCGGCGAGTTCACAGGCGTGAACCGGACCCGCGCCACCGAACGGCGTCAGCGCAAACTCCCGCGGGTCGAATCCCCTCTCCACGGTCATAACCCGAAGCGCGCCCTCCATGGTGGTGTTGGCAAGCTCCACGATGGCCTCGGCGGTCCGCGTCACGCCTTGTTTGCGCGGCAATTTAGCCAGCTCCGGAATCTGACTCGCCAGGTCCGCGACGGAACGCTCCGCCGCTTCGTAGTCCAGCGCCAACCCGCCACCCAGCCGCAGGCTGGCGGGCAATCGACCGAGCACTACGTTGGCGTCCGTCACCGTGGGCTTATCGCCGCCAAGACCGTAAGCCGCGGGGCCTGGCATCGCGCCCGCGCTTTCCGGGCCGACCACGAGGGCGCCGCCTTCGTCCACGCGCGCTATCGACCCGCCGCCGGCCCCGACCGTGTGAATGTCGATCATCCCTATCGAGACCGGGTAGCCGCCGATAGCGCCTCGTGTCGTTTGCAAAGCCTCGCCCGGACAAAGCGTAACGTCGGTAGACGTGCCGCCCATGTCCAGCGTTACGATTTGATCGAACCCCGAAAGCGAAGTCACGTGCAGAGCGCCCACCACGCCGCCGGCCGGTCCGCTCAGAATCGTCCGTACGGGCTCGCTGGCCGCCTCGTCGGCCCTCAGCACTCCGCCGCTGGACTGCACTATCCACAACGGACCGGGCGCCTTTTCGCCGAGTCGGCGCAAATAACCGTCCATGACGGGCGCGACGTAAGCGTTGATGCAGACGGTGCTCGTCCGCTCGTATTCGCGAAACTCGGGGATTATTTCGCTGGACAGGCTAACGTGCTCAAAGCCCGCCTCGGCGAGCATTTCACCGATCCGCTGCTCATGCGCCGGATTCATGAACGAGAACAAAAGACACACCGCGCACGACTCGACCCGCCTGCGCCCGAGCCGGCTGATAACTGTGCCGAGATCGTCCTCGTCCAGGGGCAGCACGACGTTGCCGGTGTAGTCGATGCGCTCGCGGGCCTCACGGCGCAACTCTCTCGGGACCAGCGTCCGCTCGCGGACCGGTTCGATGGCGTAGAGATGCGGTCTGTCCTGACGGCCGATTTCGAGAACGTCCCTGAACCCGGCCGTCGTGATCAACGCGGTCCGCGCCCCCTTGCGCTCGAGGATGGCGTTGGTGGCGACCGTCGAACCGTGAACTACGGCGTCGGCCCGTTCCACGCCCGCCGACGACAGTCCTTGCAGCACGCCGCGACTCGGATCGTCGGACGTACTCGGCGCCTTGCCGACCGTCACTTGCCCGTCGGCGATAACCACCAGATCGGTAAACGTGCCGCCTACGTCAACACCGGCGCGTAAGTCCGTATCCTTACTCCTCTGTCCGGTCCATTCACCGGCATAAACTCTAGGTCGAACGTATCAAGAGTATGTGATAATTTTCACGTACTCAAACAGCCGATTGCTCTTGAAAACGGCGGGTCAATCTTACTTCGATGGGAAATCCGACCGCGGAAAGGCCCGGTGTTCCCCAAACCACCGTGCGAAGGTTATCGACATACCTCCGCACGCTTGGACTTGAAGCCGCGTCGGGCACGCAAAGCATTTCGTCAGCTCGACTGGCGGAAGTTACGGGTTTCACGGCGGCGCAGATACGACGCGATCTGGCAAACTTTGGGCACTTCGGAAGGCGCGGAGTAGGCTACTCCGTCGACGGGCTCAGGCAGGAACTTCGCGCCATTCTCGGCGTCGACATCGAATGGAATCTGGCGCTTATCGGAGTTGGAAACCTTGGCAAGGCTCTGCTGGCGTACCGAGGATTCAATCAAATGGGGTTCAGGATAGTCGCCGCCTTCGACAACGATCAGCGAAAAGTCGGCTCGACCCTGTCAGGACTGACCGTCGAGCCGGTCTCCAAGCTCGCGGAGCGGGTCCGGGGATTCGGCATTGAGCTGGCGATAATGACAACTCCGGCGGAGGCGGCCCAGGAAGTCCTCGACGGCCTCGTAGCCGCGGGAATCCGTGCGGTATTAAACTTCGCTCCGAGGCGGCTTCACGCTCCCAAGGAGATACAAATCTCGAACGTGGACCTGACAATCGAGGTCGAATATCTTTCGCATTCGCTGACACAGCGGCGACTCTCCTAGAATGTCCACGTCAACCGTCGCGTCAATGTCGGATTGTGAGGTTTTGGCTACTTGCCCGCATACGTAGGCGTCGTAATTCTTGCCCTGCTCGGCTTCGCGTTCTGCGCTGGAAGTCTCGTCGGCGCGTGGCTGATCCGGCCCAGCCGGCCGTTCGGCGCAAAGCTCGACCCTTATGAATCGGGCGTCCCGCCCATCGGCGATGCCAAAGGCCGTCACGTCGTCCGCTTCTATCTGGTCGCGATGTTATTTGTCGTTTTCGACGTTGAACTGGTATTCCTTTACCCTTGGGCCATTCATTACGCGCAGCAAGGCGTTTTTTCAGATCGTCTATTCCTGTTCGGCGAGATGTTGGTCTTTGTAGCCATCTTGCTGGTGGCCTATGCGTACGCATTCAAAAAGCGAGTCTTCGAATGGAACCGCGGAGATTGAATACGAAACCGGCTTTATGATCGAAACCAGCTACGAGCAAAAGTACACTCCGGATGAACTGCTGAAGAGGGTTTCCGGGCTTCTGGGCTCCTCGATCAGCCGAAGCCAGATCTACAGAGGCGACGTAACGGTCGAGTTGCCGTCGGACCAGCTTTTCTCAGCCATGAACCGGCTCAAAAGCGATCCTGACCTGGACATGGCGATGCTGGTGGACATTACTTCCGTCCACTGGCCGGATGATGAACCGGAGTTCGAGGTCCTTTATCACCTGCGGTCGATGTCGGGCAACCTGTTACTCGCCGTAAAGACCAGGGTCGCCGACGGTCAGAGCGTTGCCTCCATGACCCCGCTGTGGAAATCGGCCAACTGGCAGGAGCGGGAGGTCTACGACCTGATGGGTATCCCTTTCGAAAACCACCCCGATCTGCGCAGAATCCTGATGCCCGAGGACTACCCGTGGCACCCGCTGCGCAAGGGCTTTCCGATCGAAGGGCCTGACTTTCCGATCGACGCCTATCAGACCGACGCGCACCACAAGGTCGAGCATGATGACTTTTGGGCCGATCCTTCATGATAGATAACGAACCAGCCGCCGCCGGCCGCGAGGGGCAGATGGCAGAAGCCACCGAGCGTGAGATGGTTCTGAACCTGGGGCCGCAGCACCCGAGCACTCACGGGGTGCTCCGCGTGCTCACCGAGCTGTCGGGCGAAACGGTCACCAAAGCCACTCCGGATATCGGTTACCTGCATCGCGGAGTCGAAAAGCTGATCGAGTCCAAGCTCTACTACCACGGCATGACCTACACCGACCGGACCGACTACACCTCCGCTCCGGCCAACAACCTGGGCTACATCCTCGCCGTCGAGAAACTCCTCGGGATCGAAGACCAGATTCCCGAGCGCGCTCACTATCTGAGGATGATCGCGGCCGAGCTGGCCCGAATCTCCGGTCATCTCGTCTGGATAGGCACCCACGGCCTGGACCTCGGAGCCATGTCGATATTCTTGTACGCGTTCCGGGAACGCGAGAAGGTTTCGGGTCTCTACGAAGAGATAACCGGCGCCCGGCTCACGACCAACTTTTTCCGAGTGGGTGGGACCGGCCGGCATGACGATCCGCCCGGCTGGCTGGACCACGTCGACGAGTTCGCCGATTCCTTCACACTTGACGACTTCAACATCATCCTCACGGAAAACGAGCTTTGGAGGGTCCGCACCGAGGGTGTCGGGATTATCTCCGCCCAAGACGCCGTCAGCTACGGTCTCACGGGGCCATGCCTGCGAGGCTCGGGTGTTGAATGGGATCTTCGCAAAGCCCGTCCATATTGCCGCTACGACCAGATCGACTTCGAAGTGCCCCTCGGCGAACACGGCGACGTCTATTCCCGGTTCATAGTGCGGCTCAACGAGCTTTACCAATCCACGTACATCATCAAGCAATGCGTTGCCAGAGCCCGCGAGCTGCGAGGCGAGCCGACTAACGCCGCCAACGCCAACGTGGTGGCGCCGGAGATCGAGAGAGTCTCGGGCTGGGAGCCTTCCGGCGTTACGGGCGACATGGAAGCGATGATCAACCACTTCAAGCTATGGATCGAGGGCTACTCGCCGCCTGAAGGCGCGTGCTACATGGCCATCGAGTCTCCCAAGGGCGAGCTTGGCTACTATTTCGTCAGCGACGGCACCGGCGTGCCGTACCGCTGCCACATACGGTCGCCGTCGTTCGTTAATCTGGGGGCCTTGCCGCATCTGGTCGAAGGCAACATGCTCGCGGACATGGTCGCAACGATCGGGAGCATAGATATAGTTCTTGGCGAAGTCGACAGATGATCGAGCAGCCTGGGGAGATGTCACCATAAGCCAGGAAACCGTAACCCTGACAATCGACGGGACCGAGGTATCGGTGCCTCGCGGAACGTCGGTCCTGAATGCCGCGAGATCGCTGGGCATCCACGTTTCCACGCTCTGCGACCACCCGACGCTCGAGTCGGTTGGCGCGTGCAGGATGTGCGTCGTCGAAATCCAGCCCGGGCCGCCGCGTCCCGCCGCCTCCTGCACGACCCCCGCGTCCCAGGGCATGCAAGTCCGCACCGACACAAAGGCGATTGTGGACATCAGGCGCAAGACCATCGAAATGCTCTTGCAGCACCACCCGCTCGACTGCCCCTACTGCGATCAGTCGGGGACTTGCGAGCTTCAGGACGAGACCTTCGATCTCAACATCTGGAAGAGTCCCTTCGAGACGGTCTCGAAGGGGTATCCCGAAGAGAACCTCAACGAAGTGGTGATGATCAACCACAACCGGTGCATTCTCTGCTACCGCTGCGTGAGGGTGTGCGACGAGCAGATGGGCGTTCACGCGCTCGATGTTTCGGACCGCGGCGGGCGCTCCTTCATCGTCACCGCGCAGCACAAATTCATGGACTGCGAGCGCTGCGGGATGTGCATCGAGGTTTGTCCGGTAGGCGCCGTTCTAAGCCGTCCGTTCAAGCACGTGGCTCGCGCGTGGCAGACGGTTCAGGCCGATAGCACGTGCCCCCATTGCAGCGTCGGATGCAAGATTCAGGTCGAGTCTCGCAAGGGCGAAGTTCTAAGGGTGCGCGTCGGCGAGCCGGTCGAGCCTAACCGGGGCATTGTCTGCGTCAAGGGCTTCTTCGGATGGTCGTTCATAAACGACGACGAGCGCATCGCGCGTCCCATGATCCGGCGCGCGGGCGAGCTTGTGGAAGTCGGGTGGTCCGAAACGATTGAATTCGTGTCCGACCGATTAACAGCCATTGCCGAAATGGAAGGCCCGGAAACAATCGGCGCGGTGGGATCGGGACGCTGCACGAACGAGGACAACTACAGTCTGCAGCGACTCATGCGGTCTGTAGTCGGTACTAACAATGTATATCTGGGGCCGAACGGTTTCGCCGCAACCCATCAGGTGATCGGCTCCACGCTCGGCAGCGAAGCAGTCTTCCATTCTCAGGACGAACTGCTCGAATCCGATGTCGTATTGGTAATCGGCGCGGACATCAACGGAACCCACAACGTTCTGGCCGCTCACCTGAAAGCCGCCGCCCGGCAGAGAGGGCCGAGACTCATCGTCGCCACCCGGATCGGATCGGCGCTCGACGTGTTCGCACACCAATCGGTACGGGTGCGTCCGGGCGCGGAGTCCAAATTACTTACCGCGATTTCCGGGGAGGATATCGCCGATCCGGAGACTTCGGTCGGCGTCAGTCGCGAGGACATCGCCGCGATTCGCGAAGCCTTTGGCAATGCCGGCAAGTCCGCCATCGTCTGGGACACCGGACTCTGGACTTCCGGGCGAGTCGCCGACATCGCGGGCGCGGCCTGCAACGTGGCGTTGAGCACGGGCAAGACCAGGCTTTTCCCGCTTCCGGAGAAGGGCAATCTCGCCGGCGCCGTGCAGATTGGTATGGACCCGGCGGCGCTTCCCGGGCCTGTTCCCATCGACGACGCCGCCGCGCGGGCGAGGCTTGGCGAGTTCTGGGGCGCGATGCCGCCGGCGGAGCCGGGAATCGCCCTGGACGAGTTGCTGTACGGCGGAAAAATGAAAGCCCTTTACGTAATGGGCGAAGACATCGTCGGGACCGCCAAGGATCCGGCGGCGGCAAAGGCGGCGCTCGAAGCCGCGTCGCTGGTCATAGTTCAGGACATCTTCATGAATTCAACCGCAAGCGTCGCCGACGTGGTGCTGCCCGGCACGACTTTCGCTGAAAAGAGCGGTCATTTCATCAACTTCGAGGGGCGCGCCTGCCCAGTGACAAAATCCAATCCCACGTTCGCGGAGTCGCGAGAGGATTGGGAGATTCCCGCGCGAATAGCCGCTCGAATGGGCGCCGACTTCGGCTACCGGCACGCCTCGGAGCTCTGGAATGAAATCAACGAAGTCGCCAAACCTGCGAAACTGTCGGGAAGCATGACCGCCTTGTTGGTCAACGGAACCGTGCCGCCCCCGGGCGGCGAATATCCCTTCGCGCTCGTCACCGAGACCAACCTCTACACCGCCGGCTCGTCGGCGCGCCACGGACAGGTCCTTGCCGACCTGTACCCGGCCCAGGCCGAGATCAATGAAACCGACGCGGAAAATCTAGCCATCGCGGACGGAGAAACGGTTGAAGTGCGGTCGGCGAGCGGGGCCGTTACCGCGTTCGCCAAGCTGTCGCGTTTCGTCCCCGCTGGAGTCGTATATCTCGCGGATTCCCTGCCTGAAGTCCCTGCCAGAGAGTTGGGCAGGTCGGCGCCCGACGCGACCCCCGTTTGCCTGCGCAAGGTTGAGGCCTGACTTTGGTAGACGGCTGGGACGTTCTGATACTCATAATCAAGGCTCTTGCGATTTTCATCATCATCCCGACCGCGCCGCTGGTGTTCGTGCTTGCCGAGCGGAAGATCCTCGGCAGAATACAATCGAGAATTGGGCCTAACCGGGTCGGACCATGGGGTTTGCTGCAGACGCTTGCCGACGGCGTCAAACTCGGCGCCAAAGAGGACTTCATACCGCCGGCCGGCGACCGCGTCGTGTTTTGGCTCGCTCCGCTGTTCATGGTCGTTCCGGCGGCGATGGCCTGGGCCGTTCTTCCCATCGGGCCCGAGGTAGAAATAGGACGGAAGATCGGTCTCTGGGTGACCGATCTTAACGTCGCGATCCTTTACATACTCGCGCTCGGTTCGGTGGCTGTGTACGGCCCCGTGATGGCCGGTTGGAGCTCCAACAGCAAATATGCTCTCTTTGGTTCGCTTCGGTCCACCGCGCAGGTCATCAGCTATGAAATAACCATGGGTCTGGCCGTGCTCGGAGTGCTGATGTACACGGGGTCTTTCAGCCTCGTCGATATCGTCGAGAAACAGCGGGATATGTGGTTCGCGGTACCACAGGTCATCGGCTTGTTCGTCTTCTTCGTTTCTGGCATCGCCGAAACTAATCGGGCGCCCTTCGACCTCCCCGAGGCCGAAACCGAAATCGTCGCGGGTTACCACGTTGAATATTCCGGCATGAGATTCGCGATGTTCTTCCTCGCCGAATACGCCAACATGTTTCTGGTTTCGGCGCTCGCCGTCGTTCTCTTCTTCGGCGGCTGGCAAGGATGGACGATTCCGGGCATCGAGGGACTTACCAGCGTCCTGTGGTTCCTGCTCAAGACCCTGACTTTGATGTTCGTCTATTTCTGGCTTCGCGCTACACTTCCGCGGCTGAGATATGACCAGCTTATGGCGTTTTGCTGGAAGTTCCTGCTTCCTCTGGGAGTTGTAAACCTGTTGATAACCGCCGTGCTCAGGCTCGGCTGGAGCTAGCTGATGGGATTCGGCACAGGCATCATTTCGGGGCTCTTCCGGGTCCTTAGCATCGGGTTTCGAAAGCCCGTCACTTACCTGTACCCCGAGAGTCCGCGACCCGTCGCCGAACGCTTCCGCGGTATGGTCGGCATGAGGCGCGACGAGGTAACCGGCCAGCTTTCGTGCGTGGGCTGTGGACTCTGCGAAACCGCCTGCCCCAACGACGTAATACGCATCGACACGTCAGAAACGGACGAAGGCACTCGCTGGGTCGAACGCTATCAGTTCGATCTCGGTCGATGCATATTCTGCTACCTGTGCGTGGAAGCGTGTCCCGTCGACGCGCTGCAAATGACTCGCGCGTATCACCTCTCGACGCCCAATCGCGCCGACTTGATACTCACGGCCGACGACATGATGCGAATGACCGAGAATCCCGATCAGCCTCTGTTCGAGCATTTGTGGCGTGACTGATCAGATAGTAGCGTTCACATACCTGTCGATAGTCGCCAGCTTTGCCGGATTGGCGACGATAGCCGTGCGCAGCCCGGTCCACTCCGCACTCTCGCTCGTGGTCGTGGTATTCCACGTCGCCGGCATGTTCGTGCTGCTTGGAAACGGATTCCTGGCGGCGGTCCAGGTAATCGTCTACGCCGGCGCCATCGTCGTGCTGTTTCTGTTTACGATGATGCTGCTCGATCTGCGCAGGCATGAAACCGAGCGGACCGTTCACCGCCGCCAGATCTGGCTGGCTATTCCCATAGCGCTGCTATTGTTCGCCGAAGTCGCGTGGATCGCCGTCTCCAAACCCGAGATCTCAGAAAACCTCAAGGGCGCCTTTCCCCCGCAGACGGTCGACCAACTGGGCGGCAGCGCCCAGGCTCTCGCCACCGTAATGTTCAGCGATTACCTGCTTCCATTCGAGGTAGCTTCGGTTCTGCTGCTCGCCGCGGCGGTGGGCGCGATGGTGCTCGCGCGGAACCCCGATGAAGACTCCCTTGCTTCGCTTCCCGACATGATGGTGGACGCCGCGGGAGTCGACGAATCCCCGGACCAGACTGATCGAGAGCTTTCCGAACCCTCCACGACGCCGGTGACCCGTGGCTAGCTTTCGAGCGGGAGTCCCAGCTTGAGCATCCCGCTAAACGCCTATCTGCTGGTGGGCGCGATACTGTTTTCGCTTGGAACGCTGGGCGTTCTAATCCGCCGAAGCGTACTCATCGTCTTCATATCGATAGAGCTGATGCTCCAGGGCGTCAACTTGACCTTTGCGGCTAATTCGGCGTTCCTCGAGGACATGGCGGGCAGCATGTTCGTCGTGATCTCGCTGACCGTCGCCGCCGCCGAGGCCGCCGTCGGACTCGCTATTCTCGTTGCCCTGGGCAGACGTGTCACAGAGTTCTACGTCGACCGGCTCGACAGCCTCCGTTGGTAGTGGCCTTGACCAAGTCCGTTAGCAATCGGGTGGCTTGATGGCCGACTTTCCCTGGATAATCCCTCTCTTCCCGCTCGCGGCGTTCGCCATCAACGGCGCGTTTGGCCCCAGATACCTGAAGAAAGTCACCGGTTTCATAGGCTCGGCCGGGATCCTGGGTGCGTTTGCGGCCACGGTTGCGCTCTGGGCTGGCGGAGTTCACTCCGACACGCCCGACTTCACGCTTTACCGCTGGGTCTCGTCCGGCTCGTTCAGCATCGACATAGGCTTCGTGCTCGACCCGCTGACCGTGGTGATGCTGCTGGTGGTAACGGGCGTGAGCTTCCTGGTGCACGTCTACTCGATCGGCTACATGGCCCACGACGAATCCTTCGCCCGATTCTTCACGTGGCTGCCGCTCTTCGTGTTCGCGATGGTCATGCTCGTGCTCTCCAACAACTTCCTCTCCCTGTACGTCTTTTGGGAGTTGGTTGGAGTTTGCTCTTACCTGCTGATCGGCTTCTGGCACCAGCGTAAGTCCGCGGCCGACGCGGCAGTAAAGGCGTTCCTCGTCAACCGGGTTGGCGACTTCGGATTCGCCATCGGGATAATTCTGATCTTCTGGAACTTCGGAAGTCTGAACTACGACGACGTCTTCGCCTCGGTCTCCGACAAATCCACCGATCTAATGCTGTTGATCGCCTTCCTGCTCTTCATCGGGGCGATGGGCAAGTCCGCCCAGTTTCCCTTGCACATCTGGCTGCCGGACGCGATGGAAGGTCCCACCCCCGTCAGCGCCCTGATCCACGCCGCGACGATGGTCACGGCGGGCGTGTACATGGTCGCCCGAATGGTACCGATATTCGAAGTGTCCAATGAGGCCTTGCTCATCGTGGGTGGCGTAGGCGCTTTTACCGCCCTGTTCGCGGCGAGCATCGGACTCGCGCAAACAGATATCAAGCGAGTGCTCGCCTACTCGACGGTGAGTCAGCTGGGACTGATGTTCCTGGCGTTGGGCGCCGGAGCGTATTCCGTCGCGATATTTCATCTGGCCACCCACGCCTTCTTCAAGGCCCTGCTCTTCCTCGGTTCCGGCAGCGTGATTCACGCCATGCGGGACCAGCAGGAGATGTCCGAGTACGGCGGGCTGTGGCGCAGGATGAAATGGACCTACTTCACCTTCCTGCTGGGCGGCCTCGCCCTGTCGGGCGTGTTCCCGCTGGCGGGATTCTGGAGCAAGGACGAACTACTGGCGGGCGCCTTCTTCAAGGGCGTCGCCATCGACGGTTCGTGGCCATTTACTGTGTTTTGGATCGTGGGACTCATCGCGTCCCTCCTAACAGCCGTCTACACGTTCAGGATGATCATTCTCACCTTCCACGGTAAACCTCGAAACCCCGAACTCCACTCTCAGGCACACGAGTCGCCCGCCTCGATGGTCGCCCCTTTGGTGGTCCTGGCGGTCGGCGCGGTGGCGCTCGGCGCAGCCGTGGGCTTTCCACCCGAACACGGCTTCATCCATGACTACCTGCACGATATTCCCGGCGTGTTTCACTTTGCCGGAGCCGGCGAGATGACGGCAGTCATCTCCCTCGCGATTATTTCGACGGCCATCGCGGCTTTCGGAATCGTTACCGCCTACGCGGTCTACTCCCGGCGTCAACCTTCCGCCGAAGCGGTCGCGGCGCTGTCGCCGCGTCTGTATGGGCTCTTGTATCGCAAGTACTACATCGACGAAATCGTCAATTACGGGATAGTTGGCGTCACCAAAGGGATTGGGCTTGTTCTATGGGCGATAGACGCCAAGATCGTTGACGGGATCGTCGATCTGATCGGTTGGATAGTTCGAGCCGCCAGCTCGCTTACCCGGCGCATACAGACCGGTCAGGTGCAAAACTATCTGTTCTTGGTCGCCGCCGGAGCGGTCGTATCCGTTGGCGCGTTTGTTATTTTCCGTTGACGAACCACGGCGTAAATTCCCTTGTGACGAAAGAGCGCGGATAACTTGGCCGAACTTTCGATAATCATCTGGGCGCCCCTCATCGGGGCGGTGCTGGTGCTGCTGACGCGCAGCCGCTCCTCGGCAACCGCCGTAGCCCTGGTGGCTTCGCTCGTCACTCTCGCGGCAACCGTTGCCGTCATCGCGGGGTTTGACCGCGGCGCCGTCGGATTCCAGTTCACTGAGGCGCACGACTGGCTCCCGGCAATCGGCGTTCAATACAAGGTTGGAATCGACGGCATAAGTGTGCTCATGGTGCTTCTGACCGCCCTGCTCACTCCAATCGTAATCGCCACTTCATGGCTCACGGTTAACAAACGCGCCAAGGAATACATGGCGTCGATGCTGGTGCTGGAAACCGGAATGCTGGGCGTGTTCCTCGCTCTGGACCTCGTCCTGTTTTACGTATTCTGGGAACTGGTGCTAATCCCGATGTACCTTGTCATCGGCGTGTGGGGCGGGCCCAACAGAATCTACGCGACCGTCAAGTTCTTCCTGTTCACTTTCATCGGAAGCGTGTTGATGCTTGTCGCCATACTCGCAATTTACTTCAACACCCAGACATTCGACGTAGAGGTCCTGCCAGATCGAGCGCTGGCCGCATCCTTGCAAGGCTGGGTGTTCGTGGCATTCTTCCTGGCATTCGCGATCAAAGTGCCAATGTTTCCCTTCCACACGTGGCTGCCCGACGCCCACGTGGAAGCTCCGACAGGTGGAAGCGTAATCCTTGCGGGCGTGCTCCTCAAGATGGGCGGATACGGCTTCATTCGCTACATCCTGCCGCTGACTCCAAACGCGGTCGACGACGCACGGACCTGGATGATGGCGCTTTCGGTTACCGCCATCATCTACGGTGCTCTGGTTGCGATGATGCAGCGCGATCTCAAGAAGCTGATCGCCTACTCGAGCGTAAGCCACATGGGATTCGTCACGTTGGGGATATTTTCGAGGGAGCAGGTCGGTGTGGACGGCGCGATCATTCAGATGTTCAGCCACGGCCTCGTGACCGGAGCGCTGTTCCTGTGCGTCGGAATCATCTACGAACGTACCCATACGCGCATGTTCTCCGACCTGGGCGGCATGGCGCGCACCATGCCCGTCTACGCCGTCGTTCTGGCGTTCTTCAGCCTCGCCTCGCTGGGACTGCCCATGCTCAGCGGCTTCGCGGGAGAGTTCATGGTGCTCGTCGCCGCGTTTGGATGGCAGTACTGGTCCGGAGTGCTGGCCCTCACAGGCGTCGTGCTCGCCGCGGCATACATGCTCTGGATGTATCAACGCGTCATGCTCGGCCAGGTCAAGAACGTAGCCTTCCTGCGGCTGCCCGACATGAACCGGATCGAAGTAATGGCGCTGGCTCCCGTTGCGGCGCTGGTCGTCTTCGTCGGGGTCTCGCCCGGCACGTTCGTCGACTTCCTCACGAATTCCACGGCCCGCATTCCGTTCATTCTCAGATGATGACCGCAAGCGCCCCGATCGCCCCCCGCGGTAACCAATCGTGACCAGTACCGAGCTGATCCTGCTGGTCCCCGAGATGATCGTGGCGGCGGTGGCCGCGGCAATCTTGCTCGTATCGGTGGTCAGCCAACGTGATAATCGATGGCTTACACTCATGCTCGCCATCGCGGGAGCGCTCGCCGCCGCCGCGTTTTCGCTGCAGCATCTCAACATCGAACCAACGCCGATCTTCAGCGGTCAGCTCACTATCGACCGTTTCACCGTCTTCTTGCGTTTGGTCTTCCTGCTCGTATCGGTTGCCACGCTTGTGCTGGCGGTAGATCAGCTTGAACGAATTCCGTTCGCGGAATTCGCGGCTACCGTCCTGTTCTCGACGGTTGGGATGATGCTGCTGGCGGGAGCGACCGATCTGATAATGATCTTCATCGCGGTCGAGCTGATGGCCATTCCCGTCTACGTCCTTACCGCGTTTACTCGTTTCAGAAGAATCTCCACCGAGGCGGCCATAAAGTATTTCACCCTCGGAGCATTCGCCACCGCGGTGCTGGCTTACGGAATGGCGTGGACATACGGGCTGACTGGCCAAACCGGACTCAAGGCAATCTCCGAGGCGCTCCCCGCCATCGTCGACGCGCCCGATGTCGAGGTCTTGCTTGCGCTCGGTCTGGTGCTGGTGGGCATGGCCTTCAAAGTCGCGGTCGTGCCATTCCACGTATGGAGTCCCGACGCTTACGACGGCGCTCCCACGCCGGTCTCCGCGTTCATGTCCGTCGGACCGAAGATCGCGGCGATGGCCATGCTGGTCCGCATGGTGGGCATCGCGTTCGAGCCTGTTTCAGCCAACATCCAGGTCCTGCTGTACGTGCTCGCCGCTGCCAGCATCATCGGAGGAAATATCTGGGCGGTCCAGCAGACGAACATCAAGCGGATGCTGGCCTATTCGAGCATCGCCCATAGCGGCTACATGCTTGCCGGCATCGCGGCGGCCAGCGTGGCCGGCGCCGCCGACAAGCCTTTTTACACCTTGCTGTATTACGGGGTGGCGTACGCCTTGATGAACGTCGGCGCCTTCGCGGTTGTGTTCGTAGTGGAAAGGCGAGCCGACAGCGTCGAGATCAGCGCGTTCCGGGGTCTGGCGCAGACCTCCTGGATGCCGGCGGCGATGATGACCGTATTCATGCTCTCCTTGCTGGGTATGCCTCCACTCGCCGGATTCTTTGGAAAGCTCTTTATCATTCAGGCGCTCGTTGGCGCCGACCTGGGCTGGCTCGCCGTAGTTCTCGTCGTCGGCTCTGTCGTTTCCGCTTACTACTATCTCCGCGTGGTGGTCTACATGTTTATGCGGGACCCCGAGGAGGGAGCCGACGCAACGCCGTTCCGAATCTCCGACTCCATGGCTTCGGTGATTTTCGCGGCCGGAATCGGGAGTCTGGCGATCGGAATCTTCTCGAACTGGTTGTTCGAAATCGCCCGGGACAGCGTTCTCCTCGCCAGCTTCTAGTCCCGAGCCCGTCAACCCGGACAACCAGACCAGCACCCAGGTCGATTGATTAACTGGTTGAGAGCGCCGTACGATTGACGTTATGTCAAGTTTGCGCCCGGCGTCGAGCGGACCGCATCTGCCTGATCGAAAACCAGACCCGCCCGCCGGCGACTTGATTTCCGTCAGCGCGGCCTGTTATTCGTCATAAGACCGTCTGATTCGCATCCTGAAGAATATGCGCAGGGTGTCGAGCAGCATCCGAACTACCGTTCCACCACCTATCGTGGATGGAAACGCAAGATCGATCTTGACGGGGCATTCCCGCAAACGAACGAACCCTTGCCTGTGAGCCAGCGCGAGCAGCTCGACATCAAACGAGAACCCATCGGTCTCCAAGCACGGCATTACGCAATCGGCCACCGCACGGCTCATGAACTTGATGCCGACCTGGGTGTCCCGAACGCTCAGACCGAACAGCAACCGGCAAAGCCATTGATATCCCCTGCTGAATATGCGCCGTCCCAGCGGATACTTGACCTCCGACAGCGAGTGCCGTTTCGATCCGATGGCGATGTCCGCAAGTCCGTCGCCAACGAGCGACGCGGTGGTTTCGATGGCCGACAGGTCGATATCGCCGCCCGCGTCTATGAATCCAACGACGCTGCCATCGGTCATCGAGACCCCTCGCCGGACCGCGAATCCCTTGCCTCGATTTTTCTCGATGATCTCAACGCCGGTATGCGGGCCGGCGACGGCGCGGGCGATTTCGGCGGTCTTGTCCACCACGCCATCTACGACGACCACGATCTGATAGTCGTGCGAAATCCTCTCGATAGTGGCCTGAATGCGTTCGAGATCAGGACCGATCGAGCCTTCCTGCGCGAAGGCGGGGATTACCACCGAGAGTCTCTTCGCGACTCGTCGATCAGTCACTTCGTCAATACTTCGTTGTCATATAACCGACGCCCAAAATACGCCAGCCTGCCGCCGAGGCTCTGCTTCATTGGGGGCGGGCGAACCCGGCGCCGTTATCCGATCGATCCCGGGCGAATCGATTGAACTATTGCTATACGCCCATACGATGGCGCGGCTGTCCATCCGGCCAATTGTATCTGCCGGCGGATTCGGCATGTTCCCACCGCCGCTTGCGGCTCGCCTGGGCATGGCAGTCCGATGCCCGTTACTGCGTCTCCCGGCCTCATCCGGACGCGGCGACCCGGAAGATCCCACCCCTCACGTATACAGAAACAGCACGCGGGATGTATGAATTAGCGTTTGGAACCTAGAATAAGAATCGCTAGGCTCCCGGCTATACGGAACCCGTATGCTTGTGGTAGCGGTCTTTAAAATATGGAAATGAGACGAGCCAGCCCGTGAGAGTCGCCATAAGCTTTCCGCCCTTCGAATCCGAGAAGGGAATTCCGCTTCTCAGCCAGAACCGCCAATATCAAGTGTTCACCTCTCGCGACAGCACCGGAAAGGGGCTGCTTCGAGTACTGAACAACTTCGTCGGAGACAACGCCACGGTCATTTTCCCGGTTCTTCCCGCCCTCGCGGCCACACTGCTCGAGAGGACCGGTCACGAGGCCATTTGGCTTGATGGGATAGCCGAAGGCTGGACGTGGGAGGAGTATTGCCGTCAAGTCGAGCTGGCGCGGCCCGATCTGATGATGATCGAAACCAAAACCCCGTCGGCCTTGGCGATCTATCGGTGTATCGCCGACCTCAAAGAGCGGTTCCCAAACATGAAAATAGCTCTGGTCGGGGACCACATCACGGCGTTTCCGGAGGAGCCGTTTCTCTACTGCCCCGTGGACTTCACAATTCGAGGCGGGCAGTTCGACTTCGCGATAGTCGGTCTCGCAAACCACCTTTCTCGCGGCGACGATCTGGGAGGCGGTGTCTTTTGGCGAGACCGCGAAAACGTCGTTAACTCAGGCGCGGCTCCGAGTCCTCCAATTCCCGTTGAAGTCAGACCCCACATCGACCGCGAGCTGGTCAAGTGGAGGCTGTACGCCCGCCGCAATGGCAACTTTCTCAAGCTCGGAACCTACGGCTGGGCGACCGGCGTAACCGATGCCGACTGCTGGTGGAGGCGGCGAGTGCCCGGCGGTCCCAAACGCGGAGGGGGCGGCTGCACGTTCTGCTCGTGGACCAGCATGCTTCCGGTCTTCTCGGTCCGGCCCGTGGACGACTACCTGGACGAGTTGGAGCGTCTGGTCGAGCTTGGCGTCGAAGAGGTCTTCGATGACACCGGAACGTTCCCTGTGGGCCGCTGGCTGCGCGATTTCTGCAAGGGATTTCGCGAACGGGGCTTGCACAAAGTCCTGATGATGGGCTGCAACATGAGGGCCGACGCCCTGAATCAGGCCGAATACGAGATGCTCGCTTCGGCGAACTTCCGCTTCATCCTCTATGGAATCGAATCCGCAAGCCAGCGAACCCTCGACTTGCTCAACAAGGGGACCACCGTTCAGCAGCAGTGGGACTCTGTCCGCTGGGCGAGCGAAGCCGGCCTCGAACCCCACGCCACTTGCATGGTCGGCTATCCCTGGGAAACATTCGACGAGGCGCGCCGAACCGTCGAATACACACGAGAGTGTTTCGACCGCGGATGGATCAACACGCTGCAAGGCACAATCGTTATCCCGTATCCCGGAACTCAACTCTACGCGCAAGCCCGCGAGAACGACTGGCTGAGATTCGATGGGCCGGAGAACTGGAGCCGGTTCGACATGCGCGAGCCGGTGCTCAAGTCGCCCATTCCTGATGAACAAATAATGGGGCTGGTCAGATCCCTTTATACGAGCTTCTTGACTCCCAAGTACATAACTCGAAAGTTACGGTCAGCCGTCAAGAGCCGCGACCACTTTCGCTATTACGTCGTCCGGGGCTCTAAGTATCTGATAGGCCACCTTCTCGACTTCCGCACGGGCCAGGTCGAAAGCGGCTCGGTAAACGGCGCGGGGAGTTCCGCAGCTTCGATGACCGGTGTTGCTGAACTGCCGACCAAGCTCTACACCGCCGGCGGATTCACGGCGCCTCTCCCTGCGGAAAAGCTAACCGAACCGGCTACCCGGGCGCCGTCGGCGGACCTGCCGGTCTAGCGTCCGCCCTGCGCCGTCATCAGTCCGCGGCGCGAAGAGGCCCTGCGTATTTACCGGCTACTCCCGGCTGCCGGAGCAGGCTGCGTTCAACATCTAACCCGACGGCTAGCGCTTAAGAGATCGGGCCGCGAATCCCTTGATAAAAGCCCCTCCGTACACAACGTGTGTCAGCGCTATGCCCAATGCCGCCACGATCCCCATAGCCAGATTCCGGGACCTGATGGCGACCTCGGCTCCCGACAGCGCCAGCGCGACTCCATACAAAGAAATTGCGGCAACGTAGAGAAACCACACCGGCGGCGCCGCGACCGCGATCAAAGGTCCCAAAACCAGACCTGCCAGCCAAAGACTCGGAAGGGCATAATTTAGCCGCCGCGAAGTGCGCGGGTAAATACGGGCGAAGTGTCCGCGGTGGAGACCGTATTGGGCAATCTGCCGGAGATGAGGCACGATCAGATTGCGCCGATGGTGATACACGAGCACGCCCGGATCGTACCTGATCCTCCCGCCGCTATTGACTATGGCGAGACAGAGCTTTGTATCTTCACCGGGGTAAAAGTGCGTGCCGAAGCCGCCGGCTTCCTGAAACGCGGTCCTGCGCACGAGAAAATTCATCGACGGATAATCATCCACCCAACGAGCTTTCTCGGGAACGAAGCGATATCTTTGCATCCCGCCGCCGAGGTACGACGACGATATCCAGCCCGAAGCGCGCGCAAGGAACCCGTCGTCCGCGGGTGTAACGCCCGGACCGCCGACCGCCGTCACCTGGGGGTCTCCAAAGACCTCCAGCGCTTTCCTCAGCCACTGGCTGTCGGGATAGGCGTCGTCGTCGATAAAGGCGAGAATCAGGCCGTTCGATTCACTCGCCCCCTGGTCGCGCTTGTCCGCCGGTCCAACCGGCCCGGACGAAAGGTATCGGACCCAATCCCGCCCATCCGTGGTCGGTTCGTCGGTAATCACCAGGACTTCGAAGTTGGGATAGTCAACGAGTTCGAGCGCATCGAGACATTGGTTAAGTTCCGGACTGGTCGTCCGGCATGGAATGATCACGCTGACGAGCGGGAGCGCTTCAGTTGTGCTCATGGACCGAATCTCTTATCTTGACTCCCATTCCTGTGCGGGTTCGTTGTTCGATGACCAGTCAGGCCCGACGCAGCCGGTCGCGCCGTAGAATATCCCAGTGCGAATTTTGAACTCGCTAGCTGTACGGCTCCCATCTCACCGCCTTTTGAGTTTTCAGACAGGCATACAGACGGCCCGCGCCAGGAACCGCTCGTCGGTGAAACCGCCGGCCTCCAGTGCCCGCCCGCCGCTCCGCGGGATCACGGCTTGGGCTTGAAAAGCCCGTCTACAAGTCCTTGGGTCAGCATAATCGTTCCGACCTTAAACGAGGCGGCGAACGTCCGACCGCTTGTCGAAGAATTTTGGACTCAACTCTCCGATACAGATTTCGAGGTTGTGTTCGCCGACGACAGCACCGATGCGACTACCGACACAATCCGCGAACTCGCGGCGGCAGACGGGCGAATCAAGCTGTTCCGCCGCGACCGCCGCACAGGACTTGCTTCCGCCGTCGCCGAGGCGCTGGGCCAGGCAAGCGGCGAGTTCGTCGTGGTGATGGACGGCGATTTGCAGCACCCTCCAAAGTTCATCCTCGAAATGCTGGGTCAAGCCGAGGGCGGCCGGGGCGACTTGATCGTCGCCAGCCGGTACGCGCGCGGCGGCGGCGATACGGGTCTTTCCGGACCATTCCGCCGGATAGGCAGCAAAATCGGCCGGCTGGCGGCCTACGCGCTACTGCCGGAAGCGAGACGCACGACCGATCCGCTCAGCGGTTTCTTTCTATTCAAACGAAAAATAACCGACGGCGTCGAACTGCGCCCGCTCGGATTCAAGATCCTGCTCGAGATAGTCGTTCGCTGCCGCCCGCGTCGAGTTCTCGACGCGCCGTTCCACTTCCAGCCGCGAACCCGGGACGAGAGCAAGGCTTCCGCTGCCGAAGTTCTGAATTACGTCAGGCACTTGCTGCGGCTTCGACGTTAGCCGCGTTATATCTCGCCGATCTCCGTCAGGTAGTCCCTGAGCCCGTCCTTCCACGATGGAATGCGCTGTCCCGTGGCTTGCTCGAATCGCGCGCAATCCAGGACGGAATAGGCGGGCCGGCGAACGCCGTCGAAGAACTCTTCCGACGTGACCGGACGCGTCTTCGCGGACACGCCGGCGCGTCGAAGAATCTCCACGGCAAACTCGTACCAGGTGCACGCGCCGGAACTGACCGCATGAAACGTGCCGGTCCGATCGGCGCCGACAAGCGCCGCAATCGCCATCGCCGCATATTTTGCAAAGGTAGGCGTGCACGTTTGGTCGTTCACAACCCGAACTTCACCTCGCTCGCGCGCCAGTCTGAGCATTGTCAGAACGAAATTGCCCTTCTTCCCCGCCGACCCGCGCGCGCCGTACAGCCCGCAAGTTCTGATTATCAGGTGGGAGTCGGTCGCTTGCCGGACCAGATGCTCACCGGCGAGCTTGGAAGCGGCGTAGACGCTTAGCGGCTCGGGACGAGCATCTTCCGTCAGCGGTCTAGTTTCCACGGTACTACCGAATACGTAGTCCGTGCTGATATGGACGAACTTCGCCCCAACCTCACGACATGCCTTTCCAAGAACAAACGGCCCGCGAGCATTGACCTCGAAGCTGGCGCGCACATCTTTTTCACATTGCGGCAGATTGTGAAAGGCAGCCGTGTTTATCGCCAGATCCGGTTTTACCCTATTGAAGAAATCACTCAGTTGGTCGTTGTCGGTTACGTCGAGCTCGCGACGGGACAGCGCGAACAACTCATGTCCGGCAAGCGCTTCGGCGAGGTAAGTGGCAAGCTGACCGCCGGCCCCAGTGATCAGCACTCGCATTCAGGAATCACCTCTGGACAAATCTGCGGCGGCGCGCCCGGGACTTAAAGCAGCCTCCGGTTTTCGGCAATGCATCGAATCTAGGTAACCGCCGCGGTTGCAAACTCCGGAGCGTAAGTCCGAGTGGTTTCCTCTATCGCCTCTTCGATGATCGATACGATGTCGTCAAGCTGATCGGACGTTGTAATGAACGGCGGCGCCAGGACCTGCACGTGGGTTGACGGGCGAGTGACGAGGCCGCGTTTCCGGCAGGCCAGGTCAACCTTCTTGGCAAAGGCCAGCGTCTCGGGAAACGGTTCACGCGTCACCCGGTCGCGCACGTATTCGATCCCAACCAGAAGGCCCTTGCCGGTAACCTGACCGATAACGGCGTGACGGTCCTTCAACTCCTCCAGCTTGGCCATCAGAAGCTGGCCCAGCTCGTACACCCGGCCGGGGTAGTCGTTTTGAATGAGCTGGTCGATAGCCGCAATTCCCGCCGCTCCAGCTACCGGATTCCCACCGTATGTATGACCGGCGTGATACTGGACCTCCTCTTCGGGATCGCCCCAGAAGGCCGACGCCACCTTGTCGGCAAGCATGACGACTGAAAGCGGGTAATAACCCGCGCTCATCCCCTTGCCCGCCGCGATTATGTCCGGCCACGCGCCGACAGCCTCGCCGCCCCACATCTTCCCCAACCGGCCAAAGCCGGTGATGATCTCGTCGTAAATGAGGAGAACGTCGTATCTGTCGCAGATTTCTCGCAGGATTGGAAAGTACTCGTCCGGCGCGACCACGAACCCATCGCCGGACACGATCACAGGCTCGGCTATGACCGCGGCGACCGTATCCGGCCCTTCCCCTTTTATGAATTGCTCGATCGCCGTCGCGCACGTGACTTCACAGCTCGGATATTCGAGTCCGTACGGGCACCGATAGCAAAAAGGCGGCGGTACGTGAACGTACCCGGCTCCGTAGGGTTCGTAAAACTGCTTGCGGCTCGCGCCGCCGCTTGCCGCCAGCGATCCCATCGTCCCGCCGTGATAGGACCAGTACCGGGAGAGTATCTTGTACTTGTGCGGCTTTCCCGTCTGTCGATGATACTGACGGGCGATCTTCATCGCCGATTCCGTCACCTCCGAACCACCGCTGAGCAGCTTCATGGTGTTGAACTGCGGCGGCGTTATATCGTTCATTCGCCCCGCCAGCTCCAGGGCCGGCTCGTTGGTGGCGTACATGGGCATGGAAAAGTGCAGCCGTTCGAGCTGCCGGCTTATCGCGTCGATAATCGCCCGGTTCTTGTAACCGAGATTGCAAGTCATCACGCCGGACAGTCCGTCGATATACCGCCTTCCGCTGACGTCCGTGACGTAGATGCCGTCACCGTCGGCCAGAATCAGCGGATCGTCGCCAAAGGCCTTCATCTGCATGAAATCGATAAATATCCGCTTTGTCTCGCCGGCGAGGTCGTCGTTCGACACGGATTCCCCCTTCAATGCGCAATTACCTCTTAGCTGAAATGGCTTCCTGTATTTTGGCCGGAATAACCCTCGTCCCGCCAATCGTTCCCGCATACTAGCAAGCCGACCGGCGCTCGAAATACCTCGAACGTCCAAATGAAAGTCGCGCCTGCCCTTTGACACAAACTCACCAACCGTAGTCCACTATTCAGCGTCGCACGGAGGAGTGAACCATCTTGATAGAGCTAAACGCCGGCGTCGGTCGAACGGACATCACGCCCCCCCTGGGAATCGCCCACGCTGGTTGGGGCGCCCAAACTCACCAGCGCGCCGAGGCCGTCGACATGCCTTTCTTTTGCACGGCATTCGTCGCCGCCAAAGGCGATCTCGAAGTGGCGATAGTCGATCTAGACCTGATCTGGCTTATGCCGGAGTTGGATTCCGCGGTCCGCGAGGCGATTTCGACCAGGTGCTCCATCGATCCGAACAACATCCGGATTTCATACAGCCACACCCATTCGGGACCGATTATCGATTTCACGTGGATGACCGAAGGCGACGAGCTAATCCCGCCTTACGTCGCCGAACTGCCCCAGAAGGTGGCTGAAACGGTTTACCGGGCCAGGAATGACATGCGCCCCGCTCGCGTGGGGGCCGGAAGCGGCGAGTGCGCGAATAACGTCAACAGGCGAATGACCAATTCGGAAGGCAACATCTTCTGCGGAAGAAACTGGGACGGCTATGTCGATCGCGAAGTGGTGGTCATCGCCGTCGACGATCTTGACGAGAAGCCGCTCGCGACCATCGTCAATTACGCCTGCCATGGAACTACGATCGGTCCGCCCAATCGTTCCCTGACGCCGGACTTTCCCGGTCCCATGCGAAAAACCGTCGAGCAGAACATCGGAGGACTCTGCCTTTTTTTGCAAGGCGCGACGGGAAATATCGGGCCTGTCAACGGTTTCTCGGACGACGTGAACGTATACCGCCGGGCCGGCCACCGACTGGGTATCGAAGCGGCGAGGGTCCGACTGGATATCGACCCGGTTCCGCGAAAAGAAGAACTGGTAAGAATATTGCCTTCCGGCGCCGAGCTTGGAATATACGAAGACAGACCCGCCGGAGAGCCCGATTCCAGCCTGGCGGTCCTAAATGCGAATCTCGAGCTTCCCGTACGGGAATATCCGCCCGTTAGCGAAGCGCAGGCCGAGTTCGACGCCCGGAAAGCCGCTCTCGTCGAGGCTCGCAAGACGGGCGATCAGTCGAAGATTGCTCAGGCGGCGTGGCCCGCGCGGCGAGCCGAGCTGGCCCTGCATCACGCCAGGCTCTTTGGGGGCGGCAAAGTCGATCTCTGGATCCAGGCAATGCGGTTGGGGTCTGTGGCGCTGATCGCCATGCCGCTCGAGCCGTTTGGAGAAATCGGCGCGGCGGTCAAACAGTCTTCGCCCGCGGCTTACACAGCTTTTTCCGGGTATTCGAACGGGTATTTTGGCTATATGCCCACGGCCGACGCATATCCCAAGGGCGGATACGAAGTCACGACGTCGCCTTACCAGCCCGACGCCGCGACCAGGCTGGCCGAGGCGTGCACGGAAGTTCTCAACCGCCTTTGGGACTGACGGCGGCGCGGCTGCCGTCTTGAGCATCCGCCTCGCAATCGGCCGATTTCTCAGCCGGCCGCGAACAGCCTAAACAGCCGCCCCAAGCCCTCCGAATAACAGCAACCCCGCGCGTGGGGCATGAATGGCCGTCACCACCTGATTCTCCGTCTCGGTAACGTACAGCGTCTTGCGATCCGGTCCGCCGAACGCCGCGTTCGTGGGGCGCAATCCGCCGGCGGGGAGCTGCTCGACCACGTCGCCATCGGGCGAGACTACGGAAACCACACCTCCGCCAAAGATCGCCACGTGGAGGTATCCATCCTCATCGAACGCCATCCCGTCGGGACCTACTTCGCCGTCCCGACCTGTTCCGACGTACGCAAACTCCTCGCGTTCGACCACTTCGCCGTTGCCGTCTAACGCGACCCGGTGCAGCTTTTCAGAGAAGGTCTCGGCAACTATTAGAGCCTGGCCGCAGGGGGTTATGGCCAATCCATTCGGGTAGGCCATTCCTTCGGCAATTCGAGTAACCACGTCGTCCGGGTCGATCCGGAAAACCCGGCCATAGAGATCTTCAACGCTCGATTCGCCGGGATCGGTGAAATAGGCCCTTCCCTGCAAGTCGAACGTAATGTCGTTGGGACCCCGAAACGGCTCGCCGTCGAATTCATCGGCAACAACGTGAATCTCCCCGTTTGGCGATACTCGAGTTACTCGCTTCCCCGCGGGTTCAGCGACGTAGAGGTCGCCGTTTCGATGAAAAGCCGAGCCATTCGGTCCGCCGTCCGATTCCACGAACGTCGACACGTTGCCATTCAGGTCAACTATGGGAATCCGGTTTGCGCGTCCATCGGTTATGTAAAGGTTTCCGTCACGGTCGAATGCCGGTCCTTCGGGAAATACAAACCCACTCGCAAATACCTCGTGTTTACCGTAGTTCACAAATGTCACTCCAGTCTTTCCCGGGGGTTCCGGCTGTGTCTATGTCCATTCACCGGCTCGAAAATCCGGCACCTTCACGGGCTTTCCCCGCTGCGCTATCGAGAGCTGCGACATCAGTCCCGGCAGCGTAAAGTCCAAAGCCCTGTTGACGTCGATCACCGGCTCCTTGTCTTCACGAATGGCGCCGATGATGTCGTTGACCACAAAGAAGTCGGTCCCGCCATGACCCGAGCCGAACGCCTCCGGCGGAGCGTCTTTCCAGAAGTCGGGTAGAAACTCGTCCTCATAATCGGCCAGCGGCCGCCACTCGTAGGGATCGGCGTCTATCGCCTCCCTATTCGTGGACATCTTTCCGAAATCTTCCAACCATAATTTAGCCTCGTCACCCAGTCCGCGAGCCGCTTCATAGCAGCCCTTCGTGCCTTGCAACGAGAAGTAAACGCCTCCGTGCGGCCGATTCGAGAGCATGTCAACGCGAATCCTGATCAAGGCTCCGGACGTGGTCTTGCAAAGCGTGGTGGTCGTATCCTCCATCTCATGCTCAGGCGCGGTGTGTCTCCCGCTGCCCAGGCACGTGACCGACTCGACCCTCTCTCCGAACCATTCGAGTACCGGCCCCAGGCTGTGCGTGCCATAGGTACAACCGTTTACTCCGACTTGCCATCTGCTTCTCCACGTAGGAGCGCCGTCGGCATCGTAATGAAGCGCCCTTATTTCGTGAACGTACTCGCTTTCCGCAAAGTAGATCTCGCCGAACAAGCCCTTCCGCACCATGTTCTGGATAATCAGATTGTCCCGCGCAAAGCACGTATTCTCGGCCATCATGTACTTGAGGCCCGACTTGCCGGCGCGCTCCACGCCTTCAAACAGGTCCCTGCATTGTTCGACCGAAATCGCCGCGGTGACTTCGCTCATAACGTGCTTTCCGGCATTCAGCGCCGCGATCGTTTGCGGCACGTGCAGGTGCATCGGAGTCGCCACGAAAACCAGGTCGATATCCGATTCCAGCATCCGGTCGAAATCGGTAAACCTGTTTGGAATCGCGTGATGATCGGCGCGCTCCTCCAGGCGGTCTTCGTCAATGTCGCAGAGCGCGGTTACTTCCACGTTTTCGTGCGAGCGAAAGCCCGCAACGAGGGCGGATCCCCTGCGCGCCCCCGCGATGCCGACATTCAGCCGCTCAACCACGTTAAAAGCCCCCCGCCGCGCGGCGAGCCTGTATCCGCGACGATGACCGCCAGTCTCGATCGTGCACTGTTTTTCCCGATGTCTAGATCGGCGGCGCCGATCCGCCGCGCCGAACTCGATTACTGTATGTTGAATCACGCATTAACTCCACCTTCGACCGGGAAACCTCGACCGCTTGGAGCGGCTGCGCGTCTCCGCCTGCGCCCCCAGCTTTTACTTCACTCCTAACGTCGAGCGGCGCCAAAGTGCCGCGTCAGCGATCGATATCTGCCGCTAGTACACTTAACCGTCCGCGGCGAATACCGCGCTATTCGATCTATAAACGACTCGCAAAACTTCTATGACGCTACGACCCAAGCAGCAGGCCGAAATCGACTCCTTGCGCTCCCAGTCTTTCGAAACGCGCCGGGCTACCGTTCCCGCGCTCGAAGAGATTATCTACGAGCCGCTGCCTGTCCTGGACCACGGATTCGTACGAGTAATCGACTACATGGGCAACGACTCGGCAATCGTCCAGGCGGCGCGAGTCTCCTACGGCCAGGGAACCAAGCGGGTGCGCCAGGATGCCGGCCTGATCCGCTATCTGATGCGAAACTGGCACACGACGCCATTCGAGATGTGCGAGATCAAATACCACGTCAAGCTGCCCATATTCGTGGCGCGTCAGTGGATACGCCACCGGACGGCTAACGTCAACGAATATTCGGCGCGCTATTCCATCCTGGACCGGGAGTTCTACATCCCCGCGCCGGAGAACCTGGCGGCGCAGTCGAAGTCCAACCGGCAGGGACGCGGCGAGGTGCTGGCCGGCGACGAGGCCGCGCACGTACTGAGGCTCCTCGAAGAAGACGCCTCACGCGCATACGACCACTACGAGGACATGCTGAACGAGGATATCGACGGCAACACACTGGAGGCCGAGCGATCAGGACTGGCGCGCGAGCTGGCCCGGATGAATCTATCGCTGAACTTCTACACGCAGTGGTACTGGAAAATCGACCTGTACAACCTGATGCACTTCCTCTGGCTGCGTTCGGACGACCACGCGCAATACGAGATTCGCGCCTACGCTGACGTAATGCTGCAAACGCTGAAGCTCTGGCTTCCGCTGACCTACGATGCGTTTATGGACTATCGAATCGGCGCCGCCCCGCTCTCCCGCAAGGGCTGGGCGGTCGTTCGCAAGATGATCTCTGGCGAGCCGGTGAATTTCGAATCGAGCGGAATGTCGAGGGCGGAATGGCGCGAGCTAGTGCGGGCGCTCAATCCCGACGACTCCACGGAAGAGCCAATCCGCTAAGAGCGGGCCGAGCTGTCCAGCAGTCAATCAGGGCGGCGTCGCCCCCCGAAAGACAGTCCTTTGTTCCTCCGCGGGCTAAGCTCCATAAGCCGACAGCCATCGCTCCATGCGCCAGGCGCTGTCGTTCAGTCCGCCAGAGCGGTTTCTGGCCATCCAAAGCCGCCTATGCTCTTCGATGATTGGCCGTAGCTCGGCGGCAAGCTTTGCCCTGGTCGAAGCCGGAGCGGACTCAATCGCCCCGCCGGCGTCGATGCGCGCCCTGGCCATGTGACCGGCGTGACGCATGACCGCCGCCGCGTTCAGATATTCGTCGACGACCAGCGGCGCGTCGTCCCTTTCCATGTGGGCTTGCGATATGGGAACCATGACTTCGTCGACATGGTTCAACGCCGTGTCGATTGTCTGGTGCGTAACCGTCGCCGCCCGCAGCCGCCGGTCCAGCGGGTCCGGAAATAGCAGCAATTCGGCGAGAGCCGAACCCGTGGTGGACGGCCTTCTCAAACCGGCGATCTCGTCCGTGTTGCCAAGCGCGTAAACGAGCTTTCCCATTATCCCGGCGCTGTCCCGGAATACGTGGACGTCGAGCGCGCGCGAGATGTCGATGTCGCGATTGGAGTCAAGCGACCAACTCACGGCGGCGCCGTAGGCAAGGCCCAAATACGACACCGGCAAATATTGCCAGTGTCCGTGGTCGCCCCAGTCGGTGTTGAGATATCCGATCGCTCCGAGCGATCTGCCGGTCTCCGCCGCGTTGAGGATATTGGCCATGGCGTTATCTGTTCGGCCCGCCACAGTATTCCAGCTCGACGTTCCCGGGCATACGTAAAACGGAACGCCCGCATCCGCCAGCTTGCCGGCGTTTTCGGCAAATGGGTGATCCGCCTGATAACCCCATTCGAGCGCGATGGCGTCAGCCGGCAGGTCGGGGATCAGCTCCGGACGGTTCCACACGATGATGTCGTCCCAATAGAGCATCGTCCGTCCGTGAGATTTGACGATTCCGGCTATCTCGTTAAGGAATTCAAGATAGACCCGGCCCTTTCCACGCTCCTCGCAGGCCTGCCTGGAGCGCCCCAGCCCAAGATCGTCGGTCTCGTCACATCCCACGTTGACCAGGTCGCTCGAAAAATGCGGAAGCAGGTCGTCATAGAGATCTCGGATGAAATCGACGCTTCGCGGATCGGTGGCGCACAGCGAATAGGGCACTTTCTTGCCGGTCCCCCAATGGTCCACCGCGCCCTCCGGCGCCTCGGCCAGCGGTCTGTATTCGTCATGTTCGAACCAGCGCTCGAAGTGTCCAAACGAGTTTTGGTTGGCAACGAGATCTACGTGGCGTTCCCGGCAATACTCGTCGAGCGCCAGGATGTCGTCACCGGTAACCGGCGTACCGTCAGCCCAGGCGGTTTTATGGTTTTTGTAAGCGAATGCGTTTTCGCTGTGCAACTGAAACTGGTTGACTTTCAGCCCGGCGAGCATGTCGACCAACCCGAACAAAGTATCAAGCGTGGGAATCTTGTCCTTGCTGATGTCGTGCATTACTCCCCGAGTGGGAAAGTCGGGCCAGTCGTCGATTCGAACGCAAGGAAGTCTCCCCATACCGCGGAACTGCCCGGCGATTTGCCGCATCGTCACGGCCGCGTAGAACGCGCCGGCCTCGTCAGCCGCCACAATTCGAATTACGTCGGGTTCAATCGAAATCCTGTAGCCTTCGGCGCGCGGCGCGCGGTGTGGATCGATAGCAATAGACGCCCGAACGGCGGCGTCCGGTCCAGCCCCGGCGGAGGCGGTCAACTCCCATCGCGAACCTACGGCCGACAGCGCCTCCTGGAGCTTCCGGGCGGCCCGGTGAAGACCGGCGAGCGGCCGGGCGCCCACGCTTATGGAACCGCCCGCTCCCACCTCGAAAACGCGGTCAAGCCGGACGATTTGCTGTGGCTCTGGTAGAAGAACGAAATCGGTATTCACAGGCGGCCCTCGATTCGTCTTGAGCTAGATCACGCGATCAGCTTCTGTCGAAACCATATTCCGATCCACCGGCCCCTGCAATCACCTGAGCCGGCATCCAGAGACGTACTGTTAGTTCGTCATTCCCGCTAAAACGGGAATCTACCCGGCAATCGCCAGAGCCGGCGTTCCGGCCACGCGCCGCCTCCGTCGGTGAAGTATCTGAAATCGAACCTCGAACGAATACGGCCCAAAACCGCCAAGCGTCCCCTGAAACGTGCGTATGCCGCAATGCATGATCCGCGCCGGTTAGACTAGTATTCAGGCGTAGTCAATGCGAAAGACCTCAGGTCGAACAGCTCGACATTGTGGGAGGAATCCATGAGTGTAGGCAGTATTTCTCGCCGTAAAGCGTTGCGGGCGCTCGCACTCGCCGGAGGTTCTAGCACGGTTGTGGCCGTGCTGGCCGGCTGCGGCGAAACGCAGATCGTCGAAGTAGTCAAGGAAGTTCCTGTAGAGAAGGTCGTCACGCAGGTCGTCGAAAAGGCGGTTGTTCAGGAGAAAATCGTCACTGTTCCCGTCGCCATGAGGGAGGAAACGCCTAAACGCGATAACGTCACGATTGTGATGCAGAGCTGGTGGAGCCCGTCCATCGGACTTCCGTTCCAGGCGTGGGATGAGCATATTCGCACATTCACGAAGACAAGCCCCTGGGTAAAGATTGAAGTGCAATACGTCCCGTGGAGCGACATGATCAAGAAGTACCTGGCTGGCGTCGCCGCCGGAGACGTTCCCGACGTTTTCCATTCGTCAATCGCGTTCGCTCGCGATCTTTGGGATCAGGGCACGCTCGAAGAGTTGAGCGAATACATCAAAACTACGCCGGACATGGCCGAATCGACGTTCATGTCGGCGACGACGCCTTATAGAAACGCTCAAGGCAAATGGTTCGCGCTCCCCTGGGAGGGGTTCGACGGCCGGGCGCTCTACTACAACGTGGAGCACTTCGAGGAAGCGGGCCTCGATCCGGACTTTGAGAGTACCAAGCTCTGGGATTGGGACGGATTGCTGGAGGCGTCGCAGAAACTGACGCAGCGCGACGGCGACAAGGTCACGCGGTCGGGTTTCCTCATCATCCGCCCTCACATGGAATACTTCTGCTCCTGGCTGTACTGTCAGGACGCGAATTTCTACGGGCCGGGCGAGACCAAAGTTGCGTTCAACCAAAACGACGCCGCCAAGAATATGGTCGACTGGCATCTCGCGGCGCTCAACGACCACAACATTTCGATTCCCATCGTGGCCGAGCGGCCCGACGTGAACCTGTTCCAGCAGGGTCAGGCATCCATCGCGCAGAACGGGCACTGGGCGATCAGCAAGATGCGCACCGACGTACCGAATCTCAAGTTTGACCTGATGGCGATTCCAAAGGGGCCTAGCGGTTCCAAGATGCGAACGGTTGCGTTCACCAACCTCCATGCCTTGCCCACCAAGGCCAAGTACAAGGACGATGCCTGGGACTTCATGGCCTGGCAAGCCGGCCTGGAGCAGCAGATCAAGAAGCTGCAACTCATGGACTTCCCGAGCCCGCGGCTGGACTTTTACCAGACCAACGAGTGGAAAATCCAGATCACAAAGGTTCCGCAGCTAAAGAACCTGCCGACGATGCTCGAAGACGGCGGCGCCTGGCCCTTCGTGCGCTTTAGCGAAGTGAACAACACTTACACGCCGATCATGGAAGGCATGATGATCGGGCAGCGCGAGGTAGACGTGGGTCTTGCCGAAATGGAGACTTCCATCAACGAGATTCTTGGCAAAGCCGCCGAAATGGTAGGTTAGGAAAGAGATTAGCCGTGTAGCGCGCGCGGGCACTGCCCGCGCGCGCTTGCGGCATATCCTTGTAACCGAGAAGATCAATGCAAGTTGCAGGCGCCTCCCCGCCCCGAACCCGGCCCCGCTGGCTGCGCGATCTCCAGCGAGACGCCCTGGGTTACAGCTTTGCCGGCCCCGCGATAGTCTTGCTGGTCATATTCTCCATAGTCGCGATCATTGTCTCCCTGTGGATCAGCTTCCATGAATGGACGTTCTTGCGGGACGAACGACCCTGGGTCGGCCTCGATAACTACGGCAGAGCGCTCGACGATCCGGTTTTCGGGAAAGCCTTCAGAAACACGGCAAGATACGCTGCCGTCGTCGTACCGGCGACAACCGGACTGGGGCTGCTGCTCGCGCTGATCGGTAATGAGGCCCGCCAGGGCCGGGCGGTCTTCCGAACGATCTTCTTCATTCCGACGCTCACGCCGTTAGTGGTTCTCTCGTTCCTTTGGATTTGGCTTTTCGAGCCAACCGGGTCGTTCAACATCGTCCTGGAAAAGCTGGGGCTGCCAACGCCGAACTGGTTGATGGACCCGGTTATGGCGCCCTTCGCGATCATCATCATGTCTGTCTGGGCGCACGTCGGCTACTACATGGTGATATTCATGGCGGGGCTGGCCGACATCCCTCAGATCTACTACGACGCCTCCGAGGTCGACGGCGCCAGCGTGCTTCAGCGCTTCTGGCACATCACGCTGCCATTGCTGCGCAATACCCTCATTTTCGTGGTCGTGATTCTGGCGATCGGCGCGTTCCAGGTCTTCGATCAGGTCTATCTGATGACCAGGGGCGGACCGGACAACGCGACCGAGGTTATGCAGGCTCTCATCTACAAGCAGGGCTTCGAGTTCTTCCACATGGGCTATGCGTCTGCGATGGCGTGGTATCTGTTCGCCGCGATAGCTTTCTTCACGGCGATCCAGATGAGAATCTTCCGCTCGCAGCAACTGTACTGATGGACAACGGTAGGAGTGTGACCAGGTGAGGATAGCGGGGGTCTCGTCCCGATCCGACGCGGGTCAATTGGTAAAGGTGCGCCACTCCACCGCCTGGTGGGTAGGCAATATCTCCAAGATGACGGTTGTATACACCCTCCTGATTGTCACCGCCCTCGTTTTTCTCTATCCCTACTTCTGGATGGTCGGCAACGCTTTCAAGACGAACGAGGGTTTCTACACCGATCCGTACCGGCTCATCCCCGAACAGTTTTCACTTGAGGGGATGCGTGCCGCGCTCGGAATCGGCAGGGTTCATATCTACTTAAAGAACAGCACTATATTCGCCGTGGTAGGCGTCACGGTACAGCTCCTCGTCGATGCTATGGCGGCATTTGCGTTCGCCCGGCTCAGTTTCAGAGGCCGCGACGTCTTGTTCGTCCTAGTGCTGGCTACCCTGATGCTGCCTTACAGCGTGGTGCTGATCCCCTCGTACCTGATCGTCTACTGGTTTGGACTGGCAAACTCATACGTAGGCGTGATGCTGCCCGGATTCGCCGGCGCGTTCGGAATCTTCCTTCTCAGGCAATTCTTCCTGAACATTCCAAGCGAGTTGGAGGACGCCGCGCGAATCGATGGCGCGACCACGTTCAGGATCTTCTGGCAGATAATCATTCCGCTCGCCAAGCCGGCGCTCCTGACTCTCGGACTGTTCATCTTCATTTTCCAGTGGAGCTCCTACGTCTGGCCTCTGATCGTCCTGAAAGACTGGAATAAGTATCCGCTCACCGTGGGGATAGCGCTGTTCCGGTCCACCACGTGGACCTACTGGCCCAACATACTGGCCGCCACAACCCTGGGAACCCTCCCCTTGATCGCGCTGTTCCTGCTGGTTCAGCGCTACATAATCGGCGGCATAACCCTTTCGGGTCTTAAGGGATAGCCGAACGCCGGTTAAGTCCAGTCGAAGGCGATCCCCATCCAGTCTGTGCCGCCGCGGAGGATCATTTCGTAAGTCGCGGCCGCGTCTTCGATCCTTGGGCGATGCGTAATCAAGTGGTCTACCATTAGCCGGCCGTCGGCGATAAGGTCCAACACCACTCGCCGGTTGCGCCGCTGCGTCCAGGGGAAGTAGTGGTTCCCGTCGATAGGTGCCCTGGGCTGCCAAATCCCGTGGATCGAGAGCTCTTTGTGTTGCAGCTCAGTCCATAGCGAGATATCCACGGTGCCCGGCAAACTTCCGACTACGACGATATTCCCGCCGAGCGCCGCGATCTTGAGAAGCGTCTTGAGCGTGGCCGGATTGCGCGTCGCTTCCAGACCGAGGTCAACGCCGCGGCCCTCGGTCAGCTCCATAACCGCCTCTACGGTGTCTTGCGACGAAGCATCGACGGCGTGATTCATCCCACTCTTGTGTGAGTATTCAAGCCGCTCCGAGAAGATATCGACGCCTATCACCGGATAGCAGCCCGCAATCCGCGCAAGCTGACCGACAAGCTGTCCCACCACTCCTTGACCTATCACGGCGCACGAGTCGCCAATCTGCGTGGAAATATTGCGAAAGCCGTGTATGGCGACGCTGCCGAGTATCCCGAACGTCGCCGTCACGTCGGACACCGATTCGGGTAGCGTTTCAATGTAATCGGGACGCTCGCCAGCGAGGTCCAGCATCGTGTGGGTCGAGTGGATGCCCATCGTCAGCACCCTGTCGCCGGGCGCATAGCCCTTGACGTTTCGTCCCACCTCGACTACCTCGCCGACGTTCGAGTACCCGGGATATGCGGGCCAGGGATCTTCAGTAAGCGCCCGCGGACTGTCGAGAGGCAGCGCAAGCATGGTTGTCTCGGTACCGGCGCTTATCAGGCTGGCCGTCGTCTTAACGAGAACCTGGTCCTCCGACGGCGCTCCAACTTCGAAATCTTCAATCTCGACGATTCTCTCGTCTACGAAGACGATCCGCTGCCCGTTCACTGGCGTTTCCCTTCCAACTTTGCCGACTATGCAGAACGAAGTTTAAAGCGTTGCGCCCGAGCCGCCATCTCTCCGGCTCTTGCGGCGAGAGCGAGCCGTGTTTCTTTCGGGAAACGCAGCAAGACGTGATCGCCTCGGGATGGCGGCGCGAATTGGCTACTCGCGCCCTGAACCCAGCCCCATCGCAAACGACAAGAAAAACGGACTTGAAAGAGGAATGGCCCCGAAACCGGCCAGGATCAAACGGCCGGGACGCGGACGATATCGAGCGGCGGGATTTCGGAGATGATGCCGTGCCGGTGAGCGCGCGAGTACAGTTCGCGCAGAGCGGCCTTACCCTCCGCTCCCATGTCGATAGTCAGCTCGTTGACGTACATCTTGGCGAATTTCTCGCCGCGCTCGGCATCGATGCCCCGACCGAATCCCAGCGCATAGTCAACCGCATCGGCATTGTTATCGAAGGCCGCGTCGATGCTCGCTCGAAGCGCCTTGCCCAGAGCGATATGCCAGTCATCCCCCAGATCGCGCCTTACGCAGTCCAGCCCCAGCGGAAGCGGCAGTCCGGTCTCGTCACGCCATCTTTCGCCCAGGTCCAGGATTTTCGTAAGGCCGGCGTCGACGTAGGTCAACTGCCCCTCATGTATTACCACCGCGGCGTCAAGCTCGCCGGACGCGACGGGGTCCATTACGGTGTCGAACGGAAGCTGAACGGCTTCGATGTCCGGCAGGAATATCTTGGAAAGCATGAAGGCCGTGGTGTTGACGCCGGGCATCGCGACTCGCGTTCCCCGCAGGCTCTCCAGGGAACGATCGCGGTTCGACACGACTATCGGTCCGTAGCCCATTCCCATCGACGCCCCGCAGGAGAGGATTCGGTACCGGTCGGCCACCTGCGGATAGACCGCCGCCGATATGGCCGTCATTTCGAGCTCGCTCCTCATTGACCGCGCATTCAGGCTTTGAATGTCCTCTAGGACCTCCGTATGGCCGGCCGGCTCAGGTCCGTCGATGTCTACGATCCCGTGAGTGATCGCATAGAACATATAGGCGTCGTCGGCGTCGGGACTGTGCCCTATCTTGATTTGCCGCATCAGCCGAAGGTAAAAGACGGCGGACCGTAAACCCCGCGTACGCGCGGCAGTGCGATCAACAAGGGCCAGTTATGCCACAACCGCAGCTGGTTCGCCGTCGAACACCCGCAGCGTTTCGTATTGACTGTTGCGCTGGGCCGGGATGAATCCGGCGTCTCGAATCATCTGCCGCGCCTCCTCGGCCGTAGTTCGGTTGTAGTGCCCGGCCTCGTTCATGACGTTCTCGTCGAACAACGTACCGCCGAAATCGTCGGCGCCAAAATGCAAGGCGACCTGCCCTGTCTTCTTGCCCTCCGAGAACCACGAGGCGTCAACGTGATCGAAGTTGTCCAGATAGAGCCGGGCCACGGCGAGAAGTCTCAAATAGCGGTTGGGGCCGGCCCGTTTGCCTTTGATCCGCCGCCCCAGGGGCGTCTTGCCGGGGCTGAAGCTCCAGGGCACAAAAGCGTGGAAGCGTCCTGCGTGGCCTTCATCCTGCAAGTCCCGGATGCGGTCGAGATGCTCAATGATGTCGGCGTCATTCTCCATATGGCCGTACATCATGGTGGCGGTCCCGCAGAAACCGACCTTATGAGCGCTGCGCTCGATTTCGATCCACTCGTCCGCGTCCATTTTTAGCGGACTGATTTTCTGTCTTACCCGGTTTGTCAGAACCTCCGCCCCGCCCCCCGGAAGCGTGCGCTGGCCAGCGTCCCACAGCGCACCCAGAACCTCCTCGTAGCCGAGACCCGAAACCTGTTTCATCTCGTAAATCTCAGGCGGCGACCAGAAATGCGGGGTCACGTCGGGATGGGTTTCGAGGCTTGCGCGCACCATGTCGGTGTAATAGCTCAACGGAAGCTCGGGATTCAGCCCTCCCTGCATGAGAACGGTCGTACAGCCGAGATCGCGTGCCCGGCCTATCGCCTCCACCATCTCGGCGACGGTGTGGGTGTAGGCGTCGGACGCGGTGCTGGTGTGCGGACGGTAGAAGGCGCAGAAACTACAGTACGCGTCGCAGAGGTTCGTATAGTTGAGATTCGTATCGACGACGTAGGTAACGATAGGCTCAGGATGGCGGACGAACCTCACTTCGTTTGCCAAAGCTCCCAGTTCGAGCAGGTGGGTTTCTTCCAGGAGACGCAGCCCTTCCGTTGAAGTCAGCCGGTCGCCGGCCAGGACCTTCGACCGGAGTTCGGCAATCACGCGGCGTTGACCTTTCGCTGCAAGTCGGAATCCAGCTCTCGGAATCGACGCAAACCCTCTAGCTCCACGTCGCCGAGACGGTAAATGAAGTTCCGAATATAAGAGCCGATCTGCTCCAGACTCAGACCAGGCTCCGTTTTGCGCCGGTGGATGCCGGAAGGGTCCGACAGGTTGGAAGTCAGGTTCTTGTCGAAGTAGTCGGCGACGTTCTCCCTGTCGGCTTCCGAGACTTCGTTCGCGGCGTACCAAAGGGCGAAAACGAACGGCAGTCCGGTCGCTTTCTTCCACTCGTCCGCAAGGTCGATGACGACCGGGTATTGATCCGACGAACGCGCGTTCCGCAACGCCGTATCTCCTATGAGAAGAACCGCGTCGTTGCCGGCGCCTATCGATCCGAAACGGGTCTGCGATTTCGCGCCGTTCCAATACTTCAAGAGAACCTTGAGCAAGCGGACCGAAGTGGCTGTGTCGTCGATGATCCCGATCTGGCAGCCGGCAAGCCTTTCGACGCTTACCGTGGACTTGAGAATGACGGACCGGGCTGGTCCGAAGCTCGCGATTCCGAAATTCCCGACCGGCGCAAACCTGCCGGGATAGTCGAACTCGGCCACCACGGGCAGCGGCGCGATGTCGACTGCGCGCCGCACGGCCAGCGAGAGCATCTCCCGCGGCGAGGCGAGGACGGCATCGGTTCGTATCTTGTCGTCATCGAAAAAGGGTTCGGTGTTCAGATATGGAATGCGACCGATCCTAGGCTTCATAGACCCGCTCGATGCTGTAAGTGGCGTCGCGTTCGACGGGGACTTTGCCCGCGTCGCGGATCAGGTCGACCATCCGGTCCCTGGCGATGCCGAGCGGACTGGCGGCCAGCGCCGCGTGGGCGATTCTTTCCTCTCCGATGGTGCCGTCCAGATCGTCGGCGCCGAAATTGAGGCCGATCGACGCCGTGGACTCGCCCGTCATAACCCAGTAGGACTTGACATGAGGAAAGTTATCCAGCATCAGCCTGGAAGTCGCCAGGGTTCTAAGATCGTCGATGGGCGTGGCGTGGCGTTCGACCAGCTTCGTCGTACCGACCTGGTATTCCAGTGGAATGAAGCAGAGAAAGCCGCCGGATTCATCCTGAGCCTCACGAAGCCGGATGAGATGGTCGACCCGCTCGGCAAGAGTCTCGATGTGGCCGTAGAGCATGGTGGCGTTCGACTGGATTCCCATCGAGTGCGCGAGGCTGTGAATCTCGATCCAGCGGTCGGCGCCGCACTTGCCCGGAAAGAGCTTTCTGCGAACACGCTCCGAGAATACCTCCGCCCCTCCACCCGGCATCGAATGCAAGCCGGCTTCGATCAGCCGCTCAAGGATCTCCTGATCGCTCAGCTTCCAGCGCTTGTGGAAATAGTCGATCTCGGCTGCCGTGAACGCCTTGATCTGCACGTTCGGACGCTCCAACCGAATCGTCCGCAGAAGGTCCACGTACCACTCGAACCGCCAGTCGGGATGGTGGCCGCCGACGATGTGGACCTCGCGCAGGTCCGGATGAATGCTGTTCAAGATGTCGTCGACGGAGTGCTCGTAGGCGTGCGAATCCCCCTTCCTGGCGGCGAAATCGCAAAACGAACACGACAGCACGCAAATATTGGTCGGATTGATGTGCACGTTGAGCACGAAATAGACGCGGTCGCCGGAAACGGTCCGGGAAGCATGATCGGCGATCCGCCCCAGCCCTAACAGGTCGGGCGTCTGCAGCATCGCCAGCCCGTCCTGCCGGTCGAGACGGCGGCCGGCCTGGACCTTGTCCCAAATGCCATGAAGCGCCGGATCTCGAAAGCTCTGCTCCGTGCGCGGTTCCAGATCAAGCATCTGTCGAGACTCCATTCTTGCCGGGGATGCCCTCGCCGCCGCAGTCGATTTCAACTCCCACGCTCCTGAGGAGCGTCGCGCGAAGCTCGGGCATTTCCGCTTTGAGCGTCTTCTTGTCGCCGGTTCGCAGCCATTCGGTGACGACCTCGGCGATTGCCCCAAACCACGCCCGCGAAACAAGCCGGCAGTTCAGGGGTTCAATTGCGCCTTCGGCTATCGCGGCGTCGAGCTGCGTCTCGATCAGGCGCGCAAACCGGCGGCGCATTCCGAAAATCGTGTCCTGGAGGGGGGAGCCGGCTGCGGGCAGCTCCACAAGCGCGATGCGCGCCATTCTGCGGTGCTTGGCGAACGTCGACAGCACGGTCGTAAGCGCGGCGTCGAGCCTCTCCAGGGCCGTCCGCTTAGCCGATATGGCGGCCTCCACCTTACTTTCGAGCCGGTCCGCCAGGCGGAGCAGCACAGCCTCGAAGATGTCGCTTTTGCTCGGGAAATGAAAATATGCCGCGCCCTTGGACCGGTCCGCGGCCTCGACGATATCGTCCATCGCCGCGCCGTGATAACCGCGGTCGGCGATTATCTCCTGGGCGGCGTCAAGCAATAGCGCGCGCGTTACCCTGGAGCGGGATTGCCTACCGGACAGCGGACCCTTGACAGCCAACGTTCACCTTACGCAAAAATACCGACTGACCAGTCGCTTTTACCGCGCGGCGAACCGGTTTGTCAAAACAAAAAAAGCCGTCCCTGGAAATACAGCCTTAGGGACCAACTAATTCTGGCGTTCGCCGGTGACCCCATCTCCACAAGCGAACTGCGCCCCGCGCCGCCCGCTAATCCTGTTTCGAGAAGCTCAACTGCGCCGACTTGCAGCCGTAAAGCCTGTGCCGGCGATGCTCGGTCGAACCTCGCGTGGCCTTGGTTAAAACGTCGGTTGGTTGAGTTGAGAGCGTCGACTCCCGCTTAACTAGCCGAACGGCGCGGGCGGGCGATGCTGTGCCCACGGAGCCGCCTGCTCATAGGCCGCCGACGCCCGCAAGACCGTGTACTCGTCGAACCGGCGGCCGACGATCTGCAACCCAACCGGACGGCCGTCGCTGGTAAATCCGCACGGGACGCTGGCCGCCGGTTGCCCGGTCATGTTGAAGGGGTAACTGAACGGCGTCCAGCCGAAGACCGCGATTCTTCGGCCGTTGACGGTTTCGGGATTGTCGACTCCTATCGGAAGAGGCGGGACCGCCACCGTGGGGGTTAGCAGAATGTCGAATTCGCTAAGGACCTCCCCCATCCGTTGCGTCAGCAGGCGCCGTACGTGTCCCGCGCCGGCACAATCTACGGCCGACATCTCGAATCCGGCTTCGACAAATTCCAGATATCCCGGCTCGAGGATGTCACGTACGCGGTCCAGGTCGTCTCGATGCGCTGCGGCGAACTTCATACAAAACAACGTAAACCAGGCTGGACCGGGATCATCGAAAACATTCTCGATCCGCTCGAACTTGCAGCCCAGATTCCCCATTTCCCGCGCCGCGCGCTCAGTTATCTCGGCGACCTCGGCATCGACAGTCGCGTATCCAAGGGTCGGACTCCAGCCAATGCGCAGGTCGCTTATATCGGTCATCCGCGCCGCGTCCTGAAAGCTGGAGGTCGGCGGGGGCAGCGTGCTCATGTCTCGCTCGTCAGGACCGGCCATCACGTCGAGCATCAGACCGGCGTCCTCGACGCTGCGGGTCATCGGCCCCGCGTGCGACATCCATTCCAGACCAATCCCCACCGGGTATTGCGGCACCCGGCCAAGGTTTGGTTTCAGCCCGAATACTCCGGAAAAGGACGAGGGAATCCGTATTGACCCGCCCCCGTCGCTGCCCATCGCGATTGGTCCCAATCCCGCCGCAACCGCCGCGCCGGCGCCGCCGCTCGATCCGCCGGGAGAGTGGTTGAGACTCCACGGATTGCGGGTCACGCCGAAAACCTGATTGTGAGTCACGCCCATGTGACCGAACTCGGGAGTGTTGGTCTTGCCTATTACGATCGATCCCGCCCCTTTGAGACGCTCGACGAGCGGGCCGTCGAAGTCAGGGACGTCGTTCTCGTGGATCCGCGAACCGAACGTAGTCCTGATCCCCTTCGTCGCGACCAGGTCCTTGATCGATACCGGCACTCCGCACAGCGGGCCGGGATCTTCACCCTTCGCCAACGCCGCGTCTACCGCCTGGGCGGCTTCCAGCGCGTCGTCCGCCGCCACCGTACAAATCGAGTTCAGGCGGCCGTCGATCGCCTCGATGCGATCGAGCACGGCCTGTGTTATCTCAACGGCGGAAATCTCCCGATTGCGCACGAGGGCTGCGATTCGTGTCGCCGGCGTGAAGCAAAGCTCGTCGTTTTTCACCTGACGTCCCCGTAATTCTTCATTTCCGAAAGCGGTATCCGTGAGCATTATGGCCCTATTGACGGCGAGAGCCGAAAGACGGCCGCAAATATATTGGCTGGCACAGTGCGCCCAGCCCGCCTAAAGCGAGGTCTTTGCGCCGGTCCGCCGGATAATCTCCAGGACGGCGCTTAGGTCCGGCGCGGCGCGCGGGCAACGCGGGTCCTCTCTTCTTACGAGAATTGCCGGAATCCCCGCTCTCTCTGCGCCCAGCACGTCCGCCTCCGGGTTGTCGCCGATCATCCAGGCAACCGCCGGATTGCCGGCAGCTCCCAGCGCAATCTCGAAGGCGCCGCGGTTCGGCTTTTCATATCCGGTCGCCGCGGAGCCGATCACGGAGTCGAAGAACCGCGACAAACCGACGGCGGCCACAATCTCCGGCAACTCGGGCGAGTAGTTCGAGAGAATAACCTGGCGCCATCCGTCCTTCCTGAGAGATTCCAGCGTTTCGAGCGAGTCGTCGAACAGCTTTTGCCTTTCGGGACGCACGTACATTTCTCGCACCCGTCTCGCCAGCTCGCAAGACCTGGCCGGTTGAATGCCGACACCCTCATAGGCTTTCGCGAATAACGGCTCCAGGTTTTCCCACCACGCATCCGGACTCGAAAGCTCGTGGTGAGGCTTTTCAGGTCTGTGCCACGGAAATCCGTCTCTTAGAAACGGCCTGACTTCCTCCTTGTCGACACCATGGCCCGGCACGTATCGATCGAGAACCTCGATCAGCCCTCCCGGCCATCCGCCCGGGTCGTCGACCAGCGTGCCGTGGAAGTCCCAAAACACCGTTTTGCCGCCGCGCAATGGCGACTGCCGCGCAGTCACTTTCGGCGCTCGAAATCCGAATTAACGAGGACTTTGGAAATCAAGTCCCACTCAACCGCGGTTGCCCATCTGAATAGATGAGCTATTCCCGCTGCGCTCTTGGAACTGCCGGCGACCGGCTCGTCCAAACGTGGAAACGAGTGTACTCAACTTTATGTCAAGTTGACCGCATGGCTGACGCGCCGCGTGGTAGACAAGAGTGGCCGCCGGCAGTCAAATGCCCAGCGCTTCGTCGATCTCTCGCTGGTATTCGTCGACTCTTCCGGATGCAACGTCGTCGACTTTCACCTGCCGCCCCGCGACCGACGATTCGATAACCGAGTAGGCGACCGCCAGATCCCGGAGTCCGCCCTCGCCATCGACCTCCGGCCTTCTCTCCGAATCTTCGATGGCCTGGAGCCAGTCAAGCAGCTCTAGTCCGAACGGGTCCTCAAGGTTGCCGGGAAACCATCGTTCGAGCTGTTCCGGCGAGGCTTCCGCGCGCATCAGCTCGAGCGTGTCGGTCTTCTCTCCCAGATCATCCGTCAATTCCGCGCCGACAATCGATCCTTTATTTCCATAGATGGCCTTACCGCCCGGCACCGCCACGACCTCGCCATGCGCCCCCCAGGAGAGCGTCAGACTTCCAATCGCACCCGCCTTGAAGCGATACGTAATCATCGCAACGTCTTCAAGCTCGTTCTCGACCATCCCCTCCAAAGGCGCGTCGCCGCGATAGCGGCGAACAGGCTCCGTGGTTGCGGCGATCGCTCCAACCGAGTCGATTTCGCCGCATTGATACTCGATCATGTCGAACAGGTGGACTCCGAAGTCGATGCTTGGTCCGGCGCCCGCGCGCTGCTTGACGTGCCGCCAGGCGGTATGCGCGGCGATGTAGTCGGGAGACCAGTCCGGCGATCCCATGCCGCCCGCGAGGACCGACTGCAACCGCCCTATGCGGCCGTGACGTATCGCCCAATGCACCGCCCTTACCGGCGCTAAGTAGCGGATGACCTCGGCCGTCGCCAGCATCAAGCCGTTTTGGGCCGCCGCGTCCACCAGCATTCGAGCCGCCTTGACTGTTATTGCAAGCGGTTTTTCCATCATGACGTGCCGCCCGGACTCCAGACAGTCGACGCCAATCGTGTGGTGTGAATCGAGCGCCGTCAGCACTATCACGGCATCAATTGAGTCCGAGTCGAGCATACGCCGGTAATCGTCGTACACCTCCGGCTTGCCGGACTGAAGCTCACTTACGTAGACGTGCGGCGCCGACAATGGGTCGGTCTCGTCGCGAGCCGTTGGCGGGCGCGGCTCGATGCCGTCGTCGGGCGACCGAAACATCTTCACGTCGTCGATATTGCGTGAGCAGAGCGCGGTAATCTCGAAATCCGCCAGTCGCCGCGTCTTGATCTCCCGCAATCCGCGAAGATGGGCCGGGAGTATGCGTCCGCAGCCGATTACGCCTAGTCGAATCATTCTCGCGTCCTCCAACCCGCGGCCGCGGACCGCGCCGCGGCCGGATCACTCATTCGCATCGTCATACGGGAACGAACTTCTGAATGGCGCGTGAGCCCCGGTCGAAGCCGGCGGCTGTTTCACAGACCTCGCCAACATACACAACACCTCTGGAGTCGACCGCGATACAGTGCGGGCCGATAAACAGTCCGGCGTCATTGCTCCGCCCCTCCTCACCGCCCCAGCTCGCCAGCACGTTTCCATCCAGGTCCAATACGCTCGCCCTGTGTTCGCCCTGGGCAAGGAACAGGTTTCCCGCCGAATCGAGCGCCATGTCTTGAGGCAGGCGAATATCGGTCCAGATATCTAAGACCTCTCCGTTCGAATCGAAGACTTGTATGCGGTGGTTTTCACGGTCCGCCACCAAGATGCGCCCCTGAGGGTCGATGATAAGTGAATGCGGCAGCACGAACTGCCCGGGGCCGCCGCCGGGTTCACCCCATGAGCTAACGTGCTCACCCGAAGCGGCGAATCTGTGCACGCGCGCGTTTCCGTAACCGTCCGTAATCAGCACGTCGCCATCCGGCGCTACGACGGTGTTGGTTGGTCGGTTGAAAGGCGGCCCGGAGCGTTTGATGCCGAAATAGTCCTTGCCGTCATGCCCGGTGTCGGAGTACACGCCCGGCGTTCCGAGTGTCATTAGCAGGTTGCCGTCCGTGTCGAACTTGCGGACCGTGTGGTCCAGATCGCCCACGCACCAGACCAGGTCCTCCGAGTCAACGTATATCCCGTGCGGACGTACAAAAAGACCCTCGCCCCAGGACCTGACGAAGTTGCCGTCTCCATCGAACACCATCACCGGATGCGGACCGCGGCTCAGCACGTAGACCCTGTCCCGCGAGTCGACGGCGACGCCCGCGACGTCCAGAAACGGCCAGCCGTTGGGACGCTTGGCCCAGTTGTCGACCACCTCGTAGCGAAATTTTCCCGATCCGAAAATGCCCATAGTGCTCCCTGTTCCTGAACAACCCCGCCGTATCGTCGCGCATCACGCGCATATATTGCCTCAGAAGCGGTCTCTTCACAGCGCGCCTGCTCAATGGACGGTTTCAGCGCTCCTACTGGAAAACCCTTGACGCGCTCACCCTTACGTGTAGTCTGAAAAAACGGCGAACGGCTCAGTCACCGCCACGCGCCATGCGCGTAGCATTTCCTCCGTTCCGGGAAACTGCCGGACACCACGGCTGCCTAAATCCCCGCAATTACCTCGTTTGAACAGATTGGAAACCCGCATGGACGAAATGCCGAAGGAAATCCGGACCGAGCGGCTGGTTCTCAGGCCGTTCCGTCTGTCGGATGTCGACGACGTCTACGAATACGCCCAAGACCCGGAGTGGGCGCGGTTTCTTCCCGTGCCTCAGCCGTATTTGCGGTCCGACGCCGAGGAGTTCGTAGCCCGCCAACTGGCCGCTTCGTGGCCTGACGAGCCTTCCTGGGCCATCGTCCTCGAAGGAAAGGTAATCGGGGCACTGAATCTTCATGACTTGAATAGCGAGCGCCGCACCGCCGCACTTGGCTACGCAGTTGCCCGCGCGCGTTGGTCTCAGGGATTTGCCACTGAAGCGGTCAAGGCCGTTATGACGGCCGCGTTCAAGGACTTGAACCTGAAGCGAGTCTGGGCCGTGGCCGATGTAAGGAACATCGCGTCACAGCGTGTCATGGAAAAAGCCGGGATGATCCGCAAACGGCTGGTGCAAGAAGATCCGCCATCGAGCACTAAACCCGTGGACTGGGTGCTTTACGCCATCCTGCGCGAGGAATGGGAAATCAGCATGTATGAAATGCCCAGGGAGATTCGGACCGAGCGGCTCCTTCTAAGGCCGTTCCGTTCGTCGGACGTGGACGACGTCTACGAATACGCCCAGGACCCGGAGTGGGGGCCGTTTATTACCTTGCCCAAGCCCTACTTGCGATCCGACGCGGAGGAGTTCGTAACCCGCCAGCTAGCCGTTACTTGGTCCGACGAGCCATCCTGGGCCATCGTACTCGAAGGAAAGGTAATCGGGGCACTGAATCTTCATGACCTGAATCGCGAGCGCCGAATTGTCGAGCTTGGCTACGCGGTCGCCCGCACGCAATGGTCTCGGGGATTTTCCACCGAGGCGGTCAAAGCCGTTACGGCAGCCGCGTTCACGAACCTGAACCTGGAGACCATCTGGGCAATGGCCGACGTAAGGAATATCGCGTCACAGCGTGTCATGGAAAAAGCCGAGATGACCCGCAAACGGCTGGTGCAAGAGGATGCGTCATCGGTAGGTCCACCCGTGGACATGGTGCTCTACGCCATCGTGCGCGAGGAATGGGAGGCACAGCAAGCGTAAACACGATCGGCCGTTCCCGAAAACCCTCCCTCCCGCATCGTTCCCGTATCCTCCAGTCGCGTCGGCGGACTTCTCGTCATTCCCGCCCCCTTTTCGTCATTCCCGCGAAAGCGGGAATCCAGAACCCCGCAGCCGCTCGCCCCCGCTCATTTGGCAACATTGAGCATGTCCGAATCACCGACCAGCCAGCCTTGACCAACTGTCAACAACCTCGCCTACTGGTGTTACGCTCTATTTCAAGGCATGCGCAAGTCCAGTAACGCCGGTGTGGCTCAATGGCAGAGCGGCGGTTTTGTAAACCGCAGGTTGTGGGTTCGACTCCCACCGCCGGCTCCGATGTCTCGCTATCCGCCTGTCGGATCCCGAAACAGATCAGGGAGCGGGTTTGAAACCCGCGCCGACGAGCCGCCGACCAATTCCCCGGAAGAACCTCCGGCTCTCCATATCCTCCTACGGCAGCTCCCATCTCACGGTATGCACTACCGTCTGACCGGACTCTTCCGGCTCCTGGTAATAAGGCGACAGCGCGTAGATGGTGAGCAGCGTGCCGTCCGCTAGCTGACGGGTTGTGGGCCAGCCGTTGCTCGGACCGTTGCTGATCGAAAGCTGGATCGGATGATCGAAGTCCCAAGTCTTGCCCATGTCGTTGCTAACCACCGCGCCCGTCCCGAACGGCAGGTGATAGTTCAGATGGGTGCAGAGGATTCGTCCATCGCTAAGCAACGCGAGATGGGCATGGACCTCGCTGTAATTCAGGAAGTCCCGAGGCTCGGTCCAGGTCCGTCCGCCGTCGGTGCTTTCCATCAACACGATGTGCCCCGCCGCGTGATCGTTCGGCACGGACCCCGGCGCGTGAGGCGGGGAAGTCCCCTCGATGGGGTGGTCGTACTCGAACCGGCTGGTCGCCAGCAGCCTCCCGTCGGGGAGGCTCAGGAAGTCGGACTCCACAAACATGGGGAACGAGTCCTCCCAGACCTCGACCGGCTCCAGTTCGGACCAGCTTCGGCCACAGTCCGACGAGTGGCGCAGCCATGCGCGGCAGTTGGCGGGCGCATCTATGTTGGACCACCCCTCGTACGTGCCCACGCAGCGCATGACCGAGATAGTGCCATCGGGCTGGAATATCGGTCCGCGAACTATGGAAACCGACTGATAGCTCTCACGCGGCGTTTCCATCGGAGTCATCGTCCACGTATGGCCGCCGTCCTCCGAGCGGCAGACAGCGTCTACGCTTTCGCCGGTGAACAGCAGGCTCCCGTCGTCGAGGCACGTAAGCGAGTTTTCCTTGCCGAGCAGCGGCGTGTGCTCCATCGGCTCCCAGGTAGCGCCGTTATTCCTTGAGACGTGCAGACGCACCGGCCAGTTCTTGAGTTGCGGCTCCTTACCGAAGAACTCGTTCGGAGTGCCCGTCGGGAACGGACTCGCTATCGAAGGGTGGAGCATGTCGACCGGCGAAGCGATGATGTCTCCATTGGGAAGGATCGCCATGCTCGCCTTGTAAAGGCCCCGACCACCCATCTGCGACCTCACCGCCGGATGCTTCGAAAGCTGAGCGACTGAGTGGTAGTCCAGACCCGTGTAGCCCGTCAATCCGGCGACGTAATGTTCCCCCACACCGGCGGGCGACCATTCGAACGGCTTAGTCGGTTTTTCGATCATTTGTCCCTCCCACGTCAACGGCCTGGTGGCCGACGGTAGCACGGCCCGCCGGAATCCGCTGAGCTGCCGGGCGTCGTGCAAGTCTGGTGCTAAATTACGCGTCATGCAACTGATTTCGTTGAGTTTCTTTTCGTCCGCGCCTGCGCTCAACCGTCACCCATCCATCCGGGACTCGCGGCGCCCGCTCCGGTCAGGAGGCCGCCAACCGTCATGAATTTCATAGTCGTCGTTTGCGACACGTTGCGCCGCGACCACGTCGGCGCGTATTCCGCTCAGCCTCAACGCTGGGAGTCTGGCGGCGAATGGACGGTGGAAACGCCAAACTTCGACCGCTTCGCCGCCAGCGCTTGCGTATTCGAAAACGCCTACATAGGGTCCTTTCCGACCGTGCCTAACCGGCGCGAGATATTCACGGGACGATCCGTTTTTACTTACGCGGAGTGGGCGCCGCTTCCCGCTTCCGAGGTCGTAATCTCCGAGACGCTGGCGAACACCGGCTACACCACCATGCTCATCGCCGATACTCCGCATATCTTGCAGCGTGGATTTCACTTCGACCGCGGATTCACCGCCTGGGACTGGATCAGGGGTCAGGAAAACGACCGGCTCCGCACGCACCCAGGACGGGTGGAGCTTCCCTCCGCCCCCGGGAAGCTGCGAGAGCCGGAACTAACCATGCGGCAATACCTGCGCAACATCGCGGACTGGCAGGACGAAAGCGACCGCTTCTGCCCCACGACCTTCACGCGGGCTTGCCAATGGCTTGAGCAAAACACAAAGAACAAGCCGTTCTTCCTCCACGTGGACACGTTCGACCCCCACGAGCCCTGGGACCCGCCGCAATCCGATACGGACCGCTACGATCCCGGCTACCAAGGCCAGCGCGTCACTTATCCGGTATACGGCTACTGGGACGAATTTATGAGCCCGGGCGAGCTCCGGCATTCGCACGCTCTCTACTGCGGCGAGGTATCGATGGTGGACCGCTGGTTTGGGCGGATCCTGGACACGATGGACAGGCTCGACCTCTGGGACGACACCGCGCTGATACTTACTTCAGACCACGGGTTCTACTTCGGCGAGCACGGAATAATCGGCAAGAGCATCATCGAGCCCAACGGCCCCGTTCGCCCGCATCCACTGCTTTCGGAGGTCGCCCGCGTCCCGCTCATCGCCCACATTCCAGGGGTGACTGAACCTGGGATGCGGCCCGGCGGTTACGTGCAGCCCCTGGACCTGATGCCAACGTTTCTGGAGCTGGCAAACCTCGACGCGAGCGAAGTAGCCAACGGCAAATCGCTTTTGCCGCTGATCACCGGCCAGACCGGCAAGCTCCGGGAATTTGCGGTCTCGTCGCACAGCATCTGCACGCCTCTGGCGGGCCGTCCGAGCACCGTCGTCACGCCCGACTGGACGCTCGTTCTGGGCGCGCCGCGTCCGGCTTCCGAGGCCAGCGGGGACGCGTCACAAACGAGTACCGAAGTAATCGACAGCCGCCGCCGCGTGGAACAGGCGAGCGAGGCGGGCGTATCGCCGCAGCTCTATGACAACCACGCCGACCCCGGTATGACCAGGAACGTCATCGAGGACCACCCCGACGAAGCCAGCGAACTTCGAGACCTGTACATCGGCTATATCGAGTCGGTGGGGACCGCCGAAGAGTATGTCGCTCCTCGCCGGGGAGCGCCGCTCCACTAGTTCTACGAACTATTTAACCGGCGGCGTCTGCCCCTAAGCCGCCGAGTCCGCTTCGCCTAAGCGTCAGCCAGCCGCGCCATCGGGACGCAGTTCCGATAGATGCCGGTTGTTACGCGACTGTCGAAATGGGCGTCAGCAATCAAACACCCGGCTTCCCATTTTGCTCGCCGCGTAGGGCTGTCGATTCCTACGCATACACCATCCGCAGGTAAGGCGACCTCAAACGTTCCCGCCACATGCGAGCTATAGCAACGCCGATGGCTAGTCGTCGTCATCATCATCATCGTCATGATCGCCGTTGTCACGGTCATCATCGTCGTCACGATCATCGTCGTCGTGACGGCCGTCATCGCCACCGCGACGATTCCGATCGACCGTTCCATATTCAACGCCGCTATCCAACCCAGCCAAAAACAGGGCCGTGGTCCCGCGGCTGATGACGCTGTTGGCGATATCCACCGCTTTTTCCGGTGAGGCTCCACGCGCAACAGCTACTTGCCTAATTCCCTCAAAATCTGGGTGCGCCGCCGGCGGTGTCGCCCCCGGGGTCGAGATCGCCCATGCAAACACCGAGCGCACGTCATTGCGGTGCTCGTTCCGGCAGGCCAGTTCGGCATCATCGCCAAATACACGCTGGTAGATGCCAACATTGTGAGGATTGCCAAGATGCATCTCGACAATATCGTTCAGCTCGACACACGTTGTCGGCCACTGCGCGCTTGCCACTGTGGCTACAAAGACCGTCGCCAGCATCGCGGAAACCACCGCAACCGCCAGTCGAAACCGGTTGTTCAAAGCCATTTCTTCACCTTCCCAATGAGAAGACAGGCGATTTGTTGCGCAATACAGGTTACAAAGCTGGCTTGAAAGACGTTTGTCAAGCGGTGGCGCTTTGCACGCCCGCTAGATGAAACGCGGTCTCGCGCCGGGGCAAGCGACTACCCGGCAGCGCTGGAGGGAAGCAGAGTTCAAGGGCAGTAAACAGCAGCGCTGGCTCGACGGTCGATCCACTCAATCCAGGTCTGAAACGCGCGGAGTATTCCAGACACAAAAACAGACCAACCCGGATTGGGTGGCATTTAGCTACTTGTTTTCATCGGCGGTGACTATCAATATACGGACTACGGAATTGACTCACGGCCTACCGTTCTCGGCGCGGTGAAGGAGTTAGCTTGAATCGGCTCAAAATCGGCGTCCTCGGTTGCGGGGCGATAGCCCAGATTCAGCACCTTCCCCACCTGCGCGAGCTTGACGACCGGTTTGAGATCGGCGGAATCTGCGACCTCTCGAACGATCTTCTGGACAAAGTCGGAGACGATTTCCACGTTCCCGCCGCTAGGCGGTTCACCGACTACCACGAGCTTTTGGCCGGCGACGTCGATGGAGTAATCATCTGTCCCTCCGGCAACCACGCTCCCCCCACGCTGGCGGCAATCGACGCGGGCAAGCACGTGCTGGTGGAAAAGCCCGCGTGCGTCACGGTCGACGAGGCGCGCGAAATGGCGCGCGCCGCCGAACAATCAGGCGTCGTTTTCATGGTCGCCTACATGAAACGACACGATCCCGGATTCATCTTTGCAAAAGAACGGATAGCTCGGATGTCGGGAGTGACCTTCGTGCAGGTGAACCATTTTCACCCCGACAACGAGCTGCATACCGCCGAGTTCAGGTTTCACAAGCCTGCCGGGGCCGCTCCGAGGAAATCAGAAGCCGCCAAGGCCAAAGAAGATTCCGAAATAGATAATGCCCTCGGATTGGGGCCGGCCAGACCTGAGCAAAGAGATGCGTTCAACCTGATAAACGGGAGCCTCATTCACGACATCGGAAACCTTCACGGACTGTTTGGGCCGCCGGAGCGCGTGTTGCATACCGAAATCTGGCTGGGCGGACGGGCCGTTTCCACGATGCTCGAGTACGAGGGCGGCATTCGCGCCATCGTGAACTGGGTCGATCTGCCCGAGCTGTGGGACTTCGAAGAAACGCTGGCGGTTTATGGAAGTCGCGAGCGTGTGATCGTATCCTTTCCTACCGGTTTCGCGCGGGGACTCACGACCGACGTTACCGTTGTGGAGATCGATGGCGAATTGAATCCGTCTAGGAAACTCGTGCAGTGGCACGAGAACCCGTTCAAGAACGAGCTCGCACACTTCGGCGACTGCATTAGCAACGGGCGCGAGCCAATTACGCCCGGGTGCGAAGTGATCGACGACGTGGCCCTCGTTCGGGAGATTGTTCGCGCGTGGCAAGGGAATGGAGCAAGCTGATGGCTTTCGAGGTTTTCGATTACCGGAACGATCTTAAGAATGTCTTCATTTCGCCGGAAATCCGGTCGAGATTCGTCAAGATGGAGCCGGGTGAAGTGTCGGTCAGGCATAGCCACGATCTCGGACAGGAGATATTTCTCGTCTTGCGGGGAACGGCCGAGTTCGAGATCGAGGACCATCGAGAAGTGCTAACGGCGGGGCAGCTGTGCGTTGCCGAAATCGACGAACAGCACTCCATAACGTGCCTCGGCGACGAGCCAATGATCATGTATCTCTCGGTAACCCCGCATGTCGAACCCACGCACACCAGATGGGACCAGCAGGGAAATAAGCTCCAGCCCAACTACGGTCCCTCAACCCGGCAGGAGCGCTCCGAGCACGATCCCGCGGGGGAACGGTCAGCAGCCGAACTCGCCCAGGAGCTGGTCTCGTCGGCGCGTAAGCTCGCCAATGGAGTTGATGAAGCCGTCGGCGCTTTAACCCGGTCCGCGCCGGAGGCGATCCGTTCGCTTGACGAGCTAGACCGCGAATCCGGAATGCAGTCGCTGAACGAAATGTGGTCTCACGTTTTCCCGGTCCTTCACGACGTGAGCAAAATAGAGCTTGCCTGGAATCAGTTCTCGTCAAGAATCGACGAGTCACTTGAATGATCGCGCCGTTCGGGCTGACCTCGCGCTCGCAGCGCGTCGGCGGCGTCCACGTATGCAGGGTATCTAATGGACTCTGATTTCGCGGGAATAAGGGTGGGCGTAGACACCGGCGGCACGTTTACCGACCTGGTAGCGATGGACGCCCGAACGGGCCACGTCCAGGTCCACAAGCGCCCCTCCACCCCCACCCAGCCCAGCGACGCCATCTTCGAGTGCATCGAGCAAATGGACGCGCCCGCGCGCCGCATTTCATACCTCGTCGTCGGCACGACTGTCGCGATCAACTCGATTCACCAGCGAAGCGGGGCGCGGGTGATATACGTCACCACCGAGGGATTCGAAGACATCCCCTTCCTTCAGAGGACCAACCGAAGATTCCACTACGACCTCCAATGGAGCAGCCCGACTCCCCTGGTGCTTCGCCGCGACAGCGTGGGGGTTCCCGAACGGATCGACTATCAGGGGGAAGTGCTCATTCCTCTGACCGACGGTGGGCTCGGCCAGCTTGCGGCGGACATCCGCCAACGCCTCGACGGCACGGAAAACGGTAACGTCGCGCTCGCGATCAACTTCCTGTTTTCGTACGTCAGTCCCGATAACGAACTCAGGACCAGGGACTACCTGCGGAACGAATTTCCGGACATTCCCGTGTCGGTGTCTTACGAGGTGGCGCCGATCTGGCGTGAATACGACCGCGCCAGCACGACCCTGGTCGATGCTTACGTGCGGCCTCTGGTGCATCAGTTCGTCCAGTCCATGCAAGCCGGGCTTGAGGACCGGGGGTTCGACCGTCATTGGTCGCTGATGAAATCCAACGGCGGCCAGATGCTTTCCCAATCGGCCGCCGACCGCCCCGTCCAGACGCTGCTATCCGGTCTATCCGGCGGCATCATCGCTGGAAAGCACTTCGGCGAAGCCGTCGGCCAGAGCAACGTGATCACTCTCGACATGGGAGGCACCAGCACCGACGTGGGGGTAGTGGTCGACGGCCTCGTGCGATATACGACCGAATGGGAGATCGAGTTTGGATTGCCCGTTTCGGCGCCATTCATCGATATGACAACCCTGGGCGCCGGCGGCGGATCCATCGCGTTCGTCAACAAGGGAGGACTATTGCAGGTCGGCCCTTCCAGCGCGGGCGCCAGACCCGGCCCCGCCTGCTACGGCCAGGGCGGCGACCGCCCCACGGTCACCGATGCGAACGTTGTTTTGGGAAGACTCAACCCCGATAACTTTCTGGGCGGCGAGGTGAAGCTGCATACGGACTTGGCGGTGCGGGCGGTTGAGTCGCTTTCAGAGTCGCTCGGAACGCCGGTTGAGGCGACGGCCGCAGCCATCGTGGACGTCGCCAACGAAAACATTGCCGAGGCGATACGGCAGATGACAATCGGGCGAGGCCTCGACCCGCGGGACTTCTCTATCGTCGCATTCGGCGGCGCGGGTCCTCTGCACGCGGCGGCGATCGCGCGGTCCATCGGCGTCGAGCAGGTCATAGTCCCGCCTCATCCGGGGTTGACGTCCGCTTTCGGAGCGCTGCTCGCCGACCTCCGCGTCGATAAAACGTGGACCAACATCGTCCGGTCCGACCGGCTTGATCCCAAAGCGATTGACGACCGGCTTGAAGGTCTGGTACTCGATGCTACCGAGGACCTTCGCCGCGAAGGCTACGGAGGAGTGCCGACCCTTCGACGCTCCGTAACCATGCGCTACATGGGGCAGAACTACGAAGAAGAAATATCGATTCCCGGCGGCCCCATCACCACCGATTCCGCGGGGGGTCTGCTCGAGTCCTTCCATCAGCACTACGAGCAGATTTACGGCTACCGGATCGCGGACGAGATTATCGAGATGGTCCAGTTCAACGTGACGGTTATCGGCAAAACGGATAATCCAAGGTTCCCCGAAATCGAATCCAGGCCCGGCGGCGCGCCGGTCGGGACCAGATCGATACTGTTCGATGGACAATACGTAGCCGATTGCCCGATCTATGACCGTGAGGACTTAGCGCCCAACCAGCAAATAGAAGGCCCCGCGATAATCGAGGAACTCGATTCGACCACATTCTTGCGACCGGGGGATTCGCTAACCGTCACGCGCGACGGGACCGCGATTGTCCGGATCGATTCAACGGCCGCGTGAGCCAACATGATGCCCGAACGTGAGCGACCATGAAGACCAATAGCGAAGCACCGGCAGCCGATCTCGTATCGATGACGGTGGCATACAACCGCCTCGTTGGGATCGTCGAGGAAATGGGGACGACAATGATGCGCGCCTCCTACTCGCCGATCTTCAGCGAAAGCCTCGACTTCTCGTGCGTGCTCTTTGGCAGAGACGCAAACATGCTCTCCCAGACCGAATTCTCACCCGCACAGGTTGGGGCGATCAGGTTCGTCGTCAAATGGCTCATCGCGGAAATCGGCGAAACCAATCTAAAGCCGGGAGACGTGGTGGTGCACAACGACCCGTACCGCGGCGGCGCGCACATGCCCGAACACGTCGTTATCAAACCCGTCTATTACAAAGGCGAACTATTCGGTTACGTGGCCAACATCGCCCACATGGTCGAAATCGGCGGAATGGCTGTCGGCGGATTCGCCGCGACCGCGACCGAGGTCTATCAGGAGGGTCTCCGGCTTCCGCCTGTCTGGCTGATGCGAGAGGGCGAATACAACCACGATATCTGGCGAATCATCATGGCGAACCATCGCGCGCCGCGGTATTCGTGGGGAGATTTACACGCCATGCTCGCCTCGCTGGACGTAGCCGAAAAGCGCGTGCACGAACTGCTCGACGCCTATGGCCTGGAACGGATTACGGCGATCAGCGCCCAGCTCCAGGACTACGCCGAGCGCTGGATGCGGGAAGAGCTGCGGACCATTCCCGACGGCGAGTACACCTTCGAGGACCACATGGAGGACGCCAGCGATCCACCCTCGCAAGACTGGGTGCGCCTGAGATTGGTGGTAGACGACGGCAGCATCATCGCGGACTTCACGGGAAGCGATCCGCAGGGCCCCCACGTCCTGAACTGCACGTACGGAGTCACGGCCTCCGGCGTGTACAACGCGATATTCAACCTCGTCGACGACGACATTCCTCATAACGAGGGTTCCTACCGCCCCATCACCGTCATCGCGCCGCCGGGAACCATCACCAACGTCATGGAACCCGGCGCGTCCGTCGGCGGGAATACCGAGACTCATCCACGTTTGTGGGAGATCGTCCTCGGCGCAATGTCGAAGGCCGTTCCGGACCGCGTTGCCGCGGCCACCGGCGGCACCTCGTGCAACTTCCTGTTTGGCGGGGTCCATCCGCACACCGGCCGGTTCTACGCGCACTATCACTTCGACGGAGTCGGCTGGGGAGGACGGTCGCACGCCGACGGCAACGACAACCTCTGCGTACCCAACGGAAACTGCCGCGCCACGCCGGTGGAGATCTTCGAGACCCGGTACCCCTTCGTCGAGTGGTCGTACCGGCTGCGCAACGATTCCGGAGGTCCCGGAGAACATCGCGGCGGATTGGGAAGCGAACGTATTTTGGAGGTCCGGGCGCCCGAGATAAACGTCTCGGCGCTGTACGACAGGATGGTCAGCCCGCCGTGGGGGCTGTTTGGCGGTGGAGCCGCGGCGACGTCGTCGCTGCTGGTAAAACGCGCGGGCGACGACGAGTACAGGACGTTTCGCGAGGCTTACGGCACTTACAGCAACTCACGCATTGCCAACATCAAGTTGAAGCGCGGCGACCGCGTAATGCTTTGCAGCTCCGGCGGAGGCGGATTCGGGCGTCCCGCCGACCGCCCGTCCGAGCTGGTGCTTGAAGACGTGCTGGACGGATACGTATCGGTCGGCGCGGCCCGCGACCTCTACGGAGTGGAAATCGAGGATTCCAACGGAGAGATCGCCCTTAAGGAAAACAAGACCGAGGCTCCCCGTGCCGTATCAAGCCCGGAAGGCGGGGTCTCGTGAACGGCGATTCGATGGAGGACCGCGACAAGCGTCAGGCCAACGAGGGGCGCTGGGAAGAGCTGAATCGAAGCTGGTGGGACCCGAAGGTCATAAACTGCGAGATGTGCGGCCAGATGATCCCGCGCGATATCTGGAAAAGTGCCGATGGCCATTCGTTTTGTTCAGTCGAATGCGACGAGCTCTACCGCTCCTACTGGCTGCCACGGTACGGCGGCAAGGACGCCCGACCAGGTAAATAGAATCGGTCGCTCTTAGCCAAAGGTGCGGCAAACGCGGCACTTGCGTACCGCCTTTGTTTGCGGCTGTGACGCCAGCTTGCATGACTAGTGACTCGTCGGAGCGTGAGCTTCAGCTATCCCGTGAACGCAAGACATTGTGGGACTGACCCCGGCGGAAACCGTTAGAAAGCCGTGGAACAGACGGCCCGCGCCCATTCGATCAACCCAGCAGCCAGGCAACGCCCGCAAGCTCGGTCCCCGCCGTCAGCGAAACTGCCGCAGCCAACGCGAGTGTCTTCATCCATGGATTCGTTCTTGATCCGGGCAGCCGGAATACCAACGAAACCACGGTTGCAAACCAGGCGGCTCCCGCGATTACAAGCGCGACGGCGGACTCCGGCGCGACTCGCGTTGCCTGAGCGAGCATGTGAATTGCCGGTTTTATGCCTCCGGCGGCGTGAACTCGCATTTGAAGCGCCTGCGTCGGATACATCGTGCCATTAACGTTCAGACCAGCATTGGCGGCCTTCCCCCAACCGATACGCAGATTGTTGGTCGCACCCAAGCCGAAGCATTCATCTGCCAAGACGGCTGACGAGAGATGCACTCCGTAACGTTTGCCAGATGTGAGCGGCGTTGTGGAGAATTCGATGTCAAGCCAGCCATCGGCGTCCGTTTCGCCTACGGAAACGGTAGATTCATCTATAGTTATCAGCGCGTCATTAAGAAGCCGAGCGCGTAATCCAAATGCGCTTGACGAGATGGGAGTGGCGGGACGAACTGACACAGATTGGAGCGTCTCACCGCTGGCGACGAACCATTGCGCCAATACCCCGTCGTCGCATATCGGCACGACGAAGTCATGTCGTTTACCTAGCACAAGCGAACCCTCGGCCTGCACCATTCTCTTCGCCGCAAGAAAAGTGGCCGCTCCCCCCGCGACTATGATCAAAACGAGACCAACGACCAGCAAGGGTTTTGCGGTTCTATTTTGAGCAATCGCCAAGAGTGACCGCCGGCTGAAACCCAGCCGGAGCGGCGGCGCATTTCAGCGTCTCAATGCTCGCGGGCGTGGTGACATTGGCAGCGCTATTGCGGCGCGGGTACCGGTCACGAGACCGGAGAGTTGGCTTAATTTCCGGTATCCGTCCGATCTTCATGGCCGGCGGTTTGGATTTCGGCGGCGAGCCGGGCTTGCAGTTAACTGGCCCGCTCTTTGCGACCGCTCTGGCGGCCATCGTTTTGGGATCGATGGAACGACGCGGGTTTCTCTCAGTGGGAATATTGACGTTGGCGTCGATCCTTCTCGTTCCGCTCGTACTCAATTACACCTTGGTCGCGTATGCCGACCTGCCAATGAGCGCGGTGTACGTTTCAAGCGTGATTTACCTGATGGAGTACATACGCAGTCGCGATCGCGGCATGTTGTGGCTTTCGGCGCTTTTGCTGGGCGTGACAGCCCTGGTTCGGGTCGAGGCTCCGCTTCTGTTCGCCGTCAATTTCGCCGTGGTTCTCCTTTTCGGACGATCCTCTCGCACTCGCGACCTTCTTCTCTATTTGGCCGTCTTCTCGCTGGCCTGGATTCCGTGGCAGATCATCTCAAGAGTAGCGCTGAGCGTAGACAGCGGCTTTTCGGGCCTGATACTCGCGCCGTTCGACGATGTCATTCGCGGTCAGTTCGACTGGGCGCGAGTGGGCGCCATCATCCAGTACTTTCTGAATACGACTATCAAATGGTATTCGTGGGGACTGACTTTCCCCCTCACCGCAGCCGGCCTGATCCTCTTGTTCCTTCGCGATAGACGCGCGGCAGCGGTGCTTACATCCCTGCTAGCAGGTAACTTGCTCGTTCAGATAGTTGAGTACTATTCGTCCGTATATCTGGACATTGAGATTTTTGAAGACAAACTGAACTACTTTCTGGAAACCGGCTGGGATCGCATGACTTTGCACTGGGCGCCGCTCGGACTTTATGGCGCCGGGTTAGCGATCATCGCGCTCCTGAAACGCAACGATGTAGTGACCGATGTACGATCGGTGCGCCCTGTTTAGGTTCCCGATTGACCGGACCGGAGCAGACGCCGCACTCGATCCCGCCAATTCGATAGTACGGACGCCGAACGCGGTGGATCACGTCACGGAGACGGGCAACCCTGGCTCGATGTACTGCTGCCGAAACTTTCTATTGGAGCGAGGCGGGACTTAGTCTGGTCATGAGATACAGCCTGCGCCCCGAATTCTCAATCGGATCGGTGCGGTCGATTGAGAAATATCTCCGAAACGCCTCTTCGAAGCCTTGCCGGCAATAACCTGGAAATGAGTGATTCCGCAGGGCGAGGAGCCTTTGGACTTTGGGATCTTCGCGCGGAATGTACTCGATAATCAACGACCGGCCGAGCGATGAAAAGAACTCTGCGAGCCTCTCCAGCGGCACGTTGTTGGTTATCGCCAGATGGTGGAGCAGGGCCAGCGCGATCACTGCATCCGTAGGTCCCCGGTCCAGGAGCGACGTCCGTTCCTTATTGGCCCATCCGCTAGCGGGACTGGGGTTCGAAACGTCAGCCACGATCGGATACACCGCCGCGTCTCGACTGCGGACAACTTCCCGATAGCTGATTTCGATCGCCCCCGGATCGCTGTCGATGGATATAACGCGAACGCCTTGTCCGGCCGCGATTCGAGTGAATTCACCGGTGTTGGCTCCAAGGTCCCAGGCTTCTTCGGGGCCAATTCGGCGAAGATACTCGGCTACCAATCTGCTTTTGCTCGCGAACCCAGCTTCGTCGTAGCTTTCGCCCTGATAGTAGTCCGACCACGCGCTGACTTTGGGGTCCCAGCCAAGACTTCGCACCGTCGATCTCAGATTGTTCAGGATGGTGAGCAGTCCCCCTCGGCTCATCCGCCCCCGGAACTCCTCACGCGTCATTTTCTTACTTGCGTGGCGGGACTGTAATCGGGCATGTGAGAACAAATGCATCGCGAGGCCGGGCCGCAGGCGGCTTCGCAACGGCAATAGTCGAGCCGCCAGCTCCAGGGGGATTCCGTCGAGATGTATTTCCAGCAAACGCCCCAGGCTTACGTCGCGAAGCGCCATCAGAGCCAAAGGCGCCAGGAAATGCTGGCAAAACTGCTTATATGCGACCCACGGATAGCCCTCTTCGTATTCCTCGAAGGAAAGCGAGTCGACCAGCACCGGGCGACCGCCTGCAAGCTGAATGTTGTAGGCGCTGGCGTCCTTCAGGGACATCTGGAACTCGATCGCTCGAATCTGAATGTCCAGCGTGACGAGAGCGGAGTCCCGTAACTGGCTAAAGCACCACTCGTAAGGGTACGAGACAAACGGCACTTCGACCGGCTTTAGAATCCTGTGAGCGTTCTTATCCTCCGGGCCGGCAGGAACCTCTTCGTGAGGCAGCAGCAGACCGTCGCGCACAAGGTTTTGATAGAGTCCGGATGCCACCAAACGGTCGTAGACCGGTCCATAAGACTCGGCCACGTGACGCAGGATGGTCCCATTTCGCCGGAACACGAATCCCGCCGGATCGCGAAACGATCCGGCTACCGTTTCATCGATCCCCGACACCGCCCGGCCCATTTCCGGTCCCGCGCTCGACCTGGTCCACGTCCGGGTCGTTAGGGCTGCTCGTTGTACGGTTCGCACCAAACGGCCGTCGAAAGACTCCCAGAATCCGGCGGAACCATAGCCCCGCCGAAACGACTCCGCCAAGCACGGCCGCGATCAGGATCTGTATCAGAAAGCTGCCGCTTCCAGGATCGAGGTAAGGCAAAAGGACCAGTCTAACTACGCTCAGACCTGAGATGGATCTTCTACCTGCGCCGTGATCGAGACACGACATTTGATTCGCAGACCCGGATTCGTTTCGGCGCATCGGATACCTCAGCCAGAGCGCTTGCTCGCCCCGAGTACTTTGTTTCCCGTCTAATAACCGCAATGCACAGCTCCTGGTTGACCTTCGAGCAAGCGCAACGTTCCTAGATCCATGACGGAATCCCTGTCGATATAAACTGTCTTTCCGCATGGATTTCAAAAGAAGCGCACAATCGAAAGTCAGATTCGTAGATCAATGGCCCAAAGTCAACATCCGAACACTCAAAACCGGCCGCGGCCGCGCCAGCTCAAATATACCCCTAACGCTTTAGCTTCTTGTTTCAATTTCGTCTGCGGCTGATCTCCGCGGTTCTCGCTCTGGTGAGTATCGGGCTGTTCGCAAGCCTGCTGCCGCAAACTAGCTTCGTTCCACGCTCTTCCGGTGAAGTGGTCGACGCCATTGGTCCCGTGTGGCCCAGCTTCGCCGTCGAGCAGGTCATCGACGACGCGCCGGGCGTTATTTCGGAAGTCCGCATCTGGGCCGCAGCCAGCTTCGATCGCGGAGAAGCCCCTATCAGCGCCTCGTTGCTCCGGAGAGCCGACGGACAACTAGTGCGTCAGGTCAAAGCTCGCCTCCTCGCGAGTAAAGTTCTCGTCCCATACGTCCTGGACTTTCCGCCTCATGAGCTCGCTCCGAACGAACAACTCGTGTTGCAACTCTGGGTGTCGACCGAGCGGGAAAACAGCGTGACATTCGGCACGACCGAGCCGACCGGAGACGCGGACACCATCCCGACGCTCTACGGTCGCCCAACAGACCAAGGCCCTCTCGCGTATGAAGTGATTTGGAGAGGAACCGGTTGGCAGGCTGCTCGCGAGGGATCGATACCAGACCTTGCGCGCCTGGCGGGCGCCTTCGCAGCCGCGGCGGTGGCCGCCACAATAACAGTATTGTTGCATCCTCCAATCTTACGAACTCTGCGCAAAACGATGCGGAGAGCGCCGGTTGCGTTTCTCACCTTGGTCCGTCCGGTCCAGTCGAAACTGCGACGGGCGGGGAGGCTAACATCACGCGTCCAAACTCCAGCCGCGCGGCGCAGCTTCTACATTTTCCCTTGGCTGATCCCCGCTTTCGCGATACTCCACTATCTCGCTCACAACCTGCTCCTGTTCCCGGTATGGGCGGCAATCGCGGTCACCGTCGTTACTATGATGGTCGTCACCGCTGCTTTCGTAGCGTTCCGACTTATCTTCAAGACTGCGGCCTTGGGCGCGGTGCTTACGGGTCTGCTCGGAATCGCATTCTTTTCATACGGCCACGTCTACGTGACGCTGGGCGATCGCGCTGACGACAGATACCTTCTTGGGTTAGGCGTACCGACCGTGCTCGGTCTCGGAGCGCTCATAAGTCGACACCCCAACCTCGCGCGCGGGATCGGCACGATCCTCAACTTCGGTAGCGTTCTGCTTATCCTCTTGCCCGCTTACCAGATTGCCACGGATTTCTACGCAGGGAGCCGACCGCAAGCCTTTGACCCTTCCGACGGCTTCCCCGAACTCGACCAACGGCTCGCCGAGACTAAGGACAGCCTTTCTAAAGACCAGCTCAAAGACATCTATTACATCATCCCAGACAGGTATCCGCGAAACGGTTCGCCGCCAGAGTTCGACAACAGCGAGTTTGTGCAAGAACTCCAACGCCGGGGGTTCTATGTCGCCCCGCAAGCGCGCAGCAACTACAAGCAAACGCGCTGGTCACTCCCTTCGTCCTTGAATCTTGTCTACCTCAATGACGTTACCAGATCCTTGGAGTTCGGAAGACCCCAGCGTCGCGAAATGACCGACGACCACATACTTGGCCGAATTCTGAAAGCTCTGGGATACAGATACTTGCACGTTTCTTCCGGATGGGAGGTCACCCGTACAAGCCGTAACGCCGACCTTGTCGTTGACTTTACGCCATCCGGGACTTTTCTCTCTGGGGCCGAAGCTCCCTTGGCGCTTGAAGAGATTGCACGCGTTTCGAGCGGATTCACTACCGCTTTATTGCGGACGACCGCATCCACGCCCTTCCTGCCGCAACAATTCCAGGTTGCCCCTAGCGGCCCTTACGGCTGGCGCCATCCTGCCCGGACGCTGGCATGGCTCGATTTCATGAAAAAGGTGGGACCGATCGAGAGGCCGAAATTCGTAATCGCCCACTTTCTTAAGCCGCACTCCCCTTATTCATTCGATAGGCATGGGAACATCACGTTCGACTCAGCAGGCTGGCCCGACGATCACGATCCCACGGTGAAGAACGCATTTTACGGTCAGATCATTTGGTTCAACGGTCAATTACTCGAAGTCATCGACGCCATACTTCGCGACTATGAGGAACCGCCGATAATAGTCATCGCGGGAGACCATGGGCACGGCAGCCACGACATACTCGCCGCATTCCTGCTTCCAGACGGCGGCGAGAGTGCGCTATACCCGTCGATCACCTCGGTCAATCATTTCAGAGCAATACTGGACTACTACTTCGAACTGAACCTGGGGCTGCTGGAGGACAGGGTCTACCACTCGGCGAGTTGAGTAGTACCATGCGTACCGCTTCAAACACGTCCTACTGCACTAGTCCAACACATGCGGGACGGCGATCTCTTTTCGATGAATAGGTTTGGATGGATCAAATACCAATGCTCGGGACGTATTAGCGCTTGTTTCAATTTCGTCCGCGGCTGATCTCCGCGGTTCTCACTCTGGTTAGTATCGGGCTGTTCGCAAGCCTGCTGCCGCGGACGAGCTTCGTTGCACAATCCTCCGGCCAGGTAGTCGACGGCATTGGCCCGATTTGGCCCGACTCGGCAGTTGAGCAAACCTTGAGCGATGCGCCCGGGATCGTTTCGGAAATACGAATTTGGGCCGCCGCCGGCTTCGATCGCGGAGAAGCGCCGATCGTAGCCTCATTGCTGCAGGCAGGGGCTGAAGAGCCAGTACGTCAGGTCAGGGTTGCAATTGTGCCAAGCAAACTACTGGCTCCGTACGTTCTTGTTTTTCCGCCGTATCGACCGCCGCCCGGTGAGAAACTCATGCTGCAGCTCTGGATCTCGACCGAGCGGGACAATTACGTCATTTTCGGCGCCAGCGAGCCAGGAACAGGCATCACCCCACCCGCAATCAACCGTCAGCCGACGGACCAGGGACCGCTCGCGTATGAATTCATTTGGACAGGAGCGAGTTGGCGGGCTGCTCTGGAAGGCTCTATACCAGACCTTGCGCGCCTGGCGGGCGCAATCGCCGCCGCCTTAATGGCTCTGGCGCTGCAGCTCTCGATCTTCCGGATTCTGCACAGGACGACGCGGCAAGTCCGCCTTGCGCTTCTCAACCTTTTTGGCCCGGTCCGCCGGACGCTGCTTCGGGCGAGGACTAGCCGAATATCACAATTGTTAGACGCCGAAGCTCCGTCCAAACGCCGCAGCTTCTACGTCTTTCCATGGTTTATCCCGGCGTTCGCGATACTCCACTATCTCGCTCACAACCTGCTCCTGTTCCCGGTATGGGCGGCAATCGCGGTCACCGTCGTTACTATGATGGTCGTCACCGCTGCTTTCGTAGCGTTCCGACTTATCTTCAAGACCGCGGCCGTGGCGGCGGTGCTTACCGGTCTGCTCGGAATCGCCTTCTTTTCATACGGCCATGTCTACGTGGCGCTGGGCGATCGCGCTGACGACAGATACCTTTTCGGATTAGGTGTACCCGTGGTGCTCAGTCTCGGAGCGCTCGTAATAAGACGACCCGAACTCGCGCGCAGGATTCGGTCAATGCTCAACGTTGGAAGCATTGTCGTTCTCATGGCGCCGACGTACCAGATCGCCTTCCATTTCTACGCGGAGAGTTCCGTGCAAACCAATCGGGACACACGAGGGCTTGTCAAGGTTGACGAAACCGTCGCCAAGGCGAAGATACGACTTGCCGGGAACGAGCTGCGGGATATCTACTACATCATCCTGGACCAATATCCTCAAAGCGGGTCGCCGCCGTCATTTGACAACAGCGAGTTCGTACACGAACTCGAAAGCCGCGGCTTCTTTGTCGCCCCGCAAGCGCGCAGTAACTACGCATACACCTTCTCCTCGATACCTTCGTCCTTGAACATGCGCTACGTCGGCGAGGATGACAAACGGGACGAACGGGAAACTCGTCACCTTGCCGAACTGGTTCACGACCACGCACTTGGCCGAATCCTGAAAGGGCTGGGCTATCAGTATGTCCATATTTCATCAGGATGGTTCTTCACCCAGACAAACACCAACGCCGACGTTCTCGTAGACTTTGCGCCCTCCGGCCCCCTCCGTTCCAAGCCCAAAAAACAGGATCCGTTTTCGTTCGAAAGGGCCACACGCTTGTCAACCAGGTTCACTGATGGGTTTCTACGAACGACCTCGGCCAAGCCCTTCCTGTCGCATGAATTCGGCGCCGAACCTAGCGGTCCTGTCGCCTACTTTTGGAAGAATCCGTCGTGGACCCTGGCATGGCTCGATTTCATGAAAGAGGTCGGAACCATGGAAAGGCCGAAATTTGTATTCGCGCACATCCTAAAGCCGCATTCACCCCACTCGTTCGACAAGTATGGAAACGTCAGTTTCGAACGCAAGGGATGGCCCGACGACCACGATCCCACCGTGCCCAGCGCGTTCTTCGGTCAGATCATCTGGTTGAATGCCCGTATGCTGGAAGTAATTGACGCCATACTCGACGACTATCAAGAACCGCCCATCATTGTTATCGCCGGAGACCATGGATACCAACGAACCAACCCCTCCACAGGTAATGCCATACTCGCGGCGTTCCTGCTTCCCGATGGCGGTGAAAGCGCGGTATATCCCTCAATTACGTCGGTCAATCATTTCAGGGCAATATTGGACTACTACTTCGGACTGGACCTCGGGCTGCTGGAGGATAGGGTCTATAACTGAGATCGGCGTTCCACAACGCACGCTCCAGGTGCGGTACCGTCCCGTAACTTGACGGTCCTCGCGGCGAGGCTACGCAGCTAGGCGTTCCACCGCGCGCGCGATTCGGGACGCCGCCGCGCCCGACCGACGACGGCGCCCCAACCGTAGATAACCAGCGTCAGCCAGCACGCCGGCGCATGGAGCAGCCAGGCCATATCACGCGACCGCCTGTATCCGATCCACGAATCCCTCAACAGCGGCGCCACGGTTAAACAGGCGATCACGAATCGCAAAAGCCCGCGTCTGTGTCTCGCGTCCCACTGGTCCGACCGCTGGCCCGACTGACGGAAATACAGATAGTCGCGAATCCTGCGAGTCTGCTTGGAACCAAACTGGCGCAGCCCATCAGCGTAGAGATGAACGATCCCGATCTTGACCTTGGCAAATCTGAGCTTGCCGCTTCGAGCCAGATCGCTGGGCACGTCTACGTCGAAGAGGTAGTCGCGGTCTCGCCATTGCCGAAGAGCGTCGCGCCGCCAGACCGTTCCGTTCGCGCCGATGGTAGGCAGCAGTCCGGCTTCAAGCTCGAACGTCACGTAGTCCTCGCCGTCCACCGCGTTGACCGGCAGCGACGTCCATGTTTCGGTCAGCATGTTCAACCGGTCATAGTTGCCGATGAAGTGGCAGAGCGGATCGTTCATTCCCAGCATTGCGCAATACCGGGTGAATGCCGGATCGCCGTCCCTCAGAGTGAACTCCCAAGGTTCCGACCCGATAATGTCGTCGTTCCCGGCAATGGGCGCGACCATTCTCGCGATCCAGTCCCGCCGGGGCAGAATGTTGTCGCTGTCCACCAATGCGACGAGATCGTTGCTTGCGCGGCGCAGCGCGGCCGCCTTTCCCGCCTCGCCGGTTTTCAGAGGATTCTCAATAACCGCGGCTCCGTAGCTTCTCGCCAGCTCCGGCGTTCCATCGCTGGACCCTCCGTCCGCCACAACGATTTCCACAAGCTCCCGGGGGTAGTCCTGCTCACCGATTGAATCCAGACACGCGGGCAGCGTGCGGGCGGAATTGAGGGTGGGAATCAGGACGCTGATCGCCGGCTTATTCAAGATTGCCGCCGCCCCAGTACTGGCAATCGGGGGATGCGACTATTCCCATACTCTCCTGAGCGGAGATTCCCACGTCCGGCTTGCGTCCCCGCCCACCCCACAACGCCGCGGCAGGCCGACACGGCTAAAACGCGATTTGCGGTAAACGATACATGAGCGCAAATGCCAGCATGGGCGCCGCCGCCGCGAGCACGACAGCCACCCAACGCGGCGCCCGTTTCGAGTATTCAGCGAACACGGCGAGCGCGACGAACACCATAAGCCCTCCGACGACGACGACGCCCAACGGGTCCCCTCGCACGAGCCGCCACAAAAAGCCCACCGGGCCGACATCGGCCCACACGCGAATGGCCAGGTCTTGCTCCGGGAACAGGTTGCCATCGTGATCCTTGAAGCGGCCGTCGGGGTATTGATCCTGAAGACCCGCTCCGATGTGAACCTCGCCGGTTTCCCGCTCCGGCAAGAAGAACTGAAACTCGAGAGTGTCGCCGGACTCGACCGCTAGCGGATCGAAGTCGATGCGCGTCCACGCATCTTCTATCCCGGGAGGAACCTCTACCAGCGCCTCCCGGACGAGCTTGTTCGAGATCCTCGACCATACCCTTACCGCAATCTGCACGGGAGCCTCGGACCGCGACGTTAGCGGCAACTCTATCGTCGTGAGCGTGACGGCCCCCGACCTTATCGTCTGACTTACCGGGAGTCCGATAGGCCCCATCCGAAACTGCGAGATTTTGGCGGTCTGGAGATGAGGGACGCTTCGCGATCCGATAGCAAGCATCCCGGCGGCCACGGCAATCGCCGCGATTCCGATCGCCGCGTGCAGCAAGCGCCCAAACCAGACGCTCCCCACGCTCAAGCCCGAAATCCTCGAACGACTCGCCGGACCGGAGTCATGGCGAGGATGAACCCTATTACGGTCAATCCGGCTATCGCATATCCGATCACGAGGTATTTCTGCATCTCATAGCTCACCGTAATAGTGCCGGACTCCGAAGCAGGCAAGTCCCAGGAGTTGAAAAGCGCATCGGGTAAACGCGCAAGTGATTTCCCGTCGAGAGCGGCCTTCCAGTGAGAGTCCGCAAACTCGCGCAGGACCAGGCGCTCCGACTCCCGACCACCTTGCAAATGAATTTCGTACCTGGTCGGAGCAGACCTTCGCCACTCCGGTTCCAACCCTCCGATGTCTACCAGAGGCGCGGGAGCGCCGAGAAGATCAAAGCTTCGGATAAGGTGTCCGCCCAGCCGCTCCCTAAGCCCCGGAAACGATGCGATAGTCGCCGCCAGCCGCTCGCCCTCAATGTCGTCAACAGCCAGGGCGACGGCGCCCACTCCCGCCGCAAGAAGTATCTCCGCAAATCGTGGAGGATCAGTCAAAGCGCTATCGGCAAGCCTGCCAACCGGAGTCAGGGCGTACAACAATACGCGAGCCCGCATTGATCCGGACACAGCTCCCCGGACAATGTGAGACGAACTCCACGACGGGGATCGATTCGGCTGACTGAAAACCAGAACTGCGGCATTGGGGTCTGACATCGGCTTGAACTTGCCGGTAAATTCGTAATATTCGCGGGGGAATTCGACCGGAACGTAGCTCGCGAAGTCGGTTTGAAACAGAGACCGTTCGATAGCCGGTCGCATCCAGACAAGCATGGCGCCCGCCACCGCCGCGACCGCGAGCGCGCTCATGCAGCGTTTGAACGGCCATCCTCTCTTCGCCGGCAGCCCTGCGGCAGTCGGAACGATCCATGCAATGCCAAGCGCGTAGCCCATGGGTATGAGCGCCCCAAGCTTGTCGGGTTCCCGTATTAACCAGCCAAGTGGAACATCGCGCACGATCAATTCGTACATTTGACCGCCGCCGGGAAAGCTGCTCAAACTCAGCAACACGACGAAGGCGCTCGTGACCGCGCCTGTAAAAATCCATGTCGATCGACGGCGGCGGTCGAAGATTGCCGCCAGCGCAAGCGAGCTCACGCCCAGCAGACTCGACACCGACCACGCGACCGAGGCAATACCGGACGGTCGAAAACTAACGCCAAAGAAGTGATGCGCCGTGAGGGTGAGGGTATTCCATAGCGTTTGAGTATGAGTCGAGACGATCACCGGGGCCGCCTCGTAGACGTAGGGCGGCTGGAATCGCCCGCCTGAAAAAACTGTGGAAACGGCCGGAATCCACACGAACGCCCCCGTGCCGACGACCGCCAGCAGATAGGTGATGCCTATCTTGAAGATGGCCGTCCTGTCGCGCGACTGCTGAACGAATCGAACCGCCCAAAGAAGACCAAGCACGAAGCAGGTCATCGAGAGGTAGTGAGGGCTCCCCGCGGAAACCAACACAGTGGCAAGGCCGGCGCCAACGGCCGGCAGCCGCCGCCCGCTGCGAATGGAATACGCCATGAGCCCAAGTGCGAGCGGCAGGCCGAGCGCGGAGAGCGCCACGCCGAGCTGCTCTAAACGGCCCAAAAACCACGGATTCAGAGTCCAGAACACCGAGCCGAGGGCCAGCCCCAGCGACTCGCTGGCGGTCTGGCCGCGGGCGCCGCGCAAGGGGCCGAGTAGCAGGCGGAATCCGATCCACGCCATTACGTAACCCAGCAGCCCCCATCCAACGACCAGAGACTTCATGACCGCCGCGCTGGATAGCCCGCCCAGCAGTCCGGCCGTTACAAAGGGCGCGTGCGTGCCGAACAGCCCTATCGATACCAGAACGCTATGGCGGTTTGCGTCCCACGCCGGGTAGAAAATCCTCGGCAGGAGGTCGGCGTGCAACGCGTACGTGAGGTCGCCTTGGAGAATCTCACCGGGCGTGACGACAACCCGTCCCCACGCCGCAAGCACCAGGGCCAGCCCGCCTAGGAAGATGACCGAAACATGCAGACGACCACCGCCTAGCATTGGGCTGCCCAACACCCGTTTCCCGATGCTCGATCGAACACCGGATTCCCGCGTCATCGCGTTGCTCCGCGCCTCGGCAGACCGCCGGTACTACTCAACGGGCCTTGCGGCAAGCGGGCCTTCGAAAAACTCGAATTCAAAGGCCCCATTTGGCCTCGCGCGGATTCGGAGGATCGGCAGGATAGAGCGCTCCCGCCCGTTCAGCGTAAGCCTGATCGCCAGTACGTAGGACCCCTCGACCAGTTCGCTGGTCGAGGACTGCGCCGCGCGGAATCCACCGCCGCCAGTCGACCATTGCAAAGTCCCCATTGCGACGTTCCAATCGTATTCAACCCTCAGGTTACGAGACGACGGGTTCACCTGTCCGCCGTACCAGTGCGCCGCTCGAGCCTGCAAGACTGGCACGGCCCACCGCGTCCCGTCGTCGCCGATCACTACCCAGTCCTGACCGGTCCAACCGCTCGGATCGCCCACTTCGAATCCGACCTTAAAACGGATGCTTCCCCGGCTCACGCGCGATTCCCCGATATCAACCGAAAGGGACGCGACTTCCTGGTGGCTGGTGGCGTTCTCGATATCACCGACGGCATAAACCGAGTTCGCACCCCTCGACCAAATCGGTGACCGGCGATGAGCCGGTATCCCGGTCGGAGCCAGCCGTGAGGGGAGAACCACGAAGTCCAGCTCCTCACCGCTGTACGGAGAAAAGCCCAAAGTGCTTCGCACGTGCGCGGGGTCGCCGAGATCGCCGTAGAGTCGCGCTCTTCGCAAAGCCGCGGCTATCGAAAGCCGTTCGAGCGGATGAACCACTGGCGGGATATAGACCCTCGCCCCGTTCCCGGTGAGGATTCGCAGCGCGGTGAACGATTCCGGGGCCGGGCTTGCGGCTAGATCGCGAAATGGTTGAAGGATCTCATACAGGACGCCTTCATCACTTTGAACAAGCGGCTTGAAATACTCCGGGCTTTGCAGCCAGTCTCTGGATCTCTCAGGCAACCCGTTGACCCATTTGGGGGTTGCATGAACATAGCTAACCCCCAGCCTCCGAATGGCGTCCGGGTCGAGGTGCTCGATCGCGTCAAGGTATTCCGGGCCGCGAAGCCCCAAATACTGTGTGAAGCCAATGTAACCATAAGGCGCCGGTCGCCCGGACGCGATTGAAAGCCGGAAGGGACTCGGAGACAGGATAGAGGCATCCGCTTCCAGATGATCTTTGATGCCGGGTACGATCTCTCCCAGGTCACCGGCCGGCTCCGCGCGGCCCATGATGCCTTCCTGAACCCTACGCGTTTCGACCGTTGGAATCTCAAATTGCGGACCGCTCTTCAAGGCGAACCACAGGTCGGCACCTGAGCTGGCGACCGTGGGCCAAACCACGAGAAGGGCAAGCACCGCCCAGGCAACCTTGCGGGGCCATGGCTTGAGCCGGGCAAGAAAATACGTGATGACGAGGATCGCCGCGATGAGGAGAAGATTCCGAATGTGCCCCTGCAATCGCAGACTGTCGGAGATCGAGAATTCGTAATCAACGAATAAGCTCGCAATCCACATTGCCAGGCCGGCGGCGGCCAGAAGCAAGCTCATCGCGCCGGCTCGCCAACCAAGCGCTACCACCCCCGCAAGCATTAACGGACCAATGCCGAGAATCCCGAGATTTCCAGGTAGGCGCTCGAGAGACGCGAGTTGAGCCAGATTCGGTAAATCCGGCCAGACGAGCGACAATCCGGATTCGCCGCCCGTGTTTCGGAAGATGCTGTCAAACAAGACTCCACCGTAGACAACCGCCAGCCCGATAAGGAGCGCTATTCCGGCCGCACCGGCCGCCAGCTCGGAAATTCGGCGAATGCGCTGGCGGGCGAAGCGGAAGGCCGCGACAATCGCCCAGATCATCGCAAAGGCGGCAAAAATCGGCTCGTCGAGCAGAATCAGATAGGCGCCGAGCACAGAAGTCGTAATCAATCCGACGACCGGGCGTGACCCGCTCGCGACAAGACGTTCGACCAGCACCAGCAAAAGCGCGTATGACATCGAAAACGCCGGATTGAAGATGTTCGGAGGACTCGCCTCCACGGGCGACATCCACGGTACGCCGGCTCCCGGAAAGAAAACGTCCAGAACGGAGGCTCGGATGCCCGCCTGGGGCAGTCCCACGGGTATTGCGACTGAAACCGGCCAGGGCTGATCCCCGACCAGCACCAGCGTCCAGGCCCCGGCGCTTAGCATCAGCGGCGCAATGAGGACCGAGGACGATAGCGATCGATTGCGGCTGAGCAAGCTCCCTACGATAAGGAAAAGAGCAGTTACCGAGAACGCGCCCAACAGCTCCGTTACGAGGACGTAACCAAGGCCTGTTCCAGCCTCTAGTCCGCCGATGATGAGGTCGAGACCGTAGTGGTAGTTCGCCGCCTCGTTCGGATTCCACGGGAACGCCGGGGGAAAGTTTCCGGCCATCATCGATGCCGTAAGGGGAACGTGCGCCCCAATGTCCGGAATCCACAGCAGTTGACGAGCGCTAAGCGATATCCAAAAGATCGGCAGACAGATCGCCGCGAATGTCGCGGCGGCGGATAGCGTCGGTCTCGGCTCGACGCGTTTTTTCCATATCAATATCCCCGTCAGTGCGGCGGCGGCCAGCCAGGCCAGGACCACCCCAACTGCACCCGGCGCAACGTAGAACGCGGCGTTCAGCAGGAGGCCCCAAAGCGCCAGCCCAGCGATGAGTCCCTGCGAAGCCGCCAGATAGCCGCGCGCTTGCCCCAGAAGCCCGCGCACAACTACGTAGCCGAAAACGGCAATGGCGGCGAGCTCCAAAGCAAACAGCAGGAGCCCGGGCAGTAGTCCAACGTCGACTATAGGCAAGGACCGCTCCTAAGATCGCCCGGTTCAGATGGTAGGCCTGCGGCATATTATTCTGCCGCCGCCGTCCCGCATTCGCTCCGGAGTCGACCCGACGGCGAGCAATCCCCGCGATCTAGAATCTGGGACGCCCAGCTCGCCTCCCGAAAGAGCAGGCTTCAATGCCGATTTCAACATCAAGAGGCAAACCGATTGCCGGATACGACCTTGAAAATCCGGTGCTGCTCGACGCCGTCGCCGATATTACGCGCGGACGTTCGACGACGATCCTGGATGTTGGCTGCGATACGGGCCGCCTCGCCGAGACGCTCCGTCGGGAACATGGTCAGCGAGTAGTCGGAGTTGACGTAAACCGCGAAGCGCTTCTCGTGGCGGCCGAGCGCGGCGTGCCCGTGGTGAATTTCGACTTTGAGTACGCAAGAGACGCGCCGTTCAGGAAGAGTTGCTTCGACGGCGCGATTCTGGGCGACGTGATCGAACACGTTCGGCACCCCGAATCGCTGCTCAAAGAGATCGCAAGCCTGGTCGCGCCCGGAGGTTTCATCGCTATCTCGGTTCCGAACGTCGCATTCATCGAGACGTGATTGCGCCTTCTGTTCGGGCGGTTCGACTATCGCGATGCGGGTACGCTCGATCGGGGCCATCTTCGGTTTTTCACACGCTCCTCTGTGGTCCAAACGGTGCAGCGCGCAGGTTTGGAAGTCGAGAGGGTAAAGCCTTACACGGCGAACCGGTCGGTTCAGTTCCTTAAGCCGCTGTGGAAGCTCATGCCGGGACTATTCGCCTACCAGATAATGGTCGTTGCGCGTCGTCGCTAGGATCGACTGCGACTCCGATGCCGCGCTCATCACCAGAAGACGACCGCGCGGGCGAATCCACACCATATCCGGCAAAACAGGTTCAGGGGCCTTGTGCATATTCTGGCCAGTGAACTTCCGAGTTCGCTCAGATCGAGACTGTCGGCCATGCCGGCAAGAAGCTCGCTATCGCCGGCTGTGCGAAGTTCCTGCGTGGCCCGGCGAGCGTTTGAAATCTCGCGCACGTGGGTCGCGAGCCACAACCAGGCCTTGATTTTGCTCGCGACTATGCCGGGACCGCGGCTGACGCAGTAGCCCCATACCGCCAGCTCGGCCATCACGAGAACCGGCCCCAGCAACAAGAGGGTGGGGATCCTGAAAACCTTTAACAGCGAGGCGTATCGGTTTCGTTCCAGGAGATACAGCTTATCGGCGGAAAAAGACGGTTCGAAGCTGTGGGCCACGACCGCTTTCGGTTCGTACAAACACCTGAAGCCGGCTAGGGCGCTGCGCAGCGACAAATCGGTGTCCTCGTAATACATGAAAAAGGACTCGTCGAAGCCGCCAAGCCGCCGAAAGACGCTCAGACGGCCAACAAGCGCCGCGCCCGACATGCCGATGACGAACTCGCGCCGCGCGAAGGACTCCGCCGGCTGGTCGTAGCCCCGGCAGGTCGTTACGCCCGTGACGTGGATCGCGTTGCCGCAGGTGTTTATGCGCGCCTGATTTTGCTTGACGAGAATCTTGGGAGTGACAAACGCCGCCGACGGGTTGGCCTCCAGAGCGGCGATTGAGTTTTCGAGCCAGCTCGCCGAGGAGCGCGCATCCTGATTCAAAAAGGCAATGAACTCGCGACTCGATCGTTGGGCTCCGACGTTTGCGCCGAATCCATAGCCGTAATTCTCCGGCAAAACGACCAGTTCAACCGCCGGATCGAACGATTTCACGAGCTCAGGCGTGCCATCGCTCGACGCGTTGTCGACCACAACTACATGTGGGCTTCCCGCACCGCTTCCAGCAAGGCGGTCCAGACACTCCTCAATCTCGTCAGCCCCATTATGCGTGACGACCACTACTGTCACGCGGTCTAAAACCCCCGACGCAGTCTCGTCGTTCAGGAGCGGTCCGCCTCGGCCCCTCCGGACACCCCGGCACTCTCCGACTCCATGCGCCGCAGCCTTGCCTCCAGAAGCGCGTTCTCCTGGGCTAGTGTCTTGATTTTCGATTGCAGACCCGTGACGACCACGCCCAGATAGATGCCGACCACAGCCACAACGCCGAAACCAAGCGTAAACACGCCCGATGGCGCATAGGTGACGCCAAGACGGTGCGTCAGCCAGATCATCCAACCGAATCCCCAGGTAGCCGTCGCCACAAACAGCAGGATCGCCCCGAGGAACACAATCGAATAGCTCTCACGGAGTTTGCGTAACCGGATCAATGTGATCACGAAGGCTATCGCGACCAACGCCGCCACTATCAGAAGCAACTGCCCGCTTTGCATGGTCACACTCGCAGGGTTGGAGGAATCGTTGCTAGCGAATTCGTCGACGACCGGCGGCAAGCGCCGCCGTCGCTATCGCCCACGAAGCGATAATCATATAAGAGAGAGACCTGCCGAAGGTCAACGAGGTCATTCCACCGGTCCGGGGACGCAGGCTGACAGAGACTTCGGCGACTTCGAAACCGTTGTTTCTGAGCAAAACAAGCGCACACGGCTCCGCGGCTACTTCGGGATAGTGTTCTGCCAGGAACGACACGGCGCGGCGATTGTAGATTCGAAGCCCGCACGTTGGATCGGCGAAACGCTTTCCCGACGCAACCCAGATGAGAAAGCGAAGCCACCCGCTTCCAAGCCGCCGAAGGAATGTGAACGTATAGGCTCTACCATCCCCGGCAAGACGAACTCCCGCCACGACATCGGCATCGGAGTCCCGGATTCGGTCGATAAGCTTTCGCACATATTTGGCGGGGTGTTGCCCGTCGGCATCGAACTGAACGACAAAGTCGAAGTCGCGGCGTTCGGCGTACCGGAACCCGGTCTGAACGGCCGCGCCAACTCCCAAATTGAACGGCAGCCGCGCGAAATCGATTCCCTCGTCCAGGGCGATATGGGTAGTCAGGTCGCTCGACCCGTCATCGACAACCAGAACTGATGCAAACCCGGCCTCGTGTCGAATATCCGCCAGCGTCTCGGCAAGGCTCTCTTGCTCGTTGAAGGCCGGAATCACGAGCAGAACTTTCGGCGCTGCGTTTTCTTCGCTCATGTCCAATAGAGACCCGGCGACGCGCGGTCGCCGAGTTTGGCTAGAATGCTACCCGATCTAACGAGGCCCGTGGTATTCCCAGCGGCCGCGTGAAGTTCCTTACGATATTCTCGCCGCAGAGCCACTATTGTTTTACCTGACTAGAGGAGAGTTGTTGCGTCGTCTGACGATTTTCGGCGATACCTCGCCGCTTGAGGCGACTTTCGGGAAATTCCGGCGGCTTGACGTCTCTCTCGCCGCGGCGGTCACGCTTGTCGCGGCCGTCCACGTGTTGCTGCTCATATTCTGGAACCCTAGCCTCCCCGCGCCCGACCCGGACTCACTCGGCAATATCGCCCACCTTCTTTTGGATGGACAAGGCTATCGCAACAACGTCGGCCATCAACCGTCAGCCTACCCGGCGCCGGCGTCCACAACCATCCTGGCCGGAGTCTTCGCCGTCGCCGGCGATAGCCCGCTTGCTATCCATGCGTACAACGGCGCGGTTTTTGTAGGCGCCGTCCTGCTTACCTACTACGCGGCGAGACAGCTCGTCCGCCCGTGGTTCGCCGCTGCTTCCGCCCTGCTCGTTGCAACCTACGTTCCGTTGCTCGGAGGAATCCTGCTTCTTCGGTACGAGGGAATACAAGGCTTTTTTACCCTCGCCGCCGTGGCTTTGACGCTTAGCGTGCTCGGGCGCCCGGGACAGGTTCGGGGCGGTCTTGCCGGCGTCGCATGGGCGGGGAGTCTCCTCGTAAAGCCAGTCGTGCTCTTTTTCCCTCTAATCGCCGCGCTTTGGGTCCGGATCGCCGGCGGTCGGAAAGCCAGAGGTACGGCCTGGTGGCTTGCCGGAGCGTTCATTATCGTCACGCTCCCATGGGCCATGCGAGTAGTGACCAGCACGCATTCAACGGCCCTCGGTTTCTTGCCGCTCCTCATCGGCGCCACTTACTCGGAAGAAGCCCACCGCGACATGGGCGCGGTCAACGCCTTTGTAGACGAGATCCGCGCCGAGCAGGATCCAGCCGCTGATCCACTCGGGTTCGAGGTAGACATGGCAGGCCGTTTTTTCGAAAAGGTCCTGGAAGATCCCATCGATTACGCCCGAACCATCATCGGCGCGGCTGCCAGATTCTGGCAAGACCCAGAGGCCGAATGGACTAATCAGATCGCCGGTTCGGGCCTGGTGAGCAACAAAAGGGAAATGTGGGATTATCGAGGATTTCGAACTGTGCATATCGTCGCCCTCGGGATCGCGGGCGCCGGCGCATTGGCCGCGATCGTATATCGGAGACGGGAAGCGGTATTCCTTTTGAGCTTCCTCGTGTTTTTCACTTTGGTCTACGCCTTCACGTTCAACAATGCGCGCTATTACTTGCCAGTCTGGGCGGTTGCGGCCGTTCTTGCGGGATTCGGTCTCGAGCGGGTCTGGGCCCTGCTTAGAGGGCTGCCGTCCAGCGTGCTCTTTCCCGTCGCGGCGTTTGCGCTGGTTATCGGATTGAGTCTGGCGGCTGGGCCTCCGCAAGGTCCGAACATACTGCGCAACGGAAGATTTGACAGTCCGCTAGCGGACTTGTGGGTGGTTGAAACCTGGGGGGAATTTCCAAATCCTCGGGAAACGAACGTTGTGCGAGCAGACGGGAAGACTTTTTTGAGGATGTCTCTGGAAAGGCAACCGCTCGAAACCGGGCAAAGGGTAGTTCAAAAAGTTGAAGTCGAAGGCGGAAAGCGGTACAAGGTCGGTCTCGACTATCGATACGATCCCGCCATCGGCAGCGACAGCGGAGCCGAGGCCGTGGTATTCGACGTAACCAGCCAGGTCCTGGCAACCACGCGGCTTTTCGTCGGCCGATCGCGGCTTCGACCTGTTTATTCGAGATGGGAACACGCCGAGTTTCACTTCTCGCTGCCGGAGAACGGCGAATTCGCCACTCTTAACCTTGAACTGAGGTGGAGTTCGCCCGCGGTTGACATTACCAACGTCACGGTTAACCTCGATCCGGGCCTGCTGCCGTCCTTACGTCCATTCGGCGGATTCCTGGGCGCCTACTGGCTGCCAAGGGTGGGGCTGGCTGTTCTCTTGGCTATCGCGGCATATTTCGCGTCTCGACTCGGGCCCCTTCGCCGCATGGATGTTGCCGGGGCGGCGATCGCAATAGGAGTGCTTATCCTGGTCGCGGCCAACCTGTTCTATGCGTGGCGGTTGCTTTGGCCGTATGTACTAAATGCTTAAAGGAGGCGGCAATCCGCGCGAGTGTGAGATCACTGCAAGAGGAGATGCCCAATTCAAGAAAGCGCGCTCGCGATTACGAACCGAAGCAACCGGAAAACATGGCCGCCAGGGCAAGTCTGTGATCGTGGTCGATTGAAGCTGATCCGGGTTCCCGCAATCGTCCGCGACAACCTTGTCTACCTGCCTTTTTTCGTTGCGGTAAGCGTTCTGAACTACTCGTTTCAGGTCTACATGGCGCGCACGCTTGCCCCCGGGCATTACGCGGCGTTAATTGCGGCGATATCTCTGGTGGCGATACTTTCCAGTCCGAGCGCAATTATCGCCAACCTCAGCGCCCGAACCGTCGGGACATACTGGTCGGCCGGATCGGTTGCTCATTTAGCACGCTTGCTTGCCCGAGTGTGGATTTGGCTGAGCTCCGCCTCGGTAGCGTTGTCGCTGATATTCGTCGCGCTGTCGTGGCTGATCGCGCAAGTCCTCTCTATCGAATCCATGTGGGTAGTCATTTGGGCGGCGATCGCCGTTGCGCCGGCCTTGCTATCTCCGCTACTGGCGGGAATGTTGCAGGGGGCGCGGTCGTTCGCGCTCTTCGGCGCGTTTGGCGCGTTAGGCGCAGGGGCGAGGCTTGGTGTCGGAATCTTGTTGGTCGGACTCGGTTTCGGCGCGGCCGGAGCCGTCGCGTCGACTCCCGTTTCCGGTTTTCTGGCAATAGCCGCCGGCTACGCGGGATGGCGGTGGTTAATGCGCGGCAGGTCAGGCGAAGACGAAGATGATTTGACCATTCAACTTCCGATTCGCGGCCAGCTTCAGGTAGCGGCAATCGGCGCCGTGCAGATTTTGCTCTTCAACCTCGACATACTCTTCGTAAAGGCCCTGTTCGACGAACAGGTCGCGGCTCACTACTCCGCCGCCGCGCTCATAGGACGGACTATCTTTTTCGCCGCAAGCCCACTGGCCACCGTCCTGCTTCCAAACGTCGTTCACAACGCCGTGCAAGGCAAGAACTCACTCGGCATCTTCCTGTTCAGCCTGGCGGCCGTTGCCGGACTATGCCTGATTGGCGTTCTGATCGTGTTCCTGGTTCCCGGTCTGGTCTACAGGCTCGTATTCGCCGACGTTTACCTGCCCTATTTGGACGTATTGCGGGCTTACGCGCTATCCGGCGCCCTACTTTCCATCATTCTGCTTCTCGCCACGTTTCATATCGGCGTATCGAATCTAAGAATCTGGTGGCCGATGTGCGCCCTTCTGCCGTTGCCGATCGCAAGCTACGCGATATTCAACGCCACGCCCGGCCAGGTCGCCTGGGGAATGGTGGCCAGTCTTACGGTTTACACCATCTACGTCGGTTGGGAGACGTTCCGGTTCGCGTCCGGGAAAACCGACCGCAATTCGGCCCAGGCCGCTGTTCCCTAGAGTCACGTCGCATTGAAGCGCCACCGCCAAACTATCAAATGCAATCACAACGTCCAGGGTTCGAGCGCGTTGAATACGCCAAACGAGACCCACATAGACGAGCCGGCAATCAACAACGCCGCTATCGCAGCCTCCGGGAGCGCTCCGCCGGCCCGCCGCGCCGCCCATCGGGAAGCCCAACCGGCGCCGATTGCCAGCGCCGCCGCCGTTGCCGCCAGAAACAGCAGACTGCCGGCCGGTCCGCGAAGCGTCGACGTCAGAACCGAGCGCGGCGTCGATCGTCGCCAAAGCTGCAAAACAAGATCGTTGGCCCCGCTTCCGGGATCGCCGTTTATCGACGCCCGGCCGTCCCGATAGCCATCGACGCGATTACCCTGCAAATAGATCGGCCCCGGCGAGTCTTGGGGGTTCGCCGCCTGAATAACGATGCCTGAACCAACCACCGACACGTGTGGAGGTATTTCGATCGCCGCCTTGCCGCTAGGCTCGACGTCGACAAGCTGCTCAAATAGGACGGTCTGCCCGGAACCGCTTCCCTGGAGAATGCGAACGATGGTCTTTATGCCGGGCGCCGGCTCGTCAACCCAAACGGCCGCCTTGGTCAGCGGCTGTCGTATGTCGCCGAGTGACTGCTCCGCGGCCGCCCCTGGCGGCAGCGGACCGTATTCGAGATTGAAGTCGATTTCCGGAACAGACGGCCATTCACGCTCGGCGGTGGCGAGTGCGTATATGCCGGAAACCAGCGCGACCAACCCTACCAACGCCGCCGGCAAGGTCCACCGGAGCGGCGTTCTGCCGCCGCCGGATTCGGTCGTTAGGGCCGCTCTCAAGTCTCACATCCCCCGTTCTCTAGCTGAGGGCCGCGATCAATGATAGGCAAGCGGAGAACGCTGGTCTGGACCGCCGCCTTCATATTGGGACTTGCGATAGTCGCGGCTGTCTACGGACTGATAATCACCCAGCCCGGCGACTTGCAGCAGCGCGACTTGTATCCCTCGTTGTTTGTCGAAAGGGTGATCGAGCACTCCGTATATCCGCTGTGGTCGCCGCGCGGCACCTTTAACATCGCCGGTACCGGTCGGCTGCCCATTACTCTCATTTTGGTGGGTTTCGCCAAGTTATTCGCCCTCGACGGCGCCACCTACGCAAGACTGATCATTCTCTGGATCGTGTTCGCGGCCTACACCAGCGGATTCTTCGGTTTTTCTCTCCTGTCGCGATGGCGAAGCGGTGGAGGGAGCGGCGGCATCCCCGCCGGAGCGTTGATTTGCGGAGTGATCGCCGCCGTAAACCCATGGACCATCGCCAGACTCGAGCATAGCTGGATGATGGCGCAGTGGGCCGTCGTGCCCATCGTGGTCGGTACGTTTGCGGAGGGCATTCGCACGGGGCGCAAAAGGTGGATTTTGGGTTCCGCTCTGATAATGGCGGCGTTCGGCACGACCCAACCGCACTACCTGGTAATCACGACCGGGATGATTTTCCTTACCACCGTGGTCATCGCTGTCCGCGGCGCGGGAAAACCGGTGAGGAGTTTCACCGACCTGGGGCTGTGGGTATTGATCCTCTTACCGCTCTCGGCCCACTTCATTGCTCCCTACGCGGCCGCCAGGCTGCTCGCGGGAACCGGCGATCCCGCTTACACGCTGACCGACCAAACCCTAACCACGATCTCGACATTCCAGGACTTGCCCGGAACACTGCTTGGTACGGGCAACTTCAACTGGCAGAGCGTCCTGGCTCCCTCCGGGCCCGAGCGGGTTATATGGTCGATAGCGGCATGGGTCGTCGCACTGATGCCGCTGGCCGCTGTCTTGCTGGCGGGGTGGAGACGGCCAGCCGTAACGCTGGCGGCGGGAGCTTATCTGGTTGCCGTGTTCATCGCGATGTCGCACTGGGACGCGACGGCCGAGCTGTTTCAACAGGCGGTGAACAACGTGCCTGGATTCTGGGTCTTTCGGGAACCCGACCGCACGGCAGGCTTGATCGTGTGGTCGCAGGCGCTCTCCTTGGCAATGATCGCCACCAGCCTCACGGCTTGGCGAGGTCCGCCGCCGCGAGCGCTCGGTCGCTGGGCGCTTATGGCATATCTCGTAGCCGCCGCCGCGTTCCACGCGGCGCCCGCGACGGCAAACGCCCTTTGGAAATCCAACGAGTCGAACTACGTGCCGAGGTCGCTGCCCGAGGACTACCGGCGCGTGCTGCAAGCGGTTGACCGCGCCGCGGGTCCGAACGGCCGCATTCTCGTCGCTTCCTCGGACGAACGCGCTCCCCCCTGGGACAGGACTCGCATACTGCGGCTTATTGAAGCCGCCAGCGTCGCGTCGCCCAGCGTAACCGGGGATACGCGGTCTCCGGTGCCGCCCTCGCCGGTGTCGGGGCGGTGGTTCGAATTCTTCTACTCCCTGTCGGGGGACGATGCGGTCGAAGCAGCCCGCGATGCCGGCTTCGACCGCATCGTGGTTGTCCGCGACCACGATGCCGGCGAACGGGCGTTCGTTGGCATCTCGCAAACGCCCGGCGTGCGAGATATCGCCGCCGGACCCAACATCTGGGCGGGCGAGCTGTCCGCGGGGGGACCACCCACGATCGCCACCGCGTTTCCCATCCTGGTCACCGGCCTCGCGTCCACTCCAGGCGCAAACGAAGCGGCCGTGCTCGCCAATCATTCGGAGGCGGCGGGGCCGGAGCATCCAGGAGCTTCGATAGCATCCGCCCTGACGCCGGAAGCAGCCATCGACCAGTCATTTGCTGAACTTGGCCCGTCGAGAGTCCGACCTGTCACAGACTGGTTTGGATTCCGCAGCCGGCGCGGGCACTGGATACGGGGCGGAGCCTATGCGGACGAACGCCAGTCCTGGCAGGGCGAACTTCGCAGGCTGGGCCTCGAGTCGTGGAGCGCCGACTATGACCTTGGCATCGCATTCGCCCCGCCCGGAGCGGCCCAAGATCGACTGATCGTACTCACCGGCGATATGTACGGACAGACCGCATGGCTGCGAGTCTTTACAAGCCCGGAATCGGACTGGATCGACATCGAGTGGCGAGGCGGCGGAACGCGAATCGACGCTCACTCGCCGGAATCGACCTGGCGATGGGTGAAAGTCGGCGCTATCGAAAGCGAAACGATAGGACTGGTTCCCGGCCCGGGACTGGCGGGAGTCAACGCTATCGCATTCGTCCCAGCCGGCTGGAGTCCAAACGACCGGTCGCCGTCCAGCTCATTCGTCGAGGCGAAGGTCGAGTATGAGCGTCTGTCGGCAACCAAGTATGCCGCCGGCCTGGCGTCGGAGCCGGGGTTGGTTTTCGTACTGCTTCGGGAGGCGTACGATCCCCTGTGGCAGGCCAAGGCGGACGGACGGACGATCAAGCCGGTGCTGGCGGACGGACTCTGGAACGGATACGTCGTTCCGGCGGAGGAGGGCGTCACACAAGTGACGTTCGAATACGCGGCCCAGCGGTGGTACGACGTCGGAATAGGAATATCTCTGGCAAGCGCGCTGACGTTGGGATCTCTTTGGGCGGTGATCGTGGCCCGCGGGCGCAAGGAACGACGCACGGAATGAGGGAGTAAACAGCGGTCAGGTGGCGCTGGGGCCCAGACGGCGACCGCCGTCATCTATTTGATAGCGCTCCAGCGGGGCGAGTATCGTTCAGGAGATAAAGCGCCGGCGACACCTCGGGAGCGTAAAACAGATGCGGATTGGCCTTGTGACGCTCTGCTCGCCCCGCGGTCAGCGGGACAGCAATCTCAAGAAGATCCTGGCATTCGGCAAGCAGGCCGCCGACAAGGGCTGTCAGCTTGTACTGTTCCCCGAGTACTCCGTTAACGGAGGGTGGGTAACTTACGACCCCGAAGCCGACCTTGCCGACTTGCAGCGCCAGGCTGAGCCGATACCCGGACCGACGACGGAACTAATCGCTGAGGCGGCCCGTGACCTGGGACTCGCCTTTGGAGTGGGTATCGCGGAGCGAGGCCTTACGCGCAAGCCGTTTAACGCCTACGCGATCATCACCGGCGAGGGCGTCGTTCACGTCCAGCGCAAACTACAGCCAACCGAAAGCGAGATCGCCTTCTACCGGGGCGGCGGCGACGCGCTGGAGACGTTCGAGCTGGAAGGCGTGCCGTTTGGCGTAACAATCTGCGCCGACAACGAGTCCCCGACCATCCACGATCGTCTGCACGCAAAAGGCGCCAGGGTAATCATCGAACCCCACTTCGACTGCGTAAAGAAGTTTCAGAACGTCGGAGACTCCTGGGAGGAACTACTTGAGTTCAACAGGGTCGGAACGCTCCGACGCCGCGCCGAGGAGCTGGCCCGACGGCTCGGCGTGATTGCCGTCTATATCGACGCCAAAGACCCGCGAGAGAGTATTTCCGACCGGCTGGACTGGCCGCACTACGTCAACGGCAAAAGCGCGGCCTTCGGACCAGACGGCGAGCTTCTCGCCGAGAACGCCGGAAACCAGGAATCCTTGGTAGTCGTCGACATCGGCGCAGGCTGATACCGGCGACAGCCCGCTATTTACCGCAATCGCCGAACGTAGCCACGCTTTCCGGCAACTTCCCATCCGGAGTCCAGCACGCTTCGCGGATATCGACTGCTACCGGCTTCCGCTCGCGCATCGACTCGATGGCCTTCTCGAATATCAAGGTCGGAACGCTTGCCTCCCATACATCCATCGGATTGGGGCCGCCCTCGAGGCATAGCCTGGCGAACATCTCCATCTCTTCGTCGAATCCGGCGCGGTACGGATTTCCGGCGGCGTCGTTGAGTATGCCAGTGCCTTCGGAGTAAATTTCCTCGAATCCCTCCGCGTCGGTTCCTTCGAATACCAGGCTGCGAAAACGGTTGGTTGCCGCACTCACCGATCCCGCGAGCACCTCGCCGTAGTACTTGGGCACGATGCCGCCGGACCCCATGTCGCTGAAGACGGAATTCGCAACCCCGCCGTTCTCGAAGCGGATGACGATCGTGCTTGTATTTGTGGGCTCGCCTCCGTAACCCATCGCGTATATCTCTACGGGCTGCGACCGCATCACGTGCCAGATCCAGTACAGGGCGTAGCCGCCATTGTCGAACACGCCATCGGCCCCGTAGGGGCCTTCCGGATCATCGACCCGATGCGCGTCAGGGCCGGCGTCCAAACCGAACATCGCCCTGTTTCTCCGGTTTTCGACCGGAGGGATGCGAACGGTGAACAGAATGAAGTAGGGCCTTTCGATTACGTCGCGCAGCCTGATGGTCACCGGCGAATGCTTGAACCACCACGCCCCCATGTACTGAACGTCTGATTCGCTCACTGCCTTTTGCACTGCCCGCGCTTCCGCGACCGTCATCATCGGAGGCTTTTCAACGAAAACGTGCTTGCCCGCGGCGATTGACTGAAGCGATATCGCCGCGTGAGTGGAATGAGTGGAGCAGATGACGACCGCATCCACTCCCGGATCGGACAGAACGCGTTCGAGGTCCGTGGTGTGGTAACCGGCCCCGCCCTCTTCGGCGCGCTCGCGGGCGGCGGACTCGATAACGTCCATCGTCGCCGCCAGCCGCATCGCCGGCGTCTTGAGAATGTTGGCAAGGTGATAGCGGCTGATTCCGCCGCATCCGACGATCGCCACGTTCAATCTATCGGCCAAAGTGTTCTCCTCCAGATCGCTTGGATAGACAGGCTCGCCGCCCAGCGGAGATTACCGGAAGCGACGCCTGCCGTCGCATGGTCCGGCGAATCCCAACGGCGCGCCGCAGTTACGACGCACCGTCGAGCCGGCATACGAACGCCAGCGGTCTGCCTTCGGTGAACCGGCGCAGATTTTCTCGAAAAATCTGGCGGCGGCCTTCATACATCGCGGGCGTCAAGGCGGAAGCGTGCGGCGAGAGGATCAGGTTGTCCAGATCCCACAACGGGCTGTCGGCTGACAAGGGTTCGATCTCCGTTACATCCAGCGCGGCCCCTGCCAGACTACCGGATTCAAGCGCTTCGGCCAGCGCTTCCTCGTCGATAATGCCTCCACGCGAAACAGCGATCACGCTCGCGCTCGGCTTCATCAAACCTAAACGCCGCTTGTCTATTGTCCGACTCAGCTCCGGCAGCTTTGGGGCCGTAACGACGAACCAATCCGACATTGCGAGCAGATCGTCCAGGCGGTCCAGCCCCCACACCGCGCGGACTCCGGCGGGCACCTCTACCGGGCTTGGATCGACGGCGTAGATCTCCAGTCCAAAGGCGAGCGCCCTCTGAGCGACTGCCCTTCCGATCCCGCCGAGGCCGAACAACCCCATCGTGGCGCCGTTCAAGTCAACCATCCGCCCGGCGTACTTGTCCGTATCCCAGCGTTTCGCTCGCTGATCGTCGATCAGGTCTATCACCCGGTGCGCGAGCGCCAGAATCATCGCCATGGCATGATCCGCCATGGGACCCGCGTGCGGCCCCGGCGAGTTGGTGACCACAACGTTCGACGCGGCGATTTCCGGCGCCTCGTCGAGCCTGTCCAGTCCCATGCCGGGAACGTGAATCCAGCGGAGCCTGTTGGCGGCAAGGAACGTCTCCCGGTCGGGCCACCCCAGGAAGCCGTCTGCGTCCACGATTTCCCGCCGTTGATCGACCCGCTCGTACGCCACGGCGAAGTCGACGCTCGGAAACTTCAACTTCAAGTCCGTCTCAATGGTCTCACCGAGAAATGGCGTTCCTACGACAATCTTCATCCTGGCATCTCCTCAATAGCTCGCATTCCTGGTCCCATTTGGAGTATCGCCTCCGAGTCACTTATATGTTGAAACGTGCCTCGCAAGCAGGCCGGGGCGCCATTCGTGGTGAGCTTGTCGAACCACGAGCCACGCGCCCTTCGACGTAGCTCAGAGCGAACGGCGGTATCGTCAGCTTCGTCTATTCACCTCTACGCTGTGACTCCAAGGGTTGCCAAAATCCTTTTGGTGAACGAACTAGCCGTCATTAGCACCGATTGACTCGCCCTACAGCGTAGTTCGTCGGGCAACAAGAACGGAAACCAAGGCGTGTGGGCGCCATGACCAAGGGGCATTCTCGTCTATTCAGTCACTCGTTTACCGCTGTCGGGCGTGAAGTCCAGGAGACCCGCGACCTCGAGCGTTTCGCTGTCGATCAGGGTAACAACCGGCCGGATGCTCCAGCCTGTATAGATGAACGGGCCTTCGGGGTCCGCCCAAACCCACTCCGCCGATTGATCCAGCGGCGCCAATCGAACCGGGAATGGATCGTCCAGACCGATGACCGTCAAAACGTTCAGCCCGACTCCGACAACGTACAAACTCGCGCCGTCCCCGCTGACAGCCAGCCAGGTCGCGCCCGGCGCTTCCGCTATGGGGCCGGCGACAAGCCTTTCGACGAGATCGACACGGTAGATGCCGCCCGCCAAGTCGACCACGTAGACGGCCCGGCCGGAGGGGGCGGCGGCCACGCGAAAGACATCCTTTGGCAGCCCGGTTACCAGCGTGTTGATCTCGCCCGTACGAATATCGACGACCTCCACCTCACGGTTGTGACGGTCTACGAAGAAATATTCGGCGCCGTCAGGCGAGACTATCGGAGGCACGTCGTAAAGGCTCAAATAACGGGTCAATACCCTGAACTTACGGGTGTTTTCGTCAACCGCGATCAGGTCGAATAACGCTATCTTCCCCGGCGACTCGACCATCAAAACGACCTCGCCCCTGTTTGACCGCCCCGAGTACCAGGCGTAGGGGGGATATCGGAAATTCCTCTGCGAAAAGCCAATCCCGATGCTGCGGAAGAAACTTAGCGCGGTGTCGAACTGCTCGACGGAGCTGCGGTTGGCTCCGCTGGACGGCGGCGAATCCTCGGGTACCAGGAAGAAGAAATTCATGAAAAACCCGGCGGCGGGGCCCCCGGATGCCGTCCTCGGCAGGTCCACTGCCAGGTCCGACCGCATCCCGGAAGCTCTGTCAACGCCGGCGATCTTGAGCCTGCCCGTTCCCCCCGACTCTGTGAACGGCACGAACAGCCGCCTCTGCGGATCGCTGACTAGTCCCAATCTGGCTGTCGCCGCCCCTGACGCCTGTATCGGCAAATCGAGATTTGCCCGCAGGTAGTCCAGTTTTCGTGCGTGAACAGCTATCTCACCGGGATTGAGGTTCGTAAACCGCACCGAGCCGTCAGGTCCCGTAACTCCTTCGCTGGCGACGCTTCCCCGGAAGTCCAGAAGCTGCACCTTCACATCCCGCAGTCGATCGCCGGACCGGATGTCGAACACCTCGACATTCAGCTCATTCGGATACGGATCGATCTCGAACGTGACCGACGCGGCGGCGAGGACCCTGGCCCTCGATCTGACGGCCTCCGCCTCGAATTGCACGGACTCGGTCTGAGGCCCGATCAGGGCGGCCGGAACCACGGCGTCCAAAATGAACGTACCGCTGCGCGACGTTATCGTCTTGGCTATCGACAGGCGCGTCGAGCGTTCGGAACCGTCCACCCGATTGACGAACAGATCGACCCTCGAGCGCGGCGGCCATCCGTCGCCTTCGAGCCGTATCGGTTCTCCGGGTATTCCTCTGCCAGGGAAGACCTTGAGCTCCGAGCCGGAGTCCCCGATCGAACTCGAGCTGCCGCCGAGCGTCGCGCCATAAGCGCCAAGCCCTATCACGACGACCACCGGAATCAACACGACCAGAGCCGCCGCCGCAGACGCCAGGAATACAGTTCTCGACTTGATGTTCGTGATGCAAGCCCTATCTGACTGCCCGCTATACCGACGCCAGGCGCCGATGGCGCCCAGCGGTCCCGCCGATCATCTGGTCAACCGCGAAGGGACCGTGGACCGGCGCGAAACCGCCAAATCGACTAGATTCTATCTGAATCCGAGATTCCGAACGGGTGTATGGCGGCGGCGTCTGGCACGAGCCTGTCTTTGAGGCGGCTTGGCGCGTATGCGGCCTCCCCGCGTCACCGCACATAACCCGCTCTGACGGGTCGAGCGCGCCGCCGCCATGAGTATGACCTGCTACCATCCCCTACCGCTTCGAGCGTAGAGCAGAGGCGGCGCGCAACCTCACATCAGCTACTTATGCGCCGTATGCTATCCGTCCGGCGCAACGGGAACACGGAGGCAAACATGTTCGTCGCATACTCGCGAGACAAGGTCTACAAGGACATAGGCACGACGCCGCAGCTCTTCATCGACGACGACATAGTTGCCGTAGTCAAGAACGTCACCCGAAGGCAGCACACGCCGAAAAAGCACCCTGCCAGTCCGGTCTACAAAAACGACAGGCCCTGGGAGGTCGTAACCTATTTCCGAAACTCGAATTTCAGCGTTATCCACGACCCCGCGGACGGGCTGTTCAAGTGCTGGGTCCAGGACTTCCACGACTACTTCACCGTACCCGGCGTCCCATTCGAGCGAAGCCGCATCTACTATGCCCAGTCCGAAGACGGCGTCAATTGGGAAAAGCCCGCCCTCGGCAAGCACTCCGTCGACGGCCGGGACACCAACACCATAATCGTTTCACCCGACCACACGGGTTTGTCCACCATCTGCCCCAACATGATCCTCGATCCGGTCGAAACGGACCCATCCCGCCGGTTCAAGATGGTGCACCTTCAAATAACGGACGGCCAGAGGCAGGGATTGTGCTTGTCGTTTTCGCCCGACGGCATCGACTGGACGCCGTACGAAGGAAATCCGATCATCCCTGAGTGGATGGGTGACGTGGAGATCCTGTCTTACGACGCAATCGACGAGAAATACGTACTTTGGGGCCGTTACGGGGGCGCCTCCGGCGGCAGCAAACACCCGGACATGGATAGCTGGTTTTGCCCGGTCTGGCCCAGCAAGCCGGAGGGGATATGGGGAGTGCGCCGGCGCATATACCGGCTCGAAAGCCCGGACCTTCTCGATTGGTCCAAAGGCGAGCTCCTGTGGGACCCCGGCGAGGAAGCCAACGTCGACGACGGCTACTACGGTTTCGTTCGCTGGCGAGCGGGCGATCTTCATTTAGGGATTCTCAACGTCCTCCATCAGGTCGAGAACACCATGGACATGTACCTGCATCACAGTCGAGACGGGCGTGACTGGAGCAGATTGCTGGAGCATCGCCCGCTGATTCCGCGCGGCGGCGAGGGAAGCTACGACCATTGCGGGGTCGAGACCACCTCGCAACCCATCCAGGTCGGCGACGAAGACTGGATCTTCTACGGAGGTATGAACGTCCACCACGACTGGTGGATCCTCGGAGGCGACGAGGGACTGGAAGTCCCGGAAGCTCACGATCCGTCCCTGTTTCAAAACGGACACTTTCTGGGACTGGCCACCTTGCGCCGTGACGGGTGGGTATCGTTCGGCGCGACGATCCGGGACGGATGGGTGGAAACCAAACCGATATTCTCGACCGGAAAACACCTGTTCATTAACGGTCGATGTCTCCCGGACGGTTATATCAAGGTCGAGATCATGGATACCTGGAACAACGTTTGGAAAGGATTCTCTGTCGACGAGTGTCAGGGGTTTGCAGGCGACGCCGTCCGGCATCGAGTCAGATGGTCGGGAGGCGGCGCGGCCAACGAGATCGCCGGTCCGGTAAAACTGCGGATCCATCTACGCCAGGCCGACGTTTACGGCTTCGAATTCGGCGACGAATAGCCGTTAGCTTCGCCGAGCCGGCGTCGGAGTCCGACCCGAAAGCCCTCTAAGATACGAGTTCCTGATACGAGTTAGGTACAATATGCCGTGCTCGACCCGCGGCATGACGGAAGCCGTCCACGGTTTATGAAGATGTCGCCCGCGTACAACGGCCGAGACGGTTGTTGGGGAACCAGCATCTGCCAAGTCCGAGGAGTTGGAATACGAGCCTAGCGACCGAGATACGCAGCGAACCGGCCGAACGGTCCGTTACGCTTCGGCAACGCCGGACGTTCTACGCCCGACTCGCGGCGATCATGGGGATTCGCTACTTCTTGCTCCTCATTATCGCGGGGCTAACCTCGATTCCCCTGTTCTGGATGCTCTCCACGTCGGTAAAGGAGTCTGGCAAAGAATTTCTGGTGCCGCCGGAATGGGTGCCCATCCCGATTATTTGGCGGAACTACATCGATCTGTGGGAAGTTACCGACCTCCATCTATACGGGATCAACAGCATTATGGTGGCGCTCCTCGCAACGCTCGGCACGGTAGTGACGTGCTCGATCGTCGCGTTTGGGTTTGCCCGGATCGATTTCCCAGGAAAAACCGTTCTCTTCTTCTTGTTGATTTCAACTCTGATGTTGCCAAGCATTGTCACGCTCGTGCCCACGTTCGTGCTGTTCCGGGTGCTCAGCTGGAATGACACGCCGATGGCTTTAATCGTCCCATGGTGGTTCGGCGGCGGCGCGTTCGGCGCGGCGTTCTACGTGTTCCTGATGCGACAGTTCATGCTGCAACTGCCGCGCGAACTGGATGAGGCGGCGCTCGCCGACGGGGCGTCGTATTTCCGAATCTACTGGAATATCCTTTTGCCACTTTCGGGTCCCGCGCTGGCGACCTCGGCCATCTTCTCGATAGTGCATCATTGGAACGATTTTCTGCATCCATTGATATTTCTGGCCAGCGATCGCTGGCGCACGCTGGCGCTGCACCTTCGCTACTTTCTGTACGACGAAGCCCAGCAAAGTCCGGGCGAGGACCGTTGGAACATGTTGATGGCATCCGGCGTAGTGATGCTCATCCCGATTCTTGCCTTGTTCTTCTCGGCCCAGAAGTATTTCGTCCGGGGAATCGCGCTCACGGGACTCGCGGGCAGATAGAGGCAGCGTCCCTCGCCCGGCTGGACTGATTCCCGGAAGCGCGAGATCCTCCAGCCGCTAAGCATCCCAGAACCCTACCCGGCGAGAACCCCGCCGTCATGCCCGACTTGATCGGGTATCCAGGGGATGAGGGGCGCCGGCGAGCGTCGATAAGGCGTCCGCAAACGCCTATCCATTCGCGCCCGGACCCCCGTAGGGGCGGTTCGCGAACCACCCTTCTACCACAACTCGTCATGCCCGACTTGATCGGGCATCCAGGGGTGGGACGTGGACTAGTCCGATTCCAGCGTCTAGGTTCCCGCTCCCAGCGTGCGCGGCGACATGTCCGACCACCACGCGGCGGGCGGGTTGTTGGACTCCCGCTCCCCGCTTTCGCGGGGACACGCTTCGCGGCAATGACGACGTCGCTTCAGCGGAGCCGGATCGCGCCCAATCGAGCGGCGCCCGACGCCGCCCCCACGGCGAGCTTCCTACCCGTCGATCTTGTAGGCGTCTTCTCCGAGAAGCTCCAGGCAGACGGCGGTCTGAATCGAGTCCAACCGCGCCGGCGCGAACTTGGCCGACCACTTGCAGCGATCGGTCAGGAAGTCAATCGGATCACGGCCAGCCAGCGGTTCCGGATGCATCTCACCTGCGGCTGTCCAGTCGGCAATCGATTGACACGCGATGACGGCATCGTCGAGGTGCTCAGGAATATAGAGACTTATGTCAAGCTCGATAGTCTCCGCGCCTTCCATCTCGTCGAGCTCGGATACGTCCTCGCCTCGTGCGATAGCCTCTTTTCTCACTTGTGCGCGCCTGGCTGTGTCGGCCTCCTTGGCGGCGACGACGTGCTTTATCGACCCTTCTTCGAGCGGGATCTGCGCCGCTTTCTCGAACTCGGCCGCGCACTGCGCGGGGTCTTCGGCCGGCGGCTGCCACCGGCGGTCGAGGCCGCGGCGGTCGAAAGCCACGTCGGCCTTCAATCGCTCCGACGACGTGGTTTCTCCAGCGGGTTCCCCACAGGCCGCCAACACCAATGCAATGAAGACGGCTGCCAATCCGAAAATCGCAAATCGGGCTAACCGAAATCGGAAATATCGGCTGTTCGATGAACTAGGGTACGGCATATCAAGTCTCCGCTCGATACGTTTCAACTTTTCCTTCCCAACGACGAAATGATATCCCAATTCTTCTACGAATTCGGCGGATCTACCGTCCTGAATTCGACCGCAACAGCGTCTCCGGTTGCTGGTGAGGCGCGAAGCTCGTGGAAGCTATCGTCCCGCGAGACCTGTAAACGCTATTCCGCGTATGAAGTACTTTTGCAACGAGAAGAACAGAACCAGGATCGGAATCAGCATTACTACTGCCGAAGCCATTAGCAGGTTCCAGCGCCCGCCTCCGGCCCCGTGCGACGTCTCATCTTCGAGGAAGAACCGCAGGGCCAACGCCAGTGTTCTCCATCGCTCGCTGTTTATGAAGATCAATGGCGCGAGGAAGTCATTCCAATGATGCAGTATCGAAAAGATGGCCGAGGTCGCCAGCGCGGGGCCCGACAGCGGCAGGATGATGTTCCAATAGATGCGGAAGTACGATGCCCCATCGGCGAGCGCCGCCTCGTCGAGCTCGCGCGGCAGTTGCAGCATGAACTGTCGCATCAGGAACACGTAGAACGCCGCGCCGAACGCGCCGCCGCCGAACCACCACGGTACGATGAGGGCGAGCGGACTGTTGATCAGGCCCATCTGCCTGAAGAGCACGAACGTGGGCACGAGCGTGATTATTCCGGGCAACATCAGCGTTGAGACTAGTAGGAAAAACAACGCATTCTTTGCGGGGAATTCGATCCGGGCAAAGCCGAACGCTACAAGCGAACACGTGAGAACGGTGCCGAGTGTGGCGAAGACCGCTACCAAAATCGAATTGAATCCAAACTGGTGCATGTGCGTGACCGACCATACGTCCCTGTAATTCAGCCAGACGAGCGGATCGGGAATGACCTGCGGGGGAAACGTAAATTCTCTGCCTGTTTCTTTGAGAGAAGTCGAAATCATCCAGACCATCGGAACCGACGATACGGCTCCTACGGCGATCAAGATCGCGTAATCCATCAGCCTGACGAGACCGAGCCGCAAGAAGTAGCCGCGGGCGTGTTTTCGGGATGGACCCGTAATAGCGTCGGTTTTGGCCGCGGTCATGAGGCCCACTGGTTAGCTGGCTGCTCCTTCGTAGTAGACCCAACTCCTGCCGACAAGGAAGTTGATCGCCGTGAAGAACATGACGATGGCAAGCAGCACCCAACCCAGAGTGGATGCGTAACCCATCCTCAAGAATTCGAATGCGTGCTGGTACAGCCACAGTACGTAGAACAGAGTGGAATTGATGGGCCCACCTCCCGTTGCGATAAACGCAACGGTGAAAACCTGAAACGAACCGATGATGCCAAGAACCAAGTTGAAGAAAATGACCGGAGTGATCATTGGAACGGTTACGTGCCAAAACCGCCGCAGCGCCCCGGCGCCGTCAATTGACGCGGCTTCCTGGAGCGTCAACGGCACGCTCTGAAGTCCCGCGAGGAAGATGACCATCTGCCCGCCGACCCCCCAGAAGCTCATGATGATGAAGGCCGGCTTGACCCAGCTCGGATCCCCCAGCCACTCGATTCTCGGGCCGTTGAACAGGTTGATTACATAGTTGAAGAACCCGTAGTCCGGGTTGTACATGTACATGAACAGGATGACGCTCGCCACCGCCGGCGTAACCGTCGGCAGATAGAACAGCGTGCGGAAGATGTTGATTCCGCGAAGTTTTTGATTCAGCGCCAGGGCCAGCAGGAGCGCCAGCATGATTTGAAGCGGCACCCCGACGAACGTGTAGTAAGCCGTGTTGTACAACGCTGTGTAGAACAGCTTGTCGTGGATCATGCGGTCGTAGTTGGCCGCACCTATGAAGGTGGGAGGCGATAGCAAGTTGTATTTCGTGAACGATACGACCGCCGAAAACAGCATCGGGTAAGCCGTGAAAATCACGAATCCCAGGATTCCGGGGCTTATGAACAAGTAGCCGGTTAGATATCGTTTTAACCTGGCCCCGCTCAGCGGCCGCCGGCCGCCTGGCGCCTGAGCAGTTTCAGCTACCGCCAACGTCTATCCCTCGTTTTCGCCGATACAACTTGATCGCCGTCGGTCGCGCCGGGCCGCCCACCCAATGTGGGCGGCCCGAGCACGGCTCAACTCAACCGATTTGTCTAGTCCCGTTGGTCCTGTTCGAAGTCCAGAACGTCGAGAACGTCAATGACTTCGGCTATTCCTTCAGCAGCCTGTCGGCCTCGACCTTAACGTCGTCCAGGAACTCCTGGACCGACTTGCGGCCAAGAACCGCCTCGTCGTAGTTCGCCTGGAAGATCTTGTTGATCTCACTGTAGGCCACCGGCTGGAAGAACTGCTCCTTGAGCTGCTTCGAGGCCGCTATGTGCACCTCGATGTTGTCCCAGGCGACGATCGAGTTGCGGAACACCTCGCCGCTCATCTGGGATTTCCGCGTCGGAGCCGTAACGCCCGCCGCGATCACATGGTTCACGCCTTCCATACCTACGTAGGAAACCAGGTCCCAGGCCGCGTCCTTGTCCGGAGTGCCGCTGTGCATTCCGATGCCTTCCGGAGCGTCCCGGCTCTGATCGTCGCCGTTGGGCATCTTGAACATCGGCGCCACGCCCGCCGGAGTGTCCGCCGGAATGCGCGTCGTAAACGACCTGTGCGACTGGTAGATACCAATTCTGCCGCTCACGAACAGGCCCTGATTGCCACCCTGGAATGTCTTGGAGTATGACCTCGACGGTACCAAGTCGTCTTTGACCTGATCGACCGCCCAACTCATGCCGGCAACGCCCTCGGGGCTGTTAGCCACGAACTCGTTCGGGTCGTCGAACGCGCCGCGGTTGTCCCAGACCTTGCCGCCGAAACCCCATATCCAGAGATACTGCAGCTTGAGGGCGGCCGGAACTTCGGTTCCGCCCCAGACACGATCATCGCTCTCGCCAGTCGACAGCGTCTCGATCATGTTCTCGTAGGCGTCGATGGTCCACTCGCCCTTCTGGTGCAAATCCCAGGGAAGTTCGAGGCCGGCTTTTTCGAGCAGCGGCTTGTAGTAGATGTACAGCCACGGACCGTGGAACGTCGGGACCGTGTAGGCCTTGCCCTTGTAGGACATCGCCTCGAGGCTTCCGGAGTGAAAGTCGTCTCGGGCGAACCCGGCATCGGCCTTCATGTACTCGTCAAGCGGCTCGATAACACCGTTCGCCGCCATCTGGACCACAAACTGCGGGTGAACGTAGTTGATGTCCGGCGCCACTCCACCCGCGAGCGACGTCAGCAGCTTCGGGGCAAAGTCGGCAAACGGAAACTGGTTGAGCGTCAACTTAACGTGGGGGTTCAGCCCCATGTAGTCCTTGACGATCAGCTTCAGGGCGTCGTCCATCTGAATCAGCGCCTGATGCCACCATTCCAGCTCGATGGTCGCCGGCTTGGCCTTCTCGGCCATCGCGGTCTTCGCCGGCTCCGCCGCCTTGGTCGCCGCGGGCGCCTCGGTCGCCATGGCTTTTTCTTCCTCGCCACAACCGGCGAGGGCCGCCAGCCCGACTACACCAACTCCGGCGACCGCGCCGGCCCGCAAGAAATTCCTTCGTGAAAACGATTTCAAACTCAACTGCTTCTCCCAATCAAAAAACGATACGTGAACCCGCGTCTATTACTTTTCTAAATAACCCCTCCTGTCGACGCTAAATTTTCCAAGACCGGATGAGGACATATCGATATTATCTACCGAAAGAACGTTAGAGGAAAGCGGCAAAGCGCGGCCAACCTCAGGTCCCCAACACCACGGCATCCCCAATTCCCCGAAAAGCGTCCTCGGTCGCCCCCTGGTTGGTTCAATCCCCACTCAGACTGTTCCACGGCGATGATATAAGTTGTTTGGCTGGCTATCAAGCGTCGATCACCGGGTAAAGTCGCGCCTTTTTCGAAACTTGCAGGCGCTCAGACGCGCGCAGGACGCTCAAGTCTGCGACACCTGCACAACTCTCGGCACGCTCGCCTCTATCGTTCGAGTCGCTGCCGGCTAATTCGCGCCGCCCCTTCAACCGTCCCCATTTCTGAGCTTGTCCAGTATTCGCTGACCGTTTAAACCCAGCACTTTGCGTTTCTGGTCGTCGGACAGCCTGCACGAGGCGATTCGCCCGATTGCCGCGGACAGCGACAGCAGCAGGGAGTCGGAGCCAAAGAGCACGCGGTCCTCTCCCGCCTCGCGAACCAGGTGCTCGATCAGGTTGTGAGTCATCGGGGCGCATATTTCAATATAGAAGTTCGAGCTGGCCCTGGCGCACTCGCCGTATATTCTCGCGCCTTCGAGATCGGGCCCGGCGTGATACGCGACGAACGTGACATCCGGAAACTGCATCGCCGCTTCCGAAAGTTCGACTGGCGTTCCGATCGCGGCCCTGGCTCCGGAATGTGTAACGACCACAAACCCGTGTCTGCTGGCGAACTCGTATACCGGCCAGTACGCCCGGTCGTTGAGATGAAACCCGTGACGGTGCGGGTAGAGCTTTATCGCGCGCATGTCGTACTCGCCCCGACAGCGTTCGAGCTCCGGAATGGTTGCATCTCTATAGTTGGGATTAACCTCAATAGCACCCTCGAGGCGTCCGGGGTATTCACGCATCGCCCGGCCGATTACGTCGTTTCCGCGCCTGACGTCTCCCGACGCCAGGCCCATCAGATGGTGCACGACGGACTTTTTTACTCCGAACTCGTCCATGGACCGTATCAAGTGCTCGGGCCGGTCCTCCGACGCCCAGTGCTGGCACCATCTGCCGACGTGGGTATGAAAATCGACTATGTGCAGATCACCCCCGCCCGGCCCGCTTTTGAGTATGTCTGAAACCGTGGGTGATCGGGCGGCGGTCATCTACGGACTCCTTCGAGCAGTCGTTTCAGGTTCCCGGAGGCGATCTGCCGCTTTGCGTGATCGTCTATGCGCGCCCGCGAAATCGCCACAATAGCCGGTCCTGGCGCCCATTGAGGCAGGCCGGTGCCAAAAAGCAGCCTGTCTGGGCCGAATCGTTCGACAATCCGCTCTATGTAGCCGCTCTCGTGATTCTCCGCCGTATCGAGGTAGAGATTCTCGTGGATCTCCCACAGCGGCCAAATAGGCCGATTGGTCCGCCAGCTAATCCGGGCGGACTGATTGAGAACCAGCGGCAGGTTGGGATGCCGCTCGCAAACGTCGTGCACTTCGTTCCAGGTGATCTGCGATTGATCGACGAACAAAGGCATCCGCCGCTCTTCCAACGCCGACAGCAGCGGACCGGCGGACCACTCGGCCAGCGGGAAATTGTGACCGGATTCGGGAAGGTCCATTTTTTCGGACGGGTAGATCCGGCCTGTGAGCACGCCCTGATCGAGCATCATCTCGGTCAACTGGTCCGGCGGCGGGAATTCTCCCGTGTAATGGGGCAGCAGCACCCACTGGGGATGAAGCCGCCCGTTACCGTCCAGCTCTTCCATCAGGATTTCGTTGCCCGTCGCCGCGTCGTACTCCCTGGCCACCAGGTGGTAGACGACGGCTGACTGAATGCCCGCGTAGTCGCACGTCTCCAGCAACTCGTCAACCGTGCCTGGCAGATCGGGAACCGGCGGGTTTGTGTAGCGCCCCACGGCGCAGTTGCAGTCGAAGAATTCGAGTTCAGCCATCCCCGTCACCCCCGGGCCGACTCAGGTTCGCAAGATCATAGCGGCAGACGCGGAAACGACAAACAGCGCAAATACGTGTGAATGCTCCGATGATCCGATAGCCGTCTAATCCAGCGCCGGCAACTCGCGTACAGGCTATGCTACCGACTCGGACCGGCGGACCTGGATTGATGCGCGCGGTATCTCGGATTTGTTCGATAGTCATTCGATTTCCAATTAGCTAACGAACCGTCCACCATGCCGGCGCATTTCAGGGCATTCCCGACCATCATCCCGGGGGAATCCAATGTGGGACAAGACCGAATACGAAGTTCCGGAATCTCAATTCAACGACCGTCTCGAGAAGGTTCGCGAGTTCGCCGATGAGAACGATCTTTCGGCCGTCGTGGTCTACTCCGCGCCAACTATCCACCACTGGGCGCAGAGCGGACATATCGGATATCTGACCAACTGGTGCAATCTTGACCGACTGGCCGACACGATGGTCGTGGTCCCCCGAAAGGGTACGCCGGTCCTTCTGCTGGCGGGCGTGGAATACATGCTCGAACAAATCGACCAGGTATCGTGGATCAAGGAAGTTCGGATGGTCAGCTCGCCGGATCCGCGGGCTGTATCCAGCTCCTACGACGCAGGCATCGCCGGCGAGGAAGCTCAGCGGGGGGCGACCACCTTTGGCGGAGCGGTCGCCGATATCATCCGCGCAAACGGCTGCGCCGGACGTCCCATAGGACTCGCAGGCAAAGACCAGCTAACGCTCGCCCTCTACATGGACCTGGAAGCATCGATAGGCGAAGGCGTTGCCGACGCGCCCGACATCGTGGCCGAGCTGCGGTCCATCAAGAGCGCCGAGGAGGTCAGCCTTCAGCGGCAGGTGGCCGCGGTCGCCGACCGGTGCTACGAGACCATGATGGACTCGCTCACGGACGGCATGTGGGGATACGAGCTGTCCGCCGAGATGGACCGCGCCGGCAAGCGCGTTGGAGCCGACTTCATCTACAACACCATGCACACGGCGCCCAATGGCGATCTCAAGGCCGGCGTTCTTTCCATAAAGTCGCACGATCATCGCATGTACCGCGGCGACTACATCAACACAAACGCGTACATCATCAACAAGGGCTACTGGATTCAGTCCGCGCGCAGTGGGACGATTGGCGAGTCGTTCCCGTCAGAGGCCAGTCTCGTCCAGGGGCTTCTTGACATCCAGCTCGAAGTTCTGGACGCCATCCAACCGGGACTTCCTATCGGCGAACTGCTGAGAATCGCGCAAGCCGGGGCCGACCGCCTGGGATGCACGGTCCAGGGAGGCCGGATCGGACACGGGCAGGGTCTTGACTATTCGGAAATGCCCTTTTTGACGGCCGGAAACGCCGAAACGCTAAAACCCGGACACACGTTCGTGCTGCACGTGTGTCTGGAGATTCCCGGAACCAACAAACTCATACGCCCCATCGGGAATCTCTGCCTCGTCACGGAAGACGGCGTTGAGATTCTCGACAGGTTCTCGTCGGAGCTCTTTCACGCCTGATCCGGTTCGCCCTGAGTCTGCCGCCGCTTATCTGAGCCCAACCCCGTTCGTTCTGAGCTCGCCGAAGGATCGAAGGACGAACCGCTTGTTACGTGGAAATATGTAGACGGGTTACCGTCTCTCTGGGAGCCGTTACCACGCCGAACGGCCATCGTCAAAAGTGCCGTTTTTCAAAGTTCGCAGGGTAACTTTCAAAGAATATTGAAAACCGGTGAAAATTCGTTCGCTTCAGTTCTGCGCCTGATCCCCCAAATTGGCAGGTCCGCCGGGAGTGTTCAACCCACAAATCAAACGTTCGCTATGGCGTCGGCGAGCCTTCCGACAGAGTCAACAGCTCAACGCTTATCCAGGTCTGCTATCCCGGAACCCTGACCGTCACGCGAACCGTACGGAAGCAGTAGTGCCCGTCATGGCCCAGGCCGTAGTCCACCTCGTTCTGGCCGATTTCCATCTGGCTCCAACCCATCAGAGTCACCTTTTTGCACTCCGGAAGCTGGAAGTCCGCGCTGCTCAGCCCGGCCTCGCGCCAGTCGTCGGTTAGTCCTTGGCGCCAGGGCCATCCATTTATGTGCTCGCCCCACAGGTTTTGAGCTTTCATCTTTACGCCTGTGCGCGGGTACTTCCAGTCGATAGGCTCGCCGTGCAGAAGAATGGTGCCGGGCGGCGAGCACGAGCTGCCTATCACCGCCACGCCGATAATCGGTTCTTCTTCCTCAAAAGTGATCGCACCCCACGGTGGAACGTCGATCTCCACTCCATCCATGTTGTACTCCGCGCCGCCTTCTCTCTTACGGGCCTCGCGACCAAGCTCAACGGAAAAATTGGGATAGTTGAAGGGCGCGCCGTATTCGCGCTGCTCGGTCCGGTATTTGACGACTTCCTGCGCCGTTCCGTCGTTCCCCATCTTCATGATTTCGAGCTCTTCATCCTCGAACTTGCCGGGGCGCCTGTCCGGTCTCGCCGCAACAGCACGCACGATTACGCGTGAATTCGCCGCCATCTCGATAACCTCCCCGGCCGCGTGTTTGCGGCCTGAAGACCTTCACAGAACAAGCCTAGTGGCCCAAGGCCGTAAACCTGCTGCAATCCGCCGTACGCCGCGATTATGCCCGACGGCCGTTCGCAGCCAAAAACGGGCGGCAGTGCCCGACAGTCCCACCCATCCGCGTCCGTTCGGCTCGCACGCCGGCGTTAGACGATACTTAGCCGCACTCACCCGACCGCGACGCTAACTGGTCTTGCGACGGAGGACGATGCTGGCCGCGACGAAGACATGGGACGTCATCATCATCGGCGCCGGGCACAACGGACTCGTCGCATCGTTCTATCTGGCGCGCGCCGGCCTGAGCGTGCTGGTTCTGGAAGCCGGCCAGAAGGTCGGGGGTGCATGCATCACCGAGGAGGTGTTTCCCGGATATCTCCACGAAACTTGCGCATCAAGTTTCTATGCGTTTCAGCCCGAGGTACTTAGAGATACCAAACTGGTCGAACGGGGACTCACGCTCATCACTGGCGGCGTCGGAGGGCATATCTATCCGGACGGCCGCCGCCTGTTTCTCAACGGCGACGAGGCTAATGACTTCGAACAAGTGGCTCAGTTCTCCGTCAAAGACGCCCAAAACTACCAGGATTGGCTCAGCTTCGAGCTGCGAATCAGCCGGCTTCTGGCCCCCTACGTCATGAAGCCGCCCGTCTCCCTCTCCGACATATTCGCCGACTACCGGGGAACGAGTGAGGAGGCGCTCCTTTCCAGAGTGGTGACCGCTTCGATTGGCGGCGTCATGGGAGATTTCTTCGATTCCGAGGAGATCATCACCGCGTTGTGGAATCCGATTGAGCTGGGATCGATGTGGGAGAACGGGTCGGGACTTGGGTTTGCCCTGGCCAGGGCCGTGACCCATCGCGAGATCGAAGGCGTCACTCGACCCGTCGGGGGCATAGTCGGCGGCATCGGCGAGGTAACCCGGCTGTTGGCCGTCGCGGCGGAGGAAGAGGGAGTACGGATTCGCACTTCGAGTCCGGTGAGGAAGATTCTGGTCGAGTCAGGTGTGGCGGCCGGCGTGCAAATCGCTAACGGGGACGAGATTGCCGCGCGATTCGTGGTGTCCAACGCCGACCCAAAGCGTACTTTTCTCACACTGCTCGCCGAGGGCGACCTTGAACCTCAATTCCTGCGGCGAGTGCGCGGGCTGCGTGCAATGTATGGCTCCATGAAGTTCATTTGCACTTTGTCCGAAATGCCGGTGTTCTACGCCGCCGAGGATTTGAATGCCGAATCGGTCGGTGGCGTGCGAATACGACCTACATATCGATATCGTGAACTCGTATGGGAAGATGTCCGCCGCGGGCGGCTACCGCGTGCTCCGATGGCCGCAATTTCCCACCCGTCCGTTAACGATCCCTCGCGCGCGCCCGCGAGCAAGCACACCGGCCAATGGTTTATCGAATTCGCGCCTTATCACCTGGAGGAGGGCGCGTGGGACGAACGACGCGACGAGATGGCTGAGATACTCTTGGACCTAATCGACCAGTATTCGCCGAACTACAGGCGCGCGATCATCGACTACAAGGTCATAACGCCATTGGACCTGGAGATCGACAAGCGGCTGACCGACGGGAATATCCACCACGTCGACGTGATCCCGAGCCAGATGCTTGACCAGAGACCGCTTCCCGAGCTGTCCCAGTACAGGACGCCCTTGAAAGGCCTCTATCTTTGCGGAGCGGGTATGCATCCGTGGGGAGAGGTCACCGGCGGTCCCGGCCACAATGCGGCCCACCAGGTTCTGGGGGACTTGGACGATCCGAGGCGTTAGCCAAAGGCGAGCAGACAGGTTCGATGCCGGCGCGCTCGACAGCCTCGCGCCGCCCGGCAATCGAAATGACACAACGTCCGACCCATGAGCCCGGTTGAACACTGACGGAGCCGTTCGGCCCGTTAGCCGCGCGACGGAACTCCCGAATCATGGCGTTTCCAGCGAAGCAAACCGTGATCTATCGGCATCCCGCGCGTGGTCGCCTAGAGGTGGCCACGGCGATGGGCCATACTGAGCGAAGAAGCTCGATCACGCGATCGGCCACCCCAATTGCAGAGGACGATGATGGCAACAACGAACGTATGGGACGTCGTCATGATCGGCGCCGGACACAACGGACTGGTCGCGTCGTTCTATCTGGCGCGCGCCGGTCTAAGTGTGCTGGTTTTGGAAGCCGGCGCGAAGGTAGGCGGCGCTTGCATTACCGAGGAAATCTTTCCCGGATATCTCCACGATCCATGCGCACAGAGCCTCTACGCGCTGCAACCCGAAATACTGAGGGACACCCGCCTCGTTGAGAGGGGGCTCAAGGCCCACACCGACAACAAAGGCACGCATCTCTACCCGGACGGCCGCCGCCTGGTCCTCGACGGCGACGAGTCCCACGACTTCGAGCAAATCGCTCAATTCTCAGTCAAGGACGCCGGAAATTATCTCGCCTGGCAGGACTTCGGCGAACAAGCGAGCCGGGTTCTTGAGCCGTACGTCATGAAGCCGCCAGTCTCCCTGGCGCGCATATTCAACGACTACAAAGGCACGGACGAGGAAGCGCTTCTTACGAGACTGGTGACCACCTCGATAGGCCAGATCATGGGAGACTTCTTTGAGTCCGACGAGATTCTGGCCGCCATGTGGAACCCCTCCGACTCAGGGTCGCTTTGGGAGACGGGATCAGGCTTCGGATACGCTCTTTCGAAGGCCGTCACGCGCCGCCAGATCGACGGAGTGACCAAACCCGCAGGCACGGTCGTCGGCGGTATCGGGGAAGTGACGCGGCTTCTGGCCCAGGCGGCGGAGGAAGAGGGCGTCGAAATCCGCACCGCGACTCCGGTGCGCAAGTTCCTGGTTGAGTCCGGCGTCGTGACCGGCGTGGACTTGGTGAACGGAGATCAAATCGCCGCAACGACTGTAGTGTCGAGCGCGGACCCAAGGCGCACGTTCCTTGCAATGCTCCCGCAAGGCGCTGTTGAAGAGGCACTCTTACGGAGAATAAGGCGGCTGCGCTCGACCTATGGATGCCTGAAGTTTCTTTGCACGCTGTCCGAACTGCCGGTGTTCTATGCGACTGAGAATCTAGACACGGAATGGGTCGCGGGCGGGGGCATCAGAGTGCGGCCTTCAACCCGCTATCGCGATCTCGCTTGGGAAGACGTGCGGCACGGGAGATTGCCGCGAGCTCCGATGCTGGCGATGGCTCATCCGTCGCTGACCGACCCCTCACGCGCGCCCGCGGGCAAGTACACCGGCTCCTGGTACATCGAAGTCGCGCCGTATCACCTGGCGGAGGGAACCTGGGATGAACGCCGCGACGAGATGGCCAACCGGCTGCTCGACATCATCGACCAGTATTCGCCCAACTACAGGCGCGCAATTATCGACTACAAGCTTGTAACGCCGCTGGATTTGGAGCGCGATCGACGCCTGACCGAGGGGCACATCCACCACGTTGACGTGATCCCCAGTCAGATGCTCGACCAGAGACCGCTACCCGAACTGTCCCAATATAGAACTCCCCTGAAGAGCCTCTACCTTTGCGGAGCCGGTATGCATCCGTGGGGAGAAGTCAACGGTGGTCCCGGCTACAACGCCGCCCACCAGATTCTGCGTGACCTGAATGAACCGAAGCTCCGTCTAATCTAAAGAAATAGCCTTGCATTTATTCTTAAAACGACGGCGTTTTGGAACCCACTACAATGTGGCGTCTTGCCGTAGATGGAAGCGATGCCTGTGACGGACACTCTTGAGCTAACCCCGTACTACACGACCGAAGAGCTTGCGGAGGCCGTCGAGCGCGACGGATTCGCTTACATGCCATCGGCCCTGGATGCCGACGAAGTCGCCGAGCTCCGTGACCACATCGCGGCGCTGGAGCCAAATCCCGAAGCGTTCGACCGCCGCAACGAAATCGACAAGCACATCAAAACAGCCTTCAATCGCGATCCTTACTTCGTCAGGTTCCTCGACATGGAGCCTTCGGCAAGCCTGGCCGAGCGGCTGATGGGCGAAGACTGCCACGTAATCGGAATGAGCGCCTGGACAACCGGACCGAATCGACCCGATCAGAACCTCCACGTGGACTATCTGCCGCTCGAGATTTCCGAGGACCTGCTAATCAATGGCACGGTGAAGATGCCGGTTTTCATCGCGACCGCGCACTATTACCTGGACGACCTCTACGAGGACCTGGGTCCTACCAAGTTCATTCCCGGAAGCCACTTTGCCGGACGCAAACCGACGCCTGAAGATCGTACCTGGCGGGGCGCCGAAGAGAAGAGCCTTATGTGCAAGGCCGGGGATTGCGTGCTCTTCCGGTCGGAAGTCTGGCACCGCGGTTCCGCCAACACCAGCGGTCAGACTCGTTACCTGTTACAAGTCCATTACGCCCAGCGGATGATTACCCAGAAGTTCCCACCCTATCTTCGATTCCGATTCGACGAGGCCATTCTCGCTACCGCCAACCAGCGCCAGCGCCGGTTCCTGGGCGACCACAAGCACGCGAATTACGATTGATCCCCGCTCGGTGACGTGGCGACCAGCGGCCGGGGGTTAGGGAATCCGCACGGTGCGGCCTTCGTCGGCTGACTGTCGGGCGTAGAGGGTCACCCGCGTTGCTTCGAGCGCGTCCTTTGTAGTTAGTACGGTGGGTCCCTGGTCGCGCGCGTTGTTCAGGAAGTCCTGGATCATGCCGTGCGACGGCTCGACCGGGTCCAGAAGGGCAAAGTCGTCGGCGTCCGTGGCGTACCGGACGTGTTTGTCCGCGCCGTCTCTGACCTCCAGCGCCCCGCCGTCGCCGCTGACTATAAGCAAGTAGTCCATAAAGTCCGCGGCTCCGAGAGCGCTTAGCCAGTCGGTTCGCAACAAGGCGGTAGAGCCGTTTTCCAGCTTTAGCAGGATCGCTCCGTTGTCCTTGAAGTCAGGTATTTGCGGGAACTTCAAGTTCGAGTGATAGGCGGTCACCTCGACGACCTCGCTCCCGGAAAACCACCGCACCAGGTCAACGCTGTGGCAGCCCAGATCGACGATGGCCCCGCCGTTCATGGTCTCGTCGAGCTCCCATAGCTGTTTGCCGGCGAGTTGCAGCTTGTGGGGGTTCTGAACGTAGCAGTTGATCACCCGCCCCACCAGCCCGTCCGAGACAACGCGGCTGGCGGCCAGATAGATCGAGTTGAACCGCATGGTGAACCACGGATAGACGGTTCGACTCTTCCGGGCAAGCGCCCGCTCTATCCTGGCGAGACCTTCCAAAGTAGTGACAATCGGCTTGTCGACCAGAACGTGAAGCCCGCGGTCGACGGCTTCCTCGATCGCATCCGCTTTCTCATGGTTCGCGGTCACCAGAATAATGGCGTCCACGTCTTCAACGTCGAACATGCGGCGGTAGTCCTCGTAGGCGGGGAAATCGCCCAGGGAAGTCAGCCCGGCTAGACACTCCGGGTTGTCTTCAGCCACCGCTACCAGCTCACACTCGGGATGAGCCAGGACCTGCCTGACCATTCCAAAGACGTGACCGTGCCTGTTTCCCACGACAGCGAACCGCATTGAGAGCCTCCTCATCCGCCGGCGACGCGCTAATGAGTTCCCCGCTGAACGGCGGACACGCGCCCAACCGAACGCAATACTCGCATATTCGACGCATCCATCACGTCGGCCCAATCCCGCAGCGGCGCGCGCCGTCCCGATCCGCGGTCGCACCGAGTTATGGTCATTCTCCCGCCGGTTGGTTCAGAAAACCGCATACATCATCAATCGTCGTACAGCTTGCCGCTGGACGGGCCGGCCCATAAGGATTTTCTGTATCCGCATTAGTCGCATAACATTGCGCCGAGGCGCGTTGGAAGGTGATGTGTCGGGATAGCTTGTCCGCCGTCAGTCACTATCTTCAAGCGGCGCGGGAGTGTATAAATCACGCTGATGAATGAGGTTTGGAGGAGGATTCCGTTGAGTAACGATAATTTTACGCGCCGCAAAGCGTTGCGAGCGCTTGCGCTGGCCGGAGGTTCCGGAGTCGGCGTTGCGGTTCTGGCCGGTTGCGGCGAGACCCAGGTCGTAACCGAAACCAGAATCCAGGAAGTGATCAAAGAGGTCCCGGTCGAGCGGGTCGTAACCAAGATCGTCAAGGAAGAGGTCGCGGTCGAAGTCGAGAAGGTCGTAACTCAACAAGTCGAAGTCGAGAAGGTAGTCGTCCAGGTCGAGGAAAAGATCGTCACCAAGGTCGTCAAAGAGATGGCCGCGGCGCCGGCAGCCATCGAGCTGGAGATTTGGTACAACCAGCAGCGCGGCGGCCCGGGTATGCACGGCATCTGGAACAAGGCCGCGCTCGACTTCCAGTCGATGCATTCGAACATACGAGTATCCGTGACGCCATTTGCCCACGGCGATATGGAAGTCAAGGTTCTTACCGCCGTAGCCGGGGGCGTCACGCCAGACATCGCGTATCTGCACCAGGACTGGACGGCAACGTTCGCGCATAAGAACGTTATCCACGCCGATGAAGAATTCTTGAACTCCAGTGAAGTGCTGGACGATTTCCACGATGGCGTCATCGCCGAGTTCAAGCTGTTCGGCAAGACGTGGGGGCTGCCTGTTACTTCGCAGCCGGGCTTTTCGGTTTACAACCGAAATATCACCGAGGCGCTTGGATTGGAAGATCCGTGGGACCTCTACCAGAAGGGGGAATATACGACCGACTGGTATTTCCAGTACCTGGAGGCTGCCCGCCAGGGTGAAGGTGTCGATTCCATCTATGGCGCCGGCGAATTCGCCCCGGTCCTGAAAGTCCAGTATGTCGCATTGTGGGGATTCGATGCGCCCGTGTGGAACGAGGACGTTACGGAGATGGCGTTCCACACCGACAAAGCTGCCGAAGCGTGGAACTGGTTGGCGGACCCAGTCAAGAACGGTTGGGTGCCCAGCCGCCAGGATCAGTCGGCGACGGTGGGCGGCTCGGCTGGTCTATTCAATAGCGGTAAGCTGGGCATGATCCTGTGGCACGCCCGGCAGAACAACCAGAAATACGCTGAGGCTACGCGCCGCGCCTTCTCGGCGGCGAGCTTCGAACCGATTCAACCGGCGATCGTGCCGCACTTCAATTGGCCGGTCGGTGGCCCTTTATACCGCAACACCGGCAACGGATATGGGGTATTGCAGGCGAGCAAGACTCCGGACGACGCCTGGGATCTGCTGATCCAGCTTGTCGAAAGCGTCGGCCGCGGCCACATGGGCCTGGGACTCTCAATACCCACCAAGAAGTCGCTGGCGAACGCCGAAGAATTCGTTGGCTCGTTTCATCCTTGGGAGCAGGAACACCCCGAGGTCTTCGACGTGATTCAAACCGCGGAGACACCCTCGTTCCTGTCGCCGCCTGGATACACCGAAATCCAGACCATGGCGCGCGCCGCTTACGACGAAATAGTGCTGGCGGACGCGACGCCGCAGGAAGCGATGGGAGAGATCAAGTCTCGGGTCGACGACATCCTGGCAAATGGGCCGAAGGGCATGAAGCGGACCTTCCCAGGGGATATGTAACAGGCCGGTATAGCGGCTGATTTAGCTGTCCGCCAGCGGCCTCCGGCGATGTCGGAGGCCGCTGGCGCGGTAGTTCGCGCCGAACATCTCCCGGGCCAGAGTGGCGAGGGTTCGACACCGACCTGGAAAAGCATCCGAGCATGTCTCCGAAGACCCTGGCTCCTAAGGGGAATCGGCCGGGGAAAGAGTGCCTCGTGTACAGTATGAAAATCGGGATTGCGAAGCTGGGCTTTCTATATGTCGCGTCGGGGCGTTCAAGGGGTGAGCCATGTCAATAGAACAATTGGGGTTGACGCGCACACAGGTTGACCAGTTCGAGACCGACGGGTTCGTGGTCGTAGAAGACGTCTTGGATCCGAAAGAGGACTTCGACCCTCTCATGTCCGACTACAGCGCAATACTCGACGAGGTTGCCGCTGATCTTCTCTCGCAGGGAGAGATCTCAACCTACGATCCGACCGCCGATTTTCAACAACGCGTGCTGGCCGTCGTTCGTCAAGCCGGCACGCTGGATCTGGGGCCCTTCGACATCATCCTCTTGCAGCAGAATGTTCACCGGGACACACCCATGTATCTGGGGGAAGCCGCCTTCAATATCATGCGTCATCCGCGGCTTCTCGATGTGGTGGAATCTCTCATAGGTCCCGAGGTTTACTCCAATCCGATACAGCACATCCGTTTGAAAGTTCCACAGAACCTGCACGACTCGAACTACCATTGGAGCAACGGCCTCGGAGTCTCGAACACCACGTCATGGCATCAAGACGGGGCGGTCACCACCGAAGACTCGGACAACACCAAAATGATCACCGCCTGGGTGGCCGTTACCGACGTAAGCGAGGAAAACGGATGCCTGGCGGTAATTCCCCAGAGCAATATCGATGGGTTGGCGGGACATTGCGTGAATCCTTCCGGCGCCGGCACCGGCTTGGTCATTCCGGACCATTTGATTCCGGTTGACAAGATGACTCCGCTACCGGTTCGTGCCGGCGGCGTCATCTTGTTCGCTCGCCATACGATGCACAGGGCTCTACCAAACGTTAGTGACTCCGTACGCTGGAGTCTGGACTTGCGTTACCAACCGACCGGTCAACCGACCGGGCGTGCGTTCTTCCCAGGATTCGTCGCCCGCAGTCGCAAGGACCCTTCGTCCGAGCTGCACGACCATGCGGCTTGGGTGAAAAGCTGGCAGGAAGTCCGTGAGATTCTCGCTGGCCGAGCGATGCCGAAATACAATCGCTGGAAGTCCGACGCCCCTTGGTGTGCGTGAAGCGATGCGGATTTGCGTCCGTAGTTTCCCGTCCCCGGCCGCTTTTCTAGACCACGGTCGCGCCTAGGGCCCGTATCCACGGCCTTGCAGAGATAGTCTTAAGGCCCTTCCGAGCATCACGACCGCGACTCTTCAAAGGCCACGTCCGGACACTAGCCACGAGCCCTACGCGTTCGTGGTCATGATCCTTCCGGTCAAGTCGATTCCAGAATCCGCATAGACCATCAATCGCTTGATAGCCTGCCGCTAAAGGGCCGCCGGTGCGGTGCTCGATGCCGGCTATTGATTGCACAGAATCCGGCCGGCGTGCGTTGACGCGGCGGCGTTTTAGCTCGTTTTCTCACTTAATCGCTTTGATTACTGCCTTAAATACGGCCTGATGGTGTATAAAGCACATTACACGGGTGAGATCCGGAGGAGGACTCAAATGATTAGAGACAAACTTTCGCGCCGCAAGGCCTTGCGAGCCTTGGCGCTGGCCGGAGGTTCCGGAGTCGGCGTTGCGGTTCTGGCCGGTTGCGGCGAAACCCAGGTCGTAACCGAAACCAGAATCCAGGAAGTGATCAAAGAGGTCCCGGTCGAGCGGGTCGTAACCAAGATCGTCAAGGAAGAAGTTGCGGTCGAAGTCGAGAAGGTCGTAACTCAACAGGTCGAAGTCGAGAAGGTCGTCATCCAGATCGAGGAAAAGGTCGTCACCAAAGTCGTAAAAGAGATGGCGACGGCGCCACCATCGGTCGAGCTCGAGGTTTGGTACAACCAGCAGCGCGGCGGCCCCGGAATGCACGGCATCTGGAACAAGGCCGCGCTCGATTTCCAGTCGATGAACTCAAGCGCGAGGGTGTCGGTCGTGCCGTTTGCCCACGGCGACATGGAGGTTAAGGTTCTGACGGCGGTGGCGGGTGGAACCACGCCGGACATCGCCTATCTGCACATGGACTGGGCGGCTACGTTTGCGGCGAAGAACGTCGTCCTGGATATCGGTCCTTATACCAAGACAAGCGACATCATGGACGACATCTACGCCAGCGCCATCGCAAGCTTTCAGGTTTATGGGAAGACCTGGGGGCTTCCGGTTGTTTCTCAGCCAGGGTTCACTTTCTACAACCAGAACGTCCTTGAACCGCTGGGGTTGGGCGATCCCTGGGACCTCTATAACAAGGGCGAGTTCACGAGCGCCTGGTACGACGAATATCTCGCCGCGGCCCGGCAAGGCGAAGGCGCCGATGCCGTGTATGGCGGTTTTGAGTTTCCGGCGGTATTGAAGCTCCAGTACCTCGCTTTGTGGGGGCACGATGCTGCTGTGTGGAACGAGGACATGACCGAGTCAGCAATGCATCTGGACAATGCCGCAGAGGGTTGGAACTGGATGGCGGGCCACGTTACTAACGGACTGGTCCCGACGCGAAGTGAACAAAGCACGTTCGTCGGAGGCAGCGCCGGTCTGTTCAACAGCAACAAACTCGGCATGATGACCCACGCACGCCAAAACAACCAGAAGTTCGCCGAATCGACAAGACGCGCGTTCGCGGCGGCCAGCTTCGAGCCTATCGAGCCGGCGATCGCGCCTGCGTACAAATGGCCGAACGGCGACGAGTACTTCCGGGACGGCGGCAACGGCTACGGCGTTCTGCAAGCCAGCAAGTTCCCCGACGAAACCTACGAGTTGCTGGTCCACCTGACCGACAGCGTCGGACGCGGGCACATGGGGCTGGGACTGTCGATCCCGACCAAGCGGTCTCTTGCCGACGCCGAAGAGTTCATCGGTTCCTTCCATCCATGGGAAAAGGACCGGGCGGAGGTCTTCGACATAATCCAGACCGACGCGACGCCGGCGTTCGTTCAGCCGCCGCGTTACACCGAGATTCAGACACTTGCCAGGGCGGCGTACGACGAGATCGTGCTGGGCGGCCTAAGCCCTCAGGACGCGATGGGGGCCATAAAGCCTCAGGTTGACGAGATTCTTCAGGAGGCTCCTCCAGGCTTGAAGCGCGCTTTTCCAGGGGACATGAAGTAGCACGCACAGCAGGTTGAACCGCCCGGCGGACGGCGGCCTCCTCGATGGTTCCGAGGCCGCTGCCCGAGGGCGTATGCGAGAGATGAGGCGATAATCTAAGTGGCGGTGATCGGGCTGGCAGAGCCGCGTCGCCGCCGAATCCGGTGGCGGCGTCATCTTCTTGGTTACGCGTTTATATCCCCCTGGATCGTTGGGTTTCTTGTCTTTATCGCCGGCCCAATGGTGGCTTCGATCTACCTCTCACTCACCGACTATGACCTTCTCACGCCGCCCAGGTTTGCCGGACTGGCGAATTTCGAGCGTCTCCTAGACGACCCCTCGGTCCCCAAAGCGCTTTTCAACACCGCCTATTACACGTTCCTCTCAGTCCCGGCCAAGCTTGCCGTGGCGTTGCTCATGGCCGTCGTTCTGAACATGAAGCTCCGGTTCGTGACCTTTTTCAGGGTCGCGTATTACCTGCCCACGGTGGTGCCGGCGGTGTCGGCGGTCATCATGTGGATGTGGATATTCAACCCCGACTATGGCCCCGTCAACTTGGCTTTGAGTCTGTTCGGGATTCCGGGTCCTGGCTGGTTCTGGGATGAAAACTGGTCAAAGCCCGCGATAATCATCATGCAGTTGTGGAACGTCGGGACACAGATGGTCGTGTTCCTCGCCGGGTTGCAGACCGTGCCGGAGGTCATGCATGAAGCTGCGTCGATAGACGGCGCCGGCAGAGTCAGGCGCTTCTGGCACGTCACGCTTCCCATGCTCACGCCGGTTGTCTTCTTCAACGCCGTGGTCGGCCTAATCGGAAGCTGGCAGGTGTTCACCCCGGCGTTCATAGCCACCGAGGGCGGGCCTCGCGAGACCACGCTGTTCCTGGTTCTCCACCTGTATCGCCACGCGTTCCAAAACTTCCGGATGGGCTACGCCTCGACGCTTGCGTGGACCCTGTTCGTGATCGTTTTGATCTTCACGATAATTCAGTTCGCCATGGCGCGTCGGTGGGTTTACTACGAGGCAGAGCCGACGTAGTGCAGGATTCCGCACAGAAAGGGAACGTGATGGAATCGTCGGTTGGAACATTTAATGTCGCGCCCGCAAACCAACCCTCGTGGCTCACGCGGCGCTACGGCGTGGAGAGGGCGAGACGTTACCGGAAGGTTGGTCTCGCGACCCTGGGATATCTGGTGCTCACCGCCGGAGCCCTGATCTCGATCTTCCCGCTTTACTGGATGCTCATCACGTCGCTCAAACTCACGGGGATGGAGTTCCTGGTCCCGCCGCAGTTCATGCCCAACCCTTTCGCCTGGAACAACTACAGGAACATCTTCGAGTATGCCCCGTTTCATATCTATTTCAGAAACAGTTTCACCGTCGTATTTCTCGCAACGCTCGGCACCCTGATTTCGTCATCGCTTGTGGCGTTCGGGTTTGCCAGGCTGCGCTTTTGGGGACGAGACACCTTGTTTGTCTTGCTGCTCTCAACCCTTATGCTTCCCGAGGCGGTCGTGTTAATTCCGACGTTCATCCTCTATCGGGAATTCGGCTGGCTGGATACGCTGCTGCCGCTGTGGGTCAAGTTCTGGTTTGGCGGGGCGGCCTTCTACGTGTTCCTGCTGAGACAGTATTTCCGTACGCTTCCGCTCGACCTCGACGAAGCGGCTCTTTGCGACGGCGCCTCACACTTGCGGCTTTTCTGGCAGATAATCATGCCTCTCGCCGGCCCGGCCCTGGCCGCCGTGGCGATCTTCTCGTTCGTCCAGCACTGGGACGACTTCCTGCATCCGCTCGTGTTCACGTCGAGCGTGGACGTGCGTACGGTCGCCCTGGGGCTCAGATCCTTCATTGGCGACGAGGGCAACGTGCCATGGAACCTCCTTATGGCGGCCTCCACGGTTTCGCTGGTTCCGGTGCTCATACTCTTCGCAATTGCTCAGAAATACTTCATCAGCGGCATCCAGCTCACGGGTCTGACAGGCCGGTAGCGGGCGTATGGGTTAACGTTGGTTAACACTCGTCTCAGGGGCCCCCCGGGATCCGCGGTCACAATAGAGGCGAGGATCATCGTTGACACAGGCCTTCCGCTCAGCCCGAAGGCATCCGATCACCAGGGGAGATTCATGTGGACTTTCTAAACCTGCCTGACGTTTTCGCGCCAGCGCGGACCGTTACCGTCACTCCGGTCAAAACCGGCGAGCCCGTGGTCCTGATGGACTACCAGGGCGCGGGCTGCATTCGCAGATTTCAAACAACTATCGGCCAAACTCCGCCAATTGCGGACTTTCGACAAATCATCATTCGGATGTACTGGGACGGAGCCGAGAGTCCGGCAGTCGAAGCGCCGTTGGGCGACTTCCTTGGCATGGTAAACGGCGTAAGTCTCTACCCCATGAATTCCCGCTACATCAACCTGCAATTTCACTCCATCAGCACACTCTTCTTTCCCATGCCATTCTCGAAATCCGCCCGTATCGAGGTCGAAGCCGGACCGGGAGTCGCCGACGACACCAACATATTCTGGCAAGTCGATTTCCACCGCTATCCCCCCGAGGCGCTCGAAGAGACCATGCGTTTCCACGCGAAGTTCCGCCGCGAGTTCCCGTGCGAGGCGTTCGGACGAAACTACACGGTGCTCGACGCCACCGGACGAGGGCGCTTTCTTGGATACACGTTGGGCGTCCGCGTATACGACGACCGCACGCGCTGGTCTCATGCCGGCGGCGAACATATCTATGTAATAAACAGGCCCGACTCGCCTCAAGGTCCATTCGCCCATCTGCGCAGTCTGGGCGGCGAGACGCCTTTCAGCGCGGGACACGGCGGCGCCATTCACAAGGCATCCACTCATCTCGATCAGGCAATCGCCTACTACGAATACGAGGACATGGGCACTGCGCGAGCGTGGCAGCGCATCATCGCCTATCGCTTCTTCGAGAACGACGCCGTCAACTTCGATCGCCGGATCCAGTTCAGGTTCGGATCGGCCGCCAACGATATATGCAGCACGGCCTACTGGTATCAAGACCCGCCGCACCGCGACTACTTTCAAATGCCCTCATGGGACCAGTTGATGCCGGGCGTCGAACTCCCCAGGGGAGATTGCGATCTGGTGGCCGAGTCCCCAACGTGGTGGCTTTGCGGACCGTTCCATCCGCTAGGCGGTCGGATGATGGAAGAGCGGCTGCCGGTTGAGGACGATCCCTTCGACCCGGACGCCTCCTGGGAGCAGACCGAGTATCCGCAACTAGTCGAAGGCCGCTCGGGACGCGACAAGCACATCATCGCCATCTCGGAGCCTCACACGGGCCAGCCGCCTGCTCAGGCATCGGTATGGAGGAGGGGCGGGCGACACGTCGCGCGTTGGAAGAAATATGCCGACATTGACGGATTCGTCGATTTTAGTCACGTTTTCCGTCCCATAGGGCTGGAAAACACGGTCCAATGGCCCGCAATCGGATTCGCCCAAACCTGGCTAAACGTTCCCGAAGTTACCGACGCCAAAATCCAGCTCGGCTGGGTGAGCGACATCAAGCTCCAGATCAACGACGGCCCGTGGCAGGCGTTCGACCACAAGGTTATATTCGACTCGATTTCCCACGACGTAAGCCTCAAAGCCGGGGCAAACCGGGTCCGAATAAAGCTCCACAACCCCGAAGATGCACAGCGGCAAGGACGTTCGTTTGGCGCCTGGCTATTTGCCTTCCGGGCGCTCTTGCCGAATGGCGAGGAAGTAAGACCGAGCGTGACGGCGCAATAATCCCTGCGGGGAACTCCGCGCTGAGTCAGTCGTGGGATATCCTCGCTCAACCGAATCCGGTTACCGCAACGCGAAACGTCAGACAAAGGATGGACCATGCCACGAATAAACAGGTGTGTTGAACTGCTCAGCCAGGGGCAACCCGTCTACTACGACCGCGTAGATGTGCCCGATCTGGGCTATGACTACGGCCGTGACGTCGCCGGCACCTGGGCAGACTACCTGCGCATCGAGTTCGAGCATATCTCCATGGACACCAGCGCCCTGTACGAGTTCATGCGGGGGCTTAAGGACGCCGGGCCAACCCGAAGCGGACACCCGACGCCGACAGTGATGTGCACCATCCCCGCTACCGGCATGAGCGAAGACGAGGTCCGGTTCAACGCCTGGCAAATCCGCCACCTTCTCAGCACTGGAGTGCACGGTCTCTACCTTGCGCACGCTCGCGACCCCAACGCCGTGCGGGTGTTTGTGGAATCGTGTCGCTTTCCCCACCAAACGATTGGAGTGGGCAAAGGTCTGGGTGTGGGGACCCGAGGTCACGGCGGTGAGATGCAGGCGACGGAAATCTGGGGTCTGGACCGGATCGACTACGTAAACCGCGCGGACCCCTGGCCGCTCAATCCCCAAGGCGAGCTGATGCTCGGGGTGAAGGTCGAGGAGAGGTTCGGACTCGAGCACGCCGATATGTGTATGTCGATTCCAGGCGTGACGTTCGGTGAGTGGGGGCCTGGCGACATGGGTCTGTTCCTCGGGCATCCGGAGTGGAAGGATCCTCCGTATTCACCGGAGATGGACGCGTCGTGGAGGAAGGTGAAGGCGGCCTGTGATAAAGCCGGGATCTTCTGGCTGTGTATGTGGGACGACCCTGCATTGAGCGTCGAACGGCAGGCCGACCATCTGATCAACGATATTGGCGCGATGCTCATCGCAGGCGCGGCTGGTGACGAGCTCGCCACAACCGGCAGGAAACTGACCGGCCGCGAGATGCCTGTCTGAGATATTCGCTTCCCGAGCAATGGACTAATAGAAATTCGGACGGCGACGTAAACGACCTTGCCAGGATAATCAAAGAAGTCTCAAACTCCTACGGATCCTGACTAACCCATCCGCGGGGTTTCAATAAGTCAGCGAACGGCGGCCGTCGCGGTGGACTCGACGGACGACTTCAACGACCCGATCAGCTCCTCGGCCGTCGATGAATAACCCATCGTCATCTCCATGGTCAGAACCGCGAAATCGCGCATCTGCTCGGTCGAGTAGGATTCGTGGGTCTCTACCGCCGTAGTGCCATCGCGCAGGATCACGCCGTTGTATCCCCGCCAGGTCATCGCACGGAAGCCATAGTCCTTGTTCAATACGCACCAGTTCGTGGCGAATCCGGCGTATATGAGGTGAAGTATGCCTTTCTTGCGCAAAAGCGAATGCAACTGGTCGCCGGTGGCTATTACAACGTCGCCGGCAACCGGCGCCACGTCGCGGTAGATCATCATTCGATTGCGAGAGTAATCCATCCAGTCCGCCAACTCCGGCGACATGCCCGGCTCCGAAGCCCAGTGGAGATCGGCGTAAGCGTCCTCCCGGGCGGCGAAGTCTGCGGGAGGCCAGCCGTCGGTCTGGTCCCTGTTCCAGTCTTCAGGGTCTTCCATCCAGTCGGCGTATCGCTCCGCGACGTTCTTGCCCGGAGCGTGGACAACCAGGATGCCGGCGTCGCGACACGCGGCGGCGAGCGGGGCGAGGCGGTGCGTCATGACCTCTTTCGCGCGGGCCAGCCACGATTCGATGTAGTGATAGTCCCAGCAATCGACGAGCACGAGCGCGGTTTCGTCGGAATTGACGTCTACGTTCCTGTGCACGTATCCGAAGTTGGCCTCGATACTGGATACGCCTTCGGCGGTATGGGTGACGTAGCGGCGGATCGGCATATTGAATCGCATGGTGACTCTCCTTCAGGCATACCGCAGAATGGCATACGCATCAATTAGTTTAAGTCAGCCGGCAGGCAATTCCGGTCAGGAGTTCGGCTAGCGCTGCTGGATGCCGGCCGGGAACAGCAGTAGCTCGGGAACGTAGGCTCTGGGGGAAAGCGAAGTCACGAACACGACCGCTTCGGCCACGTCCTCGGGCAGCAGAGCCTGGTCCAGGACCTCCGGCGGCGTGGGCACGGGGCGCTTTTCGACCAGCCGGGTATTGGTGAGCCCGGGGAATATAACCGTGGTTCGGATTCCGTTTGCCGCTTCCTCTTGCATCAGGCCGTGTGTAAATCCGACCTGGGCATGCTTGGTCGCTTGATAAGCCACGCCCGACGCGTCCGGCATCTGCACCGCGGCCGACGAAATGACAACCACTCTCGCCTTCGATTTCCGGAGCGTGTCGAGCGCTCCCTGTACGGTGTGATACAGCCCGGAGATGTTGGTCCGCTGCATCATGTCCCAGTCGTCCTCTGAGAGAACGCCGACGGCGCGGCCCGGAATGTTGGTCCCGGTCGCATAGACGAATATGTCGATGCGACCGAACCGGTCCGCGATCTCCGCGACCGCCGAGCGCGCCTGCCGTGGATTCTCGACATCCGCCGGGAACGCTTCCGCTTTGCCGCCCGCCGCCCGAATCTCGTTAACCACCTCATCGAGCGCTTCCGGCGTGCGCCCCGACGCGGCAATGGTCGCTCCTCGCCGGGCCAGCGCCACGGCGGACGCCCGCCCCATGCCATAACTTGCTCCAAAAATCGCCGCTACTTTCCCCTCGTGGCTTCGACTCATTTACATACCTCCCGCACGGCGGCCATAAGTTCGTGACAATCCTACAATCCAGCTCGATGGGAAACATCCGGGCGAATGCGAGCGGACATACGCGGCATGAAGCGCAACATACACCGCCCCCGCTGATCCGACTTCACCTTAAGATGCACTACGAATGTTGAGAAAATGAACTGGGCGGGCAACTAGCGGGTTTCTCAATCCAAGGCTCGACGGGGAGGCGGCAATGACTTTCAAAATCGGAATGGTCGGCATCGAGCAGCACGCTCCGTATCTATTTAGCGGAATGGAGTTGTCCGAGAAGCTCGAGTTCGTCGGATACGTGGGCGACGAATCCGATCGCGCCACCTTCGAAAGCCACGTTGGCAAGAAAAACGTCCCCATCTACCCCACGCTGAACGATCTCATCGATCGGCAAGATCCCGACATCGTCGGCATCAGCATGATCTCGAGTCAACAGGGACCCGAAATCGCCGCCGCTCTCGGATCGGGCAAGCACGTCATTACAGATAAGCCTCTCCTGACCACGCGCGAAGACCTGGAGAGCGTTAAGGCGGCGCTCGCGGCGAATCGGGATCTGCGGATCTCGATGATGCTTACTCTGCGCGACTCGCCCCAGTATCTTGCGCTCAGGCGCGCCGTGAGGAACGGCGAAATCGGCGACGTGGTCAACTGCTACGCAAAACGGTCTGCGACCCTGCGCCCCCAGGTGCGGCCATTCTGGGCGTTCGAGTATGACCTGTCCGGCGGTCCGATCCTCGATCTCGTGATCCATGACATCGACGCCGTTTCCTGGATAACCGGGCTTGACTATGTTTCGACGGTCGGCCACCAAGCCAACGTTAACGGACATGCCCCGGAATCGTTCTACGATCATTCGCAGTCGCTGATCCTCATGGAGGGCGGCGTGAGCCTGATCGTCGAGGGGCACCGCAACGTCCCCGATTCATTCCAGGGAATGGACAACCGGATGACGATTGTGGGAACCAAAGGCCACATCGAATGCAGCTCGAAAGGGCCTGTTCTTCAGTTCTCGGACGGTTTCGCGGGCGAGGTGACGGACCTCCCGAAGCCGCGGCATCTGGTGGTCGATTTCGCCGACGCGCTCGACGCGGATACCGAACCAACAATCACGACCGGGGAACTCATCAGGCTCATGGACGTGTGCCTTGGTGTAAAAGAGGCGTCGGAAACGGGCGAGCGCGTCGATCTATCGGCGGGATAACCGACGGATATCGTTTGCCTCGAATCCGGACGGCTCGACGTGATGGCCGGAGGAGGCGAGGCTTTGACTGAGGGCAAGATCCAAATGCCGGGAGCGGCCGCTGGCTCTAAGTGCATAGGCGGCAATAGACTTGCCGTCGCGGCTGTCAATGGCGAGCGAGATATGGAGCTGGAAGAATGTCAAACGTAGGGCTGGGGGTAATCGGCTGCGGAAACATGGCCGGGCAGCACATGGTCAATGCCGTGGCCGCCAAAAACATGTCGCTGATCGCTTACGCGGACGTCTTCGAAGCCGCCGCCCGGAGGTTTCATTCCGACTTCGGCGGACGCTACTTTACCGACGATCCGCAAAGGGTCCTGAATGACGACCGGGTGGACGCCGTGCTGATCGCCACGCGGCACGATTCGCATAAAGACCTCGCAATCGCCGCGGCGCGCGCCGGCAAGGCGATTCTGCTGGAGAAGCCTATGGCGCTGACCAACGAGGCGTGCCAGGAGATCGCTGAAGAAGTAGACAAGGCGGGCGTCACGTTCCTCATGGGCTTCAAGCTCAGGTACTGTCCGCTCGTGCAGCGCGCGAAACAGGCGATCCCCGATCCCAGAATGTCAATCGGGCAGATGGTCGACAACACCTGGGCCGAGGACTCATGGTCGCATCAGCCTGTTACGGGCGGGGGGAACGTCCTTTCGCAAGGCTGTCACACGGTCGATCTGCTCTATTACGTCCACGGTTCGGAGCCGGACGTAATCTTCGCCGGCGGGGGGAATCTCAGTCATCCCGGCACACCCGACGTGATCGATGCGGTATCGGCGACGGTTGCGTTCGAGAACGGCTCCACTTCAAGCTGGATTCAGGGCGATCCGCAGCGCAATGAGTTTGTGTCCAAGTTCTTTCTCCAGGTGTTTCAGCCCGGAGTGGCGGTCTCGTTGCACAACCGCTTTCACGACGGCGTCCTCACGCGCGGGCGCGATGAGTCGGAATGCTGGAGCGTCGAAAAGGACCTGCCGGGCGAGGACGCCGAGGGTACCGCTCAGGAGCTTGATGAGTTCATAGCGTGCGTAAGAGCCAACAGGCAGCCGGAAATAGGGGCGAGTCTGCGTGACGGCGTTCGCGCCACCGCTTTGATACTCGCCGGCTTCGAGTCGGTCAGGTCGGGACAGCTACAGAAGATTCTGTATTAGCCAAGCTCGCGGAGTAATACCGGCGGGGCTGTAAGATTCCAGCCCTCTCTGATCCCTGACGGACGCCTACCGCCGGTCGCCGCGGTCTGGTTCCGCCTCTACCTAGACGTCGGCGAGCGTGCCTGCCCGCCGTCGGCCCACGATTTCAGCAAATAACTCCCGCTGTACGGCGAGCGTAACGTCCACGTCGGCGTCGGTGTGGGAATAACAGACGTACGAAAGACCGCCATGATGGAACAGGACGCCGCGCGCCGCCGCGCCGCGAACAAAGTAGCTGCGCATGAGCGACGATTCCTGCTCGGTCTCACCTCTAAATTCCAGGTGCGAGAGCGGTGGAAATCCTGTTCGACGGACCGGACATCCCACGTCCGCGGCGGCGGCGTTCGTGCCGTCGATAAGACGCCTGCCGATTCGCCAGATGTGCGATATAACGTCGTTGTTCCGGTACTCCTCTAAACAGGCCGCGGTAGCGGCCAGCGACAGCGCCTCACCGCCATAGGTGGCTGTGATTTTGAGGTTTTCGGTAATGGCCATCACGTCCGCGCGTCCGCAAAAGCAGGAAAGCGGCATGCCGTTCGCCATCGCCTTTGCAAAGCAGGCGAGATCGGGAGTCACTCCGAAGTATTCCTGAGCGCCGCCAAGCGAAAATCGAAACCCCGTAACCACCTCATCGAAAATGAGAAGCGCGCCATTTTGATGGCAAAGATCGCGGACGGCTCCAAGGTATCCCGGCGGCGGCGCTTCCTTGAGGGCTGGTGACATCAAGACCGCCGCGACTTTATCTCCCGCCGACGCGAAGATATCCCGAAGAGCGTCGATCTCGGCGTAAGGGAACTCGCGCACGGTTGTGCCAACCGCGGCGGGCACGCCGCCGTCGTTGACCGTAGCCGTCCATTGATCCTGCCAGCCGTGATATCCGTTGGTGAGAATCAGTTCGCGGCCTGTAAAGGCGCGCGCCACCCGGGCCGCCGCAGTCGTCGCCTCGCCCCCGCCTTTGAGAAATCGTACCGATTCGGCGCACGGAATCAGGTCGACCAGCTTGGCGGCCACGGCCACTTCCAGCGGGTCGAGCAGACCGTAGATAATCCCCTTGTCCAATTGAGTCCGGATCGCGCGATCCACGCTCGGGTACTGGTATCCGAGGCTGATAGGCCCCAGGCCGAGAATCCAGTCGATGTACTCATTACCGTCCACGTCCCAGACATGCGACCCTTTACCGTAAGCCGCGTACGCCGGATAGCCGGCCGGGGCAAACGCGGGCGGCCGCTTTGAATTGGTCTGCGAAACTCCCGGGATAAGGCGCCGCGCGCGAGCAAAGAGTCTTCGACTTTCGTCTAGCGTTAGCTCAACGGGCACTTCGGCATGCGTCCCAATTGCTCGATCAAATCGGATCCGGACCAGTTTCCCAGGATCGATCTCCTCTCGATGGCGCCACAGTCTAGCGCCCGACGAAAATCGAGAGCCGACCCGTCGGGCTATACTTCCCACTCGTTCAATAGGATTGGGATTCTTCGACTGATGGCCCTTTCGACTGATCAAGTTCAGCAGTTTCGAGAGTTCGGCTTTCTGGCGGTGCCGGAATTCTTTTCCGACACGGAAGTCAGGGCGCTGCAGGCCGAAGTGGAGCGTCTGCAACTCAAGGGCGTATTACGCAACGTCGCAACCGAAGGTGATGGGACCACCGCGTCTACGGCCCGACAAAACCTTCAGATCGTCCCCTTGCACCCTCACAGCGATCTCGTCAAGGCGCTTCCCTTTCATCCGAAGGTGATCGAGCACGTTACCGGTCTGATCGGTGACCGGGTAGTAGTCCATCTCGACCAGGTATTCCTCAAACCCGCGCGCACGGGACTAGGCACTAGCTGGCATCAGGACAACGCCTACTTCCGGGTGACGGATCCCCTCAAAGGGACCGCCATGTGGATTGCCGTGCACGAGGCAAACGAGGCCAACGGCACGCTCCGGGTCATACCGAAGATGATGTACAAGGAGATCGCGCACGACCGCGATCCCTACAGCGACCACCACATACGCATCTATCCGGAGGAAGAGAAGGCGGTGTCGATGGAGCTTCCCCCAGGCGGGGTGACGTTCTTCTGTTACGGCACGCCGCACGCGACCGGCGACAATGCCAGCGACAAGGACCGCGCGGGACTCGCTTTTCACTTCTTGCATGAGGACCACGTACACGATTCGTTGCGTATCAATCCGTTCGGACCGATCCTCACCGGACCTCGCGCCGCAGGCGGGGAGGAAAAGTACGGCGCCCGGGTGGATGGCTCGTGGGATGGTGAGGTCGAAAAGCTGCTCGCGGCTGCGAATTAGGTCCGGCCTGAGCCTGCTATGCGCGCCCGCGCCGCACCCGGTTAGAGGGGGTTAGCTTCGTCGAAATGAAGTTGTCGCTTTCAGTCCGCATCGCCGAAGAATTCTCCCGCAAGGACCGGGCGTTGATGCCGTTCGAGGAACTCGCGCGGCTGGCCGCGGACATCGGCTACGACGCCCTCTGCATGAGGGCGTCACAGGCTGGAATCGATACTCCGCCGGCCCGCCGTCGTGAGATGCGGTCGCTTTTGGACGATCTGGACCTTGGCGTGACAATGGTCACCGGCGACGTTTCGATGGCCGCCAACGACGCCAACGCTTCGGAAGCGCTTCGGAACATCGATCCGTATCTCGACCTCGCCGATGATTTCCGATCACCTCTGGCGCGAGTGATGATCACGGACGAAGCCGACATCGAGTACGCGCGCCGCGCCGCCCTGAGCGCGTCCGCCCGCGGCATCCAGTTGGCGCACCAGACGCACGTTGGCACGCTCCTTGAAACCGTGGACGAAACGGTGGCCGTCGCTCAGCGCCTGGGAGCGGCGGGATTCGGAATAACCGTCGAACCCGCCAATCTGCTCGCCGCGGGCGACGCTTGCGGACCGGCGGAAATCGGCCTGCTGGCTCCCTATCTCGTAAACTTATATCTGCAGAATCAGAAGCTCGACGACGATGGCGACACCGTCATTAAACTCCGCAACTCGTCGGTCCGTATGCGAAACCTGCCGCTCGACGCCGGCGAGGGAATCGATCTAGAGTCCCTGTTCGAGGGACTCGAAAATGTTGGCTATGACGGCCCCGTCACCGTTCATCAATCGGCGATCGGCGGTCTGTCGATCGAACACTCCGCCCGCCGTTACTACGAGCTACTCGCTCCCTTCGTCGCCTAGCCGGAGGCGAAATCCGGCACGAGTCGTAGGGGCGTTTCGCAACCCCCCCCTCACCGGGTCCGGGCGCGAATGGATCGACGTTTGCGCACGCTGTATCAGCACAGCGTGCGCAATTCCCACGAAAGCGGGAATCCACCAACCGCCCCGGCCATCATTCGTAGGGGCGGTTCGCGAACCGCCCTCTCTCCACCCAGCCGTGCCCGACCAACGAACCAGAGCTTTCACACACGTCGCCCACGAGCCAGAAATCAAACGAAAGCCACAACCCCGCATACACCCCGTTTACCGCATCGTCAAACGACACCCCGTTTTTCAAAGTTCACAAGGTAATTTTCAAAAATGCGGCCTTTTTCACCGCGCCGGCTCACATAGACCCGCACTCGCTCAGCGCCTCGCGCTAGCGAGAAATCTTGGCTAACCCCCGACTGGCGCGTCGAGCGTCGACGCATCTACTCCCAGCGCCTCGCCCGCTTTCCGAAGCTCGTCGACCGTCGTCTCGGACAGCTCCACCCCTTCGTTCGAGTAGCGCTCGCGTGAGCGGCGCTCGGGATCGCCCGGGATAAGCACCTGGTCGAATCCGGGGGCGGGCTGGGTGGAGGTCATCTGATCGAAAAGCCGGTCCACCCCGGCGCCTCCGGTTTCCGCCGGAACGAAGACTGCCGGATCGATCCCTATAACAGTCGCGCCGAATTTATTGGCTTTCTCCGACCGCCACGCTCCGGTCAGGCAGCTTCCCAGAGCGTGGACCAGCATCGACAGCGCGTATCCCTTGTGCCCTCCGAACGGGAGCAGCATCCCGCCGTTGTAGAAGTCCTCGGGATCGGTGGTCGGATTGCCGTGCATGTCGATAATCGTGTTCGGCGGCACCTGAGCGCCCTTGGCCCGGGCAACCCGCAGCTTTCCCTCCGCCGAGGCCGTGGTGGCAAAGTCGAGAATCATGCTTCCCTTCGTCGCCGAGGGGACCGAGGCGGACATTGGATTGGTGGAAAGCCTCCGCGACATCCCGCCGAAGGGCGCCGCCGCCATCGTGGTGTATTCGCCGCCCGTGAACATCAGCATGAATATCCCCAAATCGGCGGCCAGCTCAGCCCACTGCCCAAGCCGCCCCACGTGATTCAGGTTGATGCAGCCCGCCAGCGCTATGCCGCTTTCCAAAGCCATCGCCGCGACCTCTCGCGTTGCCTGTGCGGCGGCCGGATGGCCGAATCCCCAGTTGGCGTCTAGCAGGACAGAGCTGGCCGTGCGCGAAAGCTCAACCGGACGGTTGCCGGGCATCACCCGCCCGGCGTTCATCTCGTCGATGTAGCTCGGCACGCGGATCACCCCGTGCGAGGGGTGCCCCGAAAGATCGGCAAGGCTGAGCGCCGTCGCGACTTCCTCGGCTATGTCCTCGGGTGCGTTACAGGCTATGAAAACGTCTCGCGCAAAAACGCGCAGACCCTCGCTCGCAAATGACGGCATGTCTACTCCCGCGACTAATCGGTCTCACCACGCGGTTCAGAGCATACCCATCACCCCGCCCCCAATAAAACCACGGCCCCGCCAGACGAGGCTATCCACCACCCTGTACGTTGTGTGATTATGACCCGGGAAGTTCCGCCTCCATCCCGCGATCGGTAGTCGAACTAGACAACACCTATGACCCTGCCCCCAACTTACCCTCACTCATAAGTAGAATCTTTTCAGGTTATGGCCCCAATTGGGGCGGGCTGCAAACTCGTTGGGTGTGAGCCCATCCAGGCTCGTGTGCGGGCGTGTTGTGTTGTAGTCGTACCTCCATTCCGCGATGATCCGCCGCGCTTCGGCCAGGCCGGCGAAGAGATGTTCGTTGAGGCACTCGTCACGCAGGCGGCCGTTGAAGCTCTCGACAAAGCCGTTTTGCACGGGCTTGCCCGGTGCGATGTAGTGCCAGCCAACGCCGCGTTCCTGCTGCCAGCGCAGGATAGCGTTTGAGGTGAGCTCGGTGCCGTTGTCGCTGACCAGCATGCGGGGGCGGCCCCGCAGCTCGACGATGCGGTCCAGCTCCCGAGCCACGCGGACGCCAGACAGCGATGTGTCGACGACGAGGGCGAGGCACTCGCGGCTGAAGTCGTCCACCACCGCCAGGATGCGGAACCGCCTGCCGTCGGCCAATGCATCCGCGACGAAATCGAGCGACCAGCGCTGGTTGCGGTTCCAGGGGAGCAGCAGCGGGGCACGCGTGCCGAGCGCCCGCTTGCGCCCGCCTCGCTTGCGCACCGTGAGCCGTTCCTCGCGATAGCTGCGATAGAGCTTTTTATGATTGAGCCGGATGCCTTCCCTGGCCAGCAGGATGTGCAGACGGCGGTAGCCGAACCGTCGGCGCTGCTCGGCCAATTCCCGCAACCGCTTGCGGATGCCGGCGTCGTCCGGCCGCCTCGATTCATAGCGGTAAGTCTTCGGATCCATCCCGACAAGAGCGCAGGCACGGCGCTGCGAGTGACTAGTCTCCGTCATCGCCCAGGCCGCGGCCTGCCTCCGCAATCTGGGCGTTAGAAGTTTTTTGCAAGTAGCTCGCGCAGCGTCGCCACATCCAGCATCGATTCCGCCAGCAGCTTCTTCAGGCGCCGGTTCTCATCCTCCAGCCCCTTCAGCTTCCTGGCGTCTGATACCTCCATGCCGCCGTACTTGGACCGCCACTTGTAAAACGTCGCGCCGCTGACCCCGTACTTGCGGCAGAGCTCTGCGGCTGGCAACCCCGCCTGGTGCTCTTTGAGGATGCCGATGATCTGTTCCTCGCGATACCTGCTCCGTCTCATGTCCGTCTCCTCCCATTGAACGGACTCTACTCAAAATCGAGGGCATTTTCGGGGGCAAGGTCACCAGCGCACGGCAACCTGGCGCGGATTATGAGATATGCAGCTATTAGGCCGTGTGAATTTCCAATGTTGGAAGGCTTGTCACCATGACTGAAGCCCCGTCAGTGAATCGCGGCGACGAACTGGATGGAGTCCTGCAAACCATCAACAAGCTGGCAAGAAAGTCGCGCGGCGGTGATTACATCTACCGAGGGGAACCCAAGCACCACGACACAGTTTCCTCAAGTCTCTATCGCGAATATCAAGATATCGAAGCCGAAAACTTTGACATCGAAGTTGCGCAAAAAGAGATTCTGAGCGAAGCGAAAAAGTACACCGCGTCAACTGACGAGTTCGAAATACTGACCGAACTCCAGCATTACGGCGGCAAGACCAATTTAATCGACTTCACGACCGACTACCTTGTAGCCCTTTTCTTCGCCTGTGACGGCTCTCCAACTCACGATGGGAGAGTGATCCTATTGCAAAAGTCGGGGGAAATGTCCCTCTATATCAGGAGGCCCCGGAATCCTAGCAACCGCGTCATTGCCCAGAAGAGCGTATTCGTTCGACCGCCTGAGGGATTCATCCAGCCTGACCATGCAGTCACCATCCCCAAGATTGCTAAGCATCCGCTGTTAGACCACCTGCGGAATTGCCATGGCATATCCGTCGAAACCGTCTACAACGACCTCCATGGATTTATTAGATATCAGAGCGTTCACCAGAGTGCCTCGAAGGAATTCTATTTAGGCCTTGCCTGGCAGAACAGAGGGAATGATGAACAAGCTATTAAGCATTACACCAGATCCATCAACGCCAACCCCCAAGCACCAAATCCGTACAACAATCGGGGTAATGCATATTATGCGCAGGGCGACTTCGACCACGCTATTCAAGATTATGACAAGGCGCTGGCTCTGAGTCCGAACGATGCCCCTCCTTACTTGAATCGTGGCGGTGCTTACGCTATGCAAGGTGAAGTCGACCTCGCAATCCAGGATTACAACAGGGCGCTGGCCTTGAATCCCAACGATGCGGACGCTTTATGGAACCGCAGTCTTGCCTATCAATTCAAAGGCGACATTGACCTTGCAATTCAAGACCTCGATAGAACGCTGGAACTGAATCCCAACTACGCTGAAGCGTATTACAGCCGCGGCTTTACCTGGCTAAACATGAGGGAATGGGAAAGAGCTCGATCAGACTTGTCTACCGCCAAGAAGTTGGGGGTAGATATCAAGTCTTCATTCCGCGCATCTTTTGTCTCTAGCGGGTACCAGAGCGTGTCGGAATTTCAACAGAAAAATAATATTGAATTACCCACAGACATCACGGCCCTGCTTACATAACAACAACACCAGGCTCTTGGGGCATGGGCAAGGCTTGACCATTTACCTCACGCTGCCCCCCGGCCCAGCGGCTTATAGCGGTGCGCAGCTCATTAAGCTTGGCGGGCGCAGTCATTTGGCTTCGGGGTCCTTCAACTCCGGAAAGTAAGTCGCGTAGAAGCCGCGGTCCCGAGTAAGAAACGCGTCAGCGGCGGCGACGGCGTGGGCGCCAATCAGAAAGTCGGCGATAATCCGTTCACGCGGCCCGCCGGCCGCGCGGTATCGCTTCCACCGTAGTCCCGCCTCGTAGGCGATCGAGGAGTCGATAGGCGAGAGCGCCGCATTGATCTCTTGCAGCGCCCTATCCAGGGAGATCCGATTGGCAAACGCGGGAGCAAGCTCAGCGTACGCGATGTCGCAGACGATGATCGCGCCGACGTCGTAGGCGGCGCCCAGCCACTCCCTGGATCGAGGGCCGTGCCGATCATCGGGTAGGAATACATCCAGCAGGACGTCGGTGTCGACGGCGGTGATCATCTTCCCCGGATTTCCTCGATGTAGTCGTCGACGCTGACACCATCACCGAGGGCCCCGCTGCCGAGGATCCCGTACACCCGCTCCACGGGGTGTTCGGCGGCGGTTCTCTTCTGAATCAGGAGACCCTGCTCGGTAGGAGTAATCTCGACCTCGACGTTGTGGTTCATCCCGAAGCGGTCCCTCAGGTGCTTCGGGATGGTGATCTGGCCTCGTTCGGATATGCGCATGATTACCCTCGCATGAATCACGGATACATGAAATCATACTGGGCGTGGCATCCGATGGTGGGATTTCAGAGTAGACGGGGACCGCCGCCGCCCCTGGCTCGTAATCCCATCCGAGACACGCAAGCCGCTTGCGCGGCGGCCTACGGCGACGCGCTCGCGCCGGCGATGAACAGGCCCGCGTCGTCCTCGTCGTCATCATCGGGCGTCTCGTCGACGATATCGTCCAGCGTCAGCGCGTCCCGGCGGGGCGGCTTGAGGTCGTCGATGTCCAGCAGTGCCTCGATGAGATTGATCGAGAACCACGCGTCGACCGGGTCCATCGTGAACGTCTCCGGCTTCGCCCTGGCTGTATCCCGCATGATGCCCAGCCCGTCCTGGTACGGCTCGAACGACACGATCTTCTCCAGCCTGACCCGGAAGCTCTTTTCGTCGCCCTTGAAATAGATATGCTTCGTCGTGACGCCCAGCACCCCCGAGTCGGTGTGTTCCATCGACTTGGTCTCGACAGACTTGCCCCGGAAGGTGCCCGGACGCACGTACACGCCCTTGGCCACGCGGAAGCTCGCGCCCATCGACTGGCCTCGAAACTCGCGGCGCGTCACCTGCTCCATGTAGCCCACGTTGCCGAACATCCAGACCAGCGCCTCGCTCTTCATCAGATTGAACGGCAGCCTGCCGAACCGCGCCCTGGCCCTCCGGCGATCGACCCGTGGAATGACGCCGTGCTCGACGAGCGAGTTGAGCAGCGCCATCTTCGTGAACAGCTCGAAGTGGCCGGCGCGGTTTAGCTGTTTCTCGGTCAGGTCGAACCGCGCCCGGTAGCGGTTAAGGCCCCGCTTTTCCTCGGTGGAAAGCGCGTGGTCTTCCATCGCCTCCGCCACCGCGTTGCGCCATCCCGCCGCCAGCATCTTCCTGAGTTGACGGTCGGGCATCTCGATGAAGCCCCCCGCCGCGGCCTCGCGAATCCTGGCGGGCAGCGCGTCGAAGTCCCCGCCGCGCAGCGCCGCGTCCACGCACAGCTCTTTGATCGACTCCGCGGCCCGCCCGCGCTTGTCCGCGCACTCCCGGTGCTGCTTCCGCAAAAACCCCGCCGGCTTCCCGCAATACCTGCAATCACCCACTATTCACCCCTCCCGACGACGTGTCTTGGCTTACGTCGATAGCCCCCTGGCAGCGCGCACGCCCAACCAAAACGCTCCCGCGGCAGCCGCGCCGGTTCCTTAGCATGGTTGAACTCATTCAGTTTGGCTGGAGTGGTCCCCCGCGGACTCCGAAAGGCGCCTCAGTTTGGGCAGCAGATCAGGGATATCGGTCTGGATTACGTCCCAGACAACGTCATCGTCGATGCCCAGGTACCCATGGGCGACTCGGTTCCGAGTTGCGACGATACGCCGCCATTCGATCTCTGGATGTGCTTCGCGTACGTGCCGGGGAAGATGCGTCGCCGCTTCGCCGATAAGCTCGATATTGCGCAGCGCAGCGTCGTAGGTCCGCGTGTCGGGGATGAACCCTTCCTGGTCCATCCCCTTTGTATAGGACCGAACCTTCTCTGCAAACTCGATCATGTCCCTAACTTACAGACCTCAGTGCCGAGTGTCGTCGCGGTGGTCACACATCCACGGCCTCCCGCTCCACGTAGGGGCGGATCTCCGAGCGCAGCGCCTTGTCGGTAACGAGGTCCACCCGGCGGCCTAGCATGTCTTCGATGTAGAACTGCACGCCGAAGTAGGACCTTGACGTCGCCGGACCCTCGAACCGGACCAGGATGTCGACATCGCTCCCGTCTGTGGCCTGATCCCGGGCAAAGGAGCCGAAGAGGGCGAGCTCGGTTACGCCGAAACGCTCCGCAAGGGTCCTCTTGTGTGATCGGAGCTTGTCCAAGACTTCGTTTCTGGTTATCGGAGCATCTTCCTCGGCGCGGTAGTCAACTCGCTAAGCATGGTGAGGGAATGTAACACGGCTCATCCGACGCCAACTTCGTGCTCCCGGTGCCGCTTCCGCAAAAAACCCCGCCGGCCTTCCGCAATACCTGCAATCATCCACTATTCAGTCCCGACTGCGTGGCCCTCGCCAAGGTTGATGGCACTTCCCACGACGCATATTCTCATCCCAGCTATTCTGAGTTGGTTGAGCTTGTCACTATTGGTCACTGCTCACGCGACTGTCTTGTCGGATCAAAGGTTCGAGTTGCGCTCTCCAGCTTGCACATCAGGTGATTCGCTAACGTCAGCAATTCCAGAGCGACTTCCGGTTCATCCTGAAGTTCATGTTCGTGCGCCCGTGGATTCCTGATGCCAGTCATAGCTCCTGCGTAAATATCCATGTAACCCTTTTGTTCATCGTTATCGGAATCCGACTGTAAGCTGTTGAGTTTGAGGAGTGGCGAATTCGCGCTGAAGGCAGTGCGCATGAGACTAGCGCCGTCCGCATTCGAACGACATGCGGCCTTGACTTCGTTGTTCAAGCATTTGAAAGCCTCTTCGACAGCGCGTGCATAGTGGCTGTCGGAGAATAGCCCCCGGCTCACGGAACGAATCGATTCGCTGGTTATTAACTGGTCAAAACTGTCGAGCGGAGTTCGCTCATCAAGGTTGGCTTGAACAGATCTTGGAAGAGGCCGCCCCATTCCGCCAGCGTCCGCCTCCGCTTGGATGTTCTTGGCTACTTCAAGCCAATCTCTATTGCTGCTGGAACCAACCAACCGTCAGTCATCCCTCGCGCCCGTACAAGTGCCGAGCCATGCTAGAAAAAATCTGATCGATTTGGTCTGGGCTCGCACTTGAGTCGATGTGAACCTGCACATCGATATGGACCGAAGGTTCCTTAGCAGGAACTCCGGCTGGCGTTGGTGTTCTTACGATCGCCTCCTCGCTAGGCTGTGCTTCTGTGGAGTCGTTTGGTATGTCTTCAGCAACGGGCTCGTCAGCAGAAGACAGTTCTCCAACTACTTGCTCGATCGTTCTGACATACTGATTGTCGTTGATCTCCGTTACAAGACCTAGATATCGAATGTTGGCCGTAAATATCTCTGCAGCCCTTTGGAGATCAGCTGTTTGAACTCCGACACGCCCGAGGTCATCTTTCAGAACGCTGTCACCAGGCACACGCCCATCTCTCAACCTCTCGTACAGATTGTTGAAAGAGTCAAACTGTCCGACTGCGAGTTCAAACTGCTTCTGTTTAGCCTCGCGAATAGAGGTATCGACACCTAGCGCCACCCGTCCGCTTTCTGTAACCGTTAACGTCTGGGCTGCATAGCTCCCAGAAGTCAAGCCATACTTTGATGAATTTGTGATTAGGGCCCGAGTGGCACTGCTGTCGGGTGATCGGTTGAGCTCACTTAAGAGTGTTAAACGCTCTATTTCGCCGTTGATACCGCGTTCAAGAATGTTCTCGAAGGGTAGGGTTTTGTTCGTCGACGGCGCCGATTCGAGCTACCCGCCTGCTCATTAGCATCTTGCTGTGTCATAAAGCAACTCCTTGTCCGTTACTTTTCGGTATGCGGAAACGTCCCAGCAGCAGCGCGTCGGTGGTGGATGCTTTCAACAATTGTAATTCGTCCCTTCCCTTGTGCGCCCGGGCGATGGCTCGGTCCACGCTGCCAGACTCACTCGGCCCGTGGGATCGAACTCGTATTGCGACAATAATAGTAACCTTTGTGTTACCGTATTCTAGCTGGTCGTAGCGCTTGGAGATCAGGGAGTACGTCGACTATCAGGGCCGCAGTCCGTTTGCCAGATGGTTCGACAGGCTCAACGAAAGAGCGGCAGCCAAAGTGGTTACCGCTCTGATCCGAATGGAGCAGGGCAACCTATCCAACGCGAAGGGAGTTGGGAACGGTGTTTTGGAATACCGTATAGACTTCGGTCCCGGTTACAGGATCTACTTCGGCAAGGACGGGCTGGAGTTGATCATCCTTCTCGGCGGCGGAACCAAGAAGCGGCAGCAGTCGGATATCCAGACCGCCGTGGAGCTCTGGCGGCAGTACAAAGCGCGCAAGCGGCGGGAGGCATAGAGACATGGCGCTGACACGCAACTTCAGGGACACCATACAAGCGCGCGTTCGACGCGATCCGGCCTTCCAGGAGGAGCTGCTCAAAGAGGGCGTGGAGTGTCTGCTTTCTGGGGACTTGGACACCGGCAAGGCGGTGCTGCGCGACTACATCAACGCCGCCATCGGATTCGAGCGGCTTGCCAGTCTCACCAACAAATCGCCGAAGAGTCTGATGCGCATGTTCGGACCAAACGGCAACCCCCAAGCCGCCAATCTGTTCGAGGTCATCGACCATCTTCAACGGCGCGAGGGGCTGGTATTGCAGGTAAAGGCGATCCGCCAGAAATCGACTTCTCCAACGAAACCCGCTTGAAGCGTTCATAGCGGGCCGCGGCCATGAACATCCTCCACACGCCGCCCAATCTCCGCTAGAACAATCCCACAAAAACGACCCAGTAATAAATCAGATAGCTTCCCGCGCCGACCAGGAAGAATGCGCCGACACGGTGCACGTGGGGTAGTGCGCCCCTAAGCCATTTCGAGACGGCATCGCGGAACAGGGCCGATCCGACGGTCACGGCGACTATCACGATTCCCATTCCCAGCGCATACGAGGCGAACTGCCCGAACGACGCCAGGAATCCGCCGGCGGTCAGCGCCGTGCCGACGACCGCCAGAAAAATGGGCAGCGTACACGCCAGCGAACCGATCGCGTAGCCGACGCCGAACACGAACGCGTTGCGGATGTTTCGCTTCGGCGTGACCGTCACTCTGCTCGCGGCGAGAATGCCCACGTAGCGGTGGCTTACCAACAGATAAATCCCGAACAAGAGCATCAGAACGCCGACGCCCAGCCCGGCGAACGGGAACACGCGGCCTATCCAACCCGCTCCGGCCGCCACGACCAGCCCGACCGCGAGAAACACGGCGGCGAATCCGGCGGTGGCCGTTCCGCCGACCGCTAGCGCGCGCAGGGTGCGCCGTCCGGCGCTTAGGCGGTCGAAGCCGGCTTCTTCCGTCCCAAGCTGATATGCAACGTAGGTCGGGAGCATGAAGAATCCGCACGGATTGACGCTCGCCACGATTCCGGCCGCCATGGCGAATCCGATGGGGAGCGCCACCGCCGCGGATGCCACGTTCGCCTCGGCGCCGGACTGAACGACGATCAGCAATCCCAGAAGCACGACCACGATGGCCGCCGGGACTCCGTAGGCGAACAGGATTCCCGCCGGCAGGCTCCGCGCGGGGAGTCCTGGCGTTACCGATGCCGGGACCGGCGAGGAGTCATTCGGGGCGCTCGATTCCGTTTGGTTTACGATGAAGCCTCGATTAGCTCGTCGACCAGGTCCAGCATGATCCCTTCGCTTAGCAGACCCGCCCACGCGCGGTGGATCATCGCGTCCGGCGTTACGAATACGGTGGTGGGCATGCCGAGCACTTTGTAGTCTGCGAGAACAGTGGCGTCCTTGGGCGTGGCGAGCGGATAGGTAACCCCCAGTTCGGTCGCGAGCGATTTTCCCTGCTCGACCGTACCCAGGCCGACGAACCGCCCGACGTCGATGCCGACGAGCGTGATCTTCGACTTGCTAGCCGCATAGACCGCCTCGAAGTCCGGCATCTCGGCTCTACACGGAGGACAGAGTCCGGCCCAAAAATTGAGGATCAGAGGCTTGCCCTGAGCAAGAATATTACTCACTTGCAAGTCCGTTCCCCCGAGCTCGCTTTGCCCCTGGTAAAGCGTCAGGGCAAAGTCGGGCGCCGGTCGCATCTCTCCCTTCGGAAACCTGGGCAAATTTGTCTTGAGTCTGTCCCGTTCACTCTTCGGTGACGGCTCGCTTTCGTTCTGGGCAACGGATCCATCACCGGAGGACTCGGACGCGCCGCAGTACGCCGCCCCCAGCGCGCCAGCGGCCACGGCAATTGCGAGCAGCACGCCGCGGCGCCTCCGCTTACGAGAGAGCATTCCAGCTCTCCCAGCGGGGTCCGAACCGTCAGTTTGTTGCCTGCCAATCACCATTTCGTCATTCACATCATTTTGACGTTCGCGCCGCCGACCCGGCCTTTGCGGAACTTCTCTACGGCTTGGGTCGCCGCCGTCCGATTTCCATAACTGAGTTTATGGTCCCACAATCTCGCGTGCCTGCTTGTAAGCGTGCCTACGTTCGACAGAGTTTTTGGCCATCGCTATCGGAGCCACGTCCTGGCCGGTCGGGCAGCCGCGAGGCGCATAAGGCGGTTGGACGAGTCCCGCGCGTCGTTCCCTAGAATACGAACCGTGCCAGACGACAGGCGCAAGGAGCGCTTATTCTGATGACCGATTCAGAACACTTTCTCAATCTCGCGACCAGCGTAGGAGACTACGTCTCGTCAAAGGCTGAGCGTACGGACGCTGGCAGCCGCTGGTCCACCATCAGCTACTTCGGGGTGCCCGAATACAGTACCGAGGTCTTTTCCGGAGTGGCTGGAGTCGTTCTCTTTCTGGCCGATCTCGGCCGGATTACCAAGAGTCAAACCTACGTCGATCTGGCGCAGGACGGCGCTCGATGGATAGATGAAACAATGCAAGCCGGTCACAGCGGCATCGGGCGGTACAAGGGGCTCTATTCGGGATTCTCCGGTCACGGACTGGCCATGCTGCACGTCGGTCAAGCCGCGGACGATGACAGTCTCGTCGCGCGGGCGCTCGCGCGGGCCGACGCTCTCTCGGAAACGACGTACGGCGGACTCGATCTTATGTACGGAGCCGCGGGAACAGGACTATTTCTCCTCCGCTGCTTTCACGAGGTTGCGGGAGCGCGTTATCTCGACGAGGCCGTCCGCGCCGGCGCGTATCTGCTGGACACGGCGGAAGTCGAGGGCGATCAGCTAAAGTGGCTGATCAAGCTGGGCAAGACCGCGACGTATCAAATGGGCATGGCTCACGGAGCCGCAAGCATCGGTTACCTCCTTGCGGAACTCTATCGTTTTACAGACGATAGACGCTTCCGCGACGGAGCGCTGGGCGCGGCCAGATGGCTCCAGTCTGCCGCCGTCGACACCGAACACGGAGACGGCTGGTCGTCGCACCTGGGAGATGAGGAATCGCCGAGATTTCAGTGGTGTCACGGCGCCCCTGGGATAGGACTCTTTTTCGGCCGGACGCACGAAATCACCGGAGACGAATCCTGCCGGCAATGGGCGCTTCGATGCGGCGGCTCGACCTACGCGGCGGGAGACATAAGGAAGAATCCGAGTCAATGCCACGGACTTGCCGGCAACGGCGAGCTTTTCATTGAGCTTGCCCGGATAACCGGCGACGGCGAATGGGCCGACAAAGCCCGGAAGTTCGGCTATTTGGCCGCCGAATACGGCGACGGCGAGCCGCCAAACCGACGCTGGCGCTCGGATGAGCCGGGCGAATACAGCCCCGATTTCATGCTGGGGGCATCGGGTCTGGGGCATTTTTTCCTCCGGCTCGCCCGGCCGAACGAAGTCCACATGCCGCTGATGGTCAGGCCACGGACGCCGCAGCGAGGCGCGACCAGGACGTAGTGTTTAGCAAATGAGTGTTAAGCGCGTCACCGCGGAGACACCCCTATGAAGGCCAGGCTGGCCGTGGGTATCGCCGCCGTGCTGGCCGTAGCGATCCTCCTGCCCGTCGCCGTCGTCGTCGCCTTGGGCGCTTACGGCTCGTCTCTTGGCGGCGCAACCGTCGCCACCGGCCCCGGTGACGCCGAGCTACTCGTATTTCCCTCCCACGGCCTGCCAGGATCATCCCTCAAGGTCACCGGCAAGCACTGGCCCCCGCGCTCCAACGTCGCCATTCAGCTTCAGCGCCCATCCGCCGGCTCCGACTCCCTCTCCAAGCCGCTGCGCCTCGCCGAGATCATTACCTCCCGCCGCGGCACCTTCGAGATCGATACCACCATCCCGGGATCGGTCATCCCATTCGGAACCGAGAGCGTTCGCATTCAGGCCGTCGGACGTAAGTCCAGTCAGCCTGATGCCGCCGTATTGTCCGTGCCATTCGATCTCGATCCTTATCCCAACGAGGTCACCATTAGCGTCGTCGACGCCGACACCGGCGCGGCTTCGCCCGAAGCCATCGTGCGGATCGACGACTCGTTCGGCCAGCGGATCGCCGTCGACACCAGCGGCGCAACGGGCGGTGTTCTGTTTGCGGGAATCCGCCCCGGCAAGAAGCGGCTGACGGTCCGCAAGGTCGATTACGAGATTGCGCAAGCGTCCATCGAGGTCCCGGACGCCGGTCAGGCCTCCTTCCGGATCGACTTGCAAAAGTCTCCCGGCAGACGCCTCCTTTTCTACGCCTACGGGCTAAGCGACACCGGCGAGACGACGCTGGTCGGTCTCGACCGCGCCTCCGGGCTTCCGGTACGTGAACGGATCACGGTCCCCGCCGGCAGATTCGCGCCCGCCTCGGTGCCGTCCTGGAATCTCTATCAGGGCTTCTTCCTGGCGGTCGATGAAGATTCCGGAGCGATAAGCGCCAGAGCGGGGGATATGGACTCGCTGTGGGCGCTGGGAGCGGTTGGACAGTGGATGCTATCCATTCGACAGGGTATGTGGGTAGGGATATGGCATAGCTACCTCGGCCGGTCGACCATTGGCGACGTGGTCGACTCGCGAGCATCCAACCAGCTATCCGCCCCCGGTTCACACCTCTACATTGTCGATCCCGATTCCGGGCAAATCGTATTCCGCCGGCGCGTCGCCCGCTATTTCCTGCCGCCCGTGCTGTCACCGACAGAATCGCGGTTGTACCTCGTCAATTGGGCTGGACGCTCTGTAGACTCTCTTGACCTGCTAACCAGGGAGCAGTCGACAATTCCGGGTCGTCTTCCTACGACCGTCATCGGAGCGATCGTCGATCCCGCCGACGATACGAATCTCATTCTCTCCGGAGTGGACGGATCGGTTTACAAACTACACACCACTACCGGGGAGGTCTCCGAGATCTTCGAAAGCCTCGACGTGCAGGCTATCGTCGCCGTCACCAACGATGGGAAACTCATGACGTCGGCCTATCGCTCACGCGAGCTGGTTGTTTCGAGCCTGGAAACCGGGCAGATAGAAGCGGTCATTCCGCTTCATTCGCACATGGACTCGATACTGGTCGACCGATCGGGACCGTTCATATTCGGGGCGACCCTGGACTGGCCCAATAACGCAATTATGGTGCAGGTGATCGATACCGACACCCTTACCCTGGTGGACGTTTTGCAAATACCACGTGCTGAAAGGACGGGGGGTAGCCAGCTCCCTCCGTCCGGCTAGACTCAGGCCCAGAGTTCGGCGAGCTGCTCGAGCACGGCTCGAACGGCCACGGCGCCGCCTCTCGGTCCTACGGGACACCAGGGGCCTAGCGACACCTCGTAGCCGCCCTCGGCGAACGATTCGGTATCAGAGAGGTAGCCGACGTAGTCGTTTGTATATCCGGCGCAAATCGTGAGTCCGGCGGGAGACTTCGACTTGATCGCCATGCCCAGCCTCGAGAACGGTTCTCCGGGTATGCCGGCTATCGCCAAATCGCCAAGCCGCAGTACGTGAACGGTCGACCTGATTGGGTCATGGCCCTGGGCGATCTCGGACAACCGCTCGATCATCACGCGCGAGGCGACTATGGACTGCATCGCCGTTTCGGATAGCTCAGCCGCTCGTTCCTTGCTTTCAGCCTCGCTCAGGCGGCGGACGGAATCGTACGCCCGCGAGAGAGTGTCATAAGCGTGTTCCCGCAGCGGCGACGGGCCGGGCAGATCCCTTCTGGGGAACTCAACGTCACGCGCCGAGATTATCAGCGGCTGCTCGGGTGATGGCTCCAAGCGCGCTATTTCATCGAGAACTCTGACCGTCTCACGGCCGAGCGCGGCCCCGTTGCTCGCGACCGCCGCAAAGTCGGGGGAGTTGCTGCCGCTAATCGGGTTGATATCTCCACAGGTCCCCTGGATGAAGAGGCACTCGCGGCATCCGTTGGAGTTCGTTTCGACAGCTTCCGCCGCCACGCCCGGATAGTCGGCGGAAACAAGCGGGTTGACCTGTACCGTCGTCGGGTGACAAGTGAAGTTCAATACTGCCGAGTGACTGCCATCCGCGAAGTCGAAGCGAACTACGTTGACGTCCGGATCGATCGGCGCCGGTCGGGCCATATCCTCGGGCGGAACACGATCCGGCGGCTTGTAAAGGACTCCATTCTTGTCGAGCACGCGCCGGTTGGCGGAAATGGTCTCGATGGCGCCTCGACCAATTCTGACTTCGGCCGGCTGCGCGGCGCTCGCGGCATCGATCAGACAGCCGGCCAGGTCGGCGGCCAGGTCATTCAACCAGGCGTGGGCTTCGTCGATATGGTGCAGCGAGGTGATTCCGGCAAGCTCCGGCGTCGAGTGAGAGTGCGACGCGCAAAACAGCAGGGTGTCCGCGGTCAGGTTCAGACGCCCGCCCACCCGATCCAGCACCCTATGCCGAAGGTCGCCGCCGGGCACGTTCTTCGATACCCCTAGCATGTCGAGCGAAACAACCGCCGCGGCCTGGCCGTCCAGCTCAAGATACAGCGCCCGGGCGTGCAGCCGGTCGTGAACGCCTTCGAAATACGCCTGCCGGGGAACAAATCCCAGATAAGGCACGGTAAACGGGGCCGTTATGTCGACCTTGGCGGTGCCTGCTTTAAGCCGTCCCGACATGCGCCCATCCCTCCTGGCTGACTCCGTCGGTGCGGTCAATCCAGCGCATTATCGCCCGATTCACATTGGCTAGACGGCAAACCGTCGTGCGAGTGCGCGTCGATGACATACGGATTTCCCCGGCGTCACGCGATTCCGGCGGAATCGGCGATTACCTCCCGCAGATACTCGAGATCGCGGCTCGTTTGGTCGACCACCTCGTCGGTGGTCATGTCGCGAAAACTATGCGATCCCTGATACTCGCTGTGCACCGAAAGGTAGCCGTCATACCCGATCTCGCGAAGGCACCAGAAGACCTCCGGCCAGCGCACGACTCCCTCCGACAACGGCACGAGTTTACTCAGCCATGCCGGCTTACCAAGGCCGGGATCGTCTTCGGTTATCCAGCCGAAATCCTTAACGGCCACGAGCCTGATCTGCGGGCCGAGAAGGTCCAGGCCCATCCTCCATGCCGAGACTCCGCCCTCGATCGTCATGTGGCCGGGGTCGACGTAAGCGCCGATCTCGTCCGCGTCGAATCCCTGCAAGAGAAGGTAGAGCAACTCCCCGCTCGGCGGAACGGTGTCGCCGGAGTGGGTATGAACGCAGACAGTTACCCCATACCGGCGCGCCATGGGCGCCAGCCCTTCGAGCCGCCCGCGGATCTCGTCAAGCTGCCTTGATAGCCCGCCGAAATCTCCGTAGCGGAAATATCCCAGCTTCAGAAACTTGATGCCCGCGTCCGAAGCAGCCTGAAAGATGGATTCGGCATGATCATGGTCCGGACCCGTGATTTCCGTCGTGAGCATTCCGACTTCCAGCCCGCGCGCCGCGCAAACGTCGATCACGCGGGGAAGATGCTCGTTTATGTTCTCGGGCGCGATAGTGCCGCCGGTTCGCGTCGTTACGTCAAGCCCGTCGAATCCGAGATCGCGAACGACGTCGGCCATCTTCTCCAGCGGCAGGTCCTGCAAGTGCTTTGTGAACATTAGAAGCTTCATACGGCTTGGGTCCCTTCCGGAAGGTGTCCTGACGCAGAGAGTGTAGAGACAATCGAGATACGGTGTAGCCGCGTTCGACTCGACAGTCTTCTCGAAGAAGCCGATCCACAGCCCCGGGAACCTCCGATACGAGTCTATCGAAAACGGAGTGCGGCTGAAGCGGCGATGCGCCTAGAGCAGCCGCTCTTTGAGGTCGGCGCTCAGCTTGATATCGACGGACGCTACAGCCTCGTCCACCCGTTCGACCGAATCCGTCTTAGGTATCGCCATTACTCCTTCGTGGGATACGACCCAGCTCAACATGACCTGAGCGGGGGTCGCGCCGATTTCGGCGGCCACCTGCCGCAATGCGCCGCCCGGCGAATCGAAAGCGCCTCGGGCTATCGGGGTATAGGCGACTACGGTTATGTCGTTTTCCTGACAATATGGCAGCACGTCATCCTCTATTTCACGCGCAAACAGGCTGTAACGGACCTGATTCGCAACCAGAAGATTGGCCTTCAGCGAATCCTGGGCCTCCTTCATCTGAGCGGTCGAGAAGTTGCTTACGCCTATGAACCGGACCTTGCCCGCCGCCACCAGAGTTTCCATCGCCCGCATCGTCTCCGCTATCGGTATGTCGGGATTCGGCCAGTGGACTTGATAGAGATCGATTACGGAGACCTGAAGGCGCTCAAGGCTCGCCTCGGCATGTTCGATCACGTCGTCGTAATGCAGGTTATTGGCTGAAACCTTGGTGGCCAGGAACATTTCATCCCGGAACGCGGCGATTTCACGGCCAACTATCGGCTCGGTCCCGTATGCTTCGGCGGTATCGACGAAGCCCGCCCCCAGCTCGGCGGCGCGTTTGAGCACACCCGACCCACCACGAAACTGCCAGGTTCCAAACCCGATTTTCGGGATTTGCCGCGCCGTCGCGCCGAGCGAAATGTATTCCATACACCTGTATCCTCACCGAACCGCTTGCGCATTGCCAGCGTAACCTGGCTCAAGCCGCCCTTATAATGATAGTTGCGCTTCAGCCGCCTGCGGGCGCTCCGAGGCCTATGAGTCCGGCCTCGGTCGAACGGGGAATATGCAGTGGATCCTGGTTGCCTCGCCCATTCGCTAACTCCTGGGGAGCGCGAGCAATTCGACCGCGACGGCTACATACTCGTCGAAGACGCCCTCTCCGCCGGGCAAATCGAGACCTATACGCGGGCAATCGACCGAATCTATACAGAACGCGCCACGGGCAAAGAGGGCAGCCTGGACATTCCCGGCCGGTTGCAGATATCCGACTTCCTGACGCTGGACCCGGCATTCATCGAGTTGATCGACAACCCATACGCTTTTCCGAAAGTCTGGGGCATTCTGGGCTGGAATCTGTTCCTCTATCACACGCACTTCCAGGTGACTCCTCCCGTTACTGAGGCGGAGCGCCCACGCGGCAGAACGTTTGTATGGCATCAAGACTCACCCGGCATTACGCGAGACACCCTGGAGCTGGAAGTGCCGCCGCGTCTCTCGCTGAAGGTCTTCTATCACCTCACCGACGTGTCGGAACCCGGAAAGGGAAATCTCGGCGTTATCCCCGGCAGCCATTTGAAGCGGGAGGTCGAGACTCCATCCAATGGGACAGGCCAGCCGGAGGGGGCGATTGAGATCCTGGCCCGTCCCGGCGCGGCGGTCTACTTCGACCGGCGGTTATGGCACGCCGCGACCCCGAACTATTCGGAGCAAACGCGCAAGACCATGGTCTACGGATATTCGTACCGCTGGCTTCGGAACCGGGACCCAATGACCATCACGGCGGAAATGCTCGAAAATGCTAACCCCATCCGCAGGCAGTTGCTCGGCGCGGCAACCAGCGACTACCGCCGCTACGAACCCACCGACGAGGATGTCCCGCTAAAGCTCTGGTTGATGGACCATCAGGCTGAAGTCGCCGCCGCGTGGGCCTCGACCATCTTCGAGGAGCCCTCCGGTCAAAAGCGATAGACGGAATAAACTGAGTTCGCGCCTTTAGGGTCCGCCAAGACGCTCGTGCGTGTTTTTCCTGGCGGGCCGCGCGAACCGCGGTTCCCCCATCTGACTCGCGCGTTATACGTGTGTACAATCCAAACGTCAATCCTATACGTTTGACACGCGAAATTGGTGTTTGCTCCGGAGGTGCATTTTGATGGCGACGTCGAGACGAAAGCTGCTTATTGCGGGGGTTGGGGGTGGCGCTATCGCCGCGGCGGCGTTTGCCGGGTGCGGCGAGACCCAGGTTGTAACCGAAACGAAGATCCAGGAAGTGATCAAGGAAGTTCCGGTTGAAAGGGTCGTAACCAAGATCGTCAGGGAAGAAGTTGCGGTCGAGGTCGAAAAGATCGTAACCAGAGAGGTCGAGCGGGTCGTCACGCAGATCGTCGAGAAAGAAAGAATCGTCGAGAAAATCGTCACCGTCGAGGCGATGGCGCCCAAGCCGGAAAACGTCGAAATCATCTACTGGACGTGGCTGGCGCCGCAGCTGCGGCTGGGCTTCGGGCCATTTGACCAATGGCTGCGAGGCGAATTCACAAAACGCAATCCGCACATAAAGGTAGACGTTGCGTTTCTGCCGTTCGGCGAGTTGCTGACGAAGACCATAGCCAGCCTGGCCGGCGGCCAGGCCGCAGACGCGCTGCATTCGTCCGTTTTCCACGCCCGCGACCTTTACGACAAAGGCGCGATCCTCGAGCTAAACGACTGGCTCAAGCCGTATCCCGAGCGCAGCATGGAGAACTACGTCGGAATCGCCTCGATCTTCAATCAGTTCAAAGGGAATATCTACGGTCTTCCCGGCGAAGCCGACCTCGACTGCCGCACTCACAACGTGACTCATCTCGAGGAAGCCGGAATCGATGCAGACCCGGTCGCGCTGAACTCGTGGACTCGCGAAGACGCGGTCGAGAACGCCCTCAAGCTGACGCAGCGCGACGGCGACAAGATAACGCGGTCCGGCTGGGTAGCCAACAACATTCGCCACCAGCAACTGTGCGGGTACTGCTATGCGGACGGGATGGACAGTATCTACATCGAGGAGGGCAGGGCGCTAAATCCCAGGTTCCGCGAGCTTGGACCGCCTGCTTTTCAGTTTGAGTACGACATGCTGCACGTTCACAACGTTTCCAAGCCGATAACTCCGGACAGAACCGACAGGCCAGACTTCTTCAACGGCCTGAACTCGAACGTATACATGAGCGTCGCCGACATCCAGGAATTCACCAAACAGGTCGGCGGCAGGTTCCCGTTCGAGATGGTGCACGTGCCCCGAGGACCGAATTGGAAGGACTTGCAGGGCACGTTCTGGAACAACATGATGGTTGTCCCGGTCAAGGGGCCAAACCCCGAAGCCGGATTCGAGTTCGCAAGCTGGTACGCTTCCGAAGAGGGCGCGGTCGCCAGAATCGATCTCACGGGGATGCCGTCGTCTCACCTCGGTCTCTTCCGATCTCCGCAGTGGCAGGTGCATAAGGGGATCAGCGTCCAGTACGGGAACTTCTTCGAAGTCCTCAGAGGGGCGGAGACCGCGGGACCATACCCGTACGTTCGGTCGTCTTCGTTCAATTCCTCCACCGCCGCGGCGGGCCAGGGAGTCAATCTCGGAGACCTGACGCCGGAGGAGGCCATCGACCGGATATTCGAAGAGTCGATCGAATTCCTCGAAGACGTTCCGGGCTAAGTAGATACCGGGACTCATACGAGACTGAGATTTTGGGGCGGCGCGGGCTTTTCGCTCGCGCCGCTTCATGGTCGGCAGCGCTTCTGGCGGCCTCTTCGTCGATATGCTTCGCCGATATATCCGCCCGCGGCGGGCCAGCCGGTTGCTTGATCCGCGGCGCGGAAGACCTCTTCCCCAACGGATCTTTGTACGAGTTCAAAAGAGCTTTGAAATGATCGAAAATGGCAACTGAACACTTCGACGTTACCGACGACCAAATCAGCTTCTTTCAGGAAAACGGCTATCTCAACTACGGTCCGATCCTGACGCCGGAAGAACTTGACGAGCTTCGCGACGAAGTCCAGCGGTTCATCGCCGGCGAGCAGTCCGCGATGATGCGGCAGGACCTTGGAGGCGCGAAGGAAACGGCCGTGGGCGAGGAAAAGTTCGTGCAGATCAGCGGACTATGGAAGGTCAGCCCAACCATCAAGCGGTTCGCCACCCTTGAACGGCGGGCGCGAATAGCCGCCGTGCTGCTCGGAGTCGGGAACGTCCGGCTGCTGTCCGACATGGTCCTGTTCAAGCCGCCGGGCGGCTCGCGCACTACCGAGTGGCATCAGGATTATCCCGACCACCCGACTTCGCTTCCCGATATAACGGCGTGGACCGCCCTGGACCCCACGACAGTTCAAAACGGATGTATGCAATACCTCCCCGGCAGCCATCATTGGGGCGAGGTAATGGGTTATGACTACGAAGGCGGGACGGCGGCGAAACGCGGGATCGATCTGTCCAAGGCGGTCGCGGTCGAATTGCAGCCCGGCGAGGCGGTGTTCCATCATTCGCTGTCGATGCACTACGCTGGCCCCAATAACACCGACACGCCTCGGCGCGCGTACATAACCCGTCTGATGCCGGCGGAAACCGTACATCGATTTCAGCGACAAGATCGGGACTCGAAAGAGCTTGAAGGCGCGCCTTTCTCAGACGAGGACTATCCTGTTTTGACTGTTGCCCGCTAGCTCGCCCGAGCAACCTGACCTTCCAGCTCGCAGCATCCGAAACTCGCGGCGGACGTGATTGCAGAGCGATGAACTCCAGGGCCGGGACGGCCCCAAACTAGCCGGTCAGACCGCCCTGGTAACCGGCGGAGGCCGAGGTCTCGGGCGAGCGATCTGCATGGCCCTGGCTCGCGAAGGCGCCAACATCGTCGCCGTGGCCCGTACCGAGTCCGAAATCGACGAAACCGCGCGGATGGTCGAAGCGGAGGCGGGCGTGTCGGCTCTCGCACTGCGGTGCGACGCCTCCGACGAGTTTCAGGTCGAGTCCGCCGCGTCCGATGCGATAGCGAGATTCGGCGCGGTGGACGTCCTCGTCAACAATCACGGGGTCATACGCGGCTCTCCGGTGTGGAAAACGCCCATAGAGGACTGGGACCAGGTCATTGCGGTCAACCTGCGCGGGGCCTTTCTGTTCGTCCGCAGCCTAGTCCCGCAGATGATCGAGCGCCGCGGGGGCGTTATCGTGGGCGTTTCCTCAACAGCTGGCCTGCGCGGCTACCAGGCGCCGGCCGCGGGTGCTTACGTTGCGTCGAAAGCGGGCCTGATCGCCTTCGATCAACAGCTTGCCGAGTCCGTGCGCGATTTCAACATCCGGGTATTTACGATCTGTCCCGGCCCTATAACCGATACCGGCATGGGACCCGGTCCGGCCCCGATCGGGCAAACACCCAATCCCCGGTATTCAACGCCGGACGAGATCGCGGCGGCGGTGCGCTTTATGGTGACCAGCCTCCCGATAGGAGCCAGCGGCAGGGTGTGGGACATGCACACGCCGCCCTATCCGACGACTTAGTGCCGGGCCGGCTCCGCCGTGTCTTCCGAGCAATGACATAGGGCGGCAGCGATGGTTCCGGTTGGTAAGTCCAGAATCTTCGCCTCAGCGTGATGGCCGGACTTACAATCGACGGTGAACCGGGCCGTCGTATTGAGTTCTAAGCGAGTTCGGACTTTGCGAGATTCGAGCGACCGGGAAGGCAAATTGCTATCGGTCGACCTGTCAAGCCGGTCGATTCGATCGGAACCTCTGCCCCGCCGCGAGCAAGACCGCTTTCTCGGCGGAACCGCGCTGTGCGCGGCCATCCTGACGAAACGGCTGGCCCCTCGGGTCGATCCGTATTCGGCCGAAAACCTGGTCGTCATGGCGCCGGGCGCGCTTACGGGAGCGCCCGTCCCAGGCTCGGACCGGCTTTCGCTCGCGGCCAAGTCGCCGCAGACGGGGCTCATCGGCGAGAGCACACTTTCGGGACCGTCCGGCGAGGCGCTGCGTCGAGCTGGATTCTCCGCCGTCGTAATCTCCGGCAAATCGCCAAAACCGACCTATCTCTTAATCGATGACGACCAGGTCGAACTGCACGACGCCGGCGCCTTGTGGGGGCTGAATATCTCTGAATCGATTGAATCCCTGCGCCGCGAGACTCCAGATCGCGGATTCTCGTTTATGTCAATCGGGCCGGCGGGCGAGAACCTCGTTAGATATGCAAGCCTGGCCGACGACACAGGCCGCGTTGCGGGGCGGACCGGGCTTGGCGCCGTGTTGGGATCGAAGAATCTGAAGGCCGTGGCCGTCCGCGGGTCGAACCGGACGTTCGTCAACGACCGCGAACGCCTGTCGTCATACATCCGGGACCTCGCCGAACGGTTCAAGCGCCCCGAAGTCGCCGTCTACGGATGGTCGGGAAGCGTTCGCAGCGTCGCAAATCTCATTGGGAAAGGCGCTTTGCCTCAAGCCAACTTCCAGGCGACTGAAGCCGGGGAAGACTATCGGGAGCTTGGCGACGATCTGCTCCAACGTTCCGACAAACTGCGCCACGGCTGCGTTGGATGTCCCGTCCAGTGCGAGCACCGCTTCGAACGCCCCCACGTCGAGCGCAACGGCCGGCCGGTCCGGCTCGAGTACCAGACCGTCTACGCGCTCGGCCCGATGTGCAATATCGACGATCTGAATATCATCGCCGAGGCCGCCGGACTTTGCGACGATTATGGAATGGACACCATCAGCGCCGGGGCGACAATCGCCTGGGCTATGGAGTCGGCTCAGCGCGGCGTCCTGAAGCTCGACCCGAAAACCGATCCGAGTCTCGAGTTCGGCGATGGCGCGGCGCTGCTTGAGTGCATTGAACTGATCGCGCGACGGCAAGGCGTCGGAGCACTGCTCGCGGAAGGCAGTCTGAAAGCGGCGCAGGCGATCGGAGCGGGCTCCGAGGAATGGTCGATGCAAATAAAGGGCCTCGAAATGCCCGGATACGACCCACGCCGTCACCAGAACCTGGGGCTTGGTCTGGCCATATCCGCGAGGGGCGCCTGTCACAACCGCGCCGGCCTTGGGATGGATACGGAACCCGCCCCGTGGGAGCGGCAAGAGCCTGAGACAGTCGCGTCAGCCGTCGAGCAGACTTTGGCGCGGGAAGACAGGCAGGCTCTGCTCGACGCGCTCGGCGTCTGCAAGTTCTTCAGAGCCGCTTTCGACGACCTCGAGCTGGAATGCGCGGAGATCGTCAAAATGGTCCACGGCGAGGGCGGCGCTTATCGGGAGATGGCTCATATCGGACCCCGCACCGCCACCGCCCGCCGAGTCTTTAACGTCCGCGAAGGTCTCACTCCCGAGCGCGATACGCTACCGGCCCGGCTTCGCGGACCCGTTGACGGCGAGTCCGGCGAACTCCCGCCCGAAGCGCTGCTGGGCGCTTACTACGACATGCGTGAGTGGGCTGGCGACGGCAGCGTTCCAACATCAACCCTGCTCGATCTCGGGATGGAGGACTTCGCCGAGCCAGCGTTAGTACCGGAACGGGTCGCAGGAGGCTGAGGAGCGCGCGCCGTACTATGCGCGGGCGGCTCGCAGAGAATCCGAATAGACGACCGAATCTTCGTCGATCCGCTCAATCCGACACGCACATATCTTGTATTCAGGTATCTTCGAGATAGGATCGAGCGCGTTTATTGTCAACAGATTCGCGGCCGACTCGTGGAAGTGCCAGCCCATGTAGACAGTGCCGGGCGGCACCCGTTTGGTAATCCAGGCGCGGCATTCGAGCGTACCGCGGCGGCTGCTCACCCTGACTTTCCCGCTTTTCTGGATTCCGAGCGAATCGGCGTCTTCAGGCGAAATCTCGATCAAGGCTTCGGGATAGATTTCGTCTAATCCCTTTGCCGTGCGGGTAATCGAACCGCCGTGCCAGTGGTAGAGTACTCGCCCCGTGTTGAAGATAAGCGGATACTCGTCGTCAGGTATCTCGGTGGATTCCCGAAAATCAACCGGGTGCATGGTCGCCTTGCCATCCTCGGTGGGGAATCTGTCGCCAAACAGCCATAGCTCTCCGGGATGGTCCGGCGACGGGCAGGGCCAGCGAATACCACCCTCCCGGTCCATTCGGTCGTGACTCAATCCCGCATGAGACGGCGTCAGGCGGGCGATCTCGTCAAAGATCTCCGCGGGGCTGGAGCACCCCATGTCGTAATCCATCCGGGCCGCCAGGTCGTGAATGATTTCCCAATCCTCGCGCGCCTGGCCCGGCAGATCTCGGAGCTTTCGGACACGCTGGACCCGGCGGTCGGTGTTGGTGTAGGTACCCTCTTTTTCCGCCCAGGACGAGGCGGGTAGAAACACATCGGCATATTCCGCGGTTTCTGTCATGAAGATGTCCTGCACCGCAAGAAAATCTATATCCGCGAATGCTTCCCGGACGTGGTTGAGGTCGGGGTCTGACATGAGCGGGTTTTCGCCCATTACGAACAAGGCCCTGATCTCGCCGTTTCCAACGGCATCGGCGATTTCGACAGTGGTTAACCCCTCTTCGCGTGGCAGCGGCGCGCCCCAGGCTTGTTCGAAGAAAGCGATGTGCTCGGGGGATTCGACCGACCGGTAGTCGCTGAAGTACATGGGGATGGCCCCGACGTCGCTCGTGCCCTGAACGTTGTTCTGCCCGCGCAGCGGGTTGAGACCGGTGCCGCGCCGTCCGACGTTCCCTGTGGCAAGCGCGAGGTTTATCAGGGTGAGGCATGCCTCGGTTCCGTGGGTATGCTCACTAATGCCGAGTCCCCAGTAGAAAGCGGTCTTGTCGGCGGCGGCGATAATCCTCGCTGCTTCTTCTATCGTCGAGGCAGGTATGCCCGTAATCGACTCCGTGTATTCGGGCGTGTAATGAGCCGCGACTTCGGCAACGCCATCGAATCCATGAACCCTGGCCTCGACGAATTCGCGGTCGTAAGTGCCGTCGCGAATGATGCAATGCAGGAGAGCGTTGTACAGCGGAACGTCCGTTCCGGTTCGGAACTGTAGATGTACGTCCGCAAACTCCGTGAGTTCGATGCTCCTGGGATCCGCGACGATCAATTTAGCGCCGTTCTTCACCGCCTTTTTCATCTTCAGCGCTGTTATCGGGTGAGTCTCGGTCGTATTCGAGCCTGTCACGTAGATAACGTCGTTTTCGGCAATTTCGTCGAGTGAATTGGTGAACGCGCCCGTCCCTATCGTCATGCCGAGCGCCGCGACGGACGACGAATGGCATAGGCGGGTGCAGTTGTCGATGTTGTTGGTGCCCAAAACGGCGCGAACGAATTTCTGCAAGTAATAGTTGTCCTCGTTCGTGCATTTGGATGAAGCGTAGACGCCGAGCGAGTCGGGCCCGTCCGTGTCGCGGTGGTAGGCGAGACGTTCGGCGGTCAGATTCAGCGCCTCTTCCCAGGTCGCCTCTTCCCACTGACCGTTGCGCTTTATCAGCGGGGTCGTGATGCGCTTTTCGGAATCGACGTAGTCGAAGCCATAGCGTCCCTTGACGCACAACCAACCCTGGTTCACAGGGCTGTCGGGAGCCGAGGTTACGTGCGTGATCGCGCCGCCTCGAACGTGCGCTTCGAGGTTGCAGCCAACTCCACAGAATGAGCAGACGGTGTCGACGACGCGTTCCTCAGTCTCCAGGAGCGGCGAATTGCGCTGTTCGAGGTCCCACAGAATCTTGGGTTTCAGCGCGCCTGTGGGACATACGCCCACGCAATTACCGCAGAACACGCACGTCGTGTCCTTCATCCCGGCGTTGTTGATCGTGCCGATTATCGAATCGAACCCGCGCCCGGCGGGCTCGATCGCAAACGTGTGCTGCACTTCATCGCCGCACACGTCCGTGCAACGCCAGCACATAACACATTTTTCGTAGTCGCGAACGTAGAACGGATTGTCGATCAGGACCGGCTTTGGGTCCCGGGCGATGAGCCGGCCATCGCCGATTTCATATTCAGACGCCATGGCTTGCAGCTCGGGCGCGTCGCTCAGGTCGACGCCCGCGGTCAAGAGACTCAAGACTCCCCCACGAGTTCGAGCGACATCGGGCGTCAGGGTGTGGATACGCTGTCCTTCTTCGGCCAGCGCGCGGCAGCCCGGCAGGAGCTTGCCTTCGCCGCGGTCGGCCGCGCCTCTTTCGAGCGGTGAAGACTCGCCGTTAACGCGCGTATCCACCTGTACGGTACACAAGCGGCAGTTGGCCGACGCGTCGATTTCGGCGTGATAGCACAGAGTGGGGACATCAACGCCGGCGGCCCGCACGGCGTCGAGAATTGTCGCGCCGCTCCGGATCGTGACCGCCGAACCGTCAACCGAAAGCGTTATCAATGGTTCATGGTCCAAACCGGGATTGATTGAAGCCGTCACGTCAAAGATTGACTGCGGTAGCAAAACCCACTGCATCTTAACGAATGAACGAGTAGCGCCGCCCGCATTCCGCGAGCGCGAGCGACTCGATGAGTATTATCGTCGAACACGGATACACCGACGGTCCCAGACAGGAGACGCGGCTGGATGCACCCAGATGAGACCCGGCATTGGCTATTCCACGTTTGAACAGCCCCCCACCGACGACCCGGTCCGCGATCCAACCGATGCGCACCGCGGTGGAGTACCCGTGACCAGGCTCACGCCGCCTCTTACCGGCGCGATCCTGGCCGGTGGACGCAGCAGGCGCATGGGTCAGGACAAAGCCGAGCTGAAGCTGACTTTGCCTTCGGGCGAGCAACTGACCATGCTCCAGCTCGTACACCGCGCCCTGGAACCCGTGTGCGACGAAACGCTGGTCGTCGGCGGTCCGGCGCGCGCCGGAGTAGACGCAAAGAGCGTCGCCGACATGTTCCCCGACGTAGGCCCGCTTGGCGGGATACTCTCGGCGCTTTTGGCTTCGAGCAACGAGCGCGTGTTTGTCGTGGCGTGCGATATGCCGTTTGTCGACACTCAGGCAATCAAAGGTCTCGCCGCGCTGGCGGGCGGTCACGATGCCGTCGTTCCGCGCGTCGACGGACGGTTCGAGACGCTCCATGCAATCTACAAGACGGACTGCGCCGCCGCGATTCGCGAGGTTGTGGACGCCGGCGACAGGCGCATTCGATCGTTCTTCTCGCTAATCGACCTCCGCGTCGTCACGGAGGAGGAGTTCGCCCGCATCGACGCAAGCGGCCGATCATCCGTTAACGTGAACTATCCCGAAGAATTCGAATCAGCCGCCGGTCGCTTGCGGCGCGAAGGCGAGTAGCAGGCCCGGCGACATGGGATACAAAGGCGGACGAAAGTCTGGTATTCGTAAAGGCCGCAGCATGATCGAGCGTACGCGGCGCGCCATGACCGGCCGCCCCCGCATCGGTCATTCCCGGCCCCTTAATCGTCATTCCCGCGAAAGCGGGAATCCAGATCCGACTTCTCGCCTTCGCCGCACCCCTGCCCCTGGATTCCCGATCAAGTCGGGAATGACGAGTAGGTACTCCTCCCATCCGTCATTCTCACGAAGCACGTCCCCGCGAAAGCGGGGAGCGGGAATCTAAACCATTCGATGTCAAAAGGCGCTTCGCCCCAACCTACTGAATCCGCCGGGTCGGAAAGCGCGGTCGGGACCGGCTGGCGGACCGGCAGGCGCTATTTCCATAGCGGTCTTGTGGTCTTGGGCAACAATCCGTGGCTTTATGTCCGGCTCCTTACGATTTTCGCAGCTCCCGCGGCACTGGCGGCGATCCTGACGGTGCTCGAAGCGGGCGAGGCGCCGGGCGGTTCCGTTGCCCTGTTCGCGCTCAACGCGATCTCTTCGTCCGTGGCGCCCGTGGTCATCATGGTCACCGTCGCCGCGGGATTCGCCAAAGAGAGTCTCGGAGTCGCGGAGGCGATCCGTAGAGGGCTGGCGTGGCTGGTCCGCTACCTTTGGACCAATGTTCACACGACGGTCGTGTTTTGGGTTCCCGTCGGCGCGCTCGTGATCCTCTTTCGCTGGCAAGGGGAGTTTGCGCCGCTCGACGCAACCGGCCAGACCATAGCCGGCGTCGTCTGGTTTCTCGGTATCGGCGTGGTAGCGCTCTACGTGCACAGTCGAACGCTGCTGGCGCCCTTTCTCGCCGTGCACGAAAACATGCCCGGCACGCTGGCGGCGCTTGAGTCCTGGCGGCTTAGCGGTCGCTACTTCCCGAAGGTCTTCGGCGTGTTCATCGTATCGTCGGCGCCGACTGCGATTCCGCTGGCGGTAGTCATCGTCGGGCTGCTGCTCCTCCTCGACGACGGCCCGAAGTCGACGATGCTGGCGATGATTCCATCGTTGACGTGGGTTGCCATCAAATTCGTCCGGCCGTTTCTCGTTACGGCGGTCTATCCGCTCCAGAAAGAGCTATGGATCGAAGAGCGTCGCCGCCGCGACAAGCAGGGCCACCCGGCCGTGCCGCGGGTCCTGGTCCCGCTCGTGAAACTGTCGGCCTTTCTACCAAGTATTCTGGGCAAGCTGGTAGGCCGCGACGTTCGATGGAGCTTGTAACTGGGGATCGCGGGCCTAAAAAAGCCGAATCATCTTCCGCACTGAGAACCGAGATAGAACGAGATTCAGACGATAGCCGTTTCCGTGTGATGGTCGCCGTATGGCGGGCCGGAGTGTCGAGTTGAATCGCGCTGAACTCGTTAAAACGTGGCTGCGGGAAGAGCAACAGCCATTCGCCGGCTGGGACTTCTCGTACCTCGACGGGCGGATGGGAGGGGGGCGCGAACATTGGTCGTACCCGGATCGCGCCGCCGAGCTCATGCAGCGCTCGTCGTCGGTCCTCGACATGGACACGGGCGGCGGCGAGAAGTTGCTGAGGTTGCAAGAACATTGGCCCACGAGGGTCATCGCCACCGAGGACTACCTCCCCAACTTTGAACTGGCAACCGAGCGGCTTTCAGGCTTGGGCGCGACGGTCGTCAGGTCAGCGGTCTCCGATACAGAACCCATGCCGTTCGCCGACGGCGAGTTCGACCTGGTGCTGAATCGTCATGCCGCGTTCAATTCAAGCGAAGTGGCCCGAATCCTCTCGGGGGGAGGCGCATTTCTGACACAGCAGGTGCACGGAATGTGGGCTTGGGATTTGATGGCGGCCTTTGATACAGCACCCCAATTTCCGGACGCTACGCTGGGAAAATATGTACCAAAGCTCGAAGCGGCAGGTCTGGTGATACAAACCGCCGAGGAGTGGGAAGGCCGCCTGGCCTTCACGGACGTAGGTGCGATCGTCTACTACCTGAAGGCCATCCCTTGGGAAGTACCCGGATTCACCGTGAAGACCCATCTTCAGTATCTGCTCGCCCTTCAGGAAAAGCTGGAAGCCGGCAAAGAACTGGGATTCTATGCGGCGAAGTACCTCATCGAGGCAACCAAAGTCGCAGGGTCATAGGGAACGTGATCCTCGGACTGTGCGATGAGATCAGCCCGGCGCCCAGCGTCACTAGTCATAGGCGTCGACGTTATAGTGGCCGATCACCCAGCGTTGACATTGCCGGGAGCTTATCCGGGCAGCGGAATGGTGCAGACCCGGCGTGTCTCGGAACAGCAGAACCAGATGCTGCCGTCGTGCAGGGTCATACCGTGGACCTCCGGGTCCGGCACGTCGATCTCGGTCCTGACGGCGCCGCTTTCCGGGTCGAGCTTATGTACCTTGCGCATCCCCGTGTCGGCGCACCATAGATCGCCGTTCACCACGAAGATGCCATGGGGGCGGACGCCGGGTGTGGGAATTGAGCGGCGCACCCGCATAGTCCCAGGATCGACCAGGAAGAGCCTTCCGGCCGGCGGCACGGCAATCCACATATTGCTGTCGTCGAGCCATTCCAGTCCATGAGCGCCGGTCACGTTGGTCCGCGCCGGGTCGCCAGACTCGACGACCCCCGCGCCGGGAGTGTCGTAGTCCTCGACGGTCGTGCCGTCGCCATTCAGCTTATAGATACGGGCAGTGTAGGTGGAGGCAACCCACACGTAGCCTCCGCCCTCGGTGACGCCGCTGGACCGATCGGTCTCGGTGGGCAGCCGAGCCAATACCGAGCCGTCGTGGTAGGCCAGCTTGTACAGGTGGTTGTCGCTCTGGTCGATCATCCAAAGGCCGTCTTCGGCAGCCTGTAGGCCGTTCGGCTGCGGGCCGGGGGTGACCCACCTGTCCGTGATCTCGGTCATGCTACTCGCCTTTCACGGCGCCCCCGCCCTGTACGCGGTGAAGTTGGCGATGGCGGCGGCGTCGACGTCGGCCTTGCGATCGTTAATGAGAAATTCGAGCGTCTGCTGGGCGAGGCCGGTAACGGGTAGTGGAAAACTCAGAGCCTTGCCGTTAAGCAGGGCGTTGTGAAGCGAGTTCAGACAATCGCCGTTTCGGCGCGGCCGTCGGCGCTGGCCGTGTCCAGCACGCCCACCAGGGCGCCCTTGGCCTCCATGCTGTCCCACTTGCCTCTAAACGTCGCGTTCCATTCAGCCGTGCCGGGATGCAGAAGCATTTCCTCGTACGTGTGCGGGAAAATGACTATCCCGTCGCACCCCGCGCGAATGGCAACGTCGGCGGAGACAGCGTTGCGTATTATTCCGCCCAGCAGGTACGGGCCGTTGGGGCGCTCGGAAATGACCCGCACGATATCCGAGACGATGTCGAACGCGTCGGCGCCGGAATCGATTGTGGGGCCGACAAACGGCGCGATGTATTCAGCCCCCGCGCAGGCGGCGGCCACGGCCTGACTGGCCGAGAAGGTTGTCGTGACCATCGAGTCCTGTCCGACCGCCTTCAACCGCGCCACCGCGCGCAGTCCCTTGCTCGTGCACGGGATTTTCATCACAACCCGCGGCGACAGACGGCCGAACACCCTGGATACCGCGAATATGTCCTCGGTCGTGTCCCCGTCGATTTCGACCACGACCGGGCCGTCGTGCTCTAACTCCAGATAGCGCTCGATGAGTCCCAGCATTGGGCCGTATTTGTCGACGAGATCGTCGAGGATGATCGTATTGGTCACGAAGCCATAGATGCCGAGCTCAAGGTAGTCCTCGACCTCTTCAGGGTCTCCCTGCAACCAGATTCCAACCGGTGGTCTTTCTTCAAGCCCCATAATTCTCGCCTCCAGCCTCCTCGCGGTGACGCCCATATCATAGTCCTCAACCAGCCGCCCGCTCAGCGCGCCCGCCTCACGCCGGATTCGACGTTGCGGTCGATATTCGGGACCCTTCGTGCTGCTCCGCCGAAGTCAAGGCGCGCCTAAACCCGGACGCGGGCGCCGATCAGTTTGCGACCCAGCGGAGCGCGTCTCTCGCCAGGCTGCCTAACGAACGTCCGACCGACTCGAGCGCGGCGCTGCGATAGACCCAGTCCATCCCGTATCGCGGTGAGTCCAGGATCGCAGGGCGTTCGTGGTTCTCCAGCATCCCGGCCAGAAAGACCGCCCGCCCAGGCAGGTCGAACAGCACGCTGGCGGCGATGCCGCCGAGCGCGTCGCGGACAAACCGGGCGCGCTCCACCGACTCGCGGCGAGCCTCCCAGCGCGCCGCCCCAGGCACGTAGAACGACTTGCCCCAAATCGGTTCCCCCTTGACAGCGAGGCTCTTGACGTTCGCGGGACGGGCGAAGTCGACCTGCAAGTCTGCCAGCACGTAACCCTGGCCGCGCATGAACTCGTCGATTTCGCCAAAGTAGCCCTGACCTTCCCAGGTGCCGGCCAGCTCGAACTCCACCTTGAGCAGCTTCACCAGCCCGTCAGCCAGAATGCCTTGCGCCCCCTTGAGCACCATCAGATCGTGCCCCTCGGCGTTGATATCGATCAGGTCGATTTCGCCGGCGCGCCCGTCGAACAGACTGTCGAGCGTGTCAAGACGCACCGGAACCTCGCGAACGACCCGCATAGAGTCGTTCCCGAACCATCGCATGAACTCCTCGGACGGAGGATGCAGCGAAGACGACCGCGAATCGCGGGCGATGTGCAGCACCCCCTCGCCGGCGCGATTGGATATGCACGCGTCGCCGCCGCTATCGGTGTCGGGATTGGCGTCGAAATCGAATTTCGTGATCTGATCGCTGCTGAGAAGCGTCCATGGATCCTTGAGCGGGCCGCCCGAGCCAACGTCGACAAAGCCCAGCGGAGGCCGCCCGCGCAGGACGCGCCTCAGAAAAACGACCTTCCTCCGCCTCGTACCGAACATAGCTCGATTAAGACCTTACAGATTCAACGCGCGAATCAGATTGATGGAGCGTCGCACGCATGGTTTATGTTAACCATATGCTCAACGCTCCATGCCGCCTGACAAAGCACCGCCCTGCTCTTGACGCTAATCCCGACTCACGAAACTGTTAGCTCTAGGCCGCCTCGTACGCCCGTTCCATTTTCTCGGCTATGGAAGACCAGTTAGCCTCTAGCGCACGGTCGATGGCCGCCTTCGACGCAACGTTCGGGTCGAGGTTGCGGCCCGTTCGCAGCGCCTCGGCCAGACCCTCGCGCGAGCCGGCTTCGTAAAGGACCGCTCCTTGGCAATCTCGCAGGAGGTCCGGAAGGCAGCCCAGCCGCGGGCAAATGACCGGCTTCGAATACGAAAGCGCGAGCATCACGGATCCCGAGGAAAGCACCTGTCTAAAAGGCAACACCACCAAGTCGGCGGCGCTCATGAGCTCGCAGATTTCCTCACCGTCGAACGTCCCGCCGGGAGGCTTGAACAGAGTGGTGATTCCGCCCTCCGATCCCGCCTGCCGCGCGATATCTATGTCGGCCCCGGCGGAGTCGGGCCAGCTCTTGCCCGCAACCACCAGGTGAGCGCCGGGCAGGTCGGCGTCGCGAAAGGCTGTAATCAGACTTTCAATCCCTTTATAGGCGCGAACGTTGCCGAAATACAGAAAAATGAACGAGTCGAGCGGCAGGCCGAGGGCGAGTCTGGCCTCCTTTTTGGAAATAGCCGGCGGGTAGGCGTCGATGTAGTTCCCGTGAGGCACGACGTGAACGTTATGAGTCCGACCGAATTCGCGGGCCAGTTCGGCGCGCGCCGTTTCGCAATGAACGATTACCGATCCGGCCGTCCGGCACAGCAGAAGCCGGGCAAGCCTGTCTATCCGGCGCGATCTGGTCTCATGGGGGTACAGGTTGTGCAGCGTCCAGACGATCCGCATTCCGAGTATTCGAGCCAGGACGATCCAAAGCGCCAGAAGCGCCGTTCGAAGCAGCGAAATCAAACGCCACGGATGTTTGTAGTAGTGGTAGAGATGATTCATGTGCAGCACGTCGGCGCGCGCGTTTGCGAACAGGTCGCGGAAACGAAGCTCATAATAGGGTGCGCTGGCGACCTGGTGACCCCGCGCTTCAAGCCCCGCTTGCAACAGCGCACCGTAAGGATTGGTGCGGAAGTCCCGCACATCAAGCCTCCCCGCCTCCCAGCAATACATCACTCTCATGAGCAGTAGCCTAATCTCTCCCCGATTCGCTGATTCCCGCTAAGGAACGTCAATGCACAATCCGCAAGCCGCGACCGTAGGTGGTTGCGAGTTGAGCGCCGCATGAACGGATTATCCATCGGAGATCGGCTTGGATGCACCAGTGGCGGCGAATTGCCGAAAGGCGTCGAGGCACCCGGGATTGGCCAGGGCGTTGAGATTCGGAATCCGGTCGCCTTCAACGACTTTCTTCACGGCAAGCTCCGCCTTTTTGCCGTTGCGGGTGACAGGTATATCCGCCACCGCATGAATGCGCCCGGGTACATGACGGGGTGAAGCCTGCCGCCGAATCACCGAGCGGATCTCCGATTCGAATTCGGACGTAAGCTTTATACCCTCCTTGAGGATCACAAACAGAACAATCTCCACGTCGCGACCGGCGCGCTGTTCGATTGCCAGACTGTTCAAAATCCACGGCAGGGATTCCAGCGGACGGTATATCTCGGCAGTGCCGATTCGGACCCCTCGAATGTTCAGCGTCGCGTCGCTTCTGCCATAGATGACTACGCCCCCCCGTTCGGTAATCGCCATGTAGTCGCCGTGTCGCCACCAGCCTGGATAATCCGTGAAGTACGCCTCCTTGTATTTCCGTCCGTTGGGATCGTTCCAGAAATAGATCGGCATACACGGAAACGGACGGCGGCAGACCAGTTCGCCTTTCTCGCCGACTATCGCTTTGCCCGACGAGTCGACCGCGGCCACGTCCAGTCCCAGGCCGACGCACTGTATTTGTCCGGCGAAGACCGGCAGGTTGGGATTGCCGAGCACAAAGCACGAGACGATGTCGGTTCCGCCGGAGATCGATGCCAGCAACAGGTCGGAATCAACATGCTCGTACACCCAGCGAAAGCCTTCCGCCGAGAGCGGCGATCCGGTGGACAGGACCGTTCGGACGCGCGAAAGATCGGCGACCGTCCGAGGCGACAGTCCCGATCTCATGCACGCTTCGATGAACGACGCGCTGGCGCCGAACGCCGTGACGCCTGTCTGGGCGGCCATCCGCCAAAGCGCGTTGAGGTCGGGGTAAGCCGGGGATCCGTCATATAGAACAATAGTGCCGCCCCCGGCCAGCGCCGAAGCCAGCCAGTTCCACATCATCCAACCGCAGGTCGTGAAGTAGAAGAGAACGTCGTCGCGGCCAAGCCCCGTGTGCAGCAGATGTTCCTTTCTATGCTGGAGCAAAGTACCGCCGGCTCCGTGAACGATGCACTTCGGCGCGCCGGTGGTGCCGGAGGAAAACAGGATGTAAAGCGGATGATCGAACGGCAAATAAGCGAAGTCGATCTCGCCCGCGCCGTCCACGCCAAGGAATGCCCGCCATTCGAGCCATCCCGGATCCAGTTCCTGCGACAGGTCCGGTCCGTAGGGAATTACGACGACTCGCTCTATCGCGCCGACCGACCGCTCGATATGTCGAACGGTCTCCAGGCAATCGATTCGCTTCCCTCCGTACCTGTATTCGTCGCTGGCGAGCAAGAGGCGCGGTCTGATTTGCCCAAGCCGGTCCACGGCCGCGGCCGGGCCGAAATCGGGCGAACACGAGCTCCAGACCGCCCCGACCGCCGCGCAGCCGAGCAAGGCGACAATGGCTTCGGGGCCGTTCACGGTATACCCGGCCACGCGATCTCCCGGACCGATCCCAAGTCCTTCCAAAGCCCGAGCGCACTTCGCCACCGTCTGATAGAGCTGGGAGTAGGAATACCGTTCGTGACCGCCGGCCTCGTTCACTGTGACGATGGCCGTGCGGTCGTCCCGGTATCGCAGCAGGTTTTCCGCGTAGTTCAAGCGAGCACCGGCAAACCATTCCGTGCCCGGCATCCGGTCGGGCCCCTTGATAGTGTGAGCCGGACGGTTAAACACGACGCCGCTGAATTTCGCCAGCAGTTCCCAGAAGGCGGCAGATTCGTTCACCGACCATTCGTGGAGGTCGGCGTACCCTGCGAATCTCTTGCCCGTTCGCTTCTCGGCGAATCGCCGAAAGCGAGTCATCTCAGACTTGTCGACCCGCTCGGGACCGGGACTCCACAGCGGTTGTTCTTCCGAACCCAGGGTCATGATTCCGGCATCTCCGACTAACGCTTACGGTGCCCGGCGGCGCGTTGTCGCCGTAAATTGCCAAATACCCCGGGGCAACGTCCCACTCCAGGCTCAGCGTCCGCGCCGCATTGTGTCGAGGGGTCGAATAACGGATATCGTAACTGACGGGAAGTCTGGGGGCAGGGTCGAAGCAGCCGCCGGCCAACCGCAAACAACAACCCGATGGGAACTAGACCCTTGCCTTCGGATAGCCCCACGACCGAGAGGGGATGGTGACCAGATGCACGTAGCATATTCCGCGGATAAGGTTCACAAAGACGTCGGCGCGACGCGGCAGCTCTTCATCGACGACGATGTCATCGCCGTGGTCAAAAACGTCACCCGCCGTCAACACAGTCCCGTCAAACATCCGGCCAACCCGATCATCGTGCGCGACAAACCCTGGGAGGCAGTGACCTTTTTTCGAACCTCCAACTTCAGCGTCCGCCGGGAGGCGCCCGACGGCGCATTTCAGTGCTGGTACGAGGACTTGTACGGATTCTTCGGGTACGAAGATCAGGGACCCACACTGCATGAGCGGAACCTGTACGCACGGTCCGAAGACGGAATTAAGTGGGAAAAACCTGCGCTGGGAAAACAGGTGATAGACGGAAACGATACGAATGCCATCTTTCCGCATTCAGTCGACGAGATGTTCGGTAGTGCGTCGGTACTGATCGACGATCGCGACCCCGATCCAGCGCGTCGCTACAAAATGCTCTATTTTCACCGGCTCCTGGGTCCAAACCGCCCCAAAATCAATCCCAGGAGGGATGCTGGTGGTCTCTGCCTGGCATTTTCACCGGACGGAATCGACTGGTCTGCCTACGAAGGGAATCCCATATCTCCGGTCTGGCTCGGGGATGTCGAAATTCTGACTTATGACCCGATCGATGAAAAGTACGTAATCTTTGGCCGTTATGGCGGGCATCCAGCGATGAGTCCACATCCCGACTTCGACACCTGGTTCGGACCAATATGGCCGGCCAAGCCAGACGGAATATGGGGCACTCGGAGGCGGATCTACAGGCTCGAAAGTGCCGACATGGTCAACTGGAGTCGCCCGGAACTGGTTTTGGACCCTGGTGATGACGACAATCTCGACGATGCGTACTACGGACTAGTGCCCTGGCGAGCCGGCGAGCTGCACCTGGGCATCCTCAACGTGCTTCACCAGGTGGACAACACAATGGACAATTACCTGCTTTACAGCCGCGATGGGGTCGATTGGAAGCGTATGCTCGACCATCGACCGTTCGTTCCGCGGGGCGGCGCTGGCAGCTACGACCAGTTCATGGTTGAAACGCCCAATCAGCCGCTCGTCGTCGGGGATGAGTTGTGGTTCTACTACGGGGGGCACCGGGTACATCACGACTGGTGGATACACGGCGCGGGCGAGGGGCTTACCGTCGCCGAAGCCCTTGATCCCAACCTCGCCCACGATGGCCATCACTTGTGCCTGGCCACCATGCGGCTCGACGGTTATGTCTCTCTGGATGCAACCGTTAGAGAGGGGTGGATCGAGACGAAACCACTGTTTTCCACTGCATCGCGTCTATTCATCAACGGCCGCTGCGGCCCCAACGGCTTTATCGAAGTTGAGATCATGGACGGCTGGAACAACGTTTGGGACGAATATTCGCGCGACAAGTGCGAGCGATTCACCGGCAACGCCGTGCGTCACTCGGTCAAGTGGTCGGGCCGCGAGACGGTCAACGAAATCCCCGGCAGCGTCAAGCTCAAGCTCTATCTGCGCGACGCCGAGCTATATGGGTTCCAGTTCGCCGATTCATAGGCGCCTCGCCGCGTTTCAGTCATTCGGAACGGCGATTGCTGTGACTTTGCGAGGCTAGTCCTGTCATTCTTGTAAATGTCAGGTAATTCGTTGACAGAAGTTGCAAGGTTGCAGAGGGAAAGGGGAAGGCGCCCCTCTGCGTGAGCCTCATGCTGGCTCCGCATCGTCATTCCGCCTCCCCTATCGTCGTTCCGGCGGAGGCCGGAATCCAGAGGGGGGCGGGGCGTCTAACGTGCAGCCTGCGTTAGCGTCACACTCGTCAACGGTTGCGGGGAGTCGATCCACCTCCCCAATCGTCATTCCGCCTCTCCTATCGTCATTCCGGCGGAGGCCGGAATCCAGAGGGGGCGGGGCGGCCAGTGCGCGGCTTGCGTTAGCGTCATGCTCGTCAACGGTTGCCGGGAGTCGATCCAAGGCCGGTCCTGGGGAACGAAGGACACGCACATCAAACAGCCATGCGTGTACATACTCGCCAGCAACCGCAACGGCACGTTGTACATCGGTGTGACTTCCAGCCTGGTTCAGCGGGTCTGGCAGCACAGACACGACTTGGTAGAAGGGTTCACGAAGCGTTACGGCATTCGCAGGCTGGTTTGGTACCAGGCCCACGACTCGATGCAAGCGGCGATTGGGCGCGAGCAGGCGCTAAAGCAATGGAAGCGAGCATGGAAGCTCCGGCTGATCGAGGAAGGCAATCCAGACTGGAAGGACTTGACTGCGGAGTTGTATTGAGACTGGATTCCGGCCCGTATGGGGGCATCCTTCGCGGGAATTAACGAAATAGAGGACAGAAAACGGCGCGACCGGCTATTCGCGGACCGACGCCGCGGCGCGGCGCCAGGCGTCGCTCAGCGCGTCCATCTCACTGCCCACGATCACCCAGCTCGCTCCAGCGTCGACGGCCGCCGCCACGTCGTCCGGCGACCCGACGTAGTCGCCAAAACGCAGCCCCTGATCGAGACACGCGTCTCGCACCCGATCGACCAGTTTCAGCAGACGCGGGTGGGTGGTCTGTCCGGGGATACCCATGTTTATCGACAGATCGAGCGGTCCGATCATCACGCCGTCTACACCGTCCGGCGCCAGCAGCTCGTCAATTCGATGGATTGCGTGCTCAGCCTCAACCTTGAGAAACAGCGAAACGTCAGAGTCGTAATGCCGCAGCTCGTCCACGGTCGATTCGGGAGCGTGATAAAGATTGTGACCGGCTGTTCCCGCCCGTCCCCGGCGTCCACGCGGCGGATACCGGGCGGCGTTTACCGCAAGCATTACTTCCTCGGGCGTCTCCACGTGCGGGATGATGACGCCGGACGCCCCCATGTCGAGAACATGCGAAATCGGATACTCGGCTATCTCCGCCGGGCCGACAATCGGGGCGATTCCCGCGAGCCGCGCGACCTGTGCCATATCGTGAATGGTCTCGTAGTCGTGCGGACGGTGCTCCATGTCGAACACGATGAAGTCGAGTCCCGCGGCCGCCGCGATCTGGACCGTCGTAATCTCGCGGTCGTACATGATGTAGGTGCCTACCGCGGCCCGCCCCGAGTCCCAAACTCCTGCGAGTGGATTGACATTCATCAGGGACCTCCAGCCCCGAGCCCCTTGTCGCCGCCGATTCGCCCCTCGGTGCGGAGGTTTGGCGAGTCGAAGACTTCGGGGTTCACGCACCACTCAGGCCGCTCGCCGCGAAGCACGGCAAGCACGTCGCGGCACATCGAGCGGTAGCAGCGAGCCTCCGACTCCGCCGTCGACGCGAGGACGTGCGGGGAACCCGCGAAATTCGGATGTGAAAACAGAGGATGATCCAGATCCGTGGGAGGCTCGTCGGGGAACACGTCGAGACCGACGCCCGCGAGCCGTCCGTCTAGCAGCGCTTCATGCAAGATGTCGAGATTTTCGATCAGTGCCCCGCGAGCGAAGTTTAGAAAGTAAGCGCCTTTCTTGACCTTCTTGATATTTACGCGGTTTATCAGAGCGTCGGTTTCCGGGGTCGAAACCGCATGAACGGTAATAATGTCCGACTCCGCGAGCAACTGGTCAAGCGGCAGCAGGGAGACGTTTAGCTCCGTGGCTCTGGATTCCGGCAGGTATGGGTCATACGCGGTCACGCGCATCTTGAACCCGTGTCCGCGCCGCGCAACCTCGGCGCCAATTCTCCCCAATCCGACGATGCCGAGAGTCTTGTCGCGCAGCTCGTACGTCCGCTCGAAGATTCTGCGGTCCCAATTGCCCGTCAGGAGCGATTCGTGCCAATAGCGGAGCTTTTTCGTAAGCGACAGGATCATCGCAAAGGTCGCCTCGGCGACCGAATCTCCCAGGAGGGGGGCGTGAACCACCGGGATCCCCCGTTCCGTCGCGGCGTCGATGTCGATGTTCTCGAAGCCGGCCCCGGTTCGGGTGATGAAGAGCATTCGTCGCCCCGCATCCATTATTTCCGCGTCGATAGGAGCCGTGCCGCGTGAAATGATGCCGATCGCTTCCTCAGATACCCTCAATAGCGTCTCGTGGTCGTCATTTTCGGCGGTCAGAATTGGGAATACGCTGCCCAATCGAGCATGAGCGATCTTGTCGACAGGCACCGTCGCGAGAATGTGCACGTGATCCTCCCATAGCCTGGCAGCCGCGCCGTAGCCGCCATTATGTTAAGTTGACGTCGTTACTCCATCGACCAGTTGCGGACGCGTATCAGCTTGATTCTCGGCACATACTAGCTGGACACCGCGATGATGCTTTGCGCTACACTTCCAATCAATCGGTCATAGGAGCTCGCGGGGAGCGGGGCTGCGATCGAATTGAGACCGCTTGGGTCGTGCACCCGCTGCGAGTATCGTCGAAAAGGGGGTGTTGGAGAGCTCTAGCCGGATAGGACGAACACGGCTGTTTTTCATACAGGTTGGCCGGATTTTCCGGCGCCTTGTAGTTGGTCTTGGAAAACAAGCCGTATGTTGAGGCGAATTTACAGCGCCTCGTAACTGTTTCACAGGAGAGTATGCATGACTGGAAGACTGCTTTCGAGAAGAAGACTGATGCGTACCGGCCTTGCCGCCGGCGCCGGCACGTTGGGACTGGCGGCTCTTGCCGGATGCGGCGAGCCCGAGGTCGTAGAAGTAGAGGTAATAAAGGAGGTCGAGAAGATCGTAACGGTCGAGGTTGAGAAGCCCAGGCCGGCGGCAGCCACTGTCGTCTTCTTCGACTACGTTTGGGTAGACATCGACAAGGTCCGGGACCTGATCGTCGACAACTACAAAACCCTCAACCCGCACGTCAAGGTTGATTACGTCAAGATTCCCTGGGGCGACTATCAGGTCAAGATACTCACGAGCATAGCCGGGGGCAGCCCGGGCGACGTGATGTACAACCACCCGCAGTTGACGGCGACGTTCGCGGCGAAGGGCGCGCTGAAGCCGCTGAACGAGTTCATCAATCTCGACAAGGAGTTCGACGCCGCGGACTTCAATGACGGACTCATTGAAGCCAACACCATCGACGGCAAGATTTACTCGTTGCCCACTTTTTCCGGCCCCTGGATGTTCGTGTACAACAGAGATCTCGTGGAACCGCTCGGAATGGGCGACCCGTGGGAACTATTCCAGGCCGGAGAGTGGACCATCGACAAGTACCGGGAGATGGCCGCGGCATCCGTCACCGGCGAAGGTCAGGACAAGATTTTCGGGACGAACGAAATCCCGTCGGCCATGAAGCTCATCTATCTGTGGGCGTGGGGATTCGGCGGCGCGGTCTGGGACGACCATTTCTCGCCCACGGCATTCGTCGGCAACAGCCCCGAGGCCGTCGCTGGCTGGGAGTACGCTGTCGGTCTGCTGCACGACGGGATCGCCCCTCCGCGAGAATTCGCTCGCAACTTCCCCGGTGGGAACCAGGCGATGCTGTTCAGCAACAAGATCGCGATCTATCAGTCGCACCGCCAGTTCTTCACCAAGATCACCGATCAGATCAATCCCGGCCTCGTTCCGATGCACAAGATGCCCAACGGCGATGATCAGTCGAGAGACGCGCCGGAAGGGTACGGAATCTTTGCCGGCACGAAGCAGGAGGAGGAGTCCTGGAATCTAGTGAGGTACATCGCCAACGAGGGCGTCAAGGTCCACGTTTCGCTTGGATTCAGCGGACCGACGCGCAAATCTCTGTGGCGCAGCGACTTGTTCAAGAACTCTCTCAAGCCGTGGGAAGACATCGAGGCATACATAGCCGCGTTCGAGGGCCTCAAGCGGCAGTTCACTCAGCCCGCCGGCTATAACGAGATGAACAAGCTCTTTGGGGCCGCCTACGACGAGATTGTTCTCAAGAACAAGACCGCCAAGGAAGCGATGGACGACGTCAAACCCGACATCGACGCAGTACTGGCGGAGAACCAGTAGGGCATAGCGCATACTTGGCGCCCGGGGCTGTCAGCCCCGGGCGCCAGTGTTCGGAACACATGCACATTGGACGTAGGGATGATCCGCTACGGTGTTACCAGAGCCTTTCTCCAGGAAGGCGCTAGCGTGATCATGCCGCGTTTCAACTCAAACGCATGACGGCTGCAAACGTGGGGCGCGTGCGCCCGCAGCGGCGTTTGTGGTCTGGAGGCGCCAGGGCGACGCGCTACGCCTGGGGCTACTTCTTTATCGCCCCATGGGTGCTCGGATTTCTGATTTTCACGGCATATCCCATGATCTACTCTGCCGTGATCTCGTTCACTCAGTTCGACTTGCTTACGCCGCCTAAATTCATAGGCTTCGCCAACTTCAATCGAATGGTCCATGACAAACTCTTCTACGTTGCGCTTGGCAACACCGCTTACTACACCTTCATCTCGGTGCCGCTTCAGATCGGGCTGGCGCTGGCAATGGCGCTGGCGCTGAATCAGAAGCTTCGTGGAATTAACACTTACAGGACGATCTTCTACCTGCCGACGGTAACGCCGACCGTAGCGTCAGTGATCCTGTTCGTTTACATGTTCAATTTGGACTTCGGATTCTTTAACTGGGCGTTGAGCCTGGTCGGGATTCCCCCCGTTTACTGGCTGGGTGATCCGCGTTGGGTGAAGCCGGCGTTCGTAATCATGAGCCTGTGGACCGTGGGGCCGCAGATGGTCATCTTCCTGGCCGGACTTCAGAGCGTCCCGGAGACGCTGATCGAGGCCGCCGCAATCGACGGCGCGGGGTTGTTGCGACGCTTCTGGCACGTGACCGTGCCGATGATAACGCCCGTAATCTTCTTTAACCTCGTTATAGGGATAATAGGATCGTTCCAGGTGTTCACAGTGGCGTTTATCGCTACCGCCGGCGGCCCGGTCAACGCCACGCTGTTCTACGTGCTTTGGTTGTATCAGAACGCTTTCGAATTCTTCAAAATGGGATATGCCGCGACCGTGGCCTGGGTTCTGCTGGCCATTATCATGATATTTACCCTGATCCAGTTCCTGATCGCACGCAGGTGGGTCTACTACGAAGGCGCGGGGAACTAGCCAGTGGACCCGGCTATGACAACGGATACCAAAGTGGTTGCGGGGGCGATTCGCAGACGGGGCCGGTTTTACGACCTTCGTCGATTCTCTTTGACATCGCTGGCCTACGCGGCGCTTACGATAGTCGGCCTCATATCATCGATTCCGCTTCTTTGGATGCTGTCCACGTCGCTGAAGGAATCGGGCAACGAGTTTCGGTTTCCGCCCGAGCTTATCCCGTACCCCGTTGCATGGAGCAACTACATCGATGTCTGGGGAGACACAGGGATACACAAGTTCTTCCTGAATAGCGTCCTGATTACCTCGCTCGCCACCATAGGCACGATCATTACGAGCTCCATGGTCGCCTTCGGATTTGCCAGAATCACCTTCCCAGGGCGCAATGCTCTGTTCGTTCTCATGCTGTCCACAATGATGCTGCCGGGAATCGTGACGCTCGTTCCTCAGTTTGTTCTGTTCAGATATATGAGATGGTTAGATACCCCACTACCGCTCATCGTCCCGTTCTGGTTCGGCGGAGGCGCGTTCTTTATTTTCCTGGTCCGTCAATTCATGCTGCAGCTGCCTAAGGAGCTTGATGAAGCCGCCCTGGCCGACGGAGCTTCATATCTCCGAATCTACTGGAACATCATTCTGCCGCTAACAGGGCCGGCGGTAGCCACTGTGGCCATATTTTCCGTACAGGCGCATTGGAACGAGTTCATAGCTCCGCTCATATTTCTCAACAGCGAGACGTGGCGAACTCTGGCTCTGGCCCTGCGGTCGTTCCTGGTGGACGCTTCCGATTTCGCGGCGATTCCGCCGTGGAATCAGTTGATGGCGTCCGGCATCATCATGCTGGTCCCGATTCTGGTCCTCTTCTTCGCCGCGCAGCGGTATTTCATCAGGGGAATCGCGCTCAGCGGACTGACCGGGCGTTAGACGAAACCTCGAGCCGGCCTGCTCAGTGGCTTTGTGAGGTAGGCGATAACGACCGATACGAACGTCATTACCGGACCGATTCGCAGGCGAGGTCGGTATTACAACCTGCGCCGAGTCTCGCTGATATCGTCGAGCTACACGATGCTAACGATAATCGGTCTCGTATCATCGATTCCGCTGTTTTGGATGCTGTCCACGTCGCTCAAGGAGTCGGGTAACGAGTTTCGGTTTCCGCCCGAGCTAATCCCCTATCCCGTCGCGTGGAATAACTACATCGACGTCTGGGTCGATACCGGCATTCACCGGTTCTTCCTCAATAGCGTTTTTGTCACAGTCCTCGCCACGATCGGCACGATCATTACCAGCTCCATGGTCGCCTTCGGGTTTGCGAGAATCAGCTTCCCGGGGCGCAATCCCATGTTCGTTCTCATGCTTTCCACGATGATGCTGCCGGGAATCGTCACGCTCGTTCCACAGTTCGTGCTGTTTAGATATATGCACTGGATCGATACGCCGCTGCCGCTCATCGTGCCCTTCTGGTTCGGCGGAGGCGCGTTCTTCATTTTCCTCGTCCGTCAGTTCATGCTGCAGTTGCCTAAGGAGCTCGATGAAGCCGCCCTGGCCGACGGAGCCTCATATATCCGAATCTACTGGAACATCATTCTGCCGCTGACGGGTCCCGCGCTTGCCACCGTCGCCATATTCTCCGTCCAGTCGCATTGGAACGAGTTCATAGCCCCCTCATCTTCCTCAACCGCGAGACGTGGCGGACTCTCGCCCTGGCGCTTCGCGCTTTCCTGGTGGAGGGGACCACGGGAGCCATTCCTCCGTGGAATCAGTTGATGGCGTCCGGCGTGATAATGCTGGTTCCGATTCTCGTCCTCTTCTTCGCCGCGCAGCGGTATTTCATAAGGGGAATCGCGCTTAGTGGTCTGACCGGACGCTAGCGCCGGAGCCTCAGGTCAGGCTAGTCGGCCGCCTTACCGGACAGCGAAGCTTGCGCTCGCCGCTCCTCCAAATCGTCACCGAGAATGTTGACAATGTATGAATGCCGTATCTCTCGGTCTAGGACCGGATCGTACAGCCGCATTCTGAACTCGTCGCCGACTCCGTGGGCCGCTTCCGGTGGAAGTCCCAAACGTTCAAGCTCATTGTCCAGCTCGGGGACCGTTGCCCCCGTGCCGCAATAGAAAACCGTCGCGAAGGGGCCGGTGCGGAGATCGCAATAGTCGATCCACGTCTCGAGCGGAACAAGCTCCGACATGCTAAATCGATGCAGATTCACCACGTCATCGCCAACCCGAACCTGGGACTCAAGCTGAAGCTCGTCCCAGTGGTCCTGCACGTCGTCCAGCTTCCATACATTTTGGCTTAGCGGATGCGGACACATTTGCTTGGGCTTTTCCAGATAGTAAGCGTCCATCTCACGGTCGCATTGATCGCTGCCCACTCCAACAAACACGCTCTTACCCGTGAACACGGCCACGGCTTCGACCTCGCCGCCGGTCAGCGGCCCCTGGACGTCGATCGATTCATCGGTAGTGAGCAGATAGGGGCTGATCCGGTAAGTCCACAGCTCTTTAGCGGTCCAGGATTTCCCATCCCGACGGCGGTCGTCGCTCATGCGGCGGACGGCCTCCCGGTCGCGACCGGTAAATCCCGAGCCGCGCACAGCCTTGACCTCCACTCGCAGCGGCTCTTCGCGGCCGTCCCTGGTCAGAACTGTCAGATCGACTTGATTACGCAATGTTCGCGTCCTAAGTTTCCACTGGTGCTATATTCGCTGCCTGCGCGCGTCTCGCGCACGAGCCATGATAGGGGGTCACCATGCACGTTGCATATTCACGCGACACGGTGAACAAGGATGTCGGAAACACGCGGCAGCTATTCATCGACGACGACGTCATAGCCGTGGTGAAGAACGTCACCCGCCGTCAACACGCTCCCGTCAAACATGCGGCCAACCCGATCATCCAGCGCGACAAACCCTGGGAGGTCACCACTTATTTCCGCACGAGCGCCTTCAACGTAATCAAGGACCCCGCCGAGGACCTCTACAAGTGCTGGTACGAGGACTTTTACGAGTACTTCTCCAAGGGCCTGCCCAGCAGAGAACGCCTCTACTACGCGCAGTCCGCGGACGGCCTGAACTGGGAAAAACCCGCCCTTGGCAAGCATTTCATCGACGGCTACGACACGAACGCCGTCTTCGATCCGACGGTCGTAATGAAGGGCTGCCCGTCGATCATGCTCGACCCTCTAGCCCAAGACCCCTCGCGCCGCTACAAGATGGTCTACCTGAACCTCAACACGTCAAGGCAGGGACGATCACCTGGCGGTCTGAACCTCGACTACTCGCCCGACGGAATCGACTGGACGCCTCACGAGGACAATCCGATCATCCCGGGCTGGCGCAGCGATGTTGAGGTCCTCACCTACGATGAGGTAGACAACAAATACGTGCTGTGGGGGCGTTACGGCGGAGCCGCCGGCGGGAGCGGTCATCCCGATATGGACAGGTGGTTCGCGCCCGTCTGGCCGGGCCGTCCGGAAGGCGTCTGGGGTACGCGGCGGCGCATATACCGTCTCGAAAGCCCGGACTTGGAGAACTGGTCGGAGGCCGAACTCTTGTGGGACCCGGACGAGCGGGACAATCTGGACGACGCTTTCTACGGCTTCGTTCCCTGGCGCGCCGGTGAGATGCACCTCGGTATCCTGAACGTTCTGCACCAGGTGGACAACACGCTCGACATGTACCTGCATTACAGCCGGGACGGTCGCAACTGGAACCGTTTTCTCGATCACCGTCCATTCGTGCCGCGGGGCGGGGATGGAAGCTACGACCAGTTTGACGCCGAGACGCCGAATCAGCCGCTGATCGTCGGCGACGAATTGTGGTTCTATTACGGCGGCATGAGCGTCCACCACGACTGGTGGATAATGCCTCACGATCAGCGCCCGGACGTTCCCGAAGCTCACGACGCCAGCTATTCCGAGAACGGACACCATCTCTGCCTGGCGACGCTGCGGCTCGACGGCTACGTCTCTCTCGACGCAACCGTGCGGGAGGGCTGGATCGAGACAAAACCGATGTTCTCCACCGGATCGCATTTGTTCATCAACGGCCGCTGCGGCCCTAAGGGCTATATCGACGTTGAGATCATGGACGGCTGGAACAACGTTTGGGACGAATACTCGCGCGACCGGTGCGAGCGGTTTACCGGCGATTCCGTGCGTCACCCGGTCAAGTGGTCAGGCCGCGAAACCGTAAGCGAAATTCGCGGCGGCGTGAAGCTCAAGTTCTACCTGCGCGACGCCGAGCTATACGGATTCCAGTTCGACGACTCATAAGCCCCCCGCACAGGGGCAGCTTATAGGCTGACTTAGCGCTCGTAGGCCTGGTGATACAGCTCCACGATCTCATCGGCTGAAGGCACGCGGGGGTTGTTGGCGGGACTGCCGCTGTCGATGGCGTCCTGGGCCATCTTGGGAGCCAGCCCCTTCAGGGTTTCCGCCTCGACACCCCATTCGGCGAGCGACGGAATCTGAAGCTCTCGACACAGGTCCCCGACCAGTCTGACCGCCTCCCGCGCCGCGCGCTCGTCCGAGCCGTCCCCGTCGCGGGCGCCCATCGCGCGCCCTATGGCGGCAAACCGCTCCGGCGCGCCGGAAATGCTGTACGACATCACCGTTTCCAGGAGCATCGCGTTGGATACGCCGTGCGGAATGTGGAAGTGCGCGCCCAAGGGTCGGGCCATCGCGTGCACGAGCGCGACCGAAGCGTTGGAAAACGCGACTCCCGCCTGCATGGCGGCCACCGACATCGTCTCCCTGGCCTCCAGGTCGTCGGGCTGGTTGAACGCCCGCGCGAGACTGTTCGAAATACTGGTTACGGCCGAAATGCCCATCGCGTCCGACATGGGATGCGCGGTTTTCGCAACGTACGATTCGATTGCGTGGGTAAGCGCGTCGATTCCGGTCGCGGCGGTTACGCTGGCGGGCATCGTTACGGTCGGAGCGGGATCGACTATAGCGGCCGTCGGCAGCAGGAAATCGCTTGTCAACAGCATCTTTACGTCACGCACCGGATCGGTGATCGCCACGTAGCGGCTAACCTCGCTTCCCGTTCCGGCGGTAGTCGGGATCGCCACGACGGGAATCCCAGGCTTGGGAAACTTGTGACGCCCTTCGTAATCGACGATCGAGCCGCCATTCACCACCAGCAGCGCCGCCGACTTGGCCGTATCCAGCGCGCTGCCGCCGCCGAATCCGATCATCGAGTCGCAGCCGCTTGCGCGGGCTGCGGCCAGCGCGTTGTCAACGTCGATCGACGTGGGTTCCGAGTCGACGCTGTCGATTTTCGTAACGCTCACGCCCTGCGCGTCGCAAAGCTCGACTATTCGCGGAATCCACTCCGACTTCCCCATGACGGAATCCGTGACAAGGAGGGCGCGCCGCGCGCCAAGCTCAGCCAGCGCCTCCCCAAGCGCCCTGAGCGCCCCGCTTCCCACACGGAGAAACGGCGGAACCTGGAAAGACCGCGCTCCGGAAGTCATTCGCCCGCTACCGCGTCAAGGACCGTTGGAATTGGGACGAGCCGGCTGTCAGCCTCAATTCCGGCCTACAGCTCTACAGGTGTTTCCGAGTAAATGTGGTACGCCTTGCGGACGTGCTCGGTGATTACCCACGTGGACTTGGTTCCCGCGGGCACGAAGATCAGGTCGCCGGCGGACACCTCGGTTTCGTTGCCCTCGCTGTCGGTTATCAGAATGTGACCCTCGAGCAGGTATATGGTCTCGCTCCAGGTGTAGTCCCACGTAAACGAACCGGGCGCGCATTCCCAGATGCCGTTAAGAAATCGCTTGCATTCCGATTGCCACAACACGCTTCCGTTCGCCTCGGGGTTGCCCGAGAGGACTTGCTCCGCGGGAATGGGCCACGGGTCCAGCGACGCGTCCGGGCCGTGAACCTTGACAATACCACCCGCTACAGCTGCTTGCGCCATCGAACCGTCTCCTCTCAAATAACGAGCCGCAATGTTATACACATGCTATATGAATCCCATTTTCAATTTCACCCGCCCGCCCGCCGAACACAGCCAGACTCCCCCGAAATTCAGCCTCATCGAACGCTGGCGTCCAGCGTCCGAGCCGGACGTCAACCCTCTCTGACCGCGATGAACATTCCCGACGGGCCGGAGGAGTTGAGTCCTTGCTGGTTAACCGACGCGCTGCGCGAGTCCGGGGTGATAACGGACGCAACCGTGGAGTCGGTGCGAGTCGATCCGGCGTCGGTCCGCAAGGGCAATCTGGGCCGGCTCGATCGAATCGTCCTTGAATACGATCACGTCGAGCCGGGCGCTCCCATGTCGATAATCACCAAGTTCCATCCGTCTGAAATCGAGCTCCGCAAGTTCGTGGCCGAGGCGAACCGGACCGAGGTGCGCTTCTACGAAGAGGTCGCGCCCAATCTGCAAATGCACACGCCGCGCCGCTACTTCAGCGCGTTCGACGAGGATTCGGGGAAAAGCCTGTTGCTGCTGGAGGACCTGGGAAGATATCGAGTAGTCGATGAGATTCCGGGCTGCACGGTTGACGAGGCCGAGCTGATTACGGACCGGTTGGCAAGTCTTCACGCCGAATGGTGGGACAGCCCTCGGCTGCACCAGCTCGACTGGCTGCAACCATTCAACAAGTCGTTCAGCGTCGAGATAACGGGCCATCCGGTGCGGAGCTTTGACGGACCGCTGCCGGAATCGGTCCGGGAAATCGGAGCCGCCATCAAAGACCACTACATGGACCTGTTCGATCTTCAATCTCGACCGCCTCTCACGATAGCTCTCAACGACATCAAGATCCGGCACGTCCTGTTTTCGCCGGAGCGCGGATCAGGCGATTTTGCGGTTGTCGATTTTCAGCTTGTCGTGCGGGCGCGGGGCGTTTTGGATCTCGCCAGGTTCTACGGGGGCAGTCTGGACACGGAGCTTCGCCGGGCGTCGGAAATGATGCTCTTGGAGTCGTACCACAAGAGGCTGCTAGCGAGTGGAGTCGAAGGCTACTCCTTTGAAGAATGCCTGACCGACTATCGACTCGGGCATCTTCAGAATCTCGCAGACCTGATGGCTATCGAAGCCCAGGACCTCCAACAGCGCGGCGGCGATCGGGCCGTCCAGATTCAGCAAGTCCAGCTTGAGCGCTATGCCGCGGCCATAACGGACCTCGATTGCGGCGATCTGCTCGCCGGCGCGTGAACCGGGTATCCGTAAGGTCACGGTCCGGCAGAATCCCGGCGGCTGCAACTGTTCTATGCTGAGGCCACAGGAATTGCGGTCAGTGATCGAGAAAGGACATCACGGATGGGTTCGACCGGACAGCTCAACGCTATCAGCCCGTGGGTCAACCCCGTAACCAGGGCGCTTCGCGAGGGTCGGGTGTGCATCGGCGCGTTCAGCGTGGCGTTCGGTTCACCGGCCGTAGCGCAGATATTCGGGAGGGCGGGCTTTCACTGGTTTTACATGGACATGGAGCACAGCCGGTCGTCATACGAAGACATCGCCCAAATGAGCATCGCCGCCAAGAACAGCGGAATCGTGCCCATCGCCGGACCGACGAGTCTCGCCGACCATTTGGTTGCGCGCACGCTCGATACGGGAGCGATGGGCGTGGTTGCGCCTCACGTCGAAACCGCCGACGAAACGGAGCAAGTCGTTAGCTGGTGCCGGTATCCTCCAGTCGGAATGAGGGGCATGCTGAATCGAGGCATCTTCAACAGCTTCGAATCGGCCGACGCCGGGGAGTGGGCCGAGGCCCAGAATCGAGAGGTGCTGGTGGCGGTCAAGGTCGAGAGTGGAACAGGTATCGACAATATCGACGAGATTGCCTCGGTGCCGGGTCTTGACGCGATACTCATCGGCCCCGGCGACCTTTCAACGTCGCTCGGCATCCCGGGTCAGACCACCCACCCCGACATCGAAGACTGCGTCCAAAGAATGCTCGCGGCGGTCAAACGGCACGGTATCGCGGGCGGCCCGCATCTTGGCAGAAGCCCGAAGGACGCCGCTCGATGGGCCGACGAGGGAGCGACCTTCATGTCGTTCACTTCGGACGGAGGGCTGTTGCTCGAGATTTCCAGCGCCACCGTGCGGGAGACGCGGGAGCTTCTGGGCGACCGGATGCTTTGAAACGGATTCACACGTCGGACCGGAAAGGGCCTCCCGTTTGCGACTTCAAGCCGCCAAGGCTGGTGAAATGCGTGTAGTTTCCGGCGGCGCGTGGAGCGAGACTGATCGAATGGTTATGGATTACGACGCGATCATCATCGGATGCGGCAACAACGGCCTCGTGGCCGCCTTCTACCTGGCCAGAGCCGGGCTGCGCGTTCTGGGGCTCGAGCGCAACGCCAAGGTCGGCGGCGCTTGCGCGACCGACGAACTGATACCCGGCTTTCATTTTTCCACCTGCGCGCACAGCTTCGTGCTCTTCCACCCAAAGATTCTGCAAGACATGCGACTGGAGAGCTACGGCCTGCACGTCTATAACCGGGAACCGGAGATGTTTCAGCCGTTCAGCTCCGGAAAGCACCTGCTCTTCTCGAATGACCTCGACCGGACCCTCGAATCCATCGGGCGGATATCCCGTCATGACGCGGCCTCATACCCTCAGTGGGCGAAATTCTGGGCTGACGCCGGAGAGATGTTCGAGCCTTACCTTTTGACGCCGCCCCCGACATTCGGCGAGTTCGCCCGCAAATTCGAAGGCACGGCCAGGGAAGACCTGTTCCATAAGCTGATCATGGGGACCACCCGAGGAATTCTCGACGAATTTTTCGAGTCGAACGAGATGAAGGCCGCGACGGTTTCAACTTACGATTCGGGCAGCACGGATGCGCCGGGGGCGCTCTTGTACCGAGCGTTCCACGCGTCCGTATCCAACCAGCTCGCCGCCATAGGCAAGGTGGGCTATCCCAGGGGCGGCATGGGCGCAGTCGCGACGGCGCTCCGAGAGTCGGCGGAGGCCGCCGGTGCGGAGTTTCGGACAAACGCCGGCGTGGCCCGAACGATTATTCATGACAATCAGGCCGTCGGCGTGGAATTGGAAGACGGTACCGAGATTTTGGTTCGCGTCGTGCTGTCCAATGCCGATCCCCGCAAGACATTTCTCAAGCTTGTAGGCTCCGATAACCTGGAACCGCATTTCGCCAGGCGTGTGCGGCTTCTACACGCGGACGCCGGCTATATGAAGCTGCACTGCGCCGCGAACAGTCTCCCCGACTGGACCGCTTTACCCGGCGTGGGGCCGCTGCCGCACCATTACGCCCAGGCCCGTATTAGCCGCGGTCCGGACGTACTGGACAGCGCCTGGGCCGCCGCGCGAACGGGCCGCCTTCCTGAACAATATCCGCTCGCGGTCGTCTGCCCGTCGCTCTATGACACCGCTTCGGCGCCGGACGGCAAGTACGCCGTTTCGGTTTGGGTCGAATTTGCGCCAATCCGTCCCCACGGCCAGAGTTGGGACGGATTCCGCGACGAAGCCGCGGCGACCATCGTCAACCAGATCGAGGAATTCGCCCCGAACTTCGGCCAGACAATCGAGCGCTCGTATCTTCATACGCCGCAAGATATCGAGGCGATGGCGGGCATCACCGACGGCAGCATGCACCACATCGACATGACACCTGATCAGATGCTCGCGCTCCGCCCCCTGCGCGAGTGCTCGGCATATCGAACGCCGGTGGCGGGTCTCTACCTATGCGGCTCCGGCGCCCATCCCGGCGGAGGAGTTTCCGGAATGCCCGGTCACAACGCCGCGGCCGCGGTCATCGAAGACCTCGAATAAACATAGAAGTCCGCTAACACCTCCCCCCGAGTCCAACGTACATTTCAATCACATACGTGGCCGTCAGAAACGTCGCATGGCGCGGTCTTCAGTCCACGTCGGATCCCTCGGCTTGAACGGCACGGTCTCGAACGCTACGTCCCAGAGCGCATGGCTGGACTGCGTGCGTGAGTGGTTGGTCAGGATACAAATGCCCTGGCGCCAACCGTCATGACCGTTTCCAGTCGAATATCCTGATCCGCGAACGACGAGCGCGGTCCGCTGATTTGGCAGCGAAATGCGCAGGAGCAGTGGCCTGTGCACGTGCCCGCACAAAATCAGATCAGCCGAAGCCGCGCCTTCACGGGAGAGCGACGCCTCGATCTCCAATGGCGTGAACTTCGGAGTAAACACGGGGTCGGTGTCCCATATCGTCGCAAACGGATTCCCCCGGCATACCGTGGCAAACGTAAACGTCGCCCCGGCGGGCCGCGCTAAACACCAGCTCCTGCGGCAGAGAGCGGAGCCACTCCAGGTCGGCCGGTCTTATCGCAGCTTGCGCCTCGCCGATTAGTGGTAGGAAATGATCCGGCGAATCAGGCCGTCGCCGCCTCTGTGCAACGGTCGACTCCCACCGGGGCGTTCCCCAGTCCCGAAGGTACGCCTCATTGTTGCCGTAGATAATGTGGACCGCGCGGGAGCGAAGCAGGTTGATCGTTTCAGCGGGCGGGTCTGGCGAGAATGGCGTGGTCAAGAAGTCACCGCAGTGAACGGTCAGGTCAGGCGCGTGCCTCGCGCACGCTTCAAGCGCGGCTTCGAGGCCCGGTACAAACCCGTGCGTGTCCCCTACTAGGCAAATCCGCAATAAGACGGCCACTCCACGACTAAGCCGGATTCATCTAATCTATGCGAATGAACTCCCGTCCGTAAGCCCGGCTTCGAAAGCTCGATCTATCGACCGAGCGCCCCCGGGACGCCTACCGGAACCACTCGTAAACCATCCCAAGCGACCGGTCTTGCAGCGGCAATTCCACCCGCGCGCTCCCCGCCCGGTGCGACTCGCGCATCGCGATCTGGATTTCCATCGCATTTCTGACGCGCCGCGCGCTGACCCTGGGTTCGGCGCCGCTGTCGATGCACTCTATTACGTTGTCGATTGAGTACAGCGGGGACCACTCCCCTAGAAACGCCGGTTCCGGCAGGGCGACCTGCAAGCGCTCACTCCCCGCGGGACCTTCGATATCCTGAAACAACTGGAACCGGTTCCAGTTGAAGGTCAATTCGCCTGTTTCGCCGGTGATGCGGACGAATGGCGACCCAATCCGTAGCGAGCCGTGCAGACCGTCGCGGAATCCGATCATTCCGGACCCGCTGAACTCGCCGTTGTGCAGCACCGCATCGTCGTTCTCCGCGACGCCCACCACCCATTCCGCCTCGCGGTCTATCAGGTACATCCACGCGTTGTGCTGGGCCAGAACGGAGTCGGACTCGAAGCTGAGAACGCGGCCTATCGCGCCGCCTTCGATCAACTGCTTGACCGTTTGAAACGCGGGGTGTCCCACGCTGATGGGACCGCACGCCAGCGGCACGCCCGCCTCGCGGCAGACATCCACCATTCCGTCGGCCTCGGCAAGCGTATGCGCCATTGGCTTTTCGGTGAGAATTCCCTTCGCGCCGCACTCGACCGCAAGCGCGGTCACGTCGGGCCGGTCGTCGGTCCTGGTGCATACGCACACGAAATCGAGGCGTTCGTTTCGCAGCATCTCCCGATAGTCGGTATACAGCGCGTCAACTCCATAACGCGCGCCAAACGCTTCCAGGCGCTCCTCGTTGACCTCGCAGCCCGCGACCAGCTCGGTTCGCGGATGCGCGACAAGTCCGCCGGCGTGCGAATCGGGCAATCCCTCTTTGCCTGGATGCGCCGTCGGAGGCGGGTCGCGGTCGGGTCGTAGCTCTGGCATCCCTTTCGGGACGGCGCCCGGTCCAAGATCGGTGGAAGGCCTCGTCGCCACGTCGTAGATCCATCCCGTCCAGCCCAGCCCGACGACGCCCGCTCGATAGACGTTTGAACCGGTGGTCATCGCCCCGCGGCCTTCCGAGCCGGACGGCTCAAACACCCAATCATCGATCGATCACCCTTGCGCTTCAACCGGGTTGCGCAGCACGCCCACGCCTTCGACTTCGATTTCGACGACGTCGCCCGGCGCAATCGGACCGACGCCCGCGGGCGTGCCGGTGTATATGACGTCGCCCGGCAGCAACACCATCGCGGCGCTTATGTACGAGACTAGCCGCGGCACCGAGAACAGCAGGTCCGACGTGTTCGCGTTCTGGCGCTCCTCATCGTTGAGTCGGGCCTTCACCCCCAGATTGGACGGATCGATATCGGTCGAAATCACCGGACCCATCGGCGCAAACGTGTCGAATCCCTTGCAGATCAGAAGACAGCCCATCGCCATTTCAGCCCGCTGAATGGCTCGGGCGCTTACGTCATTGCCGCAGGTGTATCCAAGGACGTAGTCCAGCGCGTCTTCTTCCGAAACGTTCTTGGCAGCCTTGCCGATCACCGCCACCAGCTCGGCCTCGTACTCGACCTCCTCGACGCCTGTCGGATAGATGATCGGATCGCCCGGCGCTATGACCGCCGAAGTCGGTTTTACGAAGAGCATTGGGATCGTGGGCGCGTCGTGTCCGCTCTCCTCGATGTGCGACACGTAATTCAGGCCGACGCCGATGACCTTGGCCGGGTTCTCGACCGGCGAGAGAACCCGCACGTCGCTCAGGGCCGCCACCGGCCCGCCAACTTCGAAGCTCCCGAAAGGCGAGCCTGTCAATTCGCGAATAGAGTCGTCGGACTCCAGGACTCCGTACGACGCCTCGCCGCCCGTTTCATACCGAATCAGTTTCATAAGCAGACCTCTCCATCACAATAACGGCCGGCCGCCAGGCGCCGTCCGATGACTAACCGAGTAGAGCGCTCCGGCTCGCTTCGTAAATTTCCGCCACTCCCGCCTCATCGGCGTCGCCGTCGTGAACGACCATTCTTATGCCGTTGTTTATTTCACCGCCGAGCTTGACGCGCCACGTGTCATCGAAGATCGGGTTCAAGTTTATGGTCCCCCAATCAAAGATGTGCCACGGGATGTCTCCCGACGAAGCGAACTTGAACGTCGCTATTCCCGCCCATTTGCCGTGAGGGCCCGGTCCCGAGCCGTCGACCCAATCGGCCTTTTGTCCGCTGATCTGCGCGGCCCCGTTTCGCCCCTCGGAGTCGCTCGACGTTCCGCCGTCGATTTCGCGAAGCCCTTCCGCGAGACGGATCGTGAAGTAGGCGTGACGGGTCGGCCCAATGCTCAACTCCCACTCGGTGGGTCGAAGCCGCGACCTGATGTCGATGATGTTGGCCTTTTCGCCGGGATATATGTCGATGGTGCGAGTCTCTTGCGCGAGATTCCGGCGGTCCGGCGCCGCCCACTCGATAGGCCCTTGCCAGTACAACGACTGGACGACCTGCAAATGGTCTTCCGCAAGCTCGGCGCTTTCGGTTGAAGTCGCCAAAACTCGCCCCGGCGACCGTCCCTGAAACGTATCGTTGACGTAAAGGTTGTAGTTGCCGTACTCGATCCTGGAGGTCATCTCCGGCAGCAGCGGCGGGAAGTGGCAGTTGACGTGATCAGACCCCACCGTTATCGAGTTGTGATGTGGATGGTCGAGAGGCGACTCGTCCGTGACCGCTACGCCCTGGGGCGTCCATACCGGAAACAGGTACGCCCGATACTCCCCCTGGGCAAAAACCGTAATCGGCCGACCACGCCAGCTAACCTTCGAGCGCCGCGCGCGCGGAGTCGCCGAATGCGGCAATGATATGTACTCGGTCTCTACAGAGAAGTTCTCCAAGTTTTCACCTCCGATACGGTCAATGCGAGCGCGGCCCGATCCTGCTTTCGGTTCAGATTCGCCCATCAGACGCCGCGCCTGTCCCGCCAAATCGTTATCGATTCAACCGCGTGAGCGATACGGCGCGGACGCGTAATCGTATTTCCGCGACCCCCCGTCAGCTCGCTTCACTCGCCGTGTTCAGCAAGGCTTTCAGCTTTGCGTAGTTGATGGTCATCGCTTCCTTGCGAGAGCCGCTCGGCGGCACGAAATGCGTGGCCGCCGCTAGAACGACGTCGCAATCATGCTGTTTCAAGCTGCGGAAAATAGTCACGTAGTCTATGTCGCCGTCGCCCAGCGGCCGGTACTCGAAGTCCAGATTGAAACCGTCTACTACGTGCACGTCCTTGAGGTGCAGCGAGTTCAGGTAAGGACGCACGTTGTTGAATCCGGCGGTCGCCACGTCGAATTCGCCGCAGTTGAAGTTGTCGGCGGCCCCCCACATCACCTTGATCCTGCTCGACCCGACACGCTCGGCGATTTGCCGGAAGTTGGCGGTGGTATTCGTGTAATTCCAGGGCATCATCGAGAGCACGACGTTGACATCGTGCTCTTCCCCATGCTCCGCAACCCTTGAGAAGATCCGCACCAGTTTGTCCATATCGACTTCGGCGATGACGCCCCCACGCGTGAGCCACCGCATGGGCCATGTAGGTTTGTCCGCCGAATACTCGCCCGGCCAGGCAAACGTGTAGATCAAAACGTCTCGAACGCCGAGGCGATTCGCCAGCTTCATCGTTTGGACAACGTCGTCCATCTCCTTCTTTACGCTGGGCGCGTCCTCCGGAGCATCGCTGTCCAGCTCGGTCAGATGGATGAACTTGAACGGGCTGCGCGGACTCAGCAGCGATATCTTGAGGCCGTGACCCTCGACCCGCCGCCCAACGTCGTCCGTCTCGGCCGGGGTCAAGTCCACAAGCTCCGGTTCATCTCGGATGTGATCGAACCAAACATACTCGGCGCCGATTTCCGCGGCCGTCGCGAGCGCCTCGTCGAACGGCATTTGCAGCTCGTTGAGGAACATGCCGAGTTTGAAACCGCCGCCGCTTTGACCATCTGAAGTCATAATTTGCAACACTCCCGTAACGCGGCCCTCGCCGCCCTCACAAGACTTCGGCGAGCTTTAGCGTCTGTATGCATCTGTGACCTTGGCAACGATCGCCGCCATGTCGTCCAGGTCGCGTTCGGTGTATTTCTCGGTGAATCCCCAACGCACGGTCCTTTGCAGGTGAGTCCGGGCGTTAACGAGCCGTTCGAGGTCGGCTTCCCGATCAGACAGGAACTTGTGACTGAATGGGATCAGGTAGTACATGGCGGTCGAGCACTTGAGACCTTCGGCCGACAAAGCCTCGCCCATTTGCGTGGCGTCGACCCGGAACTGCCCAAGATCGAACTGCAAGGGGTATAGCCAGTGCAGATGGACGTGTCCTTCAGGAACCTGGGGCGTTATAACCCCCTCTATGTCTTCGATCTTCGCCGTGAAACGCTCGGCCAGCTCGACGCGGCGCTCTAGCTGGTCCGGCAGGATCTTGAGCTGGGCCAGACCCACGGCGGCTTCCATGTCGCCGAATCGATAATTGAATCCGATGCCGTTATGCTCGCGTCCGCCCAACGGTCCAGGATCCGCGCCGCGATCCACCGCGAACTTCCGAATGGCAGCTATCACGTCCGCATCGTCCGAAATGGCCATGCCGCCGTTGTCGGTGGGCAGCAGCTTGCCGGCGTCGAATGAGAAGCAGCCGATGTCGCCGACACCGCCCGCGATCCGGCCCTTGTAGCCGGCCAGTGTCGCCTGGCAAACGTCTTCGACGACCACGATATCGTGCTTGCGCGCGAGCTCGACTATGGGGTCCATGTCGCACATCAGACCGTAGAAGTGAACCGCGATAATGGCCCTGGTCCGTGGAGAGATGACCTCTTCAATCGTTTCGGCGCTGACTAGTCCGGTGCGAGCGTCCACGTCGGCGAACACGGGTTTGGCCCCTTGCATCACGACTCCCGCCACCGAGCCGTAGTCCGAGATGGCGGAGACGATTACCTCGTCGCCGGGACCATACCCAAGGCCGCCGATGACCGAGTGAATCGCGGCCGTGCAATTCGCCACCGCGACGCCGTACTTTGCTCCCGACGCCTCCGCGACAGCCGTCTCGAATTCGCTTATCAGGTCCAGCGTGAATCCGCTGTCGAGGACCTTGCGCACAAGCCCCGCGGCTTCGGGCGAAATTATTCGAGGCCTGGGCGTCGGCAGAGGGTCGTCAGCCGAACGCACGGGAGCGCCGTCGTCCAGCGCCAGCGAAGTCTTCAAAATCTCAGCGGTCGTCATTTTGCTATTCCTAGCTAAGCGCTCGCCCCTCGAGCTCCAATTTCCCACTAGATTGTGCTCCCATCGCTGAGCGGAAACAAACCCGCCGCCCGCGATCTTCGGATATTCCACAAACACGACCGGATAAGCCCACTCGAATGCCGGGAGCATGTTGTGGGTTACCAGGTCACCGCGACGACGGATGCGCCCGGAAGGCGATATCCTGCCAGTTCAAGGAGGTGACCCATTGAAGCCGCGCAAGGCGATCTTGGTTGCTTCGACATTGGCGGCAATAGTGGCTGTGCCGATAGTCGCCCTGATAGCGTTGGGCGCCTACGGGTCGGCAATCGAGAGTGCGGTGGCGATAACCGCTGGATCGAGAGCGCAAATCAGCATCGATCCGGCCCGCGGACTCCCGGGCAGTGCGGTTACGGTGACCGGAAATGCCTGGCCGGCACGCGCCGACGTGGCCGTGTTCCTACGCAGTCAACGTGGTCAAGGCGACGTCCTGAAAACGCGTCTCGCTTCCGTATTCGCCTCCCGCAGCGGGTCGTTTGCCCTGGACGTCATCATTCCCTCTTCCCTCATCGGCGAGAATGCGACATCAGTGTTTGTCGAGGCGCAAGCGGTTGAAGCGGACGGAACCTCGATTAATAGTACGCAAGTTGAATTCAAACTGGTCCCGTACGCCAACGAAGTGGCCATACGCGTCATCGATCGCGAATCGGGGGAGTCGCTTTCGCAAGCCTATGTGGAACTCCGAGACCCTCTCGGGAATTCGATTCGCCGAACTCGGACTTCGGTAGACGGCATGGTCTTGATTTCAGATGTGAAACCGGGACGGTCAACGGCACATGCGCGAATGCGTGACTATCTAAACGGAAGCGTTGTAACGACTGTGCCCGAATCGGGACGAGCCGAAGTCTCCATTTCGATGGACCGGAAACCCGGCAGAAGACTCTACCTCTCGTTCATGGAACCGGTTGGGCCGGGGACCCTGAGAATAGGTGGCGTGGATCGTTCGTCAGGTCTCCGATCCGACCTGATCCTCACACTTCCACCGAGTCAGCTTGGACAGCGAGCGGGCGGGGACTCGAATGGTCGTTTGATGAGCAACTTTCAATTCCTTGTGCCTGCCGTGTCCTCCCGCTCCTTAACGACCCTGCCAGGTCGTTCATCGGATCAACTCGAAGCTGCTTTCAGATTCCTCGATGCTTGGGGCATTCCGATCGTTGACTCCGGTCAGTTGCTCGGTCCGCACGTCAACTACGTGGGTCTGACCGCCGCCGGTGAGATCGCGCTCCTGGTCGAAACGGCAGTCATGTCGAGGTTTTCGAACCTGCTGATTGTCAACCCCGAATCGGGTAGACTGCGCCTGATCGCGCGGGAGCTGAGCATTTTTGACACCGCCCCTGTGCTCTCGATGGACGGTTCACGGTTTTACAATCTTCGGCGCGGCGCCCGACGGCTTGACATCCTTGATGCCGACTCTGGCGAGATCATAGGCCGCGTCAGCAACCTGCCGCGACTCGTTATGAAGATTGTGGACATTCCGTCGGGCGACGAACTTTACTTCCTAACAGGCTTGGGCGACATCTACCGAGCTGACACGGCGAATAATGCCATCGACGGACCGATAGCCCAAGTACCCGGCGCAACGTCTATGGCCGTCAGCGGCAGCGGCGGCAAACTATTCGTCGTCGGCTCTGATCTGGAATCTATCGTAGTGGTGGACCTCGCCGACGGTTTCTCACAACGTATTGCGCCGCTCGCAGGAGCCGCTTATTGGATCTGGGCTGACCCGGACGGCCCGTTCCTCTTCGCGGGCCACACTCGAGACTCCAAGGTAACCGTAATTCATGCCGAATCGCTGCACGTTGCCGGCCAGCTCGATTTCGCCAGCGAATCCGGCTGACGGCAGGACGTGGTCGAGTTGCGTGCGAGTCCGGGCGAAGCTACAACGATGCCTGCCAGAATCCCCAACCGGCACTGTCCGCATCTAAGTCGTTGACACATCGCCCAAAACCACCGTCTTCGTTCTCGAAGACGGCTTGACACGGCAACCGATACTTTGGTTCTCATCGCCTCACCGCGTTACACTGCCGCCGCGCGGATTCTTTTCAATAGTGGGGCGGAGGAAACGTCATGACGACCGAGCTGTCAGAGCGCCGAATCGCCGGTTATCCGGACGATGCAATTCGAGAAAGAGAAGAGCTAGACCTGCGGACTTATCAATACGCGGTGCCGTTCAACTATCCCAACGTTGAAGTGGATCGCGTGTGGATAGGCGGCGAAAAGCACGGCATGGAGCTTTTTCCGATCAAGCCCACCGACGGAAGCTCGGCCACGACAAATACGCCCGGCGATGGAATCGTCATTCGCGAGGATGACCCGATCGTTCAGGTAGTCGTGATCGGAAGCGCCTGCACGCCGCCGGGCACCCTGCTTCTCGAAGCGAAGCCCATCGAGGGCGAAGCGCACTCGGGCGAGCTTCCGGAAGCCTTGCCGGTTCGATTCAGGATCGACAACCTCTGGGGCATGCACCTTCGCGTCGACCTGGTGAACGCGGGCGGACACTACCGGAACCTCCCTGTTGCGGGGATGAGCTCAGGCACTTTCGACATCCCCCCTTCGAGTGAGGTGCGAGTGATGAGCGCGGGCGCCATTCCGGCCTGGTCCGAGGACAACTACCCTGACGACGCGCATTATTCGGTTCGCTACATCCGCACTACGGTGGCTGTCGGAGCCAAAGGCAGACCATAGGATCGAAACCAGGACCGTGACCGCGCCCCGCGCTTAGCGGTCCAAGAGACAAGAACGGTCCCGGCGGGCAAAAACCCGCCGGGACCGTCATATTGCAGATCTAAAGCATCCGTGATCCCAGGTGACCGCGCAATTCGCCGACCGTCCGCAGGGACGTCTCCAGCAGCATGGCGCCATCGAAGTTGAGCGACATGAACGTGGCGCCTCTTTCGACCCAATGAGCCGCCTGCTCAGGCGTGCTGACGTGCGGACCGCCCGCGATTCCGTGCCGTTTGGTCGCGGCCAGCATCTTCTCGATGGCGTCGGTCATATCCGGGTGGTCCATTTGTCCGGGGATTCCGAGCGTAGCCGAAAGGTCGCCCGGTCCTATGATGATCGCGTCCAGTCCGGGCACCGATGCTATTTCGTCGACGTTATCGATCCCGACGCCGCTTTCGACCTTTACGGCCACCAGAATCTCGCGGTTCTGCTCTTCGACCCATTCGGCGGCGTCGGCGGCTTCGAAATTGGACGAAGGTCCCTGTGAAATCAGGCCGCGCTTGCCCATGGGGGCATATCGCGAGGAATTGACAACCAGCTCAGTCTCATCGGCTGTCTCAACGTGCGGAGCCACGACTCCCATCGCTCCGGCGTCAAGCGGCCGGGCCACCAGGTGATCGGCCAGGCTTGTCGGACCCGCCACCGGCACGATTCCCGCCAGCTTCGACGCGTAGCTGATTTCCCTGACGGCATCGTAGGTGAGCTGGCTGTGCTCCATGTCCATGTAGTACCAGCTAAATCCCGCCTGTGCGAATATCTGGGCTACCGGCGCGCACGGGAACGAGATGCTGAGCGCGCCGATGCAGACCCGCCCCTCCCTGAGGGCGCGAGTGACCGGATTCGCATGGTGAGTTATGACCGTACGGGCGCTGGTTTCAGACAATTGCCTCTTCTCCTTGCTTCACTCGAAGACGGCGCTCGCCGTTTGGGGAGGCGAGCCGCGACTTTCTAACGGTTCCTGGCCGGTTCGATCGCTGTAGAGCAACAAGCGTCGGGCAACGAGTCCCCGCGCCGAGCCGTCAACCGCTCTGTAGCTCTTCCAGCTTGCCCCGGAGCGGACGATACACGTGTTCGTTCAGCACGGCAACGGCGCCGCGATCGGACTGATCGCGAGCCACCCTCACCTGCGCCTCAATTGCTCGCCGAACCGTGTCCAGGGCGTCCCCGGCCAACTCAGCCGCGTCGCCACCCCGGCCCCCGGCTTCGGCGCGGGCGGCTTGGCGGACCAACTCAACGGCATTGAGGTATTCGATGCCGAATTCAAGCCGCCCCAACCAGTAATCCACGTACTCGCGGCCCGACTCCGCCGTCTTGAGGCTGGCCGACCGGGCCGCGGTCAACGCTCTGGAGTAGCAGTCGCGCACCTCGGTCAAACCGGCGGAAAGCGGTTCGTCCGTCCAGTGCTTCATCATCATTCCCGGAACCGGAAACGTTACCCCAAGCGCGTGTTGTTCCAGAACCACGGTCGCGGCTTCGACCTCCTGAAAGACGGTCAGCATGTCTTCCACGCAGCCGCGGCCGCAGACTTTACTTACCTGATCGCGCGAAACTTCGTCCGGCGTAATCGTCCGTTCCCACGAAGTGCGGGCGAGGTACGAAACAGTGCGGTCATGGTCGCCAATCATCCAGTAGCGAGTCGTGAATCCGGCCCAGCCATACCGCTTCATTTCCGTCGCCAGATCGTGCAGGGAGCTCGCCGTTAGCTGCGGAAGCACGCCCACGTTGTCGTCGTGCAGGGTAAATATCAGCGTGGCCGGGAACGACTCATCGGGGAATTTGGCCAGAACCCCCGGGCGTCTGAGGATATTCGACGCCGTGTAGTCGACGAAGTTCTGCGTTTCGGAACCAGCGGGGACTATCGCCTTGAGCACGGGAATCAATTCATCGGCAACGCTGTCGAAGATGAACTTGATGTCCGGACGGCTGGAGCCTTTAACCACGTCTGTGTCGTCAAGCAGGCGATCGTAGAAATACAGATTGACGATGTCGCCCTTGACCTCGTTTACCGCTCGCGCCGCGCCGCCCGGATAGACCGTTCTCGTCGCAGCCTCGGCGAGCACCGACTGAAGGCTCGCCACTTGCTCGATTCCGTATCGATCATCCAGCGCCCGCCAGGCGCGCTCGTAACCTGCCACCCATTGCCGCTGTTCGGGCATGTCGAAAGCCAGCTTGTCGGCTTCGGGATAGGTGTCGATGGCGGCGCGAAGCACCGAACCCGCAAGGTCCGCCAGCGCGGGATCGTCCGCGTCAATCGACTCGCCCGGTACGATCGTGATCTCGCCCCACTGCGCCCGCGAGTATTGAAAGTCGCCCAGCACCGCTCCGAATTCCGCGGGGAATTCGTACGTGTACGCGAGCAATACGGAGTCCATACCCCGCGACTTCGCATAGCCCATGATCCGGCGGACATGCTCCGCCGCCGCTGCGGCGAGTTCTTTATACTCGCCGCCGACGGGGAGGTCGGGATTCCAGAATTCCGCCCGGTCGTCAAAGAGGTCCCGCCCAATCATGTCGTCCGTAATCGGGTAACGGAACCCAAACCAGAGCGTGCCCGAGTTTCGGGTCACTTCCCGGCAGGCGAACTGCAGAAACGGCTGGTATGCGTAGGTGTAGACGTAGATTCGATTGAATTTCAGCTTGGCAAGCTGGTCCAGAACCGGTTGGTAGTCCGCGATTCCCCACGACTCCGGCCCGCACGCGAAGTCGTTGACCACCCGCCATTGACGGATTGGGAACTCGGGTTCGATTACGTCGTTCACGTCTGGCAGCCACAGCGCCCGCCGCGGCGGAATAACGTCGCCGTGAAGGAGAAACCGGACGCCCCAGCGCTCGGCTAGCTCGTAGACCGACCACAACGTCGCCCTGGGGCTGCCTCCGCCCACGAGGAACGACCGGCGGCCGCGTTGGCGCAGGCGTCGCAGAACAAGCCCTTGATCGCTGACTTTCGGGAACGCCCGCAACGCCGTGGCGCGCCGGACCGCCGGATTGGTGGCCGGACTGCCTACGAGGAAAAGAACTTCGGCGGAATCGACCACCTCACGCCCTATGGAAACCTCGGCGCCGAAGCATTCGCGTAAATACCGGCCAAGCTCCGACGCGGCGAACCGCTCCATTTCCGGCGCGTCCGGATCGATCACGATGTGGGCGTGTATCAAGGAAATCTCCCCGGTCAACGGTTTATCCAACCCCGCCGCAGTGTAGGCTCAACTCTCTATCGGCGCCAGTTCGGTTCGTCAACATCCAACATGGCGGTTCCGATAACGTACGTATTGTTCAATCGATTCGCGGAGGCGGTGGGAATTGACAGCCAGAGCGTCGCGTCGAATGCGCTTGGGAGTCATCGGAGCGGGAAGCTTCGGAGCGGAAGTCCTGAAGATCGTGGCGAGCCTCCCGGATATCGAAATCGCGGGCGTTGCCGACGTAAACCGAGCCGCCGCCGAGGATCTCGCCGGGCGGTACGCCGCGCCGTCCTGGAGTTCCTACGATCAGCTGCTCGAGCACTGCGACTGTGACGCGGTCGCCATCTTCACCCCTCACAACACGCATCACGAGATCGCTCTTGCGGCGGCCGCGGCGAAGCGCCACATATTCTGCGAAAAGGCGATGGCCATTAACGTGCGCGAGTGTCACGAAATGATCGACGCCGCGGCCGAAAACGGGGTCAAGCTGATGGTCGGCCACAAACGCCGGTTCCGGCCCGCCTACCAGGAGTTGAAGCGGCTGCTGGACGAGGGGAGTTTCGGACATCCGCTGGCGATCAACGTAAACGGGTACTTCGGCCGGCGCATCGGCGGTTGGTGGTCCAGCCGTGAAGCCTGCGGAGGGCTGCTTCACTGGGCGGGCGTTCACGACGTCGACACGATTCGCTATCTGCTGGGTGACGTTAACGAAGTATTCGCGATGGAGGGTCCCAAGGTCGATCCCGATCTATCCGACTACTCGGACGCAATCTCGGTTTCCATGAGGTTCGAGTCCGGGGCCGTTGGCACGCTCCAGGTCTCGACGCTGTTTCCGATGGGAACCTATAGGACCGCCTTTGGCTACGATATCGTCTGTGCAAACGGCGGCATGGCCTACGACCCGCGTCAGGTGGCCGTCCACCATCAGCTTCATGGCCGGCCAATGCAGACGACGTTCCTGGAGGGCTATGGACACGATGTCGCGTTCATCAGGGAATGGTCGAGCTTCGCGGGATGGATTCTTCACGACGAGACTCCCGTGTTGACCGGCGAAGACGGGCTGCGCTGTGTTGAGATTATTCAGGCGGCCTACATTTCGGCCGTCGAAGGCGCGGCCGTCAGCCTGCCGCTGGACCGAAATGACCAGCGCCCTGGGACATAGTCCGATCACTCCGCCCTTCCCAACCCTCACCCGGACAGGCAGAATTCGCTACCGTGTATCAGCGAACATAGGCAGGACCGATCAATGAAAATCACAGACATCAAGACCCGGCACGTCGGTGCGCCCAGCGACGAGCAAACGCGCTTGGACCGAAACTGGACGTTCGTAACTATCGAGACGGATACGGACATCACCGGCCTCGGCGAATGCACGTTACTCGGCATGGAGCTTGCCGTCACCGCCGCCATCGACCGGATGCGTAACTTTCTCGTCGGTCAGGACCCGACCCGCGTCGAACACCTGTGGCAGCAGATGTTCAGGCATCCGTTCTGGCGAGGAGGCCCGGTGCTCAACGCCGCGATCAGCGGCATCGATCAGGCTCTTTGGGACATCGCGGGAAAGGCCGCGGGACTCCCCGTTTACAAAATGCTCGGAGGGGCGGTCCGCGATCGCGTACGCTGCTACGTGCGGCCCGACTTCGCCGGCCCGGTCGTCGATCAGGCTATTGCCGCCAAAGAGCAAGGATTCACCGGATTCAAATTCGGCCCGGAGGCTCCGTCGGGACTGACCTCGGACATGGACCTCGTGAACGCGGCCATCGCAGACGTCTCGGCGATCCGGCAGGCTGTCGGACCGCAGATGGACCTCATGATCGATTTCCATGGGCGGCTCAATCCGGCCATCGCCGTCAAGTGTCTCGAAAAGCTCAGCCAGTTCGACCTGCTCTTCGTCGAAGAGCTCATTCCGCCTGATAATCCGGCGATATATGCCAAAGTTGCGGCCTCCGTTCCGGGCGTGCCGTCCGCCACCGGAGAGCGCCTGTACACAAGATGGGGGTTTCGGGAGCTGATCGAATTTCAGGCCGTCCCCATAATTCAGCCCGACGTCTGCTACTGCGGCGGAATCTCAGAGCTTCGCCGGATCGCCGCCTACGTGGAACCCAACTACGTCAAGGTGGCCCCGCACAACCCCAACGGCCCCGTCGCCTGCGCGGCGTCAATTCACGCCGCGGCGGCCATGCCCAATTTCCTGATTCTCGAGCACGCCCGAAAGCCCCCGTATTTCGAGAGCGTGCTCCAGGACCCGCTGGTCGTGGCCGACGGCTACTTCGAATTGAACGACCGTCCCGGCCTCGGAGTCGAGCTAAACGAAGACTTCGCCACCGCCCACCCGCACCACCTGATTACAAGGGACGTTCACTGGCTCCCCGACGGCTCCGTCGCCGATGTTTAGGGCAATGTGATGGGATATACGCATCAATCAAAAAATAGAGTCTAGTTTCTTAGGCTGATCTGATTTAGCAAATATCTCAACTCTCCGTCTCTCCATTTCCCATTTGTTTCTCGAGAGCCTGACGCACCAAGCCAAGAGCGTAGGGCAGATCCTGCGACGTGCGTATCCGCGTTTCCACATCACCATTGCCCCATCGCCCGACATGGGTTATGTCTGTAGCAAGTCCGCGGGGATCGTGCAACTCGTGGAACCGCATGTTCAGCGACAACCTCAGTTGCGCCGCCTGGGGCACAACATCTACGAAATTGGTTTCGGCTTTGTACGCAACGTAGAGCTTAAGGAACTCTTCGGACACGCAGGGGTCGAGCGCCAAGACCTCGTTACGGAATTCCTCAAAGAGTTTCCTCGTATGGCTTCTCTCACCAAGATGTATGTGATCTTCGATAGAGTAGGCTTTTGGCTGTTTTTGCTCAGTTGCCTGATAGGCTTCGAGCACTCCCGCACTCAACGACGGGCCTGTCCACATGTCGACCGCCTTGTTTGCAAGGTTATCGGCGCGAATACGGATTGCGTCCTCGTCCCAAGTATCAAGTTCCCTTAACCCTGCATTGACACGCAATGGGCTCTCGCGAAACCCGCCCGTCATGTCACGCTTCTCAGCAAAAGGGCGATCACTGTATTCGACGTTGTAGCCGGTCAACGTTAAGTTGCCGAGCGTGTGGAGCCAAGTATCTCGGACCTCACGCCAATTGTCTCCGAGGGAGGTGCGCCACGCCTCCGACAGGTTTTCGTTTTGAGGCATGATGTGCTCAATCGTGTATTCGCCGACAGCAACATGCTCCTTTCGTTCATGATTCTCTAACTTTCGCAACCAATAACTACGACTGCGGAAGTTGTACAGGTCACGAAACTTAAGCTCCCGTCGGAACTCGTCGTCATTTGGAAACCGCCTGACCTTGCCCCCGAAAATGCCCTCGATTTTGAGTAGAGTCCGTTCAATGGGAGGAGACGGACATGAGACGGAGCAGGTATCGCGAGGAACAGATCATCGGCATCCTCAAAGAGCACCAGGCGGGGTTGCCAGCCGCAGAGCTCTGCCGCAAGTACGGGGTCAGCGGCGCGACGTTTTACAAGTGGCGGTCCAAGTACGGCGGCATGGAGGTATCAGACGCCAGGAAGCTGAAGGGGCTGGAGGATGAGAACCGGCGCCTGAAGAAGCTGCTGGCGGAATCGATGCTGGATGTGGCGACGCTGCGCGAGCTACTTGCAAAAAACTTCTAACGCCCAGATTGCGGAGGAAGGCCGCGGCCTGGGCGATGACGGAGACTAGTCACTCGCAGCGCCGTGCCTGCGCTCTTGTCGGGATGGATCCGAAGACTTACCGCTATGAATCGAGGCGGCCGGACGACGCCGGCATCCGCAAGCGGTTGCGGGAATTGGCCGAGCAGCGCCGACGGTTCGGCTACCGCCGTCTGCACATCCTGCTGGCCAGGGAAGGCATCCGGCTCAATCATAAAAAGCTCTATCGCATCTATCGCGAGGAACGGCTCACGGTGCGCAAGCGAGGCGGGCGCAAGCGGGCGCTCGGCACGCGTGCCCCGCTGCTGCTCCCCTGGAACCGCAACCAGCGCTGGTCGCTCGATTTCGTCGCGGATGCATTGGCCGACGGCAGGCGGTTCCGCATCCTGGCGGTGGTGGACGACTTCAGCCGCGAGTGCCTCGCCCTCGTCGTCGACACATCGCTGTCTGGCGTCCGCGTGGCTCGGGAGCTGGACCGCATCGTCGAGCTGCGGGGCCGCCCCCGCATGCTGGTCAGCGACAACGGCACCGAGCTCACCTCAAACGCTATCCTGCGCTGGCAGCAGGAACGCGGCGTTGGCTGGCACTACATCGCACCGGGCAAGCCCGTGCAAAACGGCTTTGTCGAGAGCTTCAACGGCCGCCTGCGTGACGAGTGCCTCAACGAACATCTCTTCGCCGGCCTGGCCGAAGCGCGGCGGATCATCGCGGAATGGAGGTACGACTACAACACAACACGCCCGCACACGAGCCTGGATGGGCTCACACCCAACGAGTTTGCAGCCCGCCCCAATTGGGGCCATAACCTGAAAAGATTCTACTTATGAGTGAGGGTAAGTTGGGGGCAGGGTCACGCCGGTAGGACGGCAATCCCTGGAAGTGGGCAGAAATACTCTCGAGATAACGGTCCTTGTCCAACGACCGACGAAAACTCGCGAAGGTTCTGTTTAGCGAGTTTGTGGGGATTGCACAGACGGCCCGTCGGAAAACGTAGCTTTCGATTAGGCGTACTGCCCGGACCAAGTCATTGACTAGCAGTTTCCCGCTTGAATAGTCGTCGTACAATTCGAGGAGCAGAGGATAAGCAACGTCCACTTCAAGTTCTCGCAGATCGCGAAAGGCGTCGGCGAGAGATGGCGCGAGTTCGCGCCCAAAGGCCATCGCGCAATAGTGGTCGGCATATTTGTGCAGGTCTGCTACCACCGCATCGACACCGACTGCAGATGCTTCCTGTCCGCGCGCATATGACTTGAATGCTTCGTAGACCTGTCTGACTCTAGGGATATTGCCCGTTTTTACTGTTAAGTAGTGCCTCATGAAACTGTCAAAATACTTGCCGTAGGCATCCTGGCCAAAAGCTAGTTCCATAGGTCGCCAGTGTTCGGTATAAAGTTCCACTTGGCGGTCGTTATCAAGACCCATAAGTACGAAATTGCGAATCAGATCCGCTTGACTGAGGGCGCGGCCAGTCGAATTCATGCTCTCGAAGATCAACTGTGGATTGTCGTGATCGCGGCTCAGCGAGATGTCCACGACCATGAGCTTATCCAGCCCTTTGCAAAGTGGTCCTATATCGCCTAAAGCCTTAATTTTCTCCTCAAAGAAGCGGAAGTTCTCCTCCAAGCGCAGGGACGACCCGGTAGGTAGTGGCTTCTGTTCCACAATCGCCAATAGCGTCTGCTCGTCGGTCTGAGTCAATAGCAGCTTGTAGCGTTGTTTTCCGTTCTCCAGCGGGTTGAGTAGGTAATAGTGTCGAAGCTTCTTCGCGGAAAAGCCGTCAATGGGCTCACTGTCGCCGAGGTGGCGGGCTAGGGCTTCGATAATCAGCGATACCGTCGTGAGCCGTTGCTGTCCATCAATAACGAGCAGCGGCGAGTTACTCATGACGTGGAACAGGCCCTTTTCGATGTAGACGATGGAACCAACAAAGTGAGCAGCAACCCCGTCGTCACGACCTGCTCGCAGAATGTCTGGCCAGATTTGCCAGCATTCCGACTTGTCCCATGAGTACGTGCGCTGATAGATCGGAATGATGAATTGGGGTGATCGTCGCAGAAATGGGAGCAACTTAGCTTCAGTGGCTTTCATAGGATTCCTTCCATCTAGCTAAACAATGGGCCACGAGAAATCGCTCAAAGCGATAAATGGTCGGTCGCACGGGTTGCTCCACGCCAAACCTATCCCCTCAACCGCTCGGTTGCCTTCCAATCAACCCGCCGCGCGCCGTTCTCGGCGTCGATAGCCACCGCATAGCTGTCCAGCGCCTCGGCGTCGGAGACAAATCCCTCCGTCACGTCTTCCAGCACCGATTCGGGTTCCCGCTCGGCGGGCGGGCCGTAGCCGCCACCGCCGGGACTACATAGCATCACCTGATCGCCGGCCTTGAGCTTGATGTTGGCGACCCGCGAGTTGCTGGCCGTCCCGTACGCCTCGCGAAACGTCACGAAGTCCTCCTCGCCGGCCTTCTTGACGAGCAGCCTCGACGTGTCAGCACCCCCTCCTCCGAAAAGCCCCCAGGGCTTGCTGGTCATCCGGTCGTAGAGAGCCGACACCGTTATCTCGGGGGCGCGAACTTCAAGGACCCGCTCCGAGCCGAGGCCGCCGCGATGCCTGCCGGGGCCGCCCGAGTCGTTGCGAAGCCGGTACGACCATTCGACGAACGGATAGCGCGTCTCGAATATCTCCACCGGCGTCGTCATGCAGTTGCCGTTCGGAATGCAAGAGTTGTCGTTGCCGTCGGCTTCCGGTCGGCCGCCCCACCCGACCCCGTCGAAGTGGTAATGCACGTAATACCGCCCGGTATCGGGATGCACCCCGCCAAAGAGGAAGTTGCAAGCCGTACCGCCGGTGGAGGCGGCGACCAGCTTGGGAACGGCCTTGGACAGCGCGCCGAGCACTATCGACCACAGACGCGGATGGGTCTCCGTATTGCCGCCCACCGACGGCGCCGGCTCTCCCACGTTCGTAACCGTCCCCGGCGGCGCGACGACCGTCATCGGGCGGTAGGCGCCCTCATTGTGAGGAACGTCGTTATCGACCAGTTGGAAGATCGCGTTATAGACCGCCGACGCCGTCACGCCGTAGGTGCAGTTGACCACGTGCGGACCCTGCGGGTCGCTGCCGTTGAAGTCCACCAGCAGGCTGCCGTCGTCCACCACCACGGTCACGCGTATCCAGTCGCGCACCGGCGGATCGCGCGAGTCTTCCATGAAGTCCTCGAACGTGTATTCGCCGTTGGGGATCGATGCCAGCTCCCGGCGCATCCACCGTTCGGCGTAGTCCATCAGCTCGCCGCTGATCTGCTCGATCCGCTCCACGCCGTGCTGGTCCAGCAGCTCGTGCACCCGCTGCTCCGCGACGTTCAGGGAAGCCATCATCGCGTGCAGGTCGCCCCACGAGTAACGCGGCGCGCGGTGGTTCGCCATGATGACCCGCCATACGTCCCGGTTGTATTCGCCCTCGCGCATCAGCCACACGGGGGGAAGCCGCAATCCCTCCTGGTACACCTCCGTCGCGGTCGCGGCGAATCCGCCAACCGCCATCCCGCCGATCTCCACCATGTGGGCGATGTTCGCAACGTATCCGAAAAGCTCGCCGTCGTAGTAGACCGGCTTAATTACAACGTGCTCGGGGATGTGCGCCCCGCCGCGATAGGGGTCGTTGTGGATCACCACGTCGCCGGGCCGCAGATTCTCCCCTCCGACCTCCGCTATCAGCCACTTGACCACGAACCTGATCGCCCCGACCTGGGCGGGGCAAAACTCGGACTGGGCCATCATGCGTCCATGCCGGTCGAAGAGAACGCAAGAGAAGTCGAGGCTCTCGCTGAATATCGGGGAATACGAGGCCCGCATCATCGTCGTGCCCATCTCCCGGCAAATGCCCACGAGCCGGTTGTAGACCACCGTCATGGCGACGGGATCGACAACGTCTTTCGGGCGGTCTGAGATCGCTGTATTTTCCATCTAAGCCGGTAAAAAGTCAGCTAAACACGAGGAAATCGGGTCCGCTCATAGAATAACCAGTTGGGCCGATAACTTCCGTTGAATCGTCTCGCTGGCGAAGGCCGGCGCGGCGACAAAACGCCTGGTTAACGTTACGAGCTAAGAAACCATCATGACCACGGAACATAACTACGATCCCGATTACATAAGCAGCTTCTTCGACGACTACGGCGAACGCGAATGGGAACGGTTCGAGCGGGGCGCGGCGAACCGGGTCAACTTCCTGGTCCATCGCCATCACCTCCAGCGGTTTCTCAAATCCGGCGATCACGTGCTCGACGCCGGGGCCGGCCCCGGACGGTTCACCATCGAGCTTGCGCGAATCGGGGCAACGGTCACGGTAATCGATATATCACCGGTGCAGCTCGAACTGAACCGGCAAAAAGTAGGCGAGGCGGGATGCGAGTCCAGCGTTGCCGGCCGTCACGTCGCGGACATACTCGACCTGAGCCAGTTCCCCGACGCCGGCTTCGACGCGACCATCTGCTACGGCGGCGGTCTGAGCTACGTTATGGACCGAGCCGGCGACGCGCTCGCCGAGCTCGTTCGCGTCACCAAACCCGGCGGCTACGTACTTGTTAGCGTTATGTCCCTGGTCGGCAGCGCCGGCGCGTTGCTCTCGACCTTTCCGGACCTGATCGAAGAATTCGGACGCGATTCGCTCGACCGAGAGATTGCGACCGGAGATTTATTCGGACCTACCTCACGGGGCCACAGGTGTCACATGTATCGCTGGAGCGAGCTGGAGGCTCTCCTGGAGGCACAGGGCTGCGAAGTGGTCGGGAAGTCCGCCGCCAATTTTCTGGCCGTCAATAACGGAGACACCGTGACCGCGTTCGAGCAGAATCCGGAGCTTTACGAATGGTTCCTGCGCTGGGAGATCGAATACTGTCAGGAGCCGGGCGCCATCGACGGCGGCACTCACATGATCGCGGTCGTCAGGCGCGGCGGCTCATAGCGAAATCAGCCCCCAATTGATCGAGACGCTTGTTCTTCCGCGTGGGTTTGGGCGAACGGCCGTCTACCGGGTCGGAATGACCGGCAACAGTATGTGAGACGGATGCGCCCTGGAGTGCTGCACCGTCTGGCTCGCGCTCCGCATTTCGGTGTCCGTGCCAAGGTCGTTGCCGGTGTTGTGGTTTCTGTCGAAGCGCGGAAAACTGGACGATGACACCTCGACCCTGATCCTGTGCCCCTTCCTGAAGACGTTTCCGGTGACGGCAAGATCGATCTCATACTCGTAAAGCCGGTCAGGCTCGAGCAGCGTTGGCGACGTGAAGCCCTGACGGTAGCGCGCCCTGATAATCCCGTCGCACAGGTTCTTGGCGTAACCGCTGGTCGAAACGTCAACCAGCTTGGCGGTCCAGTCGGTGTCCGGCCCGTCCGTGGCCGCGTATAGCACAACCTTTATTGGCCCCGTCACTTCTAGGTCGGATTCCAGCGGCTCGCTGGTGTAGCACAGGACGTCCGCCCTCATTTCCACGTCGCGCTGGTCGTAAGGCCCCCACGGCACGATATGCGGCGAGCAGCAGTTGTTTCCTCCCACGGTCTGTACGGGGAAATCGGGATCGTATACGAAATGGTCCGCAGGCTCGTCGTCCGGCTCATCGGGGGATAGACCGCCATCCCCCAGTAGGGTGTTGGCCTTACCCGACGAGTGCAGATACCACTTTTGCCAGTCGGTCCTGGCGAGCGGCCATTCGAACTCGTCTCTCCATTCGTTGACGCCCATTATGAAGAGCCTCAGCGGGGCCTCGTCGACTATGCCGTTGTCTATACCCCTCATCCAGTAGTCGAACCAGCGCCGCTCCAGCCCGTCGAGGTCGTACAGCGAGTTCGAGCCGAAGTCGATATCACCAGTCTTGGTGGAATCGCTGAGCGCGTGCGGCCAGGGGCCGACGATCAACTGACTTTGCCTGGCTTCGGGCGTGCGCCCATTTAGTCTGAGACCGTTGTAATTGATAAACGTGTTGTGAGAGTACAGGTCGTACCAGCCGCCCATAATCAGCGCGGGGGCGGCGATTTCGCCCCACTTGTTTTCGACGTTGACCGAGTCCCAGTAGTCGTCGTATTCGCTGTGCGTCACCCAGTCCTTCCAAAACTGGAGCTCTCTGCCCGCCAGCTGGTCCATGTCGACCAGCGGTACCGAGCGAAAGGCCTCGGTCCAGTTGTGATACTCGATGCTCTGAGCCGTCCGGCCATTGGTGCGCATCCCCCACGTGAGGGCGACGTGGAGCTGGAACGCGCCGCCGGGGTGAATGAGGCCCGAATACAGGTCGCAGCACATGACCCTCGGCGCAATGCACGTCAAGTACTGGCTGCGGTGAGGGGCGCTCTGCCACTGCACCCATCCAAGATAGGAGCCTCCGGACATGCCGATCGTGCCGTCGCTCCACTCCTGCCGGCCGATCCACTCCTGCGTATCGAAACCGTCCGGCCCGTGATTGAACAGCGCATAGTGAACGCCGTCGGAGTCCCAGCGGCCTCGCACGTCCTGCATGACGCAGGCATAGCCGTTGTTGGCAAACTTCATGCCTTTCTCGATCATAATCGTCATGTTGTTGTCGTACGGAGTGCGCATCAACACGGTGGGGAACTTGCCGGACGCCTTGGGAAGATAGATGTCGGAAGAGAGCTCTACGCCGTCCCGCATGGGGGTCCTGACGTTCAGCCTCATGTCGACTTCGTAGTTTGGTTGCATGGTCAGCTCCGGTGGTTAGGATTACCGGCTCGACGCAGTCGATTAGGATGCAACATAGCACAACTTCCTTGCTTCGAATTTTCTACCGGTGACCTGTGACGGGAAGTCCCCTCAAAGACACCCAGCATGCTAATTTTGCACAGTTGCCTTGGCTCGCTAGCTCCCGGATTCCACTAACACATAGTGGTCCTAGACCTTCCCCCAATCGACCCAGTTAAGGGAGTCGGTTGAGAAGCCTTGACACCACACGCGCGTTTTGAGGGAGTCTAGAAACGGAATACTCTGTAGAGCATGTCGCTCCGATTCAGCCAGAGTGATTAGTTGAATGGGTACACGCCGCTGCCCCCAGTATGTCTTATCACCGCGCCGTTGATAGTCGATGAAGAGTCGGCCAAGCCCCTCGTAGGCATAGGCGTCATAAGGGGGTATCGAGTAGCCGATTACAACTATTGACGAAAAAGCATCCATCGTCCGATGAAGATTCTCCCAGAGGTCCAGGATTGGGACATTTCCAAGCAGCTTGTCGTAAGCCGGTGGGAGGATAAACGGGACCACATTTGCCCCGACGCCACCTTCTATGGGGAAATGTTCCGAGTGATTAGGAACGCGAAAAACTCGCGACAGGATGTTCTTCCCAAACACCGCTGTAGGCCCCCTTGAGAGCGATTCCGATGGTACTGAACGCGCTGGACCGAAGATCGGATCCCGGTTTGGCACCTGGTGACCTTGCTCTTTGTGCCAAGCCATAGAATCGTCAAGGTAGTAACGGTCGTACCAGTCGATCGACCCGTGGAGTTTCAGTAGATCAACGTATCTTGGCCACCTCGGTTCGTTCCTAATCTCATCCTCTTCCAGCCACCACTCTGGAGTTAGAGAATACGGCTTACCGATACCATCGAGAGCCTGCTCCAAAAGGGTGTCATAGTTGAACGTGAGTACAACGTCATTGGGGCATAACCGCTCGGCGAAATCTCTGTACAAAGTTGGTGTGTAACTCGGAGTTGCTTGGATGAGTGTCCGTTGGATTGCCGTTCGCGCAGCGACTACTGATCGGCTGCCATGCTCGAAGTATTCATCGGAACCTAACAGACGTAGATGGTGCTTCCGATGACTGTAAGCCAGCACCTTCTCCAAGTCGATAGACTGACCTGGATATAGCGAGGTCCACTCGGCGATTTCTCCTTCAAGAGTCCCTTCCCAACCGAAATTGTGATAGTGACTTCGGACGTCCTCTCGGACGCGTTCAAGAAGATTGACCTTGCCCCCGAAAATGCCCTCGATTTTGAGTAGAGTCCGTTCAATGGGAGGAGACGGACATGAGACGGAGCAGGTATCGCGAGGAACAGATCATCGGCATCCTCAAAGAGCACCAGGCGGGGTTGCCAGCCGCAGAGCTCTGCCGCAAGTACGGGGTCAGCGGCGCGACGTTTTACAAGTGGCGGTCCAAGTACGGCGGCATGGAGGTATCAGACGCCAGGAAGCTGAAGGGGCTGGAGGATGAGAACCGGCGCCTGAAGAAGCTGCTGGCGGAATCGATGCTGGATGTGGCGACGCTGCGCGAGCTACTTGCAAAAAACTTCTAACGCCCAGATTGCGGAGGAAGGCCGCGGCCTGGGCGATGACGGAGACTAGTCACTCGCAGCGCCGTGCCTGCGCTCTTGTCGGGATGGATCCGAAGACTTACCGCTATGAATCGAGGCGGCCGGACGACGCCGGCATCCGCAAGCGGTTGCGGGAATTGGCCGAGCAGCGCCGACGGTTCGGCTACCGCCGTCTGCACATCCTGCTGGCCAGGGAAGGCATCCGGCTCAATCATAAAAAGCTCTATCGCATCTATCGCGAGGAACGGCTCACGGTGCGCAAGCGAGGCGGGCGCAAGCGGGCGCTCGGCACGCGTGCCCCGCTGCTGCTCCCCTGGAACCGCAACCAGCGCTGGTCGCTCGATTTCGTCGCGGATGCATTGGCCGACGGCAGGCGGTTCCGCATCCTGGCGGTGGTGGACGACTTCAGCCGCGAGTGCCTCGCCCTCGTCGTCGACACATCGCTGTCTGGCGTCCGCGTGGCTCGGGAGCTGGACCGCATCGTCGAGCTGCGGGGCCGCCCCCGCATGCTGGTCAGCGACAACGGCACCGAGCTCACCTCAAACGCTATCCTGCGCTGGCAGCAGGAACGCGGCGTTGGCTGGCACTACATCGCACCGGGCAAGCCCGTGCAAAACGGCTTTGTCGAGAGCTTCAACGGCCGCCTGCGTGACGAGTGCCTCAACGAACATCTCTTCGCCGGCCTGGCCGAAGCGCGGCGGATCATCGCGGAATGGAGGTACGACTACAACACAACACGCCCGCACACGAGCCTGGATGGGCTCACACCCAACGAGTTTGCAGCCCGCCCCAATTGGGGCCATAACCTGAAAAGATTCTACTTATGAGTGAGGGTAAGTTGGGGGCAGGGTCAAGATCTTTGCCAAGTGGCAAGTTAGCAGGTGCCGAAAAGCCAGCCCCGAGTATGAATAAGCGATAAATCGGTAGCTTCAAGCTCTGAACGTCGACCCGCACGTAAGCCCCATACTCTTACTGAGAACCGGCTGAACCCTCGAACGTATAGCAACTGCCGTCGATATACCTGAGAATATGCCCATTGTCCAAAGTCCAAATACATCATCCAAGGCAGGAAAGTCTCAACTCCTGCTCACCCATGTCTGGACAATGCGTGGTAGACGTTCGACCACTTCATATCCGAATAGAACCTCATCGACGTATCCCATATGAAGCAAGTCAATAATGCGGCATAGATAGGAGCGGCCGCAGTCCCACCATGTGTAATGGGCGTCAAGCATCAACACATGTTGAACTTTGACCCCCTCGCTCAGCCGCAACTCCTCTAGCTCAAATCCGTCAAGGAGCGATTCATAGACGCCGTCCGCAACCCGGCTACCGAATGTGGTCGTATGGTAGTACTCCTTGATTTCCCACACAGCAAGCGGATTTACAGTGTCAGGAAAACAACCGTCGAATCGGCGTGCTAGCGTGCGCAGCGGACGACCATTCTTAGTGAAGCTTGTCAAGGTTTGCGGATCGAAGTTGCAAGGAATCCCATCAGCGTTTGACTCGATAAGCATATTGACAATGCCTGTGAGAAAAGCAGGAGCCTTCTTCTCACCTCGCTGTTTGTTCATCGGAATGGGACATTTGGGCTGTAGCCGGTCACGAAGATCTTGAAAGACTCTTTGCGCACGCGCCGCGTCCATCAATCGCGGTTCGACATAGGTGTTCAGAACGTCGGCTCGGAACTTGAAATACGCATAAAGCTGACGACCAAGCTCCGTCGGTTCCTCATCAGCGGTTGCAATATGCGAACTGTCAAGCCCGAGTTTTTGCATCGCCGTAGTCATATCGGCGATCGTGTGCACTTTGATTTGACGGGTCTTGTATGCCGTATAGCGCGACGACTGACTGATGGAACGCACATTCGCCCAGAAGCTCTTATCGAGTTTGGTGAATCTGCGGTCAGGACCCATCGGTACCTTTGGCGAGGCAAGCTTCTAGGCGTTCGACCAATTCCGTCAGTGTTATTCCCAGGACACTACACACCTCGCGCAACTCGAGAACATCGAGCCGCCGTTCACCGGACTCGTACTTACTCACGAACGATTGTTGACGACCAAGGCGATCAGCCAAGTCCCGCTGTCGCAGATGCGCCTCAAGCCGAAGCTCACGCAGGAGCGCCCCTACAAGGCCACGTTCCTGCGAATTCCTTTGCGAGAACACTGCTTCTACGCGTTCACCTCCTCATATCATGGTTACGGCACTTGCCTTATATCCCAAATTGGGATATGTTATGAGTGTTGGTAGCGTTGCTGCGCGAGCGATCCGCCCGCCAACCGTCGCGGGATTACATGGAATCGAGAACAACTATCTTCGTCCAACGAAGCCTGATCGAACTCGACGCCGGGAGCTTCCCTCGACGTCATGTACCTCCCTTTAGAACACAACTGCTGAAATGGATAGGCAACAAGCAGCGTTTCGCTCACGAGATAATCCGGTACTTTCCCAGATCCTTCGAAACCTACTACGAGCCGTTCCTTGGAAGTGGCGGCGTGCTAGGAACCCTGGTACCAGACAAAGCGGTCGCATCAGATTCCCTCAACCCGCTGATGGAGATATGGACAGAACTGGCAAAGACACCCCTGGAACTCAAACAGTGGTATGCAGAGCGTTGCAATGCGTTCATGTCAGGCGACCGTGTCGAGGTCTACGAACGCATCAAACACTCATTCAACCGATCTCCGAACGGCGCAGACCTCGTATTCCTCAGTCGTGCGTGTTACGGCGGAGTCGTGCGATTCAGAAAACACGACGGGTACATGAGCACGCCCTGCGGTCCGCACACACCAATAAGCCCAGAGTCGTTCAGCAGTCGTGTTGACACATGGCACGAAAGAACTCAGGCCGTGAGGTTTCGTTGCACGGATTTTGAAGTGGTCATGGAGGAAGCTAAAGCAGGAGACTTCGTGTACTGCGATCCTCCCTATCAGGATACGCAGTCGATCCTCTACGGCTCCCAAAACTTCAGCTTCGATCGACTGTTGACCGTGATCGAGCGATGCAAGTCGCGAGGCGTCTACGTTGCGCTCAGTATCGACGGCACAAAACGATCAGGCGATTTCATCTGCAATTTGCCGATCCCAACGGGCCTTTTTGAGCAACAAGCATTTGTGAACTGCGGACGGTCCATGCTACGTCGTTTCCAAATGGGCGGCGAAACTCTAGAAGCCGAAATGGTGGCAGATCGTCTCCTCTTGACCTACTAACGACCGCCAAGCGTTTTCGTCTCGCTACTACCGAAATATCGAGACTCTGGTCCGCTCTTATCATCAATCGTCTTCGGTATCGAATCGGCGGGAACAGCCATTCGTCAACCCACACAGCACTACAGTAAGAAACGATGTGTCAAAGCCAACCAATAGACCGCTCGGCTTATCGTCCTCAACGAAAGGGACCAAGTCCTGCTCCTCCTCCTCGAAGGAGAGAGCGAGCCGTTCTGGATGTCGCCCGGAGGCGGCCTCAAAGCCGGCGAATCGTACGAGCAAGCCGCGCGGCGTGAACTCAAGGAAGAGACGGGTATCGAGGTCGCAGAGCTTGGCCCTTGGGTGTGGAAAGGTACCGACCTCTGGCATAGGCGCGAGAAGACCTACCGCATGATCCGCCGCTTCTACCTCGTCCGGTTACGCGACACTCCCGAAGTGGATATCAGCGGTCTCACCGGGTTCGAGGCGAAGGTAACCATCGAATACCGCTGGTGGTCTATTGACGAAATCAGCCAATCGTCCGAGAGGTTTTCGCCCCCGCGCATGGCAAGTCTCCTGACGCCGCTGATCGCCGGTGAGATTCCTTATCCGCCGGTTGACGCCGGACCGTTTTCCTACGTCACAGAGCATCTGCGTTGAGGACAACGGGTAATACAGGTTCGTTTAGGGAATTACATACCTTCTCTACGCAAAAGAATGACTGAAGACTACACTTCCCAAGTAAGAGTTTTATCAGGAATGGAGACCAATGGAAGAAATACTAGGCCGTTTTGACCAGATAGACAGCCGTTTTGACCAGATAGACAAGCGCTTTGACCAGATAATCGAAGGGCACTGGATGTTTCAAACTTGGCACTGAGTGTTTCAGACTTGACACAAGATGTTGCAGACATAAAGGCTCAACAGTTGAATCTCGGTCGTGGTCTGCAAGCACTAGCCAATCAGGTTGCTGGCCTCAAAAACGCCATGGAACGATGAAACGCTCCATCTTCGCCATCATCGCTGGCTTGCTCCTCGCTGCCGGCATCTCCACCGTTGCCTTGGCGCAATGGCCCACAACCTGCGTGGAGGCGAACGATGCTTTTGAGCGGTACGTGGGCAACGAGCACAATGTAGGCATTTATCAGCGGACGTTTGGAGACGGCCCCGAAGCCGAGCAAGCCTGTCAAAACGATCATCGCGAGGATATCCGCGCAGCGTTCAACTGGGCAATTCCAGAGTCCACTCCTGCCACTGCGCCGACACCAGTTGAACCTCCACCTCCTCCAGCGAAAGACTATGGCAATTGGAGATACACGAATCGTGACGGCACCCACTGGGCTTGGATTAGTTCCTCCTCGCTTAATGCGGCTTTGGAAGTCCGCTGCGGTGAGACCACCCGACGATTTCCATTCTTGGTATACCTCCTTTGGTACAACACGCCGGACGACGCGCTATCGGACCTTGACGACGGTGAGTACAACATCAAAGTTCAGTATCGCTGGCACCGTCATGCTGCGGCCTACCAGACTCACATATGGTGGGAAGGAGGATGGAGAGTTTTCCTTCCCGATGACCGAGGCGCTGACTTCGCTAGGCTGTTGATCAGAGACCCAGGGATCAGCTTCAGGGTTCGCTCGGAAACGTCTAGTAGGACTTATGAAGCTGACTTCGACAATCTTGGAACCGATGATGGGCCGGATCACCCGATCCGCCAGGTGATGAGGGTTTGCGCGAAGACCTGACAAAGAGGAGACCTGAAAACTAAGACAGCACAGGTGACTTCAACAGCCGGTGATGGGAGTCAAACCCACAACCGCTGGCCCACAAAAGCCGAGGTTCTCCAAGCACCGGCAAGTGATGAGGTGGACGCGACTTCCACTCGATTCTCGATTGGGTCATAGAGTCGACGAACCTGACCGACCGGCGAGCGCAACCTTGCACTCCCCTGAAGCCAAATCCGCCCGCAACAAACCGAAACCGGCGAGCCGGATCGAACGAGTGATTCCCTTCTACGGCGCGACCGATCCGGAGCTGTTCGCAATCGAGCGAGCGAGCATGGACAGAGCCGGCAAGGTCATCCGGTTTCTCGACGAAACGCTGCCTGAAAGCGGCCTCGCGCTGGATGTCGGAGCGGGAGACGGATTCACCGCCGAAGCACTGACTACGCCTTCTCGAACGGTCGTGGCGCTTGAGCCGTCCGCGGGAATGATCCGCGCGGAGCGACCGCTGCGCTGGTGCCGGGGCAAGGCTCAGGCGCTCCCGTTCGCCGACGCCTCGTTTGAAGGCGCGTACGCGACGTGGGCCTACTTCTTCCTGGGCCACCACGACATATCCGCCGGTTGACGCCGGACCGTTTTCCCGCATGGCTGGCAAGAAAAATTCTCGCGTCTAGGCCAAGACGCGAGAAACGCCCAGACGTCCGATGCGACGGGCCACGGTAGAGACTTAGCACAGTGGGCCCGGCCGGACGTCCAGATCTGTTGATCAGCGAACCGAGGATTCCTGATCCGCTCCTCACCGATTACGCTGACTGGAGCTGGTCACTGGCATGGGACTATGTGCCCGGCTCGAAGACATGGCGTCTTGAGCGGGGCGACGGTCGGGTTCGCTATCTCAAAGTCGGATCTCGCTCTTCCGTGCCGACGATATCGGATGAATGTGCGCGTATGCGGTGGGCGAGGGCTTATCTGCCCGTGCCCGAAGTCGTCGACTGTGATACTACGAACGATATTGATTGGATGCTGACCGCCGCTCTGCCCGGCATGGACGCTACTGCGGCCGAGCTAAGGCTCAATTCTGCCGAACTTGTTGTGAGCCTGGCGCGCGGACTGCATCGGTTCCATCAGGCCCCAGTCGAGGAGTGTGCATTCGATCGGACCAATCCAACTGCTATGGCGATCGTCCGACAGCGGATCGAGGCTGGGCAGGTCGATCCGGAAACCCACTTTCATCCGGAACATAGCCACTTTACTCCCGAGTCGGCTCTTTCGGAGCTCGAACGGTTGCAACCAGCATCTGAGGATCTAGTCGTTAGCCACGGGGATTACTGTCTGCCAAACGCGCTGATCGAGAACGGGGAGGTCACCGGCTTCCTCGACCTCGGCGAGCTGGGTGTCGCTGACAGATGGCGGGACCTCGCTGTCGCCACATGGAGCGTGACTCGGAACCTCGGTCCTGGATGGGAGCGGCACTTCCTCGAGGCCTACGGCGTGGAGGCGGATCCACGCCGCATGGCGTTCTACAGGCTCCTCTATGACTTGACCTCTTGAACGGCGCGCACATCCAGTGACTCGAAGTCCATGCTTGCTGATCGTTACGGGCCATCCCGCAACCGGAAAGACCGCGCTCGCCCAGTTCCTGTCCCGACGCTTGGCCCTGCCGTTGTTATCCAAGGATTATGTCAAGGAGACGCTCGGCGATCATCTCGGGGCGACCAGTTACGAGGACTCGACCCGTCTGGGGCGAGCTTCTATTGAAGTGATCTTTGCGCTCGCCGAGGCCTGGCTGAGTACGGGGGTGTCGGTGATTCTTGAATCACCGATTCGCGCCGACATCGAAGACTCTCGCATCGCCCGCCTCGAAAGGGAGTGCCCCTGCGCGGCGACGCAGATCGTCCTGACCGCGGATCCCGCAATTCTGTCGGATCGCTACCGGCGACGAAGCCGGGACCCGTGCAGGCATAAATGTCACTTCGACAGGGAGCGAGATTCACAAATTGCCAACATGGTTGCCGAACCGTTCACTCCGTTGACGGTTTCGGGGGGCACGTTGACCGTCGAAACCTCAGACTGGAGCCGAGTAAATTACGATTCGATTCTCGAATGGGTCATAGAGTCAACGAATCTGAGCGACCGGCGGGCGTAACCTTGCACTCCCCGGAGACGGAATCCGCGCCCGACGAACCGGAAGCGGCCAGCACAATCGAACGAGTGATTCCCTTCTACGGCGCGACCGATCCGGAGCTGTTCGCAATCGAGCGAACGAGCATGGACAGAGCGGGCAAGGTGATCCGGTTTCTCGACGAAACGCTGCCTGAAAGCGGCCTCGCGCTGGATGTCGGAGCGGGAGACGGATTCACCGCCGAAGCACTGACTACGCCTTCTCGAACCGTCGTGGCGCTTGAGCCGGCCGCGGGAATGATTCGAGCGGAGCGGCCATTGTACTGGTGCCGGGGCAAGGCGCAGGCGCTCCCGTTCGCCGACGCCTCGTTTCAAGGCGCGTACGCGACGTGGGCTTACTTCTTTCACGGCTATCACGACATATCTCCGGGTTTGTCCGAGATTCGCCGCGTCACGAAAGCGGGGGGGCAATCGTCATAGTCGACAACGCCGGTGATGACGAATTCACTGCGCTTGGCGGCGAGAAGTCTGTCGCGGATATCGGCGCAGGGTTGAAGCTGGGATTCGAGGCTGCCTTCATCGACACGGCATTCGAGTTCGAGACGCTGGACGACGCCCGCCGTTTGCTCGGTTTCTACTTTGGCGAACGCGGCCGAAACAGCGTCAGGCTGTGTATCGAATTCAGGGTCGCGTGCTTTGTCGACCGCGGCGTCGGCGCAACCCCTTAGCTCGCCCCGGCGTCTGGTGCGCAGCTAGCGGGCAGCAGCCCGAAAGCGCTCCGCCTGTTCCACGAAGTCGAGTCCCACCAGCTCTTTGAACGCTTGCGTGAGCCGGGCGGTAATCGGTCCCGACACGCGGTCGCCAATTCGCCGCCCGTTGATTTCCCGCACCGGCACAATGACGTAGGGAGTCGTCGTGAAGAACGCCTCGTCAGCCATTATGACCTCGTACTGGCCAATGTTTGCTTCCCGAAACGGAATCCCCAGATCGGCGGCCAGCTCGATCACCGTCGCCCGCGTTACCCCCAGCAGGATGTTGCGAGGTTCGGGCGAGACAAGCTCGCCGTCCCGCACGATGAAGAAATTGGCGCCCACCCCCTCGGCGATAAATCCATCGTCGTCCATCAGGAGCGCCCACGCCTTGAGATGGACCCGTCGAGCCTCGAGGTCCGCCAGCGCGTAGTGAATGCGGCTCCTGTTTTTGGACTTCGGATCGATCAACCGGGCCGGGACCGTTCGCTGCGACGTGACGACTACACCGACCCCCGTTTTGTAGACCTCCGCGATCTCCGGATCACGCCGCGAGAGGGGCCACGTATAGACGAGCACCGTTGGCCTGAAGCCGCCCGGAGGCACGGGGCCGAAGCCCGCCATCGGACCGTTTGAGACGTTGTGCGAAATGCCGATGTCGTCGCCGGAGTGGTACAGATGGCGGTTTCGATCTACCGTCTCACGAGTCGCGCGTTCCATTTCCGGCGGAGTCAAGCCGCAGTCGATCTCGGCGTAGCGCATGGACGCATACAGCCGCTCCAGGTGCTCGCCAAGCCGAAAAGGCGCGTGGTTAAAGGTCCGCGTGTACTCGAACACAGCGTGACCGTACAGCACGCCGGCGTCGGTGACGGGAATCCCGGCGCGCGACTCCGGGACGAATTCACCGTTCAGGTATAAGACGCGCTCTTGTTCCATTGGCTCCTTGGTCGTCCGGTAGACGGCAACCGGGTCGGGACGGCCCGAACGACGCTCTCCCAAGTGACCCTATTACCGCTCGCCGGCAAGTCCTACGCTTGGACCGCCGGCGCCGGCCGGTTCGTACCGCCGCTAGGCCCCCAGCGTCTCGTACTCGACGCATCCCTTGTACGGCTTCGGCTCCGCCAAGCCTTTCGGGATTATGTCAAGCTTCTTCATGTGCTGGTAGTAAAGCCAGTTGAATTTCTCGGTCGCGTTTATTACGAACTGCTTCGACGAGCCCTCGAACTCGTCGTCGTCAAGGACCGCCCTGAACCAGCGCGCGCCGTAGCGGACGTGCTGGCTTTCATCCGAGATATCCCATTCGATCAGCGTCTGCTCGTGGAACCTGCCGTCGCTGATGAAGTTCTTCCTCTGCTTGTGTTTTCCGACCAGAGAGCACGCTTCGCCGGTCTGGGTGATCCAGGCGTAGTTCTCGGCAACCGACATCTGACGCCAGATGGTCCAGCGCATCGGCCTGATCAGGTCCATCGGGTCGATGCCGTTGAGCCTCATCACCCGATGGCCCATGGAGGTATGCCTGAACTCGTCCCATAGCTGACGGGTCGTGTCTCGATAGAAGCCCAGCGGCAAGTCGCGGGACGCCCTGTAGATGATCATCGCGAACTGCAGGAAAACGTCGATCTCGCAGCAATAGCTGTAAAGCTGATAGCCACGGTCGGTGATCTCCTCCCCGTTTTCGTCTACGCCGTCGAACTTGATCCGGTTTTCGCGCCAGTAGAGCGTGTCTTCCCGGCTCATGTATCCGGTGTCGAACTTGAAGGCCGGATCGAAATTCACGTCTTCGGGGATCGGTTCCATGCTCCCTAGTTCGATGGCGGGCCTGGGTCCCGAGAACGTTCCGTCCACCCCGCCGGCCCACTTCAGCAGCGACCGGAACGTCCTGACCCGCCCGCGGACCGCTGACCGCTGAGCCTCGTCGAGACCGTGCAGCATTTCCCGGTATCTGTCGCCGCCCCACTTGACCTGCGCCCGTTTGGTGGCGATTGCGTCTTCGAGAATCTTGGCCGTCGGACGGTTGAAGAACTCGTCGCTCTCGGCTCGATGCCGCTTGTACGCTTCGAGTTGCGCCTTGCCCAGAACCTCGAAGAGATTTCCGTAGAACTCGGCCAGAGAGTCGGGATGATCGAGGTGGCGGGTGAATTGCGCGAACGCCTCTTCATCGATCTTCTCGCGCTTTCCGCCCGGATGCTCGTGGTTGCGCTCCTCCAGCCTTATGGCCAGCAGGACGTTTTCGTAGGCGACCTCCGAAAGTTTCCCGATGTCCTCATAGACCGGCACGATCGGCAGCTGGCCGCAGATCGCAAGGATCGCCAGCTTCTCGAATTCGACGTAGCGCCGCAGGCGCATTCGCTCTGCGGGAACACGCAAGAATCCAGCCTCGAACTTGCCGTCGACCTGGACGTTCATCCGCTCCAGCGTCTCCGAGTCCCAGATAATCCGACTTTGCGGTTTAGGCTCCTTGATCGCCACTCTCACTCACCCCCGTCCCGACTTCGAGTCGGCTATTCGCGACTGCAATCCCGCCTTGATCCGAAGCATACTACCCGCGAGCCTGCCTGGGAATAACGGCGGCTGACACCCCCGGCTTGAATCGCGCATCGTGCGGTGTTAGCTTGGCCGCGTGCGCGGTCCTCATAGGCGCTAACCTGACGCACGCAAACTCAAACTAGGCGGTCCTGAGTGGAATACCGAACGCTGGGCAAGTCGGGACTAAGGGTCTCGTTCATCGGTTTTGGGTGCTATGCGATAGGCGGAACGGTCGGCTACTGGCCCAGCGCCGTGGACGACGCCAAGAAAGCCATCCGTCGCGCGCTCGACGCGGGCATCAACTGCTTCGATACGGCGCGAGTCTACGGAATATCCGAAGAAATGCTCGCCGAAATCATGAATCCCAAGTCCGACGACATCGTGATCGTCACGAAATGCGGCCTCCTGCGGAACCACCCTGCCACCGGCCACCAATACCGCGACTCCCGTCCCGAGGCGATCAGACGTTCGGCTGAGGAGAGCCTCCGACGCCTCAACACCGATTGCTTGGACGTGCTGCTCATCCACTGGCCTGACGAAAACACCCCCGTCGAAGATTCGATGGAAGAGTTGAACCGGCTTGTGGACGAAGGCAAAACGCGTCACGTTGGAGTCTCGAACTTCAAGCGGCCGCTGCTCGACCGAGCCGAAGAAGGCGGTCCGATCACGGCGAACGAGATCAGTTACAACATGCTCGACAGGGGACCGGAAGAGTCCACGATGCCGTTTTGCGAGGACTCGGATATAGGAATCCTCACGCACGGAACCCTGGCCTACGGCTGGCTCGTCGGGCAGTTCGACTCGGTCACCACGTTCAGCCAGGAGATACAGTCCCGCGGTCATCCGGACGGTCTACCGTTTTTCGAAGAGAAGCACTTCGAGCCGAATCGGGTCGCCGTCGGCAAGCTAAAAGCCCTGGCCGAACGAAACGGCGGCACGCTGCCGCAGCTCGGGATTCGGTGGCAGCGCCGTCAAACTGCCGTCAGCTCGGCGCTTATAGGTTTCCGCCGGCCATCTGAAGTCGACGAGGCGATAGAAGCCTTTGAGTGGAACCTCCCGGAAAGCGAGTTGGACGAGGCGGACTCGATAGCCAAGTCGGCGTACGAGCGGATGAGGCCCGATCAGATCCCCTGGCCGCCGCGGCAGCCCGCCCACGTGCCCGGCGTCATGGGAGAAGCCGACTAGCAAGCTCCTCCGAAAGGACTCTCCGATGCTCCCCAGCCAGCGCGTCGCGCATGTGTCCGGACCGGCGCTTATTCGGGGCGGATCGGTATGGGACGGCTCGGACGCCGACCGGGTCGTCCGCAGCGACATCCTGATCGAAGACGGCGTCATCGCGGAAGTCGGCCCGCCCGGCTCGGTCCATGCGCCCGACGGTGCTCGGCAGCTCGACGCGCATGGAAAATTCGTGATTCCCGGCCTCGTCGACATGCACGTTCACCTCGTTCCCGGCAACTCTATTGAGCTATGCCTGGCGGCGGGCGTCACGACTGTCCGCGACCTCGGCAACTATTCGGAGTGGGTATTCGGCCTGCGCGAGAAGATTCATCGTGGAGAGCTGCCGGGGCCGCGAATCTACGCGGTTGGCGAGATCATCGAGGGGCGCATTCCGTGCCGCCGCGGTTTTGTCAGAGTGACGACTCCCGAAGATGCCCGCGTGGCGGTTCGGGCGCTGCTCGACCGCGGCGCCGATGGAATCAAGCTCTACCAATCGACGCCGGCCGATATCGTCTCCGCGGCCGTCGACGAGGCTCACCGCCTCGGCTCGTGGATTGCGGGTCACCTCTGCTGCATGAATTTCATAAACGCCTGGTACAGCGTCGAGAACGTCGGCGCCGAATACCGCGGTCACCGGGACTGCCACGGGGCGCTCGAAGCGGGAGTTTCAGCGGGAATCGACACGCTGGAACATGCTTTCGCAACCAGCGACAGCGTCCTTGACCAGATGGTCGAAAACAAGGTCGCCTTTTGTCCCACCCTTGCTTGCTCCGGTAGCCAGGGAGGTTACCGGGACCTGAGTCTGCTGCCCGATTTGGAGCGGGTTTTCGAAGACCCTTACGAGGTCTCCGGGCGCCAGCCGAACACCGAGCCGAGCGGACGGCGCGCCGAGCTTTGGTACGAGTCGCAGAAACAGCTCGTAAGAGAGTTTCACCACGCCGGCGGCAAAGTGCACGCCGGCACCGACAGCCCGTTTGGCGTGGCGGTCGGGTTCGGACTGCATCGGGAGCTGGAGCTGCTTGTCGAGTGCGGACTTACCCCGCACGAAACGCTGCTCGCGGCCACGCGGCACGCTGCCGAAACGCTGCGGGTGGCCCATCGTCAAGGAACGATAGAGGCCGGCAAGGCGGCGGACCTCGTCGTTCTGACCGGCAACCCGCTGGACGACATCGCCAACACACGCAAGATCGATACCGTCATCCAGGCCGGCCGAATCTACGACGGCGAGAAGCTAAGTGCGCTGGCGGAATCCAAGGAACATTACGTCCCAAGACCTCGACCCGTCAGCCAAAACGGCACGCGAGTCGCTTACGAGGCGCGTGGCGGCGGACCCGTGCTGGCTGTCCTCGCCGACGGACCCGGCGCGTCGGCGATAGAGGTGGGCCGCCGGGATGGCGCGGCCGACTGGTTTTCGCTTTCCGAGCTGTCGCTCGACAACCGGATGTTGTTCGTCGACCCGGTCGGAACGGGTCATTCCGGCGCATGGAGCGGCGCGAAGCCGCTGACGCCCGACGACATGGCGGAAAGTATCGAGGCCGTCCGCGAAGCCGACGGTCACGAAAGCCTTACGCTTATCGCCCACGGCGCGGGAGCGCTCACGGCGCTGGCCTACGCGCGCCGCCAGAGTCCGCGTTTGGACAAACTGATATTGGTGAGCCCGACCGTCAGCGCGCCGTTGCTGGCGGAAGATCTGCGGCGGATTCACGATTCGGCGGACGAGCTAGCGCGCGCGGAGCTTGATCGCCAGTCCGACGAGGGAATCTTTGAAGACGCCGGCTCGGGCTACCGTGAGGCCTACTGGCGCGCCGCTCGAAACGCTCTAGGATCGAACCACCAGCCATTCGAGCTGATGCTGGGCTTTCGCCACGATTCGCAGACAAGGCGTTTTCAGTGGCGTACGTACCGGGACCTGTGGAAGCCGCGGGGCGAGTTCGAGTTGACCGGAGAATGGTCTCAAATCGACGCTTTGCCACTCATCGAATCGCTTTCCGTTCCGCTGCTCGTGATAACCGGCGAGTACGACACGCCGGCCATGCGGCAGAGCAGGTCGATAGCCGCGGCGAATCCCGATGCGCAATTGCTGGTCTTCCCAGAGAGCGGTCACTTCCCGTTCGCGGAGGAACCGGACCGCTTCATGCGCGCCGTCCGCGCCTTCGTCTCCGACCGCGACCTCGTCGGGGACGCCTGGCTCGAACCCTGCCGTGGGAACCCAGAGCTTGCCGGAGCGGTCGACCGGGCGCTCGCGGACGAGCTCGAGCAAGCGATCTCGTTTGGCCTGGCGCGACCCGAAGCCTCCGACCGCGCACGGTTCACGTTTACGCCGGAATTGACTCAGTCAACCGGCGGCGAGATAACACTGCGTGCGGTTGCGCGCGATTCGGGCGCGACGCCCGGCGAGATCACAGTCGCCGAAACGATCTCCGACACGGCGGAAATCGGCAAAGCCGCGCGGCGCGTTGCCGACCGGCTCCGTGTCTGGGCCGGAGACGTTTACGGAACGGTCCAGCCTTAGGTCAGGAGCTCCCTGGCCGCGTCGGCGACGCCCGCGGCGTTGAGACCGATCATCGCGCGCATTTCCGTGTAGTCGCCGATTTCCTCCATGTATTGGTCCGGAATACCGAGCCGCTTGAACCTCGCGCCTATGCCCGCCTCGGCAATTGCCGTTCCCACCGCCGCGCCCAGGCCCCCGAAGATCGTCTGCTCCTCGACGGCCAAAACAGCCTTGTATTCATTCGCGGCGCGTACTACGGCCTCGTCGTCGAAGGGTTTGAGCGAGCACATATTCAACACGCCCGCCGATATCCCGGACTCATTCAGCCTGTCCGCGGCCTGTACCGAATATCGCAGCGCCGGCCCGAACGAAACAATCGCAACGTCGGAACCTTCGCTCAGCCATTCCGCCTTGCCGATTTCGAAGGGCCGCTCTCCCAGTTCCAGCGCCATTTCCCCGTCGGCGCCCAGGTCGTACGTCGTGCTCGGCCCCATCAGCACGACCGGCCCCTCCACTTCCATCGCGGCCCGGAACGCCGCCTCCATCTGCCAGTCTTCGGCGGGCGCGAGGACGATCAGGTTGGGAACCGTCAGATATAGCGCCAGGCTTTCGTAGTCGTGATGGGTGGCTCCATGCGAGATGTTCTGCAAGCCCAACGCGCGCGCGATTATCTTGACGTTGCCGTTGTGCCGCGCCAGGACGGTCCTGATCTGGTCGTAGTTCCGAAGCGGCGAAAACGGCGTGACGGCATTGACTATGGGGGTCATTCCCGCCGCGGCCATGCCCGCGGCTACCGCCATCTCGTTTTGTTCGGCGATTCCGACGTCGATTACGCGCTCGGGATGCCGCTCCGCGAACGCCGCGTCGATGGTATCGACTCCCACGTAACAGACTCTGTCGTCCTCCGAGCCATATTCGAGGAGCAGTTCGGAAACGCTTTTGGGCCGGGTCGTTGCGGTCGCCACTCTAGTACCCTCGAACTTCCTTGATGGCCGCGTCCTGAAGAGCGGTGTCGAGATTCCTGCCAAAGCGGCCGGCATGTGTTCGATTCTCCTCGAAGAATGACACGCCCTTGCCCTTGATGGTGTCGCAAATTACGGCGCTGGGACGGTTGGACTCCAGCGGCAGAGCCTCGAGGGTATCCACCAGCTCCCCAACGTCATGGCCGTTTATCCGTCTCGCCGCGAATCCAAAAGCCTCCATCTTCGTATGCAAAGGCTCCAGCGACATCGTGTCTTCCGTCCCGCGCGCGCTCGTCTGATATCGATTGCGGTCGACGATCCAGACGAAGTTCTCAAGCTTGTAGTGTCCGGCGGCCATGGCCGCTTCCCAGTTTGCCCCTTCCTGAATCTCGCCATCGCCCGTCAGGACCATCACCCGCCCCTCAAGGCCGCGGGCGCGTTTCCCCAGCGCCACGCCCACGCCGAATCCCAGGCCGTGCCCCAGCGACCCTCCCGAGAACTCGATGCCGGGAGTGGTGATGGCGCTCATGCCGTGCATGTGGCTGCCCATCTCTTCCGCCATGGCGAGGTCGGACTCGGGAAAGAAGCCTCGGTCGGCGAGCGCGACGTAGAGCGGCTCGCACGCGAAACCGCGCGAGTTGATCAGCACGTCCCTATCCGGCCAGGAGGGATTTTCGGGATCTACTCTCAGGACGTGGTAGTAGAGGACTGTGAAAATATCGGCCGACGAAAGCGCCCCGCCCGGATGCGCCGTGCGGATGTTCATTTCAACGCTGCGCCATCGAAGGAACTTCGCCTTCTCCTCCAGGCGTTCGATCAGTTCTTGGGTCGCCATCTAGCCCCCCTCCCGGACTCGGTATTCGCCTGTATCCATGACGATGAAAGCGTGATTCACAGCAACATTGTCCCGCCTCGCGGCGCAGGCTGCAATTCGGCGTATGGGGCATGTCGCGTTACAAGCCTATTCAGACCGTCCGCCCCGCGCTCTAACGCTGTCCAAGAGTCCAAGTGCACACCCCTCCATCCCCCCTCCCATCGTGGCAAAGGGCCAGGGGCAGGGCGATCTCCAACCCGCACCAATCCAGTCCCCGCTCCCCATCGAGGGAGAGGGCTAGGGTGAGGGGGACCGCAAACCCTCTACCAACAGGATCGCAGCGGGACAGAGTCTTGGCGTAACAGCCCACTATTCGGGCGTTGACGACGTGACGGGGAGTAGACGACCGCATTTCCGCAGTCGATCCTCTAATTCAGGATCTTTTACGGAATCGGGAATTGATCTATGGTCAAATCGCACTGGACCAATCACGGCACACGACCCAAGCGGGCGCGCCTGACCGACAGACGCCGCCGCGCCCTGGAACTCCGCATGAAAGGCTTAACCTTCGCCGACATTGCCCGCCAAGTCGGCTACGCCTCCCCATCGGGGGCGTATGAAGCAGTCAAGAAAGCACTGGACTACGAGGCATTTGAGACGGCCGCCGAGTATCGCAAGCTGCACGTCGCGCGCCTGGAGGCCTTGCTGGCGGGCATCTGGAATCTGGCCCGCGAAGGAAAGCTCGGAGCCGTCGACAGGGTGCTAAACCTGCTAAAGCGGGAGGCCAGGCTGCTGGGTCTCGATTTACCCCCACAGCCGCAGGAGCCGCCCGAGGAACTGCCCGGAAAGGTCTACATAAACTTTCCCATGGACGACATCTGATGCCCCCGCTTCGGATACCGCGCTGGAATTAGTGCTCGTTCGGAATCGCGCGCTGTTGCGCTCTCAGTGTCATTCCGAGGGCCGCCGAGGAATCTCGCGTTCCGTTGCCGAATTCCAGATTCTTCGCTCTCGCCTGTGCTGAGCCTGCCGAAACGCTCAGAGTCACGAAACTCGTAGGGGCGGTTCGCGAACCGCCCTCCCTCCGCCAGCCCGTGCCCGACCAGCCAATCAGAGCCTTCAAACCCATCCCGCAAACAACAAGCCAAACGCAAGTGGCGCTCACCTACACCACGTTTGCGCCATCGTCAAACACCCCGTTTTTCAAAGTTCACAGGGTGATTTTCAAAGATATTCATGAAAGTCACTCTTCCTGCACCCGCCTGAATACCCCGAAAAGACATCCCGGCGGCGGCCGGATATTGGACCCTCAAAAACAATGCGACGAGGTTTCGGATTCCAGTTTTCGAGGGGGTTGAGTCCTTGCTCGACTTAGGTGGCACGCGTCGAGATCCTTACGACGGAGCCTATGCTGAGCTTGCCGAAGCCCTCGGAACGACGAAACCAGTAGGGGCGGTTCGCGAACCGCCCTCTCTCCGCTCCGGATGACGTTCGGCGACAGATTGGCGTGAGACCCCTCGGCGCGTTTGGCGCCGATGCGGAACCCCGCAAGCACAAAGGTGCGCCTGGCCAACTTGAAGGACATCCGACGTCATCGTGAGTTGTGAGCGTGGCGGTTCATCCGGGGGCCAGCGCCCTGCGTTGGCAAGCTCCGCCGTATGCGGGTACCATCGCAGCACGACAGCGGCAACCGAGCGGCGTCCGGACTCGATGCCCAAATAAGACATCAAGGGGGCAACGGTGGCAGTCAACGAACGTGTGGCTTACTTCAACGGCGACATCGTGCCGGAAGAGGAAACCCGAGTTTCCATTTGGGACGCCGGCGTACGCTCCGGCGAGTGGGTTTTCGAATCGACCCGCACCTTCAATCACAAGTGCTTCAGGCTGCGCCAGCATCTGGAGCGGCTGTACGCGTCGATGAAGGTCATTGACATCGATCCCGGCATGACCATCGACGAGATGGAACAAATCACCCTCGACGTGCTCGATCGAAACTTGCCCACCATCGCAGCGAACGACGACTTCATGTTCAGCCACGACGTTTCGCGCGGCATGTCGAAACCGTTCAACCTCGGATCCAACGACTCATACGAGCGTACGATCATAATCACGTACTTGCCGATGGGTCCCTTCTCACACGGGTACATCGACTCGCTTGTGAATGGAGTCCACGCCATCATCCCGCCGCAGCAGACGATACCCGCGCGTCTGCTGGACCCCAAGATGAAAAACCGGAATCGAATCCACTACGCCAAGGGCTCAAGGCAAGCCGCCCGAATCGATCCCAAGGCCAACGCAATATTCCTTGACGAGGACGGATTCATTACCGAGGGCGGCGGGGCCAATTTCCTCATCATCAAGGACAGGGACGTAATCTCGCCCGAGCCCCGAAACATCCTTCGCGGCGTTACGCGGGGCGCAGTCAAGGACTTTGCGCCCGGCTTGAGCCTCAACTTCGTCGAGCGAAATATCGAAGCCTACGACGTTCATACGGCTGACGAAGCGTTCTTCACGTCCACGCCTTACTGCGTAATGCCGTGCGTAATGCTCGACGGCGCACCAATCGGCGACGGCAAGCCCGGGCCTGTCACCGGAGAATTGATGGGCGCGTTCAGCGAGGAGCTCGGCGTCGACGTCATCGAGCAGGCCCGGCAGCTTTCGGAGCCATTCATTGAGAGTCCGCCCAAAGGGTCCCGGCCCTACTAGACGGCAGACCTGCGATGGCTGATCTCAGGGTCGGTTTTGTAGGGGCCGGCATTATCGCCGTAGCCCACGCCATAGCTCTAAGCAGGATTGAAGGCGTGAAGATCACCGCCGCGGTCGACCCGCTGAAGGAGCGCGCCGAAAAGCTGGCCGCGGAATTCGGCGGCAGAGCGTTCACGTCGTTTCACGATGCCGCCGACGACGTGGACGCGGTATGGGTTGGCACCCCGCCATATCTACACTGTGAGAACTCCCTCGCCGCGCTCGAAGCCGGAAAACACGTATTCGTCGAAAAGCCGATCGCGCTTTCGCTTTCGGACGCCGACTCGATGATACGGGCGGCCGACCGCGGCAACCTCAAGCTCGCCGTTGGCGAGATGATCCGCTTTTATCCCGCATATCGGGAGATGCGGCGAATCATCGAGGCGGGCGAAATCGGCGAACCCGTCTGTGTATGGAGTCACCGGTTCTCGAATTCATCGCTGGATTTCGACCCGCAGTGGCGCTGGGACCCCAAAAAGAGCGGCGGATTCGTTTTCGAGTGGCAGACCCACGAAATAAACACAGTCCGCTACCTGGGGGGCGAAGTCGTCTCCGTGGACGGCAGCGTGTACTACAGCCCCAGGCTCCCTGAATACGACGTAACGGCGTATGCGACGCTCGTTTTCGAGAACGGGTCCACGGGCCGGGTAGATGGAAGCGTTCAATTTCCTTATTCATTCGCCGAACGCGGAGCGCTTGGCTCCCAGGGGTCCGTTATCGCCCAGGACGACGAGACGCTTCTGATCTACCGCCTCGACAGCGCCGCCCCCGAGATTTACAAAGGCATTATCGGAATCCACGAAGGTGAACATGGCCGTACCACACTTCGCAGGGTGCTGGAAGACCGTGATTTCGTCGACGCGATCCGCGAAGACCGGGAGCCGTCGATGAGCGGTAGGGAGGGCCGCGCCGACATCGAGGTTGCGCTGGCTATCCACGAGTCGTCGCGGGAAGGGCGGATCGTCGAGCTATCTACGAGAGATGCCAGCTAGCCAGGAAGCCGCCCGCACGTCATGACCGCAGTTCCCGTAGTCAACATCGCGAGGCGCGCGGCGTGACCGGCGCGAACGCCGTCGCCCAAATCCTCAAGCGCGAAGGCACGGAATATCTCTTCTGTTTTCCCACCACGCCGATAATCGAGGCCTGCGCGAAAGTCGGTATCCGTCCGATCATCACCCGCACCGAACGCACGCTCATCAACATGGCCGACGGTTACTCTCGCGTTTCCAACGGCAACCGGCTGGGCGTCTGCGCCGTGCAGTACGGACCGGGCCTCGAAAACGCATTCGGCGGCATCGCGCAAGCCTACGCCGACTCCTCGCCGATCCTCGTGCTCCCGCTGACCGAATCTCAGAGTTTCGCCGACACCAAGCCGGCTTTCGGGGCGGTCGAGCACTTCCGGGGAATAACCAAATGGGTCGGGATGGTCAACCGCAGCGACCGCCTGCCGCAATTCATGCGGCGGGCGTTCACACTTCTCAGGACCGGACACGGAGCGCCGGTAGTCGTCGAAATCCCCCGCGAAATCGCTTCCGGCGAATACCCGTCCCACGAATTGGACTATATGCCGGTCCCATCCATGAGAACCATGGCCGACCCGGACAGGATCGAATCAGGCGCGGCGCTTCTCGCCGCCGCCCGCCGGCCTTGCATCATCGCCGGACAGGGGGTGCTGTACGCCCGCGCCGCCGCAGAGCTGATCGAGCTGGCCGAAATGCTTGACGCACCGGTCGCCACGACGTTGATGGCGAAAAGCGCCTTTCCCGAAACTCATCCGCTGTCTCTGGGCGTCGCCAATAGAAAAGAGAGCATCGCGGGGCGCTTTTTGGAAAGCTGCGACGTGATACTGGCTATCGGCGCCAGTCTTTCCGAGGGCCTTATGCTCGCGCCGCTTCCGTCGGGCAGACAGCTCATTCATTCGACGATCAACGAATACGACATCGCCAAGACATATCCCACAGCGGTGCCGGTGCTGGGCGACGCAAAGCTGGTGGCCCGGCAGCTGATCGACGCTCTGCGCGAGCGCCTGTCCGATAATGACGAGCGCCCGTCCACTCGGATCAGGCAGGAAATACAAGCTGAGAGGCTGGCTCAACTTGACGAATGGCTGCCCGTCTTCACGTCGGACGACGTGCCGATACGTCCGTACAGGATCATGTGGGACCTGAATAATCTGGTGGACCGCGACAACACGATCGTCACCCACGACTCGGGAATGCCCCGGAGCCAGCTTGTCTTCACCTATCAGGCGACAACGCCCCGCGGGTACATCGGGTGGGGAAACTCGACTCAGTTGGGAACCGGCCTCGGTCTGGCGATGGGAGCGAAACTTGCCGACCCTGAAAAGCTGGTCGTCAACGTGATGGGCGACGCCGCCTTTGGAATGGCCGGGATGGACATCGAATCAGCCGCCCGGCTGCGCATCCCGGTTCTTACGGTGGTATTGAACAACTCCATCATGGGCGGTCACGACAGAGTGATGCCCGTCGCCACCGGGAATTACGGCTCGGCCTACCTTTCGGGCGATTACGCCGCCGTCGCCGCCGATCTTGGCGCCTACAGCGAAAAGGTATCGAATCCCGGTGAGGTAATCCCGGCGCTCAAACGAGGAATCGGCAAGACTAAAGACGGTATACCGGCCGTGCTGGAATTCATCACGGCGCACGAGCAATAGCGAACGGAGAGCACCCGATGGCCACCCACGTATTCGAGCCGGAGACGTATTACAGCACGCTCGGCTCGCATCCTCCGGTGCTGGAAATCGATCCCGGCGACACCATCTCGACTACCACTGTCGACGCCGGCGGAGGCGACAGGAACGGCGAATTCTGCGGCGTTTCCGGAAACCCGCAGACCGGCCCCTTCGCCGTTCGCGGCGCGGAGCCGGGCGACACGCTGGTGGTGAAGATCGACCGGCTATGGCCCAACCGTCCCAACGGATTCACACGTGCCCAAATCGCGCCGAACGTGACTGACTACGGTTACGAACCGACGTTCGACGACACGGTCGAACGGGCCTGGTGGAGTCTCGATCTGGAGGCGGGCGTTGCAAGGCTTTCGACCCCGCGCAACCGATTGAGCGGCATCGAGCTTCCGCTGAAACCCATGCTCGGCTGCTTTGGCGTGGCGCCCGAACGAGGCCAGGCCATCTCTACCGCCACTTCGGGACCAAACGGCGGCAACATGGACTACCGAGGCTTCGTCGAAGGGGTGACCGTCTATTTCCCCGTTTTTGCGGAAGGAGCGCTCTTCCACCTTGGCGACGGCCACGCTATTCAGGGGGATGGCGAAATCGTGGGCACGGGCATCGAGACTTCAATGGACGTGACCTTCACCCTCGACCTGATGCGCGGCGACCCGATCAACTGGCCCCGCGCCGAAAACGATAAATACATAATGGCCGTTGGAAATGTGCGGCCGCTCGATCAAGCGGTTCAGCACGCGACTACGGAGCTGATTCAATGGCTCCGCGGCGGCTATGGGCTGACCGAACGCGAGGCGCATCTACTGCTCGGACAGTGCATCCGGTACGACGTGGGCAACGTCTACGACCCCGCGTACACGATGGTCGCCAAAATCGAAAAGAGCCTCCTGGCCCAGTTCAACTAGGCAGCCGCGTAAGGCCCTCCGCCTACTCGACCTCGTATCCGGGCTGGCCTTCGCGCACGACGATCGTTGCGTTGGCGGGCACGTCACGCAGGACCGTCACTTCTCCCGTAGTCGGCCACGTGACGGTCACTTGCGCGACCCGGTCCGCTCCCGGGCCCAGCCCGAAGTGCTCGGCAAGCTCGCTCTGTCCGAGAAAGTGACTGCGGACTCCCACCTCCCGGATCTGGGGGGCTGCTCCAGCTTGGACCTTGACCGTTAGCCTGGTTCCTATTCCGCCCGTATTCGCGCTCTCGCCAACTACTCTGATCCGAAGCCATGAATTGGCGTTGCCGCCGTCGTTGCGATAGAGCCGGGACACGCTGCCGTTGTTAACGGCGAACAGATCGAGATCGCCGTCGTTGTCGTAATCGAACGTCAGCAGACCCTTGCCCGCGGCCACCTCGGTCAAGCCAACGCTCTGCGAGATTTCCGTCATCACGCCGTTTCCATCATTTCGCCAGAGCCTCGAATAGCCAAGGTCCGCGTCCGAGGGCGATTCCGACTCGCGCATTCCGTTCACCATGGCCAGGTCGAGGTCGCCGTCGTTGTCAAAGTCGAAGAACACGGCCCCCCATCCCCAGCCGCCGTCACGCACGCCGGCGGCGTCCGTCGCGTCGCTGAAAACGCGGTTGCCGTCGTTTCGATAGAGCCGGTTGCCGGTAGCTCCCCAGGGGTCGCATCCGGTCGACACCTGGCATCGCTCGAATTCGTGAAACGTCGATGACACGAACCAGTCCAGGTCGCCGTCGCCGTCGTAGTCGCCGAAGGTCGAGCCCATGCCATTCTTGTCCGAGCCTATCTGAGCGGCGACCGTGCCGTCGGTGAAGGTCCCGTCGCCGTTGTTCCAGTACAGACGCGTCGTCCCGAAGTCCGACGCCACCGCCAGATCGGGCCAGCCATCGGCATCAAGATCGGTGAAGGCCGAGGCAAAGGAGAATACGCCTTTCGGCGACGGCCCCGTCCAAGGACCGGACGAACCAACTCCCTCGCCGCTCGCCGTCCCCACGACCTGCGATTCGACCTCATCCATCATCACTCCCGCTTGGACCGTCACGTCCTCGAAATGCCCCGGAGCCTGCGTGCCGCGGTTTCGCAGCAGCCTCGCGTGTGAGAGAGCGCCCTGCGCGAGCAGCGACTCCGATCCCCACTCCGTGACGTGCATATCCAGCCAGCCGTCCAGGTCGTAATCGCCCACGCCCACGCTGTATCCGATATGCGTCTCCGAGGTCGATATCGACGCACCGCGCTCGACCGCCTCTTCGGTGAACCTGCCGGAGCCGTCATTGATGAACAGGTAAAAACGCGTATCGGCGATCGTCGTAACGTAAAGGTCCATGTCCCGGTCGTTGTCCACGTCTATCCAAACCGCTCCGTTGGATCGAAGGTCGAACCGGTCCAGCCCGGCCCAGGCGGTGCGGTCTTCGAACCGCCCGGCGCCGGTATTGCGAAACAGCACGTCGGGCCCGTCAAGCCGGGTGACGAATAGGTCGACCAGGCCGTCGTTGTCGTAGTCGGCGGCCGCCGCGCCCCCGCTCATCCTCTCAGGCAAACAGTATTGCCTCGGCAGATACCCGTCAGGCCCCTGATCGAGCAGGCATTCGCCCGTGGGACGAAAGGTGAATTGGTTATACGTCAGCCCCGCCTCTTCGGTGACGTCTGTGAAGACGACAGGTCCCGACGGTGCGGCGGGAGCCTCCATGGACCTCACCGTGTCGGATCTGGATTCAAGCCCAGCCAATACGGGACCGGGCGCCAGAGTGCTCAGGAGCAGAACGCCGAGTCCTCCCAGAGCGCCGAAACCCCACGTTGCCGCGCCCAGCGCCCCAACCGCCCGCTTGGGCATCGCTTTCGCAAGACCCCAGAACGTGAATGGACCAGCCGCGGCCGCGGTGAACAGCAAAGCGGCCGCCGGCCCCGCTCCCATACCGGCCAGCAGGAGGGCCGCCACGAGCGGAATTTCAAACATGAGCGGAACGTTGATGAGAATGCCAATCGTCGCGGCCACGGCCACGCCTTGAACGTTGTCTCCGAGCAGCGAAGGCACGATCCCGGGATTCACCCACTGCAAGACGAGACCCGTCGCGAACGCCGCGGCCACCATCAGCGGCCCCAGGCGAATCGCGTAGCGGGCGCTGATAGCCGCCCAGTCGCCAAGACCTTCGCTCAGCGCCTGCCGCCAGGTGGTGTCGTTCGGAGCCGGCAGCTCCAATCCGGAGTCGAACTCCGACGGCTCCTTTGCGCGCCTTCCAATCGCAAACGCCACCAGGGGGCCGACGAGAAGACCGGCAACGATCCCCAGCACTACTCTCGATCCGGTCAGAAGCGGAGTGAAGACTATCGCGGTCATGATCAATGCCGGCAGATTGAGGGTGGACGACCCCTGAAGGATGCCCAGCGAGGCCTCGATCCCGGCGCCTTTTCGTCGGAATGCGGAGCTTATGGGCACGATGCAGGCCGAACAAAGCGTCATCGGCGTTCCGACTGCCAGGCCTGTCAGCGCCCCCTTGAACCCTCTTCTGGAAATGCCCGGCGTGGCCGACCGAGTAAATAAAAACGCTTCGGTTATTCCAGCAGCAAGGATGGCGAAGATCATTCCAGCCGCCACGAGTCCGAGGTACGTCAGCGAAAACGTCCACCACCCGGACAAGAATGATTCGTTCGGCTCCCTTTCGAGACAAAATCCTTGGAAGCATCGCGCGGTTTCAGCCGTGGCTGCGACCATGTCTTCCTCCACGAGGTCCAGCTTGGGCACCCGGTTGAAGACCAGGAAGAGCGCGAGCATGACCGCGAAAATGGCAAGCCCGAGTATTCGCTTTTTGTTGAACGCCGGCGCCAGGCCGCGCGGCGCGCGCAAGGCGCCGTTCCTAAGGGCCGTTACCGCTCCAAGTCGATTGTTGAAAATTCGAGCGAACTCCTTGAACGGACCAATCGCTGACAAGCACTACACGCGGCTTAGCCCCGACGGCCCCGCCGCGGGGTTACTCGCCGTCGACCGGCTCGGGAGAGCCGCTCCGGGCGGATTTCTCCACGGCTTCCATCACCGCCACGACGCGCCTGCTATCGCGCCTGGTGACCGGCTCCGGCCCGCCGCCGGCCAAGTGCAGTGCCAGATCTGAATAGTACTTGCCCCAGGCGGAATCTGAATACTTCACCGCTCGCTCGTCGACTCCCCCATCATCGAGCTTGCGGACGATGAAAGAGCCTGGAGCCTCCGCCGTCACTGGGAACGGATAAAGATAGTTCGCGGTGACGTTCTTACCGGTATCGACGATGGTTCCCGTGGTTCCGGAAATTTGCCATAGAGGTTGTCCGGTGAGAGACATCCTCGAAATGGTGACGTCGGCCAGCTCACCGGAATCGAAACGCAACCAGGCGCGAGTGTGCAGTTCGTTGAGATCGGAGTCCGGCGCCGCGACCAGCGCGCCTATGGCGTGTCGGATCCGCCGCCCCTCGAGCAGCCGCAAAATCCAGTCGAACGCGTGGGCGCCCAGGGAGTTGTAGAGGAGTCCCCCCGACTTCGACTTCATGTTTCTCCAGGAAGTTCCGTGCAATCCCCGGCTCTCGGACACTAGCCGCACTTCCCTCAGATCGCCGATTTCTCCTGATCTGACAATTTCTTGGATAGCCAAGAAGTTCCCGTCGCGGCGGCGGTTGAAGAAGGTCGCGACAGTCCGCCCGCGGGCGTTGGCGGCTTCGAACAGCGCGTCGGCCTGCTCCACCGTGAAGCACAGCGGCTTTTCGACCACCACGTGTTTGCCCGCGTTGAGCGCGGCCAGCGCCAGCGGATAGTGAAGGTGATGCGGCGTCAGAATCGATACGAGGTCTATTTCACCATCGGCAAGGAGTCTTTCAGGCGTCTGAAAGGTCTCGATTCCCGGAAAGTCACGCCGGGCCTTGGCGGTTGCTTCGGGGTTGACGTCGCATACGGCGGCCAGCCTCATCCCGTCGGTGGAGTTGATGTACGTACCGTGCCGGCGGCCGTGCTGCTCCCATCCGAGGCTGTAGCCGATCAATCCGCAACGAATTTCGCTCATGAATTCACCGAGTTGGCGCATGATTGCGAATCACGCGGCCCTCAGTCCCTCCACTTCCGTTCGTGGTGAGCTTGTCGAACCATTCAGCGCTTGAAAGCGAATCCCAGGCAAGGTGGAAAGACCCCGTCACCCTCGGCGGGTCTAACCCTTTATTCCGGTTAGCTGGATTCCGCCGACGATGTGCCGCTGAAGTATCAGGAAAATGACGACCAGTGGAGCAGTCCCTACCACCGATGCCGCAAAGGTGCCGGTCCAGTTGTCGTACTGAAGGTCCTTGTACATGCTCAGCCCGACCGTGATCGGGAACAGGTCCCAGTTGTCAAGGACTATGAGCGGCCAGATGAAGCTGCTCCATTCGGAGACGATTATGAATATCCCGAGCGCAATCAGCGCCGGACGCGCAAGCGGCAGGGAGATGGTCCAGAAGACCCGGAACCATCCCGCCCCATCGATCAGCGCGGCTTCTTCGAGCTCCGCCGACTGATTCAGGAAAAACTGGCGCAGCATGAATATCCCGAACCCGCTCGCAAAGCTCGGCAGCACCACGCCCAGCATATTGCCAAGCGCGCCATACGTCTGACCCGCAAGACCCATCCAGTGCACGAGCAGATATACGGGAATCAACATCACCGAAAACGGCAACATCATCGTCGCCAGCACCATGATGAAGAGAACATCCCTTCCGGGAAAACTCAGCCGCGCGAATGCGAACGCCGCGAACGCGTTTATGAATAGCTGAACGGCCAGAGTTGCGACGGCGTAAACCGCGCTGTTGCGGACGTAGAATCCCATCCGCCCCCGAAACGGGTCGACGGATTCCTGAAAGTTTTCGAAGACCCACTGTTCCGGCCAGGGCTGATAGATGTTGAGAAGAAACTCGCTTTCGGTCTTGAATGCTGCCGAGAGAGTGAAGAAATACGGCAGCAGCATCGTCACCGCGAGAATCGAGAGAAGCGCAAATATGACGCCTTTCCCAACGCGAACGAACCAGACGGTCCTGGCGCTCCGGATAGTTCGCGACGACAGCTCCCGCCTCGCCAGCAAACCATCCTCAGTCAGCTTGGCGTCGGCTTCCACGGAGCTTCCCTAATAGAGCTGACGCGAGCGGTACAGCTTTAGTTGAAATACGGTGAAGACAAAGATCACCGCGAACAGAAACCACGAAATCGCCGCGGCCCTGCCCATCCTGAAGTTCTGGAAAGCGACCTGGTAAATGATCTGCTGAACGGACTCGGTAGCTCGATTTGGTCCGCCGCGCGTAAGCACGAACATCTGCGTGAAAACCTGCCACGAGCCGATAGTAAGAATCACCCAGACGAACGCCACAGAGTTGCGCATAAGCGGGAGCGTCACGTTCCAGAACTGCTGCCACGACGTCGCTCCATCGACCCTGGCCGCATCGTAGTAAACAGGCGGAATGTCCTCACGTCCGGCGATGAAGATAATCATGAAGTATCCGACCGCGGCCCAAATCGTCATGAAGATTACGGCCGGCATGGCCCACCCCATGCTGTTCAGCCAGTTCGGCGGCGAAATATTCACAACTTCGAGGATCCTGCTGAAAGGGCCGTTTGGTGAATAGATCCACAGCCAGATCAGCGAGACGACGACCATCGGAGTGATCGTGGGTATGAAGTAGACGGTCCTGAAAAATCCCCTCCCCCTCGGCGCCCAATGCGCCCAAAGCGCGAGGCACAGCGAGAAAACGGTGATTATCGGAACGGCCACGAACGTGAAATAGGCGGTGTTCTTGAAGGCGTTCCACAAGGTCTTGTTGTCGAGCGCGTGCAGGTAGTGGTCGAAACCAACGAAGGGCTTCTCCGGATTGATGATGTCCCAGCGATGAAAGGACACGTACAGCGAGAAAATCATCGCGATGTAGGCGAAGATGATGATGATCGTCATGGCCGGCGCTATGAACACATAGCCGTGCCAGCTCTTGTGCATCCGCTTGAGCATGCGCGCAAAGAGGCCGGGACCCTGGGTTAAACCCCGCATGGCCCCGACCCCTTGCATCGCTAGCGCTCCTTGATAATCAGTGGCGCCGGATTTTCCGGCGCTCGATTACAACTCTACGGTACGTCTTCGAGACACTCGATCGACGCCTCGAATATCTCAGCAACAGCCTGATCCGGCGTCTTGTCGCCGAGCATCACGGCCTGTCCGAGCGGTCGAATGACCTGCGACAGGCATCCGCGCCGAATGTACGGCCACGGACCCGCGTTATCCATCGGCCTGAGACCGTCATAGAACGTGCCCCATTGCGGCTGGCCCTTCTTCAGGAACTCCCAACCTTCCGTCTGATAGAAGTCTTTTCTCGCGGACGGAATGTTGTTGATCCGGACGCGTCCGATCGCCGCGTCAAGGCTGCCGTACCAGGCCGCGAACTCGAATCCGAGGTCGTTATTGCCCTTGGTCGGCACGGTCATCATGTTCGTCCAGGTTACGCCCTGCCGGTCCGTCCAGTTCGGGTATCGAGGCATCTGGACCATTTCGAAGGGCAGGTCCGGCGCCTTCTGGTTGAATTCGCCGATATTTCCGCTGCCCGCATACAGAGCCGAGGCTTCGCCGCGGTAGAAGTCCGGGCGGTCGGTGCGATCCGGCGTGATTGGCTTCGACACTTTGTGAACGTGCAGCATGTCGTACTCGTACTGCAACACCTCGGCGCCCCGCTCAGGCAGGTCCGGATGCAGCGCCTTACCCTCGTCGATATAGAGGTTGGGAACGCCATTTGCATACGAATTGGCCGCCCAGCTCTCCTCGCTCTGGTTGATGGCGACCCAGCCCGACCGTGTCACCTTGTCGCCGTCGCGCTGCGTCAGCTTGAGAGCCGCCTCGACCCACTGCTCGGAGGTCCATAGCTGAACCGCGAACGGGTCCGACTCTAGTCCGGCAGCCTCGAAATGCTCGGTGTTGTAAGCACGCGCCGTGAACTCCGGCCCCTCGCCCGGTATGCCGAAGACCTGGCCCTTGTACTGGTTGAAGAACGTGGACCCCTCGAAGTAGTTGTCCATCGAGTACTCGGGCTGGACCTTGATGTAGTCGTTCAGCGAGAGCAGGGCATTCTTGTCATAAAGGTCCCGCGCGAACGCCACCGACGCGTGCAGCGCGTCGGGCGCCTCGCCGCCCGCCATGCTCGCCAGCGTCTTGGTAACCAGATCGCCGAACGGCAGGAACTGAACCTCCGCTTTGAGTCCGGGGTTGTTCTTCTCGAAGTCGGTCCTCAGGAACTCGTCCCAAGCGCCGAAAGCGAGCCGCAACGTCGGCGCCCACCACGACCAGTAGGTCACCGTCCCGCTTCGGCGCATCGCCGGCGCCTGGGTGATGACCTTCTCGACGATCCTCGTTACGACCTTCTCTTGAACGACCGCCTTCTCGACGATCTGCGTCACAATTTTCTCGACCGGTACTTCTTTGATGACCTCGACGATCTGAGCCTCGCCGCAGCCCGCCAGCGCCGCCGCGGCAACCGCGCCTCCGCCACCGAGCAGACCGGCCTTCAAGAGCCGTCTGCGATCTAGAGCGCCGACCTTTTTTGTGTCTCGTCCCACTTTTCCATCTCCTAATGCTAGGTGCGCCCCAGCAAAGCTCCCCACTGGCGAACGAACCAGTACTCATCCGGCATAGTAGAGGCGCGAATATAAGGCGTCAAGGTAAAGTCGGCCAATCGAGATAGCCAATGGACGATTTGGCAAAGAGATTAACTGGACAACCGGCGGTGATCCAACGGCCCGCCCCCGCCGGCCGCGGGCAATTGACGGATGATGGAGGGTGTCGATGAGCGATCAGAAGATCAGGCTGGGAGTCGTTGGAGCGGGTCGTCACGGCCGCGACATGGGCAGGGCGGCGAGGGAAAGCGGCAGGTTCGACATGGTCGTCTGCTGCGACCTGGTGCCAGAGCTCGCGTCACAGGCGAAGGACTGGATCGGTTACCGGCACGGCGTGACCAGCGTGGAGAAGATGCTCGAGTTCGATATAGACGCGGTACTCGTCGCAACCAGCCACGATGCTCTCGCCCAAACCGCGTCGCAAGCCGCCCGCGCCGGAAAGCACGTATACGTTGAAAAGCCGCTGGCCCTGACAGCCGAGCAAGGCGCAGGCCTGGTGGCCACGGCAAGCGAATGCGGCGTCAATCTCATGGTGGGCTACTGCCTCCGCTACCTGCCTTCGCGCGTCGAGATGAAACGTCAGATCGATTCCGGCGCCGTGGGCGAAATGGTCGGCATCACTTCTGGTAAAGCTGGGAGCCGATACCTCACGGGACCGCTCGCCGATCCGAACCGCGGCGGGGGCGCGCTCCTCTTCGTGGGATCCCACCAGATCGACCAGCTGCTTTGGCTAACCGGCGAGATGCCTGAGTCTGTGGCCGGAATGGTCACCTACGTCCCCGAGAACGGCACCGACGACACCTCATGGTTCACCCTCGAATTCCCCAGCGGCCTCGTCACGCAAGCGTTTTGCAGTCAGAATTCGGGCGCCGTTATCGACTACGTGGACGTGATGGGCACGCACGGCAGAGTGAGGGGCGACTATCCGACAAACGAGGTCTGGATTCAGAGCCGGATCAAAGCCGGTTACGAAGACAGGACTTACATAGTAAAAACGCCGCCCATCCTCCCGGAAAACTGGCCCACTCCGATGAGCAACATGTACGTCGAGGAGATAGCCGAATTCGCCGACTCGATCATGGAAGGGCGTCCACCGGCGATTCCAGGAGAAGCCGGCGTCGACGTTCTGCGCGTCATCGAGGCGATAACGCGATCTTCGGACCTGGAAGGGGAAAAGGTCGAGCTTTAGCGTATTTCCACCGCCGCTACCAAGCGACTGAACCCAGGCAAGTCCGCGGCGATGGCGTGTCCTGGTCTGCGAGACGCACGCTTTTTTGGGCTTCCGCAATCCAGCCATGGCGAGATGGAGTTTCACTTAGCTAAGTTAGTATTTTCTCGAATTATCGAGCGGGAGGTGGTGCTTGATGAAGTGGATGAAGACGGGACTTGGGCTGTTGATCATCGCCGCCGGCCTCATGCTCTCCTCGCAGCCCGCTCAAGCCCAGGATTGCGTTGTCCAATTGGGGTTCAAGACCCTGCGCGACCTCATCCCGCACATCGTCGGCGAATGTCTGGCAAACGAGCAGCACGATCCGCACACCGGCAACGCGCGGCAGCAAACAACCAACGGCTTCCTCTTCTGGCGCAAGGCCGACAACTGGACCGGCTTTTCAGACGGTCAAAATACGTGGATTAACGGTCCGCAAGGATTGCAGTGGCGGTCGACCACCAAACGCTTTCCGTGGGAAACCGCAACTTCCGCGGGAGCCGAGGCGCATCGATTGACTCTGGAACAGCTGCGCAACGGCGAATACCGTCTGCCGCTGCTCGGCGACGAGGAGACCCCGATTCGATTTGACGACGGCCAGGGATCAATTAGGTTCGGCGAGGGTGCGACTGAGCAGGTGCGGGCCGGGCTGATAGATGACATCGCCGCGTTTGGCGACCTGGACAGTGACGGGTTGGCCGATGCCGCAGTATTAATCTTTGTAGATCCAGGCGGCAGTGGCACGCTCATTAACTTGATCGCGGTGGTCGACCGGGGCGGCGCGCCGGTACAGGTGGCGCGTGAGTTCCTGGGTGACCGGGTGCGCGCACAGAGCTTGACCATTTCGGGCGGTGAAATCGTCGTGACGATGCTCACGCACGGCCCTGACGACGGTTTGTGCTGCCCATCCCTGACCGTCACCCGCAAGTTCCGGCTGGCGGACGGCGGACTCGGGCTCGTGCCGACTCAGACTCTCGTAGTCGAGGCCTCCCCCGACGATCAGCAGCCTCGGCTGACTCTGGAACAGCTGCGCAACGGCGAATACCGTCTGCCGCTGCTCGGCGACGAGGAGACCCCGATTCGATTCGACGACGGTCAGGCATTGATCAAGCTCGGCGAGGGCGCGACAGAACGGGTACACGCGGGACTTGTCGACGACATAGTCGCCTTCGGCGATCTTGACGACGACGGGATTGCCGACGCTGTGGTTGTCGTCTACGTCAACTACGGCGGCACCGGTAGGTTTATCAGTCTGGTCGCCGTCCTCGACCGGGACGGCGCGCCGGTGCAGGCCGGACGCGCGTTGCTGGGCGACCGGGTGCCTGTGGAGAGCATGACCATCTCAAACGGCGAAATCTCCGTGAACATGCTCACGCACGGTCCCGGCGACGGGCTGTGCTGCCCGTCCCTAAACGTTACCCGCAAGTTCCGGCTGCAAGCCGGCCGAATCGCGTCTATTCAGTTCCTCGTGCTAGAGGCGCCCTTGCCGGGCCAAACGGTGGCGAGCGGAGTCGAGGTTCGAGGCAGAACGAGCACGCTCCCTGCCTCCGGTGGCCTCGCCTATCTGGTGTATGACGCTCGCGGAGGCGTGATCGGTACGGGTCGGATTCCCGTTACTGCGGAGTTGGACCAATCGGGCGCCTTCGCGGAGCCGATCGAGTTCAACTCCGGCGCGGGCGGGCCGGGGCGCATTGAGGTCATTGACGCGCATTGGACCGAGAGCTCGGCGCTGGCTCGCACCGCCGTGCAAGTGATCCTAGAGGCCGCTCCGCTTACGTATGGAAGAACGAGCCGCGAACCCATTCCCGAGCTTGTTCTGGAAGCGCCGCTGAGCGGAGCGACGGTCGGTGCCGCCGTGGAGTTGCGCGGACGCATCAGCATCATGCCCTTCGAAAAGAACCTGACCTATCGCATCTACGATCAGGCGGGAACAATGGTCGGCGAGTCGTACATTACGGTGGAAGGCGATTACGACGGGCCAGGCACGTTTGCGAAATCGATCCCCCTCACGGGCGTCTACGCGAATGGACCCGTCCGCATCGAAGTCCGAGGTGAAAGCGTGATAGACGGTGCACTTATCGTCAGCACTTCAGTCACTGTCTTCTTCGCTGGCGGCGGCTAGCAGAGCGCCTGGTCGCTCCCATCCACGCGGGCTGTTGGTGTTTCAGCAGAGGCGCCAGCAAGGATCAAGAGGCGGATCGCCCGTCTCTTGCCTCACGCATGACCACGCGACCGGCGTGGGATAAATCCTGATCAGCCGGTCGGCGGTCACAATCGCCAAACCCTGAGAAATGGCTTGCTTGACGATGATTCGGTCGAATGGATCGGGATGAAGGCCCGGCAGTTTGCCCGCCTGCAGGGTTGCCGCTTCGCCGATTGGCAGCAACTCCACCCGACGCAGCCTCCCTTGCCGCAGGACACATTCCTCGGGCGGAACGCGCAAGACGAGACGCCTGAGACTGTGCTTTATTGCAATCTCCCAGGCCGAGGCGGCACTCAGAAAGACCTCCTTCGCGGGATCGGTAATCGACGCGCGCGGACTCGCTAAGCTTCGCGTCGCCTTCGACCAGCCAGATGAACGTTGCGGTATCAAGCAGAAGCTTCATTACCGCCGTTGCCTTTCAGCCTGCCTTCCCTTCAAAGAGATTCACGATCTCCTCCGGAAGCGAGTCGAAGAACGACTCGGGAACCTCGGCAAGGCCCTTGCCCAGACCCACCGGCCGGGGTTGGTCCGCCGCCTCCAACAGGGGCAGGATTTCCGCGACGGGACGGTTCCGCCGGCACAGGATATTCGGTCACCCGCCTTCAACCTGGCGACGTGCGCCGACAGGTGAGTTTCCGCCTCGTGCATATTGAGCCCGGTCGTCGACTTAGTCCGAAAGCATATTCCCGACCGGTCGGCCTGACGGATGCCGAACGCCGGGCTGCCAGTGGCCGTAAACCAGTTCCGGGTGCTGCATGTCGTAGAGGTGTACGTGTGGATCGACGAACTCCAGCTTTTCCATGAACCAATCTCCCAAGTCGAAGCGAAACACGGCGCCGTCCTGCTGAAGGAATCGCCGCGCTTAGACTAGAGAATCTACCTTGACCGGGCGCCCGAAAGCTGCCGAGCGGTAGCCTGCCTCCAGAAACTCGACAACCCGCGCGCCGACTTCGCCCGGAGCGCGGTTCTCGGCCTCGCCCAAGATCAGGTCCGTCAGTCCCCGTGACGGCAGGTGCGCCGGATATAGCTCCTCCTCCGACAGGTCCGTGAACTGCTCGGACGTGCCGTCGTGGTACTGTGCCTCCAGTCGCCCCCCGGCTAGGTCCTGGCGCACCACGCCGCCGCTTCCCGCGTACACGAGTCCTTGGTCGAGCTGTTGGTGAGGGCGCATGGCGCCAGTGGATGCCATCGTTCCTGATGCCCCGTTGTCAAGCCGGTAGCTGAACGAGTTGACCAAGTCCACGGCGAGGTCGTAGCTCTCCATGAAGGCAAAGACCTCCACGGCCCGCCGGTCCGTGACCCATAGCGCCATGCCCATCGGGTGCGTCACTTGCAGATGGCCCTGACCGCCCCCGGCGATGTTGGGGTCCGAGTAGCTGTTCGGCTCCGGCCCCGTGACCGGAAAGCCGAACGCCTCAGCGTAGTCTTCGGGCTTGCCCCGCAGGTAGGACTCGACCCAGGACGTGAATATGCCGGAGACAAGCTGCACGTCGCCGATCTTGCCCGACTGCACGATCTCGCGCGCCGCATCCGCGTGGCGCGTGAACTGGGAGGTGTAGCCGACGATCAGGTGCAGACCGTTGCTCTCGGCCCTTTCAACGAGGTCCCAGGCGTGGGCTGCGGTCAGGGTCATTGGCTTCTCGACTAGCACGTGGACGCCGGCGTCCAGCGCGTCGCGGGCGACCTCGTAGTGGTAGGCGTGCTGCACCGCAACCACAACGCCGTCGACACCTGCCGCCAGCAGCTCTCGGTGGTCGTCGTAGGTATTGCGAATGTCGTAGTAGTCGGCGGCTGCCGCTGCCTTCTCCGGTTTGACATCGGCGATGCCTACAAGGTCCGCCTTCCCGTACGTCTTGAGGCTGGGGATGTGGAACTGCGTCGCCCACCATCCGGCGCCGATCACGCCCATTCTCGCCTTGGCCATGACTCGTCCCTCTCGCTACCGGAAGAATCAGATGGAGCCAGCGGAGGCGCTCGAACACCGGGAGTTGCGGTCCACCAAGCCGCTGCTCCACCGCAGCGCTGCGTTGACGAAAAACTATACCTGCACGTGCGAACCGTCGCTTACGATCCGAGCCGCCCAGCCAATCCGCACGCCGACTCACTCCCATTCAAACAGTGATTCTCCAAGTAGAGGCAGACCACAAAGCCTCCCGGCTCCCCTTCGATTTCGTTGACTCCCAAATCTGCCGTGGTGACCTGTCTCCCCGGAACTGTTCTAAGAGGGCTACGAGTGTCTGGGCCATAGCAGGCGGGACAAAGGGCGAGTAGTAGAGCTGCCCCCAAAAACCGTGTACAACCCACTATGTTTGTCCGACGAGTGCGGGGATAGTTTCCGCAGGCAGCATGGTCTTTTCGGCGAGCGAAAGTTCGCTGCTTATATCTCCGGGCTACAGGACGCCGGCACCTGCAACCATGCAGCCTACCCAGCCTATCCCGATGTTCGCGGGAATAACATTGCTGGTAGTAGGTATCTTGGGGGCGGGTCAACAGCGCATCGGCAATCGGAGTAGGTCCTTTGCTGTTCGTCCAAATGAACTGTGGGCTATATCCAGCAGGCTTGCATTGCCAAAAGGTGGGATCGTGACAATCGAGCGGACTGAAGAGCAGAGTTACGCGACCCCTCCACCGGTCGCTTCGTTTCCAGAATTACTACCGCTTGACGACCCCAATCTTCCCTGGGAACGTTTTGAAGCGTTCTGCGAAGAACTAATCTCCAGACTTCCCGGCGTGAGGGAAACGCATCGCTATGGGAGGCGAGGTAGTCCTCAGAAGGGAATCGACATTATTGCCGACCTCGACAATGGTGAGAGGTGGGCTTTTCAATGCAGACAGTGGAAGAAATTCACTAAAACTGACGCCACGAGAGCGATTCAGAAAACGAGCTACAAGGCCGACCGCTTCATCTTGACGTTGAGTAGTCAAGCGACAAGTGGCGTTCGCGACGCTTGCGATAGTGATCCTTCGTGGGATGTTTGGGATGTGGGCGACATCTCACGGAAGGTCCGGGAGCTCGCGATGCATTCGGGCGCCAGACTGGTGGAAGCCCACTTTGGTCCGGCGTGGCGAAGGGCCTTCTTGGGTCTCCAAGGCCTAACATCGTTCGTTACTCCTGCTGAATTCTTCCGCCCGTTCTCGAACGTGTTGGCTTTGTTCAACCACACGTGGCAACTCATCGGAAGATCCGACCATCTACGTCAGGCACATGAGTTCGTCGCGTCGGGGCAACAAAAGGTGGCGATTCTCGTTGGTCGTGGGGGTATCGGCAAGTCCAAGATACTCCACTCATTCGCTGAAACGTTCGACGGTAAACACGTGGGAATCTCCCTGTGGTTCACGGCTGAAGGCGTGCCCCTTACTCCGGATGGAGCCGACCATCTACCTTTCGAGCCCTGCGTCATAGTCGTGGACGACGCTCACCGACGCGCTGACCTGCCGGCCCTGCTAGCTCTAAGCCGACAGCGACCCCATATGACCAAACTCCTCCTGTCGTGTCGACCGCAGAGTCTTGACTTCATGAGGTCGCAACTCACTCAAGGCGGATTCGACGTTCACGAGATCATTGACCTTCCGGATGTAAAGGAGTTATCCCGCGAGGAAGTTACACAGCTAGGACGCCAAGCCCTCGGACCTGAGTTCGCAGACCTCGCCGAGCAACTCGCAGCAGCAACGTGGGACTGCCCGCTGGTTACCGTAGTCGGAGGACAGCTATTGTCCAAGAAGGCCATTGCGGCGGACTTACTGGAGCGCGATGAGGAGTTCCAAAATACGGTTCTGGCCCGTTTTGGCGACATTATCCTCGGCGAGGTCGCTGACCGGATTGACACAACGCTGTGCAGGTCCCTGCTGACCCTCATTGCCGCTGTGCAGCCAATCCGCCTGGACAACCAGAGATCCCTAGACGTCGAGGCAGAGTTCCTAGGCATCAGCCGCCCCAAACTCCTTAGCTCGCTAGGCGTATTGGAAGAGGCGGGAGTGTTACTCCGACGGGGGAATACTCTGCGAATCGTCCCAGACGTGCTTGCGGACCACGTTCTCCACCACGCAAGTGTCACGCCTCAAGGACAGACGACAGGCTACGCTGACCTCGTGTTCGACAAGTTTCGGCCGCTGTGTCCACACGAGGTCATGCGAAACCTTTCTGAGCTGGACTGGCGCCTACGACGGTCCGGAGCCCTAGCTTCGGATCTGTTGAGTGGCGTCTGGCAAAGAATCGAACAAGACTTCCAAGAGGCGTCAAACTCCGGGCGGTGCACCATCCTCCGAATGCTCGAAAAGGTGGCCGTATACCAACCTGAGAAGACCCTCGAAGTGGTGGAGTACGCGATCCGAAATCCTGCAACCAAATCGGAAGATCCAGAATGGTCGAGACTCTACGAGCACACGCACAGTGACGTGTTGCGCCAATTACCGACACTATTGCACCAGGTCAGTTACACCCTCGAGTATCTACCTCGCTGCTGCACGCTGTTATGGGAGTTAGGAAGGGACGACGACCGAAATCTCAACTCCCACCCCGATCACGCGATACGTGTGCTCGCTGATATGGGAAGCTATGGAATCGGTAAGCCGTTTGTTGTGACCGACGGAGTGCTGGACGCCATGGAGAGGCTGCTTGAAGCGCCCGACGTTCATGAGCATGTCCACTCGCCGTTGGAGGTCATAGACCCTATGTTGGCCAAGACAGGCTTCTCTGCTCACTCTCAGGGACACCAGTTCGCCTACCGCACATTCGCTCTCGAAGAGGACAAAATCAGATCGATTCGGCAACGCGCGATCTGCCTTGTTGTTAAGTGCCTGTCCTCGAATAGCCTCAAGGTGTCTTTGCAGGCACTGAAGAGTCTGGAGGACGCCCTTCGTGAACCTAGACCTGCATTCGACCTGAACATATCGGACGAGGATCGAGAACAGTGGAGACCTGAACAACTTGAGATACTGACTCACATAGCAGATTTTGCGCAGCTTTCGACCGAGTCAGTGGTTCTCCTCAGCATCGGGAGGATACTCTGGTGGCATCGCCGCTTTAGCCCTTCTGACGAAACTAAAGATAGGGCTGAATCCATCACGTCAGCCATACCTGAATCGTTCGAACTCCGCCTCACCCGAGAGTTGATGGGCCCTTACCACGTGAAGGACTGGCCGCTTGAAGAAGGAACGGAGGATGACGAGTCCGGTCCCCGTCAAGAGCAAATCTACAGGAGGCAGCGGGCTCTTGTATCCGAGTTCTTAGCCCACTCAGAGGACGCCGGTAAGGCGTACGAGACTCTCGCTGACAGAATCGAGACCATGAACGACGCCGGGATTCAGTCTAATCCGCAGGTGGTTCTGGGCATTCTCGGAGATACAGACCCGGGTTTTGCGGCTGAGCTCTGCAACATCATCGCTGACGATCCCGATGGACCGCTTGGGCCGTACCTACACCCACTGCTGTTTCACGTGAGAATGTGGAACCCCGAGCGGGCACATGGTATTGCACAACGCGCTCTGAGAGGAGGATCGAACGTCCTTTGTCGTGCCGCAGCCTTGAGCTATGAATCGCGGGGGTGGGCTGACAACGCGACCGCAGAGGATATCGAGATCATCAAAAGGCTTCTCGATCATGAGGACATCGGTGTCAGGAGGCTGGCTATTGGATCACTTGGGACTCTGGCAGAAGCACGCCAGAGGCTTGCTATTGACCTCGCAATCGGTGTTGAAGTCGGGGATAGCGTGGTTTTGGCAATGGAACTGTGTGAACTTTTCTATGGCCGGTGGGGCGTTCCATTTGAAGAGGTGACAACGGCAGACTTCGATGCCCTTCTGTCCAAACTTGAGGATGTGCAGGATATCGACGAGCACTACATCAAGGCCTTCCTGGGCAGAGCGTCAGAACTGGACGCTGAGGCGGTAGTTGGTCTCCTACTGAATCGGATCAGAAGACGGCGCAACGAGGAAACCAGATACAGCCCACTCCCTCACGGTGGGTTTCAGGACCCACCCATCGATTTGACCAAGTGCCCAGACCAGGAAACTATCCTTCGTGAAGTACGGGACGCCTCGCTTGAGCCGGGATGGCATTTCAATTACTGGATACCGCAGCTGTTCCGAGAAATCTCGTCAGGTTTCGAGTCGGCTACGAGCCTGAAGGTGCTAGACGAATGGATAGATTCAGGAAACGCCGACCGGATCACCGCTGCTGCTCACCTTCTCTCCGAAGCCCGACCAGAGTTCGTCTTCAAGCACATAGGATTCGTCACAAATCTCCTGGAGCGTGCTCAAGCGGCAAGCTATGACTGCTACCAAAGCGTGAGTAGTAGTCTGGCAAGTAGCGCGCAGTCCGGAGGTCGCACAGGAACGCTCGGAGAGCCAATGCCCCAAGATGTTGCACTAAGGGACCAAGCGTCGGCGGTTGCGAATCAGTTTGACGCCGGTTCACCCACCAGTAGGTTCTATAGCTCATTGGCCGAGTACGCCGAGGCGTCGATAAAGAATCAACTGCTGAGAGATGAAGAGCTATTGGAGTAGCACGTCGCCTGCGCGGACGAATGCTCTTGTACCTCTGTCTGCGCGGCACACTTAGCATCACGACGTTGGCGTTTCGGCTATCCGAGCGCCAGCGATGCGTCAAATACGAAGCCTGATTCTCAGACCGGGCCTACACTCGGCCATTCCAATTCCACTCCCTGCTTGACCAGCAGAGATTGGAAATCGGAAAGTAGCTCGCCAGTCTCCCGCACCTGATGTGGAGATACACGTCGCCCGAGGCAAAACGCCGCAATCAAGCCCGAGGCCTCGCCTATGTTCCACTCCACCGGATGCAATCGATAGCACCCGTTGGAGATGTGGGTTGTTCCGATGTTCTTGCACGCGGGAAGGAGGTTCCGTACGCGGACAGGGAGAAGCGCGCCTAGCGGAATTTGGAACGGCAACGACGAGATATCAATGTAATTGTCTCCGCCGGTGCTGGGGTGCAAGTCAATCCGGTAACAGCCGATGCCCACGCTGTCCTCGAATCGTTCCGCCTGCCTTCCCTGCCTCGCTTCGACGCCGACGTGGTTCTCGGTAACTGTGAATAGGGCTTTGATGCGGCGCGACTCGCGAATGTACGGAAACATCGCGAGGCCGTCGTCGGTGCCCACCAGGTCGGGACGCAGGTATAGACCCGGATAGCCAACGCCACCGTCAGGTCGCGGAGCCTCGGTCTGCATCCAGTAGACGAGGCTCAACGAAAGCTGACGGGCCTCCTCCAAATATCGTTCGACTTCATCCGCGGGCTTATCGATGATATTTCCCTCCAAGTAGTCATTTTGAGGCCAGTTGACCAGTGAAACCTCATGTGCAGCCATCAACTCCGGATAATGGCCCCTGTAATGAATGCGGCGGTAGTTCCACAGCGCTGCGGCCGGATCGTCAGTCTCATGGTCAAACAGACGACGGGTCCACGGTCTGAGATGTGGCACTCGAGGATGGACCCAGCTGAAGAGGCGGCCCGACCAAGCCGGCTTGAGATCAGGCACGTAGTTACGCCAACGTTCGAACTGCTCGGGCTTGTCAATTACATGTGAACCCTCTGGGTCGAAGGCCAAGGGAAAACACCAGGTCATCGCCTGGACGTTATCGGGTTGAGGAGGGCCCGAAACAGCGTGCGGTTCGCCTGTTTGGTCTTGGGATTCCGCTCCCGAAACGTACTCCATGCCGGCCAGGGCCAGCAGGTCTCCAAGCTCAGTGGCGTCGATTACATAGTCGAAGCAGACGACCTCGTCATCTTGAGTGTCAAGGTTGCGCAAGGTGACGGCTCTTATCTGATCGCCTTCCGTCTCAACGGCAACAGGCTTTCGGCCCAGCATCACCTCTAACCGACCGGCGCTTCGTTCAAATGCGAGCATTTGTTCCAGGACTGCCACGCCCACCCGGAAGTCGTGGCTGAGTCTGGACACCCTTCCCATTCCCGGATTCAGGTTCGGTATCGCACGCGCCTGGGCGGTGAGCGGAAAGTGGTCACAGTAATAGCGTCGTACACCGTCTCGATAGGCTCTGTACCTTCGCGTGCAGCCGAAGTGTTCAATCCATCGATGCTCATCCGGCGGAACTGCCTGGCTTGTGAGCTGGCCCCCGATCCAGCTGGTTTGCTCGGTCATCACCACGCGATTGCCAAGAGAGGTCGCGGCCATTGCCGCGGCACAGCCGCCCACTCCTCCGCCCACGATGAGAATGTCGGTTTGTTTCTCCGCCAAAGACTCTCTCCTTCTCTCCGCGCTTCAGCCCCAAGTCCGGTCGCATCACAGAGTCTAGGCAAAGGATGCCGTTGCATCAGTCTGGCGGATCGAAGGCGACTATTACGATTCCTTATTTCGTCGGCTCTTGGGGCGATTTACTCTGTCTCGTCGTAATTCAGCAAGACCGGGAACGCTAGCCCCGGCAGGCCGCGCATCTGAGATTTCTGAGTTCCCACCCGAAGACTGACATGGATGGCCTGATGACAACCGGAGTTTTCGCAGTGGAGTTCAATGCCCGCATTCGCCGCTTGGCAGTGACCTGCCCCCCAAAAGCAGTTCCAAGAAGCATGTTAGAAACTGGGCCATAGGAGGGGGACAGATGGCAAGGCGCAAGCATACGCCGGAGCAGGTGATCAACAACCTGCGACAGGCCGAGGTGGCCATATCTGAAGGCAGCACGGTGGCCGAGGCCAATCGGAAGATACGAGTGACCGAGCAGACCTTCTATCGCTGGCGGGCGGAGCGACCTGCCCCCATTGCTTGTACCAGTTGCTATGTTAGTCCCACGAGCGACGGTATAGGCCGTGGAGGCGGAATGGCCTTTTCGACTAGGGAATGCTCGTCGAACTCGGCGCCGCCCACCAAGTCTTCAACAACCCACAGGAAGACCGCACCCGCATGTTCCTGGAGCAGATCCTCTCGCCGCAGCCCCGCAAGGAGCCGCTCAGGCGGGCATCTCCCGCACCCGAGCCCCATCTTTGCTTCGCAGGCCGATAACGTGGTGCGCTTCGACTGACTCGTTCTCCGGCAGCGGCGTCTCGCCTTTCTTTGCGCCGATTTGCGCCGTGCTCGCCGAGACGCCCCGGATCATGGCCCGCATCGACGAACAAATCGAATCCAACGGAGGCTGGCCGCTGGGCTAACAAGGCGGGAAGCAAACCTTCTTATCTACCGCGCGCTGTTCGCAGGATGTCTACCACTCGAGGCCGCTGACCGTACATGAGCAGGTAGGCGCGGAAGAGCCGGGTGGCCAGCCAGACGGCGGCGGCGACGCCGGCCGATAGAACCAGCAGGCTCACGATAACGTCGATGGCCCCCATGCCCCCGAAGGCAAGGCGGATCATGCTCGCGACCGGAGCCGTGACGGGAATGAAGCTGAGTATCCGCGCAACCACACCCTCGGGATCCTGTATCAGAAAGCTCGCAAACCAGATGGGAGAGACTGCCGGCAGCACGACGAAAACGGTGATGTTGTTCGCCTCCTGCTGGCTGGTAGTTACGCCTCCGATAGCCGCCATCAGGGTGCCGACGAAGGCGTAGCCGAGCAGAAAATAGGCCAGCGCCAATATCAGCGCGCCGAGCGAGAAGGTGAAGTCCAGGTCCGGAAGGTCCACCACGCGGCCGAGGATCAGCAGGAAAATCAGTCCCGACACCGCCCAGACGGCCACCAGCAGCAACCCGACCGCGCCCAGCCCGATGAGCTTGCCAAACATCAACTGGTCCGGCTTTATCGATGAGACCAGGACTTCCATAACTCGGTTCTGCTTCTCTTCGGTCACGCTCTGCACGAGATAACCCCCGGCGGTAAACAGCGACACCGTGAGCAGCAGGCCGAACGCGCCGAACATCACCAGACGGCTGAAGTCAAGCCCGCTTTCGGCAGACTCCTCACCCGCCGCGTCCACCTCTACGGTCGTCAGTCTGTAGGGCTGGGCGACGCGGGCCGCCAGCTCCGCGTCCACCTGACCGTCCAACAGATTGCTCACAACAAAGCGGCGCAGCGCACCCGTGTTCGGACCGTCGTCAATGTCGATTCCTGAGCGCGTCTTCTCCACCCTCGTGACGCGCCCGGACTGCAAGTAATCGCGGACGAAGACGTAGAGGTCGTCGATGTCTCCCTCCAAGAGCGCGCCGGTGGCGGTTTCCTGGTCGGCATAGAGGACGAAGGTCGTTCTTCCCTGCTGTTGGAACGACGTGAATATCCCGCCGCCGTCTTCACCCTCGCTCAGGTCGACGTATCCCACCTTGACCGACGACGCCGGCGCGGACGCCCCTGGCTCGACGGAACGGTCGTCGGACTTGACGGCCTGGAAGATGAGGATGCCAATGAAGGCCAGCAGCGCCACTACGGGCACCGCCGCCAGCGATATGCGGTAGCCAAGCCTCCCCAGGGTGATTGAGAACTCGTGGCGCGCGACGAGCCAGGTCTTAGCCACGGCCTTCCTCGACGACTCGCACGAATATCTGCTCCAGACTGGGAGTTGCAAGCTCGAAGCGGTCGATGCTCGCGCCCCGGTCAAGCAACTGCCTAAGCACACCTTCCGGCGTCTGGCCGCCGGCCAGACGGAGGGCGTAACCCGCGCCATGCCGCCTCGACTCGACCACCCCTTCCAGACTCTCCGGGACCGGCTGACTTGCGACGAAAAGCTCGCCGCTGGCGAACCGGCGTCTTATCGCTGCCAGCCTGCCGTCCAGAACCACGGAGCCTTTGTTAATCATGACGACGCGGTCGCACAGCTCCTCAACGTCCGTCATCTGATGCGTCGAAAGCATGATCGCCACGCTCTCGCCGCTAAGCTCGGAGATGAAGTCTTTGATGAGCCGGACGTTTACCGGGTCCAGGCCGCTAAACGGCTCGTCGAGCACCAGGAATCTGGGCCTGTGAATGATGGTGGCGGCAAGCTGGACGAGCTGCGCAAGACCCCGGCTTAGCTCGCGGACCTTCTTGGTCTTATGAGGCTCCAGCCCAAGACGCGGCAGTACCTCGCCTATCCGGCTCAGCGCATCCTCCCGGGACATGCCTTTGAGCTGCGCCAGATAGAGGAGCGTCGGGATCACACGGAGACCCCGGTAAAGGCCCCGCTCTTCCGGCAGATAGCCGATCTGCTCAGTCGCCTGAGCCGTCAGATCGGCGCCAAAGACCGATACCTGCCCCTCATCCGGTCTTATTATGTCAAGCAGCATACGGATCGTGGTCGTCTTGCCGGATCCATTGGGGCCTACCAGCCCCACGATCTCACCGGGACTGACCGAAAGCGAAACGTTATTTACCGCGACTACATCGCCGAATCGCTTGCAGAGGCCCACGGCCCGCACCGCAGGCTGAATCGCCACTACAGAGGTCAAGTGACGGTTTGCATGAATGGCCGCGGCACGCCAGGCGGGTTATGCGGCTGGCGACTGACGCCTAGTCTTGCCAATCGGCCAGGTCGCCTTCGGCGATCAGCATGTCCAGTGCCCGGTCGTATGCCGCTACCGTGTCGAGCACGTCGTTCTCGGTATGTACCGTGCTAAGCATCCCGATCGAGCGCCCAATGTTTACTCCGTTGAGCAGCATGGCGTGGTAGAGGCGTCCGCCCAGCCCGTTCGGCCAGTGCTGAAACGTAATCCCGGATTCCAGGACCTGCTCATCCAGGTCGCCGCTCAGGTCGAAAGGCTCGCGCGAGAGCGCGACGTGCGGCATCGAGTAAGAACCGTAGGCGCACATCCGCAGGCGCTTCCCGGCAAACAGCTCGTTCAGCCGCATTCTGAGCAGATCGGAAAGCCGGTTCATTTCCGCAATCAGTTTGCCGTCCCGAAGGGCGGTCAGCGTGGCGATTCCGGCCGCGGCGCTTATCGGATTCCCGTTGAAGGTCCCCGAATGGACCACCGTCTTGCTTCGAGGCAGCGAGCCTCCCGGCGATCCCATGCTCTCGAAGACCTCCGAACGACCGGCCACCGCGCCGCACGGCAGTCCCCCGGCGAGCGCCTTCCCCAACCCGCAAATGTCGGGAACTATTCCGCTGGCCGCCTGGAACCCGCCGTTCGATACGCGGAAACCGGTCACGACCTCGTCGTAGAGGAGCAGCGCCCCATGCTCGTCGCAGACTTCCCGGAGCGACGCGACGAACTTCGGGTCGATGGGGAACATTCCCGACTTGCCGCCCGTCGGTTCGAGAATCACGCCCGCGTACTCACCGCTCGCCAGGCGGTCGCGGACCAGGTCGATCTGTCCCGGGCGGACGGCGTCGACTGTATCGAGCACCCGCGGCGAGATGCCGCCAACCGGTGGATCGTCATACGGCTCCCATGTTCCGACCGTCCCGGAGTCGTACCAGCCGTGGTAATGCCCCTCGAACTTCAGCATCTTTTCGCGTCCGGTAAACGCGCGGGCAAGCCGGATGGCAATGTAGGTGGACTCCGAGCCGGAGTTCGTGAATCTGATTCGCTCGCAGCTTGGGATAAGCTCGGCGACCAGTCCCGCCCACTGGTTTTCCGCATCGTGCGCCAACCCGTACTGGGTGCCACGCTCCACCTGCGTTTGAATGGCTTTGACGATTGCCGGATGAGCGTGACCCAGAATCGTCGATCCCAGGCCCACGTAATAGTCGATATATTCGTTGCCGTCGGCATCCCAAATCCGCGAACCGCGCGCGCGGTCGATCGACAGCGGCCACGTCGTAAAGCCCCGCGCCGACCGCGTCGCGCCGCCGGGGAACAGCTCCATGGCCCTGGCGTAGCGCCCGCGCGAATTGGCGCACTTGCGCTCGAAGGCTTCCTGAATCGAAGGTCTGTCGACCGACACCGCGCCCATGTTCCCCTCCAGAATCGCCGAGACGCCGATTCCCCGCAGCGGCGGGAAGAATAACACCAGATTGGATATTATTCGGTCAGCAAGAAGGGATTGCGACTACTCGGCCTTTGAAGGTCGACTGAGTCCCAAGGCTCATGGCGTAAGGCCGGAGGGTGGCTATGCCGGTTCAAATCGACAGGGACAAGCTCATCTGGATATATCGCACCATGCGGCTTATCCGGCGGTTCGAAGAAAAATATCTGGAGCTTCTGAATTCCGGCGTTCCGTTCGGGACCGGTCACCTCTATATCGGTCAAGAGGCCGTGGCGACCGGACTGTCGGCGCACTTGAGGAACTCCGACTACATAGGGTCGAACCATCGGGGGCACGGGCATTGTCTGGCCAAGGGCGTCGACCCGATAGCAATGATGGCGGAATGCTACGGTCGGGTAACCGGCACGAACCGCGGCCGGGGCGGCTCGATGCACATCACGGACGCGCGCCTCGGCGTGCTGGGAGTCAACCCGATAATCGGTCAGAGCATGGCCCACTGCGTAGGCGCCGGGATGGCCATCAACTTGCGCAAAGGCGACGACGTGGCCGTTTCCTATCTCGGCGACAGCGCCGTCGGTTGCGGGGTGTTCAACGAGTCGATCAACCTGGCGACCATCATGAACGCGCCGGTGGTCTTCGTCTGCGAAAACAATCAGTACGCGGTAACGACACCCGTGGAATACGCCATAGCCGGAAAAATAATCGACCGGGCCGCGGCCTACGGCATCCCGGGCGTGAAGATCGACGGCATGGACGTTTTCGCGGTCTACGAAGCGGCGCGGGAGGCCGTCGAACGCGCCCGCGGCGGCGGCGGCCCTTCTTTCATCGAGGCGCTGACCTACCGTTACGAGGGACACTGGATAAAGGACGATCACACTAAGTACCGCACCATGGCCGAAGTGGACGAGTTCCGCGACCGTGATCCGATACCCGCATTTCGAAAACGGGTCTTGGCCGAGGAGAGTCTTGCCGCGCAAGATCTGGACGGCGTCGACGCCGAAATCGAGCGGCTTATGGACGAGATGGTCGAATTTGCCGAAACGAGCGCCAACCCGGAAGCGGGTGAGCTGTTCGAACACGTCTTCGCTGAATCTACGGTGGGGGGACAGGCATGAACGACAGGCTGCTGAGCTATGGCGAAGCCATTGACGAAGCCATCCGTCAGGAGATGGCCCGGGACTCGTCGGTGTTCATCATGGGCGAGGACATTGTCGGCGCCGCCGGTCGACCGGAGTTCTGGGAAGACCTGGGGGGCGCGTACGGCGGCAACCGCGGCCTGATAATCGACTTCGGACCGGAGCGGGTTATCGACATGCCGGTCTCCGAGATGGCCTTTTCGGGCGCTGGCGTCGGGGCCGCCATGGCGGGAGCGAGGCCTATCGTCGACATAATGTTCATCGACCTGATCGGCTGCTGCTACGACCAGCTCGTCAATCAGGCGCCCAAGATTCGCTACATGACCGGCGGCGGCTACGACTGCCCCGTCGTTTTCAAGACCTCGTACGGCGGACGGGCCATTCCCGGACTGCCCAAGGGCGGCGGCGCGGGAGTGCATCATTCCCAAACGATGTATTCGGTCGTGGCGCACTTCCCGGGCTTGAAGGTCGTAACTCCAAGTACTCCGTACAACGCCAAAGGCCTGATGATCGCCGCGATCCGGGACAACGATCCTGTCATGTTTCTAACGCACAGATTCCTCGGATCGGTCCGCGGTAACGTGCCGGAGGAGGCCTACACGGTGCCTATCGGCAAGGCCGTGATAGCGCGCGAAGGCGAAGACCTGACTCTGGTAAGTATCGGCGGCGCCCTGCCCTTGTGTTTTGAAGCCGCCGATACTCTGGCCGCCGACGGTCTGGAGGCCGAGATCGTGGACTTGCAGACGATCAATCCGCTGGACGAGCAGACCGTCTACGACTCCGTCGAGAAAACTCACCGGCTCCTCGTGGTTGACGAAGACACGCCCGTCGCCAGCGTTGGCCGTGACGTAGCGGCCCGCGTCGCACAGAACCGTTTCGGGTATCTCGACGCGCCTGTTACGAGCTTGCATTCAGCGGACGTGCCCGTTCCCTACAGCGCCGCGCTGGAGGAGCACATGCCGCCCACGGCCGAGAAGATCGTCGCGGCGGTAAACGAAATGCTCGTTGCGTTCTGAATCGGATAGAGGGTATCGAGCGTGCCGCTACAGGCTGAGTTCCCAAGCCGCGTGAAATTGCGCGAATCGACGTGGAGGGTTGGAGTTGGCTGACACCGTAGTGATGCCCCGCCTGGGAATGACCATGCTGGAGGCCACGGTCGTCAAGTGGCTCCGGGAGGACGGAGTCGAAGTTCAAGCCGGCGACGTGATTCTTGAGGTCGAGACCGACAAGATCGTACAGGAGATCGAAGCGACCTCTTCCGGCCGCTTGAAGCAGGCGGCGGCTGTCGGCGACTCGATCCAGATCGGCCGGCCGCTGGCGTACATTTTGGCCGAAGGTGAAGAAGCGCCGCAGACCGGAAAGCCAACTGGATCGGCGATGAAGACGAAAGCTCAGGAATCGCGCGCGGGACGCAAGGCCGCGAGTGGGCGGCGCGCGCCGATGCGAGCCACGCCCATCGCCAGGCGAATAGCCGCCGAGCACAACCTGGACCTCGACTCCATTCAAGGCTCCGGGCCAGGCGGACGGATTGTGGAAGCCGACGTCAAGACCGCCATCGAGGCCGGCGCGGCGCTCGGCTCGCGAAAGGTCAGGGAGCGCGTTCCGCTCAGCGGCGTTCGCGCCGCCACGGCGCGGCACATGCGGGAGTCGGCGGCGATTCCACAGGTTACGCTCAACCGCGAATGCGACGCCGCTCCACTGCTGCGAGCTCGTGAAAGTCTCGCTCTGCGAGAGTCGGAGCTGGGTGTGCGGGTCTCGTACAACGCGATGTTTGCCAAGGCTCTGGCGTTGGCCCTGGCCGAGTTGCCGGCGCTCAACTCGTCGATGTCAGATGGCGCCATAGACATTTTCGAGGACATCAACGTAGGCGTCGCGGTCAATACGGACCGAGGCCTGCTGGTCCCCGTGCTGAACAACGCTGACAAGCGCTCGCTGGTCGAGCTGACGAAGGAGCTTCAAACACTCTCCGCAAAGGCCGCCGACGCCACGCTCGAGGCGAAAGACTTGTCACACGGCACCGCCACAATCACCAACCTGGGCGCCTTCGGCGTAGACTATTTCAATCCCATTCTGAACTCGCCCGAAAGCGTGATCCTGGGTATCGGCAGGATTCGGCAGCGGGACGGCGGCTCGGCGACTGTATGGCTGTCGCTGACGTTCGACCACCGTGTGGCGGACGGCGCCGACGCGGCCCGCCTGCTCGACCACGTCGCGGGTTCCCTCGCCGATCCGGCGAAGCTGATCTAAGGGGCCTGGCCGGCTGTGCCCGTATAGCACTGAGCGCGAAGCTGGTCCCGCCTTGCAGCCCGATGATCCCGCGACCCTCGCCGAGCTGACGCCGGAATTCCTAACCCGCGTCGTAAACGCGCAATCCGGCGGCGAGTCGGGCCGGGTCGTCAGCTTCGAACTAGAGCCTAGCGCGCGGGGCTTTGGAAGCCTGTCCATCCAGCGCATCCGCATAGTCCGGTCGCCGCCGGCAAAGGAAACAGCGGCGTCACTGGTGTTGAAAGTTCTGGGGACGTATCAGTTCCCGCCCGATGCTCCGCAAGGGGCCATCGACCGCTACCGGACCGATCAGATAAGGGAAATGAACTTCTATAAAGGACGGCTGGAGCGGCCGCTGCCAGAGTGTCTGCACCGGCCCGAGCCGCTCTACATCATCGACGGCGGTGAGACCGGGCAGCGCTGGATCTTCATGGAAGACCTTGGCGACTTCATTCCCGGGCCGGAGCAGTCAGTCAGCGATTCGCTTCGCGCGGTCGCGAATCTGGCCGCATTGCACGCTCAGTGGTGGGAGCGCGCCGATCTGCTCGACCACCATGACTGGCTGGCGCCCGTAACTCAGGACACAACTCTGTGGGAGGGACTGGCGGGCGAACAGCTTGAATCGAGTCTCGAAAGGGCCGCGCGGCATCCGGACCTCCGGCATTTGTACACGGACGAGAGACTGGCGCTGATTCGCCGGCTCGCCGAAAGCTGGAAAGAGACTCACTCCCAAGTCGAGTCGCTGCCGCAAACTCTGATACACGGCGACTTTGGCACGCACAACTTCGGCTACAGAGAGCTAGACGGCAAGGGACAGACGGTTCTCGTCGATTGGGACCAGGTCGGCGCGGGCACTCCGGGCATGGAGCTAGGCCGCTCCAACTGGCTTCCTACGCTGCTTGGGGCGGAGCACGTTCCAGCCGACCTGCTGCTGGACACTTACACAAAGTCGCTGGAGAAGTGGCTGGGAAAGGCCATTGACCGCGACGCGATTCGGGAAGGCTACGACTTGTATTTCTGCCTCGCCGGCCTCTTTCTCCTGTGCTTCTATGCCTTAGGCGAGGGGCCTAACGATCTGATGGTCCCGATGAGCCGCGTCGCCGCCGGTACGGCGCGAGTACTGTCACGGATGGAAGAGGCCGCCCGGCGCTGGCTGTGAACCCGCCCATCGGCGCAACTTCTATGCAGCCAGTGTTTTATTTCTGTCGGAAGGCGTTAGCCAGCTTCCAACCCTAGCTGCTCGGCTTGAGACGAATCGCCAGACCTAATCCCCAGGTCGTGAGTTCGCTTTGCTGAAGGGCCAGCTCACAGTCCGGGAAATCTATCGCCGTGGCACAGAGGGAATCGATCAGCGCCTCGCGCCCGATGGTCTCGGACCATGCGGATTCCGACCATTCCGCGAAATCGAACTTTGCTTCGACCTGGGCGCGTTTGAATACGCTCCGCCCATCCGGATGAACCACGTCCACCAAAAGCAGTCCAATATCGGTGGGGGCTTTGTCGAGCGGGTCTGTAAACACTACAGCCAGCCCGTTGGCGTCGGTCGTGTCTTCAAACTCATGGTAAAGAGGCGGTCGAATAGAGTCCTGTGCCCGGCTTCCGTAGATTTCGAACGCGACCCGCGCGCCGGACACGGGGGCCGTGGAACCGTCCGGCAATTGCTCTTCGACGCGGACCACGGCCAGGATCCCGCTAGCCGTTTGAGCACCCTCACCGCACGCCGCAAGACCCGCCGCCAGCGCGGCGAGCGCAATAAAAACGACTTGCAAACGGAACGCGGCTACCCGCCAGAACTCGGAGGCTGGCAGACGACCGACCGCCTGCCGTCGGGTATCCCACGCGCGCCGCGCTTGTTCAGTCATCGGCCTGGAAGCGCATCAGCGCGCCTCGTCCCCATGTAATCATCTCGGTTCGCTCCAGAGCCCTTTCGCAATCGGGAAACCCGGAAACGGTATCGCAGATTCGGTCGATGAAGTATCCGGTATTCGGCTCGTCCGCGGCGAACGTGGCAAACCACGCCGCGAAATCGAAGTGCTGTTCAATTTTCCATTTGCGGAACAAGGTACGGCCGCCGGGATGGGTAACGTCGATGAAGACCAGGCCGACATCGCCTGGATTCTTGCCGTCCGGGTCGCGAAGCACGGCAGACAGCCCCCATTTGTCCGTGGTGTCGGCGTACTCCTGGTAAATCGGGATATGCACGCCGTCTGTGGCCCGGCTCGCATAGATCTCATAGTAGATGCCGGCCCCCGAAACGGGCCTCCAGGACCCGTCAGGAAGCTTCTCTTCTACCCGGACGATGGTAAGGATTTTCGGATCCCCGGCGGCTTCGTCTCCGCAACCGCCGGACAGAACAGCGGCTATCAGCGCCGCTGCCACGACGACAAGCACAGGACTGAGGAGTTGCCGTACGGCGCGGCTTGCGGTCTCGGTCAACAGCGGGCGGGGGCTCACCGTCTATCGGATCCGAATCAAAATTCCCCTGCCCCACACAACCAACCCTTGTTCTTCGAGGAATTTTGCGCAGTCAGCTAGTTCGATGGCCGTCGCGCATATCGCGCCGATGACGGAATCCGCGTCCACCGGCTCCTGCGAGAACGTCTCGAACCACTCCACGAGATCGAATTCAGCCTCGACCTGCTTCCTTTGGAAGCCCGCGCGACCGTCCTCGTGCGAGACCTCGACGAACAGCAGCCCGACATCCGACGGTTTCTTATCGTCAGCTGCCTGGGCCACCACCGAGAGACCGGCATCGTCGGTGAAGTCCTGATATTCGTAGAAGAGCACGACGTCCGCGCTGGAGTTTGCCCGGCCCGCCCAGATTTGATAGTCGACGTGCGCGTCCGGCACCGGCGACCAGGCCCCTCCCGAGTTCCGCTCCTCCACGCGAACCGCGGTCAGAATTATTTTTGCCTGGGGCGCATCCTCACCGCAGGCAAAGAATCCAACTGCAACACACGCCGCTACCGCTAACGCCGCAATTCGACGCCAGCTTGACGGGATCGCCAGACATCTTTCAATCACCGTCGGGCATACCTCGAATGCCGGCCGCCAAACGCCTTTACCTCACGCGAACGACTACGCCGGCTCCCCACATCTTCAGATCGTTACTCGCAAGACTGTTCTCGCACGTCTCAAAGTCAACAGCGTCCGCACAGATCGCGGCTGCTATTTCAGCGGGGGGCGCCGATTCGGTCATGAACTCCTTTGACCATTCAGCAAAGTCGAACTTCCCCTCGACCTTCTTTCGCTTGAACGACGTTCGGCCATCGGGGTGTATAACGTCGACCACAACCATTCCTATGTCTGTTTCAACACGGCCCTCGGGATCGTTCCCGACCGTCGAGATTCCTTCCGCGTTGGTCACCCCTTGGTATTGGTAATAGAGAGGCGGCGGCTCGGCGGGCGTCGAGCCGCGGGGCGAGTAGATCTCATACAGAACTTTCGCGTTCTCGACCGGAACCCAGTCACCGTTTGCGTCCTTTTCCTCGACCCGCACGACCGTCAGAATGCGGTTTTCCGCCTTCGCGTCGCCGCCTCCGCAAGCGGCGAACAGAGTCACGGTCAGCAGCCCAAGCAGAAGTATCAGCGCCGGGCGCGGCGCGAGCGCAGTTCGCGAACCCACATTCGATGCCGGAGTCGGCGCGGCGAAACGCCGCTCAACGGGACAAAGGCTACGGTGTTCGGAACCGGACAATGAATCCTACCCCCCATGTCGTGAGACCTTCGCCCTCGAGCTTCTTGGCGCAATCTGGAAAGTCCACTGCCGTCGAACAAACCTGGTCGATTATTTCGCTGCGCGGTAAAGCTCCGGACGGGAATCGCTGAGACCAGCCCTCGAAGTCGAACCACTCCTCGGCGGGCGCGCGCCGGAAGTTGGTGCGGCCGTCCGGAAGAGTGACGTCGACGAACACCATCCCTATGCCGGCCGGCGACTTCTTTCCGGGATCACGATTGACGGCGGACAAGCCCTGCGCATCCGTCGTGTCCTGGTATTCGTGATAGAGCGAAACCTGCGAGTTGTGCGTAGTACCCGCCCAGATTTGGTACTCGACGAGAGCGCCCTCGACCGGAGCCCATGCTCCGTCGGCAAGCCGCTCCTCCACGCGAACCGTGGTAAGAATGCCGTCCTGCGCTACCGCCACTTCGCCGCAGGCAGCGGCGCCCGCGGCAACCAACGCGGTGATAACGACGGCGGCGACAAGCCTAAGAGGCCGCGCCGACGGGCTTCTGACTGCCGGCCGCCGCGCCGGCGAACTTCGCCCCCTGCTCCACATGCTCGCGATCAACCTTTACCTTACGCGGAGGAGCAATCCCGCGCCCCATGTCGTCAGGCCGCTCTGCGTTAGCGCCTCCGCGCAATTGGGAAAGTCAATAGCGGATTCACACATATGCTCCACAATCGTCGCGTCGGACGCTTCTTCTCCCCCGAATTTCCGATACCACAATTTGAAGTCAAAATTCTCCTCGGATTTGATTCGCCGGAACTGCGTTCGCCCATCCGGCAATTCAACCCGGGCGAACACCATGCCTATATCTTTGGCCAGTTTGCCCTCGGCTCCCCGAAGCACTGTGGTAATTCCGTTTGGACCAGCCACAGCCTCGTAGTCCTCAAACTTGACGACATTGCCAGCGGAAACCAGAGTTGGCCCGGATGCCAGGAACACCTCGAAAGTGACCTTCGCGCCGGAGAGCGGCGCCCATGAACCGTCTTCGAGACGCTCTTCCACGCGAACTACGGTAAGCAGCCCTTTTGCGGAGCCGCTTCCATTCGAGCCTCCGCAGGCCGCCAACACCAACAAAAGAACCGACAAAGCTGCCGCCACCGCGGCGGCCCGCCAGGCTCTAAATGGCCCCTTGCCCAGCTTCCAACAGATCATGCACTCATCTCCGTACGGCGCTTCCACGAAATCTGTCCATCGGGCCGTAAACACGCTATTTTCCGGTAGTCGCCCCATCCGGTTTATTCTACCGATTACGCATTGACGCGACGAAGGCGGCGGTACGCCGGTGATTCGCGCAATCCCGCGGATAACGAGACGCGGCCCACGGTCATTTGGCTTTTCGTTGCAATATCTTGTCTCACATGTATTATTGGCAACGATTTACTTAGGGGAAGCAACTTAGCGGAGGGTGACAGAACACATGATTAGCAACGTTTCGAGACGCCGGCTGTTAAAGATCGGCGGCGCCGGCGGTCTCGGAGCCGCCGCTTTAGCCATTGCCGGCTGCGGCGAGACTCAGATCGTCGAGGTCGTCAAGGAAGTGCCGGTCGTCCAGGAGAAGATCGTCGAGAAGGTCGTAACCAGAGAGGTCGAAGTCCAGAAGATAGTCGAAGTCGAGAAAGAGAAGATAGTCGAGAAGGTCGTTACCGTCGAGGCCATGCAGCCCAAGAAGGCGGCCGTGGCGCTTAAGTTCAACACCTGGTGGGGCACGGTAGAGGAGTACGCGTCCGAGGTCGGCGACCCGTTCATCGAGCGGAACCCGCATGTATCGATCGACTGGCAGGTTACCCCCTGGGGCGAGTACTGGCAGAAGATGCAGACCCAGGCCGTCTCCAACCAGTTGCCCGACTTCTTCGGTCAGAGCGTCGCGATCAACTGGGATTGGGCCAACAAGGGTCTGGTCTTCAATATGGGTCCGCTGATCAAGCGCGACATCGACGAATCGGAGCACTACACCGACATTTGGCAGCAGGGTAGATACCCGGTCAAGGGACATCCGGACCAGTACATGATGCCCATGGAGACAGTGGTGTCGCTCTTGTACTACAACGTCGATCTGTTCGACGACTCCGGGGTCGATTATCCACAGGAGAGCTGGACCTTCAGGGACTGGGAGGAGACCGGCGCCAAACTGACCAAGACGGAGGACGGCAAGACCACCCAATTTGGTTTGTGGGGTCGGAATTCAAACTCGTTCCTCGATGCGCTAATCAATTCGAACGACGGGGTTGTCCTGACTCCCGATTTCAAGACCTGTGAGCTTGATGGACCGCTTTCTGTTGAGATGATTGCCAGATGCGTGAGCTGGATAGAGCAGGGAATCGGTCCCACGGACGCGCAGGCGGCGGACGTCGGCGGCGGAGCGCAGCTCTTTACGACCGGGCGACTCGGGATGGACATCACGGGTAGCTGGCAAGTCGACGCCTATCTCAAGTCCACCGACCTGAACTTCGACCTCATGATGGTTCCAACAGGGCCAAAAAAGAGAGTCATCTACGGCGGACCGGATAGCTGGGCGATTTCATCCGGCTCACCCCACTTCGAGGATGCGTGGGAAGTTGTCAAGTTCGCAATAGGCGACGAACGTTCCTACAAGAACTTCCCGCTTGGCCGAATCGCCAGCAACATTGCCGTCTCGACGAGCGAGGAATTTCGGAAGAAGGGGCGTGTTCCCGGCTACAAGTACCTGTTCGATTCTGTCGAGTACATGAAGGGCGCGGACTTCGGTCCTTCCTGGGTTGAATGGCGCGGCGCCTTCACCAACGAGCTCGCGCCCGCGTTCCTCGGCGAGAAATCCTCTCAGGACGCCGCAACGGCTGCAACGGAGAAAATCCAGATCATTCTCGACAAGGTTGCCTGGCCTGCGGAAGTAGCGTAGCGGTAAATTACCGTTGGCGGTTGGGCGGGCCTCGCGACGTTGTCGTCGAGGCCCGCCGGCTGGCCGTAGCGTTTATTTGAGCCTTGGCGCTATCTGACACCTCCCTAGCCCGGTCGCTGGCAAGACTTGGGCCGCGGCGCGGCGGCGGCATTCACCAGTGGTCGCAGGCGCTGCCCTTTCTACTCCCCACTCTGGTGGGGATGGTCCTCTTCACGCATGGCGCCGTGATAGCCGCGTTTTTCATAAGCCTGACCCGCTGGGACGCGCTCACCCCATGGGAATGGATCGGAGTCGACAACTACAAAGACCTCTTCGTCCAAGACACGCTCTTTACGCGGTCGATGGTCCAGACAGGCTATTACACGCTCGTCTCGGTGCCGCTTGGCATCGTTGCCTCGCTTTTGGCGGCCGTGCTGGTCAACCAGAAGCTCAAGTTCATGACGTTCTATCGAACGGTATTTTTCTTACCCGGCATTACGTCAATCGTCGCGGTCGCGATGGTCTGGCTATGGCTTTATAACCCCGATTTCGGCGTCATCAACTGGCTGCTCGGGAAGGTCCAAATCGACGGACCGCCGTGGCTGGGCAGCACCAAATGGGCGATGCCGGCCGTGATAATTTTCGGAATCTGGCGAGGACTGGGTTACAACATGGTGATCCTGCTCGCTGGCCTGCAAGGCATACCAGACGTGTATTACGAGGCCGCCGAGGTTGACGGCGCCAGCCGGTTCAGGCGTTTCTGGCACATCACCCTGCCGTTGCTTTCGCCGACTACCTTTTTCGTGCTGATCATCTCTCTGATCGGCTCATTTCAGGTATTCGAGCAAACGTACGTGCTTACCCAAGGCGGCCCGGCATACGCCACTATGACCATCGCCTATTACATATTTCTGCAGGCGTTTCAGTGGTTCCACATGGGCATAGCCTCGGCGCTTTCGTTCGTGCTTTTCCTGGCGGTCATGGTCGTCACGATTATCCAATTCGCGCTGCAGCGGAGATGGGTGCACTACGAATGATCGTCTGCCAGTTTACGCGCGGCCGGAGCTGTTAGATGGCCGAAGCCGTAGTCAGCAGAGATCCCGACATCGTCGTGCGGCGCCGAACGGCCTGGTTCGGCGTCGTTCGAATAGCGCGAATCATCTCGTCATACGTGTCACTGACGGCGTTGGGCGCTCTCATGGCCATGCCGTTTCTCTGGATGATCGTCAGCTCGTTCAAGCACGAGGGCGACATATTCAGGTTCCCGCCGGTGTGGATTCCCGATCCCCTCATCTGGACAAACTTCCGGGACGTAGTGAACTCAATGCCGTTCATACTCATGTCCTGGAACACGCTCTACATCGCGATTCTCAATGTCATCGGCGCCGTGCTCGTGTGCGGACTAGCTGCTTTTGCGTTCGCGCGCATGAGATTCCCCGGTCGTGACGGCCTGTTCATAGTACTTCTGGCCTCGATGATGGTGCCTGCTCAGGTGACTATGATCCCTATCTTTCTCGTGATGCAAAAACTGGGCTGGCTGGACACTCATTTTCCCCTCTGGGTGCCGGGGTTCACCGGCGGCGCGTTCGGGACGTTCCTGCTCCGGCAATTCTTTCTGACCCTCCCATCAGAGCTAGACGATGCGGCCCGCATCGACGGCGCCGGGAACTGGACCATCTTCTGGCGTATTTTTCTGCCGCTTTCCAAGCCCGCGCTTGCGACGCTTTCGATCTTCGTATTCCTCTACCGATGGAACGACCTGCTACATCCCATCATCTACCTGAACACGCCTGAGAAGATGACGCTGCCGGTCGGACTGGCGTATTTCCGCGGCCAGTACCGGACCGAGTGGGCGCTGCTGATGGCCGGCGCCTTGATGAGCGTAATACCCGTGCTCGTGCTTTACGCATCGTTCCAGAGGTATTTCGTCAGAGGCGTGGTATTGAGCGGAATAAAAGGCTGAAGCTGCGCCGGGATTGCGCAGGCGGCGAATCCTGATGTCGATCGAGCCGATGCCCGCCTCAATGTCGATGCTCCGGTAATCGAGCAAGCGTGACGACCGCGACAACCGCCGCAATGGGAGGCCGTGGATGAAAGGTATCCAACCTTTAGTCATCTCCAGATTCGATGCGGAGCACCCGCATTCCCGATACTTGATCGAAATACTGGCGGCGGAAGGATTCAACTCCGTCCGGATAATGGCGCCCGAGCAGGTGCGGGAGATGCCCCGGCCTGACGAGTCGGGCTGCGTCGTGGTCGCGCAAGTTCCATTGGGACGCGATCTTCGCGACGATCTGCTGACGTATATCCGGTCGGGCGGTGGAGCCGTATTGATGCGGCCCGAGGCCGAGCTTGCGCTCGCGCTTGGATTGCAGCCTCGCGGGTCCCACGCCGGCGGGTATATCTGGCCTGTAGCCGAACATCCGCTTTGTCCCGCCAGGCTGCCGTCCCACATGCAGTTCCATGAAGGCGCCGAGTTCTATGAAGCGGCGGGCGCGAATCCGATGGCGGTCTTCGGCAGCAATGAGGAAGCGGGGACCTCCCCGGCAATAGCGACCGGGACTTTCGGTCGAGGGCGGTTCGCTGTGTTCGCTTACGATCTGGCCGCTTCGACGGTCATCTTTCACCAGGGACGCCCCGAGCAGAGCAGCACCGGATCGGCCTGGCCCGGAAACCCCTCGAGCTATTACACGCCGGCCGACATGTTCACCGGACTACTCGATTTCGACTTGCGGCATGTTCCGCAGGCCGACTTTCAGCAGCGAATGTTCTCGCGGGCCGTGGAATGGGCGTACGAGGCCGCGGGACCGCTGCCTCGACTGTGGTATTACCCTCACGCCGCGCGAGCATTGCAGTTCATCAATGGCGACGGCGACTCGATGCGCCACGACGAACTGCTGGTGATGATCGATCTGATGGAAAAGTACGACGCGCCTTACGCCGCGTACCTGATGATGGACGACCACCCCAAGGTCGCTCCCGCGGAGGTTACCGACTGGATGGCGCGCGGGCACAGCTTTGGACAGCATGTTTGGGCGGGCCCCAGGCCGTCCCCCGACGAGCTTGACGAGCGGATAACCTGGGAAACGCGTCAGTTTCGGAACAGATACGGCTTTACGCCGCTGACGATCCGCCATCACTGCGTAATCTGGACGGGATGGGTGGACACCGCCAGGTCGCTTGAACGCAACGGCGTCCGGCTGGACCTGAACTACCGAGCGGCGCACGAATATCGAGACGGCTACCTGACTGGCAGCGGCCTTCCGATGCGATTCATTGATGAAGACGGGGCTTTCATCGACGTATACGAGCAGGAGACGCTGACCTGCGACGACTTCATCCTCATTCACAAGAGCGCGCATCCGGTCTCGACAATTGTCGAGGCGGTTGACGTTAGCAGGCAATACTTGAAAGACGCCGTCGAATCGGGTCATACGGTCGTTCACCAATACTTCCACCCCGTATATGCGCGAACGGACTGGGACCGGCCCTATACGCCGCCGTGGCTTGAAGGCACCCTGCAAGCGGCCAGGGAGTTCGGCGTGCCCGCCATCGGAGCCGATAGCTGGGTCCACTTCAACGACGGCCGCCGCGAAACGGTTATCGATCAAGTCCTTTGGGACGAGGATTCGTCCTCGTTGAGATTCCGGGTCGCGGCGCCCGAGCGAATCGACGGCCTTACGTTGACGGTTCCCGCGTCGCACGGCGACCTGCGCGCGTCGAGAGTGGAGATCGACGGTGAGGAGCAAGATCTGAATATTGAGAATATCCAGGGCAAGGACTACGTCTTCGTGATTGCGTCCCAAGGCGCCGACCGAGTGCAGGTAAGCTACAACTAGCTTCAGATGCTTCCACCGAAGCCCGTCGCGTTGCGGAGTGCGGAATGAAGGTTCAACTCGCCGGTACGGAATTGGAGATGGGCGGCCTATATCTCCAGGAAATGCGGGAATCGAACGATCTAACGGGTCAGTCGGAGAGGCTGCGCGAACGGCTGGACGGCGACGGCTACCTTTTAATTCGCGGAGTCCAGAGCCGCGACCTTGTGCTCGAGGCCCGCCGCGAGATACTTGAAGTCATCCGCGAAGCGGGCGCGCTCGAATCGGGAACGCCTGTTGACGACGCCACGATGTCCTCCCAAATCGGCGCGGACGAGCAAATCCCCGGAATGCTTGAGCTGGCGTCAACCCTCGGCAGGTCGGGCGCAGTCAAGCGGGTTTCCGAATCGCCGGAGATCATGGATTTCTTCGAGAGCTTCCTGGGCGGTCCGGTCGCTACCTTCGATTACAAGTGGCTTCGCATCGTGGGGTCCGGACGGTCCACGAGCGTGCACTACGACATCGTATACATGGGCGAAGGCACTCCGAACCTTTACACGGTGTGGTGCCCGTTCGGAGATGTTTCACTGGAGCTTGGCGGACTCGCCGTCTGCGCCGGCTCGCAGAATTGGCACAAAGTCAGAGATACCTACGGGAACATGGACGTCTACCGTGACCGAGTAGAAGGAAACCTCTCGACAGACCCCGTGGAGCTCGTCGACAAATACGGCGGGGAGTGGAAGACGACCTCCTACCGGGCCGGCGATGTGGTCATCTTCGGAATGTTTACCGCCCACGCTTCGCTGGCAAATCAGACCGGCAGATACCGACTGAGCATGGACAGCCGCTACCAGCTTGCCTCCGATCCTATCGACGCGCGATGGATGGGTGACAAGCCGTTTGAGGATGACTCGGAAATCCTCGGGGAAACCACTATTCCAATCGAGACGGCCCGGCGCAACTGGGGGATTTGACGCCAGGAAACGCCAAGTAACCAAGCAAATCTCGAATTAAGTACGCTCCCACCAACCGGGAGCGCCAAAATAAGGCCAGGTGCTCAGGCGGGAATATGCGGGACGACATTCGCTTCTTTGACTGCAATTGCGCGATAGGCCGCTATGCGGCGCCACCCATGCCCGATTTGCCGCACACGGTTCCGCAAATCCTGGAAACGCTTGACTACTCCGGTATCGACTCGGCGGTCGTCTACCACATCGCGGCGTGGGAGTACGATCCTGAATCCGGCAACCGCTTCCTCATGGAAGCGCTCGGCGACGAGCCGCGGCTACCGCCGCAGTGGGTAGTCCTGCCGCATCACACCGGCGAGTTCCCCCCGCCGGGCGAGCTTCTCGACAACATGCTGTCGCAAGGTGTTCTTACCGCGCGGATGTTCCCCTCCGAGAAGATGATGCCTCCGGGAGAGGCGGGGCACAATTTCTCACTGGCGAGCTGGTCGGCCGGTCCGCTGCTACGGGAGATGCAGGAACGGCGAATGCCGCTTTTCATTGACCGATCGCAGATAAGTTGGGATCAGGTACATGATTTGTGCTCCACATATTCCAACCTGCCGCTGGTACTCACCAGCGCTCCGCAGCTCAGCTTCCGCGCCAACCGGCATTTGTGGCCTCTTTGGTCGATTCACAAGAACCTGTACGTGGACACTTCCGACAACGAAGAAACCGGGCGGATCGAGCGCGTGGTGGAAAGTTTCGGTCCCGAACGTCTTCTCTTCGGCACGGGGCTTCCTCGATTTGCGCCGGGCGCGCACGTAGTATCGGTAGCCCGAGCGAGAATCAGCAACGACGCCAAGAAGATCATCGCGTCTCAGAACCTCGAAAGATTGCTGGAAGACGTCAGGAAGTGAGCTACGCTCGCACGCCGGAAGGCGGCAACCCGGGAGCTTCGACCCGCGGGGTATTGCGAGATGGGAGAGACGCACCGTGACCGACAGGACGGAAACCACTGTTGCCGACATCCTGCGCTACGGCCTCAGCCACGACCTGACGATAATCGACTTTCACACGCACCTCGGACGGTGGTTCCACTACTGGTTTTCCGAGGACAGCGCCGATCAACTCGTGGCGCGCATGGACGACTTCGGAATCGCAACTTCTATCACGCACCACACGCTCGGCATGGTCGGCGAATATCGCCGTGGTAACGACATCATCGGCCAGGCGATGCGGCGGTTCCCCGGACGGATCGAGGGAGCCGCGATGGCGAATCCTCACTATCCCGAAGAAATACGCCCCGAACTGCAACGCTGCATGGACGAGTACGACATGCGGGTCATCAAGCTGCACCCCAGCACCCACGCGTACAAGCTGGACGGAGACGGCTACCAGCCCGTCTACGAATTCGCGAGCGATCACCGCCTGATAGTCGTAACCCATTGCGGGGCCAAGGCCGAAAACGGTTCGGCAATGCAACTGGCGTCGATGGCCGCCAGATATCCCGAGGCTACCTTCGTGGCCTACCACGTCGCGGGCGACTTCGAGAGTCTCAAGATATACGGGCAGGCGGTCCGGCCATACCCCAACTATTACGTCGAGATTTGCGGTCCGATGACGCACAACGTCCTGGAGATGCTTGTCGACGAGGTCGGCGAGGACAAGGTCCTGTTCGGTTCCGACCACATCTTCATGTCCATGCCTCCCGGCATCGGGAGAGTGGCGTCCTGCAGGCTGAGCGAGCCTCAGAAGCGCAAATTGCTCGGACTCAACGCCAAGCGGCTGCTCGACCGTCTGCGCGGACGCTCGGACTAGGAGCTCGGATTTAGCCGCAGATTTACCGCGGTTCCCCAGCCGACAAGATCCCGCGCCTCGATTTCGTTCTCGCAGTCGCGTTGACGTTCGTCCCCCTCGCACAGCCGAACGGCTATGGCGGCGGGATCGATCCAGTCGCCGGGAATGTCCTCGAACCACGCCCCCAGGTCAATATCGTTCCCGACCCTGGCGCGCCGGAACGCGCTCCTTCCATCCGGATGGGTGGCCGTGACGAACACAAGATTCACGTCGTCGACCGAGGCGCCTTCGAAGAGAACGGTCGTAGTCGCCAGCCCATTGCCGTCTGTGGAATTGGTAAAGCTGTGCAGGAGCGGCGGGTTCGCCGGCCCCCGGATCCGGCCGAATACCTCGTATTGAATCTCAACCCCCGACGCGGGGGCAATGGAGCCATCTGCAAGTCTCTCTACAACGTGCACGGCTATGAAAAGCCGGGACTGCACGTCGGTGGGATCGCCGCACGCGACTGCTCCGACCGAAAGCAACACAATAGATAACGCCGCCAGGATCGGGGCCGGTAATGCCGCGACTCCGCGCCGCTTCCCGTCAGCAACCCTCCGTCGACTCGGTAAGCCGAGGTGATTCGTGGGAAGACTCGCCGCGAAAAACCGGCAAGCCGATGTCCCAGGGACTATGTAGCGACGGCGGCTTCCAATAGCTCCGCCCGGTTCGCGCTGACCTTTTCGATTGCTTCGGCAATGCTCTCCATTGCCGAGCGGTCGGCGAGCAGCACCGACTGCCCTATCCACATCGTCTCTTCGCGGCACAGCCACTCCGAGTTTGGGCAGCGCATCGACGCATAATCGACATCCACCGCTCCGTCACGCGGCCACACGTCTTGAAGATCGACTTCTGGCTCAAGAAAGAGTGGCTGGTCCCGACAGTCCCGGTTGTAACCCGTCGAGACCGGCACGCCCTCGGCCGCCAAGGCCTCGGCGAACCGCTCGCGGGGAAGCCCGTCGAACGCGTCTTGCTTATATCTGAAGGTGTAGATGTGATAGGCGTTTCGGGTCACGTATGGATCGTGACGCAGAGGTATGACTCCGTCGATCCCACCGAGCAGCTCATTGAGATAGTCGCCGTTGGATGAGCGATGCGCCGCCTGCTCTTCCAGAACGTCGAGATTGGCGTTCAATACCGCCGCTATCAGCTCAGAGAGCCGGTAGTTCCACGCGAGATAGCGAAAGATTCCCGACCGCTCCCGGATGGAGCCTGCCCACAGATCGTGATAGTCCACGGAATTCCAGTAGAGCGTTTCGTCGTCGGTCAATACGATTCCGCCCTCGCCGCCGGTAAGGTTCTTGGCCGGTCCGAGGCTGAAGGCGCCTACGTCGCCTATCGTTCCCAGGCCCTTGCCGTTCCAAGTTCCGCCGTGGGCGTGTGAGCAGTCCTCGATGACCTTGAGATTGTGTTTACGCGCAATTTCGAGAATCGGTCCCATGTCGCACGGCAGACCGCCGAAGTGGACGGTCATGATCGCCTCTGTGCGATCCGTGATGGCCGCCTCGATCCTGGACGGGTCGATGTTGTAGGTTTCGATGTCAACGTCAACGAAGATCGGAACGCAGCGGGCCATCAGAATGGACGTGGCGCTTGCCATGAAGGTGAAGGGGGCAAGGATTACCTCTGCGCCCCGCGTGAGATTCAGGCTGCGCAGACCAACTTCAAGGGCGGCGGTCCCGCTGCTGACGGCAAGGCCGTAGGCCGCCCCCTGGTATTCGGCAAAACGATCTTCGAAACGGCGCGCCTGCTCCCCGTTGGCCCGAGACCACTGATTGCCTCGCAACACCTCTTCCACCGCTCTCATGCCGTCCGCGTCTGCCATGGGCCACTTTGGCCACGGTCCGCTGCAAACAGGTGTGTCGCCCGTGAGTGCGAGATTGCCCATACCGCCTGACTCCCAGTTGCATCGAAAGTTAAATGTTCGCGCGGATTATTGCACCGAATCGGAATCGCGGCGTTTTCGACGCATCCGTTCGTATAGAACGGATACCTGTTTGTTGCTACGGAACGTCTGGCCGCCGTTCAGGATCTGCCAGAAGCTCGGTGATCCCTTTCCAGACCTCGTCCGGCACCGGGATGCCCTGAGTCCGGCGTATTTGTCTGGTCTTGCGTTCAGGGTCTCCGGGCGCCATGACTTGATCGACACCCTCAGCGGGGCGCGACGCCCTGACCTTGTTTAAGAAGCCGGCCGACCTGACCGCCACTCCCATATCTCCGCCGAACGTGCCTGGGTCGATCGCGAGAATGGACATACCCGAGTGCCGAAAACTCGCGCCGCGGCGAAACATCGGACCGCCGCGTTCAGTTTCGGCAAAATCGTCGGACGCTCCAAGAATCCGGCCGAGGAATTCGACGAGCAACCCAATGGCGTAGCCCTTGTAACCGCCGAACGAGACCAGCGCGCCGCCATCGTAGTAGTCCTCAGGATTCGTCGACGGCGTGCCGTGGCGGTCCACTATGCAGCCCTCGGGCAGCGTTTCCCCCCGGTTACGCGCCAGCAAGACCTTGCCTCCGGCAATGGTCGTCGTGGCGAAGTCGGCAATCAGCGGCGGCTCGTCGCCGCCCGGAAATCCGAACGCTATGGGATTGGTCGCCAAAAGCGCATCACGCCCGCCAAACGGCACGGCCATCGGAGTCTCCTCGCCCGCGCCTCCTACTGCGATAATGGCAGCGACGCCGCGCTGACAGCCATTTCGGCATACTCCCCCACGCGTCCCGTGTGGTTGGCCTCGACGAGGTTTACCCAGGCCAGATGCTCCTTCAGGGCCTTCTCGACGGCTACGTCGAGCGCGTATTTGGCGGAAACGTGACCAAATCCCCAATTACCCTTGACCAACGCGGTGTTGCGGGTTTCCCGGGCGATCTCGGGTCTGGCGGTCGGAACGACGTGACCCTCTCGAATCGCATTTGCATAGGCCAGGACCAGTTGCACGCCATGCGAATCGTGCCCGGCCAGGTTGGACGAAATTAGCCCCTGGGCCACTCGCTCCGCCGCCGCCTTGCCGGCTCCGGCATTCCGCAAGACCTGTTCGGCGACGGCCCGCAGCTCGGCGGCGGACTTTACGGGCACGGGACATCGATCCGAATGAGAAGGGCGGCGCGGCGGCCGGACCAAAGCATATTCATCACCCACACATTGTGCGATCTACTATCGCGCCGCCGCGGCCGGTCCGGCTGCGGGAGAGTTTCTCTGGGAAGTTTACGGGCCGAAGCACCTTGGTGGAAACCGCGGGGACAAGGGCCTAACCCTGCGGCTCCGCCAGCCGGAAGCCGTTCCCGGCCTCGTTTACGACAATCGTCGCGTTTGCCGGAACGTCCCGCAAAACGGTGACCTTGCCTGAGACCGGCCAGCGGATCGTTATCTGGTCAACGCTGTCGATTTCACTTCCAAGACCGAAATGCTCGGTGATCTCACTCTGTCCCAGGAAGTGTCCCCGCACTCCGATTTCGCGAAGCTGGGTCGGGCCGCCCAGAATCGGACTTACCGTCACCCTGGCTCCAAGTCCCGCGGGATTCGATTCAACTCCTTCGAGCCGCAGCCGGATCCATCCATTCTCATTGCCGCCGTCGTTGCGATAGAGCCTCGGGGCGCCGCCCGTGTTTACGACGAACAGGTCCAGGTCGCCGTCCCCGTCATAGTCGAGCGTGACGACTCCCTTTCCGGCGGCCTCGTGATCCAGACCAATCGACCGCGCGATTTCTCGCATCGGACCATCCCCGGCGTTTTCCCACAGCCGCATGTAGTCAAGCTGGGGATTCGCGGTGTCGTCGTGATGCATCCCGTTTACCATCGAGAGGTCGAGATCGCCGTCGTTGTCGTAATCGAAGAAGACCGCCCCCCAACCCCAACCTCCGTCGCGCACCGCCGCCAGGTCGGTGGCGTCGCTGAACCGGCGGCCTCCCTCGTTGCGATACAGTCGATTGCCGGTCGCCTTACGAGGATCGCAGCCCGCCGAGGTTTGGCACTCGTCGGACGCGCTGAATATCGACGTTACGAACCAGTCGAGGTCGCCGTCGCCGTCATAATCGCCGAAAGTCGACCCCATGCCGTTCTTGTCGGAGCCTATGCGCGCCGCGAGAGTCCCGTCGGTGAAGGTCCCATCGCCGTTGTTCCAAAACAGTCTCGTGTGTCCGTAGTCTGAAACCGCCGCGAGGTCGGGCCAGCCGTCACCGTCGAGATCGGTAAACGCGGATGCGAACGCAAAAGGCCCCCGCGAGGCCTGACTCGTGCCGAGCACGCCGATGCTCTCCTCGCTCTGCGATCTGACTTCGTCCAGAACCACGCCGGCCGCAACGGTAACATCCTCGAAGTGACCCGGCGCCGCCGCGCCACGGTTGCGCAGGAGCCGGGCGTGCGAGAGGTCGCCGGCCGGTATGAGCGACGCCGCGCCCCATTCGCTTACGTGAATATCGACCCAGCCATCGAGATCGTAGTCCCCGACCGCGATGCTGAAGCCGCTGTGCGGCTGTTCGGTCTCAATCGCGGCGCCGCGCGACACCGCCTCCTCGGTGAAGCTCCCCGCGCCGTCGTTGATGAAGAGGTAGAACCGCTTATCGGCGATCGTGGTGACGTACAAGTCCATATCGCCATCGCCGTCGGCGTCGAGCCAGACGGCGCCGTTCGAATGAAGATCGAACTCGTCAAGACCGGCGTTCGCCGACCAGTCTTCGAAGCGGCCGTCACCGCGATTACGAAAGAGGATGTCGGGGCCGTCGAGCCTGGTTACGTAGATATCGGTGTGTCCGTCGCGGTCGAAGTCGGCCACCGCGGCGCCTCCGCTCATTCGCTCGGGGAAGCAAAAGTCGCCCGGACCGGACCCCTTGAGTCCTCCGTCGAGCATGGTGAACAGGGAGAGGTTGCGCACGCCAAGCAGGCACAAACCTCGGGGTTGTATGGATTGCTGCTTGTATACAAGCCCGGCCTCTTCGGTCACGTCGGTAAACCTGACCGTCACGCCGGCGGGCGCGGCCGGTGTCTCCGGCTCTCCCGCCAGGGTCGACAGCGGCGACGCCGCGACGTGCGCCCCCATCGCGACGACGGCCAATCCCCCCGCCAGGCCCAGCGACCACGTTGCCGCCCCAAGGCCCGCGACGGCGCGGACCGGCATAACCTTCGAAAGTCCCCAGAACGTGATCGGCCCACCGGCCGCGGCGGTGAAGAGAAGCGCCACCGCCGGCCCGGTCCCCATACCAATCAGCAGCAACGCGACCACCAGCGGAATCTCGAACATCAGCGGCACGTTAATCAGGATCCCGAACGTGGCGGCAATCGCCACTCCCGCCAGGTTGTCCCCCAGGCAACAGGAAACAGCCTCCGGGCTGATGAACTGAATAACAAGCGCGCTCAGGAACCCGGCCACAACCATTATCGGACCGAGTCTCACCAGGTACCGGAAGCTCGCCAGTGCCCAGTCTCTGAATCCCTCCGAAATCACGTCGGACCACGCGTCGGGTTCGGGCGCGGCGGCCTCTGTCGTCGTGCCCAATTCGGGGATGAGTCTCTTCCGCCCCAGCATCCATGCGACCGCCGGTCCGATAAGTAAGACCCCCAGAAGACTCAGCGCGATTCGCGATCCCGCCACTAGCGGACTGAACACGAGCGCGGTCATCAGGACCGCCGGAACGTTAAGCGTGGACGACGCCTGAACGATTGCAATCGTCTCACCGAGTCCCGCTCCACGGCGTCGAAAGGCCGCCGACACCGGAACGATGCACGCCGAGCAAAGCGTCATCGGCGCGCCTATGAAAAACCCCTTGAGAATCCCTCGCATGTCTTCCCGGGAGAAGCCGATATTGTCGGCCTTTGGCAGCAGAAACGCTTCGGCCAGCCCGGCGGCGAGGAAGGCAAACGTCATTCCCACGGCAACCAGCTTCAGGTAGGCGAGCGAAAACTCCCACCACCGGGACAGCAGCCCCGCGTCACCATTCGCGTCGACGCAGAATCCCTGAAAGCAACGAGCGGCGGGTGATGTCGCGGCAACCAGGTCGGCCCGCACGATATCCAGCTTGGGAGCGCGATTGAACGTCAGGAAAACCGCCAGCAGCGCGGCGAAGATTACGAGGCCAAGCACCCGCTTCCTGGTAAAGAAGGCGCGAGCATTGGCCGCCATCTGCGTGCCTGAAGCGCGAACCGGTCGCTGCTGGCGCAAGCGAGACATCAATGCCATTTAGCCGGCAATCCCAAGGGTGAAGGGTATCAACGGGAATCCTATCGGTTATTCAAGCTGGAGGCGGACGGACTTCGCCGACATAATCGGAACCTGTCTTTCGTTGGCATTTTAAGCGCGGGTCGATTTGGAAATCGCCCGCGCATATAGCACTATTCGGCATCAGAAGATCGGCGGCGTGAAAACTACGTTGCCGCTGGTCCGGACAGGCTTGGATCGTCAACATGAATCTTGTCGGATACACCGATAGGTTGAGCGTGGCGCCGGATGAAACGATCCGGTTCATGATCAGTTGCAATCATTCCGAATACCGCGCCGACCTTGTCCGCCTGATTCACGGTGACGAGAACCCCGCCGGACCCGGATTCAAAGAGCGGGAAGTCGCCTCCACGATAAACGCCGAATACGAAGGCCGCCACCAAGCCATTCGAAGCGGGTCCTGCGTCATAGTGCCCGACTGTCCAGCCTTCAACCAGCTTCGGAGCTTCACCCTGACAGCCTGGATATACCCGACCACGCCGGAAATGGGGGCGCAAGGGTTGCTGACTCGCTGGTCCACCCGGACCGGTGGAGGTTTTGGACTCTTCATCGACGACCACGGAAGTCTATCCATCTGGCTCGGAGACAGCCGAGGTCGGGTGGAGCGGATTAGCACGGACGCGCCCGTTCGCGCGCGGGACTGGTCTTTCGCGGCGTGCGGCTACGACTCGGACGAGCGGTGCGTCTTCGTTTATCAATCGCCGGTCCGCCCCTCACCGGTGGAGGAAGAGCGAGTTTCTGTCGAACGGACCGTCGGGCAGCGGCTGACTAGTGTCGGGGGAACGCCTCTCGTCATGGCCGGATGCTTCGAGGGCGAGCAATCGGGGCGGTTGCTGACGGGAAATCACTTCAACGGGAAAATCGACCGGCCGAGACTGTTCGACCGGGCGCTGACACCGGCGGAGCTGGAAGCTCTGGAAGCCGGACGTTCGCCGCTCGAATTCGACGACTCTATCGTGGGAGCGTGGGACTTCGGCGCCGGCTTCAGGTCCGACCGAGTCACGGACACGTCGCGGAACCAGCTTCACGGACGCGCCTTAGATATGCCCACGCGCGCCGTCACAGGCTACAACTGGAGCGGTTCCGAGATGGACTTCAGGCGCGCTCCCGCCGAGTACGGCGCGATTTACTTTCACGATGACGACCTCGAAGACGCGGCCTGGGAAGCGGACTTCGAGCTTACGATTCCCTCGGACCTCGAAAGCGGGGTCTACGCCGCTCGATTGCGGGCAGAGGATGACGAGGACTACTTGCCTTTCTTCGTTCGGCCGTCCAGAGACGCGTCAACGGCGCGAATCGCGTTTCTGGCGCCCACCATTCATTACGCGGTCTACTCGAATTTCAGAGACGTGATGGCGGGACATTGGGATCCCGTGCGAGTGCCTAACGCCGACCCAAGCCTTCATCTCGAGGAGTATCGGTACGCCGCCGACAACGGATTGCCGGGTCTGTACGACCTCCATTCCGACGGTTCCGGAACTACGTACGTTTCGAGATTGCGTCCCATCCTGAACATGCGACCGAAATTCCGCTACCGGGTTTGGAGCGCCCCGGCGCGGTTCCCGGCCGATCTATATCTCATCGACTGGCTCGATGCTCGCGGGTTCACGGTCGACGTGATCACCGACGACGATCTCCACGCCGAAGGCGCGGACCTTCTCGATCCCTATCAGGTGGTCCTGACGGGTTCCCATCACGAATACTGGACGTCTCAAATGCTCGACGCCATGCGCGCCTATCTGGATGGCGGCGGCAGGCTTATGTATATGGGCGGCAACGGCTTTTTCGGAGTCACGTCAGTCGATCCGGAACGGGCCCACGTCTACGAAGTTCGCCGGTGGGGGACAAGCTGGCCGTTTGAAATGCCTCCGGGCGAGCGGCATCACAGCACGACCGGCGAACCCGGCGGCACCTGGCGCAACCGCGGCAGGGCGCCGCAGCAAATGCTGGGCGTAGGTACGTGCGCGGCGGGATTCGACCGCGGAAGCTATTACGCGCGGCAGCCCGACAGTTTCGATCTCAGGGTCGAGTTCATCTTTGACGGGGTCGAGGACGACGAGCTTATCGGCGACTTTCCGTCGCTGGTTGTCAATCATGGTCCGGCCGGATACGAAATAGACCGTCTCGACTTCAGCCTGGGAACGCCCCGGCACGCGCTCTTGCTGGCTTCCTCGATGGACCACTCGAAGCTATACGCCGCGATGCAAGATGAGCAATTGGCGTTCCCCAGGGGTATCGACGGCGTTAAGCCGGGCTCGCCCACGGAAGAGGGCAAGCTGCACCCGTTCATCCGGGCCGACATGGTCTACTTCGAAACGAAGAACGGCGGAGCTGTGTTTTCGGTGGGCTCCATAGCCTGGATGAGCTGCCTCTCATACAACGACTACGACAACAACGTGTCCAGAATCACCGAAAACGTGCTGTCGCGATTCTCTTCCCGCGAATAGGCTTCGTTACGTTAGAGGTTTGCAGGCCCAGCGACTCGCGACTCGCGCACGGCTTCGGGATATGCTTCTAACCTGATGTCGCACTGTGGTCGGAGCGCGGAAACCCGCGCCTCGCCCGCGAAGTGGCGGCGCCGCGATTGGAAAGGTTCCTCAGGATGGCCGAAGAGTTCGAGAGAGGGGCGACCCGGCCGGAATTTCCACTGCCGCCGCCGATGCCATTCCCGGAGCGCGGATCGCCGGAAGATGAGGTGATCGAAGACCTCGGCGAAATCATCAGCGAGAATCCCTACGAGATCGAGAAGAACTTCGGCGTGAGCTACGTCGGGCCGCCCCACCCCATAACCCAGGCCGCCGCCGAGGTCGCCCGTGGAACTTTCTTTGTCGAGTGGGGCCGCACGCAACAACCCGCCAGCTACCGGCTGGAAAAGGAAGCCGTGCGCATGATGGCGTCGCTCTTCGGCAAGCCGGACGCCGTGGGCTTCATAACCAGCGGTGGGACTGAATCGAATATCTCGGCGCTGCGCCTGGCGAGAAATCTCGCTCGAAAGAAGAATCCCGAGATCGTAATGCCCGAATCGGCTCACTACAGCTTTCGAATAGCAGCCGAACTGATGGGCATTCACGTCAACGAGGTCACGCTCGATTCGGACTACCATCCTCGAATGGAAGAAATAGAGCGGGCGACCAATAGCAACACGGTAGCGCTGGTTTGCTCCGCGCCGGAGGGCCATCTGGGTCTCGTCGATCCCGTTGCCGAATTTGCGGAGATCGCGGCGCGGCACGGCGTGTATCTTCACGTTGACGGCGCGTTCGGCGGGTTTTTCTTGCCGTTTCTCGGCGATCTTGGCATTCAGGCCCCAGCCTTTGACTTCAAACTTCCAGGCGTCAGCTCGATAATGACCGACGGGCATAAGCTGGGGCTGCTGCCGGTCGCGACCGGGTTCTTCATGGTTCGCGACGAAGCAATGCTTGACGCCATACCGACGCAAACCACCGTTATTCACAACCTTACGGCCACCAAGCCCGGCGACCACGCGGCCGCGGCCTGGGCGGTGATGCGTCATCTGGGTCGAGCCGGATATGCGGAATCGGCGCGCGGCCTGATTAACGTGATCAACATCGTCTCCGAGGGCGTCGAGCGGATAGACGGAATCCGCCTTCTGGTAAAACCTATGATCGCGGTAGTCAACATCGCTTCGGACGAATACGACGTAAGCAGGATTTACAACGGCCTCCGCTCGCGCGGCTGGGGCGCGACTCACGGTCGGGCCGGCGCCGTCGAGACAGTCCGCCTATCGCTTCATCCGGCTCGCGATGAAGAACATGCGCACGGATTCGTCCGCGCGCTCGAAGAGTCCGTGCGGGAGGCACGGCCCTAGCCCATGAACGAATCCGCAATCGTCCCCAAGGCCAAACGCGCCGACCCAAGGGAGGTCCAGCTATGACGAGTACGCCGACGATGGAGCGCAAAGCCGCCGAACGCGTCAAGAAGTCCCACGCGCTTCGTGAACGGGCCATGAAAGTCCTGGCGCGCGGACACCAGGGCCACCGCAATCCGCACGACACGCTCGACGTGGGAGGGCCGGGCTACGCGTCGCGATCGCTTGGGTCGCGAATCTGGGACGTCGACGGCAACGAATACATCGACTACGTGATGAGCTTCGGCCCGATAGTGCTGGGGCACTCGGATCCCGAGTTCAACGAGGCGATCGTACGCCGGATCGCCCGCGGCACTGTCACGAGCATTCAGGAGGCGGACGAGGTCGAACTAGCAGAAGCCCTGGTACAGCGCGTGCAGTCGGCCGAGATGGTCTCACTGTTCATCGGGGGATCGTCCGCCTGCCTCGCCGCCTTGCGCTATGCCCGCGCCTCCACCGGCCGGACCATGGCCATTAAATGCGGCTATCACGGATGGCTCGACTGGAGCGGCGCGGGCGGGGAAGGCATTCCGTCGCAAGTCTCCGATCTCACGATCGAGGTCAAATACAACGACCTCGAAGCAATCGAAGCCGCGTTCGAGGCCCATCCGTCCGGCATCGCCGCGGTGTTCATCGAATCCGTACAAGACGACGGTCCGCGCGAGGGATATTTCGACGCGGTGCGGGATCTCGCCCATCGTAACGGCGCGGTTTTCGTCCTGGACGAGGTTAAGACGGGATTCCGCTATGCCCTTGGCGGCGCGCAAGAGTACTACGGGATCGAACCGGATCTGACAGTCTTCGGCAAGGCGCTTTCCAACGGCTATCCGGGATCGGCCGTCGTCGGACGGCGCGAGATCTTCGAGTCCGGCGACGCTCGCATGGGCGCGACCTTCCACGGCGACGGACTGTCCATAGCCGCCGCGCTCGAGACCATTCGCCGCCTTGAGCGCGACGACGGGATAGCCCATCTCTGGCGCGTAGGAAAACGGCTGAAGGACGGCCTGAGCGAAGTATTCGCTTCGAGCGGCGGCTGGATGACCGTAACGGGCGATCCGCCCATGCTGCGCGTGCAACCCGCCGACGCTGAAGATCCGCGCGTGGCTGCCTTCTTCGCCGGTATGCACCTGAGAGGCGTCTACATGATCCGCGGCGTGTGCTTTGCTTCCCTGGCCCACACCGAATCCGACATCGACCAGACCATCGAAGCGGCTAGCGGGGCTGTCGCGAGCGCAAGCGAGTAAGGCGGATTTCGAGGCCGCGGCGGCGTTTTCCGAACACGTCTCGGGGATAGACGTCCGTCCCAACCTCGATAGAGCGGACCTGATCACGCAACCTGGGAATCTGCGCGCGCTCACGGTCTCTTTTTTCAACGCGATCGCGAATATCGATCTCGATGCCGAGAATAAGAAGATCGGCGCCCGGGCTTTGCCTGGGCGCCGATCTGGTTGCGAGTTTTAGTAGCCGCTAGCGCGGCGCTTCTTTCTAGTAGCGATCTCCTCCATATCCGCCTGATCCATATCCACCGCCACCTGAACGTGTCCCCGCCCTCGGCTGGCGTGGACGCGCTTCGTTGACGGTCAGCGGCCGTCCATCGAGGACAGTACCGTTTAGCGATTCGATGGCGGCTCGGGCTTGATCCGAGTTGTCCATCGCTACGAATCCGAACCCGCGCGACCGACCGGTTATTCGATCGGTCACAACCGTAGCCCGGCTAACGTCTCCAAATCGCTCGAACGTCTCTCTCAAGGACGATTCACTCGTGTCGTAGGAGAGATTTCCCACATATATTTCCATACTCTATGAACTCATTTCCCCCGGTGACTCCGCACCGCATTCGATCGCTTTCGCATCCTATAACCCTGTATAGGGACATTGCGAAAATATCGTCCAATAAACCCCGTCTTGTGCGTTCTTCTGCGGTGTTGAATTGAAGGAGGGTTACCCAGCTCAGCCCAGAGCCGTAACTCGCGAACGGTCTGGAGGGGTTCCGCATAATCACTCAAGGCACCGCGCCGTAGCGCAGTTCGACTGCAATACGGAGTGTAGCACGGCTCAGCCAACTAGTGGCGCGGGGCGGATTGGAATCGCATAAAAGAACTCCGCGGACCGTGTTGGCCGAGCCGGGTGCTACCCTGTGCGTGATGAATCGGACTCTATTCATACGCCGCCGCCCACGCCATGCTTTCCTAAAGTTTGGCGCGAGACTTCAACCGTCCGACCAATGAAATACCGAACTTTCGGCAAGACAGGCTGGCAGGTCTCGGAGATCGGCATGGGATGCTGGGGCCTCGGCGGGCAGTGGGGCCCTGTGGACGGCGTTAAGGCTCAGGCCACGGTATTCGCCGCGCTCGATTCCGGCATCAATCTGTTCGACACGTCCGACAGCTACGGCCCGCGCCGCAGCGAAGAGTTCCTGGGCAAGGCGCTGGTCGGTCAACGTCACCAGGTGTTCGTCGCAACGAAGGTCGGAAGCATCGGCGGAAGAGACGGCGAGCCGCTTAACTATGCCACGCCGGAGCACATATATCTTTGCTGCGACGCCAGCCTCCACCGGCTGCGGACGGACTACATCGACTTCTATCAGTGCCACGTCCGGCGTCACGACAACAGGGATATCTTCCTCGAAGCCTTCGAACGCCTTCAGGAACGCGGCAAAATTCGATCTTACGGAGTGTCGAGCTTCTTTACGGACGACGTGCTGGCCTTCGACGAGCATGGCCGCTGCGAAGTTGTACAAGTGCCTTACAGCGTGGTCGAGCGAGATTATGAAAACGACGTGCTCCCCCTGTGCGCCGAACGGAACATCGGGACCCTGATTCGTGGGCCGTTGGCAAAGGGAGTGTTGAGCGGCAAGTTTTCGCCGGACGCCACGTTCGACGATCAGGCGCGGATGGAATGGAATACAGGCAAGGGGCGCCGGAATTTCGTCCAGCTGGTCGAATCGGCCGAGAAGCTCTGGCCGTTGGTGGACGGTTCGAGGTCCATGGCACAAGTCTCGCTTGCCTTCACGCTCGCGAACCCGGCGGTCTCGTGCCTCATTCCCGGCGCCAAATCACCTGAGCAAGCCAGAGAAAACGCCGCCGCGTCGGATGTCGAGCTGACGAGCGCCGAGCTGGATCAAATCCGCGCGATCGCTCCGCCTGCCGCCTGACTTGCATCCAAAGGCGACCGTCGGCGTGAGCCATAGCTGATGCGCTTCGCCCGCCTCGGACATACAGGCGTCGAAATATCGAGAATCAGCCTGGGCACGGCTTTCTTCGGCGGAGCCATTCCCGAACGAGAGTGCGTGCGGATATTGAACAAGGCGCTGGACCTTGGGATCAACGTGCTCGATACGGCGGAGAAATATCTCAGGCCCACTCCCGGCGCAAGCGAAACGACTCTGGGCAGGATCCTCCGCGGCCGCCGCGACCAAGTGTTTCTCGCCACCAAGGTCGATCCAACCGGCGACCGCGCCGATAAGCCGGCTGGCCGCGGATTGAGCCGCGAAACGGTCATAAGCGCCGTTGAAGCCAGTCTCCGGCGGTTGCAGACCGATTGCGTCGATTTGGTCTATGCGCACTCGCCCGATCCCGGGACCCCGATCAGCGAGACGCTGTCCGCGTTCGATCACCTTATCGAGTCGGGAAAGATTCGCCATGCGGGACTTTCAAATTACCCGGCTTCACAGATTGCGGAGGCGCTGTCGATAGCTGATCGCCTGGCCTTGCCGCCGGTCGTCGCCACGCAGGACTTATACAACCTGCTGGAGCGCAAAAATGAAGCCGAGCTCTACCCCTTATGCAGGCGGCGCGGTATCGGGACCTTCGCCTATGCGCCGCTGGCCGGCGGATTGCTGACCGGAAAGTACACTCTCGATATGGCCGGCGGCGATTCGGTTCCGTCTTCGTATCGGGCGGGCTATTTCGAGCGCGTCACCGACGAGTCCGAGGAAGCGGCTTCGGCCCCGAAGGTTACCGAGGGCGCGATTGGCCGAGCGGCGCGCGTAGCGGATTGGGCCAAAGAACGCGGATATGATCCCGTTCACACCGCGCTGGCATGGGTTCTGGGCAATCCCGACGTAACGTCGGCGATCCTCGGCGTAACCAGGCTGGAGCAGCTAGAAAGAAACTCGGCCGGCTTCGACCTGGTTCTCTCACAAGCCGAACAAACAGAGCTTTCTGATATCGCATGTTCGCAGGCACTCTGACCGGGCGTTGATGGAATAGGGCGATTCCGCGACCAAATGATAGTCAGTTCTTGTTTAGCGTAATTGGAGATTCCTCAAACTCGAACAAATCGCCACCTTCCTTAGCGAGATGGACGTTGTCATCAAGCAGTCCGAGATCTAGTCCGAAATAGTAATCAAGCACAATTCTGAATGTGTTGACGGACGAGATTGACGGATAGAGCAGATTGTTTCCGCCATGAGGAAGATGGTAAGCCGCCAAGATCTTATGCTTGTCCAGCCCCACCGTGTGAGAGGGGGACGCGTGGTCGGCGGTGATTATGACGACCGGCGGTGATTCCGAGCTTGCGATGATCTTGTCGATGAGCTGGAGGACAAGCTTGTTTATGTATAGCACCTGACCGTAGTAAGCGCTGGGCACCGAGGGATCGTGATCATCCTTCCAGAACAACGGATACGTCGTATTTCCAAATTGATCGAAGACGAATGGGCCATGCGGTTTCAAGACATGGGCAATCGTGAAGGTTGGCTCAGGCATTTGCGGTACGGTCTGGAGATATTCAAACGTTGCAAGTGTTCTCTGTGGAACACTCCACTCGTAAGGAGCCTCGGGAGTTACTGGCAAAGGCGGCAAGAGCGGACGCAACATTGTTGTTTGGTTGAGCAACTCGCGAACGAAATTCCTGGTCGCTCGCTGACGGGATAGAAGCGCAGACAGACCGGTGTTGGTCCGAGGCTCCACAATGATGGGGCCTTCAGGAGTGAATTCGACAACCATATCCGCCGTCGGCACATTGTTGGTGAACCAGAAACCCGAGTTCAGATGGACATACCGGTAACCGATAGCCTTCAGCGCGCTTCCGATGGCGTGGGCTTGAATAATCGGCGGAATCCTACTCCCCGAAGAAACCCCGACCTCACCCAGGTAATGGAAATTAAAGGATGACGCGAGCGAGAGGAAAGTAGCTGGATAGTTCGATACCGCGGCCGATGGGACATAAAAACCACGGCTGGCCAAGGCATCCAGAAACGCACTGTTATCGAAGTTGTCGTGACTTTGCATAACGTCTGCTCGGGTGTATGCATCCAAAATAATGTAGTAGATATCAGGGGGCTTGTTCGGCTCGGCGAACGCCGGATGCAGAGTGGCTTTCTCAAGATCGGGTAGGAGGGAGGGCACGGAATCTGCGGGGGTGGAGTACGCTACGCTCGCTTGGCCGCCAAAACGCGCCGCGAGACTGTCACCGTTGGTTACGATCGGCATGAGGATTAGAACGACACTCGCCGGATTAAGGAAACGCCCGACGCTTACAGCGAACGTTCTCTTCTTCCAAACCCACAGACATAACGCAATCGTGAGTACCGTAACTATCGGTAGAAGCACTCTGGCATCGCCATGCTCTCCCAACGCGCTCTCAATGTAGCCATAGGTCAGAAACGCGGTTGAACCAATCGCTGCAATTAGCGCGGCAGGCTCGGCGGAGACCCGCATCGCGAGTCGCAAGATCAGTATCACGGCCGTTACAAGCGCTAGCGCAACCAAGACGGTGAGCAGGAAATCGATGAGACCAAAAACGAAAACGTTGTTCGAATAGAAGTAGAGGATTGGATATAACGCGATAAGCCACGGGTAGAAGTACCGTCGGCGGCGATCTACGTCGGTCGCGCCCGATGGGAGACGGCGCGCTAATCTCCTCAGCGCCGACGACACCGCCGGACCGAGAAGCGCTACGCCAATCGAGAGTGCCAGGGAAGCAAGACCTGCATACAAGCGAACTGACTCCGCGGGCGCCCCGGATAGAGCAGCCCGCAAGCCGTTCCTCTCACCGGTGAACTTGTAAGCAAGCGGCCCCTGGAAGTCCAGCGCCTCGCCGTTTACCGTGACCTGAGCAAACGGAGTTTCCGATTTTGCTATCCCGAGCATGACGAAGCTCGCCTGGTTAGAACCAACGGCAACTTCCAGCTCAAGTTTGTCGCTCGGCGAGGTCTCGTAAGGCTCGAAGTGAAGGACCTTGAGTTGGGGCTTTACGGCTGACTCCGCGCGCGTGGAAAACTGCCTGACGGTTTGAAATCCGTTACGCACTATCGAAACTTCTACATGTACCGCCTCCCCATCTTTGTACGCAGCGATCCAAATCTCGGCTGCGAGAATGGGGCTGTCGATGTTGCCAAGCTGCTGGCGTACTCCATGTCCCGGCCAGACTGGAATCAGAGTGGCGTGCGGAACGCCGGTTGATGCGATTACGTATTCAGACGAAGGTAGCAGGCTAACAAGGAGGCCAATTCCGATTAAGGCAAAACCGGCTGCCCAACGTAGGAATGAGGTTGAAGGCACTAGCCGCCTCACAAGTCTAACTGTCCCGATTTTCTACGACCGGTAATCTTACCTCTCGCCCATACCGGGCGGTAGGCATGAGTTCGGCAAATAAGAGACCTTCATCGAAACTGGCGTCTCCGCGCCGTTATACGCCTGGCTTTGGATTGCGCGTTTTGGGTCTGTCGTTAGTTCGGCCGCTGATCACATCTAACGGGCCGCCGGTTGACGGAGCTCCGTCGATGCCAGGAGGTAGCGATAGAGTGGGATTTGGACAGCCCGTGGGAGGGGAACTCTGCGGGCCTCGATCCCGCTCTCTCGCAAGCTGAACGAACAGAGCTTTCCAACATCGCAGTCCCTTAGCCAATTGGGCCCACGACCCCATTTGTGACCGGGGGTCACATGAAAATGCCGTTCATGCCCCGAGCGCAGACGGCGTGCCCCGCGCTTCAACCCTCCGCAGCCGGTCCGTCCATCCACGGCTCCAAGAAGCCGGAGTTGCCGCACTAGCGAGAGCTAGACAAAGCTGCCAGTTTTAGTAGGGTTGACGGTTTCGTGACGGAGGAGCCAGCTTAGCCGCCTGACTGCCACCAGATGAACGAGGCGACGCCGGTGAGCACAAGATAGAAGGGCCAGATGGAGACCGAGCGAAGGGTCGCAAACCATTGCTTGACGGCTGATCCCTGAGGCTCAACTTCGTACAGGTCTGCGGCGACGACATCGCCACTTCTCAGCCTCCGCAAGAAGTCGTTGTACGCCCCTCTGAACGTCCGCTCCAGGGCAAGGTAATACATGTCAAGACCAAGAAAGAGGACTACTGGAAAGTAAGCAATCCATACGTGGCCAAACTTGGCCATACCTCCGCCTAGAACCAGGATGGCGGCGGTGATGATGACGCACCATGTCTTGCAAGAGTGGCTGCCCGACGCCATGCGCGCTATGACTGACTGGACTATGGACAGGTGAGCTTGAACCGCGGAAGAATCCTCGTCGAACCTCGAATGCCCATCCATGGCGTCCTCGCAATATCAGTACAAGCTTCGGATCACGATGGCATCCTCAACCCACTCCACGATGTTTTGACGGGGATTAGGCCATGATGGCGAAAATAGTCTTTAGCATTTTTAGATATTGATCTTTCGTCGCGTCGTATAGCCTGGCGCTCCATGCTATCGCAGCGTGCTACGTGGGCAAGTGGGCGTCCCGTCATTGTTATCAGCAGTGCGGCGCTTGATTTACCCGACACCAGCCAATAGTCCGTCTGCCGCCGAGCTCCAGCAACCTCTCCGCCCCGTGGGATATATACTCGCGGCGGGTTGTTGGAGGCCTTGCAGGCGGAGAGGGCTTCGGAAGTGGTTATGACTCAGGCGGCGGCGAGGGCGGTCAGTCCAGCGCTTACAGAATCCGACATCAGCGCGTACAGACGGGACGGCTGTCTGATAGTCGAAAACGTCTTAACGGAATCGACCATCGCGCGGCTGCGGCGGGTGGTTGACGAATTCGTGGAAAAATCGCGAGGCGTCACCGAGAACGACGCCGTATTCGACCTGGAGCCCGGCCATACGGCGGAAAGGCCGCTGCTGCGAAGACTCAAGAGCCCGACGCTGAACCATCCGCTGTTCGAAGAAATCATGCGCTCGGATTTGCTGGCCGATCTCGTCGAACCGCTGCTCGGCGACGGCGTTCGCTTTCAAGGCGACAAACTGAACATGAAAATCGCCATCGCGGGCAGTCCGGTCGAGTGGCATCAGGACTTCGCCTTCTATCCCCACACGACCGACGATCTGCTGGCCGTGGGGATCGCGCTCGACGATTCAACGCTGGAAAACGGATGCCTGATGGCGATGTGCGGCACTCATTTGGGGCCGGTTCTCGATCACCACCAGGACGGCGCCTTCATCGGGGCGATCTCGCCGTCTCGGGAATCCTTCGATTTGGGCGAGGCCGTTCCGCTAGAGATCAGAGCCGGAGACGTGACGATCCACCATGCAAAGCTGCTGCACGGCTCGGCTCCAAACCGTTCGTCCGTCCCGCGCCGGCTATGGCTGATTCAATACGCGGCCGTATCCGCGTGGCCGCTGATTAGCGTGCGCGACTTCGACTTCTTCGAGTGGTCGCTGGTTCGAGGCGAGCCCACCAGGGAGTTCAAGGTCAAGGACCAAACGGTGCGAGTACCGCTTCCGGGCAGTCTGAGCGGGGGCACCATATTCGAGTTGCAAACCAAAGCCAGGGACACGGTATACCGGTAGCACCGCTCCGCGATGTCCGGCCGATTGCACTTGGATTAGATGCGAGATACATCTCAGTCGGTACGACCTACCAGAAGACACTGGAAACCGGCTTCAACACCCCCGGCTTCATAGAGACACCGACTGCTTTAGATGGCCGCCACGACCGGCAGGATTATGAGTGCGATGCGTAGTCGAATCGTTTCGTTTTTGTACACGACGGGCCTTGTAAGACCGGCGTTCCTCGCATTGACACTACTACGTGGCCTACGCCCACGGCGCTTGGTTCGATCGCTCAGATTCGTTCTCAACGGAAGTCCCGACGGGCTACCGATTCCGCCGTTTTGGCTGCGTGCGCAAGTGGCCGGCACCATCGACGCCAGCGACTTCTATCGGCGCGGCATGGCGGACGTCGAAACAATATCCGGGATTCTCCAACGTCGGGATATAGACATCCGCGACCTCGGTACGGTGCTCGACTTTGGGTGCGGCTGTGGTCGGGTAATTCGACACCTACAGTCCAAGACGCGCGCCGAGCTTTTTGGAACAGACCACAGCACAAAGCTCATCACGTGGTGCGAGTCGAATCTTTCTTTCGCCACTTTTGGAACTAATCAACTAGAGCCGCCTCTGGACTTTCCTGATAGAAAGTTCGATTTCATTTATGCCCTTTCCGTCTTCACACATCTACCGGCTCGGCTTCAGGTAATGTGGATGGACGAACTTCGCAGAGTGCTAAAGCGGGGGGGGCTCTTCTGCTATCCACGCATGGCGAGCACCACTTGCATGGGCTCTCAGACCGAGAAAAGGCAAAGTTTCGCGACGGCCAGCTTGTAGTTAAACGACCCGGCTCGGCCGGTAGCAACTACTGCGTAAGCTACCACCCGGAAACATACGTGCGCGACTATCTGGCTAAGGGATTCAAGGTCGTCGACTTTATTCCTCAAGGCGCTACGGGAACCGCGCACCAAGACCTCTACTTACTGGAACTAGAACGCCGCTTGCCGCGCTCCGCCTCGGTGGCGGCGCAGTCCACTTCCAGCGGCTCCGGAACGATGACGACTCCGTAGTCTTCACGGGCCGTCCCAGCGCTTATCATCTCATTGCGCACGTCATCGAGCACCAGGTCCGGGTCGCGTTCCAGCGGATCGCCGTATCCGCCGCCGCCCGGCGTGAACAACCGCACCACGTCGCCCGGCGTCAGCCTGATGTTGCTGTCCTTTGTCAGATGCGGACTAACGTAGCGCCGGCCCTGGCGGTTGAACTCAATGTGGCATTTCTTGCCGTCCGCGCCGCCTTCGATCCCGCGCGGCGCGAACTTTCCGCGATCTCCAATCGTCGAAGCCGTACCCTCGCCCCTGACGAACTCGGTCTCGATTACGGCTCCGAAGCCGCCGCGCCACTTGCCCGCGCCCGCCGATTCCTCACGCAGCGCGAACTCTCGAATTCGGACCGGATAACGCTGCTCGTAAAGCTCAACCGGCTGGGAACGCGCCACGCTTATGACCGGACTGCCATAGCTCAACCCGTCTCCGTCGGCATGTCCGCCATAGCCGCCGCCATTGAACATGTACATCACGTAGCCGCCGACTTCGCTGTCCGTGCCGCCTATCGACAGGTTCGAGATCGTCCCGAATATCCCCGCCGAGACCCGCTCCGGAATCGCCTGTCCGAGCGCTCCCATCACAACGTCTCCGACGCGCTGGGACACCTCGGACGCGCAGCCCGCCACCGGACGCGGCAGCCGCGCGTTGAGAAACGTGGAATCGGGTACGTGAAACCGGATTGGCGTGAAGCACCCCGAGTTGACCGGGATCTCGGGGAACACGTGCTTGAACGCCAGATAGCAGGCCGACTTGGTCGTGCTTATTACGCTGTTCATGGGGCCCCGGCAGGGCGGGGAGCTGCCCGAGAAATCAAGCAGGGCCTCGCTGCCCTCAATCGTCAGCTTGAGAGCGATTCTCAGGGGGCGGTCCTCGATCCCGTCGCTATCCATGAAGTCTTCATACTCGTAAACGCCGTCGGGTATTTCCTCCAGAAACGACCGCATCTGGCGTTCGGACCGCTGTTTCAGGCTCTCGATGCAGGCCCATACCGTTTCGACGCCGTATCTGTCGAGCAGCGTGGTCAACCGGCGCTCGCCCACGGTGAACGCCGAGAGATGGGCTTGCAGATCGCCCGATCTCTCCTCTGCCACCCTGATGTTCGAGGTCATGATCCTGAAAACATCTTCGTCGAGCACGCCCCGCTTGAACAGCTTCACCGGCGGAATACGCAACCCCTCCTGGTAGACCTCGCTCGAATTAGCTCCGAACCCTCCGGGGACGAACCCGCCCATGTCGGGCCAGTGACCTCGGTTAGCCAGATAGGCAAATAGCTCGCCTTTGTAATAGAAAGGCTTCACCATCCCGACGTCCATCAGATGGGTCCCGCCGGAGTAGGGATCGTTGACGAAGAAGATGTCCCCAGGCTCAATTCCCCGCCTGGCAACCTGCCGAATCACGTGCTCGGTGGTGAACTGCATGACGCCGATGAACAGCGCCAGGCCCCATTTACCCTGAACGATCACCTCACCGGTCACGGGGTGGTAAAGGCCGTTCGCCAGATCGTTGCCCTCCGAAATGACCGGCGAAAACGCCGTCCGCTTCAGCGTCCAGTCCATCTCCTCGGCGATTTCCTCAAGCGCTCCCTTGACCACGGCGAGCGTCAGCGGATCGACTGTCATGCGGCCACTCTCACTATGAGAGTTCCGCCCGGTCCCACGACCGCCGACAGGCCAGGCTCGACCACGGTCGTCGAGTCCGGTTGTTCGATCACCGCCGGACCATCGATCCGAATACCGGCGCCGAGAAGCCTGCGCTCGTAGACCGGACAATCCACGAAGCCGTTATCGAAATAGACCGGCCTTCGCCCTGTCGAGGCTTCGTCCAGGGTTGCGGACACGGAGTCAAATCCGTTCCACTCAGCCGAACGCCTCCGCACGCCGATGACCGAAACCCTGGTCGTCACAATTCGCACGGGGCGGTCGCTTAGCTTGTTCCCGTATTGCGCCGAATACGCTCGCTCGAACGCTTCGCGGATGCCGTTTTTACCGCAATGCCGCTTGGGGAGACGCGCGCGCACCTCGTGAACCTGCCCCTCGTAGGCCATATCCGCCTGGTACGCGACATCCACGGAAGCGACTTCGACTCCTTCCCGCTCGATTAGCTCCCGCCCCTCGACGACTTGCCGTTCGAGATCGCTGTAGAAGCCGGCGACATCGACCTCGTCCAAACGGGCGTTTAGCGACCGAGTGAAGTCGTGTCTTATGTCCGCGGTGATGCACCCCAACGCCGAGGTGATGCCCGGCCAGGGTGGGATTAGAGCCTTCGAGATTTCGAGCTCGCGCAGAACCGCACACGCGTGCAACGGACCCGCCCCGCCGTAGGCGACGAGCGCGAAGTCGCGCGGATCGTGTCCTCGCTCGACCGTCATAAGCCTTAGACTGGCCGCGATTCGGTCGTGAGCGACTTGAAGAATGGCCCACGCCGCCTCCATGGTCGAAAGACCCAGCGGCTCCGCTATCGTTTTCCGAATGGCAGTCTCGGCGCCGCTCTTGTCGAAAATCCAGCCGGACTCTCTCCCGATAGGCCGCTCCGATCCGATTCTTCCAAGCACGACGTTGGCGTCGGTCACGGTTGGCCGCGCGCCCCCCTGTCCATAGCAGACGGGGCCGGGGTCGGCGCCCGCGCTGTGGGGGCCGATTTGAAGAATTCCCGCCCTGTCGATCCACGCGATGCTGCCTCCGCCGGCCCCGACGGATCGAACGTCGAGCATTGTCGTGCGAATCGGCAGGCCGTATTCGAGGTCCATGTCCTGCGCGGTTGCCACCGCTCCCCGCGCCGCGACCGCTATGTCTAGGCTCGTTCCGCCAACGTCGCACGTAATCAGATTCTCGTCGCCGGTCGATAGTCCCACCTGCCGCGCGGCAATCACGCCGGCGGCGGGACCCGAGAGTATGGTGTTCACGGAGTATCGGCGGGCCAGGCGCTGCGACATCAAGCCGCCGTTGCTTTGTACGATCAGCACGTCCCGCCCGTAACCGCGGGACCGGAGCTTTTCGGTTAACGACCGGAGATACCGGTCGACGAGTGGCTGGACATAACCGCTCAGAACCGCCGTGCTCGTCCTTTCGAACTCACGGATTTCCGGAAGTATCTCGGAGCTCGCCACGACGTAGGGATTCGGCCAGACTTCCTCGACCAGCTCCTTTACGAGCCTCTCGTTGGACGGATTGGCGTAGGAGTGGAGAAAGCTGATGATGATCGCCTCCACGTCATTAGCCAGCAGTTGCTCGACCGCGGCCAACACCTCGTTGCGATCGGGTCGCGCCAGCACTTCCCCGCGATAGTCTGTCCGCTCCGTCACCTCCAGACGCCGGTCTCTGGTTATCAGCGGCTCGAACCGGCCTTTGAGGCCGTACGTGTCGGGCCGGTCCCGCCGGCGCAATTCGAGCACGTCGCGGAACCCCCTGGTCATCAGCAGACCGCAGCGCGCGCCTGACCGCTCGAGAACGGCGTTGGTGGCGACGGTCGTCCCGTGTACCAGAAGGTCGATGTCCGCCGGATCCACGGGCAGTGCGTCGAGACCGTCAAGCAGGCCCTGGGAGTGGTCCTCACGGGTCGACGGGACCTTTGTCACGCGAACGTCGCCAGTCTGATCGTCAAATAAGACAACGTCGGTAAACGTTCCCCCTACGTCGACGCCGACGTGTATCGCCACTGGCTCCCGGTTCCCGCTAAATCTGGCACGAGTCTCCGATCATGTCGGAGTCCGCCGTATGTTATGCCATTGTCGAGCGGGGCGAGCGCCGGGCGCCTGTTCTCGAGCGCGTGTTCTGAATGGAATTGACATACGAAAGCGCCCCGGCGCGCCCGCCTGGCGGCGATTTGGGTTCGCCCGCGTCTAGGTCGCCCTGGTGCTGACAGACTCGCCGGTCATGGGGACAAAAGCCACCGGCCCCAGGTTCCGGGTGCGCAGCCCCTTCTTGCGACGCTCGGCCAGCAGTAGATCCTGTGTCGAACCCGCAGTCCCAACGGGCGCGACAAGACGCCCTCCCACGGCGAGCTGCTGGATAAGCGGCTCGGGAATATGGTCCGGCGCGGCCGTAACGATTATCGCGCTGTAAGGGGCATGCTCCTTCCAGCCCAAATACCCATCGCCTACTCGTAATCGAACGTCTCGATAGCCCGCGCGCGTGAGGTTTTCGGCGGCCCACTTCGCCAGCTTCGGGCTGATCTCAACGCTGAAGACCCGCGCTCCCAGCTCCGCCAGCACGGCCGCCTGATATCCCGAGCCGGTGCCGACTTCGAGAACCTTGTCTTCAGATTTAATTCGCGCGGCCTCGGTCATGTGGGCTACGACCAGCGGCTGGGAAATCGTTTGGTCCTCACCGATGGGGAGCGGACGGTTCTCGTACGCGAACTGCAGATACTCGGGACGAACGAACTCGTCTCTCGGCACGCGTTGCATCGCCTTGAGCACGGCGCCCGACTTCACGCCGGTTCGCTTAAGCTCGCGAATCAACATGGCGCCGCTCCGTTCGGTCGGTCAGACAACAAGGAAGCTGCATCGGCGTCATCGTCTCGAAACTTTATCCGCCGGAATCGGCCCCCTGCAGAAGCCCGGCGTCTTCATCGAGCCGCTTACCCATGCTGACGACAACATCCACCGAATACCCGATCGCCCTGTAGAACTCGATCACGTCAGCGTTCGAGCGTCGGACTTGCAGGTTGATCTTGGGACAGCCAACTGCTCTCAGGCGTCGCTCGGCCTCTTCCATCAAACGGCGCCCGAAGCCTCTTTCGCGGCAATCCGTGGCGACCGCAAGATAGTTGATCCAGCCGCGATGGCCCTCGTATCCGGCCATCACCGTGGCAACCAGCCGGGCGCCCAGCGATCCGACCAGAAACATGTCTCGTTGAAAGCGCAACTTGCGGCTGATGTCTTTCACAGGGTCGTTCCAGGGCGTAACCAGACCGCATTCGCGCCACAGGTCTGCCACGGCCTCTTGATCGGATTCCCTGTAAGGGCGAATTTCCAGCTCCGTCATGCCCGTTCTCCATACACGGTACGGCCAGCAAACAATTGTCGGACAAGCCAGGTCGATCCTAACGCGCCGCGGGATGCGGCGCTGGCCGTCCCAACGAATGATTTCGCAGGGATTGGAAAACCGGCGCGAGGCTCTCGGAGGAGCCTCACGCCGGTTGGCGGACGCAGGAGACGCTGGCAACGAGGCCGGTAAGCGTCCCCGGCCTACCCTACGCGGGTCGCTTAAGCAGGCCCCATCCGAGGTATACGGTCCAAGCCGCCCATACGACGTAGCACACTCTGGCTATCAAGAAGCTCGTGTCAGCCATACCGGAGTCGCTAAGCGCGAGGATAAAGGCTACAAAGGCGACTATAGAAGCTAAAGACGCTATCAGCGCGGCGATCTTGTTGAAATCGTCCCTGCCCGCAAGGCCGTAGCTGAATACGAGGAACCCCAGGGCGATGGCGACGCCTGACAGGAGAGTAATCCCCGATCTGACCGCGAAGACGGCTACCGCAACCTGCATGGCTTGCGGATCGCCGGCGTCGGCCAACACAAGGTTGAGACCCTGGGCCATGATCCATCCGATATTGCCCAACCCAATCGTGGCGAGGCCGATTCGCGTCAGGGCGTCCCCGCCGCCGCCTCTCAGATTCGATTGCAAGACATAGAGACCAAACGTGGTCGCTAACAGTCCAAGAGCTATGACAAGCGCGGTGAGGTTCGACAGGAAGGCATTGGACGCCAGCGCCGTAATCGTGGCCACGGCATCGGTCGGATCCGCGCTTTCGATCAATACGCCGCCGGGCTGGATTAGAAAGAAGATCAATGCCAGAAGCGGCCCAAGGAACAACAGCAAACCGCCGAGCCTATTTAGCGACAGTGCTCCCATCTCTCTTCCCCCTTTTATCCTTGCGGCCCGCGGCGCCATTCACCGATGGATGAACGGTTTCCCGCTGCGAACTCTAGTACAAAACATGACAAACGCAATAAACAGGGGTACATAAGCAGAGATATTTACATTTACACCAGAAATATTTGACACAGATATGCCGCAAGCCGTACCGTCCGCGTCAACGGGTTGGACTCTGTTGGCGCGTCGCCGCGCAGTAGGTGAGGAACGAGTATGGTATCGAGGCTGAGACTGTTGCTTTTGTTGCCCCTTATCGCGATATTCGCGTTAGTGGCGTGCGATGCCAACGGCGAGGATCCGGAGGCCATGGCCAAAGCCGAGGGCATGATGGCGGAAGCCGAGGGCATGATGTCCGAGGCTGAGGGCATGATGGCCAAAGCCGAGGAAATGATGGCCGAGGGCGGCGAAGGAATGATGGCTAGCCGTCTCGCCGCCGTGCAGGAGCGCGGCACGCTCATCTGTGCCAGCCGCAACGACGTTCCGGGCTACGGCTCGCTGGACGCATCCGGTCGCAACGTCGGGTTCGACATCGACCTGTGCCGCGCGGTGGCAGCAGCTGTTCTGGGCGACCCCGAAGCCATCGAGATCAGATTCATCACCGCCGCGGAGCGGGGGCCGACCATTCAGTCCGGCGAAGTCGATCTGCTAGTGCGGACCGTCACCTGGACGACCTCCCGCGACTCGCAGTGGGGCAACTACGTACACACGATGTTCTATGACGGTCAGGGCTTCATGGTCCCGGCGGATCTGGGCATCACGTCCGCCTACGACTTGGGCGGCGCCTCGGTGTGCGTGACCAGCGGCACGACGACCGAGTTGAATATGGCCGACTTCTTCCGTCAGAACAACCTGGAATACAACCCCAAGGTGTTCGAAGACACCGATGTCGTGCTTGATTCCTATAAGGAAGGTCAGTGCGATGTCTTTACTAACGACCGGTCGCAGCTTGCGGCTCTCCGCAGCGCCCTGCCTAACCCGGGCGACCACGTGATCCTCCCGGAGACCATCTCCGAGGAACCGCTTGGTCCGGTGGTGCCACACGGTGACGAGCAGTGGTTCGACATCGTGAAGACCGTCATGTCCGGGCTGATCTACGCCGAGGCGTACGGGATCAACAGCGGCAACGTCGCTAGCATGGCGGGCGGCGACAACGTAAAGGCGAAGCGGCTGCTCGGGACCGAGGGGGGATTCGGCCAGGAGACCCTTGGTCTGTCGGAGACGTTTATGCAGGACGTGATCAGCAGCGTGGGCAACTACGGTGAGATCTATGACCGCAACTTGGGGCCGGGCCGGATTGACCTGCCGCGCGAGGGCGGTCGTAACGCTCTATGGGCGAACGCCCCGTGCACGGATTGCCCGAAGGGCGGCCAGATATACGCCCCGCCGTTGCGCTAGCCGACTCTATTCGGAGACAGGTTCTCGAACAGAGGGATGCCAACGCATCCCTCTGTTTCGTTTATGCCCCAACTCAGCCCTTCAAACGACGCGGTTCCGGAGCCGGTAGGTTGAGACCGTGAAGAGGTTTCTGTACGTCGACGGAATACCGGTATGGCGTAACGTCGTCGTGCTGCGGTGGGTAGTGCAGATCGTCTCCGCCGTACTGGTCCTCTCAGCGCTGGCGCTCTTCTTCGTCAACGTGTCCAGAGAAATTGCGGCGCGGGAAATCCCCTTCGGATTCAGCTTCCTCGACCGCGCCGCCCAAATTCCCATCGGTGAGACGATCATTCCTTACGACCCGTCGAAGTCCTATCTCTACGGATTCGCGGCGGCCGCCCTGAATACGATCAAGGCGACGCTGTTGGGCGTCATTCTGGCGACCTTGCTCGGCATCCTCGTGGGCATGGCCCGGCTGTCATCCAACTGGCTTTTAAACCGGATCGCCTTGGTTTACATCGAGATCTTCCGCAACATCCCTCTACTTGTTCAACTGCTGTTCTGGCTTCTCATCGTGCTTAGCCTGCCCAGAGTGCGGGACAGCTACGTCTTCTTCGATAAGTTCTATCTCAACAACAGCGGCTTCTATCTCCCGTGGCCGGTTCCGGAGGATGGATTCTGGCCCTGGGCGGCCGCGACCGCCATCGGACTGGTGATCGCCATCTACGTCGGCAGGCGCTTACACCAGCGTGAATCCGAAACAGGAAAGAAGAGCTACCCGATATTCGCCGGCGCCGCTATTGCCATCGGCGTTAGCGTCATCGCGCTCGTTGTTTTAATGCCCATGACAATCTCTGTTCCCAAGCCGGAGGGTACATTCGCACGCCCGCAAGGCGGGGCGCAGCTCGGCGGGAGTTTCACGGCGTTGCTGGTCGGGTTGGTTATGTATACGGCGGCGTTCATCGCGGAGATCGTTAGAGCCGGCATTCAGTCGGTCAGCAAAGGTCAGACGGAGGCGGCCAGATCGATGGGGCTGTCGACCGGGATGACGTTGCGCTTCGTCACGTTCCCCCAGGCCCTGCGGGTCATCATCCCGCCGACGATCAGCCAGTACCTGAACCTGACAAAAAACTCGAGCCTCGCCGCCGCGATCGGGTACCAGGACCTCGTGAGCGTGGCTAATACGATGACGCAAATCGCGCCCGCCATTTCGTTGATTGCGATGGTGATGCTTACCTATCTCGCCATGAGCCTGACCTACTCCCTGATCGGAAACCTGTATAACCGCTCCATAAGGTTCAAGGGAACGTGAGCGCCGCGGTCACCGCCAACGCCATGCCCCCGCCGCCGCCACCGGCGTCGACCGTCGGCTACGTAGGCTGGCTGCGCAAGAACCTCTTCAGCTCGTGGTTCAACAGCATATTGACGGTCGTCCTCGCCCTCGCGCTGGCCTGGCTGGCGGTCAACGTCGTCGGATGGCTGATCTTCACAGCCGATTGGGAAGTGATCACTAGCCGGGTCCCGCTCTACCTTGTGGGTCTCTATCCGGCCGAAGAGTACTGGCGCCCCCAGGTTTGCGTCCTGCTGATCAGCGCGCTGCTGGGGATTTGCTGGCGGATATGGAGCGGCGCGGCCCGCGTCTTCGCCGTGGGGCTCGGCGCCGTCATCTTCGTGATCGCCGCATTGCCGCACGAGATGGCGCTCTTCAACCGGATCCTCCTGCTGCTGAATCCTGTCACGATCGGTTTGGGCTACGTAGCCGCGGGGCCGCTTGGGATACACCGCCCCAAACGCATCGTCGCCGTCTCGATTTCGATAGTGGTCGTCTCCATGCTGCTGATCCGGGGCATCGAAGGCGTGCCGGGCCTCGAGCCGGTCAAACCACAGGACATCGGCGGACTGATGCTGAACCTGCTGCTGGCTCTCTTCGGCATCTCGATGTCCATGCCGATCGGCATCGCGCTCGCGCTGGGAAGGAGCAGCAACCTGCCGGTGGTCAAGGTAGCGTGCATAGGCTTCATCGAGATTGTCAGGGGCGTCCCCTTGATAACGCTGCTCTTTATGTCGCGGCACATCCTGCCGCTGACGTTCCCCGCCAACATCCACGTCAGCACGCTCTATCTTGCGGCCATCACCATCACGCTCTTTAGCTCGGCGTACATGGCCGAAAACGTGCGCGGCGGCATGGCCGCCGTATCGCCGGGGCAGACGGAAGCCGCCCACGCGCTCGGACTGCGCGGCTGGCAGACTACGCTGCTAGTCACTCTGCCGCAGGGACTCAGGAACATCATCCCGGCCATCGTCGGACAGTTCATCAGCCTTTTCAAGGACACCAGCCTCGTCTTTTTCATCGGCATGTTGGACCTCGTGGAGATGGGCCGTTCGGCGCTTCAAGACAGCAGCCTCGAGTTCATCGACAACGGACGCGAGGTTTACGTGTTCATCGCGGTCATGTTTTGGGTATTCACTTTCTCGATGTCGTACATCAGCCGGCGCATTGAAGGTGCGCTTGGCGTAGGCCGGCGCTAGACGGCCTGCGCGGGAGACCAACTATGGCGGAAGCGAACATGTCCCCGGAATACCTCTCGATGCCGCTCGAAGAGCGCGACGACATCATCATCTGCGAGAACGTCCACAAGTGGTTTGGCGACTTCTGCGCCGTGCGCGACGTAAGCATGAGGGTCAAGCGAGGTGAAGTGGTCGTCATCTTCGGCCCCTCGGGATCGGGCAAGTCCACCTTCATCCGCATGATCAACCGCCTCGAAGAGCACCAGTCGGGCAGGATCGTGGTCGACGACATCGAGATGACCAACGACGTCCGCAACCTGGACGCCATACGCCGGGAAGTCGGCATGGTGTTTCAGCAGTTCAACCTCTTCCCGCACATGACCGCGCTAAACAACGTCATGCTGGCGCCGCAGCGCGTGCGGCACGTCCCGAGACGCGAGGCCGAAGCGATCGCTATGCAGTTGCTCGAACGCGTCGGAATCCCGGAGCAGGCGAACAAATATCCCGCCGAGCTATCGGGCGGTCAGCAGCAACGGGTCGCCATCGCCCGCGCGCTCGCCATGCAGCCGCAAATCATGCTGTTCGACGAGCCTACGTCGGCGCTCGACCCGGAGATGATCAAGGAGGTGCTGGACGCCATGCGCGAGCTGGCCGCCACCGGCATGACCATGCTCTGTGTCACCCACGAGATGGGCTTCGCGCGCGAGGTCGCCGACCGTATGGCCTTCTTCGACGAAGGCATGCTCGTCGAGCTAGGCACTCCCAAGCAGATCTTCACCAACCCCCAGGAAGACCGCACCCGCATGTTCCTGCAGCAGATCCTCTAACCCACCTAGATTTCAGAGCGCCCTCATGACCGGTCTTATCGGACCTCTCCATGACGCGGCGCAACTCACCACATTATTGACGCCGCACAATCGGGTCGTTAGGTTGCCCAAACGGAGAGTGCGCTCATGGGCATCTTCCTTTTCAAGGGTGGACTAATTGACAAAGGCCGTCGCAATTTAGGACCGTCTGCGACAACTGAGCGTCCGCCGGCGGAGGCTATCCCAATATTGGCGCGACTAAACATAGCCGGTGGTACAAGCCTTGGGGGCAGGTCGATCTCCGCGTGTACGGAGAACCAAGGGGCCGCTTATAGTCTGTGCTCATGGCTGACTTCGCTATTCGCGGGCAAGTGCGGGTGGACGCGCCTATTTACTACCGCGGGTTTGTGACTGTTCAATGGTCGGAACGGCTCAAGGCTGCAATCGTCAAGCCTATAGACGTAGCAGTCCCGCTCTGCGGCGCCGCGCTGGCCCTGCTGGCGGCACTGACTCTCCTGATGGTCGGGACCTCGCCCGCACTGGCCCATGACAGTTCTCCGGCCACTCCGGACACACCTACGGGAAAGGCTATCTTCCGGGGCGGCGTGGACCTGGAATGGACCGAGGTTGACGGGGCGGATTCCTACGACGTCCAGCTTTACCGGGGCGGGTGGATCGACCTACCGGGAGACGGGGTTGCGATAGCCCTCTACGGCGCGGGCGCGGTGATAACCGGTCTGACGCACGAGAACGATACCTACTGGTTCCGGGTGCGTGCCACCAACGCCCGAGGCTCCTATGAATGGTCAGGAGTCCTGCAGATGAACTCGACAGATGCGTACTTAGGGGGTGACCAGGAGAGGCCCGCCAACGTTTCTGCCACTGGCTCGCCGACCATCGGCGGCACGGCGGAAGCGGGCGAGACGCTGACGGCGCTCACATCTGGCATCGCGGACGGCAACGGCTTGGACCGGGTGAATCTGTATTACCAGTGGTTGAAGTCCAATAACGAGTCGGCCTTCGCGGAGATCGACGGGGCTATCGGATCAACGTATGTGCTCGTGGCCCGCGACCAGGGTGCGTCGGTAAAGGTACGGGTTACGTTCACCGACAGGGGCGGATACGCAGAATCACTGGTCAGCGACTCAGTGGTCGTGGTCGTCGCCGACGCGGGTGTGGTGGTCGACATCGACACGAACACGCCCGGCGACCAGCACGCGCTGGCCATCGACGAGGGCGTCTATCTCTTGCCCGACCTGGTGAGCGACCCGCCGATCAAGGGTAGCCCAGCCATCGTTACCCATAACGGCCAAGAACTGCGCGTTCTGAGGTTCGACGGTTACGTGACCAACCTCGGCGACGGACCCCTTGACATCTCCGGCGATCCCCAGCTCGCAGATCCGGAGGACCCGACTAGCCACGATGTGTGGCAGCGGGTTAAGACCGAATCGGGAGAATGGGTGAACCTCGCCAAGCCCCCGGTGCGCTATGAGACCGCTGATGGCCACAACCATTTTCATCTGATGGAGATCGTGGCCTACTCGCTGTGGAGCGCGGACGGCACAATCCTGGTTCAGCCGGGCTCCAAAGTGGGCTTCTGCCTGTATGACTCGGAGGAGTTAACCGACCGGCACCCTGATCCAGGCGCCTATACATACTCGGACTCGGGCATACAGTATTGCATGACCAATCGCCCGGGCGTGACGAGCCTGTTGATGGGGATCACCGAGGGCTGGCGAGACGTTTACGCACACGATATAACATTCCAGTGGATTGACATTTCCGATGTGAGTCCCGGGAGGTACCGTCTCGGGGCCGAGGCCGATCCGTACGACATCGTCATCGAATCCGACGAGGACAACAAAGTCGCCCTATCGCCGGAAATCAGCATTGTTCCGGGATATGTCGCACAGCCGCAGGTGGTCACCGTCAAACAGGACACCGATTTGGAGTTCGAATTGTCCACCGAGAAATACGGCACACCGAATCGAGCCGCTTACCGCATTGCTTCCCCGCCGTCTCATGGGACGCTGACCACCGAAGACAACTTCAACGTGGTGAACGGGGAGGAAATCGAATACACGGCGTTCTACTCGCAAAACGTCACGTACACGCCCAACTCCGGGTTCTCCGGTGTGGACTCGTTCGAGTTCATAGCGTTCGACTCGTCCAATAGGAATTTCCCGGCCAACCCCACAGCGGCAACGGTGACCATAGACCTGAGCACTGCTGTGGTTTCTGTCTCGATCACCAACGCCCCGTCATCGATGGTGGCGGGAACGAGCACCGACCTGGAAGCCCAGGTTGCCGGCGCCGCGCAGGGCGTGACTTGGTCGGTAGACGGAGTCGAGGGCGGCAACACATCGTCGGGAACAATCGACACCGACGGTTCGTATACCGCTCCCGCGACTGTCCCTGCGTCGGGTTCGGTCACGATTAGGGCCACGAGCATCCAATCTCCGTCGGCCTTCGCCGAGACTGTCATCACGATCCAAGAAGCGCACAACACAGCACCATCGGTCACAGCCCCCGGCGACCAGTCGTTGACTGTCGGGGACTCAGTCGACGTCCACGTCGCCGCCACCGACGCCGAGAGCGATTCGCTCACCTGGTATGTCGACACGCTCCCCGCCGGACTGTCCATCGTCTCCCAAACAGGGCGAATCGTAGGCAATCCCACCGAAGCCGGCACCACTGAGTCCACGGTCACCGTGACCGACGGCGAGCTGTCGACCAGCGTGACTATCACGTGGAGCATCTCAAGGCACAACACGGCCCCCGGAGCGCCCACCATCAGCGGGACAGTCACGGTGGGAGAGACCCTGACCGCGGACACCACCGGCATCTCCGACTAGGACGGGCTGGAGAACGCGCAGTTCGCCTGCTAGTGGCTGGCGGACGACACGGCCATCACGGGAGAGACCGGCTCGACGCTTGTCGGGCACGTTGCAGGTCCACGTCGCTCCACTCGCTTGCGGTACCCCGTGCCTGAGAACCGAAGAGCACGACACGAGACGGTTGGAACCGTCCGACTATGCGGTCCACTATGGTCGAAATAATCGCTTCAGAAGTCAGGGCCATCTGGTCTGCCGGAAGCCCCGGGACCGATCGCTTAAGGGAGTTGTGGGATCGGTCGCGTCCTCTGCCCGATCAGCACTCGGCGATGTTCCAGTGTTGCCCCCGCCAATGATACGATCAATTCCATGCCTGCTCCGTTATGCGGGGCGTCCTTGGGAGGTGTGCCGTCATGACTCTGCTCCGGGTGTTACGAATATCCGCCCATGGCCTGCTTTTCCTCGCGGCGCTGGCCGTCTTCGTCTTGGGACTGGGCATAGGATTGACACAGAATCCGACGTTCGGGACGCTGCTGTGGCTGGCTGCGGCACTGATCATGGCCGGGAACCTGTGGTGGATCCTCTGGCGCTCTCGCAGTAAGTGAGGACCGTTTCGGCCTTGAGCAGCACCGCCGGCCCGTACACGTGCAGGAGCGCTTAGCAGGCCACACCTCTCCTTGACTGTCGTGGTCTGCGAGGGGCTGGCCTATGGGCTGGCGCTCGCCTGCCGGCGCAGCGAGCCCGCGGTCGTCATATTCGGTGCGGCGGGCTGGTCGTCCGAGGCAACGGTGTTCGCCCCGGGGCGTTTCGCGAGCATAATGCCGGCTCCCGCCGAATCGCGGTCCCATTGCGAAGCAACGGGCGTACTCGACGGCCGCGTGCAGGCGTACGGCGGCCACATGTGTGTACCGCGCGTCAGGGGCGCTCACGAGGCGACGGTGAGCACCAGCGCACTCCCGCAGGCCGCCCCCCGTCGTTTAAAAGCCAAGGCGGAGATCTACGAAAACTTGGCACTTCCGCGCTGGGAGGCCGCCAGGCGCACCTACGTGGCAACGGCGCCCGGCTACGCTGGCAGCGATTTCTGACATGGCCGATCCGCTGGTATTGGAGCGGCTGGGGACCGAAATCCTTGGTCGCCAAAGGTTCAGCAGGCGGGATGACCACTGATCCTTTCCCGACGCTCGATAGGACTAACATAGCAAGTGGTTCAGAGCTTGCGCGCAGGTCGACGATGACAACCACTGGGGGCAGGTCACGAAGCTCGACGGGTAGACCCTTCGCCGCGTATGTGGTCGTGGCCCTTGTCCTACTCATGCCGATTGCATGTGGCGAAGAGCGCGCCCCACGGTACGAGACCACCGAAACCGACAACGTCGAGAGCGTCTCGGTGACAAGACCACCCTTGTCCGACGCCGCACGCGCGGGCGAGGCGCTGTTCAATGCGAATTGCTCGCTGTGTCACGGCGTGAACGCCGCCGGAACTCGGCAAGGTCCACCTCTAGTAGACAAAATATACCGGCCAGGCCACCACTCGGACTTCAGCTTTCGCAACGCGATCCGTCAAGGAGTGCAGCAACATCACTGGTCGTTTGGCAATATGCCTCCCGTCTCTGGTGTGTTACCGGATGAGGTGGAGCAGATTATCTGCTACGTCCGGGAGATGCAGCGCGCCAACGGCATCTTTGAGCGCGACGCTTATCCCACTACCTGTTGACCGAGCATCCGGCGCCACTCCCGGCTCGAACACGGATGGTCGCACACAGGTACGGGGCGGCATCCTTGCCTGAAGGATGCCGACTAATCCACCCTATATCGAGCCCGGCTCGCCGTAGGAGAACGGCTATGTCGAAAGCTTCAACGGCAAGCTCCGCGACGAGTTGTTGGACCGCAAGACCTTCTACACACTGTGGGAGGCGCGGGTGCTGACCGCGCAGTACAGGCAAACCTGCATACGCATCCGGTCGCCTAGCTCGCTGGGCTATAAACCGCCGCCGCCAGCGGCAATCCTGCCTGCGGAGGCTGCCTCGATGCTCGTCGGACTAACATAGCCAGTGGTACAAGCCTTGGGGGCGGGCCACTCCGTGTGTACCGGGAACAAAGGGGGCGGCTATAGTCTCTGCTCATGGCTGACTTCACGATTCGCGGGCAAGTGCGGGTGGATGCGCCTATTTACTACCGCGGGTTTCTGACCGTTCAACGGTCGGAACGGCTTAAGTCTGCAATCGTCAGGCCTATAGACGTGGCAGTCCCGCTCTACGCCGCCGCGATGCGGGATGATTCGATTCCGGTCGCGCATCCAACGATGATCGATGCGCCGTTCCTGCGGAATCGTCAAACGGCGCTAATCTGGCTCCTGAATCGAATCTTTGAACCGGGCTCTGAAACTGAAGGGGATGTTGAGATTCCAGACGACACGGCTGGCGACCCGCCGGACAGGATCTGTTAAACGGTAACGACTAACCCCAGAACCATCTCGACTAGTTCTCGGTCGAAAGTCGCTCTCGCGCTTCGGCGCTACAAAATTGGCGACTACGACAATGACCCGCTCCCACTGCGGTCTATCCCCCGCGTACGATGGAAACCAGCATTAACGGCGAGAACGGGAGCCTGCATAGCCGGCTTGTGACTAGAAGATGCAGGCATTGCGACTCGTGACGCGCAAAACATCAGGGGGCGGAGATAGACGCTGAGGCCAAAGTCATCGCACGGCGCGGTCGCACCCCCGTAAGGCCCTCAGACGCTCTTGGCCAAACCCGCATCTGCCGTGACTGCGGCGAGCCTATACTCGACCGCCGTTTCCGCGCAGTCTTCTGTCTCGACTGCGTGCGCCGCCGCAAAAACGCTAGGGATCGCGCTTACAACAAGGCCAACCGGGAGCGCCTTAACGACTACCGCCGCGAATGGCGGCGACGGCGCCGACAGCGGTTAAAGTCCTAGACAATCTCTGCCTGACTGGACGGGACGCCGTCTGTCGCCGCATGTAGGGGAACCATACCCAGATTGACCTTCCGGCGACGCAGACTGTCCACGACAGCGTGGGGATGCCCGCCCGCTTCGTCCTGCCGGTCGAGCCCTAGTTCCCGCCAGTCAGCGCGAATACGATGGCGTTCATGATGAGCACCGGGATGAAAGCAAGCAGAATCACGAATAACGCCCGCATTGTTGACATGTAGTCCAAGCTCTGCCTCACCGCAACCACCATTCCCGCAAACGTCCAGACGAATGTCAGCAGAGAGATGAGTATTCCAACCCCCGGTATGAAGCTGATGACGTTCAGAAGCCCCGGCGTTTGCGCGAATCCCGTGCCGCGCGCCAGTTGCCCCCAGTCGGCTTCGGTGTTGTCTGTCCTCAGTATCGTCGCGCCGATCAGCCAGGTGAACAGCGCCCACAGTGCCCAGCTCGCAACTCCGCGGATGATGCCGATAACGAGTGCTCTCACCACGTCGACTTCCGCACCGCCCAGTATCGCGCCAACGACGCTGGCGATCGTGACAAGTATCACGACAATCAGCGCTTGTCCGGTGGCGCCGCGGTCCCTCTCGACCTCTTCGTAGGTGTCTGCACTCAACCGGGCGGCGCCGAGCATTCTGTCTATCATTGAGTCACCCCACTTCGGTATTTACGGGACTGAGCATGGTGGGCTAAGTCTACCTTCGCCGCCGCGACATGATTTCGGTACCCTGCCCTGAAGGTTTGAATCACGAACGATGTTAGTCCCACCGGCATCGCGGTAGGTTCAGCAGGCAGGATTCCCAGCTCGACTAGCTCCGTCCGGTCGCCTGTGCCCAATACCGCCGCCATGTGTGAGTTGACAGCCACCGGCATTACCCTGCTCTGCGTCACCCACGAGATGGGCTTCGCGCGCGAGGTCGCCGACCACATGGCCTTCTTCGACGAAGGAATGCTCGTCGAGCTCGGCCCCCCAAGCCAGATCTTCAACAACCCCCAGGAAGACCGCACCCGCATGTTCCTCGAGCAAATCCTCTAGCCCCAGCCCCGCTCTACGGCCCTACTCGGCAAATACTCCGCGACGCCTGAATTCCGCCGCTACGGAGTTGTAAACCGAGCGCGCCTTGGACTCCGCGCGAGCTGCGTCGGCATCAGTCGCATCCGGCCAATCTCCTGGGTATCTCGCTTCCGCTGCCCACTGTGTCAGTTCAGCTAGGTCGGTATGGGTATCCCGCACGGGCCAACCCCGTGGAAGGAGGTCGCGCAGGGCGTCCAGGTCGTGTGTAAACGGGAATTCGATCCCTTCCAGTATCAGGGCCGCCTTCAGCGCCTTCTCTGCAGCTTGTTGGGCAAGCCAGCAGGCGTGACGAGGAGCGGACGGATCACCCGATAGCAGCCGCAAGGAAACGTCTAGGTCCTCTTCCGAGAACCGTAGCCAGCGGCCAGCCTCGCGTTCGGCGGGATCAAGGTCGTTCATATAAGACCGTCCCGTCGCGAAGCGCCGCGTTCAGCACGGTTCCCACCACTTGACCTCGACTTGCAATCTCATCGGGCGTGGTTACCACGATGTCCTTGCTCACCCCAAGGCCCCCCAGCAGCCGCCGTATCTCGACCTCAACTCGACGCTTGTCCGGCGCGTTTCCCATTACGACAAGCAGGTCCACGTCGCTCCATTTGCTTGCGGTACCGCGCGCCTGGGAACCGAAAAGCACGACGCGAGACGGTTGGAACCGTCCGACGATCCGGTCCACCATCGTCGAAATAATCGCTTCAGAAATCATATCGATCCTGAGCCGTCCCCAATCCTGACACCACCCATTATGTTAGTCCGACGAGCGCAGGAACAGGCTCGGCGGGCAATATGACGTTCTTCGACTACGGAATGCTCGTCGAGCTAGGCACGCCCCACCAGATCCTCAACAACCCCCGGTAAGGCGGCGCCCGCATGTTCCCGGATCGGATCCTCCGAACCGAGGAGCACACCCTCGGCGCGACTGCGTCACATATGCAGGTCGATATACGAGCCGTACACAGGTTTCAAGATATCAGCTAAGCAAATCCTCGATGATCTTGAGTTCCTTCGTCACGATCCGACAAACGTGATTGAAATGTTCGGGATATGCCCCATGCTCTTTCAGAGCACTGCGAGACAGATTCTCAGCCTCTGTACCGCGGCGATGGGCTGTCACCTTTGAACGTATGACTTGAACCTCCCTAAGACCGTCGAGTCTGGATGGATAGGTTGAATCCCCCTCATTAGCCAGAAGCCTTTCGAGAAGTACTAGGCTTCGCTCATTCTTATCGAAAGTACATCCTTTCTCCTGTAGCTTTGCTCGAATGGCTCCGATCTGAAAGCCAGCGACTACTAGATTTGCGAGGTCCAAGAAAGCTCTTGCCCACTCGTCAAGGCTGTTCGTGCGAGGCGTTATATCGCGAGACGCCAGGCTATCGTCATCGGGTTTCCACCAAGATAGATTTGACTTCGACCATTCGAATATGATCGTTTGCACATCCTCAATGGGATCAGTCATTGAGGACCACTCACCTTTGAAATCGTGGGTCAGAGCTCGCTCCGAAATCCCCACTTTTGGTTTCTCATTGAAACTCTTCCAGTGCATCTGCTCTTTGTAGGGAAGACTCCGAAGGTCGCATATGTATACGTGCACCTGACCCGCCTTGTTCACGTCATACGGAAGCACCCATGAATTTCGGCAATGTATGTGTCGAGAAAGGATCTCATATTTTTCGCGATCACTTTGGTAATGCAGACGGACGTCGGGGTTGAAGAAAGCGGGTGAAGTTTCGAAGGGTAGAAAATTCGTGCTCGCTGTGAAGTAGTTCGTCGTGGCAGCGGGATCTGCCGATATCACCGTGGTTGGTATCGTTCCTCCTGTGTAGTTTGAAAGATCGTCCACATCCTCAACATTTGGATCGTTACGAAAGTCCCACGCTTCGAACTCGACATAGCTGTGTTCTCTTGAGCCGAATATCGATGCGACCAGTTCTCTCTTTGGACCGCTCAATTCCACGATCTGAACGCCCCTGGTAAACGCAGCATATCCAGCGACGACCCTCTGCCGATAGAAGAGGTCAGGTCGTTCGTCGTAAAGAGCATCGTCCCCTTCGGGCCACCCTCGAAACGTCTGCGGGTTAAACAACGTGAAATCGAACATACGAACTAGCACTGAGTTTGAGACGGCGAGATATTGCTCTAGCGGTTCTCTCTTGAAGGAAACGAGCGATACTCTACCGCCAGACCGTTCAAGCTGCGTGATAGACACGATTTGATCCAGGTCGCCTTGCTCATCAAAGCGACAGTAAGAGTGCCTTTCCGGACGCCAATGGACATCTGTGATGTGCGCGTACTCCTGCAATACTTCGAAGTAGGAGTTTCCCTCTCCCGTCCAGCCTTCGAAGTCACGTTTAAATACAAGTGGCTGAGCGCCTTCAAGCGTTTCGGTTCCCCAAGCATGACCACCATTTGAGATCCATACGTCGCTCTCGTTCCCCCGATAGGAATAGCTCGCAATGGCGCGGGGTGCCGAGCAGTTCCACTCCAAAAGACCATCTTGATCTAATGGAAACAGGCTGCTTTCCTTAACGACAGCGGTCTGGACGAAAACACCGTTACCGTTCGCGTAAATCGCTAACTCACTTTCTTCCGAATTGCGTTGTAGGAAGCTCAGGTGTTTGGACGCTCTAATCCAAGTCTCGTATGCTTCAGGAGCATCTGGCAATATGGCGAGTTCTCTAATACGTTCTAGGATTTGTTGGTGTTCGAAGGTCGGCAAATCATCTCCCCTTTCTGTGAGACCGACGTTCTCTAATCAGGATACCCACCCGTATTTCCTGCTCTGAGATTGCGACACTTCGCTCCCAATAGCGGGGCTCGTCTTTACCTTGCCAGATTCATCTCCAACAGTTCCCCCAACGCATCCTCCTCCGAAATATCCGCCGACCAGCCGTAGGCGGCGGCGACGGCGGAGTCTAGGGTCGCGTGGGCGTTGGCTAGCCATTGGGGGCGGTCGTTGTAGAGCTTGGTCAAGGTGCGTTGCTTGAGTTGCGTGGCGGCGGCCTCGTCGCGGGGGACGGGGCGCCTGGGGTAGCCGGGGGCCGGTTCGTGCACCCACTCCACCCATTCGGGCGGGTTGAGCCAGCGGTCCCTTAGCTCGACCAGCCGCCGGGCGGCCTCGGCGATGGCTACGGCGCGCGGATCGTTCGCGTAATCGCGGGAGGGAACGTCGGGCGTCAGCCCCTCCGGAAACGGGAAGGTCTGAAAGGTCGTGGTGGGCGTGTAGCGCGGGCGGTCTTCCAGGCTCGTGCCAAGCCTAAGCGACCAGAGTTCATGAAACCGGCTGTGCAAGATGCCAAAGGTCGTATCGTCGTCGCGGGCAATTGCAATCGTGGCGCTGTCGGGACATACGCGCGAATCGAGCCAGACGAACAGCCGGTGCTTGGCAACGCGTGGCGTAATGATGTACCGGGTCAGGCCGTCCAACGCCTGCCACATGTCGGGCCGGGGCCGCACATGTCGCCACCAGAACTCCCTGACTCTGCTCTCACGGTTGCGCTGCCGCACTGGCCGGACGTGTTCCGCGATGTAGGCGAACGGCGCTTCGTAGAGCGCGGTGTCGTTCTCCGACATCGTCCATCCGAAGTCGATGATCCACTTGCCCGCCGGACGGCGGGTCAGGTTCATGCCGTTGACCCACGGCTTGAGAACGTCCGAGTTGGGCCGCCCGTTAGGGTTGGCGGGAAGCCCCAGCCATTCCCGGGCCAGATCGCCGGTAACGTCAAACGCGCCGCCCTTGGTGTCGCCCATGAAGGCGGCTCCGGCGTTCTCCGTGAGGCGGCCCGCGTACGTGAGATCAACCGTTCCGGTGGTCAGATCGGCGTTGATGCGTGGCGCGTCCTTCCCGTCCAGGCGCCCGGATAGCCCGGCGTCCTTGCGAGTGAAGCAGATCAGCGATACCCGCACAGCCGCGCCGTCGATAACCCAGGGTTCATCCGACCAGGCGTCATGGATCGCCCCGCGCTCGACTATCCGGTCCAGCACCGAACGGTTGCGTCCGCCGCGGATCGAGTTGGTCGCGACCAAGCCGGCGCGCGCAATCCTGCCGGCGGCGACCAGGCGCTCGGCCTTGTCGAACCAGTGGCATACAAGGTCGGCTTCGCCGTGAATACGGTCGCCATAGAGCCGCTGCAACGCCTCCACGTATGCGCCGCCCAGCACGCCGCGCAGGAGCTTGCCTCCAACAAACGGCGGATTGCCGATCACCACGTCGGCCTCCGGCCAGTCGGGTTCCACGCCGTCCGGGGAGAGGATGGCGTCGCGGCATTCGATGGTGTCGAGCGGCTTTAGGATGGGCTTGCGCGACTCCGAGAAGCCGTTGCGCCGCATCCACTGGATTTCGCCGATCCAGACCGAGACGCGGGCAAGCTCGGCGGCGTAGGGGTTGATCTCGATTCCCCTGACGCTGGCGGGGCCGATTTCGGGGAACGTAAGCGGCAGGCCCATCGCGTCCGCTTCAAGCTGCACCCGATGCTCCAGGTCCTTGAGCGCGTGCAGCGCCAGATAGAGGAAGTTGCCCGAACCGCAGGCGGGATCGAGCACCTTGAAGCCCCGCAGCCGTTCAAGAAAATCGCGCAGCAGTCGTTCCGCTTGCCCGTAATGACGGTTCTGAGCCGCTCTCGACCTGGCCGCTGCGGCCCGTTCCAGACAGGCCGCGATCTCCGCCTTGGCCGCTTGCCACTCGGCAAGCCAGGGGCGCACCATAACCGGCTCGACGATAAGCATGATCTTGTCGCGGTCGGTGTAGTGCGCGCCAAGCTGCGCGCGCTTGCGGGGGTCCAGCCCGCGCTCGAACAGCGTGCCCAGGATCGACGGGTCGATCTCCGACCAGTCCAGGTCCGCCGTCGCAAGCACCGTCTCGATCTCGGCCTTCTCCAGGGACAGCGTGGAATCGTCGTCGAACAGCCCGCCGTCGAACCAGGCGACCTCCTCGAAGCCGATCCGGCCGCCGGTGGCCATCGCGCCGAACAGGTCGCGGGCAAGCTCGGCGAATTCACCAGGTCGCTGCCGTGCGTGCTCCAGCATCCGCGTAAACATGCCGTTCGGCAGCAGGCCGACGTCCTCGGCGAACATGCAGAACACGAGCCGGTTGACGAAATGCGCGACCACCTGCGGGTCGTGGCCGCGCTCCCGCAATCCGTGTGCAAGCGAGGCGAAGGCCGCCGCGGCGCGCTCGGTGAGCGTCTGCCGGGTTTCGCCGGGCCGCAGGCGCTCGGGGTCCGAGAGCGCCCACTTGAGCTTGTTACGCACAGCCGCGCCGGCGAGATCGTCCAACCCGAACTCGTGGACCCGGCTGACGCTGTTGGTCCAGTTGGTGTAGATGCGGAACCGCAGCATGTCGGAGACGATCAGCAGCGGGGGGTTCTCCAGCGCCAGGGCGTACTGCCTGAGCTGGGTGAAGGCGGCGTCCAGGTTGGCGTGTTTGCCCTTGTACTCCCAGGCGAAGTGGTGGCGTTTCCAGACGTCGGCCCAACCGTCGCCGCCGGTGTCCTTGCGCGCGCCGCGCTCGAAGCAGTAATGCTCGCCGGTCGGGTCAGCTTCGGCGGGGGTTGGCTCGTCCAGCAGCCGGCACAGGTCGATGAAGTGCTCCTGCGCCGCCGAGCGCTCCTTCAGCTCCGACGCGCGCCACTTGGCGATGAACTGGTATGGGGTCATGCCGTCACTCACGGGGGCGAACCGCTAGCGGAGCAGTGGGGTCATTACGAAACGGTCGAGCAGTATTCAAACACCCTAGCCCAGTCTGGCCGCCAGCGTTGCCGATTCAAGCGCAAGCACGCGGGAATTCTAATAGCCAACCGCCGACGCCCGCGTTCGTCTGCCTGAAAACCCTGAGCAAGTTCAGAAACATGGGAGACATCGAGGGAAGACTCGGGATGACGGAGAAGGAACGGAGCAAGGCCGTTTTCAATGAATTTTCAAAAATATTTGAAAATTACCCTGTGACCCTTGAAAAACGGGGGTTTTGACGATGCGGCAAACGGGGTGTACGCCGGGTTGTGGCTTTTGTCTGATTTCTAGCTCGTGGGCGACGTGTGTGAAGGCTCTGATTGGTAGTCGGGCACGACTGGCGGAGAGAGGGCGGTTTGCGAACCGCCCCTACGAATGATGGCCGGGGCGGTTGGTGGATACCCGCCCCTGATCGGGCTGAGGGCAGGGTGTGCGCGAAAATGACGGGATGCGCCGTGCGCCCTTCGGCTCGCCCAGGATTACGTTGGGAGATGCTCGGAACGACGTGCTGGATTCGGGGTTTGCATAACAATAAAGGGCGGGTCTTGACGATGTCTTGTCCGCTGCCGACCGGCGACGTGGAAAAGCCCGTTTTCAATGAATTGTTGAAGATTACCCTGTGAACTTTGAAAAACGGGGTATCGTTTGACGATGCGGGAACGTAGTGTATGCGGGGTTGTGGCGTTCGTTTCATTTCTTGCTCCCGGGCGATGTATGTTAAGGCTCTGATTGGTTGGTCGGGCACGACTGGCGGAGAGAGGGCGGTTCGCGAACCGCCCCTACGGATGACGGCCTGGGCGGTTGGTGGATACCCGCTTCACGCTTTCGCGGGGACATGTTTGGTGGGAACGACGCCTGGCGCGCCGCTTACGCCCATCCCCCAATTTGGCCTGCTTGTGGGGCTTGGTCAATACAAAAATGACGAATCGAGGTGGGAGTGACGAAAGGAAGGACGCTTACCCGTCATGCTCGGCTTGATCGGACATTCAGGGGCTCGGGGCGCAAGTGGACGACATGGGGTCTGGATTCCCGTTTTCACGGGAATGACGGTATGCGCCGTGTGCCCTTCGACAGCCTCAGGGTGAACGGAGTGGTGAGCCTGTGCGTACGTGATGGACCGTTTTCTTCCGTGCATGGTTAGCCCTTCGACCCTTCGGCAAGCTCAGGGCGGGCTGGCTCGGCACAGGCAACCGAAGTGCTCGGGGCAGGCGGGTTCCGAGACGCTGACGGGCCGGCTTTGCGCGAGGCAATGGCACGAGCCGCGAATCCCCCGGCATTGGCGCTTGATTCAAGAAAAACGCATTCACAGAAAAGAAAAGCGACTGTCTCGCATGTACTCAACCCGTACAAACCCTTGACCTGCGCGTAGGACTTGACAATAATCCGCAGGCCGTGCGTAGAGGCAAACGGATCGGCTAGGCCCTCTGGCGCGGTTTTTCGATTTATTCGGGCCACTTAAAGAGTTGACAAAGCAATGCTGCCAGACCCTCCCGACGAACTGACCAGTCTTTGGCTGGCGACGACGATATTCGAGCTTGGCGGGATCGAGTTCGGCGACTTCACAATTGGTCGAAGCACCGTCAACTCGCCGGTTTTCCTCAATCCCAAGGTCCTGGTCAGCAATCCGCAGGCGCTGCGGACCGCCGCCAACCTGATTAACGCGGAAACGACGTCCCGCGCCGCCATGCGACATCCGCATTGCGGCCCATTCGACCTGCTGGCGGGAGTCCCGCTTGGGGGCCTGCATGTCGCAACCGCTTTCTCGCTCATCGCGGATCAGCCGATGATTTATGTCAACCCAGGCGGAGTCCGCAACGCATCGCGGATCGAAGGCCGGTACTTGCCCGGACAGTCGGTCCTGATCGTCGATGACCTGATCACGACCGGAGGCTCGGTAATCGCCACGGCCGAAGCGCTGCGGAGCGCGGGACTAACTGTCACCGACGCCGTAGTGCTGATCGACCGCGATCAGGGAGCCGACCGCCGACTCCACTCCCATCAAATAAACCTCATACCCATCCTCAAGCTGACCACCATTCTCAACTTCTATATGTCCGAGGGGTGGATAAGCGAGCACCAGTTCAAAAGGAGTCTGGACTACATACGGAGCAATCGGGCCTAAACTTCGGGGGGCTGAGGCCGGGCGCCTGTCTATCAAAATGGATACGTACGTCGCGGGCCGCAGCAGACATCGCGGATATTCAACAGTCAAGTTCGAGCGGATTCTTAGCGCCCCCGTGGCGCAGCGGAGAAACACTGGCCGGGATTCCCGGGCCGACCTGCCGCCGCTCTTTAACGAGAATCTGCAAGAGAACGGAAATGGCCGGAGGTCGATGTGGTCGACCAATCGCTCGGAGGCTGTTCCGCTCGCAATTTCCGCTCTAATCATTGGAGTTGTATTAGCCGTCGCGCTGTCCGTCTGCACTCTGGCGGATATTCAACCGGCTGACCCGGCTATCGAAAGCGGCGCGCCGGCAACAATGTCAGCCGAAGCGTCGGCGGACGACGCTCCGGAACCGGCGGGCAAATCGGGCGTCGACCGGCTGTTCGTCTCCAACGAAAAACTGCCGCCCCCGCCTGTAGTCACCGCCGACGCGTACCTGCTCGTCGATCTGGCTACCGGCGAGATTCTCGCCGAGCGGAACTCTGAGCGCAGAGTTGCGATTGCGAGCTTGACCAAGATCGCCACCGCGCTCGCGGTGCTTTCGCTGGCGCCGCCCAATCAAATTGTCGAGGTCCAGCCCGCGGCGGCGGCCATACCTCCCAACAGGATGGGGTTACTGCCCGGCGACCGGCTGTCGGTCGCGCAGCTGCTATTCGGGCTAATGCTGGATTCCGGCAACGACGCCGCTTACGCGCTTGGGGACGGAGTGGGCGGCGTAGACCGGCTAGTTGCGAAAATGAACTCGATAGCCACGGAGCTCGGATTGCGCGATACCCACTTTGCCAATCCCGCCGGCTTCGACGATCCGGACAACTACTCAACCGCCCGGGACCTGTTCGCGCTGACTGAATTTGCCCTCGATTCGCAACCCTTGATTCGCGAAATCGTGGCAACGAGCCGGAAGGTGATCGAAAGAAACGAACAGCACGGCTGGTACGCGCCCACCAACCTGAACCGGCTCTTGACCGAGTATCCCGGGACGTTCGGAGTAAAGCCGGGCTGGACCGGGGACGCGGGCTATACGCTCGTGGCGGGATCGAAACGGAATGGCCGGACGTTATTTGCGATTGTCCTCGGCGCCGACCAGCATTTTATGGACGCCTCGCTGCTATTGGACTTCGGGTTCAGTGTCTACAACTCGCGCCCCGCGCCGAGGGGTTGACGCTGCAAACACCCCAGAGCCGGACAAGGCGCGAAACGGAAACGGGCATCCGTGGCTTGCTATCCGCGGGCGAATCCGGCGCGGCCGCCCGCCGTAGTAGCGGCTTGCCATGCGAATGACCATAGGCGCCGCGCGTCGCTGTATAATCGCCGTTAGCCGAGGGCAAAGTTCCACGGCCCGTCTCGCTGGATTCGCACCAAAACGTCTGTGCTACGGCTTCTCGAGATTGGGAAGCGAGAGGAGAAGGTCTTGCCGTTCATAGGTGGCGTAGGCCCGCTTGAATGGATAATCATCCTGGTTATCGTGATCATCATTTTCGGCGTTGGCCGTCTGCCAACCGTCGGTGGCGCGCTCGGTAAGAGCATCAGGGAATTCCGGGAGCAAGCCAGGCCGGAAGACACAGAGGATGACGAAGAGGACGAGGAAGCCGCCGGGGAAGGCGAAGACGTCGAGGACTCTGACGAGACCGCGGACGATGAGAAACCCTCATCCGCTGGTTCCAGCTCCTCCAGCACGGGTACTTCCAAGAAGACCAGCTAGCCAGCTTTCCACGCAGTAATAGAAACCCGGCGAATTTGCCGGAATGTCTGTGTTCAAGCCTGTCTAGGCGGCTGGTGCGGGCTGATCGAGCCGCAGCGTTCCGCGCTGAATTCCGGCTCCCCGCGTGCGCGGGGACATGCCTAGCTGGAATGGCGGATAAGGCGAATGATTCCGGCTTCCCACTTGCGCGGGACATGCTTCGCCGGAGTTGGCGGGCGGACCTAGCCGACCCGGCGCAGTCCCGAAGGCAGGAATTGCAGCCAGGCGCGGTCGATTCGCCCGCTGGCCCGCTGCAATATCAGCTTTTCGACAGTAAGAGCCGGCCGACCCGGAATCCGGTCCAACCGCATCCCCGCGTCTCGCGGCGTCCGTCCGCCCTTCTTGCGATTGCACGACTGACAGGCACTCACCAGATTCTCCCAGCGGCGCTTGCCGCCCAGACGGCGAGGCGTCACGTGGTCGATCGTTAGCTGCGCGTGGACGTCGCCGCAATACTGGCAAGCGTAACCGTCACGGGCGAAGATCTCCCGGCGAGTCAGCTTTACGTTAGGCGTGGGCCGCCGGACATAGTACTTGAGCTTGATAACCGACGGACGAACCAGCCTGGCGGTTGACGTTCTGATGTTTCGCGCGTACCGCTCCAAGACCTCGGCCTTGCCCTTTTCGACGAGCACGAAAGCGCGTCGAAAATGACAAATGTTCAGAGGCGAATAATCTTGATTGAGAACTAATACCTGCAACGTCCGCGTCCATACACTTGAATTGCCGGCAACGAATGATGTCACACAACCCTAATATTACCTATCCCGTTATTTGAATTCTTCATGAACAGAGCGCCGCTATTTCGCCCGGGACCGTACATTGCGCGTCCGAATTAGCTTCAGCAAGAGCGGACCAGCTCGCTATATCTCGCACACCGACACGATTCGCGCCTGGGAGAGAGCCTTCCGGCGCGCCCGGCTCCCTCTCGCTTACTCACAGGGGTTTTCGCCGGGTCCTCAGTTGAGGTTCGGTCCGCCGCTGCCCGTCGGTTATGAAGCCCGCAGCGAGCTTTTGTATGCGGACCTCGAAGAATCAGTGCCGTTGGAGTCGATAACATCGGGTCTCGAAAAGTCCCTTCCCCTCGGACTCGCCGCTATTGCCGCCGAGTTCATACCCGTGAGCAAGACCAGTCTCATGTCTGCCGCGCGGGCCGCTGATTACAGAACGCTGATTAAGAATCCGCCTCCGGATCTTGCTGATCGGATAGCCGGTTTTCTGGGCCGCGATAGCCTCTCAATCCAGATAGCTCGCGGCAAGAAGGTCCGCGAGATCGACGCGAGGCGCGCCGTCATACATTTGGAGCAGGCCGCCGGCGACACTCTCGACATGCGGTTAAGACTAGGCCACGGAGCGGCTTGCCGCCCCGAAGACATCGCGCGGGTGCTAGACGTTGAAGTCGAGCGGACTCAACGCCTGAGCGTCGTATACGAATTCCCCAGCGCGCCGAAGTAGGTTCATGTACGGCGAACGCCGCGTTATCGACCTTGTTAGCAGATTGCTGCCGGGAGCCGTCGTCGCCGGTGTGCGGCCGGTCGCGCCAAGCGCCGACCGGCCGCCGAGTGTCTATAAGGTCATGCTTGGCAGCGGAAAGGTGATCGCCGTGAAAATCGCCCCCGGCTCTTCGCCTGGGAGCGTTGTGCAAAACACTATCGCCACCGAGGCGACGGTCCTTGGCAGACTTGGCTCGCTTGGATGCAACACCCCGCGCGTCGTCGGCTTCGACGCAACCCTGGGAGCACTCGCCACGGAATGGCTTGAGGGGCCCACGCTGGAGCGCAACCTATCCGCCGGCGGCCCCAATGCGGTCGACGTTGAACAATTGATGCGCGAATTTCTCGCGATCGAGGTCTGCCTCGATTCAGCGCGGAAGGGGCTTGGCGAGGCCAGAAGCGAGTCGGCGCGGAATTCGCTCGTTCGCGAAACCGAATCGGTATTTGAATCCGTAAGATCGGCGGCTCGCGCCATGGCCGCGGCCTCGGGCCGTTCGCCTTCCACGGCGGAAGACGCCGCGGTGGAGCTCCAGCAGCAGATTTGCGCGGGACTTTGGACGGTGGGGTCGCGCGACTACAACGCCTCGAACATCGTGCTTTGCCCGCGCGGGCCTTTTTTTGTCGATTTCTCAGGGGTCGGGGCCGACTGGCCGGAGCGGCGCGCCGTGGGATATCTGATCGCCACAGGCGCCGGCCGCAAGGGGGGAAACTTCGTTGCGGCGCTCGACCAGCGCGGGGCGCGGATCTACGATCGTCTCGGCGCGGCGGTCTGGGAGGGCCACGCCGCCGGAGCGTCACTCGACGCGCACTTTCTGGCCGCCGTGCTCTATTCGATTGAACGGCTGCGAAGCGCGCTGACGACGCCCGGGCAACCAGAGTCCCGCGCACTTCTGGAAACCTGGCTCAATCCCAACGAACGGCTATCGCGCCTAAATTACCTCGCGCGCACACCGCTGTACCCCAATCCGACCGCCGACAGGCTGCGAAGCGCTCTCGGTTAAAATTTGAGCAGGCGCTGGCTAGTCAATTTACGGAGGCTGCAATTGGCCGAAGAACCATTCAGGCCCCGACCTCGCGATTACGTGATTGGTTCCGTTCCCTGGATAGCGCGAATGTCCGACAAGGCGCGAGCCTATTTTGACGGTTCGATCGGCGACTACATATATCCGTGACCAATTGACCTTCGGGTGCTCGGTGAGCTAACCCTAACGGCAGAAGAGTTTACGGAACTCGTGGTCAATGCCGGGTCGGAAGACGAACTGGCCGCCAGGATCGCATCGATAAAGCTAGGCGCGTAGATTCCGCCGCTTCACAACCCACTCAGGCAGGACGTCAGAGGCAGAAGTTCCGACAACCGGTCCTACTTCGTCGCCCGGTTGGTGAGCTGTCCTCGTATGGCTCCCTTTGCCGCTGGCACGGCCCCAACAATTCCCTCGAGCTATGCAGCCCGCCAGGCGGACTCCGTTGCTACAATCCCAACGGCCCGCTAGCTCAATTGGCAGAGCAACGGATTCTTAATCCGTGAGTTCTGGGTTCGATTCCCAGGCGGGTCACCAAGCGAAGGCTCTTCGGTTCGGCCCGGCCCGCATCCAAGACCCCCGTCAATGGGATTCAAATCACATTCCAGCTGTTTTACGCGTCCGCGGGCCGGCCAAGGTCCCCGGCTGATACTGCTGAAACCGTCAAGCGCCTGGGCGCTGCCCGGCGGAAATCACCGCTCGAATAGCTGGAACGTCGCGCTCGCCGTCTGCTCTAGACGAGCCGGCCCACGCGCGCACCGTCTACCGTCGCATCCATGATCGACAGCGATTCGTTCGCCGAGCCGACCACGTGAACCTCGTCGACGCGTCCCTCCAGCGCCGCCGCAAGATCGTTTACCGGCTCGCTGCCGGCCGCGAGCACCACCGCGTCGAAGGGGCCCACCGTGACCTCCTGGCCGCTAAATGCGTCTCGGAGTATTGCTTCGCGGCCGTCAAGACGCAGTAAATCCAGTCCCGCCCGGAACGACACGCCCTTGTCCTCAAGGCGCGTGTACAACCCCGCCAGGTCCAGTTCTCCCATCTCTTGCCCGACCGTCGGCGTTGCGGCCACAAACTCGACTTGAGCTCCCTTGGAGCTCAGGTAATCCGCCGCGACAAAAGCCGGAGCCCGTCCGTCCCTGTCAAGCACCATCACGGACTGCGCTTCGCCGGCGCCGCCATGCAGGACGTCCGGTACGGACAGCAGGCCGCCGTTCGCTCCCGGCACATCGGGGCGTATCGCCTTCGATCCTGAAGCAATAATCACGACGTCCGGGCGCAACTCCAAGACGCTTTGGGCTGTCGCGTCGATTCCGAGCCGCAATTCGAATCCCGCCGCCTTCGCCCGCTTGTCATAGAACTCCGCTATCTCAAGGTATTTCCTTCGCAACGGCGCCGCGCCCGCGAGCCAGACTTCACCGCCAACGCGGTCGCGCTTTTCAAGCACAGTAACTTCGTGGCCGCGTTCGGCGGCGGCCATCGCCGCCTCGATGCCGGCCGGACCTCCGCCTACGACCACGACGCGCTTGCTGGAGGGAGCATTCTTCAAAGGCCCCCATTCCAGCTCACGTCCGGTCATGGGGTTGTAAATGCACTTGGCGCCTTCCATGTCGAAGCAATACAGACACCGGATGCAATATCGGATCTCGTCCAGCCTGCCGCTTTGGACCTTGTTGGCAAAATGCGGATCCGCAATATGCCCTTTGACCATACCGACCAGATCGACCTGGCCCGAGGCGATCGCGCTCTCGGCAACGTGAGGGTCCGTAAGCCGGCCCGCGTGGATTACGGGAACGTCTATCTGCTTGCGAATGTATCCGACCTTGTCGAGAAACTCGCCGTCGGGCTGATACATCGGGCCTATGTGCATCCATCTCACACCGGCCGTAAGGCTTACGTAGTCGATAAGCCGCTCCGAGGTGAGTATCTGAATCAGTCTGACGGAGTCGTCCTCAACCCAGCCGTCCGGATGTAGATCGCGCGCCAACATGCGCAAGCCGACCACGAAATCCTGCCCGACGGCGCCCCGCATTTCCCTGAGGGTATCGATTAGAAACCTGCAACGGTTGTCAAAGCCGCCGCCGTACTCGTCTGATCTCTTATTGACGACGGGGCTTAGAAACTGGGCGTGCAGGTGATGTTCGTGGGCGTGAATTTCGACGGCGTCGGCTCCACCGGCTTTCGCGCGGGTCGACGCAAGTCCGGTGCAATAAGCCGTCTCCCGCAGGTCTTCGGCGCTGTAGGTAGAGACGTGCCACTCGGCAGAAACTCCCGGGTATGGAGCGGCCGCCAGCGGCCCGGCCGCCGCCGGTCGGGGAAATGGCTCGCCTACTTCCTGGTAGCGAATGTCCGGCCCGCGCGGACAGAACTGCGCGATTACCTTGGCGCCATGCCGGTGTACGGCATCGGCGACTTTCTTGTATTGGAGGATGAACGAATCGTCCAGATTCTGGTAATAACCGGGATGGTCCCCAGCGCGGACCACGGTGGCGCCGACTCCAACCAGAGCGGCCCCACCCTTCGCCCGCTCTGCGAGGTAAGCGACAAATGCGTCGCTTGGCGCGCCATCGCTGCTCATCCATAACCCGGCGAAGTGCGGCGGTACTGTGATCCGGTTGCGCAACGTCATCTTGTTAATCGTGAACGGGGAGAACAGATTGGGGAAGCTTTGTGCGGGCTCGGTCATTGAGATCGATCCTCTCCCCGAAGCGCGCCGGGGCTTTGGCGCAGCGGGTCCCGGTCGGCGGAGCGTAACGCCGGAATCTCTCCGGCAGACTGTAACATTCAGCCAAGAGGCCAGGCGAACGTCAAAGGTTAGACGATCCCCACCGTCCCGTTCGAGCGCGCCGATGGGAGGTCTCCGAGCCGGCGGCAGGAAGCCTGTCAGCGTCGATGGAAGGGTACAGCATGGGAACGCACAATCTGCGCATTGCTGAGGAGTTCACCGTGCGGGCGCCGATCGAATTAGCACGAGAATTCATGCGAGACCCTGAGAAGGTGGGGCCTTGCATGCCGGGAGTCGCCAGCATCGAGCCCCGCAGCGAGACGGCGTACGACGTGGTGGTTGCGGCGCAGGTGGTGGTCAAGTCGGCGTTATTCCGGATGCGCGCGGAAATCACGAAAGAAGATGCCACTCACCTGGAAGGAAGGGCGTCGGGCGAGGAAGTCGCCGGCGATGCCCGGATCGATATGTTCGGACGTCTCGACCTGACGGCCTTGGAGCGGGATTCGACCAGGATCGCGTTTGTTCTCGAGGGAACAGTCGAAGGAAAGATGATGCACGTTGGAACGGGACCCGCAATCAGCTTCCAGAGCCGTCACATGGCGAAGCAGTTTGTGAGCGAGGCGCAAAAGCGCATCGAGGCGTCGCTGCGAACCTAGGTCAGAAGTCCCGGACGCGCTTGGGACGGACGCGGAGCAACGGCCAGCGGGCGCTCCTGGCCAGGGAAACCGATAGGGATCGGGGCGGCGCGGCCCCGGCGTAGAAAGATCGCCCGTCCGTCGAGCCGCGGCCCAGCGTTAGCGGGTCGCGTCGAGATATCCACAATCAGAGGCGGCATTGACGAGATTGACACTCACATGACTGTGTGCTTGAATCCCGCTCAGAGAGGAATCCTGCCGTTCCGAGGTGTCTGCGGAGGGAGTTAGAACAGGATTCGCGTGAACAACGCGGCGGACACTTCCGCGCTTGATTTCCACGTCGGAGTATTAGTGAAGCAGTTTCCAGGCGTAGTCCATTCGCTGTTGCGGATCGCCGAATTACAGGGAGAGAATTATGGCTGCGAGTAAGAGTCTCAACCGACGAGCCCTCCTGCGGGCGGGACTGGTCGTCGGCGCGGGCGGCGTTGCGGCGGCGGCTCTGGCGGGCTGCGGCGAGACCCAGATCGTCGAGGTTCAAGTCGAAAAGGTCGTTACGCAGATTGTCGAGAAGGTCGTAACAAAGATCGTTCAGGCCGAGGCTATGCAGAAGAAGGCCGTGACGATCACTTTGTGGGCCGAGCCTCACACGCTGGTGGACCCGATCTTTGCGGAGCACGTGCCGCTCTATAACAAGCTTCACCCTCATGTGACGGTGAACCACGTCATTATTCCGTGGTCGGACATACCGGTGAAGACACTAACGTCGATGGCCGCTGGCGATAACCCCGACATTGCGTACAACCATCCCCAGTTGAACGCCAATTTCGCGGCCAAGGGTGTGATCGATCCGATCGATCCGTACATCGCAAGCGATAAGACGTTCGAGTTCGACGACTATCTCGAGGGGCCCATTGCCGAGTTTCGCTGGAAGGGCAAAGTGTGGGCGCTGCCTCTCTACAACGGTCCATTGCTTTACGTCTACAACCGGAACCTCATGGAGGAGGTGGGACTGGGCGATCCGTGGGAGCTCTTTCAGGCGGGCGACTGGACCATCGAGATGTACGAGAAGATAGGCGCGTCGGCGATGGCGCTCGGCGGCTCCGGCCAGGACCGAATCTTCGCCGACAGAGAGGTCCCCAAAGCCCTCAAAATCTGGTATTTGTGGAACTGGGGCACCGGAGGCAAGATCTGGAACTCCGATCCCACAACGGGAGGCGACGACCCAACCGAGACGCTAATGCACGAATCCGCCTCCCTTAAAGGGTGGGACTGGATGATCGACCGGGTCAAGGACGAACGGTTCGCCTCGGGGTCCACGTTGGAGAGTTTCGGCGGAGCCGAGGGGATGTTCATTAGCGGCAAGCTTGCGTTCTATCTGGCGAGCCGCTGGACGACCACGCGGATTCCTCCGGACTTCCGCGCCGGCACCGTTCCGATGTACAAACACCCCAACGGGGACGACACGTCGAGAAACGCTTGCAACGCGCTGTCGATCCACAGCGGGAGCCCCAACAAGGACGAGGCCTGGGAAGTCCTCAAGTACTGGACTTCAACAGTCGCGAAGGACATGGTGGCCGTGGGTTATACCGCGCCGTGGCTGAAGTCCCACATGGCCAGTCCCGTCTGGGAAGCCTCGATCGTGCCATGGGATAACGTGGAAGTTCACAACGCCAACCTGTTGCAGGACAGGAAGCCCTTCTACCACCCGCCCGGGTACGAGGAAATCAACACGCTGACGAAGAAGGCGTACGACGAGGCCGTCCTGGGCAAGCCGTCCGCGGAGGCTTTTGCCGATGCGAAACCGAAGATCGACCAGGTCTTGGTGGACAATCTTCCGTAGTTAGCTTCGGAGCGAGACCTTGGAGCGGGCCATGGTCCCCATTTGCGGGGACCATGGCCGCCTAAGGCAAGCGAAATGGGTCCAGTTCCATGATCCCGACCAGCGGGCCTTCCGGGAAACCTTTTGCGGCGGATACGACGCTCTGTAAAGCCTTTCGGTATGCACCCCAAGGAGTTTGAATCGCGTCAATGACGGTAGATCGTGTGTGCGCCATGCCGCCGGCGGGACGCCCTGAAGGGCTCTACCGTTGACCGCGACTGAAGCCGCGGTTCGACCCGCCAAACGAATCAACCGGGGCCGCCTCAAGTACTACGCCTGGGGCTACCTCTTCGTCAGCCCGTGGATTCTGGGCGTATCCATCTTTACCGCATATCCACTTGTCTACGCCGCGTATCTCTCTTTCACGAAATACGACCTGCTTACCTCTCCAAAGCCGATCGGCCTCCGAAACTTCGCGACAATGATCCAGGACGACGTGTTCTACACCGCTCTGGGCAATACGGCGTATTACACCTTCGTGGCCGTTCCAGCCCAGCTCCTGCTGGCTCTCTTTCTGGCGATCTTGCTCAACCAGAAGATGCCGTTGATAAACGTATTCCGAACGGCCTTTTACCTGCCGACGGTGACCCCTACCGTCGCGAGCATTGTTCTCTTCATGTATCTCTACAACCCCGATTTTGGCGTCTTCAACCAAATCGTCGGCTGGTTTGGCTTCGAAAGAATCAAATGGCTTGACGATCCGGCCTGGGCAAAGCCCTCGTTGATACTCATGAGTTTGTGGACGGTGGGCGGTCAGATGGTGATCTTCCTGGCAGGCTTGCAAAGCGTTCCGCAGGTGCTGGTCGAGGCGGCTTCGATCGATGGCGCCGGGCCTATGAGCCGCTTGCGGCACGTGACAATCCCCATGATTACGCCTGTGATCTTCTTCAACCTGGTTCTCGGAATTATCGGCTCTTTCCAGGTCTTTACGGTCGCGTTCATCGCCACGGGGGGCGGGCCGATAGACTCCACGCTCTTCTACGTATTGTGGATGTACCAGCACGCGTTTCTGAATCTGAAGATGGGATACGCCGCGGCGATTGGCTGGGTGCTGCTGGCAATAATCCTCATCTTCACCTTGATCCAGTTCTTCGTCGCGCGGAGCTGGGTCTATTACGAGGGTGGAGAGGGTTAGCTAATGGGAACTCTTGCGCTCGGTCGCGGCCGGACTGGGACCACCCGGCGACGCACGGGGCAATCCCACCTGCGAAGTGGAATTCGCATGGTCGCGATTTACGCGCTCCTTCTGGCAGTCGGCGTGATCTCCTCGATCCCCCTCTACTGGATGGTGATTACTTCTCTGAAAGTGGCTGGCAAGGAATTCTTGTTCCCGCCAGTGTGGTATCCAAATCCGCAAGTCTGGTCCAACTACGTGGAAGTCTGGACCCTCATTCCGCACATCCCCCGCTACACGTTCAACAGCTTCTTTATTTCGATTCTGGCAACCGCGGGCACGCTCCTGAGCTGCTCACTCGTCGCTTTCGGCTTTGCCCGCATGAATTTCCCCGGCAAGAACGTGATGTTCGTCATCCTGGTGGGCACGTTGATGATGCCTACGATCATCACGCTGGTGCCGACGTTCATATTGTTCAAAACGCTGCGAATGACCGACAATCCCGTGCCGTTGATCGTCCCGTTCTGGTTCGGCGGAGGGGCTTTCGGGGGCGCCTTCTACGTATTTCTGATTAGGCAGTTCATGATGCAGCTACCGCGCGAGCTAGATGAATCCGGGCTGGTCGACGGCGCTTCGTACTTTCGGATTTACTGGCAGCTCATCTTGCCGCTTTCCGCGCCGGCGATGGCCGCGACAGCGATCTTCTCGTTTATCCATCACTGGAATGAGTTTCTCTTCCCGCTGATATTTATCAACGAAGCTACGTGGCGGCCGCTCGCTCTCGGCGTAAGGTTCTTCCTGAACACGTACATCGGCTGTTGCGCCCGCGGCGCCACACCCTGGAACATGCTGATGACGGCGTCGTTTCTGATGCTTCTGCCAATCCTCTTCGTGTTCTTCTTCGCTCAAAAGTATTTCGTCCGCGGAATCGCGCTCACCGGACTGACGGGCAGGTAGGCTTTCTCGGTCGCGGCGGCGCTTGCCCTCGCGGCAAGCCGCGACTTGGCGGCTGTTGGGAACCTGCGGCGATCAGCGACAGGTCATTCTCGACGGGCCGCCATTCCTGTCCGCCCTTCCAACTACGTCATCTCCGTCTAAGGTCACGACGGCATTACTTCGCCGGAAACCGGCGAAGTAGTCAGAGTAGCGCCCTGCCCGTTGCGGGTTCCAATCTACTAACGGTTGTCTTCGCTACCACATCGGCCGGACGATGTTCACGGACTCCCGTGGCAGCAATTCGGCGACCTCGGCCCGATCCGTCTGTGATAGTTCCAGATCGAATGCCGGGACGTTTTCTTCCAATTGCTCCATCGTCGTGACCCCCAGCAAGAGGGATGTCACGGCTGGATGCCCCATCACCCACGCAAGCGCCAAATTGGTGACCGTATGGCCGCGTTCCGCAGCCCACGACTGCACCCGGTCAACCGCCGTGATCGACCGCTCGGTAAGCTTCGGCGACGATCTCGTAGGCGCCGAGTCGTCGGTGAACTTGCCGTAGTATCCCGCGCGCGCGCCCGACGGGATCTTGGTCGAGTCCCGGACCATGTCCAGCGAATACTTTCCCGACAGCAGGCCGCCGGCAAGCGGAGCATACGCGAACGCCGCGATGTCATGTTTGAGACACGTCGGGTACAGATCGTGCTCGTTGACCCGCTCGAAGAGGTTATACAAATCCTGGGTGGCGATGACCGGACGCAGATTCAGTCGATCGGCTATCCACAACGCTTCAGTCACCTTGGAGGCGGAATGGTTGGAAAGGCCGGCGTACCGGACCTTTCCGGCCCGAATGAGGTCGTCGATCGACGCCAGAGTCTCGTCGAGCGGCGTCGCGGGGTCGGGAAAATGCGCAAAGAGCAGATCGATATGGTCCGTCCGCAGACGTTTGAGACTGCCCTCGACAGCCTGGTTCACGACGCGGCGCGTCAAGCCCATATTTGCCCGATCTGTCTCCCACGGCCTGCTGGGGCCAACCTTGCTCGACAAGAAAACGTCGTGGCGTCGCCCTTGAAGGATTCTTCCCAGAACTGTTTCGCTTGCGCGCGGGGCGGGCCGCAAGTACGACTCAGCCGTATCGACCGCGTTGATGCCAAGCTCCAGCGACCGCTCGAGAATCCGCTTTGAATCACTCTCGTTTATGCGAGTCCCAAAGAAGCTAGCGCCAAGCGTTACGTTGGAGACGTGGACGCCGGTTCGGCCCAGCCGTTTATACCTCACTATCAACCTCCCCGATGCATTTCCGGCCGCAGCCTGGATGGGCGGGAATCCGGAAACGTAGGATATCCGGCTTTCGCCTTCCAATAGCCCGCCCGCGGGTCAAAGTACAATCCTTGGAGCGGGCTGTTAACGCAGTTCGCAGCTTAGTTGAGAACTAGAAAACCTTAGCCCCATCTTTGGAGACTGTGTCTATGAAAACCCCTTCGGGCGCTACCTTCCTGGGGGTGGCGTTAGTCACCTTCGGCATATTGCTGCTCCTGAATCAAACGGAAGTATTGGATATCGGTAATCCCGTTCGTTGGATACCTTCGATCGTAATCGCTCTCGGAGTCTGGGCGTTAGTGTCGTCGCGGTTTCGCAATCTCTGGGGGCCTTTGATCCTCATCGGCGTCGGCGGCGTCGTTCAAGTGGCGGTGTTGAGCGGGCAACTCTGGGGGACTCTATGGCCCGTGGCGCTCATCGTCGCCGGTCTCGTCATAGTCTTCCGCGCAGTCCCCGCACGCCGCAGAACTCGTAACTCCACGGACGGGCGGATACAGGTATTCTCGGCCTTCTGGGGCACCGAGCATGATTGTGGAGCCACGGACTTGCGCGATGGGCAGATTACGGTGGCATTCGGGGGCGCGGACATCGATCTGCGGAACGCGCGCATCTCCACACCGCCCGCCGTTTTCGACGTTCTGGTGATGTTCGGCGGAGTCGACATCAGAGTGCCTGACGACTGGCGAGTGCAAATCGAAGCCTTGGGTTTGTTCGGAGGATCCGAAGACTCCCGCCGAAGCGGCTCATCCTCGAGCGAGGCCAAGCTGCTCATCGTTCGGGGACTCGTGCTCTTCGGCGGGCTCGAGATCAAGACCTAGCGCGGGTCAGGCCGTAGATCATCTCCGACACAGGAGGGACGCCTATGGCTAGTGACGCAACCATTACGCTGACGCGGGAGGCTTACGACGCGCTGATCGCCCGGAATGAGGAGCTCGAGGATCGCCTGGCTGCGCTCGAGGCGGATGACGGGAGCCGAATTCCCCATGCCGTGGCGCTCGCTATCATGCGCGGGGAGCACCCGGTCGCCGCGTTCCGGGCTTATCGCAGCCTCACGTTGCGCGAGCTCTCCAAGCGAACGGGAATCGCTGCGAGCTATCTGTCAGAGATCGAACGTGCGCGCAAGCCGGGCTCGGCGACAGCGCTGTCTCAAATTGCCGCTGCGTTGGGCGCCACGATTGACATGTTGGTGTGCGAAACGACCGAGGATGGTAAATCACTCGACTAGCAGTCGCCAGAGGTTTTCGCCCTTTACCCGCTCCCAGGCAACTCTATTGGCCAGCGGCCCCGACTATTGCGCGCGAGGCCGCCATGCATATCGAGCGTTAGGCCCTTCCAGAATGGATCGCTGGCGATCGGTCAGGCCCTCGATGCCGTCGGGGGTCGGATATTCATCCCACCACGCCAGCGAATGCGGGCTGAATTTGTAGAAGATCGTCCGGCGCTCGTGGCTGGCCGTCCAGGGGAGCGGTCCGTGAGTCAACGCCTCTGTGAAGATAATGGCGGTTCCCGCCGCGCCGGTAACCTTCTCGACCGACGGATGCGACTGCGAGCGGGTGAGGTCCTTCCAATCCTCGGGGAGCCCGAAATTGCTCTTATGGCTGCCGGGCACGCAGGCGAACCCGCCGTCACCAGGGTTCACGTCGGCGAGGTTATAGGCCACAACCGAAAGACCGTTGTGAAATCGACCATCGCTGAACTGGAAATAACTGATCGGACTGAATGGAACCGCCCCACCGTGCAAGGTTGCGCCGATGGGGCTTAGGCCGGCCCTGATGATGTCGACATACGTGTGATCGAGTCTGTAATCCGGTCCGATAACGGTTTCGAGGTAGGGAATGATAGGTTCGTGGTCGATCAGGTCGGCATAAGGCTGGCCCCACGGAAGACAATCGATAAATCGATAAGTGTCCGCATCCTCCGGCACTTCCGCCGCGATACGCTCGTCGAGGACGCTGTTAAGCCGGCCTAGCGCTTCCGCATCGAGTGCGTTGGGCACCGCAATATAGCCCTGCAGATCGAATAGATATTTCTCGTGCTCGTTCATTCAAACCTCACGCTGATCCACACATGGCGATTTAGGTTAATGAAAAGCTCCCGCCGTGGCTAGCGCGTGGGCTGGTTCTGGCCACCCGCGCAGTTGCGGCTTTTGTGCCAGCGCGGTGGATTCTGTCGACGGGTTCGGGACCTAGCTGTCCGCTGGCGCGGGAAATGAAAAACGCCGTGCCGACATAGCGTTCGTAAACGCCGATCCAGTCGCGCCCGGACCCTGTAGGGGCGGTTCGCGAACCGCCCTCACTTTCGCGGGGACATGCTTCGAGGTAACGACGAAAAGAGCGATGCTTACTCATCATGCCCGACTTGATCGGGCATCCAGGGGTTGGGGCGCGCCGAGAGAGGGCAAGTTTGCAACCCGCCCCTACCAATGATGGGCGGCGCGATTCTGGATTCCCGCGTGCGGAGAAATGTCGGGTTCGTCTATCCAACCGCCAAAGCGATGCCCACTGGATTCCCGCGTGCGCCGGAGTGACGACGAGGAAGCTGCTGTCTCACATGTCCTGGACCAGTACAAGTAATTGCAACCGATTCCCATTAGCGATATTCTGCGTCTCATGAACCGTGTGCCGTTTGGCGACGACAATACGGTCATCGCCCTACCCTCCGACGAAACGAGCCGTCGCTATTTTGAGCGATAACCTGATCCCGCCGGCCGCCGTCACAACCGAACCGCCGTCGCCGGTCGAGCCGTCAGAGAACGAAACCCCCCGAGCGGTCGTGTTGATGGGCAAGGGGGGTTATGGCGATGCGCCCAAAGCGGAGCTTGATCGCATGATCGGCGCGGTTCGCGCTTCGGGACGTTATGCGTTCGTGACCGGAGCCTTTGTGGAGCAGGGTAGCCCGTCCATTGAGAGCGCACTCGAATCACTGACCGCCAAAGGCGCTCGCCGAATACTGGTGGTTCCCGCATTTGTTCCGATGGACCGCTCGCTTCGCATCTGGTTGCCGAAGATCGTTCGCCGCTGGTTGCGAAAGCGGAGTGACAGGAACATCGATGTCATTCTGGCCGATCCGCTCGGCGACCACTATGCGCTTGGCGAGGCGATAAGGCGGGTAGCCGTCGACGCCGAGCGTCGTCCCGACGTCAGAACGAACGCGCCGCGCGACCGGGGCGATCCCGGCTGGTCACGTAACCCTCCCCATAAATATCACGTGCTGTTCTGCATGGGGCCCCGCTGTACAACCCAAGACTCGGGAGAACTCCTGGACCGGTTGCATACGACTCTCAAAAATCGTGAACTGCTCTCAGGGCCCGATCAAGTGCGGGTTACGAGAACCGGTTGCCTCTATCCATGCAATCTCGGCCCGCTCATGGTCGTGTACCCGGATAGCGCATGGTATTGCGCTCTGGACGGGGAAGCGATCGACCGTGTGGTTGAGAGGCACTTCGAAGGCGGGAACGTGCTCAATGAACTCACCTGCCCGCCCGCGCCGCATCCTTACAAGCGGCCGAATGGAGTCCACGTCTAGGTCAAAACCGACCGGGTTGCTCGGCGCCGGATTCTAGTGCCCGTTCTCGGAGTAGAAGAGCAGATGCGGCCGGCCGGTCTTCGGATGAGACTGCACCATGGCTCCAATTCCGTAAACAGACCTGATGAGCTCGGGGCGCAGCACTTGTTCCGGGGGGCCGGACGCTACGATTTCGCCTTCGGAAATCGCATAGATTCGGTCGCAATAACTAGCCGCGAGGTTTAGATCATGGAGAGCCGCCACAGTCGTGACCCCTAGGCTCCTCACTAGATCAAGAATCCCAATCTGGAATTTTATGTCAAGATGATTCGTAGGCTCATCCAGCACGAGGAATCTCGTCCGCTGCGCCAGAGCGCGCGCGACTATAACCCTCTGCTTTTCGCCGCCTGACAGAGTCCAGAAATTGCGGCCAGCAAATTCCGTCATGCCGACCCGCTCCAGGGATTCGGCAACGATGCGACGGTCTTCATCGGTCTCTCGGTCGAGCAATCCCTTGTGCGGCGTGCATCCCATGAAGACGATCTCTTCCACCTGAAAGTCAAACTCCGAAGGCGTCTCCTGCAGTACCACGGCGGTCTTTCGCGCCGAGTCGCGGATAGTCATCCGTCCGATATCGCCGCCGTCGATGGAAATCAGTCCGGCGTCGGGCCGCAGCGACCGGTATATGCATCGAAGCAAGCTCGATTTCCCACTGCCGTTAGGTCCGATTAACCCGACGAACTCTCCGTTATCGGCGCGCAGAGTGACTTCGTTGAGGATTTTCTTAGCTTCGACTTCCCAGGTCACTCCCCGCACGTCGAGTCTCACGCCCCACCCCCTCCGAAAGCCTGGCTATGTTTCCGCATCAGCAATAGAAAGAAAGGCCCTCCCACGACCGCCGTGATTACTCCTATCGGAAGCTCCTGCGGCTGCACTACGACCCTGGCGATTACATCCACCCAGATGAGGAAAATAGCGCCGGCCAGCATGGCGACGGGAAGAAGCCGGCGATGATCCGATCCTACGAACAGACGAACCGCGTGAGGCATTATCAGCCCCACGAATCCAATTGCCCCCGCGACCGCAACGATAACTCCGGTCAGCAGCGAAGCTATCGCCATCAACTGTCTGCGAAATCTGCCCGTATCGATTCCGAGCGTTACCGCGGTTTCCTCGCCCGCTACAAGCGCATTCATGGAGCGCGCTTGCAGCGTCAGGAAAACGGTTCCCGCGGCCAGCACAACGGTCGGGATCGTCAAGAAGCCCCACTCCGCGCCCGCAACGCTTCCGGCGAGCCAGAACAGCACTGCCTGGACCTGCCTGGATTCCTGCGCCCTGAAGATCAGGAAGCTCGTTACCCCCGAGAAAACATAAGAGGCGGCGACTCCTACGAGTATTAGACGAACGGGAGTCAGCCGGCCCCGGTGCTGCGCGAGCAGAAATACGATCGCAAATGCGCCCAACGCGCCCAAGAACGCGGCGATCGACAGCGAATAGAAACCGAAAACATTGAGTCCAAACAGGATCACCAGTACGGCTCCGACAGACGCGCCCGAAGAAAGCCCAAGAATGTACGGGTCGGCTATTGGATTTCGGACGGTGGCCTGCATGGCCGCGCCAACCACCGACAGGCTTGCGCCTATAACCGCGGCGAGCAGGACTCGGGGCAAGCGGATAAGCCACACGATGTTGTCGTGCGCGTTGCTCCAATCCCCTCCGTCGAAGTTCAACGCGTGGGCTCCGATTATCTGCCATACGACGACCGGATTGATTGCAACCGGGCCAATCGTCACGGCTGCCGTTATCGACGCCAGCAACGCAACCAGAAGCAACGACACTGTCGCGGACAGACGGTTCCTACGCCAGAAACTCCGAGACCGCGCGCCCCCCGCCGATAGCAAGGGCCGCGCGGCAGTCGCGGCTTTGGCGGTCCGGTTAATGGGGAACCTCTACGGGTAGAACGCCTTCACCATGGTCTTCACAAGCTCGGGCACGCGAGGTCCGGGCACGGTGGAGCTAAAAGGCACGATGACGAATCGGTGATTTTCGACGGCCGAAATCGAGGCGAGAGATTCGCTCTCCAACAGGATTTTCTCTTTATCCGCCGAGGCAGACCAATCAGCCTCGATCAGAACAATGATGTCCGGATCGCGCTCGACCACTTCCTCCCAGTTGACGGTTTTGTAATTGCCCGGCAGGTCGCCGAAGATGTTTACTCCGCCGGCCTCCTCGATGACGAGGTTAGCGGCGCCGCAACATGCCGCAGTGAACGGCGCGTCATCCCCGCTGTCATACAAGAAGACCTTCGGCGACGCGACTCCCGATCCGATCCGTGATTTAGCGTCGGCCAGTTCGGTCTGCCACTGCTCGACGAGCGCTGTAGCTCGGTCTTCAACCCCAAAGATTTTGCCTACGTTGAGAAAATCGACATATACCTGATTGAGCGTCAGCGGACCTTCCCGCGTCGAGCACGACGCCGTGCTCAAGTAGCTGTGTATTCTCAGTCGAAGCAGCTCGTCCCGAGGCGGGGAGTTTTCTTTGCGCGTGAAGGCGCTGGCGAACCCACCGAACAGAAAGTCAGGATCAGCGCCCAACAGCACTTCCCGCGACGGGTACTGCTCGGCAAGAACCTCTATCTGACTGTAGGCCTCCCGGTATTCGGGCAGGATCGCATCGTCGATGTATGCGGTGCCGATCATCGAGTCCTGCAATCCCAGCGCGAGCATTACCTCGGTGGCGTGTTGATTGAGCGTAACGGCGCGTTTGGGCGGGGCGGTGTACGTGACCTCGTGGCCGCAATTGGAGATTCGAACCGGTTGGTACGACGCCATCGCAGGGGCTTCAACCGCAGCCGCCTGCCCCACAACCGCGGAGGTGGTGGTCACGTCGGTTTCGCCGCACGCCGCGGCAACGGCGAGCACCAGCCCGGCGAACGCCAGGGTCGCCACCCTTCGTCTGGCTGCTTTCAAGCCCCTCCACTCTCTAAACAAGGACGTTCCTCCAATCAGATGTGTTTGCAGTGTTATGTGCGCTCAACCGGATTGGGCTTGCCGCCCTCCATTGCAAACCTCGCGCCATAAACAACCAGCATGAATTCCATATCCCAATAACATCATTTGCAGATGATAATAATTCTCACTATGAAAAGAAAGCAAGACGCATAACGCCCGATCGCGCGGCGAGTTTGCCAATATCGCTCGGTATTGAGTAGCTTGCAGGGAGCCGAGAATCGGGAGGGACGCTATGCGAACGCTGGAAGCCGAACTAGCCCTTGACGCGCACGCGGTGCTGGCGGAAGGGCCTCATTGGGACGCCGGCTCCGGGCGGCTTCTCTGGGTCAACATCACGCCCGGCGAGATCCACTGGTTCGACCCCGAAACCGGCGAGGACTCGATGGTAAATGCGGGAACGATGGTCGGCGCCGCCGTGCCTCGCGAGGACGGGGGAATTGTGCTCGCGGTTCAAGACGGCTTCGCGCTAATCGACGATGACGGCAACGTGACGTCCATCGCCGACGTCGAGGCAGAGGTTGCGGGCAATCGCATGAACGACGGCAAGTGCGACAGCCAGGGGCGGTTTTGGGCGGGCACGATGGACATGAACATCTCGCAGCCCGTGGCCGCTTTGTACCGGCTCGGCGTCGATCGCTCCGTGGAAACGATGATCTCCGAAGTATGTCTGTCGAACGGTCTGGGATGGAGCCCGGACGACACGCTGATGTATTACATCGACAGCATCACCCGACGCGTCGACGTCTTCGACTACGAACCCTTGGAAGGCAGCATCAGCAACCGTAGGACCATCGTCCGGATCGCCGACGACGAGGGGATTCCGGACGGAATGACCGTCGATTCGGAGGGGTTTATCTGGGTCTCGGTCTACGGGGCCGGGGTTGTGCGCAGATACGATCCGGAAGGCGTGGCCGACCTCGAGATAAGGCTCCCGGCGAGTGGCGTGACTTCCTGCGCGTTCGGCGGAGCGGACCTAGGCGACCTCTACATCGTCACGGCGGCGCAGTTCATGTCGGAGGAAGAGCTGCGCGAGCAGCCTCACGCCGGCGGCATTTTCCGGGTGCGTACCGGACATACCGGCATGGCCCCTCACCGCTTCCGCGGGTGAGTCCTCGATCCCGTTTTCGCGACTGCCATCCCTGAAAACTCAAGCAAGCGGCCTCGGGAACGGATTCAGCTAAAACTCTCCAGCGTCTAGGTGAGCTGGTTCCATTTCGATCCCAGCGCCGCGAACTGCTTACGCAAATTGGCGACTATCGCCGGATCGAGCGCACCGGCGGCCGCGAGCGCCAAGTTCGCCAGCGCATGTTCCGCGCTGGACGTTCCAACGATGGCCGTATCGATCTCATCCAGGCTCAGCGTGAACCGCAAGGCGAACTCGATAGGATCGTCAGGCGCGTCCGCCGGAGCGGACATGCTTGCTGATCGCCGCCAGTATTCGTCCGCGTATGAGGACGGCGACGCCTCCCGCCCGAACGCCGCGTTTGCGATCGGTCGTTTCGCGATGATGCCCATTCCGCGCGCCATCGCCATGGGAAGAATCTCATCAGCGGCGCTCTGATCGACCAGGTTGAACGACGTTTGCAGGGTGTCGAAAACCCCCATGCCGACTGCTTCCGCGGCCGCGTCGCCGTCGCCGCTGAATCCGATATAACGAGTCTTGCCGGCTTTCCTCGCCTGGATCAACGCGCCGGCCGCCTCTCCCCTTTGCAGCACCTCGGCCGAACAGCTATGAATCTGAACGAGGTCCAGCACTTCCGTATTCAATCGCTTCAGGGAGCGTTCGATGCTTTCCGAGATAATCTGCTCCGAGTACGCCTCGCCGGTTGCGCCGCCTACGACGTGCCCGGCCTTGGTGGCCAGGTAGTACTCGGACCGGCGACCGGCGATCACCCTTCCTATCTGTTCCTCGCTGCCGGCGTAACAAGCCGCCGTGTCGATGAAGTTGACACCCGCGTCGAGCAGCCCGTTGAGCAGACGAGCGGCCTCGTCATCCGTCGCCTGTTCGAACCCGATTCTCGCGGCGCCGAATCCTAATCGGGTTACTTGCATGTCCGTTGCGCCGAGTCTTCGCTTCTCCATATCGACCTCTCCCGTTGCATTTTGCAAGTCCGGCAATGTAAACCTTTATGTCTGGCCGAACGTGACAGCGCATGACCAATCAGGCGATTCTAGCCCCGAGGTTAGGCGTGTCGGGCCATTTTCGACCGGCGGCGGGTGCGACGATCAAGATTCGATGCGGAAAGGAAATCGCTAGTGAGCGTTACGGGACTCGAAAACAAGACAGTATTGGTGACCGGCAGCTCGAAGGGTATCGGGCGGGGAGTGGCGGTCGAAACCGCCCGGGCCGGAGCCAACGTGGTTATCAACCATCGCGACTCCAGGGCCGAAGCCGAGGAAGCCCGCCGCCTGATTGAAGACCTGGGACGAAAGGCGCTCGTCGTACAGGCCGACCTGGGCGTTCAGTCCGACGTCGACGCCATGTTCGAGGAGGCCATCGAGACCTTCGGCGGCGTGGACGTGGCCGTGCACAGCGCCTACTACAGCTACCGCGAGTTGGCCGTGGACCTGCCTTTCGAGGAATGGCGGCGAACCATCGACGTGTGCCTTTCGGGCGCGTTTCTCATGGCGCAGCACACCGCCCGCGATCTCATCCGCAGGAAGTCGCCCGGCAGCATAATCTTCATCGGCTCTATCCAGGCGATTCGATGCCCGCCGAGGTCGGCGCCCTACAACTCCGCCAAGAACGGGCTGCGCGGGCTTACGTACACCATGGCGTCGGAGCTGGCCCCGCACAGAATACGCGTCAATCTGATCGAGCCCGGATGGATCGATACGCCCGGCGAGCGGCAGTACGCGACCGAGCAGGAGCTCAAGGCCGGCGCGGAAGGACTCCCGTTCAAGCGGCTGGGAACTCCGGAGGAAATAGCCAACGGCGTTCTATTTCTTGCGTCGGACATGGGTTCCTACGTGAGCGGCGAGACTCTGCGAATCGACGCCGCGACCTGGCTGCCGCGCGCTCACCACCGGCTCTAAACGAGGCGACCCCGCCGGATCAGCCTGAAGGCAACTCTTCGAGCGGGGCGCGATTTCCGAATGAAGGGCTGACGGATCCCGCCGGCGCGGCCCAGCGGACCGCGTTGCCGATTACGAGTTGAATTTCGGGCTGGTGATAGATTCCGTACGTCTCGTGACCGGGGCTGAAATAAAAGATCTTGCCTTTACCTCGGTGGAAGCAGCACCCGCTCCGAAACACTTCGCCGCCCTGAAACCAGCTAACAAAGACGAGCGTGTCGGGTGACGGGATATCGAACCGCTCGCCGTACATTTCCGACTCCTGTACCTCGAAGTACTCGCCCAATCCCTCAGCGATGGGATGACCAGGCTCCATAACCCACACCCGTTCCCTCTCGTCCGCCTCCCTCCAGCGGAGATTGCAGCCCGTCCCCATCAAACGCCGGAAGATCCTGGAAAGGTGAGCGGAGTGCAGGCAGATCAGCCCCATCCCCTGCAGCACGCGTTCTTGCAGGCGGTCGACTATTCGATCCTCGACCTCGTCGTGAGCCATGTGTCCCCACCAGACCAGCACGTCGGTGCCGTCGAGCACTTCCTTGGTAAGGCCATGCTCCGGTTCGTCGAGCGTGGCAGTCCGGGTTTTCACGTCCGGCGGCGATTCCAGAAATCCCGCGACAGTCTTGTGGATTCCATCGGGGTAATGGGCCTGGACTTCGGGATCGGAAAGCTCGTGCCGAAACTCGTTCCAAACGGTGACTCTTATCGCTCTAGACATCTATCCAATCTCCATTGACTCAAGCGCAGACCGACCGCACGGCTCCACGCCCCGGCGACTGCAAGGTTCACCGTGTGATTATCACCGCCACGCTATTATCAGGCCCGGCTAGCGAGCGGCATAATTCCACGAAAGCCCCCGGTCCGCGCTCCGAAACACCCGCCCGCGGCCGTCGACCGCGGTGATAACGGACGGATCGCCCCTGCTGACGGTCAGCGCGCGAACGGCAACGTCGAGCTCCAGCCGGTTCCACGACATTCCGCCGTCGATACTCTTGAACACTCCGCGGTCGGTCCCAACGTACAACGCGCCTTCGAACCTCCCGTTGACTCCCTCGAACGAGTCCCCGCTCAGAGCGTCGTAGACGATGGACGGAGCATGGACGGTCGGAAGCGCCCCATTCACGAAGCCGTTGGCGCTCGCCCATTGATCCCGCCCGTCCCCCGCAAGGACACCCTGGTCGGTGGTTCCGACGTACATCAATCCGCGCGTTGGCATTATGGTCAACGATCTTGTCGAGGAGGGCGCCGCCACCGGCAGCCGCTCCCAGCTTTCGCCGGCGTTCGCACTCGTAAAGACGTTGCCGTCGCTATCGACCGCGGTTAAGGCGTAGGCCGCGGCGGGATCGACAGCCGCCGCAATGAACTCGCCGCTGCTGTCCGGCGGCGTGATTTCCCGCCAGTCGGATTGCAGGTCGGTCGCTATAAAAAGCCCCTTGCCGGCGACGTAGACCACGCCGGGCGAGACCGCCAGCGAGTTCACCGCACCGCCGCCATAAACCGCCGCCCAGTTCTTCCCGCCGTCCCCGCTCAGATGGATTCCCGCCCCATGCCCCAGGATCAGCCCGTCGATCGCGCGTCCTCCGAAGCCTACGAGCGTTCGATAGTCTTGCAGCACGACTTCCGCCACGGGTGTTTGCGGCGGCGCGGCGCGGCCCAGCGAAACCAGTACGATCACGCCTGTTACGAACGCCAGCGCGGCCACGCTACCCGCGCCGATCAGCACTCCTCGCCGCGAGGCGGGCGCTTCCGCCGACCTAACGGCGGTGAGTCCGGATTGCTCTCGCGCCAGATCGGGGCTTTCGAACTCCACTTGGCTTGAAGATCCCGAATTCGACGCCCCGACACGAGCGTCGATAGCGCGTTCGAGCATTGATATCCGGTTTTCTTTGCGGCGGCGAAGCTGCCGCAATCGCGCTCCCGACAGACGCCGTTCACTTACATATTCATCCTGAGCGAGATAGCCGTCCGCGTACTCGGTCTCGACCTCACTCAACTCGTCGACCGCAAGTTGAATCTCGGCATCGACTCCAAGCTGCGCGGTCATTTCGCGATCTTCCGCGTCGACTTGTCTCCGTCCGCGCCGCAAAGGCGCGATGATCGCACCGAACGACGCGGCGAATCCCGCGATCAGAATTACAAGGAGGGCGGCGCTCATCTCGGCTCGCGCTCTTGCGCCGGATGTTCGTCCATTTGCGGCCCGGCGCCGTCGTGCGCATAGGACGGCGAAAGACCGCGGGGGCGACGCGTGAGCAAGTAGGCCACCATCGCCATGCCGGCCGCGAGGAAGATTAAGGGACCTATCCAGACGCCAAGCCCAAGTCCGGTCTTGGGAGGGTCCATAAGGATGCCCTCGCCGTACCGATCGGCAAGAAACTGGATGATGGCGTCGGGATCGTCTCCCAACCGCAGCCGCTCAACGATCAGGGCGCGCATCTCACGAGCAAGCTGGGCGTTGGAGTCTTTTACCGACTGCCCCTCGCAAACCGGACAGGCCACCTTTTCGGCTATTTCCCACATCCGCTCCTCATACGGGTCCTGAGCGACCGCTGCGCTGACCGACAGCGCCAGGAGGAGGAATACCGCCGCGGCGGCGCGAAGCGGTCTCAAGCGCCCGTCGTCGCAGCTTTGGGCGCCGCGCGCTCAGGCTCGAACGACCGCACCCCACGCCTCAGGCCGCCAGGCGACGCCACGACCAGAACGCCGCCGAAGTAGACGACGCCACCGAACCAGATAACGCTGACGAGGGGATTGACGATCACCCGCAAGGTTGCGCCGCCGGTCTCGGAGTCCCAGTTGGAAAGCAGCACGTATATGTCGTCAAGCCGCGGCAGCGTCGTTGCGATGCCGACGGAGGAGACGGGTTGAGATTCCCAGCCTCGATGAATTCGACGGCCGGCTTCCAACGACGATTGCGGAGAACCGTTCTTCGACGTGTGAACGATTGCATCCACCGTCTCGAGGTCCGGCGACCCGCGAAAGACCAACCGCTCGAACGCAATCTCATAGCCGCCCACGGCGGCGGATTCTCCGGGATCCAAAGATACGGCCTTCTCGACCGAGAAAAACGTTGAACCGATCACGCCGACCGCAATCAAGACGATGCCAAGATGCACGACGTAGCCCCCATGCCTGCGCCGATTGGAGAGTAACGCTTTCCCCGCAGCGGTCCAGAGCGTCGTTTGCCGGCTTCGCTTGTAGCCCAATATTGCGCGGCCGAACTCAAAGGTGATCGACGCCGCGGTAAACCCGCAGGCGGCAAAGGCCAAAACGGCAAGTCCCGCCCGCATTCCGAGAGCGACCAGCAGTACGCTGACAAGCGCGGCGGTCGCCACCGGCCACACAAACCGCCCCAGCACTCGCCGCGAGGCTCCGCTGCGCCAGGCGAGAAGCGGTCCAACCCCCGCCAGAACGACCAGACCCAGGATCAGCGGGCCGTTGACCTGATCGTAAAACGGCGCGCCAACCGCCATCTTCGAGCCGCGAAATATCTCCGATATGAGCGGAAACATCGTCCCCCAAAACGTTGCCGCCGCGACGGTCGCCAGAAGCAGGTTGTTGAAAAGAAACCCGGCTTCCCGCGAGGTTGCCGCTTCAAAATGCCTGTCCGCGCGAAGCAGCGGCAGGCGGTAGACGATCAAGACGATAGATCCCAACAAAACGACTCCGAGAAAGGCGAAAAGCGCGGGTCCGATGTCCGAGTTCGCAAACGAGTGGACCGACGTAAGGATTCCGCTTCGGACGACGAACGTCCCCAGAATGGCCAGGATGAACGCCGCTATGGCGAGCGAGACGTTCCAGAGCTTCAGCATTCCACGCCGTTCCTGCACTATCGCGGAATGCAGATAGGCGGTCGCGACGAGCCACGGGATAAGCGCCACGTTTTCGACAGGGTCCCAGCCCCAATAGCCTCCCCAGCCCAGCACCCGATAGGCCCACCAGGCGCCGAACAGGAGTCCCGCGCTCTGGAGCGCCCAGGCGAGCAGCATCCAGCCTCTAACCGCGCGGATCCACTCGCGGCCGACCTGTCCCGTCGCCAGCGCCGCTATCGCGAAGGCGAACGGAACGGTGAAGCTAACGTATCCCGCAAGCAGCAGGGGCGGGTGGATTTGCATACCGCTGTCCCAGAGAAGCGGATTCAGCCCCCTGCCATCGGGCAGCGCCGCGGGCAGCTCCTCGAACGGCGAGGCCGCGAACGTCACCAGACCGAGAAATACGCTCAGCACCATCGCCAGCGTTGCAGTCACCCAGACGCGATGCTCCAGGCCGCTCGCCCAGACCCGAAAGCTCGCGGCGGCGGACAGAATCGCAAGAATCCACGACCAGTACAGAAGTGATCCGGCCTGGCCGCCCCAGACAGCGGAGAGGGTGAGTCCCGCGGGCATGGCCCGGCTCGAGTTCTCGGCGACGAACCGTATGGAAAAATCACGGGTCATGAACGCCACAGCAAGGGCCGCGATAGCGATGGTCGTAACCAGTGCCGCCGCTCCCGTTGCGTTTCGCGCGCTCAGAGCCATTTGAGGGGCGTTGAATCTGACCGCCGCCAGCGACCCGCCGAGCGCATAGACGGCAAGGCCGAGCGCGAGCGCGACGGCGATTCGCCCTATATCGGCGAGATCGAGCATGATCTCCGCATAGCGTCGGCCATAGACGCCTAGTCTTGGTCCCTATCCGAACCAGACTGCGGGTCCGGCGCATCTGCCGCTGGCGTGCGCAACGACTCCAGGTCCCGCTCTACCGCTCGAAGCCGCGCGCCGACGTACATGACGTAGGCAATTATCCCCAGCCACACTACGGCAAAGCCGATGAACATGAACAGAAGAAACGTCGAATTCTCAGTCACAGATCAGGCTCCTCGAGCAACCTGCGAAACCGCAGTTCTTCAAGCTCGTCGATAAGGTATTCCAGCTTCAGTTGATGTCGAAGCAAAACGACGTAGAGCAGCAAGAACGCCACCATCGTCACCAGCAACGTCAATAGCATCTCAGACGACAGCCCCGGACCCTCCGGACGAATGACGGTGGCCTTCGGGTGCAAACTTCGCCACCATTCGACCGACATGTAGTTGATGGGAACCACGACGAACCCGACTATTCCAACGATCGCCGCCAGCCGCATCCTGGCCTGCGGGTCGTCGACATATCCTCGGAGCATCAGGTAGCCAACGTAGATGAACCACAAAATCAGCGTCGTCGTCAGCCGCGGGTCCCACGTCCAGCACGCGCCCCAAACTTTGGACCCCCAAAGGCAGCCCGTGATCAGGACGATGGTGATGAAGACCACTCCGATAGTGGCGGCAGCCCTGGCAAGCCGGTCCCACCAGACCGAAGCTCTCGCTAGATAGATCGCCCCGCCCAGAAATACGAGAAAGAAGCTGACGTATCCGATCAGCGCCGTCGACATGTGCACGTAAAAGAGCCGCTGCAAATCGCCTTGGACGGCCTCTGTCGGCGCATATAGAAACATCATGAAGATAGCCGCCGCCATCACGACGGCGGTGACGGCCACTAGGATCAATGTGGTAGCGCCCGCCCCGCGCAGGAGACCGGGGCGACCGACTTCGACGTTACGGTCCATCAGCAGCTTGCCGCCCTTGACAAACGATTACTCGCCCAGCACATGATCAAAGAGAATCGCCCCCAAGCTCGCCAGTATGGCAAGGAATCCGGAAAGAAGTCCTACCCAGGGGAATTGTGACGCATTGCTCGTAACGTCCAAAACCGAAAGCGTGGCCGCGACTCCGGCGATCAGTATCGGCAACGCGACCGGCAGCAGCAGCACCGGGATCAGCAGCTCCCTGGCGCGGACGTTGGCCGCTACCGCTCCGTAGAGCGAACCCACCGATGAGAGCGCGGCGGCGCCTAGCGCGAGCAGCCCCAGCATCTCCCATCTGATCAGCTCGACGTCGAACAAGACCGCGACACTCACAAGTGTCAACAAGCCGACCAGCGTCAGAAAAGCGAAATTCACGCCCGCCTTGGCCAGATAGATGGCGGCGCGCAGCACCGGCGTAAGCACCAGCGCCTCGATGGTCCCCTGATCGCGTTCGGCGGAAAAGCTCCTTAGACCGCCGATCAGGGTCCCGAAAATCAAGCTCGCCCATAACACGCCCGCCGCCACGGCCGGCACGTCTTCGGCTGGAGCGACAAACGCCAGGCTGAAGGCTATGACCATAAGGAGGCTCAGGACGGCAAGAGCGGGAACGATCTCGCGCGTCCGCCATTCGAGCCGTACGTCTTTACTCATCAAGGCGCCCATCTGCCTCAGGGTATCGGCTCGCCCTACGGCCCGAATTCCAGCATTCGCAATCTGCTCATTCGATCGGGGGGCGGTCCGGCCTCCCGTCCCCGGACGCACTGCGCGCGAGGCGCGGAGCGCCGCAACGACGTTCTCGCGCAGTCCATCCGCGCCGCCTGCCTCAAGCGCAAACTCGCCCACCATACTCCCGCGATTCAAGACCAGCGCGCGCTGGGCCAGATCCGACGCGCTCGCCAGATCGTGGGTGGCGAATATGATTCCGGCGTCGCGGGCATGGGTTTCGAAAATCCATCCCAGCTTGCCCCGTGTCGCCGCATCCAGCGCCGCCTCAGGTTCGTCTAGCAAGAGCAGCCGCGGACCCGGCAACAACGCAATCGCCAGGGCGAGCCGCTGCTGCTGTCCGCGCGACAACGCTCCCGCCCGCAAGTCCCGGTAAGACTCGATATCGAGATCACGAGTCAGTCTGTCTATCCTGGAAACAGGGTCGTCAACCAGGAAAGTCCTGGCGACCATCACCAGGTTTTCCCTCACGGTCAAGTCCGCGTAGTGGTGAGGACGATGCCCCGCGTAACCGACGCCCCTCCGGAACGCGACCTGGCTTCGGCCGGTATCCAGTCCGCACACGACGACCGCCCCGGCGGTCGGTGTAAGGAGTCCGGCCAGAACTTTGAGGAGGGTTGTCTTCCCCGAACCGTTGGGCCCGAGAAGGGCCAGCCGGTCGCCCGGGAAGACTTCGAAGGAAATATCTCTAAGCGCAAACGCTCGACCTAATCGGCAGGTTACCGATTGCGCGCTTGCGGCCGGCGCCTCACTGCTCGCTAAACGTCTCCCGTGCGGCGACGCCCGCCCCGGCTGCGAACGTCGATCAACTTGCAATACAACTTGCCGGGAGTGTGCGAATCATTGCGCTTCCAGGGATTCGACCGGCTGGAACTCGGGGCCGTGTTTTACGAGCAAATTCCTCGCCTGCAAGACCCCCGCTCTGTCGACTTTCCCTTCCACCACGACATCCTGATACCGCTGTTCCGTCGAATAGCCAAGCAAATCGGGAGGTGTTCGTTCATAGACCACCGGAATCTCTCGCACGTTATCCGTAAGCGTGAATTTGATTCCCGGAGCGCCTTCGGCCCGTTCTATGGAACCGTCTTTTACGGTTCCTTCCACTCTTATCGCTTTTCCCGATATCGCCTGGCCCTGGACCAAGACTTCGTCAAGCGTCAGGTAATAGACCGCGGCGGCCCGCGTCGCCGACCAGACGAGGAATCCCGCCGCCAGGACGATAACAGCCGACGGAATTAGAAAGCGGAGCGGCGGTAACCGAAACCCGCGGAGGGGCGCTTCGGAGGAAATCAACTCTGCGTCCCTCACCGCGGCCGGCCGCCGCGACCGCCATTGGCCGGCTCGACTCTACCCGGTTCTGAAATTCTCATGGCGTTGCTCAGTATACGGACTAGCGCGCCCCTCAAGACCAGTCAACCTTGGAACGCTTCAACCCTGCCGAAGGCTTTGCTCGAAAAGATATTGCGCCAGTATCGAAACGAAATAGATCACCAGCCCAATCGCGACCGCCAGCGCGCTCCGGCTTGTCCTGAGAGACTTGATGAGGCTGCCGATCGGCTTCGCCTCCCAGCCTTCCAGCCACGCCCCTTTTTGCCACACGAGGCCAAATGCCAGAAAGGAAAGCGCGACTTTGATCGCGAGCACCGTACCGTAGGCGGGGGTTACGCCTGGCTGGGCAAGCCGCTCGAACGTCAAGATACCGCCGGTTATCACAAACACTCCAATTGCGCCGCCGGCAAACCTGCCGAACCTGGCCGCTAAGCCCGCGGCCAATTTCGCCGACCGGCCCCCCTCCGCCTCAAGGAGCGCGGGCATTATCGCAACGAGCAATACGATCCCGCCTCCGACCCAGATCGCCGCCGCGGTGGCGTGAACCGTTCGAATAATCAGCAAAACGAGCGGCCAGACATCCACCTCAGCCGTCGATTCGCAAGCGCGCGGCCATGCCTGGAGCTTTTTATCCCACGAAAAGCGTGTAGGTGTCGCCCGCCGCACTGCTCACCACCTGCTTGCCGGTAAGCAGGCCGGCAGTCTCGCCCAGAGCCGCTTCCGCTAAAACCAGGTTTATCGACGGACGGCTCTTGAGCGCTCTGATTTCATCGAGCTCCAGCCACTCGGCGCGGTCCGTCTCCGTTCCGTCCGGCCGCGGTATGCCGCCGGTCCAGTCCATCAGAAAAACCACGTAAGTGCTGTTCGAGCCATCGAACAGCCTGTTGCGCACGGCCAGTATTCCTCTTGGAGACGCGGTGACGCCCGCCTCCTCCTCCACTTCGCGAACGACGGCGTCTTCCATCGTTTCCCCGCGCTCGATGAACCCGCCGGGTATTTGCCAGTTCCCTCGGCCATAGGCGCTTGCCCGACGCACCAGCAGCAACCGTCCATCTTTGACCACGGCGCCGCCGACGCCCACGTTGTAGCCGCGGTTGTAGTATTCGAACACCGATTCGCCGGAAGTTTTTTCGGCCACGGTCAGTAACGCCTGCCTTCGTATATGCGAGCGATTCAGCGATCGGAGCGCTTTTCCACCGCCAAGTATGGAGTCCAGACAACGGTAACGGAAACACGCGCGATTTCCTCAACTCAAACCCTACTCGTGGTCGAATCCCGCTTCTGACGCGCGGAGCGTCCAACGAAAGGATTGCAGATTGAATATAAACTCGGCTCACTGGACTTCAGGGCCGGTTCCCAACCAGCCATTGGCGGGGCCGCGAAGCGAGAGCGGCCGCATTGCTTGTTGAAATCTGTCCAGCCCTGGCTTTCCCGACCTGCGATAATTGTTTAGATACAGACCTCTTCACAATGTACGGGCAGTCGATTGGACGGTAGTAGTTGCTTTACGACTTTCACACCCATACGTTTTTGAGCGACGGCGCGCTGTCGCCGCTCGAACTGTCGTATCGGTGTTACCGCCACGGCTGCGATGTCCTCGCAATAACCGACCACGCCGGCCTCGCGGACCTCGACCGGTTGCTCGGCTCGCTGGTCGGAAGCTGCCGGACCGCGTCTGACAGCTGGGACATCAGGGTCTTGCCCGGGGTCGAGCTCACGTATGTGCCGCCCTCCGAAATCGACCTTGCGGCCCTGCGCGCCAAGGAACTGGGAGCCGAGCTCGTCGTAGTTCACGGAGAAACGATTTCCGAGGACGTGCCGCCGGGCACAAACCACGCCGCGGCGACTTCTCACGCCGTCGACGTGATCGCTCATCCCGGACTCCTCGACCAAGAAACCGCCGAGATCGCCCGAGATTCGGGCAAGTTCGTGGAACTCTCGGGGCGTTCCGGCCATGGACTCGCCAACGGGCTGGTGGCTTCGGTCTGCCGTCAGGCGGGCGCTCCCATGATCGTAAACAGCGATGCTCATCAGCCGGGCGACGTTCTCACCGCGGATCGCGCGTGGAAAATAGCGCGGGGCGCGGGCTTGTCGGAGTCCGAAGCCGCCACTGTTCTTGAAGAAAACCCGCGGGCGCTCTTGCAGCGACTCGGTATCGATTAGAAGACGATTCCAATTGTGAGGTGATGAACTTGAGTAGCGAAGAAGAAAAAGTCTGGCTTCCAGGCGATCCGGATCGAAGCTACTCCGAAAATCAGTTCGAAGAGGGCGAAATCATCAGCGTCGATGTCGAAATCGACGACGATGACGATGGTCCCGACCCTGTGGATTTGCCCGTTCTGCCCGTTCGCGGCACCGTCCTGTTTCCCGTCCGTGAAGTCATGAGTCCCTTGCTGGTGTCACGCGATATATCCATCGCCGCCATCGAGGCCGCAATGGCAAGCGACAAGCGAATTCTCATCGTCGCACAGCAGGACCCGGACAAGGAGTCGATCACCGCCGATGATCTCTTTACGGTAGGCACTCAAGCCCACGTTGCCAGAATGCTGAAGCTTCCCGACGGGACGACAAGCGTTCTGGTCGAAGGGCGCCGCCGGATCCGCGTCCACGAGTTTGCGCAGGAGAGGCCGTACTTTCGGGGACTCGGCTGGGTTGTCCGCGAATCCCCCGAAGCGGAGCCCGAGGCAGAGGCGATGAACAGCGGAATGTTGCGGCTCTTCAAGAAGGTCGTCGATCTTAGCGAGAACCTGCCCGAAGATGTCTACATAAGGGCGATGAATGCCGAGAGTCCCTCGGTGCTGGCCGACGTGGTCGCGTCCTCCATGGACATTCCATTCCTGCAGTTGCAGGAGTTGCTCGAGCTGGAGCAGGTATCGGAGCGCCTTCGACGTCTGCACGGAATCGTCGTTAGCGAAATCGAGCTCCTCGAAACCGGCAAGTCTATCGAGTCGAAGATAAACGCCAAGGTCGAGAAAGCGCAGCACGCCTACGTTCTCAAAGAACAGATGAAGGCGATAACCAAGGAGATTGGCGAGACCGACCTCGCCGCCCGCGAAGCCCGGGAGCTCGCCGATCGACTTGAGCGGGGATCGTATCCGCCGGCGGTCAGGGAGCGGGTAACCAAGGAGGTCGACCGGCTTAATTCCATGCCTCCCGGCACTCCGGAGATCAATGTAATCCGGAACTACGTGGAATGGATACTCGACTTGCCCTGGAAGAAAAGGACCCGCGACCGCCTGGACATCGCGGTGGCCGAGCAAGTTCTAAACGAAAGTCACTTTGGTCTGGATCCGGTCAAAGAGCGAATTCTCGAATATCTTTCGGTTAGGAAGCTCTCCAGACGAATGCGGAGCCCCGTACTCTGCCTCGTTGGCCCGCCGGGGGTCGGCAAGACGAGCCTGGGCCAGGCGATCGCCGATTCGATGAGCCGGAAATTCGTCCGCGTCACGCTGGGCGGAGTGCGCGACGAAGCGGAAATCCGGGGGCACCGGCGAACGTACATCGGCTCGATGCCGGGCCGCATTCTGCAAACGATGCGCGAGGCCGGAACGATAAATCCAGTGTTCATGCTCGACGAGATTGACAAGCTCGGTATCGACTTTCGCGGCGACCCGACGACCGCTCTTCTCGAAGTGCTCGATCCTGAGCAGAACCACGCGTTCTCGGACCACTATCTTGAGATTCCGTACAACATTTCAAACGTGCTCTTCATAGCAGCCGCGAATACGCTCTATGGCCTGCCTCCCGCGCTCGTCGACCGCATGGAAGTGGTTGAGATCCCCGGCTACATCGAAGATGAGAAAACCGCCATAGCCGAAAATTTCGTGCTGCCGCGTCAGCTCCGCGAACACGGATTGAAAGAAGAACACCTCAAGGTGGGCAGGAGCGCCCTGCAACGCATCATTCGCGAATACACGCGAGAAGCTGGAGTCCGCAGCCTCGAGCGCGAGATAGCGACGTTGTGTCGAAGGCGGGCATTCAGGCTTGCCGAGGGCGACAAATCGTCGGTCAGGCTAACGACGCGGTCCATTCCGAAATACCTGGGACCGCCCAAATTCAGGTTCGGGGCCGCCGAGGAAAAGGACGAAGTAGCCACCGCCACCGGTGTATTCAGAACCGCTTCGGGCGGCGAGCTGATGCCCGTTGAAGTCATCGTCAATGAGGGCAACGGCGGTCTTATGACAACCGGACAGCTGGGCGACGTGATGAAGGAGTCGGTCAAAGCCGCCCAGACCTACTTGAGGTCTCACGCGGCCGAATTCGGCATCGATCAACGAAAATTCGACAGCATGGACTTCCACGTCCACATTCCCCACGGCGGAATACCGAAGGACGGATCGTCCGCCGGGATCACCATTGCCACCGCGCTCGCCTCGGCTCTCTCCGGGAGAGCCGTCCGCAAAGACACGACAATGACCGGGGAAATTACACTAAGAGGGCGAATCCTCCGCACCGAAGGATTGAAGGAAAAGATTCTCGCGGCGCATCGGGCCGGCCTGAAGCAGTTCATAATGCCCGAGGCCAATGCTCGCGAACTCGACGACGTTCCCGACAAGGCGAGGCGCGATCTCAACTTCGTACTGGCAAGGCACATGGGCGAAGTTGTCGAAGCCGCTCTTCTGGGTCCGCCGGGCTAGGCTTTCTCAAGTGAGAATAGCCGTCTGCCGGTCGTATGTAGGAGCAAACCGCCGTTTTGTCTATTCATCACACGTCTCGGCGCTAAACTTCGAATCACACCGGAACTCGACGGTCAGCATGTTTGCTTCTTCGGCGGGAGGCCCAAGGCGGAGAGTTGTCTAGATGTTTCGCCCCATAAGCGCACTTCTCGGCCTGTTCTCGCGCGACCTCGGAATAGACCTCGGCACCGCGAATACGCTCGTTTACGTACGCGACGTTGGCGTGGTCATCTCGGAGCCGTCCGTCGTGGCGACGGACACGAGAACCGGCAAGGTCCTGGCAGTCGGCACCGAAGCCAAGAAGATGGTTGGCCGAACCCCCACCAACATCGTCGCGGTTCGACCTTTGCGCGACGGCGTCATCGCCGACTTCGAGACTGTCGAAACCATGCTCCGATACTTCATCCACCGCGTCCACGACGAGACGCCGTTCTTGCCGCGCCCGAGGGTCATCGTCGGGATTCCTTCTGGCGTGACCGAGGTCGAGAAAAGAGCCGTCCACGAGGCCGCGCTCGAGGCCGGCGCGCGCGAGGCCTATCTGATCGAGGAGCCGATGGCCGCCGCAATCGGCATCGGACAGCCGGTACAGGAAGCCGCCGGCAACATGATTGTCGATATCGGCGGAGGCACCACCGAGGTAGCAGTCATTTCACTCGGCGGCATCGTGATCAGCCATTCGATCCGAGTCGCCGGGGATGAAATTGACGAACAGATCGTCGACTACGTCAGATCCGATCATTCGCTGCTGATTGGCGAGCGCACCGCCGAAGCCTGCAAGATCGAAATTGGATGCGCCGCGGACAACGGCACTGACGGTACGACGTTCGTTCGCGGGCGAGATTTGAATACCGGCCTTCCGCGCGCCCTTGAACTTACAAGCGGCCAGGTCAGGGACGCCATTTCCTCAACGGTCGACGAAATCGTCGAGAATGTAAAACTGGCGCTGGAAGCAACGCCTCCCGAACTGCTGGCGGACATAATGGAGCACGGCATCTACCTTGCGGGCGGTGGAGCGCTCCTGAACGGAATGGATAAGCGTCTGGAGGAAGGCACGGATATCCCGGTCGTCATAGCGCCCAGTCCACTTGAATGCGTGGTTCGCGGCACCGGTTCCTGTCTTCAAAATCTGGCCGCTTATCGCGAGATTTTCATATCGGACAACCAATACCCGTTGTAGTGATTCAAAGACCGTCTGACCAATGAGAGCGCGAACGTCGCTTTACTGGCTCATACTGCTTTCGGCGCTTTCGCTCGGCTTCTCCGTGCTGCACAACAACGGGGCGCTGTCACCTGTCGAAGACATCATTTTGCGCGCTTCCAATCCGGTTCAACGAATGATCAGCGGAGTTTCATCCTCCGCCGCGGGCACGCTCGAGGACCTGCGCCGCTTTGGCAATCTGCGGTCCGACAACGAACGTCTCAACGCCACGGTCGCGGAACTGCTGGCGGAAATCGCCCGTCTCAGAGTCACCGCCCGCGAAAACGTCGCCCTGCGCGAGGCCGCCAAGTACGTTCGCGAGAACCCGCAGCTAACCCTGGTCGCGGCGCACGTCGTTGGGCGTGACAGCTCCAATCTCCTGGGTACGATATTGATCGATCAAGGCGCGTCCTCCGGTATCGAGGAAGGGATGGCCGCGGTGTGGCGGGGCGGGCTTGTTGGACGCGTCGTCGAAACCACGAGCAACACCGCGAAAATCTTGCCTATTACAAGCGTCAGCAGCGTGGTCAACGTCAGCGTTCAGGGCGCCGACGCCGACGCCGACGGATCAGCCACCGGCCGGTCGCACAATCACCTGGTAATGGGGCAGATTCTGGAGAATCAGAAGATCGAGCCCGGCCAATTCGTAGTCACCTCGGGCCTGGGCGGCGGCTTCCCGAAGGGCATCCTGGTCGGCCAGGTCGTAAATATCCGCACGACGAGCGCGAGCGTCATGAAGGAAGCCGACGTCAGGCCGTTCGTAGACACCGACCAGCTCGAAACCATTCAGATCATCGTGGCCGACGAGGGCGGCTAGGATGCTTGCGCGCGGGCGACGCAGCCTGATAGCGGCGAGGCGGGTTCCCGGAACGGAAGCTTCGTCTCGGCGATACATCGTCGCCGTCCTGATATTGCTCGCCGCACTTTTCCAGAGTTCCGTTTCCCCCGGATTCGAGGTTTTCGGCGTAATTCCCGATCTGGTGCTCGTTTTCCTCGCCACGTGGGCCGCGGTCGCCAGACCTAAAGATTTGATGTTCTGGGGTTTCGGGGCCGGATTCCTGCTCGACGTCCTGAGCGGAGTCCCCGCCGGCTCGAACATGCTCGCTCTAAGCCTGGCCACCTTCGTCGCCTCCATGGGCGGCGCGGGCCTGTTCCGAACAAACCTTATCTGGGCGCTATTGGCGTCTCTGCTAGGGACTCTCGTTTACTATCCGACAATGATGCTGATACTCGCCGTGCAGGGTTACCCGGTTGACTGGCTAAGCGCTATCGTAACGACAACGCCGGCCGCCGTAACCGTTAACCTCATGGCTTGCGTGCTGATATACCGTCCCGTGACCTTGCTCGAGCGCATCACGCGGGCGCGGCGCCGATACACGATGAGCTAGCAAGCCCGGCAATTCTCAGGCTGGCGAAGATATTCATGTCACAGTCCAAAGAATCATCGCTAAGAGGAACGGGCAGGCCCGCGAGCAAGAGCCGCAGGTCGCTGTTGATAGGCGGACTGGCCGGCGTTAGCATCGCCGCGCTTGCGGGACGGCTATGGCAGCTTCAGATCACGCAAGCCTCCGAGTTTGTCAGTCAGGCGGAAACCAACCGGACCCGGTCCATATCGGTCCCCCCGGTAAGAGGTCTGATCTTCGACCGCGTGGGCAGGCAACTGGTGCGGAACACGCCGGTTTTTAGCATTTGGGCAACCCCCGCGGATATTCCGGAGGTCGATACGCAGCCTGTATCGACTCTGCTGGCCGAGCTTACAGACGAAAATCGGGACGAAATCGAGCTGGCGGTATCCTTGGGACGCTCCAACCCTGCGGAGCCTGTCAGGGTCGCGCGCGAGGTCGACCGGGAGACTGCCCTCATAGTCGCCGAAAGGTTTCTCGAGCTTCCGGGGATCGAAATCCGGGATTCGACCAGGCGTGAATACTCAAAGGGTGAGACTCTCGGCGCGATCGTGGGATATATCGGTCCCATCCCGGCCGAACGGGCTGCCGAGTTCGCGCAGCGCGGCGCGAGGTTCGACGAAGATATCGGCCTCGTGGGAATTGAAAAGAGCTTTCAAGCACAGCTCCGCGGCGAAGACGGGCGGAGGTTGATCGAAGTAGAGGCTCTTGGACGCGAAGTTCGCGAGCTGGCCGCAACCCAGCCGAAGTCCGGCGGGAATATCTTCCTCACCATCGACGCCGACCTCCAGGAAAACGCCACCGAACTAATGAACAGGTATCTGGGCGAACGCGGCGCGGGCGTCGCTATCATCCTCGACCCCAATAATGGCGACGTTCTGAGCATGGTCAGTTATCCCTCCTTCGACAACGCCCTGTTTGCGGAGGGCATCTCCGTTGACGATTTTCAGCGACTGGCGAACGATTCGCGGCGCCCGCTTCTCAACCACGCCATCTCCGGCCTCTACCCGCCGGGGTCGACCTACAAACTGGTGGCGGCGGCCGGCGCTCTGGAGGAAAACGTCGCCGAGCCGTCAACTTCCATTGAATGCGCCGGCCACCTGATATTGCCCAGTGGGTGGGTTTTCTATGACTGGCTGCTCACCGGGCACGGAACCGTCAATCTCCACCGAGCGATTTCGGAGTCTTGCAACGTCTATTTCTACAACATCTCCGGAGGCAATCCTTACACTGAGTTCAAAGGGCTGGGCGAGCGTCGACTTGCAGAGTTCGGCCGGTCTTTCGGCTTCGGCACTCCTACCGGCATCGACCTTCCCAACGAGGCGGCCGGAGTCGTACCCGACCACAAGTGGAAGAATGAGAACCTCAGCGCGCCCTGGGTGACCGGCGACACATACCAGGCCGCGATCGGCCAGGGGCTGATGCAGGCATCCCCCTTGCAGCTTGTGAATATGTACGCCGCCATCGGTAACGGCGGGACGCTCTTCAAACCAAGGATCGTCGATCGAATCGAGGACGCCGACGGCGAAGTCGTAAACGTTCCCCCGGTCGAAGAGATCGGCAAGATCGACGTCAGCCCGACGAACCTGTCGTTGATCCAGCGGGGGCTGGTCGAAACCGTGAACGGTCCTCAGGGAACGGGCGGTCGAGCCAGGACATCGGTCGTAACGATGGCGGGCAAGACAGGCACCGCCGAATACGCGGGTCCGAAAGACCGCGACGGCAATGCTCCGAGCCATGCCTGGTTCGTCGGATACGCGCCCGCCGACTCTCCGCGAATCGCCTTTGTCGTATTGATAAAAGACGGAGGCGAAGGGTCGCTGGCCGCGGCGCCCGTTGCGCGCGACCTCGTGGAGCTGTATTTCACGGACAACGTGCCGCCAATGCGGTACATTCCATTCAACGCGCCGGGCGGTCCCTCGGGATGATGGACCGCCCGCGACCACGCCCTATGGACGCGGCCGCCGCGCTGTCGATCCTGGGTCTGATCGCCCTGGGACTCATAACGCTCTCACGGATCGGTCTGCCGCCGTCCGCGGGCATGGACAGTCAAATTGTCCGCCAATCGGTGTTTGCTCTGGTTGGGATTTGCCTGTTCACGTTGATGGCGTACTCCGATTATCGCGCCGTCGGCATGATCGCGTGGGTGCTATTCGCGGTGAGCGTACTGGCCCTCTTGCTGGTGCTCTTCTTTGGCGTCACCCGGTACGGCGCGCAGCGCTGGTTTCTCTTTGGCCCCTTGCAGTTCCAGCCATCCGAGCTAGCCAAATTTACCGAAATCGTTCTTCTGGCCAGATTCTTTGCAAAGTATCAGGGCCAGCCGATTAAATTCCGCGTATTCGCGCTGTCCGCTCTGATTCCCGCCCTGCCTATTGCGCTCACTCTTTTGCAGCCCGACTTCGGAACCGCCATGATTTTCTTCGTCATCTGGTTCGGAATCGCGTTCATCGCCGGGTCGCGGATTTTGCATTTGGGCGCCGTGGTTCTGCTTTCGATTGCCGCCGCGCCGCTCGGCTGGTTTCTTATGAGGCCGTACATGCGTGAGCGAGTCGTGACCTTCTTCGACCCCACCATCGATCCGCTGGGCTCTGGCTACAACGTCTTGCAGGCCCGAATCGCCGTTGGCTCAGGTGGATTGTGGGGCAGGGGCAGCGCCGGAGCGACGCAGAGCCAGCTAGAATTCTTGCGCGTTCGAGATACCGACTTCATATTCGCCGTCATCGCGGAGCATCTTGGTTTCGTCGGTTCAATAATGGTCCTGTCACTCTTCAGCATCATCTTCGCCTACGCGCTTGTCGTGGCCATCCGCGCCAGCGACGACTTTGGCCGCTATCTGGCCGCCGGCATATTGGTCTTGCTGGTTTTCGAAGTGTTCGTCAGCATAGGCATGAATATCGGGATAGCTCCGGTTACCGGCATTACGCTGCCATTGATGAGCTCGGGGGGCAGTTCTCTGGTGGTTACTTTAATAGCGTTGGGAGCCTTGGTCAGTGTATCCATACACCGAGGAGTACCGATGTTCAATCCACCCACGCGCGTCGGGCTGCCGGCGCGCGCGCGCCGGGTAGCCGTGGGCATCCGGAACCGCGCTTGAACCGCAACGACCAGCCGTTCACTATCCTCACACCCGCAACGTCCGCAAACCTCGGACCGGGATTCGACACGCTGGGTCTCGCCCTGGACCTGTACGACGAATACCGCTTTGAGGTCTCCGAAACGACATCCGTCGAGGTTTCGGGTGAAGCCGCCGGAGAAACCCCGACCGATGCGTCGAACCGAGTCCTCGACGCCGCAATCAAGTATTCCAGCGCGCTCGGCGCGGAGTTTCGTCACCGGTCCGTCCGGCAGGTTTCGCGGATACCGGTCTCGCGGGGACTCGGCAGCAGCGCCGCCGCCACCGTGACCGGAATCGTGGCCGCGTGTCGGTCCGCCGGCATTGAGGTCCGCCAGTCTCGACTGATCGAAGAAGCCACGGCCATGGAAGGACATCCGGACAACGTGATACCCGCATTGACCGGAGGACTCTCGGTTATCGCGCAAGCCGGGTCGGAGCCGGTATGGACCAAAGTGCCGTTCCCCAGCAACCTTGAGATAGCGGTTGCGGTACCCGAAACGCGCATCGAGACCGAGCGCGCCAGATCGGTCCTGCCGTCGAGAGTGGACTTTGCCGACGCCGTATTCAACCTCTCCCGCGCGGCCCTCTTAATTGCCGCCCTGCAGCAGTCGGACTACTCGATTCTGGCCGAAGCAATGCGCGACAGACTGCATCAGCCCCACCGTTCTCCGCTGCACCCGGCTTTATCGCAAATGCTCGAGGTAGCCTACGATTCGGGGGCCGTGGGCGCCGCCCTGAGCGGCTCGGGTTCGGCCGTTATCGCCTTTGCTGAATCGGACGCCGATGGTGTTGGAGCCGCAATGCGAGTCGCTTGCGAAACCGCGGGCGCAACCTGTCGGAGCTTTACGACCCGAGTTTGCAGCGAAGGCCTGAGAGTCCGCGCCGAATAAAGCCGCACCGTTTGGAAGCGGCGAATTTGCACCGAGCTGCAACGAGGTCTTCCCTCCCCGCAGGTGGTGTATCTGGGCGGGAGCCTATCCAGACCCGCCCGTACCATAGCTCCCGAGCGCCTACGCTTCCCAAACCTCCCCGAAGAGTCGGAGAAAGTTCCCGCCTAGAATTTTGGCGATGTCGGCGGACATGTAGCCGCGCCTCATTAGCGCGTCGGCGAGGCTGGGCAGTTTGTCCGGCGTCTCAAGTCCCCTCGGATAGTAAGTCTGATCGGCCATGGTTGTGGGCGTGCGGCCAAGGATGGCCTTGAGAGGGAAGCTCGTTCCCTGCTGCGCGTTGATGTATCTCCAGAACGACTCAGGTTGATCCTGCGTGTAATCGGTCCCAATCCCCACGTGGTCAATGCCTATTCTCTCCACCATATCGTCGATGGCGTCGACATAGTCCTCCACGGTAGAGCCGCTGCCCGTGCGGAGAAAAGCGGTTATGCAAGTGACCCCCACCACGCCTCCACGCTCCGCCAGTAGTTTCACGGCTTCGTCAGTCTTGTTTCGTGGGACGTCGAAGTAGCGCTTGGCGTTCGCGTGAGTGACAGCCACAGGCTTCTCGGATAGCTCGATGGCATCCATTGTCGTGCGGATGCCAACATGCGACAGGTCGATCAGGATGCCGAGGCGATTCATTTCCCGGATGGCATCAACGCCGAAGTTCGTCAGGCCGTAGTCGTTGCGCTCGTAGCACCCGCTGCCCAGCAGATTTCCCTCGTGGAAAGTGACCTGTATTACTCGCACGCCCAGCGCGTGGAACAGCGCCAAGCGGTCGAGGTGGTTCTCTATGGGAGAGGCATTCTGAAAGCCCAGAATCACGCCCACCTTTCCATCCTCCTTGGCGTGGAGGATGTCGGCAACTGTCCTGACCTGCGTCAGGAGGTCGCCGTAGTCCGTGAACCTGGACAGCCAGGCAGCTATGTTGTCCAGAGTGTCCTGAAAGTTCTCCCAGGTGGCAACCGTGGCGTTGAGCGCCGTAACACCGCCGGCGTGCAGACTCTCGAAGACGGCAGGGCTGTCCCAGTTGCTCGCGTTGAGACCATCGATAACAACGGCTTTGCCGTAAACTTGCCTGGCAGTTTCAGCATTTACCATGCGCGTCTCGACTCCTTTCCACCAGAACGCGCCATATGGAACGGGCGCCCATCAACAGGGGCGGTCCCGCTCAGCCCGGCCGCAGTTCACGCTGGCCAACTTCGACTTCAGCGTCGAAGCGGTTGCCGATCCTGAACACATCGCCCAAAGGGCTGACGTTATCCTCCAGGGCGTCGGCGATGACGTTGCCGATGGCGCCGCCGAATTTGGCGCCATGCCCGCTGCCGCCGCCGGCCATCAGGATGCGTTCGGAGCCAGGAATCCAGTCGATGACGAATTCTAGGTCTGGCGTTTCCGTGTACAAGCACGTGTGGCTTTTGACCAGCTTCCCGCTCCTCAGCGCCGGAACCCGATGCGCCACGAAGTCCCACATCGATTCGACGAACCTGGCATTGGAATGGCGATCGACGTCAGGATCGACGACTTCCCCGGGCTCGGAGCTGCACACTTTGACGAGGCCATCTGGCAGGACAATGCCATACCAGCCCATTTCCCAGTCCGGCGCGTCCGGCATGAGGTCTTCGTTGAAGGACCACACGGGCATCTTGCCATGGGGAAACAGGTTCGGGTCCTCCAGCTTCACCAGAGCGATATGGTGTCGGGAAACACGCAGGCGACTCGTCAGTTGCGGAACCAGCCGACCCATCCACGCTCCGGCCGCGATGACCACTCTGTCAAATTCGGCGCGACCTCCGCCAGCGCTGAGCCTGACGCCAGACAGTCCCTCCTCGACCTGAGTTACGGGGGTCTGTTCCTTGACGACGATTCCCGAGGCGCGGGCCAGCCTGGCCAGGACTTCCACCGCCTTCCCTGTCGCCACATATCCGGCCCATGGGTCATAGACGCAGATGTCGCTGTCGAGATAGGTAATCTGAGGAAAGCGTGCGCGCGCCTCCCGCGGCACAAGCAGCTCGATGTCCGGACCCCATCCACCCAGGAAGCTCCAACCATCGTAGCCCGGCGTACCGGGCCGAAAGTCCCGAAAGATAACCAGTTTTCCAGTTTGGACATAGATCGTTTCTCCGAGGCGCTCCTGCCACTCCTTCCACTGCTCCGCCGCGCGCCGGATTAACTCGTGATAGGTCTTGTTTGGGCCATATCCGTCCCTACGGATTATCTTGGCTACGTCGGTGGAACTGGCCCTTTCATAGGGCACTCCACCCTGTTCGAACACCGTGACGTGGTGATTGCGAATCCGCAGTTCAAGCGCAGCCGCAAGGCCAAACAGTCCAGCGCCAACCACTCCAATGTTCATGAGGAATCACTCCCGAACCGGTTTGGCGAACTCCCAAGATTCCTGCAGGAAATCGTCTCCGCCGTAGTTGACGGAGTGAGAGTGGACGGCTAGATCGTACTGCCGACCTCTAAAGCGATCAACGCAGGCTCTCGACCCCGGGTCCACCACCCCAATGGAATCAAGGATCTCGTGAAAGGGTTTGGAAAGACACCAATTGACCTACATCGAAACCACGCCCGCCGCTATGAGCAAAGCGCCGATGAAACAGGTGTGGATCGATAACCGTGGAAGCGCTTAACCAAAAGACCCCCGCCGGTTCCCTGGCAGCTAGTAGTTGCGCCAGCCACTACGCATTCACAGAAAGGAGGCCGCTGTCTCGCATGTAATCGACTAGCGCGGCGCTTTGCCGCGACGGATGTTCCGCCCGTATAATTTCAGCGTGAAAAAGCTAGGCCGATTCGATGGTTTAGGCTTCTCGCGCGCATATTCGTGGCGCCCCAACCGGCCACGCCGCATGGTGGAGATTGCCGGCTAGCGTGTCTCCCCAAACCGCCGCCAGCCCGGTCACTCGCAGGCCTGAAGTTGCCCTCGACACGATCGTAGTGCTCGACTACGGTTCTCAATACACGCCTCTCATCGCCAGGCGCGTTCGCGAGTCGGAGGTCTACAGCGAAATACTTCCGTTCGACGCTCCCATGGAACGCGTGCAGTCCCTCGATCCAAAGGGGATCATTCTTTCGGGTTCGGACTCCAGCGTTTACGAGATCGGATCGCCCGATCTACCCGACTACGTCTTCGAATTGGGTATTCCAGTGCTGGGAATCTGCTACGGGATGCAGCTTGTAAGTCGAAAGCTCGGCGGCTCGGTGCGGCCCGGAACAACGCGTGAGTACGGCCCGGCAACGCTGGAAATCGTCGACCGCAGCAACCCACTCTTCAAAGATTTCCCCGAAAGGTCGCGCGTCTGGATGAGCCACGGCGATCAGGTAACCGCGCCGCCGTTCGGATTCGAGCAGCTAGCCCGGACCGACAATTCGGAGTGGGCCGCGATCGGAAACACCGACGAAGACATTTTGCTCTTGCAGTTTCATCCGGAGGTCAGGCATACGCAGCTCGGACACGCGTTAATTCGAAATTTCGCGATTGGAGTTTGCGGAAACCGCCCCACGTGGACGCCGGCCTCCTTCGTTGAGAGCGGCATCGAATCCCTTCGCGGCGAAATAGGCGGCGGAAGGGTCATACTCGCACTGAGCGGCGGGGTCGATTCGACGGTTGCGGCGGCGCTGCTGCACAAAGCGGTCGGTGACCAGCTTACGTGCATCTTCGTAGATACGGGCTTGCTGCGGGAGGGCGAGGTCAAAGAAGTCGAGGAGACGGTGGCGAACGAACTGCATTCGCGCGTCGTCACCGTCGACGCCCGCGCCCGCTTCCTGAAGCGCCTCACCGGAGTAACCGACCCGGAGCGCAAACGGGAGATAATCGGGGACGAGTTCTTCAACGTATTTATCGAGGAAGCGGACAAGCTCGAAGACGTCGGGTTTTTCGTCCAGGGCACGCTGTACCCGGACGTTATAGAAAGCGGGACCGCCGGCCTTGGGTCGGCAAAAATAAAGACCCATCACAACACACGAATTCCCGACGAGTTGAGTCTTCAGGTCATCGAGCCGCTCAAGCGCCTTTTCAAAGATGAAGTCAGGCAGGTCGGAATCGAGCTGGGACTGCCCGAATCCATAGTCTGGCGCCAGCCGTTCCCAGGACCCGGACTTGCGGTACGGATAATGGGCGAGATCACGCCCGACCGTCTCGCGGCGCTCCGGCGCGCGGACCGGATATTTCGTGAAGAGGTGGCCCGCGAAGGTCTTGACCGCTCGATAGGCCAGTATTTCGCCGTCCTCACCGGCGTGAGAACGGTGGGCGTAATGGGCGACGGCCGCACCTACGGCGAGATGGCCGCGCTTCGCGCAGTCTCTACCGACGATTACATGACCGCCGATTGGTACAGGCTTCCCAACGAAGTGCTGGAGAAGTCATCGGCGAGGATCGTCAACGAGGTCTCCGCAATTACCAGAGTCGTCTACGACGTAACCTCAAAACCACCGGGAACAATCGAATGGGAGTAACGAGGAGCGCGGCACGGGCGTGAACGTGCTTGTTTTGGGAGGCGGCGGACGCGAGCACGCCTTATGCTGGAAGCTCGCGCAAAGTCCGTCATTGGACCGTCTCTATTGCGCACCTGGAAATCCGGGGACGGCGCTCCACGCCACCAACGTCGAAGTCGACCCCGCGGATAACGTGTCGCTGAGGACGTTTGCGACAGGCGCCGAAATCGACCTGGTCGTCGTCGGACCGGAAGACCTGCTGGCCAACGGCGTAGCCGACGCCCTCGCAGGCGCCGGCATCAGATGTCTGGGGCCGCTCGCCGCCGCCGCGCGCATCGAGTCGAGCAAGTCCTGGGCGAACGATCTCATGGTCGAAGCCGGCGTGCCGACCGCGGCGTTTGAGGTAGCCGATGATCCTGATTCGGCTTTCGAGATTCTGGACCGGTCAACGTTTCCGGTGGTCGTCAAAGCCGACGGACTCGCGCTGGGTAAGGGAGTGACGGTCGCGCAGTCGCCGAAGGAAGCGCGTCAGGCTGTCCGGTCCATGATGATCGACCGCGATTTCGGCGTCGCCGGAGACCGGGTAGTTATCGAAGAATGTCTGTTTGGACAGGAGGTCTCGGCCTTCGTCCTCACCGACGGCCGGTCGCTGAAGATGCTGCCTTTCGCCCGCGATTTCAAAAGGGTCTACGACAACGACGAGGGGCCTAACACAGGATCGATGGGCTGCTATTCACCCGTGGCCATGGTGGACCCGGCGCTGGCTGATGAAATAGAGCAGACCATCACGCGCCCCACGCTCGACGCCCTCGCCAGGCGCGGCGCTCCCTACGTGGGGTTCCTATACGCTGGACTGATGATCACCAAAGACGGTCCCCGCGTGGTCGAGTTCAACTGCCGTTTGGGCGACCCCGAAGCCCAGGCCATCCTTCCCTCCCTCGACTGCGACTTCGCGGCAGTCGCGCTGCTCGCCGCCGACGGCAGGCTGGAGGAAGCTCAGTTGCAAATCGCCGACGGGGCGGTTTGCTGCGTCGTGACCGCCTCCGGCGGATATCCGGGAAAGTACACAAGCGGTTATCCCATCACGGGAGTCGCTGAAGCCGGGGAAGTCGCGCTGGTGTTTCACGCCGGGACCGCCGAGAGAAATGGCAATCTCGAGACCGCGGGCGGGCGGGTGCTCTGGGTCGCAGGACAGGGGGCAAACCTCGACGACGCACGCAAACGAGCTTACGAGGCGATCGGCAAAATAACTTTCACGAATTCGTATCACCGCACCGATATCGCCGCAACCGACCCGGAAAGGATTCTCGCTTGATGGATAGATCGAATACTCAACCGCCCGTGGCGGTGCTGCTAGGAAGCAAGTCGGATCTGGACTACGGCAACGAGACAATGGAGGCTCTGGCAAGTCTCGGCGTCGAGGCCGAGATGAAGATACTGTCGGCCCACCGCTCGCCCGACGCGGCCAGGGACTTCACCAGAAGCGCGGCCGGCAACGGCGTAAAAATCATCATCGCCCTCGCCGGCGCCGCGGCTCATCTGCCGGGCGTAGTTGCGGCCTGGACGCAGCTTCCGGTTATCGGCGTCCCCTTGCCGACCAGCGAGCTGCGCGGCGTCGATTCGCTTCACGCGATCGTGCAAATGCCCGGCGGAATACCGGTTGCGACAATGGCCATCGGCAAAGCCGGCGCCCGCAACGCCGCCATATTCGCCGCCGAGGTGCTCGCCTTGAACGACGACGGCCTTGCCGAATCGCTGCGGCGCCAGCGCGCCGAGCTCACCCGCAAAGTCCTGGCCGACTCGGAGGAGCTTGCGAGCAGATGACCCCGCGCTACACCCGTCCGGAAATGGGCCAGATATGGAGCCGGCGCCACTATTTCGAGTGCCAGCTCAAAGTCGAGATAGCGGTCTGCGAAGCGTGGGCTGAAATCGGGACCATCCCCAAGGCGGATATCGAGAAAATCCGCGGCGCTTCATTCTCGATCGACCGCATCGACGAGATCGAAAAGACCACCGATCACGAGACAGATGCATTTGTCGCGGCGACGGCCGAAACGCTGGGTCCGGAATCCCGCTGGCTACATTACGGGCTGACCTCGTCCGACGTGCTCGACACCGGCCTCTCGCTCCAGCTCGCGGCGGCGGCCGATCAACTATTGGGACGCCTTCGAAAGCTGGAGTCGGTCGCGGCGCAACGCGCAATCGAGCACAAGCGAACGCTGACAATCGCCCGTACGCATGGAATTCACGCCGAACCGACTACTTTCGGATTCAAGCTGCTGGTATGGGTTGACGAGATACGCCGGCAGATTCGCCGTCTCGAAGACGCCAGGGCGCAGATCGCTTGCGGAAAAATCTCCGGCTCCGTCGGCACGCACGCCAACGTGCCGCCCCAGGTCGAAGAAATTGCCTGCGCGAACCTTGGGCTGGAGTTTGCGAATGTTTCAAACCAAATCCTGCAGCGCGACCGGCACGCTCAGTTCCTAACCACGCTGGCCATCATCGGCGGATCGCTCGAAAAGTTCGCCACCGAGCTGCGGAGTCTCCAGCGCACCGAGATAGGCGAGACGGAGGAGCACTTTGGCGAAGGCCAGCACGGCTCTTCATCCATGCCGCACAAGCGCAATCCCTTCCGGCTGGAACGAATATGCGGACTGGCGCGGCTGCTGCGCGCCAATGCCCACGCCGCTCTGGAAAACATGGCCCTCTGGCACGAGCGCGACATGAGCAACAGCTCGCTCGAACGGGTGATTCTGCCCGACTCGACCATTGCGCTGGACTTCATGCTCTGGCAGTTTGGGCGCATCCTCGGAGGGCTGCGCGTCGACGTTGCGCGAATGCGGGAAAACCTCGATTTCACCCACGGCCTCATATATTCCCAGGGCATCCTGCTAGCGCTGATCGAAGCGGGCATGTCGCGTCAAGAGGCCTACGCAGCCGTTCACAAGCACGCGATGCGGGCTTTCACCGACGGCACGCCGCTGAACGAGCTGCTGGCGGCGGACTCACAGGTTACAGGGCTGATCGATGAAGATAGCCTGCGCGGCTATTTCCAGCCAGATCGGCATTTGAAATGGATCGATACGGCATATTCACGCTTGGGACTAGACATCAGCGACGATCAGGGAGGCTAATTTGGCAACGATCATCCAGACTGAACTCAGCGAGCTGCGCCTGCTTTCGAGGGGCAAGGTTCGAGACATATACGATCACGCGGGTAACCTGCTCATCGTTACCACCGACCGAATCTCGGCTTTCGACGTGGTGCTGCCAACGCCCATACCCGACAAGGGACGCGTTTTGACGCAACTGTCCGCGTTTTGGTTCGGTCTTACCGGATCGGTCGTTGAAAACCACCTGATTACCACCGAAGTCGATCAAATGGGGCTGCCCTCCAACGTTGACCTCGACGAGCTTGAAGGCCGCTCGATGCTGGTTAAAAAGGCCGATCCGCTGCCCGTCGAATGTGTGGCGCGGGGCTACATCATCGGATCGGGCTGGGCCGACTACCAGCGGACCGGCGAAGTCTGTGGCATTGAGCTGCCGTCCGGCCTCCGGCAAGCCGACAGGCTTCCGGAAACCATCTTCACGCCCGCGACCAAAGCCACGACCGGTCACGACGAAAACATCGACTTCGAGCGCGCCGCGAGCATAGTCGGCAACGACATTGCGGAGCAGGTTCGGGACTTCACCTTACAGTTGTATGAACTGGGTCACGATCACGCCCGCAGCCGCGGCATAATCCTTGCCGACACGAAGTTCGAGTTCGGAATCGTCGACGGCCGGATCATTCTGATAGACGAGGTGATGACGCCTGACTCGTCGCGATTCTGGGACACCGCGACCTACCAGGTCGGCATGTCGCCGCCAAGCTACGACAAGCAGTTTGTCCGCGACCATCTCGAAGCTTCGGGCTGGAACAAAGAGCCGCCGCCGCCCGAACTGCCCGAGGAAGTCGTCAGCAAGACATCTCGCAAATACCTCGACGCCCTGGAACGCCTGACGAGTTCCGAGTGAATCGAACGACCTATCACGTCTCCGTGGTCATCCGCCCGCTCGCCGAAGTCGTCGATCCCGAAGGTGAGACCATATACGCGGGCTTGCGGGACCTCGGCTATGCGGGCGTATCCAAGGTACGCGCCGGCAAGCTGATCGAGCTGGATATTCAAGCCGCCGACGAGGACGAGGCGGCGAATCTGGCAAAGGAAATGTCGGAGCGCCTGCTTGCCAATCCGGTGATCGAGCAGTATGAAGTCAGCGTCCGCGGGGCAAGGCAGACGCCGGCTTGAAAGCCTGTGTGATCGTCTTTCCCGGCAGCAACTGCGACATGGACACGTTCCACGCACTCAAGACCGTCGCGGGTTTCGATACGGACATGCGCTGGCACCGTGACACTGATTTGACCGGATACGACTTGATAGTCATTCCGGGAGGATTCTCCTACGGCGATCACCTTCGCGCCGGGGCCATCGCGCGATTTGCGCCGGCCCTTCGTGAGATATCCGACGCCGCGGCGCGCGGCGTCCGGGTGCTGGGGATTTGCAACGGCTTTCAGATCCTGCTCGAGGCGGGTCTGCTGCCCGGCGCCATGCTGCGCAACAACAGCCTCCAGTTCCGCCACGAGTGGGTGAACCTCAGGGTCGACTCCAGCTCCACGTCTTTTACCAAAGAATGCGCATCCGGCCAGATATTGCGAATGCCCATCGCGCACGGCGAGGGGAGCTACTTCGCCGACGACGAGACCATCTCCCGGCTCAAGGACGACGGCCGCGTCGTTTTCACCTACACTGATTGCCGCGGACAAGCCGTCTCGGAAGCCAACCCCAACGGGTCGCTGTCGAACATCGCGGCGATCGCCAACGAGCGCGGGAACGTCATGGGCATGATGCCGCATCCCGAGCGATGCTCCGAAGCCATTCTAGGCGGTCGGGACGGCGCGATGATTTGGCGCTCCCTGGCGGCCTAGGGAAACCCGTGGAGTCCGTCGTCGACGACCAAGTGACGGACGAGGCGCTGGAGGCGGTCGCGCTCAATCGTTTCGAATATCACAGAATTGTGGAGCGATTGGGGCGCCCGCCAAACGAGCTCGAGCTGGGCATGTTCGGCGCTCTATGGAGCGAGCATTGCGGTTACAAGCATTCCCGCGCCCTGCTCAGGCGGCTTCCCACGGAGTCACCATCGCTTTTGGTCAAGGCCGGCGAGGAGAATGCCGGAGCCGTGGATATCGGAGACGGCCTCGCCGTGGTCTTCAAGGTCGAAAGCCACAATCACCCCAGCGCGGTCGAACCGTTCGAGGGAGCCGCGACGGGCGTCGGCGGGATAATCCGCGACATATTCACCATGGGCGCGCGCCCGATAGCGCTGTTCGACTCGCTCCGTTTCGGACCGCTGGACGTCCCCCGCAACCGCTACCTGGCCGGCGGAATAGTGGGCGGAGTCGGTTCTTACGGCAACTGTGTCGGAATCCCGACCGTCGGCGGCGAAGTGGTGGTCGAGGACTGCTATGCCGGCAATCCGCTGGTCAACGCCATGTGCGTGGGACTGCTTCGCCACGACCAGTTGACCCGGGCCGAGGCGGTGGGAGAAGCAAATCCGATGATCCTGGTCGGCGCCGACACTGGTCGAGACGGCATTCAAGGCGCCACGTTCGCTTCGGTCGAAGATCCGGAGAAGTCCGCCCGCGGCGTGGTCCAGGTCGGAAATCCCTTTCTCGAAAAGCTGCTGATTGAAGCGTGCCTGGAAGCTCTGGCCACGGGCGCCATCGTCGGCCTTCAAGACCTGGGAGCCGCCGGCTTGACGAGCTCGTCGGTCGAAGCCGCGGCGCGAACCGGCGCCGGGGTCTGGATCGACGTTGACAAAGTCTCTCGCCGGGCCGCCCGCATGACGCCATACGAAGTGATGCTCAGCGAAAGTCAGGAGCGAATGCTGGTCGTCGCGGAGAAAGGCCGGGAACAGGAAATCATCACCGTCTTCGACAAATGGGGTTTGCACTCGGACGTTATCGGAGCCGTAACCTCCGATGGGCACATCACCGTTGCCGAGTCCGGCCAGCCTGCGGCGCGCATACCCATCGAGCACTTAAATGATCCCCCTGAGTATCGACTGGCCGTGAAATTGCCCGACTATCTTCCCGCCGTGAACGACCTGGACATCAGCGGAATCCCCGAGCCTGACAACGTAGCCGACGCCTTCTTGTCGTTGCTGTCCTCCCCGAACATCGCTTCGAAGGAGTGCGTGTACCGCACGTACGATCAAACCGTCGGGGCGAATACCGTCGCGGGACCCGGCGCGGACGCGGCGGTCCTGCGCCTCAAGGGCGGCAATCGCGCAATCGCGCTTTCCACGGATGGAAACGGGAGAATCTGTTACCTGAACCCCCGGGGCGGAGGCGCCATGGCCGTGGCCGAGGCGGCGCGCAACGTCGTTTGCGCGGGCGCGCGCCCGCTGGCCATAACCAACTGCCTGAATTTCGGATCGCCGGATAATCCCGACGTGTACTACCAGCTCGTCGAAGTCATCGAGGGCGTGGCTGAAGCTTGCGCCGCGCTCGAAATACCCGTAACCGGCGGCAACGTAAGCCTTTACAACGAGGCCGACGGCGTTCAGATTTTCCCGACTCCTGTGATCGGTATGCTCGGCATAATCGACGATGTGAACTTGCGCGTTGGAATCGCGTTCGCCGGCGAAGGCGACCTGATCGCGGTTATCGGGGACGTTCACGGTTCGCTCGACGGCAGCGAGTACCTCAAAGTCGCTCACGACACGATCAAGGGCCGCCCGGATATCGACCTGTCCCGCGAGCTGGCTGTCCAAAGCGGTTGCGCTTCCGCTATTCAGGCCCGGCTTCTCCATTCGGCGCATGACATCTCCGACGGCGGGCTTGCGGTCGCGCTCGCCGAGTCGTGCTTCGCGGGCGGCATTGGGGCAGTCGTCGATCCCGGGTCGGAGTCCGTCCGGTCCGATGAGCTCTGGTTCGGCGAATCTCCTTCCAGAATGCTCGTATCGCTGGCGCGGCAGGATTTGGAGGAAGCACGGTCCCTGGCATCTACCCGAGGCGCCGCTTTCAAAGTCATCGGTCGAGTGGGAGGCGACGACATAGTTCTCGGCGACGACGCGGTGATTCCGCTGGACGCGGCGCGTGAGAAATGGTCCAACGGGCTGTCGGCGGCTTTGTTCGGCAAGTTGGCGGCGCACTAGAATTGAGTTCGCCACTCCATGTCTGGAGGCAGGGATTGTCGAGCGAGCGCCAAGCTTACGACTACAACCCCGAGTCACGCGTTCTCAACGATGAATGCGGAATCTTCGGAATATACGGCCCGGGCGAGGACGTCGCCCGGCAGACCTTTTTCGGCCTTTACACGCTTCAGCACAGGGGACAGGAGAGCGCCGGAATAACCGTCACGGACGGCGCGCGTTTCCACTCCCACAAGGACATGGGGCTTGTCTCCCAGGTTTTCGACGAGGCGGCTTTGACGTCGCTCAAGGGTTTCGCGGCAATCGGCCATACACGCTATTCGACTACGGGGTCGAGCCGAGTGGAAAACGCTCAGCCTGTCGTGATGCAAAGCGACATCGGCCCGATTGCTATGGGCCACAACGGAAACCTCGTAAACGCGGGCGACCTGCGGGAGGAGTTGAGACAGTCGGGCTTTAGCTTCTCGACTTCAACCGATAGCGAGCTCATCCTGCGACTGGTGGCGGCGGCTCCCGGAGACACCCTCGTAGAACGCGTTCTATCCGTCGTTCCGAAACTCAGCGGTTCATTCAGCCTCGTTTTCCTCAGTCGCGACAAGGTCGTCGCGGCGCGGGACGATCTTGGCAATCGACCGCTCTGTCTTGGCAGCTACCACGGCGGCTGGATGGTCGCCTCCGAATCGTGCGCCTTCGGAGCCCTCAAGGCCAAGTTCGAGCGTGACCTCTTCGCGGGCGAAGTGCTCCAGATCGACGACGACGGCCCCCGAACGTTCAGCACCGGTCACCATGCTCCCAAAGCGCTTTGCATCTTCGAGTACATCTACTTTGCGCGGCCCGATAGCGAAATCGAAGGGTCGAATATAAACGACGCCCGGAACCGGCTTGGCGCGGCGCTCGCGAACGAGCACGGCGCTGAGGCCGACGTCGTAATAGGAGTGCCGGACTCCGCCACCGCCGCCGCCATCGGATTCGCGCGCGAATCCGGCCTTCCCTATGCCGAAGGTCTCGTCAAGAGCCGGTATATAGGCCGCACGTTCATTCAGCCGGACGACCGAATCCGTCAGGCGGGCATAGCGCTCAAATTCAGCACGTTGAATTCGGTGCTGGGGGGTAAGCGGGTAGTCGTAGTGGACGATTCCATCGTGCGCGGAAACACCACCAAGGCGATCGTCGATCTAATCCGCAACTCGGGGGGCGCCAGCGAAGTCCACGTCCGGATCAGCAGCCCGCCGATCCAGTGGCCTTGCTTTTATGGAATCGACATCCAGCACAGCGACGAGCTTATCGCCCATAACTCGTCGGTCGACGAAATCTGCGCCCGCATCGGCGCCGACTCACTTGCATATCTCAGCGTTGCGGCCCTTATTGAGGCGACAAACGTCCCCGCAAATCAGCTATGCACCGGCTGCCTGACCATGAATTACCCGATTCCGGTCCAGCTCGAAATGGACAAGCTGGTGTTCGAATCACAACCCTCGGAAGGGCCAGCGCCGGCGTCAAGCCACGAAACCGCGGCCCGCGACGAGGCCGCGGCCGAGGCTTCAGCCCAAATCAAACTTGTCTGACAGCCGGACCGCGCGCTCGTACAAACAAGCCGGCGTGGACCTGGCGGCGGGAAATGCCGTAGTGGACCGAATTAGAGACTCCGTCCATTCCACGCACGGGCCTCTGGTCGTCAGTGACATCGGCGGATTCGGCGGGGCGCTGAGGATTCCGCCAGGCATCGACGATCCCGTGATCGTCTCCAGCATAGATTCGGTGGGCACGAAAGTTTCGATAGCGGCCCAGGCGCGCCGCTACGACACCGTCGGCGCGGATATCGTGAATCACGGCGCCAACGACATACTTGTCGTCGGCGCATTGCCTTGCGCGTTTCTCGACTATTTCGCTTCCTCAAAGCTCGACCCGGACGTCGTAGCCAGCGTCGTACAGGGTGCGGCCAGGGCCTGCGGCAAGCTCGATTGCGCGCTGCTCGGCGGCGAGACCGCCGAGCTTCCGGGCGTCTATCGACAAAATGAATTCGACCTGGCGGGGTGCATGATCGGAGTCGCCTCGGAAGCCGAGTTGATCGACATAAACCGTGTCAGACTTGGCGACGCGGTCGTCGCGCTGCCGTCGAACGGACTGCATACAAACGGCTACTCGCTGGCGCGCCGCGTATTCAGCGGCTATTCGCTCGATCACGTATTCCCGGAGCTTGGACGGCCGCTGGTCGATGAGCTCCTGGCAGTGCACCGCTCGTACGTGAAAGACCTGCAGGGACTCTTGCCCAGAGTCCACTCGATGGCCCACATCACGGGCGGAGGACTGCTCGACAACATTCCGCGGGTGCTGCCCGATTCGCTTGGCGTCGATCTCGAATGGGGAACCTGGCAGGTCCCACCGGTATTCGAGCTGATAAGGAAACTGGGCGCTATCGATTTCGACGAAATGTGTCACGTATTCAACATGGGTATCGGGATGGCCGTGATATGCGCCCCGGAAGACGTGGATGCGTTCGTATACAGCATTCCCGGAGCGTCCCTGGCAGGCGCCGTCCAGGCTCGCCAACCGGGCGCGGAGAGGGTGCGCATACTAAGGTGACCCGGCGCCTGCGAGTCGCAGTCCTCGCTTCCGGGCGGGGGTCCAACCTTCAGGCGATTCTCGACTCCATCGACTCGGGCAATCTGGACGCCGAGGTCGTTTTGGTTCTCAGCAATACGCCTGGCTGCCTCGCGCTCGACCGGGCCTCGCAAGCCGGAATAGCCACCGGCTGCGTCACGAAGAAGGCGTCCGGAAGCCGCGCCAATCAGCTTGCGCGAATCCACGAGGCGCTCGTCGAAACTGATATCGACCTGGTAGTCAACGCGGGATTCAATCTGATCCTGTCATCCGCGACCGTCGAGCACTTCAGGGACCGGATGCTCAACATCCATCCCTCTCTCCTGCCCGCTTTCGCGGGCGGCATGGCCCCCAAGCCCCAGCGCGACGCGCTCGAACACGGAGTTAAAGTGTCCGGCTGCACGGTGCACCTGGTGACCGACGAGACCGACGGCGGTCCGATTCTCGCGCAAGCGACCGTTCCCGTTCTCGACGACGACACGCCGGATTCTCTGGCAAGTCGAATTCTCGTCGAAGAACACAGGACGCTGCCCAAGGTGATTCAGTGGTTCGCCGAGGACCGCGTTCGGGTGGAGGGCCGTAGGGCTTACCTACTCCCAAAGGAGCCCGTCCAACAGCAGACTGTCAGGGCGGCCGGATGAGCCGGAAGCGCGCCTTGCTGAGCGTTTACGACAAGAGCGGCATAGTCGATTTCGCGCGCGGACTTGTCGATCTCGGATTCGAGATTATCTCCACCGGCGGAACGCACGCGAGCATCAGTGACGCCGGCGTTCCCGTCCGGCAAGTCTCGGAGGTCACCGGGTCTCCGGAGATGCTGGAGGGAAGAGTAAAGACTCTGCACCCGTCCATTCACGGCGGACTGCTGGCGCGGCGCGGCAACCCCTCCGACATGCGGACTATCGAGAGCATGGACATTGCCCGAATTGACGTAATGGCGTGCAACCTCTATCCATTCGCCGCGACCCTGGCCCAGGGGGCGCCGCACGCCGAAATCATCGAGCAGATCGATATCGGCGGTCCGGCCATGATTCGGTCCGCGGCGAAAAACTCCGATAGCGTGTTCGTCGTGATCGATCCGGGCGACTATCAGGCCGTGCTCGACGCCCTCGAGACCGGCGGCGGAGCGGAGCTGCGGGATATTTTGGCCGCCAAGGCGTTCGGTCATACCGCCGTTTACGACGCCGTCGCGGCGGCATACCTGTCGGGGCGCGGCGCAGGCCCTCCGCCATCCGAGCTGGCTGTCCCTATGACCAGGATCGAAAACCTAAGCTACGGCGAAAATCCGCATCAGTCGGAAGCCGCCTTCTACGGTTTCGGATCGACAGGCCTCGATCGATCGGGGCTGGCGGCGATGGAGCAGCTTCACGGCCCCGCACTTTCCTACAACAACGTGCTCGACGCCGCCGCCGCCTGGGACTTGGTGTCAGACTTCGACGAGCCGGCTGTAGCAGTCATCAAGCACGGCAACCCGTGTGGGCTTGCCGCCGGCGCGGACGAACTGGCCGAACTCTACCGCCGCGCCTACGAGGGCGACCCCGTTTCGATATACGGGGGAATCGTGGCGACCAACCGGACTCTCGACGGCCCCATGGCCTCGGCCATGCGCGGCGTTTTTCTCAACGTGATAATCGCGCCGGAGTTTGCGCCCGACGCCCTGACGAGGCTCAAAAGGCGAAAATCCACGCGGATTCTCAAAGTACCCGCCCCGTCCGAAGCCCAAAGCAGCCGTCTGCTTCCGCTGTCCGCCACCTTGGTGCGCTCCGTGCCCGGCGGGTTTCTCATACAGGAAAGAGACTCGCTCCCGTCCGGCGATCTCAAAACCAGCGTCGTCAGCCAGCGTCAGCCGACCGACGAGCAAATGGCCCAGCTTCGATTCGCATGGCAAGCGGTGAAACACGTCAAGTCCAACGCCATCGTCCTGGTCCGGGACTCAAGTCTGGTTGGGGTTGGAGCCGGGCAGATGAGCCGCGTCGACAGCGTATTCATGGCGGTGCGCCGCGCCGGCGATCGCGCGGCTGGCAGCCTCCTGGCGTCGGACGCTTTCTTCCCATTCGACGACGGCCCCGAAATCGCGCTGCGGGCAGGCGTGGAGGCGATAATCGAACCGGGCGGGTCGAAAGGCGATCGGGACGTGATCGACGCGGCCAATCGCCATAACGCCGTTTTGGTGTTCACCGGCGGCGAACGCCATTTTCGACACTGACCGCCGCCGCGCGTCGAACGGCCCGGCGGCTTCGGCTCGGTTGAAATCCATGGAACTCCCGCTCAAAGGCTGGAACGCGGCTTGCGAATAATGATGATCGCGGCCGAGATGGCGCCGTACGCGAAAACCGGCGGTCTCGGAGACGTGCTCGCGGCTCTGCCGAAACACATTGCAAAGCTCGGACACGAAGTTTGTGTATTCATCCCTAAATACCGTCACGTGGACCTGCGTGAAATCGACGCGGCCGCAGAGATCGAACGGCTGCCTGTGCCGATGGGAAAGTCGACGGAACCCGGGGCGGTCTACAGCCTGCGGCTTGACGGCGTGCGTATTTTCTTCGTTGCCGGCAAGCGATACGTCGAGCGCGATGGGATTTACGGCTATGTCGACGACGGCGGGCGGTTCGTTTTCGTCTGCCGCGCGGCGCTTGAAGCGCTCAAGCTGCTCGACTGGAAGCCCGACGTGATCCATTGCCACGACTGGCACGCCGGCCTCATTCCGAACTGGCTAAATACGGTCTACCGCGGTGACCCGTTCTTCGCGGAGACGGGGTCCTTGCTCACGATTCACAACCTCGCCTACCAGGGGGTTTTTGGCCGGGACGTGCTGGAAATCGCCGGACACGGGTTCCCTCCTTCACCCCGCTATCCCGAAAGATCCGGGGCTATCAACTTCATGGCGCGGGGCATTGCTTTCGCCGACAAGATAAACACCGTAAGCCAAAGGTACGCCGAAGAGATTCTTACCCCTGAATACGGGGAGGGACTCGATGAATTGCTCAATCAGCGAAAGGACGATCTGTCGGGCATCCTCAACGGGATCGACACCGAGATCTATGATCCCGCCGCCGACACCGATATCGCCAGGAACTTCGACGCTTCGTCTTGCGATCTCAAACTGGAGAATAAGCTCGCTTTGCAGCGCGAGGCCGGACTGGAGCAGCGGCCCGACAAGCCGCTGGCGGTGGTGGTGGCGCGGCTCACACACCAGAAGGGCGTCGATCTCGTTGCACAGACGCTGCCGGTATTAACCCGGCTCGGCGGTCAGCTCGTGGTCCTCGGAGTCGGAGACTCCGACATCGAGGACAAGCTGGTACGCGCGGCGAACGCCCACCAAGGCGCCGTCCGAGCATTTATCCGCTTCGATCCCAGGCTCGCTCAACGAATCTACGCGGGAGCGGACGTGCTGCTAGCGCCCTCACGTTTCGAGCCTTGCGGTCTGACTCAAATGATCGCCATGCGCTATGGAACGGTCCCTGTGGTCAGGGCGACCGGCGGACTGGCCGAGACCGTGGTCGACGTTTCGGCCGGCCCAAATCGGGCAACCGGCTTCAAGTTCGATGAGTTCGATCCCCTCGACTTCATCGCCGCCGTCGCCCGCGCCTTCGAGCTGTACCGCCGGCCGGCCGACTGGCGAGCTTTGATGCTCCGTTGCACGGCTCAGGACTTTTCCTGGAACTCCGCGGCGAACGAATATTCCGATCTTTATGTCAAGTTGATCGGGGAAAAACGCCCCGACTAGGCGTCCGCGGCTGTCACGTTATCGCGCTGTGTCGGGAAGTCCCTGTGAGGGATCCAGCTACTCGCCCGCGGCTGGCATTCTCAAGGCCGCTTTGCTGCCATTCCGAGCGCTCCTCACTGTCATTCCGAGCGAAGCCGAGGAATCTAAGCCTCGGCATCAGCCATCCTCCGTCATACCCGGCTCGATCGGGCATCCAGAAGCTAAGAGAACGCCACGCCTACGCCCAGAATCCCGATCAACTCAGGGATCACTCAGGGCCCTGTGTCACCGATACCTTGATGAATAGTCGAGCGGTAGTCCCGACATCGCATTAGCTTTCATTCCGGCCATACATCGTTTCACTGCCAAGCGCTCGGCTACACGCCACAGGCATTCAAAACTCGGCGAACAGGGTGATTCGGATCGTTCTGACCGTCGAGGTCGAAGATCACACGCTCCGGATCACCAAACGAGCTAAAAACTATCAGATAAAACCTCGATGTCCCCAGCAGACGTTTCGCGATTTGCACAGCGGAGGATCCCAGAGTGTAAACGCCTACGTTGTCGTCCAATCCTCTCCACTTGTCGCTGACCTGATCGCTGCCCTCGAATCGATACAGTACGTTATCTCCTCCGAATTCAGAAACGTATATCGATCGATTGTTCCATTGAGAGGCGACCTGCAATACTCTGTTGCTCTGAGACGTTATGGCGCAACGAGCAAATAGCCGAGCCTCGCGGTGTGTCGAAGCGGCTATCGCCGTAGGCCAATGGTATCCAGAATGCTCATCGTAGTTCTCTACGTACTGCCATAGAACAGACGTTTGGGCAGGCTGAGGCGCGGATGTCGGACTTGGAGTGGATTGTCCCCCAATAGCCCAGGCGAACACCGACCGCACGTCGTCGCGATGATCGTTCTGACAGGCTGCCTCGGCTTGGTCGCCGAAAGTCCTCTGGTAGATACCCACGTTGCCGTGATTGCCCAAGTGGGCCTCTACGATGTCGTTCAGCTCCACGCAGGTAGTCGGCCATTGAGCAGTTACTACGGCAGCCGTTAATCCGGCAAGCAACCCAGCAACTACTAGGGAAACGGTCAGTCGGCGCATCATTAAAGTGCCCTCCCAATGGCAAGAAATCTCATTTGCCGAACAAGACCGTGCAAGCCACAGAAGGGCGTACAGACCTCTCGCCAAACGGCAAATGGCTTACACGGCCCGTATCGGTCTGCGGTGTTATTCAGCGGCTAGAGAGTATTCGAGCGCGCCAACGACTGGCAACTGGACCAAGTGAGACGGCGACGCGCCAACGCGTTATTGCGTCAGTGGCAAATTCGGATCGACGTCCAGGTCCGGAGACGCAATTTCGCCGCGTTGCAGCATGAACGCGCCCGCCATCGCAACCATGGCCGCGTTATCCGTGCACAACCGGATTTCCGGGAGAAAGAGCGGCACGTCGACCGCCGCCGCCATCTTTTCTCTCAGCAGCCGGTTGGCCGCGACCCCGCCGGCTACGATCACCGAGTTCGCTTCGAACTCACGGGCCGCCGCCGCCGTCTTTGCCACAAGAACGTCAACGACCGCGCTCTGAAAGCCGGACGCCATCCGCACGTGCGCCGAGGCGTCGCCCCGCTCGAACGCCTTCTGACCTCCGTCTCTGAAAATGCGCCTGGTCTCCAACGGACCGAGCTTGCCCGCCTTGGCGCGGTAGACCGCTGTTTTCAGTCCGCTGAAGCTGAAGTCGTAGGAGCCTTCCAGCCAGGCTCGCGGCAGATGAAACGGCTCCAGCGGGCCGTTGCCGCGATCATCGATCAACCGCTGGATCGCGGGGCCGCCGGGAAACCCCAGACCCAGCACTCTGGCAACCTTGTCGAACGCCTCGCCCGCGGCATCGTCACGGGTTCTCCCGATCAGGCGGTGGTCGCCGTGCTCGCGCATGAGCGTGATCTCCGAATGGCCGCCGGAGACGACAAGGCAAATCGCGGGAAGCTGCGGGAATCCCAGTTCTTCACGCCCGATCCAGGTCGCGTATACGTGAGCCTCGAGATGGTTGACCCCTATCAGCGGGACTCCCAGTCCCATCGCCAGACCTTTCGCAAAATTCAGCCCGACAACCAGCGCTCCCGAAAGCCCAGGTCCGCGCGTCGCCGCCACGCAATCGATATCGGCCCGACGCACTCCAGCCTCGTTCAGCGCCGCCTGATGGACCGCCGCGATCGTCGCGATATGCCGGCGCGAGGCGATTTCCGGCACTATGCCGCCATATCGGACATGGTCGGCCAGCTGCGATTGAGTGATGAGCGAGCGGATTGTGAATCCGTCGAGCACCGCGACGGAAGTGTCGTCGCACGAAGTCTCGATCCCCAGGATCACTGGCAGCGCTTCAGAACGTCTGCTTCCATTCGATGCGTTCGCCAAGCGCTGTTTTGTTTTTCTCCAGCCGCTGGAGAAAAGTGCGGCTTCCGACTTCCTCGGACCACATCACCAGGGCGTCTTCGCCGTTGTCGCTGTAGTAACGAGGCCGAATTCCATTGGAATAGAAACCGTACTTGTAGTAAAGGCGCTGGGCTACGTCGTTGCTCACGCGAACTTCGAGGGTTATCAGACTAGCATTTATTGCAATGCTCTTCTCGATCAGCGCCAGCAGCAGCAATTCTCCCAGACCGCAGCCGCGCCACTCCGGATCGATGGCGACGGTCGTGATGTGGACCTCGTCCACCATGAACCAGATCCCCGCGAATCCGACCACATTTTTCGATTCGCGGTCGCCTGATCGACTCAATATCCTCCGCCAGAAACCGGGCCGTTTATCGACCGCCTCGGGGTCACGTTCTTCGCGATCAGGACCGTCACGCCTCAGAACGACGTAGTGCGCCATCCTGTTCTCGACCAGCTCGTTTCTGTACGAGTCCCGCGGCCACGGAGTGCTGAACGACAACCGCTCGATCTGCCGGATCCTGTCGACGTCTTCGAGGCGCATCGGCTCGACAATCCACGTCTCCCGCCCCGTTTTCGATTTTGCCGTGCTTACCATCAGGCCCTCGCCCAACCACGCGCCGGAACGGTAGTTCCAGCGCCTCGCAGGTATTGCGGAATCGCGGTTATGGCATCGACGGGGCGCGCCGGTTCGGAGGCGTGGCGCGCCGCCAGTCCGACGAATTCGGCCAGACCGGTTTCGGTCAGCCCGGCGTCGAACTCTACCGGCCAGCTCGAAGTTTCACGCATTCGATCGAGGTCTTCCCCGCTGACACATCCCGCGACGAATACGGGTCCGCTGATTATCTCGTGCAACGCCGTATTGTGAACCAGCAAGCAGTCGCCCTTTGCTTCGAAAGGGCCGCGTTGAACTCCCTTTTCCTCCGAAAGGCGAGTGCAGGCGTCGCGGCGCTCGAATGCCTGCGCAAAGTATTGGCCGGCGCCCGCCGGTATCAGCGTCAATATCGATTCCGCGCCCGCCGGCGAGGAATAGGCGAGCGCAAGAGGCGTCGGCACGGCGGCAAACCCGATGTCAAGGGCGCTGGATAGCCCCTTTGCGAAAGCCATCGACGTGCGCAGCGAGCTAAATCCACCCGGCCCCGACGCAACGGCCACGATCCCGACGCGATCAAATATGCCGTCCGTGACTTCCCTGACGTTTGGCTCCAGGTACATGGAGTGCTTTCTGCCCGCCAGCCAGGTGCGGGCCGCGACAACCTCGGCGCCGTCTAACAGCGCGGCGCTCGAAACTGCCATTGAAGTGTCGAGCGCCAGAGTCAGCGTTCGAGTGTTATCCATCCGTCTCCGATCTCGCAAACGTCTCGACGTAATTCTCCAGGACGGCGTTCGATCTCGCTCCCGTACCGGCCATTTCAATCTTCCGCTTATCGCCGCCGAGATGCTTCAACAAAACAGTCAGACAGTCTCCATGCCACCGACTCCGAACCTGCTCGGGCCACTCGATGGCGGTCACTCCGTCGGACTGCACGTACTCCTCCGCGCCCAACTCCTCGAACGGATCGTCGCCTCCCAGGCGATACAGGTCCATGTGATAGAAGGGGACTAACCTACCCTCGTATTCGGAAACAAGCGTATACGTCGGGGAGGTAACGGGGGCAACCACTCCCAGCCCCGCGGCGACGCCTTGAGCGAACACCGTCTTACCGGCCCCCAGCTCTCCGCTCAGCAAGATCACCGTTCCGGCGGAGAGCGTCGTCGCCAAATCACTGCCGATTCGAATTGTCTCCTCCGGGGCGAGCGTCGCGCATTCGAAGCGCACTCCGTCCGCCGGTTTTGCGCCATTGTTCACGGCGAGGTCAAGTACTCGTTACGATAGCTCGGCATAGGTCCCGTCGCCCGGCGTGCCACGAATTCGATTCTCACATTCGCAAAGGTAGGAAAACACCGCTTGAGTTATAGCATTGCTCAACTGGCTCCTACACCCTACTTTTCGGATTATGGATGCCACGTTCGCATACTGGAGGAGGTGCGTGCGCTAAAGCGCCTCGGACACGCGAGCACCGTGTTCACGTATCCGAGCGGCGAAACGCCACCCGGCAGCGACGTCGTTCGCGGTCCGCGGATTCCGTGGCAGCGGGGAGCACACGTCGGGTCTCACTGGAACAAGTTTCTCCTCGACCCGCTTTTGCTGATGGCCGCCCTGACTCGCGGACTGCCCCGAAACTTCGATATCGTCCACGCCCATCTTCACGAAGGCGCGCTAATCGGCAGCATACTCGCGAAACTGAAGGGCATCCCGCTCGTGTTCGACTTCCAGGGAAGCCTGCGGGCGGAAATGCTGGACCACGGTTTCATCTCGCCGCACGACCCGCTGGAAGCGGTGTTCGAGGCTCTGGAGAGGATCATCAACAGACTGCCTGCCAGGATCATCACAAGCAGCGAGCATTCCAGAGGCGTCCTGATCGAGGATTTTGGCATGCCGCCCGAGCGGGTCATACAGGTGACCGACTGCGTCGACGCGACCGTGTTCCGGCCGCGAGCTTCAAACGAAGGCGGGGCCGAGCAAATCAGGGCCAAACTCGAGATTCCGGATAACACCCTGGTCGTGGGATACCTGGGTCTACTCGCCGGATATCAGGGAATTACGCATCTCCTGGAGGCTGCCGCCTGGGTGCTAAAAGAGTTTCCGGCGTGCCATTTTCTGATAATGGGCTACCCTGGCGAGAACACCTATCGCGCGCTGGCGGATCGGATGGGATTAGGCTCACGCGTCACTTTCACCGGGCGGATTCCCTATGCTGACGCCCCGGTTTATCTTTCCGCTATTGACATAGCGGTATCTCCCAAGCTCTCCGAAACCGAGGGCAACGGCAAATTGCTCAACTACATGGCGTGTGCGATCCCCACGGTGGCATATCGGGCGCCTGTCGCTCGCGAGCTACTGGGGAAATTCGGCAGGTTCGCGCGACCCGGCGATTCACGATCGCTCGCCGACGAAATCCTGACTCTCCTGAACGACGCCAACCTGCGGGTGGAGCTCGGAGCCGGTCTGCGCCGCCGCGCTTCGGAACGGTTTTCCTGGGAGGCGGGTGCCCGCAAAATCGAATCCATCTATCAAGAAGTGCTTGCGGAGGCCGGCTGATGGCGGTTCCAGCCGGAGTTGATTCACGCTGACGGGCGACTCGCTCGATCTCGTTGCAATCGGCGGGGCGGCGTTTGCGTTCGCCGTGGCCTTTACAGCTATCGGTCTGCGCGCCTTCCCCAGATTCATTTCAGTCGAATCGAAGCAAGGGCTTTACCGGCCCGGCGCGGGAGCCTCGACCAGACTTCCCCTCGTTGGAGGCGCGGCTATTTTCCTCGCCGTGGGGGGGGCGTTCGCGGTCGCAGTGTCATTGGGCGAGGAGGTCCCTTGGCCGGTACTGCTAACCAGTCTCATGTTTTTTGTGTTGGGTTTCGCAGACGACATTCTAAAGTCCCGATCAAGGTCTAGGACCGGTCTCTCGGAACGCACGAGCTTCATTCAGGCACTGGCCGGATCGCTTGTCGGAGCGTCTCTCCTGTCCTTCTATGTCGATCCGAACGCGGGTTCGGCGCTCTCACTCTCACACTGGATCGGGTCGGGCGCGGCCGGCAGTGTCCTGATGTTTCTCTGGATCGCGGCGCTGCTTTTGACCGTTACCATCGGCGCCGGCTTCAGCGACGGCATAGACGGCCTGACCACGGGACTGGCCGTGCTGGCGGCTGGTTCAATGGCCGTCGCGTTATTACTGATTTATCAAATATTCAGCCACGCCGCCGAGTTGAGCTACACCGACCTGGGCCACACCGTGGTAGTAATCAATCAAGCGGGCGGCCCCGCCATAGTTGCGCTTACCGGTGCGTGTCTTGGTTTCCTGCTGTTCAACTTGCCGTCAAACTGGACGAAGGGGGGTACGTCCCGCCGGCTGGCCAAAGCCTATCTCGGGGACTCCGGCGCCCTCGCCATAGGCGCGCTCTTGGTCGGGTCGGCGCTCGCCACCGGCATCGACCTGGTCCTTCCAATCGTCGCAGGGGTTTATCTTCTGGAAGGACTTTCTTCGTTCGTGCAAGCCAAAATACTGGTGCCTTTGTACCGGCGGTCCGAGTTCTTGGGAGGACCTGACAGGAAAACGGTGCATTATTCCGAGTTTCCGCTGCCATTCGTCGCCGCCCCGCTGCACCATCACCTCGAGCTGATCGGAATGTCGCGGGGCGGAGTCACGGCGTTGCTCTACGGCGTTGGAGCCTTGCTGGCCGCGCTAGGGTCGATTGCCATCCTTCTTGGCGTGCCCGCGGCGTTGATGGCCGCGTACGTCATCGCGGTCGTCATCCTCGCCTTGCTGTGGTTTGGATCGTCCATGTTCAGACCGGCGTTCTTCTGCCTAGCCGAGACGGGAACCGGATCGGAGCTTCAGCTTTGCGCCGGTCGCCCGGAACCCATCCTCGGGGTGCGGCTATCGTCCGTGGTCGCCGCGAAACGCTGTGCCAAAGCTGAAAGCCGGGTCCAAATGCCGCCGCTACTGGTAAAAATGAACCCCGTCACCGCGCGGCGCATCTTCGATGAATTTCACCCCGGCGGCGATATCGACCGGACCGAAACCGGAGACGCGCTGGCGTGCTGACCGAAACTTCACCGCGTCCATTCGCCCCCGGCGTATTGGCGATTCTGGGACTCGAAACGGCAGTCGATCTCGAACATGTCGAATGGGAGCTTGTCACCTCGGAATCCCGGCACCGGCTCTGGCGTCTGCGGTTACCAGCAAGCACTCCCGGACCGAAGAGCTACGTCGTCAAGTACTACCACCACGCGACGGACCGCTATTTCGACCACAGATTCCGGCGAGAGGAGCGCGCCCTGAATCTCCTGGGGCGCCTGGCGCCCGGTCTTGTTCCGACCATCCACGGCGGTTGCATTACCGAGGGGTACAGCGCCTTTCTGGTCCTGGAGGACCTTGGCGACGTTACGCTCCACGTCGAGCTGGAAGCCTCGCCGCCGGAAGCCCGCGGGAGACTGATGATTAGCGCAATCGACTCGCTGGCCGTGCTCCACCGCCAAACCGATCTTCAGGCGCCGACCTTTCGGGCGTTGTGCTACAGCGCGAATCTCGACCGCATTACGGCCAGGACGATGATGGCCAGATTCGCTATAGCTCTAAAGCGTTGCACCACTCCCAACGGCAAGCTGCCGTTCTCGGCCGCCGAACGAAATGCCGAGTTTCACAACGGGGTCGTCGCTCCGCTTTTGAAATCGCGGAGACGCGTCATACACGGTTCTTACTCGCCCCTCAACCTGTGCGTAAGTGAAACAGGCCACACGACTGTCGTCGACTTTGAAACGCTGTCCACCGGACCGGCGGAGATGGACCTGTCCGAGCTCCTCTCGTACCCGCTGGTCGATCTTGGCCGGGAGGAGGACTCATTTATCAACCGCTACGCGCGCTCGGCGGGCCGCGTCGACCCGAATCCCGATTTTCGAATGCGCGTCCACCTCGCCGCCGTTGCCCGATGCATCGACTACGCGGGCACCCTCACATGGCGTCGAGCGAAATTCGAACGGGAGGGACACCACGAGCTTGGTCTGGTGCAACTCCACCGGCGAAACTTGTACGTGGAAGAGGCGGTAAGACGTGCGGCGGAAGCGGGACTCTCCAGCAAACTGACAGAACTGCTCCATTCTCTCGTTCCATCGCCTGCCGAGTTAGCTTGATCCATCTGGCCGATCTCATCTCCGCCACCGGAGCCCGACCGCAAACCCGGAACATCGCCGAACGATTTTCCGGGTTCCGCACCGACGCTAACGAGGCTTCGCCAGGCCATTTGTACGTCGCCCTCGATGACGAGGGCCACCGACTCGTGGAGCGGGCCCTCCAGTCCGGGGCTTCCGCCGCGCTTTGCGAGACCTGGAGCGGGTCGCCCCGCGCCCCCGTCCTGACCGTGCCCGACTCTAACGCCGCGATCCGAAAGTATGCGGAATTCGCCATACGCGACTTTGGCACGAAGATCGTTGCTGTAGGCGGAGGCGGCGGACGAGACGCGCCATTGATAACACTGCTGTCGGAGATTCTCTCGACCCGGTTCGGCGTATTCCGTCCCGCCAACCCCGTCCAAGACTCATCGGACCTGTGGCTGTCGATAGGCGGTCTGCATCCAGGCTACGACGTGGCGCTGATCGACTTATCCGAATGCCCGCCGGAAGTAGTCCAAGACTTCGCAAACGCGGCGTCGCCCAAGGCGGTTCTTTTGCTACCGACCGTTAAAAGCGGCGCGGGCGACAGGGAATCCCCGTCATACGTAGACCCGATTCATAAAATCCTGGCCGGAGCGGTTGAGCACGGCGGACACGTCGTTGTTTCCGCGACCGAACGCGCCACTTTGGCGTCCGGGGACCGGAACGGGCGAGACCTGATTACCTTCGGAATCGACACCGATTCTCGTGTGACCGCAACCGATATCCGCCAGTCTGACGACTCCACAGAGTTCGTGCTCTCGGTTGACGGAAGGCGCTCCGCCGCCCGTCTGAAGGCTCAAGTTTCCCCCATACCGGACCCCGCGATCGCGGCGGCGGCCGTGGCCGCGGCCTTCGGAATAGACGTTGCCGACATCGCCGAAGCGATTTCGGCGACGCTTCCTGCGTCGGAAACCAAGACAGACGGCAGCACCCCTGCCATGCCGGCCGCCGGGATGGAGACCGTAAACGCCGACGGTTCTGTGTGGATAAGAGTCGATCTGCGGGCGGTGGAGTCAAACGTCCTCCGCATACGGGAAATAATTGGGCGTGACGTCAGGCTATTTGCCGTCATCAAGGCCGACGGCTATGGACACGGCGCCCAGCGGATCGCCGCGGCCGCGCTTCGGGGCGGAGCGTCGGGACTGGCCGTTTCCCGGCTCTCGGAGGTGCGGCATATCCGGAGCGTCGGGATCACCGCCCCCATCCTCGTCCTGGGTCATACGCCGCCCGCCGACGCCCGCTGGGCGGTCAGCGCCGGCTGCGAGCCAACGGTCTTCGACCGCCGAGGAGTGGTCTCTTTACAACAAGCGGCTGCTTCGATGGGTAAGAGACTACCGGTCCATCTCAAGATCGACACGGGAATGGGCCGCCTGGGGGCGATGCCCGAGGACGCCCCCGGCCTGGCGGAACTCATCGCCGGTTCGGACTCACTCGAGCTCGCGGGCGTAATGACTCACCTGGGCCGCGCCGGCGAGTCCGACAAGACCCACTCAAGGACGCAGCTTGCGGTGTTCGACCGGGCGCTCGCCGAAATCCGCTCGATGGGGATCGATCCCGGCGTCGTTCACGCCGCCAATACCGCCGCCGCCATGCACATACCGGAATCGCGATACGACATGGTCCGTTGCGGGATCGCCATTTACGGGCTCGAACCGTCGCTTGAATCCCCGCTGCCCGGAGGATTCTCCCCCGCGGTTACGATGTCTGCGAGAGTCGCTCAGGTCAAAAAGTTACCAGCGGGAACTTATGTCAGCTACGGGAGCGCGGGCAAGCTGGAGCGCGACTCGATCATCGCCGTGGTTGGGGCAGGCTACGGAGACGGGTTCCGCCGCGGACCCAATGATTGGGGGCCTGTTCTGGTTCGGGGGCGCAAGGCGAGAGTGGTTGGAAACGTCTGCATGGAAATGTTCATGATCGACGTAACCGATATCGCGGGGGTCAAACAGGGAGACGAGGTAGTGCTGATCGGAACCCAGGGTGGAGAAACGCTTTCGGCCTACGAAGCCGCGCATAGGGTTGGTACGATCAGCTATGAAATAATCACTCAGATGCTGCCCCGGCTGAGGGACGACTGGCGGAGTTGACCTTGACCCTTGTTCAAGGGAAGGGTCACCATGAAACAGGTACCGAAACTGGAGTCTTGGGAGACGGAAAATGCAGAATATATATCTTCACGGCTGGAACTATCGCGAACAGCCCTTCGAGCTTGCGGTGCGCCGCGCCAGGGAGTTCGGCTTCGACGGAATAGAAGCGTTCCCCGGCCACTTCCGACATCGCGACGACCCGTTGGAGAGCCAAAAGGAACTCAAGGCTATCGCCGAATCCGGAGGGATGAAACTAACGGTCGGGTCGCTGCAGATGGACACCATCACCGACGACGAAGCGGCCCGCCGCGAGACCTTGGCGGCTTGCGGCGATTACGTCGCGGCTATCGCCGAGTTGGAGTTTGAACTCATTAACGGATGGATCGGTCCGCTTTCCGCCCCCAGCGGCTCGTATCACGACAGCGGTTCGGCCATGGCGACCGATGCTCACTACGATCGGGCCATCGAGGCCGCGAGTCTGATCGCGCAGGCCGCCGAATCCGCCGGCGTAGACATCGTGCTGGAACTACACATGAACATGATTCACGACACCGTCCGCTCGGCGCTGCGGATAATCGACGCAGTAGGCAGCCCCAGGCTCAAGATCAATTACGATCCCGCCAACATGCACGGATACGACCACGCCGAGCCGCCGGACGAAGCCGTGAAGGCGGCCGCTCCCCGTCTCGCCTATGCTCACTTGAAGAACTGCCGCCGGTTCGGCCGCGAGACGGACTACCACTATCCGCTTCGAAGCGGCGACCTCGACTACTCGGTCATTCTCCGCGACATGTACAACACTGGCTTTCGAGGTCCCTATTGCCTCGAATATTCCGGAGCGGGCGACCGAAACGCCCAGACCAGAGATGACTATGACTACCTTCGCGCGCTGCTGGACGAGATCGAGGCTGAAGACTAGCCGTACGCGGGGTTCGAGCTGAAGGCAGCCGTTGTTCACGGTTGCTGACGTCTTCATCGCCCTTGGGCGCAATCCGCCCGAGCGCGCCGCGAACGTCCAAGTCAGCGGAGTCCAGATCGATTCCCGGCTGGAGCTGACCGACCGCCTGTTCGTCGCGATCCGCACCGAATCGGGCGATGGCAACAAATTCGTCGGCGACGCATTCGCCGGGGGCGCGGCGGCGGCGATCGTTCAGGAACCCAGCCGGGACTGGCCGTATGCGCGCCAGGTGGTGGTCGAAGACTCCGTAGCCGCGCTGGGCAAGCTGGGATCACACCTCCGCCGCTCTCACGCCGCCACGGTCATCGGGGTCACCGGCAGCAACGGCAAGACCACGACCAAGGAGGCCCTTGCCGCCGCGCTCTCCGCCGCGGGGGCGACGGTCAAGTCCGCGCGCAGCTTCAACAACGAGCTCGGCATTCCGATCACGCTCGCGGAAATCGACTCCAAGACCGAGTTCGCGGTAGTGGAAATGGGCGCTCAGGTAGTAGGTGAGATAGCCGAATATTGCTTGATAGCGACGCCCGACGCTGGGATTATTTGCAATGTTGGCCGCGCCCATGTCGGTCTCTTTGGCTCAGCCGAAAACGTCGCCACGGCGAAGGGCGAGCTTGCCGAATCGATAGGCGCGGACGGAGTAGTGATCCTCAACCGCGACGACCAGTGGTCGCGGTCCATTCGCGAGCGCACCGGCGCCCGTGTCGTCTGGTTCGGCGAGTCCGAGGGGGAAGGCGTTTCGGCGCGCTACTCGGCTCTTGACCGACTCCGAGGCTGCCGCCTGGAACTGCTATCGGGCGCGAAATCGGGAACTATCGAGGTTTCCGCGATTGGCCGTCATCTGGCGAACAGCTTTGCGGCGGCGGTCGCCTGCGGCGAAGCGCTGGGAGTCGATTTCGATACGCTCATGCACGGACTCGGCACATTCACCCCCCCGCCGCACCGCATGGAAGTCAGGGAGGCCGGCGGGGCGATGATCCTCGACGACAGCTACAACGCAAACCTCAACTCGATGCAATATGCGCTTTCGGAGCTGGCGAACGCGGCTGTGGAAGGCCGCAAGATTGCCGTTTTGGGCGACATGCTGGAGCTGGGCGAGTTCACCGAGGCCGACCACCGGGAGGTCGGATCTTCGGCGGCTTTTCTGGATCAATTGATAACAATCGGCGACGAGTCGCGAAGGATAGGCGAAGCGGCGGTCCTGTCAGGCCTCGATCCCCTCCGGGTCTGTCACTATCAGTCCGATCTCGCCGATCCGGCATCGACTTTGGAGTCGATTGGGGCCATCGCAGACCGTTTCCAAAATGAGCTGCGAGATGGCGACGTCGTGCTCGTGAAAGGGAGCAACGGCCTGGGCTTGCACCGTCTTGCAGACCGGCTTCACCAGACGTAGTTCCCGGAGACACCGGCTAGAGTCCTGAGGCGCAGGCCGCCCCGACGACGCGGGACAGACGCCTTAGTACAGCATGTCCTCCCGGTCCGACTCGGACTCCAGGTTTATGCGGTACGAATCCTGCGCGGTCGGCGAGTCACGATCGGGTTTGACCACCCGCACATCCTCCCGTCCACGAAGCTGCCGATGTCCGAGAACGGCCGTCCCGGCAAGACCAACGCCATAGACCACCATCAGCGGCCAAACGCCGCCCAGCGAAATAGTCCCTTTGCCGAGGAAAAACACCAGCACCACCATCGCCGCGACCGAGTTTGCAAGGCCCAGCGCCACCCACATCCTGCCGATGGTGTGGTGGCGGCCGGCCAGCACGAGACCCACTCCCCATGGAACCATGACGGACCCCAAAAGCGAGCCTTGAAAAAGCCCCGAATCACTCAGGTCGGAAAGGCCCAGTTGCGTAAATGCGTAGTTGGGAGCGAGGAGTGTTATCGCTCCAAAGACAACCGTGCCCGCGCCGAGAACAACTATGCTGAGCCGTACAAGAAGACTGCGGTCTTTGATCAATTGCGGTCTCACTCTAGCCGGCTGCCCCGCTAACCCGCGCCAACGCTTCCGAGTCTCGATCCCCTTGCAGCTTAACTTTATTCGACGGCCGGCGTCCGGGCGCGACCGCTGTCACGTCTCGACGATCCTCCGGTAATTCGCGCGCACGACTGCGTCGGCTACTCTAGCGGCCGCGACCATTACGTGCACGTCATGCACACGAATTATGTCAACCCCCGCCATTATGGCAAGCGCGGTCGCCGCCGCCGCGCCCGACGTGCGGTCGGCCTTTCCGTCGTTGAGCGCAAAGCCGATAAACGACTTCCTAGAGAGGCCAATCATCATCGGACGGCAAAGCCCGCCCAGCTCTGCCAGGCGCGAGATAAGCTCGAGATTCTGAGGGGGCGACTTACCGAAACCAATCCCCGGATCGACTATCATCCGGTCCATGTCGATTCCCGACGCGACTGCAAAATCGATCTGGGCGGTCAGGTCGCCGATCACGTCGCTCACAACGTCGTCATATCGAGAGTTTGGGTAGTGCCCGCCTATGGCCCCGATCCGCGGCCGCGCCCGCCGGTTGTGCGTCAGCACCACGGGACAACCTGCTTGCGCCACGACGCCCGCCATCTCCGGATCGCGCCGCAGTCCCCAAACGTCGTTGATGAAGTCCGCGCCGGCGTCCAGCGCGGCGCCGGCCACCTGAGCCTTATAAGTGTCTGCCGACACCGGAAGGTCCGTTTCCGCCCGAACGGTCCGGATCGCGGGAATCAGCCGCGCAAGCTCGTCGTCGACCGGTACCGGTCTTGCTCCCGGACGTGTTGACTCAGCCCCGATATCTATGATGTCGGCGCCCGCCTCGGTCGCGGCGCTGGCCAGCCGCGCGACCCTGGTCTGGTCTCCGCCGACTCCATCTCCCGAAAATGAGTCCGGCGTCGCGTTGATGATGGCGGCGACGTAGGTGCGCAGTCCCCATTCGAATCGATGTCCCCGGATCTCCATCGAGTCCGCCCGCCTGGATTCCGTCATGACCGCCAACCGCCGGTTGCCGCGAAAATCGTCTGATTTGAGCTTACAGCCTTATCCGGTGTCGAATTGTCCAACGGACGGCACAGCCGCGTGACCGGGCAACCCGGAGGCGTGGCGGGCGGACGGCGGTCCAACGATGCCGGGGTGCTGTCGACCGCCGGGTCTGTCGACGTAGATCAGTCGGGCCGGATCGCACCGCCCGCCGGATGGTCCGCCGCCGACCTGCACTGTCACACGGATTGCAGCGACGGAGTCGTGACTTCCGGTCAAATACTCGAAACCGCGGAAGCGCGCGGCATACGGGTTGTTGCAATCACCGACCACGACATGGTCCATGGCGCGTTGCGCGCCCAATCCCAAGGCGCCGACCGCCATACGCGCGTGGTCGTGGGGCAGGAAGTCACCACCCGATGGCAGCACCACATCGTCGGCCTTTTTCTCGGCGGCCCCGTGCCGATATTTCGCACCGTGCCTGACACGGTGCGGGCGATTCGCGAGCAGGGCGGCTTGGCGGTTATCGCCCACCCGGCGCTCGGTCTGCCGTCGTCCGCTTCGATAGGGGCGATGACGGAGTGGCTCAAAGAAACGACGTTCGACGGCATTGAGCTCGATTCTCCGTATATTTCAGCGCGGTCCCGTAGTGGTCTCCTCGACTTCTACGACGCCCATCATGAGCGCCTGGGGGCCGCGATAGGGGGAACTGACGCCCACTTCGGCAACTTGGGAAAAGTCGTCACGCTGTTCGAGGGCGAGACGCCGGAAGACCTGCGCGCCGCCATCGAATCGAGACGCACCGCCGTCGCCCGAACCGGACTGAAATATCCCAAACCCGGTTGGCGGATGCACTTGAAAAACCAGCGCCGGTCGCTGCTGTGGTTACCCTTGTACCGTCTAAAAGTCCTGCTCACCGGCAACTATTCGAAGGGCCGCGACTGAATTCCCGATGTCGAATTAGCGCGAGTTGGAGAAATACATGCGAATCGCAATTGGCGGGATAGCCTCCGAAAACTCAACGTTCAACAGTCTTCCCACGACGCTGGAGGACTTTGGGATTTTCAGGGGCGGCGACCTGATTGAAAGCGGCCGTTACCCGTTTCTCGGAGAGTATCCGGACGTCGAATTCGTCGGCACGCTGTACGCTGGTGCGCTTCCGGGAGGCAACGTCGAGAACGACGCGTTCGCCGCGCTGGAACGGGAATTCCTGGAAAGGCTCCGGGAGGCGGGCCCAGTCGACGCCGTCTACTTCGATCTGCACGGCGCTCTGGAAGTCGACGGCCCGCTCGACGCCGAGGGCCGCCTGATCGAGTCCGCCAGAGATATCGTTGGTCACGACAAGCTCATAGCGTGCAGCCTGGATCTTCATGGCAAGGTGACCGACCGAATGGCCAGCAACCTGAACGTCGCCACGGCCTACCGCACCGCGCCCCACGTCGACGCGGTCGAGACCCGGCGGCGGGCCGTCGACCTGCTGATCCGATGCCTGCGCGACCGAATCCACCCCTCCACAACGCGCGTCGGCATTCCGATGGCGATGCCGGGCGACATAACGAATACGAACTTTCAGCCCATGGCGAGTGTGTACGAGATGCTCGAGACGCTAAATCGCGAGCCGGAAGTAATCGACGCCTCGCTTCTTATCGGCCACTGCTGGACCGACCGCCCCTACACGATGGCAAACGCCCTGGCCTGCGGGACCTCCCCCGAACGCTGCCACGAGGCGGCCGCCCGTATTGCCCGTCAATTCTGGAACCACCGCAACGACTATCACTACGGAATGCCCGCCGGGTCGATGGACGAGTGCATTACGCAAGCGCTGCGGACGCAGACCCGGCCCGCGTTCATTACCGACTCGGGCGACAACCCCACGGGCGGCGGCGTTGGAGACCTGACCTACGCGTTGGAGCGGCTTGTTGCTCGCAAGATCCCCGAAGCGGTGTTTGCCAGTGTTCCCGATCCCGCGGCGCTGGACGCGATGGCCCAAGCGGGGACCGGCGGCGCGGTCTCGGTGTCGCTGGGCGGCAAGCTCGACAAGATCTATGGCGAGCCGCTCGATGTCACCGGCGTCGTCGAACGGCTGGAAACCGTTGGCGCCGGGTACCGGTTTCAATCCGCGCTTGGGCGGCAGGCGGTGCTGAACGTAGATGGAATCAAGGTGATCGTGACCGATCGGCGCACGCCCTTCCACCACCTGAGTCAGTTTCGACGGCTGGGAATCGAGCCGTCGGAGTGCAAGTTGATCGTGGTAAAGCTGGGTTATTTGCAGCCGGAGTTGTCCGAAGTCGCGGCGGCATCCTTTATTGCGATGACTCCCGGAGCGATCTGCCAGGACTTGCCATCCATGCCCTTCAAGGCGATCCGGCGCCCCATGTATCCGCTGGACCCGAATATGGAATGGCAGCCGCCGGAACAAGCGGCGGCAAGCGGGATTCGCGAGTCTTAAGCGGGTCTTTTAGCGGAACCGGCCAAGAACCGAAGAGAAGTCCTGATGCGGTGAGGCTTGTTTGAATATCGCGCCCTTCGCTCCGTCCGGACGGCGGCGGTCGAGTCCGTCTTCGAAAGTGGGCATATCGATCTGGAAAAGCACGCCTATAGGTATTCGATTACCCCATTCGTAGGACTTGGCGAGCGCGATCTGCTTCTTTTGAACGATTTCATCGACGTTAGCCGGATCTCGCACGACAGGGTCGAACCCCTCTTCGATCAACTGATAGACGCGGCGCTGCTTGTCCTCTCGATCCCGCCCCATATACCACTCGACCGTCTGCTTGTCGTTATAAACGGGGCAGGGCTGAAGCACGTCGATAAACGACGTTCCCCGGTGGCGGACCGCCTCCTCGATGAGCCTGGCAAGCCCGCGCGGGTCCATCGAGTAGCCCCGGGCGACGAACGTGTAACCCGACGATATTGCCAGCCCGATGGGGTTGATGCCGTCCTGAATCGCGGCTTCGGACATCGATTTGGTCTGCTCGCCGCGCAGCAAAGTAGGCGACGCTTGCCCCTTGGTTAGACCGTACACGCCGTTGTTGAACACGATGTACGTGAAGTCGAGGTTGCGCCTGCCGGTGTTGACGAAGTATCCCGCGCCGATTCCGTAACCGTCGCCGTCGCCACCGACCGCGACCACCGTCAGTTCGCGGTTCGCCATCTTGACGCCCGTCGCAAAGGGCAAGGCTCTACCGTGCAAGGTATGAAAGCCGTATGAGGCAATGTAGTGCGGCGTCTTCCCCGAGCAACCTATTCCTGAAACCATCGCGACGTTGTGCGGCTCCAGCTTCATGTTTGCGAGCGCCTGGCGAATCGCGTTCAAGATCCCGAAGTCGCCGCACCCCGGGCACCAGTCCGGGTGCGTATCGACTTTGAAATCCGCCCGCTGTAACTCCGCTACCGCCATCGATACCTTCCCTGATCAGACCGTCGCACGGAACATTTCCTCAAAGCTTGCATCGTCACGGATGGCTCATTACCAGGCGTCCGGATTCGAGCCGGACGGCCTGCGCCACGCCCTCCTCGACCTCGTTTTGCGATATTGGCCTACCGTCATATTTGAGGACTTTCAATTCAATACTCATCCCCGTTTTTTCTCTGATGAGCTCTCCAAGCTGTCCCGAGTAATTATCCTCGATCAGGACCAGCTTATTCGCCCCCGCCAGCAGCGTGGCGATGTCCTCGGTTGGAAATGGCTTCATAAGTCGAATCTGCAAGAAATTGACTTTGATTCCAAGGTCCTCGTCAAGTATCCGCATGGCGTCGATGATCGCGCCCTTCGTCGACCCCCACGAAACAATGGTTGCGTCGGCCTGCTCGGGCCCATGAAGCGTCCACTTGTCCGACGCCGGAGTCTCTGACGCCATCAGGTCGAGCTTGCGCATTCGCTTGTCCATCTGCTCAAGACGGTTTTCGATGCCCTCGCTGATCTTGCCGGATTCGGTGTGCTCGTCACTGGTCGTCACGAACAGCCCTCCAGGTTCGCCGGGAATGCTGCGCGCGCTTACTCCGGACTCCGTGACAACGTGGCGCTTGAACGGCGCCGCGCCGTTGATCGCGCCATTTTGCGAAAACAACTCGCCCCGGTCCGCTTCCAGTCCGTCAACGCTTATCTCGTCGACGGTCCAGAAGCTGGTTGCCAGGACCCTGTCGAGGAGAACGACGACCGGCATCTGGTATTTATCGCCGTAGTTGAACGCCTTGAACGTGAACTCGAAGCACTCCTGAATATCGCCCGGCGCCACCACCACGTGCGGAAAATCGCCATGGCCGGGATTCAGCGCAAACTTCAGGTCCGCCTGCGAGTGCCGCGTGGGCAACCCGGTGCTGGGTCCTCCCCTCTGGTAGAGGCAGACCACCGGCCCCGGAGCTTCCGTCATCGCGGCGAATCCCAGCCCCTCGCACATCATCGAAAAACCCGGTCCCGCCGTCGAGGTGGCGGCCCTGGCTCCACTATGAGCCGCGCCCACGGCCATGTTGATGCACGCGATTTCGTCCTCGGCCTGCAATATCGTTATCGGGAACTTAGTCTGGACGGTTTCGAGGAATTCGCTCTCTTCGGTTGCCGGCGCAATCGGATAGTAGGTCTGGAACGAGCATCCGGCGTACAGCTTCCCGAGACCGACCGCGTCCGCGCCGCGGATGATCATCCGGTCCGAGCCTTTTTCCAGCGACTCAAGCGCGAAACCGAAGTCGTCTCCGAACTCAGCCTTGACGAATTGAGTGGTAGCTTCCACGACCTTCGCGTTCACTTCGACCAGATGCGCGCGGCGCGCCGGCAATTGCTGTCGCAGAATGTCAACGATTATGCTCGTGTCCATGTCGACGAGGGCGAAAGACGCGGCCACCGAGACGATGTTTCTCATGATGTCGTGGCGCCTGGCGTTGTATTCCAGTCCGGCCCGCCCGACGCCCTCCTTGAGAAGGTCGGCATAAGGTATTGCGAACATCCGCACTTCGTCGCGGCCGATTTGCTCTTCCGAGATTCCCAGCGCCGCGTCGAGGATAACCCCGCCGCCCGGGGCTATTTCGTGAATATGGCCGCGGTGCGTTTGGTATTCACCGTTCACGTCGCCGACAAGCGTTTCCTCGTCGAGGGCCAGCAGAAGATCGACGTAGTCAACGTGCGACCGTATTGGTTTGTCGTTGACCCGAACGCGGTAAAAGCTGTGGCGGCCCATGATGTTCGAGTGGTATTCGATATTGGAAAAAACGTGCAGTCCGTTGCGAACGCACGCTCTGGCGAAAACCTCAGCGGAACGGTTGATTCCGCTGCCCTGTGGACCGCCAATCATCCACGACAGCTTGTTTAGTGGCATTGGCCCTCCGTTGGCCCAATCATAAAACCATGCTCCACACTGAGCCTTCCACTTGCACGCCCGCGCCGACATGCCGTTCACATCTACTCAAGTTTAAGATGCTAACCGCAATCGAAGGAAGTTAATCGTTAACCAGCGGACAATGATTCCAAAAGGCGCCCCGCGGGCCGGTCCAGCCGACGGCGGCTCGTTGCGAGCCGCCGTCAAGAGTATCCATTGGCGCGGTTTCTTCCGCACGGCCCGTTGAACGTCCATGAATTGGTCGAGAGCCTGGCCGCGTCCGACGCGAAAGTCCGGGCGGATGCCCGTAAAAAGCTTCTCGACCTGGGACCCGACGCGGCCCCGCTGCTAAGAAGGTATGCGTCGTCGGCGTCACCAAGGACCCGGGCGGGCTTGTGGGGAATTCTCAGGGAGATCAACAAACGCGGGTTCAAGTCGGAACTGCGGAACTTCGCCGCCGACCCGCGGTCCGTATCTCTTGAACGCGCGGCGCTGGCGCTTGCCGGAATCGACAACCCGGACCTTGACGCCGATTCGTACGTTACGACTCTGAATCAGTTTTCCAGCGACCTGATGCTGACGCTCGGTCCCAAATCTGAAATTGCGTTTAATCTTGAGGCCTTTCAGAATTTCATGTCGGGCGAGCTCGGGTTTACCGGGAATCCCGACGACTATTACGACCCGGCAAACAGCTTCGTCGACCAGGTCATCGATCGCCGGTCGGGAATTCCCATAACCCTCAGCCTCATCTACATGGTCGTCGGATCGAAGGCCGGGCTGCGAGTTGATGGAATTGGCTTGCCCGGTCACTTCATCGTCCGCTTAGGAGACGCCGGCGACGAAATCTATCTCGATCCTTTTCACGGAGGCAGGCTTTTGAGCCGCCGCGACTGCGAGCGAATGGTCACAGGCCGGGGCTTCGCCTTCCACCAGGAATACCTCAAGCCTGTTACGCCCAAGACCATCATAAGTCGAATGTGCAGAAACCTGATCAACGCCTATTCCTTCAGACAGGCGCCAGCCGCGGTTCGCGAGTATTACGAAATCGAGCGCCTAGTCTCATCCTGATCCTCAGATCTCCGAACCGCCCGGCCCTCTGATCCGTTTGCGATTTCAGAAGTCGCGGCGCAGTCGGCTACGCTTTGCTCACAAATCGAAGCCATTTGGCGGCGCGTACCCGGCTGCTATGCGCGGCGCGCGGCGGCGGTCTGGTCGAAGTGATGCCAGGCGGGAGGATTCGGAAAAATGCGAGCTAACGATGCGAAACGAAAAATGCTCGGCGGAGAACCGGCCCTCGGAGTCTCGGCGGCGCTTGCGTCCGCTTGGTCGGCGGAGATACTGTCGAACTCGGGCTACGACTGGGTTCTGCTGGACACACAGCACGGATTCTGGTCGCCGGACGCGGTCAGATCGGCTGTTCTGGCGATCTTGCGAGGCAGCGCCGCGCCGGTGGCCAGGGTCGCCATCAACGACTACACGCTGATCGGCCGCCTACTGGACGACGGCCTGTTGGGAATCATCGTTCCGCTGGTGAACACAAAAGCAGAAGCCGAGGCCGCCGCCGCGGCGATGAGATACCCGCCGCGAGGCTCGAGGTCCAACGCCGGATCACCTATCACCGCGCTCTACGGCAGCGACTACTTCGACGGAATCGATAACGAAGTCTTTCTGGCCGTTCAGATCGAATCCGCCCAAGCCGTCGAAAACGCCGACGAGATTTTTGCTGTCGAAGGCGTCGACGGCTGCTGGATCGGCCCGTCCGACCTGGCCCTGTCCATGGGGCTCAAGGTAAGCGACATGGGAGTCCACCCCGCGCACAACGAAGCTGTAGCTCACGTGCTGAAGATGTGCCAGAAGCACGGCAAGATACCCGGATACGCCTGCGGCAGCATGGAAATGGGTAAACGGCGAATCGCGGAAGGCTTCAAGTTCGTCAATATCGGCGTTGACGCGACGTTCGTCGCGGAAAGCGCGGCCGCCTGCGTCGCGGAGCTTCGCGCTTGAGCGAGTCCGGCCGCGAGGCACTGAAGCTCTGCCGGCTATCTCCGAAGTGAAGCAATAGGCTGGCGGTCGCGTCTTCAACGCGAGACCGTCGGGCCGGCCTCGCGGACTGCGACGTTACACGACCACGTTGATGGGCGATCCGCTTTGAAATTGCCGGATGTTCTCGACGGCCATCACAAGACCCGTTTCCAGAGCCTCCGGACTCAGTCCCGCCGAGTGCGGCGTAAGCAGAGTATTGGGGGCGCGCAGCAAGGGATGATCCGCGGGCAGCGGTTCCTCCACAAACGCGTCCAGCGCCGCCGCGCCCAATTGCCCCTCGCTCAGCGCCGCGACCAGCGCCTGCTCGTCGATCAACGCGCCGCGCGCCGTGTTAACCAAAATGGCGCCGGGCTTCATGAGCGCCAGCTTCCCGGCGTCCAGCATTCCTTCCGTTTCGGGGGACTGCCGCACGTGCAGCGAGACGACGTCAGCCCCGCCGAGTAGCTCGTCAAGCTCCAGTAGCTCTACGCCCAACTCGTCCGCCAGCGCGTCGTCGGGATGGAACGTCCAGGCGATCACGTTCATTCCGATCCCCGCGCCAAGACGCGCCACCTGCCGGCCTATCGCGCCGAGACCGATAATCCCCAGCGTCTTTCCATGCAGTTGCGAAATCATGGCCTTGGGCCAGCCGCCGCCCTTCACTTCGGCGCTTATATCGGGCAGCCTGCGCGCCGCCGCGAGCATCAGCGCCAGCGCGTGTTCCGCCACGGAGACAGCCGACACTGCCGGCGTATTGCAAACGGCAACCCCCAGGGCCCTGGCCGCCGGCAGGTCCACGTGATCGGTTCCCGTTCCCCAAATTGAAAGAATCCTCAACTCCGAACATGCCTCGAGAACTTGTCTCGGATATGCAACCGCTCCGCGTATGCTTATTACCGCTTCGGCGCCGCGAATCCGCGATACCAGCTCATCGCTTGTCCACGGCCGGGTGTTGAAGATCTCCACGTCGCCGAGACCCCGCAGCATCGTCTCCGCTTTCGACCCCTGGAATACCGGCGGGTGATCGTCCGGCACAACGGTTTTCATCAAGTTCCCTCCTCGCGATCCGGCCAGTCCCTTAGCTTACGTGCCGTGCACTACCTCTTCCGGATACATTCAACACCCGCGGCCAGAGCAAACGTAATGCAACTCCGGTTTAGCCGGTCCCACCTTCACCATAATTGTGGAACAAACCGCCCATTAAGGAGGCAGTAGACATGGACCTTGGGTTAACAGGCAAAGCCGCATTGGTAACGGGCGGAAGCCGCGGCCTGGGCAGGGCAGCCGCGCTGACACTCGCCGCCGAAGGATGCAACGTAGCGATCGCGGCCAGAACGCCCGATACCCTGAAGGCCACGGCCGCAGAGATATCGGACAAGAACGTAACAGCACACGCAATCGAAGCCGACGTGACCGTCCCCGAGGACATAGTCCAAATGGTCGAGTCCGTTGAGCAAGCGTTCGGCAGACTGGACGCGCTTGTGGTGAACGCCGGCGGCAGCCAGGGGGGAGGTCTTCTCGAAGCGACAGACGCGGACTGGCGGGCAACCCTCGACATCAATCTCATGCACGCGGTCAGATCGATCCGCGCAGCCGGTCCGTTGATGCGAGATTCGGGTGGCGGAAGCGTCGTCATCGTATCGTCCATATCCGGCATCCGGGAGAGCGTCCCAGCGCAATACGGAGTCGCCAAGTCGGCCCAGATATTCCTCGCCGGCAGCCTGTCGCTCGAACTGGCCCAGTACAACATCAGGGTCAACTGCGTCGCTCCGGGATCGATCATGTTCGAGGGAGGCGGCTGGGCGCAACGGGCCGTCGACGTCCCGGACGTTATGGACGAATTCGCCACGTCGCAGTTCCCACACAAACGGCTGGGTACCGCGCGGGAAGTTGCCGATGCAGTCACTTTCCTGTGCTCGCCGCGGTCGTCGTGGATTGTCGGGACGACCTTATCCGTCGACGGCGCTCAGCAGCGTCCAGGGCTGTGGTCGGTGGCCGAAATGCCGGGGCCGTCGGTCTGAGAGGAGACGACTCGCCGGACCCGCTCGCATTGATAGCGACCTCTACACTTCCGTAGAATTGTGCGAGAGGGGTGCCATTGCGCTCGCGTGGATGAGTAGCGGCCCCAACTTTGAAAGCGAAAGGACCGGTCCCATGGAACGGAAAGATCCAACGATCGTCGCATGGATGAAGCCGTCATGCGGCTGGAGCAATGGTGTCCGCGCCGTATTTGGCAAGTACGGTCTGGAATATGCGGACAAAGACATCATCAACTACCCGGAGAACTTTTACGAGATGGTGATGGCGTCGGGTCAGCAGTACCAGCCGTGCGTCGAAATCGACGGGGTAATGCTGGCGGACGTAAGCGGCGAGGAAGTCGAAGCCTACCTGATCCAGAAGAACGTCGTTGGGCACTCCGCCAGGGCCACCGACGTGCCCCTAGACGCCCCGTGCGAAACACACGACGAGCCTGTCGAGATCGCACAGCCGATGGGAATCCAGCTCGGAGGCCTCGAGGACGACTCCTAACCGGCCCGCCGGCGTCCGCGTTTTGGGACCGGCAGGCCGCGATAGCCCTCGCGGGACCGGCAGGCGGGAGAGAAGAGCCGCCGCGGTCTTCCCGTTTGCTTCCTAGATGAACTTCGCCTCGGCGGCGTTCGCGTCCGATGACCGGGCGGAGCTTGTCGACGGCTTGACGAGCCGGATCGGCGGCGCAGACCAGATCGACCTGGCCGTCGCTTTCGTGAATTCATCCGATCCCGCTCGCGCCGCCGAACTCATTTCCGATATCCGCGAGTCCATCCAGCCAGACCACTTTCTGGCATGCACCGCCGGAGGAGTCATCGGTGGGGGGCATGAAATCGAAGACCGGGCCGCCGTGACTCTGGTTGCCGGATCGCTGCCCGACGTTTCGATCAGCCCCTTTCACATTGGCGAGAGCGACATACAGGCTTCCATCAACGATTCCTCGATGTTCAAGCCGGCCGTCGGCGTGGAAACGCCTCCCGAAGTATTCATCCTTCTCGTCGAGCCTTTTTCCACTCCCACTCGCGAGCTCCTGACTCTCTTCAACCACGCCTACCCGGGCGTGCCGGTCGTGGGCGGCGTGGCCAGCGCCGGCGCAAGCCCCGGAATGAACGTGATGGCCCTCGACCGGCGCGTTCACAGGACCGGCGCCGTTGGACTGGCTCTGGCTGGCGACCTTGAAGTCGAAGTTATCGTCTCCCAGGGATGCCAGGGCATCGGACCGTTGATCGCTATTACCGAAAGTGACCGCAACGTCATTACCAGCCTCGGCGGTCAGCCTCCGCTCGAAGTGCTTCGCGGCATCTTTAGCCAGCTAGACCCCGAAACCAAGCGAATGGTCGAAAACGGCATCCTGATGGGCATTGCCGCCGAAGGCTCCGGCGACGACCCCGGTCCGGGTGATTTCCTGATACGCAATATCGCGGGCGCGGACCCATCCAGCGGTGCGCTTGCGGTCACCGACCTGGTCGATCCCGGCCAGTTGATCAGGTTTTTCGTGCGGGACGCGCAGTCGGCGACGGACGATTTCGAGCTGCTGTTGAGTCCCCAGGCCTTTGCCGCCCCCGCCTCGGCGGCCCTGCTGTTTAGCTGCAACGGCCGCGGCCAGCGGCTCTTCAACCGTCCCGACGGTGACATAAGCGTCGTGGCCAGAGCTCTTGGCGACGACTGTCCCGTCGCGGGCTTCTTCTGCGCCGGCGAGCTTGGCCCGATCGGCTTGGTAAATTACATCCACGGCCAAACGGCGAGTCTCGTTTTGATCAAGCCCGGCCCGAACTGACCCGTAAGATAGACCGAATGGTATCCAGCAAAGCCAAAACCGTCTCGGAGTATCTGTCCGAGCTGACGCCCGAACGCCGCGAGCTTGTGGGTCGCGTAAGAGACGTGATTCTTGAGAATCTGCCCGACGGATACCACGAAACTATGCAATACGGGATGATTTCGTACGTGATCCCGCTGGAGCGGTATCCAGATACCTACAACAGTCAGCCGCTCGGAATCATCTCCCTGGCGTCGCAAAAGAACTACTGCTCGCTCTACTTAATGTGCGTCTACGGGCACGCGGAGACTTCCCGTTGGTTTGAAGACGAGTGGAAGGCGACCGGAAAGAAGCTGAACATGGGCAAGTCGTGCGTGCGGTTCAAGCGGCTCGACGACCTGCCACTGGAGCTGGTCGGTCGGGTCGTGGGAAAAGTATCCGTAGACGACTTCATCCGCATCTACGAAGAAGCGAGGCGTAAGTAGCCCGGCGCGCGCCGCCCTTCTAATCCGCCAGCGCGGCGGTATTCCGCCGCAGCCGGCTACATCACCCGATGCACAACCTCCAACAGATTGCCGGACGGGTCCTCGAAGAAGACAGCGTAGTACTCGCCCATATACTCCGGGACTTTGCCCGGCCCGCTCTCGATCTTGGCGCCCATTTCGTTTAGCACCTCACCGATGCGGTCCACTTCATCGGAACTCTCGCGCCAGAAAGCGATGCGGTTTGCGTTGGGCTGATGGCTTCTGTCTTCCACGATAGAGAAAAACGCCGCGGCGGGAAGCTCCGCCTCGGTGACGAAGACCTTCCAGACCGGCCCCTCGAAGCGCAGGGTAAAACCGAGCGCCGGGAGCAGCCTTCCGTAGAACTCGGCAGCCGCGTCTATATCGACAACCCGCAGGTCGATGTGGCTAAAGGGATTCATGGCGCTCCCCCCTCATTCTCGTTTCTGGCCAGCTCGTGTCCCGCCTGTTAGGCGGATCGACTCTCCATGACCAAATTCACGGCCTCTCTCGCTTACTTCAGGAAATCGGCGATCCTATCGACTCCCCGGTCGATGTTCTCCATGCTCGTCGCGAAGCTCAGGCGAACGCAGCCGTCCATGCCCGACGCTTCGCCGGGCACTACCGCCACGTGAGCTTCTTCGAGAAGGCGGCTCGAAAACTCGATCGAACCCGAAACCCCAAGCTTGTCGTAGCACTGCGACACGTCGGGGAACACGTAGAAAGCTCCCGAAGGCTCGGGACAAACCACCCCGGGAATTGAATTCAATCGACGGCAGATGTGCGCGCCGCGCTCTTCAAACGCGCCGCGCATGGTCGTCACCGCCGACTGGTCTCCGGAGAGTGCGGCGGCGAGCGCGTGCTGAACGAACGTAGCCGTCCCGCTCGTGGTCTGAGACTGCAAGTTCGACATCGCCTTGATCAGGTCCGCCGGACCCGCCGCGTATCCGATCCGCCACCCGGTCATGGAATACGTCTTCGAGCCGGCGTTGAACGTAATCGTGTGTTCGTAAGCGTGTTCCGAAACGCTTGCATAGCTTTTGTACTCGCGGCCTCCGAAGACTATGCGGTCGTACATCTCATCGCTCAACACGACAATGTCGCGGCCTTCCAGGACTTCGGCCAGCTTTTCGACCTCGTCAGGCTCGTACATGAATCCGCCGGGGTTGTTGGGCGAATTGAAAACGAAAGCCCGCGTTCGGTCCGTAATCGCCGATTCGAGCTGACCGGGAGTTATCTTGTACGAATTCGACACTTCGCCCTGCACCACGACGGACCGACCGCCGCTCAGCGCGGCCTGCTCCGGATACGAAACCCAGTACGGCGCGGGCAGGATGACCTCGTCTCCCTCGTCGAGGATCGCCGCGAAAGCCAGGAACAGCGCCTCCTTGCCGCCTACGGTAATGAGCACCTGCGAAGTCGCGGCATAGTCGATACCGTTTTCGCGCTTGAACTTCCCGGCCACGGCCTGCTTGAGCGGGAGGATGCCGGAAGCGGGCTTGGCGTATTTGGTTTCGCCGTCCCGCAGCGCCGCCCACGCCGCTTGTTTGATGTGCTCCGGTGTGTCGAAATCTGGCTCGCCAGCCCCAAAGCTGACGACGTCGATTCCCCGGCCGGCCAATTGCGCGGCTTTGGCGCTAACCGCCAACGTAGCCGATTCTGTCAACTCGGACGCGCGCCTTGAAAGCTTCAAGCCTCTCACTCCTCCTCGGGTCGTCGCAGCGGCGCTGCTAAATGAAAACGGTACGAACGCCTGTATAGCGCTTATATTTTGCCGCAAAGCGCGGTGCGGTGTGGGCGGGACTGGAGCCGGCGGGGTCCGGTGCTGGGAACTGCGCTATCCCACGGCCCAAACCGCTTTCGCGGTCGTCAAGTACCGCAGGCCTCACAGCAGGGCATAAGCTCCTATCCTAATGCCGGGCGGTTGCGCAAACGTCGGTCTGCCTCGCCAGATAAAGGTTCCGACCGGCTTCGAGCGGCGGGCGGGCGCATCGAGTGATCCATCGCCGCGTGGTTTTGGAGGCGGAACTCATGGTCAATGCGGATCTTTCAGGGCAAGTTGCCGTAATTACCGGCGGCGGACGCGGAATAGGAAGGGCTTCCGCCCGCGCTCTCGCAAAGGCGGGTGCGGACATCGCCATCTGCGCTCGAACCGCGGACGAGATCGACGCTCTTGCTGAGGAACTGCGGTCGCACGACCGCAAGGTCGTGGCTTCGGTGACGGACGTCTCCGATTGGACCCAGGTGCGCCGCTTCGCGGACGAGGTCGAACGCAGCTTCCCCGCCGTCCACATCGTGCTGAACAACGCCGGTGTGAGCGCTCAACGGGTTAGCGTCGCGGAGAGCGACCCTTCCGAATGGAAGAAGATAGTCGATATCAATCTGTTCGGGACTTACTACGTCACGCGCGCCTTCGTAGGACAGATGAAGTCGGGCGGCAAGATCATTAACGTCGGATCGGGGATGGGGCACGAGGCTCACGCCAACGCCACCCCGTACAACGTCTCGAAGGCGGGCATATCGATGTTCACCCGATGCCTCGCCCTCGAGCTGTGGGAGCGCGGAATAGAGGTAAACGAGCTGGTCCCGGGGCCGGTCGCGACGAAGATGGTTACGTGGGCGGCCGACACCTCGTCTGAAGAGGCGGTTCTAGAGGAGCTGCGCGACCGGCCTCCACCGTTCAGCCCTAGCGAGCGGGTCAAGTCCCCAGCCGAAGTAGCCGAGCACGTCGTCTGGCTCGCCAGCCTGGAACCGGGCGGCCCGACGGGCCAATCGTTCTCCCTGGCGCGGCGACCGTTATAAAGGCAATGCGCCGCGCTAACCGACATCCGCCGCTCTCAAGCCAGGCGGCGGCGCGGCGCCCCCTAGAGAATTCGGTCCAGTAATCCCCTTTTCCGCCAGGGAAGGCTTGCCGCGTCGAGCCTGGCGGCTTCGGCTTCCGTCAGCGACCAGCCCAGCGCTGCCGCGTTCTGAGCGACCTGCTCCGCGTTCTTCGCGCCGGGAATCGCGACTATTCCAGGTCTGCGGATCAACCAGTTCAGGGCGACCTGCGCCGGTGTACGCTCCCGAACAGTCGCCATCTCTCGTAGCTCGTCCAGCAGAGGCCGCAAGGCGGACCGTCGAGCTTTTGAAAATCCCGGCGAGCGTCCCCGCCAACCGGAAATCTGAGAGCTCTCGTCGTATTTGCCGGAAAGCAGGCCTTGCCCCAGCGGGCTATAGGCAATCAGCGTCACGTCAAGCTCGCGGCAAGCCTGGAGCACGCCGTTGATCTCCGGCGACCGGTCGACCAGACTGTATTTCACCTGATTCGAGACCAGCTCCACTCCGAATTCGGCCAGCGTCGAGTGCGCCCGCCGCAATCGCCTCGCCCCGTAGTTGCTGACCCCTACCCACCGGACTTTGCCCGCCTCCACCGCGCCGGCCAGCGCCCTCATGAGCGGGCGGTGCGACACGATGCTGAACGGCCAGTGGATCTGATACAAGTCGATCCGGTCCACGCCCAGTCTCTCAAGCGACGCGTCCACCGCCCGCTCCAGCGCGCGGCCCGTGAACCGGTTTGGAGAGGGCATGTATTTGCTGGCGACGACCACCTTGCCGCCGGCAAGCGCGAGCCTGCGTCCGAGCAGCCGCTCGGACTCGCCGCCGCCGTATATCTCCGCGGTATCGAAGAAATTGAGCCTGGCCTCCAACGCGGCGTGAAAGGCGCTCTCCAGATCGTCTTCACCGTACGACTCGCCATATCCCCAGTAGCGCCGGTCACCCCATTGCCACGTGCCGACGCCGATGGGAACGATCTCGAGGTCGCTCAGGCCGATTCGGCGCAGGCGGGGTTCGGGCATACTCATCACGTGAACTCTAACCCCTACCGAATTGCACCGCTTACACCATTCAACCTGTATGCACCTACGGAAATTGAGACGGCATGATCCCGACGGTTAAAATCTCAAACTATGCCTGACAGACCGAACATCGTAATCATCACGATGGACCAGCTCCGCTGGGACGCTCTCGGCTGCGCAGGCAATCCTGTCGTGCAGACGCCCAACATCGACCGTTTGGCGCGCGAGGGCGCCCGCTGCGAGCACTTCTTCGTGCAAAGCCCGGTTTGCCAGCCAAGCCGCGCGACGATGTTCACCGGCCGCTACCCGCGCGCCCACGGGGTCAAGTGGAACTGGCACAACCTGCCGGACCGCGAAGCTACTATCGCCGGCACGCTCAGCGGCGCCGGCTACCACACCCACGCGATCGGCAAGATGCACTTTACGCCCCTGGACAAGCTCCACGGCTTCGACGACCGGTTCTTCGTCGAGGGGAAGATGTATTCCGAGTACGACGAGTACCGGACCCGCCTACGCGAACGCGGACTCGATGACGCATACTTCGAGCACACCAAGCAGTGGGGAAACCCGGAAAATTACGGAGCGTCTACGTTCCCGTTGGGCGACGACAACTACGTCGACACCTACATAGGCCGCAACGCGCGGCGCATTATTTCGGCTGACGACCGCGCGCCGTTCTTCTATTGGGTGTCGTTTTGCAATCCGCACATGCCGTTTGATCCGCCCGAACCGTTCGATTCGATGTACCCGCCGGAGTCGGTGGACCTGCCGCCGGATTTTCCCCACATTCAGCATTCGCGAATCCCGGAGTTTCGAACGAGCTCAGGTCAGCGGGACTTCTCGGCGCTGACCGAGCAAAAGCTCAGAAAGGTGATCGCCAACTACTACGGCTGCATAAGCCTGGTTGATCGGGAAATCGGCGGAGTGCTCGACGCGCTCGAATCACGGGGCGCGCTGGACGATACCGTCATAATCTTCCTTTCGGACCACGGCGAAATGCTGGGGCACAAAGGCCGGCTGTGGAAGGGAAGAATGCTGTACGACCACCTGGTCCGGGTTCCCTTCATTCTGCGCTATCCGCGGGAAATCAGAGGCGGCCAGATCATTTCCGACATGGTCCAGGCCACCGACATCATGCCCACGATCCTCGACTATGCCGGTATCTCCGGAGCGACTGGAATCCAGGGGCGCAGCATTCGACGCCTGCTCCGCAAAGAGACGCTGGACTGGCGTCAGTGGGCCTTCGCCGAAGCGGGCGGGGTCAAGATGGCGCGGACTCACAGGTGGAAACTGATTCACTATGCGGGCAAGTCCTACGGCGAACTCTTCAACCTGGAAGCCGATCCGCTCGAGCTCGAAAACCTGTACGACCGCCCCGAATACGCCCTGAAGCGAGCCGAGATGACGCAGCTACTGGTCAACATCCTGATCGAAACCGAAGACCCGCTGCCCGAGGCCGCGCTCGGAACGCCGTATGAGGGAATCGCGGGAGACCATCCGCAGCAAGAGTATGGAGGCCGCGATCGGGACGCGTACCTCCATTAGGCCGGTCGCTCCGGTCGCACGGAGCGGGTCGACAGATCCATAGGAAAGTCGTTCCGCATGACCGCCTACGTTCGTGGTGAGCCTGTCGAACCACGCGCCCTTCGACGGAGCTCGGGGCCAACGGATACAGCGTCGGTCTCGCCTATCCACCGCAATCCCGACAGATATCTCCGACCGGTTGGTCACATGCTAACGCCGACCGCTCTCGACGTTTCCATAGCCCGCCCGGACGGGCCGGTGATTTCCGTCGACCTGGGAATCCAGCCCAGGCTTGGCGATCTCGCCCATGCCTTCCAGGACATGCCGGGCCTCGTGGTGCTCGAAGGCGGCGCGCAATTCGGGATCGACGGCCGGTGGTCGTACCTCGCGGCCGATCCGGTGCGAACGATCTCCGTCAGGCCGCAAACGCCGGCTTCCGGCGGCGGATTCCTCCATCAGCTCCGCGACGCGCTCCAGACTTGGAAGTCCAACTCCATTGCCGGCCCCCCGTTTCAAGGCGGCGCGGTCGGATACATCTCGTACGAGGGCGGCGACAGCTTGCATCGCCCCGTGGACCACGACTCCGAGTCCGCGCCCGCCGGTTATCTGTGGGCGGGCCTGTACGGCTGGGTCGTCGCTCGGGACGCTCTCACCGGCCTGACGACGTTGATCGTGAACGGCTCGGTCCACGATGATCCCGGCTCAGTCGTAACGGCGATCACGGACCGCGTCCGGTTGAAAATCCGCAAGGCAAGGCACGCTCGACTCGATAGGCCCCTGTCAAACGCCTCCAGAGCGCGGTACGTTCAATGGGTCCGAAAGGCCAAGGACTACATTTCCGCCGGCGACTGCTACCAAGTCAACCTGGCCCGCCGCATCTCCGCGCGACTGGAAGGGACCGGGCTCGACCTGTTCCGGCGCCTTACACATCGTCATCCCGAGCCGTTTTCAGCTTATCTGCGCGGCGGCAACGTCGAAGTCGTCAGCGTCTCTCCCGAGCTGTTCTTGCGCAAGACGGACAGGTTGGTGCAATCCAGACCGATCAAAGGCACGCGGCCACGCCGCCGCCGGCCCGAGGACGACGCCGCCATTGCCGAGGCTCTGCGAAATAGCTCCAAGGACCTTGCGGAGAACGTAATGATCGTAGACGTGGTCCGCAACGACCTCGGCCGGGTCTGCCTGCCGGGCACGATAGAAGTTCCGGCGCTATGGTCTGTCGAAGCCCACCCCAGCGTATGGCAGCTCGCGTCCGAGATTCGCGGCCGGCTGGACTCCGATCGCGATTCGGTGGACCTGCTTGCGGCGTGCTTGCCGCCCGCCTCGGTAACCGGCGCTCCCAAAATTCGGGCAACGGAGATAATCGAGGAGATCGAGCCTCATCCGCGCGGCGTCTATTGCGGAACGGTATTCGCGGCGGGCTTCGATGGAAGCCTGGTAAGCAACGTCGCGATAAGAACTCTGCAAGTCCTAGATCGATCGGTCCAGCTTCACGTCGGCGGTGGAATTGTCGCCGGCTCGGAGCCGGACGCTGAATTCGACGAGACGGTCCACAAAGCCCGAGGGATCCTGGAAGCATTCGGTCTTCGCGAGTAGGCAAGGCCGCCGCTGTATCCGTCCGCCCTATCCGCTCGTCCTGAGCTCCGTCGAAGGGCGAGTGGTTCAACCGTTCGTGGTTCGACAGGGCCCGTCCTGAGCTTGCCGAAGTGCTCACCACGAACCCAGGCGTTCGGGCGAAAAATGGGGTCACCACGAACATAGACGACCTTGCCAAGGCTCTCCGACGAGGGATCAGCCGGCTTCCGGATGGGCGCTCCACGACGTGAACGGCTCGCTGCTCCCCGGGAGCGCCACTTCGATTACTTGTCCAGGAGCCATGTCAACGGGAGTCGTCGGCCCCAGCTCGATCCCGTTCGATAGGTGAACCTCGACCCTTACCCGGCGCAGCGTAGCCCCTGTCGTGTTCTCCACCGTGCCGTTGAAAGCATTCGCCGTCGAATCGTAGGACAGGATCAGCCGAGCGCCCGCCCGAACCTCATCGAGCATGTCGCTGAGGGCGTATTGGGTATTGGACTCCTCCCCGCCTTCACCCGACTCCGAACTGCCGCCGTGCTCACCGCCCCCTTCGCCGCCCTCGCCCGACTCCGAACTGCCGTGCTCATCGGACTCCGCCGTGCCCGAGCTCTCGCTTGATTCGGAGCCGCCGAGGCAGCCGACACCCCCGCCCGCAATCACCAAGATCATCAGGGCGCCTGCGACAATGCCAATGTACCAACGCTTTCGCGTCATCCTCTGTCTCCCTTCCAGATTCGAGTCTTACCGCGCACTCAAGCTATCGAGCGCTTGTTAAGAAAGTTTGAAGGAGACCACTCTTCATTTGTAAGTTGCGAAAGCGGGAATCCTATATCGGGCGCGACGGAGCCGGCCGCACGTAGCGGCGGTCCGACCTCACCCCCCGACCACGTCTCGGCTCACACTCTCCTGAGCTTGAATATGCTGTTTTCGCGTCCGACCTCGCAGAGGTACAGATTTCCGCGCGAGTCACCCCAGATGCCGTGCGGACTCAGAAACTGGCCGGGGCCGTCGCCGCGCTCGCCAAACCTGCTCAGAATCTTGCCGTCCATGTCAACGACAGCCACGCCGGCGTCGATTTCGGCGACGTACATCACGCCGTCCGAGTCCATGTAGAAATCGGCGGGGCGCGCATATCCGTTCCACTCGTACAGAAACAGCCCGTCCAGATTGAAAAACTGGATTCGCGAGTTTTCGCGGTCGGCCACCCATACGCGTTGGCGCGGATCGACCCACACGCTGTGCGGCAAGTTGAACTGACCCGGCGCGTCGCCAAATTCGCCCCAGGAGTGCAGATGCTCACCGGCGGCCGAGAACCGGCGAGTGCGCGAATTGACGTATCCGTCGGAAACGTACATATCGCCATTCGGAGCGAACGCAAGCTGCGTCGGATCGTGGAACGGTCCGCCGCCGGCCGCGGGCTCCCCAACCGTGCCCAGTGTTTGCAGCAGGTTTCCGTCGGTATCGAACTTCCAGACCACCTGGCCGTACCGGTCCGTGAGCCAGAGATTGTCGCTCGCGTCAACGTAGACCGCGTGGGCGAAGTTAAGCGTCTCCTCCCCCCAGGACGTAACCACGCTGCCGTCGCTGTCGAACACGATCATTGGACGGTCGCCCCGATTGAAGGCGTAGATCCGGTCCCGGGAATCCACTCCCACTCCGGCCACCAGCTTCATGTCCCAGCCGTCGGGCAGTTTCGCCCAAGCTTCCTCAACCTCGTAAACGTAATCGCCGCTGCCTAACTGCATTTTCACTCCCGATGAAACCGCTCAAGCCCGAACCGAGTGGATCCGCCCCTGCACATAATGACCGCCTCCGACATCCTTGGCTAACCCTTTCATTTCCATGATCGTCAACAAGGCGGCCACCTTGTGCGCCGGCAGGCCGCAAGTTCGGGTGATCTCGTCCCTGTGGATCGGCTTCAGAGAAAGCGCCTCGGCGACCTGCCGCTCGTCCTCGCGCATCGGCGGCGGCGGCTCGACTTCGAACGGCAATTGAATGGCGCGCGCCGCGAAATTGATCGTCTCGAGCACGTCGTCCGAATTCCGGGCCATCACCGCCCCGTCGCGAATCAGCGCGTTGCAGCCGGCGCTGAGAACGGAAAACACGTCGCCCGGCACCGCCAGCACGTCCCGCCCTTGATGATTTGCAAACGATGCGGTTATCAACGCGCCGCTTTTCGCGGGCGCCTCGGTAATCAGCGTCGCCATGCTCATCCCGCTGATTATTCGGTTCCGCTGCGGAAAATTCTCCCCCGCCGGTTTCGTTCCAGGAGGAAACTCGGTCACCACCGCGCCGGAGTCCGCAATTTCCCCGGCCAGACCGCGATGCTTGGCGGGATACACGATATCGATGCCGGTCCCAAGAACCGCGACCGTGCGACCGCCGGCATCCAGCGCCGCCCGATGCGCCGCGCCGTCCACGCCGAACGCAAGCCCGCTTATGACGGTCAACCCGGCCGCGGCAAGATCGGCCGCCAGCAGCCGCGTAATCTGCCTTCCATACGGCGAAATACGCCTCGTTCCAACTATCGCAATCGTGCGCGTCAAGTCCTGCTCGGTAAAGCCGCCTTGTGTATACAAGACTGCTGGAGGCGAGGGTATCTCCCGCAGCAAGGGCGGAAATGCCGCGGAGCCGAACGTAATCAGCCGGGCGTTTGCCGATTCGACTCTTTCCATTTCGAGGTCAGGGTCGATTCGCTTCCTTTCTTCCACCACCTGCGCCGCCCGTTCCCGGGGGATTCCCGCCTCGATCAGCTCCGACCGGGCCGCGTTCCATGCAAGCGACATGTCTTTGAACCGATCGTGCAGCCGCAGCATCGCCGCAGGCCCGATGGTGGTCAGCGTCGCCAGGGCGGCCCAGTACTTCTCGTCGCCCGCGTGGTTAGTGGATTCAGACATCAAACGCGCTCGAAACCGCTCCTTTCGCCTTGGGCTTGTCGAAGGGCCGCCGGCCTCTTCACCGGCCCTCACATTTCACCAGCACGTCAGCCCTCCGTCCGTGCGCGGTACTGCAACGCCTGCGCGAGCTTCCTATCATGAGTATCCGCGCAACGCCCCATAGTTCCGGCCGTAGGTCACCTTGCCCAGGACAACCGGATGACGGGCCCCTGTAGCGGAAGGAACGTTACCGGCAGCCAGCTCAAACGTCTCGTTGGCCAGAACCGCGAATCCGACCGCCTCTTTGGCGTCGGCAGGGATCCCCAATACATCAACAGGGACCACCTCAAGATTGGGCAAGAGCTCCTTCAAGCGCCGCATGAGATAGGCATTATGGACTCCCCCGCCGGAAACAACGAGTTGGTCCAACTGTACCGGAGCCTCGGCGCAGCGAGTCACGGCGTCGCTCACAGTTCGGGCCGTTAGTTCACTAGCGGTGCAGATCAGATCCGCGGCGCCTGACGGCCCCGCCGCGGCCAGCATTCGTTTGACGAATGCCTCCCCAAACTGCTCGCGTCCCGCCGACTTGGGAGGTGGGCGGCGGAAGTAAGGATCGGCAAGCAAGGTCGCCAGCAGAGAGGCGATAGGTTTTCCGGAGCTTGCCAGGCCTCCCCCGGAATCGAACCCCTTTTGATCCCGCCCCAAGCGCCGTACCAGAGCATCGATCACCATATTGCCCGGCCCGCTGTCGAACGCTTGAATCTGGGCCAACTCGGCCCCAGGTGGTAGCACAGTAACGTTGGCGATACCGCCCAGGTTAAGCAGCACCCGACCGAGCCGGAGGTCCCGGAATAACAGGAAATCCACCAGGGGGATAAGCGGCGCGCCTGTTCCTCCCGCGGCAATGTCGCTGGGGCGAAAATCCGAAATCGTAGTCACGCCGGTCTCATCAACCAGAACGGCGGCCTCTCCGATCTGTTTGGTGGAGGCGATCTGATGTCCGCAAAAATCGCCGGGATCGGATTGGTGGTAGATAGTCTGGCCGTGAGAGCCGATCAAATCCAACTGGTGAAGCGGGACCCCGCCGGCCTGACAAACTTCCTTGACTGCCTGAGAGTAGAGGCCGCCCAGCAAGACGCCGAGCTGGCTGATGACACCCGCCGGAACCGGTTGCCCGGAGGCGACCCGCAAAAGGACGTCCCGGACTTCAGCGGGATAGGGAAAGGACATGAAGCGCCTGAGTTCAAGGGCTGACCCTTTTCCCGACCCGTAAATCTGCACCAGCGCGGCATCGACGCCGTCCAGCGAGGTGCCCGACATGAGACCTACAACCAGCTTTGAATATTTCACAGGGCTATCCCTGACCTGGGAGACATGTAGCGTAAGAGTCTCACGGACCCTCCTTATCCGGGCAGCCGCGGCGGGAGTCTGCGATGTCGTTTAGTTGCAGGTGAGTAGTAGGCCAGTCGCTCAGCGTAAGCCGACTTTCGGCCCGCGCCAGTTGCCTTAGCGGCGATTGCCAATGCCGGAACGCCGCCATTCTGTGATTCCCGTCTTGGCGGTTAAGCGGGTCACGCGGCAAAACGGCTGTGGCAGGAGTCCTGGTACCAGTCTCGAACGCCTGACTTGAGGGTTCCATCGCGCCAGTGGCGATAGACGGTGTAGTGGTACCGCTCCAAATCCGTCCGTGGCGTAGGCTTGCCAAACGACGCCCATGCGCGGGCCCGTTCCTTTTCCGCGTCGGTCTCATTCTGAAAGCACCCCGCCCGCGTGTTCGGATAATAGTTGCCAAACCTGGCCAGGACGTGCCAGACCTCATGCGCCAGCAACGCCGCCAGCGACTCCGGTCGCTCTCCCCGCATTTGGGACGAAACCCTGATCGTGTCGATCCCCCAGTAATAGGCGGCAAGGGCTTCAGCGGGAGTCGAGCCAAAGACGATACTGGTTGCCCGCACTTCCGGAAGTTTCAACCGCTTGGCCCATATCGATTGCCCCTTCACCAGGCGGCTCAACGCCGCCTGCAAGATCGGGTCGCGGGGCGGCGGGGCGATGACGACGAAGCTGTGGGACACAGACGGCCCGTCGCCGTGCGCGTTGAAGGCGTTGACTGTGAATGTGTGCTCGCCGACGGCCAGGTCATAGAGACTCAAACTGAAGCCGCCGCCCGAAGACGGGAGAGTGCCTAGCAAATAGGTCGCGCCCGTAAGGCTCCAGCGATAGCCTTGCAAGGGCAATCCGCCACCCTCGGCGGGCGGGTCTGCGTGCACCTCAACGTCATCGCTGCGATCTATGGGGTCCACGGGTCGAAGCTCGAGGTTGCGGGGGGCGCTCGGCACTGCGACGGCCGGCGGCGGCGGCGTGGGTTCCGGCGGTGGAGTCGGCGCTGGCGCGGGGCGCGCCCAGGCAAAGGCGGCCTGTACGTCGGCTAAGTGATCGGCCCGACAGTGCGTTTCCGCCTGATCGCCGTGGGCGCGCTGATAGATTCCGGCGTTGGCCGTGTTGCCGCGATAGGATTCGACGATGTCGTTCAGGCCGACGCAGGTTGTGGGCCAGCCGTCCGCCGGCGTCTCGCTCGACGGCGCGGATGCCATCGTAGCGAACGCCCACGCGAAGGCGCCTTGCACGTCGGCGCGGTGGTCGGCCTGACAATGCGCTTCGGCCTGATCGCCATAGGTGCGCTGGTAGATGCCGACGTTGCCGGGACGGTCGTGGTGGGATTCGACTATGTCGTTTAGCTCGACGCAGGTCGTGGGCCATCCGCCGGCGTCGGCCGCCGCCGCGCTCGATACCGCCACGGCCAGCGTCAGCGCGGCGGTGAGTATGGCCAGGATCACACGGAGCTTCGGCCCCAGCTTCCCGATCAGGCCGTTACCAGTGGAGAGTGAAGTAGTCTCGGTCATGGGAGAATCCCGTCCATCAAGATGCCGGTTTCTCCGAGGCGAAACAGGGGAACCGGCGCGGCATTGCGGACAAACACGCCAGTTTGACTCAATCCGCAATCAATCCCGTGGTGGCCGCCATTTACCTCTCCAATTTCCACAGGTAACTCAAACCTCCGCCCGCGCGCGGTATTGCAAGGCCTCGGCCAGATGGGCGACGCCGATCCGGTCGGCCACGTCGTCGAGATCGGCTATCGTGCGAGCGATCTTCAGGACCCGGTGAAACCCGCGCCCCGATAGCTGCAACCGGTGGTGCGCGTCCCTGAGCAAAGACTCCGCTTGCCGGTCCGTCTGGCAGAACCTGCCGACGTCTTTGGGGCTCATCTCCGCGTTGACGAGTTTTCCGGTTTCATTCAGCCGCTCGGCTCCAAGCCGTCGGGCCTTGGTGATTCTCGCGCCTATGGCCTTCGACGGTTCCCCGCGGGCATCACCCGCCATTTCTTCATATTTCACCCGCGGCACTTCGACGTGCACGTCGATTCGATCGAGAAGCGGACCGGAGATCCGACGGCGGTATCGAGTGATTTGCGACTGCGTACACGTGCACTCTCGGCGCGCGTCTCCAAGGTAACCGCAAGGGCACCCGTGCGAGTATGAACTACAACCTCCGGCGTGTCTTGGTCCCCTAATGGCTTCGAACTTTCCCGTCGACTATCTCGATTTCCTCTGTCAGATCGAGGATGTCGGCGAACTGCGCGTCGCAAAGCACGTAGAGTTTGGCCACAACGATTTCGGAAATCCAATGCCATCGAAGGCCGAAGCGGTACCGGGATTGCGCGTATGTGGATTCGCCCGTCCGCGCTGCTATTGGGCATGCTCGTATGGTCCCCATCCCGTCGTTCAGCCCAGACGACTCTTCGGTGCACAGTGCGTCGACCGCCTAACCATTCGTGTGCTGCTGGATGCCGCGCCGTTTAATTCGGTAGATCGTTCGAAGCCGTCCAAAATCGTGGGGAGAGGAATGCCAAATAGGTACGCGGATAGCAGGCGTAGGGAGGCGCGCCGTCAGGTTGCTCTGAATTGCCATTTGGCTGGCCTCTCGTACCGACAAATCGCCCTTACGTTGGGCGTCTCCCATACGATGGTCGGGCGAGACATCCTGGCTGTGCTCGGCGACCTGGTCGGGCGGAATCGTCCCGGGGCCGAGGGACTCAGGGCTCTCAAGAACGAGCGCTACAACCGGCCGCTTCGAGCCGTGTGGCCGGCAGCGACCAGGACGAAAACGGACGAGCACGGCCGCACGGTGTCGGATTACGACGACTACGCGATGGGCCGCGCGTTGGACATATTGGCCGCCATACGGCAGTCGAACGGCCTGGACGTCCAGCCACGCGACCCGGTCGCGTCAACGGACGAGACCCGGGCGATCAGGGTCGAGTTCATCGCGCCGACCGAAACGGACGTGGAAGGCCAAGCGGTTTCGAATTAGGACGGCGCGGCTATGAATCGCGACCTGGAGATTCGAAGGGCCCCCGAGAGCTATGCGGTCTTGATCCGATGAGCAAATTGAGACGCGCACGAGCGCAGTTGCCAAGGCTGCGGGGATCGACGTCTTTTCATACTCCGCAGATCGACGAACCGGAGCCCCCGCTCGGAACTCGACGGGACAAACCAGTGAGCGACGATCCGTTCGATGATCCTCTGGACCTCGGCTAACCGCCGACAAGCCCGTCCGAGCAAGTGAATTCGACAACGTCTTCGGTTCGCCACCGAACTCCCAAACCGGCGCGTTGGGAATCTCCGAATCCGAGCAGCCACACGGCCTGGGACCACATTTCATAGGGGCTTCAGGCCCCTGGGAATCGAAGCTTGGCAACGTGGCAGGTTCCACTCGCTGGGACGCCGTCAATTCGCCCTCGCCACGGCTTCACGCCACGCTGACTGAATCACTCGATCGGTCCGACCGCACGGGAGGCATTGTTTTTTGGTCACGCCCAGGTTCTTGGTTACGCGGCGTACGTGCGCCCGGACGGCGACCGGGATCGTATCGACACCGTCGATCTTGGCTCCACCGGGATTCGCGAGCCCCCTCACGCACATCGGCCCCATTTAGGGACCGCCAAGCACCGGAATTCGGGGCGGTCAGGCTCGTCCGGAGTTTTCGGATCAGCCAGCGGATCTCCTGAGTCTCCGAAGCCGAAGTCGATCACCCGTCCTACTGAGCCGTTTCCGAAAGCTAGGTTGCCGGCGGTCCTCCTACATGCGGCGGCGTCCGTCCCGTGGCGTTGGCTGACTCCATGGCCGGATAGCAATTCGCGGAGTCTGGTGACCGGGATGGCCGCCACGCCGGCAGGCTCGAACAGGTCGGGATATGACTCGCAGAGTTCGATTCCCGCCTTCCCTTTTTGCGCGGCATCGCGAGCCCGGTTCGTAGCCGACATGAAGGTCAGAAACACGCGCATCGTCCGGCCTGACCCGCCGGAGCGCCTTAACGCCCTGACGCAGTCGACCGCCGACATTCGCGACCACTTGCGATCGGAAACCCGCCGTCTCTCGGAAAGGGCAGCACGATCCTCGTGAACGTTGCCGGCGATCAAATGGACCATTCGGACGGCATCGGTGGCCCGGAGCATCGCAGGCAGTTTAGAGTCATTCGCCGCATATACAATACCGGTTCGATCAAGCGGCGCGAGCGAGCAAACCGAGATCATCCGCTTTCGCATTTGAAACGACTCATCTCCGCAGTCATTTTCGCCGTTGTCTTGTCGGGCGTGGTTGGAACGGCCGCCGCCCATGACGATCACGGCACCGAGCAGTGGCCTACTACGTGCGTCGATCTGAACGACATTGTCGAACAGCACCTGGGAAACCCCCACAACGTCGGCATCTATCAAAACACGTTCGACGATCAGGCCGAAGTCGCCTGTCAGAACGACCATCGCAACGACGTCCTTGCCGTGTTCGGCTGGGCGATAGCGACCGACGACGGTGCGTCGGGCTCTGACCTAGAGCTTGACTGGCCGACCACCTGCGTCCAGCTGAACGACATCGTCGAGGGCCATCTCGGCAACCAGGGCAACGTCTTCATCTATCAGAACACGTTCGGCGATCAGGCCGAGGCCGCCTGTCAGAACGATCATCGCGACGACGTGCGCTCGGTTTTCGCGTGGGCGATCGGCGGCGACGTGCCACCAGCCCCGGAGGCTGTCGAACTGACGGTCACCAGAGCCGAGGTCCCGGCAGGCCTGCCGTCCTATGATCGCGACGAGTGGGGACGCTGGAGCGATGCCGACGGCGACTGCCAGGACACGCGACAGGAAGTTCTGATAGCAGAGAGCCTGGTACCGGTGACCTACAGGAGCGACCGGCAATGCAGAGTCGCATCCGGCGAGTGGTTTGGAGCGTTCACTGGAACGACGGTCCACGAGTCCGGCACTCTGGACATCGACCACCTCGTGCCGCTGGCAAACGCGCACAGGTCCGGCGGACGGGCGTGGCCCGCGGAGCGCAAGCGGGCCTACTACAACAGCCTGGACGACGCCGACCACCTGATTGCTGTGACGGCGAGCGCGAACCGGTCCAAGGGGGCGAGAGGCCCGGAAGAATGGCGACCGGCCGACGAATCTTACTGGTGCGAATACGCGCGGGACTGGATCAGGATCAAGCAGGCGTGGGGCCTGAGCGTGACCTCAGCCGAGGCGCAGGCGCTCGAAGAGATGCTGGGAAGGTGCGAAGCGCCGACGCGCTTGGTCGTCCGTCCAGGCTAACCCGGGGACCGGTGTGCACTGAGGACCGATGCGGCCCGTGCCGTCAACCTTCGGTTGAGTTCAGTGGCAGGCCAACTACCGACCAGACACACCGTGCGCAGCGGTGTTCTTCGGTCGGCCCCCTACGTACGACCCAATGCCCCGGTCGCTTCTCGCACTATCGCGCGTGCCTGTGCGAAGCGATGCGTCGATTCATTCAGGCGGCGGTCACCTCGACCTTCAGGCTGCGTCCCACTGCCCGGAGCGCCTTCTGAACCTGACTGATGTGAGAGCGGTGGTCTGGGTTGGTCAGCTTGCGCACCGCTGACTCGCTCACTCCCAACCTGTCGGCAAGCTCCACCTTCGTGATGCGCTGTGCCCTCATAGCCGAATACAACGCGAGTTTCGCGGCGACGACGGTCGGCACTGGCACCGACACCTGCCCGACGCCTGCCTCACTCGGAGGCGGGATGTCCCACTTCTCGTGGACGTATCCGGCCAGCGCCGTGGCCAACGCGTCCTCTGCCATTGCCAGAGCCTCGGAACGATCTCTCCCGCCGGTAATAGCCTCTGGCACGTCGGGGAACATGACGACCAGGCTTCCGTCTTCATCGGAGGTCAGCTGGCATGGATATGCGTAGATCATGGCTCAGAACTCCCTCCGATCTATGTTCAACTGACGCAGCATCGCGGCCAGCATCCCCTTGGACAACTCGCCACGTTTTACGGTGGTGAATCGGGCGCCCACGTACAGCCTGCCGTGACTGCCCTTGCCGTGAGTAGGGTCGAAACGGAATGCCTGTCCCGTCCTACGAGCATAGGCCCTGGCTCGCCTGATGAACTCGCGGCTGGTCATGGACTCATTATCGCACCTTTATATGCGATCTCAAACTGCTGGCAGGGACTGAGTGTTTGATCGATTCTGCGCTTGCCCGACCGAGTTGGGGACAGCTGACAAGCGTGGCACCGCCGCTAGTGACAACTAATCCCTATGAGTTGATGCTGTCGAGGCATCGATCAAAGTGGGTGGGTTAAACAACGTCTTTCCGATGGGCTTTTGAGGGCCACGCCACGACCGGCTACAATCCGGCCTCGAAGCGCTTCAGAGACGGGAGGATCCGACGGCAACGTTTGATTTCCGCCGAACAATCGCTCGGCGGCCAGTGTTCTCAGTGGATTATTGGCCAGGCCTGCCAGGGGTGGAACAGGAAGGTCGCCCCGATGTCCGATGGGATCTCGAGCACTTCAAAAGCTACGCTGATCCGATAGGCGTGCGCGCCGTCGCCGGGGCGCTAGCCGATCCGGAAATCAACCGGGCCGACCGATGTTGGTTCACAACGCCGGATCTGCTCTCCGCTACGGAGACGGAACTTAGGGATTGGCAGCGTGAGTGGGCAGACGACACCGACGATCTCTTGACCGCCTACGTCGAGGCCGGAATCCAGTGCATCGCGATGACCGCCCTCTTCTGTTGCTCCGGGCAGGACTCCGCGCCGGACTGGTACAAAGCTCTGGCGGATTGGGAGGAGTGTACTGCCTTGGGAACTCCGCTCAGTGAGGCAGGCCTGCCGTCCCTTTCCTGCCTTCTCCATCCAGAAATGTACCAAGTTGTGGACCGCTTTTGGGCCTGCCACGAATTTATTGCCAAGCGGGGTGTCCTCCTTGGTGTGTGCCTGGAGAACGAACCCTCTTTGGGCTTGGGCGAGCGGCCTCGCTATGACGACTTCGGCGGGAATCCCCACAGTCGCGCGGCCTTCAGCGCCTACGCAGCCGAACAGTTCCCCGATGTAGCCGCATTCAATCAAGTGGCCGGCACCGCCTACGAGTCCTTCGAACATGTGCGGATCGGGGACGACAATTGGCTGGTTCGCGCACTGGCCGCGCGGTTCAAGCACACGATCATCATGGGACACCACGTGCCGCAGCTGGCGGCCCTCGCGAAAAAGCATTTCCCAGACGTGGTGACGATCACACGCATGTCGAGCGGACTCTACGTCGACGAGCGAGACCACCGGACGGGCAGCTCCCGATATGCAGGAGAGAAGCTCGGCGTCGAGCCCACGGTGCTGAAAGATAGTGACGTTGACATCATCGGCTTTTCACATTGGAGCTATGACGGCGACGACGGACATCAAGAAGGATTCGGCGGTTTCCAGGTCACCTGCAATCTCTGCCGCGGGACCGAAAAGATGCTGGGAATCACGGAGCCGATGGTCGGGCGACATGGCGTCACGAACCTCTCGCTGCGCACCGAGGAAATGATGCACTTCGTTTACCGCGGCCTGCACTACAACTTCCGGCTCTTCAACATCCACAGCTGGGCCCGCAGTGGTGACCGCATCTACGATGAGCCCTTTGGCATGGTATTGAGCCAGAAGCCGGGCTTCCTGCCAGCCATCCGCGCGCTTCGCGACGAGTTGGACTGGATCGCCCCCTTCCAAACGTTCGGCAAGCCCGTCCTTCCCCCGATTCGAATCTTAGTTTCACGCAACTCTCGGGGATTTCCCGGCTGTGGCCTGCACTTGTATTTCGGCCTCCTTCGCGACTTGTGCTCTGTCTTCGAAGCACCGGAGTTCAGCGAGTTCGAGATCGTTGAAGAGCAGAGCCGGGATCTGGATGAGGCGTTGGCAGGGGCACGCGGCGTTGTCGTCATGGATGCGTGCCTGGAGGACTCGACTACACGGCGTCTAGAGGAATTCATCCGCAACGGAGGCAAGCTGCTGGTTTTCACCACACCCGCACGAGTCGGACCAAATTACGAGCCCGCCGACTGGCCGGATTGGTATCCGGCGGTGCCGCGCGCGCCGCTGGCACCCTCAAACCTCAAAACAGTGCAGCGAACGCTAGCCGCCTCAGCAGGCCACGCTTTATGGCCGGCACCTTCGCCCCTCGAGCTCTGGGACTCGTTCCCGCTCCTACCTCGCGATGTCACGACACCTATCGCGTTCGATTCAAAAGGGGAATGGGTTGGGTCGGCCGACACTAACGTGGCGTGTCTAGCCGGGCCACCCGCCGACTGGCGACAACTTCGAGCGCTACTGCTCAACTTCGCCGGCTGGTGCGACGTTGAAACGCGGCGGGTGGTTGTCAGCCAGTTTGAGCAGTCCACGGTCGTACAAAACTACGACTCACGCAACCTCGATAGCGCGGGCCGGGTGATCGATCCTGCCGCATGGTCCGGGCACGTTCCATTGAATGGGACGCATCGCGGTCAGATTCGTGAATTGCGCGGTGATTTTCCGTGGCTCGCGTACTCCGCCGGGCCTGGAGCGATCGAGGTCGAAGCGGTTGGTATGCCACCCCTTGACATCAAGGTGTTCCGGAAGGAGCAAGACACTTCCGAACTTCCGCATTTCGAGGGCTTCCCCGCGGAAGTTGGATTCTCTCGCTTCTGGCGGGGTGACATCCACCTGGTCATTGGCGAGTTTCAAGTGCGAGACCACGTCCAAGTACGTGCGCGGTTTGTGCCGGTGCGCCACGCACCGCGCGACGTCGGTTGGTTCGTGTGCGAGGTGGAGGGCGAACGTGTCGCCGAGGGTGTGGGATGCGATGTGGCGTTTGAAGCCGGGCCCGGGCGGCGTTATTACCTGACCGCGCTGACCCGCAACCACCCGGCCTACGAGCAATGCCCGCTCTGCAGACACAGTCGCTTTGAGTGACTTGGATAGGCGCGCTGGGTTGGAGCTTACTGAGCTGATCGTGCAGCGTCGAAGTCGACGAACATCCGATCGGCGGGCAGTCCGATGGCAATTCGTAAACTGATCGAGAGATAGGATATAGAGGCGCTTGGCAATCCAATATTCGGCCGCACGAAGCGTCAGACAGAAGCCTCCACCAGACCGTCGAACAGTGACAGGAGCACATTGACCCTTTTGCGGACTTCGGCGCATGAGAGCAATCCGTGAGCGAAGCAGCCTCGGGCCATGTGGCGGTCGTGATCGGATCGGACGCTCCAGAGCTGGAAATCGTCGCTGCCCACGAGCTGAGCGGTTATCTGGAGGGCTGTTTCGGAGTTCGGACCGTCCCCTCCTGTGGGTTCAGCGATCAGGCGGATACGATCTTCCTGATCGGAAGCCCCTCGACCAACTCTCACGTAGCTCGTGCCTGTTCCAGACGCCCTTTCCCTCAACTGGGCGAGCAAGGATTTGTACTCCGAACGCTGCGGTATCAGAAGCGACCGGCGATACTGATCGGAGGGGGCAGCGCTCGGGCAACCATGTGGGGCGTGGGGGAACTCGCCGAGCGATGGGGCGTGCGCCACCTGCTGCACGGCGACGTATTTCCGTCGCAACGTGAGCTGTGGCTTCCACAGCTCAGCTATAGCAGAGAGCCGGTGTTTCCTATCAGACAATGGCGCGCAATGAACTCGCATGCCATCGGCCCAGAGACCTGGGGCTTGGCTGATTACCGGTCTGTGCTTCGGCAGCTCGCACGTCTGAAATTCAACCGCATTTTCATCCACATCTGGCCGAACCAGCCGTTCCTCCACTATTGCGTCGACGACATCGAACGGAATTCAGCCACCATTTTCTTCGGCTTCCGCTACCCAATTGACGAGGGAACGGTCGGAAAGCAAGTTTTCGGCGATTGCGAGAATTTCTCAAATCCGGATCTGCCTGTCACAGATTCGTATGAAGAGCTGGCCGCAGCTGGCCGGCGGTTGATCGAGGGAATCATCGATTTCGCTACCGGTCTAGGCATGGAGTGCGGCATGAACGCCAACTTGTTCGAGTATCCGGGTGAGTTCGCTCCCGCGCTCACGTCATCGGTTCCGTCCGGCCACCATCTAACCCGAACGGTCTTTCCGAGTGATGCCACCGATGTGGACGACCCCCGCCTCAGGCGAATAGCTGCAACCGTGCTAGAGACGATCGTGGACACATATCCCGGTATCACTTTCCTGACACTTGAGATGCCCGAGTTCCGGAGATGGGTAAAGCAATACCGCAGGGCCTGGAAGGCGCTGGACCGTAAGTACGGGATAGAGGGCCAACGGCCCCTGGAGTCAGTGCTGGAGGCGGCGAGTAGGCGGTCCGAATACCCCGGTGGAGCGGAGCGAGCCGTGCAGGAAGTCAAGGGGGATATCGTCAACCTGTACTTCTTCGACAGGCTTCTCAATGAGGACGGAGGTCTCACCCACGCCGCAAACTCCAGACTGAAGATCGTTTGGGATAGCGTCGCCGAGGAGCTGTTCCCAATATTGCCATCGATCTCCGGGCCCGGCTGGGAGACGTTGAATTTCATCGACTATGCACCCTCGAGCATCGTCAAGCGCTTGCGTGTGATGAGTGATCTCGCGACCGAGCAGCTGCCAGCGACGCTTACCTACACGCTTCACGACGACAACGTGGGTTTCATGCCGCAGCTGACCCTCGACTCGCTGCACAAGATTTCCACTCAGATCAGGCATTTCGGCTGGGCTGGATACTCGGCTCGCTATTGGCAGATCGGCGACCACGACCCTTCGATCGCGTACATGGCGAAGGTTGCCTGGGACCCGAGCACCGATCCGGAGAGGATTTGCCGCGATCTGGCAGAAACGATCTGCGGCCCCGAGAGTGTGGACGATTTCCTCGATGTGTGGCGCGAGGTGCAAGAGGCGACTGTCACCCTGGAACAGCATGCCCTTGGGCTTGCGTTCCCAACCCCGCAGATGCTGATGAAGCACTGGATACCCGAGGCGTTCCCAGAGCCCGTTGAAAGGGTCCGCTCCGCCTACACGCGTGCCCTTGCGGCGGCTGAGCGAGCGTTGAGCAAGTCAGCGCCCAGGGGCCGCGAACACGCGCGGTACTGGATCGGGCGACTGGAGTTCGGGATCGCCTATTTGGACGCGTTGGAGAATGTGAGAAAAGCAGCGCGAATGGAAGCAGCGGGAAGGATTGCCGAGTCGATCCGGTGGGGGGAATCGGCGGGCGAGTGTCTAAGGAGGGCCGGTGAAGCCCACGCGAGTGTGGCCCGCGACCAGTCCGACCGCGGGGCAATAGCAGTCCTGAACCGGCACGGATTCCGTCCTTTGTTTGCGAAGATCGAGCAGCTGCGCCGGTGGTTCTGACAGATCATCAATCCCGGACGGGATTCACGGCGGCGAAATCCCCAGGACAGACGCGGGGTTCCGCAATGTCGTCCTTAGCCGGTCGTCGACTTGGCAGCCTGCCGCGGATCCTTGTCGTGCCAGCACGCTAGGCGCCTCATTGGCGACGCGCCGCGCGCTGACATATGAAGTCGGTAACGTCCAATTGGTGAATCACCGCCGGGCCTCTCCAGCAGCAGATCGGTTTCCTGTCCCAATCCACGCTGGGCGCATAGTGCTTGATAACTCCGCCGAACAGAGCAAATGTCATGGTGAAACCATTGTCCGAGGAGAGCACCATGACCGGTACAACAGCCCTTCCGGCGGTATTCGACGACTCCGCCGCCGCTTGGGAACGCGCGCTTTACGCATTCCGTTCCGAGAAGCAGCGTCGCTCGGGATCCCAGCGAACGCTTGAGGGCTACTACCGGATGCTCCAGCACTTCTTCCGCAGGCTCGGCAAGACGCCCGACGCGGTCACAAGCCAGGACGTTTTCGCCTTCGCGAGTATATGGTCGATGTGGAAGGACCCCGAGGGCAACTCGATACCGACGTGCGCGATCATCACGACTTCGGCAAACGCGTTGCTCATGCCCATCCATCACCGCATGCCCGTCATCCTGCCGAGGGAGATGGAGAGCTTCTGGCTCGATAGGAGTATCGAGGACACCACCGAGCTTCGCAGCGTCCTGACTCCGTATCCCGACGCTGCGATGGAGGCTTACGAGGTCTCGACGCTCGTCAACTCCGTCGCCAACGACGGCCCCGAGCTGATCGCCCGCGTGGCGTAACTCCTCAATAGGTGGCCGCCGAGCGATCCCGCCCCATCGTCGATCCGAATAACACTCCGAGCCACGGACCGCCGACTCTAAGGGTCAGACCTACTGCCGAACTATTACCGAACATGCTAGATTTGATTTGCTAGTGGTACAACGTTTTCGAAGCAGGTCAGGGCCCTATTCTCGATTATGGTCTGCAGCTGCTGAAGCGCAGCACTACGGTTCCCGACGATCCGGAGCATCCGGCCCGCCGCTGGTTCCGCCGCTGGTCGCTCTGGCCGCCGGTTCTGGAGTTGCCTCCCTGGATACGCTGGGTGCAGGCCTCACCCGCGTATCCCGACCACCCGATCGCGGGCGCGCTGATCGCCGCCGCCGCCCCCTTGGAGCGGTGGATTTGGCTCGCGCCCAGCTTCCCGAACTACGCTATAGCCGGCGTTCACCTCGTACCAATCGGCCCAGAGGGCCAGTCCGCGCTTGACTGCGATCCCGATGATCCGCAGCGTCGATGCTTCGGCACGCGGTCATACGGCAACCTTACAGACGCGGTCGTGGCCATCGGCAACCTGGCTATCGCCGGGGGCGTCGTGGTCTGCGAGGGGCTGGCGTCTGGACTGGCGCTCGCCTGCCGACGTAGCGAGCCCGTGGTCGTCACGTTCGGTGCGGCGGGCTGGTCGTCGGAGGCAACGGCGTTCGCCCTGGGGCGTTTCGCGAGCGTCATGCTGGCTCCCTCCGGATCGCGGACCGGGCGAGAGACCGCGTCTGTACTCGGCCGCCGGGTGCAAGCGTACGGCGGCAATAGGCGCGTACCACACGTGAGGGGCGCCAGCGATGTGGCAGTGATCGCCGGACCGCTCCCGCTGGCCGATCCTGGTCGCCTGAAAGCCGAGGCGGAAATCTACGAGAACTTGGCACTTCCCCGCTGGGAAGCCCACAGGCTTGCGTACACCACGGTGGCGCGTCAGCCACGTGAGCGGTTGTAAGGATTCTTGAAATCGGCGGTCTCGCCTACTGATACTGTCTCGACGCTCGGGGGACTAACTGCGATGATGAACCCGGGGAGGTCGGCTGAGAGCAGGATGTGGGACAAATGCCGAACGGAGGATCAGACTGCTGCGGCACCTGCTGGTTCAACCGCTCCAACGGCGGCCAACGCGGGTCCGTCAACTTCAAGCCTGACATCCCTAGTTTCTGCGAGATCCGCGACCTCCCCATACCGAATCCCTTCTACACCTACTGCGCCAACCACCCGCACCACCGGCCCAACCGCGACCCCATACCCATCGGGCCGGTGTACGTTCATGGCAACTCCGATGTACGAGAGTTCTGGCAGCCGTCGCCAGACACCGAGGAGATCCGTCAGCACTTGCTGGATCTCGTAAGGGCGCCGGAGGAGCACACAGACGGCTACCCCTTCTACTCACCGCCTCCAAACGCGAGGGCGATCGAGCAGTTGGTGGACTTCGGCGACCAGCGGGTCGTCGAGGCGTTGGAGGACCTCGTCCAGCGGGACGAGGCGAAGGAAGCTCGTCCCGACATCCTCGAGCTGATCAAGACCGTGCGTCAAAGACTGGCCCCGTAACGGAACTGCGGTGGAATTCGCTGTGAAAAAGGTGGGCCTAGCGCCGAGTCCGAGGGGGCACGGGGAGTGCATTTAGAATGTCCCGGTGGATGCAGTTTCCTCAATCTGGCTAGACGCACGGAGCGTTGAGCGATGGAAGACAAGACTGGAACGAAGGAGCGTCTCGGCGCCCTTCTGCGCGACTTCGAGATGCTCCGACACCGGCTCGTCGGCTACCCCTGCAACCAAAGCTTCGACTACTCGGCTCTGCTGCCCTTCCTGAGCTACTGTCCCAACAACGTCGGGGACCCCTTCCACGACAGCAACTTCCGCAGCAACACCCACGAGATGGAGCGCGAGGTAGTCGGCATCTTCGCCGATCTGATGCACCTACACCGAGACCAGGCATGGGGCTATGTGACGTCGGGAGGTACGGAAGGCAACATGTACGGCCTCTACATCGGGCGCGAGATGTTCCCGGACGGCGTGGTCTACTTCTCGCAGGATACCCACTACAGCGTCGTCAAGATTCTGCGCGTTCTGAAGGCTCGCAACATCATGATCAAGAGCCTCGACACCGGCGAGATCGACTACGACGACCTCCGCGAGACCATCCGGATCAATCGCGACCTGCCCGTCATCTTCATTGCGAACATAGGAACCACCATGAAGGGCGCCGTGGACGACGTTAGCAGGGTGCGTCAGATCCTCGACGATCTTGTCGTTTCGAACTTTTACATCCACGCGGACGCCGCCCTGAGCGGTATGATCCTGCCATTCGTGGATGAGCCGCAGCCGTACGGGTTCGATGCCGGCTTCGACAGCGTGGCTATAAGCGGACACAAGATGATCGGAGCTCCGCTACCATGCGGCGTCGCTCTCACCAGAGGCGAGTACGTCTCCCGCATCGCCAGATCCATAGAGTACGTGGGTGTGCTGGACACCACTTTGAGCGGGTCGCGCAATGCCCTCACGCCGCTGATGATTTGGTACGCTTTCCGTCAGCATGGGCTGGACGGCTTCCGTGAAATCGTAGCCGAATGTCTGGCTGTCGCCGAGTACGCCGTCGAACGCTTCAACGACAGTGGGACCCCAGCGTGGAGGAACGGGAACTCGGTCACGGTCGTCTTTCCGAAGCCGTCCGATGACGTGGTTCGTAAGTGGCAAATAGCTCCCTACGAGGACATCGCACACCTCATTGCCATGCCTCACGTGACCAGAGCGACTATCGACGCGGTGGTCGACGACTGCTCGGAGTACGAGCCGGAGTAGAGGACAGCAGGATGAACAGAATTATCGTCATGGCAAGGAACGAAGTGGGCGTGATCGCCGACATCAGCAGAACGCTCGCCAACGACGGGATCAACATAGAGACCATCAGTGCGGAGGGACTCGACGAGAAGGGCGTTATCACCCTGACAACCGATGCCTACGACGAAGCCCTGCGAGCTCTGACCAATGCCGGCTTCAAGACCGTATCGGACGACTCCCTGATCCTGCGGCTCCCGGACGAGCCGGGCGCATTGGCAAAGGTAGCCGAGAAGTTCAAACACGCCGGCGTGAACATACAGAGCCTGCACATCGTGGAGCGCCAAGCTGACCACACCATCGTAGCGCTATCCACCGATGACCGCGCAAAAGCCGAAGCGTTGGTGGATAGATCGACCGTGGTGTAGTCATCCTCGCCGTCGGGCCTCTGGTCCTGGATGAACCACAGATCAGCGGGTCGCCATGGCCTCGGACCAGGGCAATGGTGAATCTCATGGCGATACGTAACCGGCTGGTCTGGGGTTGTTTGGCTCTCACAAGTTGGCTCCGACACGGAGGGGCCGGCCGCTAAACTGATGGTTCGATATGTGCGGACGATATAACCTGATTTCGAACCTGACCGTGCTTGGCGAGCGCTTCCAGTTTGACGCCACTCAACTGACGCTCGAATCTGCCTACAACGTCGCTCCCACGCAGGACGTCCTCACCGTTGTCGGCGGCGAGTCGCGACGCGCCGGGTTCATGCGCTGGGGTCTCATCCCCTTCTGGGCCAAGAACCACTCCATCGGCAGCCGCATGATCAACGCCCGGGCCGAGACGGTCGCCGACAAGCCCTCGTTCCGCGATTCCTTCAGACGCAGGCGCTGCCTCGTCCTCGCCGACGGCTTCTACGAGTGGCAGCGCACGGGGTCCGGCAAGCGGCCCATGCGCGTCGCCTTGCGGTCGGGGGAACCGTTCGCCTTCGCGGGTATATGGTCCATGTGGAAGGACCCCGAGGGCAACTCGATACCGACGTGCGCCATCATCACGACTTCGGCAAACGACCTGCTCATGCCCATCCACCACCGCATGCCCGTCATCGTGCCGAGGGAGATGGAGGGCTTGTGGCTCGATAGGAGCATTCAAGACACGACCGAGCTTCGCAGCGGCCTGACTCCCTATCCCGACCATGCGATGGAGGCCTATGAGGTCTCGACGCTCGTCAACTCCGTCGCCAACGATGGCCCTGAACTCATTGCCCGCGTGGCGTGACTTGGTGGCTGTGTGCCCCCCGAGGTCCGGCGCCTTCGTAGCGCTGCACCTATGAATCTCGCCAAGACCAGGTACGCCGCGTCATCGGCGGCCGTCCTTGTTCTTCTCCTGGCTCTAGCCGGATGCGAATTGGCGTCCGAGCCAGCTTCGGACGTTACGGCGACCGTGCGGAAACTTCCCTCGCCAGAGCCGGACGCTGCGTCCACAGTGCAGGCTCAGGCACTAGCCACGACAACTGCGGAACCGGTCCTAGAAGCGATTGCGCCGACACCAACCGCAACGCCCGCTGCCACCGCGACGCGCACGCCAACTCACACTCCGCTCCCTACCGCGACGCCAACACGAACCGCCGTACTCACTCCCACCACCACGCCTACGCCAACCCACACTCCACCTCCTACCGCGACGCCAACACGGTTCCCAACTGCTACGCCGACACCAACGCCCATTCGCGGACGGTCGGACCTCTAAAGGCCTGTCATGCCTCCCGAACACATGGTCTACGTCTGGTGGGAATGGAGCTCTGACGAGGGCGCATTTGAATCACTGGACATGGATTTCACCATCCACAACGACATCGTGGGCTTCAGCGGCCGGCACGGTCTCTATCTGATGCTCGGTTTCGGGCACATCGCGGGGGTACCGTTCTACTTTGGGCTACAGACCGACGTGGACGATCCTGCGTCGGGGTCTCGCGGCAAGGGCTTGATATTTTCGAGATGGGAAACTCGCGATCTGGACAACGCCAGAGTCGCCGACCCGGTCGAGGGATGGACGCAGTCGTCCGGTCACGAGGGCGATTTCATAGGCGTCAGGCGCGCGTACGAATGGGGAGCAGGCGACTATCGAGTGCGCATCGCCCCGGACGGCTCCGACGCGAGCGGCCGGTGGTTCGGTATGTGGATCACGGACAAGTCCACGGGCGAAACAACCTGGGGAGGCTCTCTCAGATTCCCCTACGAGAATGGCAAAGCCGCGATCAGCTCACCGCTCTACACGACGATGGAGATTTACGGAGGCGCGCCGATAAGGCCCATCGACATACCCGAATGGCATTTGAGCATAGCCAGGCCGTCGGGCGACAGCGTCAAATCTACGCGGGGTGTTACGGGATTCCAAGCGTTTTCGAGCCACATTCTCAACTCCGACGCCCGGTACGACCCCACCGAGGACGTGCTGCACCTCCGCGCCGGCGGCCTCACCCAGCGCTCCACCCTGCCGCAGGAAATCCTGTTCGACTAAAACTGCTCCTACAGGCAGACTTGCAACCGCATCCGCCCCCAGTTCACCTGCCCCAGAGGCCCGTATCACCAGCGATGTTAGTCCTGGGAGCAACACGACAGGCTTAGCGGACACGACGGTTGCCGACTCTAGCGGCCATATCGACTGCCGAACTATTACCGAACGTGCTAGATTCGACTTGCTAGTGGTACAACGTTTTCGAAGCAGGTCAGGGCCCTATTCTCGATTATGGTCTGCAGCTGCTGAAGCGCAGCACCGCGGTTCGCGACGATGCGGACCACCCGGCCCGCCGCTGGTTCCGCCGCTGGTCGCTCTGGCCGCCGGTTCTGGAGTTGCCTCCCTGGATACGCTGGGTGCAAGCCTCGCCCGCGTATCCCGACCACCCGATCGCGGGCGCGCTGATCGCCGGCGCCGCCCCGCTTGAGCCTTGGATCTGGCTCACACCCAGCTTCCCGACGCACGTCTTAGCCGGCGTTCACCTCGTACCCATCGGCCGCGAGGGCCAGTCCACGCTCGACCGCGACCCCCATGATCAGCAGCGTCGGCGCTTCGGCGCCCGGTCTTACGACGACCTCTCGGACGCGGTCGTCGTCATCGGCAAGCTGGCTACCGGCGGGGGCGTCGTGGTCTGCGAGGGGCTGGCCTATGGGCTGGCGCTCGCCTGCCGGCGCAGCGAGCCCGTGGTCGTCGCATTCGGTGCGGCGGGCTGGTCGTCGGAGACGACGGCGTTCGCCCTGGGGCGATTCGCCAAGGTAATGCTCGCCCCCTCCCCAGCACGGACCGGGCGTGAGGCCGCGTCCATTCTTGGTCGCCGCGTGCAAGTGTACGGCGGCGACAGGCGCGTCCCGCATGTGCGGAGCCGTCGCGATATTGCGGTCGCAGCCGGACCGCTCCCGCTGGCCGATCCTCGTCGTTTCAAGGCGATGACACGAATCTACGGGGCGCTGGGCATTCCGCGTTGGGAGGCGACCAGGCGCGCGTACACCGAGGTGACGGCGCGTCCGGCAGGCTGGTGAGGATGATTGACATGACAATCGCGCGTGCTGACGTTTCTCGACGCTCGCGGAAATGGCAGAGCTGGTGGTACGGGCCTCGGGGAAGGTCGGGCCGGGCCCCGATCGCTAGCAGCGCCTAGGAAGACCGCACCCGCATGTTCCTGGAGCAGATCCTCTAGCCGCGACCATCTCAAAGGTGTCTCAGGCGGGCATCTCCCGCACCTGAGTCGAGCTTTTACTTCGCAGGCCGATAACACTGCGCGCTTCGACCGACTCGTTCTCCGGCAGTGGCGTTTCGCCCTTATTTGCGCCGATTTGCGCCACGCTCGCGATCTCCCGCAGCTTCTCGGTTTCCGCCAGCGCCTTCAGGTCGCCGCCGTAGTAGTCGAACCAGGGCAGCCCGGCTTCGGCGTATTCCCGGGCCGTGGGCGGCAGCGTAGGAGGCCGCTCACCGGTGATGGCCTGCCATTGGGTCGAATTCGTAATCGTGACGAAGCAGCGGCTGGCGTGCCGCTGATCCCACGCATCCAGACCGTAGCCGTCTTCGTATATCTCTTGCCTCATGCGGCCGCCGGGCGCCAGACCCATCGATCCAAGGGGCGCCGAATAAACAACGTCCGCAGGCCCGTAGGAAACCTCCTCCTCGACCGCCATGGCCTCGTACCGTTCGACCTTCATGGGATAGGCGATGATTTGCAGTCCGCCGTGCTCCGCGGCGCCCGTCAACTGCTCCTCCACCGAATAGCCTTCCCCCAGCGGCATCGCGACAAACTGCCGGATCAGTCCCTTGGCCACGCAAAAGCCATCCAGCCACGGTTGTCCCGGCAGCACCAGGTAGTCCTGCGGGTCGATGTTCAAGTGATTGAGCCAGGAATCGCCGGTGATGGCGCAGGTCTTGCCTGCCGCGACTTTCACCGCGAACGGGTAACCCCCGCATCTAAAGTCGATCCACAGCGCCTCGGCCTGGTACATCGGCATCAGCACGCCGCCACGGCTCCGCCATCCCTCCGGAACGCGCCGCGCGTAGTCGTCCAGATGATGCAGTGGAAATCGGCCCAGCCCGGGCGGCAGCGGATAATCCCGGTCATCGTCCGGGATGCGCAAGGTTCGCTGGAACTGAATGGAACACCGCGCGTTCTCGTGAACCTGCGGGAATCTAAACACCAGGCAATCGTCTTCAAGCGTAATCATTCGCCCGTCTCCCCATCACTCATCATTCTGTTCATCCTCGTACTCCCAAACGTCGTCGCCATTCCCGTTGCTCTTATTCCCCGGCGGACGTCGGAACCCGCCCCGTCTATTACCAGTCTCCGTCGCGGACCTCGCGCACGATTCGCAGGATGGCGTGGTCGGGCGCTTCCTTGAGTTGCCGGATCAGCTCCGCGAACAACGCCGGTCGCTTGCGGATGATCTCCTGAAGATCGCCGGAAACCTTGCCGGCCATCGCCAGCAGCACGTCCGGGTCCTCGCCCAATTCCTTAGCCAGCCGGACCGTCGTAGCCTCCGAGGGCGGCGCTACCCGACCCCGCTCGATCTTGCTCAGATAGCTGGGCTCAACTCCGATCCGCCGCGCTACCTGCCGCAGCGAAAAGCGGCGGTCGTTCTCGCGCAAACGTCGCCTCGCGGCACTCGCAACCTCACCAAAACGTGTCATGATTCGTACACACTACATATCTTCTGGGCCATGCGTCAACCCGTTCACCCGTTCCGACGACCTTTGTCCCATCACCGCAATAGTCGACCGACCGAAGCGATGCTCCAGCCGCCGCCGCCCCTCTAGATCGCAGGCGGGGGCGAAGCTGAAGGCGTACTCCGGCACCGCGTGTCGGCGTACGACGGCGATAGGCGCGTACCGCATGGCAGAGGCTCTTGTGAAGTGGTAATGATCGCCAGACCGCGCCTTGCAGGCGATCTTCGTGGTTTCAAAGGGATGACACAGACCTAGAGGGAATGGATGACCTGCTCCCCGAAACCGAGTGCAAAATCGACGCCTAGGCACCCAACAGGACGACGCTGAACAGACTCAGCGTCGACGGCGACCCGCACCGGACTTAACCCTATGTCTGCTTAGTGCAGATTAAGGGATGAGCACCACGTTCAACACGGGCCGCTACTTAGCTCCTCGAGTAGCTCGCGAGAATCTTCTAGACACGCAGCATCAAACCCCTCGTCGTCCGCCCATGCCAGCACCGACTCGAGGGCCGCCCGCATTCGATCGCTCTGAGAAGCAAAGACTTCTTCAGGCTCCGGAATCACCGACAGACCACTCCGGCCCGCCATTCCGCTACCGTGTTTCTCCAGCCAGCCCTTGCGTACCAGATGCGTTACACATTGATGGATTGTCGATCGCGACCGGCTCAGCGGTCGCGCGATCTCCGTAATTGTCGGTGACCGACCTTCAGTCTCAATGAAACCGCGTATGAAGTCGTAACACCGCCTCTGAGCGGCTGTCAGCGGATCCCTGGACCTTCGATCGTCCCCAGCCAGAATCTCGTTGGCCGCCCTCGCCTTCCGCCTTGCCCAACTCCGGACCACGCTATGCGCCGAATGCCGGCTCTTGTATCCGAGCCGTTCGGCTATCTCCTCGTAGGTATGACCCGCGATCCTCAGCTCGACCGCTTCGTCCTGTCTCGTCCGGTCGTCCATCAGTCTCCTGTATGCAGATTAGCCCCGGGCTGAGCAGATAATTCAACACAGCCTGGGAAACGCCAGCCCACTTCGTCTGCCGGTCGAGCCCTAGTTCCCGCCCGTCAGGGTGAAGACGAGCCCGTTCATGATGAGCACCGGGATGAAGGCGAGCAGAATCACGAATACCGCCCGCATCGTTGACGTGTAGTCGAGGCTCTGCCGCACCGCAACCACCATGCCCGCAAACGTCCACACGAATGTCAGCAGAGAGATGACTATTCCAATCCCCGGTATGAAGCCGACCACGTTCAGAAGCCCCGGGGTCTGGGCGAATCCCGTGCCGCGCGCCAGTTGCCCCCAATCGGCTTCGGTGTCTTCCGTCTTCAGAATCGTCGCGCCGATCAGCCAGGTGAACAGCGCCCACAGGGCCCAGCTCGCCACTCCACGGATGATGCCGGCGGCGAGGCCTCTCACCACGTCGACGCCCTCACCGCCGAGCATCTGGCCAACGACGCTGGCGATCGTCACAAGTATCACAACGATCAGCGCTTGGCCTGTGGCGCCGCGGTCCCGCTCGACCTCCTCGTAGGTGTCTACGCTCAAGCGGGCGGCGCCCAGCATCCTGTCTATCATTGAGTCACTCCACTTCTGCCTTCACGAGGCTGAGCACGGTCGGCAAAGGCTGCCTTCGCCTCCGCGATTTAGTTCCGGTGACCTGCCCTCAAGGTCTGAATCGCGAACTATGTTAGCCCCACACTCGCACCGCAACTCCACGATGTTTGCTTGCGCTCCAGCACGAATCGTTTTTTCGTCCGCTTCCAAACGCCAGGTACTGTATGCCACGATTCCGCAGGGGCTATGGTCGAGTGAGTAAGAGCCGGAATCATCGATAACTGCAGAAGAGACCGCGAGTTCGCCGTGACTGAACCGCAAGGTAATCAAGAAATCCGTTGAGCGACGCGCCCCGCCAAACCGAACCGAGCGTGAACAACGCCCTTGGCAACTTGCTTCGGGGGATGCTGCCGCGACGCAAAGTGCGGGCGGAGCACACCCGCGCCATCGCCGAAGGGCGCGGCTTGCAGCCGGACGTCCTGATTACCGCCTCTGGACGCGCCCCCGTGGTGATCGAGGCCGAGTACCAACCCGCTCGCAGCGTTGAAGACGAGGCGAAGTCCCGGCTTGGGCGGGAGGCAACGGTAGGCGGCCGCCGCATAGAGGCCGCTATTGCTCTCCGCTACCCCGATCAGCTTCACTACGCCGGCGATCTGGATTCCGAGCTTCGCGGCGCCGGTTTGTCCTACTGCCTTTTCACCGAGGAGCGGGACGGCCTCACGCGCTTCCCGGAGTCCGGCTGGCTGGACGGGTCGGTCGAGGACATCGCCGATCTCGTCCGCATGTCGTCCCTGCCGCAGCGGGCGGTTGACACGGCGTCCGACGCTCTGGAAAAAGGCATCGACGGGGCCGAGCGGCGGCTGGCCGAGACCGCCGAGCTGCGCCCGGCCACCGCCCAAGCCGTCGCCGGTCTGTTGGGCATGACCAATGTGCGCCAGACCCGCCGCATGGCCTGCGCCATCATCGCCAACGCCCTCATCTTCCACGAGCGGCTGGCGGGCATGTACCCGGGCGTCAAACCGCTCAACCTGGTATGCGGCGACGCCGTTGCCAACCCGCAAAACGAAGTGCTGGTCGCCTGGACCCGCATCCTCCAAATCAACTACTGGCCCATCTTCGCCATCGCCAGGGATATTCTGGAACAGCTACCGGCGGGTGACGCCGCCGCGATCCTGTCCGGGCTACGGCTCACCGCGCAGACGGTCGACGCCGCCGGCGTCGACAACTCCCACGACCTGACCGGCCGCGTCTTCCAGCGCCTGATCGCGGACCGCAAGTACCTGGCGACCTTTTACACGCTGCCCGCGTCGGCGGCGCTGCTGGCCCGGCTGGCAGTCGCCAAGCTGCACGGCGTGGACTGGTCCGATCCCGAAGCCATCGGCGGGTTGCGCGTAGCCGACTTCGCCTGCGGCACCGGCGCGCTGCTCTCGGCGGTCTACGAGCAGATAGCCGCCCGCTACGAGCGCACCGGCGGCAACCCCGCCGACCTACACCGGGTGATGATGGAAGAGGTGCTGTACGGCTGCGACGTGATGCCTTCGGCCATCCACATCACCGGCTCAACGCTGATGGGAGCCGAGCCGTCCGTGGGTTTCCGACACTCCCGCCTCTACCCCCTCGAATACGGGCGGCAGGAAGACGGCGGGGTAAAGATCGGCTCACTGGAGATGCTGCAAACGTCGGCGGCGATGACGTTGTTCAATATGAGCGACCCTGCCCAGCGCATCGGCAGCGCCGGCGAGGAGACCGCCGCCCCGCTAATCGCCGAGATGCGCGACGAGAGCTATGACCTCGTGATAATGAACCCGCCGTTCACCAGCAACACCAAGCATCGAGACGCGCATGAGGGCGTCATCGACGCCGCATTCGCCGCCTTCAACGCTTCGGACAGCGACCAATCAGAAATGGCGGACCGGTTAAAGAAATGGGCGGTAGACACCTGCTATCACGGTCATGCGGGACTGGCCTCTGCCTTTGCAGCGCTCGCCGAAAAGAAGCTACGTCGTAACGGCGTTATCGCGCTGGTACTGCCCTCTACCGCAATTAACGGGGCGTCCTGGAGCAAGTTAAGGGAGTTGATCGCCACACGCTACGCCGACATTACGATCGTAAGCATCGCCAGCGGCGATGACATGTCGTTTTCGTCCGATACCGGAATCGGCGAGTGCCTGGTTATTGGTCGCAGGGTAAAGCTGGGCGAAGACCCCAGCGGTCGAGGGGGGTTTATCACCCTTGGAGGTCAGCCTACCGGCTTAGTGAACGCTCAAGAACTCTCGAAAGGAGTGCTATCGAGCACGACAATCCGGCATCTCGAAGATGGTCCATATGGAGGCGTACCCATCTATTGTGGAGATACCCGGGCCGGAGAGTTGCTAGATGCTCCCATCGACGGCCACGAAAACGGATGGGGGGCGTCCCGGATTCTCGACGCCTCCGTAGCCCAGGTTGCTCACTCCCTATGTAGAGGCAAGCTGTGGTTGCCCGCTGAACCGCAAGCGCTCGCATTCCCGATTGCCCGATTCAATGCAATTGGCCAATTGGGAGTTCACGACTCGATGTTGACTATGAAAACGCACAAAGGTCCTTTTACCAAATCACCGCCAAGTACGACTGCAACGTATCCGTCTCTCTACAGCCACAACGCATCGAAGGAGACAAGACTGATTTGCGAACCTGATTCGCAACTGCTTGTACGGCCGGGTATGGAAGGCAGAGCCAGAGAGCTTTGGTCAACCGCCAGTCGAGCTCATATCAACCGCGATTTCCGATTCAATTCGCAACCATTGAGCATCGCGACAACTCAGACGATTTCTATCGGCGGCAGAGCTTGGCCGAACGTTATTTTCGACGATGACAGCTTCGATATTGCTTTGGCAGTGTGGTGCAACAGCACGTTGGGGCTGGTCTGCTATTGGTGGCACTCCAGCCGCCAACAGTCCGGTCGAGGGGTAATGACTCGCATAGCTATCAGATTGTTACCCATGCTTGACTTCCGCGAACTAACCGACGACCAACTGTTGATGGCGGAGCTGATCTTCGACGAGTTCCGCGACAAGGAGCTCAAACCGGCCTATCTCGCCGACGCCGATCCCAACCGCGCCCTGCTCGACCGCCGCGTGATCTGCGATCTGCTCGGCTTCGACCAGACCGTCTACGAAGCCGTCCGCCGCCTCGCCGCCAAATGGTGCGCGGAACCCTCCGTCCACGGCGGCAAACAACGCCCCAAGGGGGCTAAGCTGATTGTCTAATCTCATACCCCGTCGCGGTCCGGCCCGCCCCGCTTTCGAGGCCCATCCCAGTTCAAAAACCAAAAGCAATTATGAGCATAGAGTCGGATAGAGAACGTCTCTCGCAAGCCAGGACGCTGGAGCATTTTCGGCGCGAAATGCGGCCAACTGACATGGTTACTGTTGCCTATTCGTCTTCCAGTTCCGATCCTCCGAGGAGTTTTTCCGTTTGTTCCGTTCTCATTCCATCTGACCAAGTCGAGCAAGCTCTTTGGGGATCGGAATGGGAGATTCCCGTGCATGATGGTGTTCCCTGTGCGCTTGTAACGGAATACGGAGGTGGCGAGTCGACGGTTGAGTATCTGCGCTTCGGATATGAAAGCGGATTCGAGCCGCTGGTGATACGTCGCTCTTTTCATGACATCCGAGATGAATACGTCGAGATATGCGAAGAGTTCCGTCATTTGCATCAGCTCTACCACGACAGGACTAACGACAACTACATCAAGATCGATGACAACGGTGACGAATACACCGTAGCTGTCGTCAACTCTGGGCGTGTACAGATACGGCTAAAGGAGATTCGGCAATTCCTAGCAATCAAGGAAATGCATCTTGCGATCGGCTTCCAGTGTGACGTCTTGGTCGACAGGACCTTAGATGAGCTCGGGCTTGCTGAAGGACTCGAATGTGATGGAAGCGACGAATTCTCGCGTTGGCGACTGAGTTACGGCGGTCTGGTCAAACCGGTGTCGAGTTGGTTATGCGGATTCCGACTCATTGCACCGCTACCAAAGTCAAAGAGCGGGTTCTGGGGATTCGCCGAAGAGCCAGAAAAGAAATATGTGGACTTCGTTATCGGTGAGGACGAAGACGGAGGCGAAATTGAGCACACGTGCGACCCGGACGTCCTGGATGATCGTTCTGGCGACAATCCGGATGTACCCCACTTGCTCACCAGCGTGGACTTCCATAAGGAGGTGCTCAACAAATACTACGACCAGCCCAGTAAGTACAAAGTCTCGCAGGACCGGCTGTCCTGCGGGTCCTTGTGGAGCATGTCTATCGACAATCACCACGATGACAAGGTGTGCGTCTGGCTGCGAAACCTTGGCAGCGACTTATCCTACAAAGAACAGCTACATTGGCGAAGCTTCAACTTCGTATCCGGCACTGGGATAAGCGAGACTTACTTCAGCCGGCGGATTGCCGCTGAGCCGGCGGACTCAGACCGCCCGGAGCACATATTTCAGCGCCGGTATTGCGAGCTTGCTCGGGTGTGCGAAGCGCATCTAGGTTGGCTCTTGCTCCGGCCATTGGGCGAGGGTGATGAACATCACCTTCAGAATATTCGTGTTCCAACAATCAACGAGCAGCCTGAGTTCGATGAGCTTGTGCTGGGGCTGACGAAAATCCTGATCGACTCGCTCAACGAAAGGGAACTGAACAGACTGATTCCTCGGGAACAGCTTGAGTCCCTCAGAGGAAGCATCTCACGGCTGGAGGCCGCCTTGTCAGCGGGCGGCGTGGACGATGCACGCGAGCACATCGCCTTCCTGCGCGATCTCCAATCCTTGAGATCCTCAGGCGCGGCTCATCGTAGAGGCCGCGAATATCGAAGGATAGCTGCAAGGTTCGAGTTGGATAGGCAGGACAAGAGAACAGTGTTCGAGGGATTCCTGTGGAAGGCAATCACGTTTCTGGATTGTCTAATTGAAGTTGTAGGTATGAGTCGTTCTACAAGTCGGACGGTGTGATGACCTCGCAAGCCGGGCCTGGGGCGCGGGTGAGTTTGCGGCCGAGGGTGGCGAGCGGGCAAGCGAGCGCGATGCACCACACGTTGTGGGTCGTCAGGTTGCCGCGCAGCGCCCAGATCTGCTCCGCAAGGGGCGCGAACTGAAACAGTTCCATCTCCAGGCTGACCAGATCGTCGCAAGCGCTATTGGCCTCCAGTCTCGATATCACGCCAGCCTGCTCCAGCCGGCGCAAGACGTTGCCGGTCTCGGCCAGGACCAGCTCCGAGCGGGCCCGAACTGCCTCCCGAGACTACCGATTCCACCCCGACGCCTACGCGTCCCGAATCGACACCGCGGCCACCGGAACCGAGGCGTCGGCACCGCCGTCACCTCCGGCGCCCGTCGCACTCTCGCAGGATGCTGGACGACGGAAGGGGGCTCCGGCAACAGTAGGTGACGAGGAAGGGCTCGCCGATAACAGGGGGTCAGTATGTTATGTCGATGTGAAAACTGCCTTATTCACACATAGGGCTTGATACATCTGCAAACCGGCGCCAGCGATCTTCGCCTCTGTGTCGTCGCAATACGCCTCTGATCACTCTCGTATAATTGTCAATACTGTGGATGACTGACCCATTGCTTGTGGTTTTCCTATCCACATTTCATGCGCAACGACGGGAGGCTGCTCATGAGTCCAGTCTGGGGCGTCGCGATTCTCGTGCTCTCTGTCTGGTTCTTACTGGCCGTCCTCAGCTCCGCTATCGCCCTGCGCAAGAACCGCTCCGTAACCAGATGGTACTTACTCACCTTGCTGTTCGGGATCGTCCCATTCCTCCTGATCCTCTTCCTGCCGCCCCTCCGTCCGGTTCGCTTCCTGCCTCTCCAACGCATACGAACCTAGATATGCTCCCCTACTCATTCGAGACTCCTTGCCGATTACGCGTCGCTTGACGCTCGGTGCGACTGGTTCCTGCGTCTCGGCCTGACGACGATCTGCGACCGTCGGATACCTCACATAGTGCTTGATATATCTGCAAACCAGAGCAAAGGTCATGCGACGTCGTTACTCCTCGAAGGAGACCTTCATGTCCACCGCTCAAACTCTGCCGACTGTCTTCTCTGGTACCAACACGGGCTGGGAAGGCTCCCTCTATGCCTTCCTCGCCGAAAAACAGCGCCGCTCCGGCTCCAACCGCACCCCGGACTCCTACTACCGCACCCTGCGCCATTTCTTCGGCTCTCTCCAGAAGGCTCCGGATCAGGTATCTCCTCAGGATGTCTTCTCCTTCGCTCATGGCGTCGGCCTCTCTGGTCGCGAACCCTCGCCCGTAACCGTCGGCGCCCGCCTCTCCTGCATCTCTTCCTTCTTCAAGTTCCTCATCAGACTCGACCTCCTCAAGGCCAATCCCTGCGATGCCGTCGAGCGCCCCAAACCCCGTCCCGGCGCACCAAGCGGCCTCTCCGCTTCCCAGGTTCAGCAGCTGCTCAAAGTCATCCCTGACGCCGTCAAGGGCAGGAGGGACTTCGCCATCGTCCTCACACTCGTCCTCACCGGCAGACGCAGGTCGGAGGTGATCAATCTGACCGCCGGCGATGTCTCCTTTGACGAGTCCGCTGTTTTCTACCGCTATATCGGTAAGGGCGGCGTGCGCGGCCGCCGGGAACTACCCCGTCCTGCTCTAGTAGCCATCCAGCGCTCGCTTGCCGATGTGGACATGGACCTCTGCTCCATACAACCTTCCGAATCCCTCTGGCAGGCCGGGGCAGGACCCACCGGCGTATCCAGCGCCACCTTCTACAACCGCTTCCGGGGCTACCTCCGCTTGGCCGGTCTCCCTCCGGCCTCCATGTCCTCCGCTACACCGCCGCCAAGCTCCGCCGTGACGTAGGCGAGTCGGTCGAGTCCGTCAGCCAGTTCCTCGACCACAGCTCGCTCGCCATCACCACCACTTACGTCCGCAGACTCGAGGGTGAGCGCGATTCCGCCTGGCAGGGCGTCGCCAACGTTATCGGTGTGACCTAGCTCGCGCTCCGAGGAGCGTTTTCCGCCTCACAAGACTAGAATCCCTTCCCAAGGGGTGACGGAATGGGTATGACCAAACTAGGGTGTCTTCCGGCACGGCTGCGATGGCGCATGGTCGTCGACCTGCTCGACCAGTCGCCGGGAGACTCTGCCGCCGTGGCCGCCGACGGGCGCCAGGTAGATCCCCAAACCGGCCAGTTGGTGGGCTCATGATGCTTGTAGTGCGTTTCACTGATCGGTCGTTCTGGGAAAACGACCTCAGAGAGTTCCTGACTCGCCGGTCTCAACTTCGATTCGAGGAAACTGATCCGCTCGACGAAGACCCGTTGCTTACAACCTCTGTAGAAAATCTATGCGATCAATTCGTAGACCAATAGACCGTCACCGCACGCCAAATCGACGAGCTGGGCATCTTCTCAGAAATTCGCGGCTCCAAGATCGCCGTCAGGGTGTTGTTCGATAATGGCGTTGACGAAGACAGCGGCACCAGGGGCATCATCTACGTCCCCTTCACCGGGAATCCCGAGTTGTTTGAATGTCGTCCTCCGACCACTCACGTCATCCCGCCTCGCGCTGTGGTTAGGGACAGTGAGCTTGCGTTGAATATGAAACACGGCGTGTCGAAGGCGATTCGCCAAAGAAGGCGTTCGATCGGGCACTGAACAGCCTCACATAATATCTCGCTGGGATTGCGCACGATCTGGAGGAGTTCAACTCTTCAATTGCGAATCATATCCTTGACTACGCAAAGACAGGCGGCTATTGCTCTGTGCCGTCTTTCCACGTGCGGTCATCTGGTCGGATTTGGTAAAGCGGTTGAACTGTGGGCAGAAATATAATGAAGATGAACGGAATCCCGCCAAACAGTAGCGTCAGAAAGAACCAGCGGATTACCGACCGGTTCTTCGCGTTCGCAATCGCAGCGGCCAGGATCGCGGCCCCCAGCCAGAGAATCAGAAGAAACTCCATGAATCGCCTCCTACAGGCTAACTGACGGCTAAGAGTCGGATGTATCTCGTTTCTTGAGCTGGTGCTCGATGGAACTGACCTTTGAGACCAGTATCAGGAGCGCGACCGTCGAAGTAAGGACGGCGATTATCAGGACTTCAGGTACGCCAATTCCACCTATAAACGGCATGGGTGCCGCCTCGCTGAATGAAAGACGTTACGCTTCATCTTGCCCGCGTGAGTGAAGTTCCTTGGCGGCGGCATCGATCCGCGCTCTGGTTGACGCTGTGTCAATGTGCCTCTCGATGGAGCTGACTCTGACAAGCAGCAGTAGGAGTGCGACTGTTTGCGTCACGAACAGCGCAGCCGGAATCACGAATATGAGGAAGACCTCAAAGCCAGACACAGGTGCCCCCTCGCAGAGTGTGGGTGTGACCGTTGTCTAGGCGGACGTCCTGCAAGCCACAAGGGGGCATAAAGCCACACCCCAGCAATGGCTTGTAGGGGTATATCCGCCTAGACAGCACAAACCGTAGCAGGTCGGCGGGGCGGAAAGCCACTGATGTTCCGCGTTGCATCCGCTAACATGCATTCACAGTTACAATGCAGCTTTCTAGGCAGGAGCTACCGGATGGCAAGCACCGACTAGACGCCCAAGCCGAAGCGTCCGCGTGGCCGCCCGCGCGGCTCGCACATTCATGACATTGAGCCGATACCCGACACTACGGAGAATGTAGCCCGCACGGTCAATGCTCCGGTCAAGCGCGTGACGGCACGCGATCAAAAGCCTCGGGCAACAGATACGAACGATTAAAACAACCGGACCGGCTGCATTGCGTCCGCCTGTTTACTTTGCGCCGTAAGTCCAATTCAAGCATTCCATCGACTTCAGATCGGTGCGCCTTGGCGATCAGGAGTTCTTCCTGAATGAGTCCCAGGCACATGTCCTCCGCATCCTCCACCACGCCGCCGAGCAGGGAACCCCTGACGTGGGCCAGCAAGCGCTGCTCGCCGAGATTGAGTCCGATGCCAACCGCCTTCGTGACCTCTTTCGCGATTCACCCGCGTGGAACACTCTGATCGTTCCCGCCAAAACCAAGGGAGCCTTCGGCCTAAATCTCTAGTTCCCAGCAATACTCCCACCTACGCCCGCGTCAGCTCGGATGAGCAACGCGACCGCCACACCGTCCTCAATCAACGCTCGGCTCTGTCCCGCCGTCTGGGTTCCGAGCCGGGTGTTTTGGTCTTCAAGCATTACGAGGACGACGGCGTCTCGGGCACTGTCCCTCTCGAAGATCGCCCGGCTGGCCGCGCGCTTGCGCGTGATGCGCGTGTTGGCCGCTTCTCCCAAGTCTGGGTGGTCCGCTCCGACCGCCTGGGTCGCGACGCCTTCGAGCTCCTACGCATATGGAGGGTGTTCGAGTCCATCGGCATCTCGCTCCGCGCCACCGACGAGAACATCGACGATCCCTTCTACTTCGATATCCACGCCGTCATAGCCGCCAACGAGCGCCGTAAGTTCCTCGAACGTTCCGCCGAGGGCATGAACCGCGCCGCCAAAGAAGGCCGTTATACCGGCGGCATCGTCCCTCTCGGCTATACAGCCTCAGGGGATCGTGGCGCCCGCCGCCTGGTCCTGGATGACTCGCTCATGTGGGCCGACCTATCCGCAGCAGACGTCGTCAGGCGCATCTATGACCATCTCGCCGTGGACGGCTGGACTTGTCCGCGTATCGCCGACGAGTTCAACTCCCTGGGTGTGCCCACCTCCTATCGCCGCGACCGTCGCGGCGTTCGAGGCCGTCGCACCCAGGGCCTCTGGCGCTCCGGTCATATCCGCAACCTCGTCGTCAATCCCGTCTACAGGGGCGTCCTCCAGTACGGACGTAGGTCCACGAAGCCCAACGGTCGTGAGGTGATTTCCGCTTCCGTACCTCCGCTGGTCTCTGAGGACGTCTGGAACGCCGCTCTCTCCACTCTCAAGCGCAACCGCGCCATGCCCCGCAACTCTTGCCATACCTACCTCCTCCGCTCGCTCATCCGCTGCGCCGTCTGCGGCCTCTCCTTCTGCGGTACCTGGACCAGGGGGCCTCGCTACCGCTGCAACGGCTCCATGGCCCATCGCGGCCAGTTCGCTGGCAAGTGCATCGGCGCCTCGATCAAGGGTGAGAAGTTGGAGACTGCGGTCTGGTCGGATGTCTCCCGCTTCCTTACCGATCCCCAAGTCCTCGTCGATGAGCTCCTCGCGGAGTCCAATGACATCGAGTCCCGCGCCGTCGCGGAAGCCGAGCGCGCCTCGCTCATCGACGCCCGCTCCGCAGCCCAACACCGCCGCAAGCGCGCCATCGACCTCTATACCCGCGGCAAGCTGTCCGACCTAGAGTTCGACGCCGTGGCCGCAGACGTGGAACGGGAGCTCAACACCGTCGATGAGCGGCTAGCTGGTTTAGAACCCGATGATGATGCCCTTGACGACGCCGTCTCCGAGGATGTGCTGGCGGAGTTCCGTCATCGCCTCGCGGAGGACCTCTCGGACGCCGAGCGCCGCGAGATCGTTCAGCTGCTCGTGCGCCGGATTACCGTCCACACCACAGTCCCCGACCGCGGCCGCAAGCAGGTCCAAGTCGTCATCGACTACCGCTTCCCGCCTGTAGTCCAAACTCGCACGGGCATCGCTGCGAGTTCCAGCTACAATCTCCGCCGCATACTCGCCGCCTGATCGAGTCCCCGCTCACCACTGACCGCATCCGGCTCCAAGGATCAGCGCCTACTTCCCCCAGTTGCGGTTAACCGAGCTTGATAGCTGCCGAGTAGCTGTCTCCTCGACGCGGGTAACGCTCCGCTCAGTCGCCCGCGCGCTTCACCTCCAGTCAACCGTTTGACTGCCTGGCGAGCCGGTCGGCTATCGGAAACCTCGCCCTACGCGTCCGTCCACGACTCCCGGGAAGGGCGTCTTGTCTTAACTGTTATTTCCTATACAAAGAGAGCGCCGCTGCTTGCCTTCGAGTTCTGCCGCGCCGGCGACGCCCACTTCGCCGCCCGGTTCGCCACTGTCGCGCCACAGGGCGACTTACAGACGTTAGGCGAACATGGGTTGCTTGCTGGCCGATTCGGCCAACTTGCGCGCCACGGGGCGCACTTTGGCATATCCACAGGACTTGTGAACGTGAGGCTTGCGGCTCGGATCTGACGCTGCTCGCGCGCCTCCCCGAAGGCCAGAACGGCGCTTGACCCGCCCCGATTCCCCTCAGATTTTGACTACCATCCACTACCAAATCCTTTTTACCAGCAAAGGTAGTGTTTGGTAATGGTTGCTAGTCCCCGAACACTCGGTTTTCGCTAGCTGAGCAGCTTCTTCCTGCTCCGCCAAGCCCATGAACTGTCGGGATCTCTGCGCTCAGTCTCATCCCAATTATATCGCTGCAGTAATCAAGGCCGACAGACTCGCCGCGCTCCTCCAGTAGTCTTCCCCCTGCCCGCAAGAGGCGCGTTAGCCCTTCGCCCCCAACGCACTCGCCACCTCTTTGATTCGAGCAAGGCTCGCTGTTGCGTAGTCGGTCGCCTCGTAGCGCTGGATCTGCTGCTCCTTGACTCCAATCCGCTCCGCCAATTCCTTCTGACTCAGTCCCTGCCCGATCCGCGCCTTGATCAACACCGTCGCCAACTCGTCCACCACACTCAGCTCTTCCAGCCCGTATCCGCCAGCCCTCAATGTCTCGTACTCTCGCAACTCCCGCTCAAGATCCGCCAGCTGGCTCCTGATCGCATCCGCCTGAGCTTGTACGATCCGGGGATGCACTCCCCCAGTTCCGCCAGAGCCCTGCCCCAGTCGCTCCAGCGTCTCCACAAACCTAGCCGCCTGCGCTTTGGTGATCCCGTATTGGCGCTCGTTCTTGATCACCTCGGGCCTCCTAGGTCTATCGCCACGATCCCTTTCGCCTCCCCCGTCTCCTTGTCCGTCCGGAAGAACTCAAGAAACGACAGCCCTTCCGCATCGGCGGTCACCGACGCCGGAAACGTCTCGCCGAAGTACTTCGCCTTCTGGGTCGCTCTCCCCGCGTCGAACGTCAGCAGCACCGGATCGAGTGTCTCCGGATCAACCCCCGCCTCCTCCCAACATGCGTCGTAGTCGTTCGGCAGCTCCTTGCTCGTAACGAAGCTCCCGTCAACGTAGACCGTTCGGCAGCCGGCTGCCATCAAGTTCTCCAACACCGCTCCCAATCCCGTCAACAGGTGCTCTCTCCAAGAATTCGTCCCGTATCTCTCTTTCAACTCGTCCCACGTGGCCCAGTGGATTCCGGGCGGCAAGTGCCCGTTTCGGCTGAAGTCGGGAATCATCGACCCAACATTATCATTGTATCAACGGCCAACAACGGCGCCTTGTGATGGGCCCGTCTGCGCGATATGCCGCAACAGCCGTCGTGTTCCTGATCCGCTATCCGAAAACTGGTACCAAGCTGGGGGCAAGTCCGACTTTCCGTGAACCTAGCATTACGGCTGGACCAGGTTTCGGGGAGCAGACCAGGCCGGGGCTGGCCGTCTCGGGACTAACATAGCGAGTGGTACAACTCTTGGGGGCAGGTCTGTGGTTGTTCAGGGAAAACGTCAGTAGCTAACTGGTCAGGGAAAATGTCACTTTCAGCGAGGAGTGACATTGAACCAGGACGAACAGACGAGACTGAAGGTACTGAACAGCGTGATGGTCGGCCAGTTGCCTGTAGCGCAAGCGGCCGAACTGCTCGGGGTTAGCGAGCGCCATGTGTGGCGCGTTCTGGCGGCCTATCGGAGCGAGGGAGCGGCCGCGCTGGTGCATGGCAATCGCGGTCGCAGACCTGCCAACGCGACATCCGAGGCGGCGATCGCCGATGTGCTGCGCCTGGTCACAACTCGCTACTCGGGGACGAACCATACGCATCTGAGCGAGTTGCTGATGGAGCGGGAGGGCATCGCCCTGAGCCGCTCGACGGTGCGCCGCATCGCGTTGAGCGCAGGAGTTACGAGTCCGCGCCGGCGTCGTTCGCCCAGACACCGGGTGAGGCGTAAGCGGATGCCGCAGGCGGGGATGCTGGTGCAGATCGACGGCAGCCACCATCGGTGGCTGGAGGGACGTGGCCCGAGCTTCGCGCTGCTATTGGCCGTAGACGACGCGACCAGCACGGCGCCTTACGCGCTGTTCCAGCCGGAGGAGGACGCGCGAGGATACCTGATGCCGATGGAGGGACTGATCCAGCGCAGCGGCATACCGCTGGCCGTCTACAGCGACCGTCACGCCGTTTTCAAGCATCCCGGCGAGCCTCGGCAGAAGCTGCCGGAACCGACGCAGTTTGCCCGTGCGATGCAGCAGTTGGGCATACGACAGATATTCGCGCGATCGCCACAAGCCAAGGGGCGTGTCGAGCGGGCCGCAGGGACGTTTCAGGATCGACTCGTAACTGAACTGCGCCTAGCTAGGGTCGAGACCATCGACGACGCCAACGCGGTTCTGCACCGCTACCTGCCGCGGTTCGACAGGCAGTTCGGAGTCCCGGCGGCGCAGTCAGAGGTTGCCTACCGCCCACCGGAAACGGCGACTGCCGTGGAACAGGCCCTGTGCTTCAGATATCGACGCAAGGTAGCCAAGGACAACACCGTAAAGTACAGATGGCGTACCTTGCAGTTGCTGCCTGGCCGCGAGCGGCCCAGCTACGCCGGAGTCCGGGTGGAGGTGCTTGAGCGACCGGACGGTCGACTGCTGGTGGAGTACAAGGGACGCCTGATCCCGACCCAGGAGGCGCCCCCACGTCCCAGCCTCATGCGTGAGCTCAGTCAGACTCCCAGCCTCAACGGTAGCGCCAATGGCTCGGGCTACCATCACCACCCGCTGGCAGCTCTCGAATCGCGCGGCATCAACGACGCCAAATCGAACCGTCCCGGCAGAGCGCGCAAGCATGCAGCTCCGATGCATAGGAAGCCAACCCCGCGCCAAGTGGCCCTGTGGGAGGCGGTACAGGAGGCCAACGCCCGTGGCCTGTCCATCCGTGGGATTGCGCGGGAGTTGGGTATCCATAGGAACACCGCCCCCAAGTACGCCGCAGCCGAGAGGCCGCCCGTGACCGCACCGCGCACGTTCGCAGTAGCCCTAGCCGATACTATGAACAACAATGCCGACTGACATTTTCGCTGACCACTTAGAAGGACATTTTCGCTGGACATCGACACAGCAACTGTGTTGATAGTCAAGCGGAATGATGGATGACATTCGGAGTCAAGTCGCGCCAGGGTGAGCGATGCTTGAGCATGGAGTTGAGAATAACCAGCAGCTTGCGCATGCAAGCTGTGAGGGCCAGCTTCTTCGGCTTACCAGCGGCCAACAGCCGCTGGTAGAAGTCCCGTATGACCGGATTGAAGCGGCTGGCTGTCAGCGCCCCCATGTACAGGGCGGCACGAACCCGGGCGCGTCCGCCCCAGACCGTGCGTTTGCCCCGCAGGGTGCCACTGTCCCGGTTGAAGGGAGCCACTCCCACCAGGGCGGCGATCTGTCGGCGGTCCAGTGTACCCAGTTCCGGCAGGTATGCCAGAAGGGTACGGGAGAGCTGTTCTCCCACGCCGGGAACGGTGCGCAAGAGGTTGTCTTTCTCTCGCCATACAGGACTCTGACGGAGGGTCTTCCGCAGACCCTCGTCCAGGTCGTCCAATTCCCGCTCCAGCCACGCAATGTGGGCCTCGATGCGGGGACGGACGGCGACTGTGGTGGCGGCGCTCAGGCGGTTCTTCTCCGAGACAAGCATGTTCATCACCTGGAGTCTGCGGGCAACCAGGGAGTTGAGGAACTGGGTTTCGGCGTCCCGCAAAGGACGCACGGGCGGTCTGACGACTTCAGCGAAGCGGGCCAGTACCGCTGCGTCCAGCGCGTCGGTCTTAGCCAGTTTCCCAGTGGCCCTGGCGAAGTCCCTCACCTGTCGAGGGTTGATGACGACCACTGGGACAGCCTCGGCTGCCAGCGCAGCTACCAGAGGCAGTTCCAAGCCGCCCGAAGCCTCCAGCAACACCATGCCCGGTTCAAGGGCCGTCAGACGGGATACCATCTGACGGACTCCTGCCTCGTCGTGGGGGACCTCCCATCTGTCGCCCGACGGACGGACGGCAACGTCCAACTGGGCCTTGGCTACATCAATGCCTACGTAGGTCGCTTCCTGCTCCATCAGCACCTCCTGCGAATTGCTGGCCCGTCCTTGCAAGATGCGGGCTTGGTTGGCCCAGGCAACTGTTCGGGCTCGCTTCGGGAAGGGTGCGGCGACCCTCGCTGTGTCACGGTCTTACATGACCACGGTCAGATCGGTCTGCAGCACCCCCAGTGAAGTCACTATTACGTGCCAAAATCAACATACAAGGTCACTGGCACTTATCGCCTTGCCTATCAAATCCGACATCTTCAAGAGATGGAGATCCCGGTTCTGCGTCTTGAACTACGGATCCGTCCGTGCGGAACGCGATTCAACAGCCGATTACGACCGGTCTGACCACTATTTCCTAATGGTGATTGGCAATGGATCCTGGTTTGGGTCAACTGCCTGTCGTCATCCGACGCGCTCAGAAGGCGCTAACAATTCCGAATTCGAACCGGCGCTGATTCATGGGTCTCAGCCGAGGCGGGACTAAGATTGTGGCTTGCGCGAGGGCCTGGGGTGGGCTCTTTAGGCAATAGAGCCGACATGAGTTTGGCGGCTCTGCACCTGGGAGGTCAGAAACATGTATGTCGCATATTCCCGCGAGACGGTCAGCAAGGACGTCGGAGACCGCCGGCAGCTCTTTATCGATAACGACATAATCGCGGTCGTGAAGAATGTAACTCGCCGACAGCACACGCCCGCGAAGCATGCCGCGAACCCGATTATCAAGCGCGACAAGCCGTGGGAGGTGACGACCTACTTCCGCAGCAGTTGCTTCAATGTCATATGGGATCCAGAGGACGATATCTACAAGTGCTGGTACGAGGACTTCTACGAATACTTTTCAAAAGGGATCCCGAGCAGGGAACGCCTCCTCTACGCAGAATCCCGGGACGGCATTGAATGGGAAAAGCCGCTGTTAGGTATTCACAAGATTGACGGAAACGACACCAACGCCGTCATAAACCCCCCGGAAGTAATGGTCTCATGTCCTTCCGTGATGCTGGATCCCGTCGAAGAAGATCCATCCAGGCGATTCAAGATGTCTTATCTGAGAATCGATCGGCGCGACTCACGAGGACGCAAATCCGGAACCCCGGGTGGCCTCTGGCTGAATTACTCCGGCGACGGCAAGGATTGGAAACCAGCAGATTCAAAGCCGCTCATACCGGAATGGCGTGGCGACGTTAGTACGCTCACGTACGACCCAATAGACGAGAAATACATTCTCCACGGTCGTTATGGCGCGGGTGCCGGGGGGAGCGCCCATCCAAACATGGATGGCTGGCACAGTCCCGTCTACCCCGATCCGCCTGAGGGTGTGTGGAAAACGCGGCGGCACTCGTACGTTACGGAGAGTTCCGACCTGATCAATTGGACCGAACCGACGCTCCTATGGGACGCCGATGACCACGACAGTTTGGATGATTCCTACTATTGTTTCGTCCCCTGGCGAGCTGACGAGATGCACCTGGGGCTGCTAAACGTCCTTCACCAGGTGGACAACACTCTCGACATGTATCTCCACTACAGCCGCGAGGGACGCGACTGGAAGCGATTCCCGGACCACCGACCCCTGATCCCGCGTGGAGGCGAGGGAAGCTACGACCAATTCGATATCGAAATGCCGACCCAGCCCCTGGTGGTGGGCGACGAGCTGTGGTTCTTCTACGGCGGAATGAAAGTCCACCACGACTGGTGGATCATGCCGCACGACGAGCGTCCAGACGTTGAAGAGGCCAGAAATCCCGACATTTCCGGTGACGGGCATCACCTGTGTCTGGCCACCATGCGGCTGGATGGCTACGTATCGTTAGACGCGACGGTCCGGGAGGGCTGGATTGAAACCAAGCCCGTCTTCTCAACTGGCGACCACCTTTTCATCAACGGTCGATGTGACGCCGACGGATACATAAAGGTCGAAGTGATGGATACCTGGAACAATGTTTGGGACGAATATTCTGGTGAAGCCTGCGAGACCTTCACTGGAGACGCCGTCCGCCATCAGGTCAAGTGGTCAGGGCATCAGACAGTGAGCGAGGTGCCCGGCGCTGTAAAACTGCGGTTCTATTTGCGAAACGCGGAGCTGTACAGTTTTCAGTTCGCTTGAGGCGACTATTCAGCGCCGCGATATGTCAACGGTGCGTTCAGGCGTGACGTTGCGCGGCAATTGGCCGACTGCGCTCCATCTTCGCAAATTTCTCAGCCCCGAAACGCTTGAGCTGGTTTTGGCGCTAGTATCCCGCCCTCAGATCGACAACGTTCGCCAAGGGTTGTTGCTCGTGGTACCTCACCAGATTATCGAGAAAGATCCTGTACCTACGTTCCCACAGATAGGGAGAGCCGAAGGATGTGTGGGAGGTGATGATCACATTTGGCAAGGACCACAACTTTGAGTCCTGCGGCAGCGGTTCTGGATCGGTTACATCGAGGCCGGCCCCGGCGATCTCGCCGGTTTGGAGCGCGACCAAAAGGTCATCGTGAACAACGGTTCCGCCGCGTCCAACATTGAAAAAGTAGGCTGAGTTCTTCATGCGTCGGAACTGGGCGAGAGCGAAAGCACCACGGGTCAGAGGCGTGAGAGGTAGAGTATCGACGACGAAGTCCGAGCGTGCCAGAACCTCGTCAAGGTCGTTGGGTCCGAATATCTCATCGACGTTCACCGGCCTGGATGTAGGACGTTTCTTGGTTGCCAAGACGGTCATGCCTAAAGGTTTTGCTTTCGTAGCCAGCGTTCCGCCGAGTAATCCGAGACCGCACACTCCCAGAACCTTGCCGTCCAACTCAAACATATTGGATACGGCATCCGCCTCAACCCAGCGATGGCGGTCCTGAGCCCGAATCAATCGCGGTAGGTCGCGCGCAAAAGCCAGGATCAGGGCAAGTACGTGCTCGGCGATCTGCGGTGCCTGCGAGCCTCGGGCATTAGTTACAACTATTCCACTTTCTAGCAACTCGGGCGACACAAAGTTCTCGACACCAGTGGAAATGGCCTGAACCCACCTTAGCGAGGAGGCCCGGTCCAGCAGCGCAGACAGATGCTCCTCGCCACCCCAGAGCACGTCGGCGCCCCGGAGAGCTAATTTCAGCGAATCAACATCGGAAGCTAGAACGATATTCAGATCTACGCCTGGGAGCGTCTTGCGCACCCGATCGAGTAGGTCCTCTGAGGGCTCGAATCCGAGCACGATTTTGTGTGTACGCAGTGACTTTGATCCTGTCAACTAGCAAGCGACTCGACTATGGACTTCAAAGTCTGTCTTGGTGGTCACGACGGGGAAGCTTCCGGTTGCACGGATTTTGGTTCAATAACAGTACGCGTGGCGTACCTTAGCCCCCCACCAGGCAACTCCTCGACACCTTCGAGGTGGGACAATTCGCAGTTCCTCGACTGGAGAAACGTTGAGAAGGCTTGCAAGTATTCCATATGCAATGTGCAGTGGGCAAACCGATAGAGGTCTCTGCCGGTTGACCTTGCCCCCGAAAACGCCCTGGATTTTGAGTAGAGTCCGTTCAATGGGAGGAGACGGACATGAGACGGAGCAGGTATCGCGAGGAACAGATCATCGGCATCCTCAAAGAGCAGCAGGCGGGGTTGCCAGCCGCAGAGCTCTGCCGCAAGTACGGGGTCAGCGGCGCGACGTTTTACAAGTGGCGGTCCAAGTACGGCGGCATGGAGGTATCAGACGCCAGGAAGCTGAAGGGGCTGGAGGATGAGAACCGGCGCCTGAAGAAGCTGCTGGCGGAATCGATGCTGGATGTGGCGACGCTGCGCGAGCTACTTGCAAAAAACTTCTAACGCCCAGATTGCGGAGGAAGGCCGCGGCCTGGGCGATGACGGAGACTAGTCACTCGCAGCGCCGTGCCTGCGCTCTTGTCGGGATGGATCCGAAGACTTACCGCTATGAATCGAGGCGGCCGGACGACGCCGGCATCCGCAAGCGGTTGCGGGAATTGGCCGAGCAGCGCCGACGGTTCGGCTACCGCCGTCTGCACATCCTGCTGGCCAGGGAAGGCATCCGGCTCAATCATAAAAAGCTCTATCGCAGCTATCGCGAGGAACGGCTCACGGTGCGCAAGCGAGGCGGGCGCAAGCGGGCGCTCGGCACGCGTGCCCCGCTGCTGCTCCCCTGGAACCGCAACCAGCGCTGGTCGCTCGATTTCGTCGCGGATGCATTGGCCGACGGCAGGCGGTTCCGCATCCTGGCGGTGGTGGACGACTTCAGCCGCGAGTGCCTCGCCCGCGTCGTCGACACATCGCTGTCTGGCGTCCGCGTGGCTCGGGAGCTGGACCGCATCGTCGAGCTGCGGGGCCGCCCCCGCATGCTGGTCAGCGACAACGGCACCGAGCTCACCTCAAACGCTATCCTGCGCTGGCAGCAGGAACGCGGCGTTGGCTGGCACTACATCGCACCGGGCAAGCCCATGCAAAACGGCTTTGTCGAGAGCTTCAACGGCCGCCTGCGCGACGAGTGCCTCAACGAACATCTCTTCGCCGGCCTGGCCGAAGCGCGGCGGATCATCGCGGAATGGAGGTACGACTACAACACAACACGCCCGCACACGAGCCTGGATGGGCTCACACCCAACGAGTTTGCAGCCCGCCCCAATTGGGGCCATAACCTGAAAAGATTCTACTTATGAGTGAGGGTAAGTTGGGGGCAGGGTCAACTCCACCTTGTACATCCTCCATACCTTCCATCAAGTTCCTCAGAACTTCATGGAAGACCGCAGGTGGTCCAGTTTTCAAGCGCCAACCGTCAGCGCTAAATCCCGCCCAACCGGTCCATGTTTACTCCGCCGTTTACACTCGTCGATGACGGTCAGCAACCGTACCGACCTGCCGTCATGCGTCCTCGCGAAAACGAAGTCATAGGCCCATATGTGGTTGGGGCGCTGTGCCTCGGCAAAGGTGGTGCCAACAATATAGTTGCCAACAAATACGTTGGCCTGATAATCTCCACACATGATGGAATTAAGGAAAGCGGGCGCCAACTGGGTCGACGGCGATAGGTTTTTCGACCGGGAAGCCGAGATCGAAGCTCTGAGAGAGCGGGTCCAAGATGGGACTCACACGCTGCTAACCGCTCAGCGCCGGATGGGTAAGACGAGCCTGGTGCGTGAACTGCTGCGCCGATTAGATGACGAAGAAGAATTCGCGACCATATTTGTCGATCTGGAGGATGCGAACGGCGCGGCCGACGCCGTCGCTGAGATTGCGATTCAGGCGCGACCAATCCAGAGCGCGTGGAGCCGTGTTGTAGCGAGTTTCGCCAACCGCCTGCGTGATGTCCTTGATCGCCTTCATGAAATAGGAATCTCCGAGCTCAGAGTGAAACTCCGAGCCGGAATCGACGCGGGGAACTGGCGGCAGAGCGGTGATCAGGTGTTCGAGGCCTTGGCGGCGAGCGAGAAACCGGTGGTGCTCGCCATCGACGAGCTGCCGATTCTCGTTAACCGACTCCTTAAAGGGCAGGACTACCGGATAACCCCGGAGCGGCGGGAAGCCGCGGATCAGTTTTTGAGCTGGCTACGGCGAAACGGGCAGGATCATCGGGGCAAAGTGTGCTTGATCATCTCCGGGAGCGTCGGCCTCGAGCCCGTTCTGAGAGAGGCCGGTCTCAGCGCCCACGCCAACATCTTCTCGGCTTTGGATTTGCGGCCCTGGAGCCAAGAGGTCTCTGTACGTTGCCTGGCTGCTTTGGCCCGGACCTACGGGATAGACTTTTCTGAGGACGTGCCGAACGAGATGTGCCGCCGCCTCCGTTGCTGCGTTCCTCACCACGTGCAGCAATTTTTCGACCAACTGCATGAGCATCTCCGCAGGAACGGCAGGACCACCGCGACGATCGCCGACGTCGACCGCGTATATCAAGACGACCTACTAAGCGTCCGCGGACAAGTCGACCTGGACCACTACGAGGTCAGGCTGAAGATGGTTCTGGGAACCGAGAGCTACAAGGCTGCGCTCCTTCTTCTTACCGAGGCAGCCGTCAACAACGGTCTGCTGACGCACCAAACCGTACAGCTTTATCGTGAGGCGACTCCCTCCTCACCGGCTAAGGATGGAGTATCGATCGACGATGTGCTGTATGCGTTGGAGCACGACGGGTACCTGGAACGCCAAGCTGGTGGTTACCGCTTCGTGTCCGGCCTGGTCGAGGATTGGTGGCTCGCCCGGCACGGCCAATACTTCACTCCAATCGAAGACCGATAGGTCTCGTAGGAGAGTGCGCTAATGGCAGTCACCGTCAAGAAATACAATCCCGGGTTTCTTTCTGACGACGAAATCGTCGAGTCGTTCTGCGTTCGGACCAGTGAGCTTGAGTCGATCCTCGAGTCGCTGCGCGAGAGCACCCGGAGTTCCAATCCACACACGCTCGTCATCGGGCGCCGCGGCAGCGGCAAGACACACCTCCTTCTGCGGGTTGCGGCGGAGGTGTGCCGGGACGATTCCTTAGCTTGGCTCTTCCCGGTCGTGTTTGCCGAGGAGAGCTACGAGGTTGGCACCTGCGGTGAGTTCTGGTTGGAGGGCCTGAGCCATCTGGTCGAGCAGGCTCCCGCCGATGAGCAGGAGAGCCTGCGCCTGACCTACAACGATCTCCGCACCGGTCGGGATGATCGAGTTCTGGCCGAGCGGTCCATCGGGACGCTGCTCGACTTCGCGGACCGCCACAAGAAACGGTTGTTGCTGCTTGTGGAAAACCTGAACACGCTCTTCTCGGACATAGGCGACCCCGAAGTCGGATGGCAGCTACGCAAGACTCTGCAGACCGAGCCCCGGATCATCCTGCTCGGCAGCGCAACCAGCCGGTTTGATGAGATAGACAGCTACGAGCGCGCCCTTTACGACCTATTCCGCGTGGTGACGCTCCGCCCGCTCGATACAAACGAGTGCGAGATCCTTTGGAGAACCGTTTCGGGGAAAACCTCCTCAACACGGGCGGTCAGGCCACTGGAGATCCTCACCGGGGGCAACGCCAGGCTACTCACGATAATCGCGCGTTTCGGCTCTGGACAGTCATTCCGTGAACTGATGGATAACTTGCTCGACTTGGTCGATGACCATACGGAGTACTTCAAGAGCCACCTTGAAGCGCTGCCGTCACAGGAGCGGCGCGTTTACCTTGGGCTCGCCCGCCTCTGGAAGCCCTCGACCGCCCGCGAGATCGCCGACCTGGCTCGCCTAGATACAAACAAATGCAGTGCGTTGCTTGGGCGGCTCGTCCAGCGGGGTGCCGTTGTAGTCGAAGGGGGAACGCCTCGCCGCCGTCAGTACTATTTAACGGAGCGGCTCTACAACATCTACTACCTGGTGCGCCGAGGGCAGGGAGCAGACCGTCTCGTCAGGGCGTTGATCGACTTCATGGTATCTCTGTATTCGCCGACGGAGTTGGGGGCGATCGTCGGGGAGATCTTCGAGCGAGCCCGCCACTCAGAGTTGGTACCGAAGGGCGTTTCGAGGCAGTTGGCGGACGCACTAACCAGTGAAGCTTGGACGCTGGCAGATGCCGGACGGACGGAAGAGGCCCTTCAGTTATACGACCAAGTCGTTCAGCGATTGGACACCTTGGATGTGCCCGGGATCGACTTCCGGGTAGCTTCGGCCCTTGCCAGCAAATCAATTTTGTTGGGCCAAGTCCGTAGATACGAGGAAGGCATTGCCGTCAGCAACGAACTTGTTAGCCGGTTCGGAACTCGTAAGGAGCCTGAGTTCAAAAAACTCATGGTCGTTGCGTTGTTCGGGAGAGGACTGGCGCTTCTTATGCAGGGCAATGCTCTCGAAGCGACTGAGGCATGCGAGGAGGCTTTCGCCGACCCTCATCTCGTCTGGACAGCCGAACCTAGGTCTGTGGCGGCTGACATGATGGTAGTGCGGGGATTGGCATTCGTCCAGAGCAATCAGTCAGAAAAGGCTATTGATGCCTTCGATAACGTCTTGATGCGATTTGGCACGGAAGAGGATCTTCAGTTCACTGAGGCGGTATCGAGCGCCCTCATGGCCAAGGCTGCTGTCTTGGCTGCGCTTGGTCGAACCATCAGCGAGAGTGAATTCTCGTTATTGCTCACGTGCTTGGCTCAGAGGGAAAAGCTTCGGACAGGCTGCGTCCGGGTATCGATGCTCTTCGCGGCAGTCTCACCCGCCCGGGCGCTTGAACTCATATCGGCTTCCCCAGCGGCACACTTGCTACTGCCACTGACAACAGCCTTGCAACTGGAACTCGGACAGAATACTCAAGTAGCGAAGGAGGCTGCGGAAGTCGCCGAGGACGTCCGGCGCGAACTGGCTGAACTTAGGGCCAGAAGGCGTTCAGTGACGATACCACTAACGTTTGGCAAACTTGGAAATTGAACTCATCCCGAGAATTGGTCCAGAAGAAGGGTCATTACCCTGCGCTGGGGGCCAGAGTCGCTTAGTCATGGTTTTGGAGCGCGATCAAGTCGCATGCTCCACCGAGCCGACGAGCATCAAAGGGGCTGGTCTAGCTCCGGAACAGGCGCCTGCCGCGCGGCGCACGTTTCGCGCACAGCGGCGACATTGGGCCAAAGGCAATGGTGAATTAGGCTCTATGTAGAGCGTGCTGGCTACCACCTGGCCAAGCCAGACCCTGACTGAGTCGGCCGTCAACTCCGAGCCCTTGTCCAAACGGAAAGTGGTTGGGCAGCCTCCTGCTTTCTATCAACTCATAGCGACGAGGAGGATCGTCGCGATAACGACAATTACAAAACCCTCATGTCCGCCTCGACCGTGGTGAACTCGCCAGAAACCTGCTCGACGATGTTCCGTCGCTGGGTCAGGTAGCCGGTGATGCTGTCGTCATTCGGAATGTCCGACTTCAGCGTGACCGAGTCGTGGGACGCTGCGGCAGAGAGTCCGGGGGCTCTGCGAAGGCTGAGCCGTCCTGTACCTGTATCGGGGAAGATAGCAGGGCTGGCGCCGCGCCAGCGGCGAGCAGGATGGGGAATGATCGTCAATCGACGTGCGGCATGGCTCCTCCCCTTGTGCTTATGCGGGGGTTCGGGACGCCCGGGGCGAGCCCACCGGCTGCCCGTCCGCTGCGCAGGCGTTGGACGCCGGGACTCGGATAGCGCCTAGGGGAGCGTCTTTCGAGGACTCTGAGGATATGAGCCGATAATAGCGGAATGCTCGCAGGTTCCCCCTTACACGTGGGGATAAGACCGTAGCTCAGCACATGCCGACCTAACGGGTGGTCTTCCGGCTGCTGATAGCGAAGTATGCGGACGGGGAAACCGCCGCCAAGTGAAGTCTGCTTACTGATTATTCGAGCTCCCGCCCCCAACTGACCGGCAACTGAATGGTCGACCAGCGGCCAGCGTTGCATGCCCGCCGGTTCCTAGTAACACTCTATATACGTGATCCGCACAGGTATGCGTCCACGCTTCGGCCAATCCGTCCCGTCCAATAACGCGAATAACTCCGGAGTCAGATCAGCGATCACTCCTGCGTAACTCACGCCCGCCTCCTTGCCAAGCGCCGCGTCATCAGCCAGGTCGCCCGCGAGCGCGTCTAGCACCAACGCAGTTTCCGCCAACTCGGTCTCCTCGTGCTGGATCGTCACCGTACGCCCAAGCCACCGCGGTTCCCACATGATCCGATGCAGTGCCACCAACCGGATCGGGTCATCAATGCGTGTTTCCTCCGCGATTGATCCCCGCTGTGCCGAGCCGCCCTTGCGCGCTTCCAACACCGCTTGCCACGGGTAACTCCAACGGTCTTGCGGGGACCACGGCCCGACATGCGATGCCCAGCCGAGTTCCGTCTCGACTAGGCAGCCGCCCCCGGCCGGTCCGTCTCCGCCAGCACCTACGAGCAATACCGTCATGCCGGCAGCTATCCCCCACTGCACCCACCTGGACGAGCCCACCCGACTTCCCACCAGCACCTATGTCCGGGTCGTGGCAGGCAGAGCCGGGAGCCCTTCCTCTTCCTCGTTATCCACCAGCGTCGAGGGACGGAGCGGCGAGCGTGTCGATGTCCACCGCGCGGGAGCGCTCGCTCGTTCCGGCCGCGTTGATCGCCCTGATCCGGTAGCTGTAGGGCGTCTCCGCCTGCACCGTGGCATCGGTATAGGTGGTGGCCGCAGTCCCGGTGTTCGCCACGAGAATGTGGAATTCGCCCTCGGCATCGGTATCGCGGTTGCGCCGGAGTATCACGTAGCCGCTGATGGAATCGTCGCCGGGGTCGTCCCAGCCGAGGAGCGCTCCGTTGAAGGCCGCCGCCACTATCAGGCGAGTGGGCTTGGCGGGCGGCTTCGCAGATGCTTGCGTTTCTTCCCGCTGCTCCTGCTTGCGCTCCACCGGGGTCGTGGTCAGCGCGGCGAGCGTGTCGATGTCCACCGCGCGGGAGCGCTCGCTCGTTCCGGCCGCGTTGATCGCCCTGATCCGGTAGCTGTAGGGCGCCTCCGGCTGCACCGTGTCATCGATATAGCTCGTGGCCGCCGTGCCCGTGTCCGCCACCAGCGTGGTGAACTGGCCGCCGGCATCGGTATCGCGGTTGCGCCGCAGGACCACGTAGCCGGTGATGGAGTTGTCGCCGGGATCGACCCAGACGAGGATCACTCCGTTGAAGGCCGCCGCCGCCATCAGGCCAGTGGGCTTGGCGGGCGCTTGCGCCTCCAACCGGGGGCTAGTTTGTCCCCGGCGCTCAACGGACCGCTCCGCAGGTGCTTGCGTTTCTTCCTGCTGCTCCTGCTTGCGCTCCACCGGGGTCGTGGTCAGCGCGGCGGGCGTGCCGATGTCCACCCCGCGGGAGCGCTCGCTGCGTGGCTCCGGCACCCGCACCGTCACCGTCGGCAGCGGGTAGTCCTCGAAGTCGTAGTTCGACTGCGCCTGGCCCTGCGAATCCATCGTCGTGCCCGAGGCCTCGTGGCTCAGCGCCGCCGTCCCGGACGCGGAGGATCGGACGTCCACCGTCACCGTCTGACTCCGGAACCAGTTCTCGCCGGTGAACCGCAGCGTCGCCGGGGACGCGGTCGCCACGGCCGTGTTAGAAGAGCTCACCCCTATACTCACCGGGTTCGCGGTTGTGGAGTCGGACGCCGCCATCAGGCGCACCTGATACGTCGCCGTGCCCCCCGCCGCGACCTCCAGGACCGCGTCGCCCGCGCCGCCCGCCACCTGGAGCTTCCTGCGGCCTTGCCGGTCCACCCGCAGCTCCGTCAGCGCCGGCAGCGCCTCGAACTCGTCGTAGGGCAGCGACCGCAGCGACGGGTTCTGCTGCAGCCGCAGCGTCGCGAGCGACCGCAGGCCCGCGAACACCCCGGCCGGCAGCGACCGCAGCCGGTTCTTGTTCAGGTTCAGCGTCTGCAGGCTCGTCAGCCCGCCGAACACCTCGGCCGGCAGCGACCGCAGCCCGGTGTCCGCGAGGTCCAACTCCTCCAGGTTCAACAGCCCCTCGAAGTCCTGCCGCCGCAGGCTGAGCGTGAACCCCGACTCGGTGGATGGGTTGCGGCGCAGGCCGAGGAACCTCACCTTCGCCAGATGCGTCTCGTTCACCTCGGCGCAGCCGCCCTTGAATCCGTGCACGTACTTCAGCCGCACCAGGATGCGGTCGCGGACGCGCGCCGTGCGGTCGCAGATGCCCTGGATGCGGAGCTGGTCGTTGTCGACGATGATGACCCTCGCGTGACACGGGTCGCACGCCGCGCCCTCCGATGACGCCTGGAACGCGACCACCGGCGACAGTCCGGGATCCTTTTCGAGTTTCAGTTGGATGTACTCGTCCCCCTCGATTTCCAGATCGTCAATTACCGTCAACCGCACTTCCTTGCGGGCCGTGAACACCGAGCCGTCCGGTTCGAAGTCCGAAGGGGCGATTTCGACCCCCACGGACAGGCCATCGAAGTCCACATTGCTGGTTGCCTGGCCTTGTTGGCCGGTTCCCTTGGTGCTGAAGGCTATATGGATGCTCGCAGCGGGCACCGGCACACCGGCCGCCGTCCTGGCGACGATCGCGACAACGGTGTCGCCGTGCGCGGCGTCCTCGGCGAACCTGTACTCGGGCTGCTCGTGCCACACGGTTACGGCCGGATCGGCCACCAGGACGCCCACGGTCGCCGTAGCGGGCGTGCCCGCCACGTAGCCCGTCCCGTCCCGCACGGTCGCCGTGATGCTGCCGTTCTGCGTGACCTCGTGGCCGGCAAATTCGTCCCACGCCAACATCCTCAGCTCTGCGGTGTCCTGGCCTGCCCCGAAGGTCACGGTTTGCAAAAGCGCCGATCCCTCCAGAAAGTCCCGGTCCTGCGTGAGCACGACGTTGACGTCCAGCTCCTCCGTGGCGACCGTGCGGGTCAGCGTGAAATCCATGTGGTCAAGCTCCGCGATGATCGTCTGACGGTCCGCCGCGATGGTCACCTCAGGCGTGGTCTGCGCCGAGACCGGCTTGGCCCCGAAGTGCAGGACCACCGCCAACACGGCGACCGGTAGGGCCAGCGCCGCTATGGCGGCGAGCAGGATGGGGAATCGTCGTCTAGCGGTGCGAGTCATCATGGCTCCTACTCGTGCTTGCGCGGGGGTATGGGACGCAGCCCGTCCGGTCCACAGGCGTCAGCCGCTAGCGGCGCGGAGGGCGCGGTGCATTGTTGAAAGGCGTCCGACGCCGGGCCGCGGCAAGCGCCCCGGGGGAGCGTCCTTCGAGGACTTCGAGGATGTGAGCCGCGCGCTCCGACAGAGCGGCGATGGCGGAGGATCGGACCTGCCCGGACGAGCCGGGTGGGGCGAGGTGGCTAGAGCAGAGGGAAAATCCGGGCGGTGAAGGTCTGTGCTAGTCACGGGCGCCGGAGTGGGCCGAGCGGCTCGGCGCGTGCATGGAGTCGTCGAGAGTCATGAGAACGCCTCCCCCGTGAGTGAGGGCCTCCCCGCCGTCCGGCGCGATGCCCCTCTTGTTCTCAAGAGGGAATCGAACAGGACGCGCGCGATGTGTGTCAATGACATAAGCTCACTTGGTCAAAGCGCTGCATTCGGCCCACGGCGTGCTATGCCATAATCCGCCTCGGCATAGTGCCGTCCCCCGCGGACGGCCCCTGTATGGACACTCGCGACCTTGTCGGGCCTGCCCCCGCTTGAGAGCCTGCGCTTCTTCGAGGCCGCGGCCCGCCATGAGAGCTTCGCGCGCGCCGCGGCCGAGCTGGGTGTCACGGCGGCGGCCGTCGCCTACCACGTCCGCGCCCTCGAAGCGCACCTCGACGCCCCGCTCTTCGAACGCAGGCAAAGGGGCGTGCTGCTCAACCCGCGGGGCCAGGCCCACCTCAAGGAGATACAGCACATACTGGCCGAAGTCCACGGCGTCTCCGAGCGCCACCGCCGCCAGCCGCGGCGCGTCCGGATCATCTCGGTGGAGGCGGTCGCCGAGAAGTGGCTGGTGCCGAGGCTGGCGGCTCTCGAGACGACCCATCCCGGCATCGCCATCGAGCTGGAGACCGACCACCGCGGTGTCGACCCCGGCAGCCGCGACTTCGACGCCTGGATCGCCTACACCGGCGCGACCGCGGCGCCGCGCCCGGTGACGCGGCGCGCGGACACGCTGATCGAGGAGACGCTCTACGAGGAGCAGCTGCTGCCGGTGTGCAGCCCGGCCCTGCTGGCGGCGCGCGGGCAGCCCCGCGGCCCGGCCGAGCTGGACGGCTGGCCCCTGCTCTACGACCTGGGCTGGGACACCGACTGGGCGTACTGGTCGGCCTGCCAGAACCAGCCTGCACCGGACCTCTCGCGGTCCTCGGGCTTCCGCCTGTACAGCATGCTGGTCAACGCTGCCGTCCAGGGGCTCGGGGTCGCCATCGGGCGTCCGGCGCTGATAGCGGACGAGCTCGCGAGCCGGCGGCTGGTCCCCGTCCTGGACCAGCAGGCCGACGCCCCCGAGCGCTGCTGCCTCATCACCACCGCGGGCTCGCGGCGCAAACCCGAAGTCCAGGCGTTCCGCCGATGGATTCTCCGACAGGCCCAATCGCCCGCGCATCCAGGCCGTCCGCCACGTGACGACAGCCCGAGTCGGTAACAGAGTAGATACCCCTGCCGATGCGGGCGGCGGCGCCAGGTCCGCTTCGGGACGCGCCCGCCGCGGACGGCCTACGTCGCGCAGTCGGTAGGCGACATCGAGCCTGCCGCAGGCAACCGGTCACGGCGGTCCAAGGAGTAGTCGGGCCTGTCGTGGTCGGAGATTGCCGGCCGCCTCAGGACCCATGCCTACACCATGAGTTGATGGAGGTCACCACCACACGCAACGCCATTCGCGTAGCCGAATGATTACGACGCGATCCAAGCACTGGGTGGACGGCGTAGCGAGGGAAGATCTGGACGCTCATCCGTCCACGCCTCATCCGGACGAATGCCGACGGCAGTCGTTGACCTCCGGTCCGCATCTGGGCCGGCTCCAAGCAGCTCACCGCTTGAATCGCTTATATTCGGATCGTACTTCTTGGTAGGGAGGTTCGGTGTGAAACGTCTGGCTTTGGCAGTTGTCGCGGTGATCTCGCTTGTTGCCATGAGTGCCTCCACGGCACTCGCGCAGTGGCCGACGAGCTGTGTAGAGCTGAACGACATCATCGAAGCCGGCCTGGGCAACGACGAGAACGTCGGGATATACGTGCGGGTCCATGGCGACCAGGCCGAAGCCGTATGTCGGAGCGAACATCGGGAATCCGGCTTCCGGTTCGGCGTCCGTCCCTACCAGCTTCCGTCCAAGTCCGAGCCCGCTGCTTACAGCCAGGCGTTCGTCGAGCGAGCCATCCACCGCTACGACGCGGAAGGTCTCCAAGCCACGCTCGACTACTACAACTCCCCACGGAGCATCGACGGGCAGTGGTACGTCTTCATCCATGACGACGTGCACGACGCGTTGGTCGCCAACGCGGCCAACCCTCATATTGTCGGACTCGCCGCTGCGGACATCCGGGGGCCGGACGGCTTCCCAACGGGCCTTCACATCGCGGCGGTAGTGACCGATGAGGGCGCCTGGGTTGACTACACCTGGGTCAACCCTGAGTCCGGCGCCTCACAGTCGAAGCACTCCTGGGTCGTCCGCCACGACGGCTTGGTCTTCGGCTCAGGCTGGTACGAGCCCGGACCATCCAAGTCTAATCCCGCCGTCTATACCGAAGCCGTCGTGCAGCGCGCGATCGACCTCTACGCCGGCGTCGGGCTCGACGTTGCCCTCGACTACTACAACACGGTCGAGAGCGTCGACGGACCCTGGTACGTCTTCATCGTCAACCTCGACGACGGCCTCACCATTGGCCACTATAGACCCGAGATCAGGGGCCGCGATCCCGGCCTGCGGGTCGACGTGACCGGGTACTTCTACGGTGACGATCTGCTCGCCGCCGACGAAGATGGCCGCTGGGTCGACTACGTCTTCCTCAACCCCGAGACCGGTGAGCATGAGACCAAGCACACCTGGGCAATTAGGCGCGACGGCCTGATCTTCGCCTCAGGCTGGTACGAGTAGCGGATCAGCCAACCGGTACCGGTTAGGAAAGGCTGCCAGCCGCATGCAGTGGTCTCCACTCCGCGGGCTGGCTGCCCTTCGGACGCCGCTCCCCGAGCTTGTGGGCACGCTATGCTCAAGCCTCGCAATCCCACCCTGGCTCGACCAACTCTGACGTCTTCACAGAGCCAGGAATTGCGCCTCTACACCCGACGAGTTCATCATCGTTCGATATGTGCGGCCGATATAACCTGATCTCAAACCTGACGGTGCTCGGCGAGCGATTCGAGTTTGACCCCGGCCAGTTGACGCTCGAAGCGGCCTACAACGTCGCTCCCACACAGAACGTCCTCGCCGTCGTCGGCGGCGAACCGCGACGCGCCGGCTTCATGCGCTGGGGACTCATTCCGTGGTGGGCTGACAAGCCGTCGATCGGCAGCCGCATGATCAACGCCAGGGCCGAGACGGTCGCCGCCAAGCCCTCGTTCCGACGCTCCTTCAGACGCAGGCGCTGTCTAGTGCTCGCCGACGGCTTCTACGAGTGGCAGCGCACGCCGTCCGGCAAGCGGCCCATGCGCGTCGCCATGCGGTCGGGGGAGCCATTCGCCTTCGCGGGCATATGGTCTGTGTGGAAGGACCCCGAAGGCAACCGGATGCCGACGTGCGCCATCATCACGACCTCGGCAAACGAGTTGCTCAGACCGATCCACCACCGTATGCCCGTTATCCTGCCGAGGGAGAAGGAGGGGCACTGGCTCGATAGGAGCATCGAAGACTCTACCGAGCTTCGCAGCGTCCTGGCTCCGTACCCCGACGATGCGATGGAGGCCTACCAAGTCTCGACGCTGGTCAACTCCGTCGCCAACGATGGCCCCGAGCTGGTCGTCCGGGTAGCCTGACTTCTCAATGGAAGGGCTGTTTTGGGGCCGCGTGGTTCCCTTAGCTACCGACCGCCGACGCTCGCTGCCACACTCACTACCGAACCAGTACCGAACGTGATACGATCAAGTCTTCTAATGCTACGTCCTGTTCCATGCAGGTCAGCACCCTATTCTCAATTCTGGTTTGCAACTGCTGATGCGCAGCACTCCGGTGCCTTACGATCAGGATCATCCGGCCCGCCGCTGGTTCCACCGCTGGTCGCTCTGGCCGCCGGTCTTGGACCTGCCTCCCTGGATTCGCTGGGTGCAGGCCTCACCCGCGCGCCGCGATCACGGGATAGCCGGAGCACTGATCACTGCCACCGCCCCACTTGAACGATGGATTTGGTGCACACCCAACTTCCCGAAATACGCTATTTCCGGGGTTTACCTCGTACCCATCGGTCTGGATGGACAGTCCGCCCTTGACCGCAATACACATGATCCGCAGCATCGACTCTTCGGCACGGGATCTTACGGCGACCTCTCGGATGCGGTCGTGACCATCGGTCAGCTGGTCCGCGCCGGGAGCGTCGTGGTATGCGAAGGGCTGTCCTATGGACTGGCGCTCGCCTGCCGGCGCAGCGAGCCCGTCGTGATCACCTTCGGTTCGGCGCGCTGGTCGTCGGAGGCAACGGCGTTCGCCCTAGGCCGTTTCAAGAGCGTCATGCTGGCTCCCTCCGTATCGCGGTCTGGACGCGAAGCCGCGGGTGCACTTTGCCGCAAGGTGCAGGCGTACGGCGCCGATAGGCGTGCACCTCACGTCAGGAGCGCTAATGACGAGACCGCGATCATCGGATCACTCCCTTCTGCCGATCCCGTTCGCTTAAATGAAATTACACAGAGCTACGTAAACACCGGGCATTCGCGCTGGGAGGCGGCTAGGCTTGCGTACGTCAGGGTGACGGCTCGCCCGGAGCGCTCGTAGATTCCTTGGACCCGGTGACCCTCCTCACAGAGCCTACCTCGATGAATGGTATGCCCCCGTCAACTGGTACCAAGACGGGGCAAGTCCGGATGCTCACGGGACTAACTGCGATGATGGACTCGGGCCATCTCGGCACGGGTCTGACCGTGGGACTAACTGGCTGGAATGCCTTCATTGTGATCTGTCGACTCGACCTCGAGATGGCCCACACAGCGTCAACGGCTAAGCGAGCAGTGACCTGATAGGAGCGTGGCGTCAAGCCCCGTCGCAGTTTTGTCCGCTCACACAGCCTGTACGCCATCGTTGAGGAGGTTTCGATGCTAGGAGTCGTCGGCCACGAGTTTAGTCGTGGCGCCCAGGTGGTCATCGGGGTCGACACACATCAAGACGAACATGTGGCAGTGGCTATTGACGGGCAGGGTGTTCGTCTCGGCGAACGGCGTTCGCCGGCGACTACCTGGGGATATGGGGACCTCGTGCGATGGTCCCGGAGCTTGGGAGAGGTTAGCGCGTTCGGGGTAGAAGGCACGGGTTCCTACGGTGCTGGATTTGCCCTGTACCTGACCGGCCGGGGCTATACCGTCGTAGAGGTCAATCGGCCTGACCGCTCAGTCCGTTACCGGAAGGGGAAGAGCGACCCCACCGACGCTGAGTCGGCAGCGCGTGCAGTGCTTGCCGGAGTAGCCGAAGCTACTCCCAAGTCAGGCGAGGGCGAAGTCGAGATGATCCGCATGCTGAAGAGCGCCAAGGACTCGGCTGTCAAGGCTCGCACGCAGACGGTGAACCGGATGAAGGCCCTGGTTGTAACAGCCCCGGCCCAGCTCCGCGAAACGCTCGACGGTCTCACCACCGCTGCTCTGGCTGCGCGGTGTAAGAGCTTCCGTCCAGGCCGACTGAAAGATCCCGCAGCGGCGGCCAAGTACGCTCTTCGCTCCCTTGCCCGCCGCTACCGTCAACTCGGTAAAGAGAGCCGCGAACTGCAGACCGAACTGGAACGGCTCATCCGGATGGCGTCGCCGGACCTGGTCCGCATCTTCGGGGTAGGGCCTGACACGGCGGCGGCTCTCCTGATCGCCGCCGGAAGCAATCCCCAGCGCCTCCGTTCCGAGGCTGCCTTCGCCTCGCTGTGTGGGGTGAACCCGATACCGGCTTCCTCAGGCAAGACCAATCGACACCGGCTAAACCGCGGAGGCGACCGCCAGGCCAATTCGGCTCTCTACCGCATCGTCGTGGTCAGGCTTAGTCACGATCCCCGCACCAGGGCATACATGCTTCGCCGCACCGGAGAGGGGCTGAGTAAGAGCGAGATCATCCGCTGCCTCAAACGCTATGTCGCCCGCGAGGTCTTCTCGGTCATACGGAACTCTGCCGAGATGGTCCGCCGCGCCGCTTGACACGTATAGGAGCATCATAATTGGTGGTACAAGCCTTGGGGGCAGGTCAAAGCTTGAGTTCCCGTATCGCACGCAGAAGCGCCTTATCTGTTTCCTGAGCCGTGGCGCTCCGCTCTTCCAGTACTTCCAACCGTTCTTCGGTCGTCATCATGTTCGTCACTTCCCCTCTCTGACTAACGACAACCCCCGCTCACGAGCGCCAGCGCGGACTCAATCGTCCGCAGGCGGAGGCGGCATATGAAAGTCTTTTCGCCGTTGTGGATCACGGCGCGGCGGCAACATCTCTACTTGCGCCATATTTCCTAATCCTAGGATCGGATAAATTCGACTGTCCATTTTGTCCTGGAGTCATCATCGACTTCTATCCACATCTCTGTATCGAAGTAAAAGATTTCGAGTTCCAAGTAAGCCGTGCCTGCCTGTGCGGGAGAATTTACAAGCGTAACACTATGGTTTATCAGCCCGTCTGCCCGTCCACTGAGAGTAGCTGCAAATGTTTGAAACCACTCATTCTTGTCATGCCAATGAATCGCAACTATCCACCTCCCACTATGTAATCTGGCATAAACCCGACCATTAGCATCTTTATCCGTATGTCTCAGTGTGTTGTCAACCGTTTTCTGGACCGGTGGTTCGGGGTCATACGACAGAACATCAAATGGTAAGAATGCCCAATTGAACAAACTCTGTACTTCACCACGATGGTCGCTTCGGCAAGCAGCTTCAGCATTCTCACCGTGAACAGCCTGATAAATGCCTACGTTTTCAGGTCTATCTACCCAATGCTGTTCAATGAGGTCATTTAGGTCTACACAAGGTATTGCCCAAGGTGGACCACCACCCCCACCAACAGCTACAACAGTACCTGTAGTGAGCAGTCCTGCGATACCAAGAGCGATTATCAGGCGTTTTGTACGTTGCATTGGTCGGCTCCTTCAAATTTCCTCACCGAAAGCAGTTCCCGCATTTTCTGACGGAGCGCCCCGTAGATTTGGCCTTGCGAGTAGCTGTTCCTAACGTCTCGAAGTATCCAAACCACTGCGTATTGAGAGTGGTCGTGCCGGGGGGCCGTTGCGGGTAGCACCTGCCCTCGATATGTATTACGGCCTTGTCATGCCGCCAGTTCGAATTCTCACAAACCAGATACTTCACTTCCCCTCCCCCTTCGCCTCCTCACACTCACAACGTCGCCGCCCCTGAAGCAGTTCCCGCACTTCCTCGGCTCGATTCCGACGGCGGCGCTTAGCGGTCACGGGGTCGAACGCAGGTGCGGCGGCTTGCACAGATTGGAGATAGTGTTTTCCGCGTGACCCCACTGCTCGACTTGAGAGAGACGGATGTCGTGCACTAATTCGGTCCACTCCGGGCGATATTCATCGGATGCGGTAAACCACCCTTCGACTGTATCCACCCAGTTCAATTCCCCGTATGCCGCGGTCAAGATAAAGACAGGCGCGGGTTCGAGTCCCGGCGGCGCGTCCTCCGCGAGCGATATAAGGTCGTCAGCCACCGCCGACATGGAAGTTGCCCGCACCGCCAACTTCGCGATGTATCTGGGGTTATCCATGAGGTATCTGCGGACACTCTCCTCCCCGGCGACCGCGTAACTCACATCGAAGTAGAGTTCCAGTAGCGTTGCGGCTTCGTCGTCTACCTCGCTCCTCAACTCCGAGTATTCATCGAGGAAAGCCTGTTGTTCGGCGTTCGGGCATGACCCGGCGCACCCGGCGGCCAGGGCAAGCGCGGCGAACATGAGGATGGCGATCTGCACCGACGTAATATCGAAGGGAGCGAGCTTCTCCTTGGAAAGCCGAGCCAACATGACCGTCACACCGGCCACCAAATATCCGAGAGCCGGGAGTATCTCCTCGTCGGAGTCCATGGTCTTGGTCATCACCGTATCCGTTGGCAATATTTAGGGGCGAATATACCACCGTAGTAGTTGACCGGTCGTCGGGGTACGGCCCAGTCCGATCCATTCGCGCCGGGACCCTGTAGGGGCGTTTCGCGAACCGCCCCTATTCACACATAGTGCCTCGTATATCTGCGGACCGGAGCAGCGATCTTCGCGTCTCTCCCGTCGGAATTCTCACCTGACCGCTCTCGTATAATTGTCAATACTGGGAATACCCACGGGAGGATGCTCATGAGTCCTGTCTGGGGCGTCGCGATTCTCGTGCTCTCCGTCTGGTTCTTACTGGCCGTGCTCAGCTCCGCTATCGCCCTGCGCAAGAACCGCTCCGTAACCAGGTGGTACATTCTCACCTTGCTCTTCGGTGTCGTCCCCTTTCTCGTCATCCTCTTCCTGCCGCCCCTCCGTCCGGTTCGCTTCCTGCCTCTCCAACGCATACGAACCTAGATATGCTCCCCTACTCATTCGAGACTCCTTGCCGAAGGCGCGTCGCTTGACGCTCTGTACGACTGTCGCCTGCGTCGCGGCCTGACGACGATCTGCGACCGTCGGATAACACATAGTGCTTGATATATCTGCAATCCAGAGCAAAGGTCATGCGGACATTCTTCCTCCTCGAAGGAGTCCGCTATGGTCACCGCTCAAACCACCCTGCCCACCGTCTTCTCTGGTACCAACACGGGCTGGGAAGGCTCGCTCTACGCCTTCCTCGCCGAGAAACAGCGCCGCTCCGGCTCAAACCGCACTCCGGACTCCTACTACCGCACTCTCCGTCACTTCTTCGGCTCCCTCCAGAAGTCTCCCGATCAGGTCTCTCCTAAGGATGTCTTCAGCTTCGCCCATGGCGTCGGCCTCTCTGGTCGCGAACCCTCGCCCGTAACCGTCGGCGCCCGCCTCTCCTGCATCTCTTCCTTCTTCAAGTTCCTCATCAGACTCGACCTCCTCAAGGCCAATCCCTGCGATCCCGTCGAGCGCCCCAAACCCCGTCCCGGCGCACCAAGCGGCCTCTCGGCTTCCCAGGTACAGTCTCTGCTTGAAGTCATCCCTGACGCCGTCAAGGGCAGGAGGGACTTCGCCATCGTCCTCACTCTCGTCCTCACCGGCAGACGCAGGTCGGAGGTGATCAATCTGACCGCCGGCGATGTCTCCTTTGACGAGTCCGCTGTTTTCTACCGCTATATCGGTAAGGGCGGCGTGCGCGGCCACCGTGAGCTTCCTCGTCCGGCCCTCGCCGCCATCGTTAGGTCACTCGCCGATGTCGGCAAGGACATCCATTCCATGCAGCCCTCCGAGTCGCTCTGGCAGGCCGGGGCAGGACCCACCGGCGTATCCAGCACCACCTTCTACAACCGCTTCCGGGCCTACCTTCGTGAGGCCGGTCTGCCTCCCGCCGGCCTCCACGTCCTGCGCCACACCGCCGCCAAGCTCCGCCGTGACGTCGGCGAGTCCGTAGAGTCCGTAAGCCAGTTCCTCGACCACAGCTCGCTCGCCGTCACCACCACCTACCTACGTCGCCTAGAGGGCCAGCGTGATGCCGCCTGGCAGGGCGTCGCAACCGTTATCGGCGTGGGCTAGACCAACCCGCCTACGGCGGTCTGCGCCGTCATCATCCTCCGTCCCGTTCTAGACTCTCCTCGGGCGGATCGGTGTCTACGCTGTTGACTCTTCTCTCAACGGGACACCGGTCCGCCTTGACCTCTACGCGCCTTCGGAGCGTTCATACATCCCGCTCCGCTTCCCCTTGCTGGAGGTCGTCTTGCCCGATCCCATCGTCCGCATCGCCACCTACGCCCGCGTCTCCTCTGATGAACAGCGTGATCGCCATACCGTCCTCAATCAACGCTCGGCTCTCTCCCGCCGCCTGTCTTCCGAACCAGGTCTTGCCGTCTTCAGGCATTACGAGGACGACGGCGTCTCGGGCACCATTCCTCTCGAAGACCGGCCGGCTGGCGGCCCGCTTGTCCGTGATGCTCGCGCCGGTCGTTTCTCCCAGATCTGGGTCGTCCGCGCCGATCGCCTGGGTCGCGACGCCTTCGAGCTCCTCCGCATCTGGAGGGTGTTTGAGTCGATCGGCGTCGCTCTCCGCGCCACCGACGAGAACATCGACGATCCCTTCTACTTCGATATCCACGCCGTTATCGCCGCCAATGAGCGCCGCAAGTTCCTCGAACGTTCCGCCGAGGGCATGAACCGCGCTGCCAGCGAAGGCCGCTATACCGGCGGTATCGTCCCGCTCGGCTACCGTGTTTCAGGAGATCGTGGCACCCGCCGTCTCGTGCCGGACGACTCTCTCATGTGGGACGCCCTATCCGCAGCCGACGTGGTCAGGCGCATCTATCACCACCTGGCCGTGGACGGCTGGACTTGTCCGCGTATCGCTTCCGCCTTCAACTCGCTCGGCATCCCCACCTCCTATTGCCGCGACGGTCGCGGCGTCAGAGGTCGTCGCACCCAGGGCCTCTGGCGCTCCGGGCATATCCGCAACCTCGTCGTCAATCCCGTCTACAAGGGCGTCCTCCAGTACGGACGACGATCTACCAGGCCGAATGGACGTTCTGTCATCTCTTCTTCGGTTCCCCCACTGGTTTCCGATGATGTCTGGGACGCCGCCATCTCCACCCTCAAGCGCAACCGCGCCATGCCCCGCAGCTCCTGCCACACCTACCTGCTCCGCTCCCTCATCCGCTGCGCCGTCTGCGGCCTCTCCTTCTGCGGTACATGGGCCAGAACGGCGCCTCGCTACAGGTGCAACGGCTCCATGGCCCATCGCGGCCCCCTCCAGGGCAAGTGCTTCGGCGCCTCTATCAAGGGCGAGAAGTTGGAGCAGGCGGTCTGGTCGGATGTCTACCGCTTCCTCTCCGAGCCCCAAGTCCTCGTCGATGAGTTGCTGGACGAGAGCAGTGACGCGGGCGCGTGTGCCGTCGCCGAAGCCGAACGTGCCTCGCTCATCGACGCTCGCTCCGCTGCCCAGGACCGTCGCAAGCGCGCCATCGACCTCTATACCCGCGGCAAGCTCTCCGAGATCGAGTTCGACGCCATCGCCGCAGACGTGGAGCGGGAGCTCAAGACTCTCGATGACCGGCTGGCCGATCTCGAACCTGCTGACGACCCGCTTGACGACGCCGTCTCCGAGGATGTGCTGGCGGAGATCCGTCAACGCCTCCAGAGGGACCTCTCGGACGCCGAGCGACGCGAGATCGTTCAGCTGCTCGTGCGGCAAATCACCGTCCACACCACGCGCCCCGACAGCGGCCGCAAGCAGGTCCAAGTCGTCATCGACTACCGCTTCCCGCCTGTAGTCCAAACTCGCACGGACATCGCTGCGAGTCACAGCTACAATCTCCGCCGCATACTCGCCGTCTGAGCTAGCCCCCGCTGACTTCTTGCCGCATCCGGCTCCAACGGCAGGCGCCAGTCTCTCCCAGTTCCAGTTTCCACAGCTAGATCCTTCAATAGGAATCCCCGTGAGTCCGTCGAACCGCGTTACGCCATCGCTCCAGACCTTCTCCGCGCGTGTCCTGTTTGGCATTATGTCGAGCTGGAGGGCTACCGGACCTCCGCCGCAAGGCTCGATCCCACAACTCTCGGGCGGGGCTTCTCAATGACTACTTTCTATATAGAGAAGCGTCGCTCCGCATCCATTGCCTCGCTGCCGCCCCGTTCGCCCCTGTCGCGCCACGGGGCGAGGTACAGACGTTTGGCGAACATGGGTTGCTGTGCGCAGAATCTGGTCACACAGGCGCAACGGGGCGCTTGGTCGCGAATAGGTAGAACTGGGAATCTTGCTTCTACCGCTCGAATCGGACGCCGCTCGCGCGCCTTCCCGAACGGCCGAACGGCGTTCGATCCGCCCCGATTTTCGTCAGGTTTTGACTACCATCGACTACCAAGTCTTTCTTTGCCAGCAAAGGTAGTGGTTGCTGGTCTCCACGCTCACCCATTTGTCAAGCTGGACGGCTCGATGAGGCGTGCCAACATCGCCTATCGGAATGACCATCCCAACTTGAGTGGTCGATTTCTGAAGAGTTGGCCGTCCATCGTTCCAAACGCTTTCACACTCGTTGCTGAGTCGCACATACGTACGAACGCGAATCCACGATTATCGCTCGTGAAATAATCTTTCGGCATTGTCACACTGAGCACGGGACCGATCTCTTCAAATAGCATTCGAATTTCCTCCTCAGTCGCTCTAAAGTCAAGATTGCCAACGTAGATATCCCTCACCGGAGTGAACGACGCCCCCACCGAGCGGCGGTCAGCATCAGCCAGACGACTGTCAGGGTTGCTAGGAGCGCTCTGCACACTCGCCCACAGATTGCTGAGTCGGTCGGTCGGACCGCCACCTCGGTCGACTAGATCCAGCCAGCGAAGGAGATGTCGGATTCTGACAATGCCCCGGTATATGTTCTGACCGCGAAGAGATTCATCTATACGACGAAAATGTGAGGATTTAATTTGGCTTAGCCGTCCCAACGAAACGACAGCATCCACGACTTCGCGCTGATCCCTCTGAGCGACGTCTGGAGTGCGTATCACGAATCTTGGCACCTCTCTCGGCGCAATTCCTTCACGCCGAGCAATCGACCCGGCGGCCCTTCTCGTGATTTGCGACGATAACAATCCCTTGGTTTGCAAGACCTCAATGATCTGCCTGTACTCCTCGGTGTCGACGATGTCGAGGGCTTCCCATATCTGGTTAGGCGATATCCGCTTTCCCCCTCGTCCTAGCAGTACGATCAACTTCTCCTCTCTGCTGAGGTTGAACTCCCCAAACGCATCAAGCCACGTCTTTTCTACGGGACTAAATACATTTCGTTGAGAAAAGCTGATCATAAAGCTGTGGTTTCTCGAATCAATTTCAGGAGGCGCAAGTTCGTGCCCGTTCATCAGGGCGCTGATCCTGGGGATGCCTTCACCCATTTCCTGCATATAACCTAGCTCTCGAAGAACACGAGCTATGTACGTGTTCCTAGAATCATGAACCCCAACTCCCCGTCTCAACTCGTTAAGCTGGACCGTTGAAAGCAACCTACCTGGATTCCGAATCTCCAGTCTGTCACTGAATACCAAGACTTCAATAGAGCGCCCTTCAATGCTGTAGTCCCTGTGTGCTATGGCGTTCACAAACGCTTCACGACATGCGTCCTCTGGATAACTGGTCTGGAACTGGAACGTTCCGCCAGCTAATCGTCTCTGAACCAAGAACTGCCTTACGTGTTCCCACCCTTCGCTCAGCAGTTCAAGGACATTGCCTGAGTGCGTCTCATCCCTTAGCACGTTGTAGTTAGCGCCGGTGAGTAGTTCGGGGCCAGCGATTTGCTGAATTCTAAGCTCGGATCTGGGATGCCACTTGCCCACAGTCTCCGAGAATAGCAACAGTGCTGCAGTTCTCAATCGAAGAGATCCCGCAACGAACTCAGCTAATCCGAGCGTCTGCAGACACTTTTCCGGTGACAGGCCAGGTGCTACTGTTTGGGCAACACGGTTGAGGAACTCTACGCGAAGGTCGCTCATCGTTGCTCCGTCAAGCCACTGGCGGTCGTATTCCCTTGACAACTGCTCATGACGCTCGAATCGAATCTGCTCCGACGCTACCGGGACGGTGTCGGTATCCCTTCTCTGCAAACACCGTCCATCACTCGTTAGATGGATGTATCGGGTTCCTTTCTGCACCTCGAAAGCCAATACTCTCTTAGTGTCGATCGATACCAGATGCGTTCTCACCCCGGGCAGGGGAGTGTCTTCGTGAACATGAGTCTCTGGTGCCCTTTGCAGAACGTGGATAGCGTCTTCGGCGTGTCGGATGCCCGAGATTGTGGAGTCGTCCTCCGCCCCCACGATCAAGGTACCGCCATCCGCATTGGCGAACGCCACAAGAGTCTCGCCGATGTCTCGCGCCACGAGACTCACCTTACGGCGACGGCGCCGTTCAGGTCCCTCAAGCGCACTCTTGAATTCCCGGAAATGGCTCTCACCAAGCGTGAGGTCATTCTTCAAACGGTCTTGGATTAGCAGTATTTGTGAGTCGTCGCCCAAGGATCGCCTTTACTCCAAACTACCTACTCGCGACTACGCCCTGCGTTGTGGCTTCAAACCTAGCCGCGTATGTATGTTAGTCCCGCAACTACACACATAGCTTCGCCGCCAAGTGTCGTCAGTGCTTTCCTTCGGCGCTTCCTACCTGCCTGACTTGGCCACAAAGCTTGTGACAACTGCTATCTTAGGCCCACGAGCATCACTGCGAAGACGGATCTCACGCAGGCTGCCCGCTTAGTGCGGAACACTGGCGCCGCATTCATGGGCGACATCAAGGGCGGCGCCTTCGACATCGCGGGCGACCTGGCGCGGGCATGGCTGCGGCTTCCCGCCAACCCCAACGGGCGGCCCAACTCCGACGTTCTGAAGCCCAGGGTCAACGGGATGGACCTTACACGCCGTCCGGCGGGCAAGTGGATCATCAACTTTGGCGATGAGATGACCGAAGCAGACGCTGCGCTTTATGAAATGCCGTTTCGTCATGTGCAGGATCGCGTCTATCCAGTACGCAGAAACAACCGTCGGAAGAAGCGCCGTGTTTATTGGTGGCGTCATGCCTCATCGGCGCCAGAAATGTGGCGGGCGCTGGATGGCCTGACCCGGTATATCGCCATGCCAACGGTCGCCAAGCATCGTCTATTTGCGTGGTACGACGTGTGTATATGACCCGACCACCAGCTAATTGTCATCGCCCGCGACGACGACACGACGTTCGGCATCCTGCACAGCCGGTTTCACGAGGCGTGGTCGCTGAGGCTTGGCACATGGCTTGGTAAGGGGAACGATCCGCGCCATACGCCGACCACTACCTTCCAGACTTTCCCGTTTCCATAGGGGCTGACGCCGGACATTCCGGCCAGCGATTACGCGAACGATCCGCGCGCCATAACCATCGCCGACCCGGCCCGGCGGCTGGTCGAGCTAAGGGACCGCTGGCTGAATCCGCCCGAATGGGTGGAGCGGGTGGACGAACCTGTACCCGGCCATCCCAAGCGCCCGGTCGCGCGCGACGAGGCTGCCGCCAGGGACCTGAAGAAACGCACGCTCACCAACCTCTACAACGAGCGCCCGCAATGGCTCGCGAACGCGCACGCAGACCTCGACTCGGCCGTCGCCGCGGCCTACGGCTGGCCGGCGGATATCTCGGAGGAGGAGGCGTTGGGGGGAGTTGCTGGCGATGAATCTAGCGCGCTCCGGCTGAGCTCGCTATCCCGATTGAGCTTTGGGCACGATAGGTCGTCGGAACCGTCTTCGCGAGCGGCGCAGCTGATCCATCCAAATCAAACACTTAGATGTTTCAGCGATGCGATATATTCGTCGTGTCGGCTCAACTAAAGAGAAGAATGGCGCACCGAATTAGGATTACCGGAGATTAGTTGAGGGTATTCATCAGTTCCGTAATTCAGGGATTCGAAGAATTTCGGAATGCTGCTGCTGACGGTGTCGGCCTGCTCGATCATGAAGAAGTGATCGCCGAGCAATTTCCCGCATTGCCGAACAGTCCTCAGAGCGCCTGCCTGGCCAGCGTGCGCGAAGCCGATGTATTGATATTGATTCTTGGTGAGCGCTACGGTGCCACGCAGGAAAGTGGGCTTTCTGCAACCCATGAGGAATACAACGAGGCGAGGAACTGCTCCATTCCTGTGCTGGTTCTCATTCAGGAGGACATCGATCCGGAACCGGAGCAGGCCCACTTCATCGCTGCGGTTCGAAACTGGACTGCCGGAAGTCTGTCGGCGAACTTTAGAACCCCGCATGGCCTCCAAAATGCGGTCGTACGAGCGCTACGTAATCTAGAACGAACGCAAGAAAGAGAGCCTCCTGGCGATGAGGACGCTCTTGAGCGCGTGCTAGCTCGAATAGACACGACAGGCGTGCGTTCGTGGAGTGCGTCGGAACCAACTCTTGTTGTCGCAGTCGCGGGTGGGCCAAAACGACAGATTCTGCGGCCGTCTGATTTGGAAGATGAAACCTTGTCTGAGCAAATTGAGCAAGAGGCGAGGTTTGGCTCTTACCCGTTGTTTTATGGGACCCAGGGGGTAACGACCAGTTTCGACAATAATGCCCTCATACTGTCGCATGAACAGTTCAATTCAACGGCAACCACGTCCCTTCTAGTTGATGAAGAGGGAACAGTCCGAGTCGCACGCGCTGCTTTTCGCAGACGCAAGGGAGATCGTTTTTCGATCCCGTCCCTCATCGAGGAAGACCTTCAAGGCGATATTCGCGCATCTCTAGGGCTGGTGGACGGGATGCTTGGCCGCATCGATCCTTCACAGAGTCTTAATCGCGTCGCAATAACCGCGGCAATTCTTGGTCAGACAGGCTTCCTCCCTTGGCGGACTCGTGCGGAACGCGACGCAAGCCCAAACTCGGTAACGATGGGATCGAGATACAGCGACGATCCCATACGCGTGCACTTGAATCCCCCCATCCGCGATCGGTCTGAACTGAGGGGCCAAGCTGCGGATATGACAGCTCAAGACTTGACCGTGCTGCTGAGACGTATCGTTAAACCATGACTACTGCCTTCAGTATGCGATCCGTCGAAGAGGTAGAGATCCAACGGTCCCGATGGCGGCGGGCTCGGAAATCTCTCCGTCTGGTTGACGAAGAGGATGAGTGTTTTGCGACAGGAGGCCTGGGCCAGAGGGTTCCTGACCTCGTAGCTAGACTCTTAGTCTCACCATTCGATCCGGAAGCAAACCTCGTTTCCTTCGACGCGGAGTTCTGGGAGTGGTGGACCTCGGAGCGGCAGACTCCATTTGGGCGACAAGAGAGGGTCGGACTCAATTCCAAACCCACGGCTTATGGAGCGGCAATATACGACGTACGTCATTCTCATGACGCCCCAAATCTATGGGATCAGTTACTAGCGCTCACCAGAAGCGCATCCATCGACGCTGGTTTTGGACGACATGTCGGCCGTATCAACGAGAATGGGAATTGGATCTTCCTAATCAATCTGGTTGGCAGAGTTTGGAGTTTGGCAACTCGCTACACGGAGGTTGTTGAACGGTTCAAGCTCGCAGGTCCATTTGAAGTCACACTCGCGCTCCGTCAGACGGCTGGCGCTTATCTGGGCAACGTAGGTGAAGGATGGAAAAGCCTCACGCCTGGCACGGCATTTCCAGACGAAATCGTAACTTGTCATAACGTGAACCTGATCCACAGGATTGAATTCGATGAGTGGCCAGCTGATTCCCTCGATATTGATCTCGTTTTTCCGTTAGGCGAACGTATTGAAGATTCTTGGGGAATTCGGGAGCGCCGGTTCATTGCCCGTGTAGGCCCGTATGAGGATCAATTTGACGCGGCCAAATATTCATGAAATTGCCGGAGATGATGGGAAACCGTCTAAACATCGCCATTTGGGATTTGCAAGGTCAACTAGCACTGGATAGCCGATCGGCTACGGTTGCAGGATCTGCTCCAGGAACATGGGGTACGGTCTTCTTTGGGGGTTGTTGAAGATTCGATCGGGGGCACGTAGCTCGGCTTGACCTGACCGTGTGACATCTTCGCGAGCATTTCGATGTAACGCTCTGGGCTTCCCCCTTGCGCGAGCAACTAAATCGCCGTCGCTTCTGCCTCGGCCCTCGGGATCTGCCGCACACGCTGCGGCGCCTGCAGATGTTGTTCGGCGCAGCCATGCGCTGAAAGCGTTTGAACTACTGAAACACTAAGCAGACATAGGGGTAGGAAATCTGACTGGTCAAGCGCTGAGGCCAAGGCGGGGCGCTTGTCCATCCGTGGGAATGCCAAGGAGTTGGATATCCGTAGGAACACGGCCTGAAGGTACGCCGCAGCTGGGAGCCTGCAGATAACGGCACCGGGCAAGTTCCCGGTAGCCGTCGGATACCATGAGCAACGATGCTGACTGACCTTTTACTGACCACTTAGCAAGAGCATCTTCCCTGAACACGGACACGGGTCAACGCGTGGCGGGGACGAGTCTGAGATTGAGCTTGGAATCGGATCTCGTAGATATCGTCAAACACTACTTTTCTTGTACGGGGATACTCTACGAAGACCAAGGCGACGCCAGCGACTTCGCGGCTCGATATTTCGAAATGCTGATCAGAAGAATTTCGCCTCAACCACGCGAAGTCCACTTCTCCGCTGAACTCCACGACTCCTTGGGGAAGCTCACCCGTGAAATGGATGTGGAAGAGCCGGAAAAGGCGCTGACTGCATGGCAGGCGGTTTTCAGAATCCGGTACTGCCTTGTTAACGGCCGGCCCGTTGTGCCGTACCTGAGTAGACGCGTGAACGATTCTAGAACGAAGGACGGGCTGCTGTGGGATTACGGAATGCACCATTTCCATCTTAGCTTGAAGCTCGAGGCATCAGGGGTTGTAGAAAGGTCTGACTACCTGCTGTTTGCCATCGTGACTGAAGGAGACGCATATTTCGTGGACGTACGAGCGCATCAAGACCCCGAAAAGATGCTTTGGGTGCGACAAGATCTCCTCGAGATTACACACCGCAATTGGCCAGATTTGATCAACTCACAGGTCCTTCGAGGCGTGACAGGTGATTGTCTGACCGACAACGAAAAGAAGGAGCTCAGGAGGAAAAATATAAATCACGCTCCGGCATTGGGGGGCAAGGCTATTGCGCCGCTTGGCGGAGGAATGACGGTTGCGGGCAACAGCATTCTGTATACGATGTGGGCAGACCGACTCGTGCACGAGTTGAAACGGCATGAATCTGTTCTCCATAGCGAAGCGGCAGCGCTGACGGCCGCATTTCGGGATAATGGAATACAAACTCCAATTCAGCTTCGTCTCGTGCCCCTAGACAATCTCAGACGATCTTCGGAAATCGCGGACTCGCTACAAGTGGACAATTGCCTGAGTAGGGACCTGTCTCGAATGGGGTTTGCGATCGTTGAGCAAAACACGCGCTTGCCCGTTGCGATTTCGTTGGAGATGCAGCCCTGACCCTGCAGAACGAATCCAGGGTCGACGCTGCCTCACTTGACTGACTTGCCGTCCTCCTCTGAGAACATCCTCTAGTTCCGTCATTGCCTCAGCCCCGGACAGCCGAAGTAGGCAAGTAATGCCAGCCGGTCCGGGGGCGGAGGCCGCGGGTACTAGAGCCCGAGTTGTTCTCCATCTGCCGACTGCTTTGCGGGACGACCGACTTGCTCAAAGAGTGGTTCCACGGGCTATCTTGGTCCCGTGTCAAGGGCGGCGAGAAAACAGGACAGGTGGCGGAGCTAAAACGTCCCGCATGAGCGGTGGAGTTCGGGAAAACGAACTTGCCCCCATTTTGGTACCAGTTGCGTGGTCTGAGTTGCTAGCGGCAGGACGATCTAGGCCGCATCCGCAGATGCGGCCCGCTTCTATCAACTCATAGGGTCGAGTTGGATCTCGATCAAGTTGCGAGCTGCGTCGCGCAATCCGTGGATATCGGCTAGGGATTAGGGGGCGCTCCGTGTAACAAATGCGGAGGCAATTACGGCGAAGATAGTCAAACCGCCTACGACGACTGTAGCCCAGATTGCCCAAGTTTGACGGCGTTCAATGCGTTCGAAATGCTGTGTCTGCCTTTGTTGAGTTGCGCGTATTTGTCGCGTCTGAAGGTGCTCCAATGGCTGACGGCCTGGATCGAGCTCCTCAAATTCACAACACTCGCGGTCATCCAAGTGATTGTGCTTAGCGAATTCCTCGACGTTTCGGAAACAGGATAATCCATGTGCATTGCGATCTCTGCGTACTTGAGGAGACGCGGATATCGGCTCTTGGTAAACCACCACGCTTGAATTTCGAGGCTGTTGTAGAAACCCACAGGCAGAGCACTTAACTGGCTTCATCGTTCCCCCAGACTGAAAGCGGGGCAGACCCTAGTAAGAGGGCCTGCCCCGGCTGTCAACTGTTCGCGTTTTCGAACTCTTCGGGGTTCTCAAACTCGGTCGGGATTTCAACTTGGCGTGATTGGTCGATTAGAGGAATGCCGACCGAAGCGAATCGCCCGGTAATGTCGCGGCAGGTGAGGCTTCGCAGTAAGCAAATCGTGCGTGGCGGCAATTCGTAATAAGCTGCTATGTCATCGACAGTCGCGGCATATGCGTACACGTTGCCTCGTGCCCTTAGCGGCATTCCTGGCAGCTTTCCACGGCGGATTTCCGCCCTGATCGCACTCGCTGTCATGTCGATGACCGAACCAAATTCGCTCGTTAGCAACCCTTTGCGCGGCGCAATCATCCATTCGCGTCGAGCATCTTCATCTGTGACTTGCGGGACATTCATGCTTTGACCCCCGAATGTGATATCCGTACAAGCGTACCCTAGGATGCGTTGGGGCCAGTGCTACCTCACCGAAACTTGCTCCGTGGTTCTGGTTAGCGGGGCTTCACCGAATTCAGAAGCCAGGGGTGCGAGACCGAAGGACCTGCAATTCGTCCGCATGTCGGAATCCGTGGATGCAAACGTCCGTCTTGGGCCAGTTTTCGGGGGGGCAAGTCAGCTGAACTGCGTTGGGAGTGGGAACGTCAGGGAGTTGAGTATCGATAAGAGCGCGGCACAAGTTCGCCGTAGCGCTACCCTGTACTCTGAACAGCAACGCTAGATCGGAATTTCCCCTGACCACTGCCGGACATCTTCGATGAACAACGCCACGGGTCGTCTGGGACAAGCCAATCAGTTTTGACTGAAGACAACTCGAGGTGAGGCGCCAATGAAAGTCAACCTAGGTCTATATGGGATTGTAGTGACCCATGCTTGGGATCGCTACCTTCGGTACCTAGACATACTGGAACGGCATGTAGAACAGGACTTTCGGGATTGGCAGCAGGCTATAAACCAGGAAGCTCAGCAGATAGAAGACGAAGACCAGAGGCAAGATTTCTACGACTTCCACATGGATGAGTACAACGACCAGGAGCAGTTCAAGGTTATCCTAATGAATTCGTTCTTCGTGGCCTGCTTCGCCTTGTTCGAGGAGCAGTTGATGCAGGTTTGTCGGAGATTACAGAAAGCTCGCAAAAGCCCCTGTTCTGTTAGTGACCTCGGTTCTCGCTCCCCTACTGAGCGCACCAAGAAATATTGTACGAAGCTTGGTATCGAGTTTCCCAGGAATGCTCGTGAGTGGAGCGAGATCGCCAGATACAAAGAGATTAGAAACAAGATCGTGCACGCGGGCGGAGAGTTTGCTGCCGAATGGACAACCGCCTCTTACGCAAAGAGTAAGGGGGTTGTTTCTAGCTGGAAAATCGGTCCAGAGCGAGAATTGACAAAGCTCAAACTGACACGACCATTTTGTCGAGAGGCAATCGGGAACTTCAAGCGGTTCCTGCTAAAGCTCCATGAAGCCTATGCACTGGGAGTGAAAACTCCGTCAGGTCACGAGGTCGAGACGTAACCAGTTTCGTGGCGAGCACCGTGTGGACCTTATCTGCCGTACAAGGGCGCGTTGGCCTGGGCGAAGATATGCTCCACCGACTCACTTGACCTGCCTCCAAGGGGCGTACGACTAGCTATGTTGGTCTCGCCAGGGTCGGAATAGAGTCTGCGGACAGGATGGCTGCCAGCGGTCTCTAGCCCAGCGAACTATGAGGTCGAGGAGGTTGTAGGTCTACCCGGACTGCGCGAACAGCACCTGCGCCTCTCGCAGCGTGTAGAAGATCTCCCGATCCAACAGCTCGTTACAGATCTTGCTCTTGAAGCTCTCGACATAGCCTTTCTCCCATGGTGATCGGGTTCGATGTAGAGGGTGTGGCCGCCAGCTTGGCATACCAAGCTCCTACCACTCTGGCCGTAACCTCTGGCCCATCGTCCGAGCGGATGTAGTCTGGGACGAACCTTGTCAGCGTCAACTTGGCGGGCGTTTCGACTTGGATGGGGCTGTAGTTGAGTGAGGCCCGCTAGCCGTACCTGTGCGCCAAGGCGTCGGTGAGGCTATCAGCCAGCTGGTGCTTGTTGACGTTGCGCAGTTGATCAGCGAGTTCCAGACGCGACTGCGGCAAGACTCCGGCGTCGCAGAGTGCGGCGCGGGCGAGTTGCGTCAATATGGATACGTTGAGTTCAGCGGCGGCGTCGCGGTCGCCGACCGCGCACATCTCGTCGTAGAGGTGTTGCGTTCTACGCGCGCGATCGCGCGCTTCGGTAGCCGACGGCGGTACCAGCCGCTCGTTCCAGTCGGCGCGCAGTCGCGACCACCACGCGTCACGCTCGAACAGCGCCTTACCGTAGCGCACAGTCCAAGAGAGATAGTCATGGCCTGTCTCCAGATTACGCAGGACTTCCGACTGCTCGAACTGTCGAAGGTCCACGTCGATCGGCGGCCGTGGGAGGCTGGGCCGAGCCTTACGGTAAACCAGCACGAGGTCGAGGTCGTCGCTGCACTCGACGTTCCGCACAGCTGACCCGGAGGCGACGATCGCCTCGATCGCCACATTGCGCTTGGCATCTGCCAAGGCGTTGATCGTCCATGTGCGCGCACGGCCGCTCGGCCATGACCGGACGGCAGTCAACGTCTCGTCCGGGACTTCCCGTATAGACAATTCTCGCTCCGTCGTGAGCTGTTGCGTCACTCTGCGAGTAACTCCCTCACTGCGTCGACATAATGTTCGATCGCGGCCGCAGTATCCTCTGGATTGAGCGTCTCAGGAGGATTGGTGTCCCCGTACGCCATATATTTGCGCATCCCGTTCAGGTCGACCAAGAGATGGCCGATCTCGGGCAAGTCGCGTTCTTTGCGGAGGAGTTCGGCCATACCCGCCTTGGTGTGGTGGTTGCGTGGACGACGTTTGCGTAGATGCAGAGCCGCCGCGACGATGGAGGCTTCCAGGCAGTAGAGACCGTAGGACGAAAGGTCTGCCCAGTCTATGGGATCATCCCACGACACCTGCACCCGCTCAAGGTGAGAAAGAGCCAGTTGGAAGGAATCCTCTGCAGTCTGCTCCACCGGACCGAGTTTCGTTTCAGATTCCAGAGTACGCCCCGAGTCTAGCAGGCAACCTGCGGAGTCGATGCTTGCACCACCACGGGTATCGAGCTCGCTACGATTCGCACCCGGTCTTGGGCGCGGGTCTTGCCTGCGAGTGCCGCCCTCCCCCAGCTAAGCCATACACTGGTCTACCTGCATGGGGTTATTAATCGCGTGCTCCAGGGTATGCTTCCCGCTCGCCATCTGTCCCCCGCCCCCTCCTATGGCCGAGCTTCTAACATCTCTCCTGAACCAGTTTTCAGGTGGGCGGGTCACCGGGACGCCGCGTACTTGCTTGCTGCAATTGTGATCGTTTCCTCAATTGCGTCGATAGGGACTACCTCAGCGAGACCCGAGTTCTCTTGAGAGATCAGTTTCGGTGTAGGAGGATCCGTCTGGAGACTATAGGCGATGTCGGTGTACGGCAGATAGCCTGAAACCATTCCGATCAACTTAGCGTAAGGTTGGGTTTCTCCGCCGAATGAAGTAAAAGTCGGTTTCGCAATCACCGGGCCCCCGCTGTTGCCAGGGAAAACCGATGCGTCTATCAGGAAGGACTTTGAATGGCCGTCAAACAGGTCGCTGATACGAGCGATTATCCCCTGGCGAGCGATCACGTAGTTTTGCTCTTTACCCGCCAGGCCCATAGGAAATCCTAGAACTAGGATTTCATTGCCTTCGCTGAATGCGATGCGTCGCAGCATATCAACGGAACCGATCTGGGCGGGTGTCATGAAGGAAAGCTGGATGCCCTTGAATGACTCGCCTATTGCATCAACCACAAGGACCGCGACGTCAACATTGGAGTCTGGATGAAATGTCCAATAGCCTGCCTCTGCGGCATTGGCTGCAGGCAGCGAGTAGGTCTTCGGAGTGGCGTCCATCGGTCCGTTGAACCGAATCATGAGTTCGGTTTTGTTTGCGACAACATGACGATTGGTTACTAGGAATACCCAATATCCCTTCTGTCTTGTGGCGTCCGTTCCGGGTTTATGTCCACACAGGAAACCGGTGGCCGCGAACTTGATGCCACCTTTTGAGTCAGGAAGTCCCAATGCAACAACGCTGTCGAGAAACGTACGAGGAATCAGCGCCATTTACATCCATCCTACCTGGCGACGCAGGGGTTCAACTAGACCCCGGCGTTTCCTTTAGCTGAATTCTAGACGCATCTACAGATTGGACGAGCGGCGAATCCCCCGGCCCGCTCCCAAAGTTTGTGACCGGCCCCGCGAAAACCGGTCTAAGAGCTGACTCCGCCCACCTTGACGTAAGCGGGCACGCTGCGAAATTTTTTCTGACCCGCCGAGTCTGGAGTGAGCCAAGCGCGACACATTGACAGCCAGTACGCCCGTTCTAACTTCGCTCAGCCGCAGCACTCTCAAATCGGGGTTGAAACGTATCCATGATTGGTTGTTCGTGCTGCTCCGCGCAGTATTGACCTGCCCCGGAGAGGTGGTCCAAGAGACCCGTGAGAAACTGCATGCTGTAGACCAAGCGAGCGCACGGCGCAGTCGATAGCGACGCGGGGTCGATACTTGATTGAAATTCTGCCCGCCACTATGAGTTGTTAGCGGTGGAGACTGTGCCCGAGCACGCCGGGTCGGATCGTCATCCAGTCGTTTATGGCCAAGGCATCGTGGCCCAATTCTCTTCCGAATGGATTCGTCTACTAACAGTCCGGTAGCCCCAGGGTCCCAGCATCAGTGTTCTCCACCTCTCTCAGCCCCTCTGGAATACAGCCCGTGAACCGGTTGTCGACTAGCCCCAGCTCCGCCGGCGCGCCGATCGTGAATATCAACTCCTTAATATTGGTCAACTGCCCCAACTCCGCCGGAATCTCACCCGTCAGCCGGTTGCGCTGCAAATGCAGCCGCTCCAGCCTTGTGAGCCGCCCCAACTCCGCCGGTATCTCACCCGTCAAGTTGTTGCCCGCCAGCGACAAATGCGTAAGTCCCTTGAGTTCACCCAACTCAGACGGGATTTGTCCCTCCAGGTTGTTGCCTGCAAGCGACAAGTGGATGAGTTCGCCGAACTCGCTCAACTCCGCCGGTATCTCACCCTCCAGACTGTTGCTTCCAAGCGACAAATGGGTCAGTCCGCCGAGCTCGCTCAGCTCCACTGGTATCCTGCCCCGCAGGTTGTTCGAGTCCAACCACAGGCGGGTAAGCGTCCCAAGCCCGCCTAGCTCAGCAGGAATCTCCCCGCTCAGGTAATTTAGGCTCAAATCCAGCCTCTCGAGGTTCTTGAACTCCCCCAGTTCAGCCGGTATCTCGCCCATCAGCGCGTTGGTACCCATGGCCAGCACCCGTAGCTCTGCTAGCCGGCCTAGCTCTCTCGGTATCTCACCAACCAGCCCTCGCCTTATCAGCGTGAGCTCCCGCACCCGCAGCGGCGTTCCTTCCACGACTACCCCATCCCACTCCCTGATGTCTCTTTCCACAAGCCAGTTCAATCCACCAGGCCCGGTCAGCGCGTTCTGTACCTCCAGCAGCGCCTCGCAGTCTTCCACCAGCCCCGCATTCGCATCAGGATCAGGCACCGCCACGCCTTCCCGGCAAGCCACATCTGCGGAAATGTCGCCCCGCGAGATATCCAGCCCCGCCAGACTGCCGTCGTCTCGCCTACCCACGAGAACCCGGAGGCCTGTCCCGTCCGCGCCTATGGTCAACAGCGCGATCCACTTGGTGGGATCATCGGCCCCTTGCCTTCCAAAGTCGCCCACCATCGCTATGCGCGTCCCGTCGGGCGACCAAGAGGCGTCTTCTATCGAAACGTGCCCCGGATTCCGCATCGCCAACCTCGGTAGGTCACTCTCGTCAACTCCGATGACGTGAATCTGGGGATGGACGTATTTGTTCGCAAGCACGAGGATTCGCGAACCGTCGGGCGACCACGACACCTTTGATATCCATGCCTTGGCAGGATCGGGTCCGCCCCTCCCCAGGTGCCAGCCCTCTATTGCCGCCAGCCGCCGCGCGTCCGTTCCGTCCACAGCGATCGTGTACAGCGCCACGTCGTCCCCGTCCGCTTTCGCGTACGCAATTCGCTCCCCGTCGGGCGACCACGTAGGCCCGCTCGCCGCGTCCGTGAGCCTTTGAGCAGTCCCGCCGTCGCTCCCTACCACGTGGATGTAGATAGCTGGGGGCTGGCCCAACCCTCGGTCCTCGAATACCGCGTACGCGATCCGCTCCCCGTCAGGCGACCACCTCGGCGTCTCGTGCACCAGCGGCCCCTCCGCGATCCTCCGCACGTCTGTGCCGTCCGCCGCCATGCTGTACAGGTGTACGTCATCCCACTCATAGATCATCCCTGGCGTCACACCACTTGACACGAACGCTATGCGCTTCCCGTCTGGCGACCATGACGGGTATTTCTCGAAATGCGTGTTTTCCGTCAGCTGCCGCACCGCCCCTCCGTCCAGACGCGCCACCGCCAACTCGTGCTCGGAGCCGGAGAACCCTTCAAGCGACTCGCAAGGCGTGTAGACCACTTGCAACCCGTCCGGTGACACGTCCAGCGCTGTTGTACCCGCCGACCCGCTCTCGCCTTCTGCCTCGGACAGCATTCGCAGACCTCGCCCGTCCGCACCCACCGCGTACACTTCGAGCCCCATGGAGAACACTATTTCATCGCCCGATGGCCCCCGACTCCATGCCACAGCGCCACTCCGGTCGCCCCAAATGTTGACAAGATCACCTCCGCAGGACGCAAGCCTTGATGCTTCACTCGATTCCAACGCTGGAAGGCCCTTGTGTACGGTTCGTTCTCCAACTACTTCGACTACTTCATCCCCAACCAGGTCGCACGCGACCGCGCACAGCAGGAATGCCAGCGCTAGCGGCAGCACTGCGACCTTCGCCCGGATTCCCCGCTGCTCCATGGCAGCTCTCACCGCGACTGATACAACGCGTAGATGGCCATGACGTCAAACGCCTGTGCGTCTATGGGTCGGCCAGCTAGATTGACCCCGCCCATACGCATCTCCCCCGTCTTTTGTCCCCTCATCAAGATACTACGCAGCCCACCTGCAATTCGTTCCCTTGTGCTTGGGAACGCGGGGCGCATGGGACCGGGGTGTTTGGATCGGGAAGTCCGCCCCTAAGTCTGCATGGTGCGGACTGGCGACCTGTCCCTGCTTTCACGGGATATGCTCCGACATTCACACTAGAGTTGGGGTCTACTCGTCGGCAGGCTCCGAAAAATTGGCGCGATCGGCTGGATGGATTCCCAACTCTGTCAACTCCGTCCGATCGCCGGTGCTGTTGAACCGCTGACACGGGCTAATGGCCCGCCGCGTAGGACACTCCTTCTCGGGTGTCAGATCGGCCCTCTCGATTGTCGGTAGTTCGGTCGAGCGTACGGTTTGGTCGCGCTCGTCAGGCATTAGTCAACGATGTCCAATAGGGCGGTGGCTGACGCGTGTTCATGGCAGTCAGCTCTCATTACCTAGATAGTCATGCACTGGACGAAGTCAGCCCTGGTTCAGAGTAGGTGACTTCGAGCATATTGTGAGTGCCTGCGCGCCCCGAGTCATCGCGACATAGACGTCTGGGGCTCCACCGCATAGCTTTAGGGCTTCCATACAGGTCCTTAAGATCGTCGGGCGATATACACGCACACCACTCTTGTTTTTGATCTCCCCCAGAACATTGATTGCGGCGACCACCGACGGCCCACGAATAAACGCAAGCGCAGCCTGCTCTGCAGGTGACGCCGGATTGCGCGCGGCTCCGCGGTTCAACGTCTCAATTCGCCGAAGATATTCGGGGGCTTCGACTTTGGTCATGACACTCTTGGCGAATTCGACAAGTCGCCTCAGCGCATCGTCTGCCCCGAGATCGAAGCTGCGCGCGAAGTTCAAAAGGTCCCTCAAATCCACGGCTTCGACCGTCACAGCTCCCGGGGTTTGGCTCGCAAACGTTCGGTGGCTACCGGGATTCGCCTTGTCACCGATAATCAGGACCTTTCCATCGCTGCTTGGGGGCCGGACGAGCGCTGCTTTCCGCTGCTTCTGCCGATCGTTGTTACCGTCAAGCCGAACCCAACAGACAGAATCTGGAGCGTCCCGGAGATCGATGGCGTTTCCTTGCCTTAGGTCCTGACGCACATCGAGCAGCCATTGGCCAAGGTCTTCAGCATCGGCATTTATCCATCGCCAAGGCCTTGTGAGTTCGCAAGCGGGTGGAAAAGAGTCGCACACATCCCCTTCCCAACTGGGGATCGTGTTGCTTCCAAATCCGAAAATCGCCTGCATCGGATCGCCTAATATGCATGTCGGCAAGGAGTCTGCCGCAAGCGAAACGATGGCGTGCTGAGTGTCAGTACAGTCCTGATACTCGTCGACGATGAGATGTGCGTAGCTCGCTCGCAGGATGTCGTTGACATGCCCTTCCCACAGTATTCTGGCCGCCGCAACCTGAATGTCTCGATAATCCCTGCTTGGCCTAGCCAGTTTTAGGACATTCGGATCAGCGGCACTTCGAGTTGGAAATGTCCCTATTAAACGCATCGCCCATCCGTCTATGGTTGAGAGGCTATAGCTCTTGGGGGAGACACCTGCCATCTTCAGCCGTCCGCGAAGGGCGGCTACGCCCGCATTGGTATGCGTTAGGACGAGAACGGGCTTCTGATCCGTATGGTGAGCGAGCGCATCAGCAATTAACTGTGTCTTCCCACACCCCGCTGGTGCGGTCACCGAGCCGCGCCTAATTGAAAGAAGGTTGATCGTACTCCACCGTGTTTCCGGCCCACCCGAATAGACGATCTATTCGGGTCCTGAATTCTGGATCGGCGCGCGCAAGGTCTGGTCCAACGATCTCGCGGCCAACGTACTCCATCTGAGGCACAGTCTTGAACCAGCCAGACTTCCCGGCTGCCTTGCCCAGGATATGACGGTTCTCGGCTGTGACAGGATCGTTCCCCGCCGCCTCAGACAGAATCGATTCAAGGTTATTCTCGCCATCGGTGTGTGATTTGATGTGCTCATCGATCAACTTCTCGCCGCGCAACTCGACCGCGCGAGAGACAAGCTTACCGACAGCCTCATCAGTCAGGCTCAAGAAGAGTTCATCCTCAATCGCATTCCCGCTGCGCCATGCCACGACCTTGCCTCCACCATCGACCAAGCAGGACTCCTCAGGCTCAACGGGTTCCACGTCTGAGTCCCGGACGACGGCGACTCGATAGCCCAAGCGCTGGAATGCCGCTGCACGTTTGAGTAACTCATCCCTACCGCGACCATCCACGAGCCCAGTTCCCATCGCGTTAATCGACTCATGCCCCATGGACGCTCGATACTGATCGATGCCGCGCAACAGGCCTACTTCACTCGCGCCCTCGCAGACAATCACCGACACGGCAAGAAACGCCTCGGGATAGAGACGCACAGTACCTTGAACTTCATCGGACATGCCAACGGGCAGGATCTCGTGATCGTGCTCCCTCGGTCGAATGATGAATAGCTGATCCCCGGACAACTCCCGAACGACTACGGGCGAGTGTGTGGCAGCAAAAACTTGTAGTGGCTTGTCTTCGTCCTTCGCACCCAGGGAGCCGAGCAGACGAATGATCCGGTGAGGTTCGAGGCCATGTTCAACTTCGTCGATCAAAATGATCTTCGAGTGTTCGGTCGCCTCCCGTTGCAAACCGGCGACGAGTAGCCGAATCGACCCGCTACCAAGGCCGGCTAACGGTATTCCGTTTGCATTGTGTAGGGAGATCGTCCCGCCACTAAATGACACGGATTGCGCGTCAAGCATGGCCTTGACTCTGTCGCCGATCGGGATTCCAAGCTCCCGCGCTTTGCTCGCAACTATGCTCAGCGTTTCATCAAGCTGATCGGGGGTAACCTCGTCGAGTTCAGCCCGCGCCAGTCGCGCGTATTGGGCCAACTCCGATGAAGCGTCTGCGCGCTCGCTAGAAACGCGGTTCAGCACAGATCCTTGGCGCCAGCCGAGATGATATGCGGATGTGGCATCTATACGTGTCGGTGCCGCTCGAAAACGATCGCCCCAAACGAGATCTCGTGATTTACCTTGAGTCGCCGCGCGCTCGGAAGTCAACGACCAAGATGGCACCAGGTCGCTTCCGACCGAGAGTGTCAAAGTCAAGACCGTTTCGATGTGACTCTCAGGCTCGTCTTCAATGGTCCGGTTGTCCAAATTGAAGCCGCGAAGATAATCGCCGTATGCTTCGAAATTCTTCAACCTATCGTCGAGATCACCGACGGTAAGCCCAATCTCAATATCCTCCTCAACGTTAAGCTGATAGAAGTCCACGTCAGTGAACTGAATGTTCCTTCGCCCTCCCAAGCAGAAATAGATCGCCTCCAGTACCGACGACTTGCCGCTATCTCCCGCTCCGATGAGACAGTTCAACCCTTCCGACGGGAACCAACTCAAACTCTTGATTCCTCGGAAGTTCTTGATCTCAACCTGCCGAATTCTGGCCATCAGTGACTCCCATACATCCTCCGACCACGGCGCTTTGCCCAAATCGACAGAGGTCGATACCGACCTTCTATCAGATTTCTCCGAGACTCCTTCACATGATGCGCGGCTTCAATGAACGTCTCTTGCCGCTTCGCCAACTCCTCAGGAGTTTCGCGGGGGTTTAGCCCCAAACAGCGCCTTCGGTCGGGGGCAGATATGCCGATAGCTCGCCGGTGAACCACACGCTGTCCAGATACCTCAACCAGTCGTCACTCGGCGCCACTTCTGTTGAGGAACCAGGGAGGGACACTTGGCGCTCGAAGACCCTTTGATTATGGATGTACACAACCCAAAGGGTGCACGTGGACAACCGGGCAAATTCGCCGCGTTGCGAGGAGTGAACCTATGACAATAATTCCGTGACGGTATCTTCCACTGCCTTGCCTTCTTTCGACGATTGCAGCGATTTACGGAGTTCGCGGCGGGCGATTCTCCAAGTCAGGCGGGGGCGGGTTTGGCGCAGCGCCGCCAGCTCACAGGCCGCGCCCTCGGCAGCGGCCCGGCCAGCGCGGGATACCGCGACGTGCAGCGGGTCGCCGCGGTCGAACTCCGGGATGGGCAGCTTCCACAGGTGCTTCTGCAAATGACGCGCGCCGAATTGCCCCTTAGGCATTAACGGAGCTACGGCTTCGTATAGGGCATGACTGTTGATGATGGCTAGCAGGAAATAGGCTTCCTGAGCATCTTTGCAGACAACCCAGAACAGCGTGTGGTCAATAACAGCTTCATCGTCACTAAGCACCGCGGCAGTTGGCACGCCGGATTTGGTGTACACGACACGTAAGGGCCTGTTACCGGGATCTCGTTTCCACTCAAGTTGTGCCGACAGGTGGCCCCAATAGTCGAATTGGCCTATTAGATCCAGCTTGTTTACAGAGGATTTGTTGTCCTCCCAAAGACCGCTGACGATCCTCCAACGTTCGCGCATCCCCCGTCTCAGGCTGGCGAGGCGAACGCCGCCTACGCCGTCTGTGTCCGCGGATATCGCTATCAAGGGATCGGCTCGCTTCACGGGCAGAAGCGCCTTTAGCGGATCGAGAGTTACATAAGGAGCCACCGATTCACCGAGGTAGACATCGAAGAGGTGAGCGGCTTCCGCGGTCTGCTGCGTGATGGCGGTCAGGTCGAGGTCGCGCCACGGCCGCTTGTCCTGAGAACCGCGCCGGGGATTCACCGTGACCGTCTGTCCAGCCCTGACGATGGCGGGATTCTCTGTTTCATGCACGAAGAGCAAGCATCGTGGGTAGAGAATCGCCCCTAAACGCGAAAGGCTGTCATAGGGCGAAACGCCGCCGACCGAGGTGTCGGTTATCGCGACCCGCTCGCGCCGTACGTCTGACGCGCCCGCCTTGCCCAGCCAGCGCTCCACCTCACCCTCCAACGCCGACTCCCCGCCTGGCTCGCCGACGCGCTCCGCGAAGACTACCGACGCCGGGACTGGAAAGAACGTGTTTGGTTGCAGCCGTTCCAGGTCCCAGGCTGTCTTCCAGCCGAAATCGATCAGGACGCTGTCAAAGCTCGACAGCCATTTGCCGCTGCGCCACTTGGAATACTGTCCCGTCTGCAAGGCGCTGTGCGGCATCACCATGCCGATCACGCCGCGGTCCTTCAGGTACAGGTCCACGCAGCGGGCGAAGAACAGCCCGGCCACGTCCTGGTGCGTGGCGTACCGGCCGCCGGCCCAGATGCCGTATTGGTTCTTGCTGAGGCTTTCGAGCGCCCGGCGCAGCGTGCTGACCGTGCTGTTGTAGTTGAGCCAGGGCGGATTGCCGATAATTACGTCCACCTTGCGGCGCGCCAGCGCGACCGGGCGCACCAGGTTGCGGGTGTAGTAAGCCCAGATGTGGTCGCGGCCCTCGTCGTGCAGCCTTTGCAGGAGCGCGATGGTCGCCTTCAGAGTCTCGCGCTCGCCGGGATCGGTTATGCCGTGGTCGTCCAGCGCCAGCAGCGGGTCTTGTCCGCGCTCCACGCAGTCGGCGATATCACCCATCAGCGGGTCGAAAATCTCAGCCTCGTTGACCAGCCTCAGCGGATAGACAAGCTGCGAGTTCTGGTCGTCTTCCACGTCTATCGTCACTTCGCGCTCCGCGAACATGTCGCCCGTGCGGAAGCGCATCTGCAGGGCGTCGCCCAGGTACACAGGCGCTGAGATCACGCCCTCGTAACCGGCGTCCTGCGCCGCCTGGATGGCCGGTCTGGCCGCCAGCACCCATGCGGCCCGGGCCAGGTGTACCGCGACGGGATGGACGTCGATTCCCGCGATGGAGAACCGCAGCCACTCCAGCACGTCCTCGGCGCCCAGCGGCTCGTTTTCGGCGGCTTCGATGAAGTGCGTTACGGCCTCGGCTACGAACGTCCCCGAGCCACAGGCCGGGTCGAGCACCTCCTGTTCGAGCGGGTTGGTCACCACCTCCCGCACCATCGCCCGCGCCAGCCAGTGCGGCGTGTAGTACTCACCGAGCTGCCGGCGTTCGTCAGGTGGAATGACTGTCTCATAGAGTATTGCGGCGATGTCGTTGGGTGCTTGTGACCAGTCGAACTTTGCAATACGGCGCGCCAGCGTCCTGAGCAGGGGCAGGCCGTCCACCTCTGCGGGCCACGCGAAGAAGTCTGATTCGACGACCCCCTGCAACCCGGTCTTGCTGCGGAAGTCGCGACCGTGAAGCAGGTCTGCGGGATCGGTCTCGGCCAGCCGGTAGATGTCGCTCCCGAACGACGCCTGCACGACCATGCCGATGACTACGCTGAGGTACGTATGGCGGACGAAGAGGTCGTCCAGCTGAGTGGAGGTGCTTGCGATTTCTCCCAAGGCCGCCATTAGCAGGTTTTGCCACAGATGTCGCTTGACCTTGATCGTGCCCGTAGCGGCGTGTCGCTGGTACAGCGCCTTTAGAACCGCTATGTCGCGCTGATATGACGGGCTGTTCGGACCGAAGCGTTCCTCGATCGTTTCTCGGGACGGCGGTACGTTCCGTTCCGCCGACAGCGCATGATCGCGGAGCCACTCGTAGAGGGTGACCCAGCGATCATGGTCCTCGAGCGTGAAGCCGTACGGTTGCACAACCTTAATCGCTCCGGCGTTGGGCCAGCGCAGGAGCCACTGCCTGCCGTCGGTCAGGATTCCCATGCGCACCCGGCCCTGCTCCTGCGACTGCGCCAGGTAATCGTCGAGTTGGCGGACGTTGTCGGGGTCGGGGTTAAAGCCACGAGCGGTACCGATCCTGCGCTTGAACTCGACAAACGTATCAAGGGCGGCGAGGTCTACCGCGCGGCGCGACCCCTCGGCGGGCGGGTTTTCCTCGACTATCTCCTCGTCACGCACCAAGCCGGTGACGGTCAGGAAATTGCGGACCGCGGTTGTGATGTTGGCTTCGGGTTCGCCTCGATTGTGCCGCCGCAGAATCTCGGCGGCCGCATCCGCGCAGTTTGGATCGTTCGGATCGATCTGCATTGCCATCGCGGTGAATCGCCCTCAGCACACATCGAACATGTAGAGCGAGTTCAGATTAGCCGAATCTCAGGTTGGATACCTTCGGACCGATGGGCGGAGCCAGTCGAAGCGGCGCGCGAAGCCCGGCGCCGGATTCGTCTAGGAACCGTTCCAACGCCCACAGTACGTCAAAGCCGGGGCAGTGCTGTCGACGATAGCGCTGCCCCAAGTTGTAGGGAGCATCGCCGTCTGAAGCCATTGCCACCCTATTCACACATAGTGCTTGCTATGTCTGCAAACCAGAGCAAAGGTCATGCGGACGTTCCTCCCAAAGGAGTCCGCCATGTCGACTGCTCAGACCCTGCCCACCGTCTTCTCTGGTTCCAACACTGGCTGGGAAGGCTCCCTCTACGCCTTCCTCGCTGAGAAACAGCGCCGCTCTGGCTCCAACCGCACGCCGGACTCCTACTACCGCACTCTCCGCCATTTCTTCGGCTCTCTCCAGAAGGCTCCGGATCAGGTATCTGCTCAGGACGTGTTCTCCTTCGCCCATGGCGTCGGCCTCTCTGGTCGTGAACCCTCTCCCGTTACCGTCGGCGCTCGCCTCTCCTGCATCTCTTCCTTCTTCAAGTTCCTCATCCGCATGGATGTCCTCAATGCCAACCCCTGTGACCGGGTGGATCGTCCCAAGCCTCGCCCCAGCTCCCCTAGCGGCCTCTCCGCTTCCCAGGTTCAGCAGCTGCTCAAAGTCATCCCCGATTCCGTCAAGGGCAGGCGCGACCTCGCCATCGTCCTATCTCTCGTCCTAACCGGCAGACGCAGGTCCGAGATCATCAACCTCAAGGCCGGCGATATCGCCTTCGACGACTCTGCCGCGTTCTACCGCTATCTCGGCAAGGGCGGCGTGCGCGGCCGCCGGGAACTGCCTGGTCCGGCATTGGCCGCCATCGTTCGGTCGCTCGCCGATGTCGGCAAGGACCTCTCTTCCATGCAGCCCGCCGAGTCCCTCTGGCAGGCGGGCGCTGGTCCCAACGGCGTCTCCAGCGCTACCTTCTATAACCGCTTCCGAGGCTATTTGGTCAAGGCCGGTCTCCCGCCCTCGGGCGTCCACGTCCTGCGCCACTCCGCCGCCAAGCTCCGCCGCGACGTCGGCGAGTCCGTAGAGTCCGTCAGCCAGTTCCTCGATCACAGCTCCCTCGCCGTTACAACCACCTATCTCCGTCGCCTCGAAGGTCAGCGCGATGCCGCCTGGCAGGGCGTCGCAACCGTCATCGGCGTGGGCTAGACCAACCCGCCTACGGCGGTCTGCGCCGTCATCATCCTCCGTCCCGTTCTAGACTCTCCTCGGGCGGATCGGTGTCTACGCTGTTGGCCTCTACCATCAGGATGCCGGTCCGCCTTGACCTCTACGCTCCTTCGGAGCCTTCATACCTCCCGCTTCACTTCCCCGTCCGCTGGAGGTCGTCTTGCCCAACCCCACCCGCTCCATAGCCACTTACGCCCGCGTCTCCTCCGATGAACAGCGTGACCGTCATACGGTCCTCAATCAACGCTCGGCTCTCTCCCGCCGTCTGTCTTCCGAACCAGGTCTTGCCGTCTTCAGGCATTACGAGGACGATGGAGTGTCGGGCACTGTCCCGCTCGAAGATCGCCCGGCTGGCGGCCCGCTTGTCCGTGACGCGCGCGCCCGCCGCTTCTCCCAGATCTGGGTCGTCCGCGCCGATCGCCTGGGGCGCGACGCCTTCGAGCTTCTCCGCATATGGAGGGTGTTCGAGTCGATCGGCGTCGCGCTCCGCGCCACCGACGAGAACATCGACGATCCCTTCTACTTCGATATCCACGCCGTCATTGCCGCCAACGAGCGCCGCAAGTTCCTCGAACGCTCCGCCGAGGGCATGAACCGCGCCGCCAAGGAAGGCCGCTATACCGGCGGTATCGTCCCGCTCGGCTACTCGGTCTCAGGCGATCGAGGTTTCCGCCGCCTCGTCCCCGACGACTCGCCCATGTGGGAAAACCTCTCCGCCGCCGACGTCGTCAGGCGCATCTATGACCACCTCGCCTCGGACGGCTGGAGCTGCATGCGTATCGCAACCGAGTTCAACTCCCTGGGCATCCCCACCGCCTACAGGCGCGACGGTCGTGGCGTTCGTGGCAAGCGCACCCAGGGCCTCTGGCGCTCCGGCCATATCCGCAATCTCGTCGTCAATCCCGTCTACAAGGGCGTCCTCCAGTACGGACGGCGATCTACCAGGCCGAACGGCCGTGAGGTGATATCGGCTTCCGTACCTCCTCTGGTGTCCGATGAGGTTTGGAACGCCGCTATCTCTACCCTCAAGCGCAACCGCGCCATGCCCCGCAACTCCTGCCACAACTACCTCCTCCGCTCTCTCATCCGCTGTGCCGTTTGCGGCCTGACCTTCTGCGGTACCTGGGCCAGAACGGCGCCTCGCTACAGGTGCAACGGTTCCATGGCCCATCGCGGCCCGCTCCAGGGCAAGTGCATCGGCGCCTCCATCAAGGGTGAGCATTTGGAGGATGTCGTCTGGTCGGATGTCTCTCGCTTCCTTACCCATCCCGACGAACTCACGGACGAGTTGCTGGCAGAGAGCAGTGACAAGGGCGCACAGGCTGTAGCCCAGGCCGAACGCGACTCCCTGCTCGCCAATCGCTCCGCAGTCCAGGATCGCCGCAGGCGCGCTATCGACCTCTACACTCGCGGCAAGCTCTCGGACGACGAGTTCGACGCCATAGCCGCAGACGTGGAGCGGGAGCTCAAGACTCTCGATGACCGGCTGGCCGATCTCGAACCCGACGATGACGTTGCCGACGACGCCGTCTCGGAGGACGTGCTCGCGGAGAGCCGAAAACGTCTCGCCGAGGACCTCTCGGACGCCGAGCGCCGCGAGATTGTTCAACTGCTCGTGCGCCGGATCACCGTCCACACCACCCTCCCCGACCGCGGCCGCAAGCAGGTCCAAGTCGTCATCGACTACCGCTTCCCGCCTGTAGTCCAAACTCGCACGGACATCGCTGCGAGTCACAGCTACAATCTCCGCCGCGTTATCGCCGCCTGAGCCCAAACACCTCGCCCCTCGACCGTCTCCAGCTCCCACAGCGGCGACCGGTCTCTTTCAGTTCCAGTTTGCTCAGCTTGATCGCTGCGGAGACGACACCTCGAAGACCCGGGTGAGGCTCCGATCAGTCGCCCCCGCAATTCCTCTGCAATAAATCCCGTTTGACGGGCTGGTCGAGCCGGTCTCCTATCGGAAGCCTCGCCCTACGCGTCCGTCCACGACTCCCGGGAAGGGCGTTTTTTTTCAATGATTACTTTCCATAAAGAGAGCGCCGCCGCTTGGCGTCGCGTTCTCGCCCATGCCCGCGACGCCCTCATCGCCGCCCGGCTCGCCCCTGTCGCGCCACAGGGCGAGATAGGGAGCTTGGGCGAACTTGGGTGCCATGCAGCATTTTCTGCCGACACTCCCGCCACGGGGCGCATACTCGCGGATCTGCTGTGCTGAGGAAAATGAGTACCGGCGCTCGGATTTGACGCGGTTCGCGCGCCTCTCGGAAGAGCCGAACGGCTTTCTAACCGCTCCGATTCTGACCACCATTCACTACCAAACTCTTTTTGCCAGCAAAGGTAGTGTTTGCTGGTCGTTGCTAGTCCCCTAGCACCTGTTTTTGCTAGCTGAGCAACCGCTCCCGCCAACCCGGCGAACACTTCGCAATTCTGCCTTCAGCGTCTCCTCGATTATACCGTCGAAGCCAACGCTCCAGAGCGGCTGCTCGCCTCGGACGCCCCGTGCAATCAAACTGCCAGCCGGACCTACTCACGCGCTCCTCGGACTAACATACAAGCGCGAGATGGTCCCGCGGGATGTGCTTGTTTGCATTTGACCTCCTCTAATTCAATTTCGACTGCCGTGCGCAATTCCTACGAGTTGCATCCCCGGCCGCTTTGCCCTGCGGCGAAGCGAATGCTCCATGAATAACAGTACGCTCGATCATCGGACGCTGGACGACATCGTTCAGCGAATCGTCGCCGTTGCCCAGCCCGACAAGATCATTCTCTTCGGGTCCGCCGCTCGCGGCGAAATGGGTCCCAACAGCGACGTCGACCTGCTGGTCATCAAAGACACAGAAGATGCGCGCGGCCTCGTGGCACGTATCTACCGCCAACTGCGTGGGGTCCGAGTCGCGGTCGATGCCGTCGTCGTCGCGCCCGCCCATGTCGAGCGCTACAAGGACAGCCACGCCCTTGTCATCAAACCGGCTCTGCGGGAGGGCACCGTCGTCTATGAAGCCGCCTGAGCGCTTCCCGCCCGACGATCCCCGCGAATGGATCAACCGCGCCCGCAGCAACCTGATCAAGGCCGCCAACCGAGTCCCAGGCGTCTACCTGGAAGACCTCTGCTTCGATGCCCAGCAGGCCGCCGAAAAGGCCGTAAAGGCTCTCCTGATCGCACGCGGCGTCGACTTCCCCTATGTGCACGACTTGGGTCTCCTGCTCACCTTGCTCGAAGAGGCCGGCGAGACGATTCCGGAAACGATCCGCCAAGCAGAGAAGCTCAACCCATATGCCACCGCCTCTCGCTATCCCGACGTTGCCGATCCCGTCTCTGAGGGGGAGTATCGCGACGCAGTCCGGGTCGCCAGAGCAGTCGTGGATTGGGTCCAGGCGCGCCTATGAACTCTAAGCGCGCTAGCTCTCGGACAGCGGCCTCAACCGACGGGCTCTGTCGTCACCTTCAACTCTGCTGTTCAACGCGGATTGCATCAGTTAAGAACCCGACCACTCCTGTTTGCCAATCTGTCGCTGAACCTGCTGCGCCCGTCGTTGTGGTCGATCGCTAAGCCGCGATAGTGAGTTTGGTTGGTGCCCTGCTGACAGCCGAATTCGCCCGCGCCTCAGCCCGCCGCAACCTGCCGCCCGTAACGAAAGTCGGCGGCGCTCCCAGCACAACCACTACGTCCGGCTTGCCATAAGGCGGCCAAGCAGTAAGGTCACGGCAGCGCTAGCATGCCGTTCCGTTAGTATCGATTGTGAACCTTAAGTCCTAGAATGGCGTCCCCAATGCGCCTAGCTATCTGGCAGGCAATTCCGGCTCCGACGCGGCTCAGCCGGGTGCTGGCATTCTGGCGTGCGGTGCTAGTCGCAGCGGCAATCCTGCTGGCGCCGTGCGCCGATCTGCGGGAGGCGGCCGCAACCGCCTCACCCGCCGACACGCCCACGCCGAAACTGATTACTACTCCGTGTCCTACCGATACAGCTGGGGAACGTCGGTTGCGTGCGGTTTTCTGGTATAGCGCCGATGTAAATCAAGTGCGCGCGGAATTGAGGGACGGCGCAAACATCGAGGCCAAGACCGATAACTGCTGGACTCCCCTACATTGGGCTGCCGCCTGGAACGATAAACCGGCGGTCGTGCAGCTACTGCTCGATCACGGCGCGAACATCGAGGCGAGAACCAGATTCGGCCGCACGCCCCTCCATTTAGCGCCAGGCAGAAATGACCACTAGACCATCGTTCAGACGCTGCTGGACAACGGCGCAAACGTCGAGGCGAAGGATGATAACGGCAGCACGCCCCTGCATTTCGCAGCAGCCACGAACGAGAATCCGGAAGCCATTGACAGGTTGCTCGATCACGGCGCGAACATCGACGCCAAAAACAATGACGGCTGGACGCCCTTGCATTTCGCGGCAGCCTGGAACGAGAATCCCGTCATTGTCGAAACTCTCCTATACCATGGTGCGGACATCGACACCAAGCTCAATAGCGGCGAAAAGCCCCTACAGTTGGCAGGAGTCCTGAACGATAATCCGGCGGTCTTTCAGACGTTGCAGGAACACGGCGCAGCCGAATGATGAGCAACGCGCCCGTTACATCTCACGTCGCCGGACGGCGATACCAACTCGCATATCCTTAGCCGGATGAGCCTGGACTCCAGAGAAATGAAACTCCAAATGCGGTCATCGGCCCGGTCCGCAAATCCGACTCTGAGACCGTTCCTCTGGCGGCTGGCATCGTATTGCGCGGCATCAGTCCTCGCGGCTACCTTGCTGGCGGCATGTGTGGAGGTGCAGCAGCCGGCCGAAACCGCTTTGCCCGCCGAAACGCCCGCGCCAACGGCTGCCCTCAACCCGGAACCGACCGCCACTCCCACGCCAACAGCTACCCCAACGCCCTCGCCGACTGCTAGACCGACGCCCGAGCCCACGATCACCCCTTGTCCAGCTGACACAACAACGGAGGGTTGGCTAAGTCAGGAGTTCTGGCAAAGCGCGGATGTGACGCTAGTGCGCGCGGAGTTGGACAACGGTGCAAACATCGAGGCCACGACGGATGAATGCTGGACTCCCCTTCATTGGGCGGCGCTTTATAACGAGAATCCGGCGGTCGTTCAGGTGTTGCTCGACTATGGCGCCAACATCGAGGCGAAGACGACGCGCGGTCTTACGCCCCTGTTTTTCGCAGTCGCCAGCGATAATCCGGCAGTCATTCAGACGCTCGTGGACAACGGCGCAAACGTCGCGGCGAAGAGCATCAGCGGGTATACGCTCCTACATTCGGCGGCAAGGAGGAGTCCGGCGGTCGTCCAATTGCTGCTCGAAAGCGGCTTAGATGTCAAGGCCGAGCACCTATTAGGCCGAACGGCTTTGCATGAAGCGGCAGCCGACAACGAAAGTCCCGCTGTCGCCCGCGCGCTGCTCGACTACGGCACAGACATTGAGGCGAAGGATTACGACGGCTGGACGCCCCTGCATCGGGCGGCACACGGAAACGAGAATCCGGCGGTCATCCAGGTCCTGCTCGACTATGGCGCCAACATCAGGGCCAGGAACCGTCGCGGCCTCACACCCCTGCATTTGGCGGCCTCCGGCAACGATAATCCAGCGGTCGTGCAGCTACTGCTCGACCATGGCGCCAACATCAGGGGCAAGAGCCACAGCGGCTACACACCCCTGCATTTGGCGGCCTCCGGCAACGATAATCCAGCGGTCGTGCAGCTACTGCTCAATCGAGGTGCCGACATCGAGGCGATGGACAACCTCGGCCAGACACCCTTGCATTCGGCGGCAGACCGAAACGAGAATCCGGCGGTCGTGCAGCTACTGCTTGATTACGGCGCAAACCTAGAGGCCGAGACATATCACGGTGAAACGCCCCTACATTTGGCGGAAGAACGCCGAAAGCGTAATCCGGCGGTCGTTGCCGCGCTACGAGAACACGGTGCAGCCGAATGATCGGTAACACCACCGTTACTCCTCACTTCACAGGCGGCGGATTCTCATCCACCGCGGTTGAATCCGTAGGCCGATGAAACCAGAGCACCACGAACTGTTGATCCGCGAGCCGCTGATTGACGACGCCAAACCCATCGCGGCCATACAGGTCGCGGGATGGCAATCGGCGTTTCGGGGCGTCGCCTCCAATGACTACCTCGACGCACTGGACGCGGCGGCGGAGGCCGCCGGATGGAGAATCGGCATCGCCCTCCATCCCAACGGCAGCGATGCTTCGTCGCCGAGCTTGAGTCCGAGATCGTCGGATTCGTCACCATCTTCCCGTCACGCGACGAGAACCTCGATCATGATTACGTCGTCGAGATAGGCGCGATATACGTCAGCCCCGAGCATTGGAGGCGTGGCGTGGGACATCGCTGCCAGTAACTGCTACTCCCTCAGCCGTACGGTCGCCGTCTGAGCGAGCCCCTGCTGACTTCTCGCCGCGTCCGGCTCCGAGGGCGAGCGCCTTCTCCCCCAGTTCCCCTAGCTAGATCCTTCACGGACGTAACTCCATCAGTCCGTGGAGTCGAGCAACGCGATCGCTCCCAGTGTTCTCCGCCAGTGCCCTCTTTGCGAATTATGTCGAGCTGACAGACGACCGAAGCTCCGCGGTAAGGCCGGGTCCCATAGGCCCCAGGCGGGGCTCTTTCTAATGACTGTTTTCTATATAACGAAGCGTCGCTCCGCGTCCGGAGTCTCACTGCCGCCGACGCCCTCGCTGCCGCCCGGTTCGCACCTGTCGCGCCACGGGGCGAGTTATACAGCCTGGGCGAACATGGGTTGCTTGGCGACGACTCTGGCCACACAGGCGCAACGGGGCGCTTGGTCGCGAGTAGATAGAGCTTGGAATCTTGCTTCTACCGCTCGAATCGCACGCCGCTCGCGCGCCTCTCCCCTACGGCCGAATGGCGCTCGATTGGCCTCGCTCCCGCCTACCAACCCCTACCAATTCATTTTTGCCAGCAAAGGTAGTGTTTGCTAGCCGTTGCTGGGCCCCGGGGCGGCGCTTTTCGCTACCTGGACGGCTTCTCGCTGCCTCGTCAATCCCCTGCGCGACCTCAAGGCTCGCTTACAGCGTCACCCCGCTTATATCGATACGCCGCCCGGACAAGCCGGCCACTCAAAGCACCGGATGGACCAACGCCGTCCGCTACCTTGACCAAGCCACCTTACTAGTCTAGCTTCACCGTAAGGAGAGCCCGTGATCGTCAAAATTACCTCCAAACGTCAGGTCACCTTCCCCGCCAAAGTCCTCGACGCACTCGGCGTCAAGCCCGGCGATCATCTCGAAATCGAGAAGGGTCCCCACGGCTTCATCATCCGCCCCCGCCGCATCAACCCATCCCTGCTCGCGCCGCTGCGCGGCAAGCTACAGCCCACCCACACTCCCTTCGACCTCCATGCCTTCCGCGAGCAGCCCCATGACCCGGCGCTTCGGGATTGATACCTCCATCCTCGTTCGCCTGCTAACCGGCGAACCCGCCTCCGACTTCGAGTACTGCGTCACTGAACTCACCGCACTGGTTGAGGATTCCGCTGCCGAGATCTTCGCCTCCAACCAGGTCATCGGCGAAGCCTACGTGGCCGTACAACATCACTACGGCGTAACCAAGGCGGATGCTCGCTCGGGCTTGATCGACGTTCTGCGCAGCGGGCTGGTCGCTCCACTCAATGGAACGACCGTGATTGAAGCTCTGGAGGATTCTGGCGGTGCCGGCTTGCTCGACCGACTCATCGCCGACGACTATCGCCGAGCCGGTTTGGAGACTCTGACGCTGGATCGCCAGATGTCGAGCCTGCCTCTAGTCCGCCGCCTCTAGTTCGAGCGCCCATGCCGTCTCTCCGTCCTGGACTTCTGACAATTCTCGTGTGCCCGTCTTCAGGGGGCAGGTCAGGTTGGTAGGACGTGCTTTGAGAGTATTTCCGAGAGCGACCTGCGACCTGGGTGCATCACAACAGTGCTGCCGCTCTCCACTGTGTTAAAAGCGCGTCATGATAAGGTTGGGCGGTCCTGCTCCACCGAAGGGTTGGCGGGTGCTGAACAGATTCTGGGTCATCGGTCTGCTGGCAATCGTTATAGCAATCGTCGCAGGACTCGCTTCGGTGCAGTCCGTGTCGGCGTGCGGTGGATTTTTCTGCACAAACACACCCGTTGACCAGAGTGCCGAACGCATCATCTTCACCCAAAACAAGGACGGCACGGTGTCGGCCTACGTGCAGATTGAGTACACGGGATCGGCGCCGTTCTCCTGGATACTGCCGCTTCCGGACGCCATCGACGCGGAAGATGTCGAAGTGCCCGAGGATGCCATGGCAGCCTTCAGGGAGCTTGAGGCTGCAACCGACCCGGTGTTCGTCCCTCCTCCCGCGCCTCCATGTGTTCCCGTGCCTGTAGAAAAGGTAGTCGAGGCTGCTCCCGCACAGGTGGAAGTCTTCGCCAGCGGTGAGGTTGGACCCTATGGATTCGACGTGGTGGGATCGGAAGACCCCGAGGCGCTAGTGACGTGGCTAAGGGAGAACAGCTATCGGGTCACCGAGGAGATGGAGCCGCTGATCGACGTGTACGTTGAAGAGACCTTCGTTTTTCTCGCGATGAAACTACGCCCGGACAAGGGAGTGCAGGACATCGAGCCTGTCAAGGTGACCTATCCCTCAAGCGCCCCGATGATTCCGCTGCGGCTCACAGCCGTTGCGGCCAATCCGAACATGGCGGTCATGACGTGGATCTACGCCGACACGCAAGCCGCTCCTGCGAACTACGCCAGGATGGAAATAGCTGATGAAGAGTTGGTCTTCTTTGACCGTTTCGGGAGCAATAACTATCGACGACTAATGGGTGAAAAAGCCAACGAGTATGGGGGGCAAGCCTTTATTACCGAGTACGCCGCTCCGACGCGGGAGCTTGTTGTGACGCACCCCTTGTTACAAGACCTATCCAGACGGTACGCCTATCTCACGCGGCTGAACACGGTTATCTCTCCGCAAGAGATGACCGTTGACCCTATTTTCAAATACGACGCGCAGCTCGGGGACGTTTCCAACGTACGCGACGTTAGCGGGATTCAGGGCCTTTATGAGTGCGAACTTTCGGAGCGCCAAAGCTCTCTGAGCAGTGTCGCGACTACTGATTCAAGGGAAGGCACGCTGTCGGTCCCCTCGCTGGCCTTGGGAATAGCCATAGGTGGCGCCGTGGTTCTGGTTTTAGCAGTTCTCGTGTTCATGAATTCCGACGTATGGCGGCGGGGCAGGTAGTCACGCCAACCCTCGATTAGGCAATTTCTGGAAGTTGGCTAATTGCACATGGACGGCCGCGCCTGAACGAGTAGAGTACTTGCCGGATATGCGGGCATTTCTGCCAAATCGCTGAGCGGCGTCTCCCGCCTGACAAGTGGTTTACCGGTCTTCGTATCAATGTCCCAAGCCATCTTCGAAGAATTGTCAGGGGCGGCACCAGTTTCGTCGAGTTGAGCCTTCGTCCGGCGAGCCGCTGGAAATTTGCCGTCGTAGGAGAAACGAGCATCGAAGCGGCGTATCGAGAGTCTGGGGCCGGGGGCTGTGCGACCGCCGAATTACGGAGCAGTCCAATCCAGTAGCTTCTGTTCGTCGTTCTGCATACCGGCCAAGCCCTCTTCCACGGAAAGCCCGCCGGTGAAGATCCTGCGCTCCCAGTCTTGTGACGCCTTGACCAACTGGCTCCAAGTCGCGTACGGGTCGGCGGGCAATGCCGTCGTGTAAGCGCGGGCGCGGAAGAGCGCCAGCCGGTTCGGCGGACCGCCCGCCACGACCGGACCGAAGCGCAGCTTCCCCGAGCTTTCGCGCACGGGGGTGAGCGTGTTGGTCGCGGCCAGGATGTTTTGCGCTTCGACGCGCAAGTTGAATTTCAGCCACTCCCAGGTCTCCTCTTTGAACTCGGTGGCCGGGTTCATGACCATGCCGATGATGTTGGTTGTGCCTCCCTGCTTCCCCGTCTGCGGATGCGACGGCATCTCCACTACGTCCCAGGCGAAAGCCTGGTTCTTGGCGTTGTCCGCCAGTCGCCAGCTTCCCTCCGGGACAATCGCCAGCCTCCTGTTGAGAAAGAGCTGGCCGGCGTTGGCCGTTGCCAAAACCGCCTGGCCGGCCGATGCGCCGTGCTTGAGACGGAAGTCCGCGAGATACTGGAAGGCGTTTCGACCCGCCGCTGAGTCAATTATCGCCTTGCGGTTCTCTTCGTCGATGAAGTCACCGCCGGCGGACCGCACCCAGTTAAGCCAACCGGTCTCAATGCCGTTGGTCGAGTGGAAACCGTATTGGGTAATCTCGTCGCCGTCCTTCTTTTTGAGTTTCAAGGCGACCTCCAGGAGATCGTCCCATGTCCATTCCTCTTCTATTTCCCTGAGCGGGGGAAGCCCCGCCTCGGTGACCATGTCCTCGTTGTAGGTCAGGGCTACGGTCGTATACATGTTCGGGAGTCCCCAGCGTTTGCCCCCGAAGGCGTAGTAATCGACCGAAGGCTTCCATGCCGCATCAAGGTCGAGCGAAGGGAAATCCCGCTTGAAGAACTCCGTCACGTCCGCCAACGCTCCCTTGTTCGCCCAAGACCGGAGGCTGACGCCATCCATCCACCACGAGTCCGGGGCTGTGCATCCCGCGATGGCGGCCCGCAGCTTCGTCCAATAATCGCTCGGAGCTTCGACATCCACGTTGATGTACGGAGCCCATGCGCTCGCCAAGTCGGCGATTTCCCTCAGGGCCGGCAAGAGAGCCGGGTCCCAAAGCTGGAACCGCAGACTGATAATTGGCGTGTATATTGGCGTCCCAGCGGCCGCGATCACCACCACAGGTTCCTCGACTACCTGAGTTACGACTCTCTCGACCACCACTTCTTTTTCGACTATTTGCGTTTCTCGACAGCCGGTCAGAGCGGCCACCCCGACACCACCCACGAGCGCCCCTCGCAGTATTCGTCGCCTGGTGATTTGACTACCTGTTTGTCCAGGATTCTCCATTCCCGTCCCCTTTGGCTTTCCAAGAGTTTCGTTCGCTCGACTGACATCCGCCCACACCGGCTGGAACGATCTCTTCTCATGCTCAATTCTCACGTAGGAGGGCAACATGGTAATCCCCTACTGACTTGGCCCCTCCCTTGGCTCCGTTTCTAACATTCTGGACTTGACCCGTTTTGGCGGACATCCAAAATGTGGGGCGTTGCCCCGGAGAGGATGTCTAGATGGAGAAGCGAGAGCAGCGAAAAAGGCGTTCGTTCACACTGGAGTTCAAGGCTGAAGTCGTAGAGCTATGCCAGGCAGGCGATCGGTCCATCGGCCAAGTCTGCCGAGACTTGGGCCTGACTGAGACGGCGGTCCGCAGATGGGTGATGCAGGCCGAGATCGACGCCGGTGAGCGCGAAGGGCTCGGCACCGAAGAGCGTGTGGAACTGGCCCGGCTGCGCAAGGAGAACCGCATTCTGCGGCAAGAGCGCGACATCCTGAAGCGCGCAACGGCTTTCTTCGCCAAGGAGACCCGGTGAACGTGTACCCGTTCATCGAGGCGGAGAGGGTTGAGCGTAGCAATGCCCGCCGGGCGTGCGTGATGCTCGAGGTCTCCCGTGCCGCCTACTACGGCTGGGCCAGGCAGATCCCTTCGGCGCGCCAGTCCTCTGATGAAGCCCTACTCGCCAAGATCAAAGACATCCACACCGCCAGCCGCGGCACCTATGGATCCCCGCGGGTTCATGCTCAGCTGCGTAACGATGGCCAGGCGTGCGGGCGCAAGCGGGTGGCGCGGCGCATGCGTCATAACAGCATCGTGGGGCGGTGCAAGCGACGGTTTAGGCGCACCACCATCGCCGATCCCGATGCGGCCACGACCGCCGTGGATCTGGTCAAGCGCAGCTTCGTCCCCGATGCCAACGAGATCGATCGGCTGTGGTGCTCCGACGTTACCTACATCCGCACCTGGGAAGGCTGGCTCTACCTGGCCACGGTGATCGACGTCGCCTCGCGGCGCGTCGTCGGCTGGGCCATGGCCGACCACATGCGTACAGAACTCGTCTGCGACGCTCTACGCATGGCCATCCAGCATCGCCGGCCCGCTCCCGGGCTGATATTGCATTCAGACCGCGGCTCGCAATACGCCTCGACCGTGTTCGGCGATCTGCTCGACGCCAACGGCATACGCCAGTCCCTGTCCCGGCCGGGTCAGTGCTGGGACAACGCCGTCGCCGAGAGCTTCTTCGCCACCCTCAAAACCGAGCTCGTTCATATGCACGCATGGCCAACCCGTGCCCAAGCCCGTAACGCGATATTCGAGTTCATGGAAGTCTTTTACAACCGCTTGAGGCTGCATTCAGCGCTTCGATACCTGTCCCCAGATGACTACCAACGGAGGCGCGCAAGACTCGACGCCAGGACCAAAGCAGCGGCATAGTGAATGTGTCCTGTCAAACCGGGTCAACCCCATTACTCTTGGACCGACCTTCGGATGTGCCGGTCGGTGCCTTTCACGCAGTCAGTGCAAGTAGGCTGTCTCACGCACCAACCGGTCGATCCGCTTCTCGTCCGACTGGAGCGACCGGACTCCGTTCACGTCGCAGAACCAGCTGTGCCCGGCGTTGCGGTCGATCAGTAAGCAAACTTAGGGTCGGACGCCCCTTGGCGCCTGCCGGTCGGTGGGACCGGCAGGCGCGGGCTGCTACGGGCTGTAGCCGGTGGGCGTGGCCGGGGGAGCCTGCGCTACGGCGGTTTCAACCATGCGCCCGAGGAGGAAGCTGAAGTCCTGGTAGGCGTCCAGCCCGCCGAGGTTGCTTCGGAGTGACCCCAGAAGCTCAGACAGCCTGGACAGGTCGCCCGAAGCGTCAACGTCCTCGCCTTCATAGCCGTCAGGCAGAACGCTGTACCGATCAGCCGCAAGCGCGACGATCGCGCCAAGCCGCAGCAGAGGGTCCACATCTGACCTGAAGCCAGTGTCGATGCGACCGACTATCTCGGCCTGCTGACCTCGGGATTGTCCGGTGTCCGGCACCACCCAGCGCAGTTCAACCCGGCCCAGCTTGACGTCTCCGGTCCCGAACGCGCGTTCGTGCAGTTCGAGCTCATAGAAGACGGTGGTCGCCGCGCCGGAGTGAATCTCGGCGAATTCCTTACGGTCCTGCGCAAAGCTCTCGTCGGAGGTGACCCGGTTCTCGTAGCCGATGATGCGCCAGTACCTCACGACGTCCGGGTCCCAGGTGACCTGCGCGCGGGTCTGGTCGGCGAACGGCGTGGACAGAACCAGCCAGTTCTCGCGGCTGAAGGTCGCCCGCGCCTGGTCGGTGTCGTCCAGGTAGCGGTACCAGCCGTTGCCGTACTGGGCAAGCTGCTCCAGCAAGACGTCGTTGTAGTTGCTGATGCCCACGCCGATCGTGATGAGGCGCAGCGGGTTGCTGGCATCCCGGTCGTAAGCCGACTCCAGGATCGCGAACGGGTTGGTGGCGTCGACGTTGGCGACGCCGTCCGACATCAGAACGATGTAGTTATAGGCGTCCGGACGTTCGACGCGCGCCTCGTTAGCCAGACGCACTCCGAGATCGAGACCGGCCTGGACGTTGGTGCTGCCGCGCGGCCGCAGCTGCTCGATGGAGCTGAGCACCGCCACGCGGTCAGCCCTTCCATGCGTGACGGTGAGCTCGTGGACCACGTCCTGGGTGAAGTGAACGACGGCAATCCGGTCTTGCGATCGCAGGCTCCGTCTTATCGCCTCCGCCGCGGCCCGGGCGATCTCCACGCGATTTCCGTCGGCCATGGAGCCCGAGGCGTCCAGCACCAGCGTGACGTTCAGCGGTCGGTCGTCGGCGACCCTGGCCGCCTGGAACCCGATTCGGGCCAGGTGCTTGTGGTCGTCCAGCGGATGCGCCAGCACGTCGGTCGAGATTGCGAACCCCCAATCGTCCGAGGGCGGATCGTATTGGTAGTTGAAGGCGTTTATCCACTCTTCGGCCCTCACCGAGTCAGGCTCGACGTCATAGCCCTGACGCGCCCAGGCGAGCGCAAGCTGGTATGACGTGCGGTCGGTATCCAGGCTGAAGGTCGAGACGGCGTCTTCAGAGGTAGCAACGAGCGGCTGCCGCGGTTGATCCTGAAACGTGGTGGCGGGAGGACGGGCGGTGGGGGCGCTGCGAGCCGCCGGAGCCGGTGTCTGCGCTCTCTGCGTCGGCGCCCGGACCGACTTCTCAACAGTTTGGGTTACGACCTTTTCGACCGCTACTTGCCTCTCGACCTCTACGACCCGAGTTGCGGCCTGCGTAGCCGGAGCTTCCACTACCTTCTCCACCGGGACTTCCTTTATGACCTCGACGATTTGGACCTCTCCGCCGCCGCGGGAGGTCAAAAAGACCGCCAAGACGGCCACTACAACCGCTCCTGACGCGCTAACGGCCAAGGCGGGAGTCCATATCCGACCAATGGCGGCTATGATCTTCCGCCAGCCCCGCGACGCAGGTGGACCCTCGAGACGGCCTTCCAGCGACTCCCAAAGGTTCTCGGGCGCGCGAAGGTCGTCTGCCTCCGCCGCAAAGTGCCGCTTCAGAGCGCGTTCCATGTCTTGTTCTGACGAAAAGTTGTTAGCCATCGTCGTTATCCTCTCTCTCGTCATCCGTCGTTAGTTGATCTGTTAGCCGGCCCAGCGCCCGGTGCAGCCTGGACTTGACTGTCCCCAAAGGCACGCCGATTGTTTCGGCCAGCTCCGGGACCGTCAGATCGGCGAAGTAGCGCAGAACGATGACTTCCCGGTGATCCGGCGCGAGGCCGGCGAGGGCCCCTCTGACCATCTGACGGTCTAGCTGCGCCTGCACGGCCTCGGCCGGATGAGGGAGGTCTTCGGGGCTGTCGTGGTCTTGAAGGCGTACCGTGGGAATCGCCCGCGTTCTGCGCAGCGACACGATCTTGTTCACCAGGATGCGCACAAGCCAGGGCTTGAACGGACGGCCCGGCCTAAAGCCCTGAATTCCTCGCCAGGCGGCCAGGAAGGCTTCCTGGACCTGCTCCTCGGCCAGCGCCGGATTCCTCATCATCAGGAGCGCCGTGCCGTACAGAACATCCTTGTACTCGTCTACCAGATGACGGAATGCTTCACGCTCGCCGTCCTGGCAGCGCAGAATGGCTTGTTCATCGGTCATATGCTGCCCTCACGGTCCGTGCTCCTTTCGGGGGACTCTACTAAGAACTACGCTCGTTCGAGCCAAATCGTTCCATTTTCACAAGCACAATATCGAAAGTACCTGGGGAACGAATTAGAGGCAGACGGCATAATCTCTCACATAAGGGGAGCAGCGGACAGGAAGATGCGGATGCGGGGGATTGACCTGGGTAGCCGGCGATTTTGCTCAAACCCATTGGACGTTTCGGCGATGTATGGGCCACTTCAGTAGCGCTGAGTGAGATTGTGGCGCCGTGGATAAGCCGGATCATCTTGGCAGCAGCCCCCCTGGCGGTGGCGCTTCTTATGAGCACAGCCGTGTGCAACGAGGAGCCGGCTATTCACAACGGCGGCGGTTACGAAATCTGCGCGCTCGGACCAGACGGATGTTTCTGCTGGGTAAGCGCGGATCATGGCGACACGTCTCGTCCGGAAGACTAGTGGTGCGTACTGAACACCAACGGCAGAACTCACTACTACCGGTTGCACGAGGACGGGACTGTTCTCTGCTGGGACTCCGATGAAAATGGCCAAGCGTCGCCGCCCGTCTGGTCATTTTCGTCTCCGGCCGTGCGGCCGTCGGTCTAGTGGGCTTTGGCGACGATACCGCTGGCGCTGGCTGGAGCGATGATCGTAGGAGTAGTGGTGCCGTGGCGAGTGGGCGGCTGATGTGCTGACGCAGTGAAATACATTAGGGGCTTGGTGCTAGGCAGGTTGGGGTTGCTGACTGCGGTAGTGATGGCGACCCTGTTGGGGGCGGCCGCCCACGAGCGAACCGACGGTGATCCGACCAGTACCGCGAGACGGGGGTTGAGCGGTAGTGCTGTCCCGGAGTTCCGGCAGCCCTCAGCCAACGCCGCCGAGTCACGGCGAACTGCAGGCGCCGAGCCGCAGGTGACTCCTCAATCAGTGTTTGTCGGCCCGCCGTGTTATCCGACAATCGTTCTCGTACCTTACGCTTTGCTACCTTGGCTTTCTGACCAGTTTGTGCAATGGAGTCCTGACGGCGACCAAATCCTGTTCACCCAGAGAGCAAATTTGTACGCGGTGAGTGAGGACGGAGCGCGACGGACGCAAGTGGCAACGGGTTCGGTAGACATACCAGATGATTGGCGAGGGGTCATTGGCGGGATGATGGCGTTCGACATCTCCCCGGACGGGAAACAGGTGGCGTATTCCACCTGCGAGTACCCGAAGAGAGATATCGAACAAGCGATCAGGCAGTCTGGACGGAGTGGGGCTGTAGAGTTGCACAGCTATCAGATCGCTACTGCGAGCATCGACGGCAGGCAGCCGCAGCTGCTGACGAACTACCGCCGCTTCGACAACTCTCCGTCCTGGTCGCCGGACGGAGAGCGTGTTGCATTTCTAGCGGGCGGCGATCCGCTCGAATGGCCAAATCGTGTCGCGCTGATGACGATGGCGGCCGACGGGACAGACCAGCGGGTCATTGTCGAACAGTTCGACTCACTGGCGATGCGGCCGCCGGCGTGGTCGCCTGACGGCACGCATCTCGCGTTTGCAGGAGATGATGGCGAATCGGGGTTCTCAATCTACACGGTGAGGGCGGGCGGAGGCGACTTGCGACGGCTGACGGACACGCTGAGTGGGCCTGTGTGGTCGCCGGACGGGTCACGGATAGCGTTCGCCAAAGCCGATGGCCGCGAAGTGGCTATCTACACGATCGCGGCGGACGGGACGGACGAGCGGAGGATAGCTCCCATTCCTGACGTCGTTTGGGATCCGGCTACGCGGCCAGCGGCGTATATCCGGACGCTGGCATGGTCGCCCGACGGATCGAAGATCCTGTTCACTGAGAACCGGGAGCTGGCGGGGCATAACTGCTCTCGTTCACCTACAACTGACGGGGTCTATGTGGTGGGGGCCGACGGAAGCGGGCTGGTAGGTCTGGGGATATCCGACCCGAAGGTCTATTCGTACGCGGCGGCCGCGTGGTCGCCGAACGGCACGCGTATCGCGGTGTTGGCAGATGGCGCACCAGCCTATTTCGGGGGAAACAGTTGCGACTACACGGAAGCGGTCATCGAGGGGGACGCGCGCCCGCTGATCCTCTTCACAATGGCTGTGGACGGGGCGGACGTGGAGGTGCTGGCGCAAGCGGATGAGGACGGGACGATGACAGGTACATGGACAAAATACCAAGAGGTGCCGGCGGATGTGGCGGCGTGCTCGGAGGGCACGGTAGTGGTAGAGCCGGAAGCGAATCCTGGGCTGGTGCGCGACTGCGAGGCGCTCATGGGGTTGCGGGATGTGCTGCTCTTGGGACCTGCAACGAACTCGTGGTCGGCTACGCCGATTGATAGGTGGAAGTGGATTACAGTCGAAGGCTCACCGGCGCGAGTGACGGGCTTGACGCTCAGGGGACTTGGGATAACCGGCACGATCTCGTCGCAGCTGGGTGAGCTTACTGAATTGCGGGTACTGGACCTGTCGAATAACAGTTTGGGCGGAGCCATCCCGGCAGAGTTCGGCAGCCTGACGAAGCTGGAAAGGTTGGACCTTAGCCGCAATTATCTGTCCGGAAGGATCCCGGCTGCGTTAGGTCAGATGGCGCAGTTGAGGTGGCTGGACCTCAGTAGCAATTACTCCCTTGCAGGCTGGATACCGTGGCAGCTGGGGCAACTTGCCGAACTGCGGGTGCTGAACCTCAGCAGCACTGATCTGACGGCACGCATACCGCCAGAACTGGGTGCACTCGCGGAGCTTGAAATCTTGAACCTCAGCAAGCTTGAAAGCCAGCCCCTCACCGGGAGTGATGTGAATTGGGGGATTCCGGCCGAGCTGGGTGCACTCGCCAAACTGCAGGTGCTGGACCTCAGTTGGACTGTCCTGCGGGGAGACATTCCGCCAGAACTAGGTGCGCTCGCGGAGCTTGAGATCCTAAACCTCCGCCGGACTCTTGTGACTGGGGACATTCCGTCCGAGCTGGGCGGACTCGCCAAACTGCGGGAGTTGCACCTCAGCCTGAATGACCTGAGGGGAGACATTCCGTCAGAACTGGGTGCGCTCGCGGAGCTTGAGACCCTGGGCCTCAGCGGGAATGCGTTGACCGGTCAAATCCCGGCGGAGTTGGGGCAATTGAAGGCACTCAGGACTCTAGGTCTCTCCCACAATGACCTGACTGGGGAGATTCCTGCGGAGTTGGGGCAGCTGACCAGTCTGACAAAGTTGAATGTGAAGAAAAACCGGTTGACGGGGTGCCTACCGGTCGGATTGAGGGGGATCGAGTTCAACGATCTGGCCGAGCTTGAGTTGCCGGACTGTGCTGCGGCCGTCGAGCAGCAGGAGGGTGACCCGAGCTCTGCGCTGGCACCAGGTTTGAGCAGTAGGCCTGCGGCGGAGGTCCGACAGCGTCCGGCGGAGAGCGTGTCCGGCTGGTGGGCGCTTCTTACGCTGCCGCTGGCATTGGCTGTAGCGGTGATCGTTCGAGTCGTGCTGCGGGGAAGGACGCGAAGCTGACCTGTCGAGGTGAGTAAGGACGTGACGGGCTTGAAGCGAGACAGGTTTGGTCAGGGCGGCGACGGTTGCAGGCATCCAGTAGCCCTCCTCCGCCGCTATCAACTCATGGTGTAGGCATAGGTCCTGAGGCGGCGGGCAATCTCCGACCACGACAGGCCTGATGTCGGTTGGCGACTGCGTGACGTTGGCCGTCCGCGGCGGGCGCGTCCCGAAGCGGACCTGGCGGCGCCGCCCGCATCGGTAGGGGTATCCACTCTGTTACCGACTCGGGCTGTCGTCACGTGGCGGACGGCTTGGATGCGCGGGCGATTGGGCCTGTCGCAGGATCCATCGGCGGAATGCCTGGACTTCGGGTTTGCGCCGCGAGCCCGCGGTGGTGATAAGGCAGCAGCGCTCGGGGGCGTCGGCCTGCTGGTCCAGCACGGGGACCAGCAGCCGGGTCGCGAGCTCGTCCGCTATCAGCGCCGGACGCCCGATGGCGACCCCGAGCCCCTGGACGGCAGCGTTGACCAGCATGCTGTACAGGCGGAAGCCCGAGGACCGCGAGAGGTCCGGTGCAGGCTGGTTCTGGCAGGCCGACCAGTACGCCCAGTCGGTGTCCCAGCCCAGGTCGTAGAGCAGGGGCCAGCCGTCCAGCTCGGCCGGGCCGCGGGGCTGCCCGCGCGCCGCCAGCAGGGCCGGGCTGCACACCGGCAGCAGCTGCTCCTCGTAGAGCGTCTCCTCGATCAGCGTGTCCGCGCGCCGCGTCACCGGGCGCGGCGCCGCGGTCGCGCCGGTGTAGGCGATCCAGGCGTCGAAGTCGCGGCTGCCGGGGTCGACACCGCGGTGGTCGGTCTCCAGCTCGATGGCGATGCCGGGATGGGTCGTCTCGAGAGCCGCCAGCCTCGGCACCAGCCACTTCTCGGCGACCGCCTCCACCGAGATGATCCGGACGCGCCGCGGCTGGCGGCGGTGGCGCTCGGAGACGCCGTGGACTTCGGCCAGTATGTGCTGTATCTCCTTGAGGTGGGCCTGGCCCCGCGGGTTGAGCAGCACGCCCCTTTGCCTGCGTTCGAAGAGCGGGGCGTCGAGGTGCGCTTCGAGGGCGCGGACGTGGTAGGCGACGGCCGCCGCCGTGACACCCAGCTCGGCCGCGGCGCGCGCGAAGCTCTCATGGCGGGCCGCGGCCTCGAAGAAGCGCAGGCTCTCAAGCGGGGGCAGGCCCGACAAGGTCGCGAGTGTCCATACAGGGGCCGTCCGCGGGGGACGGCACTATGCCGAGGCGGATTATGGCATAGCACGCCGTGGGCCGAATGCAGCGCTTTGACCAAGTGAGCTTATGTCATTGACACACATCGCGCGCGTCCTGTTCGATTCCCTCTTGAGAACAAGAGGGGCATCGCGCCGGACGGCGGGGAGGCCCTCACTCACGGGGGAGGCGTTCTCATGACTCTCGACGACTCCATGCACGCGCCGAGCCGCTCGGCCCACTCCGGCGCCCGTGACTAGCACGGACCTTCACCGCCCGGATTTTCCCTCTGCTCTAGCCACCTCGCCCCACCCGGCTCGTCCGGGCAGGTCCGATCCTCCGCCATCGCCGCTCTGTCGGAGCGCGCGGCTCACATCCTCGAAGTCCTCGAAGGACGCTCCCCCGGGGCGCTTGCCGCGGCCCGGCGTCGGACGCCTTTCAACAATGCACCGCGCCCTCCGCGCCGCTAGCGGCTGACGCCTGTGGACCGGACGGGCTGCGTCCCATACCCCCGCGCAAGCACGAGTAGGAGCCATGATGACTCGCACCGCTAGACGACGATTCCCCATCCTGCTCGCCGCCATAGCGGCGCTGGCCCTACCGGTCGCCGTGTTGGCGGTGGTCCTGCACTTCGGGGCCAAGCCGGTCTCGGCGCAGACCACGCCTGAGGTGACCATCGCGGCGGACCGTCAGACGATCATCGCGGAGCTTGACCACATGGATTTCACGCTGACCCGCACGGTCGCCACGGAGGAGCTGGACGTCAACGTCGTGCTCACGCAGGACCGGGACTTTCTGGAGGGATCGGCGCTTTTGCAAACCGTGACCTTCGGGGCAGGCCAGGACACCGCAGAGCTGAGGATGTTGGCGTGGGACGAATTTGCCGGCCACGAGGTCACGCAGAACGGCAGCATCACGGCGACCGTGCGGGACGGGACGGGCTACGTGGCGGGCACGCCCGCTACGGCGACCGTGGGCGTCCTGGTGGCCGATCCGGCCGTAACCGTGTGGCACGAGCAGCCCGAGTACAGGTTCGCCGAGGACGCCGCGCACGGCGACACCGTTGTCGCGATCGTCGCCAGGACGGCGGCCGGTGTGCCGGTGCCCGCTGCGAGCATCCATATAGCCTTCAGCACCAAGGGAACCGGCCAACAAGGCCAGGCAACCAGCAATGTGGACTTCGATGGCCTGTCCGTGGGGGTCGAAATCGCCCCTTCGGACTTCGAACCGGACGGCTCGGTGTTCACGGCCCGCAAGGAAGTGCGGTTGACGGTAATTGACGATCTGGAAATCGAGGGGGACGAGTACATCCAACTGAAACTCGAAAAGGATCCCGGACTGTCGCCGGTGGTCGCGTTCCAGGCGTCATCGGAGGGCGCGGCGTGCGACCCGTGTCACGCGAGGGTCATCATCGTCGACAACGACCAGCTCCGCATCCAGGGCATCTGCGACCGCACGGCGCGCGTCCGCGACCGCATCCTGGTGCGGCTGAAGTACGTGCACGGATTCAAGGGCGGCTGCGCCGAGGTGAACGAGACGCATCTGGCGAAGGTGAGGTTCCTCGGCCTGCGCCGCAACCCATCCACCGAGTCGGGGTTCACGCTCAGCCTGCGGCGGCAGGACTTCGAGGGGCTGTTGAACCTGGAGGAGTTGGACCTCGCGGACACCGGGCTGCGGTCGCTGCCGGCCGAGGTGTTCGGCGGGCTGACGAGCCTGCAGACGCTGAACCTGAACAAGAACCGGCTGCGGTCGCTGCCGGCCGGGGTGTTCGCGGGCCTGCGGTCGCTCGCGACGCTGCGGCTGCAGCAGAACCCGTCGCTGCGGTCGCTGCCCTACGACGAGTTCGAGGCGCTGCCGGCGCTGACGGAGCTGCGGGTGGACCGGCAAGGCCGCAGGAAGCTCCAGGTGGCGGGCGGCGCGGGCGACGCGGTCCTGGAGGTCGCGGCGGGGGGCACGGCGACGTATCAGGTGCGCCTGATGGCGGCGTCCGACTCCACAACCGCGAACCCGGTGAGTATAGGGGTGAGCTCTTCTAACACGGCCGTGGCGACCGCGTCCCCGGCGACGCTGCGGTTCACCGGCGAGAACTGGTTCCGGAGTCAGACGGTGACGGTGGACGTCCGATCCTCCGCGTCCGGGACGGCGGCGCTGAGCCACGAGGCCTCGGGCACGACGATGGATTCGCAGAGCCAGGCGCAGTCGAACTACGACTTCGAGGACTACCCGCTGCCGACGGTGACGGTGCGGGTGCCGGAGCCACGCAGCGAGCGCTCCCGCGGGGTGGACATCGGCACGCCCGCCGCGCTGACCACGACCCCGGTGGAGCGCAAGCAGGAGCAGCAGGAAGAAACGCAAGCACCTGCGGAGCGGTCCGTTGAGCGCCGGGGACAAACTAGCCCCCGGTTGGAGGCGCAAGCGCCCGCCAAGCCCACTGGCCTGATGGCGGCGGCGGCCTTCAACGGAGTGATCCTCGTCTGGGTCGATCCCGGCGACAACTCCATCACCGGCTACGTGGTCCTGCGGCGCAACCGCGATACCGATGCCGGCGGCCAGTTCACCACGCTGGTGGCGGACACGGGCACGGCGGCCACGAGCTATATCGATGACACGGTGCAGCCGGAGGCGCCCTACAGCTACCGGATCAGGGCGATCAACGCGGCCGGAACGAGCGAGCGCTCCCGCGCGGTGGACATCGACACGCTCGCCGCGCTGACCACGACCCCGGTGGAGCGCAAGCAGGAGCAGCGGGAAGAAACGCAAGCATCTGCGAAGCCGCCCGCCAAGCCCACTCGCCTGATAGTGGCGGCGGCCTTCAACGGAGTGCTCCTCGGCTGGGACGACCCCGGCGACGATTCCATCAGCGGCTACGTGATACTCCGGCGCAACCGCGATACCGATGCCGAGGGCGAATTCCACATTCTCGTGGCGAACACCGGGACTGCGGCCACCACCTATACCGATGCCACGGTGCAGGCGGAGACGCCCTACAGCTACCGGATCAGGGCGATCAACGCGGCCGGAACGAGCGAGCGCTCCCGCGCGGTGGACATCGACACGCTCGCCGCTCCGTCCCTCGACGCTGGTGGATAACTTCAGTCGTGAGAGTCTGGCGATCCTGGTCGACGGGAGCCTGGGAGGCCATCGCGTGGTGGAGACATTGGCCCTGCTGGCGCTGCAAGGCAGGAAGCCTCAAACCATAGCCATGGACAACGGCCCCGAGTTCACCTCCAAGGCTCTGGACCAGTGGGCGTACCTCAACGGTGTGGAGTTGGACTTCAGCCGGCCGGGCAAGCCCACCGACAACGCGATGATCGAGGCCTTCAACGCCAGGCTGCGGGCGGAATGTCTGAACGAGAACTGGTTCCTGTCGTTGGCCGATGCTAGCGAGAAGATCGAAGCTTGGCGAAGGTACTACAATGCCGAGCGTCCCCACGGCGCGCTGGGCAACCTCGCCCCGAAGACCTTCGTTCTGAAGACCCCGGCAGTTGTTCGATGAACCGCGAAACTAACGTTGCGACTGGTACAAAGATGGGGGCAAGGCCAATTGTGACCTGCCCCCCGAAACCTGGTCCAGGATAAATGTTAGGAACTGGGCCACAGGAGGGGGAACGGATGGCAAGGCGGAAGCATACGCCGGAGCAGGTGATCAAGAAGCTGCGGGAGGTCGAGGTGGCCATGGCTGAAGGCGGCACGGTGGCTCAAGCCAGTCGGAAGATAGGGGTGACGGAGCAGACCTTCTACCGCTGGCGGGCGGAGTACGGGGGGCTGTGGATCGACCAGGCGCGACGGCTCAAGCAGTTGGAGACGGAGAACGGCCGTTTGCGGCAAGGAAGCGACTCGACGCTTGCGGCCTAGATAGCATGGGGAACGATATACGGGGAAACCGCGCCTGCTGTACCGAGCCTCCGGCGCCATCAGTCAGTGTAAATGGCGGGGCGTCACGCCCCGCCGTTAGGGCCGTTAGCCGGTACAAGGCTGTCTCTCCTGCTTCTATCACCTCACGGAATTAGCACAATCGAGAGTGGTTCGACCTGATCGAATACCTCTCCTCAATTCACCTGCTCTGCAACCGTAACTATATTCGTCGTTACCGCGGTTATCTCCTCATCCGGTGCCTGACGAAGAAGCCGACGACCAGAACCGCGATCCAGACCGGGCTGAAGATGCCGATCCAGATTGCCGCTTGAGCCAGGACGGCGCCGACCGCGGACAGCGCCCGGATAGCGGTCCGGCCGGTCTCGCCGGCGCTCCAGCCGCCGATCACCAGGCTCTCCTTTTCGGTGACGAAAACGCTTATTCTGTCTGAGGCCTCGATGTCGCCGGCGTCTGTCTTGCCGGTGACCGTAAGAGTCGCGGTGTAGGGGTCGGGGCGGTAGTTGGCGTACAGATGCGTCGTGGCCGCCGTCGTGACGCCCGTCGCGACGTCTCCTGTAACAGTCGCCGAGCCGTCGCCGAAGGTCCACGTGAATTTCAGGTCGGAAACGCCCTCGGGTCGGGTGAACGAGCCGGAGAACTCGGCCTCCTCACCCTCTTCGACGGTTTTCTCCGTGCCTGCGAACACGGTAATGACCGGAATCTCGCTGACGGTTACGACGACCGAGGCCTTGGCTTCGGCCACACCGGAGTCGCCGGTGCCGGTGATCGTGATCTCGGCGAAGTACGGAGAGTTTTCGACGTCGTAATAGACGTGCGTCACAGGCGCAGTCACCCGGGTGTCTTCATCGGCGGTGGGCGCCGTCCGGTCGCTGTAGAACGGCCCGGAGCCGTCGCCGAAGTCCCAGACGTATGAGAAGCGGTCGATGCCTTCGGGGGGTTTGAAGAGGGCGCGGAACCTGACGGGCTGACCGACCCCGGCGATCTGGTCGCCGCCCGCGTCTATCTCCATGGACTGCGGCTCCAGCACCAGGGCGACATTGATCAGCGAGAACGCGGAGGTCTGCTCGAGGAAGTTGATGCGCCCCTTGATGACCTCGATTTCTCCCTGGACTTGCGAGAGTGTCCGCTGAACGTCGAGCGCTTCCTCGACCGTGGCGGCGCGATCGAACAGCCGCAGGAGAGCGGTCTCGGTCGCCTCGAGGTTGCCAAGACGTGAGGTCAGGTCGACGTATTCGTCGGTAACGTCCCGGCTGCTGGCGTTCTCGGCCTGCACGTCTACGGCCATTCCTCTCAGGCGGGCGACGGCCTCGTCGAGGCGCTCGGCGGGCACGCGGATGGAGATAAACCCCACGTGCCGCTCCGCGCGGCTGGTGGAGACGATCCAGCCACCCATCTCCCGGGCCATCGCGCCGACCTCGTCGACGGAGGTCGCCACGTCGACGATCTCCAGCGTCATGTCGACGGTGTAGATGATGATGCGTTTCTGGATTGCAGACTGGACGACCTGCTGCTGAGTGTCGCCGATGTCCTGGAGGGCGCCCGTCCCGGCCGACTCCGACTCCAGTTGGACGGCCTGAGCCTGGGCCGGGGTAGGGGCCGCCATAACGACTTTTTCGACCACCCTTTCCCTTTCAACAAACACTTCCTGCACGACAACCTTTTCAACGGGCACTTCCCTGACGACCTCGACGACCTGCATCGCCGCGCTGTCGGAAGTCATCGCGGACTCGTCCCCGCCGCCCAGGCAGGCGGCAAGCGTCAGCGCGGCGGCGACGAGAAGCAGGGTAATCGCGTGTGCGCGCCAGGGCCGGAGCTTGTTCAAGATGACGTTTTTAGGGATGTTAGTCATGTGGGTTCTCCATCCGGGTTCGCCCCGGTTCTTCCTGCGGATAGTACATCTTCGCTGATTTTCGGCGGCGAGAGCCCGCCTGAAGTTGGGTCTCAACTAGACAATACGCGCGGCTGGACGAAAACGTTCCATGCAAAGACGTAATTTTGGAAGTCCGGGAGAGTGAAGCAGGGTCAGAGGCGTATTCTTGATGTCGATTTACTAATCAACTGAGATCGAAGGCGTGTTACGACTGACCTTGCCCCCGAAAACGCCCTCGATTTTGAGTAGAGTCCGTTCAATGGGAGGAGACGGACATGAGACGGAGCAGGTATCGCGAGGAACAGATCATCGGCATCCTCAAAGAGCACCAGGCGGGGTTGCCAGCCGCAGAGCTCTGCCGCAAGTACGGGGTCAGCGGCGCGACGTTTTACAAGTGGCGGTCCAAGTACGGCGGCATGGAGGTATCAGACGCCAGGAAGCTGAAGGGGCTGGAGGATGAGAACCGGCGCCTGAAGAAGCTGCTGGCGGAATCGATGCTGGATGTGGCGACGCTGCGCGAGCTACTTGCAAAAAACTTCTAACGCCCAGATTGCGGAGGAAGGCCGCGGCCTGGGCGATGACGGAGACTAGTCACTCGCAGCGCCGTGCCTGCGCTCTTGTCGGGATGGATCCGAAGACTTACCGCTATGAATCGAGGCGGCCGGACGACGCCGGCATCCGCAAGCGGTTGCGGGAATTGGCCGAGCAGCGCCGACGGTTCGGCTACCGCCGTCTGCACATCCTGCTGGCCAGGGAAGGCATCCGGCTCAATCATAAAAAGCTCTATCGCAGCTATCGCGAGGAACGGCTCACGGTGCGCAAGCGAGGCGGGCGCAAGCGGGCGCTCGGCACGCGTGCCCCGCTGCTGCTCCCCTGGAACCGCAACCAGCGCTGGTCGCTCGATTTCGTCGCGGATGCATTGGCCGACGGCAGGCGGTTCCGCATCCTGGCGGTGGTGGACGACTTCAGCCGCGAGTGCCTCGCCCTCGTCGTCGACACATCGCTGTCTGGCGTCCGCGTGGCTCGGGAGCTGGACCGCATCGTCGAGCTGCGGGGCCGCCCCCGCATGCTGGTCAGCGACAACGGCACCGAGCTCACCTCAAACGCTATCCTGCGCTGGCAGCAGGAACGCGGCGTTGGCTGGCACTACATCGCACCGGGCAAGCCCGTGCAAAACGGCTTTGTCGAGAGCTTCAACGGCCGCCTGCGCGACGAGTGCCTCAACGAACATCTCTTCGCCGGCCTGGCCGAAGCGCGGCGGATCATCGCGGAATGGAGGTACGACTACAACACAACACGCCCGCACACGAGCCTGGATGGGCTCACACCCAACGAGTTTGCAGCCCGCCCCAATTGGGGCCATAACCTGAAAAGATTCTACTTATGAGTGAGGGTAAGTTGGGGGCAGGGTCACGACATAGGCAAGCTCGGGGGCGAGTCCAGTAACGCATGTTTGTCGTCAATGGCGTGATTGGGGATGGAGAATGGACTTGCCCCCATCTTGGTGCGAGTCGCAAGGTGAGTTTCGTGGTTCATCGATCAGCCGCCGGGGTCTTCAGAGCGAAGGTCTTCGGGGCGAGGTTCCCTACTGGGTCGTGGGGAGGTTCAGCAGACAGAATCGCCGCTGGCGCCAACTCAATGCGACTTGATGTCGATGTAGGTCTGCCTGGACTGCAGGATCAGCAGCGGGATAACGACACCCTATGTCTGCCTAGTGCAGATTAAGGGATGAGCACCACGTTCAACACGGGCCGCTACTTAGCTCCTCGAGTAGCTCGCGAGAATCTTCTAGACACGCAGCATCAAACCCCTCGTCGTCCGCCCATGCCAGCACCGACTCGAGGGCCGCCCGCATTCGATCGCTCTGAGAAGCAAAGACTTCTTCAGGCTCCGGAATCACCGACAGACCACTCCGGCCCGCCATTCCGCTACCGTGTTTCTCCAGCCAGCCCTTGCGTACCAGATGCGTTACACATTGATGGATTGTCGATCGCGACCGGCTCAGCGGTCGCGCGATCTCCGTAATTGTCGGTGACCGACCTTCAGTCTCAATGAAACCGCGTATGAAGTCGTAACACCGCCTCTGAGCGGCTGTCAGCGGATCCCTGGACCTTCGATCGTCCCCAGCCAGAATCTCGTTGGCCGCCCTCGCCTTCCGCCTTGCCCAACTCCGGACCACGCTATGCGCCGAATGCCGGCTCTTGTATCCGAGCCGTTCGGCTATCTCCTCGTAGGTATGACCCGCGATCCTCAGCTCGACCGCTTCGTCCTGTCTCGTCCGGTCGTCCATCAGTCTCCTGTATGCAGATTAGCCCCGGGCTGAGCAGATAATTCAACACAGCCTGGGAACATCAGCCCACTTCGTCTGCCGGTCGAGCCCTAGTTCCCGCCCGTCAGGGTGAAGACGAGGCCGTTCATGATGAGCACCGGGATGAATGCCAGCAGGATCACGAATACAGCCCGCATCGTTGACGTGTAGTCGAGGCTCTGCCGCACCGCAACCACCATGCCCGCGAACGTCCACACGAATGTCAGCAGAGAGATGACTATTCCAATCCCCGGTATGAAGCCGACCACGTTCAGCAACCCCGGGGTTTGGGCGAATCCCGTGCCGCGCGCCAGCTGCCCCCAGTCGGCTTCGGTGTCTTCCGTCTTCAGTAGCGTCGCGCCGATCAGCCAGGTGAACAGCGCCCACAGGGCCCAGCTAGCGACACCACGGATGATGCCGGCGGCGAGGCCCCTCACGACGTCGACGCCGTCACCGCCTAGCATCTGGCCGACTACGCTGGCGATCGTGACGAGTATCACGACAATCAGCGCTTGTCCGGTGGCCCCGCGGTCCCTCTCGACTTCCTCGTAGGTGTCTACACTCAAGCGGGCGGCGCCCAGCATCCTGTCTATCATTGAGTCTCTCCACTTCGGATTTCACCGAGCCGAGCACGACGGGCGCGGCTTATCACACCACCATCGCAATTTCGCCGCTTACGGCCTGCTGCCAGATATGTGTATAGACGTCGCTGGCAACCGCTTGCTTGTCCTCCACAGCAAATGGCGGTGTTGGCAGGCTGTCGAAGAGTTCATCGAGGATGAATACTTGCATTTCCGCCTTGGTCTGCTCCTTCTCCCAGAAGTGGTCGAGCTCTGCGAGTCGCGCCTTGATCGCCGCCAATAGGTCGCGGCTTGACTGTTTAACCCTTTCGCGCTCTGCTTTCCCCAAGTTGTCCTTCTTCAGAAGGTCGAATAGGGCGAGCTCGTCCTCGCTGAGTCCCTCCTCGACAGCGCGTTTCTGTTCGGCGTCCAGCTCGTCCACTAGCTCGATGAGCCGCCGGAAAGTCTCCTCGATGGTGACGCGGTCCTTGTCGCGGTTGTAGTCAGCGACGATCTCCTCGTATTTCTGCTGGTAGTCCATACGCGAGGGATTGCCGGCCAGCATCTGTGCCAGCTTCTGCTCGACGATCTCACGGATGTCCTGAAGCGCAGTCGCCTTGTGTCGGACCTTCTTAGCGAATTCTTCGCGCAGTTTTTCCATGTCGATCTGGCTGAGGTCTAAGGTCAGCTCCTCGGCCTGGTCGTCGCCCGGCGCCTGCGTGCGGATCGCCTCGTTGACGATCCGGTGCAACTCCTTCAGCAGCTCCGTCACGTCCGCAGTATCGCGCCTCTCGGTGAGCTTCTTGTAGATCGCCTCGACGTTGTCGTGACGCTCGGCATATGCGAACACCGACGGCTCCATCAGCAGCGCCTTGAAGCGCACGAACACCTGTCGAGCTAGGACCTCGAACCGGCGCTTGGCCTCGTCGCTGGCATAAACGGCCTCGACTGCGTCCTTCAGACCCTTGATGCGTGCGAACCCCATCGCGCCGATCAAAGCCGCGGGGTTGAAACCGAGGCCGCGTAGGTGCGCCTCAGTCGCCTCGATGGACTCTATCAGCGCCTGCACACGCTCCTCTATTGGCGCGACCACCTCCTCGCCGTCAGTGTCGTCATCGCCGAGGGCGTATTGCGCCAAGGCCTCCCGCAGGCTCTTTAGCACGCCGTTGTAGTCGACGATCAGCCCGAAATCCTTGCCGGGATAGACGCGGTTGGCGCGCGCGATGGCCTGCATCAGGGTGTGCGCCTTCATCGGTTTGTCGATGTAGAGGGTCGACAGGCATTCCACGTCGAAGCCGGTCATCCACATGGCACACACGATGGCCACACGGAAGGGATGGTCCGGATCCTTGAATGCAGTCTCGACATCCACCCGCTGGCCGTCGGCAGTGTCGAAGCCCTGCTTCATCAGAGCGCGGTGGGGGATGATGTCGAAGCCCCAATTTGCGAAGTCTTTGACCTCGTTCTGGGCCTCGCTGATGATGATCTCGACGATAGTTTCGTTTAGCCATGCAGCCTGCGCCGCCAGCTCGTTGGCCTCCTCGGCAAGAGAGGCGCGGACAACCTCTTCAACTGACGCCTCCGACTCCGCGCGCTTCTCTTGTGCGGCCAGACGGACAGCCGCCGTCTTCTCCTCCCATCTCGGAACTATCAGTTGCAGCATCCGGGCACAGGTGATCTTGTCAATGCAGACCAACATCGACTTGCCGGATTGCCAGCGAGTTGCACAGTGTTCGACGAAGTCGGCCGCGATCTTCTCCAGCCGTTCGTCCGCAGTGATGACCTCGTAGTCCTGGCCCAGCAGCTTGTCGAGCAGCGCCTCCTGGTCGGGATCGAGCTCGGCCTCCTCTATCTTCGCCGCGATGCGGCGGTTCAGGTCGGTCCGGGCGACGCCCAGCTTCTCGCCGCGATTCTCGTAGACCAGCTTGACGGTGGAGCCGTCCTCCTCGGACCGCTTGAAATCGTAGCGCGAGATGTAGTCGCCGAAAATGCGTTTTGTAAGCTCGTCCTGCTTGAAAAGGGGCGTACCGGTGAAGCCAATGAAGGACGCGTTCGGCAGCGCGAGGCGCATGTTGCGCGCCAGCCGTCCTGCCTGGGTACGGTGTGCCTCGTCCGAAATGACAATGATGTCGTCGCGCTCGCTGTAAGGCTGCTCCGGGGCGATATCCTTGTTGAACTTATGGATGAGGCTGAAGACATACCGGTGGTTTTCCTTCAGCCGCTTCTCCAGATCGTCGCCTGACGCGGCGCGCGGAGTCTTCTTGTCGGCGATGCCGCAGCCGACGAAGGTCTTGTATATCTGGCTGTCGAGGTCGTTTCGGTCGGTCATCAGCAAGAAGGTGAAGTTGCCTTCCAGCTTCCGCCGCACCTTCTCGGCAAAGAACGCCATGGAATAGGACTTGCCGCTACCCTGGGTGTGCCAGAACACGCCGAGCCGGCCGAGGTCGGGATGAGCCCGCTCGATGATATCGACCGGTCCTTCGGGAATGAACGGTGACGCGACTTCCGACTGCCCCAGCACTGACTGCTTCGCGGTCGGAATTCGGGATTCAAGCGGAAGTTCGACGACGCGGTACCGGAGGCGCTGCTCCAGAGGGAACGTCAGCTTGAGTTCATCTTGCCCCTCCACCGACGCGACGGCCCGGTTGACGCCCAGAACCTGGTGGTTGCGAGCGATCACCTTGCGCGTGGCGCCCGGCTTGCTGTCGTCGAACAGGATGAAATTCTCGATAATGTCCAGTAGCCGCTCTTGCGCCAGCATGCCGTTCAGCAGCACTTCGGCTTCGAGACTGCCTTTGTCCGCCTCGTCGAGCCGCTTCCATTCGGAGAAATGCCCCCACTCGCTGGTGATCGAGCCGTAGCGGGCGCGGTCGCCGTTCGACACGATCAGTAAGGCATTGTGGTGGAAGGCGTGGGCGATGACGTTCTCGTCCATGTAGTCGGAGAGGTTGTTGTCGAAGCCCTCGCGGATGTTCTTGTGGACCGCCTTCAGCTCGATGAACACTAGCGGCAGGCCGTTGACGAAACAGACGAGGTCGGCGCGGCGGTTGTAGTTCGGCGTGCGGACACCGGTGAGCTTCAGCTCGCGCACGGCGAGGAAGCGATTGGAACCCGGCGTGTTGTCGAAGTCGATCACCCGGGCGCGGGCGGACTGCTGGCGCCCCTGGGCATCCTTGTACTGGACGCGAACGCCGGTTCGAATCAATCTGTAGAAATCGCGGTTGTGCTGCACCGTCGAACGGCTGACATCGTAGATCGTCAGTTCCCGCAGTGCGTCTTCGACGGCGGAGGCCGGCAGATCGGGATTCAGCCGTTCCAACGCGGCTCGTAGATCACGGGTCAGTACCGCCTCCTTGGCGTCGGACCGGCCGAGGGTGCCGTCCACGCCGAAGGACTCCTCGTTCCAGGCATAGACGCTCTCCCAGCCCAGCCCCTGCTCCAGGTGCTCGGCAAAGGTCGCCTGCACCAGCCGGTCTTCGCTGTTGACGGGCGTCACCGCCACATCACACGTCCCCTTCTGATGGTGTCTAGCGCGGCCATCAGACCGCGATCGCCCCGTTCATCAGACGCGGAAGTAGTAGGTCGCGGGCCTGGGCGAGTTTCTGATTCAACAAGGCGAGGCGGAAAACCTGTGCTACCTGCGCTTCGACATGTTCGTTGAACAGATTTCTCAGCGGTTCTGGAGGAAGCGAAAACCGCAGAGTCTTGAGTTTGTCTTGGCTAATGCCTGGCTGCGCCGTGTTCGAATTGAGATTGACGATTGATTGGCGTGTCTCAGGCTGAGACAGCCAAAAGTAGAGGTAGTTTTGGCCCACTTTCGCGGAAGCACGAAGGATGAAGACGTGCTCATTGACTGCGCATTGGAAATGTGGAAAGCCGTCTCCGAACATCGAACTCCGACCAATATTTGCACCGTCCTTGTAGAGCAAGACGTCCCGGCTTTTGATTACACCACGGCGCATTTTCGCGAAGTACTCTTCGGGAACATATTTCTCCTTTGAGAAATCGTACTGGCCCAGAGCAATTACATTCTCCGCGCCGATGGAGGGAATGCCTTCATTCTCCGATGCTCCGCCACGCGGACGCCCGCCAGATTCGAGCGCAATCAATACTTGCTCCATCTTCACGCGCTCCCATCCCTCGGGCAGGCCGTTGGTTATCTTGACTTGCTCATGGCCGGGGAAGCGGAAGTGGACGAACCACTCGCGGTAGAGCAGCCGAGCTGCCTCCTCCAGCAACGCAATCCGCCGCCGGTTGTTCTCGATCAGGTCGTCGTAGGCGGATAGGATCTGCCCAAGTTTCCGTTGCGTTGGCACAGTTGGCAGCGAGCCAAGCTTGAGCCTACGAATATCTCGCATATTTACGTGGCGGGCGGTCGCGCCAGTTTCGCCAGCCAGCAATGCGCCCTGCTGCCGAGGAGCGAGCAAGTAGTAGCACAGGAATGCCGGATCGACTTTCTCGCAATCAGGGCGCAAATGGACAGTGCGCTGGCCTAGGCAGACCGTCTGACCTTCTCCAATGATCGCCACATTCCCTGCGGGTGCCTCTCGCGCCATGATTAGATCATCGGGCTCAGGAATAGCCCGCTTAGTCCATTCCGCGTAAACGTCCTCAGAAACTCGATTGACCCCTTCTAGCGTCAGGCGGCCCCATCCGACATTGGGTGTACGAATTGATGGATAGCCGGTCGACTGCGTGGGTGCCGTTTTGTGTAGACAATCCACGATGAACTCACAAACTTCATCGAGCGTTGGGGTTTCCGCATGCTGAGTTCCAGTGACTTTCACGCTCCCAACTCCTCGAAGTTCCGAGCGATCCGCGCCGCGAGCTGAGACGCTTCCTCGTTCAGCTCGTTGAGGTCGACGTGGATAGACCGCAGCGCCTCCTCGAAGTCGAAGTCCTCGTCTTCCTCCTCCGGCGCGACTCCTACGTAGCGGCCCGGCGTCAGACTCCAGTCGTGCGCCTCGATCTCTGTCCGGGCGACCAACTTCACCAGTCCCTCGACATCGCGCAGTTTGGTATCGGGAAACCGCTCTTGCAGCCAGTCGGCCTGGCGCACGAAATACCGCGGGCGGCGCAGCACTTCGACGCCTGCGGTCCGCGCGTCCTCCAGCGCCCTGCGCGCCCTGTTGATGTCAGTGTTGGCCCAGAGTTCCGACTCGCGCGCGTGGAGCTCGTTCACCGCCATGTCGGCGGTCCTGCCAGCGAGCTTCGCCGCCAGATCGATCCGCTTGGTCAGGTCTTGACAGCGTTCGGCCACGTCGTGCATGCTCTCGCGCTCTGCGTGCAACGCGGCATTGTCCCGCGTCGCCCCGTTTCCGCTTTGCCCCCAGTCAGCCGCCCGTGCCGCAACCTCGGCCGCGAACGCCTCGATGCCGGCCGCCAGCGTAGCCTGAGTAGAGGTGAGTTCCTTCCATGTCTTCTCCAGCGGATCGGGATCGCGCCCCTCGTTGGCGAACGGCGCGGCCAGATCGATCAGCTCCCGAAGCGCCGCCTTGAAGTCCAATAGCGGCTCGACAGCTGCTTGCCCCTCGGCAACGGCCCGCGCGAGATAGCTCTCGACCAGACTCAGGAACCGCTCGGACTGGCCCCGGTAGAGCCAGACGACGGCGGCGATGTTCTTCTGCTGCTCGGTGCTGAAGTCGTAGATGGCGCGCGTAACTTTGCGGTGGATGTTGCGCGCATCGAGCATCAGGACGTGGTCGCGCCGGGCTTGATCCCTCTCTTTCGCCCGGTCGAAGAACCAGAGCTGGCAGGGGACGGTACGCGTATAGAAGAAGCTTCCGCGGATGTCGATCATCACGTCCACGGCGCCCGTCTCGACCAGCTTCCGGCGCACCTTGGCCTCCGCCCGCCCCGCGCTCGAGGCCTGCGAGGACATAACGACGCCGGCGCGTCCGTTCTCGTTCAGGTAGCTGTAGAAATACTGAAGCCACAGATAGTTGGCGTTGGAGACCTTGTTGGCTTTGTTCACGCCTGGCAGACCGAACGGCACGCGCCTGTCGCCCTTGACCTTCTCGGCGTCGACCTCGTCCACGTTGAAGGGCGGATTGGCCATGACGAAGTCGCACTTTCCGGCCAGCTCGTGCGGGTCCTTGTAGTAAGTGATCGCCTCGTTCCCGGCGCGGAGTCTCCCCTCCAGTCCGTGAACGGCGAGGTTGACTTGGGCCAGCTTCGCGGTCGTCTCGTTCTTCTCGTGGCCGTAGAACGTGACCCGCTGCATGGCGTCTTCGCCCTTGACCTCGATGAAATGGCCCGACTGCACGAACATGCCGCCCGAGCCGCAGGCGGGATCGAAAACGATGCCGTGATCTGGCTCGATAACGTTGACGATGGTCTGGACGATCGAGGGCGGCGTAAAGAACTCGCCGTTGTCGTGCGCTCCCTGCTTGGAAAACTCGACAAGGAAGTATTCGTAGATGCGGCCGAACACATCGCCCAAAGCCCCGCGCAGCGCCTCGGAATCGAAGGTCCGCATCATCTCTTCCAGGACGTCGTCCTCGAAGCGCTCGTAGTCCTTCGGCAACTGCCCAGCGAGCGGCGGAAAGTGGTCTTCCACGGAGTCCATGGCGGCGGTTACGGCTGAGCCGAGATTGCCATCCTTCGGCATCTGCAACAGCACGTCATAGCGCGCCGCCTCGGGCAGCATGAGGGCGCGGCGCCGGGTGAAATCCGCCTCAATCAGCGGGCGGTCCGGCATCTCTCCTGAGGCCTTGTCTTTGTCGATAGCCGCCAACGCCGCGTAGTAACGGTTCGTCGCATGTCGCAGGAAGATCAAGCCAAGGATAGGCATGAAATATTCGTTCGATGCGAGGTTCGAGTTGGCCCGCAGGTTATCCGCGACCTTCCAGAGATCCGCCTCGAACTTCTCGATGCCGGTCAGGTGGTCCGCGATCAATGTCTTGAATCCTCACTCAAACTGATGACCGCCCGGATGCATCCACATGGCTTGCCCCAAGGCTTGTACCACCAGTCATGTTAAGCCCGCGAGCGTTGTGGACTTGCCCCCATCTTGGTACCAGTTGCAAGTTTAGTTTCGCGGTTCATCGAACAACCGCCGGGGTCTTCATGGCGAAGGTCTTCGGGGCCAGGTTCCCCAAGGCGCCGTGGGGACGCGCGGCATTGTAAGTACATACGCCAATCTTCTATCGTCTCTCTGGCATCGGCCAACGACAGGAACCAGTTCTCGTTCAGACATTCCGCCCGAAGCCTGGCGTTGAATGCCTCGATCATGGCATTGTCAGTGGGCTTGCCTGGCCGACTGAAGTCGAACTCCACACCATTATGGCTGTGGTCCGAGGCGTCCTCCCTCGCAGTGCCAGCCAGGGCAATGCCTTCACCACGCGACGAACTCCCAGGCTCCCGTCGACCAGCCCTCGGGAGGCAGGCCACTTTTGTACAACTGACCGCCTGAAGGTTTCATTACCATAGGGCGCACGGTGGCTATGGCTCTCGCCTTACCAGCGACCGCCAAAAGTGCCGGGCGTTTTGAAGGTTCTCCCGGGTCATATCCGTCGGTGGAGACAGCACGAAGTTCGGCCCGCCAACATCCCATGAGAACCCAACCGGCTCGATCGTCGCATTGACGAGTTCGGTATATAGACGGAGGCGTTCAACCCGATTCCTCTCCCAATAGCAACGCATAAAAAGGTCGAAGTAGCCCGCGTCAGAAGTCTACCAATATCGAACGGCTTCTTTTTCGCCCCGCCACGGCAGGCCACGAAGGTTGAAGTAGTCGACCATTAGGTCGGAAAGCTGGTACAACATCCTCAGGTCCACTGCCCGCTCGTAAACTGGGTCCGGGGAATCGGACATGCGTTGGGTCTGCGCAAGATTGTAGATCGCGTGGTTCGAGCGACTAACTGACTCCCCTTCCGTGAGTTTCGGACTCGATTCACTTCGCTTCAGCGCATCGCGTAGCAGCTTGAGACTTCCAGACCTGTCCAATGCGATTACGCCGGACGGGACCCAGTTGAAGAAACTTGCCCTGGAGTCTGACAGAGAGATCGTGCCTAGCTCGGTTCTGACTAGCTCCTCGACCTGTTGTAGCGTCACCATAATCAGATCAATCAGAATGCCGCCGCAATAGACCGTGCCATTGGTAATCGACAGATCACACTCATTTAGGACGATGAGCAGGTCTCGATCACTATGGGCATTGAGGGTTGCCTGTCCAGTCGAGCCCAGGAACAACAAGCCGTCCACGTTTCGGTTCTCTTTCAGGCGTTCGACCAGAGATTCGAAATCCATTCCTCACCGCATACCAGGCTCGCACAGTATCAACGACCGGGCTTCTACTTCACCATGCATCATCGCCAATACAACCGATGGGCGCTTCAGCCTACCAAGGACTGATATACCGCCACTTCTTCCCCACGTACTCACTATCTGTCGAGCACAATTGTGCGAGCTTCAGCCTGAGCGTCAGCACGACGGTTCTTGATTTTGGTCAGTTTGGCGGATCGGACCCGATGCCGAATGTACGCGGGCGGCAAGGATGCAGACGGCACCATTCACACATAGGGCTTGATATATCTGCAAACCAGAGCAATCGTCATGCGGACCTTCTCCCGCAAAGGAGTTCACCGTGTCAACCGCTCAGGCCCTGCCGACCGTCTTCTCTGGCTCCAGCACCGGCTGGGAAGGCTCCCTCTATGCCTTCCTCGCCGAGAAGCAGCGCCGCTCCGGCTCCAACCGCACCCCGGACTCCTACTACCGCACCCTCCGCCACTTCTTCGGCTCCCTCCAGAAGTCGCCCGATCAGGTCTCGCCTCAGGACGTCTTCAGCTTCGCCCATGGCATCGGCCTCTCTGGGCGTGAACCATCCCCCGTAACCGTCGGCGCCCGTCTCTCCTGCATCTCTTCCTTCTTCAAGTTCCTCATCCGCATGGATGTCCTCAATGCCAACCCCTGTGACCGGGTGGATCGTCCCAAGCCTCGCCCCAGCTCCCCTAGCGGCCTCTCCGCTATCCAAGTGCAGCAACTCCTCCAGGTCATCCCCGATACCGTCAAGGGCAGGCGCGACCTCGCCATCGTTCTCACTCTAGTCCTAACCGGCAGACGCCGATCCGAGGTCATCAACCTCACAGCCGGCGACATCTCCTTCGACGACTCTGCCGTGTTCTACCGCCACGTCGGCAAGGGCGGTGTGCGCGGTCGCCGTGAGCTTCCCCGTCCGGCCCTTGCCGCCATCGTTAGGTCACTCGCCGATGTCGGCAAGGACCTCTCCTCCATGCAGCCCTCCGAGTCGCTCTGGCAGGCCGGCGCAGGACCCACCGGCGTATCCAGCGCCACCTTCTACAACCGCTTCCGCACCTACCTTCGAAAGGCCGGTCTCCCTCTCTCCGGTCTCCATGTCCTACGCCACTCCGCCGCCAAGCTCCGCCGTGACCTCGGCGAGTCCGTAGAGTCCGTAAGCCAGTTCCTAGATCACAGCTCGCTCGCCGTCACGACCACCTACCTCCGCAGACTCGAGGGGCAGCGTGATACCGCCTGGCAGGGCGTCGCCAGTGTTATCGGCGTGAGCTAGCTCGCCCCGCCTACGGCCATCCTTCGCCTCACAGGTCTAGTATCTGTCCCGGTGGCGCGGCAGCTCATACCCCTTCCACAATGATGCGTGCATCACTGGCGCCCCGCCTTGACCTTCCCGCGCCTCCAGAGCGTTCATACATCCCGCTCCAACTCCCCTTCCGCTGGAGGTCGCCATGCCCAACTCCATACTCTCCATCGCCACCTACGCCCGCGTCTCCTCCGATGAACAGCGTGACCGCCATACCGTCCGCAATCAACGCGCCGCCCTGTCCCGCCGTCTGTCTTCCGAGCCGGGTGTTGTCGTCTTCAAGCATTACGAGGATGACGGCGTCTCGGGCACCATCCCGCTCGAAGACCGGCCGGCTGGCGGCCCGCTTGTCCGTGATGCTCGCGCCGGTCGTTTCTCCCAGATCTGGGTAGTTCGTGCCGATCGCTTGGGTCGCGACGCCTTCGAGCTCCTCCGCATCTGGAGGGTGTTTGAGTCGATCGGGGTCGCGCTCCGCGCCACCGACGAGAACATCGACGATCCCTTCTACTTCGATATCCACGCCGTCATAGCCGCCAACGAGCGCCGCAAGTTCCTCGAACGTTCCGCCGAGGGCATGAACCGCGCCGCCAAAGAAGGCCGCTATACCGGCGGCATCGTCCCTCTCGGCTATACGGTCTCAGGGGATCGAGGTTTCCGCCGCCTCGTCCCGGACGACTCTCTCATGTGGGAAAACCTCTCCGCCGCCGACATCGTCAGGCGCATCTATGACCATCTCGCCCATGACGGCTGGAGCTGTAAGCGCATCGCAACCGAGTTCAACGACCTCGGCATACCCACCGCCTATCGCCGCGCCGGCCGCGGCGTCAGAGGCAAGCGCACCCGGGAAACCTGGCACTCCGGCCATGTCCGCAACCTCGTCGTCAATCCCGTCTACAAGGGCGAACTCCAGTACGGTCGCAGGTCTTCCAAGCCCAACGGCCGCGAGGTCATCTCCGCTCCCGTGACTGCCCTCGTCTCCGAAGATACCTGGAACGCCGCTATCGCCACCCTCAAGCGCAACCGCATAGCGGCCAACAACTCCCGCCACACCTACCTCCTCCGCTCGCTCATCCGCTGCGCCGTCTGCGGCCTCGCCTTCTGCGGTACCTGGGCCAGAAATAAGCCCCGCTACAGGTGCAACGGCGCCATGGTCGAGCGCGGCCCCTTCCCCGGTAAGTGCATCGGCGCTTCCATCAAGGGTGATCTCCTTGAAACCACCGTCTGGTCCGATATCTGCCGCTTCCTCTCCGATCCAGGCCCCCTCATCGACGAACTCCTCGCTGAGTCCGACGACGCGCAGACGCGCGCCGCGGCCGAGGCTGAACGCAGCACTCTTATCGCAGCACGCGACGCCGCACGGGATCGCCGCTTTCGCGCCCTCGACATCTACACCCGTGGCAAGATCCCCGAGAGTGACTTCGACGCCATTACCGCCGAGGTGGATCGGGAGCTCAACAGGCTGGCTGAGCGGCTCGCCGCGCTCGAACCTCCGAAGGACGATCCGAGCGACGCCGTTGCTTCCGAGGACCTGCTATCCGAGATCCGAAACCGGCTGGACGGCGGACTAACCCAGGCCGAGCGGCAGGAAATCGTTCAGCTGCTCGTGCGCCGGATCACCGTCCACACGACCCTGCCCAAGCAGGGCCGCAAACAGGTCCGCATCGTTATCGATTACCGGTTTCCTGGTGCAGCGACGACTGGCACGGTCATCGCTGCGAGTTCCAGCTACAATCTCCGCCGCGTTATCGCCGCCTGACGCCCAAATCCCTCGCGCCCGACCTCTTCCAACTGAGACAACGCCCCCTCACGACTGCGCAGTTCTAGATCCCGCGGCCTGTGTGCTGGCGAGTAAACATCTCGAAACGTCGGGAAAGCGCTCCGCCCATCGGTTCCCGCACTTGCTTCCGATTGCCTGTTCGTACATTTAGTCGAGCCGGCTGGATACAGAAAGCCGAGCCGGGCGCCTCCGCCCCGCAGCTCTCGGGCAGTGTCTCTTACGAACACTTCTTTCTATATATAAGAGCATATAAGAGCGACTTCCCCGAGTCGCAATCGCCGGCGCAGATGCGCCACGAAAGCCGCCCACGTCGCCCCTGTCGCGCCACACGGCGCGAAACGAGGCCTTGGGCGAACATGGATTGCTTGGCCGCGAGTTCGGCCGACACGCGCGCCACGGGGCGTCGTTCTACGGGGCCTGGCGGTTGTGAAATTGAGTGCTAATTCTCGGACCCGACGCTGCTCGCGGGGCTCCGCCTATGGCCGAACCGCGCCCGATTGGCCTCGCTGTCGCCTCCGACCCCACTACCATCCACTACCAAACGTTTTTTGCCAGCAAAGGTAGTGTTTGCTGGTAGTTGCTGGTCTCTGGCACCGCGTTTTCGTTACCTGGAGGGCTTCTCCCGGCTCACGCCAACCCGGCGAACTCTTCGCAAATCTGCCTCCAGCGTCATCTCAATTATACCGTCGAGGCCAACGCGCCAAGCCTGCTACGCGGCCTCGGTCGCCGCCGAGGTCCTCACCGCTTGCGGAAGCCCGCAGGAGCCATCGCTGCCAACCCTCACGATTGCCACTCTTTTTCCATTAGCAACTCCCCGATGGTCTTTTCCAGCGCTTGCGCGATTGCGCTCAGCGTCTTGTGCTTGGGCGTCTGTTCGCCGCTCTCGATCCGCACCAGAGTGACCCGACCGATGTTAGCTGCGGTAGCCAGCGCCTGTTGAGTCATCCCGGCCGTCTCCCGCAACTGGCGAATACGTTTGCCAAGTGTCTGCCTTCCCCGCATCGCGATCGCCTCGACTGTCGGACGGTACGTTGCGTCGCAGTAGTGACGGGCGAAGTCCCACGGAATCTCGATCTGCTCGCCTCCCATCGTTTCAAGGACCATTGCGTAGGGGTTCGGCAGTGAGAGGTTGGATACCGCAGTACGTTCCTTGATCTCGGGGATGTCGTCGAACGGTATGAGTCCCTTGCAGCCGTCCGCAAAGCTCATCTCGATCCCGTCCTCCAGCAGGCTCGCAACCATCATCATCCGGTTGGCATTCTTCACCAGTACCGTGTCGACCACTAGCTAGTCTCCATGAATCCTGTCCCACGTCCTTCGGATCTCTTCGGCGTATCTCGCATACGCATTCATGATGTCCCGAAAGTTGCCGGGAGGAGGCTTGTCCATGTAGGTTCCTCCGTTCAATTCGATCCGGCAGACGTCTTCGTTGCCCACCCAGACGTGCACGTGCGGAGGTTCGAAACTATTCTCCCGAGTGTTGACGACGAAGCGGAACTGACCTTCAACGGCGACGGTCGGCATTTAAGTCCTTGGACCTGGAGACGCTGCCGCTATAGGCTCAGTGTATCGTAGAACGACACATGCCGTGAGGGTGTTGATGGTTAGTGGACGCCCATGGCCAACGGTCGCTAAGCAGACATGGTGCGTGGTTGTCGAACTGCCGGTTGCGTCCGGCCGCTCAGGTGTCTAGACGACAGAGGGGCCACGACAGCACCTCGCAAGTTCGCAGGAACGCTACACGAATCTAGGAAGAGCAATGGCGCCGAACGTTTTCGCCGAACACCGACACAGGTCGACTTCCAGGCCCTGACCTTGCCCCCGAAAATGCCCTCGATTTTGAGTAGAGTCCGTTCAATGGGAGGAGACGGACATGAGACGGAGCAGGTATCGCGAGGAACAGATCATCGGCATCCTCAAAGAGCACCAGGCGGGGTTGCCAGCCGCAGAGCTCTGCCGCAAGTACGGGGTCAGCGGCGCGACGTTTTACAAGTGGCGGTCCAAGTACGGCGGCATGGAGGTATCAGACGCCAGGAAGCTGAAGGGGCTGGAGGATGAGAACCGGCGCCTGAAGAAGCTGCTGGCGGAATCGATGCTGGATGTGGCGACGCTGCGCGAGCTACTTGCAAAAAACTTCTAACGCCCGGATTGCGGAGGAAGGCCGCGGCCTGGGCGATGACGGAGACTAGTCACTCGCAGCGCCGTGCCTGCGCTCTTGTCGGGATGGATCCGAAGACTTACCGCTATGAATCGAGGCGGCCGGACGACGCCGGCATCCGCAAGCGGTTGCGGGAATTGGCCGAGCAGCGCCGACGGTTCGGCTACCGCCGTCTGCACATCCTGCTGGCCAGGGAAGGCATCCGGCTCAATCATAAAAAGCTCTATCGCAGCTATCGCGAGGAACGGCTCACGGTGCGCAAGCGAGGCGGGCGCAAGCGGGCGCTCGGCACGCGTGCCCCGCTGCTGCTCCCCTGGAACCGCAACCAGCGCTGGTCGCTCGATTTCGTCGCGGATGCATTGGCCGACGGCAGGCGGTTCCGCATCCTGGCGGTGGTGGACGACTTCAGCCGCGAGTGCCTCGCCCTCGTCGTCGACACATCGCTGTCTGGCGTCCGCGTGGCTCGGGAGCTGGACCGCATCGTCGAGCTGCGGGGCCGCCCCCGCATGCTGGTCAGCGACAACGGCACCGAGCTCACCTCAAACGCTATCCTGCGCTGGCAGCAGGAACGCGGCGTTGGCTGGCACTACATCGCACCGGGCAAGCCCGTGCAAAACGGCTTTGTCGAGAGCTTCAACGGCCGCCTGCGCGACGAGTGCCTCAACGAACATCTCTTCGCCGGCCTGGCCGAAGCGCGGCGGATCATCGCGGAATGGAGGTACGACTACAACACAACACGCCCGCACACGAGCCTGGATGGGCTCACACCCAACGAGTTTGCAGCCCGCCCCAATTGGGGCCATAACCTGAAAAGATTCTACTTATGAGTGAGGGTAAGTTGGGGGCAGGGTCACCTTGTTTGAGAGGCTTTTGGTACACGCGGTTAGCGTCGAAGCGTGGCGACCGTCACCTGCCGTCACAGTTTGTGAGGTCAGGGGCGGGCTCGTATCACGGGCGGACGGGATAGCCTCGGTTGACCACCGGCTTACGCGATCCAAAGCCCAGAGAGCTATGGGGACCGATGACAGGCCAGGGACGGCCAGCGGCTCAAAACGGGCGGTCCTTTGAGAAGTCATACCAGACGGGCAATCAGGTCATCGCCGTCGTTGGCGACGGAGTTGACGAGCGTCGAGACCTCGTAGGCCTCCATCGCAGCGTCGGGATACGGAGTCAGGACGCTGCGAAGCCGGCTGCGGTCTTCAATGCTCCTATCGAGCCAGAAGCCCTCCATCTCCCTAGGCAGGATGACGGGCATCCGGTGATGGATGGGCATGAGCAGGTCGTTGGCCGAAGTCGTGATGATGGCACACGTCGGTATGCGGGTGCCCTCGGGGTCCTTCCACATCGACCATATACCCGCGAAGGCGAACGGTTCCCCCGACCGCAAGGCGATGCGCATGGGTCGCTTGCCGGATCCGGTGCGCTGCCACTCGTAGAAGCCGTCGGCGAGCACGAGGCAGCGCCTGCGTCTGAAGGAATCGCGGAACGAGCGCTTGTCGCCGACCGTCTCGGCCCTGGCGTTGATCATGCGGCTGCCGCTGGAGCGGTTCTTGGCCCAGAAAGGAATCAGCCCCCAGCGCATGAACCCGGCGCGTCGCGGCGCGGCGCCGACAACGGTGAGGACGTTTTGCGTGGGAGCGACGTTGTAGGCAGATTCGAGCGTCAGTTGAGTGGCGTCAAACTGGAACCGCTCGCCAAGCACGGTCAGGTTTGAGATCAGGTTGTATCGTCCGCACATTTCGATCCATGATGAACCCGTCGACTGCAGAGGCGCAATCCCCAACCGGCGGGAAACATCCAAGTGCGAGCGGGCATGACCGCGCACTGCCCTGCTGAGACCGCCACGCTCAAGGAGAGGTGCGGCCTCTTAACCGCTCCTACGTGCACGAGCCAGTGGTGCAGCTCACAGTAGAAGGGCTCCTCACTCGCTGCGAGAGCGACGTAGCAACCGTAGCAACCACCACAGGTTTCCGGCCAAGATCAGCCCCGCAGCCAACCAGAGCAGCGTCCCGAACACAGGATTCTGTGAGAGGCCAATCCCCAGTCCCAAGAAGAAGACCGCCACTGCCGCCAGGAACAGCAAAATGTGGGCCGATATTCGAATTATTACCCGGAGCACAGCGGCCACCTTACAAGGACGTCCCGCAGAAGGGAACTAGTATGACGTTCATCGTATCACTGGCGTGGAGATGACTGGAGCATTGGCACGTACCCACGGGAAAACGAAGCGACCGATCCCACGACTCCCGCAAACGACCTGGTCCCCGTCCTACCGCCAGCGCGTGACCTGCCCCCAAGGCTTGTACCACCAATTATGTTAGTGCGACGAGCGCCGGGTCGGGCTCCACAGGCAGGCTAGCCGCCGGCGCCGGCGGCCTGTAGCCCAGCGAGCTGTGCGGCCGGATGCGGTTGTAGGTCTGCTTGTACTCTCCAGTCAGCACCTGTGCCTCCCGCAGCGTGTAGAAGATCTCCCGGTCCAAGAGCTCGTCACGCAGCTTGCCGTTGAAGCTCTCCACATAGCCGTTCTCCCAAGGTGAGCCGGGCTCGATGTAGAGGGTCTTGGCTCCCACCCGACCAAGCCAGGCTCTGACCGCCCTGGCCGTAAACTCCGGACCGTTGTCCGAGCGGATGTGTTCGGGTACTCCCCTTCTCAGCATCAACCCGGCCAGCGTCTCGATAACGTCCACAGACTTGATGCTCCTCTCCGCCCTGATCGCCAGGCACTCTCGCGTGTACTCGTCGATGACGGTCAGCAGCCGTACCGACCTGCCGTCATGCGTCCTCGTGAAAACGAAGTCGTAGGCCCACACGTGGTTGCGGCGCTGCGGTCGCAGACGTACGCACGACCCGTCGTTGAGCCACAGCCTTGACCGTTTCGGCTGTTTCCGCGGCACCTTCAGCCCCTCCTGCCTCCAGATCCGCTCCACTCGCTTGTGGTTGACCGCCCAACCGCGTCGCCTCAGCAGTGCTCCGATCCTCCGATACCCGTACCTGCCGTACTGGCTCGCCAGCTCCACGATCGCCGCGGTCAACTCCTGTTCGTAGGCCGCAGCCACAGGCTCGTAGCGCTGTGTCGATCGTGGTTGTCCCAGCGCCCTGCAGGCACGCCGCTCGGAAACGCCCAACGCCCCCCTGATCCGCTCTACGCACTGTCGGCGACGGGAGGCGCTCAGAAGTTTCCCTGCGCCGCCTCCTTCAGTATCTGCTTGTCCAGCGTCAGATCGGCTACCGCTCGCCGCAAACGGCCGTTCTCCGTCTCCAGCTGCTTGAGCCGTCGCGCCTGGTCGATCCGCAGCCCCCCGTACTCCGCCCGCCAGCGGTAGAAGGTCTGCTCCGTCACCCCTATCTTCCGACTGGCTTGGGCCACCGTGCTGCCCTCAGCCATGGCCACCTCGGCCTCCCGCAGCTTCTTGATCACCTGCTCCGGCGTATGCTTCCGCCTTGCCATCTGTTCCCCCTCCTTTGGCCCAGTTTCTAACATTTATCCTGGACCAGGTTTCGGGGGGCAGGTCACGCGGGGCCGAGCGCACCATCAACTCATAGGGTCGCGCTAGCTCGTAGTCGGGACGATGGAGTCGAACGTTTTCCCGTCCTGATAGGCTTAGGCTCGGGCATTGCCAATTCAAAGAAAATGTATCCAACATGCGTAGGCTGTTGTCCGCGGCGCTCGCCGTCGGACTCCTTTTCTTAGTGGCCGTCGGTATAGCCACCGCCCACGAGGACCACACCACCGACCAATGGCCGACGACATGCGTCGACCTCAACGACGTCGTCGAGACGCATCTCGGTAATCATGGCAACGTCGGCATCTATCAGCGGACCTTCGGCGATCAGGCCGAAGCCGCCTGCCAGAACGACCACCGCAACGACGTGATAGCCGTGTTCGGCTGGGCAATAGCCGAGGAGGCCGGTGCACGTAGCTCTGACTTGGAGCTTGACTGGCCCACGACCTGCGTCGAGCTAAACGACATCGTGGAAGGTCACCTAGGCAATCAGGGCAACGTCGGCATCTATCAGAACACCTTCGGCGATCAGGCCGAAGCCGCCTGCCAGAACGATCACCGCAACGACGTGCGATCGGTCTTTGCTTGGGCCATCGGAACGACCGACACCGGTCCGCCGGCAGCTTCCGCCCACCGATTTATTGCAGTCAGCGCTGGCGCATATCACACGTGTGCGCTGCGCGAAGGCGGCGAGCCGGTGTGCTGGGGGGCTGAAGCGGCAAAGAGCGAGGAGCTATACATCCCAGACCGTCAGCTCGGTCAGGCGTCTCCGCCTGAAGGCGAGCGGCTCGTGGCGATAAGCAGTGGTAGCTACCACACATGTGGGCTGCGCCACGACGGGACCGCAGTGTGCTGGGGAGCCGAACTCAACGATCGGGCTGAAACGTATCGCCAGGTGGGATTCGGCCAGACATCCCCGCCGGATGGTGAGGTCTTTCAGTCGATCGGCAGTGGAGAGTATCACACCTGCGGACTGCGCGAAGGGGGAGAAACGGTGTGTTGGGGGGCCGGATCACCGGCGCGCGAGGGTGAAGCCAAGCCCTACTACGACCGGGGTCAGGCGTCGCCACCTGAGGGTAAACGCTTCGCGACGATCAGTAGCGGCGGCGAGCACACATGCGCGTTACGCAGCGACGGTGGACTCGTATGCTGGGGAAGCGATCCGTTCTGGGAAATCGATACGATGCCGGGCGGGACGGTTCCGCGGGTCATAGCGCTGGACAGCATCGGTGCGCATACTTGCGGCATTCTGGAAGATGGGAGAGCCTTTTGCTATGCGGCGGACCGATCGGATGAGGTCAACCCTGGACAGTCTCCGCCGAGCGATGAGCGGTTCGTATCCATCAGCGTGGGTTACCGTCACGGATGCGGGATCCGGGAGGACCGGACGATTCGCTGTTGGGGTGATAACCGGGCGTCACCTTGGGGCGAAGAGTTCTTGTCGGTGAGCGCAGGCGGGCGGCACACTTGCGCCTTGCGCTACGACCACACGATCAAGTGCTGGGGGGACAACTTGTACGGCCAAACCATCCATCCTGGGCAGATGACAGCCAGGCGGGCGGACGCGCGGTTTGCGGCTATCAGTCCCGGCAGGGACCACACATGCGCGCTCTTGGAAGATGGCGAAGTCGTCTGCTGGATACGCCTGGGGATGTTCTCTTCACCGTTTCCGGGAGAGCGATTCGTAGCGATCAGCAGTGGGTTTGACCACACTTGCGGGCTCCGCGAGGATGGCACAGTCAGGTGTCACGGGGACATTGCCTCTGACCATGGGCAGGCGTCGCCGCCCAAGGGCGAGCGGTTTAAAGCCATCAGCAGCGGGGCATATCACACCTGTGGGCTGCGCCAAGGGGGCGAAGCGGTGTGTTGGGGGACCAAGTTGCGGGTGCTCGAGGGTGAAGCGGGTTCATACTTCGGCCGGGGACAGGCATCACCGCCTCAAGGCGAGCGTTTCGTGACGATCAGCAGCGGCGGATTTCACACATGCGCAGCGCGCGGAAATGGGAGCGTGGTCTGCTGGGGAACCGAGGATGAAAGCCAGACTCTCATTAGCTTCGAATACGGTCAATCCTCGCCGCCGGCGGGTGAAGTCTTCGATTCCATAACCAGTGGCAGATTCCATACGTGCGGGCTGCGCAAGGACGGTACCGCGACATGTTGGGGCCGTGATGAGGAGGGGCAATCGTCGCCGCCAGCGGGTGAAGTCTTCGATTCGATAAGCAGCGGCGCGTTCCACACGTGCGGACTGCGGAAGGACGGAACGGCTGTATGTTGGCGCCGGCCTGCCTTTGGACAAGTGTCGCCGCTAAGCCAGGAGCGTTTCGCGGCGATTAGCAGCGGGGGGTTGCAAACATGCGTTATTCGAGGCGACGGGACGGCGGTCTGCTGGGGCGATAGATACCTCGACATGCTCGGCAGGTTCACGCTGTTCGATGCCTTGGAATTTGCAGGACCCGACCGCCGCGGGATCACAACAGCAGCCCGATGACGGGAACGCAGGCGAGCCTGTACAGGGAGCCAAGATTGGACCGCCGATTGTCTTAATCCCGCCACCAGAACGTCGGTGGGGCGGCTTGGCAGTGGGAGCGGGCAGTCGGTAGCCGAAGAACTGCGGGACTTGAATGGGCCGGGCGTCTGCGGGTTCAGCAATAGTCGTTGGCCCCTAAACTCCGGGCGATTATCGGCGCGCATCTCTTCCGGGCTGGGCGTGGCTTCTGTCAACTCGTAGGCGAGAGTTCTGTCCCGACCAGGTCTGGATCTGTGTAGCAATCGGCCGGGGCGTGCACTCCGTTCGGCTGATGCGCACGGTGACTCAGAGTTGTCCCGGCCTCGCCTTCAGTGGGTCATTCTTACACCGGCGATGACACTAACTGCGGAGTTCCAAATTGTCAGCGCAAAGTGATGGATTCCGCGACGGCAGCAGCTTACGTCAGGGCCGGTATCGAGGTTGGCGGTGCGCGTAACCGGACGCTACCAACCGCTACCTGAAGCACCTCCCTCACCCGGGTCTATCGGCCGGTCAGCACCCGGGTAAGCCCGTTAGATGGAAGTCGTTGTACGTGATTCTTAGGACTCGATTAGGTATGCATCCAGTAAACCGGTTGTGAGAGAGCATTAGGGACCCCAGGTTGCTCAACTCACCAAGCTCCCGCGGGATCTCACCCGTCAGTTGGTTGTGATCCAGACTCATCGCTATCAGTTTGGTCATCCCCGCCAACTCGGGCGGGATCTCACCGGTCAACCTATTCTCAGAGAGATACAAACCAGTGAGGTTTGACAACCGGCCCAGTGCCGGCGGTATCTCGCCCGACAGTCGGTTATGCCCCAGACTCATCGTTATCAGTCTGAACAACCCCCCCAACTCGGGCGGTATCGCTCCGGTCAACCCATTCTCAGAGAGGAGCAAAGAAGTGAGGTTTGACAGCTGCCCCAGTGTCGGCGGTATCTCGCCCGACAGTCGGTTACGCTCCAGGCTCAGCGTCGTCAGATAGATCAACCGACCCAACTCGGCAGGGATCGCTCCCGTCAATTCGTTCTGATTGAGTATCAGGAACCTCAGCTGGCTCAACTGCCCCAACTCGGCAGGGATCGCTCCCGTCAGCTTGTTCTTGGAGAGCGATAGCGCCGTGAGTTTGGTCAACTGACCCAACTCTACGGGTATCTCCCCTTGCAGGTTGTTTTCGTCAAGCCAAAGAGCGCTCAGCGCGCCAAGCTGCCCCAACTCCCCGGGTATCGCTCCCGTCAGCTCGTTATTGTAGAGTGATAGCACCTTGAGTTGGGTCAACCGGCTCAGCTCCACCGGAATCTCCCCTGTCAGCCGATTGTCGTTCAGCGACAAGGAATCCAGGCTGCTCAACTGCCCCAATTCGGCCGGTATCTCACCTGTCAACCGGTTTTCCCATAGATTCAGCCGCTCCAGACTGTTCAACCGCGCCAATTCCGCCGGTAGCGCCCCCGTCACATCGTTGGCGCCGAGATTCAGTTCACGCAGGCGCGTCAATCGCGCCAACTCCGTCGGTATCCGGCCCGTCAACTCATTTTGGGTCAGGTCCAACACCCTCAGTTCGGTCAACTTCCCCAACTCCGCCGGTATCTGGCCCCGTAAGCTACGTGACGAGAGACGAAGCTCTATAACCCGCAACGGCGAGCCGCCGACTACGACCCCTTCCCACTCGCGTATGCTCCTGTCGACGGACCAGTTCAACCCCTCGGGGCCGGCCACTGCGTGCCGGACTTGCAATAACGTCTTGCAGTCCTCTACTAATGCGGCGTTCGCCCTTGGATTCGAAACCGCCCGGCCTGTGGCGCATGCGGCGATGTCGGGCGCCTCAGCCTCGGTGTCAGGCTCCGATGGGGCAGGCACAGGGAGCTCGAACCGCGGCAGGCTCTCAGCGCCTGCTACTGTGACCGGCGCCTTGGCCGCATCCGGGATGATCACGTTGCTCAGACTCTTCACCTTGTCCGGCAGGTTCTGCAGGCTCACGTGCCCCAACGCCGTACCCGGCGCCTCCACGTTCCATATCTCGAACACCGCCCGCTGCGCCCGCAGCATCTGCAACCCCTGCGGGTTGCCCTCGACTTCACGTTCCTCGTACCTGATCGGCAGCCCGTATAAGTTCAGCCAGTCAGCCTCTGCCAGAAACACGGCCTTGATCTTCGGGTTCGCGTCCAGGATCGCCAGGTGAACTTCCTTCACCTCGTCGAAGCTCAGTCCCGACGTGTCAAGCACTTGATGCCCAGGTACGTTGGGCAGCCCCACTCCCGGATAGTCGTTGGCGAGTGCGTCGAGCGTGTTGAAGTAGTTCATGCGCCCATTGCCCGGGTCCCATTGGAGGATCACCTTTTGGAACGCCTGCAACGTGAACGGTCCATCGACCCAGCGCTGGCTGATCGGATAGCCGATCGCCTGGAGATCCCTTTGGCGCACGAAGTCCCACATTGGAACGCCGTCGGCGTTGGTCACCGCGAACCCGTCGTTGGGATCGAGCGTGTCGCCGCCGGTGATGGTGAACAGGCATCCATCGGGCAGCGGGATGCCTTGGTCAGGCGCACACTCGATGCCCTGCGCCGAGACGACGGTCGCGGACATGAGCAGGCCGATCATCGCCAAGACCAGCGCCCCACGCATGCCCCACGCCCCTCTCACGACCTGGGCTCCGGCGCATGGTCGATGATCTGGACGCTCTAGGCGCACCCAACTTCGGTTAAAGAGCCGAGCAGCTTGGGACACCGACAAAGGCTTCGACACCAGTTGATCGCTACTCATCGCCCAGCCCCCTTCCAGTCGCCCGCCTTGACGAAAAGATACGCAGCAATCGCCTGTTGGTCGCCCTGTCTACACTCTTTCGTTGCGAGCGCCAAGTTCGACTTCTGCTTAGCTCTAGGCCGATATACAGCTCGTCAACCGGGTGCCGCTTCTGGCCTGACGAAAGCCAAGCGAAACTCTCCCTCCGCCGAGATGTGGAGCAGAGTCCCCAAACACCCTACAGGAGCGATGTGACAACGAGCGTGCAATAGAAGCCAGTTGTCTCCGTAGGGCTGTGCATTCTAGTCGTCCAACTCCGATCACCGATGATGGCACCGGGCTTCCGCAGGGCTGCAGGCTATACCCCAGACTACGTTTTACCGCTATGAGTTGATAGGAGCCGAAGGGAGCCGCTGGATTACTCCCACTGCCAGCGCCTGCGATGCCTCCTCGCTACTTGCTGGCGCGCCGGCCTGGTAGATGCAGCCCCCCGACGACGGCTGCCGCTACGACGAAGATCAGCGCAGTGGCCGGCCTGCCTCGGTCCAACCCGCTAACGTCGTGCGTCTCTTCACGATGTTAGCTGCACGGACGCTTGCGGCACCTGGGCTCGTCTCGCTCGCTACACATACCCCACGCTCACTCGCAGTCCGGTAGATCGAGCTCGTGCAGATCGTTCGACTCGATCTCCCTTAACTCCGCCGGTATGCAGCCCGTGAACCGGTTGGAGCCCAGGTCCAATACCTCGAGGTTGGCCAACTGGCCGAGCTGCCGCGGGATGCTTCCATGAAGCTTGTTGCCGCGAAGCACTAGCTCGGTAAGCTCGCTGAGATCCCCCAGCTCTGGCGGTATCCCGCCGCTGAGTTGGTTGGAGCTAAGGTCCAAACGCTGCAGGTTCTTCAAGCTGCTCAACTCGGATGGGATCTCACCAACCAGCCCGTTGTAGCTCAGATCCAAGTCCTCGAGTTGCGTCAGCTTGCTCAACTCCGCCGGGATTCGTCCCACCAAGCCCCGCCGGCGCAACGTCAGTTCCTGTACTCGCCTCGGCGACCCGCCCACGTACACACCGGTCCACTCGGAGATTGGCAGGTGGCCGCTCCAGTCCAACCCTACGTTACCGACGACCATGTTTCGGATCAGCAGCAGCGTCTCGCAGTCCCCCACCAGGCCGGGGTTCTGGTCCGGGTCTGGGACGGCTACGCCCGACACACACCCAGTGACGTCCAACTGGCCCGCCCGCCCGCTGAGGCTATACACCGCCAGAATCCGCAGGTCGCCGCCGTCCGGCGCCATGCTGTATAGCGCGACGTCGCCGTCGCGATACTCCCGCTCCGTGTCCTCAGTGGGCCAAGTCACTCCGAGTCCGACCGCGATCCGCGTCCCATCCGGTGACCAGGCAGCCACGCTGCCACTCCCCAAATCGACCGGCGATTCGCCCACCGGCGTCCCGTCCAAGTCCACGACGCAGACCCGCAATCCGCACGTGTACAGCAGCCGGTCGCCCCCCGGCGACCACTCCAGCGTCGTGATCCACTTTTTGATCCCCTCCTCGTATTTCTCGTTTTCGACGAGCACCCCGTGCTCCCCTTCGTACCTGGGCGCCCAGCGTGGATCTATCGGCACCTTCCGCGCGTCCGTCCCATCGGCCGCCATCGTGTACAGCGCGATTTCGTCTCCCTCTTCCGTGGCGAACGCTATCCGTGACCCGTCCGGCGACCAGGCCGGCCCGCTCGCTGCCGCCCCCAGGCCCCGTACGTCCGAGCCGTCCGCTCGCATGGTGTAGATGGCCAGCGTCCGCCCGTTGGGCACCTCTCCCACCACCGCCAGCCGTGTCTCGTCGGGCGACCATTGCGGCGGGTGCAGCACAACCTTGCCGTCGATCTCGAATTCCCGCCGTTGTGAGCCGTCCGCTGCCATCGTGGCAAGGTACCTGCCCCACCCCTCCCGGCCACTGAGGCCGCCAGTGAGAAACGCGACCCGCTCACCGCCCGGCGACCACGACGGATAGTTATCAAACAGCCGGTTCGCCGTCAGCCGCCGTGGCTCCGTCCCATCTACATCCACCACGGCAAGCTCGTACCCGTACCTGCTCACGTGACGAGGCGACCGTTTCCATTCTCGCTCCGACAGCCCATTCTTCTCATACGCGCACGTGGCATAGACAATCTGGTCGCCCTTGGGGGTGACGTCAAAGGACGTCATCTCCCCTGCAGTCGAGGCGAAGCCGGACTCAACCGTCGTGGTTGCGTCCGCCACCATCCTCACCCGCGACCCGTCCGCCTCCGCCGCGTACACAACCGGTCCCAGACTGAACAGGATTGTCGAACCGTCCCCCCGCCACCGCACCGCGTTGTCCCAGAACCACCCGTCGAGCCAAGGGGACGGACCTAAATTACAGGCCGAGAAGTAGTGCCCGTTAATGGCTTCCACGGTTCGCGTCGGACTGGGCGCGACCTCGAGATCATCCGCAACGTCCTGCGCTGCGGTTCCCGAGACCGCATGCCCAGCCGTCCGGTCCCCAGGGCCTTCCGCCTCCGACAAATCACACCCGCCTAAGCCCACCATTGCCAGCACGGCTATAGCGGCCAGCCTATTGAGATAGGGCCGCCAGTTCACCGCCGGCATCCCCTTCATCCCCTATCAATCCATCGTCTGGTACAGAGCGTAGATCGCCATCATGTCAAAGGCGGTCGGTGAACAGATCTCAAAACCCTGAGGGATAGCCATACCTCAAAGTCAAGCCGTGTTCCCCTCATCGGCCTCTGGCTGTCGTGGCTCAGCGGTCCGGTCCCACGAACTCCAGGGTTGCGGACGGCGGCAGCACGCCCCGGTCACCGCCCCAACACAGGGCCGTGCCGTCATCCCGGATGCCGCAGGTGTTATACGTTCCACTGCTTATCGTGGCGAATCGTTCACCCTCGGGCGGCGATGCTTGTCCGTAGCCACCGCTGATCCTCTCGTCGTCGAGTCCCCAACATATGGCGGCTCCGTCCGTTCGCAGCCCGCACGTGTGTGCATGTCCGCTGCTCAGCATCATGAAGCGTTCGCCCGCAGGCGGCGACGTTTGGCCAACTGCAATGACCAGACTTCCCGAGAGGTAACTCACCTCATCCGCGCCCCAGCACACGGCGGAGCCGTCTTTGCGCAGGCCGCAGGTGTGAAACCCGCCGCTGCTTATCGATGTGAAGACTTCACCTCCGGGCGGCGATGACTGCCCGTATTCGAGCGGAGCAAAGCTGTCGCTACCATCGTCTTCGTCGGCGCCCCAGCAGACTGCACTTCCGTCTCGTCGAAGCCCGCACGTGTGGTACCGGCCGCTGCTCAACGATGTGAACCGTTCGCTCTCCGGGGGCGTGGCCTGACCGAACTCGTCGTCGCCCCAACACGAGGCGGTTCCGTTCACGTGCAGCCCGCACGTATGCTTCCCGCCGCTGCTCAGCGATGTGAACTGTTCGCCCGCGGGCACAGACGCTTGGCCGAAGTCGTATTCAAGGTCTGCGATGCATATGACCGTACCGTCCTCCCTCAGCCCGCAAGTGTGGAAAGGGCCACTGCTGATGGACCCAAAACGCTCACCCGGAAACGGTGACGAGAACATTCCCGAGCGTATCCAGCAAGCGACTTCGCCGTTTTGCGAGAGCGCGCAGGTGTGCTCCAGACCGGCGCTAATTGCGGCAAACCGCATGTCGAGCCCCCTGCTGATCTTCTGCCCGGGCTCTGTTGACTGGCCGTAGTTGTTATTGCCCCAGCAGTCGATCGTGTGGTCGTAGCGGAGCGCACACGTGTGCCGCCCGCCAGCGCTGACGGACAGGAACTTCTCGCCCCAGGGCGATGAGGATAAATCGCCCCAACAGGCGATTGTGCGGTCCTCCTGGATCCCGCAGCCATGACGGCTGCTGGCGCTGATCGCCACGAACCGCCGAGCTGTCGGCGGAGATTGTCCGGGGTTGACCTCGTCCGACCTTCCTCCCCCCCAGCAAAACGCCGAACCATCCTCGCGGACGGCGCACGTATGTCCATCGCCACTGGAGACGGCGATCAGACGCAGTCCCTCCCGCGACGCCTGACGCTCGCCGTACGGCTCGTGCCCCCAGCACACGATCCGGCCATCCTGGCGCAACCCGCAAGTGTGACCGCTGCCGCCGCTGATGGTCGCAAACCGTTCGCCTTCAGGCGGCGATGCTTGGCCGTAGCTGTTGGCGCCCCAGCACACCGCGGTTCCATCCTCGCGCAATCCACACGTGTGCGCCCCCCCGCTGCTGATGACCGCGAACCGCTCGCCTTCGGGCGGCGACGCCTGGCCAAAGTCGTTCTGCCCCCAGCACACCGCGGTTCCATCGTTGCGAAGTCCACACGTGTGTAGCGCCCCGCTGCTGATCGCCACGAGCCGCTCACCCTCGGGTGGCGACGCCTGGCCGTAGTTACGGTCCGGGCTGTATACACCCTGGCTCTTGGACGCGTCGGCGCCCCAGCACACCGGCTCGCCGCCCTCGCGCAGCGCACAGGTGTGGTATCCGCCGCTGCTGACCGCTACGAACCGGTGAGCGGAAGGTGCCGGCGGAGCGGCGTCGGTCGTCCCGATGGCCCATGCGAAGACCGAGCGCACGTCGTTGCGGTGGTCGTTCTGGCAGGCGGCTTCGGCCTCGTCGCCGAACGTGTTCTGATAAATGGCGACGTTGCCCTGGTTGCCGAGATGGCCCTCGACGATGTCGTTCAACTCGACGCAGGTGGTGGGCCAGTCAAGCTCCAGGTCAGCGGCTTCCGTTTGCCCACCGGTCTCGGTCGCTATCGCCCAGCCGAACACGGCTATCACGTCGTCGCGGTGGTCGTTCTGACAGGCGGCCTCGGCCTGATCGCCGAAGGTGTTTTGATAGATGCCGACGTTGTGGGGGTTACCGAGATGCTCTTCGACGATGTCGTTGAGATCGACGCAAGTCATCGGCCACTGGTCGGTGCTGTGATCCTCATGGGCAGTCGCTATAGCCACAGCGATGACGGATGCGATCCCGGCAACTAGCGCCGCTGATAACAGCCTACGCATGTAGGACGCCTTGTCTTTGAATTGGCAATGCCCGAGCCTAAGCCTATCAGGCCGGAAAAACGTTCGACCCTCTGGTCAAGAGAAGCTCTACTCTATCGCGCACCATTGGCTGGCTCGGCTGCCTGTCCCGCCGAATTGACCTGCTCTGACGGTACGTATCACGAGCAATTCAAGCGCTACGAGCATCGGTATACGCTCGCCGGGCAGGACGGTGGCTGGCAGCGCTGATGACGATGATGAGTGAAGGGATACCTCAGTCGCTCGACGCGCTTCCCGATCCGGGATCGACGCTGGCAGATGGTGGGTCGGTCACGGCCAGACCTTCGTCGCGGAGTCGCCTGCCTCCAACCACTAGAAGGCATACGGCGGTAGACATCCAAAACGTGTGAAACCCAATGACCAGGAGGCCCTGCAGTCCATCCTCCAGCCCCAACACGTTCGTCATGAAGCCCAATGTAGTGTCCGGGTTGCCGAGCCAGTAGTAGTACATCTCTACGAGAAGGAGACCGCGAACCCAGTCCGTAATTTCGAACCAGCCTAGGGTCAGGTCGAACAACATCCTCTCTGCCAGGGCATAGGCAATGCACAAAAGCGCGCCGGCCATCCTGGATCTCGTCAACAGGGTCAACAGTGCGCAGAGGAGCGCATAGGGTATTGCCAGTAGAAGAGCGCGCCCCAGGAGCTCGAGTAAGGCGATCCACGAGTGACTGGAAGCGCTGCCGGGTTCTCCCATGGGCGAGAGGGACGTCACAATCAGGGCACCCGGAAGGAGGGCCACGAAGGCTGCCACTGCAAATACCCCTAGCGCAAGAACTACAGCTAATACGCGAGTCGAGAGCAGATTGGCAACGAAATATTGCCCCCACCCGGTTCTCTGGATGCAGCCCATGAGAACTATGGCCAAGATTGGCACGGATAAGGTAAGGCCATCCACAACGATCGAGAAGACGCTTGCCATGTGTCCGGCATTGAAGGCGTCGTCCCACGCAACGCCCAACCAGAAGTTAGCCTGTGTGAACAGCAGCAGAAGTCCAAAGGCAATCCAGGGCCAGGGCCGGCGCCGCATGACGATCCATTGGGAACGAACTAAGCGGGCAAGCGACGCCGGGTAACCAATCATTGGACTAGCTGGCAGTGCCGCTGAATAGCCCGGGAGGTTCGCTGACCGAGTTCAGCGCCTTTCCGTGTCAACCATCCATTAGCAATCCGGAAGCCCCAAGGCGCCGACATCAGTGTCGCTGACCTCTCTCAACCCCGCAGGTATGCAGCCCGTAAGCTGGTTCCCGCTGAGTTTCAACGTCTTCAGACTGGTCAAACGTCCGAACTCTCTAGGAATCGGTCCTGTCAACTGGTTGTGGTTCAGATATAGCCATTCCAGGCTCGTCAAACGGCCCAGCTCGCCCGGTATCTCCCCTGTCAACCCGCTATAGGAGAGGTCCAGCCACCTGAGCTTCGTCAATTGACCCAACTCTGCCGGTATCTCCCCGCTCAGCCGATTGACGCTCAGGGTTAGTCCTTCCAGGCCGGCCAACCGCCCCAATTCGGCAGGTACCTCCCCACGCAACCGGTTGTATCCAAGCGACAGGTAGGCAAGCGTCTCAAGCTGGCCCAACTCCACTGGTATCTCTCCCGTCAGCTTATTGTCATACAGGCCCAAACTCTTCACGCTTCTCAGCCGCCCCAACTCGGCCGGTATCTCCCCCTCCAGGTTGTTGCTCGAGAGCGTAAGATGGGTAACCGAGCTAAGCTGGCTCAACTCCGCCGGGATCGTCCCTGTCAACTGGTTGTTCTCGAGTTCCAGGCGCCTCAGCTTGCTCAACTGTCCCAACTCGGGCGGTATCTCCCCCGTCAACTCGTTATAGGCGAGAACAAGCTCGTCCAGGTCAGTCAGCCGCCCCAACTCCGCCGGTATCTCCCCCTCCAGGTTGTTGTCCCGAAGCGAAAAGCTCTTGAGGCTGCGCAACTCGCCCAGTTCTACCGGTATCTCGCCCGTCAGCTGATTGTTGTAGAGGTACAGAAGCCCCAGGTTACCCAACTGTCCCAACTCGCAAGGGATCGTACCCGTCAGTAAGTTATCTTCGAGTTGAAGCTGCCTGAGCTTGATCAACTGGCCCAATTCGGCCGGTATCGTCCCAGTCAATTGGTTATCGGAGAGCCTCAGGTACTTCAGCGCGCTCAACCGCCCCAATTCCCTCGGTATCTCTCCTTTTAGCTCGTTATAAGAGAGGTGCAGCCACACCAGGCCGGTCAGCCGCCCCAACTCCGGCGGGATCTGGCCCCGCAGGTTACTCGACCCAAGTCGAAGCTCCGTCACCCGTCGGGGCGATCCGCCCACCACGACCCCGTCCCACGCCCCGATGGCCCTGTGTCTACTCCAGTTCAATGTCGCCCCGCCTGCCAGCACATCCCGAATCTCCAGCAGCGTCTCGCGGTCTTCGGCTAACCCACTGTTCGCTCTCGGATCCGAAACCGCCCGGCCTGCGGCGCATGCGGCCATCTCGGGCGCCTCAGCTTCTGTTTCAGGCTCCGGAGGGACAGGCACGGGGAGTTCGAACCGCGGCAGGCTCTGTGCCGCTACGCTCGTGACCGGCGCCTTGGCCGCATCGGGAATGATCACGTTGATCAGACTCTTCACCTTGTCCGGCAGGTTCTGCAGGCTCACCTGCCCCAACGCCGTACCAGGCGCCTCCACGTTCCATATCTCGAACACCGCCCGCTGCGCCCGCAGCATCTGCAACCCCTGCGGGTTGCCCTCGACTTCCCGTTCCTCGTACCTGATCGGCAGCCCGTACAAGTTCAGCCAGTCAGCCTCTGCCAGAAACACGGCCTTGATCTTCGGGTTCGCGTCCAGGATCGCCAGGTGAACTTCCCTCACCTCCTCGAAGCTCAGACCCGCAGTGTCAAGCACTTGATGCCCAGGTACGTTGGGCAGCCCCACTCCCGGATGGTCGTTGGCGAGCGCGTCGAGCGTGTTGTAGTAGTTCATGCGCCCATTGCCCGGATCCCACTGCAGTATCACCTTCTGGAACGCCTGCAACGTGAACGGCCCGTCGACCCAGCGCTGGCTGATGGGATAACCGACGGCTTGGAGGTTTCTGCCGCGCACGAAGTCCCACATTGAAACGCCGTCGGCGTTGGTCACCGCAAACCCGTCATTGGGATCGAGCGTGTCGCCGCCGGTGATTGTGAACAGGCAGCCCTCGGGCAGTGGGATGCCTTGGTCAGGCGCACACTCGATGCCCTGCGCCGAGACGACGGTCGCAGACATGAGCAGGCCGATCATCGCCAAGACCAGCGCCCCACGCATGCCCCACGCCCCTCTCACGACTGCCGAGCGACCTGGCCCGCCGCGATCTCCGTTCACGGCACCTGCACCAGGTCGATCACCATGACGCCCCAAGTCGACCCAGATTCGATTTAGCAACTGGCGAGCCATACTGCTCCAACTAGCATCGCCGTGCTCACTCGCCTCTTCATCTCATCTCGTCAGCGGCCCGGACCGCCTCCGGTTAGCCAGCCTTACCACCACGACTGCCGTAGCCGCCAGCGGCAGCGCAAGCAGCGCCCACCAGACCGACGGCGTTACGGCTGAGGCAACTCCTTGAAGCCAGCCGCCAGATCCATCGGACTGCTGGTCGCAATACGGAATTCGCAGGAACCAGAGATCATCGTTCCTGATACGTCTCAATGCCTCTGGAATGCAACCCGTTAGCTGGTTGCCGCGGAGGTGTAAGACCTTCATATTGGGTGGCCGACCAAGCTCCGCTGGGATCGTCCCTTCGAGCTGGTTGTCAGCGAGATCCAACTCCGTCAGATTGGACAGCCCCCCGAGTTCCGCTGGAACCACGCCTGTGAGTTGGTTATTACCGAGGTTGAGCGTCGTTAGGCTGGGCAGCCGACCGAGCTCTCCCGGAATCTCCCCGGTCAAGTCGTTGTTGTCCAAGCGCAGCACTCTCAAGTTGACCAACTTGCCGAGCTCCGTAGGAATCGCGCCTGATATTTTCGTGTAGTGCAGGTACAGTTTCTTCAGGCTGGCCAGCTCGCCCAGCTCTGTCGGAATCGCGCCTGTCAACTCGTTGCCATAGAGATAGATCTCTGTCAGGTTGGAAAGCCGACCAAGCTCCGCCGGAATCGCGCCCGTCAAACCGCGTCCGGAGCCGGAGGCGATCGCCAATACCTGTAGATTGGCGAGTTTCCCCAACTCCCGCGGAATAGAGCCGGAGATGTCATTTACAGATAGGTTTAGGATCTCGAGGTTTACGAGCTTCCCCAACTCCCGCGGAATCGGCCCCCAGAAATAGTTGCGAGACAGGTCCAGGATCCGCAAGTTCTTCAGATTCCCCAACTCTGATGGGATGGGTCCAGACAACTTGCTACCAAACAGGTCCAGGATCTCCAGATGTGTCAGGTCCCCGATGACCCACGGTAGCGTACGATCCGTTGAGAGGTGATCTCGCAACCCACCGCCAAGTGTCAGTCCGGTAACCCGCGGTGGAGTCCCTCCCACAGTCACGCCCCACCACTCGTCAATGGGTACCCCGGTATTCCAGTTCAAGGCATCCTCACCGAGAAGGGCGTCACGCAGTTCGATCAGCGTCTCACAGTCCTGCACGAGGCCCGCGTTCTCTTCAGGATCTTCCACCATGTGCCCCTGAGAACATGCCTCCTCGGTCGTCACATCGGGGGCGACCGAGTTCTCTGCCACTAGGCCCGCACCACTCGCTCGCACGAGCACCCGGTCGTTCGTCCCGTCCGGCGCCATGGTGTAGAGCAGCGTTCCGTCCTGGTTGGGTCGCCCCACTCTACTGATCGCGATCTGGTCCCCATCTGGCGACCATGCAGCCACAACTCCATCCTTGAAGGTGACCGGCGATGTGCCCACCAGCGTCCCGTCCACTCCAACGACGCACACCCGCTCGCCGCACGTGTGCAGGAACTGCGTCCCCGAAGGCGACCACGCCAGCGTCCCGACCCATGTCTGCGACGGATTGGACCCCGCGCTCCGGACCCTGATCGTGGTTACTCGCCGCGCGTCTGTCCCATCCCTCGCGATGGTGTAGAGCGCCACCTCGTTCCCGTCAGGCCGGGCGAACGCTATCCGCTCCCCATCGGGGGACCACGACGGCTCGCTCAAGGTCTCCGACAGCTGCTTCAGGTGAGAGCCCGTGGCGTCCACCGTGTAAACAGACGGCTGCATTTCAAACTCTCCGACATCCCCCACGAAGGCTAGGCTAAGCCCGTTCGGCGACCATTTCGGCGGATGGCTGACGGACAGGCTCTTAGGCCCTCCGACCCGACGTATGTCGGTCCCATCCCTCGCCATCGTGTACAGCCGCGGCTGAATTGCTCCTGTCGGCTGTCCGCCCAATAGTGGATAGGCGGAGTTGTACTTCGAAATAAATGCGATCCGCTCGCCGTCCGGCGACCACTCCGGCGCGTTGCCCACGAAGAGACGTTCTCGCTCACCGCTCGCCACATCCAGTGCCACGATCTCGTACAGGTCCGTTGCCAGCGAGAATGCGACCTCGCTGGCCCGATATCGGACTGAACCCGTAACGGGATAGTCACATTCCCGAACTCCAGAGTCCTCGCGTGAATACAGACATTCCGTGATCTCTGGATCTCTTCCGTCTGGCGAATGACGCCTGCACGCCGCGTAGGCGAGTTTCGTCCCGTCTGCCGATACGTCAACGTGTGTCGTCCGTATCGTGGTCAACCTCGAAGGCCCGACGAACACATTCTCCGATGCATTTACGACGCCCGTAAGCCGTGATCCGTCCGCGGCCACGTTGTAAACGGCCGTTGCGTAGGTGAACAGCACCTGATCGCCTTCGCCGGTCCACCGCACGGATGGCTGCGGACCGCTACCCTGGCCTCCTTTATAGGTGTAGACCTCGCAGGGGCCGCTAAGGGTTACCTCCTCGCCTGCCTCCTCGGCCGATGGTGGTTTACGCAACTGCGCCCAAGTGCCGGTCCCGGCGGCGCCTGTGTCTCCCTGTGACGCGGCGACCGGTTCTGGCCCGGTCGACGAACTCCCTGGTAAGCCAACCACGCCCGCTACCAATACGAGCGCGACCCACAACAAGGCGGTCCTTTTCCGCCGCCTCAGCACAGCCCTCTGCAACAATCTCGTCTCCGCCATCAGCTCATTTGGTACAAGACGTACATAGCCATCACGTCAAATGGCTGCGGGGAACAACCGAAAGCTGCATTGAGGTGGGCAGTCATGACCGAATCACCTATCGTCGGATGAGAGGAAGTGGGCCCCGTCCCAGCTTGGCGTATGCCTAGAGCATGTCCAACCTCATGGACCAGAACAGCATACGCATGATGGCTTTCGTCAAGGCACGTATTGAACCGCACATCGGCTCTGTCAACTCTCTCGTTGCCGCCGGGTATTTGCAGTGGATCGTTCTGCAATGCGCTCCGCCGCAGGAATATGTCGGTCGTGGAACCACCCTTGGGATGGTCGCTTCGGATTGCGCAAGCCAGAGTAACATCATCGTCCCAGCACCAAAAATAGCCTAGTTCCGGTGCAAACTCGGGAAATAAGTTGATCTGCCGGATATAACTAACGTTTCCCTCGACATCGTCGAACATTATGATTTCGTTAAGGCTCAGATCCTTCTGGTTGCGGTCCCACACGCCTTGTTTTGTTATTTCCTCCACAAGGGCCACTACCTTCGCTCGCAGATCAGAGCCATCATCGGCGTCCGGATCTGTACCACTGGCTGCTTCAATGAGCGGTTTGACCATTGCCACGACTTCATTGACGACACTCGTATAGTCGGCACATGGCTCGCCCGTGGGAGTCATCGTTAGAAGTCGATCGGTAGCCAATTCCCATTGCTCGAAGGCGTGTTTTATGAGCTTGGTCCATGCGGTGCGCCTGTCGATAGGAAATGTCTCTTCACAGATGCTGTAGTCAAACGATTTACGGTCGACCGGGTAACTGAGTTGGAAGGTCGCAACTCGACTTCCGCTTGCCAGCGAAAGATCCGACGGCCGCACGTACACGTCGCGTGCGGCGTACACCGGGTCAACCCCATCTTTCGCGTACGTGAACTGGATAGCGTAGATCTCCCTAAGCGTCAGATTGTCAATTGTGTCAGTATGGATTCTGGTACTTGTCGTAAAGGTTCCGTCCTGGTCAAAGCTCGTGGGCCGCCAGCCGACGGTGAGATGATTGCCAGCGAACCTTCTATACCGGAACGTAAATGTGCCGCCAGCATAATTGCTCCCAAGAACGTCAGTAAGCGGAACCCACTTGAGCTTCGCCTGACCTGTACCGCCCGCGCTATTTCCATCAGCCCTCAGTATGGGCGTGTCGATCATGATGACTGTGTCACTGTAATGGCTGTCGTCAGTACCATCGCTCGCCTGCACCCGAAATCCGAATGCCTTAGCTTCCGCCAGACCCTTATACGGGACCGTGTCACCGGGGATAGTTGGATGGCTTTGTAACAACACAGCGTCGAGTTCGATCTCCATGCATGGCTTTGTCAAGTTAGGCCTGTAGTTGGGGCCCGAGTTAGGCCAACTCCCACTAGCTGTACTACTGTCGTATTCGCGCAGTTGCACGACGTAACTGACCGCTGCATCTGTGCCTTGCCAGGTGAGGAGGGCCCTACGGCCGGAATACGGTATGACCTGGAGATCCGTGGGGGTGGCAAGAGCGCCGGTCGTTGCGATCGTCCCGCAATCCCGAATCGGCGTTACAGTAGTCGTACCAGTAGGCCCACCCCCCGTAACCTGCTCTGGTGTCGTCGACTCGGCCGTCGACGCCCAGATGCCGCACTCTCCGTTGCAGGCTTGCACCCGCACGTCGTAGCTGAGTCCGTTTGTCAGTCCTCGAATCGTCTCGCTGGTCTCGCTACCTGGCTCTACTACGGTCGATCCTCCAGGCCATGTCACCATCGAACTCGGCTTGTGCTGCAAGTGATAGCCGGTCAGGTTCTTGCCCCCGTCGTCAAACGGCTCGTCCCAATCCACTTCCAGGAGCCCGTCCCCAGCCGTCACTCGCAGGTTCCTCACCGGTCCCGGCGCCTTCGTATTCATAGAGCGGTACACCCACGCGCCGCACACTCCGTTGCACGCCTGCACCCGCACGTCATATCTCGTGCCGCCGATCAGCCCGCTGATAGTGCGTTCCGTCGGCGGTGGGTCACCGACGCTGTCCGGCTCGATCACATCCGAACCTTCAGGCCAGGCTGAATCCGACCTTCGCTTTTTCTGCACGTGGTAGCCCGTTAGCGCTCTGTCGCCCGTCTCTGTTGGTGGATCCCAGTCGACGTGCATCGTTCCGTTAAGCCTCGTGACGACCAGATTCCCCACTGGACCCGGCGCGCCCGAGTCCGGGGTCGCGGTCACGGTCGGCGTCGGCGTCGGCGTGGGGGCGGTAGTATCAGGGGGAACGTGTCCGCTGCCGTACACCCAATCGCTGCACAAGCTTGCCGCGTTACACGCCCGCACCCGCACCTGGTAGGTCGTATCGGGGAGCAGAGGTTCTACCTTGAAAGTGGTAGTGTCCGGATTTTCTATCACCGACGATCCGCCCGGCCATCCGGGCGTAGCTTGGTTATTCTGGACCTGATACCCGGTGAGTGCCGCGCCGCCGTTGTTGGTCGGTTTCGCCCACCTCAGCGTCAGTTTTCTACTACCAGGTATGACGTCCAACCCCCTCACGGTGCTCGGCGGCCCTCTCACGATCACGGTCGTCCTCGCAAACACCGTCGACCCGTCCTGCGTCTCCAGCCGCAGATGCCCCGTCCCCTGCGAACACCCCTCCACCCACAACGAGTCGTAGTAGCCGGTTCCCGTCGACGGCTGTGGCGCCTTCGGCTGCACTACCGACCGCGCCCCGCAGCGCCCCTCCGGCTTGATCGGCCCCGTCATCCTTATGTACGCGGTTTGGCCCTTCGGCACGTCGTACGCCCCTATGCTTACCCGCTCGCCAACATTGATCGTCGGATCCGCAGGATGAAGGTATGCACCCGATTGCGCGCGCAGCGGCGTACCACGAAATAGCAGCACAAGCCCCACTGCCGCCAATGCGCCAAGCGCCGCGAACGCATATCGGTTGTTCAGCAGGGCGAGCGTCAAGCGAAACGTACTCATGTCGTGTCCTCTCCACGCGCCAGCACCATCGACGAGTGCGCCATGAATCCTCCACACGTCCTCCAACCGTCGGCCGGTCGATGTGTCCCGCTCACGCTTGCCAGACAGCGACACGCTCGGCGCTGCTTTATCGCCAGGTATCGCCGGTTCATCACTGCGGCCGCCACGCCTGTTGTCCCCATGTTCCGCGTCGTCGGCAGTCGCCGCCTTCTCATAGAGGCGCTGCGCAACCACCTGTCCAGGTCAGCCAGACCAACCCTTCGCGCGTCGCCTGCGATAATCCGGTCAGCGTAGAGGCCTACGCTGACCCGCCCCGTTGCCTCGGTCACCGACGTCTCGGGTCCGTGCCGGCCCGCCTCCCGCCGCGCCCGCAGCGGCGCCCGCTCGGAAGAACCTGATAGCCTGTGTCCTGGCCGCATGTGCTCGCCTCCTACGGCGTCGGGTTGACGTAGTTGGACCAGCCGCTCAACCCCGCCGCGTTTCTTGCCTTTACCCGGTACACGTGCCTCGCCCCCGTGTCCGTGTACGTCGTAGCCGTGCTCTCCGTGTCGTCCACATAGACCAGCAACGTGTCCTCGCCCTCGCTGGGCCGCCGCCGCAAGATCCGGTAGCCCGTTGTCGTGTCGTCGTCCGGCGCCTCCCGGCTCCGGGCGGTGATCTGCCTTCCCCATCTACTCGCTCGGCCCCGGCACCGTGATCTCCGACCGGTTAGACAGCGGCTTGCCGACCGCCGTGCAGATCGCCCCGTCCGCCCCGCAGTCGCTGGTCGCCGGCAACACCACCGTCACGTCGGCGTTGCCGTCGGGCGTTACGGTGATCCGCCAGCCGATGTTGCTCCCTGGCGTCAGCCGCTGGGCTTTGGCGACCGCTCCGTTCGTCTCCTCGAACGCGTCGTCCCGCAACGTCGCGAAGCCCACGGCGAACTCTTCGCTGAACCGCAGCTCGAACGTGAAGTCGTCGCTGCCGTTGTGCGTCTCCGGCACGTTCTCGAAACTTGCCGTCAACGGCGTGGCCGCCGCCACTGCCGCCGTCGCCACGCTCGTCAGCGCCTCGCCGTTGCCCGCGTCGTCGCTGAAGCTCACCCGCACCTGGATCGTCTGGCCCTCTTCATCGGTAGTCAGCGCATAGCTCGAACCCGTCGCCCCCGCGATGTCGGACCCACCGGCTATCCACTGGTACGTGTAGCTGACGTTGGTCAGTCTGTCGGCGTCGGCGATGCCGGATACGTCCGCCGTCAGCGTCTCGTACACCCGCGGCGTGCCGTCTATCGTCGGCGCCCCAGTAGCCTCGCTGTTCTCGGTCACGGCCGGCCCCGGGATGGTGCGCGCCGCCGGCGCCACCGACAGTTGCGTGCCGTCCGCCGCGCAGATGCCGCCCGCGTCGCACGCCTGGCCGGTAACCAGACTGAACTCGACCGCGTCGTTGCCGTCCGGATCGAGGAAGAATATCCAGGCATGCTCCAGCCCTTCTTCCTCATGTGCCCGCACGCTCGATACACTGCCGCCCGTCACCGACACCGATGGCGTCGACGCCGTGAAGCTCGACACCGCCCGGCTGAACGTCACGATCACCTGCGGCCGGTCGTCCGCGCCGCTGTGCGATCCCGACGAGAACCGGCTGGCCGGAAACTCCGCCGTCAATGGTGCGGCCGCAGCCACCGTTACCGTCACCGTCACGTCGGCGCTCGCCGTCCCCGCCGTGGCCCGCACCGTCAACTGGTACGGCCCCGCTCCCAACGTTCCCGCCAGCGTGATTTCGCCCGTCGCCTCGCCTATGCCGAACACGTCGCCGCTGTTGCCCGCCTGGATCGCGTACGTTATCGCGTCGTCCGTAGTCGTCGTCGCCAGGACCGTCCCCACCGACGTACCCGCGCCCGCGCCCGCGGCGACCGTGAAGCTGTAGCTCTCCTCCCGGAACTCCAGCGCCGGGCACGCCGCCGTCCCCGCCGTTAGCGGCGTCGACGCGTCTCCCCACGCTTCCGTGTGCGCGATCCCGTCGCCGTACGCGCTCACCCGGAACTGGTATGTCGTCGCGCACGTCAACTCGTCCAGCGTGTGCGTAGTCCCCGTGATCCCGGCGTCGTCGCTCGTCCAGCTCTCCCCGCCGCTCTCGAGGTACTCCACGTCGTACTTGCTCGCCCCGGCCACCGCGTCCCAGCCCAGCTCCACGCTCGTCTGAGTGATCGTCCCGGCCACGACGTTCTGCGGCGCCGCGGGCGCCGTCGTCGGCGCCGCCTCGACCGTTATCGTCACCGTTACGTCAGAGCTCCGGTGCCCGGCCGTGGCCCGCACCGTCAGCTCGTAGCTCGCCGTGGTCTCCGCGTCCAACGTCCCCGCCAGCGTGATCTCGCCCGTGCTCTCGCCTATGCCGAAGACGTCGCCGCTGTTGCCCGCCGTTAGCGCGTACACGATCGCCTCGTCACTGTTGGTCGTCGCCTCGACGGTCCCCACCGACGTGCCCGCGCCCGCGTCGTCCCGCACCGAGAACTCGTACGACTCTTCCCCGAACTCCGGTCCCGGACAGGCACTCGTATCAGCCGTCAGCGTCGTCGAGGCCTCGCCCCACACCTCCGTGTGCGCCGCACCGTCGCCGTAGGCGCTCACCCGGAACTCGTACGTCGTCGCGCACGTCAGCTCGTCCACCACGTGCGTCGTCGCCGCCAGCGTCTCGTCATCCGTCGTCCAGTCCGCCGCCCCGTCTTCGCGCCGCTCCACCCGGTACTTGCCCGCTCCCGTAACCGCGTCCCAGCTCAGCGCCACGCTCGCCTGCGCCGGCGTCGCCGCTACGTTCTGCGGCGCTCCCGGCGCCGTGTCGGCCGCGTTGAGCACCTCGATCGTCACCTCGATGCTGTCGCTGCCGCCGTTGCCGTCGCTCACCTCGACCGTCACCGCGTAGCTCGCCTGCGTCTCGTAGTCCAAGGCCCCGCTCGTCCGCAGCTGCCCCGTCCCCGTGTCGATCGCAAAGTCGGCCGCGTCGGTCCCGCTCAACGAGTACGCCAGCGTGTCCGCGTCGGCGTCCGTCGCACTCACCGCCGCGCCGATGTCCTCGCCGGCCGCCGTGTTCTCCGCCACCGCCCGCGTCGTGGTCGCGCCCTCGTCGAACGCCGGCGCGCGGTTCTCGCCGGCCCGCTGGTCGCCGAACTCCTCCCACGTCGCCACCCCGTCGCCGTCGTAGTCCACCTTCAAGACCGGGTACTGGCTCGACCCGCCGAACGCCCACGGGTCGTCCGGGTCGCCGTCGCCGTCGAGGTCCACGTTCCAACCGGCGTAGATCCCCGTGTAGCCGGTCGGCGTCTGCAGCTCGCTGGTCGTCTTGCCCGTGCCGCCCGAACTGGTCGTGCGCCCGCTGGTCTCGGTGTCCCAGTAGCTGTTCGTGATCGTCCCGCTGTTCCGCCCTAGGAGTCCGCCCAGCTGATCACCCGAGGACACCCTGCCGGTGGCGTAGCTGGCCGTGATGGGGCCGCTGTTCTGCCCCACCAATCCGCCCAGCCGCTCGTGACTGCTGCTGCTGCCGGCGCCGGTCACGTCGCCACGCGCGTAGCCCGCCGTGATCGCCCCGCTGTTGCGGCCGATCAGCCCGCCGACCTCGTCGTCGGCGGCTATCGCCCCCGTCGCGTAGCTGGCCGCGATCGCAGCCGCGTTCCAACCAACCAGGCCGCCCACGTAGTCGCGCCCCGTCACACTGCCGCTCGCGTAGCTCGCGTCGATCGCTCCCTGGTTGTGCCCGATCAGCCCGCCCGTGCGTTTGTAGCCCGTCACCTCTCCGCTCGCGTGGCTCCGCTTGATCGTCCCGCTGTTCCAGCCGATCAGCCCCCCGACGTAGTCGTTGTCCGAAGAGGTGCTGGTCGAAGCCACCACTCCCGTTGCGTAGCTGTCCGTGATGGGCCCGCTGTTCTCCCCCACCAGGCCGCCCAGCCGCTTGTGCGGCGAACCGCTGGTCTTCGTCACGCTGCCCGTCGCGTGGCTGTCCGTGATGGGCCCGCTGTTCTTGCCCACCAGTCCGCCCAGCCGCTCGAAACTGCCGCTGGAGCCGGTGCTCGTCACGTTCCCCGTCGCGTGGCTGCCGGAGATCGCTCCGGAGTTCAGCCCCACCAGCCCGCCCAGGTCGTCGTCGCCGGCCACCGTCACCGCCGCGCGGCTCGCCGTGATCGGTCCGCTGTTCTGCCCCACCAGCCCGCCGGCCTGCTTGTCGCCGACAACCGCGCCGCTCGCATAGCTGCCCGTGACCGCTCCCCCGCCGTTGCCGACCAGCCCGCCGATCCGGTCGTCACCCGTCACGTCCACCCCCACCAGCCCCACGTTGCGGATCTCGCTCGCCGTCCCCGTCACCCCGAACAGGCCCTTGTCGGACGTGGCGCGGTCTATGTACAGGTTCGCTATCGTCCGCCCGTTGCCCTCGAAGACCGCCTCGTACTTGCTGCTCGCGCTCCCGATCGGCTGCCAGCCCGAGCCGCCGTTCCAGTAGGTGTCGCCGAAGTCAGCCGCCCCGCTGGCGTCGGTGTCGAAGTCCAGATCCGCAGCCAGCTCGTAGCCCTCGCAACCGCTTACCGGGCAGCCCATCGTCGCCGACGCGTTCGGATACGCCGTCGCATACCCCGCGTTCGTCGCCACCCCGTCGCCGTCCGGGTCCCAGCGCATAGCGTGCAGCTGCGCCAGGCTCGCTATCTCGATCAGGCCGTCGTTGTCTACGTCGTAGTCGGTCACGGACGTGACCGCCACCGTCGCCATGGCGGTCGCCGTCGCCCCGTTTTCGTCCGTAGCGCTCACCGTCAGCTCGTACGATCTCGCCGTCGCGTAGTCCAGCGCGCCCGCCAGCGTGATCTCGCCGGTCTCCTCGCCGATGTCGAAGACGTCGCCGGCGTTACCCGCCGTGATCGCGTACGTCAGCGCGCCGGCGTCGGTCGCGCGCACCGTGCCGACCGCCGCCCCGATGGCCGCGTCCTCGCTGACCGTGAAGCTGTACGGCGCGGACACGAACACCGGCGGCGTGCAGGCCGTCGCCGTCACCGTCACCGCCGTCGACGCCGCGCCCCACTGCTGCGCGTGCGTGATCCCGTCGCCGTAGGCGCTGACCCGCAGCTGGAACGTCGTCGCGCAGATCAGCCTGACCGTGTGCGTCGTCTCGGTGATCCCGTCCTCGTTGACCGTCCACTCCGTAGCCCCGCTGGCCTGCCGCTCGACCCGGTACTCGCCCGCTCCCGTCACCGCGTCCCAGCTCAGCTCCACGCCGCGCTCGCCGGGCGTGCCCGCCGTCAGGTTGGCCGGCGCCCCCGGCAGCAGGTCGGCCATGTCGACGACCTCGATCGTCACCGCGATCGACGCGCTGCCGCCGTTGCCGTCGCTCACGCCCACCGTCACCGCGTGGCTCGTCGTCGTCTCGTGGTCCAGCGCCGCGCTGGTCCGCAATTGCCCCGTCGCCGCGTCGATCGCGAAGTCGGCCGCGTCGGCCCCGCTCAGCGAGTAGGTCAGCGTGTCCGCGTCCGCGTCGGTCGCCGTCAGCGGCGCGCCGATGGCCTCGCCCGCCGCCGTGTTCTCGTCCACCGATCGCGTCGCCGGCGCCCGCTCCGCGAAGATCGGCGGCCGGTTCACCCCCGGCCGCTGGTCGCCGAACTCCCACCACGTCGCCCGCCCGTCGCCGTTGAAGTCCACCTTCAGCACCGGGTACTGGCTCGCCGTCCCGAAGTCCCACGCGTCGGCGCCCGCGCCGCCCGCGTCCCAGTCCGCGTAGATCCCCGTGTAGCCGGTCGGCGTCCGCAGCTGGCTCGTCGTCTTGCCCGCGCCGCCCGCGCTCGCCGCCTGCCCGCTCGTCTGCGTGTCCCAGTAGCTGGTCGCGACGATGTTGGTGTTGCGCCCGCCCAGGCCCCCGACGTAGGCGCTCTCCGTCGAGCTCGCCGTCACGCCGCCGCGCGCGTAGCTCCGCCGCAGCTGCCCGCTGTTGAAGCCAACCAGCCCCCCGAGCGTCGAGCTGCCGCTCACGCTGCCGCTCGCGTAGCTCGCGTCGATCACCCCCGAGCTCCCGTTCCCGCCGGCCAGCCCGCCGGCGTGGATGCCGCCGGCCACGCTCACGTCCGCGTGGCTCGCCACCACCGTGCCCGCGTTCCAGCCCACCAGGCCGCCCAGCGTGCTGTCGTCGGTCGTCACGCTGCCGCTCGCGTAGCTCGTCGCGATCCGCCCCTGGTTCCACCCGACCAGGCCGCCCACGACCGAGTTGCCCGTCACGTCCATCCCCGGCAAACCGACGTTCCGCACCACCCCCGACGTAGCCGTCGCCCCGAACAACCCCACGTAGCTCGTGTCATCACGGTCGATGTGCAGGTTGGCGATCACGTGCCCGTTGCCCTCGAACGTCGCGTCGTACGCCTCGCCCGCCGCGCTCGACGTGCCGATCGGCTCCCAGCCCGAGCCCCCGTTCCAGTAGTCGTCGCCGGCGTCGGCCGACCCGCTCGCGTCCGTGTCGAAGTCCAGGTCCCCGGTCAGCTCGTAGCCCTCGCAGCCGTCCGCCGGACAGCCCATCCCGGCCGCCGCGCCCGGATAGGCCGCCGCGTAGCCGGCCTCCGTCGAGGACCCGTCCCCGTCCAGGTCCCAGCGCAGCGCGTGCAGCTGCGCCAATGTCGTTATCTCGATCAAGCCGTCGTCGTCCAGGTCGTAGTCGGCCGCGCTAACCGCGATCGCCACCGCCACCGTGGCCGCGCCGCCGTTGCCGCTCGCCGCCTCCACCGTCAACGCGTACGCCGGCGTCGTCGCCCGGTCCAGCGCGCCCGCCAGCGTGATCTCGCCGCTATCCGCGCCGATGCTGAACGCCTCGCCCGTGTTCCCAGCCGTGATCGTGTACGTGACGGTCCCGCCCGACGTGTCGGTCGCGCTCACCGTCCCCAGCGCCGTCCCCGCCGCCGCGTTCTGCGCGATCGTGAAGCTGTAGCTCTCCGCCCCGAACGCCGGCGGTACGCACTCACCCGTCGTCGCCGCGACCACCGCCGAGCCCTCGCCCCACGCCGCCGCGTAGGTCGTGCCGCCGCCGTAGGCGCTCACCCGGAACTGGTACGCCGTTCCGCAGCTCAGCCCGTCCACCGTGTGCGTCGTGCCCGTCAATGTCTCGTCGTCGCTGACCCACTCGCTCCGCCCGTCCACCCGGTACTCGACCCGGTACTTGCTGGCGTCGCTCACCGCTCCCCAGCTCAGCGCCACGCTCGCCGGCAACACCGTCCCCACCGTCACGCTCCCCGGCGCCGGCGGCTCGCAGTACAAAAGGTTCAGCGTGCTCAGGTCGTTCGTCGCCACGTCCTTCAAGCCCAGCGGGATGCAGCCGGTCAGGCTGTTGCCCGTCAGCCTCAGCTCGGTCAGCTTGTACAGCCAGCCCAGCTCCGCCGGGATCGACCCAGTCAGGCTGTTGCCGTTCAGCTTCAACACCGTCAGCTCGTACAGCCGCCCCAGCGCCGCCGGGATCGTCCCGGTCAGGCTCTCGCTCGCCAGGTCGATCTGCGTCACCCGCAGCGGGTCGCCGCCGGTCGTTATCCCGTCCCAGCTCGCGATCGCCGTCGCCGCGCTCCAGTTCAACGTCGCCGTGCCCGCCAGCGTCGACTTCGCACCAAGCAGCAGCTCGCAGTCGCGCACCAGCTCGCGCTTCTCGTTCGGACTCGCTATAACAGTCCCGTTCGTGCACGTCGGCGCCGCCATCGGCTGCGCCGGCGTGAACGTCGTCGTCTCGCCGTCGCCCGGCGCTATGTCTCCGTAGGCGCCCTCGCTCCGGTAGTGCGCCTGCAAGCCGCTCGCGTTGGCGATCCGCGTCTCGCCGTCCGCCGCCGCCCCGGCCGTGACCCGCGTCTTCAAACCGGCCAGCGTCTGCGTGTGCTCGGGGTCGTCTTCCTCGGCGCCCTCGCGCACCGCGTTGACCGTCCCGTCGACCGTCTCCAGGAACCACTGCCCCACCGCCAGCCAGGCCTCGATCGCGATCGCGTTGTGGTCGCCCATGGGCGCCAGGAACGCCACGCTCTCGCGCCCCCCGATCCGCTCGATCAGCGACTCCTCGGCCGCCGCCACGATCGCCCGCATGCCCGCCTCGTACTCGCCGCGCGTCTGCAGGGCGTCGCTGCCGAACTGCCCCGCCTCGTGCTCGCGCCGGTACAGCTCGTACGAGCGCGCCTCGCCCATCCGGTCGTAGGCCGCCGTCAGCGTCGCCGGACCCGCGCCCAGCAGGTACTCGGTCGTCGCGTAGTCCGCGTAGCACGTCAGGAACAGGTACTCGGTCGAGAGCCCGCCCTTGGCGATCGCCATGAAGTTCGATATCGCCGTCTCCAGGTACGCCGCCTCCACCGTCTCCAGCGTCACCCGGAACAGTATCTCCAGGTAGGCCGCGTCCGGGATCGCGTCGTCCGCATCCAACCCCAGCCAGAACCGGATCGCGTTCTCGCGCTGCTCGGTCGTCCGCGCTATCCCGCGCCACTCGCAGCGCACCGTGTCGCCCGACGCCGTGCCCCGGATCGCCAGGTGCGCCGGCGACGCCTCCGCCAGGTACAGCCCCTTCTCCAGGAGCTCTTCCACCGTCGGCACCCCGCCGGACACGACGGTAGCCTCGCCGGTACCGCGGCCGAACAGGTCCGTACGGCTCGCAACTCGGGGCCCGGCCGCAGGTGTGATTTCGTCGGTGTCGGTGGCGGTGGGGTCCGAGGGGGTGGTGGAGAGGACGTCGTCGGCGGGGGTCTCGGTCGGCAGAACCTGCGCCGCCTCGACCGCGGGCGCGCCGCCGCGGTCCACACAGCCGCCCGCCAGCGCCGCCGCCAGCAGCGCCGCCGCCAGCACCAGGCCCAGCGCCCCCGCCAGCCTGCCTCGGCCCAGGACCCTCAAAACTCTCATCGCTTCATCAAGTCAGCCGCGCTTGGGTCGGGGGAGCGCGCGGTGTGGAGGACGGCAGGCGGGGGATCGAGGGCTACGGGAGCCGAATGGACGGGATAGGGGGCTAAGGCCGCAACGTGAGTCGGCGACTTCCAGCGGCCGCGCCGCGGATGAGGCGTCGGCCCCCAGTTGTTCCGCATCATCCAGAGCCACGCCTAACCCCGTGCCGACAACCCGCCGGCCCGGGATCGCTGCGTACGCTCGCCGTCCGCGTGAAAAGTGGCAGCCTGAGAACCCGCCCGTCATCCGTTTCCTATTCCCTCCGAAAACGTTAGACGTTTCTCAAGTCGCCAGGTAAGTGCCTGATGCCCCATTTGTGAAGGGCGTTTGTTTGCTTGAAGGAGAGTGCATCTGCTACTTCCAGACAGGTATAAAGTGATCTTGCAGGCGCAAACGCGGGTGGATAGATTTGTAGGCATTGAGCGGCAGCCGGGACCGCCCTGCGCTCCAGGGTCTCGCGGGCATTCGGGGAGGGGAGATGTCCAAGGCAGCCCGCCAACGCCGGGCCTTGCAACCAGTCAGGTCAGCCGCCGGCGTCCTTTCGCTCAGCGACCGGACCTTCAACCCGATCTCCCCGCAACTTACCGAGGCGCGTGGCGACACCCTCGGAAGTGCAAGGATGCAATCGATCGATCCGGGATGTCGCGGCGCATCCAAGTATCGGTCCATGGGCTAGGAGCTGGGACTTGTCGAAGGCGGAGGCGGGGACCATGGCGAGGCGGTTTCCAGCAACCATCGCGTCCGACCCGGACGTGGTTCGACACGCGGCCAGAGTTTCGGTCTGGGCTCGCTGGTTCGTCTGCCTTGTCGTCGCGTTCGAGTTTGTCTACCGGCCGGGCTTCTGGTATTACGGGCACTTCGAATACCTCTTGCTGCTTGTGCCGTTGGTCACGCTCAATGGCCTGGCCCACTACCGGCTGCTGGCGAACCGACGGGTCACGTGGCACTGGCTGCTCCTCCTGAGCGCCATGGACCTGGTTCTGGTCACGGCCGGCATCATCATCCAGCGCGGGTTCGAGGGCTTCATCTTCTCGGCCTACTACCCGGCCCTGGCGCTGTTCGTCGCGGTCTTCACGTCGGTTTGGCTCGGGCTGGCCTGGACGACGCTGACGGCCTGCGCATATGCCCTCGCATGCCTGCTGGTCGGCCCCGGACTCGACATCGTTGCCGGCCACGAAAAAGAGCTCCTGGTCAGGATCGCGGCGATGTACGCGCTGGTGCTGTTAGTCAGCCTGATCGCCCGATTCGAGCGCGCCAAGTGGATGGCCTCGCTGGCGCGGGAGCGGGCGCTTCAGCGGCAGCGAATCGAGCTCTCCCAGGCCATCCACGACACGACCGCGCAGTCCGCTTACATGATCGGCCTGGGCATCGACGCGGCGCAGCAGGTCGCCGGAGACTCCAACGAGGAGCTCAACGCCAGGCTCGAAGCGACCTCCAGGCTCTCGAAGACGGCCATCTGGCAGCTGCGACGGCCCATAGACATGGGCCGCATCTTCGAGGGCAGGGAGCTGGCCGGAACCCTGCACTCCCACGTTTCCACGTTCACGTCCGTAACGTCGGTGCCGGCGGAGCTCAGCCAGAACGGTGTCGAGCCGCCGCTCTCGATCGAGGCCAAGAGCCTGCTGTTCAGCATCGCGCATAACGCCCTCACCAACGCCTTTCGCCATGCCGAGGCCGGCAGGGTGCTGGTCGAGCTCGACTTCGGACGGCGCGAACTCAGGCTGTCGGTGTCGGACGACGGAGTGGGACTTCCCGACGACTACCGGGAACGCGGCCACGGCTTCGCGAACATGCGGGCGGATGCCGAACGCCTGGGCGGACGCCTGATCGTCGCGTCCAGGGGGCCGGTCGGCGGCGCGAGCGTTACCTGCGCGATGCCATTGAGTCGTGGCGAAAAGGAGAGATAGGTTGTCAACTGCGTCTCCTCGCATCACGGTACTGCTCGTCGACGACCACTCGATCGTGAGGGAAGGCCTTCAGATGATGCTGGAGCAGTCTGAAGAGTTCGAGGTGGTCGGGCAGGCCAGGGACGGCCTGGAGGCGGTGAAAGCAGCCTCCGCACTGGCGCCCGACATCATCGTTATGGACGTCATGATGCCCAACAAGGACGGCGTCGAGGCGTGCCGCGAGATCATGCAGTCTGCGCCCGACACAAAGGTGGTCATGCTGACCGCCTCGACCGAGGAGGACGCGATCATCGAGGCGGTGGCCGCCGGCGCGACCGGCTACCTGCAGAAGGTCTCCGGAATGGACCGCCTGCTCAGCACGTTGAAGGTCGTCGCCGCGGGCGAGATGCGCTTGCCGGCCGAGATTGTCAGGCGCGTCTTCGCTGGGATACGAGGCGGGGCGAGACCGCAGGAGGAGCGGCCCGAGCTGACGCCCCGGGAGATGGAGATCCTTACGTCGTTCTCCGCGGGCATGTCGTACGCCGAGATCGCACAGGCAAGGGGCGTCCAGCCGGTCACCGTCAGAAACGCCGTCTACGGCATCCAGGACAAGCTGCGTGTGCGCACGAAGCAGGAAATCGTCGTCTGGGCCGTGCGCAACGGCCTCCTGGATGACTGAACGACTCCGTCTGCCCTTCGGCCACCTAACCTGCCGCGATTCCGCACTATGTCTGCCTAGTGCCGATATGCGACTCTATAGCCACGCTTATGAGCGAGCGAGCTTGTCGCTCGCGCTGAAGATATCGTTAACGTTTACATATACCGACTTATGGGAAGACTCCGCAATGGGATTCGTGCGAGGAAGAACCACACGCCGGGGCAGTTACGTCAACGTCATCGGGTTCAGCAATGGACGACCGGTCGCCGAGGTTCGTGCCTCTGAACGCCCAGGTAGATGGCTGGCAGTTAGCCCGAGGTCATGGACAATATATTGACAGTGACCTGGGCCCAAATTCGCCGCCACCGCTGCTAAACTGGGCCGCCCATGGCAGAACAGTTCTTCGACCGCCCAGTCCTCAACTCCCCCTACGACTATCCGGCGCGTCACTGGGAGCTTGACGAGGACGGGCAGCCGACCAACCGCATCATCGAAGGCCGCCGCGCCGCCAAGTTCATCACGCCGGTCCCCGCTCCTCGTAAGCAAAGAGACCGCACGATCCAGAGCCGGATGGTCCTGGATGAAGGCAAGGGTCTCTCCACCGAGGCGCAGCAATACGACCCGATGCCGATAATCGGCAGCCTGCGGCGGCGGGTGAACGAGTGGCGCCTGATCCCTGATCCCGCCAACTGGCAGGTAAGCCCCGAGACAGCTCGGCTGCTGCAACACTGGCGCACTCATCAGTTCAGCGGCCTCCGACCTTTCTTTTGTCAGATCGAAGCGATGGAGACGCTCATCTGGCTAACCGAAGTAGCGCCAAAGCGCGGACGCGAGGGTCGAACGTTCCTGGATCACCTCGCAGGAGCCAACGACCAGGCGAATCCCGGCCTGGCGCGGCTCGCGCTCAAGCTCGCCACCGGCGCGGGCAAGACCACCGTGATGGCGATGCTCATCGCCTGGCAGACCGTCAACGCCGTTCGCCGTCCCAACAGCCAGAACTTTACGCGCGGATTCCTAGTCGTGACGCCGGGCATCACCATTCGGGACCGGCTGCGGGTACTGTCGCCCGACGATCCGGACAGCTATTACCAGAGCCGTGAGCTGGTTCCGCCGGACATGCTGCCCGACCTGCACAAGGCCAAGATCGTCATAACCAACTTCCACGCCTTCAAGCGGCGGGAGACCCTCACTGTCTCCAAAGGTGGGCGCAGCCTGCTTCAGGGGCGCACCGGGCCGGAGGTGCAAACAGTCGAAACGGAAGGGCAGATGCTCCAGCGGGTCACGCGGGAGCTTCTAGGGATGCGCGGCATCCTGGCTATCAACGACGAAGCGCATCACTGCTACCGGCAGAGGCCCGTCGACGCCGACGAGGAAGGTCGGCTCCAGGGCGACGACCTCAGCGAAGCCAAGCAGAACCGCGAGGCCGCGCGGCTCTGGGTCTCCGGGCTCGAGGCGGTCCAGCGCAAGCTGGGGCTCCGACGCGTGGTCGATCTATCCGCCACCCCATTCTTTCTGCGCGGTTCGGGCTATGCCGAAGGCACGCTCTTCCCGTGGACGATGAGCGACTTCTCGCTGATGGACGCCATCGAGTGCGGCATCGTCAAGCTGCCGCGCGTGCCGGTCGCCGACAACGTGCCGGGCCACGAGATGCCCATATTGCGGGAGCTCTGGAAACACATACGCCCGGTCATGCCCAAGGGCGGCCGCGGCAAGGCCGGAACACTCGATCCGCTCAGACTTCCTATCCAGCTCACCAATGCGCTCGACGCGCTGTACAACCACTATAAAAAGACGTTCGAGCTTTGGCAGGAAGCCAACACCCAGGCTCCCCCCTGCTTCATCGTCGTCTGCAACAACATGTCGTCGTCGAAGCTCGTCTACGACTACATCTCCGGGTTCCATCAAGAACAGCGGGACGGACCGCCCGTCTTTCGCGAGGGGAAATTCAAGCTCTTCCATAACTTCGATGGCGCCGGTCAGCGGCTGGCCCGCCCGCGCACCCTGCTGATCGACAGCGCGCAGCTAGAATCGGGCGACGCGCTGGACCGCAACTTCCGTAAGCTGGCCGCCGCCGAGATCGAGCGCTTCCGGCGCGAGATCGTCCAACGCACGGGCGACCGCAGCCAGGCCGACAACATCACGGATCAGGACCTGCTGCGCGAGATCATGAACACCGTCGGCAAGCCCGGCCAGTTGGGCGGCTCGATCCGTTGCGTGGTCTCGGTGTCCATGCTTACCGAGGGCTGGGACGCCAATACCGTCACCCACGTCCTGGGAGTGCGCGCCTTCGGCACACAGTTGCTGTGCGAGCAGGCGGTTGGCCGCGCGCTGCGCCGGCAGTGCTACGAGCTCAATGAGCACGGACTGCTGGACGTCGAATACGCCGACGTGCTGGGCATTCCCTTCGACTTCACCGCCAAGCCGGTTGTCGCGCCACCAACGCCGCCGCGCGATACCGTGCAGGTGCGGGCAGTCTCACCCGAGCGCGACGCCTGCGAAATCCGGTTTCCCCGCGTCCAGGGTTACCGCGTCGAGCTGCCCACGGAACGTCTTCGCGCCGAGTTCACCGCCGATTCGACCCTGGAGCTGACCCCCGATCTCGTTGGACCTACCGAAACCCGCAACCAGGGCCTGATAGGCGAGGGCGTCAACCTCACCATCGGGCACCTGGGTAGCATGCGCCGCGCCGCGCTTGAATATCACCTAACGTGGCGCCTGCTCGAAACCAAATGGCGGGACCCGGGCGAGACGCCCAAGCTGCATCTCTTCGGGCAGCTCAGGGAGATCACGCGCCAGTGGCTGGACCAGCGCCTGATTTGCAAGGGCGGAACCTATCCCGCGCAGCTGATGCACCGGGAGCTTGTGGATATGGCCTGCGAGAAGATCAACGACGGCATCACGCACTACTTCGCCGACGAGCAGCCCGTCAAGGTCGTGCTCGATCCGTACAATCCCGCCGGCTCGACTCGCTACGTCCGGTTCACCACCTCCAAACGCACCCGCTGGCGCACCGACCCACGCCGCTGCCACGTCAACTGGGCCATCTGCGACCAGGACTGGGAGGCCGAGTTCTGCCGGGTCGTAGAGGAGCATCCGCGCGTGCGCGCCTACGTCAAGAACCAGGGGCTTGGTCTCGAAGTCCCTTACCAGATGGGCGGCGTCAGCCGCCGCTACCTGCCGGACTTCATCCTGCTGGTGGACGACGGACGCGTGGACGACCAGGGCGAACCCGATCCGCTGCGACTGATCGTCGAGATCAAGGGCCGCCGTCGCCAGGACGCGAGCTTCAAGAAAGCGACGATGGAGGACTACTGGGTCCCCGGCGTCAACCGCCTGCGCAGCTTCGGCCGCTGGGCCTTTGCCGAGTTCACCGACGTCTACGCCCTGCGCGACGACCTCGAAGCGGAGATCAAGGCGAATCTGGATAACATGATCGCTACTACCGCCGGAACAACCGCAGGCGCGGCATAGGGTAGAAGCGCCGATGCACATTAAGCCCTACACCGATACGGAGCTTGACGACCTCCGGTCGATGCCGAAGCGGGTTACCAATCCGGGGGCGCGCTGGTCGGAGAAACCCAAAGCAAGACCCGGACATCGCCAACGCATCCTTCAAGCACGCGGGCAAGAAGATGAGAGGGATCGATTCTCGATCTATATGCGTGAGAACCTCAGCGATGAGAGCGACTTTTCCTGTGGAATCTCGTATCTTCCATACGGTGGCCAGTCGCTGACACTGGCTCGCTATAACGGACCGGGCCACGAGCACGGAGACATCGTTTACCGTCCACACATTCACCGCGCTACTGAGAGGGCCATCGCGATGGGGAAGAAGCCTGAATCCGAGGCTGAAGAGACCGACCGGTACACCACGCTCGAGGGAGCGCTGGCATGTCTGATCGAGGATTTCAACCTGCGCGGACTCAGAGCGCAACCCGACGCGCCGAGGCTGCTCTAATGACGCTCGACACTGACGCGCTCAGGAACCTGTTGTGCGAGCGCCTTTGCGAGGACGTTAGAGTCGAGCGGCGTCCCGACGGCGCGTTGATGCTGAGGACTCACTTCGAGTTCCCCGACGGAGACCGCTATCCGATTCACCTGTCTGAGGCACCGGCGGGCGGGCTTCGACTCTCCGACCGCGGGCACACCCTGATGCACATAAGCTACGAGCACGACATCGATGCGTTCATGGATGGAACCAGAGGGATGCTCATGGAACGCATCATGGGCGAAACCGGGCTTAAGTGGGACGGCGGCACGTTCTGCCTGGATACCAGCCCCGAACGTCTGTCGGAAGCAATCTTCAGCTTCGGACAGGCTTTGACCAGGGTCTACGACCTCACGCTGTTGTCCCGCTCGAACGTCGGCTCCACGTTTTATGACGATCTGGCCGATCTCATCTACAGCCTGGTTGACGAAGCCAAGGTCCAACGCGAGTACCAGGCGGAAGTCCCGAACGCTGAGGTCTATCCGGTGGACTACCGAATCGAGGGCAGGAACGACGTTCCGCTATTCCTTTACGGCGTGCTCAACCGCGACAAGGCGCGTTTGGCGACGATAATGCTGTCCTACTTTCACCGACACAACCTCCGGTTCGAGTCGATCCTCGTGTTTCAGAATCAGGCGGAGATTCCCAGGATAGACCTCGCGCGACTGTCGGACGTTGGCGGGGACATGATCTCGTCGCTGGAGTCGCGCGAGGATTTCCATAGGAAGGTCCTGCAGCGCGTCGCAGCGTGACGTACCTTCGAGATACCGAGGAGGAGCATGGCGCGCAGGCGTAACAAGCCGCAACCGCTCAAGGTTGAATCGCTGACGCACGACGAGGCGGGGCGGACGAACATACCGACGGCCGAGCATCAGCCGCTGATGAAGGACGAGGCGCGGCATCCCATCCAGGCAGCTTTCGAGCGCCGCAATCCCGACCTCGACCCGCAGTTGGTCTGGCGGGGCAAGGACACATCCGACTGGTCCGACCTGGTGACGACCGCGCCGCCGCTTTACATACAGGAGAAAGTCCATCCCAAGGCGCTGATCGACGATCTGCGGAGAAGTGTCCATTGGTCAGTGGCCAGTGGTCAGAAAACCCCGACCAGTAACGACCGGGCCACTCAACTGGACTTGTTCGCCGATTTCAATGGGTTACCGGAGGGCGCCGACCGCACCAACTTCTACCAGCACAAGGCCAACTGGTCGAACCGCATGATCCTGGGCGACAGCTTGTCGGTGATGGCCTCGCTGGCCGAGCGCGAGGGGCTGCGCGGCAAGGTGCAGTGCATCTATATCGACCCGCCCTACGGCATCAAGTTCAACTCCAACTTCCAGTGGTCCACCACCAGCCGCGACGTGCGCGACGGCAATCGCGCGCACATCACCCGCGAGCCGGAACAGGTGAAGGCCTTCCGCGACACCTGGCGCGACGGCATCCACTCCTATCTGACCTACCTGCGCGACCGCCTGACCGTGGCACGCGATTTGCTCTCGGACTCAGGCTCGATATTCGTGCAGATCGGTGACGAGAACGTTCACTGCGTGCGGGCGCTAATGGATGAGGTGTTCAGGGACGAGAATTTTATTACCCAAGTATTCTTCAAAACGACGTCCAATCTCGGAGGAGCATTCATCGGTGGTAGTGGGGACTACTTGCTCTGGTATGCCAGGAACAAATCGAGCTGCAAATATCGACAACTCTTCCAGCCTAGCGGGATTGAACAGGATGTGGGCAACCGATTCACTCGCGTTCAAACCGACAATTATGTAAGACGGCCGATGCTGCCGCCGGAGCGCAGCCGAGAACGGGCAGCATTGGACGAGGTCAGAATATACCGTCACGATAATCTCAAGTCGCAAAGCGGAGGCGAAACGACCGGATTCGACTACGTTTACGAAGGCCACCGCTTCCAACGTGGAAGCGGATTCTGGAAAACAAACCTCGATGGGATGAACCGCCTCGCAAAAGCCTGGCGGTTAGGTTACCCAACATTGAACTCTCTTTCGTATGTCCGGTTTATAGACGACTTTTCGGTAAGTCCTATCACGGACTTGTGGACGGATACTCAGACAGGGGCATTCACTGATGATAAGACCTATGTCGTTCAGACGAATGCGAAAGTCATAGAGCGCTGCGTCCTGATGACCACCGACCCCGGCGACCTGGTGCTCGATCCAACCTGCGGCTCCGGCACCACGGCCTACGTGGCCGAGCAGTGGGGCCGCCGCTGGATAACCATAGACACTTCCCGCGTAGCGCTGGCGCTGGCCCGCGCCCGCATCATGGGGGCGCGCTACTCGTACTACCTGCTCGCCGACAGCCCGGAGGGGCAGAGCAAGGAGGCTCAAGTCGAGCGCTGCGCGCCGTCGGAGTCTCCGACCTACGGCGATATTCGACAGGGCTTCGTCTACGAACGAGTGCCCCACATCACGCTCCGCGCCATCGCCAACAACGCCGAAATCGACGTGATTTGGGAGAACTACGAGGAGCGGCTAGCGCCGCTCCGTGGTCAGCTGTCAGTGGCGAGTGGTCAGGTACGGACACTCGAAGAATGGGAGGTCTCGCGCGAGCCGCCCGACGACTGGCCCGCCGCCGCGCATAAACCGCTCACTGCCTTCTGGGAGGCCCGTATCGCGCGGCAGAAGGAGATAGACGCCTCCATCGCCGCCAAGGCCGACTTCGAGTATCTCTACGACAAGCCCTATCAAGAAAAGCGCACCGTGCGGGTCGCAGGGCCGTTCACCGTGGAAAGCCTATCGCCCCACCGCATATTGGGCGTCGACGCGCACGGCGAGCTGATAGACAAGGCCGCCGAGGCGACGGGCCGTTACGGCGAGCCGCAGGATTTCACATCCATGATCCTAGACAACCTGCGCACCGCCGGCGTGCAGCAGGCGCACAAGCAGGACCGCATCAAGTTCGAGTCGCTGACGCCTTGGCCCGGCGACCACGTTTGCGCCGAGGGGCGCTACCTGGAAGGCGGCGACGCGGGGCCGCAACGGCGCGCCGGGATATTCATCGGCCCCGAGTTCGGCACAGTCCAGCGCCAGGACCTGGTGGAGGCCGCCCGCGAAGCTGCCGACGCGGACTTCGACCTGCTGATCGCCTGCGCCTTCAACTACGAAGCCCACGCCACGGAGTTCGACAAGCTCGGCCGCATTCCTGTCCTGAAAGCCCGCATGAACGCAGACCTGCACATGGCCGGCGAGCTAAAGAACACCGGCCAGGGCAACCTGTTCGTTATCTTCGGCGAACCGGACATCGACGTTCTGGAAACCGGTGAGGGGCAGATCAGAGTCAAGGTGAACGGCGTTGACGTGTTCGATCCCAGCGCCGGAGCGGTGCGCAGCGATGACACGGACGGAATCGCCTGCTGGTTCATCGACACGGATTACGACTCGGAGAGCTTCTTCGTGCGCCACGCGTATTTCCTGGGCGCGAACGATCCCTACAAGTCGCTGAAGCGGACGCTGAAGGCCGAGATCGACGCCGAGGCGTGGGGCACGCTGCGCAGCGACACTTCCCGACCCTTCGACAAGCCGGAGTCGGGCCGCATCGCCGTCAAGGTGATCAATCACCTGGGCGATGAGGTTATGAAGGTTTTCCGTGTGGAGTGATGGAGATTCCGATCGCAGAGACGTTCATGGCCAAGCCTGCCCTGTTGAGCGAAGATGAAGAGAGTGCAGCGGAGATCGAAGCCGTGGGCCTGGAGATGGCCGGACTAACGCGACCTTTCAACTCAACCGACTAATAGGAACAGGCACGGACACTTCGGACCGGCTACGCGACTGCCAGTCCGACAGCAAGTTACATACTCTGGACCGCAGGACGACCACAGATCGCGACGAATATGACGCCGGTAGGACTCGATGCTTTGGCAGAAGGGTCAACAAGATCGAACGGCTCGATTACCCCCTACTCACACATAGGGCTTGATATCTACGCAAACCAGAGCAATGGTCATGCGGACATTGTTCCGCTTCAAGGACTCCACCATGTCCACCGCTCAAACCACCCTGCCGACCGTCTTCTCTGGTTCCAGCACGGGCTGGGAAGGCTCGCTCTACGCCTTCCTCGCTGAGAAACAGCGCCGCTCCGGCTCCAACCGCACTCCGGACTCCTACTACCGCACTCTCCGCCATTTCTTCGGCTCCCTCCAGAAGGCTCCGGATCAGGTATCTGCTCAGGACGTGTTCTCCTTCGCCCATGGCATCGGCCTCTCTGGTCGTGAGCCTTCTCCCGTAACCGTGGGCGCTCGCCTCTCCTGCATCTCTTCCTTCTTCAAGTTCCTCATTCGTCTCGATCTCCTCCAGGCCAATCCCTGCGATCCCGTCGAGCGCCCCAAGCCTCGCCCCAGTGCACCCAGGGGCCTCTCGGCTTCGCAGGTACAGTCTCTGCTTGAAGTCATCCCTGACTCCGTCAAGGGCAGGAGGGACTTCGCCATCGTCCTAACTCTCGTCCTAACCGGCAGACGCAGGTCGGAGGTGCTCAATCTGACCGCCGGCGATATCGCCTTCGATGAATCCGCCGTTTTCTACCGCTACATCGGTAAGGGCGGCGTGCGCGGCCGCCGTGAACTGCCCAGGCCTGCCCTGGCCGCCATCGTTAGGTCACTCGCCGATGTCGGCAAGGACCTCTCATCCATGCAGCCCAGCGAGTCGCTCTGGCAGGCGGGCGCAGCACCTTCCGGCGTGTCCAGCGCTACCTTCTACAACCGCTTCCGTACCTACCTCCAGTTGGCCGGCCTCCCTCCTTCCGGCGTCCACGTACTGCGCCACTCTGCCGCCAAGCTACGCCGTGACGTCGGCGAGTCGGTGGAGTCGGTCAGCCAGTTCCTAGATCACAGCTCGCTCGCAGTCACCACCACCTATCTCCGCAGACTCGAAGGTCAGCGCGATGCCGCCTGGCAGAGCGTCGCGCATGTTCTGGGCGTGGACTAGCCTCCCGGTCTAGCGTTCCCGCCTGCCGCCCCCTCTCTCGCCTTGACCTTCCCACGCATTCAGAGCGTTCATACGTCCCGCTTCAACTCCCTCGCCCTGGAGGTCCTTGTGCCCGATCCCATCGTCCGCATCGCCACCTACGCCCGCGTCTCCTCCGATGAACAGCGTGATCGCCATACCGTCCTCAATCAACGCTCGGCTCTCTCCCGCCGCCTGTCTTCCGAACCAGGTCTTGCCGTCTTCAGGCATTACGAGGACGACGGCGTCTCAGGCACCATTCCTCTCGAAGACCGGCCGGCTGGCGGCGCGCTTGCGCGTGACGCGCGCGCCCGCCGCTTCTCCCAGATCTGGGTCGTCCGCGCCGATCGTCTCGGGCGCGACGCTTTCGAGCTTCTCCGCATATGGAGGGTGTTCGAGTCCATCGGAGTCGCGCTCCGCGCTACGGACGAGAACATCGACGATCCCTTCTACTTCGATATCCACGCCGTTATCGCCGCCAATGAGCGCCGCAAGTTCCTCGAACGTTCCGCCGAGGGCATGAACCGCGCTGCCAGCGAAGGCCGCTATACCGGCGGCATCGTCCCGCTCGGCTACCGTGTTTCAGGAGATCGTGGCACCCGCCGTCTCGTGCCGGACGACTCTCTCATGTGGGACGCCCTATCCGCAGCCGACGTGGTCAGGCGCATCTATCACCACCTGGCCGTGGACGGCTGGACCTGTCCGCGTATCGCCGACGTGTTCAACTCCCTCGGCATCCCCACCGCCTACAGGCGAGACGGTCGCGGCGTTCGTGGCCGTCGTACCCAGGGCCTCTGGCGCTCCGGCCATATCCGCAACCTCGTCGTCAACTCCATCTACAAGGGCGTCCTTCAGTACGGACGACGATCTACCAGACCGAATGGACGTTCTGTCATCTCTTCTTCGGTTCCCCCACTGGTGTCCGACGATGTCTGGAACGCCGCCATCTCTACTCTCAAGCGCAACCGCGCCTTCCCCCGCAACTCCTGCCACACCTACCTCCTCCGCTCTCTCATCCGCTGCGCCGTTTGCGGCCTCTCCTTCTGCGGTACATGGGCAAGAGGACCTCGCTACAGGTGCAACGGCTCCATGGCCCACCGCGGCCCCCTCCAGGGCAAGTGCATCGGCGCCTCTATCACGGGCGAGAAGTTGGAGCAGGCGGTCTGGTCGGATGTATCCCGCTTCCTTACCCATCCCTCCGAACTCGTCGATGAGTTGCTGGCCGAGAGCAGTGACGCGGGCGCGTGTGCCGTCGCCGAGGCTGAACGCGCCTCTCTGCTCGACGCTCGCAACTCCGCCCAGGACCGCCGCAAGCGCGCCATCGATCTCTACACTCGCGCCAAGCTCTCCGACACAGAGTTCGACGCTGTCGCCGCCGAGGTGGAACAGGAGCTACAGACGCTGGATGAGCGGCTGGCCGCGCTCGAACCCGATGAGGACGTTGCCGACGACGCCGTCTCCGACGATGTGCTGGCGGAGATCCGTCAACGGCTGGAGGCGGACCTCTCAGAGGACGAGCGCCGCGAGATCGTTCAGCTGTTAGTCCGCCGGATCACCGTCCACACCACCCTCCCCGACCGCGGCCGCAAGCAGGTCCGCGTCGTTATCGACTACCGCTTCCCGCCTGTAGTCCAAACTCGCACGGACATCGCTGCGAGTTCCAGCTACAATCTCCGCCGCATACTCGCCGCCTGAGCCCCAAATCCCTCGCGCCCGACCTCTTCCAACTGAGACAACGGCCCCTCACGACTGCGCAGTTCTAGATCCCGCAGCCTGTGTGCTGGCGAGTAAACATCTCGAAACGTCGGGAAAGCGCTCCGCCCATCGGTTCCCGCACTTGCTTCCGATTGCCGGTTCGTACATTTAGTCGAGCCGGCTGGATACAGAAAGCCGAGCCGGGCGCCTCCGCCCCGCAGCTCTCGGGCAGTGTCTCTTACGAACACTTCTTTCTATATATAAGAGCGACTTCCCCGAGTCGCAATCGCCGGCGCAGATGCGCCACGAAAGCCGCCCACGTCGCCCCTGTCGCGCCACGCGGCGCGCTTCGGAGCTTCGGCGAACATGGATTGCTTGGCCGCGAGTTCGGCCGACACGCGCGCCACGGGGCGTCGTTCTACGGGGCCTGGCGGTTGTGAAATTGAGTGCTAATTCTCGGACCGGACGCCGATCGCGCGCCTGCCCCTATGGCCGAACCGCGCCCGATTGGCCTCGCTGTCGCCTCCGACCCCACTACCAAACGTTTTTTGCCAGCAAAGGTAGTGTTTGCTGGTAGTTGCTGGTCTCTGGCACCGCGTTTTCGTTACCTGGAGGGCTTCTCCCGGCTCACGCCAACCCGGCGAACTCTTCGCAAATCTGCCTCCAGCGTCACCTCAATTATACCGTCGAGGCCAACGCGCCAAGCCTGCTGCGCGGCCTCGGTCGCCGCCGAGGTCCTCACCGCTTGCGGAAGCCCGCAGGAGCCATCGCTGCCAACCCTCACGATTGCCACTCTTTTTCCATTAGCAACTCCCCGATGGTCTTTTCCAGCGCTTGCGCGATTGCGCTCAGCGTCTTGTACTTCGGCGTCTGTTCGCCGCTCTCGATCCGCACCAGAGTGACCCGACCGATGTTAGCTGCGGTAGCCAGCGCCTGTTGAGTCATCCCGGCCGTCTCCCGCAACTGGCGAATACGTTTGCCAAGTGTCTGCCTTCCCCGCATCGCGATCGCCTCGACTGTCGGACGGTACGTTGCGTCGCAGTAGTGACGGGCGAAGTCCCACGGAATCTCGATCTGCTCGCCTCCCATCGTTTCAAGCACCATTTCATAGGGGTTCGGCAATGAGAGCCTGCACACCCCGGCTCGTTCCTCGATCTCATGAATGTCGTCGAACGGTATGAGTCCCTTGCAGCCGTCCGCAAAGCTCAATTCGATCCCGTCCTCCAGCAGGCTCGCAACCATCATCATCCGGTTGGCATTCTTCACCAGTACCGTGTCGACCATTAGCTAGTCTCCATGAATCCTGTCCCACGTCCTTCGGATCTCTTCGGCGTATCTCGCATACGCATTCATGATGTCCCGAAAGTTGCCGGGAGGCGGCTTGTCCATGTAGGTTCCTCCGTTCAATTCGATCCGGCAGACGTCTTCGTTGCCCACCCAGACGTGAACGTGGGGAGGTTCGAAACTATTCTCCCGAGTGTTGACGACGAAGCGGAACTGACCTTCAACGGCGACGGTCGGCATTTAAGTCCTTGGACCTGGAGACGCTGCCGCTATAGGCTCAGTGTATCGTAGAACGACACATGCCGTGAGGGTGTTGATGGTTAGCGGACGCCCATGGCCAACGGTGCGCTAAGCAGACATAGGGCGCAGTGGATAAGCCGCTGACCGTGCGTCACAGACAGTCCCATTGCCGTATCAGGCTGCATAGCTCCTGCTCTGGGCTTCAGACCATCGGTGCCGGCGGCCATGCTGCCTGCGGGGCAAGTCCAAACGTCGGTGGCACTAACCTAGCTGGTGGTACAGGCCTTGGTCACAGGTCGAGAGGAAGGGCGAAAATGCTGGAAATCTTGCCGTATACGACGCCGCTAGGATTGATACTCGACATTGTTGGGTTTCTTCTCGTGATTCGTTTTGGGCACAGTCTCTTTATCAGCTCAGGAACAGGACCTCCTGTCGGCAATAGAGATGGTGACCTCTACTTGCAATACGAAGGCGCTAACGAAGGGCACGAGAGCCGTCGGAGACTCTGGGCACACACGGGAGTCGCTATCGTGTGTCGTAGGCTCCCGTAGGCCGCCGTTCTCTCGATTCCAGTGAGGTGTCGCGGAAGAGTCGTGGCTCTTCGGTGCTGAAGGCTACGGACTGCCAGATTCTGCGGTCGCTGTCGGCGCCGACGGCATGGCACCGGTCATGACCAAATCGTTCCAGAACGTGTCCGAGCTCGGAGCATTTCTCGTGCGGAGCAGTTTGAACAGAGTATCCTTGGCCACCTCAAATCCTTCTGAGGAAGCTTGCTCCAGCCGTTGCCTAGAGCACGTGCTGCCATGCACAATAGCCGAGCGTGCGTCGTAGAATCGGCCAACCCTGGCGAAGATGATGTTCCTCTCGTTGGCATTGGAACCGAGGAAATAGCCTGCTCGCGTTCTCAGCTTGTACCTCAGTTCCCTGTCGACTTTGTACATAGTCTCGAGGGCTATTGATAGGTCGAGGATGCTGTCCTCGAGGTGAAACCGACCAGAGCGGTCAACTGACGAGGCCAGACGGCGGAGAGCATAGCTGTGTACATTGTGGCCTTCGGTCCAGTCGCGTATTGCTTCCCGCAACGCATCGGCATGCGCGGGCTCAAACGAATTCCTAGGAGCTCTGCGGGGCCCTATCATGCTGGCCTCGAAGAGGCCTAATTTGGATGTTGCCCTGAAGCGAGGTGCAATCTCTGCCATGAAGTCGGCTTCACGGTATTGAACAGACAGGACCTCCACCCCGCAGCGGGTCTGGATGGAAAGAAGATCAAGGAGCACCCCGAGGCCTTCTCGATTGCCGAGGCACGGAAATGACATGTAGGGCACCATTTCTTCACCCGCGGTTCTACTGGTCATCGGCGGCTTGATGCAAGGTCCCCATGTGAGGGTCCTGACAATCGCCGCAGCTCCCATTTGGCGGTAATCCGGAGGCTTTTCCCACGGAACCTTCTCCGGCTCTCTGAGCAAGCCCCGGCCTACCATTTCAGCATAAGGAGCAATGAACGCTCCTTGGGCAATTTCAAAGCACCGGTCAACTCTAGGGCCACGAAACAGCGCGATTTCGTGGCCAGGAAGAGCTTTCGCCTCACTCAAGTTCAATAACCGGTCCAGTATCCCCGCTGCGTAGCGTCCGCCCTTCCTCACAGCGGTCTTGGTCAGCCAGGTAGCGAGCCAATCGAGTTCAACCCGTGTTGCACTACCTGGCGGTATGACCGCCATGATCGCCGGTTCGTCTCCAGAATCCGCTGAGTTGCGTCTTACTACTGGATGCTCCTGCAATATGCCGACCGCGGTTGAGGGGTAAGAGTCGAGTTGTGGGCGGTAAGCTTCGAAGAGTAGGTGTGCATCGTGGCTCCGATTGGCGTTCTCAGCAAGATCGCGATACTGGCTATTGGTCAAGGTTGGCAAGTTGATGCGGACCGCCATTACAGCTCTACTCAGATCGTCGAGCGCTCCTGCCAGACGACTAACCCAGTCGAGGGTATCGGTCGTATTCTCAAACTCCATACTTTCCCTCCTCTACTTTGGCCTCTTCTTCTCGGCATCGTCGCTGAACCTGACAGTGGGCCACAGGTTGCTACGAACGTACTTGACGCCGCTCTCAACCTTCCCACTCGTCTGCGCACAGTACGGCCGGCACAATCTCAGCTCGAAGCCCACACGCAACGCAAAGTCCAGCATCCGGCTGTTCCACTCGCAACGACCGCCAGCGTCGCGTCCCAATACCACTACGTTGGCGTTCTCGTACACACACCAGCGTGGCACACCACCGAAGTACTCGGACGCATTGACGTGACACCACATGTATGAAGAGCGGTGGCGGACGATGGGGATGGTATGGGAGGTTGTCGTGATGGTGGTATAGACCTGGCCCATCGAGGATTTCGAGAGCGGGAGGCTTATGAAGAAGCAAAGCAGTGAATTGAACGCAGAGCAGCGGATCGAGTTCCCGGCGTTGGAGGAGCTAGCGGACGACCGGATAGATACATCGGAGGCGCCGGAAATACTCGACTGGACTGACGCCAGGCGAGGGGTGTTCTACCGCCCGGTGAAACAGCAGATAACGCTGCGGCTGGACTCCGACGTGGTGGCGTGGTTCAAGACTCGTGCCGAGGCGGGCCGGGGCTACCAAACGGACATCAATCGCGCGCGGCGGGAGCACGTGCAGCGGCGCGGGGGCCGGCAACATAATAGACGTGACCAATGACGCAGGCGGCGTAGCGATACAAGCCATTCTTTCAAGTGACGTCAATCTCGCAGCCAGTCCGTGAGGGATGTTCGCAAGAGGGCCGCATGGCGCGGGCCGGGACTCCGGAAGTGGAACCCCCGCAATTCCCTGAGCCGCCTCCCCTCCACGGCACCCACTAGAGGAATACGACGCTGGCTGGGCACCAGGACCCACGTCTCGGTGGCTGCCTTTCGGGCTGTCCAAATTGCCATCCGGGGCGTCCGATGCCTGCCCTGCTTGCCCGGATGGGAAGAGTAAAGGGCTACCAGTGATGACCAATTCATCAGGATCGATCAGGGGCGAGAGCCCCGAATCTTCCATCGTCGACTGCAGCGATTCGCCCATAGCCGGCGTCGAGAACATCGCGAGCACTGTCCATGGTGAAAGTTCGGATATTGGCTAGTTAATAGGAGCTTGCCCTGTGCGGGTGACGTTGATGCCGAGGCTCCTGTCGAAGATGATTTCGAAGGATGACGTGGCGGTGCCGTCTTCGGAGGCGGCGGTGATGGTGATGACTGTGTCCTCCGCATCGGAGATAGCGGAGGACACAGTTGTGGCGGGATTCACCCGGGTATAGGACAGGGTTAGCTGGTTTGTTTCGCTGCGAAACATTGATGATCCGTCGAACTCACTATTGTTGATGAGAACGTACTTTTCGCCACTGCCTGGTTCAGGGATACTGGCTGTCAGGACGGCTTCGCCCGACCTATTGGCGAGCCGGAATGTCCCGTTCAGCCCGCCGAGATTGTAGAGGGTGAATACGCTGCCCGGACCCGCGTCGAAGATGAACTTGACGATCCGAGCGTCACTGGGCGACGTGGACTCCTCTGCTATCGCCTGCTCAATGCTCTCGTAGTCTACGTCCTCGACGGTATGTACTGCTCTGCGGGCTTTGGTCGTCTCCTTGTGGTGAACGCCCGCAACGTGAAAGCTGAACCTGACCTGCGACGTGAATACGCCCCCAGAGTTGTCTACCCTTCGCTGCGTCGGCGGCCATTCTGGGAAACATTGGAGGATTCTACGAGAAGGTAAGCCCCCACTGAACACCGGCGACGGCGTTTCACGCTCAGAGATCGCAGGACCCTGCCGCTCCGTCACAGACCATCGCATCTCTGTGGATACCATCAGATCAAGCGTGTTGTCTGCTAGTCCTCGGTTGCTCAGGATGGCGAACCTGTATTCGCGCTGGTGCCGATGCTCGCTGGTCTTGGTGAAAATGCTGCGGACTACGAACTCGAAATCACTCGATGACTCTTCAATGTAGGCACGGCGGTCATCGACGTAGACAACTGGCCCGTACACCACAGGAAGGCTGGGGCAGTCGGCGACATATCCGGTTTGGGGATTGCAAAAGGAGATGGCGTTGCCGAGCAGGCCCTTCTGCTGGAAAGCCATAGCCCCCAATGCCTGAGCGAATATGTGCGGATCACGGACAGTCGAGATGTGATCGTAAGACGATTCCAGCGAATCCCGCCACAAGGACCACTGTTTAGTGTTGCGGGGTTTGATCGACGAGCACCAGATCAAACAGTTGTCTCCATATTTCAGCGAGGACTGTTCACTTTCCCTGACTCTCAAGCTCGTGGCGGCGATCCCGAGTGTTGCCTGCGCCAGGGGAAGCCTGCGGGCCATCTCGGCGTGGCTTCGCCGCTCTTCCTCTAGGTCCGCCGGGTCATCCCAACGCTCCTCGACCCGTGGGCTGCTGGCTACAACGCCCTCTTGCATGTCCCAGATCAACGACTGCTCGTCCTCTCGGTAGTAGCTGGGTGTGCAAAGCCGGATCGTCTCGCAATCCCCGATTGCGAAGCGCCTCTCGCATCCCTTCACCAAAATGGGCACGGGCGGAAGTTGGCTGCGTCCAAGCTGCCTGCCGCCTGCGGCCAGACTCAATTGAAACGTCGTCACGGCAACTTCTGGTCTATAGAAGTCGCAGGATATCGGAACAAGGCTAGACCCCTCCGACAATGCCGAGCCTCCCGCCAGTTGCATCGGATCGTTCCCACCGGAATGCATCATGGCCCTTCCCCGATTGGGCGGCGGCCAACAGGAGATGCGACGCGCCGCGCAGACGGGGCCCGCAAGTCCGACCCCGCGCCGCCTGCCACCTGACACGGCAGCATATTCCCATCCCTGCCGTACTTCTCTTTAGGTTGAGGGGTTCCAGACTCATCTTTGAGTGGATTTCTTGTGTCCCGATCGGAAGGACGAACTTCGCGAGTTCTTCCGCGGCTCTCCGTATTGCCCTCAAGATGATTCGGAGCAGGTCCTCTTCTAGGGTCTGGTGAATGAACGTAGCAACGGCCTGCTCGTCGAGGTCCCGCTCGTGTCTCAGCATCTCTATTGCCGTGTCGCAGTCCCACGAGCAAAGCCCGGCGACGATAAGGTCTCCCGTTCTGGGAAGAGTGGGGCCTGACAGGTCGGGTGACGCCCCGCGGAGCCGCGTGGACCTTAGCCGACCTTCCCATCAACTCGTCTGCTTCCGTCGTTGTATACGTGGTTTCTGACGTTGCCCGCATTACTCCATTTCGTTTCGCATTCCAGCGGATCACGCCCAAAGACGTAGTCACCGTTGTGGTTGCCGTCGTCGAACACAACCTGGCCGACAAGGGAAGTCATTCGGGGGGCCGGTACGTCCAAAGCGTTTCCCTTCAGTGACCTGCCCCCCTTGCCGCGGCCCAGTTTCTAACATTCCTCCTGGACCCGGTCTCGGGGGCAGACCAATTCTCCATCCCCAATCACGCCATTGACGACAAACATGCGTTACTGGACTCGCCCCCGAGCTTGCCTATGTCGTAACACGACTTCGATCTCAGTTGATTAGTAAATCAACATCAAGAATATGCCTCTGTCCCCGGTTCATTCCCAAAAACCCAAAGAGTGTCCGAGGGGATGGAACGTTTTCGCCCCGTCACGCGTATTGTCTAGTTGAGACCCAACTTCAGGCGGGCTCCCGCCGCCGAGAATCAGCGAAGATGTACGATCCCCAGGAAGAACCGGGGCGAACCCGGATGGAGAACCCACATGATTAACATCCCTAAGAACGTCACCTTGAACAAGTTCCGGCCCTGGCGCGCACACACGATCGCCTTACTTCTCCTCGCCGCCGCGCTCGCGCTGGCGGCCTGCCTCGGCGGGGACGAGTCCGCGATGACTTCCGTCAGCCCGGCGATGCAGGTCGTCGAGGTCGTCAGGGAAGTGCCCGTTGAAAAGGTTGTCGTGCAGGAAGTGCTTGTTGAAAGGGAAAGGGTGGTCGAAAAAGTCGTTACGGCAGCCCCGGCCCCTGCGCAACCTGCTGCGCGGGCCCCCCAACTGGCGGCGGCCGGGACGGGCGCCCTCCAGGACATCGGCGACACGCAGCAGCAGGTCACACAGTTTGCCATCCAGAAACGCATAATCATCTACACCGTCGACATGACGCTGGAGATCGTCGACGTGGCAACCTCCGTCGACGAGGTCGGCGCGATGGCTCGGGAGATGGGCGGCTGGATCGTCTCCACCAGCCGGGCGGAGCGGCATGTGGGGTTTATCTCCATTCGCGTGCCCGCCGAGCGTCTGGACGAGGCCGTCGCCCGCCTGAGAGAAATGGCCGTCGACGTGCAGGCCGAGAACGCCAGCAGCCGGGATGTTACCGACGAATACGTCGACCTGACCTCCCGCCTTGGCAACCTCGAGGCTACCGAGACCGCTCTGCTGCGTTTGTTCGACCGCGCCGCTACCGTCGAGGAAGCGCTCGACGTTCAGCGGACACTCTCGCAGGTTCAAGGCGAAATCGAGGTCATCAAGGGACGCATCAACTTCCTTGATCAGACGTCCGCATTCTCACTCATCAATGTCGCCCTCGTGCTGGAGCCGCAGGACATGGACATAGACGCGGGCGGCGACCAGATCGCCGGAGTCGGCCAGCCCATCCAGTTCCGCGCCTTCTTCAAACCGCCCGAAGGCATAGACCGCTTCTCGTTCGTCTGGGACTTCGGCGACGGCTCCGGGCCGTTCTACAGCGACCGGACGGCGCCCACCGCCGACGCCGACACCCGGGTGACCGCGCCTGTGACGCACGTCTATTACGACGTCGAAAACTCTCCGTACTTCGCCGAAATCACGATCACCGGCACCGGCGACGCCGGCGTGGCCGAAGCCAAGGCCTCGGTCGTCGTAACCGTCAGCGAGATTCCGGTCATTACCGTGTTCGCCGGCACGGAGAAAACCGTCGAAGAGGGTGAGGAGGCCGAGTTCTCCGGCTCGTTCACCCGACCCGAGGGCGTTTCCGACCTAAAATTCACTTGGACCTTCGGCGACGGCTCGGCGACTGTTACAGGAGACGTCGCGACGGGCGTCACGACGGCGGCCACGACGCATACGTATGCCAACTACCGCCCCAACCCCTACACCGCGACTCTTACGGTCACCGGCAAGACAGACGCCGGCGACATCGAGGCCTCAGATAGAATAAGCGTTTTCGTCACCGAAAAGGAGAGCCTGGTGATCGGCGGCTGGAGCGCCGGCGAGACCGGCCGGACCGCTATCCGGGCGCTGTCCGCGGTCGGCGCCGTCCTGGCTCAAGCGGCAATCTGGATCGGCATCTTCAGCCCGGTCTGGATCGTGATTCTGGTCGTCGGTTTCTTCGTCAGGCGCCGGATGAGGAGATAACCGCGGTAACGACGAATATCGTTACGGTTGCAGAGCAGGTGAATCGAGGAGAGGTATTCGATCAGGTCGAACCACTCTCGATTGTGCTAATTCCGTGAGGTGATAGAAGCAGGCGAGACAGCCTTGTACGGGCTAATTGATACTATGTTTCGGCTGCCAGCTCAGCGCTCTCTCTAGGTTGGAGAGATACTCGGCAAACGCGCGACGTCCCGTCGGTGTCGCCTCTAGCCATGTGCGCGGCTTTGAGTCCAGGAACTCCTTGGTGGTGACCAGATAATCGGCATCTTCAAGCCTTCGCAGATGGGTCGTCAGGTTGCCGCCGGTCAAGCCGAGCGTCTGCTGAATGAACCCGTAGGCGAGCCGGTCCCCTTCGGGCTGGGAGAGCAGCATAGTCATCATCCGCAGCCGGGTGGACTGGTGGATGGTCTCGTTGAGGATGATGGGTTCGTCGGTCAATGGACCTCGCTTCTACGTATCCACCACGCACCCAGGGCCACCACGACCAGCATCAATCCCGCCGACACCAACAACTCTTAGTGTCGCTCGGTACGTTGGCGGCAAGAGTCAGGTTTAGGAACCGTGCGGACCTGCGAAGAGGCGGCCCGGGGCGCGCTTGTCGATCCAATTGGCGCAGAGCGGGCTGTTATCGCCGAGCGTCGATATCTCGCCGTGTTGCGCGACAGGGTTGGCCCGGGACGGCAACGTGACCGAAGAGTTGGATGCGGAGCGAATGTGCGGACGGAGACTGCGCACCAGCGTCAACACGAGATAGGCCGGTCGTATGAAGCCGATCTCGTACACGAACGAAGCGATGCGACTACGCAATGTTTCGCCGTCTCGCGATCATTGGCAATGTTCGTCGAATGCGAGCATCTTTCAAATCACCTCGATCAATGTCGCCTTACAGGTGCGGTTGTCGATTTCACCGATTGCAAAATGTCGGGCCCTGCCGCCAAAAGCATTCTTGGCTGTGAAATCCATCACGACCCGATGTTGCCCTTCCGCATTGAATGGCGAAATACGTGTGGATAGCGTTTCCAAGCTGGACGAATCGTTCAGGTGCTGCTTGACCAGTTTCTCGAGACCGTCGTGGTCACCGTCTCAATCGCTGAGATATTGGCAGCCCTTGCGCCGTTCTTAGGCCTCCTGCACCGCCTCCCGCGCTTCAGTCGCGGAAGGTTCGGAGCATACGGTGGCCAGGACGAGCGCGAACAGACTCACGAACAGCCCGAAGCAGCCTTCGGCGAGCTTCTTCATAGAAAGGCGCCCCCAATCAGTGATTCGCTTGGCATGGTCCGGCGAGCTGTGCGGACAGGAAGTCGTACTCCGTTTGATCGACCGAGAGGCCCCAACGCGCCTTGACGGTGATCCAGGCGGCGACGTACGTGCAGGCATATTTCCCGTTTGGCGGCATCCATTCCGCCGGATCGCGAGCGCCTTTGGAGCGGTTCGTAGACGCCGTGACCGCAATGAGCGAGCTCGGATGGTCGAGGTCGTTGGCAAAGGCCTCTCTGCGCGCGTCATCCCAGACCCAGGCGCCGGAATCCCAAGCCTCGGCCAGGGGCACCAGGTGGTCTACGTCCAGGTCGGAGGGATTCGTTACGCGCACGTCGTCGTAGTGGGAGCGCCATTCGCCCGCGGTCACGCGACAGCGCCGCGACGGGTGCAGCGTGATCGATCCCGTCTCGGCTTCTTCGATCAGGACTTCCTGGCGGGTGTCGCAACCGTCGCGATCCGCGTCGATCCAGTGGCGAAACGCGTGGCGGGAATAGCCCTCTCGACGCTCAGGTTGGATCGACAGCATTTGCAGGGCGGCGAGAACGTCATCGGTTTCAATTGCCGCCGGTATTGGCGAGGATGCGCCGGGTTCTTCGGTCGCGGTCGGGGCGGGAGCCGAGTCTGAGCCGCCGATGGCCCAAGCGAAGACCGAGCGCACGTCGTTGCGGTGGTCGTTCTGGCAGGCGGCTTCGGCCCGGTCGCCGAAGGTGTTTTGATAGATGCCGACGTTGCCCTGGTTGCCGAGATGGCCCTCGACGATGTCGTTCAACTCGACGCAGGTGGTCGGCCAGTCAAGCTCCAGGTCAGCGGCTTCCGTTTGCCCACCGGTCTCGGTCGCTATCGCCCAGCCGAACACGGCTGTTACGTCGTGGCGGTGGTCGTTCTGGCAGGCGGCCTCGGCCTGGCCGCCGAACGTGTTCTGATAGATGCCGACGTTGCCCTTATTGCCCAGGTGCTCTTCCACGATGTCGTTCAGATCGACGCACGTCGTCGGCCACTCGTCGGTGTTGTGATCGTCGTGGGCGGCTGCTATCGCCACAGCCGCTATAGACAGAATCCCGGCGGCAAGCGCCGCCCAAACCAGCTTCCGCATTTATTTCTCCTTCAGCGAAGCAGCCGGCAACAGGAGGGCGAAACGGGTCACATCATTTGAACCTGGGTTGATTGAACCAGACATAGACGAGGTATCCCGCGACGCTCGAGAATCCGAGCAAGACGTACATGGCGCCTGTACCGGGATCGGGAGTCATGTGCCGGCACTCGGTCAAGCAACTGACGAAATCGAACAGCAACAGCGCCACCAACAGAGCGCAGAAGATCGCGCCGGACATGATCGCCCAGGCGAGTACATGCTTCATCCGAAGATCAGCTCCGGCACATTCGGCATGGCGAGGTAAACAGGTACCGGAAAGCCACAGGCGGGCTAAAGTCCCATGGCCGCCCAGCCCTCCGTTCCATCAGGGCCGGGAACCGACATACCAGCCCTGTGAGACGGCGGACGAAGTCAAGGAAAGCAAGTCCGGCAAGGGGCGTAACCGGCCAACATCGCCTTGAAGGGAGACTCGAACTCGACAAGATTCGCGGGACTTAATTTCAGGACCCATGGGCACGACGGGACGTGAAACTTAAACGATCGCCGGTTCGCAAGGATGCGATTTTCTTCGACCCTGGCGGCGTCGCCTTTTGCCGTATTGGTCCCCACTGGATTCATTACGGGGCCAGCTTCACCGCCCGCACGCTAACGAAGAATAAAGGGCGAATTACTATTTATATCTGCCGCACGCTTCACCCCAGATTAACCTGATCCCGTGACCTGTCCATCCGTGGGGTCGCCAGGAGTTCGGGTATCCATAGGAAGACCGCGTGCAAGTCAATCGAACCTCCGAAGCCGGATGAAGACGTGTGGACGATTGATACTTCAAATCCCGAGATAGCTACGCGGCGCCTCACCAAGCCCCGTTTCGAACTCTGCCCGCGGAGGTGGATGAGCCTCAAAGCGCAATTGCCTACTGGATGTGGGAACGTCGTGTCCACTCGGGGCGGTCTGACGAGCCAGACAGGTGACAATCAGGCAAACTCACTCGATCTTCAAGGTCAACGTCTCGGCGACCCGAAGGCTTGGAATGGCAATTACAGCCTGATCCTCCTCGTATCTGAGATCAAGTTGGTCTCCCGTCGCGGTTCGTAGGTCCGTGACCTTCTTCCCGTTAGTCGAAAGACGTAGTTCAAAAGCGCCGACCGGAACCACGTAGCGGATGCTTCCGCTACGTATTCGATGGGTCGTCTGGTTGGTAATGATTATCACCAGTCGCGTGGAATCGTCATTCTCGCTTAGCGACAAGCGAACGGTGGGCGGAGCATTCGGCGCCTCGATCGGCGGCGGGCCGCCTGCCCATACGACAACGTTTCGCAGCAGCCGATCGATTTCGTAACTCTCTTCCCGATTCTCCTCGGGCTCGAGCTGACCAGCCACGTAGGCCACTCTTCCCGGTCCGTCGCGGAGAGTTATGAGCGGCCAGCGCTTCGCGCCGGGAAAGAGGCCTCGGCGGTTGAACGGCCGCATATTCACGAGGGTTTGATCCATCTCAAGGATGTGCGCCGCAGGCTCGGTCCCATCAAGCGTGTCGACATCGACATAGGGCCCTTGGAACGAGAGTAGTCCGCCCTCGATCCCTTCAGCGACTGATGATCCATCAACGGGTCGTACATAGCGGAAAAACGCTCGTCCGGGGCGGAGATCCACGCTGGGGATGGGCACCTGAACGTCCAGGTCGGGATACGGTTCGTCCCGGTTCCACGCGATGACCTTGATCGGATCTATACCCGCTAGATCGGAAATCGCTTGCTGCGGCCTAAGATTGCCAGCCTCGTCACACACTCCAGTGCGATACGTGGCCACCAGTCCGCCTCCGGCATCCACAAAGTTCTGAATGACTCCAACCGTGCCGTCGGAGAGGCACGCTGCGTTTGGGAGGACGAGTACCGCGAACCCTTCAAGGGCACCGTCTTGAACTCCCTTTTCAGTTACGACCTCAAGCGGTAAATGCTGCGATGCCAGGACTTCATAGAACCCCTCGAACGCAGTCGAAAACTCTTCTCCGCTTACATCCTGCGAGGATCGAGAATGCAGGATGGCCGCATATTTGAGTGGTCGGACATCTTTCAGCGCATTCGACGACCAGCGGATCTGGCGCATCGCCTCCTTGAGGTCTTCGTACCGGTTACGATTGTCGTCGGTGGCGTTCAATTCGACGATCGTCGGCGAGCAGCGGGCCGCAGCACCTTCCATCAGCAGAAGATGGGTGTGATCGACGGTATGTACGCGCCCGTGGTGGTGATATGCGTGCGACACGTTGGCCCAAATTGGTCTGCCTGAGTAGGCCCCCACCACCCGATTCGTGATCGCAATGGAGTTGACGTCAGTGGTTAAATGTAGCTCGGGAAGGATGCCGTCAATAAATTCGGCGCAGTCTTCGGCAAGGGATCCGAAGAGCCAGTTCTGTATGTAGATGGTGTCTGGCTTGACTTCATCGATCGCCCGCCGGATCCGCCTGCAAAAATGCCGAGCGTTTGCGACTCGAAACTCCTGCAGCAAAAGTGCGTGCCCGGAATCATCCAGGTGGATCGGCGAAGTCGCTCGCGTGAATTGAGCCAGATTGGGCACTTTGGGCATCTCTCGGTCAAAGCGGCGACGGAAATTTTCGCTGCAGTACCGACAATAGCAAGTTGCAGACAATTGATCGAAATAGAGGCCGTCGATCGGATGGCGGGCCAGCACCTCGCGGACCTGCGCTTCGGTAAAGTCCCCGAAGGGAGAACTGTAACAAAGATGACCGAGCCGAGCGCCGTCGTGGTCAACCGATACCCAATCGGGGTGCTCGAGCGCCTCGACCGCGCAACCCCCGGTAGTGGTTATAAACATCGGAACGATCCTCAGCCCTTTGGCGTGTCCATCTTCGCAAAGCTGCCCGAGCACGTCGTCTTCCATAGTGGGAATGGCTGGAGAAATATCACTTCGATACGCTAGATGACCGCCGAGCTGTACGCCAAAGATCATTGCCTCGCAGCCGAGCTCGATCGCCCGGTCAATGATGGTCGCAGTCCACTCGCGAGTCATGGGGCGTCCATGCCTTACCCAGGTGAAGAACACGGAGCACTGCTCGTGCCAGATCTCGCCGGTCATTCCCATCCTCCTCAGCGCCGTCTAGGACGGCGCGCTAGCTACTCCGAAGTACCAGAATCCGCGTTTTACAGGCTCGCGCTGTCGTCCCATCTTTCCCGCCAAGCCCCTAAAGTCAAAGTGATGGTCCATTTTCAATACGAACGGATCGGGTCCACCTTTAGGCTGAGCGGCGAGCGGTTGCCGCATGCTTTTCTCTGCCGGGCCAACCCTCACCCCTTGAGACCGGTTAGAGTAATTCCCCTAACAAAATATTTTTGAGCAAGCATGAAAACCGTGAGGGGGGGGGCGAGCGACATTAACGATCCTGCCATGAGCCCCACGATCTCCACGTCGTAGTCCCTGTTGAATTGAGCCAGTCCCAGTTGAACTGTGAAATTCTCTCTTGACTTCAGGAAAATCAGTGGCCCAATCAAGTCATTCCACGTGCCCAGGAAGACCAAGATCGCCAACGTTGCCAAAACGGGCTTGGAGAGTGGCAAGACGACTCGCCAGTAAATCGTGAACGGGTTCGCGCCGTCGACCCGAGCGGCATCCTCCAGCTCCCTAGGAATTGTCATGAAATACTGACGCATCAGGAAGATTGCGAAGGCCGATCCCGTCCAGTGCGGAACCAACAACGGGTAATAGGTGTCGTACCAGTCGAATGCCAAGAACAGGATGAACTGAGGAATCAGGGTCACTTGCGGTGGAATCATCAACGTAGCCAGCATCACGATGAAGAGCACGTTACTACCAGGAAACTTCAAGCGCGCAAATGCGTATGCGGCGATAGACGAAGAGACAATCGTACCGGCGACCGCCAAAACCGAAATGAACGTACTGTTGACGAAGTACCGTCCCATGAGTGGTATCGCTTCGAACACATACGGAAAGTTGACGAGCTGGAGGGGCCAAAACGGATAGAGTTGAGGTGGCCAGTGAAACAGCCCCGGACCTCCCCTTTCCGACAGAGCCAGGAGGATCATGTAGTAGAAAGGAACAACCATGAAAAACGAGGCCACAGTGAGACCAACGTAGGCAATCGCATTCTTGATCCGTCGAGTGCGACGCCGCTCTTTCTCCCTGGCGCCTACTATGGGCGCTGCCAATGCTGCTAACTCGGCCGGCGTCGCTTTGTTCGCTAACACTGTTCGTCAGTCATAGAAAACCCAGTAGCGTTGGAGCCGCCACTGCACCATAGTGATGACAAAAACCACGACAAACATCAAATACGCTATTGCTGACGCGTATCCCATGTAGTAGTACTGAAAGCCTTGCTGAAAGATTAAAAGCGCCACGGTGAGCGTGGCATCACCGGGTCCGCCCTGGGTAATGACGAATGTCGAAACGAAGACCTGGAAAGAGCCGATAACTCCGAGAATCATCAAGAACAAGGTCATCGGGGTTAGTGCCGGTACCGTGACATGCCGGAACTTGCCCCACCATCCGGCTCCATCTATGTCTGCAGCTTCGTACAAATGCTGTGGAACGCCCTGTAAAGCCGCTAGCCAGAACATCATGAGAACACCCAATCCACCCCAAACGCTCATGATGATGATGGAATTGAGCGCCATCTCAAATCCGAGCCAGGATATGGGTTTTATACCTACCAGGCTGATTACATAATTCAGAATCCCGAATTTATTCAGCATCCATTGCCACATCAGGGCGGTGGCAACACCACTGGTCACCACGGGTATGAAGAAGGCGGCCCTGTACCACACAATGCCGCGAATTTTCTGATTGAGCGCCATGGCCACCAATAGCGAAATGATCAGAGTAGAAGGTACGTAGAAAACGACGTAATAGGCAGTGTTGCGAAACGCCGCTCTAACGGATTCGTCGGAAAGGGCTCGCTCGTAGTTGTCGAAACCAAGAAAATCTGGCGTTTTGATGCCCAGGCCGTCGTAGTCAGTAAAGCTAAGGAAGAACGCGGCGAATACTGGTCCAGCAGTGAACAAAAGTATGTGGACAAGGTAGGGGGAGACGAAAAGGTAGGCCCACAATTTTTCTTTGTTGGCCGCTCTAGAGAACCACCGAAACTTGCCGGTGCCGTCCGGCCTGCGTGCAGCTATCTGCAAATCGCCTCCACCCCAAAGTTTGCTTCGTATTTACGCGTCATGCGGAAATCGCCCGAAGAAGGAGGCGCGGGGATCCCTCCCCGCCACCTACCTTCAAACTGTCGGCCTAACGGGAATAAGGAAGCAAGCTAGTACTTGGCGACCGCCTCCAAGGCTCGATCCAGGATCTCTTGTCCCTTCACATTCGCCTTCTTCAGTGCCTCTTCCATCGATTCCTGACCGAAGAATGCTCTGTCCATGAGTTTGCGGGGCTCGACGTACCACTCGATCCAGGCGATATTGGGGAACAGTAGTGACGCATAATCCTCGGTAAACGCGTGAATGAATTTATCGATTCCCCTAGGATGCGCGTCCCGCTGGAGCAACTGCGGATCCCAGTACTTCAAGTCGCCGGGAAGGCCGTAGTTGGCCACGGTGTACATACCGAGGCTGGAATCGCGGTCGGTGGTGTGGTGAACGATAAATTGCCAGGCTTCCTCAGGCACCGGGCTGCCCTTGTATATCACCATCTGGTGACTTACGTATGCGGCGCCTCTCTGCTTGTTCTCGGTATGAACCATAGACACCGCCTCGAAATCTGCCTTGGCGGGAGTAGGCCACGACGCCTCCTGGCCTAAGACATGGCTGAACATCGAGGCTCTGCCGCTGAGAAATGCGATGAACCCCCCCTTGCCCAGTCCGGCCGCCTGGTCGGGTGTGGGGGAGACCTGGTGTTTCCAGGTTATGTCGTTCATGAACGTCATTGCCTCGATGACGGCCGGCGAATCGTAGAGAGACTTTGTGCCCGTCTTATCGATCAACCGCCCGCCGTTCTGGACAACCCAGGGAGTCCACTCGGCGGTGATGTAGTTGTAACGTGACCAGTATCCCCACTTTTCGATGTCGTCGGCATCGAAGCCGGATGAACCCGGAGACCTGCCTTGGTTGTCGACGGTCAACTTGGTCATATTCTCCAGATATTCTTGCCAGGTCCACGGCTTGTCGTTCGCCGCCGGCTCAATACCCGCGGCTTCAAAGTGATCCTGGTTGTACACGAGCGCCGTACTGAAGACCGAGCGGGTGGTCCCGTAGCGTTTGCCGGTACGCAGGTCGATCCCGGCCTCCGGCGCCGCCATGTCCTTGAGCATGTTCGAATCGCGCTTGTAATACTCGTCCAGATTCAGGAGCACGCTGCGAGCGACCATGGGTGGCAGAACGATATCGTCTCGAATAAAGACATCGGGCGCCTCATCCGCCGCGATAAGCGCATTGAGCTTGGTTGTCCACTCACTGAAGGGTGGAACGTCGACATCCACAGTCACGTGCGGGAACTTTGCCTTGTAGCCCCCAATGACCGTGTCCTTAATGTGATTAGTCCCGGCCTCGTCGTGCGCAGGGATAAACACGTCCAGCGTCACCTGCTTGGGTTTCGCGGGAGCCGCCGTCACAAGCTTCTCGACGATTTTTTCCTTCTCAACCTCAACCTCAACGATTTTTTCCTTCTCGACCTCGACGATCTGTGTGACGACTTTTTCAACGGGTACTTCTTTGACCACTTCTCTCGTCACGACCTTCTCGACAGGGACCTCCTTGACGACTTCTTGGATCTTCGTCTCGGTTATTACCTGCGCTTCCCCGCAACCCGCAAGAGCGGCGGCGGACACACCGCCGATCGCCGCGACTTGAAGCAGGCGACGGCGGCCTAGTCTCTTAACTGATCGGTGTTTGAAATCCATATCCACGTCCTCCCATGAACGGGTCCGCGGTATCGCAACGACAAGGAGCTACAGCTCGCAGACATCTACCTCGTGTATTCGCTTCGATATCACCCCCTTCTCTCGACCTGCGTTCGAACTCGCTATCGTGGAGACGGAAGCCACGGCACCCAGCGCGTTGGCGATATAAACCCAATTGAAGCTGGCTTGCGCGGGCTTGGTCGGAGCGGCCGTGACTAATTTCTCAACTATACGTTTCTTTTTCGACGATCTGAGTGACGACCTGTGTCTCGCCGCAACCAGCCAAAGCCGCCGCCGATGCGGTGATCGCACTTCCGAGACCTGCTCCCTTTAGAACTCGCCGTCTCGTCAAGGTCTTTGCGGAACCCATCACACGCCCGCCATCTCCGTACACATCCGAAAGTCATGCAACTCTCGAACGTGTGCTCAGAACCAAGTCTGAGTGCAATTTACGCCTTCATCAATGAGATGTCAATGCAGTGTAGTGGTCCAGTACAGAGGCATTCCGCACGACTTACCAGTGTGTTAAAACCGGCAACGTCCTCCCCGGATGCGTCGTCGGCTACCCAAACGTGATTGATGCACGCCAAATTGTTCGGGGCCGCCTGACGGAGGGATTGGATCCTCTCCTGCAGTCGCTCCTGGGTGAAAGAAGGACTTCCGAAATACAGGATTCCTACAGACGAGTTTGGCGGCAGGCTGGCGAACTCCTGCATTACCGTCGGAGTAGGGCCCCTCTGCTTACGGCCACAAAATCGGTATTCAGCAGGCTCGGCGGTTTAGAGCCCTGTGTAGAGGTTCATGACGCTACGAATTGCGCTCGCGCACGCGGCACCCTGCACCCTCCTATGCATTAACGCGTTGCGGTGTCCGACACCACCGCCAACCTCAACGGTTATCACCGGCGGGTGCGCGGAGCCATGCTCGTGAAGCGTTTTGATGTACTTACCATATGGATACTTGAACCGCCATGACACGTGAAACCCCGCCTTCGCCCAATCGTCCTCCACTCGTTGCGCGATTCGGTGTGCCCGCTCGGCGGCCTCAGCGACCGGAAAATCTGCCACCCAGACGTGGACGAAGTCCTGTTCGGGATACTGATGCAAATCCACAATGGCGTCTACACGGAGACGATCCAGGATCGCACGCGCTAGGCGCGCCATTGACGTTGGATTCTCGGTCAACTTGCTGGCCGGGTCATTCCACGGGTCAGAAAATACATCGTCGCTTACCTGTTCGTAGCGGAGCCCGATCGGATAATCGGGGTCGAAGTCGTGCTCAGAGAGATTGAATCGGCCGGCATGCCCGAAGAACCAATCGTCGCCGCGCAGCTTGCCATTCCAGTAGTAGGCACCCTCTATGAATGTGAATGAGTCGTCAAACACCTCCACTGGGCTGCGGCTGCGTCCATCCGGGTTCCCCAGCGGGTTGATGATCACAACAAGCCGGCTCAACAAAGTCGGCACATCGAGCTTAGTGGGGCGCCCGTCGAGCGACTCTCCGGTGATCAGCTCGCTCAGCAACTCCATGGCCCCCGCGGTCTCGGCCGGCTCGTGTCCGTGTGGCTGCTGAAAGAACACAACTTTTTTCTGGTCCTCGGGCACGCTTGGGTCGGTCAATGTCAGGGCGTAAACCGAGCGTCCTGAATAGCCTTTGACTTCGTCCACCGGCATGTCGGGCTTCTGGCGTCGCCAGGCTTCGATCTGCGCCTCTACGTCATCGGGCATTACCAGCCATCGGGGATCATGCAGTCTTTGTTGCTCGCGTTTCATTTCTCTCCAGCCCAAGCACTAGGCGCGCTACCCGCGCTATCTACCGATTTGCCGCCCAATGTCTCGATACCCACGGCCGTGGACTCCAGATCCCTTCCGGGTCCCTAGGCGATACGCTTGCCCGCCTGAAAAACCGCCTTGACCCGGCTGAGGGCGCCGACGTCAAGCGACGGATCACCATGGACCGCAACAAGATCGGCAACTTTGCCGACTTCGATGGTGCCAATCTCATTATCCAGGCACAGTGCTCTGGCGGGATTACGTGTAGCGGAGAGCAATGCCTCCATGGGCGTCAAACCAGCCCACGCCAAGACCTGCAGCTCGTAGTCCACATGGCCGAAGCTCATTCCACCGGGTCCCGAATCCGTTCCGGCCAGGATGCGGTCCCTCGGAACGTACTCGAGGACTTTCTCGAAGAGGTCAAAGAGCGCCTCGGCGCGTTTTTCGAGGGCGGAAAGTTCCGAAGTCTCAGTATCGGTGAGACCGCCCTCCTCCCGGTTGGTTCGGAGGGTCAAGATACGTCGGTAGCGTGTCCAACCTTGCAGCGTGGGACTAACGAAGGTTCCAGCGTCCGCCATCATCTTCGCCACCTCAGGGTCGAACTTGACCGTGTCGATTGCGTCTATAACTTCAGCGCCCGAGTTCAACGCATCGTCGGGCTCTAGGAATTGAACGTGCTCCAAAATGTCGACCTCCGCTTCTACCGAACGCCTAAGCGCCTCGGTAGCCCGGCAGTGGGCAATTACGGGTCGACCAAGCTCATGCGCCTCGTCGACAGCAGCCCGAATCTCCTCCGTGGAATACGACGGTCGGGTGGGATCGGTACCCGCCGTGCCTCCGCCACACGCCATGATTTTTATGCAGTTGGCCCCTTGATGGACCAGTCTGCGAACGGCCCTTCGGATTTCGTCGGTACCGTCGGCCGTCTCATTGCACATGTGGAAGTGACCGTTCGTGCAGGTGACGGATCGACCGCAAACGATCAGTCGCGGGCCGGGCAGATAACCTCGCTGAACCGCGTCTCGGAGGTTAAACGCAATCATGTTTCGGGCGCCGAGATCGCCCGCCGTAGTTATCCCCGCCTCAAGGTGTCGTCTCAAGTTCATGGCACCGACGAGCGCCATCGACTCGTCGCTGTATCCGAACTGATCCGCGTAGCCTCGGCCGTCTCCTGCCAACGTGAGGTGAGTATGGTGATCGATGAGTCCTGGAATCAGGCAGTAGTCTCGTAGATCAATCTCCTCGGCGTCGGGAGAAACCCGTGCTTCAATTTGGTCGGCGGGCCCAATCGCTGCGACCCGGCCCTCGTCGATCACAATCGCATGGTCGGCTCGCGCCCCCGCACCAGTTCCATCGATCAGCTTTCCACACTGTATTGTTGTCGTTCGGTCGTCGCGTGGACCCACCGTCTTCTCCTTCCTGTTAGCCATTGCCCGTCATGGATCGGCATAGGCTTGTGCCATCCGTCCGCTTAGGTGCTAGAGGCAAGCCAGCAGCCCCGCATCCACGGGAATAGAAACGCCTGTAATCCCGGAAGAGTCATCCGACGCGAGGAACAACACCGCGCCAGCAACCTCTTCCGGTTGTACTACTCGGCCTAGCGGCTGGCGCTCAGCCCACTTGGCCAAAACGGCCTGGGGATCCGGTGACAGCCGTGCGCTCTTGAGGAGCTGCTCCGTCAACGTCGCCCCAGGGAGTATGCAATTAACTCTGATGTTGTGTTTCCCCAGCTCGGTAGCCAGTTGTCGCGTCATGGCGACCATCGCTCCACGGGTCGCCGCGTAAGCACTGACATTCGGACGCGACGCGATTCCATGCACCGACGCCATTTGAATTATCGAGCCTCCGCCGACCTCTCTCATAAGCGGAACTGCAAGCTGTGTCATCGCGAACGCAGAGCGCAGATTGACATCGTGGACCCGGTCCCACTCTTCCAGTGTCACGTCGGTCATCGGTCGTTCGAGCCCTATTCCAGCATTGTTAAAGAGAACATCGATCCGCCCGTACTGGCTATGCGTTCGCCTGACGAGATCCGCCCGGGACGCCGCATCGGTCACGTCCCCAACTATCGGCAGCGCCCTCCCCCCTTTTTGGGTGATCGCCTCCACAGTCCCCGCCAAAAGGCCCCCCCTCCGGGCAAACGCGACCACGGCTGCTCCCTCCGCCGCCAGGCGTATCGCAGTCGCCCGGCCGATCCCAGAACTGGCACCTGTCACGATTGCCACCTTGTTCAAAGCTCGCACTCCAGGCCTCCTACGCGATGGGTATGGTACGGGGGCATCGGCTCACACCTTAGGGTCCTACCGCGCTAGCGCGGTAATCCTTTTAGGCAGTCGCGGCGACGGCGTGACCACCAATGAACTTCATGTCTAGGACTGCATACTCGACTCTTTGGCCGGATTAAAGATATCTGTGAATACTAATCGTACCTAATCGGCTTTTCGATGTCGTTGGAAACCGTCGGCTGGTCCAAAGCGTGCAGTTCTGCCAACTACTCTGTGGATAGAGAGACAGTCATACGCAATAACGGGAACAGCGCATGTACTGGTCCGGTGCAGTTCACACGGCGCGGGTTTCTAATCACCGAAACCGTCCTCTCATGGCCAAAGCAGGCAGCGTCCTACGCTGCCCGTTAACGTGCCATCACGCTAGATCCCTGCGTGATACGATTCCGCGGCCTGCCGGGGGCCGGTTGCGATGGTGGTCAAATAGGAGACTCAAATGGCAGACCAGGGCGACGGCGCGCCGTTTGCGCGTGCGGACGCGCTGCACCGACGGGCGACCGTGCTCCTCGCTCACGACCACATGGTGCGTCTTCAGGACTTGAGACGCGACCGCGAGGGGGGAATCACCGCCAAAGTCGTTCAGGCGGCGTTGGACGCCCGGATCTTTTCGGACAGCAGGGCTGAGTATGAGAAGTCGCTCTACTGTACAGAAGGGTTCATGCGTGACGCTATGGAGGCCTTCGACAACCTGCTCGGCATAGCGGAGTCTCATCCGGCCGAGTTCCAGATCGTACGCAAAGCCGGGGACATTGCGGCTGCCAAAGAGTCAGGGCGGTTGGGAGTGATCCTTGGGGCCGAAGGCGGAAAGCTGCTCGAGGGAAGTACAGCCGCGCTGCGCAACTTTCACCGCTTGGGGATGCGGCATCTTCAGCTTAATTGGGCCATCCGCAACCAGCTTGGAACAGCTCAATCGACGCCCGACGAACCGGGTCTGACGGACTTCGGGCGGGAAGTCGTTGCGGAAATGAACCGTCTGGGCATGGTCCTCGACGTATCACACTCGTCGCCGCAGACAATTTCCGACGTGCTGTCCACTACCGCGAAACCCATCATCAACTCCCACTCGGGCAGCAGAGACATCTGTGACAAGCCACAGAATCTTTCGGACCGAGAGATTCGGTGCATGGCCGACAACGGAGGCGTCGTTGCAGTGCATTTCGGATCAGGCCTAGTGGTGTCGGGCGGTCGCCAGGCTACGATGGACGATCTGCTGGCGCAGATCGCACATGTTTCGAACGTAGGCGGTATCGATTGTGTGGGGCTTGGTCCTGACTACTTCCAATACCCCGACTTTCCGCCCGGGCGCAACGTCATGAGAAACCAAGGAAATCCATTCATGCCCTGGACAAAGAACCTGGAAGATTCAAGCAAGTTGCCCAACCTCACCAGGGCGCTCGTGGAGCGGGGTTTCGGCGACGAGGACATCCTAAAGATTCTCGGAGGCAACCTTTTGCGCGTGTTCGAGGCGGTGCTGGTCTAGCCGAAGCGCGCATGGAGTCGGCACATGGCCGACACGAGCCCGCGCGGATGGATCAGCTCTGGTCACGCCGTGTACAGAGCCTCGCCGCCTGCTGCGCGGTGCCGATGGCCGTGGTCGTGCCCCCCAAGCCCATTACCGTTGAGACCTGCGACGCGTACGACGGCACGTTCCATCATGATACGAACACAGGGTGTCACCTTCGCGATGGAAAGGGAGCTGAGCCGGCGTCCGGACAACAGGCCCACACGTGTCCGCCTGATTACCGGCTCCACCGTCGACCTGCGACTCGGTCAGCCTGGAGGATACGGTGTGAACGCAAGCGCCTACGCCGCATTTCCTAAGGCTAGCCTCGGTGGCCGCTCTCGACTTCCGTGCCATCGCGCACTTCGACCAGCCGTGCGAGCCCTTGATGCCAGTTGTAGCCGTGGGGTTGGCGTTCGGCGTTGATCGCCGGACTGGTGGCGACGTACTGAACCAGGGAGTTTGCAGGTGCGACGATCTTTTCGAGGGAATGTCCTTCGAGATCCCGGATTTCCCCCAGTAGTTGTCCTTTGTTGACTCGATCGCCGGGTTGAACGCGGCGTCGCCAGTATCCCGAGGCGGTCGCGGTGATCGACCACCGATTTGGCCCCACGACGACCTGATCAGGTATGTCGATCGGTTCGCCGTCTAGCATTCCGAGCCTGTTGAGGGCGTTGATTACACCCTGATACTGCATATCGGACGTTGACCTCTGGAGTCGGTGGTCCAGCCCAATTTCGGTCCAGACGTTTACGACTCCCGCTTCAAGCAGGCCGAGGGGAAGGCCATCGGGCATGTTGTCACGCGCCCGCGGGTCCAAATAATTCACAGGAAAGGAGCTTGCCACCAACCACGCCGCCTCTCGCATTTTGGCGTCGGCCGGTTCAAGGAAAGCAATCCATGGATCCAGCGCCTGCACGTATTCCGCACCGTGCATGTCCACGTGATAGTCGGAGTCTCGTATTAGATTGAAGACGCAATCGATGTGAAACTCGGAGTAACTTCCTCTGGAGCGGCCTACCGCCTGGAAATGCAATTCCCGGCCGTCAACGGGCGAAAGTTGCATGGACCGGGAGAAAAATGCCCGCATACTCATGATCGGAATGATCAGCAACTCACCGCTCAGATCGGCCGGATCGATGTCGCGCCAGAGCCGGATGGCCGCATGAATGCCGGACGACTCGCCCGCATGCATTCCGGCGGACACACTGAACCGCGGGCCCGCTCGCGCTCCGACAATCCATGCCACCGGAATCTCCAGAGCCTCGCCGGAGTCGTGCACGTAACGCTCAATGCCCGATGTCTTTGTTCCTAACGGCATCCCGGGCTCCTCAAAGCAGGGCTGCGGTCGGCCGCACGTCAGGAGAGGCACGGTTCTCGGCAATGGTTACTGTGCGTCGAAACCAGTCGTCGCCGTCGTCTCGCGCTTGGGCGCCGACGGCCATGCTAGTCGTAACCGAAAGTACCCACCCATCGACGCGACTTACGACCTCTTCAAGGATGGTGCCGAAGCAGTCCCAGATCTCGCCAAGAATCTGCCCCTTCTCCACCCGCTGACCGGTTTTTACGTTCGCTATCCAGAGTCCCGATTGCTGGGCGGTATGGGTCCAGGAGCGCGGCCCGACCTCCCGAAGTCGGCCAGTCTCAGCCGCATCGCCTCCAGAGATGACGCCCAGCGCACCCAATATGCCCTTCAGCCCTTGATCGAGCACCTCGGCATCCTGTTGTAGCTCAAATGGGGCGCCACCGGTCGACAGGATGAGAGCGGGAACCCCCAGTCTCGCCGCGGCACCGGCACTGCCTAACGCGAACGGCGGATTCTCAAATCCGTCCAAGCACACGCGGAACCCCGCGCCGCTGGCGTTAGCGGCCCGTTCAGCAAGGCTATCCTTGCCGTCGATCGTTGATGGGGCGGCCACCCAGTGAACATGCGACTCAGTCAGCTCACCTCCACGAAGTTCTATATGGAAATCAGAAGGCTCAATTAAATTGACTATCGCAGAGGCGATGGCTGCTGTCGCATCTTGGTCGGTGGCCAGAGGATTAGCAACGGATACTTGGGATGTACGTCCAACTCGCTCGAACGCTCGAACCAGAGGTCGGTCATCCAACGTACAGAAGTACGCGGATCGGTCGAGGAAGCCCGCCACGTCGGCAATAGGAATGACTCGCACGGTACCGGTGATTTTCTTGGCTCGCAGGCGGCTGATCAAATTCCAGCACGACTCGACACCCGCATAGGCAGTTCCTCCCAGGCCAGCTACGACACTGACGACAGGACCCTCGCGGCTGCCGGAAATCTCACTGGACGTCACTTGTGCCCGTGACCATCCGGGTACCTCAAGCCGACGTATGCGGAGTTCCGATTGCAACTGTGTCACCAATCTCCCAAAGTACAAACCGAGCCAATACAATCTTGTCCAATCGTACTGGCGCAACCGGCGTCTTAGCCTTGTACGACGCTACCCTCACAGTGCAGAACCGAACAATAGTCGGACTGCGTCAGCAGTTCTCTCGACAAACGTCGCCTTCTAAGATCAAACAAACGTGGGCTGGGAAGGACAGCACACTCGGGCTTCGACACGGCAATATCGGCACGGTAATTGGAGTCTCACCCGTGGCAATGCCAGCTCAGTTCACCACTATGATTATGGAACTAAACAAGCTGACGAATTTCGGCGGCTGGCATTCGCCACCATAGTTTACGAGCTTGTTCGAGGGCTGCCATTGCCCCCCCAAGAGGACCGCCAGAACAGCCTGCTTCGTGAACGATCGGGCATCCTCCATTGCTGAAAGTGCGTTTAAGTAGGACCTGGTCCGGATCTGCGACTCCCAAGTACGGGCAACGCCGAGAGCTTTTCTTGTGACTAGGCGCACGTGATATAAGTCATCGATTTCCGAAGCGACATCGTCACGCAGCCGACGCCCGAAATGCGACGCGCGATGTACCGAGCCGAGGTTGGAAATGACAGCTTCGGATAAGATCCTAGGGGCAATCGGCTCAGGAACTTGTCGCGGAGCGGATGGGCACGGAGACGTCGCCGTTCGTCTCAGGCGGTAGGCAGGGCGACCTATTTGCGCTGCCGAGTCTCGCTTGCGGAGGCGGTTCTGTTATTTCACGAGATAAGAGCCACGTCGAGACTGGCGAACTCAACGGATATTCGTTCTTTGTAGGTGTGACAATCATTCCAACGGTCACCAGCCGGGGAGTCATGATCCCTGAGGCGGCGCGCAAGGCACTAGCGGAAACTGAGGCGACTCTTCAGGGCGACTTGTCTGGATGGAGAACACGCACAACCGGGACGCGGATCGGTTACGCCACCGGCGATATAGCGGCAGATTGTGTCACTTGCCGATAAGTCCCTTGTGCCGATCCATCTGGACGGCTCTTGCATATTCAACGCGGCCACATTTCTGCGCGTCGGTCCGAGCGATCTCGTTAAAGGTGCGGCCACAATGCAATTCTGCCTCTCCAAAGGCCTAGCTGCTCTGAGGGTTCGATGCTTTGCGGACCTAAGGACTTCATCGGAAGGGTGCTCCATTTAAGACAAATGATCGGTGACCAGATGCGACAAGTCGGTATCACCGTGGGGGCACGTATCGTGGCACTTGAGAAAATGACTCTTGACCTTCAAGATGACCACGACAACTCGAAGGTGCCAGCGCACGGTCTGGCCGAGACCTCCGGCCTTTGGATGGACTCATCCACGGTCGAAACAAACATCGTCTTTTGCTCTCTTGACCGTTCCGCTGGCTCAGCCGAGAACCTGAACCATAGCTTTCGCGCCCACGGTGTGCTGGCGATGACCGCGGTACAGCCCCTAACTCGATTCCCTTGGTTACCCATTATCAGATCATGAGAAGAGATATCCATGCGACCCGAAGGCGCGTTGAAGAGAGTGTCGCGAGTTGCACAGATGCGCACAAACCGCCTGCCCCAGCCATCGTTTGAGGAGAGACATGAGACTAATGATTGAGCGCTTCTGATGATCATTGACTCACACGTTCATGTTTGGTCAGACGGATCGGGGAGATATCCGTGGCAGCCGGTCTTTGGAGAAACGCCGACCGGTTCAGCAACTATTGAAAAGCTATTCAAGCTTCAAGAGCCACTTGGGGTCACCACGGCGGTAGCCATCCAACCGAGCTGCTACGGCCCCGATCATTCGTACCTGCTCGACGCAGTCACCGCCTATCCGGAGCGATTGGTCGGCATCGCCCTGGCCACCCCTCGGGACCCTGATATGGCAGAAAATCTGGAAGTGTTGTGTACGGGCGGATTGATTCAGGGAGTTCGACTTAACGCGATGACGGACCCGGATCCTTCTTGGCTTGACGATCCCGCGACCGACCCGATATGGGAAAAATGCAACGAGCTCGATGTGCCGGTGACCCTGTTGATAAAACCGCGCAACTATGACGCCGCAAAGCGGATCATCCGCAGACATTCTGAAACCAAAGTAGTCATCGATCACTTCGGGCGGTGCAACACAAACGAAGGCTCACCGTATCCGTCCTATCGAAGACTCCTCGAATTCGGCCGATATGAACATGTGTTCATGAAGATCTCAGCATTCCCCGTGGCTTCGAATGAGGACTTTCCTTACAGTGACTTGCACGTATGGGTACGTATGGCTTTGAACGCGTTCGGCAAGGACCGCCTGATGTGGGGCACGGACTATCCCCATATTGTCGATCAATGCGGTTATGACAGAGGTCTGGCTGTAGTGGCGGAAGAGATGCCGTGGTTAACAGACGATGTCAAAGAGTGGCTATTGTCCCGAACCGCCGAACGGCTTTGGACCTGGGCGGCGCCGAAGCAGGGATAAGTGGAGCGCCGTGTAGCTCAATCCCGTAGAGTGCAAGAGTTCCATCGTAATTTCAGAATGGAATTTCGGATTCCTACAGGTGGAACGTGTGCGTCCGCAGCGGCTCAGCAGCGGTACCGGCTTCTTACATCTATATCTGGACAACGCGGCGGAACGGCGGAGACCGGCGCCCGCGATTTGAGTATATTGGTATGCCGTATCGCTCGGATCGCCGCCTTAACGGCGCCTGGACACGGCGGCGCTCCTCGACCTTGCCCGCGGTTCCACGCTACCCGCGTCGTCAGCCCAAGTTCGCGCTTCACTTCCGCGATCCAGCAGGTCCTGACCGTTCGTCCGGTTCGACGCCGTACACAGTCCGCGATTTGCTGATAGGTCGGCATTGTCCTATTGCCCCACCTTTCAGAAAGATAACTTCTAAATCATACGGATCTGACCTGTTGGCTGAAATCAGCCCCGGGCCAAAGGTTGACTCCCACGGCCTTTGGTGGGGATATGGATGGCACCAGTGAGATTGATTCCACGATGCAGGTGATCGATTCCCAGTTCGACCCTATGAGTTGTTAGCGATAAGGGGCCGTCCCCGCACGTCTGCTAGGACGATGTCTTATCGTCTTACTACGTCAACGCCCCGACAGCTCGCTGGCAACATCCTATCGCGGCGGTGATGCCTGTCCGTCTTCATCAGAGCCCCAGCAGATAGCAGTCCCGTCCGGGCGCAACCCGCAAGTATGCAGGTAACCGGTGCTGATTGACACGAACCGCTCGCTCTCTGGAGGTGACGCCTCGCCAAATTCGTCACGTCCCCAACAGACTGCGGCACCATCCTCCCGGAGCCCACAGGTATGAAATTCGCTGCTGCTAAGCGCCACGAACCGCTCACTTGGTGGCGGCGACGTGTTGCCCCAATAACCTTCACCCCAGCAGGCGGCAGAGCCGTCCTTGCGGAGTGCGCAAGTATGGTCGACGCTGCTGCTAAGCGCCACGAACTGATCGTTGGATGGTGGAGACGCCTGGCCCTCTCGATTCCGCCCCCAACAGACGGCGCTCCCATCGTCACGCAAGGCGCACGTGTGACGGAAGCCACTACTGATGGAGGCGAATTGCTGTCCTTCGGGCGGTGACGCCTGTCCCTCGTCATCCGGGCCCCAGCACACAGGCGTCCCATCCTCGCGTAGGGCGCAAGTGTGAATCCAGCCACCGCTGATGGCTATGAACCGCTCACCCGTTGGGGGAGATGTCCGGACCGCGCGACCTATACCCCAGCACACCGGCGAGCCGTCCTCCCCTAACCCGCAGGTGTGAGACCAACCGCTGCTGATGGATGCAAATCGGGCGCCCTCCGGCGGCCATGCCGGCCGATAGACACGCTCCCATCCCCAGCAGACCGCGGTGCCATCGGAGCTGAGCGCACAGGTATGGTATCTGCCGCTGCTGATGGCCGTGAAGGCTGGTATCGGCGTTGGCAGTGGCGGGGCTGGCTGGATGTACAGAGCGGTCTTGGGGAACGCAGGTGGGTAATCTGCGCCCCAGCAGACGGTCGTACCGTCGGCGCGCTGCGCGCAGGTATGGGCTTTGCCGCTGCTGATCGCTACGAACAGCTCATCCGCCGGCGGCGATGCCTGACCACGCCAGTCAGAGCCCCAGCAAACGGCGCTCCCGTCCTCTCGCAATGCGCAGGTGTGGTTGTTTCCGCTGCTGATGGAGGCAAATGGCTCGTGCTCGGGCGGCGACGCTTGGCCGTGACGATCAGCGCCCCAGCAGGCCGCGGTGCCGTCCAGGCGAAGGGCGCAAGTGTGGTACCAACCGCTGCTGATCGCTGCGAACCTCTCATCGGCCGGCGGCAGCGCCTGTCCGAGGTAATTTTCATCGGCGTCTTCGTTGCTTCCCCAGCAGACGGCCGTGCCGTCGTCACGCAAGGCGCAGGTGTGCGACCGACCGCTGCTGAGGACCGTGAAGCGCTCGTCCTCTGGCGGCGACGCCTGGCCGCTGTGGTCGCTGCCCCAACACACAGCGGTCCCGTCCTGGCGCAAAGCGCATGTGTGAGTGCCGCCGCTGCTGATGTCGACGAACTGTTCGGCTCTTGGCGGCGACGCCTGGCCGTGGTCTCGGTCCCACAGCCAGCAGAAAGGGGCGCCATCGTCACGAAGGCCGCAGACATGCGATTCGCCACCGCTGATGGAGCCCAACCGCGTGGGCGGGGGCGGCGGTACGTCCCGGTCCGAGTACGTGTTGCGTTCGGGCCCCACCCAGCACAGGGGCGTCTCGTCGCCGCGAAGGGCACAGGTATAAGCGCCGCTACCGGTTATGGCCTTGAACCGTTCCCCGAACATCGAGGTTCTGGGCGGACCTGTGAGCGATGCCTGGCCGTGTCGGTTTTCGCCCCAGCAGAGGACGGCGCCGTCCTCACTCAGCCCGCACGTGTGTCGGCCCCCGCTGCTGACCGAGACGAACCGCTCGTGTCGCGGCGGGAACGATCGGCCGTCTCTATCGTCCTCGCTCCAGCAGTTCATCGAGCCGTCGTGCCGAAGTCCGCAGAGGTGGACTGCTCCGCCGCTGATGACCGTAAACCGCTCATCCTCGGGAATCGATCGAGGAAGCCAGTACTTTTCTCCTCCCCCACACCAGACCGAGCCGTCCCGCCGCACGGCGCATACGTAGTCCGGTCCAGCTTGCACCGCGATGTACCGTTCGTCGTCCGGCGGCCGAAGCTCATCATCGCTGACTTCACCCCAGCAGATCACAGAACCGTCCTCGATCAGCCCACAGCTGTGCCTCCCGCCGCTGCTAATGGAGGTGAACTGATAGCCCGCTGGCGGAGACGCCTGACCGTCATAATCCCGTCCCCAGCAAACCGCGCCGCCGTCCTCACGCAGAGCGCAGGTATGCCCCGTGCCGCTGCTGATCGTTGCGAACTGCTCGTCGGCTGGTGGCGATGACCGGCCGCTGCGGTTGTCGCCCCAACAAGCGGCGGATCCGCCCTGGCGGAGCGCGCAGGTGTGCTGATCGCCGCTGCTGACAGCCACAAACCGGTCGGCTTCGGGCGGGGATGCCTGGCCGTGCGTGTCATCGCCCCAGCAGACCGCTGCGCCGTCCTCACGAAGTGCACAGGTGTGCTGTTGGCCGCTGCTGACGGCGGCGAACGGACCGCCGTCGATAGGCGGGTTGCGCAAGGTCTCGCCGCTGGTGAACAGGCCCCAACAGACCGGCGTGCCGTCCATCCGCAGTCCACAAGTCTGGAAAGACCCGCTGCTGATGGCGGCGAACGATTCGTTGTATGGTGGCGAAGCTTGTCCTCCATAACTGCGGCCTAAACCAGTGGAATCGCCCAGGTTGTTCCCCCAACAGGCGGCGGTGCCGTCCTGGCGGAGCGCGCAGGTGTGTCCGCGTCCACTGCTAATCGCCGTGAACGTCTCGCCGTAAGGCGGCGAGGCTCGACCTTCGTCCAGCCAGCCCCAGCAGACTGCGGTCCCATCCGTGCGCAGAGCGCAGGTGTGGTCCGAGCCGCTGCTAATGGCGACGAGCTTCTCTCCGGTAGGGGGCGAGGCCTGGCCTTTGTCCTGGTGCGACTCCACTGCCCCCCAGCACACCGGCTCGCCGTCCTCCCGCAGGGCGCACGTGTGGTAGTAACCGCTGCTAATGTCGACGAACCCTTCGCCTGTTGGGGGCGATGTTTGGCCGTATGGGTTCTCACCCCAGCAGACGGGCGTTCCGTCCGCACGCAGGGCACAGGTGTGGCCTAGGCCGCTGCTGATAACGGTGAACTGCTCGTTGCTCGGCGGCGACGCCTGCCCGGAGATGTTGGACCCCCAACAGACCGGTGTTCCATCCACCCGCAAGCCGCAGGTATACCGTGCGCCGCTGCTGATACTGACGAGCCGCTCGCCATCCGCCGGCGATGACTCACCGTAGTCGTTGGAGCCCCAGCAAACCGGCTTGCCGTTCGGTTGCAACGCGCACGTGTGACGATCGCCGATGCTGATAGCGCGGAAGCTCTCGGTGTTTGGGACCTCGAAGCGCGCGACTGCAGGCTCGCCCGCCGACGCACCGGCGCGGTCGGCGCAGCCCGCGACCACTCCCGCCGCCAACAGCAGCAGCGCCAGTGCCACCGCCGCCCTTACTCGCCTTGCTCGCACCAAGCCCCTCACCTTCATGGCCTCACCAGATCGGTTGCGTAAGCCTTCCTCGTAACCCAGTCGTACGAGCGTAACCCCTGTAACCGACAACCCCGGCTCCTGCGGGGAAGGTTCGCCTGACAACGATGGGGACGGATGGGCGTGCCGGGGGACCGACGCCTACAGTGATTCGGTGGAGGACTTCCGTCGCTCGCATAGCCCGCTCGTCAGCAAAACGGTAGCCCAAGATTCCCAAAATCGTTGTTTGCGACTTTCCTCAATCCCGCCCGTATGCAGCCTGTTAACCGGTTGCCCGCGAGTCCCAACGCTCTCAAGTTGGTCAACTGGCCCAACTCCGCTGGTATCTCCCCGCTCAGGTAGTTTCCGCCAAGGTTCAGCTTCTCCAGGTTCTTCAGTTCGCCCAACTCCGCCGGTATCTCCCCCAGCAACGCGTTGCTCGACATGTCCAGCACGCGCAGCTCCGTCAGCCTGCTCAGCTCCGGCGGTATCTCGCCTATCAGCCTACGGGTTCCTAGTACGACCTCCCGCACCCGCGGCGGTGAACCATCCACGACTACCCTGTCCCACTCGCTGATTTCCCTGTCCACGCCCCAGTTCAGTTTCCAAGGCCCCTCGATGGCGTTCTGGAGGTCCAGCAGCGTCTTGCAGTCCTCCACCAGACCGGGATTCGCCTCCGGGTCGGGAACGGCTACGCCCGCCCCGCACGCCTCCACGTGGGCCGAGATATCGTCCCGCGGGTCGCCCCGTGCCACCGGACGGCCGTCGGCTCGTCTCCACACGAGCGCCAGCGGCAGCGGATCGGCCCCGTCGGCACGCATGGTCACGAGTGCTACGCCTCCATGCCAGAACTGACCCGACAGCGCGATCCGCGTCCCGTCGGGAGACCACGCCGCGCCTGAAATCCATCCGGGCGAAGGGTTTGGCACTGTCAACATCGCGTGGCCGCTCCCGTCCGCTGCGATGATTTGAACTCCGGCAGACGCCTCCTCATTCGCAAGCACCAGGATCTTCGTTCCGTCCGGCGACCACGCCACCGTGCGAATCCATGCCTTCGCCGGACCGGACTCGCCCCTGTGTGCTACCCAGCCCTCGACGGTCGCCAGCCGCCGTTCGTCCGTTCCGTCCGCCGCGAACGTGTACAGCGCCACCCCTTCTCCGTCCACCTTGGCGAACGCTATCCGCTGACCGTCCGGCGACCACGCCGGCCCGCTCACCGCGTCGCTGAGCCTTTGGTAATGTTGGTCCCTGCCATCGGCCCCCACCACGTAGATAGCGGGGTCCCTTTGGTCGTTATCCTCGAAGTTCATGTACGCGATCAGCTCCCCGTCCGGCGACCATTGCGGCGGATGGTGCACGATCGGCCCGGTCGCTAGCCTCCGCAAATCTGCCCCGTCCGCCGCCACGTCGTACAGATGCACCTGTTTCCCAGCCCCCACTGAGTCCGCGCGATTCGACACGAACGCTATCCGCTCTCCATCCGGTGACCACGATGGATAGCTCTCGAAACTTATGTTGTCCGTCAGCCGCCGCGCCCGCCCCCCATCCACACTCGCCACCACCAGCACGTGCTCCTGCATATCAATCAGCACGCGAACGTTCTTGCCGTAGTCCGTGCCCTTCGTGTAACCCATCCCCCACTGGCAGGTCGAATAGACCACTTCGCTCCCGTCCGGCGATACGTCAAACAATGTCGTGCCGGTCGCGTCCGATGGGGCGGAGAGCCTTCGCAGCCCCACCCCGTCCGCCCCGACCGCGTTTACTTCACCTCCCGCGGTGAACACTATTTCGCCCCCTGCCGGACTCCACATCACAGCGGGACCGCGGCCGCCCCATATACCGGCCACACGCCAACTGCAAGGGGGCCTGCTGGGGAAATCTCGATGTATCTCCACCGTTTCTATCTCCGGTGTGGGCGTGGGCTCCGGTGTAGCCGTGGGCTGCTGGGCCACCGCCGGTGCCTCGGTGGCGGCAGGCTCTCGCTCGCACGCCATGGCACTCACCAGCAACGTCGCGAGCGTCGCTACCGCCAGGACGCTGAACCTGACCGTCCAACCAATGCGGCCAATCCGCCTCATCGTCGTCACCTCATTTGGCATCGGTCGTAGACCGCCATCACATCAAACGCTGTGACTACAACGGCCCAGCTAGCCATTTACATCCTGCGTATCTGCGTCGTCCCGTCTTCTCTCCCCTACTTAGACAATACGCAGTCTGCTCGTAATTCGTTCCCTAGTGCTTACGCGATTGTGCTTGAGGCGATGGAACGATTTCGCTCGGCGGCGCGTAGTTCTTAGTAGAGTCCCCCGACAAGGAGCACGGGCCGTGAGGGCAGCATATGACCGATGAGCAAGCCATTCTGCGCTGCCAGGACGGCGAGCGTGAAGCATTTCGTCATCTCGTAGACCAATATAAGAACGTTCTGTACGGCACGGCGCTGCTGATGATGAGGAATCCGGCGCTGGCGGAGGAGCAGGTCCAGGAAGCCTTCCTCGCGGCATGGCGAGGGATTCAGGGATTCAGGCCGGGCCGTCCGTTCAAGCCGTGGATCATTCGCATCCTGGTGAACAAGATCGTGTCGCTGCGCAGAACGCGGGCGATTCCCACCGTACCCCTTGAAGACCACGACCGTCCCGACGAGCTACCGCATCCGGCTGAGGCCGTGCAGGCACAGCTCGATCGCCAGGCGATCAGAGGGGCGCTCGCCGGCCTGACGCCGGACCACCGGGAAGTCATCGTCTTGCGCTACTTCGCCGATCTGACAGTCCCGGAACTGGCTGAAACAATCGGCGTGCCTTTGGGGACAGTCAAGTCCAGGCTGCACCGGGCGCTGGGCCGGCTACGAGATCAACTAACAACGGAGGACGACAGAGAGGATGACGACGATGGCTAGTGACTATTCGTCAGAACAAGACATGGAACGCGCTCTGAAGCGGCACTTTGCGTCGGAGGAAAACGACCTTCGCGCGCCCAAGAACCTCTGGGAGTCGCTGGAAGGCCGTCTCGAGGGTCCACCTGCGTCGCGGGGCTGGCGGAGGATCATCGACGCGATCGGCCGGATATGGACTCCCGCCCTGGCCGTTAGCGCGTCAGGAGCGGCTGTGGTGGCCGTCTTGGCGGTCTTGCTGACTTCCCGCGGCGGCGGCGAGGTCCAGATCGTCGAGGTCGTCAAGGAAGTCCCGGTCGAAAAGGTAGTAACTCTGCCGGCGATGCGGGTGGCGCCGACGTCGGCGCCGACGTCGGCGCCGACGCGTCGCGTCGAGGTCGAGAAAGTAGTCGAGAAGGTAGTGACTCGGAAAGTTATGCCCCAGGCCCAGGGCAGGGTGGTTGAGGTCGAGAAGGTAGTGACTCGGACTGTTGAGAAGGTGGTCGAGGCGCCGGCGCAGAGAGCGCAGACGCCGGCTGCCGCCGCCCGCCCCCCCGACACGACGTTTCGGGACCAACCGCGGCAGCCGCTCGTCGCCACGTCCGAGGACGCCGTCTCGACCTTCAGCCTGGATACCGACCGCACGTCGTACCAGCTCGCGCTGGCCTGGGCGCGTCAGGGCTACGACATCGAGCCGGACTCGGTGAGGGCCGAAGAGTGGATCAACGCCTTCAACTATCAATACGCTCCGCCGTCGGACGATTGGGGGTTCGCAATCTCGACCGACGTGCTGGCGCATCCGCTGGACAGCCGCAAGACTCTGGCCCGAGTCGGGTTCCAGGCGGCCAGGGTCGCCGACGACCGGCCGCTGAACATAACGCTGGTGCTGGACGCCTCGGGCTCGATGCGTGAGGGGAACCGCGTGGCTATCGCCCGCGCCGCGGCGGAGGCGATCAGACGGAGCCTGCGACCCCAGGACCGGATTGCCGTCGTTCACTTCACCCAGGACGTGGTCCAGGAGCTCACCGTCACGCACCGTGAGCCGGATCGCTCGGCGGTACGAAGCTCTATCGAGCAGCTCATTCCGCGCGGCAGCACCAACGTCCAGGCCGGCCTCGATCTTGGAGTCCGTTTGGCGAACCAGGCCCGCCTCGAACGTCCGGACGCCTACAACTACGTCATTCTGATGTCGGACGGTGTCGCCAACGTCGACGCCACCAACCCGTTCGCGATTCTGGAGTCGGCCTACGACCGCGACGCCGGCAACCCGCTGCGCCTCATTACGATCGGCGTGGGAATCAACAACTACAACGACGTCTTGCTGGAGCAGCTTGCCCAATACGGCAACGGCTGGTACCGCTACCTGGACGACACCGACCAGGCGCGAGCGACCTTCAGCCGGGAGAGCTGGCTGGTCCTCTCCACGCCGTTCGCCGACCAGACCCGCGCGCAGGTTACCTGGGATCCCGACGTGGTCAAGTCCTGGCGCATCATCGGCTACGAGAACCGGGTCACCTCCGACGAGAGCTTTGCGCAGGACCGCAAGGAGTTCGCCGAGATTCACTCCGGCGCGGCCACGACCGTCTTCTACGAGCTTGAGTTGCACGAACGCGCGTTCAGGACCGGAGACGTCAAGCTGGGCCGGGTTGAGTTACGCTGGGTGATGCCGGACACCGGACAGTCCCGAAGTCAACGGGCCGAAGTGTCCGGCCGGCTCGAAACCGGCTTCAGATCAGACGCGGACCCCCTGCTACAGCTTGGCGCGATCGTCGCGCTTGCGGCCGACCGGTACAGCACACTGCCTCACGGCTATGAGGGCGACGACGTTGACGCTTCCAGCGACCTGTCCACGCTGGCCGAGCTTCTAGGATCGCTCCGAAGCAACCTCGGCGGGCTGAACGCCTACCAGGACTTCAGCTTCCTGCTCGGGCGCATGGTTGAAACCGCCGTAGCGCAGGCCCCCCCGGTCACGCCCACCGGCTACAGCCCGTAGCAGCCCGCGCCTGCCGGTCCCCCCGACCGGCAGGCGCCAAGGGGGCGTCCGCCACTATGTCTGCTTAGTGTGATTGACTCCCTCTTGCCGCGATCTTGCTGTAGGCGTAAATGCCGAACAGGCTAGCGAACTGCACTATGTCCTCGGTCAAGTCTTGCTGGTGATCGGCATGCGCCAACGCCTAGCACTGGGGGGATCGGGGATGGTCCAGCACCTTCTTTCTATGGCGCGCGGTACTACATCCTTCGTAATAGCAGTTTTCAGGGGACAGGTCACAGAACAGGGACAGATCGTCGGCCACGGCCTCACACCGAGACGATATGTAGTCCCTGTATTCGCTCGAAGTGTCGGCGGTTGTTGGTAAGCAGTACAAGGCCATGGCGGATGGCCGTGGAGCCTATTAGCAGGTCGAAGTCCGCAATATTCAGGCCGGTGGCCCTCAGCCGGCTTCGTTCCCCGGCAAATATCCGGCAAATCGCATCATCAACTAGTATGACATCGACAAAGCTCAGGAAGTTGCCGAGCCTGCTCTCATCACTCTGTTGTGTGCGAGATCCGTACACACCTTCGTAGAGTTCAGCCAGCGATACGATGCTCATACCGACGCCTTCGGGCAGAAGTTCATCGAATCGAGCTACCAGTTCCGGCACGCCGTGCATGTAGTCGATCACCCAGTCCGTATCGACCAGATACCGCATTCCGCGCGTTAAGAGTCGGGTTGCTCCCTGGAACCACTAAGCCGAGCCTCGTAGATCGTTCGCTTCAATTCTGCGGGGTCGCTGCTTCCCTTCCAGCTTCCGGCCGCCGACTTCGTCAGCTTGATACGCTCCTCGTCCGAGAGCGGGGGCCTCACGTCGATGGTTATAAACAGGTCCGCCCCTTCTTCGATGTTCAGCGCTTCCATCGGCACGATGAAGCCTCCAGAGTAGCGAGCCTTGACGCTCTCGATCATTGACCTGCCCCCAAACCCTGTACCCTTGCATCGCTTTCTATATTAGGCCCACGAGCATAGGTGTAGGTTCTTTAGATGAATTATGCCGCCAGGGTCTATCCCCGCGCGTACGGGGGAACCATGGATTCTTCGATCACGGCGAGCGCAGCTACGGGTCTATCCCCGCGCGTACGGGGGAACCCGCCGCCCGTACAGGTCTATCGAGGCTGTCTCGGGTCTATCCCCGCGCGTACGGGGGAACCAACTCCAGCCGCATCTTCGCTAGCAAGTCCGACGGTCTATCCCCGCGCGTACGGGGGAACCAGACAGTTTGTCCACTACACCCTCGCCGATTAGGGTCTATCCCCGCGCGTACGGGGGAACCCACCTGGCGGCGCTCGAACGGGAAGATGATTGAGGTCTATCCCCGCGCGTACGGGGGAACCGTTGTACGCAGACTGGGATCCGTTGGTGTACGCGGTCTATCCCCGCGCGTACGGGGGAACCACGCTCGGCGTCGATCCAAGCGACTATCCGTCGGGTCTATCCCCGCGCGTACGGGGGAACCGCGGGTGGCGCGTGCTCCCAACGTTGTTGATCCGGTCTATCCCCGCGCGTACGGGGGAACCCTCATTACAGGCAACGCACCACCAGCGGGTGAGGGTCTATCCCCGCGCGTACGGGGGAACCATCTCCCACGACTTCGGCGGATATGGAGAATCCGGTCTATCCCCGCGCGTACGGGGGAACCGGCGCCAGCCTGGAGCTTCCTATTCGAGACGCCGGTCTATCCCCGCGCGTACGGGGGAACCCGACGTAAACGTGTTTCTCATGTGTTCCTCCGCGGTCTATCCCCGCGCGTACGGGGGAACCGTTTGGATGCGCCAATGCCCAGGCGTCAGCCTCGGTCTATCCCCGCGCGTACGGGGGAACCGGTTCGCGCCCGCCGCGATGCCGCCCAGCTTGGGGTCTATCCCCGCGCGTACGGGGGAACCTCTGTCGGCGGGGTTATCGCTCCAGTTGCGACGGGTCTATCCCCGCGCGTACGGGGGAACCTGAGTCTCGCAACTGGGGTAGACAAGTACAGAGGGTCTATCCCCGCGCGTACGGGGGAACCTTTGATAGTCCTCGTCAGACATTTCTGCTATCGACGTCTATCCCCGCGCGTACGGGGGAACCCGGGCCGTCTGGCTCCATCTGGCAGGCCAACCGGGTCTATCCCCGCGCGTACGGGGGAACCGCAACGCAGAGCGACGCTACTGACTACGCTCTGGGTCTATCCCCGCGCGTACGGGGGAACCATCGCGTGGTGGATTTCGAGGCGCGCGCCGAACGGTCTATCCCCGCGCGTACGGGGGAACCCGCTTGGCGATGTCGAGAACATCATCGAGGAAGCGGTCTATCCCCGCGCGTACGGGGGAACCCCCCGCATCCCCGCATCCTCATCCCATTGATAGGGTCTATCCCCGCGCGTACGGGGGAACCCGTTCGCCACGCTCATTGACGCAGAGACCTTAAGGTCTATCCCCGCGCGTACGGGGGAACCCCTTACGAACTTCGCTGTCCAGATACGGTACAAGGTCTATCCCCGCGCGTACGGGGGAACCCCACAGGAGCCTGCGGATGAGCTCCGTAGACTCGGTCTATCCCCGCGCGTACGGGGGAACCTACGGGGGATCCGTGACCATGAGCCGCGGGCGGGGTCTATCCCCGCGCGTACGGGGGAACCGTCCCGGTTGATCTTCAGGACGGCGCTAGAGCCGGTCTATCCCCGCGCGTACGGGGGAACCCCATCCCTACGCCTCCGAACGAACGACGATGGCGGTCTATCCCCGCGCGTACGGGGGAACCACGGCTCCCGGCTCAAAGCCGTTGTAGACGAAGGGTCTATCCCCGCGCGTACGGGGGAACCCCTTAGCGGCCTGATATTAGCCTCGCACCTTTTTCCTGCCCAGTCATCGGAATTGAGACCTGGATTCCGGTGTGCCAGAACGACGAAGAATGGGGCCTGCTCGCGGTACGGGCAATCGGTCCCGCCTTCGTTACGCCAGCGTGCCTTCGCCGAAATACCAACCGTAAAGCCTTAGCTGTACTTGACCAGGTACACGCCATCGGCATCCACAATACTCTTCGGCGCCTCGCCCAAGGTCCTTATGCGCTGCTCGCCGGCGGCCGCCGGATCGCGCCAGGTCATCACTATCGACCCCTGCCCCAGCTCGTGATACCAGCCGCTGAGCACGTCCCAGATCCGGCTCCGGATGCCGGGGGTCATTCGCGGTGACGTGTAGACTCCCGACGCGATTTCCAGCATTGTCGACGCGAGGAAGCCTCGATAACGGGCCTCGACGTTTACGGTTACGACTACGGTCATCCTTCCAGTCTCCCCGGATCGTCATCCAGCATCTCCCGGCTCTCGCGCTGGATCGGAGGGACGTCCTGAAATAGCGTTTTGATTCGATCGATCATCTTGGGGATGACGTTTTCGGTGCGGAGCATTTCGCCGGTAGTCCGCCGGGTGTAGCGTTCGGTGTTGAGGGATGGGTTTTTGGCAATGGCCCGGGCCGATTTGAATGCGGCGGGAAGCAGAATCGTGTCACGAAACAGATCAGCGATGTCCAGTGCAAAAGCCTCGCCGCTGTGCTCGTGAATAAAGCCGAGCTGAGGAATAGCCCCAACCGCGGTCACGGCAATCACCGCCGCCGAGGTTACTGCTACCGACGCGTGGTTGATGGCTTGATTCGGAATATCGGCGGCACGTGGGTTGCCCCGATCGTAGCGCCGCCCCCGCCACGTGATGCCATATCGTTGGGCCACATGTTTGTAAGTTTGCTTCATGCGGGCGCCCTCGATCCCCCGCAGGGCGTCCATACCCCGGTGCGGCAAAACCTCGCCTAGCCGCAGCGCGTACATCTTGCGGGCGATCATTATGCGGCTTCCCTCGGGGTCGCCCCAGGCGCGCATTTGTCGGCGGGCGATCTCGGAGCTGTCGGGCAGTAGCGGCGGGGCGGTGTAACACCGGACACCATCCGCACCGACGGCTATCAGCGCGGTACCATGGCGCGCCATCAGACGCAGCGCGTCGTGGCTCACTGTCGAGCCCGGCCCCAGGAGGATCATCGACAGGGACTGGAACGGGATGCCGTACTCACCGCTGTCGAGGGGGCTTTTGGGATCGGGACCGGACTGGCGCTCGAAGCGCAGCGTGCCGTCTCGAACGGTAAGCGCCCCTCGACTCAGCCACAGCAGGCCGTGACGATCCGCGTGCGGGATTCTTGCGGTCTCGAGTCCCAGTCTGCCTCTCAGCATTTCGAATCACCTCCTGATGCCGCAGCGTCGGTGAAGGCCGGCGTACGCGCCGCCGGCCTTCACCGGGATGCCGCGGCGGGCGGATTTGTCCCACACGCCAGTTATGCCCGCTGGATGTCCGCTTGCCCTGTTTTGGGGCACGGCGGTTCGGGATTATGTATTTATTCAGTTGTTAAGGTGCGAAGAGGCTCCGGAGCGGCCTCATGAATTGCGGACGGTGCGCGGACGCGCCAGCAAAGTCCGTCAATTTGCTAGATGGTCGATATAACACTTTGACGCGCGGGACGCAGGAGCAGCATTCCGTATCCGTAGGCGCGGTGACGTCCGACTCCGCGGGCCAGGAGGTTCGCGAACGCCTCCGCGTCGGCGATCGTCAGCGTCCCTTGCATCACGGCGCGGGGCCCCTCGGTCGCGTGCGCGCGGAGCCTTCTGACCGTGCGCACTCGCTGGAAGGACTTCAGCTTTGCAGCCTCCAGCCGCGCGCCGCTGCGCTCGAGTCTTTGGGCCAGCCAGTCCTTGTAGACCTCCTCCCGGCTGCGCGCCATGCCTCCCTTTGGATGCCGCTCGGCCTCGACCTGGAACGCGTCTTGCTCCTTGCCGCACATTCCCGATCCTCTCGCGCGCCGGACGATGGGGCGAATCAACACCTCGAACCCGAGCAGTTTTCCGGGTTCCCAAGCGTCGGGCATGGGTTTGCTGTCAATCCCCGAGGCGGGCAGCACCCTGACCTGGAGCGGGTCGGCGTAGGCGGCTGCGGCGGCGCGCAGGTCGTCGGCAGTGGCTTGAGAGTAGCCGTAAAGGACTCCGGTGGAGCGCCTGCGGTCACGCGAGATTATGACGCGAAACGGCTTCAGCGCCAGGTCTCCGAAGCTTTCCACCAGCAGGCAGTGCATCGCGAATCCCTCGTCGAAAGCGCTCCGGCTGATGATCCCCCTGGAACCGGCCCAGCGGTGGAATGCTCTGACATCGAGATCGGCCCTGATCATGTTGACCGTCCGCGACGCGACGGTTACGGAACGGACTGCGGCATCGGTGGTCGTCATGCTCCCGCATCCTCCCGTGATTGACCACCAAAGGAAAAGCTCTCCCTCGGCAGGGACCCTTCGCACACCGCGCGGCCGCCGCCGTGGAGACCGGATACCCAGTTGCGCTGATCGGTGAGCATGTAGGTCTGATTTGGCTCAACGCCGGCTGCGCCTTCGCCCTCGGGCCACAGAAGCCGAACGTCGGAGCCGTCCTGGCTCGACTCGACCGGCGTGACGCCCAGCGCGGCGAGCGCTGTATCGCCTTCACTGAAGCCGGTGAACAGCCGGTCGGACGGCAAGCATGGCTTGCGTCCTATGAACAGCGGCCGCGCGGGCTGGTCGAGGGCCGATTGGAGATCGTCGAGCGTGGGCGGCTCGCCTTCGGGTTGCAGCCGCAGCACGACGGTCACGCGCATGTCGGCCCAGTAGTCGCGGTAACGCAAGTGGGGGGCGTTGTAGGTGGCCGCGCCCCCGGCGCGGCCCTCGGGCTGGCCCCGGGTGGTCCAGCCTTTGTCGTCCTTGCCCAACTGAGCGGTCTGAAAATCGCGCATCCGCACTCCGCCTGCCGGCTCCCGGTCGATGCGGACGGCGAAGACCAGACGGTCCTGCAGACGCTGATGCCGCTCACGTTCGATTCGCCGCCAGCCGAGCGCGTTGGCAAGCAGGCCGGTCAGCATGGACGCCGACGGAAACCAGCACACGACGCCGTAATTGTCTATCGTCTCGCCTCCGAACGCCATCAAAGGGGCCTCGAGATTCAGGATCAGGTGCCGCATGGTTCAGGTCGCTCCGTTGCCGCGGACTGTGCCTGCGGCCCAGGCGGCCAGTTCGTCGAGGTTTAGGCGTTCGGTCGATGGGATGTCGCAAGGGTCGAGAGACGTCACACGCCGGGACTCGTGTACGCCGTAACAGGCGTCCAGCTTGCCCAGGTGTTCGGCCATGGCCGTGATGGCGTCCTCGGTCTGGGATCGCACTCGACCGCGAAAGGCGTTGGCGAGGCTGCGAGGCTGACGCGATCCGGCCTCTATCAGCATCAGATCGGCGTACGAGTACGGGGCGGTGGAGCCGAGCTTGGCGCCGGGCGAAACCGTGGCGATCAGATGCGTCAGGTGCTCGACCACCGTCCCCGCAAGCTCCCGGTCAGCGCTCTCCCAACCGCCCCGCTCGCATCCTGTGAGGTTGGAGACCAGCCCCGGCACGTCAACGACCACGTAACCGTAGAACAGCCCGGCCGTCAGTTCCATGTCGCCGATGTGAGCGGCGCCCGGGTCCTCGTCATAGGTCTGCAGATCGTCCACGACCGAGAAATAATCGCTCTCCGATTCCTCCGGATGTACCGTAAACGCATGGGCGACGTGGACGGCCGCCTCGATGTTGGCGGCGGGGTCGGAGGTCACCATCCGCCCGAACAGCGCGCCCACCAGACCGCCGGGGAGCTGCGTGCTCACTCTGAACGCTCTAAAATTTTCGCGCTGATCGTTGCTGCGTTTGGTGCTGAACAGCGTGTCCGCGGCTTCGGCCGCGGCCTTGGCGTCGTCGGGGTGGGCGACACAGATCTGGGCGGCCTGGTCGCGCAGGTACTCGACCTCAGGTAGTCCGAGCAGCAACGGCTGCCGTCCTGACTGCGTGGTGCCGCTCTCTCCGTAAACGCCCTTCTGGAACGCCTCGTCGACGCTCTTCAGGACGTCCTCAGAGATGCCGTTGGCCTCGCCCAGCGGTCCCATCACACGCCGCGTGACGATCTCTCGCGACCGGATGGCGTGCCGCGTCGCGTCGATGTTTCTCACCGAGTATTCGTCGTCGGCCATTCGCCAGTGCCGCTTCAGGCACTGCGAGGAGATGCGCGTCCGCACGCTGCCGCCAAACGGCATCCGCTTGGCGAGTCCGCTGTCGTCGCGGTTCAGCAGCGCCGCCGGGTAGGAATGCAGCGTGTGGATTTGCAGGAATTTCGGAGTAGTCAATTCAAGGCTCCTTGAGCGTAGTCGGTGTAACGTTCGATTCCTAGTCTTGCGATCGCTTCGCGCGGTTCTCGGCCCAGTAGAAATCGCGGGCGATATCACGTCGAACGGCGTCAGCCTGTTCCTCGTCGTGCCCCTCATTGAGAATTAGCCGGGCCATTTGATACCAGTTAAAGCGCTGATCGGCGGCGGCCATCATGCGGAACATCCGCGCCAGCAGCGTCCTCAGCATCGGGCCACGCGCGGTCAGCAGGCGGTTGAAGCGCGACTCGCTGTAGAAGGCGCTCTGCCTGTTCGGATCGCCACCGTGAAACAGCACCCTGCCTACAGGCATACTCCTGTCGTGCGCCGAGCGGCTCGCGGCGTCGCCGCCCGCGGTGCGGGTCATTAGGGCGATTCCGTGCAGCGCGAGCGCCCACTTTAGTTCGGTGGCGGGGCTTCCGAGCAGGTCCTGGCTTGCCATCAGCCGCCAGAAGCCGGCCGCGTCCGGGGCGTCGGGATCCATCCTGCGGAGCTCCGCGAGGTCGCCGCGCGAAAAACCCTCTGCCGCCAGGTCGTTCGCGAACCTAATAACGACTTCGCCCCACGAGTGGGTTCGCTCCGGCGGATCGCGAGTTTCAGTCATCGATTCCGTCGTCACTCGTCACCTCCGCTTGATCGAACAGCTCGGGAAATCCGTTTTTGCCGCGAATACGCCCATTGAAGACGCTCTCGGCGCGGACGCGCGCGCGGTACCGCTGGATCGCCGGGCACGGCAGCGCCTCTTCTGCCTGGTGCAGAAGGCCGCGGGCATCGCTCACCAGAGTCCGCTGCCAATCCAGGCGAATGCGTTTGCGTTCGTCTTCACCGGCCTCTTCGAACTCCGTTTGAAGGTCTTCGAAGAAGTCTGCGTCGACGATTTCGTCGAGCTTGTTGGCCCAGGGATTGGCGCGGGCGCGGTGCTCGTCGCTGACGTTGCCGGTATCGCCACCGGCGGCGAACACGGATACCGCGTGCCGCAGAACACGCTGCACCTTGCGGACTTGCTCTATGCGCTCTCGCGCTGTGTCGCCCAGCTCCCGCGCGCCACCCGCACGGCCGAATGCGCTGACGACCTTCGCCTTGAGCGGGATGATGCGCTCGTGGTAGCCCTCCGTCTTGCCCTGACCCCGTACCATCCCGCGCGCTACCAGCATCATCGGTTTCGGAGGGCTGCGCTCGGCATCGGTAGGCCGAAACAGTGGAGGCGGCTGCCAGTCCGAGGACTCCATATAGTCGGCAGTGCGTCGATAAGTGAACCCTCCCGCGGCCAGGGTTAGGGACTTGCCGTCCTTTGTATTGATTGGAGTCCAGGGATCGCCGGTCACGCCCTTGAGAGCCTTGGCATCGATTCTGGCTGCTTTGGAGGTGGCCCTGATAGCGAGCAGGCGGCCACCAGGACCGGCGCAAAGCCGAATGCGGCGGCAGATCTCGATATAAAACGGATCGACGTCCCTCAGCATTAGCGCCTCCACCTTGGCCCCGTCCCACGGCAGGGTCCACAAAAGAGCGATTCCGCCGTCGCGCGTAATGTCCATGTCTAGTAGCGTCTCGCGGCGGTCCAGCAGCGCGACGATGTCGCGGCGCAAGTGAATACCGGGCCGCGCCGACGGTGTGAGACTGAACGCCGGCCTGCAGCCCAGCCCGCCGTTCATCCGCGAAATACCGTAGTTGCCGGCCCCTCCAAAGCCCTCCGCCGTCTGCAAGCTGATCAGCGCAAATATCCACTCGTCGGTCTCGCTTGACGACGCGACCGACGACTTGAGGTCGTGGTTTTTCGAAGTGACCAGCATGTCGAGCCCGTCGGGCGTTTCGACAGTGCTCTTGTAGTCGCTGAGCTTGTCCGCGGACGACACGGGCGGCTGCATGAAGGCGGGCATGGTGATGTCGTCTACGACGAGACTCCAGGGTTCGTCTTCGGGATAGTCGGGCGTAAGACCTCGGATCAGCCGCAGCCATTCCTCGGAATCCTTCGGCGGCTCAGTCAGCCCGGCTCGGTGCATGGCGAGCGCGCCGAGCTGCACCAGAAACGCGTGCCATGCGTGGCGCTGGTGCGGCCGCAGCGCTGGGAAGGAATCCACTTCGTTGCGCATCAGCAACGCCAACGTCTCTAGTATCGAAGCCCGAACACTCGAACCAATTGAGATGTTCACCGCTATCAGCCGATCGGTAAGAAAGTTACTCATGGATGCGGGCATCTCGATTTGCAAGCGGTCGGAAGTTCCCCTAGCGTAAAGGATTGGGGAACGACCTTACTAATCTCGCTGCTTGGGGGATGTGAACGCTCCTTCCCGTTCGTGGTGCGACAGGCTCAGGACCAACGGGTTGGCGGTCACGCCGCAAAGCCAGGGTGTCCGAACGATTGACGACGGCTGACTAGGCTTGACGCAAGCCCAGCCGGTCGTAGACGAAGCGGCGTTTGTCCACGCTGAAGGTGAAGCCGTCTGGAGTCGGGATGGGTTCGACAGGCTGCTCGGCCACCAGACCACGCGACATGTGCTCGGGGATCGTGAGCTTTGGAATCGCGTCGTGCTCCGCGAATGGGCTCGACGGCGGCGGCTCGAACTCCGCTTCGATCCCCTCGTCGCCCAGCCGCGTCCTGATCGCTTCCTCCACGTCTGCGAATATCACTTCACTGTCCAAAAAGGTCTTGTCTCGCTTGACGACCGCGTTTTTCGCCGTAAGCCTGCCTGCGATCGTCGCGCCGTCGACCTCGTTGCGGTGCACGATCCAGCCGTCGTCCATCTCGCCGATCAACCTCGCCAGCTCGTCGGGGTGCGTCGCCTGTTCGACGAGTTTCCGGTTCATCTCGGGGATGCGCCACGGCTTGCCGTCTGAGTGCTCAGCGACCAATCGCCGGGTCAACTCCAGAATCCGCAGGTCGGGGTAGACGTACCCGCCGAGTCCATTGCGGCTCGCGCCGCCGCCCTTCTTCGATAGCAGCGGCGTAAGGTCGTCATGCGGCGGTAATAGGACGACGCAGCGAGGTTCGCGATAGCCGTCGGGCCGGTTTTTGCGGTCGTGGCGGTGCAGGCGGCCGATCCGCTGCAAGAGCACGTCCATGGGACACAGATCGGTGATGAGTAGGTCGGCGTCGATGTCGAGCGATTGTTCAAGGGTCTGGGTTCCGACGACGATGCGCCCGCTGGCGGGCCTGTCCTTGCCAAGCTGCGCCTCGACCTCGGCGTCCAGCAGCCGGCGGTCTTCGGCGGCGAACCTGCCCGTGTGCAGCGTCGGCGCCCCGTTGCAGCTAAACATCAAACGCTGGTCGCCGGCTCGGGCGGCGGCCTCTATGGCGCGCTGTGTTTCGACGGCGTAATCGACGGTATTGCGGACGACGAGGACCCTCGCGCCGCAACGAGCGGCTTCGAGCGCAAGACCGGCCACTTGATCAAACTCGTGCATCGCAGGCCGGGCGTCTATCTGAACACTCTTGCGCTTGTCGTTCTCGCCAGCCGCCGCCACGTTTTCGCAGTTGCTCTCTCCCCGCGTGCTGACGGCCGGGTAGGCGGTCGCGATCGCCTCATCGAGCGGCTGGTTTGGTAGCTCGCTCGCCCGCTTTGGTCTAAGCAGCCATTGGCGCCGGGCCGCGGAGCCGAGGGTTGCGGACATCAGTAGCGCATAGCCCCCGGCGTCGACTTGCGCGTTGAGCAGCGCTTCCAGAATCACGCGCATGTAAGGGTCGGACGCGTGCACCTCGTCGACGACCAGCAGGTTGCGGGCCAGCGACGCTGCGCGCAGATGGGAGTGCCCGACCTGGAGAGCGGCCATCATCGCCTGATCGACGGTGCCGACGGCAATCTGCGCCGCGAGGAACCGCTTGTTGCGCTCGGCCGCCCAGCGGCGCTTGCCGGCTTCGACGTCGGGCTGGTCGTCCCACGACACCGCGTACTCCGGGAGGTGTCGGCCGGTAAAGTCGCCGGCGCGCACGTAGCCCGGCACGGCCAGCACTGGCTCGGGTTTGGTGTCGGCGGGGAACGTGTTGGAGATGAACTTTGTAACGCGATTGTGTATCTGACTCGCGGCGACGCGGGTGGGCAGCGCGAAATAGAGGCCGTCGACGAGGCCCTGTTCGTACATCCGGGCAAACCGCCAGAGAGCGGCTTCAGTCTTACCAGAACCGGTCTCGGACTCGACGATGACGAGGCGCTCATCCAGTGGAGTCTTACAGGCCGACTGCGTCTGGATTGCGTTTGGCGGAGGCGAGCCTTCGATACCGAACAGCTCTCCGAACTCTGGCAGGTTGGGAAACGATGCACGCTGGCCGGCGATATTCAGACCGATCCCTTCGACTGCGCATTTCGCCTGCTTGCGCGCGGTCGTAATGTAGTTTTCGCGCGGTTCCTCCACAAAAGGGAATAGGTTTTCGTCCGAGCCGATCCAGTCGGCCAGGTTGCACATACCCAGGAACATGTGCTGGAACGCAGGCTCGCATGGCAGTGGCGGCGCGTCGGCGCAAAAGGCGGTCGGGAACCAGTCCCTCACCAGCCGGGCGATGTGCTGGACGTAGCTGCGTGGGTCGAGACGCCCGAAGCTTCGCCAGATGCAGGGGTTCGACGGCAGCGAGTCGTATAGATCGAGAGGACGGCCGTGGTGGGACAACGCGGCGACGAAAATCGCCGAGGCGGTATTGCCGTCGTCCGCATCCCATCCTGACATGTGCTCATGCCAGCCCAAGGCGTCAAGGAACCACTGACTGGTTTCGCGGTCATCGCCGTTGAGCACGGGGACCAGGTCCGACGTGTGTCCCGCTCTGCCGGGCTTTCGCCTTCCCTCAAAGTCTTCTTCGCGCCAGGTCCGCGTCTGGAATCCGACGTTTACCTTGCCTATATCGTGCAAGGCGGCGAAGACGGCCAGCCTCGCCGCCGTCACGTCGTCGAGATCCTCGAGGCCGCCGGACCGGGCCAGCCGCCGCCTTATGGTCGGCTGAGCCAGCAGCGCTTCGAGGCAGGCGCCCACGTCGGCGAGATGGTGCTCGAGGAGATGAATACGTTCCGGCCCAGGCTGTTTGTACGGGAACGCCTTGGCCCAGAATGAGTGAGTGTATGTAGGCATGCTCCCGCCGTTAGTCACCTTGACCCCCTCCTGTTTTTCCAGCAACCGGAGACTGAGTCCGGCGTGGAATCGAGCATCTCTGCCCCAATCGTTAGACTCGCGAGTTGTAGCCGCTATCGATCATTTTTGCACCAATGACAAACCTGGGGGAATGGACAACCAGAAGATGCGGACAAACCACACCTCCCGCCCGGCAAAGCGAACTGACGCTGCCGGCAACCTGACGTTCACCGCCATCGACGTTGAAACGGCGAACGCCGATCCTTCCAGCATCTGTCAAATAGGAATCGTTCACTTCCGCGGCGGCGCGATTCAAGAACAGCGGTCCATGCTGGTCAACCCTGGACAGCAGTTCAATTCCATCAATGTCCGGATACACGGGATTGACGAAGATGCGGTTATGTACAGCGCGACGTTCCCCCAAGTTCACCCTGAGCTACGCCGCCGCCTGGGCGGGACGATTCTCGTAAGTCACACGGCATTTGACCGCATCGCGCTTGAGGGGGCGATGCATCAATATCGACTTGAACAAATTAAGGCGACCTGGCTGGACAGCGCCAGGATTGCTCGTCTTACATGGCCTGGACAGTACGGGCGGCGGGGATGGGGGTTGGCGAACATTGCGGGCGATTTGGGCATCGCCTTCAGGCATCACGACGCGGTGGAGGACGCTCGCGCGGCGGGGGAGATAGTGCTGCACGCCTGCCGGAGCGCTGGCCTCGACATCGACGGATGGCTGGATCGATTCCAGAAAACCTAATCCGCGCCACACAGCCAAGGGCAGAGTCTATGCGGTAACCCGACGGCGTCGAGCGACTTGATCTCAGCGACTGGATTAAGGGCTAGGCCTGCTTTCCGTCTAGATTCGGCCGTTCCCTTTCCACCCCGCTCGACCTCCACCCAGCCACCTCTTTGGTGAAGCGCTCAAGCAAGCCGAGAGCGTGCTCGTACAGATTCGCCTGGTCCGCACTTCGCTCCGGCTTGTCGCATCTGGTGCGCTCGTAGCCACTGTCGAATAATGTGATTATGGAAGGCGGGTACTGCTCGACATCCAGTCCCATCAACAACACCGAAATGACATTCGTACTATTCACACATAGTGCCTCGTATATCTGCGGACCGGAGCAGCGATCTTCGCGTCTCTCCCGTCGGAATTCTCACCTGACCGCTCTCGTATAATTGTCAATACTGGGAATACCCACGGGAGGATGCTCATGAGTCCTGTCTGGGGCGTCGCGATTCTCGTGCTCTCCGTCTGGTTCTTACTGGCCGTGCTCAGCTCCGCTATCGCCCTGCGCAAGAACCGCTCCGTAACCAGGTGGTACTTTCTCACCTTGCTGTTCGGGATCGTCCCATTCCTCCTGATCCTCTTCCTGCCGCCCCTCCGTCCGGTTCGCTTCCTGTCTCTCCAACGCATACGAACTTAGGTCCGATCCTGTAGTAAATCGAGACTCCTTGCCGATTACGCGTCGCTTGACGCCCTGTGCGACTGTCTCCTGCGTCACGGCCTGACGACGATCTGCGACCGTCGGATAACACATAGTGCTTGATATATCTGCAAACCAGAGCAAATGTCATGCGGACCTTCTCCCTCTTCAAGGAGCCCGCTATGGCCACCGCTCAAACCACCTTGCCCACCGTCTTCTCTGGTACCAACACGGGCTGGGAAGGCTCCCTCTATGCCTTCCTAGCCGAGAAACAACGCCGTTCAGGCTCCAACCGCACCCCGGACTCCTACTACCGCACTCTCCGCCATTTCTTCGGCTCTCTCCAGAAGGCTCCGGATCAGGTATCTGCTCAGGACGTGTTCTCCTTCGCTCATGGTGTCGGCCTATCTGGCCGTGAGCCTTCCCCCGTAACCGTCGGCGCCCGCCTCTCCTGCATCTCTTCCTTCTTCAAGTTCCTCATCAGACTCGACCTCCTCAAGGCCAATCCCTGCGATCCCGTCGAGCGCCCCAAACCCCGTCCCGGCGCACCAAGCGGCCTCTCGGCTTCCCAGATGCAGCAGCTTCTCCAGGTCATCCCAGACACCGTCAAGGGCAGGAGGGACTTCGCCATCGTCCTCACTCTCGTCCTCACCGGCAGACGCAGGTCGGAGGTGATCAATCTGACCGCCGGCGATGTCTCCTTTGACGAGTCCGCTGTTTTCTACCGCTATATCGGTAAGGGCGGCGTGCGCGGCCACCGTGAGCTTCCTCGTCCGGCCCTCGCCGCCATCGTTAGGTCACTCGCCGATGTCGGCAAGGACATCCATTCCATGCAGCCCTCCGAGTCGCTCTGGCAGGCCGGGGCAGGACCCACCGGCGTATCCAGCACCACCTTCTACAACCGCTTCCGGGCCTACCTTCGTGAGGCCGGTCTGCCTCCCGCCGGCCTCCACGTCCTGCGCCACACCGCCGCCAAGCTCCGCCGTGACGTCGGCGAGTCCGTAGAGTCCGTAAGCCAGTTCCTCGACCACAGCTCGCTCGCCGTCACCACCACCTACCTACGTCGCCTAGAGGGCCAGCGTGATGCCGCCTGGCAGGGCGTCGCAACCGTTATCGGCGTGGGCTAGACCAACCCGCCTACGGCGGTCTGCGCCGTCATCATCCTCCGTCCCGTTCTAGACTCTCCTCGGGCGGATCGGTGTCTACGCTGTTGGCCTCTACCATCAGGATGCCGGTCCGCCTTGACCTCTTCGCGCCTCCCGAGCGTTCATACGTCCCGCTTCAACTCCCTCGCCCTGGAGGTCCTTGTGCCCGATCCCATCGTCCGCATCGCCACCTACGCCCGCGTCTCCTCTGATGAACAGCGTGATCGCCATACCGTCCTCAATCAACGCTCGGCTCTCTCCCGCCGCCTGTCTTCCGAACCAGGTCTTGCCGTCTTCAGGCATTACGAGGACGACGGCGTCTCGGGCACCATTCCTCTCGAAGACCGGCCGGCTGGCGGCCCGCTTGTCCGTGATGCACGTGCCGGCCGCTTCTCCCAAATATGGGTGGTCCGCTCCGATCGTCTCGGCCGCGACGCTTTCGAGCTCCTTCGCATCTGGAGAGTCTTCGAGTCCATCGGAGTCGCGCTCCGCGCTACGGACGAGAACATCGACGATCCCTTCTACTTCGATATCCACGCCGTTATCGCCGCCAATGAGCGCCGCAAGTTCCTCGAACGTTCCGCCGAGGGCATGAACCGCGCCGCCAGCGAAGGCCGCTATACCGGCGGTATCGTCCCGCTCGGCTACCGTGTTTCAGGAGATCGTGGCACCCGCCGTCTCGTGCCGGACGACTCTCTCATGTGGGACGCCCTATCCGCAGCCGACGTGGTCAGGCGCATCTATCACCACCTGGCCGTGGACGGCTGGACCTGTCCGCGTATCGCCGACGTGTTCAACTCGCTCGGCATCCCCACCGCCTACAGGCGAGACGGTCGCGGCGTTCGTGGCCGTCGTACCCAGGGCCTCTGGCGCTCGGGGCATATCCGCAATCTCGTCGTCAATCCCGTCTACAGGGGAATCCTCCAGTACGGCCGCAGGTCTTCCAGGCCGAATGGTCGCTCTGTCATCTCTTCTTCGGTTCCCCCACTGGTGTCCGATGAGGTTTGGAACGCCGCTCTCTCCACCCTCAAGCGCAACCGCGCCATGCCCCGCAACTCTTGCCATGCCTACCTGCTCCGCTCCCTCATCCGCTGTGCCGTATGCGGCCTCGCCTTCTGCGGAACATGGGCCAGAAATAAGCCTCGCTACAGGTGCAACGGCTCCATGGCCCACCGCGGCCCGTTCGAGGGAAAGTGCATCGGCGCTTCCATCAAGGGTGAGCATTTGGAGGATGTCGTCTGGTCGGATGTATCCCGCTTCCTTATCGATCCAGCAGACCTCGTCGATGAGCTCCTCGCTGAGAACTCGGACGCACAAACCCGCGCCGTCGCGGAAGCCGAACGCGACTCGCTCATCGACGCTCGCTCCGCCGCACAGGACCGTCGCAAGCGCGCCATCGACCTCTATACCCGCGCCAAGCTCTCCGACACAGAGTTCGACGCTGTCGCCGCCGAGGTGGAGCGGGAACTCAACGCACTGGATGAGCGGCTGGCCGATCTCGAACCCGATCAGGACGTTGCCGACGACGCCCTCTCCGAGGATGTGCTCTCGGAGATCCGTGAGCGGCTGCGGCACGATCTATCGGAGGTCGAGCGGCAGGAGATCGTTCAGCTGTTAGTCCGCCAGATCACCGTCCACACCACTCTCCCCGACAGCGGCCGCAAGCAGGTCCAAGTCGTTATCGACTACCGCTTCCCGCCTGTAGTCCAAACTCGCACGGACATCGCTGCGAGTCACAGCTACAATCTCCGCCGCATACTCGCCGTCTAGTCCCCAACTCTCTCAACCCCGCACTTCTCCAACTCCAACCGCGGGCGCAGGTCTCTCCCGGCTCCAGTTTCCACAGCTAGATCCTTCACATAGGAAACTCCGTGAGTCCGTCGAACCGCGTTACGCCATCGCTCCAGACCTTCTCCGCGAGTGTCCTGTTTGGGATTATGTCGAGTTGGCGGGCTATCGAAGCTCCGCCGCAAGGCTCGGTCCGATATCTGTTGGGCGGGGGTCTTTCTAAAGATTACTTCTATAAAGAGAGCGCCGCCGCTTGGCGTAGACTTCTGCCGCGCCGGCGACGCCCCCATTGCCGCCCGGTTCGCCCCTGTCGCGCCACAGGGCGAGTTACAGACGTTAGGCGAACATGGGTTGCTTTGCCGCCGCTTCGGCCGACACGCGCGCCACGGGGCGCACTTTGGCATATCCGCAGGACTTGTGAACCTGAGGCTTACAGCTCGGACCGGACGCCGTTCGCGCGCCTCCCCGAAGACCAGCACGGCGTTCGAATCGCCCCGATTCTCCTCAGATTTTGACTACCATCCACTACCAAACGCTTTTTGCCAGCAAAGGTAGTGTTTGCTGGTCGTTGCTTGTCCTCACGTCAGCGCTGTTTTGGCTAGCTGGACGACTCACCCCGGCTGCCGTGTCCCTATCCGAGCACGTCGTTATCCTCTCAGCATCATCCCGACTATACGTTCGAGGCCAATGAGCAGGAGAGGCAGATATCTGCCGAGACCTCATATATGACCAGATCATTCTTCAAGCGCCTGCGCGAGGGGTCCGATCCGTTCTCTCAACTTGTTTGCAAGTTCTGACTCGGAACGGACTCGCTCCACCAGCGTTTGCTCGTAGAGCCTTCGATTCGCGAGGTGAAGGCTCTTCGAAATGACATCGAAAACGCCAGTCTCTCGAAGAGGATAGCGCCCGACGAGCTCATTGAGATTCCTGCTGCGGAGAAAATCTCGAAAGTAGTCCAACTCACTCGGATACGGATTGTCGACAGACACGCAGACCTGTGGTTCGGAATTGGTTTGGATGCAATGCCAGTCAGGCGCTTGAGAGAGGATCTGATCGCGTAACCGGAGTTCGCACCGACGCGCTGCCATACGCTGGTCCAGCCCGTCCTGGCTCAAGGCATCGAGCGCTCCGCATGTCGCCCCTTCGATCATCGCCTCAGCGTCGCAGCCTAGAGACTCAGCTTGACGTTGCGCGACGGCCGCAATGGCATCCGAACAGTAATAGAGTGCTTCGGCTGAATACACGTCCAACGCGAACACGCCGTTCTCGATAAGGCGGTCCTTCTCGTTGTCGCTTCGGCCATCTCCGTCGATAAGACCAAACCCTTCAACATCGTGGAGAGTCGCGGCCCCGCGCAGTCCGGTTACCGCCTTCTGCACATCGACGCAGTTACCCTTTGGGACCACCGAAAGACCGGGAAACAGCGCATCGTAGAGAGGCAAATCCAAGCTCCCGGCGTCGCCCTCTACAAACAGGATCTTCCTCCGCGCACCCAAGATCGCCCGCTTCAATTCCTCCGGCAGATCCGAGTTGGCCTCCAGGACGTCGATATCCCAAGCGCTTGCTTGCTCACCATTCCACGTGCAAGACCGAACCAGTTGGACACGCGCTCTTGGGTTAGCGACTGGGAGCGCTACCTCATGCGTCGACACAACAAACGCGCAATCGATGCGCTGCTCGAACAGTGCCGTTAGCAACGGTTCGATGATGGATCGGTGAAGGTGCCGCTCGGGCTCGTCAATCAGCAGTACGGTCCCCGGTTCAACGGTGAGCACGGTGGCGGCGATTAAGGCGGCATTCCGCTCTCCATCCGACATTTGGGCCATGCTGAACTCACGACCGGTCCCTAGATGCCGAGCGAGTATCTCTTCACCGTCGGAATTCTCCAGCGCGATGTCGAGCGTTCCGAGCCTGAGAACTTCGTTGAGTTGATCAAACGGAGACTTCGACTCAGCGGCAACCTGCGCTGCCTCCTCCATGCTTCGATTGTCAACGTGTTGAGTGATCGAGCGGGCGCGTGCGTTTTCCTTGGCGACCAGATCGAACAGGACGGCCGATTCTCTTTGCCCCGCGTAGTCATCTCGCCATCGGGCTTGATATTGCCTATCGTCACTTGAGGAGTCTGTTTCGAATTGTCTACGCCTCTGCGGTGTCAGGTTGATGCTTCCAGACTCTAACCACGTCCGTCTATGGGCCGACACACGTCGAACTTTCTCTCCTCGATTCGACGAAACGAAGTCTTGGATCAATGCAGATTTCCCGGAACCGTTGGCTCCCACGATGAAAAGCTGATCGCCAGCTTCCAGGGTGACTTCCAGCGGTTGACCAGAGACTAGATGGATTTTCCAGTCAACTCTCATCGAGCATCGTCCTGGTCCAGCAGCTGTGCTTGACGTGCGTCAAAGTCCAGCGGGATTCTCCTTCCCCAGGCAGGCTCTCGGCTGCCACACACATCCCCGCGAGTCGCAGCGACAGTATCCGCCGGGTTCTCGCCGCCTGAGGCGCTTCGCGGCCCTCGCCTCTGGCCGAACGGTGCAAAGTCCATCTCTCTTCCCTAGCGCCTCGGCCAGCACCGCACTACCAAACGTTTTTTGCGAGCAAAGGTAGTGTTTGGTAATGGTTGCTAGTCCCCTAGCACCTGTTTTTGCTAGCTGAACTGTTGCTCCCGCCGCGCCAATCCCACGCGCAGGCGCAACTTGCGGTTCCCGCATTATCCGGATGATGGAGCCGTGCGGCCCGCACAACACCACGTCGCCTTTACCGGGTGTAGTCCATGCTATCCGCCACATCGTCATAATCCGCCTGATCCAAGTAGTGGCACCACACTGCTCGATTCGCCGTCACCGGTATCCGCTTGTTGCTCGTAGGGCTTGTCCATGCCGCCAACTCGATGCGCGGCAGACGCTCGTAGCGATTCGCAACGAACTCAATCGCTGGCCGCAAATCAGTGTCAGTGGAGAACACGACAGCTATGTCGTAGTCCCCGTCAATCGCCCCGACCACCACGTCGATGCTCAACTGGACGTCTACGCCCTTCTCTTGCGCTCGCGAGTCTGGAAAATCAGGCGGGTAGCGGAGCTGTCTGTGGATTACGGTGCATCCATCTGCCGTCCAGCGTGCACACTGCTTCATGTGAGCACTATAGGACCTTGGATCTCGGGCCGAATCGGGGCGTCCCGTGTACAGCCGGACCTCACTCAGTTCACGGGCAAAGCCTCGCGCGTCACGCGCGACAAGCAAACGGCCAAGCGCCATTGGATCAAACTGGCCGTCAGTGAAATGCCGCCCTCGATCACGCGGGAAGAATGCGGTGCGTGCACACATATAGACGTTCTGAACGTCTATGAATATCTTGACTCGGTCAGCCATCTGTTCATCGTGACAAAACCCCGCCAGTTCGCCTCCCGAAGGCGGCGGACGGCGGGGAATATTGACCGAATTATCAGCGAACGGCAGGACGACGTCAAATCTCAGGCCGATCGGACCGGATCCCCGGCCCGGCTCGAACATATTGGCCCCAAACACTTCAGCCTCTGAGCGCGACCTCCTTGGAGAATCCGCTATGTCTCGGGCCGTGTTGAGGCACTTCAGCCGACCTGCCTTCGCGCCCTGCTTCAGCAAAGCTAAACGTGGCCCTGCCGCCCGCGGTCCCAGCCCTTTGCTAACCAAAGTGTTATGGCCAGTGTGCATCGAGGATTCCTTGAGTTGCGCGCTTTGCACGCCTCCTCCGCACCCGCCGTCGTGCCGCCGTTACGTCGATGCGGAACTGGAGCATCTGTCTCGAGACGCCGTACTTCTCGGCAGCTACTTCCGGCGACCAATCCCGTTCCACGATCAAGAGCGCCGCCCCTTGCGGAACCAAGAGCGCCCCGCACAACCAATTGGCCTCCGCCTCGATCTCAGGATCCCACTCACGACGCCCTTGTTCGTCAATCGCGACAGTACGAGGATGGAGCAGCAGCCCGTGAGACAGCTCATGCACTACGTTGCTCGTCTGGCGCACCAATGCGTGGGAATCGTTGACAACGATCGTTCTATCATCGTCCCTGAATACCGTGACTGCCGAGAACTCTCCTCTTCCCTCACTGCGGAAGAACCGCACGGCGCCCGGAATCTCCGCACCCAAACCGGACATCGGCAAAACAGGAACTCCAAGATGATCAGCAATCCGCCACGCGTCGAGCGGCGCGGTAGGGACAAGTGACATCCCGTACCGCGCCGCTCGGGCTATGCGTTCCGCTGCCGCCTTGAATCCCCGACGCACGACTCCCTAGTCCCGCTTCCGCATCCGCTCGTACGTCGCCTTCACCAGCTGATCCAAGGCCTCTGCTGCCTGGGGCGTCAGGTTTGCATCGCCTCTCAGATACGTCGAGATCTTCGACAACGGGGAACCCTCAGGCTTTCCTTGTTCCTCCCGGACGAACGCGTCCGCGCTCAACCCGGACCACGCCACCAACGCCGCCAGACTGTCGACGTCCGGGCGTCGGCCCTGGGCCATTCGTGTAAGCGTCGAGGCGCTCACGCCAGACTCGTCAGCCACGCGCTTCCACGTATGTCGGCGGCTCCGACGTTCTGAGTCGAGGGCCGCGTAGAACCCGTCCGCATCGAAGCGCCCCCGCTTCAGCGCGGGCGTCAACCATCTGTCCGTTTCATCAACAATTGCCCTCTTGCAACTTGCCTCATAGTGTGCAATATTCAATTGCCTCCTTCGAATTTACCATCTCTCTTGCAAAGAATACACGAAATGGAGACTCCAGTAATGCAATCCACTGAGCACAAACTCTCCGTCGTTCACGTCCCCATCGACGACCTGCGCCCCGATCCCGCCAACCCCAGGCGCATCTCCGATGCCGAACTCCACTCGCTAACCCGCTCCATCCGCAGGTTCGGCTTCGTCGATCCGGTCATCGCACGGCTTGAGGACAAGTCCGTCGTCGGCGGCCACCAGCGGCTGCTCGCCGCGCGTCGCCTCGGCCTCGCCTCCGTGCCTGTGATCTTGCTGGACTTGCCTGCCGACCAGGCCCGCTTGTTGAATTTGGCCCTAAACAAGATCTCCGGCTCCTGGGACGAGGAACTGCTGGCTCGCCTCCTGGCCGAATTGGACGCCTCTCCGGAAGTCGACCTCTCCCTGTCGGGCTTCGACGATGACGAGGTCGCCAGGCTCCTCAAGTCGCTCGACGCCCGCGACAAGCGCGAACGCTTCGAGCACTTCGATCCCGACGCCGCCCTCAATGCCGCACAGGCCAACCCCCTCGCGCAACCTGGCGACCTGTGGTCCCTGGGCGACCACAGGCTGCTCTGCGGCGATTCGACCGACGTGCGCGCCGTGGGCCGCCTCTTCGGCTCTGAGAAAGCCACGCTGATGGCCACCGATCCTCCCTACCTCGTGGACTATTCGGGCGGCAACCATCCAGCCAGCAAGTCGAACCGCGGCGATCCCAACCGCGATAAGCAATGGGACCAATACCACGACCCGGAGTCCTCGGTGGACTTCTACTTCAAGTTCCTGTCAGCGGGTTTGGCGCATCTCGTGTCCCACTCGCCTGTCTACCAGTGGCACGCTCACCGCAGGCAGGCTCTCGTCGAGGAGGCCTGGACGAAGGCCGGCCTGCTCGTCCACCAGCAGGTCATCTGGGTCAAGGCCCGGGGCGTCCTCACTCACTCGTTCTTCCTCTGGCAGCATGAGCCCTGCTTCGTCGGCTGGGTACAGGGCAACATGCCCAAGCGGAAGCCGCCGAGCGATGTCTCCACCGTCTGGAACGTCGACCAGCGCTTCGAGCAGATGGGCATCCATCCCACCCAGAAGCCGGTGGAGCTGTTCATACGCCCCATCGAGTACCACACCGAGCCGGGAGAGATCGTCTATGAGCCGTTCTCGGGGTCAGGCACCCAGATCATCGCCGCCGAACGCACCGGCCGCGTCTGCTACGCGATGGAGCAGGAACCCAGCTACGTCGACGTGGCCGCGAAGCGCTGGGAGGCGTTCACCGGCGCCACGGCGACCCGCCAATCCAATTCGAAAGGAGAACAACCATGTTAGGCCGTACCCGCAGACGCTCCTGCGCCTTCGTCATGCCCGACCGCTCTACCTGCCGCGCCAACCCCATGCGCGACGAGCAGTTCTGCTACTTGCACCATCCCGATCACAAGGAGGAGGCCGCCAACGCCAGACGCCTCGGCGGAAACCGACGCCGCCGTGAGAAGACCATCGAGGGTGCCTACGACCTCGCCGACGGCCTCCGCTCCGCCGACGCCATCCGCCGCGTCGTCGAGGCCGTCACCTTCGATCTCCTCGGCATGGAGTCCACCATCCCCCGCGCCAACGCCATTCTCAGGGCCGCCGGCACCGCCGCCAGGCTGCTCGAAACCGGCGAACTCGAGCGCCGCATCGCCGACCTCGAAGCCGCCCTGAAGGACCGCTCGCCCGACCCGTCTTCGCCATTCGATGTCGATCTTCCGGAGATCGAAGCGCCTTCGGAGCCGGAGCCTTCCCGGAATTGAGTTCTCTGAACAAACGCCTCGACGGCCTCGACGACCATCTCTCCCCCACCGAGATCGTCCTTTGCCAGCTGCGGGAGATAGCTCGTATTAGTTCGACTCTTGAGTATGTGGATAACCTCAAGAAGTCTGACTGGCCGCTCCAACGCATGACCTGTCAGGCGCGACGCGCCGTGACGAAGGCCATGAAGGGCTGCCCCCGGGACTCCATCGACAGATACGCGGACGAGGCCGAGCGCGACGTCGCCTTCCTCTGGAACCTCTACCTACAGCTGAACCGCCGAATCCACGACGATCTCCGCACAGCCTTACCCATGATGATCCACCTCGCTGCCGACGTGCGTTTTCGGTTACTCGACGAAAGCCGCCGAGCCGATGCGGCTCATACCTTGCTGCGCGCCTCCCGCGACTTCCCCTACCCGCTCGACGCCCGGACAGCGGCCGCAGTCGAGGCCGCCATCGCCCACCAAGTCGAGTCCTGGAGCGTGCTCAATGACGGCGACACCATAGACGAGTGGGTCTACCAGGAGCTCGGAGACCAGGACCCCGACGGGGTCCTGGACGAGTCGGCGGCCAGGATCTCCCGCCGCGTCGAACGCGCGCTCAGGCGCCTCGTCCGGTCCAAGGATGTCAAGCCGGGCAAGGTCGTCTCCCTCCACGACTCGCCGCATCCGGCGCTCGCTACGGCCCCGCTGCTCGACGGCCGATGGATCGACGTCACCGTCCTGGAGCTGGCCGAGCTGGGGGGCATCCTTTCGGGCGGCGGCTGGACGCTGCGTGGGTCGGGGGACCTGCATTCCCTCGCCTGGGAGGAGTTGGTCCGTTCCGACACCCAGCGAGAACTCTCTCCGATCGACGACGCCTCCTGGCATCAAGCCCGCGAGGCCGCAACCGAACGCGTCCGCTCCTATCGCGGCAGGCGCCGCCCCTTCTCCTGCCGGGATTATGTCGAGTTCGCCCTGTATCAGAGATGGCGCTCCCGCACCCTCGGCAGTCGTCTCGATGCCTCGCTGGAAAACGGCTTCGTGGTTTCCTCGTGGAACGACTGGGTGAAGAACCAGGGTCTCAAAGCTGTCCTCGGGGGTATCCGCGTCGAGCCAATCGCCCCACTCGTCGACGCCCGTACCTGGACCGTCCACGACGCCAAATCGGCTCGCCGCCTTCAGGTGGAACGCGCGAACCTGTTCGCCGACTTGCGCTCCGCCGCCATAGGCGGGCAGAACTCGCCAGAGCACCTTGGCGTCGGAGACGATTCCGGCATCCCCTGGCGACTCGGCGCCGCGCACGTCCTAACTCTCGTCGAGGGGCTTGCCGCAGCCGTGCAGGCCATCCGACGTAAGCACTTCCGAAATGCCGAGATCGTCTTCACCGAGCTCGTTGAACGCCTCGAACGATTCCGTGCCGATCTCCGAGAGGTTCTCGGGGTATTCGAATCGCAACGGGCTTGGTCCGATCCGATGCTGGGCTGCCTGGGGTTGCATGCGCTCGGTAAAGCCGGCGAGACCGATAACTCCAAGCACCAAGAGTCCGTCCTTGACCAGATCAAGCCCCAGGTCGTTCGAACTGGCAAGCGCATCGCCAAAGAAATCATCCGTGACGCGCGCTTCGACGCACTCATCTTCGTCGCCGACAAGGACGCCGCGGAGAAAATCATCGATGAGGAACTGGATGAGTTTCTCACGTAGCGCACGGTCCCGGCATGGTCGCCGAGCGATCCTGACAGAACTCCTGTCTGTCCTGGAGTCGGTGAGCGTCGGCCGCCTGGAGCTGCAGCGCCGGCCGAATCGGGGCGCTCTAGCTTCTTCCACTGGTCTGCATGCCCCACCGGCCCGGGCGTCGCGGCCAGGCTGCTCGAGGTCGCCAGTATCGAACCCGCCCTCGCCGACCGCTCGCCCGCACCGCCATCGCCATTCGATGTCGATCCGACCCGGAACGACGCCCACACGGAGGTCTCTCTCCCTTGAAATCGTTCGATAAACGCATAGACAAACTCGGCGACCGCCTCTCTCCCACCGAGATCGTGCTCCGCTGGCTCCAGGAGAACCTGAAATTCGGTTCCATGAACGACCTCGTCGAGGCATTAGCGGCCAAAGCCAACGGCGCCTGGCCGCTCCACAGACTTTCCAGTGAAGCTGAGCGGGCCGCCGCCGCTTCCATGCCCGATATGCCTCAGGAGGAGATCGATGCCAGCGTACGCGACTACGTCCGCGACGTCATCTTCCTCTGGCGCCTGCACATGGAGGTCAATGGCCGCATCGACGACCAGCTCCGCCCGGCTTCCGGCTTGATCGTCTTCTTCCTGTCAAAAGTCGGCTCCCGGTCCCGTGAGCGCGCCAGCCTGTCCAACGCCCGCGACGCCTGCCGCCACCTCGCTTATCCCCTCGATGCCGCGACCGCCGCCGCCGTCGAGGCCGCGCTCGAACACAGAGTCGTCTCGTGGAACTGCCTTCGAGACGCCGAAACAATCGAGGACTGGATTGTCGACGATCCGGCTGCCGACGAGGACGTCTCGGACGAGGAGTTGGCCAGTATTATTCGCCGCGTCAAGCGCGAACTCAAAGCCGTCGTTCGCTCAAAGGTGATCAGGCCAGGCAAGATCGTTTGTCTCTCGACCTCACCACTGGCCTTTCTCGGCGCCGCCCCGCTGCTCGATGGCCGCTGGGTCGACGCCGCCGTCCTCGAACTTGCCGAGATGGGCGTCATCCTCGCCGACGGCGGCTTCGCGCGGCGGGAGTCCGAAGACCCGCATCCTCTAGCCTGGGACGAGTTCGTACAACCCGACCAGCGCGGCAAGACCATCCCGATCGCGGGCGAGTCGTGGCTTGAGGCTCGCCGGATAGCCGCCGCCCGCGTCCGCGGCTATCGTGGCAGGCGCAACATCATCGACGGTCGCGATTATGTCGAGTTGTCGCTCTACCAGCGATGGCGCAAACGCTCGCTCGGCAGCCGCCTCGACGCCTCTGTCGAAACCGGCTTCCTGGCCAACAGCTGGAACGACTGGGTCGACCAACAAGACCGCCCCGCTCTGGCCGGCATCGCCGTTCGCACGCTCGTCCCCCTCATCGACTCTCAAGACTGGACGGTCCATGCAGCCGATGCGGCCCGCCGGCAGCAGATTGCCCGGGCCAAGCTGGTCGACAATCTTCTACCGGACGCGTCGCATCGCGACTCTTCTAGCGCGGTCACAATGGAGGGAGACTCCGTCGGCGTCTCCTGGCACGACGGCGCCCTGGATATCCTCGTCCGCGTCGAGGGGCTTGTGCGTGCAATAGATCGCATCCGGGCCCACTACTTCAGGAACCACGAGATCGTCTATCCTGACCTCGCCGACACGGTCGACTCTTGTCGCACCGGTATCCACCTCGTTCTATCGTCCCTCGAAGAGCAAGACGGCGGAGACGATTCATGGATCGCACGCCTGATCGACCCCAGCATCCCCGATGAGGGCGAGTCCGCCGACCCCGACTACGCCGATCGCGAAAAGCGGGTCCAGGAGCGCATCGCCCAAGCCGCCAGGAACACAACGCGAGAACTCGTCCACCGAGCGCACTTCGAGGCGCTCGACTTCGTCGGCGAATTCCGCGCCGCTCGGGCTGTGATCGATAAGGAGCTGGAGGCAATGTTCGGTTAGCAGCCCGTGTTTCTCACCGAGACCGCTGGAACCAGCCTTTAGCTATCCTGCCGCGAACCGAACCGGATGAGATCGTTAGCTTCGTGCTCAACGACGCAGACTACGTCCCGGCGTTTTGTCGACTGAACCGTCGGTCAGCCATGACGTCTGGTAAAGCGGAGGCGGGCTCGCTTGGATCTGGTCTGATATCACGGCACGCACCTACTCGGTGCGCAACTCGCCTGGGCCTGTGCTCATTGCGGTGCTGTTCGATCGCTTGAATGCATGATCAGCTAATGGACCAGATCACTCCCGAGACCAGACTTCTTCGTAAATCTCTCGTAGCGTGCGGCCCTGGTAGTTCCAGTACGTGGTCGCAACGAGGGGCTTATCACTACCTCTCAGCTGTTTTGTAAGCGGGGTTAGCCGGTATTCCCGCCCCTCATAGGTGACGGTGTTTTCGGACGCCACAGTCGCAGCAGCGCTTCCCTGGGTGAACTGAATCTCCGCGCCTTGCGGAACGCCCAAGTCCGAAAACCGCATGGGCGGCCGTCGCCTGCTCGGTCTTTTCGGCTCGTCTTCGTCTTGTGTAGCTTCGGGAGCAGTCTCCGACTCCACCTCAGCTTCACCTTCTTCTAGCGCGGTATTCAAGGTCGCCCGGATACGGTCGTTCACGAATTCACGAAGGGCCTGTTTCGCCAGAAGCGTGAATCGCTCTCTAGCCTGCTGTGTGAACGGCTTGGAGTAGACCTGCCTTGCAAGCCATCTCACGAATTCGTCGTCAGGCGCGCTGAACTGACGGGCAATCGCCTGCTTCATCCCACGCGTATACTTCAGCGTCGCGGCGGCTTTCACTGTCTCTTCCACGTTGAAGGCCGACTTGGTAAACCGCTTCAATTCCTCGACTTCGCCTTCGGAAAAATCGAGCATGTTGAATTCGAAGAACGGTTTGGCGTCCATCATGTTGGGCTTGTCCAGGTCCGAGAAGAACCGATACACAATGCCGTCCGTAAGAATGCCGAACTTCGCCTCGGTGAAGGCGAAATAGCGGATAAGCTGGAATGTCTTCTCTTGGTCGAGGTTCGTGCCGTACTTCTTGCACTCGATGAGGATGCTGGGCTTGCCGTCCTTCATCAGGGCATAGTCGACTTTTTCGCCTTTCTTCGGGCCGCCGGCCGTGAACTCGGGCACGACCTCGGTCGGATCGAATATCTCGTAGCCCAGCATCTGGATGAAGGGAAGCACCAGTGAACTCTTGGTCGCCTCCTCCGTCTCCAAATGGTCGACACGTTTCGCGAATCGCCCGGAACGAGTCCTAACCTCATCTATGAAATCCAAGATCCGCCTGCCTCTCTTCCTACAACCCGTCGTCTCCGAACCGCCGACTGCCGTAGCGGACTTGCCAGAGACCTCCGTCGCAGAACCGACCTACCTCCTGTTTGCCCACGAATCCAGGATGGACTCCCGGGAGATGAAGCCTCCCGTTTTCGATCCGCTTGACGTTTGCGCTTGTTTCATGCGCGTCGGCGAGCGTGAGTTCGGAAGCCGTTTCTAGCACTAGTCCGGGCGACGATACAACTTTCGACGGCTCGGCCCTCGACAAAGAGTGGAGACAAAGTGTCCGCAACAGGAAACATGGCACGCGGGCACAGTTCAGCTAGAACGAAGCGACAGAGAGGTCAACCCTTGTGAGTCAAATGGAGGACACTCGTTCCTCCTAGCGTGCTATGCACCTCGCTCCGGCGCATGTTTCTCTTTGGCAGCTTTTCCTGCGCACCGCGCACCAGCGGGGAATAGCTCTAACGATCCTCGTAAACTAGCCGTAGAGAGTAGATCACCCCTTCTACGCAGTCGAGAACATGGACTTTCCCTCTGTGGAAACTGTCGATCCGCTTCTAATTCGGTCGGATCTTAGGGGCTGCATTCAAGTCGCTAAACCTACTCTGCCAAGCGTTACAGCCGATCGCTAAGCAGACCAGAACGTCGTACCGATCTACTCGCTCCGAGTGTCTGTGCCAGCAGCTATCGTGCACGAAGGAGGAATGGCGCAATGATTGAGCGCGAAGGCAAAACCATCCGGCGCATTCGAGATGCCGTAGGTCACGGTGTCCTAGAGGAGACGTTTAGCCCACGAGATGTGAATGACGCATTAGGAATAAGTTGGGGAGGCACTTTTCTCCCCAAACATCGAATCGGCAACCCAGGTCGCAATTCAGAGCTTTTTCTACAGGTTAGCTGTCGCCCCGCCCTGTATCGCCTCGCGTCAAAATAGAACACTGCCGAGAGCCACCGCGCTTTGATGACCCGACGTCTGCGTCGTTGCGGGGAGTCAGGCCGAACGGATTACAACGCAGAAGTCGGTGGTCTGGAGTACCAGCCCGAATCAGACCGGTATCGCGTTAATCGCTATCCAGCAATCCGTTGCCGCTGTACGTACCCTCCCCCATCGGATCGTGCTCAACCTCGTCATCGTCGGCCTGTTCAGCGACCAGACTGGCAGAGCTCATTTCATCGCGAAAGACATCACGGCGATCGACGGTGGGCTTGCCCATGGTGCGATTGATGAGATCAACCATCGCCTGACCGCGCTCCACGAAGCAGTGGCGAAAGTCGTCTTCCTCGAGCCGATCCGGATCGATCCAATGCGCTTTGAGTATTCGTTGCAGCTTCTCTCCGTCAATATGGTCCTTACGCAACAGGGGCAAATACCTGGACGGAGGCTGTCCACCGATTATGCGGTTCGTGTATGAATCTATAGGCGTCTTGTTGATGATCGAGTCGTACAGTCTACGGGGTATCGTCGGCTTAGCGCCCTTCTCGCACCACCGCTTCGGAAAGATGTGGTGGATGTCAATGGACTTTGCAAGCAAGTCGGCAAGGCTCAGAGGTTCGGCGGTGCCCCAGTCGGCGGCCCCGGATTTCATCTGCAGCGCGTACATCCCCTTGTAGGCGGCGCTGTTACGTGTTCTCAGGGAAAACAATCTTTCTGGAATGAACGTCGCTTCAGTCAGAAGCTGGGGCTCGGCGCCGCCGCGGACGTACCGGGCGACTTGTACCAGGTCATTGGCGAACTGAGTCTCGATAGAACCGCCGTAGGTCTCACCCAGAACGCCGCACCAGAACCAACGCTCCAGTTTCTCCTTCCCCTTGGCGGGAGCCAACTCCCTGCCGAGTTCAACGAATAATGCTGCCAGCGGCACGAGTTGAGTGTTGTAGGGCACGTTGCCTTTTGTTAATACAAACTGGTTGATTAGGAATTTAGCCGCTTCCCGAAAGCCCGCTTCCACCAAGTCCGCCCATTCTTGGTATTCGCTGAGTTTCAGGTCCAGAATGCTCGCACGTTTGCAGTCAACGCCGGGAGTCTGCTTCAACGGTTCCTCTTCGGAGATGGCCTTGCGACGTCGCGCCTGGGTCGCGAGTAGCGTCACCGCTTGAAAGAACTGATCGCCGTCGATGCCTTGAAGCACTCCGAACTCCGAATGCAGGCGGGACTGCCGCTCAGCCCAGTCCTGACGCAATCGGAAACCCTCGGCGGCGAAGGACGCGGTCACCAGCTCGAACACATTTAGAGTGACGCCGCCCGTGTTCACCTTTTCGAATACCGTGCAAACGGCCTCCTTGGAGGTCTCCTTTCCAAGATTGATAACCGGCACCTGATATTCGATGAAGTTGTCCAAAACGACGTTCTTGAAACAGTTGAAATAACTGAAAGGGTCGCCGTGAGGGTGCCCACCGCGCTCCAGCCAGTGCCTGGCGTAGTCGAAGCCCCACTGCATGCCGTCCATGACCATTTCGGTGGGAATCATGTGATGCTCGAACTCATTCTCTCGGGAGGACAAGTCCTTCACGATGTCACGCCCGAAATTCGATCGGATCATCCGGTCCTCAGGTACGCCGACGATGGACTCCTCATGGTCGACCGCCGGGTCTAGCGCCATTTGCATATCGATGTAATACCAACGCTTAACGACTCTTCGCCCGCCCGCCCGGTCCCGGGTTTCCACCGGTCCTTCATACCGCAGCGCCTGGTACAACGACGTGAGCCGCTGTTGGCCGTCCAGCAGGTACTGGTCCTGTCGAGCGTTGCCGTTAGAAGCGACGCCTTCGATGAGGCGGCTTCGAAACTGTATGTCGCCGCCGGCATCCAGGGTCATAACAGCGCCTATCGGAAAGCCGCGCGAGATGCTGACGAGCAGATCTTTGATCCGAGCATCGTCCCAAATCCAGCCGCGTTGGAAGTCAGGGAGCCGGATCTTGCCTTCTCCAATGCCGTCCAGAAGGCTCTTGAGCAAAAAGGCGTTAGCTTTAAACGTTGACATTGCCGCCCCCTCGAAGGTCGCCGCAACCAGAAGCTGATACAGACTGAGAGGCGCATTTTTACTACGTTTACAGTTCGGATCGCAACACGAAGGGAATAGCATTCCTCCTTCTCGGTTGGATCACTCAGGTTCGAACCAATCACGTATTCAAAAGACCGAACGCGGTCGCCATGAGTGCGCGTCGAGCTAAGTTCCGACTTGATCAGCTTCTTTTACGGGCATCGAAACGTGCCTAGGCGATCCCGAACCCCGGTCTTCCGAGGCGCCCTCGGTGTGACCTGCTCCGAGAAGCCGACCCAGCAGACATAGTGAGTCGTCGTCGGATCGCTCATCGCGCCGCCTACTCAGATATACGAGCGCATCTTGACGCAGCGGTCTGTGTCTACAGACCGCTGACTCTGGCGACCACCATACCTGCGGAGCCCATCCCTGCGCTCGTGCAACGAACCCAGGGGGCAGGTGAAAAAACCACCGGACCTAACAACTCATTGGTCGCACCGCGCAACATCCTATTCTGAGAGAGACTCCTTGGACCCGTTACTGGGCGGCGTAGCTCACGATGCCGCAGCGCTGATGATACGGTCGCGCAAGTCCGTCAACTCCGGAAACTCGCAATTCGTAGCCAACCGAAAACAGAGCGAATCTCTCTTGAGGGAGCAATGGGCGTGCTTACGCAGCAATCTGATCAGTAAGGGAATTACGATTTTCTTACCGGAAATCCACCGGAGTCGTTCACAGTTCGAACTTCCCATCCGGCTAATCATTTCCTCGAACAAACGGTCGAATTCTTGCTCGTCTACGATGTCTTGAGATGCGCGTATTTGCAGTATGCATGAGTCGATTTTCAATATGTCCGGCAAGACCGCATTTCCGTCGACATAGCGCTCAACGGACTGGGATAGTTGGGGTGCCTCCTCCAATTTCTGCAACAAGGCGGCACATGCTGCCAAGCGGAGCGATCCATCGACCACCTCCGCTGTCCAAGTACCGACGCGTAGTAGTTTCCTAAATTGGTCTGCGTTCGCTTGAGGATGCTCTTCCTCTGCTACTGTGCAGACGGCATCCTCCTCGATTAGATAACTCTCTATGTCATATCGGTGCAGCCGGTAGAAGAACATGCTTTCGGGAGGATCCCTAGCGATGAGGTCGTCGAAATCGCCGTCTACGAGATAGAACTCTCGCCGCAGATGCGATCTTCCAGCGCGTTCCGAAAACCGCTTCCAAACTTGCTGCTTCCCTCCTACTCCCAGGACATGTCTGATTCTTAGAGCGTCGCCGAGCAGTCGGTGCATCACCTTGGTATAGAAGTTTTCCTGTCCGGCATCTTCAACGATTACTGTTATGTCGTTGTAAGCACCAAAAAAGGCTGGTCTGGCGGCGAGGCCCTGGTCGCTATACGTCAGCACCGAGCGTGCTGCTAGGGCTAAGGTCGATTAGTGCTTCTTCGGCCGGACCAGCGATTTCCGGCGAGTGCGTGGCAATTATGAATTGGGCATTCGGGTTGGCTTCACGAACGCTGTTGACATAGCGCTGCTGCCAAGCTAGGTGCAAAGACAACTCTGGTTCATCAACAAGAACTGCGAATTCCTGTTCAGGGTTGAACTGGAAGTAGAGAAATGTAAACAGGGTGAGCAATTGTAGTTCTCCGGACGACAAGCTATGGCTGCTGATATCCTGCCCGCCTGGCAGTTTTATGAACAGATCGGATTCTGACCGGAATTCGAGTTCCTTACCCGTGTCGCAGATGAAGCTGTTGACCGACTGTACAAACGCACTCGACCGCCGCGTTATCTTTGTTCTATCGGACTCGTATTCCTCGATGAGAGGAATCAACCGTTCGATGCGAAACGCAATAGGGGAAGCCTCTACGATCCATTTAAACCAGGATTGAACGTTAGGATCGTCTAAGAAGCTGCCAGGAACCTCGCGGCCCCCTAGTCCCTTGACTACCTCTTCCACCATAACGAAAGACTGTTCGCATAATCTTTGAGCGTCGTTTAACCCCAGACGTTCGAAGACCTTCAGTACTCCATCACGGCGCGTATTCAACTCGTCTTGGGTCCAAACGCGGGGCAGATTGGAGAAGCTAACGGGTTCAAACAATGACGTGATTATCTCGTTACGTAGGCTTTCATTGCGAGCAAACATTCTGGCCTGTTCTCGCCGAAAAGCACGCTGTGCCAAATCCACTACGTCTGAAATGGGAAGGTGTCCAGCTGTCGTCGAGCGTCTCGTGTGTACTCGATAGGGAGCCTCACGTTCGCCTGTCCACCGACGATTAAGTGGCAAATACAAGGGTCCGGGCAGCTCGCTCAGGCGCTGAAGGACAGGATGGTCTCGCTGATCCTGCATCAACCTAGCAACTAAATCGGCGTCGTCGTCAACCGCCCGCATCCTGCTCACCCGACTCAACCGAGCTCTCTGGTGCCTTTCAACGATGGGAATAGTCAAAACATCTTGGACACCAGTTAACTCGATGACAATTCCATGCTCACTCCGCCTTGCGATGACTCGCTGATCCTCCTCCCTTTCGGGAACAGCGAAGGCTATGTCTATTTCGTCGAAGTTGAGACTGGAAAGTAAGTACGCCGCAGGGATGCCATCCTGCACCGACGTCGGTGACAACGTCCACGCCATGGCGTTCAAGACCGACGTCTTGCCGGAACCATTAACTCCTATGAGGATGTTCACGTCCGGCTTAAACGAGAAAGTCGAAGTCAGATGACCATACAAATTAGTGAACGACGCAGTTTGAATTATCACGCCAATACCCTCTTGAAGAGTCGGGCTTTACGGGCCATCTCTGAACGCTGAATCTGATTGTAACTGGACGTATTTTCCGGCACGAACTTCGCCTGACCTGCCTCTAAATCAGGAGTTGGCTGTGACCCTGCCCCCAACTTACCCTCACTCATAAGTAGAATCTTTTCAGGTTATGGCCCCAATTGGGGCGGGCTGCAAACTCGTTGGGTGTGAGCCCATCCAGGCTCGTGTGCGGGCGTGTTGTGTTGTAGTCGTACCTCCATTCCGCGATGATCCGCCGCGCTTCGGCCAGGCCGGCGAAGAGATGTTCGTTGAGGCACTCGTCACGCAGGCGGCCGTTGAAGCTCTCGACAAAGCCGTTTTGCACGGGCTTGCCCGGTGCGATGTAGTGCCAGCCAACGCCGCGTTCCTGCTGCCAGCGCAGGATAGCGTTTGAGGTGAGCTCGGTGCCGTTGTCGCTGACCAGCATGCGGGGGCGGCCCCGCAGCTCGACGATGCGGTCCAGCTCCCGAGCCACGCGGACGCCAGACAGCGATGTGTCGACGACGAGGGCGAGGCACTCGCGGCTGAAGTCGTCCACCACCGCCAGGATGCGGAACCGCCTGCCGTCGGCCAATGCATCCGCGACGAAATCGAGCGACCAGCGCTGGTTGCGGTTCCAGGGGAGCAGCAGCGGGGCACGCGTGCCGAGCGCCCGCTTGCGCCCGCCTCGCTTGCGCACCGTGAGCCGTTCCTCGCGATAGATGCGATAGAGCTTTTTATGATTGAGCCGGATGCCTTCCCTGGCCAGCAGGATGTGCAGACGGCGGTAGCCGAACCGTCGGCGCTGCTCGGCCAATTCCCGCAACCGCTTGCGGATGCCGGCGTCGTCCGGCCGCCTCGATTCATAGCGGTAAGTCTTCGGATCCATCCCGACAAGAGCGCAGGCACGGCGCTGCGAGTGACTAGTCTCCGTCATCGCCCAGGCCGCGGCCTGCCTCCGCAATCTGGGCGTTAGAAGTTTTTTGCAAGTAGCTCGCGCAGCGTCGCCACATCCAGCATCGATTCCGCCAGCAGCTTCTTCAGGCGCCGGTTCTCATCCTCCAGCCCCTTCAGCTTCCTGGCGTCTGATACCTCCATGCCGCCGTACTTGGACCGCCACTTGTAAAACGTCGCGCCGCTGACCCCGTACTTGCGGCAGAGCTCTGCGGCTGGCAACCCCGCCTGGTGCTCTTTGAGGATGCCGATGATCTGTTCCTCGCGATACCTGCTCCGTCTCATGTCCGTCTCCTCCCATTGAACGGACTCTACTCAAAATCGAGGGCATTTTCGGGGGCAAGGTCAGCTGTCATAACCCGGGGCCCCGTACTTCCACTTGGTGCTGCCGCGTCTGCACGATTGCACCGCCCTCTATCTTGTGAACCAATCGGATGGGATCACGGGTCGACAGTTCGCCCACTTTCGTCCCCGAAACCGTGAACCATTGGAGCTTCTTGTTGGTGAGTAGCCCGAAACCTGATCGTGCTACGAGAAGCCGTCCTTGCTGGAATACGTCCAGAAGTGCCGCGAGCTTCGCCCTGTCCTCGACGATATAGAGTCTCGTGTTGGTCAGGAAATAGGCGTATCTACCAAGGTCGACGATCTCGGTCGGACAGGTTCCAATATCGTAGACGACGAGCGGCTGCCCCTCCCGCGAGAGCAGGATGACCTTGCCGGAGTATGTCGCCGCGAAAGCGCAGCCGTCGGCGGCGAAGCTCGCGGCGTAGACCCAATCCTGAGGTATACCCCCTGTCACGGTCATCTCTATTCGGAACCCCTCGAACTCGACGACATGATCGGGAGCAGTGCGAGCGAAATAGGTAACATCGGAGTCCTCGAAATTGAGCGTGTTCGGATCGACGCCAGTTAGCACCTCGAATGCCTTGTTCACGGCCTTCATCTTCTCTCCAGCACCAGGATTGCTGGTGTTTCGGTCGGGATGGTGGGCCATCGCCAGCGCCCGGTACCGTCGCTTGATTTCGGCTGGCATCACCGGAAGGGAAAGTTCGAAGACGCGCAGGGCCTCTTCGATCTCACGTGCCACGCCGAAGCGCTCGGTTCGGCCGACCATGCGCTTCCAGCCTTCCTTGAGGGGCATCGCCACGCCCCAGATGGTTTGGCCGGACATCGTGCAGCACCACGCCTCATCCGCGAGCGTGAAGAGGTACCGGTCGCCTTCAGAGGATACGTCCACAGCTCGAACTTGGGACTTGAACTCACCCCAGTAGTTCGTGTCGATTGTTCGGAAGTGATCCACTACGCGCGGATCCCTACGGAGATTCGTTTCCCTAACGAGGTTCAACGCAGAATCATAGATGTACAATCGTCCGCTGGAGTCCATGATCGCAAGGTTGGAACCGACGGCCCCAGCACCAGTCCAGTAGGCGTCATGGTTGAGGGCCTGTTCGCCGACGAAGCGGCCGAGTCGGTCCAGCCGACGAAGCACGCTCTTCACATCCGACCTGCTAATGCTGGCCCCAGAACGGTCGAGCAGCCACGTTCCCGAGCCGTCAATAGCAACGATATCGAAGGCCGGATTCGGTCGCTCACTTTCCTGCAGTTTCCGTTCTCCGGTGAGAGCCCATCCGGTTCCGTCCACGACTCGGAACAGCGGCTGTGAGGATCGGCCGGCGGGCACATCCACCGGCGTGTAGCTGTGCTTCTTGCCTGCCTTCTTCATTTGATTGAGGATTCGGTTGAACCGCCGTCGATCGACGTCTTGGACCTCTGTGGGAACCACGTCGAACATCTCAATGTAACGTTTCGCCGCTGCTGCGAGTTGACCAGCTTTCATCCGCTGAATAATCAACTTGCGGTACGCCTTTGCGATCACATCTCCTACTCTGCCCTGTCGTTGCTCTGCGGAAAGATCCGCTGCCAGTTTCACGACCTTGGCGTGCTGGTTCTGGAAACCTGCATGGAACACCGGCCCAATCGTCAGGTCCTTGTACTCGCGCTGGAATTCGTCACGACCGTCCACCTCCCAGGCGGGTGGGGAGGGCGGCATTGGGATGTACTCGGCGCGCGACCAGTCGAGGGCCGCTGGCGGTTCCCTCCGCCCAGACCTCTTGCGCGGGTCTGGGGCCAGTTGCTGCAACCCAGTAGACTCTGGGGAGCCCGCATCCTTCTCCCTGCCAAGCAGCTTCGAAAAGAACCTAGCTACCAGTCACCTCTCCCTATCGACCGTCCCGCGTGACACGACTGTGCCTTCCGAGGATAACTCAATAGACTGGCCCCAATTTTTTAACATTCGCTATGTTTCTCGCAGGTCCATTGAGGTAGGCTCGGCAGGCAGGATCACCGCTGGCGCCAGCGGTGATTAGTCCAGCGAAGTATCCGGTCAGATGCGATTGTCGGTCTGCCGGTGCTGTCGGCGCAGCACCGGCGTCTCCCGCAGCGTGCGGAAGATCTCCCGGTCCGAGACTTCATCGCTGAGTCTTCCTTTGATGTCCTCGACAAGGCTGTTCTACTATGGCGAGCTAGGCTCCTACTGATCTGACCATCCAGTCCGGCTTGTTGTCCGAGGGGAGTGTGGTTCGGGTGCGTGCTCGTGACCACGATCAACTCATAGGGTCGAGTTCGGTTTCGATGGAGCCTATGGGGTGAGTACTGACGGGTCGCGGTAGGTGCCGACTTACCGGTCGTCTAAAACCCAGCTACCGGGGAGTTGATCGGGGTCAGGGCGGCGCTCCAATCACACTCCGCTCGGAGGACAGCCCAGAGTTAACGTCGGCGACGGCTGTGCCTTGCTCGCCAAAGTATGAGAAAGCACTCGTTCCATCGAGTCCAGCTATGCGGGGAGGCCCGACGGCAGTTCCCGCGCGACGAATGCTTGGATGGGGAGATGGTCTTGGCGCTCTGGGTGGACCAGGCGACGCTCCCGCACGACCGCCAGCCGGACAAACCTAAGGCTCGGTCGGTCAATCACAGATACCTTCGATAGCAAGTCCAAGCCCCGGTTTGCTCTTCTCTCCCCACCGCCGCGTGGACCGGCCCGATCTCGCCACTTGCAGCCGCCCCTAATTGTCCGGCGGAATATACGGCCCGCCGTGAATCCTTCGGTACACGTCTCGGACCGCGTCCTCCCTACCCGGCGGCGTGTGCTTGAGGAAGGTCTGAAACAACTGGAGGTCCGACGGATACGCCAATGAATGCCGTAGCGGAAACGGACGGAAGAAGTGCCCGGTCAGGTGCACCTCCCGTACAGCCGCCGAGAACCCGGGTTCACCCATCGTGAAGTACAGATTAAGCAGCAATTGCTCGCCGAGAATGTATTGGCAGCGGAGCGAACGACGTTTTTGATCTTCATTATCAGCTACTAGGGCAGGCTCGGTGAGCTTGAGGATGTTAGTGAAGCCGTGCTCGTGGCACGCGCTGCGAGCCGCGCGCTCAACGCCGACAAGCCTTTCCTCCAGGGACCGACCTCCAAGCCGGGTGCTGATCCAGGATTCCATGAAATCGGCGCCACCCTCGTCAAGCCAGTTTGGTGAGATCTGGTAGTCCGAATAGTAAGGACCCAGCTCAGTAAAAAAGTAGTGAGCCGTTTCGTGATAGACCAGGTAACGATCCCCTTTATCCGACCAATCAAGATTGGGGAAGGTAGCCCGAGACACTCCGATGTTTTCGCCAATGAACCACGCAGGAAACCCGATCCAATCCGAAGGCCAGAACCTATAGATAATGGTATCCATCGGGAATGGAATTCCCATGAACCGCTCGAGCTCTCGAGCGGCCTCGGCGGCCATCTCCAGTACATCCTCTCCCTCCGGCAATGGCCGGAAGTCGAACGCCCAAAGCGTGGTTTCTCCAGATATCGGCAGCGTCGTTGTGATCGATCGATAGTAGCGACTATCTGGATTCCGGAAGAATTCCTCACGCACAACAACGGGTATACCAACGATGAACGCTCGTTCAGTGTCGTTTAGTCCATCGACGTACCAGGGTTGCTGCGCGAGAAGATGATACGTCTGGGGGTTGTCGTAGCGCATAAAGCGGATCGTGTCTAGGAGCAGGACATCGATCGCTGTAACGGTCGGTGTAAGGGTGTAGTCCAAGAGTTGTCTCGTCAGCGATAGGTCTTGCTTGGCCAGTTCGACTAAGGCGCCTAATCCGCCCGACTCGTAGTCGGCGATGCCGTCGTTCATCCACGGCGAAGTTGCGGCAAGGACGGCTAGTTCAACACTGCTTTCGGCCAGTCGCGTTAGGCTCAAGAGCGCAAAGGCCGTCGGGTCGGGCCTTTCGTCGGTAATCCACGAAAACTCACGGATTGCGCTCAGGAGCTCCGGATACTGCTCCGCGATTACGGTCAGATCCCGCAGCGCGCCCCACTCGGCTTCGCGGTAGGAATCAACGCCATCGACGAACCATGGGTAGCTGGCAACTTCCATGGCAAAGCTCTCATCTATCCGCGAGAGATTCATGAGCGATTCAAGCCACCGATAGTCGTGTCCCGAAACGCCATCCGCCAACCACGGATAGACGTGGCAGGCCAGCCCCGGAAGTGTCACCAACACCATTCGCAATGAGGACTCTAGCTGCGCAAGGTCGTGAAATGTTGCGAATCGTGAGCCAGTCGTCCCGGTCATCTCAGCCGAAGTAGCAACTGCTGAATGCCGGCCATCGCAGGGTGCCGCCCATCCGAATACGGCGCGTACGTCGTCAGCGTGGTCCTGGCGACAGGCTGTCTCTGCCTGCTCGCCTAACGTCCCCTGGTAGATGCCGACGATACGGTCATTCCCCAAGTGGCTCTCAACGATGTCATTCAATTCCACGCACGTCTCCGGCCATCCGCCCGCTTGTTGCGAAGGGTCCGAGGATGTAGTTTCAGTCCCAAGAATTGGCTGCGTCGATTCCGCCAGCGCCCAGGCAAACGTCCTGGCAACGTCCTCGCGATGGTCGAACTGGCACGCGCCCTCCGCCTGCTCGCCGAATACCCGCTGATAGATCCCCACGTTGCCAACATTACCGAGATGCTCTTCGACGATGTCGTTCAGATCGACGCAGGTCGTGGGCCATTCGCCGGTGCTGTGGTCTTCATGGGCGGTCGCCGTAGCCACGGCCATCACGGAGAGAATCCCTGCGGCGAGCGTCGCTGATAGCAGCCTGCGCAAATAGGATGCCTTTTCTTTGAATTGGCAATGCCCGAGGCTAAGCCTACCAGGGCGGAAAGACGTTCGACTCCATGGCCTCGGCTGCGTACCAGGCTGGCGCTATGAGTTGATCGTGGGCAAGCGCCCCCCTATCCGTTTGCTCGGATGATGGCCCGACGCTTACGGCCTGGGGGGTCAGACGCTGGCTGGCTTGAGGAGAACGGCAATGTTGAGAGCTTCAACGCCAAGCTGCCGGACGAGCTTTCGGGCCGTGAGAGCTTCTACACCCTCAGGACATGATGGAAGACCACGGGTGGTCCATTTTTCAAGCGCCCTAACTCAGCGCTTCCCCCGCCTCGCCGGTACATTCTTACTCCGCCGTTTACAGCCGGCCAGCCGGTGCATTTTTACTCCGCCGTTTACAGTTGGCCTTGGTCAGCGAGACCGTCCCGCCAAGAGTGCGTACGGCGGCGTTCACGGCTCGGCGTCCCCTGAGACTCCGGCGATCAGCTCGTCAAGTGGAGGATGCGCCGCCGTAACCCGCCTGCGAACGCTCCTCGCATCCGACCTCTCCACGGCTCCAAAGACCTGGTATTGCCGTCCTGATATGGTCAGTTTCGCCATCGAACGTGCGTGGGTCTGGACCTGATATGAATACGCGGAGATACTCGAACCGATTATGAAGCCGGGCTAGACAGAAGCTTGTCCAAAAACTGACCGTGGCGGTAAGTGAAGTAGGTGGGAAATGCCTCCCCGATCACGTTGCGTATGAGATAAAACGTTCGGTCCATTCGCGCTCGCGTCCAGTCGTAGAACCGCGGAACTGTTTGTAAATCGGCGCACTCCAGAATGCTGAGCACCCTGTTCTCCGAAGGGTGAATCTTAAAGTCGCTACCAACGTGGCTTGAATTGGTAGTGACGGTGTAAGCCGGCCTATTGGGGCTCATCCGCCGATAGCTTGACTTGAATCCCTTAATCAAGGACGGCTGCCCGTCCCGTTCGACGTATGGCCTATTGCGCATGATTTCGCTGCATTCAGGGCACGACACTAGGTCTAGTTCAACTGGCGAGTGTCCGCACGATGGGCAGGTATCATTTTCGTACGCGCTCCGTCCCGAGTGCGGAGGTATCTCACTAACCTGCTGGTAGCGATCCGGTGCATACGCGGGAACATAATGCAATGAGTGTTCGCCACGCGCCGCATCCTTGGATTTCGCATCCAGAGTTTCGTATTCCATCGCCTCGAACCATTCTTGAATGCTTACCCAACTTGGAACTCCGTTGGTTGATTGCTCTGAGTGGGTCGGACTTGGCCAAGGAGTGAGGTCTCGTGACGCTGCCGATTCAAGCCATGGTTCGTTCTTACGCACGGCCACCACGAGAGCTCGCCTTCTAATCTGTGGGATGCCGTAGTCGGCCACGTTCACGACGCCAGGGAATATCTGATAGTCAGAGAGACCGTCGCAGAGAAGGTCTACTACTCGCCCTCTGGCCCCCTCGTACTCCACGTCAAGCGTCAACACCTGACGAACGTTTTCGGCAACGATGATCCTTGGCTTGAGCAACTCGGCGATTGGAATGACTTCCAGAATGAGCCGGTTCTTTTCTTCCAGCGCCTCCGCTTTGGGCGTTTGCCGCTTGCCCCGACTTGGGTTTGAACTGCTCATGCCCTGACACGGGGGGGTAGCTACCAATAGGTCAAGTGGGTTCGATGTCGCAGACCAATAGGCTTTGGCTATCTCCTCATGGTTCGTGTAAACGTCATCAGGAATCCACGTTGACTCGGGAAAGTTGTCAGCGCCAATGGCGGCTCGTCGTTGGTCAACCTCGACTTGGACCAGGAATTGAAACCCTGCCATCTCGTAGCCGAGGTCACTTATGCCAGCCCCTGAGAACAAGGAAACGGCGGTACGATCCCTGGTAGATTCAGGTCTCGCCTTCTCCAGAAACTCTTTGACCGCTTGGCTAGACACCTTCGTCCCCGTGAGCGAGACAGATGATTATTGGTGATATTACTTTATCAGCGCCTAATCAGCGGTAGTAGCCGATCTATGGTTTGTGCAAGCGCGGCTTTCGTCCGAACGTCGTGCTCGGGAATGCGAAGTACTGTCCAGCCTTCGCATTCGAGTTCGGCTGTGACACGTCGGTCTCGCTCGATGTTGCCCGCGATCTTGTTCACCCAGGATTCGTCGTTCAATCCCTCATGCTTGTGACACTGCGGGCAGCCGTGCCAGAAGCAGCCATCAACAAAAATGACCATCCTCTTTCGAGGAAGCACCATGTCAGGTTTGCCGGGAAGGCTTGGGCCTCGTACGGACCTGTAGCCTTCATAGGTGAAATACCGTACTCCTAGACGCCACAACGCCGAAGCTAAGGCACGTTCAGGACGGGTTCTTCCCCTGTTGTGGGCCATGGCCTTGTATCGCTGGGCGGGCTTCATCACGTCCATTGGCAATCGCTATTCTGTCTCCGCCGACAACTCCGGCAGTTCACCTTGCATTTTTCCTACGACCTTCAGGAAGTTCTCGTGGCGTTGAGTCGTGGATTCCAATACACCGTGCCAAGTCCTATGAGAAATCTCTTGGTCGGTTCGAATACTGTTGGCCCTCAGAGCGTCCACATCCAACTCGTCACAGACTATTGTCAACTGAGCCATCGGAAAAGATGCTCTAACTGCATCAGTTTCACTGATGAACTGTCTCAACGCCGTCAAGTATCTAAACGCCATATCAAATTCATCGTCCGTTAGTGCGTATTGGGGTCGCTTGATCTCTAGGACTTCCAACCTGCCCTCATGGTTGAGCATCACAAAGTCAGGTTGCTTGCTTGGACTCTCAATGGCTGAGGTGACTATTTCCTTGCCATGTTTGGCAAGATACCAGGATTCGAAATTCTTGCGGGTTGACGCAAGAGACTGATTGAAACTCAGTGGGGTCCAGTCGGGATGGAGAATCCAAGGTGCAGTCTCAATCAGCCTTTGCAGCTGTCTCTCAAGGGTGGAAGGATTTGAAATCAGCTTCCGTAGCTGCTCGATGGCTCCGACCCTTTCTTGGGCGACCTGGCCAAGTGAGTACATCTCGACCATTCTGGCCCTCTCGAACAGATCGAGAATCACGTCAGTGGCACCGTCTGCTTGTAGGGCTACTGCATCCAATGTGTTGAGCAAGGTGGTATGAGGCCCTATGGCGTACGCTAGCCGTACCATACGATCCTTGTAGCTAGGATTCTTGATTGCATCTCGGTCCGCTCGCGCAACGAGAGACCTAGCGGCTCTCAACACCGAGTCACGTATCGCCCTATCGGTTGGATGTGCGATTCTCAGGCGCTCAACCAATTGGGATTCTTCAAGAAATAAGTCCCAATTACGTTGTCCCACACCAGCTTCTGCCTTAGCAGCAAGCTCCTTCAGAAGTTTGCGACCCCATTCGCGCAACGGAGTTCCTAGATCAGAGTTCCAGATGATGTCCTGCCTGTCAGTGCGGACATAGTCTTTGTCTTTGTCAAGCCACTCAGCATTGATTGCCCCTGTGAGGTAGCTCCTCATCTTGAACTCACCTGTGAATCCCGTCTTGATGTCAAAGTCCCTAGTCTGAGCAACAATTTTTCCTCTAGCGTAGAGGCGAACTCCGGCCATCACCTCGTCCTTATATGGGTTCTTTGCGTAGGCGACCCAACCGGATACAGGAAGGGACACATCATCGACTTTCACCGGCCTGTCATCTACTTCGATGCGCGTTCCAGACATAACATCCACGTTAAGAGTGCCAAGGTCGATCGGATCGTCTTCTCCGGTAGTGTCCTCTAGCCGGACTTTCCAGTTTGGTTGACTGAGTCCGAAACGCGCAGCAAGCTGACGATCTAATTCCTCTCTGGTGGGAACACGTCTACGGTCGAAACGTCTCAGAATCAGCTTAGTACCTGCGGAGTCAGCATAATTTCCATCCTGCTCACCGGGCCGCGGATGATAGGGGATAACGTCTCCGTCTTCGTCTGTGTCCTCAGCCAGAATCCGGTCTAGATCAAGAATCAGGTTGGACACGGAAAAACCACGGTTCGTGGATTCACCGCCGGCAGTAACAACTTCCACCTCATGGCAGATCCCGAAGGGTGCTAATTTGCCAATGCCTTTTCTGCCCATGACCCTGCGCTGGTGCCTGGGTGTTCGCTCACCGCGTTCAACTCGCCGGTTGTAACCAACCTTCAAGTAGTAGTCGTTGACCTCCTGGGCAGTCATTCCGGTTCCGTCGTCCTCAATGACAATTTCAAAGCCTTGGTCTTCGACCTGTCCTTGCCTTCTCCGGGCTAGGTATTTCCCGAAAGGAAGTCTGATTTTCACATTCTCGGCATCCGCGTCGTAAGCGTTAGCGATGAGTTCAGCTAGGACAGCAGACACTCTGTCGTACATCTGAATACCCAGCTTGTCGATGGTTAGCCGAGATATCCGCATCGTGTACTTGTCGGGACTTGGCCGTCCGCCGATAGGCACGTCGCGCCCCTCGTCCAGATCGAGCCGGTCGAAGTGACGTTTTATGTCCGACCGGTGCCCGTTGTCCGACTCCTCGAGCTGCGCCTGAAACCACTCCCACGTCCAATCGCCGGTGTCGGGCGACGCCGAGGACATCCAGTCGCTGAACTCCTCGATCTCCTCCGGCGAGCGCGGCGTCATGCGCTCGGCGACCCACTCCCAGACCTCGGCGTCGGTGGCGCGCGTCTTCAATGCCTCTATAAACCCGTCTTCCGGGATGTCGAGAAAATCGAACACCCTGCCCGAGCGGCCTCCTCGGGAAATGTAGTCGCCCAGCGTTCCGTCGAGCTCGGCGCGCCCTTTGTCGATGGCTCTCGGCAGAAAGACGACTTCTTCCAGCTTGTCGTAAGGGCTTCGCGGCGCCGACTTCGTCAGATCCATGTCAATCACCCAGTCTGCGAACTAACGTCCCACCGCATGATATGGCCCCCGCACCCTGCGCGCCCGGCTTGCCGAGGCGTGGCGTAACGCTACGCTCCTGTTCGCCCATCCCATATCTCGATAAACCGGGATGGGACCACCAGACCCGGTCCTTCGCGTGTGGCTTCCACAATCGGCGCGACGTGCCCGCCAACGTACTCGCCCAGGGGAATCCAGGAGTTCACGTAGGCCTGGGTTACCTCTCGACCGGTCCGGAGGTCATAGCCCAGACCCATAGCTAAGCGCCCTTTGCGATCGTGGTACTTGCACTCCAAAGTGTGGGCGAAGTCGGCCACGTAGAGTCCAACGAAATCTGCCGGAACGCAAACTCGAAGCAGCACGCCGCCGACGTACTCGCGCAGCATTTGGCGTCCCAATTCCCGAAAATAAGGCGACCGGTCGAGCCATTTGGGAGAAGGTTCGAGAAGTCCGCCAACAGAGTAATGTCCGACCAGTTCATCCGGCGGTTCGGAGCACGGCACGGGTAGCCGGGCGTTCAATCCGCTACCTTCGGCGAGGATGTCGTCCAGATTTTCTTCGCGAGTGAAATGGTAGAAAACGAAGCCCGAAGGCCCGGACTCGACCTGACCTGGATCCGGCTCAAAACCAGCATCGACCAGGCGTTCCCCCCGCCCATGTAGAAACTGCTCTGCAAGCCGGTCGTTCATTGACCGCTCCCATACCTCACGGCTCCACCGGTGCGTCGGTCGGGATTATCGCGCAACTGGCTGTAACCTTCGAACCACGCATTGCAGACGCGGCCTCGCCCCTCCGCCCATTTTCAATCCCCGCTTACCTAGCTCGAAGCGCTCGAATACCGCCGGAGTCCCAGCCGCCAGAAGCGCGTGGCTCCGTACACGGCAAGCGCCGCGATAACCGGTCCAACGGCGATCAACCATCCTGAATCGCGACCGACCAGAGTCTCGGTCGGAACCGTCGATACAAACGCAACGGGAAACAGGTACGTAAAGAACCCTCGAAGCCACGTCGGATAGATGTGGACAGGATATCGAGCGGTCCTGAAGAAGACGTTGAACATGCTTTCTATACGTTCGAGCCGCACGGCCCAGAACGCCAGCGTCGTCATTCCAACAACGAACGCATAGAAGATCGCGAGCGAGGAAGCCAGCATGAGCGGGAAGAGAGCTACGCGCCAGCTAAGCTCACCGGCGCCGAGCGTGAACAGGCCGAAAGCGCACAGGACCAGGCCCATAATCGAGTTCACCGAGCGGCTCACGTGGAAGTCGCGCGTGCTCGCCAGGAAAAGGCTCGGCAGAGGCTTCATCAGCACGTAGTCGAAAGTTCCTTCATATACATCCTCTGCCGTCCGGTTTAGCGAGGGGAACATGATCGTCGACATCACTCCAAGCACCACGTTGAACAAGCCGACCACCACGAACATCTCCCCCGCCGACCATCCCCGAAGGCTGTCTGTGTGTGCGTAGATGACCGCGACCGAAACAACCGCGTTAAGCGCATCCACCGCGAACGCATTGACGAATTCGCCCACGAACTCGCCTCTGTAGGCAAGTTTCTGCTGCGTCGCCACTCTGGCGAACGTGAGCGCCACGGAGAGCAACCGCACAATCAGGCTCCCACGGCCTGGTAGCGTTTTATCCCCGACCGCCAGAGCAACGCCATTACCGCGAAACCGACCGCTATCCAGCCGGCTTGCAGCGCGAATCCCAGAATCAGCTCATTGGGCTGCAAATGGCCGATGAACACCTCTATCGGGAAGCCGATCGTGTACCGGAACGGAAGTCCGATCGCGACAGTCTTTATCGCTCCCGGCAACAGCGCGATTGGCGCTACTTGCCCGCCGATGGCGAACGCTATGTTGTGCCAGATGCTGTAAAACGGCCAAGTGTTTACAACCCAGAACGAAGCCAGACCCATACACGTGCCAACGATGAACGCCAGCGCGGCCGCAAGCAGCAACGCCGGTACGAAAAGGATCACGTTGGTCCATTCAAAGTTGAACTCCGGCCGAATAATGAGAAACATCGCCAGCCATATGGGGCTCACCAACGCCGCGGCGGTCAGCTTTGACGCCAGATCTCCTGATGCTGAGACCCAAATCGGATTTATCGGCCGCATAAGGTGCGGCGAGAGCCGCCCAAGCCGGATCAGCGGCCACCATTGGTGATATCCGACAGCCCAGGTTGCGTGGGAAACAATCATGAAAACGATGTAATACATCACTACGTCGCCGCGTTGAAAACCACCTATTTCCCCTTCACCCGCCACCGCCCACCACACCGCCATGTAGAGCAGCGGATTGACGATTTGCCGTAGCGCATAGATCAAGAGCACCAGCCGGTAATGCAACGCTTGAGCAATGTTGGCTTTGGTAAGCGATATCGTTCCGCCGAGCGTGCGCGCGGCGGCGCTCACAACTCGGCGTCCTCGAAGACTTCCGAGATCACCTCTTCGAGGGGCGGGTCCTCCACCGTGACGTCGGCCACAGGCAGGCCTTGCACGAGTCGGACGGTCAGATCGGCTATGCCGTCTCGGGAGGCGGTCAGCTTCACCCGGCGCTCGTCCACGATGGTCAGTCCTTCGTGCCGCGCCAGCTCCTCCCCGGTGAGATCACGGTCTAGCTGGAGCGTGATTATCTTGTACGGCGCGTACCGGTCCACCAGCCCCTGCAGCGGTCCGTCGTACAACAACGAGCCGCGGTTTATGACTATCACCCTCTCCGCCAGGGCTTCCACGTCGGCCATGTAGTGGCTCGTCAGCAATACGGTCGCCCCGGCGGATTCGTTGTATTCGCGTATGAACTCGCGGATACGCTGTTGCATCGCCACGTCCAGACCGATAGTCGGCTCGTCCAGGTACAGCACGGTCGGACGGTGCAGCAGCCCCGCCGCCAGCTCAACCTTCATGCGCTCGCCGAGCGATAGCTGCCGGACGGGCTTCTCCAACAGCTCGGAGAGGTCCAGCAGGTCGGTCAGCGTTGCGACGGTCTCCGCGTACTCGCGGTCCTCGATCCCGAATATCGATTTGTTGACGAGGAAGGTGTCGACGGCCGGCAGGTCCCAGAAAAGCTGCTGGCGCTGCCCCATGATGAGAGTCACGCTCGAGAGAAAATCCACGCGGCGGTCCGACGGCACGAAACCAAGCACGTCGACTTTCCCCGACGTCGGATACAGCAGGCCGCTCAGGACTTTGAGAGTGGTTGTCTTACCCGCGCCGTTCGGACCGAGAAAGCCGACTATCTCGCCGGGCTGGAGCTCGAACGAGATCCCCTCGACGGCTCGTACCGTGCGGTGCCGGCGGCGAACGACGCTGCGCATCGAGGCCAGCAGCCCGCCCTCGCGCACGGGCACTTCGTAGTGCTTGACCAGATCCTCAACTTCAATCATCTCTAAACGCCAAAAAGGGAATTGATTGTATTTGACAATCGTAGTACGAACGCACCTTTGAGCGGATCAAAGGACCGCCCCCGCACGTACCGTGAACTTGAGATGCTCGAAGTCAATATAGGATTTACTCTTCGACTGGCTACCGTGAAGCCGCGCTATCCGCCGGGGATAAACCCAGCTTGGCCAAGTCCGTACTATCGGCTCTGGCCCGGTCTTGCTCCCACGCGCTGCACCGCTCATCCTTCCTCCGGTGCCAGATCAACCCCCAAATGCTGGTCAGCGCGGTCCGGAGTGCCATTTGTGCGCACTCTTCAGCCATCAGCCAAAGATGCGCACAAGGTCGCTGAGTACTAACAATCCTCGCGGACCTGTTGTCCGCGTGAAGTTCGACATGTCAGCTCCGTTTTAGGCCCCACCCTTTGATTTGTCGGGAGCACCTGCCCCAGGGGGCGTTCAAAGTATTTCCATGACCCGGTCAAGCCTTTTGTGGAGTTCGCCTGTCTTCGCCAGTTTCAGACTTTGCTCCGCCCAGGAAGGAAACCTAGGCCGCCGAAAGGCCTCAACGAGGACATACAGAGGGGCCGTTAGGTCGTCCAGGATTTTCTCCCTGGGATCGGTTTCGCCGTATGCGGACCGGAATGCATCCGCGGCATCGGGTCCAAGAGAGCCGGTTACATTCCGGCAGTCGGAGTACCGCAGTCCCAGCCCCAGCAGGTCGTAGTCGAACACGACCGCCCTGATTGGATTGTCGTTCCGAGACAAGGCCAAGTTGGTCCAGTGAAAGTCGTTGTGGGTTAGCGTCTCACCATAAGTAATCGCGGCGTTCTTGATTCTGTCGATGTTGTCGGCGAGAGTGACCCACCCGGACTGGTCTGAGCCGCCGACCTTTGAAGCCACTTCCAAGATCGACGCAGGAGTCAGTTCCTCGATTTCACGCCACAAGAACGAAGGCTTAGTCTGATCCGGTTGTAATCTCGAGCTCGCATGATGGAGCGTTCGATACCATTCTGCCAGAGCGGCGCCGACTTCAGTCTTGCCGACGTCCTCCTCAAGGGCAAGCCTGAGATGCGTACTGGCCTCAAGGTCTTCGAGAAGTAGCGCGTCGTTCGTCCTCGCAACGGTGTGAAGGATGGGAACCCCGAGGTTCTCCAGGAGGCCATACGCCCCGACTTCCCTAGCGGCCTGTGGGTCTCCGAATACCTTCAGTATGTAAGACGAACCGTCGAGAGATATTCGGAAGAGGCGATTTCGATGTCGCTGCTGAATTAGCTCGACCTCTTCTCCACAAGAGGCGCCAAGCCCCATCTTTTCCAGGGCGTCATACACTTCGCCGCCGGATTCCAGATCTTTCGAACGGCAACCGGCCAGGTCCGTTGCTGTTCTGCGGGCTGGCTTTACCATCAGATTCTCAGAGGCCAATCACACCTTGTTGGTTGTATATAATCCGGCAATGTCCTATTTTGAACTCCCTCGGCTCACGCATGATAGGTGTCCCTTCTGCGACAACGTGGCTGGCCGGACCACCGAAGGCGGTAACCGTTGCGCGGTGGTAATGGATACCGATCTCACGTTGACGTTCGTCGCTCCCTTGCGCCAGCAGGTCGGACGGCTGCTCGTGATTACGAAGCGTCACGTGCCAACGCTTCTCGACCTTTCCAACAAGGAAGCGGCGGCGATTTTTCGGGACGTTCGACGCACCGCACTGGCTGTGACCAAGGCGTTCAAGCCGGGTGGGCTGACCATCTATCAGAACAACGGCGTTGCGTCGGGCCACGAGGTTCCTCACTTCCACATGCACGTTGTCCCCCGTTACGAGAATGACGGCGGTTCGCGGCCTGACCGAGGCCCGGCGATTCCGTATGAAGAGCGCGCAGAGGTCGCGGCGCGGGTCAAGCGATTTCTCTAGCGAGAGCACATTCCGCCGATGCGTTCGCTCTTCGCTTCGTCCATGTATTCCCTTGGAAACTCTAGCCGTTGAACCGGGGGATCACGGAGCGCTAGAAGCTGTGCTCCATATCGGTTGTCGGCTTGGCGAGTGCCGCCGATAGCCCCGCGCTGACGGCGTCTCGTTATCCACCAAACTCCTGACGCCCTTCGGTCAAGATCGTAATTCGACTTCGCTAACCGCCCACGAGTTCGATACGGTCGCCAGATTGTCGGACTATGGGGTCCTCAGCTACCCGTGCAACCATGAACTCTCGACATATGCTTCGAAGGACCATGCGGATCGCCCACGCTCAACACTCACGTCGAAGCCGCGCAGCGCACTTAAACCGAGGAGTTCTACGAACTGACCCAGACCGCCGGCACGGTAGCGGCGCTGAGCGACGCGCTGATGCATGGGAGTAGACCGACAAACAGGTGCACCTCCACCGATCCATCGACTACGAGGCGCCCGGCCAGTTCCTTGGCATTAGCAGTTGATTGGACCGAAACGAATCGACAGAAAGTAGGCCACCTATCACATGTTCTGCGCCAATACACTTGGGGAGGAACCAAGCGCCAAACATCTACGGTACGACTAGGCCAGGATCGTCCCGAGGCAGAGGAGGCCCTTCTCATTTGACTTAAGGGAGGAAAACCCATGAGTGACCAGCGAGTCGACCAGTCATTCATCCGAGAGTCGTGGGAGGATGCCGAATCCGTCGGGAAGTATGTCGGAGCGGTGGCGACCGTCGGGCTATGGGAGTCGGAGCGCAAGCTGATCGGTGAGTATGTCTCGCCGGGCGGCTCACTGCTCGATATTGGCTGCGGTACCGGGCGTACGACGTTCGGTGTATACGAGATTGGCTACCGCGACATCGTGGGTTTCGATATTTCCGCCAAGATGATCGAGGCTGCTCGCCGAATCGCTCGGGAGCGTGGATTCCCAATCCGTTTCGATGTCGGCGATGCGGCATCTTTGCTCTATGCCGACAGAAGCTTTGACGGCGCTCTGTTTTCAAATCAGGGGCTGATTTGCATTCCGGGCTCGGAGCGCAGGCTGCAAGCTCTGTGCGAAGTGCGTCGCATTCTCCGGCCAGGCGCTCATTTCGTCTTCACGACGCACGACAGAGACCTTCCTCGCCACATTGAGTTCTGGCGAGAGGAGCGGGCCAAGTGGAGCGCGGGGAATCAGGACCCACAACTCATCGAATTTGGCGACAGGATAATTGTCGACTCCAGTCGTCCGACCTACATCCACATTCCATCCCGAAGCGAAGTCGAGGGTCTCGTCGCCGACGCCGGAATGGAGTTAGTTGAAGGCCGGCTACGTTCCGAGGTGGCGGAGGAAGACGAGAGCAGACCGGAGCTCAACTCCGAATGCAGGATGTGGGTCGTCCGACGGCCCGCAGGGAGGCCGGGTTGACAGGACGAGTCCAGAACTGAGGAGCCAGCGGTAGAAACGTCTGCTCCGTTATCCCTGTCTTCCGAAAGGCCTCGGCAACCGTGCGGCCCTCAGCCGTAGCCACCTCGGCCTGCAGACGCTGCTTGATCACCTGCTCCGCCGTATGCTTCCGCTTTGCCATCTCACCTCCGCCTACGAACCCTGTTTCTGACAGTCCTCGCGAATCAGTTTTCGGGGGGCAGGTCACCCTCTCCCAGATTTAGCCGGCGAGGCGCATCGAATCGGACTGGAACAGTGTCCCCTTCTGAGTAGTTTCTCTGGAACCAGTTACAGAGTTCTGCTCGGCCCATGATTCGAGCCGTGCCGTTGAGGTTCGCCCTCCGATTTATGCGCCCTTGGATACGGCCATGGCCACGGAGCACCAGAGTTACCAATCCCTCACCACCTGCCAAATGATCGAATTCGCGCGGGATGTTGAAAAACCCCTGATTGTAGTAGGTCTTATACAGCTTGAGATGCAAAACCAAATCCGCGCTTAGATGCTTCTCACACCCATCTGGCGATGAGACCACTCGGGTGCGGTCAGGTTCCTTTTCCTGCTCGGCCGAAACGGGCGAGAGGCGCCTGACCGAAAGGCTACGGTGGTCGAACTCATACACTTCCACGTTGCCCGGTATGAGGTGCGCATGCGTTCGAACGTAGTATTCCGCCAGCGTCTCAGGGTTGCGTGCAGACCTCTTGCTGGTCGCCAACATGAACAGCATCTTGCGAAACGACTGAGGCGTACTCAGGAAGTACAGCATCGCTTCATTGATCGTTGTCAGCTTCGCACTCGGAATATTGTCCCCCTTAGTCCAGTCGTATGCCTTGCACTCGACTACTAGGGACTCGTTGCCCCAGTCAAACTTGTGCGCCTTCTTCTGCATGCGATTGACACCGATCTCCACCTCGTACTCCGGCTCGATGTCGTGCCCTTTGCGCTTGAGATGGTCTCCCACCCTTGTGGCGAACGCCGCCCCTTTCTGGATGTTGCCGTCCATATCCAATTCCTCGCAGAGAACGATCAACCTCACTCACCCGCAGCAGCCTGCCACCGTGCAACTCCCAACCGTAAGAAGCCAGCCCCGCGCCAAAAGGCCCTGTGTGAGGCGGTGCAGGAGGCCAAGGCCCGAGGCCTGTCCATCCGTGGAATTGCGAGGGAGTTGGGAATCCATAGGAGCACCGCCCGCAAGTACGCCCCAGCCGAGAGCCGGCCCCTGACGGCACCGCACAAATTCGCAGTAGCCCGAGCCGATACGAGGAACAACAATGCCGACTGACATTTTCGCCGACCACTTAGCAGGACATTTTCGCTGGACATCGACACAGCAACTGTGTTGATAGTCAAGCGGAATGATGGATGACATTCGGAGTCAAGTCGCGCCAGGGTGAGCGATGCTTGAGCATGGAGTTGAGAATAACCAGCAGCTTGCGCATGCAAGCTGTGAGGGCCAGCTTCTTCGGCTTACCAGCGGCCAACAGCCGCTGGTAGAAGTCCCGTATGACCGGATTGAAGCGGCTGGCTGTCAGCGCCCCCATGTACAGGGCGGCACGAACCCGGGCGCGTCCGCCCCAGACCGTGCGTTTGCCCCGCAGGGTGCCACTGTCCCGGTTGAAGGGAGCCACTCCCACCAGGGCGGCGATCTGTCGGCGGTCCAGTGTACCCAGTTCCGGCAGGTATGCCAGAAGGGTACGGGAGAGCTGTTCTCCCACGCCGGGAACGGTGCGCAAGAGGTTGTCTTTCTCTCGCCATACAGGACTCTGACGGAGGGTCTTCCGCAGACCCTCGTCCAGGTCGTCCAATTCCCGCTCCAGCCACGCAATGTGGGCCTCGATGCGGGGACGGACGGCGACTGTGGTGGCGGCGCTCAGGCGGTTCTTCTCCGAGACAAGCATGTTCATCACCTGGAGTCTGCGGGCAACCAGGGAGTTGAGGAACTGGGTTTCGGCGTCCCGCAAAGGACGCACGGGCGGTCTGACGACTTCAGCGAAGCGGGCCAGTACCGCTGCGTCCAGCGCGTCGGTCTTAGCCAGTTTCCCAGTGGCCCTGGCGAAGTCCCTCACCTGTCGAGGGTTGATGACGACCACTGGGACAGCCTCGGCTGCCAGCGCAGCTACCAGAGGCAGTTCCAAGCCGCCCGAAGCCTCCAGCAACACCATGCCCGGTTCAAGGGCCGTCAGACGGGATACCATCTGACGGACTCCTGCCTCGTCGTGGGGGACCTCCCATCTGTCGCCCGACGGACGGACGGCAACGTCCAACTGGGCCTTGGCTACATCAATGCCTACGTAGGTCGCTTCCTGCTCCATCAGCACCTCCTGCGAATTGCTGGCCCGTCCTTGCAAGATGCGGGCTTGGTTGGCCCAGGCAACTGTTCGGGCTCGCTTCGGGAAGGGTGCGGCGACCCTCGCTGTGTCACGGTCTTACATGACCACGGTCAGATCGGTCTGCAGCACCCCCAGTGAAGTCACTATTACGTGCCAAAATCAACATACAAGGTCACTGCGAGCCGGCGCGCCTGACTATCGCGATCATGTGGGTACCGCCGTCGATGGCTCCCGGCTCCTGACAGAATTCGATCTCCCAACCGAGAAACCATTCGTAGAGCTCAGGATCCCGCTCGAACGCTGTCACAGCATCTTCGTTATCGACGGCCAGAAAATTGGCGGCGGACTTGCCGACTATTTCGCAGTCTTGCGTTTTTAGCAGTGCCTCAAGCTCGCTCCAGCGGTACATGTGGGCCCTTTGGCCTTGCGATGTCGGCCCGAGCAAGTCTCCAGTAGCCATTTCTCCGTCGAGCGACTCGCGTCCGAATTCTTCGATCAGTTTGGGGAAGGTCGACAGCGACGTACCGGCGAGACCCACCAAGGACATGACGCTAACCAGCACGTAGCCGCCGGGTTTGGTAACGCGAATCAGCTCGGCGAGCGCATCGGCGGCTCGGTCCATGACGTAGCTCAGGACGGCGCCGTAGCAGACCGTTACGTCGAAGCCGGCATCGGGAAGCCGGCTCAGGTCGACGATGTCCGCGACGTGGCGGCCGGCAACGGTGGACTCGCATCCGGCCTCACCCACCTTCCGCCGGTTTAGCTCGAGTTGCACCGGTGATGTGTCGACCACCGTGACCGTTGTCCCGATTCGCGCAAGCTCGATGGTGAACCGTCCGGGGCCGGCGCCGGCGTCGAGTACATGATCGCCGGATTTGACCCACTGCCGTAGGTGATGGCGATGGACTAGGAAGTTGACCCGGCTCGCCGCATCCCGACCCAACCGTTCCCATTCGCGGTCGGCGTAGTCGTCAAAGAACCTGCTTATGTAGCCGGGATCATAGTTGGTTTTGCCAGTCATGATGGTTCCCCGTCGACCTGCTTTCAGAGTTCGTACCAACGGCTATGTTAGCTCCACGAGCATCGCGATAGGTCCCCCGGGCAGTATGGCCGCTGGCGCCGGTTGCCCGCTGCTCAGCGAGCTATACGTACGGATGCGGGTGCGGATCTGCCGGCATTCCGCAGCCTGCAGTCCGGTTACAGCTCACTATGTCTGCCTAGTGCGGATTAAGGGATGATCACTGCGCTCAAGACGGTCCGAAACTGAACTCTTCCAGCAGCTCGCCAGCCGCTTTTAGACATGGAGCATCGAGACCCTCGCCCTCCGCCCAGGCCAACACCGACTTGAGTGCTTCCCACATTTGATCGTTCTGAGACGCCAAGACTTTCTCAGGCTCTGGAAGCAAGACCAGACCGCTCATGCCCGACCGACCGCTTCCGTGTTTCTCCAACCAGCCCTTGCGAACCAGAGTCCTTACACACTGATGGATTGTCGACCGGGCCCGGCTCAACTGACGCCCGATCTCCGCAAGTGTTGGTGATCGGCCTTCGGTCTCGATGAACTCCCGTATGAAGTCGTAACACTGCTTCTGAGCGGCCGTCAGCGGCTTCCTGGTCCTTCGGTCCCCGCCGTCTTCCACTGACTCGTTGGCCGCCCTCGCCTTCCACCTCGCCGAAGTCGTGACCGCGCTACGAGCCGACTGCCGGCTCTCGTATCCGAGCCGCTTGGCTATCTCCGGGTAGGTATGACCTGCGATCCTCAGCTCGACCGCTTGGTCTCGTCTCGTCCGCTCTTCCTTCAAACTCCCTTCAGTCACAACCCCTCCCACTCACACGCTTCAGCCACAATCAACGAATTGGATCTAGGTGCGAGTGTTGACATTTCTCCTGAACTAGGTTTTCCAGGGCTAGTCAGTCCCGTTAAAGCCTCTGGCCGATAGTAACCACCATTCGAGAATTCATGTGACAAGCCCCAGCAGATCATCGGCGATGTCTTCGGCGCTCTTCAATGACGTGTTCAAAGCAACCTTGTCCGCCAGTGTTGGACTGTAACGGGCAACTTCGTCGACCGAAACTTTGTGCCAAATGGGCAGAATCCGACTAACTCCCTGAGTTTCCAGCGCTACAAGCCCGTCTAGCTCCTTTTGCGGCCACTCCTTCTTGAAGAAGGACTCTGAGAGAACCACTACTCCAAATCGTGAGCCCGCCAACCCACGGTCAATCTCCCGGCGCAGGCTATCGCCCACGTTGAGTGTGAATTCGTCATACCAAACACTGGCTCCCTTGGCTTCCAGATCCTCCGCTAGCTGGCGAACAAAACCGTCCTTGTCTTCGCTGGCATGACAGATGAAGAAGTCATACTGTTCTCGGCTGGGAGGATCAATCACAGGCGCCCGAGGTATCTGAGTACGTTTTGCGATTTCGGCCGTAATACGAAGCTCATGTGCCTCTCGTTCTCGAATCAGGCGTTTCTGCTCCTCAGCGACTACCCTTCTTTCCTCCGCACTCTTCCGAGCTTGACGGTCTCTCTCGACGGCATGCTTCTTCCGCTCTCTTTCATTTTCCCGCGCTTGACGTTCCTCATAGGAGTGCAATCTCTTGGACTTGCCGGCTATCTGATTCGCAAATCGGGCCAGCCTTTTCTCTACAACAGCAAGCTCTTTGTGGGCGTTCTCGCGCTCCCTCAGTTTTGTCCTGACTATCGTGGAACTGGTCGCCCGAGAAGATGTGTCCGTCGCACGGTTTATCTTTGTCAACAGCGCCGCCTGCTTCTGACGCTCCCGCGCCTGATTGTCCTGGAGCCTCGCGATTTCCCTGTTGAGACTGTCTATTTGGCGATTGATCATTCAAGCAGGACCACCTGACGACGCACGACTCCGAGGTCGTCCTCAGCGATTGGATCTGGCGCGTGTGATGCTTGCACCGGCAGTAAATCCAACTTCGCAACGACGCCGATGATTCGGCGGGCGCAGTCTGCCACACTCAGTCCCCTGCCCCTGTACTCTCGTCGCAACTCCGATAACTCTCGACGCACGAGGTTATTCCTACCGACCGAGAGAGCCTCGTCAGATTCGTCACCTGCGGGTGCATCCGGTGAGCGCAGGACATTCAAGGCCTAGCGCTGACTAGCAGACAGTGCGGCGCCCCCAGCTTCAGGATCCGGCGGAGGGTTGTGAGCCATACACCTGTCGGCAGCAGATATCCCGAACAGACCCTTCAGGTTCAGATCGGCGGCAAGATGGACGCTGGAACGACTCTGCGGATGTATCAGGCGGAGCATTGGCAGGTCTTCCCGATGTTGGATGTCTTCCTGATTGGAACACCATCCGCCAGAACCGCTCATCCCTGAGTGTTTGGCCCGCAGACACCGCAGGCAGGCTCGATCGTATCGGCGGACGGAGACGCGAATTACGGTCCGAGTTTCGGTCTCGTCCTCGGCGGTCGCTTCGCCACCTTCAATCTGGTTCAGCGGTAGGCCTCTGGCATCTGGATCGCGCCCCACTTCCGTGTTCAAGCGGTCGAGGCGCATAGTTTCTAACGGTACGGTGTGGTATACAGTTTAGGGTCAGCCGGCCGGAGCAAGGACAGCGGGTGCCGAATCGCGACTCCAATCTGACGAGTGTTGAGTACTCGCTCGTCAGGCTGGCCCTTGCTCTCGGGGCAACTGAACACGGCGGTCCGCTGTCGCTCAGCGAGGAGCGTCTCGCGGAAGAGGTGGTAGGGTGGCCCGCTCCTCAGCCTCGTGATGTGCAGGAAGCCACCGAGGCGATACGCGCAGGTGGTGATCCGCTCGGGGAACGGCTGATCGCCGCACGTCCGCAGGCCAAGCGGCGGCGCCTCGGCCAAGTCTTCACGCCGAACTCGATCATCGGCCCGATGGTGGATTGGACGTTAGACCGGTCGCCAACACGCGTTGTCGACGCGGGATGCGGAAGCGGGCGCTTCGCTCTTGAGATCGCACGCCGGAGCAGTGCAGAGATCATCGCAGTCGACGCCGACCCACTGGCGACACTGCTGACGCGCGCTGGCCTGGCCGCGCTGGGGCGGGAGCGAAAAGCCCGCGTGCTCAACGCCGATTACACACAGGCGCCGATTTCCAGCCACGACGGACGTACGGCCTTCATCGGCAATCCCCCTTATGTGCGGCATCACGACCTCACCGCCGAAGCGAAGACATGGGGACGCCTCACGGCGCAGGGCTTAGGAATTCGGCTCTCGGGACTTGCGGGTTTGCACACGTACTTCTTCCTTGCGACCGCACTCCATGGACGGCCTGGCGATGTCGGCTGTCTCGTCACCAGTTCCGAGTGGCTCGACGTGAACTACGGTGACGTAGTCCGGAAGTTGCTGCTGGATGGCCTCGGGGGACGCTCGATTCACATTGTCGAGCCGGCGGCACTGCCGTTCGACGACACTGCGACCACAGCCGTCGTCACGTGCTTCGCGATAGGTTCGCAACCGAGGTCTGTGCGGATGCGCACGGTTGGAAAGGCTGCCGAACTGCCACCGCTCAACGCAGGACACGCCGTGGACCGCACAGATCTCGCACGAGCCACGCGCTGGACCCCGCTCGTACGGTCGTCCCCCACGATGCCGGAGGGCTACATCGAACTGGGGGAGATCTGCCGCGTCCACCGTGGTCAGGTGACCGGTGCCAACGCGACCTGGGTTGTCCCAGCTGGCCACCATCCGCGGGTGCCCGAGCGATATCTGCTGCCATCTGTTACGCGTGCGCGAGAGTTGATCGAGGCCGGTGAGCGGCTCGAATCGACCGAGGCGCTGCGCCGTGTGATCGACCTTCCGGCCGATCTCGGCGAACTTGAAGCGAGCGAGCGGGACGGGGTTGAGGAGTTTCTGAAGTCCGCCCAGGCAAGCGGCGTCGCCGATGGTTACGTCGCGCGGAACCGGAGAGCTTGGTGGTCAGTCGGCCTGCGCGAGCCGGCACCACTTCTCGCGACCTATATGGCAAGACGCCCACCGGCCTTCGTCCGCAACGTTGCGGGTGCACGGAACATCAACATCGCGCACGGCATCTATCCTCGCGAGCCACTCCCTGACTACGCGCTCAATAGGCTTGCCGAGGCGTTGCGTAGCACGGTCGACCCAGGTTTGGGCCGGACATACGCCGGCGGCCTCGTCAAGTTCGAGCCGCGGGAGATGGAGCGTATCCCCGTCCCGTCGCCGGAACTGCTACGGGAGAACTGATTGCCAGCGAAGCCACCCCAATGGGACGAAGTGCGGCTCGAGGCCGATCGACAGATCGCCATCGGGCATTTCCGCGATGAGCGCATGAGCGAGTCGCTGGGCGTCTACCTGAAGAACTTCGCTCATTACCGGGCTGCAATCGAACGGCTCCTCAACACGACCGACGACCTCGGCAGTCTTGCCGCACAGGCTTCCACGGTGCTGGCGGATGAAGACCTGCTCTACGCCTCGCGGTACCTCACGGGTCCGCCGGTGTCGGCGGACGATTTACGCGTCCTGGCGGATATGCGGCTTACCCCATCAAGCGTCAGAACTGACCCCGAGGGTGCCCGCAGGGTCGTGGAGACCATACTGCGTGGCCTGGACCGGGAGCGGTTCGCATGGCTACCGGAGGAGCGGGAGCCGACCGTCGAGGAACGGAGGGGTGCCATTGTCGCGACTGCGGCGCTAATCGCCTCGCAGCGAGCACGTACAAGCCGGGCCACCGATGCGCCGAAGCGACAAGAAGCACTCGTCAAGTCCCGGTTGTCCGAGGCGGACTTCATCGAGGAACAGGCACAGCCTATACCAACTGTGTTCGCGGCACCCGATGTGGGCCGCTTCACCGGCGAGTGCATCGTTGGCGCATCACGAAAGGCCGACGTAGTTGTCCGCCTGTGGGACGGGCGCGTGATGCCGATCGAGTGCAAGGTCAGCAACTCGGAGGTCAACTCAATCAAGCGTCTCACGAATGACGCAGCCGTGAAGGCTCGAATCTGGATTGAAGATCTCGGCCGCAACAACGTCGTGCCGGTTGCCATTCTGAGTGGCGTGTTCGGCTTGAGGCACTTGGGTGAGGCGCAGGACCGCGGGCTCACGCTGTTCTGGGCGCACTCTCTGGACGAACTCCTATCCTTCGTTCGCGCGACGGGAGAGTAACGGCGATGGAGAACGCGGGAGACGCGAGGTCACCCACTGTGGCGAGCATTGACAGCACGCCGCAGAACTACTACTCGAACTTCCCGGGGCATGGCTGCCGCCGTTGGGAAGGCAGACGAGGCGCTGACTTTGGGGAACCTTGAGTCTGGCCCGCTTTCAGATCCGCTCCACACGCTTGTAGTGACCGCCCATCCGCGCCACCTCCGTCAGGATCTCCTTGTCCACCCTCAGGTCCGCCACCTCCCGCCGCAAACGAGCGCTCTCCGTCTCCACGTGCTTGATCCGTCACGGTGGGCCGATCCGCAACCCCCCGTACTCCGCCCGGCAGCGGTCGCAGGTCCGTTCGGTCACTCTTGTTTTCCGATTGGCCTCGGCCACCGTGCTGCCCTCAGCCATTGCCACGTCGGCCTGCCGGAGCTTGTTGATCACCTCCTCCGGCGTAGACTTCGGCCTTGCCATCTGTACCTCCCTTCGGCCCGGTCTCCAACAATCCAGGTGGACCTGGTTTCCGAGGGCAGGTCAGAGTAGCACTAGCCGAAACTATGAACGAGAATGCCGAGGGACATCTTGCCGGAACACTAAGCAAGATATTCTCGCTGAACTTTGACACGGGTCAACAGAGGCTATTGATATGACTCAATTCGCTACAGTTGACAGATTCTGTTCAATCGAGGGCACTTCATGCTCCAAGCGGATTCCCTATAGGGGAAAGGACACTTTCTTCTTCGCGTACCCGTCGACACGACGTTGGCAAGATTTCTCGTCTCAGTTGGTACGTGAAATGCGTGTCCGTGGTTTCGATGGAGTACGTTGGGAGGACTTGGTAAACAACGACCTGTTGTTCTCCAAGGTCTGCGAAGGCATCTACGGCAACGACTACCTGCTCGCAGAAGTTACTGAGCCGAACCCCAACGTGCTGCTGGAAATTGGATACTCTCTGGCGGTCGGCCGCCTCCCAGTGCTGCTCGTGCACAAGAACTCCACGCCATGGGCACGAGACCTGCTAACAACTTTGGAGAGCTGCCATTACGAGACGCGCGAAGATATCCACATCTACCTGCGCAGGCTCAAAGCTCAAAACGCATCTATCCCCAACGATCCGAACCGGCGACTGCCTTTTCTTGAGAAAATGGGGATATTTGACCAGCCAGAGACCTCCGCAACTGTATATCACCTCAAACCTAAACTGTCCGCCGACTGGATAAGCCGAGTCGACCGCACTCTTAAGAGCAGCTTTTTCAAGCTCGGCACGATGGACCCGAGTGACTCGGTCTACGATGAGTTCTATCCCCAGGCACGCAAGATTCAGGGAACCTCTGCAATTGTCGCGAGTTTACTGAGTTCGACAAGTGTCGATTGGAAGCAACAGAACGCGAACTTAGCACTCTTGATCGGTTTCGCCATTGGCCTCGGAAAACAAGTACTGGTTCTTCAACATGAGCCAATCGCACCGATGCTGGATTTGGGAAGTGTGGCGCGCCCCATAGAGACCGAGAAGCAGGCCCGGGAAATCGTCAACTCATGGATTGAAAATCAGACACGCCTTCAATTCACTGAAAGGGCCGACGCCAACAAGCGGGCAGCCAAGCGCCAGCAAGTCGAACGCATTCGCACAGCTTATCTGGGGCATCCTGACGCGCTGCAGGACAATCGATTGCTTGACTACTTCGTGCGGACCAAAGAATTCGAAGATGCTATTGAAGGCCGAAGAACATTTTTCATTGGTAGAAGAGGATCCGGAAAGAGCGCTAATTTCCAGGCCATTAGGGCCGAGATACACGAGAGGCCCAAGCTAGTGCCTGTAGAGATAGCCCCAGACGATTTCGAATTGGAGAGAATCTCAACATTCCTTGGGACAGAATATGGGCTGTCCGATCCAAGGTTCGTCTTTCAACACATCTGGACTTACGTCCTCAGCTCCGAAATCTTGAAGTCCCTAGCGGAGAGAACCGATCGACTCTACCTCTCGCCTGAAGACAAGAACCGCCGCTATCTTCGCCAATTCTACGACGACCACTACGGCTTGTTGAGCCTCGACTTCGCGAGCAGAGTGATCTCAGTACTGACTACTGTTATCGCTACAAATCCGGATATTACCCGCGAAGAACGACAGTCTAGAGCCGATAAGCAAATCAAGGCCCTGAGGGATTACGAATTGGGTCGGCGGCTTAAGGAATTCGCAGAGAGGGAGGACATAACATACTTCGGCGTAGCGGACGATTTGGACAAGCATTGGCGACCTGATAACGAGCAATCCATCTATCTCCTCATTGGCCTAATAGCGGAGGCAGATAGGTTGCAAAGGCTCTTTCAGGGTCGCCTTAAACTCGTGTTGTTCTTGAGAGAGGACATCTACGATGTCTTGGCTCAATTCGATGATGACTTACCCAAGCGAAATCTGTTACGCATGGAGTGGACGCAGCCCAATCTTAGGCATCTGGTGGCAGAACGGCTCGCTATCGCCGCAGACGAGGCCAACGAGGATGATGAAAGTACATGGTCAGTGATCTTCCCTGAGCCGGTCCAGCAAACGAAGGCCTCTGACTATGTCCTGTCCCGAGCGCTCCCCAGACCTAGGGACGTACTTGATCTGTGTCAGAAAGCAATTGACCAAGCTCAACGTAATGGTCACACGTTCGTTACTGAACAGGACATTTTGGATGGGGAAGCAACGTTCTCCGAGGGTCTGTTTTGGTCGCTAGCGGCAGAATTCCGAGGGCTTTACCCGCAACTCGAAGAAGTTCTGATCGAGTTTGCAGGTATACCAGAGTCTTTACATTGGAAGGAATTCGAGCGTAGGGCCACTGATGTCATTCAGGAAAATCGTACGACTATGGCCGATTGGGCTAGGGGCCCGGGGGGACCCGATCCTCAATCCTTCGCAGAAATCCTATTCAAAATTGGTCTGATCGGCTTCTCAAGAAAGTTGCTTGGTCCTACGTTTTACTGCAACGGCCGTTCTTTCTCCCAGACCTGGGGACGTGTGTCCCCTGCGCCGATCGTCCACATCCACCCAGCGTTTAGAAAAGCTCTTGCCGTCTCAGGGGGCGTAATGAACCGTCCTTGGAGGACTAAACGCGCCCGACGCATGGATCCGCGGCAATTGGCACTTGAGGAACTCCGTTGAAGGCCATAAATGGTGTTTTGGGATACAGGAAATCGTCCAAGGAGCAGGGCCCGAAGCCACTGGAACTTGCTGACCTGCGGCCAAGGCATGTCTCATTCGCTAGTTAGTCCCGGGAGCATCAGAATAGGCTTCCCAGGCAGAAGCGCAGCCTCGCGGTTTGCTTGTGCGGTCATGCCACCCACGCACCGAACTGGGCGATGAATCCCCACGATTCACACATAGTGCCTCGTATATCTGCGGACCGGAGCAGCGATCTTCGCGTCTCTCCCGTCGGAATTCTCACCTGACCGCTCTCGTATAATTGTCAATACTGGGAATACCCACGGGAGGCTGCTCATGAATCCAGTCTGGGGCGTCGCGATTCTCGTGCTCTCCGTCTGGTTCTTACTGGCCGTGCTCAGCTCCGCTATCGCCCTGCGCAAGAACCGCTCCGTAACCAGGTGGTACTTTCTCACCTTGCTGTTCGGGATCATCCCATTCCTCCTGATCCTCTTCCTGCCACCCCTCCGTCCGGTTCGCTTCCTGCCTCTCCAACGCATACGAACTTAGGTCCGATCCTGTAGTAAATCGAGACTCCTTGCCGATTACGCGTCGCTTGACGCCCTGTGCGACTGTCTCCTGCGTCACGGCCTGACGACGATCTGCGACCGTCGGATAACACATAGTGCTTGATATATCTGCAAACCAGAGCAAATGTCATGCGGACCTTCTCCCTCTTCAAGGAGCCCGCTATGGCCACCGCTCAAACCACCTTGCCCACCGTCTTCTCTGGTACCAACACGGGCTGGGAAGGCTCCCTCTATGCCTTCCTAGCCGAGAAACAACGCCGTTCAGGCTCCAACCGCACCCCGGACTCCTACTACCGCACTCTCCGCCATTTCTTCGGCTCTCTCCAGAAGGCTCCGGATCAGGTATCTGCTCAGGACGTGTTCTCCTTCGCTCATGGCGTCGGCCTATCTGGCCGTGAGCCTTCCCCCGTAACCGTCGGCGCCCGCCTCTCCTGCATCTCTTCCTTCTTCAAGTTCCTCATCAGACTCGACCTCCTCAAGGCCAATCCCTGCGATCCCGTCGAGCGCCCCAAACCCCGTCCCGGCGCACCAAGCGGCCTCTCGGCTTCCCAGATGCAGCAGCTTCTCCAGGTCATCCCAGACACCGTCAAGGGCAGGAGGGACTTCGCCATCGTCCTCACTCTCGTCCTCACCGGCAGACGCAGGTCGGAGGTGATCAATCTGACCGCCGGCGATGTCTCCTTTGACGAGTCCGCTGTTTTCTACCGCTATATCGGTAAGGGCGGCGTGCGCGGCCGCCGGGAACTACCCCGTCCTGCTCTAGTAGCCATCCAGCGCTCGCTTGCCGATGTGGACATGGACCTCTGCTCCATGCAACCTTCCGAATCCCTCTGGCAGGCCGGGGCAGGACCCACCGGCGTATCCAGCGCTACCTTCTACAACCGCTTCCGGGGCTATCTCCGTAAGGCCGGTCTCCCGCCCTCCGGTCTCCACGTCCTGCGCCACACCGCCGCCAAGCTACGCCGTGACGTCGGCGAGTCGGTCGAGTCCGTAAGCCAGTTCCTCGACCACAGCTCGCTCGCCGTCACCACCACCTACCTACGTCGCCTAGAGGGCCAGCGTGATGCCGCCTGGCAGGGCGTCGCAACCGTTATCGGCGTGGGCTAGACCAACCCGCCTACGGCGGTCTGCGCCGTCATCATCCTCCGTCCCGTTCTAGACTCTCCTCGGGCGGATCGGTGTCTACGCTGTTGACTCTTCTCTCAACGGGACACCGGTCCGCCTTGACCTCTACGCGCCTTCGGAGCGTTCATACATCCCGCTCCGCTTCCCCTTGCTGGAGGTCGTCTTGCCCGATCCCATCGTCCGCATCGCCACCTACGCCCGCGTCAGCTCAGACGAGCAGCGTGATCGCCATACGGTCCTCAATCAACGCTCGGCTCTCTCCCGCCGCCTGTCTTCCGAACCAGGTCTTGCCGTCTTCAGGCATTACGAGGACGACGGCGTCTCGGGCACCATTCCTCTCGAAGACCGGCCGGCTGGCGGCCCGCTTGTCCGTGACGCGCGCGCCCGCCGCTTCTCCCAGATCTGGGTCGTCCGCGCCGATCGCCTGGGGCGCGACGCCTTCGAGCTTCTCCGCATATGGAGGGTGTTCGAGTCGATCGGCGTCGCGCTCCGCGCCACCGACGAGAACATCGACGATCCCTTCTACTTCGATATCCATGCAGTAATAGCCGCCAACGAACGCCGCAAGTTCCTCGAACGTTCCGCCGAGGGCATGAACCGCGCAGCACGCGAAGGCCGCTATACCGGCGGCATCGTCCCGCTCGGCTATACGGTCTCAGGCGATCGAGGTTTCCGCCGCCTCGTCCCTGACGACTCTCTCATGTGGGACGCCCTATCCGCAGCCGACGTGGTCAGGCGCATCTATAACCATCTGGCCATCGACGGCTGGACCTGTCCGCGTATCGCCGACGAGTTCAACTCGCTCGGCATCCCCACCTCCTATTGCCGCGACGGTCGCGGCGTCAGCGGTCGTCGCACCCAGGGCCTCTGGCGCTCCGGGCATATCCGCAACCTCGTCGTCAATCCCGTCTACAAGGGCGTCCTCCAGTACGGACGACGATCTACCAGGCCGAATGGACGTTCTGTCATCTCTTCTTCGGTTCCCCCACTGGTTTCCGATGATGTCTGGGACGCCGCCATCGCCACCCTCAAGCGCAACCGCGCCATGCCCCGTAACTCCTGCCACACCTACCTGCTTCGCTCTCTCATACGCTGCGCCGTTTGCGGCCTGACCTTCTGCGGTACCTGGGCCAGAACGGCGCCTCGCTACAGGTGCAACGGTTCCATGGCCCATCGCGGCCCGCTCCAGGGCAAGTGCATCGGCGCCTCCATCAAGGGCGAGCATTTGGAGGATGTCGTCTGGTCGGATGTCTCTCGCTTCCTCTCCGAGCCCCAAGTCCTCGTCGATGAGCTACTCGCGGATGACTCGGACGCCGAGAACCACGCCGTCGCAGAAGCCGAACGCGACTCTCTGCTCGCCAATCGCTCCCTGGTCCAAGAGCGCCGTACCCGCGCCATCGACCTCTACACCCGCGGCAAGCTCTCAGACGACGAGTTCGACGCCGTCGCCGCAGACGTGGAACAGGAACTCAACGCCCTCAATGACCGGCTCGCCGATCTCGAACCCGATGAGGACGTTGCCGACAACGCCGTCTCGGAGGACGTGCTCGCGGAGAGCCGAAAACGTCTCGCCGAGGACCTCTCAGACGCCGAGCGCCGCGAGATCGTTCAGCTGCTCGTGCGCCGTATCACCGTCCACACCACAGTCCCCGACCGCGGCCGCAAGCAGATCCGCGTCGTCATCGACTACCGCTTCCCGCCTGTAGTCCAAACTCGCACGGGCATCGCTGCGAGTCACAGCTACAATCTCCGACGCGTTATCGCCGTCTAGACCCCAACTCTCTCAACCCCGCACTTCTCCAGCTCCAACCGCGGGCGCCGGTCTCTCCCGGCTCCAGTTTCCACAGCTAGATCCTTCACGGAGGAAACTCAGCAAGACCCTTGAACCCCGTTATGCAATCGCTCGCGGTCTTCTCCGCCTCGGCCCTGTTTGCGGATTATATCGAGCTGGAGGGCTACCGGACCTCCGCCGCAAGGCTCGATCCCACAACGCTCGGGCGGGGCTTTTCAATGACTACTTTCTATGATAGCGAAGCGTCGCTCCGCATCCAGTGCCTCGCTGCCGCCCCGTTCGCCCCTGTCGCGCCACGGGGCGAGGTACAGACGTTTGGCGAACATGGGTTGCTGTGCGCAGAATCTGGTCACACAGGCGCAACGCGGCGCTTGGTCGCGAATAGGTAGAAGTGGGAATCTTGCTTCTACCGCTCGAATCGGACGCCGCTCGCGCGCCTCCCACGATGGCCGAACTGCGCTCGATTGGCCTCGCTTCGCCTCCGCCCCCACTACCATCCACTACCAAAGCTTTTTGCCAGCAAAGGTAGTGTTTGCTGGTGGTTGCTAGGCTCCGGCCCGGCGTTCTTAGTTAGCTGGACGGCTTCTCCCTGCTCCGCCAACCCGGCGAACACTTCGCAAATCTGCCTCCAGCGTCACCTCAATTATAGCGTCGAGGCCAACTAACCAGTGCGGCTAGGCGGCCCCGCTCGCCGCGTGAAACACGCCTTCGATCAGTCTTTGAATTTATTACAACTTGAAGAGATTGACAATTGTGACGATGATAAGGTAGCTGCGTCACTGTCAGTACAGGGGATGTCATCGTGAGTCAGCGCGATCTCGACAGACGAATCCTAGAGCTAAAGCAAGAGTTTGGCGACCAGGAGCTCGAGGACGCGCTGCTGATCTTTGTCTCACACAGCGATTGCGACGCCGGCGAATTGCTGCTGCGTCTCGTAGCTCAACTGCCGCTGCGAGAATCGGATCTGCTCGATGCCGCAGCCTCGCTTGCCGCACGCCACCAATCATTGCAGGGCGATGAGTCCCAGCTCCGTAGCTGGCTGACGCTGCTCACGCTACGAAGCAACCTCGCTCGCCAAATCGGAGGAGAACCGCATCGCGTGCTCCATGAAACCGGCCTCAACGTCATGGCCCAGGCGAAAACCAGCGGCGAGGCGATCCAGACGATATGGCGCGAGCCTATGTTCGAGTCGAGAGACGCTGCCGTAGCGCTCGGCGCAAAACCGACCAATCGAGAGAAAGTCAGGCAGTATCGCGAGCGTTCGTGGTTGCTCGGTCTGCCATCCGGCCGGGGGTTCGTCTATCCGGCGTTCCAGTTCGATCCCGAACGACGTGACGCCTTTCCCGAGGTGCGGGCAGTGAACGAACGGCTCTCAGCTTCAAGCGACCCCTGGGGCGTGGCATCCTGGTGGATCTCCCGGCATGCGCGCCTCAGCGCCCGTCCCGTGGACCTCGTCGGGACCGGCCGTGCGGATGACCTTGTCACCGTCGCCGAGGCCGTCGTCGAACCGGTCGGGTAGGCGGGCTTGCCGCCGTATCAGGCGCCTCCTTCCCGCTACGAGGGCTTCCCACGCCGGTTCTTCCTGCCGGCAGAAACTAGGCTTACGCGCATCCACAGCGCCGCCTTCGGCGTCGTCGAGTTCAATCCGACAGTGGCTCGAAGCGATCTGCGAGGCGGCCGCTTCGATTCGACGCCCGGCGATGACTACGCATTTCTGTACGCGGCTGACAACGATCCGACCGCCGTCTCCGAGGCCCTGCTCCGTGATCTCCCGATCGACGACTACGGCGCGCGCCTGCTTCCCCGCGTCCGGCTATCGGAACTGCGAATCGGCTGGTTCAGCTCGACTCTCGAACTCGAACTGGTCGATCTCCGCTCGGGCGTAGACTTGGCCGCCGTAGGACAGGACTCCTGGCTGACGACCGTTTCCGCCGCCGACTACGCGATGACGCGACGCTGGTCTTCGGCGATCCGCAAGTGGGCGCCGTCGGCCAGCGGCCTGACCTGGCGATCACTTCGAGAGCCGGACGGGTTTGCGTATATCTTCTTCTCGGACCGCTGCCCTGTCGGTTGCTTCGAGGAGGTCACCGACGGCCTGCCGGTACCGACCGGAGACCGCAACCTTGATGCAGGCGCCGGACGGCTCTATGTCGAGGAACTCCTGGCTTCCTACCGCGTCGCGCTGATGTGAACGTCATGTCTCCGAACGCGCCAGCGCATGCCGCCGGGACGAGCACCCTCTCCCACCGCCGTCACCGCCATGGCCGCCCCCTGACCGGCCCGTCCGAATAGCCGAGTTTCTAGCATTCCGCCTGGACCCGGTTTCGGGGGGCAGGTCAAGCGGGCCTTTACAATCAACTCAGCTTTCACGCTGGCAACGCCCACGAGTGTGGTAATTGATGAATGCATCATGCCAGGTAGCGATAGTCCCAATAGGTACTCGATACTGGTCCATGAGGCCGCACACGCGCTGGGGATACGTGGTGGCAACACGGGAAGTGATAATAGTGTGCATCATCCTTTGATAGGCGACTCGGTGCTAATACGCCGCGATTTTTGTTCCCCTACCCCGTTTGACGTGATGGCGATCTACGCCTTGTACCAGACGAGATGAGGATCGGCCGCCTGAGCCGGCGCTGCGGGATTTCCATGCAAACCGCGATGGCTCTGGTGGCGTTGTTGGCTGCGGCGGCGTGCGAGCGGCCGGTCAGCGATCCGAGTCCCGTCGCCACGCCGGGATTGAGCGACCGCCTTACCGTGGAAGTCCGGGAGCAGACCGCCGACGCCGCCAAGGCACACCCGGCGGCGGTTGCCGCCCCGGTCGTAACGCCACGGACGACGGGTACACCCACACGATCGCCCACTCGGAACTTGTACCCTAGGTCGACCCGCAATCCCACTCCTTGTTATCCAGCGGGGTTTCTCAATCCCCTACATTGGTATTCGGACCAGTTCGTGCGATGGAGCCCGGACAGCGACCAGGTCCTGTTCACCCAGGGAGCCAGTTTGTATGCGGTGAGCGAAGACGGGACACGGTTAAGGGAGTTGGCACGAGGGTCGGTAGAGATACCGCGAGACAGTTGGGGGGCTATCGGCACGATGATCGCGTTCGGCATCTCTCCAGACGGAGAACGGGTTGTCTATTCCACCTGCGAGAATCCGCAGCAAGACTTGAGAAAGGCGATAGAGGAGTTCGGATGGCGGGAGGCAACCAGTCGATACGGCTATGAGTTGGCGGCGATAGGCATCGATGGCACACAATTGCAGCAACTGACGAAAACGACCGATTTCGAAAACTACCCGGCGTGGTCGCCGGATGGCGAGCGCATTGCATACCTGAGAATCCGTGGCGACGGCGACCCGATGTCTTTCGCAAACCGTGCCACGCTGGCGACCATGGCGGCCGACGGCTCCGAGCGACAGAGCATTGTTACCCGGTTCGACTCCCTAGCGATGCGGCCGCCGCAGTGGTCTCCTGACGGCACGCGCCTGGCGTTTGCTGGTGACGACGGTGAATCCGGGTTGTCGCTTTACACGGTCAGGACCGACGGCACCGATCTGCGGAAGCTGACCCGGACTATCAGCGGACCGTCGTGGTCGCCTGACGGCGAGCGGATAGCGTACGCCAGAACCGACGGGGACCAAGTGACCATTTACACGATAGCGGCGGACGGAAACGATGCGCGCAGGGTGACGGCCATTCCTGAGGTCGTTTGGGTTCCATCTCGGCCGTCCCAGGTCTACATCCTGACGTTGGAATGGTCGCCGGACGGTTCGAAGATCCTGTTCGTCGAGAACAGGGAGTTGGCCGGACATGACTGCGACTCGCCCACGACAGACGGGATATACGTAGTCGGGGTCGACGGGAGCGGCTTAGTGAGGCTGGGGACGGTCGAACCGGAGGTTTACTTGTACGCGGCGGCGGCGTGGTCGCCGGATGGTAGGAAGATCGCCGTGTCGGCGGAGGGTGATTCGGAGGCTCGAAAAGTGTTTGGTTGCGATTACGCAGATTCGGCCGCGGAGGGCGTCCCGCGCTCGACAATTCTATTCACTATGGCTGCGGACGGCTCCGACATAAGGCTCTTGGCGGAGGCTGGCGCTGATGGCCGTGTGGAGAGTCTGGGCGTCGCGCGAGGAGACATATCGGCAGCGGTGGCGGCGTGCTCAGCGGGGACGGTGGTAGCAGAGCCGGAAGCGAACCGGACTCTGGTGGGAGACTGCGAGGCGCTGCTGGAAATACAGAACGCACTGGCGGGCGCCGGGGGATTGGACTGGGGCGTCGACAAGAGCATCGAGCAGTGGGAAGGCGTAACGGTAAGTGGATCGCCGTTGCGGGTGCGGAAGATCGTGCTGGATTCTATGGGTTTGCGGGGAATTATCTCGCCGGAGATGAGCAGGCTGGTGGAGCTTCGGGTGCTGGACCTGTCGGACAACGCGTTGACAGGGGAGATACCGGCGGAGCTAGGGGATCTCGACAAGATGGAGGAGTTGAACCTCTACGGCAACGCACTGAGCGGTGCGATACCTGTGGAACTGAGGCGAATGAAGAGCTTGGAGAGACTAAGCCTCAGCCGAAACAACTTGAGCGGTGCGATACCTGTGGAGTTGGATGAATTGAATAGCCTGAAGAGCCTGGGCCTATCCGAGAACAGGCTTTCGGGTGAGATACCTGTGGAGTTGGGCCGGTTGACGCATTTGGAGTGGTTGAGTCTCTCCACCAACGAGTTGACAGGTGAACTGCCCAAAGAGTTGCGGGGGTTGACTAGGCTTAGGTATTTGTCACTAGCGAGCAACGAATTGGAGGGAGAAATACCGGGTGAATTGGGAGAGCTGGTAGGCCTGAGCGAGTTGAATCTCTCCGACAACAATTTGACGGGGGGGATACCTGCGAGTTTGGGGCGGCTGACAATGCTAAGGCGCTTGCACCTCTCAAACAACGCCTTGACGGGAGAGATACCTGCGGAGTTGGGACAGCTTAGAGATCTGGACGAGTTGTATCTAAGTGGTAACGAGTTGAAGGGCTGCATACCTGGAGATTTGAGAATGACCAGGTCCACTGATGTGGGAAGTCTAGACATGCTCAGTTGCGACTATGTGGGACGATAAAGGAGACGAGTGAGGTCAACCTAGTCGTAGCGGCGCATCAGGCGCTGCGCGGCCAGCGCAAGTTGCAGAACTATGGACTTGACCCGTTTTGGCGGACATCCAAAATGTGGGGCGTTGCCCCGGAGAGGATGTCTAGATGGAGAAGCGAGAGCAGCGAAAAAGGCGTTCGTTCACACTGGAGTTCAAGGCTGAAGTCGTAGAGCTATGCCAGGCAGGCGATCGGTCCATCGGCCAAGTCTGCCGAGACTTGGGCCTGACTGAGACGGCGGTCCGCAGATGGGTGATGCAGGCCGAGATCGACGCCGGTGAGCGCGAAGGGCTCGGCACCGAAGAGCGTGTGGAACTGGCCCGGCTGCGCAAGGAGAACCGCATTCTGCGGCAAGAGCGCGACATCCTGAAGCGCGCAACGGCTTTCTTCGCCAAGGAGACCCGGTGAACGTGTACCCGTTCATCGAGGCGGAGAGGGTTGAGCGTAGCAATGCCCGCCGGGCGTGTGTGATGCTCGTGACCTTGCCCCCGAAAATGCCCTCGATTTTGAGTAGAGTCCGTTCAATGGGAGGAGACGGACATGAGACGGAGCAGGTATCGCGAGGAACAGATCATCGGCATCCTCAAAGAGCACCAGGCGGGGTTGCCAGCCGCAGAGCTCTGCCGCAAGTACGGGGTCAGCGGCGCGACGTTTTACAAGTGGCGGTCCAAGTACGGCGGCATGGAGGTATCAGACGCCAGGAAGCTGAAGGGGCTGGAGGATGAGAACCGGCGCCTGAAGAAGCTGCTGGCGGAATCGATGCTGGATGTGGCGACGCTGCGCGAGCTACTTGCAAAAAACTTCTAACGCCCAGATTGCGGAGGCAGGCCGCGGCCTGGGCGATGACGGAGACTAGTCACTCGCAGCGCCGTGCCTGCGCTCTTGTCGGGATGGATCCGAAGACTTACCGCTATGAATCGAGGCGGCCGGACGACGCCGGCATCCGCAAGCGGTTGCGGGAATTGGCCGAGCAGCGCCGACGGTTCGGCTACCGCCGTCTGCACATCCTGCTGGCCAGGGAAGGCATCCGGCTCAATCATAAAAAGCTCTATCGCATCTATCGCGAGGAACGGCTCACGGTGCGCAAGCGAGGCGGGCGCAAGCGGGCGCTCGGCACGCGTGCCCCGCTGCTGCTCCCCTGGAACCGCAACCAGCGCTGGTCGCTCGATTTCGTCGCGGATGCATTGGCCGACGGCAGGCGGTTCCGCATCCTGGCGGTGGTGGACGACTTCAGCCGCGAGTGCCTCGCCCTCGTCGTCGACACATCGCTGTCTGGCGTCCGCGTGGCTCGGGAGCTGGACCGCATCGTCGAGCTGCGGGGCCGCCCCCGCATGCTGGTCAGCGACAACGGCACCGAGCTCACCTCAAACGCTATCCTGCGCTGGCAGCAGGAACGCGGCGTTGGCTGGCACTACATCGCACCGGGCAAGCCCGTGCAAAACGGCTTTGTCGAGAGCTTCAACGGCCGCCTGCGTGACGAGTGCCTCAACGAACATCTCTTCGCCGGCCTGGCCGAAGCGCGGCGGATCATCGCGGAATGGAGGTACGACTACAACACAACACGCCCGCACACGAGCCTGGATGGGCTCACACCCAACGAGTTTGCAGCCCGCCCCAATTGGGGCCATAACCTGAAAAGATTCTACTTATGAGTGAGGGTAAGTTGGGGGCAGGGTCACTCGAGGTCTCCCGTGCCGCCTACTACGGCTGGGCCAGGCAGATCCCTTCGGCGCGCCAGTCCTCTGATGAAGCCCTACTCGCCAAGATCAAAGACATCCACACCGCCAGCCGCGGCACCTATGGATCCCCGCGGGTTCATGCTCAGCTGCGTAACGATGGCCAGGCGTGCGGGCGCAAGCGGGTGGCGCGGCGCATGCGTCATAACAGCATCGTGGGGCGGTGCAAGCGACGGTTTAGGCGCACCACCATCGCCGATCCCGATGCGGCCACGACCGCCGTGGATCTGGTCAAGCGCAGCTTCGTCCCCGATGCCAACGAGATCGATCGGCTGTGGTGCTCCGACGTTACCTACATCCGCACCTGGGAAGGCTGGCTCTACCTGGCCACGGTGATCGACGTCGCCTCGCGGCGCGTCGTCGGCTGGGCCATGGCCGACCACATGCGTACAGAACTCGTCTGCGACGCTCTACGCATGGCCATCCACCATCGCCGGCCCGCTCCCGGGCTGATATTGCATTCAGACCGCGGCTCGCAATACGCCTCGACCGTGTTCGGCGATCTGCTCGACGCCAACGGCATACGCCAGTCCCTGTCCCGGCCGGGTCAGTGCTGGGACAACGCCGTCGCCGAAGGCTTCTTCGCCACCCTCAAAACCGAGCTCGTTCATATGCACGCATGGCCAACCCGTGCCCAAGCCCGTAACGCGATATTCGAGTTCATGGAAGTCTTTTACAACCGCTTGAGGCTGCATTCAGCGCTTCGATACCTGTCCCCAGAGGACTACCAACGGAGGCGCGCAAGACTCGACGCCAGGACCAAAGCAGCGGCATAGTGAATGTGTCCTGTCAAACCGGGTCAACCCCAGAGGCCCCTCATCAGCAGGAAATAGTCGCGGGTGTTCTCCTGCTTGCAGAACAGGGCGTTGACCACGATGCCAGTAGCGTCATCGACGGCCAGCAGCAGCGCGAATGGAGGACCATGGTCTCCAAGCCACCGGTGATGGCTGCCGTCCACCTGTACCAACATGCCCGCGCGGGGCATCCGCTGCCGCCGCACGCGGTGCCGGGGCGTCCGACGCTGGCGCGGGCTCTTCAGACCGGCGCTTGTCAGTATCCGTCGCAGTTTGGTTCGACCGATGTCTATGCCCTCACGCTCCCTGAGCAGCTCGCTCAGGTGAGAGTGATTGGCTGCCGAGTAGCGGGATCGAGCAAGCTGCAGCACCTCGGACCTCAGCGGCTCCGGTGTCGCGTTAGGTGCTCTACCAGTAGGCTGTTGAGGATCTGTAGCCTTGCCTGCTCTTTCTGAGTCAATGTCACATTCTTGCTGGCCAGTTAGGGAGGACGCTTATGCTGGCCAGCAACACGCTTCCCCCGCCTCGCCGGTACATTTTTACTCCGCCGTTTACACCTCCATGAGGAGGCGGTCGTACGGGTCAAACAGATTCGAATCGCATCGGCTGTGGGGCCATTCAGATACGTTTTGGTTCCCTTACTCTTCGCCGATAGCTGGCTGTCGCAGGCGAGCTGAGTGACCAAATAGGGTGTTGGCAACCCTATCCATGTCCTCCTTCGCTAAGTTTGCAACGTGGCTGTTGCCGATCGGCTGACCTCTGGTCCGATGGGCATAGAACGTATTGAACGGCCAAAGGCGGTCTGGTCCGTTTGCCCAATCAATGAGCAACTGTGAGACGCGCCATTTGGGAAGCGCTTCCAATTGTTCAAGCTCCGCAAGGCTCAAGATAAACGGTCCATACCGGCGGGTATCGCCGAGACCATCGGAGTCAGCAAGTTTCCTTCGGAGCGGTTCGAGGAGCACACCCATCGAGGGAAAAGGGTCCGTGACGACGATGACGAAGAACCATCCGGTTACATCTCGAGTTAGTAGGCCGGGAATGTCGCGTTGGCCGGCCTGTACTTGTCGGCAGAAGTCAATCTCTTGGTCCAGTCCGTCCTCAATCTTAAGTTTCAAGTCGTCTTGGAATGCTCGAACGTCACCCTCGACTAGACTGTCCTTGTAGCGTGGCCGGCCAACTTTGAACTCGAACAGCATGCAACGCGTATTGGTGCTGCCTATGGTCTCAATGACCAAGCTATCCGGATTTGCCCCGCTTCCCGATGGGTAGTCGTTCTCCGACAGCAAACGTATCTTCCTTCTTGCTCGTAGCTGCCCAGCCTTGATCCGGTCCAGAACATCCCGGCAGTAAAGTTCATGGAGTTCTCCGAAAAAGGTCTGGAACGATTGACGGTTCGGCTTGGCGGTTCCACCATCAGGCAACGCGTCGTGTATGTCCCAGTACAGTCCGCAGGTGTACCGCTGGATAAGCAATTGGCCCGATATTCCGGCAAGGCCGCCATCGGGAAGTGTGATGGCAGGCTTTCTCAAAAGGATGCCTAGATCCACCGGGTTACCGATTTGGTCACCGTATGCGAACTTGTGTTTTTCGCGGATTTCGCCAGGGGAAGTCGATACAAGTTCTAGGATTCGATTCAGTTCCTCCTGGCCCACTTTCGCGTTGGCGAAGTATCGGTCAGGAATCAGACGGCCAAGTCGCGGGCGCGCCTGGCCATCGTCTGGCCACGACGATCCCGCAATTGAACAAGCAGACAACGCAAACAGCACCCCTTTAAACGCCTCCAACTGAACACCTAGCTTGGTCCTCACTACGTTCTGAATGTCCACCCAGCTATTGAATTCGCTCTGGTTGGTTGGTGCGGCCAACCGGCCAAATAGCTCAGAGTATCGACCTATCAGGTTGCTGCGGCGTTCATGTCTTATGAGCGAGTACCCGAGCAGGGCGCTCCTTTGAACAGCTCCCTCGACGCCATCCTCCGTGCTGAGATCGGATTCTCCACCGGGGTAGAAACTGTTGGTCCTCAGCAAGAGGTCGATGAACTTGTCATCGTTGGCTTGATCTTTACCGGCGTCCCGGGAACCAAAAGTGCACAGGAGTTTGATAGCAAACAGTAGCTGCCACTGCGAGAAGAACACCCAATGATCTTCCCGAGACAACCTTTCTGCTATACGGCGCGCTGCCCAAGTGGGAAAGAGATCGCAGATCCGACGATCCAGTGTTTTATATGCTGCTGGCTCACTGGCATCGCCGTACTGCAATAGCGCGATAAGACCCGGCAGCAACTGTCCCACAGGCAACTGGCCAATCGCTCGGACAAAATCGGATTCCGAAACCTCCTGACCGCGTAGCATCTCCCACGACAGAAGCACTCGGACTCTTGCGTCGAGCGGTTGTAGCTGATCCATCGTGAAATGGCCTGTCCCCAAGGGTTGTACCTGCAGTTATGGTAGTCCGACCAGCACCGGACTTGCGCCGGTCGTTGACGGAGGGCTGAAGAGCGGCACGATATCCTCTGCTGAACCGGTCCGACGACTAGGCGCTAACCGCAGATAGAGCAACCGCGATTGCTGGTAAGTGCTGCCATCGCCCCTTGATCCCCACTAGGCAGACATAGGGTCGAGGTCCCGGCCACTCCATTCCCGCGCTGCGCTGAGTTCACCGGTCAACGGGAGGGGCCGAGACGGGAGTGCGACACGAGGCCGTCGGCTGACTACCAACGGGTCCAAACCATCCACCCTTCGTCTTCTTCGAGATCATCCGTTCCACGAGTCGAGCATCCAACCTCGCCCTCCGCAGCGAGCGTGTGGAAGCTTGACCTGCCTGCCAAGGCGAGACTGCATCAGGTGCTCGGTCGGATACCGCACCAGTCGCGTGGCCGGCGGTGGCGGTCCAAGTTGCGGGCAAGGTCAGCATCCGAAAGCTGCCAGTAAGCGACGAAGCCGCGCTAGAGTGGATATCAAGCGGCGGTCAGCGGAACGATCGGGCATCCGTGCTCGGTCGACCTAGGGAAAGTGTGGTTTGACTTCCGCCTGGCACGCCACCTTCTTGGGTAACATTGGATTCGTGATTATCAGCGACATAGCTTGCAGAACCATGCCTTCGAGTAAGCTGGCGGTCGGCTTTTGATCGGGCGGATACCGGACGAGTTCATTGTTCGCCGAGCGCTCTAACAAGTGATCCGAGACCCATTCTACAAGTCCATTCTGCAGGGTTTGGCAGAGAGTCTGGATGGGGATACTTTCGAGCATTGTGCTCAAGACCTTCTTCGACCGATCTACCCCAATCTAACGCCTGTCGAGGGCGGACGTGACCTCGGGATGGACGGACTCGACACGTCGAGTCCTGATGGGCCCTTCTTACTTGCGGCTACTGCAGGGCAGAAGGTCAAACGAAACTTGGTCGGTAGTCTTCGAAGCCATAAATGCCAAAGTTCGAGCATCACCGCACGGCGCGTGGTTGTTGCGACCAGCCGAGCCGCAACGGGGTCATTGCATGAGGATTTGCGCAAGGCAGCATACGAAGAGGGTTTCCAACTGGTAAATCTCCACGGGCAACGAGCTTTTGCCGATTTGCTCTATCGGTCACCCACATGGACCCGCGAGTTGCTCGGGCTTAGCGGTGCGCCGCATGCTCTCTCCGCGGTTCCGCGCTCGTCCCGGATTCAGAGTGACCTGCCGTTGGTCGGACGCGATGCGGATGTCCAATGGCTATCCGAGAGCTCAGGCGACATCGTGGTTTCGGGACATCCAGCGTCGGGAAAGACGCATCTGCTGAGGCAATTTGTTGATTGCGGCTGGCTCTTCCTGGTCGATCTGGATAGAGAGAGGGTTGCCAACGACGTTCGCGAAATGAGGCCGGGAGTGGTCATACTCGACGACGCCCACGGTCAACTGGAATCACTTCACAAGCTGAAGCAGTTGAGAACGGCGGTTGACGCCGACTTTCGGATCGCAGCCGTGACTTGGCCGGGAGACAAAGATGGGGTGTTGCAGGCTCTCGGCCTAGGCGACGATTCGGCCCTCGACCTTCCGCTACTCTCTCTCGACGAGATTCTGGAAGTCGTCAAGTCGGCTGGGATTGGCGGTTACCACGACCTTCAGCGAGCGATCGTCAACCAGTCAGGCGGTCGTCCTGGACTCGCGGCAACGCTTTGCGAGCACACGTTACGAGGCGATCTGAGATCCCTTTTCTCGGGCAAATCCCTACTTCGGGAGATCAAAACCGCGATTACCCGCATCACCGGCCCTGAGGGCATGGCCATCCTGGCTGTGATGGCTCTTGCAGGCGACGACGGCACGTCACTGGAGGACGTGTGCGAGCTTGCGGGCCTGAACCTATCAAACGGCCATGATGTACTAGTGCGTTTAGGTCACACCGGCGTGTTTCGGGCCAGTTCTCTGACTGAGAAAGCCTCGGTGTGGCCGCGGGAGTTGCGCTACGCGAGCGTCGGCGAAATGTTCTTCTCCTCCAACGGCTATCAAAACCTGCCGCTGGGACCGGCTCTCAATCACTTCGGTGAGCAGCGAATCGTCAGTTCCTTAGTGGGCGCAGCACTGATGGGCGCCCACGTTACCGCGGATAATATCGAGCCAATACTTCGCCGCAGCGGCTCAGCCGCCGATTTCGCGCAGTATTCGCGGCTCGGGAGGCGAGAAGCACTGTTCGCCCTCGCTACACGTCCCGAGTGGCTAATGGACATTGCTCGGTACTCGCTCGTAACAAACTCGACGGAGACGCTCCAGCTATTGCTCCAGCGGGCCGCAGAAGATCGACATGTAAGGGGTACAGATAATGATGGTCCACTTGGAATCATAAAAAGGTGGATTGAGTCTGCTCCGTATCATGACCATTCGCAGCTTGAGCGTCGACAGCTGCTCACGAGCGCGGCGTCGAGATGCTTGACCAATGGCGGCCACTCACAAGTTGCGCTCGACGCATTGTGCTTGGCTATGGATCCGAAGTTTGAGTCCGCTACTTCGAACCCAGGCTCAGGATGGTCGCTCACTATCGCACAAGGTCTAGTCTCGCGTGAGTGTCTGAATGGACTCGTCGACCACTGGCCAACCGTCCGCGACACGATTCCTAGCGATGGCCCACAGGATTGGTCGGCGCTCTTAAAAATACTCCATGACTGGGCGTTTTGCGCCAGCCTGCCAAAGTCGCCTCCCGAAGAGACTTGGACATTCATGCGATCACATGCCTCGGTGATGGCGGCGGATCTTGTTGGCAAGTTCTCAGAACATCCCGGCATCCTCACACGCATCAGCGAAATCTCACGCAGAGCTAATCTTGGAGTAGACGTTGGGACTCCAAACCTATTTGCGACGCTCTATCCGATCCGCCCACATCCAGACGATTTCGAAGAGGAGTCCGCTCGTAGGAGCGAGGCCGCGCGCCGCTTAGCCGTCGATCTCGAACCGTGTGGTCCTGACTATGTTCTTCCCCTCATCCTGAGTGCCAACCGAAGCGCCGCACTTACTGGGATCAATTGGCCCGATGAGACCAGCACATTCATGGAAGCGATAGCCGCACGCGTCGCTGATCCGTACAGATGGGCAGAGCGGTCGATTGACCTGAGATTGACACCTTTGGCGATCGAACCATTATTGCGAGTTGCGAGGACAAAGGACTGTAAGTCGGCGCTTCCATTGGTGCTGCGCGCGCTGAATTCCGAAAACGCTTGGCCCGCGGGTGTAGCTGTTGTCCTTACCGTCGAAGACCGTCTCGAAATGGAGTTGGAAGCAACGCTTGATCTCGTACCTCAATTCATGGGTGGACTCGCTACCCTGGTCGCTCGAAAGGAGGTTCCCGAGCCAACTCTCCGATGGCTACTGGCTCATCCCTCATCTCATGTCGCCGAAACGACGGCCGTACATCTTTGGAGCCGTAACGAGCGTCCGCGCGTGCCCGATGATCTCTTCGAAGACTGGCGGGAGGCGATGCTGCGCGTGCCCGGTCGTGATCCCTTGACCAGTTGGTTGTTCACAAGCGAGACGGATCTATTTGCTGAATGGCTGTTGATACAGCTCAGTTCGGGTGCATGGCGAGACTCGGACGACCTTGCGAGCGGGATCGATGCCGCAACCGAAAATCTGTCAGTGGAGCAACGAACTGGAATCCTCGCCGCTATTCGAGAAAACGAAGCTTACTTTCACGGATGGCTGGTTCAGCAACTGGTGGGAGACGACCCTTCGTCATTCAAGCAGTTGCTGGCGATGGATCACCTGAGCGCAGTGCATGAGGACGGATTCGGTAGCGTTTCCGAACCGAAGATCAAGATCGCCTGTGCGGCTGGCTGGACACCTGACCGTATTGCGAGTGTGGTCATGTTTCCTAGGGTTCCGATCGTCGAGTCGGGCAGAGAGTCTGACAACCTGCGAAAGCGGCTTGAATATTTCGAGGGCTTGGCTAAATCTGAAGATTCGGAAATCGCCGCTGTCGGTCGGGCTGGCTGTTCTCTTTGCCGCTCTGAAATTGAGCGGGCCATGGGTCGTGAGCGGGACGAAGAGGTGTATGGCTTCGACACGTATGGCTGAGTTCCCGCTGACTGCAGCACGGCTGATTCCCGGCTCCCCGCGATAGAGCGCGGAAGAACCATATCGATCCGGGTCAGGCCGATGATGGCGGTGTTTATGTGGGTTTGCCAAGGAGGGAGGGCAGGATTGTAATCGCCCAATTGGCTATGCGTGTCGCGGGTCGAACCCTGCTACGAGCAACTTGGCAGGTGGAAGCTTCTCCCCCTGACTCGTCAGTTGACCTGCCCGAATTGGTCTACCTCGGAAGCTGACAGAACCGATGCGCCGCTCGGCGTTAGCAGACAACGGTTTCAATCATGCGCGACCGGCGACCACTGCAGCGCTATAAGCGAATGTGAGCTTGACCACCATCAACTCATAGCGTCTCGTTAGGATTCGATCAGTTATCTGGCGCGTCTATTCCGACCGTTGCCATCGGACCGTTTGCGGCGACCCAGCGGTCGAATCCCCGTTCCGGACGAATTCTCAGGGGGCATGTCAACTCTGACAACGCTGTATGCGAGCACGTCGGCCTGTGGGCCAGGCGTCGGGGATTGACTCGCCTCCTGGCACGCACATATGATCGTGCGAAATTCTCTGTGTGCTCTATTTGCTGAGGACTTAGGGTTCGAAACCACCATGGCGAGACCGGGCAAGGTAAAGGAACGCCTGGTTCCGTTTATCCCGACTGCAGGTGTCCCGCTGGACATCGTGGAGAAGGTAAAGAGCGCGCGGTCCAACCAGATCATCAGCGACACGTATCCCTACTCGACGAGACTGTCCCGGCGCAAATACGAACGCGACAAGGCGAAGCTGCAGATCGAACTGTTGAAGATGCAGAGGTGGGCTATTGAGAGTGGGGAGCGGATCGTCCTGTTGTTTGAGGGGCGCGACGCTGCCGGCAAAGGCGGGGCGATAAAGCGCTTCATCGAGCACCTCAATCCGCGCGGCGCGACTCTGGTGGCGCTTTCGGCGCCATCCGACAGGGAGCGTGGGCAATGGTACTTTCAGCGTTACGTTCAGCACCTGCCGACGAGCGGGGAGATCGTATTCTTCGACCGGTCTTGGTACAACCGGGCGGTGGTGGAGCCGGTGATGGGATTCTGCACGCCGGCAGATACGTTGCGGTTTCTGCGAGACACGGTGTTGTTCGAGGAGATGCTGATAAACGAAGGCATTCGATTGTATAAGTTCTGGTTCTCGGTAAGCCGTGAGGAGCAACTCAGGCGTCTCATGTCCCGCAGGAAGGATGCGCTTAAGCAGTGGAAGGTGAGCCAGGTCGATGTCCGGTCGCTGCCGCTGTGGGACGAGTTCACGGAAGCGAAGAAGGGGATGTTCGCAGCGACAGACACGAAGGCATCACCGTGGGTGGTCGTGAAGTCAGACGACAAGCGGCGTGCTCGCCTGGCCTGCATGCGCTACGTACTGCGCAGTCTGAAGTACGACCGAGGCGTGCGTAAGCGCGTAGCCGAGCCTGATCCGTTCCTAATTGGACCTGCGGAGAATCTCTACGCGAAGGGCGAAATCTGGTAGTGCGTCGAGCAAGCGAAAAGGGCGGGCGCGGATACTGGCAACGACCGGCATGTCAAGGGCGGCGAGAAAACAGGCCACGCGGTGTCGATGGTCAGGATAAATGTCCGGCTAAGTGACCAGCATAAATGTCACCGGTACTCGGGCCGATGCTAGCAGATCACTCGGTCCCGACCACGGAGCGCTTCACGGGTGGACTCACAGCCTCCATGTATTTCTTTGCCGTGGCACGATGGATGCCGAGTTCGCGTGCGACCCCGCGAATCGACAGGCCCCTGCGCTTCGCCTTCTGAACGGCGTTCCACCTTGCCGTCTGAAGCGGCGTGGGCTTGTTGCGTTGCGTGGCAGGCGGCTTGCGGACTCTGGCAGTGCCGTTGTCGACGGCGGTGTCGTCAGCATCGGCGATGTCCATTCTGGTGTCGAGTGCTGCCAGGGCCGCCTTCCAGCGCCTGCCCAGACCGTTGCGACCGCCATATGTGGGTGGCCGGTGTGAGGAAGAGCCGTTGAAGCTTCTGAGTACGCTCGGGCGGGCTGGCGCCTCCTGGCTGGCGATGATCTCTCCCTGGTAACGCACTGCCAACTGGCCGTCCAAGCCTTCCAGGACCTCTACCACCGCTCCCGCATAGCTGCGCCGCTCCGTCCCCGGCAGCAGCTGAAGCGTTCTCCATCTGTACTTCACCGTGTTGTCCCTGGCCACCCTGCGGCTGTGTCTGAAGCAGAGCACCCTGCCCAGGCATACGTCCGGTCCCAACGGGCGGTAGGCAGCCTCGGGGTGCCGTGCCGGCACTCCAAAGCGAGTGTTGAAGCGGTCAAGGAACTCCTCCAGCACGGCGTTGGCCTCCTCCAGGGTGACTGCACCCGCGAGCCCAAGCTCTGTCACCAACCTGTCCTGGTACGTCCCCGCGGTGCGCTCCACTCTACCCTTGGCCTGCGGTGACAGGGCAAGACCAATTGGCCCAGTTTCTAACATTTATCCTGGACCAGGTTTCGGGGAGCAGACCACTGCTGACGATGGTGTGGACGATTGTCGAATGGCAGGCAGGTCAAGCCGACGTGATTGACCTGCCTGCCATTGATAGTGTGGGCACCGTACGCTACGGAACGAATTACAGGCAGACTGCGTATTATCTTGATGAGGGGAGAAAAGGCGGGACGACGCCGATGCGCGGGATAGGCTCGGTGAGCCGCCGATTGTCCCCACACGCCTTTGACGTTAATGCTATCTAAGCGCTGTATCAGTCGAGGTGACGGTGATGAAGTGGACCAGTCGCTTTCGTTGCAGGGCTAGATTCTGTGTCCTTGCGGTAGTGAGTTTAGCGATGTGGCTGAGTGCGTTTGGGTGCGAGGAGCAGCCGAACGTCACAGAGAATATCGTAACCCGAAAACCTCCCGTTCACGGACTGCTTCCGTCTCCCGAGAAATCAACTGAGGCGTCAGTCGAGGCATCAATAGGTGATCCTGGTCCCTGCGACTCTCGTTTTGCCCCCGGATCACTGAGCCGGCCGCGGTTCGTGCGGTGGAGCCCGGACGGTACGCAAATTGTGTTCAGCGAGGGGCCCGGGGTGTATGCGGTCGCGGTGGATGGGACCGGGTTTCGGCAGATCCTGCATCCGTCCTCCCAGAGAGGGAGTAGAACGGGACCGATGAGCTACTTCGCCATCTCGCCGGACGGCGCGCGCATCGTCTATTCGACATGCAAATACGTGCGGGAGTGGCCGTCCAGCGACGACGGGCCACGTGATGACCTTGAATTCGAGCTAGAGACGGTCAACATCGATGGGACGGACGCGCGGCGGCTTACGAAGAACGACACATTTGAAAACTATCCGGATTGGTCCCCGGACGGGGGGCGGATAGCGTTCGTATCGGGTGGTGGACTGGAAGACCTATTGGCGAAGAGGGTACACATCCACTCGATGGCGGCGGACGGAACGGACCGGCGGGTGGAGGCGTGGCTGGTTGCGCGCCATCCGCCGCAATGGTCGCCTGACGGTGAGCGGATTGCATATGTGGGCAGGGACGAAGACGAGGGGCGAGCGATCTACGTAATAGGGGCTGGGGAACCGCTGAGGATTACGGACGCGGTAAGCGGACCCACGTGGTCGCCAGACGGTGAGCGTATAGCTTACGCGAAGGTGGACGGGGACGAGGTGGCGCTGTACACGATCGCGGCGGACGGGACGGACGCGCGGCGACTGACGGCGATCGACGGTTGGCAGCCGGGGTACGGGGAGCTTGATCCGTCCAAGGCATGGATCAACAAAGTGTCGTGGTCACCTGACCGATCGAAGATTCTGTTCCTAGTCAACAACGTCGACTACGACCGACTTTACTCCGAGGTGCACGTCATCGGACCGGACGGCGGGGGTCTTGCGAGAGTGACGGTGCGAAAGCCCTTACCCGACTCGATAAGCGACGCGGCGTGGTCGCCTGACGGGACGCGGATAGCGATGGTCGGTGCATTCGGAAGTCGACGGTCCAATGACCCCGCTAAGTCGATGGCGCTGGTGACTGTCGCCGTGGACGGGACCGACCTGCGAGTGCTGGTGGGCAGACAGGACGACGGCCAACTGGTGGGGCTAGGCGTCGTGCGAGGCGATATCTCGGCCCACGTGGCGGCGTGCGGAGATGGCGTGGCGGTAGCGGAGCCTGAGGCGAATCCCGGGCTGGTCGAGGACTGCGCGGCGCTGCTGGAGGTACAGAACGCCGTGGCGGGGCCCGACGGGTTGAATTGGTTCGTCGAGTGGAGCATGAGTGAGTGGGAAGGGGTGGTAGTGGAAGGATCGCCGCCGCGGGTGACTGAGATAGCGCTAGCAGGATGGGGGCTGGCAGGTGAGGTACCTACCGAGCTGAGCAGGTTGACAGGGCTGCGGGTGCTGGCCATGTCGAACAACGCGTTGATGGGTAAGATTCCCGCGGAGTTGGGCGATCTGACGAACCTAGAGAGGCTTGATCTCAGCGGTAACTACCTAAGCGGAGAGATACCGGCGAAGCTGGGCGAGCTCAGCGGACTTGCCAGTTTGTCGCTTGGCGGCAACAACCTAAAGGGTGAGATACCGCCGGAGCTGGGTGAGCTGAAGAACTTGAAGGGGCTGAACCTCAGCCATAACTACCTTAGCGGGGAGATACCGGCGGAGCTGGGGCGACTGAGCGGCTTAGGTGGGTTGGACCTAAGCCGCAACCGGCTTGCGGGGAAGATGCCGGCCGAGTTGGGGCAGTTGACCGGGCTCGAGTACCTCAACCTCGTCGACAACGAGTTAACGGGAGAGATCCCGGCAGAGTTGGGCCGGTTGAGCGAACTGACGAATATGAATCTCAGCCACAACCATTTGACGGGAGATATCCCCGTTGAGTTGGGACAGTTGACAGGTCTGAGAGTGTTGGACCTCAGCGACAACGAGTTGGCGGGTGATATACCGGCGGAGGTTGGGGAGCTGAAGAACCTGGAGGACTTGATGCTCCACAAAAACCAACTGAGCGGTGCGATACCGGGGGAGTTGGGCGAGTTGAAGAACATGGAGGAGCTGAGCCTCTACGAAAACCGTCTGAGCGGTGCGATACCTGCGGATTTGGCGCGGCTGACAGACTTGGATGAGTTGTACTTATCTGGCAACGAGTTGACGGGATGCATACCCGAGGGATTGAAAAAGATCAGGTACAACGATCTGGACGCGCTTGAGTTGCCGGACTGCGAGTGAGCGGGGCGGTGCCGGTGATGAGTGGGATGAGCCGAGCGGCAAGGGCGAGCTAACCTCCCCGCAGGTTAAAGGTGCGGTCGCACTAGGTTAGGTAACGAAACACACGGTCGCGGCGTATTCTGGACTTGACCCGTTTTGGCGGACATCCAAAATGTGGGGCGTTGCCCCGGAGAGGATGTCTAGATGGAGAAGCGAGAGCAGCGAAAAAGGCGTTCGTTCACACTGGAGTTCAAGGCTGAAGTCGTAGAGCTATGCCAGGCAGGCGATCGGTCCATCGGCCAAGTCTGCCGAGACTTGGGCCTGACTGAGACGGCGGTCCGCAGATGGGTGATGCAGGCCGAGATCGACGCCGGTGAGCGCGAAGGGCTGGGCACCGAAGAGCGTGTGGAACTGGCCCGGCTGCGCAAGGAGAACCGCATTCTGCGGCAAGAGCGCGACATCCTGAAGCGCGCAACGGCTTTCTTCGCCAAGGAGACCCGGTGAACGTGTACCCGTTCATCGAGGCGGAGAGGGTTGAGCGTAGCAATGCCCGCCGGGCGTGCGTGATGCTCGAGGTCTCCCGTGCCGCCTACTACGGCTGGGCCAGGCAGATCCCTTCGGCGCGCCAGTCCTCTGATGAAGCCCTACTCGCCAAGATCAAAGACATCCACACCGCCAGCCGCGGCACCTATGGATCCCCGCGGGTTCATGCTCAGCTGCGTAACGATGGCCAGGCGTGCGGGCGCAAGCGGGTGGCGCGGCGCATGCGTCATAACAGCATCGTGGGGCGGTGCAAGCGACGGTTTAGGCGCACCACCATCGCCGATCCCGATGCGGCCACGACCGCCGTGGATCTGGTCAAGCGCAGCTTCGTCCCCGCTGCCAACGAGATCGATCGGCTGTGGTGCTCCGACGTTACCTACATCCGCACCTGGGAAGGCTGGCTCTACCTGGCCACGGTGATCGACGTCGCCTCGCGGCGCGTCGTCGGCTGGGCCATGGCCGACCACATGCGTACAGAACTCGTCTGCGACGCTCTACGCATGGCCATCCACCATCGCCGGCCCGCTCCCGGGCTGATATTGCATTCAGACCGCGGCTCGCAATACGCCTCGACCGTGTTCGGCAATCTGCTCGACGCCAACGGCATACGCCAGTCCCTGTCCCGGCCGGGTCAGTGCTGGGACAACGCCGTCGCCGAGAGCTTCTTCGCCACCCTCAAAACCGAGCTCGTTCATATGCACGCATGGTCAACTCGTGCCCAAGCCCGTAACGCGATATTCGAGTTCATGGAAGTCTTTTACAACCGCTTGAGGCTGCATTCAGCGCTTCGATACCTGTCCCCAGAGGACTACCAACGGAGGCGCGCAAGACTCGACGCCAGGACCAAAGCAGCGGCATAGTGAATGTGTCTGTCAAACTGGGTCAACCCCACTTCGCTCAATTGGGCAGCACGTCTACACATTCCAGATCGACGACGGCCGCGGCCACACGTTCCGCGAGCGCGGCGAATAGGGCGCGGCCCTGTGCATTGCGCGGGCCAAGCGCCACTGTGAGAACCGAGACGCGGGCAAGAATATCGATCATCGCGATTCGATAGTCGCCGAAGCACTCCTGGTCGGAGTACCCGCGCACGCCACGGGCCATGAGCGCGGCCGCGTACGCCGCAATTGCCTCGCTCTCCACTTCGCGCCGGAGCTCCGCCGGACCGCAGGCCACCAGGAAATACGCCGCGTCGCACACGCCGGCGCCGCGCATGGTCACCTGCCAGTCGATGGCGGCTATGGCCCCGCCGGCGTCCGTTGAGCTGAACAGCAGGTTATCGGGCCGAAAATCGCCGTGAAGCAGGGTGGGTGGCAGCGACGAGAGCCGCTGCCGCGCATAGTCGAGTCCGCGTCGCAGCCTGTCGCTGGCGGCCAGGAAGCTGGACGGAAAACGGCTGCCGTACCGATCGATGAACTCGGCCCAGTACTGGCGGCTCAGTGCGTGGCGTTTGGTTGCGAGGGTCTCGAAGGTTGGGATCCAGTCGATGGAGGCCAGCTCGGGGCTGTTCCACCATCGGGCATGCAGCATGGCGGCATGCTTGAGGGCATCGGCGATCTGGTCGGCCGAGCAACCAACCAGGGGATCGCCGACGCGAGCCGGAGCCAGGTCCTCCAGCAGCAGGATGAACGCGCCCCCGATGGGGTCCACGCTACCGTAGTAGAGGCCCGGTGTGCGTAAATCCAGCGTTGGGGCGAGCTGTCGGTAGAAACGTAGCTCGCGCGTCGGCGCTCCGAGGTCTCGGAGAAGCTCGCGGGTCGAACGAACCGGACTGTGCAGCTTGGCGATGAGCGACGGCGGTGCGGCAGCCCGAGCGTCGCTGTAGGCGATGTGCATCCTTTGAACCTGGCCCGCGAAGCCCTGGTTTCCGGCGATCGCCTCGGCACGAACGCGCGTGACGGAGCCAGTCTCCAGAACATCCGACGAGCGCAGGGCTTCGGTAAGCCACCGCGGCGTGATGGCATTCAGGCCCGCGGGGATCTCGAGTGCGGCCACGGCGGGCTCCCAAGCTGAGTGTCGGTCGCGATACTACAGGCGGCGGCCGGATGGGAGCGGGCGCCCGCTAACTGCAATCTCGTTACGTGGGTTAGGAATATCGTAAGTCCGGGATTTGCGTTCGACATCACAATCTCGTGTGTCACTGGATCGAAAGGACGCGGCATCGTGCCAAAAGTTGCGGCGAGTCGGCATATTGCCACCCCACCTACGAGCCTCTGGGACCTTATGAGCAGAGTTGATCTGCGCGCCGACTGGGATTTGAGCGTTAAGCAATTTCACCGATCTGGACGAGATGATGATTTGCCGAATATGCGTTTGCGGTACCGGGCACCCCTGATATTCGGACTATTCTGGGAATGGGAGGGCGCTTACGTAACCTACAAGCCGCCACACCGAACCGCGGTTCAAATGGTGAATGGCTCTCGTCTGCGGCCGTTCAAGCGCCTCGCTGGTAGCTGGATCCTAAGCGAGGAGAGTGGTGGAACCCGTCTGGAGTTGATCGTGCAGTTCGAGTCCCGGCTGCCAATTGCGGCAAAACTCATGTCACCGATGATCAAGCGAATCCTGGAACGCAGCCTCGTGCGACTTGAAGAGCTCGCATCCGGTCGCAGTCACCCTTGACGGGCTCCACGCCGACCTGTGCTTTCACGCGCTCTGATTGGGGCCGCTGTCTCGATTTCTAATGTGGATTCAGTGAGTCTCCATTGAGATCATTCGGCCCATCCCTAACTTACGAATCGAAGGACTTCGTCCACCGCAAGCCTGCCAATGGGCCCGGTGCTGTAGACGCTCACCTCGACCTTGCGATCGGCGTCGATGACGAACTGCGCCGGATGAATGGTCGGCCTCGTTGCGTGGTGGTACGCGCCAATGAGATCGGCGTGCTCCGGGAATCTGACATCGTGGACCACCTTGTACTTAATCCCGAGACGCTCGACGAGGGCGTTCGCCTGGTCCTCGGTATCAACCGAAAGTGCCACAATCTGCACCGCAAGAGCCTCGAACGCATCGATTTGAAACTGATACTCGGCCAACTGCCGCCTGCAGTGGCTTTACCAATGGCCCCGGTAGAAAAGAAGCACCGCAGTGGTCATCCCCAGGTCGTCTGGAATTGTTATCTCGCCGCCCCCGGCAAGCCTGACGGTCAGGGACGGGAACTCGTCGCCGGGAACTAGCTGAGGCATTCAACAACTCCGCTCGGTCCGCTCGGCCGGCATGAGTCCAAGATCGGTGACTGGCAGGGGCAGAATAGCAGGCACGTGGAAGTTCCGACCGGCGGCCCGCTCCGCCCCTGTCGCAGATCGGCTTGTTTCACGCGCAATCGTCCGGCACGGTTTGCGCAGCCCATGTCGGATCGAGCCTTGCAACCGTTACGCACTGGCGCGATTCGCCGCATCGAGAACGTCGTCATCCAACTCCCACCCGGCAGCGCCTGCGTTGGCCATAACCTGCTCGGCCGTAGTGGCCCCCGCAATCACCGAGCTAACTGCTGGATGAGCCGTAAGCCAACTGAAGGCCAGCTCCAGCAGGCTGTGGCCGGCGCCGTCTGCAATCTTGCGAAGTTGCTCGACGGTTTCCAGCTTCGCGTCACTCGCGAATCGCTCCGCCGCCGCCCCTCCCTCGGAAAGACGAGATCCTTCGGGCATCGACTGGCCCTTCCGGTACTTGCCGGTCAGAGCTCCGCTGGCAAGCGGAAAATACGGAAGGATGCCCAACCCGTGGGCTTCCGCCGCGGGCATCACCTCAGCCTCGATTTTGCGGTTCAAAAGACTGTACTCATTCTGGGCGGAGATAAATGGCGTGAGGCCGCGAGACTCCGCGATCCAGTCTGCGTCTGCGATCTGCCAGCCAGCGAAGTTGGAGTTTCCGATGTAGCGGACCTTTCCGGCCTGCACCATGGAATCAAGGGCGGTCAGAGTCTCTTCGATTGGCGTCTCCGGATCGGGAAAATGGACCTGATACAGATCGATGTAATCCGTTTGTAAACGGCGCAGACTCGCCTCGACCGCTCGCACGGCGTAGCGGCGCGAAGTTCCCCCCGCATACCGATCATCGTCGGCCATCGCCCCGGCAAACTTGGTGGCAAGAATGACTCGATCACGGCGCCCCTCCAACGCATGCCCCAGGTACTCCTCGGACAGCCCCCGCGGGCCGTAGGTGTCGGCAGTGTCAAGCAAAGTGATGCCGGCATCGAGTGCGGCATCCACGATTGCTCGAGTCTGCTCGGCATCGCAGCGGCGACCGAAGTTGTTGCAGCCGAGGCCCACGATTGAAACCTCCAACCCCGAATCACCGAGCCGCCTGTATTTCATGTTCTTCACCCCGTATCATGCGCGCAGTCCCCCATGCTACAGCCGTGTCAAAAACGATCGCGCGAACGCTCGTCCGCGATTTAGGCAAATCCCTTCCCGAATTCGCAACTATGCCGACATAGTTTCCGGGCGAGTGGCGTCGGCTCTCATCCTGTCATCGTGCCTCATTCGGCTCCGCTGAATTGCATACCGGGCCGCGGACGGCGTGTCGGTATCGGCTTGCGGCTTGTTGTGCCCGAAAGACTCTGGAGCATGGCGCAGGCATGCAGTTTGAACACCCTGAACGGCCGTCGTAAGCTGTCAAGCGTCCGCTGGTTAAAACGATGCAAAGGGAGGCGAGTTCATGGCTAAGCTTCGCATCGGTCATTTCGGATCGTTCGGTCATCCTGTTTTGCGCCCGCTCAAGGGACATCCCAGGGCCGAGCTTGTCGCGACCTGCGAGATTCAGCGCGATCAGCTGGTGAGTTTGTGGGGCGCAGATCATCCCGGCCTTGGCGACGTCCAGCAGACATCTACTCTCGAAGAGTTGATGTCGTTGTGCGACGCCGTGGTGTTTTGCTCGCCCGTGCGCTACCAGCAGCCCGATCAGTGCATTCAGGCGTTAAAGGCAGGCAAGCACGTCCTCGCCGAAAAGCCCTGTGCGTTCACCAAAGATCAGGTGGATGAGCTGATTGACCTCGACCGTCGGGGCCCGGCGCGATTCCTCGAAATGGGTGGAACGACCTTGACGCCCGCGCTCGTCCGCATGCGGGAGATCGTTTGGGCCGGCGACCTCGGCGACATCCTGTGCGTGCAGGCCCTCAAGAGTTACCCGGTTTCAGGCAGGCGTCCGCCTGACGAACGATTGGACGCCGGCCTGATCATGCAGTCTGGAATCCACGGCGCGCGGGCGATGCAGGAGGTCACGGGCCTGACGATCACCGAGGTAATGTCATACGAGACGAAGGCGGGAAACCTCGGCCGCGGGGAACTGCGGATGGTGGCCAGCAGCATCTGCCGGTTCGACAACGGCGCCGTGGGCAACATGACCATGAACTACCTGAATCCCCTGAAATTCGGTTCACACGGTAACGACCAGCTCCGCCTTTTCGGAGCTAAGGCGATGATCGAGGCGGTGGACGACAACAGCCGCCTGCGCATCGCTACGGGCGATGCTCCGCTGGAGGACATCGAGCCCGCGCCCGCACAACCGTCCTACTTCGATCTGTTCGTCGAGCACGTTCTGGACGGAAAGGAAATGCCGCTGCCGCTCGAACGCGAATTGCAGTCGACGCTGACCGTCATCGCGATGAATGCGGCCGCCAAAACGGGCAGAGCCGTGAAGGTACCGGTTCTGAGGTAACGAGCGTCAACACGCAACCCGGTCGCCGCACCGAGCTTGATACGATTCAGTGCCGCCTATTTAAGGAGATATTAATCAAGTCTCGTTTCGAGTCTCGGATCATGTTCGCGTGGGAAACAAAGCGAGGGGGGAAATTCGATGGCCGATCAAATACCAACCAGAACGTTGGGTCGAACCGGACTGGAAGTCGGGCGATTGGGCTTTGGAGCAATGGAGTTCAGGGGCGAACCAAGAGGCCGCGCCACCACGGATGGCGAGGCGGGAGAGGTGCTCAACAACGTCCTCGCCGCCGGCATCAACTACGTCGACACCGCAAATGACTATGGTTTGAGCGAGGAGCGAATCGGGCGGTCCATCGCTTCGCGCCGTTCGGAGTACTTCCTCGCCACCAAGTGCGGATGTCCAGGGCCATCGGGCGGCGAGCACGAGTGGGACCGCGAGAACCTGTTTCGAGGCCTGAATCAAAGCCTTGATCTCCTCAAAACCAAACACGTGGACGTCATGCAGTTGCACAATCCATCGGTTGAAGATGCCGAGACGCATGGGGTCGTCGACAGCCTTAACGAGATGCGCGACTCAGGGTCAGTGCGCCATATCGGCATCTCAACCACGCTTCCGGATCTCCCCACCTACATCGATTGGGGCGTCTTCGACGTATTTCAGATTCCATACTCTGCTCTAAATCGCGAGCATGAAAACTGGATCAGTAAGGCCGCTCAGGCCGGAATCGGCACCGTGATCCGAGGCGGCGTGCAAAAGGGCCAGCCGGGCGATGGCCGTGGGTCGATCGAGGCATGGGAGACGTTTGACAAGGCAAACCTCGATGAGCTGCGTGAAGATGGTGAGTCGCGGACTGCATTCCTTTTGAGATTCACGTTGTCTCATCCCGACATTCATACGATCATCGTGGGCACAATGAGTACGGAGCATTTGCGTCAAAACCTGGACACCACGCGGCGGGGTCCATTGGCCCCCGATGTGTACGCTGAAGCCAGGCGCCGGTTAGACGAAGTGGGCGAGACGCCTGCCTCGTAGGCAAACAGCCGCACGTTGAGCAGCCGCGATTGAAGAATCGTTTCTCGGGTGGTAGACCAGCCGTGGCTCGACTTTCCGAACCGAGAGCGGGGCTTCGAGTGGTAGCCATATCCGACGGCCCCGGTCGCCCGGAGCCCTTCAAGTCCAGCCTGCCTGCAGCGGGATATCCGACCTGGATGCACAATTTATTTCAACCGCTGAGCTTATTTCAACCGCTGAGCGCAAGCGTCAGCTTCTGAATGGGCGACGTCAGGCTGGCAATCATCGGAACAGGTGGGATGGCCGCCCATCATGCTGACGCGTTTCGTGATCTCGACGGGTGCGCGGTCGTCGCAATACCCGGGCGGAATCCAGATACGGGTCGGAAGCTCGCCAAACGGCACGATGTCCCGCTCACAACCAACTGGACCGAAGCCGTTCAGAGGAGCGACGTGGATGCTGTAGTCGTATGTACTCACAATGAAAGCCACGCAGAAATCGCGATGGCGGCGATTCGGTCGGGCAAGCACGTTTTGACGGAATACCCCATAGCCCGGTCGATCGAACAGGGTGACCGCCTTAGAGAAGCTCTGCGGGAGTCAGGCAAGGTGCTGCGAGTAACGCACGAACCGGCCTTTTCGAAGGCGCAATCCGCCGTGCATGATCGAATCGCAGCCTTGGGTGACCTGATTACCGCGATCTTCGTGCGATTGACGCCAGGGCGCGGACGACGCCCCGAAGTCCTATTCAATCTTGAAGTATCCGGACCTCCCGCACTTTTCTTTGTCGGACATATTTATCCTCTGATCGACCTATTCGGTCCCGCCGCCTGGGTCGAGGGCGCTGCTGAATACGTAGGTCTGGATGCGCAAAATCGGTACGAGCGGTTCGCAAACAGCGTGACGGTTGGATTTCAACGCGGTGGCCTGGCGCATTGGATCTGGGCTGGCGGGATCCAGATTGGGGAAGCGGAGGAGTTCCAGCGAATCGTCTTCACGGGCGGGACACTTATCAGAGACGGCCAGAATTGGAAGATTTCGACCGCTGACGGCGTTGGCGCAATCGATACCGCCGGTCAAAACGAACCATCGGTGCAAAAGCAGTTTTTGCTCGACCTGAATTCTGAGAACAGGCAATGGCTCAAAGACACTGAGGCCGCGTTCGACGCTGCGAGGATAGGACTCTCAGCCGAAATATCAGCACGCAAAAACCGACGGGTCTTGATCAGATGACCGTAATCACGTCGATTGGCGGATGAATTACCGGCCTGAACCGACGTTCCGGAAGCCGACCCTGATCGCTGAGCGGCGCTCAGGCGGGACGCGAAAACCCGATCCGTGCTGACGGAATTAACATTTGGGCCCCGGAGGCGAGCGCCTGGACGAACGATCGTTCTCCACCATCGACCGATCCACGCTGAAGTTGAAGTCTAATTGCAAGACTCTTGCAATGCGGCTTGGCCGGGCATGGCTGCCATGCGCGATGCCTAGAGGATTTGAACGGTGAAGTTCCTATCCTCCCAGCAGTCTCCCTCCGGCCAGAAAAAAGTGAATTCAATCTCTTCCGCGTCACGGACGAACCTCTGCTGTATCCGACACTCGTACCTATCACTGCGATTTCGTTTCAGATCGAGGTCTCAGAAAGTTTGCCAGCCGTCGAATGTGATTCTGCACATCGCCGACGCATCGACAACGATGCGAATCGACATATCCCTTGAGACATGACCGAGCTGACTTTCAACCGACCACACCGGCATGCGACCAGGCCTCCGGGCCGTGACAGTCCGCTTCCTTTGGCAGCATCTCGCGGCTAGAGGGAATTCCGGCAACACTGGCCGAATGTACTTTCGACTAGCGGTCGAGCCGCCCAACGAAACCACCCCACACATGGAGAGCCTACGTAGTTCGCCACCCACTGCCTGGTGAAATCCTTACCAATCTCCACCCGGCTCAGGCGGCAATGGTCATTTGAATTTGAGAAGGGCAACCGCATCCATGAACGGATTTCGCCATTGCCCGACTCCTCGTTCTGGTCATATCCGCGCGCACGCCCCGGATGGCTTTCGTCACAACGAAATGGCGGAATTATTCCGCTACCAGCCTGAGGTTCGCGGCCGCGGGGATGGGATATGCCGTTCTCGCGGCGGACTATGACGTTGGACAGACGCTTTCCACCACAGATCGAGTCACTGTCCAATGGCCCACAACCAGCGATGTCACAAAGTTGCACGACGTTCCCACCAGCCCGACGGTAGAGGTGCGTGCGGAGCAAGTCGGCCTTGCAGGCAGTCATTCCGATTTCATAAGCAACACGCCGCCCGCCGCCACACCAAGATCTCGATCTGTCCGTATCGAATCATCGCATCGCAAACAGCGCTCGCTGAAGGGCAAGTCGATGCTAACGGGCGACGAGATCGAACGATTCGACCGCGACGGTTATTTGGTCTTCCCGCGTCTCCTCAACGAGCCCAAGCGGCGAAAGTACTTTTCGGTTTTCGAGGAACTCGTCGAGAAAGCCAAATCACTCAAGACCAATCGGCCGCCGACATGGTTGCTCGAGGTAGACGCCGAGGGGAATCCGGTTACCGGGGTCCTTCACAAAGTCCAGGGGGTTGGAGTCGTCGATTTTCGAGCTCTCGACATGGCGCAGGAGCCCGAGATCGTCTCCCGTATCGAAAGCCTGATTGGACCGCAAATGGCGATTTTCGGTGCCAAGTTCTTCCCGAAACTGGCAGGCGGAGGCACATCTGTCCACTGGCATCAGGACAATTTTTATTTCAAAACCGAATCGGACCAGATAATTAGTTGCGGTATCTATTTGGAAGACGCCGACCAGGCAAATGGTTGCCTCCGTGTTATTCCCGGCAGCCATAAGCAGGGGGTCACCCACCACGAGCGATCCGGCCTCGTCGAGGCCAAGGGGTATAAAGCCGAGATCTACGAATCGAAAGCCGTTGATGTTGTCTGTCCGGGCGGAACTGTGGTTTTGTTTTCAGCAAATCTGATGCACGGGACCAACGAGGGGTTCCCCCTAAAGGTGTGTAAATAGCCTCAGGCGGCGACCTTTTCTCTCCTGCTCTTCAAAAAGCGCTCCCCGTCGACGAAGACGGCTCCTTCCGCGACTTCGGCCACCAGATGCGGCGCATCGAGGCGCCGGAATCGCGATTCCGCCACCATCAGGGTCTTCCAGATCACCGCGGTGGCATTGGCGACCTTTTTGTAACGCTTGGCCGCGGCCGTCCGCAACCGCACCGCGGCAAACGGCGACTCGATGATGTTGGTGGTGCGCAGATGTTTCCAGTGGGCTTTGGGGAAGTCATAAAAGGTGACCATGCGTTCCCAGTCGTACTCGATGAGCTCTGCGGCGCCTTCGAACCCCTTCCCTTTGCACCAGTCCTGGAACCTGCCCTTCAACCGCTCTACCTCCGCCCTGGTCTGCGCGTAGGGGATCGCGGTCAGCAGCAGCTTGCCTTCCGCCTGCCGCGACTTCGGCAGCTTGTCCAGCACGTTTACGATCCGGTGGTTCCAGCAGCGCTGCTCCTTTGCCTTCGGAAACACCTCTGCCAGCGCGCCCCAGATTCCCAGGTGCCCGTCTCCCACGACCACGGACGGGCAGTTCATGCCCCTCTCCTTCAGACCGCGTATTAAGGACGTAAAGAACGCCTCCGCTTGGCGTCGAGCTCTGCCACGCAGGCGACGCCCACATCGCAACCCGGTGCGCGCCCCTGGCGCGCCACAGGGCGAGATATACACGCTAGGCGAAATTGGTCGGGTTGCGGCCGGTTCTCAGCCAAAACGCGCGTGCCAGGGGGCACCTCTTTGCGAGTTAGCACGGCTGCGAATTATGGATTCTAGGTTGCACGGGAATCGTAGAAGCGGACTGACCTTGCCCCCGAAAACGCCCTGGATTTTGAGTAGAGTCCGTTCAATGGGAGGAGACGGACATGAGACGGAGCAGGTATCGCGAGGAACAGATCATCGGCATCCTCAAAGAGCAGCAGGCGGGGTTGCCAGCCGCAGAGCTCTGCCGCAAGTACGGGGTCAGCGGCGCGACGTTTTACAAGTGGCGGTCCAAGTACGGCGGCATGGAGGTATCAGACGCCAGGAAGCTGAAGGGGCTGGAGGATGAGAACCGGCGCCTGAAGAAGCTGCTGGCGGAATCGATGCTGGATGTGGCGACGCTGCGCGAGCTACTTGCAAAAAACTTCTAACGCCCAGATTGCGGAGGAAGGCCGCGGCCTGGGCGATGACGGAGACTAGTCACTCGCAGCGCCGTGCCTGCGCTCTTGTCGGGATGGATCCGAAGACTTACCGCTATGAATCGAGGCGGCCGGACGACGCCGGCATCCGCAAGCGGTTGCGGGAATTGGCCGAGCAGCGCCGACGGTTCGGCTACCGCCGTCTGCACATCCTGCTGGCCAGGGAAGGCATCCGGCTCAATCATAAAAAGCTCTATCGCAGCTATCGCGAGGAACGGCTCACGGTGCGCAAGCGAGGCGGGCGCAAGCGGGCGCTCGGCACGCGTGCCCCGCTGCTGCTCCCCTGGAACCGCAACCAGCGCTGGTCGCTCGATTTCGTCGCGGATGCATTGGCCGACGGCAGGCGGTTCCGCATCCTGGCGGTGGTGGACGACTTCAGCCGCGAGTGCCTCGCCCGCGTCGTCGACACATCGCTGTCTGGCGTCCGCGTGGCTCGGGAGCTGGACCGCATCGTCGAGCTGCGGGGCCGCCCCCGCATGCTGGTCAGCGACAACGGCACCGAGCTCACCTCAAACGCTAGCCTGCGCTGGCAGCAGGAACGCGGCGTTGGCTGGCACTACATCGCACCGGGCAAGCCCATGCAAAACGGCTTTGTCGAGAGCTTCAACGGCCGCCTGCGCGACGAGTGCCTCAACGAACATCTCTTCGCCGGCCTGGCCGAAGCGCGGCGGATCATCGCGGAATGGAGGTACGACTACAACACAACACGCCCGCACACGAGCCTGGATGGGCTCACACCCAACCAGTTTGCAGCCCGCCCCAATTGGGGCCATAACCTGAAAAGATTCTACTTATGAGTGAGGGTAAGTTGGGGGCAGGGTCACCCTTGTTATAGATCAGCCGGAGGATGACCTCGATCATGCCTTCATAATCAATTCGATAGTCGAAGGCATGCGCACTGCCAAGTCTGGCCGTCAGATCGTCGCCGCAACTCACAATCCAAACATCCCAGTTCTTGGCGATGCTGAGATGGTCTTTCGAGTCGCGCGACAAGCGGGCGACGACGTCTGCCACATACGGAATTCAGGGGGACTTGAGCTACCTCAAGTTACCGCGGAAGTTCAGAGCCTCGAAGGCGGCGCCGAGGCCTTTGAGCGGCGCAGACAAAAATACTCAGGTGTGTCCTAGGGTAGGAGGCAACGCTCGTGTCGGTCTCTGGGGCAGTTGCGCGATTGGGATTTGCCATGGATGAGTTCTCTGACTGACCTGCTTCCTGAAAGACGGTTACGAGGAATGGTAGAACTTGGGCAATCGGAGGGGGGGCAGATAGCAAGGCGGAAGCAGATGCTGGAGCAGGTTATCAACAAGCCACGCTTGGCCGAGGCGGTTGTAGCCGGGATTTGGATTGGGTCTGAGCCCGGTTGAAAGATCCCGGTAACGGAGCGGTCCCTCTACCCGTGGCCGGTGGACAGCGGGGCGCTGAGGTTCGACTAGATGCGTGATGACTCGATCGGAGACCGCATGCTTGCGGCTGGCGAGGCTAGGGCTAAGGCATCGCTCTCTCGGTTGATGGGATGACCCCATACGAGTTCATCACCAAGTGGCGCGCGTCGGAGCTGAAGGAGCGCTCGGCGGCGCAGGAACACTTCATCGACCTGTGCCGGCTGCTGGATGAGCCAACCCCCGCCGAAGCCGACCCGACCGGCGAGTATTACTGCTTCGAGCGCGGCGCGCGCAAGGACACCGGCGGCGACGGCTGGGCGGACGTCTGGAAACGCCACCACTTCGCCTGGGAGTACAAGGGCAAACACGCCAACCTGGACGCCGCCTTCACCCAGCTCAGGCAGTACGCCCTGGCGCTGGAGAACCCCCCGCTGCTGATCGTCTCCGACATGCTGCGGTTCCGCATCTACACCAACTGGACCAACAGCGTCAGCCGGGTCCACGAGTTCGGGTTGGACGATCTCGCCGGCGCGGCTGTGCGTAACAAGCTCAAGTGGGCGCTCTCGGACCCCGAGCGCCTGCGGCCCGGCGAAACCCGGCAGACGCTCACCGAGCGCGCCGCGGCGGCCTTCGCCTCGCTTGCACACGGATTGCGGGAGCGCGGCCACGACCCGCAGGTGGTCGCGCATTTCGTCAACCGGCTCGTGTTCTGCATGTTCGCCGAGGACGTCGGCCTGCTGCCGAACGGCATGTTTACGCGGATGCTGGAGCACGCACGGCAGCGACCTGGTGAATTCGCCGAGCTTGCCCGCGACCTGTTCGGCGCGATGGCCACCGGCGGCCGGATCGGCTTCGAGGAGGTCGCCTGGTTCGACGGCGGGCTGTTCGACGACGATTCCACGCTGTCCCTGGAGAAGGCCGAGATCGAGACGGTGCTTGCGACGGCGGACCTGGACTGGTCGGAGATCGACCCGTCGATCCTGGGCACGCTGTTCGAGCGCGGGCTGGACCCCCGCAAGCGCGCGCAGCTTGGCGCGCACTACACCGACCGCGACAAGATCATGCTTATCGTCGAGCCGGTTATGGTGCGCCCCTGGCTTGCCGAGTGGCAAGCGGCCAAGGCGGAGATCGCGGCCTGTCTGGAACGGGCCGCAGCGGCCAGGTCGAGAGCGGCTCAGAACCGTCATTACGGGCAAGCGGAACGACTGCTGCGCGATTTTCTTGAACGGCTGCGGGGCTTCAAGGTGCTCGATCCCGCCTGCGGTTCGGGCAACTTCCTCTATCTGGCGCTGCACGCGCTCAAGGACCTGGAGCATCGGGTGCAGCTTGAAGCGGACGCGATGGGCCTGCCGCTTACGTTCCCCGAAATCGGCCCCGCCAGCGTCAAGGGAATCGAGATCAACCCCTACGCCGCCGAGCTTGCCCGCGTCTCGGTCTGGATCGGCGAAATCCAGTGGATGCGGCGCAACGGCTTCTCGGAGTCGCGCAAGCCCATCCTAAAGCCGCTCGACACCATCGAATGCCGCGACGCCATCCTCTCCCCGGACGGCGTGGAACCCGACTGGCCGGAGGCCGACGTGGTGATCGGCAATCCGCCGTTTGTTGGAGGCAAGCTCCTGCGCGGCGTGCTGGGCGGCGCATACGTGGAGGCGTTACAGCGGCTCTATGGCGACCGTATTCACGGCGAAGCCGACCTTGTATGCCACTGGTTCGACAAGGCCGAGCGCCTGGTCGCCGCCGGCAGGATTGCGCGCGCCGGCTTGGTCGCGACCAACTCGATCCGCGGCGGACGCAACCGTTCGGTGCTGGACCGGATAGTCGAGCGCGGGGCGATCCATGACGCCTGGTCGGATGAACCCTGGGTTATCGACGGCGCGGCTGTGCGGGTATCGCTGATCTGCTTCACTCGCAAGGACGCCGGGCTATCCGGGCGCCTGGACGGGAAGGACGCGCCACGCATCAACGCCGATCTGACCACCGGAACGGTTGATCTCACGTACGCGGGCCGCCTCACGGAGAACGCCGGAGCCGCCTTCATGGGCGACACCAAGGGCGGCGCGTTTGACGTTACCGGCGATCTGGCCCGGGAATGGCTGGGGCTTCCCGCCAACCCTAACGGGCGGCCCAACTCGGACGTTCTCAAGCCGTGGGTCAACGGCATGAACCTGACCCGCCGTCCGGCGGGCAAGTGGATCATCGACTTCGGATGGACGATGTCGGAGAACGACACCGCGCTCTACGAAGCGCCGTTCGCCTACATCGCGGAACACGTCCGGCCAGTGCGGCAGCGCAACCGTGAGAGCAGAGTCAGGGAGTTCTGGTGGCGACATGTGCGGCCCCGGCCCGACATGTGGCAGGCGTTGGACGGCCTGACCCGGTATATCGCCACGCCTTGTGTAGCAAAGCACCGGGTTTTTGCCTGGTACGACGTGCGTATCTGTCCCGACCACCAGCTAATCGTGATCGCCCGCGACGACGATACGACCTTTGGCATCTTGCACAGCCGGTTTCATGAGGCATGGTCGCTCAGGCTTGGCACGAGCCTGGAGGACCGACCGCGCTACACGCCGACCACAACCTTCCAGACTTTCCCGTTTCCGGAGGGGCTGACGCCCGACGTTCCCGCCCACGATTACGCGAACGATCCGCGCGCCGTGGCGATTGCCGACGCCGCCCGGCGGCTGGTGGAGCTAAGGGACCGCTGGCTCAACCCGCCCGAATGGGTGGAATGGGTTGACGAGCCCGTCCCCGGCTACCCCAGGCGCCCCGTCCCGCGCGACGAGGCCGCCGCCACGCAACTCAAGAAACGCACCCTGACCAACCTCTACAACCAGCGCCCCCAATGGCTCACCAACGCCCACGCCGACCTAGACTCAGCCGTAGCCGCCGCCTACGGCTGGCCGGCGGATATCTCGGAGGAGGATGCTTTGGGGGAGTTGTTGGAGATGAACTTGGCGAAATGCGACTGACAATCCGCGATCGATTCAGGCGATGAGCAAGCGGCAATGAGTAGTCCTAAACGTCACCATTTTGTCCCACAGATGCATTTGAGGCGATTCGTGGACGAAAGTGGTCGGTTGTATTGGTTCAGCAAACGTTTTTCAGACAAAGTCGTTCGTCCGTCGACTCCAGCTCAAGTTTTCTTGGAAAACGATCTTTACAACGTGTTGGACAGCGATGGAGCCAGGGATTCGTCAGTCGAGTCAGCGCTTGCGACCCTTGAATCGCAAGCAAATTTGACAATGGGGAAAATCGTGACTGCGGCCCGAGCGGGCAAGCCACCAAATCTGACAAGGGAAGAGAAATCGTTTTGGGACGTGTATTTCTGCTGCCAGTGGAGGCGTGTTCCGGACGTAATGCGGACCGTCGTATCGGAGGCGCAAATACGCGAATTCGTGTCGGAGATAACGAGGCGATACCAGTCTAGGGGCTATGAGCTGACGTCAGAGGACCGCAGGATCCTTGCTGATCCACGAGCGTTGTCGAGGATCGAACATGGCGCCAGAGCTAAGAGCGTTCTGATAATCACCGAAGATCTGTTACGCGTTATGGAAAACAAGGGTCTTTGTGTCGCGATAGTCACAAGCTCGAAACGTAGCTTTGTTATTGGAAGTAACCCAATCGTCAAGCTGAATCCTCCGGGGCGGACGTACCTTGCTGATCCAGACGTACAAGCGTGGCTTCCACTCGCTCACGACGTGGCTATTACGCCTGCACTATCTCGAGGCGAAGAAAAGTTGATGGAATTCAGCGAGGGCCGAATCGTTCGTGAACTCAATGAAGCCATGTTCAAGCAAAGTACTGCAATCGCCGGGCGCTCACGAAGACTAGTCGAGTCGTTGGCTAGGAAGATGCTCGCTAGGTCCAACTAAGGGGGCAGCAGTCACTCGGAGACCGTGCGCACGGTCAGGAGACGTGATACGTTCGAACTCCTTTTCAAGGCGCTTCGAACGTGTCTCAAGCTGCCGTTCCAGTCGCTCTAGTCCGCGCGAGAGGTTTAGCGTGAGGTCCTGGATTTCTCGCATGGTCATCTCCTCGCACCTGTCATACCGCCGGATGGGGCATTTGCGCGTCGGCTTAACGCGGTGAGGCGCCATCCGCGAGCGGCCTGTGCGGATAACGACCACGCCGCAATCGCCATCAGTGGGCACGGCGAATATCTCGATCACAGGTATCTGCGGTTCGACGCAGTCACGGAACACTAAATTGAGGCGCTCGGCTAGTTCCTGACACTTCGGGATGGGCGTAATTTCGGCAGCGACGGGCGGTCTACTCTCGGATTCACGGATACCCAATAGCAGCGCGCCGCCGTAGGCATTCGCGAACGCGACGGCTTCTTCGAGTAACTCGTTTCGCGCTCTATCTCCGAGTCTGTCCCCATGCGTTATCCATCTGTCATCCGAATCGCCCTTCGTTGATAGGCGTTCCTTGAACTCGATCTGATCGCTTTCGGGGACCTGTGAATCGATCAGTTCTTTGAGATTGCTAACACCAACCTGATCCGCAGGCTTGGAGACTACAGCGATCATCGTCTCGTTCCTTGATTCGTCGTCTGTGTTTACCGGATCAAGGTTATCGGAGCCGGATTCGCTCGAGGTGTACTTGAGGATGCCGTGATCGTCGCTGATATGCGCCTATTCCGGAAACGGGTGGATGATCTGCTCCAGGAACATGCGGGTGCGGCCTTCCTGGGGCTTGTTGAATCTGTGGTGGGGAGTTCTGAGCTCGACGAGCATTCCCTCGTCGCAGAAGGCGATGCGGTCGGCGACGTCGCGGGCGAAGCCCATTCCGTGGGTGACGCAGAGCATGGTCGTGCCGGTGCGAGTCCGTGCTGGCGTGGGCGTAGGAGAAGGGCCTCGATGCTCCCTGTCTCGGGGTGGCTGGCGAGCTACTGGACGAGGTCAGTATCGGCCCGTCTTGAGGGCGGCCATGGCCTCTTGATTGGCACCATGCCGACATAGTGGCGCGTCACTATCGGATTAAGTCTCCGACCTTCTCTCGTTTGCCGACTGAACAGCGACAATTACTTTTGCCGGTGACGACAACTACTTTTGTCGGTCTGTGAGGTAGACCATGGGGCACCGGGAGGCGCCACATTGGTCACGGATCAACAGGTAGTTCTACTGAGGCAGAAGGTAATGGAAGGGAAGACACGGCAGGCAGCGGCGGCAGCAGCGGCCATGAGCGAGAGATCGGCGCGGAAGTGGCAGCGAGGATCGTTGCCGTCGGAGAGCAAGCAGGCCAGACGGAGTTGGCGGACCAGACCGGACCCGTTCGCGGATGTCTGGGAGAAGGACATCGAGCCGCTGCTGCGGTCCGACCGCGAGGGTGAGCTGAGCGCGACAACTATCCTCGAGTGGCTCGACGAGCGACACCGGGGCAGGTTCGGCAGTTCCCAGTTGAGGACGCTGCAGCGTCGGATCAGGGACCACCGGGCGCTTTGGGGACCTGACCGCGAGGTGTACTTCCAGCAGGACCAACCCACGCTCATCGCACGAGAACGGCGTGGTCGAACAGAGACACCGTCGTCTCAAGAACGCCATAGACCAGGCCCTCATACTCAGGGGCAGTCGCGACTTCGAGTCGGAGGATGAGTACAGGAGGTTCGTGCGACAAGTGGTCGACCGGCGCAACCGGCTGGTGGACTCGAAGCTTCGGCGAGAACGCCGTCATCTGCGACCACTGCCGCCTGCTCCCGTGCCGGAGTACGTCAACTACCGAGCGAGGGTGCGCGGATGGAGCACCATCAGGGTGGCGAAGCGGACGTACTCGGTGCCGTCGAGGCTGATCGGGATGGAGGTGGCCGTCCGTCTGTACGCCGACCACGTCGAGGTGTACTACAAGGGCCACCTGGTGGAGCGCATGGAGCGCTTACACGGCGCCGGCGAGGCGCGAATCGACTACCGCCACATCATAGGATCGCTGGTTCGCAAGCCCGGTGCGTTCGCCCGGTACCGCTTCAGGGAGCAGATGTTCCCGACAGCGACGTTCAGGCTGGCATACGACGCGCTGCGTGGATGGAGAGGTGAGCGTGCCGATGTCGAGTACGTGCGGATACTGCATCTGGCCGCGACGACCATGGAGTCGAAGGTGGACAGGGCGCTCGGGAGACTGCTTGAGTCCGGTCTGAGCTTCGACTACGCGACGGTGCGCAGGCTGTCTGCGCCGGCGCCTCCACCGGTTCCGGACCTGAAGCTGTCTGGGACAGTGGACCTCGGGGTGTACGACCGCCTGCTGGTGGGAGGCGCACCGTGATGGTGGACATACACGCAGCGAGCGCAGTGGCCGAACGTGTCAGGGAGTTGTGCAGGCAGTTCAAGCTGCCCACGCTTGCGGCCGAGACCGTCGGAAGGTTCGGCGAGGCCGGACACGCCGATGCGCTCCCGACCCTTGTGGAGGTGCTGGAGCAGGAGGCTGAGGACAGGCGGATACGACGGGTGGACCGTCTGCGGAGAGCATCGAAGCTGCCGGCTGGCAAGACCTGGGACACCTTTGAACATGACAGGGTCTCGCTGAAGCTCAGACAGCAGCTCGGGAGACTAGGTGAGGGCGACTTCGCCGATCGCGGCGTCAACGTTCTGGCGTTCGGGATGCCCGGCACCGGCAAGACCCACGCGACGTGTGCCATCGGCCACAGACTGGTGGAGTCCGGCCGCTCGGTGCTGTTCATCCCCGCATACCGACTGGTGCAGGACATGCTGGCCGCCAAGCGAGACCTGGAACTGCCCAGGATGCTCAGGAAGCTGGACAACTTCGACCTGCTGGTGATCGACGACCTGGGGTATCTGACGCAGCGCGCCGAGGAGTCGGAGGTGCTGTTCACCCTGATAGCGGAGCGCTACGAGCGTCGATCCCTGGGGATCACCTCGAACCTGGTGTTCAGTCAGTGGGAGAAGGTGTTCGCAAACCCCATGGCGACCGCGGCAGCGATAGACAGGATCGTCCACCACTCGGTCATCCTGGAGTTCGACATGCCGAGCTACAGGACCAATGCGGCCCGGAATCGTCAGACTGACAAGCAGTCAGACCGGCAAGAATAATTGTCGCGCAACCGGCAAAAATAGTTGACGCGGATCACCGACCAAGGATGAATCTCGGAATATGCTTGGCGGACGAGGCCAATGACATCGTGTCCACAGGTGCGACCTCGTAGCAATTTGGCATGGCCGAGACATCTCTTCGAGATCGACCCACGGATCGCGTACAGGCGCCATCGGCGTCAGCAGGAATCACGAGAATGTTGGACCGCCTAGGGACCTAGCCTTATTGCGAACAGCGTGACGCCCGATGCGACGCCGCATCGGCTAGCGGCAGTCCGGAAACTGCGCCTTGTGGCAACAGCTAGATGACTCAACCGGCTCAGTGGTAGACCTTGTCCTCCAACAGCCCGAGGTTCAGTCCGAAGTAGTAGTCCAGTATTGCCCTGAAGTGGTTGACCGACGTGATTGACGGATATACGGCACCTTCGCCTCCGTCCGGAAGCAGGAACGCCGCGAGTATGTCGTGGCCATACTCCCTATTCCGCACGTATCCATGGTCACTTGTGATCACGATGATGGGCGGTTCATCGTAGTTTTCAAGAATGGCGTCCACAACCTCGAGCATTCGACCGTTAAGCCAGATTACTTGACCGTAAAAGGCTTCGGGTACTGTCGGATCATGATCGTTTGGCCAGCCCCCCGAGTCGAACGTGATGTTTCCGTGCCTGTCGAACGAATACGGCCCATGCGGCTTGAACAGATGTGCGAACACGAATTTCGGTCTTTCCGTAGTTCCTACGCTTTTCATGAAATCCAGCCATGCGAGCGTCCGGAACGGATGCCCCCCATCGTACGCGTAGGGATCGCCAGGCTGAATGTCGAATTTGCTCGGACGGAACGGTCTGGCGGCCGTTGTCCGCAGGAATGTGTCTGTAAATCTGCTGGATAAACGTGTGGTCCTTTCGAGCATGAAAGGGTCCTCAGTCTCGTCTCCCGAAAGAACTACCCCAACTGGCGTGAAGTCCACGACGACGTGGGCGTTGCGGCTTGTGTTTGTCCATTCGACTCCGGAGGCGACGTGCACGTATCGATATCCGATAGTCGCCAGAATCTTCCCAAGTGTGTGATCGGTTCCCCGCGCCAGCAATCGTTGACGTAACCCGGCGCCCGGATTGGAGCGCTCGTCGTGAACGTAATTCATGTTCAAGGCTGATGGGACTGAGAACCTAGTCCAAAGGTAGTTACTGCGGGCTTGCGGAGCCACGTAGAACCCACGGTTTTCGAGTTCTTGCACGAATTCGCTGTTATCGAATTCGGGTGGCGATCCGCTTCTGGGATATTCATCGAGGATGATGTAATAGATATCTCTAAGTTGGTCTCTCGAAAGTCTGTCTTTAGTCTCGGCAAGCCGTTCGTCGAGTCCGGGAAAGCCGTCGGAAGGGTCAAAGGCTTGCGGTCGGCTGCCGACATAGAAGTCCTGGGCGATCTGGTAGGCGGGCAACACGACCAGGACAAAGCTGGCAATGTTGAGAGTCAAACCGATCCTGCGCGCCAGCTCGGGTCGTGTCGACACAAGCGCTCCGAGGCTAAGGACGAGAGATGTGCCCAGTCCCAGAAGATATCTATCGTCGGCTAGTTCACCCAGGGCCGTGTGGATATGGCCGTATGAGAAGAACGCGATTCCGAGCAGACCGGTAAGCGCCGACGCCACGGCCGCATTCTTGAAGACGAGCCGCAACGCTACGAAGGCTACAGTGATGACCGCCATCGTAGCGACGAAGACCGCGATTGACTCCGATACCCGGAACAGGAGCAAGTTGTTCGAGAGATAGTGCAATATCGCGAACGCGGGGATGAGCCACGGAAAGACGTAGAACCTGCGGAGTCTGGATGGAGCTTCCGCCGTTAGCGATTGCGCAGTTTGCCTGACCCACACCCGCCGCAGCGTCCCATAGATCGGATCAACCGACTCAAGAAACGCAGTGCCAACCCTCGCCGCAGTTTTGCGCAGAGTTCGGGAGATGAAGGGATGCGACAGGACCGTTATGGCAAAGGCTAGCGCCGCGGCTGCTATCGCGCCCGCCAGGCGCGCAAGGTCTGGTATCGATCCCTCGCGAGCAGCCTGCCAACCGGTTCCTCTCCAAATCACTTCATACGCGAGCGGGCCTTGGCCCGTCGGCCGACCGTAGAGCGTCGGGAGGGTGTCTGCGTCTCCGGTCGGCTCGGTGGTGCCGAACATCACGCTGTTTTCCCGCTCGGTCGATACCCAGAGCTGCAACACCAGTTGTTCGTTGGGAGCGAGCTCATAAGGCGGAAAGTCCAGAACGTATGGGATGAGAACTTTACTCGCGAGGAGGCGAGCCTTGACCTGACGCACTGGTTGTCTGTCGGCTCTCCGGAGCAACGAGGCGCTGATTGGGGCTTCTCCACGATCGAAGCCGGCCGCGGCCCAGATGCGGACTTCCGAAATAACGCCCGGCGCGTTGTCGATGACCTGCTCGACGGCGAAGCTGGGCCACACAGGACCAATGGCGTCGACAATTTCACCTGAAGAGCGTGGAACGAAGCTCGTCCGCGGCAGCAGGCTTGCGAGCAGCCCGACACTCACCACAGCGAGAACCGCGGCGATCAGCGGTGGGCGAAATCGAAACAAGCTAAGTGAGTGTCTCAGGGGGTATATTTGCGCCGGCGCGGCTGCGGCGGGTCTTGACTGCTCGGAGGTTGACTTCGGTCCATCGATTTACCAATCTGCCTTCCGGTTGTGCGCTTGTTTGAAGTCCATGCCGAATGGCAGTGGATTCTATATCGGCGGGTGCTTCGCCAGGAACGGGGAGCTGTTGTGGTTCCTAGAAGAACGACCAACGACCGCTTGTTGCTGTCGCTGAGCCGAAAACAGAATATTCAGTGCGAGCAAGCGTTCTTAGGGGAATATCCGATGGGCAGAATCAAATCCGGGAACGCCGATAATAGGGCGTATCGCGCTCACGGAAGAGTCAGAAAGGCGATCTGAGGAGTAAATTTCGTTCGGCTCGTCTTTCTGCCTTACCTCGATCCTGGAAGCGGCAGTGCTCGGCGGAGTTGTTTCGGTGGGGCTGTGGTTGCGCAGAATTCTGGGCGTCTTTCGGCGGTCGTCGGACGAGGGTCCCACTGCAAGCGGCCTTGAGGCTCCAGAACCGGACGATGCTGGCGGTGAGGACGGAGGAGAGCTGGGCGGTGTCGGACGGCGCTCCGACGCTAACAACTCATAGCGACGAGGAGGATCGTCGCGATAACGACAATTACAAAACCCTCATGTCCGCCTCGACCGTGGTGAACTCGCCAGAAACCTGCTCGACGATGTTCCGTCGCTGGGTCAGGTAGCCGGTGATGCTGTCGTCATTCGGAACGTCCGACTTCAGCGTGACCGAGTCGTGGGACGCTGCGGCAGAGAGTCCGGGGGCTCTGCGAAGGCTGAGCCGTCCTGTACCTGTATCGGGGAAGATAGCAGGGCTGGCGCCGCGCCAGCGGCGAGCAGGATGGGGAATGATCGTCAATCGACGTGCGGCATGGCTCCTCCCCTTGTGCTTATGCGGGGGTTCGGGACGCCGGGGCGAACCCACCGGCTGCCCGTCCGCTGCGCAGGCGTTGGACGCCGGGACTCGGATAGCGCCTAGGGGAGCGTCTTTCGAGGACTCTGAGGATATGAGCCGATAATAGCGGAATGCTCGCAGGTTCCCCCTTACACGTGGGGATAAGACCGTAGCTCAGCACATGCCGACCTAACGGGTGGTCTTCCGGCTGCTGATAGCGAAGTATGCGGACGGGGAAACCGCCGCCAAGTGAAGTCTGCTTACTGATTATTCGAGCTCCCGCCCCCAACTGACCGGCAACTGAATGGTCGACCAGCGGCCAGCGTTGCATGCCCGCCGGTTCCTAGTAACACTCTATATACGTGATCCGCACAGGTATGCGTCCACGCTTCGGCCAATCCGTCCCCTCCAATAACGCGAATAACTCCGGAGTCAGATCAGCGATCACTCCTGCGTAACTCACGCCCGCCTCTTTGCCAAGCGCCGCGTCATCAGCCAGGTCGCCCGCGAGCGCGTCTAGCACCAACGCAGTTTCCGCCAACTCGGTCTCCTCGTGCTGGATCGTCACCGTACGCCCAAGCCACCGCGGTTCCCACATGATCCGATGCAGTGCCACCAACCGGATCGGGTCATCAATGCGTGTTTCCTCCGCGATTGATCCCCGCTGTGCCGAGCCGCCCTTGCGCGCTTCTAACACCGCTTGCCACGGGTAACTCCAACGGTCTTGCGGGGACCACGGCCCGACATGCGATGCCCAGCCGAGTTCCGTCTCGACTAGGCAGCCGCCCCCGGCCGGTCCGTCTCCGCCAGCACCTACGAGCAATACCGTCATGCCGGCAGCTATCCCCCACTGCACCCACCTGGACGAGCCCACCCGACTTCCCACCAGCACCTATGTCCGGGTCGTGGCAGGCAGAGCCGGGAGCCCTTCCTCTTCCTCGTTATCCACCAGCGTCGAGGGACGGAGCGGCGAGCGTGTCGATGTCCACCGCGCGGGAGCGCTCGCTCGTTCCGGCCGCGTTGATCGCCCTGATCCGGTAGCTGTAGGGCGTCTCCGCCTGCACCGTGGCATCGGTATAGGTGGTGGCCGCAGTCCCGGTGTTCGCCACGAGAATGTGGAATTCGCCCTCGGCATCGGTATCGCGGTTGCGCCGGAGTATCACGTAGCCGCTGATGGAATCGTCGCCGGGGTCGTCCCAGCCGAGGAGCGCTCCGTTGAAGGCCGCCGCCACTATCAGGCGAGTGGGCTTGGCGGGCGGCTTCGCAGATGCTTGCGTTTCTTCCCGCTGCTCCTGCTTGCGCTCCACCGGGGTCGTGGTCAGCGCGGCGAGCGTGTCGATGTCCACCGCGCGGGAGCGCTCGCTCGTTCCGGCCGCGTTGATCGCCCTGATCCGGTAGCTGTAGGGCGCCTCCGGCTGCACCGTGTCATCGATATAGCTCGTGGCCGCCGTGCCCGTGTCCGCCACCAGCGTGGTGAACTGGCCGCCGGCATCGGTATCGCGGTTGCGCCGCAGGACCACGTAGCCGGTGATGGAGTTGTCGCCGGGATCGACCCAGACGAGGATCACTCCGTTGAAGGCCGCCGCCGCCATCAGGCCAGTGGGCTTGGCGGGCGCTTGCGCCTCCAACCGGGGGCTAGTTTGTCCCCGGCGCTCAACGGACCGCTCCGCAGGTGCTTGCGTTTCTTCCTGCTGCTCCTGCTTGCGCTCCACCGGGGTCGTGGTCAGCGCGGCGGGCGTGCCGATGTCCACCCCGCGGGAGCGCTCGCTCGTTCCGGCCGCGTTGATCGCCTTGATCGAGTAGGTATAGGGCTTCTCCGCCTGCACCGTGGCATCGGTATAGCTCGTGGCCGCCGTGCCCGTGTCCGTGTCCGCCACGAGAGTGTGGAATTCGCCCGCGGCGTCGACGCCGCGGACGCGCCTGAGTATCACGTAGCCGGTGATGGTGCTGTCGCCGGGGTCGTCCCAAGTCAGGGTGACGGCGCCCTGGGACGCCTGGGCCGACAGGCCGGTGGGACTGGCCGGCGGCGAGACGAACCGCACGCTGCGTGGCTCCGGCACCCGCACCGTCACCGTCGGCAGCGGGTAGTCCTCGAAGTCGTAGTTCGACTGCGCCTGGCTCTGCGAATCCATCGTCGTGCCCGAGGCCTCGTGGCTCAGCGCCGCCGTCCCGGACGCGGAGGATCGGACGTCCACCGTCACCGTCTGACTCCGGAACCAGTTCTCGCCGGTGAACCGCAGCGTCGCCGGGGACGCGGTCGCCACGGCCGTGTTAGAAGAGCTCACCCCTATACTCACCGGGTTCGCGGTTGTGGAGTCGGACGCCGCCATCAGGCGCACCTGATACGTCGCCGTGCCCCCCGCCGCGACCTCCAGGACCGCGTCGCCCGCGCCGCCCGCCACCTGGAGCTTCCTGCGGCCTTGCCGGTCCACCCGCAGCTCCGTCAGCGCCGGCAGCGCCTCGAACTCGTCGTAGGGCAGCGACCGCAGCGACGGGTTCTGCTGCAGCCGCAGCGTCGCGAGCGACCGCAGGCCCGCGAACACCCCGGCCGGCAGCGACCGCAGCCGGTTCTTGTTCAGGTTCAGCGTCTGCAGGCTCGTCAGCCCGCCGAACACCTCGGCCGGCAGCGACCGCAGCCCGGTGTCCGCGAGGTCCAACTCCTCCAGGTTCAACAGCCCCTCGAAGTCCTGCCGCCGCAGGCTGAGCGTGAACCCCGACTCGGTGGATGGGTTGCGGCGCAGGCCGAGGAACCTCACCTTCGCCAGATGCGTCTCGTTCACCTCGGCGCAGCCGCCCTTGAATCCGTGCACGTACTTCAGCCGCACCAGGATGCGGTCGCGGACGCGCGCCGTGCGGTCGCAGATGCCCTGGATGCGGAGCTGGTCGTTGTCGACGATGATGACCCTCGCGTGACACGGGTCGCACGCCGCGCCCTCCGATGACGCCTGGAACGCGACCACCGGCGACAGTCCGGGATCCTTTTCGAGTTTCAGTTGGATGTACTCGTCCCCCTCGATTTCCAGATCGTCAATTACCGTCAACCGCACTTCCTTGCGGGCCGTGAACACCGAGCCGTCCGGTTCGAAGTCCGAAGGGGCGATTTCGACCCCCACGGACAGGCCATCGAAGTCCACATTGCTGGTTGCCTGGCCTTGTTGGCCGGTTCCCTTGGTGCTGAAGGCTATATGGATGCTCGCAGCGGGCACCGGCACACCGGCCGCCGTCCTGGCGACGATCGCGACAACGGTGTCGCCGTGCGCGGCGTCCTCGGCGAACCTGTACTCGGGCTGCTCGTGCCACACGGTTACGGCCGGATCGGCCACCAGGACGCCCACGGTCGCCGTAGCGGGCGTGCCCGCCACGTAGCCCGTCCCGTCCCGCACGGTCGCCGTGATGCTGCCGTTCTGCGTGACCTCGTGGCCGGCAAATTCGTCCCACGCCAACATCCTCAGCTCTGCGGTGTCCTGGCCTGCCCCGAAGGTCACGGTTTGCAAAAGCGCCGATCCCTCCAGAAAGTCCCGGTCCTGCGTGAGCACGACGTTGACGTCCAGCTCCTCCGTGGCGACCGTGCGGGTCAGCGTGAAATCCATGTGGTCAAGCTCCGCGATGATCGTCTGACGGTCCGCCGCGATGGTCACCTCAGGCGTGGTCTGCGCCGAGACCGGCTTGGCCCCGAAGTGCAGGACCACCGCCAACACGGCGACCGGTAGGGCCAGCGCCGCTATGGCGGCGAGCAGGATGGGGAATCGTCGTCTAGCGGTGCGAGTCATCATGGCTCCTACTCGTGCTTGCGCGGGGGTATGGGACGCAGCCCGTCCGGTCCACAGGCGTCAGCCGCTAGCGGCGCGGAGGGCGCGGTGCATTGTTGAAAGGCGTCCGACGCCGGGCCGCGGCAAGCGCCCCGGGGGAGCGTCCTTCGAGGACTTCGAGGATGTGAGCCGCGCGCTCCGACAGAGCGGCGATGGCGGAGGATCGGACCTGCCCGGACGAGCCGGGTGGGGCGAGGTGGCTAGAGCAGAGGGAAAATCCGGGCGGTGAAGGTCCGTGCTAGTCACGGGCGCCGGAGTGGGCCGAGCGGCTCGGCGCGTGCATGGAGTCGTCGAGAGTCATGAGAACGCCTCCCCCGTGAGTGAGGGCCTCCCCGCCGTCCGGCGCGATGCCCCTCTTGTTCTCAAGAGGGAATCGAACAGGACGCGCGCGATGTGTGTCAATGACATAAGCTCACTTGGTCAAAGCGCTGCATTCGGCCCACGGCGTGCTATGCCATAATCCGCCTCGGCATAGTGCCGTCCCCCGCGGACGGCCCCTGTATGGACACTCGCGACCTTGTCGGGCCTGCCCCCGCTTGAGAGCCTGCGCTTCTTCGAGGCCGCGGCCCGCCATGAGAGCTTCGCGCGCGCCGCGGCCGAGCTGGGTGTCACGGCGGCGGCCGTCGCCTACCACGTCCGCGCCCTCGAAGCGCACCTCGACGCCCCGCTCTTCGAACGCAGGCAAAGGGGCGTGCTGCTCAACCCGCGGGGCCAGGCCCACCTCAAGGAGATACAGCACATACTGGCCGAAGTCCACGGCGTCTCCGAGCGCCACCGCCGCCAGCCGCGGCGCGTCCGGATCATCTCGGTGGAGGCGGTCGCCGAGAAGTGGCTGGTGCCGAGGCTGGCGGCTCTCGAGACGACCCATCCCGGCATCGCCATCGAGCTGGAGACCGACCACCGCGGTGTCGACCCCGGCAGCCGCGACTTCGACGCCTGGATCGCCTACACCGGCGCGACCGCGGCGCCGCGCCCGGTGACGCGGCGCGCGGACACGCTGATCGAGGAGACGCTCTACGAGGAGCAGCTGCTGCCGGTGTGCAGCCCGGCCCTGCTGGCGGCGCGCGGGCAGCCCCGCGGCCCGGCCGAGCTGGACGGCTGGCCCCTGCTCTACGACCTGGGCTGGGACACCGACTGGGCGTACTGGTCGGCCTGCCAGAACCAGCCTGCACCGGACCTCTCGCGGTCCTCGGGCTTCCGCCTGTACAGCATGCTGGTCAACGCTGCCGTCCAGGGGCTCGGGGTCGCCATCGGGCGTCCGGCGCTGATAGCGGACGAGCTCGCGACCCGGCTGCTGGTCCCCGTGCTGGACCAGCAGGCCGACGCCCCCGAGCGCTGCTGCCTTATCACCACCGCGGGCTCGCGGCGCAAACCCGAAGTCCAGGCATTCCGCCGATGGATCCTGCGACAGGCCCAATCGCCCGCGCATCCAGGCCGTCCGCCACGTGACGACAGCCCGAGTCTGTAACAGAGTGGATACCCCTACCGATGCGGGCGGCGGCGCCGGGACCGCTTCGGGACGCGCCCGCCGCGGACGGCCTACGTCGCGCAGTCGGTAGGCGACATCGAGCCTGCCGCAGGCAACCGGTCACGGCGGTCCAAGGAGTAGTCGGGCCTGTCGTGGTCGGAGATTGCCGGCCGCCTCAGGACCCATGCCTACACCATGAGTTGATCGTGGTCGAGCGCAAGACCGAACCTGCCTAGTCTGCTCCCCCCAAACTGGACAAAACCGCGAGCCCTCGTGCTTTATGCCGCTAGCGAGGCAACCCCACTAGACGGCGTGTCCAAGCGAGTCGCGGGGACAGTCACCGAAACGGGCGAACGCCAAGGTCCCAGCCAAGAGCGCAGTTTAGGCGACACCAATAGGCGCGCCTATTCAGGCCTCATTCTGTGGTGGTGGCACGTCTTCGATCACCACAAGTCCGCCATCACTTCCGCTCCTCGGAGAGTCAGGGAAGGGGGCGTCGTGCTGAACGTCGTCATCCCAGTATCCGTACCGCGCTGCCAATAGTCGTTCGATCGCGGGCATATCCGGAGTGTTCTGTTGGCACTCCAATCCCCAGTGGTTCAGTAGCGCCATCATGGCGAGTTGCCTATGGCGGTTCATTGCATCGGGCGTGAATGCGCCAATGGGAACCGGCTCGGCGGTCGCACTCTCTGCGCGGAACCCCGCTTGGATCATCTCGCTCTGGGTTGCCTTTGAGGGCGGATTGAAGCCGTCTTCTGGAAATCGGTAATTCATTGCGATGTTGAAGATGGCAGTCAAGATGTGCCAGTCAAGCCAACCCTTCGAGCGGAGTGAATCCGCGGTGGGCCGAAATTGCTCTGAGGATCCGAGCATCACGACTGTGAGTCGAAGGCTCTTGGCAAGATTCAGGTAGCGCGTGTGGAGCAGTTCCTCGGCCCTGTCTCGCGAATATGTAGGGCCTAGTCCATCCTGCCAACGAAGTTCATCGTGCGCCTTATACGTCCCTTCACGGCAGTCCCATGGAGTGCTGAATTGGCGTCCCCGAATCTCTGTCTCTGTGTCCGCGGCGAACGCGGCAGCGAGCTGGTCGTGTGGCCGTCCCGGTGAGAGCTTGTGCCTCAATCCACGCTCAAAGGCTCGCTCTATCCTCGCCGAAAAGTCGGCTTCCGGAAGAAGCGAGGCTTCGCGGAGGATCGTCGTGAGCATCGTCAATAGTTCAATGCCGATTTCATCGGGGGACGGGTCGTCATAGACGCTGATAGGTTCGAGTCGGACCACCCACTCTCGGCCGTCGTTGCTTGGAAGCCACTCAATCTGCTCCGCAACACCCGTGGAGGGTCGCCGCCTGCTCTCAATGCGTACGTTGATTTGAGTTTGAAGCAAGCACAGGTCGTCTCGCCCAAGTGCCGCAAGCATCACTTGGGCGGCGGCGGCGAATCGCTCGGCCACACGTACGGAGTCAACGTCGTTGGCCGCGACCAGAGTCCAATCAGTGCCCAAGGCGGAGAAGCGAATGCACCGAACGTCACCAAGGTCGGCGAATGGCCGGGCAACAAGTCCGATGTCGCCGAAAGACTCCCAGAAGTCCTTGTCGTTCGCATCCAGCGCATCGATTGCGCCTTCGATGATTTCCTCCGTCCCTATTCGAGTTATCGTTGCGCCGATCAACGCAGCTAAGTCAGAATCGACAATCCTGGCACATGCACTGACGTAGGCGAGATTCATTACGGCGTCTTCAACCTCTGGGTGTCTCTCGGAATCGATGCCGTCCTCGATGAGCTCGTGCTGCGCCACCAGCCCTAGCTCATACAGCTCCGTTGCAGTACACCAGGCACCCGCAGCGAAGTCGGCACAGGCTGCCATGTGCAGACCGGCGGGAACCAGGTCCATAAGCTCCTCGTCGGCTCTTGATGCAGCGATGTACGCAACCGCCAGAGCATAGGACTTCGACGCCTGAGGGAGCCATAGCTCAAGGTAGAGCCTCGCAATGATGATCATTGCGAGCAGCGATCCACGAACGGTTTCTCCCGACCACCAGTCGATCTTCGCCCGGTGGAGTTCCTCCAATGCATCGAGGCGACGTCCAGCCCGAAGTAACTTCATCGACCGGTCCCGTGCGCGAGCTGCGAGAGCGTTCTTCCCTGATCGCTCACCTACGGCCTCATCGACCAGATCAAGCAACTCTCGCCACTCAGCCTGATTGCTCCAAAGCGGGACCAGCATCTGAAGAAGATCTGCCAAGCTCTGAATGGGGAAGAGTGGCGTTTCCTCAAGGTTTTCCATCAATTCCGTCCATGCTGAGAGCGCCCGTGACACATCGGTAAGTACGAGATCGTCCGGCAATGAAACATCAGGCAAAGTAGACGGCTCGCCACCTTGATCCCGGTGTTCCAGCACGTGCGCTTCGTCACTCCAGTCCCGAAAGTCGGCTTCCGTCAGTGCAGGATGCAGACCAAGAAACCCGAGGGTATAGAGGAGACTTGCTCGACGATGCGGCGTCTCATGGGTAATGAGAACCTGTATCCGGCTCGTCAGACGATCGTTCCAATCGCTGAGTTCAGCCGAGGTGAGCGAAGACATTCCTGCTCGAACTGCGCCATTTGCGTACATGAGGAGGGTGCCTGCATCGTCCAGACGGGCGGGCTCGCTCTCGGTCAGCGACTTATCGAGATACTCACGTGCTACATCGTCGACTGGCCGGAAGTCGCCTGTACCGCGTAACGTGGTTACCACCAGTTCGTATCGCGCGCGCTGTTGGATGTGAGTGGGCAGTTCTGGGATTGTCAAGAGTTGCCGTACAAGTCCGAGCCAAAAGGGGAGGTCGGCACGCGCCGTCTGGTGAAAGACTGCCTTTCGAAGACCGGTCTTCAAGTCGACAAAGTCGCCGAGAGTGGGACTTGGAAAGCTTCTCTCACGCCATCTGCGCCTCCGCTCTACATACTCGGCTGCAAGATCATCATCGATGGCAGGTGCTTCTGGCCGAATTTCGGCCGGAACTGAAAGGAATCGCTCTGCAATCCAGAAGCCCTCGGGTCGCGCGAGAAGATTGGCGATGGATTCAGCATCGTGAAACTCGAGACGACCTTCGTACGATGCTTGAGTCTCGGTCTCCAGCTTGTGTCGAGTTCCCACCGGAACCGACTCCAGCGTAAACGCGCGAATCTCGTGAACAGGGTGTCCGGAAGCGCAGACCTTCTTGATGTCCAGCCTGAGCTTCGCGAGCAGATCGTCCGCTTGGATAGTGCAAATGAAGGCGATCGTTCCTTCACTGACCAATCCCAGGAACGCCCCGTGCGGACCGAGCTCTTCGCGCAGATAAGTGCGGAATGTTTCAAAGTCACGCCCTTGATCGCCCCCCGCAGACACGGGGCCAGTAGCAGGCAAGACGTTCGTGCAGATGAACTGCTGCGTCAGGTGTCGGCAGATGTGCTCGAATTCGTGATGGGCATTGTGAACGGGCAACTGGGAAAGAGCAAAGCGGACCTGAGCCTCGACCTCTGAAGGGCTGGCCATTCAATCTCCTCGCACCCAATGATTCACGCCCCTATCTGCCGAAAGCATCGTACAAGAAGCCTGGGCGAGAGTCTCTCTCCCGCGAGGAGCAGGGCCTGCTGAACAACTCATCGTCGCTGACAGGCAGGCAGAGGCTCTTGGATTCTCTGGCCGTGTCAGTGAAATGCTGATGTCCAATTCCCCCGTCGTAGAGCGGAGGACGAGTTCAGATTCTCATCTGACCAAGCACATTCTTCCGGCTGTTTCGTTGAGCGAGTCCGATCGACACAGCGCTTTTGGCGAGCCGAGGCTCCATCGAAAATGCGAATTGAGCGGCAGGGGCGCGGTTACGATCGCGTCGTACAGACGCGATCGCCCATCCGAGTCGTTGCTAGGCTGACAGAGCACACAGCTCCTTGCACTGTAGTCCGCCCTTCCCTTCGACCATCCTGGTTTCCGAATCCATCCGGCCGCACCCGGGACCCGATTAGCGAGTAGTGCTATCCCTGGTACGAGTAAGGTCAACCTACACCCTCGTAAACTAGATTTCACGATCCCAGCCATCGAGACCACCAGGACACGCTCCGAAGCACGCCCAGAGTGAAGCCCAGCACGAAGTCGCGCGAGTGCGCTAGGCGAGACATTGTGTGCGCCCTAGAAGATTTAACGGAGCAGGATGGGTTCATATATGCGTTCTGCTTTCTAGTCTTTGAAAGCCTCTGGATTCCACCAGACGCGGTTGCAGATGTCGACTGGTACGAACGTCCCAACAAGGAGGAACTCTCCTTTCTATTGGGACTTATGGTCAAGCAGCCTATCCGTCTGAATCTCCCGGAAACCGAAGAATCGGTTCAATATCAGCGCAAAGCTGCGCGGCGCCTATTGAATGAACTCCACGAATCGTACTCGCCGCAGCGTTCGAGCTTTTCGGACTTCGAGGGGAATAACAGCGACCTGACTGCGAACGCCGCCCAAGCAGTACAAAACTTCCGCGCAAGTGGAGACCACACAGTGGAAGGGGCGTTCTATTCCGGTTCCGGCGCTTTCGACTTCCAATACCTCGACCTCGCAGCCAAAAGATACCTTCGTGACAGCGCTTGGATGGAGCAACACCTCGGTACGAGCGTGGAGTCAATCATCGAGATTTCTAGGCTCGTGAAGGAGCTACTCAATAGCCGCATGGTCGACCGCCGAGTACCAGCGACATTCGAAGAGGCGTGCCGCAGAGCTCTTTCGATTCTGTGCATTACCCCTGACGATCTCCCAGCAGCTGACCGTGGGTCGTTCAACGCCTTGATTGAGCACTTCGCCCTCACGCCCGGCTGCGTCAACTCAGGCCTCGACAGTCTAGGGGCATACAATCAAGCGCTCTCACACCCTCTAATACGGCTCTCGCCAGACAGATACTTTCTGCCGATCTACCAAAACCTTCCCTGCTCAATCTATGAGAGTCCCTTCTACTGGATGCTGCAGAACCCACGTTATAAGGACGAGGGCCTCAAAAACCGGGGAGACGCCACCGAAGAGCTTGCATACGACATGCTGTCGCGCGTATTCGGAGATCAGGCAGTTTTCCGTGGAGTAGCGGTCTGCAGGGGCGGCCAACGAGTGACCGACATCGACGTTCTCGCGTTCGCAGGAAACAAGGCCATCGTTGTGCAAGCGAAGTCCAAGAAGATGACGGAACTATCACGAAGAGGCGACGAGAACAGCGTTCGACGCGATTTTCGCGAGGCAATTCAGCAGGCGTACGACCAAGGGGTTGTCAGTAGGTCAGCGTTACTTGACGGGGACCACGCGTTCATAGACGAGCGTGGGCAACCTGTCCTCGTCAATCACAAGATCGACGACGCCTACATCCTCTGCCTGACGGGCGACTATTACCCAGCCGTCACGGTCCAAGTCGATATTCATCTTCAGAAGCAGGCTCAAGATCCGTACCCAATTGCGTTGAGCATCTTTGACTTGCAGGTCCTTTGCTTCTACCTAGACGACCCATTCGACTTGCTGTACTACCTGCGTCAGCGTTCGCTTCATGCATCCCATTTTCACTCGGCCTCGGAGATGGCAATGCTGGGCTTTCATCTGCGCCAGAAGCTCTACCCGAATGCAAAGGTTAGTGGGATGTTCATAGCTTCGGACTACGCCCAGCTGATCGACGAGCACTATCCAATAGCAACCGGGCACTATCCGATAGCGGATGTTCCGGATCGGCTCCGTCATCAATGGAGAAATGACGAGTTTGAGCGACTAGTCGCTGATGTAAAGTCTTCCCCGGCTGCGGAACGAACAGATGCGCTGTTTTTCCTATTCGACTTGGCAGGCCCCGGAGCAGACGAACTGTTTGACTTCATTTCAGCGACGAAGCGGAAGACTCGTCGTGATGGTCGAATACACGATGCATCACTCCCTATGATGACTGGGGATAAGGGGGTTACGTTTGTTTGCTATCCGTCGATAGCCACCGATGTCTGGGCGCGGCTGCAAGCACATGCAATTGCGCGCAAATACAAGAGTCGCGCAAATGAGTGGTTAGGGCTCGGTTCGTTTGCTGGTAGCGACCGGATGGTGGACATGGTGTGGTACAGCAAAGAATCGTGGCGTCGAGATCTAGAACTGGAAGCTCTCTTAGCGCAAGGATTTCTTTCGTCTGGAACGTTTGTGAAGGGCAGAAGAAGGAAGATTGGCAGAAATGAACGCTGCTTTTGTGGAAGCGGGCTCAAATTCAAGAGATGTCACGGCGCATAAGCAGAGCAGAGCGGCCCGCTCGCTCCAAACCTCGGAACTCCGTTCGGGAGGGATCTGCGAGGTGGCACTCGGCGACATTCTTCGACGCGTGATTGGCGTAGGCTTCACGAAGCGATGAGATGCAGTCGGAATACCACCCTATGTCTGCTTAGTGCGGACCGAGAGTCCAGTACCACGCTTCACGGGGACTGTAGGTGATTGAACTAGGCATGCGATCTACTCTTCGGTAGGCTCGGAAGGAGCGGCGCTTTCAGTTGGCAGGATTCCCAGCTCGACCAGCTCCGTTCGATCGCCCGTCACGTTGTATCGCTGCCACGCGCGGAAGGCGTGCCGCGCGGCACCGTTCTTCCTCGGGGGTGAGATCGGCCTCCTGAATGCTCGTCGGCTCGGTCCAGCGTGCGATTTGGTCGCTGTCTTCAGCCATGAGTCAACGATTTGCACCGTTGCCGCCGTCTAACATTCCTCGCGGACCGGTTTTCGGAAGAAGATCACTGTCCCTTAAACCCCTTGCGACAAGACGTTCTGGGCCAGCTTTCCGGGGCAGGTCAGCGGCAGCCGCCGACTACTACGACATTCGCAACACCTACGACGACCACCGAGAGCTGCTGGCGGCGGGTGTCGACGGCGTCGTGGTTGCGGTCCAGCACGCCTACCACTACGAGGTCGCCCGCGACGCGCTGGACGCCGGCGTCCATGTGCTAGTCGAGAAGCCGATGACCCTGACCGCGGCTGACGCCTGGGACCTCGTTGAAAGGGCAAAGAGCAACGGTCTGCACCTGATGGTCGGCTATACCTCCCAGTTCACGCGCCACGCGGATGCGGCGCGCGAGTCGTCGAGTTTCTGGAGGTGGGCTACCGCTCGGCAGCTTGCCGGCGCCCGGTCAAGGTAGATTCTCTAATCTAAGCGCGCCGGTTCCCTCAGCAGGACGGCGGCGTGTTTCCCTGCGACTGAGGAGATTGGTTCATGGAAAAGCTGGAGTTCGTCGATACTCACGTGCACTTCTACGACATGCAGCACCCGGAGCTGGTGTACAGCGACTGGCAGCCCGGCGTTCCGCATCCGTCGCTGGGGTGGCAAATCCAGAAGCTCGCGGAGAGAAACTATTTCGCCGAGGACTACATCGCCGAGACCCGGAACGCGAACGTCATCAAGGCTGTACACGTGCAGGCCGCGATCGGCAGTCCCGATCCGGTCACGGAGACCGAGTGGCTGCAGGAGGCAGCGGACCGCACGGGGTTTCCTCACGGGATCGTGGCGCACGCGGACCTGCGCGATCCGGGAGTGGAGAGGGTACTGGAGCGTCACTGCGAGTCTCCCAACATGCGGGGGATACGGGACTTCTCCTACGGCGACTACCTAGTCGAGCCGGACTACCAGCGGGGCTTCGCTCTGCTGGAGAAATACAATCTGGTGTCAAGCATGCCGGTCGGGTGGCCGGACATGGAGAAGCTTCGGGCCCTGGCAAACAAGTTTTCAAACATCACGATCGTAGTCGATCACACCGGCTCTCCCGCAGAACGCACGGAAGAGTACTTCGAGAAGTGGAAGCGCGGCGTGGCCGTGGCGGCCAGTTGCGACAACGTCCGCTGGAAGATCTCCGGCCTCGGCATGGGCGACCACAACTGGACGGTAGACAGTATCCGGCGGTACGTGCTCACATCCATCGAGACTTTCGGAGTGGACCGCTGCTTCTTCGCGAGCAACTGGCCGGTGGACTGGCTATGGAGCACGTACGACGAACTCGTGGACGCCTACACGGAAACCATCTCGGGCTTAAGCAGGGATGAGCAGACCGCGCTTTTCTCGAAGAACGCTCAGGAGCTGTACCGCATCTGACGGCGGATGCCGCAGGCGGGGATGCTGGTGCAGATCGACGGCAGCCACCACCGGTGGCTGGAGGAACGTGGCCCGAGCTTCGCGCTGCTATTGGCCGTGGACGATGCGACCAGCATGGCGCCTTACGCGCTGTTCCAGCCGGAGGAGGACGCGCGAGGATACCTGATGCTGATGGAGGGACTGATCCAGCGCCACGGTATACCGCTGGCCGTCTACAGCGACCGTCACGCCGTTTTCAAGCATCCCGGCGAGCCTCGGCAGAAGCTGCCGGAACCGACGCAGTTTGCCCGTGCGATGCAGCAGTTGGGCATACGACAGATATTCGCGCGATCGCCACAAGCCAAGGGGCGTGTCGAGCGGACCGCGGGGACGTTCCAGGATCGACTCGTAACTGAACTGCGCCTAGCTAGGGTCGAGACGATCGACGACGCCAACGCGGTTCGACAGGCAGTTCGGAGTCCCGGCGGCGCAGTCACAGGTCGCCTACCGCCCACCGGAAACGGCGGCTGCCGTGGAACAGGCCCTGTGCTTCAGGTACCGCCGCAAGGTCGCCAAGGACAACACCGTCAAGTACAGATGGCGTACTCTGCAGCTACTACCCGACCAGGAGCGGCCCAGCTACGCCGGAGTCCGGGTGGAGGTGCTTGAGCGACCGGACGGTCGACTGCTGGTGAAGTACAAGGGACGCATGATCCCGACCCAGGAGGCGCCCCCACGTCCCAGCCTCATGCGTGTGCTCAGTCAGACTCCCAGCCGCAACGGTAGCGCCATGGCTCCGGCTACCATCACCACCCGCTCGCAGCTCTCGAATCGCGCGGCATCAACGACGCCAAATCGAACCGTCCCAGCAGAGCGCGCAAGCATGCAGCTCCGATGCCTAGGAAGCCAACCCCGCGCCAAGTGGCACTGTGGGAGGCGCTACAGGAGGCCAAGGTCCGTGGCCTGTCCATCCGTGGGATCGCGAGGGAGTTGGGTATCCATAGGAACACCGCCCGCAAGTACGCGGTAGCCGAGAGGCCGCCCGTGATGGCATTGCTCAACATCCCAGTGGCGCTACCCGATACTATGAACAACAATGCCGACTGACATTTTCGCTGACCACTTAGAAGGACATTTTCGCTGGACATCGACACAGGTCACGGCCAGCGCTCCGTTGCTGGACATGACTCTTCTATGGGGCAGCCGGATCATGGCGGATGCGCTGACTGACGTAGAGGTTACGATTTAGGAGTTGGCACCTGCGCCATAGTGCCGATCACATCGTTACGGAGATCGCGAGCTACGACAAGGACTTCGGCTTGGCAGCAGGACTCCAAAGGGCGGAGCCGTGATAGGGCAACCAGGGATCAGGAGTGAGAGATCGGCAAGCGAAAATGGTATAAGGGCAGGCCGGACGGCAGTAGCATCCTCGTTCACTTGCGTTGCCCTTTTTCTCCTAAGGAAGATGTTCGAAAAAGCTGTTAATTAGAATGAATCGTGAATTGAAACGGAAACCCTAGATGACAACAAACGATCGCATCATTCTCGATCAGGTTCTCGGCCAACGTCGGAGCGAAGTTGACCCAGATGCGGACGACAGTTCTTTTTTCGAGTTCTTCACCGCAGAGCAGGTTCTGAAGGATTTCGATCTCTCGTATGACGAGATAGAGTCTGGCTTGGTCGGCGACGGGGGCGATGGCGGGATAGACGCGATATATCTGCTAGTGAATGGTGGCCTAGTTCAAGAGGACCCGGATTATGGCCGCCTGAGAAAGGACATTGCCATCGATCTGATCATCCTGCAGTCGAAGATGCGCGCCGGGTTCCAAGAAACTCCAATCGAACGCTTTCTTACAGTCAGTAGCAACCTTTTTGACCTTTCAACAGAAGCTTCAACTCTTTCCGGCGTTTACAATGAACGCCTTATAGAGTCAATGCAGCGTTTTCACGGCCTCTATCAAAAACTCGCCGCTTCGTTTCTGACCCTGCCCCCAACTTACCCTCACTCATAAGTAGAATCTTTTCAGGTTATGGCCCCAATTGGGGCGGGCTGCAAACTGGTTGGGTGTGAGCCCATCCAGGCTCGTGTGCGGGCGTGTTGTGTTGTAGTCGTACCTCCATTCCGCGATGATCCGCCGCGCTTCGGCCAGGCCGGCGAAGAGATGTTGGTTGAGGCACTCGTCGCGCAGGCGGCCGTTGAAGCTCTCGACAAAGCCGTTTTGCATGGGCTTGCCCGGTGCGATGTAGTGCCAGCCAACGCCGCGTTCCTGCTGCCAGCGCAGGATAGCGTTTGAGGTGAGCTCGGTGCCGTTGTCGCTGACCAGCATGCGGGGGCGGCCCCGCAGCTCGACGATGCGGTCCAGCTCCCGAGCCACGCGGACGCCAGACAGCGATGTGTCGACGACGAGGGCGAGGCACTCGCGGCTGAAGTCGTCCACCACCGCCAGGATGCGGAACCGCCTGCCGTCGGCCAATGCATCCGCGACGAAATCGAGCGACCAGCGCTGGTTGCGGTTCCAGGGGAGCAGCAGCGGGGCACGCGTGCCGAGCGCCCGCTTGCGCCCGCCTCGCTTGCGCACCGTGAGCCGTTCCTCGCGATAGATGCGATAGAGCTTTTTATGATTGAGCCGGATGCCTTCCCTGGCCAGCAGGATGTGCAGACGGCGGTAGCCGAACCGTCGGCGCTGCTCGGCCAATTCCCGCAACCGCTTGCGGATGCCGGCGTCGTCCGGCCGCCTCGATTCATAGCGCTAAGTCTTCGGATCCATCCCGACAAGAGCGCAGGCACGGCGCTGCGAGTGACTAGTCTCCGTCATCGCCCAGGCCGCGGCCTTCCTCCGCAATCTGGGCGTTAGAAGTTTTTTGCAAGTAGCTCGCGCAGCGTCGCCACATCCAGCATCGATTCCGCCAGCAGCTTCTTCAGGCGCCGGTTCTCATCCTCCAGCCCCTTCAGCTTCCTGGCGTCTGATACCTCCATGCCGCCGTACTTGGACCGCCACTTGTAAAACGTCGCGCCGCTGACCCCGTACTTGCGGCAGAGCTCTGCGGCTGGCAACCCCGCCTGCTGCTCTTTGAGGATGCCGATGATCTGTTCCTCGCGTTACCTGCTCCGTCTCATGTCCGTCTCCTCCCATTGAACGGACTCTACTCAAAATCGAGGGCATTTTCGGGGGCAAGGTCACTGGCTAGAGAGAAATTCCTTTCGTTGATCACTGATCTGAACATAGGCGGCAAGCCGTTGGGAACAATTCAAGTTGAGAGAGACCTTTTGATTGAACAGCTTCATTCAACGTATCGCGGTGCTCCCAATACTACGTCTCGGGCATATGAAAAAGCACAGAAGGCTCTTAAGCGGGATGAAGAAATGACATTTTCTGATGACGAGATCGACGCATTTCTACCAAACGAACTTAGAAGAAGCTAACGACGCCCTGCTGCGCCATCTCTACTCTCAACTTGAGTCGGGCGCGAGCAACGTTTCAAGGACTTGCACCGGAACGACGGTTGACCGCTTTGCAAATCCCTTACGCCCTCGACAACTAGAACCACTAAGTAGCTGAATTGTTGCGGTCGGCCTTACAAACGCCGGTTAGACACCACGGGTTCTGAGGCTAAGAGGTCGCGGAGCTTGCTCAGATTGGGCAGTGCCAGGATTTCGGAGATTCCGTCGTCCAAGGACTGCCGCGCCGGGCAATGCGCCATACCCGGCAGGCGTTCGAACTCGGCTTCAGCCAGTTGGTCGAACAGGTCCGACAGGCCGTGAAGCCGTGAGGTCGAAATTTCCCGCAGGTCCAGGACGGGCAGTTCTGAGAGATCGGCCTTTTTCATGGCGACCCAGCCGCCTTCCGTGCTGGTCCGCTGGGCCAGAATGGTCAACAGGCCAAGGCTGGAATTCAGCCAAACCGCCAGCGCCTTCTCATGCGATACGACTTCAACCCGGACGGGCCACCAGACGTTTGAAAGGACTCGCATTTTGGACTTCATGGCGACGACTCTGGCGGTGTCGAGCCGCAGCCGTTCGGCGACGAGGAGTCGACCGGATTGCCGCCAGAGGCGTTCACCGTAACCTGGCTTTTGTCCGCCTTTTGGCCGTATCAATGGTGACAGATAAACGTCAGGTGAGCATATGAGAGACCTCCGTTGCTCCGTATCGTGTCCCTCGACCATCGGGTAAGCAGTCGGAGAACTGGTCCTACTATATCCGTCGACGAGCCGACGTCTGTCGGGGCCGATTTGACCGAGCTCACCGAGCCGGTACAGCGCAATGTTGGCGGTATCTTCCTCACCCGGTACCCACACTACGCCGTCGTCGAGCAGGCTGAGGGCGCAGCGGGTTACATCGGCGCGAGCGAACTGCACGCCTGACCATTTCTTTCCCGCGAACTTCGATTCGGGAATCGAAACCATTTCGCCGACGTGCCGGCCGTCCACTTCCAGCAGCGCCGCGCCCGTTCCCTCGAGATTCGCCGGCGTCGTGGTGGCGATGGCCTGAGCCATCCCGGGCACATCCGACACGCCGTCCGGGTTCCGCCAGAGGTTGACGAAGGTGCTGCGACGCTCAACATTGACGTGTTTCTCAGGGCGGCGCGTAGCAATAAGCAGCGCCTCGGAGAGGTCGGTGCTGTCCGAAAAGTTCCAGCGCAGCGGATCGTGCGACGTAATCACCATGTCGAGGGCGAAGTCATGCTCGATTAGGGCGCGCGTCTGCCGCCACGAGGGGCCGGTACATACGGTGGCGGGCAGCACCAGCGCCAGGCGTCCCTCGCCGGGCCGCAGCCTGGGGACCGCCGCCGCAACGAATGCGGCGCCGAGTCCGGCGGTGGCTGATGCCTGCCTTGATCTAAGGCGACGCGACAGCTCGCTTTGAAGTTTTCGCCGGTCCGCTGCGGGCAGGCTGCCGAACAGCAGGTTGCCGCCCACGGAGCGCGTGAATGGCGGGTTCATTATCGCCAGGTCCAAGTCCGGCAGCGTGGCGGTCGCACCCTCTTCCACACCCCGAGAACCGCCGCCGGACACCCTTCCGGGTTCCCTGGTGGCTACTCGCATCTCCTCGGCGGACAGCGCGAATTGCACCGGTACGTGGGTCTCTCCCAGGAATTCCAGCGAGCCCAGAGACACCTTCGAGCCTTCAGCCCCCAGGGGCATTACGTAGAGATTCATGCGGTCGAACTGTATGTCCGGGTTCAGCATCGCCAGGCTGGTGGCGGCGAAATGTACGGCGGAAAGCTGAACGTCGTAGCCGTGCAGGGCCTGCTCCACCATGGCTTTGTGCAGCTCGGGGGCGTTTTGGCCGCCGGCGTCGGAGTGCCGGCGCTCGACCTCGGCGGCCACCGCCATCAGCAAGGTTCCAGTGCCGCAAGCCAGGTCGGCCACGTTGAGGGATGCCGGAAATTCGTGGTCGCTCCAGTCGACGTGCGAGGGCCAGTCGTGAAACACCAGCCGGGAAAGCAGCGTGGCCGCCGGCACCGACGTGTAATAGGCGCCGGTGAACTTGGCGTCGGTCAAGAGCGTATGGAACAGCCGCCCGGATAAATCGTGCCCCGCCAAATGACGCGTGTCTTCCATAGCCCTGACCAACGGTACGATGACCGGCGTCCGGATCTCGTCCGGCCCGTCGCCGAGCACGTCAAGGATGTTGGACGCCAACTCGAAGACCGGCACGTAGTCGATGTCGTCGCAGATGGAGCGCCAGGCCCAACGGAGTCCGGGAAGGCCATGCCCCAACGCTTCGCCGACGGTCGGAACGTCCTCATTAGCGGCGGCGAGACGGTCCTGGAAAGCGAGAGCGTTGAAGAGCACCAAACACCCGATGCGCAGGGCCGCGGCGCGGTCCCTTTCGTGATCGGTGCTGGCGATAATGTCGGCGATGCGACGGGATATCCGGGCGTGTTTGGCTATTTGTTGCGCCGCCTGTTCCAGCCCGTACCCAACGGCGGTGGCGGCGGCCACCACCCGGTCCACGCCTTCCAGTTCCAATAGAAGGGTACGCAGGTGATCGGCAAGCTCGGCTGCCGACCCTCGCCGGACGCGGCGCTCTGGCGCAATCCCGCCACGAGAGCCATGCAGCCACCATTGGAGGTCAGTGGCGGCCTCGAGGTTCGAGCGTGTGTTCTCCGTGTACTTGAGCCTGTCGGGATAGAGAACGCCAATCATTCCAAGAGCTTCGGGGAAATCTTGCAGACGTTCTTCGAGCTGCTCTTCCAGGAGGCTCGCCGCCCCCTCCCACTTGCATTCCAGGATGACTAGGTCGCCGCTTCGCAGCTCGACCCGGACATCGGGCGCGCCCTTCCGGCTGCGGCGCTCCCCCCTGGCCGATATGCCGCGCTCACGGAGCAACTCGGCTAGAAGGACATTTACGCCTTCCTCACGAATAGTTTCGGGATCGCTCTGTCGAGTGGCCATTGTCGAAATTGCCTGTCAAAAAGAGTAGATGGACTCTACGTCAGTCAAGGTTTCGCGGTCGGCTTCGATACTCAACCTTTCGCGAACGGCGCGCAAGTCTATTCGTACGGCAACATCCGCGCTGGGCGGCTTAGGTGACGGGGCGCGTATATCAGTTTCGTTCCGGGGAACGTCCGCTCGGCGATGCCCGGAGCGGCGATTCTAGGGCTGGGCTGGTTCCCCCTTTTGTACCTTCGGGGGGCGTCCGCGCTTAGGCGGCGAGAACAGACGAGAAAGCGAGGCAATCAGCCAGGGGCGGCGGTTACATAGTGGACCTCCGGCTGATGCTCAGCTACGCGGATGCGCTCGATTATGGAAATCATGCGATCGGTAGGACTCCCTATCGGCTGCGCCGATTACAAGTCAGGCTTCCAACTGCCGCGAATGCTTCAAGGCGAAATCCTCTTCCGGGGAACGGACGAGCCTCTTTCGGCCAATGACCGCAAAATAGAACAGACGGACGGCAAACAAGACCGCGCAGCCATAGATGCCTACCCTGTAGTCCGGGTTCATTAAGAGAAAGGGTAATGTGACGGGCGCGATTGCGGCGGGCGCAATCGCGCCCGCGTTACCCAGGGGGCTGATATACGGACGCTCGATCTTCGGAAACCGCTTCCGCAGTCGGACAAAGCAGATCATCTGCATGACGTAGGCGATGACCGCGCCGAAAACCGCCATGTTCAACAGCACGGCCCCAACCGGCACTCCTTTGCCGAGCCAACTATCGCCAAACTCAATCAGGAGAGCTACCAGATACCCGATCATGGAGCCTGCAATCAACGCCAAGTGTGGCGTCTTGGTTTTGGATTGAGTCACCGAAAGCCGCTGTGGGAAGTAACCTGCCCTCGACAACCAGTAGATGCGTCGGCCGTAGGCATAGATGATCGCGTGAAAACTAGCGACCGGGCCGGCGACCGCTGCCAGCCCCAAAACCGATGCGCCAAGTCCTCTCCCAAAGATTGTCTTGAAAGCCAGTAGCAGCGGTTCGTCGGACGCTCCAACTGCGGACGCTCCCGGCGCGACGCCGCCCTTGACAAGTCCGGTGGCGGTCAGGAAGTGGCGGACCACGGTGGTGATGTTGGCTTCGGGTTCGGCCCGGTTGTGCCGCCGCAAAATCTCAGCGGCCGCGTCCGCGCAGATCGGATCGTTGAGATCGATCTGCTTGGACATTGCGGAGCAGTCCCGTCAGCACACTTCAACTATGAAGAGCGGCTTCAGATTAGCCGAACTTCCGGTTGAGCACCCTCGGACAGAACGAAGGGACCAATCCACACGCCGTATCAAGCTCAGCGCCGGCGTTTGAAGTTGATCGTCTTTTCCTGCCCGCAAAGGCGGGACAAAGGAGTTTGCTATCGACTTAGCCTCTAAGTCGGGACTGTAGTAATCGCACCGTCCTATGCCGAGCGCGCGCAGTCAGGCGGCGGCCCGCACCGCCTTCGCCTCGTCCCGCAGTCGCTTCACCCTTTCGGCTAAGTCGCGGACTCGATCTAGAACCTCGTCGAGCCTCCCCGTCAGATCGAGCGCCGCTACGTCCAGCCGCTTGTTGGAGTGCCTGACACGGTAGGTGCCCTCGTTCGCCTCGCCCTGAGCGTAGATCAGCAGTCCGCCCGGCAAATCTAGCGCGGTGACGTATGCGAGAAGCTGGTACAAGTCCGTGTTGGGCACTCTCTCGCTGGTGATGTTCTTGTATTTAGCGTCCCCCACGAATAGGCAGGATCGTCCGTCCCACCAGGTCAGGTCGGGCCTGAGTCGTATGCCGTCCTCCTTATCGAGACTGTCTATGGCCTTCTCGAGGAACACGCGGTCGGAGACTTGCAACGCCTCCCGCAGCGCCTGTGTCACGAACTCCTGGAAGACGTCGTTCATGTCCATCAGGAACCCGGATGCACGCACCTCACCACGACCGGACTCATACGCGCTGTGCCGCAACACGAGCCGCGACAGCGCCACCACCTCGCGATAGTGCCCGTTCAGTCGGTCGAATCGGACCTCCGGCAACGCGTTAGGCGCAAACTCGACCAGCGAGACGTTGGCGAGCATCCCCGCAATCCGCCCCAGCTCTTTCCGCGCCGCAGGCGATCGCAGCCGCATCCGGCCCAGCCGGTAGACCGCCGCCTTCACCAGCCGGTTCGCCAGGACGTCGTCCGTGAACTCGTCGTACCTCACTTCGACCGGCACCGCGATGCCGAATCTCCGCCGTATCTGCTCGTCGAACCTGATCCGACCGCGTACGGTTTGCAGAGCCTCCTCCTCCACAACGTATCCGTGCAAAAGCCCGCGCGAGAACGCCCTTCTGGCGGCGGAGACAAGCGCAAGCGCCAGCACATCCGGCATTGCATATTCACGCGGGTAGTCGAACTGTTGGCGCTGAGGCTTGAACTTACTCATCGCGTAGCACGCAAGCGAGAGCAGCTGTGGAATCTCGATCTTTGGCTCGATCAGCACCGACAGGTCGCCAATCTCGATCGCGCCCACGGTCGAACCGGGAGTCACTTGGTAGGCTCCCTCCTTGCCCACGACGGGCTGGATTGTGAGAGATGGCAACGCCTGCAGCAGCACATCGTGCTCGGCGACCGCGAGCTCATGCTCGCTGGTGGCGTACTCCTTCAGGTCGATTTCACGCATCGGTCGGGCCGTCGTCATCGGCTCTGTCGGTATCGCCTGCTTCCCATAGCTTTTCGAGGTCGAACTCGCCGAGGCGGTCGCCTTGCCCGAAGAGCAGCTCCTCGATGTACGGAAGCACGCTGTGCTTCCAGATGCGCCTGACGGCGTCCTCGTCCAGGTCCTCCTTCATGAAGTAGCTCGGCCCTATCGCGGCGTGCCGGTCGTCCCTCAACTTCTCGTTGGCTCGGTCTACGACATCGGCCACCCACGCCATGCCCGGCGCCTTCTCCCTCAGCCAGCGCCGTAGCACCCCTTTGATGGGTTCCTCGTCCGGGTGGAACTCGACGAAGTTGAATCGGCGACGCAGCGCCAGATCGACCAGCGCGATCGAGCGGTCGGCCGTGTTCATCGTGCCGATGATGTAAAGGTTGTCCGGCAGCTCGAAAGTCTCCCCACTGTTCCTCTGGTATTGGAGGCGTATCGCTTCGTCACGGTACTCCAGCAGGAAATACAGTTCCCCGAACACCTTGGCGACGTTGCCGCGATTGATCTCGTCGATCAGGAGGAAATGCCTCTCGTCCGGCTCTCCCCGTGCACGCCTGCCGGCCTCAAGCAGCGGCCCGTCCGTCAGCTCGAACCCGGGCTGACCGCCTCTCAGTGTGGGGCGGAAGCCCTGCACGAAGTCTTCGTAAGCATAGGATGGATGTAACTGCACGAGATCGACCCGATCGTCCGCTCCCGCGAGATGCCTCGCTAACTTCCGCGCAACATAGGTCTTGCCCGTTCCAGGCGGTCCCTGGAAGATGACCTGCTTCTTGTCCTCCAGCAGTTTCTCGATGTTCCCAAGGAAGTCCGCGGTGAGATGGAGTTCAGCCGCTAGCGCATCGAGGTCATCGGGCGGTGGGGGAGGCGGTGAAATGATGGTCCCTGGCATTCCCCAGACCACGGACTGCGCGTCAAGTCGATGGCGTAGCTCAAGCCCCCGCTCAGCCGCCTCGTCGATGAAGCGGTCGAGGAATATGAGCGCATGCTCGTAGACGGCAGCCTCGTCCGCCTCGCCCTCGGGTCGACGGTATTCCGTGCTGTCGTATGCCTTGTTGAACACGCCAACCCGGTACGGCGGAAACTGCTCGACGTCCAGCCCCATCAGCAGCACCGAAATCAAATTCGTGCGGTTCCCGGTCGCGCCTCTCAACGCAGAGCGTGGGACCCCGCTGCTGAAGCCGCGAATCCGTTCCGTGATCGTCGAGTCGTCTCGCGACCACAACGCCTCGAGCTCGCTCAAGGCTTGTTCCGAATAGTCAGCGCACCACCGCGTGAAATCACTCTGAAGCTGCCAGGCAATGGGGTGGCCCGGTCTGGTCTTCAGCGCGCGCTTCAACACCTCCGGCCAGTCTTCGGCGCGGGAGACAACGGCATTACGCGCAGAGGCGAGGTCCCGACCCATTTCAAGCTTGTAGCCGATCTCCTCAATCTCCATTCGACCGGAGTCGACGTAGCTCCTTGCACGCTCGACAAACTGATCCCAAGGGTCGGATGTCGAAGACCGCCAACGCTTCGATACCTCGCCGTCGTCGTAGAAGTCGAAATCCCTGCCTAGCTCGTCCTCAAGCCCTCGACGTATCTGTACCAGTTTGCGGTCAGGGTCCTCGGTCGGCTCTCTAACGAGATACGCGAATCTCTCGGTGATCTTGTTCTTGTGGTCGCCGCTCAGGATTGCCTCGAACGTGTCGCCGTGGACGAGATGCAGTAGTGTCGCTCGCGCAACGGCGCGGCTGTTCCGGGGACCGGTCCGCAGCGGGCCGCGCCAATCCACATCCATGACGAACTTCTTGAACTCCCAAGCAGCTTCCGGGTCCCCGGAGTCGAGCAAGCGCTCGACCGGCCCTCGCTCCTTCCACTGCTCCACGAACTCGATCAAGTAGCCAGGCAGAAGTCCGGGACTCTGACTGAAATGTCGATTTGCACTGACGAGGCCGGGTCTAAGGCCGTCGACGCAGTCATCCGGTATTGCCATAGGTAGCGGCGACCATCCCAGCACCCGTTCGATTTCTTGCCTCTTCCATGTGCCTTTGGCGGCTTGCCGAGCAACGAGATAGGAGGCGTAAAGAACTTCTCCCATCAACTGGTAGACCTCGGCTGGACTGCCTGTCAATAGCCGCTCCAAGCTCGCAAAGAACGCGTGCTTCGATTGTCCGTTCCACTCTCCCGGTCTATCCAAAAACCGCCCGCGCAACTCACTGAGCCACTGCCTCGACCAGATCGGTTCCCCCACCGTGAAGAGCGAGTCGTCGGATCTCAACGCGCGGTCGACCCATGTGCTCGCGGCAGCGTAGACCGTCTCTCGCCCGCCTCCAGTCTTTCTGCCACTCACCGTTGTCCTCCCGCCGCTGTCTCTAGCCGTCTCGCCTCAGCATCGCTGATTGAACCCACATCGTACTGTCGTTGTGTACCACGAAGGCTCATCAGCCCCTCGTATCCACACCGTGGAGATGGACCTGCGGCGCCCGGGGGGAAACGCATGCGTCCACGGCCTGAAACCGAGCAGAGAGATTCTCAGTTCGTGCGGTCCAGCGAACTGAGAATCAATGCCGGCCGAGCCGAGGCAACAACAGATTTAGCCACCCTATTCACACATAGGGTTTGCTATTGCCGCCGACCAGAGCATTGGACAGGTGGACCTTCTTCCTCCTCAGGAGCCTGCTAGTGCCACCGCCCAACACCTGCTCACCATCTTCTCTGGTTCAAATCGCGGCCTGCGAGCCGTCGAGGGCAGCGGGTCAGGCTACGGTCCGAAGCACCCTTGCCGCATCCCGCAGTGCCTTTACCCTGATCGCCACTTCCCGGACTCTTGCGAGAACCTCGTCGAGCGTCTCCGAGAGGTCGAGACCTGCGACTTCCAATCGCTTGCCGGAGTGTCTCACGCAGTAGGTTCCCGCTTCGGCCTCGCCCTGCGCATATATCAACAACCCGCCCGGCAGGTCGAGCGCAGTGACGTAGGCCAGCAGCTGGTATAAGTCCGAGTTCGGCACTCTTTCGCCGGTCAGGTTCTTATATTTCGCATCGCCCACGAATAGGCAGGATCGCCCTTCCCACCATGTCAGATCGGGCTTGAGTGGTACGGCGCCTTCTTCATCAAGGCTGTTTATCATCTTCTCGAGGAACACTCGGTCCGAGAGCCGCAAGACCTCCCTCAGCGCCTGTGCGACGAACTCTTGGAATACCACGTTCATGTCCATCAGGAATCCGGGGGCGCGCACTTCCCCGCGATCGGCCTCATACGCGCTGTGTCGCAGGACGAGCCGCGAGAGCGCTACCACCTCACGGTAGTGCTCGTTGAGCCGGTCGAATCGGAGCTCCGGCACCGCGTTGGGCGGATACTCGACCACCGAGACGCTGTCGAGCATGCCCGCTATACGCCTCAACTCCCGACGCGCCTCCCTCCATCGCAACCTCATCCGGACCAGCCGTTCCACCGCCGCCTTCACAAGCCGGTTCGCCAGTATGTCCTCGGTAAACTCGTCGTACCTGACCTCGACCGGCACGCTGACGCCGAATCTACGGCGTATCTGCTCGTCGAACCGGATTCGCCCTCGCACCGTGTGGAGTGCCTCTTCCTCCACTACGTAGCCGTGGAGCAGGCCGCGCGAAAACGCTCGCCGGGCGGCAGACGCGAGGGCTAGTGCCAGCACATCCGGCAGCGCATACTCGCGCGGGTAGTCGAACTCCTCACGGCGCATTTGAAGTTTGCCCATCACGTAGCACACGAGCGAGACCAACTGGGCAATCCCGATCTTCGGCTCGATCAGCACGGATAGGTCGCCGATCTCGATCGCACCAACCGTGGAGCCGGGTGTGATTCTGTAGGTTCCTTCTCTGCCCATCACAGGCTCGATCGTCAGACTCAGCGGTGCCTCCTGTAGAGCATCACGCTGAGCGATCGAGAGCGCATGTTCGCTGGATCTGTACTCTGTTAGGTTGAGTTCATCCATCGCTCAGCCCGTGGACGTCGCCAGGTCCGTCGGGGTCTTTTGCTCTCCTCAGGCTCTCTAGGTCGAACTCGCCCAGCCGGCCGCCTTCCCCGAAGAGACGCTCCTCGATGTACGGCAGCACGCTGTGCTTCCAAATGCGCTGGACAGCGTCCTCGTCGAGGTGGTCCTTCATGAAGTAGCTCGGCCCAATGGCGGCATGCCGATCGTCCGCGAGCTTCTCATTGGCCCGGTCGACCACATCGGGCACCCATGCCATGTCGGGTGCCTTTTCCCTCAGCCGCCGGCGCAACACGCCCTTGATGGGCTCTTCGTCCGGGTGGAACTCGATGAAGTAGAACCGGCGGCGCAGCGCCAGGTCCACGAGCGCGATCGAGCGGTCCGCCGTGTTCATTGTCCCGATGATGTACAGATTGCCGGGTAAGGCGAAGGTCTCTCCGCTGTGTCTCTGATACTGGAGGCGCATCTTCTCTTCGCGGTACTCCAGCAGAAAGTACAACTCACCGAAGACCTTAGCTACGTTGCCACGGTTGATTTCGTCGATGACCAGGTAGTGCTTCCCTTTATCCCCTCGCGCGCGCTCGGCGGCCTCAAGCAGCGGACCGTCTATCAACTCGAATTTCAACTCACCGTCCGTCAGCGTGGGACGAATGCCACGCACGAAGTCTTCGTAAGCGTAGGAGGGATGTAGCTGCACGAGTGTTACCCGGTCCTCTGAGCCCGCCAGATACCTCGCAAGCTCCCGGGCAACGTACGTCTTCCCTGTTCCGGGCGGCCCCTGGAAGATGACCTGCTTCTTTTCATCAAGCAGTGATTCAATGTTCCCGAGGAAGTCGGCCGTCAGGTAGAGTTCGACAGCGAGCCTTTCGATGCCGTCGGGCGGAATTGGCGGCGGTACTGGACCGTGCCCTTGCATTCCCCAAATCACAGACTGCGCATCTAGCCGATGGCGCAACTCAAGCTCCCGCTTGGTGGCCTCGTCGATGAAGCGGTCGAGGAACGCGAGCGCGTGTTCATAAACCGAGGCCTCGTCCTTCTCATCTCGCGGCCGACCGTATCCGGTGCTGTCATACGCCTCATTGAACACACCTACCCTGAACGGCGGATACTGTTCGACATCCAGCCCCATCAGGAGCACCGATACCACGTTCGCGCGATTCCCGGTCGCGCCTCTCACAGCCGAGCGAGGGAGCCCGTTGCTGAAACCGCGAATGCGTTCCACCAGCGTCGAATCGTCTGGCGACCACAACTTGCGCAACGCGCTGCGCGCCTCCTCCGAGTAGTCGGCGCTCCATCGATTGAAGTCGCTTAGAAGCTGCCATGCTATGGGATGGCCCGTCCTGGTCCTGAGAGCGTGCTTCAGCACGTCTTGCCACCCGTCGGTTTGGTCGAGAACGGCGCCACGTGCCAGGGCGAGGTCCTGCCCCATTTCGAGCTTGTATTTGATCTCCTCAGGATCCAATCGACCGGAGTCGACGTAGCTCTTTGCGCTTCCAACAAACACATCCCAACGGTCGGCGGTCGAAGACCGCCAACGCTTCGATACCTCGTCATCGTCGTAGAAGTCGAAGTCCCGACCCGTTTCAGCCTCAAGTCCCCGGCGAATCTGCGCCAATTGTCGGTCAATGTCATCCGTCCGCTCCGTTACGAGATATGCGAACCTCTCAGCGATCTCGTTCTTGTGATCGACGCTCAGGATTACCTCGAAACTATCGGGGTGAACCAAATGCAGTAGGGTCGCCTGCTGCATCGCCCGGCGATTCGAGGGACTACTGCGCAGCGGACCACGCCAATTGACTCTCGCGACGAATTCCTTGAACTCCCAGGCGGCTTCAGCATCCGTGGAGTCGAGCAAGCGGAGGTCTGCCCCTCGCTCCTTCCATTGCTCCACAAACTCGATGAAGTAGCCGAACTGGAGTCCGAAGTTGGCTGTGAAGGACGGTCCCGGGTGTACGAGGCCAGGCGCTAACCCGTCGACGCAGTCATCCGGCACGCTCGTAGGCGTCGGCGACCATCCGAGCACTTGCTCAATGCGTTCCCTCTTCTGTCTCTCGCTCATTCCACCTCGCCCTCGGTGAAAGACGACGAGATACGCGACGTAAATCACTTCTCCCATCAACTGGTATACCGGGGCTGGACTACCCTCCAAGAGCCTCTCTAACTTCCCGAAGAAGTCGCTTCTCGGTAGCCGGTTCCACTCGTCGGGTCGGTCCAAGAAACGACTGCGTAGCTCACCAAGCCACCGCGTCGACCAGACCAGCTCCCCGGGCGTGAAGAGCGAGTCGTCGGCTCTCAAAGCGCGGTCGACCCATCTGCGGGCAGCCGCGTAGACCCGCTCCTGCCCGTCTCCCGCCTTTGTGCTACTCACCGTTGTCCTCCCCCAGCTGTCCCCGGGTGCCGCGCTTCATCAACGCTTATCGACCCCACATCGTACTGTTCTGGGAGCTCTAGTTCCGTCCAAACATAGTGCTTGATAATTCCGCAAACCAGAGCAAGGGTCGTGTGGATGTTTTCCTCTCCGGAGTCCGCCATGCCTACCGCTCAATCTACCCTGCCCACTGTCTTCTCTGGCTCTGCTTCCGGCTGGGATGCCTCGCTCTACGCCTTCCTGGCCGAGAAGCAACGCCGCTCGGGCTCGCTCCGTACTCCTGACTCTTACTACCGCACTCTCCGACACTTCTTCGGCTCTACCCAGAAGTCGCCGAATCAAGTGTCTGCTCAGGATGTCTTTTCGTTCGCCCATGGGGTCGGCCTCTCGGGGCGTGAACCGTCTCCCACCACCGTCGGCGCTCGCATCTGCTGTCTCTCTTCGTTCTATAAGTTCCTCATCCGGCTGGATCTGCTTGCCTCCAATCCCTGCGATCCGGTGGAACGCCCCAAGCCTCGTCCCAGCGCACCAAGCGGCCTCTCCGCTGCACAGGTGCAGCAGCTCCTTCAGGTCATCCCCGATACCGTCAAGGGCAGGCGTGACCTCGCCATCGTCCTCACCCTGGTCCTAACCGGCAGACGCAGGTCCGAAGTCGTCAACCTGACTGCCGGCGATATCGCCTTCGATGACTCGGCCGCCTTCTACCGCTACGTCGGCAAGGGCGGTCTGCGCGGCCGCCGGGAACTCCCTCGTCCGGCCCTCGCCGCCATCGTTCGGTCACTCGCCGATGTCGGCAAGGACATCCACTCCATGCAGCCCGCCGAGTCGCTTTGGCAAGCGGGCGCTGGTCCCACCGGCGTCTCCAGCGCCACCTTCTACAACCGCTTCCGCACCTACCTCCAGAAGGCCGGTCTGCCTCCTTCCGGCGTCCACGTCCTCCGCCACTCCGCCGCCAAGCTCCGCCGCGATGTCGGCGAGTCGGTTGAGTCGGTAAGCCAGTTCCTCGACCACAGTTCGCTCGCGGTCACCACCACCTACCTCCGCAGACTGGAAGGGCAGCGCGATGCCGCCTGGCAGGGCGTCGCAACCGTTATCGGCGTGAGCTAGCTCGCCCCGCCTACGGCGTTCTTCGCCTCGCAGGTCTAGAATCTGCTCCGGTCGGGCGGCAGCGCATTCCCCTTCCACCAATGCACGTATCACTGCCGTCCCGCCTTATGGGCGGATCGGTGTCTACGCTGTTGGCCTCTACCATCAGGATGCCGGTCCGCCTTGACCTCTTCGCGCCTCCCGAGCGTTCATACGTCCCGCTTCAACTCCCTCGCCCTGGAGGTCCTTGTGCCCGATCCCATCCTCCGCATCGCCACCTACGCCCGCGTCTCCTCCGACGAACAGCGTGACCGTCATACCGTCCGCAATCAACGCTCGGCTCTATCCCGCCGTCTGGGTTCCGAGCCGGGTGTTTTGGTCTTCAAGCATTACGAGGATGACGGCGTCTCTGGCACTGTCCCTCTCGAAGACCGTCCTTCGGGGCGCGCGCTTGCGCGTGATGCTCGCGCCGGTCGTTTCTCCCAGATCTGGGTCGTCCGCGCCGATCGCCTCGGTCGCGACGCCTTCGAGCTGCTCCGCATCTGGAGAGTGTTCGAGTCGATCGGAGTCTCCCTCCGCGCCACCGACGAGAACATCGACGATCCCTTCTACTTCGATATCCACGCCGTCATCGCCGCCAACGAGCGCCGCAAGTTCCTCGAACGTTCCGCAGAGGGCATGAACCGCGCCGCCAGCGAAGGCCGCTATACCGGCGGCATCGTCCCGCTCGGCTACTCGGTCTCCGGCGATCGTGGCTCCCGTCGCCTCGTCCCGGACGACTCCATCATGTGGTCCGGCCTCTCCGCCGCAGACGTTGTCAGACGCATCTATCACCATCTGGCCTCGGACGGCTGGACCTGTCCGCGTATCGCTTCCGCCTTCAACTCGCTCGGCATCCCCACCTCCTATCGCCGCGACGGTCGCGGCGTTCGCGGCAAACGCACCCAGGGCCTCTGGCGCTCCGGCCATATCCGCAATCTCGTCGTCAATCCCGTCTACAAGGGCATCCTCCAGTACGGACGACGATCTACCAAACCGAATGGTCGTTCTGTCATTTCTTCTTCCGTTCCCCCACTGGTTTCCGATGATGTCTGGAACGCCGCTCTCTCCACTCTCAAGCGCAACCGCGCCTTCCCACGCAACTCGTGCCACTCCTACCTGCTCCGCTCCCTCATCCGCTGTGCCGTTTGCGGCCTGACCTTCTGCGGAACATGGGCCAGAAATAAGCCTCGCTACAGGTGCAACGGCTCCATGGCCCACCGCGGCCCTCTCCAAGGCAAGTGCATCGGCGCCTCCATTAAGGGCGAGAGGTTGGAGCAGGCGGTCTGGTCGGATGTCTCCCGCTTCCTTATCGACCCCTCCGACCTCGTGGATGAGCTCCTCGCCGAAGGCTCGGACATCGAGAATCACGCCGTCGCCGAGGCCGAGCGCGCCTCGCTGCTCGACGCTCGCAACGCGGCTCAGCTTCGCCGCAAGCGCGCCATCGACCTCTATACCCGCGGCAAGCTGTCCGACCTAGAGTTCGACGCCGTGGCCGCAGACGTGGAACAGGAACTCAAGAGGCTGGACGAGCGGCTAGCCGATCTCGAACCCGATGACGACCCGCTTGACGACGCCGTCTCCGAGGATGTGCTGGCGGAGATCCGTGAACGCCTGGAGGCGGACCTCTCGGACGCCGAGCGCCGCGAGATCGTTCAGTTGCTGGTGCGCCGGATCACCGTCCACACCACCCTCCCCGACCGCGGCCCCAAGCACGTCCGCGTCGTCATCGACTACCGCTTCCCGCCTGTAGTCCAAACTCACACGGGCATCGCTGCGAGTCACAGCTACACCCTCCGCCGTGTTATCGCCGCCTGAGCCCAAACACCTCGCCCCTCGACCGTCTCCGGTTCCTACAGCGGCGACAGGTCTCTTTCAGTTCCAGTTTGCTCAGCTCGATCGCTGCTGAGAAGACACCCCGAAGGCCCGGGTGAGGCTCCGTTCAACCGCCCCCGCTCTTCTTCTGCAATCGCCCGTTCAGCGGCCTGGGCGAGTTATTGGGTTTCCGGATGCCGAGCGACATGCCGCCGCTCGCAGTTGTCGGAGGGAGCGTTCATTGTTGATGCTTACTTTCTATACAAAGAGCGCCTCGGCTTGGCGTCGAGTTCTGCCGCGCCGGCGACGGCCACATCGCCGCCCGGCTCGCCCCTGTCGCGCCACGGGGCGCCGTACAGAGCTTCGGCGAACATGGGCTGCTTTGCGGCGAGTCTGGCCGCACACGCGCGTCACGGGGCGCCTGTTTGCGAGTCCAGCTGGTCATGAACTTGAAGCGCTGAGGTTGGACCTGATTGCGCCGTTCGTGCGCCTCCCTCGACGGCCGAACCGCGCTCGATTGGCCTCGCTCCCGCCTACCAACCACTACCAATTCATTTTTGCCAGCAAAGGTAGGGTTTGCTAGCCGTTGCTAGTCCCCGGACCCGCGCTTTTCGCTAGCTGGACGGCTTCTCGCTGCCTCGTCAATCGCCTGCGCGACCTCGGGGCTCGCTTCCACCGTCATCCCGACTATACCGCTACGCCGCCCGGATAAGCCGGCCACTCAAAGCACCGGATGTACCGACGACGCCTGCTGCCTTGACCAAGCCACCTTACTAGTCTAGGTTTCTCGTAAGGAGATGCGCCCGTGATCGTCAAAGTCACCTCCAAACGTCAGGTCACCTTCCCCGCCAGAGTCCTCGACGCCCTCGGCGTCAAGCCCGGCGACCAACTCGAAATACAGCCCGGTCCCGACGGCTTCATCATCCGCCCCCGCCGTATAGACCCAACCCTTCTCGCGCCGCTGCGTGGCAAGCTACGGCCCACTGACAGTCCCTTCGACCTCCATGCCTTCCGCGATCAGCCCCATGACCCGGCGCTTCGGGATTGATACCTCCATCCTCGTTCGCCTGCTAACCGGCGAACCCGCCTCCGACTTCGAGTACTGCGTCGCTCAACTGACCCGGCTGGTTGAGGATTCCGCTGCCGAGATCTTCGCCTCCAACCAGGTCATCGGTGAAGCCTACGTGGCCGTACAACATCACTACGGCGTAACCAAGGCCGATGCTCGCTCTGGCCTGATCGACGTTCTGCGCAGCGGCCTGGTCGCTCCCCTCAACGGTTCTACCGTGATCGAAGCGCTGGAGGCTTCTGGCGGCCCCGGCTTGCTCGACCGGCTCATCGCCGACGACTACCGCCGCGTCGGTTTGGAAACTCTGACGCTTGATCGCAGGATGTCGGGCCTCCCGCAAGTCAATCTCCTCTAGGTCGGGCCGCCTATGCCCTCTCTCCGCCCCAGAGTTCTGACATTCTTCGTGGGGCCAGTTTTCGCGGGACAGTTATCCCGAAGCCGCTAGGCCCCGCTGATATTGTCTACCTGTCTGCCGTCACAGATTCGCCGTAAGCTCATCCAATCTCGGGGCGAACACCTCTTTGAACTTCAAAAGCCGTTCTACCATCCAGTCCTGAATTACTTTCAGCGTGTCCTCGTCGTCTTCAATACTCCCTTCGCGGACTACCGCAATGCGCGACGCTCTGCGATCACCCATGCGCTCCCATTCAAGCTCGGCCCCCACTTCAGACTCAATGTCAGTTCGACGCTCGAATAGCTGGTCGAACAATCTGCTGATCCATTTCTCGTCAACGTTATCGATATACAGTTCGATCCTGGCCCTTCCACCCATCGCGAAATTGGCTCCGTACTTGACTCTCCCATGTCCTGCTGAGAAGGAGTACCAGTTGCTCGGCTGGGCTTTACGCGCGTTCGTGAAGCTATGCTCTTCCCTGAGTGTGTCGATGAGTCCCTGGAAGAAGTCTCGGTATCGCTCCTTTCGTTCAGACACACCGTCCGACGGGCGTCTGTCCGGTTGTTTTCCCCAGTCGTTGGGAGCGCTTATAAGGTTGAAATTGACTGCCGGGCGAGATTTGTCGATGCTCCACAGTTCAACCTCTATTCCAAAGAACTCTGTCCCTTCCCCTGTACGCCTGTTGAGCAAGCTCAACGCTTCCGCGTGCTCATCCCGGAACTTCTTTGCAATCCAGACGATTACGTTGGCGTCAAATCCGGCCATATACGTGAGCAACTGTCCTAGATGATTGTGGTCGGTGATTCCCAACTGATTCTCGATGACTACGTCCCGACCGCTTCCATCACGGGCCAGCAAATCCAATTGATAGGCGCCGACCGGCGCTTCTCGCGCTTCAATTTCAAGGTCCATTCCCAGAGCACCGCCAAGCTCGGCAATGTTCTCCGCCAGCCACGGCGTAAAGTCCGCCGCTTCCTTGGGCCAGACCTCTCTGAGGTCTACCTTGTCGATGGTTGCAAGTTTCCCCGTCGCGGTCATCGCGAGCCTCCTTGCCTCTCGGCTATCCCGACTCCGGCTTAGGCGTCCCCAGCGATTTCCACCGCACTTCCGTTACGGAGCCAACTGTTGACGTATGGTCTTGATCAGCTCCAGGATGTCAGGACGAGCTTCCTTCACCTCGTCCCGCTGGGCGAGCTCCTCCAATGCTTCGACGACCCGCTGGTCGCCGAAGTCCACCAACTGCTCAATCGCCAGCAGGTGTGGAGGCGGTGAGTAGAAGGGATAGCCATCTGGGTGCTTCTCCGGTGACCTTACGAGATTAAGCAAGTGCTGGCGGATCTCCTCCGTGTCCGGCGATGGCTGCCAGAACTCTCGCACATCGTTGCCGCCATGAACGTACACCGGCCCAATGGGTATGGGGTCGCGGTCGGGCCGGCGGTACGGGTGGTTGGCGCAGTAGGTGTAGAAGGGGTTCGGGATGGCGAGCTGGCGGATCTCGCAGGAACTAGGGATATCACTCTTGAAGTTGGCGGATCCACGTTGGCCGCTGTTGGAGCGGTTGAACCAGCAGGTGCCGCAGCAGTCTGATCCTCCATTCGGCATGTGTCCAACATCCTCCGCTCAACTGACCCGTCCCAAGGCTTGAACCACGAAGTATGTTAGCCCGACGAGCATCGGGATAGGCTGCCCAGGCAGGATGGCCGGCGCCGGCGGCCTGTAGCCGGCGAGCTATGCAGACATAGTGGGGCGTGTCCTGGCTGCTGACTGCACAGTCCATGCATACGTGAATGGACAACAGGGGCGCACAGCAAACTGAACTACAGGTAGCCGGCGCCGACGACCGTCCTGCCTTCTGAGCCTATCGCGATGCTCGGGGGACTCGCATGGTTGGAAATCCAAAGCTTGGGCGCAGGACAGTCAACGGGTGGCTTGGTCGTCGACGTCCGCCCCAGTCTATTGCGCCTCCTGGTTAAAGACAGCGTTTTCATACGTAAGGACTAGCCTACGTGGTGGTGGGTTTCCGTATTCGGGGACCGCATTGGCTAGACCCAGCACAGACCGAGTCAGATGCCCTTCCAGTTCATTGTAAAACTGTAAAACGCGTTCTTCGGCTCCTTGTCATTCACCTGCAGGACTAGCGTCTGATGTCGGTCCTTCATGTAAGTCGCATTGTATGGACTGCCACTTGCGACTGAATACCAGGCAGTACCCTTATCAAGAACACACAGCATTTTGACCATGTTGTCGCGGGTAAGCAGCTCGTTTACGGCGCCAAAGCGCTTGGCCACGTTCACGAACGTTATGCCATCGCGTAAGCCTGTAGCAAAGACGCTGGTGTGGAGAGGGTTCAGGATTGCCCCGGGCCTATCGAACATCGGAATATGTTGATTCTCAGTTATGTGGCCGTAGGGGTTGTCCGGGCGCTCTAGCCTGGAGACGGTAACTAGCTTCTCCATAGCAGCGTCTAGTTCGTCAAATCCCAACGTCTGCTTGATTTCCGCGACTGCGTATACGCCCTCGATGGGAAAATGAAAACGACGCGATCCACTAGTTGCTCCGAGTTTGACAGCCGGTGACCAAATCTGGTCCCTTATTATCAAGTCGCAGTCTAAAGCCGTTTTGCCACATCGGTCATTAACAACTCCAGGCTCGACGGAATATCGTTGCGGAAGTAGGTTGGCCAGTTCCTCACGGACGATGTCCTCAACCCCGGAACCTGAATCGTAGTTGAAGACATTGAAGCGGACTTCTGCCTGCGACCTGCTTGTTATGCGGTTTTGAGCGAGTTGGCACGTAATCTCTAGTGCGTTCTTGAGAGTGTCGCTGTTGTTCGATACTGGTTGCCAACTGCTGACGTTTCTAGGCAGGTCTTCATCCCAATTGGTCGGCATCTCATCTCCAGATTTGGATGGTTCTACGACGCTAAGAGAGGCTCGATCACACTCCGCAACTGATAAGCCTCCAAGGCTTGTACCACCAGCAATGTTAGGCGCGCGGGCGTAGAGTATGCCTCGGCGGGCGCGATTGCCATATCCAGCGTCTCCCTAGCCGCGCGCCGGGCGCGCTGTCACCTTGACGTACGCACGCCTGGTGGCTTCCCAGCGCGGATGTCCGATATTCTCGTATATCTGCGTCATCTCTTTGAAACGATGTGGATTGGCCAGCGGGAGCGGTCCGGCGATCACCGCCACATCGCCGGCGCCCCTCACGTGCGGTACGCGCCTGTTGCCGCCGTACGCTTGCACCCGGTGGCCGAGTACAGACGCGGTCTCTCGCCCGGTCCGCGATCCGGAGGGAGCCAGCATGACGCTCGCGAATCGCCCGAGGGCGAACGCCGTTGCCTCCGACGACCAGCCCGCCGATCCGAATGTGACGACCACTGGCTCGCTGCGCCGGGAGGCGAGCGCCAGCCCATAGGCCAGCCCCTCGCAGACCACGACGCCCCCGGCGGTAGCCAGCTTGCCGATGACGACGACCGCGTCCGAGAGGTCGCCGTATAACCGCGTATCGAAGCGTGGATGCTGCTGATCATCGGGATCGCGGTCGAGCGCGGACTTACCGTCGGGGCCGATGGGTACGAGGTGTACGCCGGCTAAGGCGTGCGTCGGGAAGCTGGGTGTGAGGTTAATCCACGGCTCAAGCGGGGCGGCGGCGGCGATCAGCGCGCCCGCGATCAGACGGTCCTGTTGACCTTGCCCCCGAAAACGCCCTCGATTTTGAGTAGAGTCCGTTCAATGGGAGGAGACGGACATGAGACGGAGCAGGTATCGCGAGGAACAGATCATCGGCATCCTCAAAGAGCACCAGGCGGGGTTGCCAGCCGCAGAGCTCTGCCGCAAGTACGGGGTCAGCGGCGCGACGTTTTACAAGTGGCGGTCCAAGTACGGCGGCATGGAGGTATCAGACGCCAGGAAGCTGAAGGGGCTGGAGGATGAGAACCGGCGCCTGAAGAAGCTGCTGGCGGAATCGATGCTGGATGTGGCGACGCTGCGCGAGCTACTTGCAAAAAACTTCTAACGCCCGGATTGCGGAGGAAGGCCGCGGCCTGGGCGATGACGGAGACTAGTCACTCGCAGCGCCGTGCCTGCGCTCTTGTCGGGATGGATCCGAAGACTTACCGCTATGAATCGAGGCGGCCGGACGACGCCGGCATCCGCAAGCGGTTGCGGGAATTGGCCGAGCAGCGCCGACGGTTCGGCTACCGCCGTCTGCACATCCTGCTGGCCAGGGAAGGCATCCGGCTCAATCATAAAAAGCTCTATCGCAGCTATCGCGAGGAACGGCTCACGGTGCGCAAGCGAGGCGGGCGCAAGCGGGCGCTCGGCACGCGTGCCCCGCTGCTGCTCCCCTGGAACCGCAACCAGCGCTGGTCGCTCGATTTCGTCGCGGATGCATTGGCCGACGGCAGGCGGTTCCGCATCCTGGCGGTGGTGGACGACTTCAGCCGCGAGTGCCTCGCCCGCGTCGTCGACACATCGCTGTCTGGCGTCCGCGTGGCTCGGGAGCTGGACCGCATCGTCGAGCTGCGGGGCCGCCCCCGCATGCTGGTCAGCGACAACGGCACCGAGCTCACCTCAAACGCTATCCTGCGCTGGCAGCAGGAACGCGGCGTTGGCTGGCACTACATCGCACCGGGCAAGCCCATGCAAAACGGCTTTGTCGAGAGCTTCAACGGCCGCCTGCGCGACGAGTGCCTCAACCAACATCTCTTCGCCGGCCTGGCCGAAGCGCGGCGGATCATCGCGGAATGCAGGTACGACTACAACACAACACGCCCGCACACGAGCCTGGATGGGCTCACACCCAACCAGTTTGCAGCCCGCCCCAATTGGGGCCATAACCTGAAAAGATTCTACTTATGAGTGAGGGTAAGTTGGGGGCAGGGTCACTGTCTATACGTCAAATTAGGCCCGGCTAGTGGGGTTCGAATCGTTTTGACCTCTTCGTAATGCAAACTCGAAGAGCCGTGCAAATTCGCTCAGGTTGGCGATCAGCCTATACCTTCCGCCCCGTCGCCTAGCGTACGTCCGGCGTGTGCGTTCAGAGGAGATCACGTTCCACAGCGTCCTTGACGAGCGGGTGTGCTGGCGTAGTGGCGAAGGCGATCTACTCCGGCGTGTACCGGGATCTCTTCATAGTCTGCTCTACTCTCTTTCACATTCCACGAAACTAACTGCGATTATGTCTCCGGGCCATTTCGGGCCGAGTTTGGCCGCGAAACTAACTGGCTGGAATGCCTTGGGAATGATCTGTCGACTCGACCTCGAGATGGCCCACACAGCGTCAACGGCTAAGCGAGCAGTGACCTGATAGGAGCGTGGCGTCAAGCCCCGTCGCAGTTTTGTCCGCTCACACAGCCTGTACGCCATCGTTGAGGAGGTTTCGATGCTAGGAGTCGTCGGCCACGAGTTTAGTCGTGGCGCCCAGGTGGTCATCGGGGTCGACACACATCAAGACGAACATGTGGCAGTGGCTATTGACGGGCAGGGTGTTCGTCTCGGCGAACGGCGTTCGCCGGCGACTACCTGGGGATATGGGGACCTCGAGCGATGGTCCCGGAGCTTGGGAGAGGTTAGCGCGTTCGGGGTAGAAGGCACGGGTTCCTACGGTGCTGGATTTGCCCGGTACCTGACCGGCCGGGGCTATACCGTCGTAGAGGTCAATCGGCCTGACCGCTCAGTCCGTTACCGGAAGGGGAAGAGCGACCCCACCGACGCTGAGTCGGCAGCGCGTGCAGTGCTTGCCGGAGTAGCCGAAGCTACTCCCAAGTCAGGCGAGGGCGAAGTCGAGATGATCCGCATGCTGAAGAGCGCCAAGGACTCGGCTGTCAAGGCTCGCACGCAGACGGTGAACCAGATGAAGGCCCTGGTTGTAACAGCCCCGGCCCAGCTCCGCGAAACGCTCGACGGTCTCACCACCGCTGCTCTGGCTGCGCGGTGTAAGAGCTTCCGTCCAGGCCGACTGAAAGATCCCGCAGCGGCGGCCAAGTACGCTCTTCGCTCCCTTGCCCGCCGCTACCGTCAACTCGGTAAAGAGAGCCGCGAACTGCAGACCGAACTGGAACGGCTCATCCGGATGGCGTCGCCGGACCTGGTCCGCATCTTCGGGGTAGGGCCTGACACGGCGGCGGCTCTCCTGATCGCCGCCGGAAGCAATCCCCAGCGCCTCCGTTCCGAGGCTGCCTTCGCCTCGCTGTGTGGGGTGAACCCGATACCGGCTTCCTCAGGCAAGACCAATCGACACCGGCTAAACCGCGGAGGCGACCGCCAGGCCAATTCGGCTCTCTACCGCATCGTCGTGGTCAGGCTTAGTCACGATCCCCGCACCAGGGCATACATGCTTCGCCGCACCGGAGAGGGGCTAAGTAAGAGCGAGATCATCCGCTGCCTCAAACGCTATGTCGCCCGCGAGGTCTTCTCGGTCATACGGAACTCTGCCGAGATGGTCCGCCGCGCCGCTTGACACATATAGGAGCATCATCCCAGCTGGACCAGCTTTCAGGGAGCAGTCCATCCCCTAGGCGGAGGTCCGGTACCTGCGAGCCGCCGTGCATCTACCCGCCCTGGCCCGGTCGCGCAATCAGAAACCGCCTGTAGGAAGGAGTGAGCATTGCCATGGATGCTGTTGCCTGAGATAGTAGTGAGTGCAGGAACGCTCGAGGGCGAACGCCGTCCCGGAAGCGGTGCCTTTGGAAACTGGTCGACCGCCTTGGCACGAATGAGCATCCAATTGCCGGTGCGGTGAAACCCAGTGAATTGGCCGGGCAGCGTTGCCTCTCGATTACCGAGTCGACTTACGCCGCCGGCCCTCAATGCAGTGGATGTATCACTTCAATTAATGGGTGTCCGATAATGAAACAGCCTCTTTCCGAGTTGCAAGCTCTGGAGAGGAGTACCGCTATCTACCGCAACCTCATGTACCACCGAGTCTTGATTCTCGAACCCATCAGGCAGATGGCATTTCGCAACATGAGGCATCTAAGCAGTGCAATCGCCGAACTCCCCAAGCCCAAAAACGAAAACATCGGCTCGAATGATTCCAGCGCATGGACCAAGCAAATCCAGGACCGGATGCTCAAAGACCAAGGTAGGGAGCCCTCGGACCTTAACCGAGTTCTCGTCCATAAGGCTACGTTTACCCCGGTGAAACTCTACCTGGCACTGCTCTACGCCGAGATAGAATCCTTGACCAATCGGAAAAGCGAATACCTTCTGTTCAATAACACAGACCTCAGCGAGTTCCTGCTGGACCGGACCGATTTCATCGAACGTTCAAAACAGTTTCGACATGGAATTCTGCATCCCAACGAGCAAAGCATACCGTCGGAAGAAGCGTGGGTCGGAAGTGGTTTCCAGAATGAGCTGCCGGAAGTGCAAAGGACGGTTGATTCCATCGCGGACAGGCTGCGAGCGACCCTGCGGCAGGATATTGACAGCGCACTCGAAGAGTTGCCCGAATTTCAGCAGTGGCATTGCTACTGGGGCTTCTTGACCTGGCTGTCTGACGACGAGCCCACCCTTCTGAGTGATGCGACCTACGGTGAGTTGATCCGAGAAATCGACCGAATGGGAAAGGAATATGAACGGATCTGCCGGGAGGCGGATTCAACCGAATTGACCGCAGTCCAACTGGATACGAACCAGCGAATACTCCAGTGCATGACAAACCTGCACATGCCAAACATCCATGATGTCCTTGGAGAAGTGAACGTACAACCGAAAATGAACATCCGCTTTCTCAGGCGTGTTGAATTCTCGGAAACCCTTCCGTCTGGCGTAACCGTTGGGGATAGGCATCTGAGCAACGTAATCAGCAACCTCTCCAACTACAACTTCATCATCGACGCCGTTGGCGTTCTATTGAACGAAACCATGGAACGCATACCTCTTGGGGATGCCAGTACACCGGAAGGGTCGAATGACCGCATACCTGCAGCAATGGAACTCCTAACGCTATACGAACGTCAATCAATCGCCGGATTAGCAAAGGTCTGCGTGGCGCTGCTCTACGGCCTGGTTCAAGCATACGGAAACGTTCGCAAAGGCCATCCTCAATTGGCAAATGAGGACATCGACAATGTGATCGATGACGAGGCCACTGTCGAAACGATCCGGAACTTCCGCAACGTAGTCTTTCACGTTGCGGATCTCAAGCTCGACCCTTACGAGCTAGACGATCTGGCCTCCTTTGTTGCTCTGGAAGCGGAGGAGGCTCTCTTCAATGGGTTCTCCATGTTTCTGGGATCCATTTCTGCATACGCCCGGTCCGAATGAGCGCGACCTGCCCCAAGGCTAGTACAAGAGCTCTGTTAGTCCGACGAGCATCGGGATAGGCTGCGCAGGCAGGATGGCCGCCGGCGGTCTGTAGCCCACCGGTCGGATGCGGTTGTCGGCTGCCGGTCCTATCAAAGCTGCGCCATCGCCTCCCGCAGCGTGTGGAAGATCTCCCGGTCCCAGAGTTCGTCGCGGAGCTCGCGTTTGAAGCTCTACATACAACCCTTCTCCCACGGTGAGTCGGGCTCAAAGTAATGAGTGTTGGTTCCGAGTCAGGTTCTGCCTGAATTGACCGTCAACTACGGGCCATTGTCCAACAGGAAAGTAGTTGGGGGGCGCGCTCGACCACGATCAACTCATAGTGTCGAGTTCGGTTTCGATCAACTTCTTGGCAAAGTCTATTTCGCTCGCGGTGAGACCCGTTGCTCGGTCCGAGAGTTCGAGCATTCGTTTTGGATTTGATTTCGGGGGCAGGTCAAGGCTGCCGGCCGGCCCGGGAACTTTACTCAATTATGTGGGCGGACAAGCTCACAAATGAGTGGCATTGGCAGCCATCCGCGCGGCGAAACCCCTTACCGGCTCGATCTATGCCAGATAGACTCGTTCGTTAGTCGACCGTAAGGCGCGGCCAGCCTTCGCGCCCGATCCACGCAAGAGGAGACCACGTGGATGACGATTGATGGGGCGGTAGTCCCGGGGCTGCTGTTCCTGCTCGCCGAGTTCGTCACGCTCGCCGCCGTCGGCTACGTCATCGTGCGCGCCGCGCTGCGAGAGACTGACGACCGCGTGGCGCTGGCGCAGGGTCTCGTGGTCGGACCAGCGATCTGGGGCGTCGTCGTCAACCTCGTGATGTACGCGATCCCGGGACGTGCCGGAGCGGTCGCGGGCTGGATATTCGTGCTGGCGCTGGCCGCCGTCCTGATATGGCGCGCCCCGCAGTCGCTTCGACCGCGACTGCGCGTTGCGGCGGGATTCGCCCTCGCGGCGCTGACGCTCTTCTTGATTGCGTTCGCCAACCGGCAGATGTCGGGAATACCCAATGTAACAATGCACTTAGGACTGCCCGCCTCGATCCGCGCGGGCGCGTTTCCGCCCGAGCTGCCCTGGAACCCGGGTATGCCGGCTTCTTATCACTATGGCGTCGACATGCTGAGCGGACTGCTGGCGCCGCCGTCAGGCCCCAACCAGCCGTTCGTCGAGGAGCTGCTGGGGGCGTACGCCTGGATAAGCCTTGTCCTTGTCGTCTTGACGATGCTCTTGCGGCGGGCCTCCGGACTCGCCGTTCTGATAGCTGCTCTGCTTCTGCTAACGGCCGGTGCATGGACCTTTGGTGGCGCGCAAGGCAGCATCCTGCAGGCTCCCGTCCCAACCGGGATCCCGGCCGTCGGACTCCGCGCCTCGTTGATGGATATCTTCTGGCCCTCGACGGAGTTGCTCCGAGACTCGGTAAACACCGCGCTGCCAAACATCTGGAGGCCCGCATTCACCCTGTCTTACGCACTGACGTTGGTGGTGCTCTCGCACGCCGCTCATGCCCGACGCCGCTCCTGGCTCTCGGTGATGACGCTCGCCACGCTCGTCGGGTTTCTGGGCCTTGCTTCAACCTCGCTCGTCCCGATAGTGTTCGTCTTGTGGGCGGGTCTCGAAGCGATCTGGCTCATTCAATCCAGACGCGCCGGGTCCGTGCGGCGGAGCGACGTTATTCGGCCGGCCACTGGGCTTGCGCTGGCCGCGCTTCTGCTGCTCGCCGGAAGCTTCTCTTATCTTGTCCTAGGCGACTCGGCAGCGTCCGGCCTGTCGCTCGGATGGAACGAATACCTGGGTCGCTGGCGGCTGTTCGGCACGCTCGACCGGCTGCCGGGCGGCATCGCCCTCCTTGGCCTTGGCCCTCTGGCCGTTGCCGGCATTGCGGTGCTGCTGGCCCGGCGCGACCGCTCTGTGCAGGCGCTGGCGGCGGGTACCGGCTTGCTGCTGCTTGCCGCGCTGCTGCTGAACTACGAGCCTAATCCAGCGGACCTGAGACGCATCGAAGGCCACGCGCGCAACTTCGCGCTGTTTGCGCTGCTTGTCGCGCTCGGCATCCGCCTCACCGGCCTGCGGCCCGCGCGCTGGCGCTATGCGGCGGGTGCCGCGGTGGTGGCTCTGATCGTCTGGCCGACGGCTGTGACGCCCGTCCGCAGCGCCGGGCTGGCGGTCGGCAACGGGGTCGAACTAGCAAATGCCCAGCCAGCACCGCAGGCTCCTGGTGATCGGTTCGTACTTAAATCGATCCCGTCCGACCGTATCGCGGACTACATTCGCAACAATACGGGGGGCGACGCTCGTGTGTTCTCTCCTCGCCCGCATGAAATGACCTACACCACGGGCCGCCCCAACGCGTCGGGATTCGCCGGACTCGTCCACCTCTTGCCGACCAAAGGCCCCGAATATCGGGACGTCCTCGACTATTTGGAGCCGGGCGCCGTCCGGCGGCTCGGCTTCGAATACGTTCACGCGCCCGATTCGTGGGTGGAAAGCCTGCCTCACGAGGCGGCCGCGCGGCTCAACGACCCCCGCCTCTTCGAGCTACTCGTACGCGACGAGTCCGAGAGCCTCTACCGCGTGCTGCCCGCGTTTCTCGCACTCGACGCCGCGCCCACGCCCGGGTCGTACGAGGCGCTGCGGCGAGCCGTTCCCGCGTCCGCGACGGTATTTTTACTTCGACCCGAAGAATTCGACACGCGGCCTTTGACTCGCACGGCACGGGCGTTGTCCCATGCCCGGCTGCTCGGCGTCATAGATAGAGGGTTGATAGCTTTGCGGACGCCCTGGCGAGCCGAGCCGCTTGGCGACCGTATCCCAGATTTCGTGATCGCGCCTGCGCAGTTCGCCCCCTGGATGTTCCCTGCCGCTTCGCGTCAGCCGGTTTGGTGGAACGACGAGACCGCCGTCTACGCACTCGACGGGACCGTCGATCCGATTATGCCGCCGCGAGATGAGCCGTTTCCGTTCAGCGTCCAGGTCTCAGACGTACGCGCCGCCGATGGGCGAATCACCTTCACCGCGACCTTCGACGACCGCGCGCCTGACCAGTGGTCAGGCCAGGACTGGATAGTGATCGCCACGCAAGCTCCGCCGTGGGGCATCCCAACGCAGCTCCTCCTCGACGGCGCCACTCCGGCGGCCCACCGGTGGTTTTCCGGTCAGATATGGCCCGGTTCGGCAATGATCTCGCGTGCATACGAGCTCGATTTCCTCGCGCCCAGCCTGGCGGTTCGAGACAGCGGCGGCGCGTTGACGCCCGCCCAGGCGTCCGAGGCGGAATCAGGTCCGGGCCTATACACGCTGGCCGTACGTCTGCGGCACGAATACAAGCCGAATCAATGGCGGGCCGTCGCCTATATTCCGGTACTGCGGATCACAGTCTCCGAGACCGGTCAGGTCTCGTATCAGGTCCACGAGGACGTGGGCGGCGAGCCTGCTCCATAAACTCCCGCGGCTTTGCTCGTTACCAAACTGCCTGCGCCGGAACTACGCTCTTTGCCTGATTCGAGCGAGACCGCTTGCGATAACATCGCTCGTTGACGTGCGCGCCGGCCAGGAGGCCGGGTCGATGACAGTTGATCCGTCGGTAGTTACTGGCCTTTCGTATCAGGTTCACAAAGAGGCATGACGGGTAGTACGGTCAGGCGGCTGGCGGAGTGGACCGGCCGGGTGCTGCTGCTGGGCGCGGTTGCGTTCTGGTGGGGGCTGATCTTCGCTCCGCGACTCGTCAGCCTGACGTTTCCGGACCTGCTTTCGCCCGAAGCCATTCCGCCGCATCTGAACCCCGACGTCGAGAGAAACCTTGCCAACGCAGTCTCCGCGACCTTCCTGCTAATCGCGGCGTTGCTGGCGTTTGCGAACACCCTTCGATCCTTCGGCAGGCTTAGAACTCAGGACGTCAGTCGCCGCGGAGCCGTTCCACAGGCTCACGGCTGGATCGCTACAGGAGGCTGGACCGCGCTGGCGGTTACGGCGACATTTCTGGCCTGGGAGGAGATTTTTGAGTTCAAAGGGGCAGCGGGCATGTCCGCCCTGGGGCAGATGGTGCTCGGCACAGCCTACGACGGGCCTCTCTGGCCTGTGCTTGCGAGTCCGCTGATCCTGGCGTTCGTGCTGGCGATGGTGGTCTTCGTCCACAAGGGGCTGCGCGCCAGGGAGGTCCGCGCATTGCTAATTCTCGGTCTCACCGCGTGGGTGCTGGCTGTCGTGCATGAAGTGGGCAACACATTCGTGCTCGCCAAGGCCGGCGTGTTGACACGATTGCTCGAAGAGACACTTGAGTTCGGCGGGACCCTGATAATTGGCCTCAGCGCGGGCATCGCCTTGTGGGGGCCGGGGCCGCTGGCCGGCATATTCGGCGGCCGCGGCCGGTTCACGCCGCCGGTTTGGTCGATAGCCCCCGTAGCCATTATTGCCTGCGTCGTTGTGCTCGGCGTTGTGGCCGCGGTTGTTCACCGGACGCCGCTCGCCGACGCGCGCGCCCTCACCCACATAGGCTTCTTTCACATAATCGTCTACGATAAACACTCCCTCGTCCAGGAACTGGGCGTGCTCCCCGCACCCCCCACCCGCCTTGACCTGCGCGTTGCCAATCGCGATCCTGAGGGCCGTTCGGGCATCCTGATATGGCGTGTTCTGGAACCGGGGAAGGAGGCTCCAGGCTCCGGCCGCATACTTCGCGAGGGGCGTGTGGAGGTTCCCGCGAGAGATCATCTGAGCTGGGAGAGTATCGTTTTCCCGCCCCCGACGGAAGCCGAAGGCCGCCCCCTGGCCTTGCAACTGGTAGCCGATGTTGGACCCAGGGCACACCTGCGGATTGGCGCGACGAAGACGAACCGGTATGACGACGGACGGCTCTGGGGTAATGGCGCGCTGACGTGGCCGGACCAGAATATCGAGTTCGTAGCCTACAGCGCACCCGATCTAACGCGGAGCAAACTTCGGGCGATGTGGCGCGTCTTCATCTCAGACTGGCGCTGGCCCGTGCTGGCGGTGGACGCGGCTATTGCGATGACGCTCATCACGTTTATCCCGGCTCTGCTCGTAACCGCCGCCCTGCCGCGCCGCGGCTTGCGCTGGTGAGGCCGGGTAGATGACAGTTGATCCGTCGGTAGTCCCAGGGCTGCTGTTCCTGCTCGCGGAGTTCGCCGCGCTCGCCGCCGTCGGCTACGTCATTGTGCGCGTGGCGCTGCGAGAGACGGACGACCGCGTTGCGCTGGCGCAGGGCCTCGTCGTCGGACCGGCGATCTGGGGCGTCGTCGTCAACTTCACGATGTACGCGATCCCGGGACTCGCCGGAGCGGTCGTGGGCTGGATATTCGTGCTGGCGCTGGCCGCCGTCCTCGTCTGGCGCGCCCCGAAACCGGTTCGACCGCGGCTGCGGATGGCGGCGGGTTTCGCCATCGCGGCGCTCGCGGTCTTCTGGATTGCGCTCGCCAGCCGACAAACGTGGATACCTCATATACCAGTTCACCTGGGGCTGTCCGCATCGATCCGGGCGGGCGGGTTTCCGCCCGAGCTGCCCTGGAACCCGGGCTCGCCCGCCCCCTACCACTACGGCGTCAATCTGTTAACCGGGCTGCTGGCCCCGCCGTCCGGTCCCGATCTGGCGTTCGTCGAGGAACTGCTGGGGGTCTATACCTGGATATGCCTCGTCCTGGTCGTGGCGACGGCGATCCTGCGGCGCGCCTCCGGCTTCGCCGTGCCGACTGTCGCTCTACTTCTGCTCAGTTTCGGCGCGTGGACCCTTAGGTTCCACGCGCCAGACAGCATCCTGGAGGTTATTGTCCCGGCAGGAGTCCCGGCCGCCGGGCTCCGCGCCGCGCTGATGGACATCTTCTGGCCCTCGGTGGAGCTGCCCTACGCTTCGCATCTCGAGGCATTGCCAAACATCTGGAAGCCCGCATTTACGCTGTCGTACGCGCTGACGTTTGTCGTGCTCGCGCGCGCCGCTCACGCCGGATGCCGGTCGTGGCTCTCGGTGATTACGCTCGCCGCGCTGGTCGGGTTTCTCGGTCTCACTTCGTCCACGCTCGCCCCTATAGCGCTCGTTCTGTGGGCGGGACTGGAAGTGGCGTGGCTCATTCAATCCAGACGCGCCGGGTCCGTGCGGCGGAGCGACGTGATTCGGTCGGCCTCAGGACTTGCCCTCGCCGCGCTTCGGCCAGGCCGGCGAAGAGATGTTCGTTGAGGCACTCGTCGCGCAGGCGGCCGTTGAAGCTCTCGACAAAGCCGTTTTGCATGGGCTTGCCCGGTGCGATGTAGTGCCAGCCAACGCCGCGTTCCTGCTGCCAGCGCAGGATAGCGTTTGAGGTGAGCTCGGTGCCGTTGTCGCTGACCAGCATGCGGGGGCGGCCCCGCAGCTCGACGATGCGGTCCAGCTCCCGAGCCACGCGGACGCCAGACAGCGATGTGTCGACGACGCGGGCGAGGCACTCGCGGCTGAAGTCGTCCACCACCGCCAGGATGCGGAACCGCCTGCCGTCGGCCAATGCATCCGCGACGAAATCGAGCGACCAGCGCTGGTTGCGGTTCCAGGGGAGCAGCAGCGGGGCACGCGTGCCGAGCGCCCGCTTGCGCCCGCCTCGCTTGCGCACCGTGAGCCGTTCCTCGCGATAGAGGCGATAGAGCTTTTTATGATTGAGCCGGATGCCTTCCCTGGCCAGCAGGATGTGCAGACGGCGGTAGCCGAACCGTCGGCGCTGCTCGGCCAATTCCCGCAACCGCTTGCGGATGCCGGCGTCGTCCGGCCGCCTCGATTCATAGCGGTAAGTCTTCGGATCCATCCCGACAAGAGCGCAGGCACGGCGCTGCGAGTGACTAGTCTCCGTCATCGCCCAGGCCGCGGCCTTCCTCCGCAATCCGGGCGTTAGAAGTTTTTTGCAAGTAGCTCGCGCAGCGTCGCCACATCCAGCATCGATTCCGCCAGCAGCTTCTTCAGGCGCCGGTTCTCATCCTCCAGCCCCTTCAGCTTCCTGGCGTCTGATACCTCCATGCCGCCGTACTTGGACCGCCACTTCTAAAACGTCGCGCCGCTGACCCCGTACTTGCGGCAGAGCTCTGCGGCTGGCAACCCCGCCTGGTGCTCTTTGAGGATGCCGATGATCTGTTCCTCGCGATACCTGCTCCGTCTCATGTCCGTCTCCTCCCATTGAACGGACTCTACTCAAAATCCAGGGCGTTTTCGGGGGCAAGGTCAAGGTCCGCTCTATCTCTATCCAGAGCCCGACGGTGAGTGGAATATCCTTCAAGCGGCGCGGGGGATTGTCGGCATCAAGTGCCTGTCGGACGAACTTCATCGCCTTATCCGCGACATAGGTTTCAAGAGCAGCACATCCGGCGACTATAGACTGTCGAAGAAGCGGTCTAAGATCTCTAAAGTCCTCGCGGCCGAGGTTCCCTCCGGGAGCGAAGACCATGAAGATGTCAGAGCTTTGTAGACAGTCGAGCTGATCCCGTTCGCGTTGCGGGATATTTAGGGCATCGCCAACTCGATCACGAAGCTCGGTGCGCATGCGGCGCGAGCGTTGGTTTGTGAATGCTACGGCGTAGCTCAAGAGCGCCTCGGCATCCCCAATGTTGTCCTCGAAGGCTTTGTATGGATCTAGATTCGATCGCGGCATAGGTCCTCCTCAGAAAAGAGAGTACCCTCCATTCATTGTGAGCCTTTGAGTCCGCTCGCGCAGTTACTTGTCCACTAGCGTCACGGTCCTTTCGATCTGCAAGAAACCGAAGTTGGCAGGCTCGGTTTGGAGGAATTCGGCGCTGAAGGGAACCACCATCATCGTAATTCCTTCCGGCTGAGAACGCTAGGGCAACACTTACTTACTCGCAGGTTCTAGGCTTCCTGAACAGGTTGTAACCGAAGCGGAGGGTCTCCGGGTAGCGGCCACTGGAATCGTAACCAAGCAAAGCGCGCCGCAAGTCGGCTTCGAATCGGTCGGCCTCGTCGCCCAGTACACGCGTCGAGACATTCGAGGTCGAATAGAGATTTCCGAGGATTGAATCCAGTGTCCAGACATAGGGATACGGGAGATAGCAGGTGGCGACATCCTCGAACCCGAATGCCTTCAACACCTTCCGATCGTGATCCTTTCCGCGAGACTGCTTTGGGCTCGCGCGTCGAGTGGCCGGGACGTGGTCGGTCCACTTTCGCACAACCTCCCGCAGGATGTCATGCCACGGCTCGTTTCCCCTCATGAGACTGAAGCACCCCAGTGTTGCTAGGCCGCAGCCGGGCGCGAGCCATTCCATTGCACGCTCCGCGATCAGCCGCTGATCCAACCGGTGGAATGCCTCACCGATGGTGATCAGCTCGAACGAGCCAGGCGAAGCCTCGACCTCCTCTGCCCGCCCTACCATCCATCGAACATTCGTCAGACCCTGCTGCTTGGCTTCCTCCCGACCGACCTCGATCATCTCAGGTTCCTGATCGACAGCCCAGACTTCGCTGAAGAACACGGCCAGGGGTAGCGCAACGCGCCCGGGACCACTGGCCAGATCCAGCAGGCGTCCCTTCCCGGTGATGCGAGCCCGCCTCCAGAGATCATCGATCAAGTCTTGTGGGTATGGCACTCGATAACGAGCGTAGTACCTAGCAGTGCCTGCAAAGAGGTGTTTGGGGAAGTCTGGGGCGACCGACCGAGCGGGCGTCCCCTTTGGGACCGGTTTGCCCATGACGTTGGCCTCCACGTGCCATGCCGAGGTATGGCCAACTGTTTCGGCTGGTCCGACCAAAACAAGAGGGCAGTGTACCTCGTGCCATGCCCTTTCACACATTATTTTGCCCGGTGGGGACTGGCGCCGCCACGAACGGATTCGTTCTTCTAGTCGATCAGCCGCATGATGTGCTGACCGAGAATCTGCAGTCGACCGCGCGGCGAGTCTGTGCCAGATCAAGTCGTCGACGTCGCCACGTGGCAGTCCGGAATGGTCATCCGCCGCCTCGGGCAGTCAAAGGGCATCGGCCCCAGTCGACATGAAGAAACCGCGGGCATACGACCGACATCCGCAGAACGTGCGAGAGCGAATCTAATCGTCCATCGTCCAACAGCACCATCGCCGGAGCCGATCGGTGGAGGAACCCACCCCACGCTGGTCTTTGCCTCCGCGGGATCTCGACGGGCGACTTAAACCAGGTGTTGGAGGGTGTGCTCAGCGAGACGCCCGGGCTTTTCGCCAGTACAGGGCGCCACTTGAGAACCTAGCGCTGGTAATCAGATCGCAACGTTCGCAACAGTATGCCCGATGATCGGCGTCAACTATTTTTGCCGGTTGGGCGTCAATTACAAGCCGCAGAATGGTCGGTAACATCTTCCGGTGAGGCAACAGGCCGGCAAAAGTAATTGTCGCTGTTCACTCCCGTTTGGGGGGAGGGGCCACGAGGGGCGAGGGAAGGCTTCGACCTTACTCTCTATCTGGCTTCTGCGTCTCCCCTTCCGGCATCCGATAGCCGACGCGGGACTTGGTGAAGATGTAGGTAGGGGGCGGGACCAAGGTCCACGATAGTCAGAACCGTCTTCGACATGTGGTTAGGCGGCCTGTGATCCCCGGGGATCGCCACCCTAACGGGAGTTCGAGCCTCTTCGTGTGGGGCCTTCCTCGATTTTCACGCTGACGGGCCGGAACGTGAACAGCGTCCTCGCCGACTCTACCTCTGGCAGTCATGTGCCTGGGTTGGACCGAGGGGCAACTTTAGGTCGATAACGGGATTCTTCGCTTCTCCCATAGCCATAGTGCACATTGACTGGCGAGAGAATGGTACGATTAGTCCGTCGACTGACTCGTGCCCATCCTAATACGATGCCCCACATGGGCAGTTCTGATAAAAAGGTCTTCGGGCATAACGTTCGCAGTCTTCGCGAGTCTCTCGGGCTGACGCAAGAGGGCCTTGCCGAAGCCTCTGAGTTGGACAGATCATACATTGGTGGTGTGGAGCGCGGGGAGCGCAATCCGGCCCTGGACGCAATCTTGCGCTTAGCAACAGCGTTGAAAGTAGCGCCGGCGGCGCTCTTCGATAACATTGGCGAAAATGTACCTCAAGCCCACGCTCCAGACGCGATGGAGATTATTCCTACCTCTGACGGGCTATTGATCCGGTTCAAGTACGACCAATATGATGCGGAGTATCCCCTCATAGGAGCAACACCGAGCCAATACAATGAAGTGATAGGTGTACTTAAGGCTGGCCTGGCATCCGGAGCGAGTCGTTCAGATGTAGTAGCAAATGCTTTCCTCCGGGCCGTTCAGCGTTGGCCTGAGGCCAACGCATCCGACCTATGGACCTTCGTGATCAATCGCGCCTATTGTGATCGCTTCAATCACCCCGACGCAAACGCTCGCCTTAATCTTGAGCAGAGTTGGAAACGAACAAGCGGATGGGCGTTGGAGCGCGTCTTGGTAGCTCACTACGGACCTTTCCTGATGGAGAATGGAATATCCGCCAAGATTTCCAGTAAGTCGGAAAAGGCAGCACTGTTGGGTGGCATCGACGATTCGCGAATTGTTCCTGACAAAGCTGACATACTCCTCACATATGGTCACAAAGGCGAGACACGGTTGCTAGGAGTGGTCCATGTGAAGGCCAGTATCGCAGAAAGGCGAACTGACGACGTACCTATGAGTCAGGCTTTGCTTCAGTCTGGATATTTGTCGGTCTTCTGGACAATGGATTCCAAGAGCTTCCCCGGCACACAACCCGTCAACCTTGGTGAGTTCGGGGATGCCAGCGAAAATCAGGCAAGCGATAAGCGCCGAGATTTTGAGGTTAACGGCTATTTTTCGGCTTGCTTCTCATACAACCAAAACACTATACCCACAGAAGACGAGGCTGCCGCCGCTCGAATATATGTCTGTGATTTTACAAATCCAAACGACCAGTTCTCGCAGTTTCTGATGGATTCTCTACGGCAGCGTTCATCTCGTTGATCTGCTCTTCTCTCTGCCGTTCTGTCTCTAACAATCGCAACTTCGACTCTACAGCTTGCTCAGGGTCAATCTCGAACCCGACGTAGGTACATCCAAGTTCTATGGCAGCCAGCCCCGCAGAACCCGAACCTGAAAAGGGATCCAAGACAACGACATCCTTACCCGTTCGGCCATAGGCTTCGATGCACCGATGAGGAAGTTCTATGGGGAAACGTGAACGATGCTGTAACCCAGGGATGTGCTCGTTGGCAAAGCTCCAGACACTGGGCACTGGTGGTGTGCTGCGAAAGAAATGCTGTTCGGCACGAGCCAAGAGGTAAATGGGCTCGTGTTTTCGATGGGGGCGTCGGCAGCGTCCTTCTGGCATTGCATTCTTCTTGGCCCAGATCACTTCACCACGGTAAAGGTATCCCGAGTCCGTCAGGGCTATCAGCAGGCGCTGGGGAAGCATCAATAGATTTCCGTATTGCAGCCAACCAGCAGTCTTATCGATAAACGCCTTTCGCTTGAAACGAGGCTTGGTGTACGCTGCATTGTCTGGCTTGAATCCCATGCGGTCAATGCCTAGGGAACTGTACTTGTAGTCCTTATATCCCCAATTGATTGGCGTGTTATACGCGTCACCCATGTTGAGCCACACGATACCATGCGGCTTAAGCTTGGGCAGGAGTGACTCAAAGACCTTCTGCAAGAATGTAATGTAGTCTCTGGGATCTTCTTCGGTCCCGTTACCCAACGATTGTCGTTGTCCCCAGTACGGCGGACTTGTGACGACTACGTCAATACTGTCGTCCGGCAGATTCGGAATTAGCTGCAAGCAATCGCCCTGGAAGACATCGGACTGTGTAACGACTATGTGGTCTGAGGACGGGATGGTGATGCTCTGGTCTCCTTCCGCCTTCATTGTCGCCGTTGTACCTCCGTGAAGACAAGGCCAATCACAGCGATGTTACCGCCCCTGACTCCCCCTTCGTCTCTCCCCTCGGCATCCGGTAGCCGACGCGGGCCTCTGTGAAGATGTAGGTGGGGGAGTCCGCGACGTCGCCCAGCTTGCGGCGCAGCTTCTTTACGACGGTGCGCATGGGCCGCATGTCGCCGCTCTTCCTCTCGCTCCAGACCTGTTGCAGCAGATGGTCGTAGGTCACCACCCGTCCGCCGTTTGCCGAAAGCTCGGTGAGCATCCGGTACTCGATGGCCATCAGCTCGACCGGACGACCTGCAAGTGCCACCGCGCGGTCGGCGTAGTCGATTACCAGGTCTCCCAGCACGTAGGGATCCGACGGCTCGGACACCGCTCGCTTGCGCAGGGCCGCCCTGATTCTCGCGGCAAGCTCCGATGGCGAGAAGGGCTTGACGACGTAATCCACGGCCCCCATATCGAAGGCCCTGACGATGAGCTCCTCCCGGCCGTATGCGGAGATGAATATCACCGGCACGTCTGCCGTCTTCTGGATGTCCCCCATCAGCTCGATGCCGTCGGCGCCCGGCAGCATCAGGTCGAGAAGGACCAGATCGGGCCTCTCTTCTTCCATGAGACGGAGCGCCTCCTCCGGGTCCCCGGTTACTATTGGCGCGTAGCCCGCCTTCGTGAGAGTGTCGCGGACGTATCTGAGGTCCTGGGGGTTGTCGTCCACCGCGAGGATGCGACCCCCTTCCCCCGTTTCCGCCACCGCTCGCCCCGCGGAGCGGACCGAGAGCGGAGGCGGGCCGCTTGCTATGTCGGCCCCGGCCTCTCCCACCGTCGGAAGGGTGAAGGTGAACCGCGCCCCCTGGCCCGGCCCGTCGCTCTCGGCCCATATCCGGCCCCCGTGCGCCTCCACGATCCCCTTGCAGATGGCGAGGCCCAGGCCCGTGTCGCCTCCCTGGTCCTCGGCGTCCATGCGGGAGAACTTCCGGAACAGGTAGGGCAACCGCTCGGAAGGCATGCCCCTCCCCTCGTCGGCAACCGAGACCGCAACGTGAACGTCCTCCCGCACGGCGTTTATGCGGATGACAGACGACGCCGAGGAGTGTTTGGCCGCGTTGGTGAGCAGGTTGCCGAGCACCTGGATGATGCGCCGCCGGTCGGCCATCACCAGGGGCAGGTCGCTCTCGATGTCGACGGCGAGGTTGTTCCTGCCCCCCGCGCTGATGAAGGCGCTCCTTGCCCGGTCCACCAGCGCCGCCACCTCTGCGGGTTCGGGAGTGACCGGCAGCGTGCCCGTCTCGACGCGCGCCACGTCCAGCAGGTCGGTTATCAGGTCGAGCATGTGGTCGGCCTGGCTGTCGATGATCCGGAAGAACTGCCGGACCACCGCAGGGTCATTATCGTAGGGCGAACCCGGCACGGCTGCCGACGAGCCCTTGACACGTGCGCAACCAAGTGAGGAATTTCGTCGCTCACGGTGCGTTTGGCAAGCAGGGCGAGGCGTTTCTTTTCCATTCCCATGTGGGCGCGGTTCCGGTCACGATGCCTCACCCGGAAGGCAAGTACTCATACCATTTCGTCAGTTGGGTTGATTGTTTCGGGAGGGATCGCCGGCTCGCTAGTGATGAAGCGATCGCGCTCATTGAACGTTTCATCGATTACGTTCGGTCGGGACCGCTGGCTCCGGCTTGGATGTATCTGGATAGCGGGTTGGATTTGGTTCTAACCATGGCGCAGAGCCGGGAATATGCGCTCGCGATGGCGTCTGAAAACGCTATGGAAGAACTCGTAGAGCGCCTGAGCTACTTCAATGACCGATACACAAATATGGATTTCTGATCTGGCTAGTGGTCTGCGGTCGAAACTTGATCCACGAGGAAATTGGTCACTGGACCGAGTCGACCAGTATTGAGGTAGGCGATCCGACTCCTGTGGCGGAGTGTGCTGTTCGGCGCGCCCTTCGTGCACTGCAGCAATTAAACGCCGCGAGCGATCCAACGTAACTGGTCGAGTTGGGATCCTTCCCCGCCGATAGCGTGAGCCTCCCGATGTGCGGGATAGAGTCCCCGATCTCCGCCAGTAAAACATCGTACGCAGGCATTGAGGTGCTACTGCCGAGTGTGGAAGATGCTCGAGCGCGTCTAGCCGAGGAGTTATCCGTGCTGTGGATGGGCAGTGCTACAGACCGTCCCGGCAAAGAAGCCTACCCCGACGCACTTGCGGTGGCGACTAGCTATATGAGCAGAAAACATGGAGGCAGATCGTTCCGACGCCTCACCTATTCGGTTTTCTCGGCTCCGCCTGGTGATGGGGTATTTCTCTGATCAGACTGACTAGGCCTCGAGTCTTGGCGAGTTCCCGTAGGTCTTCTGACGATCGGCGGGTCGTATCCTTTAGTCTCGGGGGAAGGTCCGTCGGCGGCCTTGGAAGTCGGCTGAGGTGCCACAGGTGGATCGTACCCGTCCCTCAGGGACTTGTGAGACTGCTTCGAGCCAACGCTCTCTGGCGATACCGAGTCTCCACTACCAGACTTATCCGTCATGAATTGCAACTCGTAAGATTGAATGATGCGAAAATCACTATCAATGTTAGCCCAAAGACAAGGAGCCAGAACGCCGCTTGATTCAGGCGCTTCGTGAGAGTTCGCGCGAGGTTGTCTGTAGGAGTCTGTGCCTCGGCCAAGTCTTGCATCATCTCCTGCATAGAGGCGCGCCCCTGGCCCAGTGAGGCGAGCATGGTTGAGACACTCGCACCGAGGCAGATCCAAGCCCCAACTATCGCAAGTGGCATCTTCAACGGTTCACCCAGATCACGGATAAAGGTGAGCGACAAACCAAGCGCCACGCCTGCTACTGTTAGAAGCCAGCGGTCCCGAAGAACGGATGCCTCGTAATCGCGCTGCTCAAGTCGCTCCCTGAAACCGTCTTCTCTATCGTTCGTCATCGTTCGTCACGGCCGTCCCCCTCCAAAGGCAAGCGATGACCAAGGCTTTCAGCACCAAGATTCTTCCAGCTTTCAGGCCCTATGGCGAACGGTAGAGCCTGAACTATCAGCGTGAGGATAGACCCGCGAGCGACCAGAACGACTGCCCCGGACGCACGGCGATCGACCCTATGGCTCGCTGCCCGAAGCCTTGCGATTCGCAGTTCCCCCGTTGGATGGGGCAATTCCATTCTGACGCTAGTGGGTCATCCTTACACCGGTGATGACAACGGCAGCGGACAATTGCGTTACTCTTGGCTATCGCTATCTATGATAAGCACAAGCGACGGCGGCGATGCTCTCAGTCAGATCATCGCGGCCCAGTCCTGACTGGTGATTGGAGCACCAGATCATTGCCATAACTGCTACGACCTCATCCGTCCGTCGATTCATGCAGCTTCACTCGCTCCGTGGGGAGCCAGACCTTGCGAGACGCCCTTGCAGTCGCCGCCCATCGAGTTGTCGTGGGGGATGCTCGGCGAGTCGAACCTCAAGCGGCACGAGGCGTTCAAGTGCGCGCTTTGCCTCTGCTCCGATAGCTGTCTTGTAAGGATCGGCTCCTTCCGCACTGTGAACTTGAAATTGGTCAGCGATTGTGCGGCACACGTAGTTGTGATAGGTCGCAAGCCACGTGTATTTTGGACGAACACCCCTGTCGGACTCATACGACTGCAGGCCTCTCAACACTCGTTTCCTGTGTGCCGCGAGGAGCTGATAGTCAATCGGGCCGTCGGGGAAGTGCTCGAACGCCCGCCCGAGATAATTCACGAACAATCGTCCATCACGCGGGTCTTCAAGCAGGAACTGATGGTGCGGTGCCCAGCCACCGTTGTACCATGAAAGATGCTCCGATATCAGGGGCTCTAATGATGGTCCGATGACTAGCCTGGGTGGTGTCCCTGGTTTGTTAAGGCCAACGGCCTCCAAGAGAGCCTCCCCGTACGCAATATCCTGATCTTGGTAGTGCTCGCCTGCGGTAATCGCGCCCCGAAGGAAGAATCCGTCTGCCGCAAGTTTAGCTTGCACATGTCCGAAGAGGTCCAGCAGGGTGCAAAGCTCAGGTTCCCCGAGATCTGCCGTCGGGTCATGGAGCGGATAAGCGACGGCGATGTTGTCTGTGAAGACTTTCATGTCAAAGTCAGGAGAATCGCCTTCAACGAGCGTCGCAGCTTGTCGCACGTTGTCGTACGCGGCAGCTAGGGAACACTTGATTCGCCGTAGGAATTCTCTCTCGTTACCTGATTTGAAGGCGCACTCTGTCTTGTCGCGAAAGCCAAGAATGTCGGCGTAGCAGATGATCGCTGGAAGTAGCGAAGGTGATTTTGGATCCCACTTCATGTGCAAAGCCTATCTCCCACGGCCTTTGCTCGTACACACGGAGAAAGACTTTTAGCTCCCTGGGAGCCCGGCGAATAGGGCCCGGCTTTGCCCGCACACACGGGGAAAGACTTCAGGTCGGCACCAAGCAGACATAGTGGCGGACGGCCCCTTGGCGCCTGCCGGTCGGGGGGACCGGCAGGCGCGGGCTGCTACGGGCTGTAGCCGGTGGGCGTGACCGGGGGGGCCTGCGCTACGGCGCTTTCCACCATACGCCCGAGCAGGAAGCTGAAGTCCTGGTAGGCGTCCAGCCCGCCGAGGTTGCTTCGGAGTGACCCCAGAAGCTCAGACAGCCTGGACAGGTCGCCCGAAGCGTCAACGTCCTCGCCTTCATAGCCGTCAGGCAGGACGCTGTACCGATCAGCCGCAAGCGCGACGATCGCGCCAAGCCGAAGCAGAGGGTCCACATCTGACCTGAAGCCAGTGTCGATGTGACCGACTATCTCGGCCTGCTGACCTCGGGATTGTCCGGTGTCCGGCACCACCCAGCGCAGTTCAACCCGGCCCAGCCTGACGTCTCCGGTCCCGAACGCGCGTTCGTGCAGTTCGAGCTCATAGAAGACGGTTGTGGCCGCCCCGGAGTGAATCTCGGCGAACTCCTTGCGGTCCTGCGCAAAGCTCTCGTCGGAGGTGACCCGGTTCTCGTAGCCGATGATGCGCCAGTACTTGACCACCTCGGGATCCCAGGTGACCTGCGCGCGGGTCTGGTCGGCGAACGGCGTGGAGAGGACCAGCCAGTTCTCGCGGCTGAAGGTCGCCCGCGCCTGGTCCGTGTCGTCCAGGTAGCGGTACCAGCCGTTGCCGTGTTGGGCAAGCTGCTCCAGCAAGACGTCGTTGTAGTTGCTGATGCCCACGCCGATCGTGATGAGGCGCAGCGGGTTGCTGGCATCCCGGTCGTAAGCCAACTCCAGGATTGCGAACGGGTTGGTCGCGTCGACGTTGGCTACGCCGTCAGACATCAGAATGATGTAGTTGTAGGCGTCCGGACGTTCGAGGCGCGCCTGGTTCGCCAGACGGACTCCAAGATCGAGGCCGGCCTGGACGTTGGTGCTGCCGCGCGGAATGAGCTGCTCGATGGAGCTTTGCACCGCCACGCGGTCAGCCCTTCCATGCGTGACGGTGAGCTCCTGGACCACGTCCTGGGTGAAGTGAACGACGGCAATCCGGTCCTGGGGTCGCAGGCTCCGTCTGATCGCCTCCGCCGCGGCGCGGGCGATAGCCACGCGGTTCCCCTCACGCATCGAGCCCGAGGCGTCCAGCACCAGCGTGACGTTCAGCGGCCGGTCGTCGGCGACGCTGGCCGCCTGGAACCCGATTCGGGCCAGGCTCTTGCGGCTGTCCAGCGGATGCGCCAGCACGTCGGTCGAGATTGCGAACCCCCAATCGTCCGACGGCGGAGCGTATTGATAGTTGAAGGCGTTGATCCACTCTTCGGCCCTGACCGAGTCAGGCTCGATGTCGTAGCCCTGACGCGCCCAGGCAAGCGCCAGCTGGTATGACGTGCGGTCTGTATCCAGGCTGAAGGTGGAGACGGCGTCTTCGGACGTGGCGACGAGCGGCTGCCGTCTTTGGTCCTGAAACGTGGTGTCGGCGGGCCGCGCGGCGGCAGGCGCCGGTGTCTGCGCTCTCGTCATCGGCGCCCGGACCGACTTCTCAACAGTTCGAGTTACGACCTTCTCGACCTCAACCACCCTCGCCTGCGCCTGGGGCGCAACGTCCCGAGTTACTACCTTCTCGACTACTTTCTCGACCTCGACGCGACGCGGCGGCGCCGACGTCGGCGCCGACGTCGGCGCCACCCGCATCGCCGGCAGAGTTACTACCTTTTCGACCGGGACTTCCTTGACGACCTCGACGATCTGGACCTCGCCGCCGCCGCGGGAAGTCAGCAAGACCGCCAAGACGGCCACCACAGCCGCTCCTGACGCGCTAACGGCCAAGGCGGGAGTCCATATCCTGCCGATCGCGGCTATGATCTTCCGCCAGCCCCGCGACGCAGGTGGACCCTCGAGACGGCCTTCCAGCGACTCCCAGAGGTTCTTGGGCGCGCGAAGGTCGTTTTCCTCCGACGCAAAGTGCCGCTTCAGAGCGCGTTCCATGTCTTGGTCTGACGAATAGTCACTAGCCATCGTCGTCATCCTCTCTGTCGTCCTCCGTTGTTAGTTGATCTCGTAGCTGGCCCAGCGCCCGGTGCAGCCTGGACTTGACTGTCCCCAAAGGCACGCCGATTGTTTCAGCCAGTTCCGGGACTGTCAGATCGGCGAAGTAGCGCAAGACGATGACTTCCCGGTGGTCCGGCGTCAGGCCGGCGAGCGCCCCTCTGATCGCCTGGCGATCGAGCTGTGCCTGCACGGCCTCAGCCGGATGCGGTAGCTCGTCGGGACGGTCGTGGTCTTCAAGGGGTACGGTGGGAATCGCCCGCGTTCTGCGCAGCGACACGATCTTGTTCACCAGGATGCGAATGATCCACGGCTTGAACGGACGGCCCGGCCTGAATCCCTGAATCCCTCGCCATGCCGCGAGAAAGGCTTCCTGGACTTGCTCCTCGGCCAGCGCCGGATTCCTGACCATCAGGAGCGCCGTGCCGTACAGAACGTTCTTATATTGGTCTACGAGATGACGGAATGCTTCACGCTCGCCGTCCTGGCAGCGCAGAATGGCTTGTTCATCGGTCATATGCTGCCCTCACGGCCCGTGCTCCTTGTCGGGGGACTCTACTAAGAACTACGCGCCGCCGAGCGAAATCGTTCCATCGCCTCAAGCACAATCGTGGAAGCACTAGGGAACGAATCACAGGCAGACTGCGTAATCTCTTACATAAGGGGAACAGAAGACGGGAGGACGCTAATGCGCACGATTGCCCCGGTCAGCCGGCGATTATCCCCACACCCATGCGACGTGATGGCGATCTACTCCCTGTACCAATCGAGGCGATGCGGTGATGAGGCGGATCAGTCGCTTTGGTTGGACGGTCAGGTTTAGCGTCCTGGCGGTAGCGACGCTCGCGATATTGGTGAGCGCGGTTGCGTGCGATCAGGGACCACCCGCCACCCAGGAATCGGCAGTCGCTGCCCAGCGGCCTACAGCGACTCCAGAGCCCACGGCCACGCCGGAACCCACGGCCACGCCGGAACCCACAGCTACTCCGGAACCCACAGCTACTCCGAAGCCTACGCCCACGTCGAAGGTAACGTGGGAAGTACATGGAAGCTATATACCACCTTGTGGGAGGTCGACGTTCCGTCGATATGGCGGCCGCGGCCGCGCTGTGAAGTGGAGTCCGGCAGGGGACGAAATAGTGTTTACGGCAGGACCCGGGTCGCGTGCCCGATTCAGGGGTCGCCGCGAGGGTAACTACGCGCCCGAAGTGTACGCAGTCGGGGCGGACGGGGTGGGGCTGCGAATGCTCTCGGACACATCGGATGCGGAATGGGAGTACGTAATTACAGCGTTTGACGTATCGCCGGACGGGAGAGCGGTGGTCTACTCGACCTGTGACCTTATCAAAGGCTACAGAGACGCCGGTGATCTGACGAACTACGAGCACGAGCTGGCGCTGGCGAGTCTGGACGGTGGGCAGGTGCAGCGGCTGACGGAGAACAAGCATTTCGACAACTATCCGTCGTGGTCACCCGACGGTCAGCGGATAGCGTTCGTATCAAGTGGCGAGACGCCGGGGTTCATCCATGTATGGGACAGAGTACGCCTGTACAGCATCGCGGAGGACGGGACGGACATGCGGGCGCACGCGGCGGGGCCGCTGATGCACCATCCCCCGCAATGGTCGCCGGACGGGGAGCGGCTCGCTTATGTGAAGTTTGACGACCGAGAGTCACTTCGAGACCCGGCGATCTACGTAGTGGGAGCGGTTGGCGAGGACGCCCACAGGCTCACTGACGCAGTGAGCGGGCCGTCGTGGTCGCCGGACGGTGAGCGGATAGCGTATGCGAAGGCGGACGGGGAAGAGTTGGCGCTGTACACGATCGCGGTGGACGGAACAGACGCGCGGCGGCTGGCGGCCATCGAGAGCTGGTGGCATCCAGGCTACGAGAAGCCGGAACCCGCAAGGGCATGGATCCCGAAAGTGTCGTGGTCGCCTGACGGGTCGAAAATCCTGGTTCTTGCCAATCAAGAGGCCGATCCCGGAATTCAAGTCATCGAAGCTGACGCGAGCGGTCTTAGGCTGGTAAGGGTCGACAACCCCAAATCCAAGTCGGTTAGAGACGCGTCCTGGTCCCCTGACGGAAAGCGGATAGCGATGGTCGGTGAGTTCGGGCTTGGTCCGTCCGATGATCCTGCGGGCTGGATAGCGCTGGTCACGGTCGCTGCAGACGGAACCGACCTGCGGGTGCTGGTAGGGAGAACAATCGACCGAGGATTGGTGGGACTGGGCGTCATGCCTGGGGATATCTCTGCGGAAGTGGCGGCGTGCGGAGGAGGCATGGCGGTTGTGGACCCCGGGGCGAATCCGGGGCTGGTGGAAGACTGCAAGACGCTGCTGGAGGTGCAGAACGCGCTGGCTGGGCCTGGCGGGTTGAACTGGCTGGCGGACGGGGACATCAGAGAGTGGGAAGGGGTGTTGGTGGACGGAACGCCGCCGCGGGTACGGGAGGTCGTGCTCGATTCGCGCAGCCTGGGAGGTGAGGTAGCTAGGGAGCTGAGCGGGCTGACGGAGCTGCGGGTGCTGGACATGCCGGACAATGCGTTGATGGGCGAGATACCGGCGGAGCTGGGCGAGTTGAAGAACCTGGAGGTGCTTAACCTCGGCGGAAACTACCTGAGCGGGGAGATACCACCGGAGCTGGGCGGGCTCGCGAAGCTCATCCATTTATGGCTGGGAGGCAACAACCTGCAGGGAGAGATCCCGCCAGAGCTAGGCGGGCTGAGCCAGCTCACGGGACTGTCACTGTCGGGCAACAACCTGCGGGGCGACATACCGGCAGAGCTTGGTGAGTTGACCAACTTGACGGTGTTAGGACTCTCCCGCAACAAGCTGACCGGATGTCTACCTGAAAGCCTGAGAGAGATCGAGGCCAACGATTTCGGGGATCTGGGTCTACCGGACTGTGAGTAAGCGGGGCGATGCGTGTGATGGGTGAGACGAGCCGGGTTGCCGTAGGCAGCGGGTTGCCGTAGGCAGCGGGTTGCCGATTGAGCCGCCGGCGACTGGCGGATTAGGTGCTTCGCACTGTTGGACCTTGGGAACCTTGGGATGTCGGCTAGGGCGGTCCCGGTCGATCTAATGGTTCTGCGAGGCGGTCCGGGCGCCTAACGAGGTGAGTAGAAGAGAGACGTGATGGGCGTGGCGCGAGGCTGGCTGGGGGCGGTGACCTGGTTGGGCGAGGCAGGTCAGGCCCGCCTCTATCCGGGCTGGCCGAATGATTGACACGGGAGGCGCTGAGCTCAGTCAACGATACGCACCGGAGGTTCAGCCACACTACGACCCGACCCAATGATGAGTTCGACAAGCTCCGTGCTCCGCTTAGCTCGTTCGGAGTGGGTTGTCATGTGGCGGCGCCCCTGGCCCTGGATTGCCTTCGGACTTCTGCTGCTGTTCACTCAGGCTAACTTCTGGTTGGGCGTTGCATGGGACGACGCCTTCGATGGCGGAGACTTGGCGAGCGTCTTGTCGATCGTTGTGGACGGCCTTACCTATTCCCTGCCAATCTTCGCCATAGTTCTGATGGGCTGCATCCAGAGAACCGGATGGGGACGCCATTTCGTTGCACAGCTGCTGTCGACCCGCGTACTAGCCGTAGTTCTGGCGCTGAGCGTCTTCGCGGTCGCGGCCTTCGTGGCCCTGCTTCCCGGCGCGCTGATCGTCGCGTCCCTCTCGCCGATGAGCGAACCCGGCAGCGCTTTCGGCGACTCATGGGTCGCGTTACTCGAACTCGCGGGCCGCGCTCTTCTGCTCGCAACACCCTATGCGCTCCTCTGCGCACTCTTGACCCTGTTGACGAGATCCCGGATGGCCGGCGCGCTTCTGTGCATCGCCTATGCCCTGGGAGAGAGAATCCTGTTCGACCTGATCGTTGGCCGGTTCGAACTTACGGAGTGGGTTAGCGGTCTGCTTCTCGTGGAGATGTACCACCACTGGCTCGGCGACCCGGACACTACTTTGGGCTTCATGACAAACGTGTTTGGGCTGGAGGATCGACTACAGGGCCTGCTGGTCATCGGGTTTCACACGCTTTGGATGTCTGCCGCCGTATGCGTTCTGGTGGTTAGAGGCAGGCGGCTCCGCGACGAAGGTCCGGCCGTGACCGCCCCACCATCTACCGGCGTCGATCGCGGATCGGGAAGCGCGTCGGGCGACTGAGGAATAGGATCAGCAATTATGGCCGTCGCCGGCGGCGGCCATCGTGCCTGGGGAGCTTATCCCCATAGAGAAGAGCTTCTCTGAATCATGGGGTCGAACGTCTTCCCGCCCTAATAGGCTTAGGCTCGGGTATTGCCAATTCAGGAAAAGGCATCCTACATGCGTCGGCTGTTGTTAGCGGCGCTCGTCGCCGGGATCGTATCCGTCATGGCTGTGGCGACAGCGACTGCCCATGAGGATCACAGCACCGACGAGTGGCCGATGACATGCGTCGATCTCAACGACATCGTCGAAGAGCACCTGGGAAACCCCCACAACGTCGGCATCTATCAAAACACGTTCGGCGATCAGGCCGAGGCCGCCTGCCAGAACGACCACCGCAACGACGTGACAGCCGTGTTCGGCTGGGCGATAGCGACCGAGACCGGTTGGCAAGCGCAGGCCACTGACCTGGAGCTTGACTGGCCCACCACTTGCGTCGAGTTGAACGACATCGTCGAGGGCCATCTCGGCAACCAGGGCAACGTCGCCATTTATCAGAACACGTTCGGCGACCAGGCCGAGGCCGCCTGCCAGAACGACCATCGCAACGACGTCCGCTCGGTCTTCGCCTGGGCTATTGGGACGACCGGCGCAACTCCGCCGCCAGCGCCCCCAGCCCCGACGCCATCGCCCCCTACCTCGTCCTTGCCGCTTGTTGCCCCTGCACTTTATTCAGCGGTTTGGCGGGGCCGGACCGAAACTGTACGGGCGCTCGTCGCCGGAGGAGCGAACGTTAACGTAAGAACCTCCGACAACGACCCTCTCCTCCACGAAGCGATCTGGCGGAACCGGACCGGAATTGTGCAGATTCTCGTCGACGCCGGCGCGGACGTTAACGCGAGAGACTCCGACGGCGACCCGCTCCTCCACGAAGCGATCTGACGGGGCCACACTGAAATTGTGCGGATTCTCGTCGCCGCCGGCGCGGACGTCAACGCGAGAGCTTCCGACGGCGATTCGCTGCTCTACGAAGCCACCTGGCGGGGCCATACGGATATCGTGCAGATTCTCGTCGACGCCGGCGCCGGAGGATAGTTTCAGGTCTAACGTAGACCGGGGGGCGGATAGAGCGGTCCAGCAAGCGAAAAACGCGGTCGCGGAGTCCAGCAACGACCAGCAAGCACTACCTTTGCTGGCAAAAAGAGTTTGGTGGTGGGTGGTAGTCATAGCGGAGAAGAAGCGAGGCCGATCAAGCGCCATTCGGTGATAGGGAAAGGCGCATGAGCGGCGTCAGATCCGAGCTAAGAGCCTCAAGCCCGCGAGCCGAACGGACCCGCGAACGTGCGTCCCGTCGCGTGCGTCTCGGCAGAACCGGCCGCAAGGCAACCCAAGTTCGCCCAAGCTCGATATCTTGCCGTGTGGCGCGACAGGGGCGAGGCGGGCGCCAATGAGGGGATCGCCCGCGGCAAAGAACTCGGCGCGGAGCTGCGGCGGCGCTATATGTAGGAAGAAAGTACGGTAAATTGACGTCCTGAGAGTTGTGGGTCGGAGACATCCGGCCATAGCTTTCGTGAACCGGTCTGTTCGGATAAACCTACGAACGGATGGTCGCGGGAAGTGCGGGAGCGATTGAGTTGGCCGTTCCGAGCGTCGTCGGGACGCTTAGCCGACGGCGCTCAGGCTGCGGGATTTAGAACCGCGAGACGTGAGGGTCCGCTGTATCAGCTGGATGTGGTCCGGGGTGAGCGGAGTCGCGATCAGGCGGCGAGGACTCTTTGGAGATTGTAGCTGTTACTCGCAGCGGCATCGCTGCCAGTCACGGCTACAATCTCCGCCGCATACTCGCCGTCTAGTCCCCAACTCTCTCAACCCCGCACTTCTCCAACTCCAACGGCAGGCGCCGGTCTCTCCCAGTCCCAGTTTCCACAGCTAGCTCCTTGACGGAGGAATCTCCGTGAGTCCGTCGAACCGCGTTACACGATCGTGCCCGGTTGCCTCCGCCAGCGCCGGGTTCTCGCGTTATGTCGAGTTGGCGGGCTACTGGAGCAGCGCAGTCAGGCTCGGCCCCATGACTGTTTGGCGGGGCCTCTTCAATGATTACTTTCTATATAGAGAAGCGTCGCTCCGCATCCGGAGCCTCACTGCCGCCAACGCCCTGTTTGCCGCCCCGTTCGCCCCTGTCGCTCCACGGGGCGAGATACAGACGTTTGGCGAACATGGGTTGCTGTGCGCAGAATCGGGGCGCTTGGTCGCGAATAGGTAGAGCTGGGACTCTTGCTTCTACCGCTCGAATCGGACGCCGCTCGCGCGCCTCCCACGATGGCCGAATGGCGCCCGATTGGCCACCGCCCCGACTACCACCCACTACCAAACCTTTTTTGCCAGCAAAGGTGGTGTTTGCTAGTCGTTGCTAGGCTCCGGGGCGGTGTCTTTCGCTAGCTGGACGGCTTCCCGCTGCTTCGCCAACCGCATGAAGTCTTCGGGCCTCTGGACCCAGCGTCACGCCGACTATGCCGGCGAAGCGACTGTCCCGGAGCGGCGGCCACGCGGCTTCAATCGCTGCAATCGACCATACTGCTATCAGGATATAACCCAGTGCTATCCGATTAACATAGCTCTGGTGATTCAAACCTTGGGACAGATCAATCGTCCTATCCTATGTCAAGTAGACAGTTGCGGCTGAGATCGCTCAGCAAGCCGTTAGCCGAACCGTCTGTTTGGCAGGCGATATTGTCGATGGCGGTCCTGGTCGTGGTGATAGGGGTTGCCGCAACTGTCCGGCGACCGGTTTCAATCGGACTCGGTAACCCCAAACACGATTTCTTCTCAGGACCCCTAATCGAGTCGAGACAGCAGTCCGGCTTAGTCGCGAAACCCTATTGGGACCGGGTCCGAATCGCCCTGACCATAAAATCCAAACCGGCGAACCCGCCCTACGTGCTGTTGCGCGTGCGCGACTCGCGCACCAAACGGATAGTCCGCGAAAGCACGGCAAACATATCCGCTCGGCGAACCTATCCGACCGAGCCTCTCTGGGTCGAATTTCAGTTCAGACCGATAGAAGATCGATTCCCGGCGACCATTGAGGTCTTCGTGCTCGACGACGAGGAAGCCCACCGACTATTCATCGGAACTTCGAGAGGCGATCGATTTGAAGCCGGTTCTCTCATTCCCTTCGAACCCGCGACCGGAGATCAGGACCTGACTTTCGCCTACGAAGGTCCAGAGTCCCTTGTACGCCACGCTGCGGCCCTGGCGGCGCATTTCATGAAGGAGGCGACCGGTAGCTCTATCGCCGTGGCGTGGGCGCTGGTTCTCTCTTCGTTCGTCTGTTTGGCGGCGCTCACGGTGGGTCTCGGCCCTCCATCTAGCGTATGGTCGGTGATTTCACGGATATCCCTGAACTTGGCGCTCTTCGTCGTAGCCGCCGAAGCAGTGTTTCTCGTGGCCGATCAGGTCGCAGGCGCCGAACTGCTTCGCGTTCAACAGGCGCCCAACCGCCGGGAAACGGCGATTCTGATCGCCTGGCCGATGGTCGCGGCGGCTCTAATAGTCAGCTTGGGCCGGTTTAGATCGGGCGGGCGGCCCTATTGGATAACGGTCCCAGCGAAGACGGCTCGTCAACTGACCGCAACAGGAATACCGCTGATAATCATCGCCACAGCCGTGAGGGCGTTTGGCGACGCGCCGCTCGGCGGCAACATGGTCGGGGGAGGGGTGGCGATCCTGGCCGGCGCCGTGGGGCTGGCCGTATTTTCGGCGGTCGCCGCGCGGCGACTCCGTAGATGATCTCGCGCATACGGAGCCACTGGCTAGAGGTCTTGATACTCTTGGCCGCCCTGGCGCTGGGCCTCGGCTTTCGACTGCAAGCGCTGGATCTGCCGCTCGACCGAGACGAGGGGACCTACGGCTACATAGGCGCCAACCTTGGTTCCGGTCTCGTGCCGTACCGGGACGCGTTCGATCACAAGCCGCCCGTCATCTATTTCGTATACGCAATCGTCGATGGACTGGGCGAGGACAATCGGCTGAATACCCGGGCCGTGGGCGCGGTGGTCATGGCGCTCACGACTCTTCTGGTTTACGGACTTGGCCGGCGCATTTACGGCCCGGCCGTTGGACTCGCGGCCGCCTTCTTCTACGCGCTTCTCGGCAACTCGGCGCACGTACAGGGGCCGCACCTTAACGCGGAGCACGTGATGCTGCCGATATTGCTTATTAGCATGTTGGCGGCGGTGGAAGCGGGCCAAAGGGGGCTGGGACGGCTGTCGATGCTTGCCGGTATGACGGCAACACTGGCGATACTTGCCAAGCCAGTCGCGATTCCGGCGGTACTGCCGATCTTCGTCGCGGCGACGATTCCCGATTTACGCAACTGGCGAGCGGCCCGTGTACCGGCGGCGTGGTTTATGGCGGGATCGCTCGTTCCGGTGGCGGCGTTCGGTCTCTGGTTTCTTGCCAACGGCGCCATCGACGACTTTTACCGGAGCGTATTCGCATTCAATACGAATTACGTGGGCGGTTCATTCGCCGATCAGTGGGAGCTCCTGTTAGCGTTCGGTCCAATTGTGAGCCCGCTTACCTTGATAGCGCTGGCTGGCGCCTTGGTCCGTCCAAGCGGCTCCCAGGGACTTCCCAAGTTCCACTACCTGTTTTTGGCCTGGGCGGTCGCCACCGTCCTGACAACCAAGATTGCGTCCCCATATCCAGTCATGCACTACTTCGTGACCGTAATGCCAGTAGTGGCCATACTGGCGGCGGCGGCGTCTGTGGCGGTGTGGCGCGCAGCTCGGAAATCAAGCGCGCCGGCCCGATGGGCCATGCCGCTTGCGGTCGCAGTCGCGATTCTGGCGGCCACGTGGTGGCACTTAAACGAAAACCTGGATTTCTACTTCAGGAAGTCGCTCGAGCAGAAGATAGCGTTGGAGTTTGCAGAACAAGGCCCCGAAGCGTTTCTGGCGGCCGAGTCAGTCGCGAAGTATGTCAATTCCATAACCGATCAACACGAGGAGATATTGGTGTGGGCAGGAGAAGCGGAAGTCTATTTCCTGGCTGACAGAAAATCAGCCACCCGATACATCAACACCGGCAATTCGTTTCCCGAAAGAGAAAGAACCGTTCGTGAAGATGTTGTGACGAAGCGCCCCCGCGTCGTAGTGGCTTACAACGACAGGGCAGGAGTTCTTTCGAATCCCCACGTTGCCCCTTTTCTGACTGCACTGGGCTATGAAAGGACCCTGGAACGTGGCTGGCTCACGGTATTCGAATTACCTGAATAGTCCAACCGGCGTCCAAGCTGGAAACCCCAGACCTTGCGCATTCGGAAAGCCGGCGATTTGGCGAGCGATAGACGTGGACGGATTCCGGCCAAATTCCCGCTCGCTGCTTTAGCGGGGCTTTGACAACATATAAATACGATAGGTGTCCGTTCATGGTTCGACTGGCTCGCCACGAACGGTTTGGTAAACCGCCGGGCCGTTCGACCGGCTCATGGCAGGTTGCCGATAACGAGTTTTTCCGGGCGTCCTCGTCTAGTGAGAGTGCTCGAAAGTTGTCACGTCAAGAGTCAAATACACGCGACCCAAATGTGATTTAAGCTGCCGAAATCCGAGCTTTTCGTAGAATTCCACGTTCATGGGCGTTGACGCGAGTGTCTTTACCCAACATCGTCGAATCCCGCGTAGCCGCAATTCAGCCAGGCCCAACCTTGTCAAACACGACCCGACGCCGGCGTGCTGGTGCGCGCGGGATACGGCTATGTAGACCAGTTCCGACCCACGCAAACGATCATCTTTGGCAGTCAGAAGCATCACGGCTTCCGCCGCGTAACGCCAAAACCAGGCTTTTCCGAGATTCGGCAGGCCATACCAAAGGATCTTAAGGCTGTGTCTGATCGCCAGGTTTCTCAGAAATTGCTCGTTTGAGGAGAAGAACACGAAACCGATGACGCCGTCGACGCCGTCCGCGCAGAGCGCGGCGTCGGAATTGAGCAGCAACTCCGGATAGAAAATCTGCTCCAGGAATCTTTTTCCCAAAAGCGCGCACAAGTCCTCGGGAAGTTCCGCCCGATGAATTGCGGCAATCTGAGGAATATCCCGGGACTCGACCTCTCTCATCGTTATTTCGCGCCGATTCCCGCGAACGCCGATTTGGACTTTCTTGCTATTCAATCGGCGAGATGCCTTCCGATGACCTCGTGAGCGAACGCCATGATGGTTCCCTGCGGGCTTTCGCCAATGTTGGACGGCAAAATACTCGCGTCCGCAAGAAAAACGTTCTTCATATTCCAAAGACGCCCATCTGGTCTTACCACGGAATTTTCGGCATTGGGACCCATCGGGCAAGACGCCATGATATGAACCGTAAGGATTTCGAGCTGTTTGGGTGTCAGATTTGACAGCTTCTCCTCAACGTCCCTGGGAGAAGTGACCGCCCCCGAGCCGCCTATCGGCAAGAAAAGCTCGACCGCGCCGCTTGCGAACAGAACCTCGGCGGTGCGCCTCAGCGCCTCCATTATCAGATCCATATCGCGGCGATCAAAGCGATACCAGACTATGGGCTGCTCACCAAACGCGCTGACAACATGACCTCGTGTTTTCTGGCGAAGCATCGTCACGTAGACGGCGGCGTGATCGTAATGATCGAAAACATGATTGATGGCATCGGTTCCGTGGTGCGCCACGGTTGTGACAAGGTAGTGGGGCTGCAAGCAAGACGGCATGATTACAACGCCCTGACGCCGAAATTCTTGCACCTGAACGGTGAAGATAGTGCCTCGCTCCGCATAAACCGGCTGGCGAAACAAAGCCACGGTCTTCAGATTCATGTGGAATTCAAGCTTGCGTCCCGCTGTCGAAGAGACTTTGCTGCGTCGCAGCAGGTGAGGCGTTTGAATTGCTCCGCAGGCCAGAACCAGATGGTCGAATTCGATCTCGATCAAGCTGGTTTCGCAAGGCCCGGCGACCTCGCCGATTACCCTTCGCGCAACCCCATTTGCATGAATGATCTTTCGGACCCGGCAGTTTGAGAGTAATCCAGCCCCCATGTTTAGGGCTCGAGGGATGTAATTTTTAGTGGTGGCCTGTTTTCCGCATGGCGGACACCCGACCGGGCAAAGGCTTACGTTGGAGCAATGCGTGACCGCGCGAGGGACCGCGGAAGCCTTCCAACCGAGCCGCTCGGCCCCGCGGAATAAATTAAGCGAGTCGAGGTTGGCGTCTTCTTCGAGCGTATGCCTGGTTACGTGGAGATCGCTTTCGATGGTGTCGAAATGTTTTGCGAGGCTGTCCGCCCCATAGCCCGTCAAGCCGTGGACGGTTCTCCACTCGTCCAGTATCCAGGCGGGCGTCCGCCACAGCAAAGCCCCGTTGATCGCGGTCCCGCCCCCAACGCAACGCGCCTCTCCTAGGGGAATCGTCGGTGAACCCAGCAACGGAAAAACGCCTCTGTTTCGATAGAGCAGAGCGGTGAGGTCGCCGATATTGGACGGACTCGCGTTCTCCGGAGGCCAGCCGCCTTCCTCCACCATCAGGACGTCCCGCCCGGCCTCCGCCAGCAACGCCGCGGCTACGCTCCCGCCCGCGCCTGATCCCACGACCAGGTATTCGCAGCGCAGGTTTTGGCCCGACAACATCTCCGGGACCAGGAGACCCCCGCGGTTGCTAGACCTCAGTCGTCTTCACTTCTTGCTATTCACCCTGGGTGTGCCGGCGAGGCGCCACGTCGAACAGCGAAAGCAGCGCCATCGCGCGAACGAGCTTTTCCAACGTTCCGAAGGCCGGAACCAACCGCAGTTTTCTAACCAGCCGCACGCGCTCGTGTGAGGAAAGGGATGTAGGTCTACGTCCGGTCAGGACAATCGACACCACGCCCAGGACCGTCGAATATAGCTTGATCGGCTTCCGGAATTGCCACGGCAAAGTTTCCACGGCGGCCAGGACGTACTCCCACAAAGCCGGTTCGCAGCTTTGCGTTTGGCTCCGGTCGTAGCACTCAAGTCCGTCGAGGTTCACGAATGCGATAGCGCCCACCATGTGCTCCCAAATAGCGAGTCTTCGAGTCGTGTCCGTCAATTCGCGACTCTACACGCCCAGAAACCGGTATCTGACGAACTTGGTCACCAGGCGAAGCTTGCCCAGGCCGAGAGTCTCGTCGAGAGCGTGCAGGAACTGATCGATCTGCTCGTGGGAGACGACAAGCGACGGCGAGACAATGAGCGGGATTTCCCGATTCGACCCGAAAAACGTAAGGATGCCGTGGCTGTTGAAGAGCTCCGAAATCACCGAGGACGTTATCAGCTTTACGATAAACCGTTCATCACTCACAAACGACGCGGGCACAAATCGAAATGCCTGGCGAACGGCGGAATTCACTTCGCCATTCAGAACTATCCCGTTTAGCGCGCCGCTTCCACGCACGTCCTCAATCAGGCTCGGATACTTTGTCTTGAGCTTTGCAAGTCCGGCATTGACACGCTCATGAATTCGCGCCGCCCTGGCAACGTATTCGTCTTCCACGATTATGTTGATGGCTTCAATCGCGGTGGCGCACTCTTCTCCGAAAGCGTTGTAGGTCGTGCTGTGCAGCGTCGCGTCTTCGAGATTGTCGTACGCCCGCCGGAACACGGGCGATCGCGTTACGTACCCGGCGATTGATGACTTCCCCCCACCGAAGGTCTTGGCCATGGTCACGATATCGGGAACAACCTGATGCTTCATGAAGTGAAAGAGGTGGCCGGTCTTTCCCCAGCCCGTATATACCTCGTCGAAAATCAGAATGATGCCTTCGTTCGTGCAGATTTCCCGCAATTCTTCAAGAAATGAACCGGAGCATTCCCGGAGACTGCTTCCACTAAGTGGTTCGACAATGATCGCGTAGATATCGGACTCGCCGGATTCCTTGCGAAGGTCGGCGACTGCCGTTCTTACACTTTCAATTTCGTCGTATTCGAACGACCCGACGTTTGAGATCTGCGGAAACCGGAACGTCAGCTCCGGAGACCCGGTAACGCTCGCCGCGCCAAGCAGCTTTCCATGGAACGAAATGTCGGCATGAAGAACGTAGTTTCGTTCGCCCTCAAAATACTTGTAAGCGAGCTTTAGAGCGCCCTCGACCGCCTCCGCTCCGGAATTGCAGAAGTAAGAAATGTCGAGGTCGTCGGGCAACAACTGAGCAATGTTGTGGCTGAGACCCGCAACGTAAGGCGACAGGAAGTTCTTGTGTACTTCCATTCTCATCTGTCGCTGGAACTCGATGCGCGCCGCCAGGATCCGGGGATGATTGTGGCCGTGACCGAGGACGCCGATTCCGCCGGTAAAGTCGAGGATCCGGCGGCCGTCGGAAGTGTGAATGTACATCCCTTCCGCGCTTGTCGCGGTCACCCTTCCGAAGCCAAAGGAGCTAATGAGGTCTACCTGGCTGGAACTGACGTAGTCGCGGTAGAACCGCTGGACATCTTTGATGCCCAGCTCTCCGCATTCTTGCCAGGTTAGCAACCGGTCCACGCTGGCCTTACCTCTTTCAAGCAAGCCGACATTGGATGTTCGACATTTTGCTGATTGCGAGCATCAAGAATAGACCTAGCGCTTACCATATCCGCCCTGAACGAGGTCCAGAAACCGGCAGGGGGCCAAGCCCGGCGCGCGAGCGATCAACAGTCGAGCGTGCGCTCGCGCTCCCACATCGTAAGCTGGCTGGAATATTCCTGCCATTCGGCCAGCTTGAGTTTGACGTAGCTGGTGACAAACTCGTCGCCCAGCGCCGCCCGAAGCACGTCGCTCCGCTCAAAGGCTCTCAATGCGTCCAGCAGATAGAGCGGCAACTGGCGCAGGCCGGTTAAGTCCACTCCGGGCGCGTTCATATCTACGTCCAGACGCTCGCCCGGGTCGCGTTTGTTGGCGATGCCATCCAGACCCACCGCCAGCACCGCCGCTTGCAGCAGATAGGGGTTGGCGGCGCCGTCGGGCAGACGGAACTCGAAGCGATCGTCTTCGGGCGTTCGCACCATGTGAGTGCGATTGTTGCCCGAGTAGCTGATGTAGTTCGGCGCCCAGGTCGCGCCCGAGGCGGTGACGGGGGCGTTGATCCGCTTGTAGCTGTTGACCGTTGGATTGGTTATCGCGCACAGGGCTTCCGCGGAGTGGATGACGCCACCGAGGAAGTGATAGGCAAGCTCCGAAAGCCCCTGGTCTCCGTCGGGGTCTTTGAAGACATTCTCGTCGCTGTCCTTGTCCCAAAGCGAGAAGTGCACGTGTGACCCTGCCCCCAACTTACCCTCACTCATAAGTAGAATCTTTTCAGGTTATGGCCCCAATTGGGGCGGGCTGCAAACTCGTTGGGTGTGAGCCCATCCAGGCTCGTGTGCGGGCGTGTTGTGTTGTAGTCGTACCTCCATTCCGCGATGATCCGCCGCGCTTCGGCCAGGCCGGCGAAGAGATGTTGGTTGAGGCACTCGTCGCGCAGGCGGCCGTTGAAGCTCTCGACAAAGCCGTTTTGCATGGGCTTGCCCGGTGCGATGTAGTGCCAGCCAACGCCGCGTTCCTGCTGCCAGCGCAGGCTAGCGTTTGAGGTGAGCTCGGTGCCGTTGTCGCTGACCAGCATGCGGGGGCGGCCCCGCAGCTCGACGATGCGGTCCAGCTCCCGAGCCACGCGGACGCCAGACAGCGATGTGTCGACGACGCGGGCGAGGCACTCGCGGCTGAAGTCGTCCACCACCGCCAGGATGCGGAACCGCCTGCCGTCGGCCAATGCATCCGCGACGAAATCGAGCGACCAGCGCTGGTCGCGGTTCCAGGGGAGCAGCAGCGGGGCACGCGTGCCGAGCGCCCGCTTGCGCCCGCCTCGCTTGCGCACCGTGAGCCGTTCCTCGCGATAGAGGCGATAGAGCTTTTTATGATTGAGCCGGATGCCTTCCCTGGCCAGCAGGATGTGCAGACGGCGGTAGCCGAACCGTCGGCGCTGCTCGGCCAATTCCCGCAACCGCTTGCGGATGCCGGCGTCGTCCGGCCGCCTCGATTCATAGCGGTAAGTCTTCGGATCCATCCCGACAAGAGCGCAGGCACGGCGCTGCGAGTGACTAGTCTCCGTCATCGCCCAGGCCGCGGCCTGCCTCCGCAATCCGGGCGTTAGAAGTTTTTTGCAAGTAGCTCGCGCAGCGTCGCCACATCCAGCATCGATTCCGCCAGCAGCTTCTTCAGGCGCCGGTTCTCATCCTCCAGCCCCTTCAGCTTCCTGGCGTCTGATACCTCCATGCCGCCGTACTTGGACCGCCACTTGTAAAACGTCGCGCCGCTGACCCCGTACTTGCGGCAGAGCTCTGCGGCTGGCAACCCCGCCTGGTGCTCTTTGAGGATGCCGATGATCTGTTCCTCGCGATACCTGCTCCGTCTCATGTCCGTCTCCTCCCATTGAACGGACTCTACTCAAAATCCAGGGCGTTTTCGGGGGCAAGGTCAGAACAGGTCGAACTTGAAGAATTTATCCGAGGTACCGACAAGTGGATGACTATCAACGGGGCGGATAGAGAACTCAATGAAGTCAAGATCATTGACACAACACAAGACACCATTTACTACAATCTGGGACTGATTGCGGCTTGGGGAGGAGTGGCGGATGTCCTGGGATTTGCGTTCTGCTTCCCTGGCGGACTTGCGTGCGCGGTATTTGTTCCACAATTTGGCGATTTACATCCGGAGAAGGGACCGACTACGGATATATTGTTCGACGGAGGGAGGTACCGGATCAGTGATTATTTTTCGCCGGCTACTCCCACAAGAGTGCGTTTCAATCTCTGTATATTCCCTAGTAACAGTAAGGAATCGCCGGTATACTATTCGACGGTAGTTCATGAAGCTGGCCATGCTCTTGGGATACGTTTCGGCAACACCGGCAGTGGTCAGGGAGTGCACCATCCCCAGATATACGACTCGGCGTTAACAAGCAACTTCTGCTCTCCGACGCCGTTTGACGTGATGGCGATCTACGCCATCACGTCAAACCAGGTGATAGTAGAGGATGAAGAAAGACCGACGGGGGGCAGGGTTTCCATACAGGCCGTGCTCACGCTGGTCTTGTTGCTGGGCATGGTGGCGTGCAAGCGGCCGGCCCGTGATCCGGGCTCAGTCGTCACGCCGGGATTGAGCGACCGTCTTACCGCGGAAGTCCAGGAGCAGCCCACGGACGCCGCCGAGTTGCAGCCGACGGTGGTTGCGGCCCCGATCGCAACGCCGCCAGCGACTCGCCTACCGACACGAATGCCCACGTTGGAACCGGATTCGTTCCCCATTGAGTACTACGGCACGCCGTGTCACCCGGAGATCATTCTTGTACCTCTACCGTGGCTTTCGGACCAGTTCGTGCAATGGAGTCCCGAGGGCGACCAGGTCCTGTTCAGTCGAGGTGCTGGCTTGTACGCGGTTAGTGACGCTGGCGCGCTACCGAGGCAAGTGGCGTGGGGGGCGGCGGTCGAACGACGTGGCCAGCGGGGGGCTATAGGCAGAATGACGGCTTTCGACATCACGCCGGACGGGAAACAGGTCGCATATGCCACCTGCGAGTACCCAAAGGGAGATTTCGGAGAAGCGGCGGAACGGCTGGGTTGGCGTGAGGCCATGAACCGGCACCACTATCAGATCGCGACCGCGAGAATCGACGGCGCGCAACCGCGGCAGTTGACGAACAACGCCGGTTTCGCCAACTATCCTGCGTGGTCGCCCGATGGCGGGCGTATAGCGTTTCTGGCAGGCGGCAACCCTATTCATCTGCCAAACGGGATGTCGCTGATGACGATGGCGGCCGACGGTACAGACCAACGGACGTTAGTTGATTGGCTCGAGTCGCTTGCCCTGCGGCGGCCTGCATGGTCGCCAGACGGCACGCGCCTAGCGTTTGCGGCAGACCACGGTGAATCGGGGATGTCGATCTACACGATCAGGGCCGACGGGACCGACCTGCGGCGGCTGACGGAGACGCTTAGCGTGCCTGCATGGTCACCTGACGGTGAGCGGATAGCGTTCGGCAGAGCCGACGGCCGCAAGGTGGCGATCTACACGATGGCAGCAGACGGGAGGGGCGAGCGTCGAGTAACTAGCATTCCCGACGTCGGATGGAATTCTCATAAGCATCCTATGCTCTATATTCGGACGCTTCAATGGTCGCCGGACGGTTCGAAGATCCTGTTCGTCGAGAACAGAGAACTGGCCGGGCATGACTGCTCTCGTTCACCCACGACGGACGGGGTTTACATCGTTGGGGCGGACGGGAGCGGACTGGTGGCGCTGGGGATAACCGAACCGAAGGTGTATTCGTACGCGGCGGCGGCGTGGTCGCCGGACGGTACGCGGATCGCGGTGTTGGCCGATGCTGAACACGAGGATCAATGGGCGTTTGATTGCGACTACACCGACGCGGTCATGGAGGGCCTCCCGCGCCCACTGATGCTGTTCACGATGGCGGCGGACGGTACGGAGGTGCAAGTGCTGGCGCCGGATTGAGAGGGCGGCTGTTGGGAACGCCGTCAGTTTACGAGTGGTCTTGACCCCCGCCTTAAATGGTACCCTCCGTCGCTCGGCGTCTGGTGGTACCGGCGTCAGCAAGTACTGATCGGGAGACGCGTCGGTGCCTCGCACCTGCCCAGCATCTCTTCAAGCGCCTGGGCCTCCGCAGAGGTCACGGCCAGACCCCACGCCTGCTTGATCCTGATCCAGTCCCGAGCATATTCGCACCGGTAGGATTGGTTGGACGGCCGCCACTCTTCCGGGCCCCGTGCGCCCTTGGATCGATTTGCGCTCGCGGTCACCGCTATGAGTTGTTAGCGATTAGGATCCTGCCCAAAGCCATTCGCGCGTCCTATTATGAACGACGAAATCAGGATCTTTGGCGGACTACGCAGTGCTAGTAGACGTGCGAGTTCATCCGCGCCCCCTTTGCTCACCCGATTGAAGAATGCCAGCAACCGCCCCATCCTGCTCCCAGAACCAATTCCGACGCTGGTGGGATCAACATAGCTAGTAGTGCAAGACTATGGTGGCAGGTCAGGATCAAGCCAGGAGATGAAGGAGGCAAGCGTGCTGAAGGAATTGTCGAACTACGCGATCTGCTACGAGTGCTTGCGGATCTATAGGAGCACGGTAGTTCGGGTCGCGCGCGACCGTCTCAAAAATGCTTACCCGACCGACTGGTCAGAGCGAGTTCGACGGCCGTTTGGTCGGACTTGGACCGCCTTGGTGAGGAATGCGCATGAGCGGCGTGTCACGGGAGAGATCAGTGCGCCGCTGACGGACGACTTGGACTACTTAGGTGTGAATCAGTTGCCTCCGTTATTTGAGTCCGTCTACGACACGCTTTTTCCGATGCCCATTGACGCCGTCGCGGACAGGAAGACCAAGACTCGGCGCAAGGAGGCGATTCTCGGTTGGGCTCGGGAGTGCCGGGGGATGCGCGACCCCATCGCTCATGATTCAGAAGCGGACCTCGACTACGTAGATGCGTTCAGACTGGTGGATAGTGCTCGACGAATCCTCGGTTCACTTGGCTCCGATGGCGCAGACTCATGTGAACACCTAAGCAACCTCGCCGCGAAACTGCTAGACGCGGAACTGCAAGAGGTGGATAGCCAGCCAGAGCCAAGGCAACCGCTGGAAGGTTATCTGCCAGATGCCATAGCGCCGACGTTCTTCGGTCGTCAGCAGGAACTCGACAAACTCGCAAATTGGCTCCAGAACGGTCGAGCGCGTCGATGGGCTTTGATGGGAGCGGGCGGCACGGGAAAGAGCGCGATCGCCTACGAATTTGCGCAGCGACTGCGTGAGGACGCACCAGCCCCCTTCGAATTCGTTGTGTGGCTTAGCGCAAAGCGGCGACGCTTCATCGAGGGAAGAACCATCGACGTCCCTTCTCCAGATTTCACCGATCTCTCTTCAGCGGTGGACTTCCTTCTCCTCGTCTATGGCGACTTCGAGCCCAATACGGAGAAGGGAGAGGATCAAGTCGATCTGGTTCTAGAACTCCTCGACGCGTTTCCGGCGCTAATCGTGCTCGACGACGTCGATTCGCTTGAGGGGGAAGCGGAGGACGCCATCGAGTTCTTCACGATCCAAGTGCCGACAACTCTATCACGGGTTCTCATCACGTCACGTAGACAGTATTTGGGCTTCGGAGCGACAACAACCGTCGTGCAAGGGTTCCAAGGCGACTCGGGACGCGAATTCGTTCGTTCCCGTATCAGCCTCTTCGGCCTTGACCCTGAGGCCTTCTCGAGCGGTCACGTCGATCAGATCTTGAAGGCCACGGACGGATCTCCTTTGTTTATCGAGGATCTCCTGCGCCTGCGTGCGGTGGGAATCCCAATCCATCAAGCAATCAAACTGTGGACCAGCGACACCGCCACGGGCGGGCGCGACGTCCGAGCCTATGCTCTCGAACGCGAGGTTGAGTTGCTCGGTAACGATGCAGGCAATGTGATCGTGGCAGCAGCAATCCCTGACCGGGCGGTTTCGCTCGCTGAACTGAGAGCCGTTACCGGACTGGCCGAGGAGCGACTTCATGATGCGATTCGGGAACTCCAACGACTCTTCCTCATGCCTGCCCCGGGATTGATCCACGGAGAAGAGCGCTTCGAGCTCAATACCAACACGCGGTCTTTGGTACGAATCGTCTGGGAGAACAGCGACCGACTGAGACGGGCTGAGAACGGATTCCGTTCACTCTCTGACAAGCCGGGCATGTTCAGCAACCGGTACCGGCACATCGGTGCGTACGTCACACAGGCGGTGGCTCTTGTCCGTCAGGACCGCCACGAGGACGCTGAACGGACCATCCTCGCCGGGCTGAAGGAATATCCTAACGAGGTTGGCTTACTTGCTCAGCTTGGATGGGTTTATCGGCGATGGAAGCCGACACCACGGTTTGCCGACGCGCGAACCCAGTTCATACGATCCCACGAGTTGCGCTGCAGACAGGCGGAAATGTATCGACATTGGTCGGAGTTGGAGGAAGAACACCGCGAATTCGCAGCGGCCGCATCCGCAGCAGAAGCCGGCCTCGATCTAATTCCCGACAACCAGGCGCTATTGCTCGCCGCAGGGCGGGCAAGAAGCCTTCTAGGGCGCCAGCTTGCGAGCGAACTGCAGCCGGGAGCGGTCAAACAACTAATGAATGCGCGCTTGCATCTGAAAGCGGCTATTCGCGAACCGTCGTCTCTGCGAAGCACGACAGCTCGAAGAACGCAAGCACGGGCCTATCGATCACTCATTTTCACGCTAGCGCAGGTTGTTCGATTCCGAAGCTTCGATGGAGAAGTGCCGAACATGCCTCGGCGGTCTGAACTCGCACGAGAAGCGCTCGATGTGATGGAGCGGTGGTCGCTGGAGCATCCCGACGACCCGTCCGTCCAAGGCATAAGGGAAACGTATGAGACGCGATTCCAGAGGGCGACAGCTGAGGGAGTTTAGAACTGGCGTTCTCGGTGCTCTGCCCAAAGAAGCCGAATATCTGACTCTATTAGTCGCGCGCGCCCGGATGAGGTAAACGAGACGGCAGTCGTTAGCGGCAGCCCTCTCTAGCCCGGAAACCTCTGGGTGTGAATGCCACTGTCACTCTGTTTGTGTCGTGCCCTGGCTGTCCTTCAGTCGAGTCATGGGATCGTGCCGCGGTCGCCCCTGCTCATTGAGCGGCGCTACCGCTCTGGATGGGCCGCAGTGACAGGCTCAGGGAGAGGACCGTTACCGCACCGGCGCCCTGATGACCGCCAGCCCGGGAATGCCTGAAAAGTCGCGGTCGTGAGACGCGAGCGGGCAGTCCAGTACGATCGCGGTGGCGGCGATCCAAGCATCCGGTACCTCTATTGGTCGCCCGGCAGATCGTCGTTCACTACGCAGGCCTGCGCATACATCCACTAGCCGACGGCTTGGCCAAACAACTTCATACTGTTCGAGATGCTGCGTCAGCTCTCTTTTCCGCCGTGCCCCCCAACGCTTCCAGTAAACGCCGTACCAAAGCTCTTCAAGCGTCTGGAATGACAGTACTGCGCGGCATCCACGAATTCGTTCTCGGTAAAATCGGGCGATCTCGTCTCGATTGAAGATGTAAGACACGACGTTGGTATCAACGACGACTAGTCTCAGGATTCCTCCTGCCTCGCGTCCCGCCCCTCATGGATGATGCGGATGAAATCTTCCACATTGAATGGCTCGCTAGCTGTGACGACCTGATCAGGGTCAAAGACCTTTGGATTCGGATCGTTGATGAAAGCGTCGACGTCGAACGGCTCACCCGAGTCCGTCGCACTAATCCGCTCAACTTGAACGCTTGTCCAGTCGTCGTTGACATTGATACGCCCACTTCCTCTGACCTCGACATACCGCGTGGCCAACCGAATCATCTCCTCATTCAGCGTTGGGTCAAAGCGCAGACGGATGTAGCTGCCGGTGAAATCGTAAAGCTGAGCCGTACGTCTGTCCCAGTTGACTTCCTTGAGCCAACCGTAGATTAGGGCGTCCTGAGTTTCCAACTCCGACGATTCGGCACGCTCAATCCGCTTAACCTCAATCTTGCACTGGTTGTCCGGACTGCCTAACCAAAACCGTGCGCCGGGAGAAAGCTTGGCCGGAATAGCGTATAGCTGATCCGTTACCGGCCGAGGAAGACTGGAATCCTCGTGTCCGTCCCAATTCGATAGGGCAGCGAGCGCCGGCGGTCCAAGGTCATCGAGATAGACTTGTCCATCCGCTGGCGGCTTCAACCTCAAAGTAGCCGCAAACGAGCTCCAGCGAGTGGCGGTGAGCCGTAGCGAGCTTTGGTCACGTATCCACTTCGGCGCAGGCCCCGGACTCGGTTCACGGCCGCCGAGGTGTTCGACCATAAGCCGCAGGGCCCCCTGCACACCTTCCAACGCCGTGGCGACGTCGCCTACCTCAATCCCGTCTTCACCAATGCCCGGCCCGTCGAGAGTGATCGTAAGCTCGGTCAGTTGGTCCGCAGCCATGCCTCTTTCCCGCGAATATTCAGTCTGCTGAAACCTCCCGTTGAACTCGGTCTCAAGTGGACGTCGCCAGCTAGCCACAGATTAACGGTTTCCTGGATTAGGTCAACGGGATTGACTCATCCTCCGCCTAAATCTGGTCCACATGGAGGGCAAACTGAACTTACAAGAGACCAAAGTCGACACTACGTCTGCTTAGTGCGAAATTCGGCCTGATCCCGGCACTCGCCCCGAACCTCGGGTGCGCCACCGGGGCTTCGGATCTACTCATAGGTCGCTTCCGATGAAGCGGTACGCTCAGGCAGTAGTATCCTCACGTCTACCAAGTTCGTCCGATCGCCTGTGGCATAACAACGCTCCCACGCCCGAACGGTGCGGCGGTCTCCTGCCCCGATATCAGATTGGCCGCCTCGACGCTCGTTGGCTCGATCGAGCGCGCGATTCGGTTGCGCCCTTCAGTTGTCAGTCAACGAATTGCGCAAACGACCTGAGCCCTAACATCCCGCCTAGCCCAATTCTTGTGGGCCAAGACACCTTGAGAACAAAGTTCGATGATAAAAAGTAGAAGGGCGGGCCGTAGCCCGCCTTCTCATTTTGTGCCGAAGCTTATTAACGGCTGGATCATCGCGCCGCTAGGCGACGCTCCCCAAAAGCCCCCGATCTCCCATCGGCGAAACTGCCCTATCAGCCGCTTGGCATCTCCCAGTAAACTATATCAACTAGACCTGCCTTGCAATCCCTGTGAGACACCACGTGGACGCGACCCCTAAAAAGGACTCTAAGTACAGACTAGGCCTCGATCTCGGCACGAACTCCATCGGCTGGGCCGCAGTCCGCCTCGACGAAGACGACGATCCCTGCGGAATCCTCGACATGGGCGTCCGCGTCTTTCCCGACGGGCGCAATCCGCAAGACAAGCAATCGCTTGCCGTCCAGCGCCGCGTCCCGCGCGGCCAGCGCCGCCGCCGCGACCGCTACCTGCAACGCCGCGCCGATCTGCTCGACGCCCTAGCCGTCTATGGCCTCATGCCACCAGACGAAGACGCGCGCAAGTTCGTGGAGCGGCTCGATCCCTACGCGCTCAGAGCGCGGGCGCTGGATCACGTGCTCACAACCTTCGAACTGGGCCGGGCGCTCTTTCATCTAAACCAGCGGCGCGGCTTCAAGTCGAACCGCAAGTCCGACGAAGACAGCGACGAGTCTGGCGCTGTCAAGGATGCGGCGGAGGCGCTCGACAAACAGATGACGGCGGCACAGACCCGCACGCTCGGCGAGTTCCTATATCAACGGCGCCGTAAGGGACAGCCTGTCCGGTTCCGCAATCTGGGGGCGGGTACCACGGCAAAATACGAGTTCTATCCCACCCGGCAAATGTTCGAGGACGAATTCGATCTGATCCGTAAGGCGCAAGCGACTCACCATGCGCTGCGCGCGGACCAGTGGGAGTCTCTGAAAGAAGACATCATCTTCTTCCAGCGCCCGCTCGAGCCCGTCGATCCGGGACGGTGCTTGCTAGAAGAGGGCGAGCCGCGTGCCGCCCGCGCGCTGCCGGTCGCCCAGGAGTTTCGAATGCTTCAGGAAGTCAACAACCTGAAAGTCAGGGTCGGGATCGAACCGGAGCGCCTGCTGGACGCCGACGAGCGGGCGCGCGCCCTGCAGCGGCTGCGCTCCGGCAAGGACATCAAGATAAGCATCGGCAAGGAAGACAAGGCGGCCAAACCCACGGGAGACTTGGGATTGCCGTCGGGCACCACCTTCAACCTTGCCCGCGGCGGTCGCAACGCGATCAAAGGCGACGAGACAGCCACCCGTCTCATGAAGCGGGGGAAGAAGAAAGAGAGGCCGGAGCAAGAGATGTTCGGTACCCGCTGGCTTCAGCTTTCTCTCGACGAGCGCAACGATATCGTGCGTTTCCTGCTCAAAACTGAAGACCCGGAAGTAGTACGGCTAATGGCTCTGGATGACTGGGGGCTGGAAGAAGCCGCGGCCGGCGCGGTCGCCGAGGTGGCGCCCCCGACCGGCTACTCGAACCTGAGCGAAAAGGCCATCCGCAAGATCCTCCCGTATCTTGAGACGGGCCTTGTCTTTTCGGACGCCGTCTTGGCCGCCGGTTATCCGAGTCACTCCGACTTCCGCAGCGACGAGGCGCTAGAACGGCTGCCCTATTACGGCGTCGTGCTGGAACGTGACGCCATCGGCGCCGACCCCTCCAAAGACCCCGACAAGGACGGCGAACCGGCGCGCTACGGGCGCTTTCCCAATCCCACCGTCCATATCGGCCTCAACCAGATCAGGCGCGTGGTGAACCGGCTGATCGACGTCTACGGTAAACCCCGGGAGATCGTGGTCGAGCTGGCCCGCGACCTGAAAGCGAACCGGGAGCAAAAGCGTCGCTACCAGCTACAGCAGAGGGAAGGTGAGAAAACAAACGAGCGTTTCAGGAAGATGATCGAGTCGGCGGGCCAGCAGGTCACAGCCCACGTGCTTCGAAAGCTCCGCCTCTGGGAGGAGCAGGGACCGCCCCAAGCACGCGTCTGCCCATACACTGGACGCCAGCTTTCCTGCACGATGGTCATGGATAGCCGGACCGAGATCGACCACATCCTGCCGTTCTCCCAGACCCTCGACGACTCGATAGCCAACAAGATCGTGTGCCTCACGCGCGCCAACCGCGACAAGGGCGACCGCTCGCCCCACAAGGCATTTGGACATAGCCCGCCCGGATACGACTACGACGGGATTCTGTCCCACGCGGCGAAACTCCCGGGCAACAAGCGCTGGCGGTTCGACCTGAACGCGATGGAGCGCTTCAAGGGCGAGCGCGACTTCCTCGACCGCCAGCTAAACGAGACCCGCTACCTGTCCCGCACCGCGCGCAAGTATCTCGCCTGCCTATACGACGAGAAGACCCAAGGCCCGAAGGTGCGCGCCATACCCGGCCAGATGACGGCGCGTCTCAGACGCGGATGGGAACTGGAGAGGATGCTGCACGCGGACCTCCAGACCGGCGACATCGTGCGCAAGCAGCGCGACGACCACCGCCACCACGCCATCGACGCCTTCGTCGTGGCCAACACCACGCAGGGCCTGCTCCAGCGTTTCGCTCGTGCCTCGGGGGCCAGCCACGACACCGAGCGCAAGCTGGAAGCGGTCGCCGGGACGGCGCTTCCGTGGGAGGGGTTCGACCGCGGCCAGCTAAAGCCGTTCCTCGACCACCTCGTCGTCTCCTACAAGCCCGATCACGGAACTCGCGGCCACGAGGGCAAGACCACCGGGCAGTTGCACAACGAGACAGCCTACGGACTGGTGAAGTTTGTGGAAAACGGTCCATCCCAGGTCGTGGTACGCAAGCCCCTGTCGGCGTTGAAGATTCCCAAAGATCTCAAGTCGGTCCGCGATCCGGCGTTGCGGGATGCGCTCAAGAAGCTGTGGGCCGAGGTAAAGGCGGCGGGCGGCAACGCGACTGAGTTCGCCGAGCGGGCCGCTACCGACGGAGTGCCCCTCAACGGCCGGCTCCAGCGCGCGCGGCGGGTGCGGGTTGTCCAGAATCTGCAGGTCATACCGATTAGTCCCAGGGAGACCCCCGCTGGGAAGCCGTACAAAGGCTACAAGTCGGACAGCAACGAGTTCGCGGATGTTTGGGAGGTTCGAGTCGGTAAGGACAGAAAAGGCGGGTGGAAGACAACGTGGAAGATAGTTGTCGTGCCCACGTTCGAAGCCAACCAGCGCTGCTTCAACATCGATAAGTTTCGCCCCCTCACATCCAGGGGACAACACAGGGGCAAGCCGGACCCTACGGCAAAACGGCTGATGCGACTTCACAAGAATGACATGGGCGCGCTAGGAGAAGGGGCAGGGCGACGCATCGTACAAGTCCGTCAGTGCTACACAGCATCCGTTGTCTTAGCTGATCACAATGAAGCCGACGTCGATGGCCGCGAACGGAAAGGGGAGTTAGACCGCAACAAGAGCATCTATTCGGCGACGAGACTCCTTCAGGAGGGCTTCCGCAAGGTGGGAGTGGACGAGATCGGGCGCGTGCTGGACCCCGGGCCGCGTTCGAAATGATCGGCCGTGTCGTCGAGATCACGAGCGAGGGCTGCCACCTCGCGCGGCTGCGCGGGCTAATGACCGTGACCCGGGACGGCGTCGAGGATGGGCGCGTCCCCCTCGACGACATCGGCATCCTGCTCTGCAATGCCCGGGGACTCACCTATTCCAACGGCCTGCTGACCGAGCTGGCCCGGCGCGGCGTAGCCTTGGTGCTGTGCGGGGCCAACTATCTGCCCGCGGCGTGGCTCTGGCCGCTCGAAGGTCACCATGCCCAGGCGCGGCGTATGCGTCGCCAGCTTGAGGCGCAGCGGCCGCTGTGCAAGCGCTTGTGGCAGGCCGTGGTAAGGGCCAAGATCAATCAGCAGAAGAACGCGCTGGAGCTGCTGAAGTTACCCACCGATGGTTTCGAGCGACTGACGCGCAAGGTGCGGTCCGGCGATCCCGAAAACGTCGAAGCGCAGGCGGCGCGGCGCTACTGGCCGCTGCTCTTCGGGAGCGACTTCAGGCGCGGCCGTTTCGGCGACGGGCCCAACGCTTTCCTCAACTATGGCTATACGGTACTCAGGGCTGCGGTAGCCCGCGCCGTCGCGGCCGCGGGTCTGCATCCGTCTCTCGGCATCCACCACAGCAACCGCTACAACTCCATGTGCCTGGTGGACGATCTGATGGAGCCGTTCAGGCCGCTGGTCGACTATGCGGCGGTCCATCTCGTGAGCGGGGACAATGGAGAATTGACCGCTGAGGCGAAACGGGCGCTCGTGGGTGTGCTGACGATGGACATGGCCACCGACCGGGGAACCACGCCCTTGCAGATGTGCCTGGAGCGCGCCGCCCAGTCGCTCGCGCAGTCGTACGAAACCGGAGAACCGGCGCTCGTCTTCCCTGGCCGGCCGCTTCAGGGTCCATTCATGGCGGCTGGCTAGGGGTGGCCCGTGCTAAGCGGCTACCGGCTTATGTGGATGATGGTTATCTTCGACCTTCCGGTGCTTACCAAGAAGGAGCGGCGTGACGCAACCAAGTTCCGAAAGTTCCTGCTGGACCAGGGCTTCGACATGTGCCAGCTATCCGTCTACCTGCGGTTCTGCGCGGGCAAGGAGCAGGCGGAGGTGCACACCAAGCGCGTTGAATCGGCGCTGCCGGACGCGGGCAACGTACAGATTCTCTACTTCACCGACAAGCAGTATGAAAATATCGTCAGCTTCGACGGCCTGCGACGGCGTCCAGCCAACAAAAATCCAGAACAACTCACGCTATTCTAGCGGCCATCGCGGCGTTTTTTGCGGCCTCGCGGCTACCAGTCTGAACCTGTCAACAGGCCAGTCTGACAGCCGTCCAGTTTAGCCGATGGGAGATCGGGGGCTAGCCGCAACTCCAACTGCCGCAGGGCAATCACGACTTCAGTTTAGCCGATGGGAGATCGGGGGCTAGCCGCAACGGACATCCAATGGGTAAGTTCCGGTTTGTCAGTTTAGCCGATGGGAGATCGGGGGCTAGCCGCAACGTCCTTGTATCGGGCATGCGAAGCCTCCTTAGTTTAGCCGATGGGAGATCGGGGGCTAGCCGCAACATCCACGAAGGCGAGGACTACCGGCAGGGAAGTTTAGCCGATGGGAGATCGGGGGCTAGCCGCAACGAGCAGCTTCACGCTGTCTGCCGTCTTCTAGTTTAGCCGATGGGAGATCGGGGGCTAGCCGCAACTCGTTGGCCAGGCGGAACATCTTCGCCCAAAGTTTAGCCGATGGGAGATCGGGGGCTAGCCGCAACGTTGACCTGTCTGGCAGTACGACAGGCACGAGTTTAGCCGATGGGAGATCGGGGGCTAGCCGCAACCATCCAAACTGCCGGCGCGTCAGCTTCCCAGTTTAGCCGATGGGAGATCGGGGGCTAGCCGCAACCTGGGATTCGTCTTCTCGACGGTGTTGTTGAGTTTAGCCGATGGGAGATCGGGGGCTAGCCGCAACTGCTGGTGTCCGCTTGACGATGGCATGGGCAGTTTAGCCGATGGGAGATCGGGGGCTAGCCGCAACGCAGGCCCAGCGGCGGAGCTTGGCGAAGGAAGTTTAGCCGATGGGAGATCGGGGACTAGCCGCAACATACGCTCACGGAGGACGCGAACCTGACCAAGTTTAGCCGATGGGAGATCGGGGGCTAGCCGCAACTTCATTTGCGCTTCAGTCAGCCCGCCCTCAGTTTAGCCGATGGGAGATCGGGGGCTAGCCGCAACATTAAGGGTCTTGGCTCGCTCGCGGGTCTCAGTTTAGCCGATGGGAGATCGGGGGCTAGCCGCAACTGCCCGTTGGCCTTATCGGTGCGTTTGATCAGTTTAGCCGATGGGAGATCGGGGGCTAGCCGCAACATGCGGATTGCGGGAGCGGCTACGTTGCCAGTTTAGCCGATGGGAGATCGGGGGCTAGCCGCAACACAGGAATCGTCACCCCGCCTACCGGGTGGAGTTTAGCCGATGGGAGATCGGGGGCTAGCCGCAACGACCGTACGGACCCTAATCACACATAGGGCTTGATATCTACGCAAACCAGAGCAATCGTCATGCGGACCTTCTCCCTCTAAGGAGTTCACCGTGTCAACCGCTCAGGCCCTACCCTCCGTCTTCTCTGGCTCCAACACCGGCTGGCAAGGCTCCCTCTACGCCTTCCTCGCTGAAAAACAGCGCCGCTCTGGCTCCAACCGCACTCCAGACTCCTACTACCGCATTCTGCGTCACTTCTTCGGCTCCCTCCAGAAGTCGCCCGATCAGGTCTCGCCTCAGGATGTCTTCTCCTTCGCCCACGGCATCGGCCTCTCTGGTCGTGAGCCTTCTCCCACCACTGTCAGCGCTCGTCTCTCCTGCATCTCTTCCTTCTTCAAGTTCCTCATCCGCATGGATGTCCTCAATGCCAACCCCTGTGACCGGGTGGATCGTCCCAAGCCTCGTCCCAGCTCCCCTAGCGGCCTCTCCGCTATCCAAGTGCAGCAGCTCCTCCAGGTCATCCCCGATACCGTCAAGGGCAGACGCGACCTCGCCATCGTTCTCACTCTCGTCCTAACCGGCAGACGCAGGTCCGAAGTCATCAACCTGACTGCCGGCGACATCTCCTTCGACGACTCTGCCGTGTTCTACCGCTACGTCGGTAAGGGCGGTGTGCGCGGTCGGCGCGAGCTTCCCAGGCCCGCCTTGGTCGCCATCCAGCACTCGCTTGCCGACGTCGGCAAGGACCTCTCCCAAATGCATCCTTCCGAGTCGCTCTGGCAGGCGGGCGCAGCACCTTCCGGCGTCTCCAGCGCTACCTTCTACAACCGCTTCCGCACCTACCTTCCAAAGGCCGGTCTCCCTCTCTCCGGTCTCCACGTCCTCCGCCACACCGCCGCCAAGCTCCGCCGCGACGTCGGCGAGTCCGTAGAGTCCGTCAGCCAGTTCCTCGATCACAGCTCCCTCGCCGTTACAACCACCTATCTCCGTCGCCTCGAAGGTCAGCGCGATGCCGCCTGGCAGGGCGTCGCCAGCGTCCTCGGCGTGGGCTAGACCAACCCGCCTACGGCGGTCTGCGCCGTCATCATCCTCCGTCCCGTTCTAGACTCTCCTGGGGCGGATCGGTGTCTACGCTGTTGGCCTCTACCATCAGGACACCGGTCCGCCTTGACCTCTACGCGCCTCCAGAGCCTTCATACCTCCCGCTTCAACTCCCTTGCTCTAGAGGTCGTTATGCCCAACTCCATACTCTCCATCGCCACTTACGCCCGCGTCTCCTCCGACGAACAGCGTGACCGCCATACCGTCCGCAATCAACGCTCGGCTCTCTCCCGCCGTCTGTCTTCCGAACCCGGTCTTACCGTCTTCAAGCATTACGAGGACGATGGCGTCTCGGGCACTGTCCCTCTGGAAGAGCGACCGAGCGGAGGGGCCCTAGTCCGTGATGCTCGCGCCCGCCGTTTCTCCCAGATCTGGGTAGTCCGCTCCGACCGCCTGGGGCGCGACGCATTCGAGCTTCTCCGCATATGGAGGGTGTTCGAGTCGATCGGCGTCGCGCTCCGCGCCACCGACGAGAACATCGACGATCCCTTCTATTTCGATATCCACGCCGTCATCGCCGCCAATGAGCGCCGTAAGTTCCTCGAACGCTCCGCCGAGGGCATGAACCGCGCCGCCAGCGAAGGCCGCTATACCGGCGGCATCGTCCCGCTCGGCTATACGGTCTCTGGGGATCGAGGTTTCCGCCGCCTCGTACCGGACGACTCTCCCATGTGGGCCGGCCTATCCGCCGCGGACGTGGTAAGGCGCATCTATCACCACCTGGCCGTGGACGGCTGGACTTGTCCGCGTATCGCCGCCGAGTTCAACTCGCTCGGCATCCCCACCTCCTATTGCCGCGATGGTCGCGGCGTCAGAGGTCGTCGCACCCAGGGCCTCTGGCGCTCCGGGCATATCCGCAATCTCGTCGTCAATCCCGTCTACAGGGGAATCCTCCAGTACGGCCGCAGATCTTCCAGGCCGAACGGCCGTGAGGTGATATCGGCTTCCGTTACTGCACTTGTCTCAGAGGACGTTTGGAACGCCGCTCTCTCTACCCTCAAGCGCAACCGCGCCTTCCCCCGCAACTCTCGCCACTCCTACCTGCTCCGCTCTCTCATACGCTGCGCCGTTTGCGGCCTGACCTTCTGCGGTACATGGGCAAGAGGTCCCCGCTATCGCTGCAACGGCTCCATGGCCCAGCGCGGCCCGCTCCAGGGCAAGTGCATCGGCGCATCCATCAAGGGCGAGAAGTTGGAGGCGGCCGTCTGGTCGGATGTATCCCGCTTCCTTACCCATCCCTCCGAACTCGTCGATGAGTTGCTGGCCGAGAGCAGTGACGTGGGCGCGTGTGCCGTCGCCGAGGCTGAACGCGCCTCGCTGCTCGACGCTCGCAACTCCGCCCAGGACCGCCGCAAGCGCGCCATCGATCTCTACACTCGCGCCAAGCTCTCCGACACAGAGTTCGACGCCATTGCCGCAGACGTGGAGCGGGAACTCAACGCACTGGATGAGCGGCTGGCCGATCTCGAACCCGATCAGGACGTTGCTGGCGACGCCCTCTCCGAGGATGTGCTGGCGGAGATCCGTGAACGGCTGGAGGACGACCTATCGGAGGCCGAGCGGCAGGAGATCGTTCAGCTGTTAGTCCGCCGGATCACCGTCCACACCACCCTCCCCGACCGCGGCCGCAAGCACGTCCAAGTCGTCATCGACTACCGCTTCCCGCCTGTAGTCCAAACTCGCACGGGCATGGATTCATTGCCGCGACTAGCATGAACCGGGCCGGCATTACGGCCGTCGCGGCGGCGCGCGCGACTGTTATCTCGCCCTCCTCCAGCGGCTGTCGCAGAGACTCCAGCGAAACGCGATCGAACTCCGGGAACTCGTCGAGAAAGAGCACTCCGCGGTGCGCAAGACTGATAGCGCCGGGGCGCGGCACGGTTCCGCCTCCCACCAGCCCAGCATGAGAAATCGTGTGATGCGGAGACTGGAACGGCCGTTCGGTCACCAGCGACACGCTCCGCGGCAGAATTCCCGCCACGCTGTGGATCTTGGTGACTTCGAGCGATTCCTCGAACGTCAGCGGAGGCAGGATCGACGGCATGGCCCGGGCAAGCAGCGTCTTTCCTGTTCCCGGAGGGCCGATCATCGCGACGTTGTGCCCTCCCGTCGCCGCTACTTCCAGCGCGCGTTTCGCGTGCTCCTGTCCGCGAATGTCCCGCATGTCCGATCCGGGGGCCGCCTCGCCCGTCGGCATCGAGTCTTCGACGTGCGGCTCGATTTGTATCAAGCCGTTGAAGTGGGCGACAAGCTGCTGTATCGAATCGACCGGATAGACCGTCGTGCCGCGAACCACCGCGGCTTCGCGGGCGTCGTCGGCTGGGACATAGGCCGTGTCGAACCCGGACTCCCGGCCGATCGCGACCATCGGCAGTATTCCGCTGGAATGGCGCACGCCGCCGTCCAGTGAAAGCTCGCCGAGAAACAACGGCCGCTCGTTGCGCAAGGCGATCTGCCCGGAAGCAGTTAGTATCCCGACGGCGATCGAAAGATCGTGAACGCCGCCTTCCTTGCGGACGTCTGCCGGCGCCAGATTGACCGTCACCCGTCTGTTGGGAAACGCGCAACCGGAGTTCTTGATTGCCGCGCGCACTCGCTCGCGGGCTTCCTGCACCGCCGCGTCGGGAAGCCCTACGACGTTGAACGCCCCGAGACCCTGCGAGATGTCAACCTCTACCTCGACAGGGACGCCTTCGAGGCCGATGAGAGCGCAGCTATGCACTTTGGCGAGCATTCGCGGATTTTACTTCAGGGATACAAGATCACCGCAGGGCCGCCGGCGTCACTCCCTGTCAACAGCCGGCGTCCTCGTCCTGATAATCTCAAGACCGGCGTCGACGAGGTCCGGCAGCGCGCCTCACGTCGACGCGGGCCTCATGCAGCCGCTGCGAAATTGGAAGCAAAGCAGAAATGGCCAGACGAGACGGGCTGACAAGAAAGGCCGGACGGCTCAAGTTCGTGACAGCTTACAGGGTCGATCCGGGTGACCATGGACCGGCCGCCGAACTCTACGCTGAACTGCACACCGGCGCGGTCCAGGAGATATTCCGCTACGACTGCTTCGCCAACCATCCCCATCGACACCACTGGAGCGCGGACGGCGCGGAAGACCGGGTGACAATGGAAGGCGTAACCAGCATAGAGCAGGGCGTCGCCTTCACCAGAAATCACTTTTGCAACGAACTGCTGCCGGCGCTGCGGTCCCTGGGCTACGACGAGCTGGCCTCCGATCTCGATGAAACCGAAGTCGCGGAGGCTGCGGAAGCGGCGATGACGAATCTGGAAGGGCTCGCCGCGGCGGGCCCCTAGCCGCGCACGCTCCCCGCGTTCATCGCTCGTTAACGGCGCTGCTTCGGCAGAAATCGCAATATCGCCGCGGCGAGGTTGCGCACGGGCATCCGTTGCAGCCAGACCTTGCCAGGACCGGTTAGCGTCGCCAGAAACAGCCCCTCGCCGCCGAACAGGATGTTGCTGACGCCCTTCACCATCGCGATATCGTATTCCACACTAGGCTCGAACATGGCGACGTGGCCTGTGTCCACCTTGAGAGTCTGTCCAGCCGCCAGGTCGTACTCCTGGGCTTCGCCTCCAATCGCCACAAACACAAGACCCGGGCCGGCGAATCGTTGCAAGACGAACCCTTCGCCTCCGAGCAACCCGCCTCCGATTCGTTTGGTAAAAATCGCCGTGAATTCCACCGATTGTTCCGCAACCAGAAACGAGTCCTTCTGAGCGATTATCGACTCGCCTTCGCGCAACTCCACCGGCAGGATCGCCCCAGGCACCTCGGAAACGAACGCCACCATGTCGCCGCCGGACTCGCTGCGGAAATTGGTCACAAACATGGACTCGCTCGTCGCAAGACGCTTCAACATGCCGCCCAAGCCCCCGCGCCCCGTCGTGCTCATCTCAACGCTCGCGTCCATCCACGCCATGGCCCCCGACTCCGTGTAGACCGATTCGCCGGAGCCAAGCTGAATCTCGAGGTGGGGCATCACCGTGCCCTTGATCTGATATTGCATGTTTCCTCCGTGTCAGCACCTATTTCCAAAAAAACGACAATCAATTCTAATTGGCTGTTATTGGGTTAGCCGGCGCTTGCGCCGGCCCCACCAAGCCTTACCGAGAACTAACGCACCGCGTATTCCGACTCCATCGCGCGGTATTTCGGGGTATCTACGATCGCCTCGAACTCCTCGAACGAAACCTTGTGATCGAACCCCGCCGTGGTGCCCGTCTCTCGCAAGACCCCCAGCATTCGCGCAACCGCGTTCGCCGTAGTAAAGAGTGACGAGAGTGGGTAGACCACCATCTTGAACCCAATCTCCTGAAGCTCCTGATAGCTCAGAAACGGCGTAACCCCGCCCTCGATCATGTTGGCGAAGAGCGGCGCGTCGGGAAACGCTTGCACAATGGTCTCGAGGTCGTCCATGGATCGCGGCGCCTCGATGAATACGACATCCGCCCCGGCGTCCCGATACGCCCGACCGCGCCTGATCGCTTCGTCCATTCCGAGCGGCGCCCTAGCGTCGGTCCGCGCTATCAGCACGAGCTCGTGTCCAGACCGAGCGTCAACGGCGGCCCGAATCTTTTGCACGTGGTCCTCAAGCGGGATGACCCGCTTGCCCTCGAAGTGTCCGCACTTCTTCGGCCATTCCTGATCTTCGAGGATTATTCCGCCCACGTCCGCTGCTATGCACTGCTCGACGGTTCGAATGACGTTCAGAGGATTCCCGTATCCGGTGTCCATGTCCGCTACGAGTGGAATGCTCACCGTGTTTGTCACGCGGCGGGCGAGGTCCACGGCCTCGGGCATGGTTAAAAGGCCAATGTCCGGCACTCCAAGCATGCTCGCCGATGCGCCGAATCCGGTTGTGAAGACCGTATCGAACCCGGCTCTCTCGACGAGCACCGCCGTCAGCACGTCGTAAGCGCCCGGCATCACGATTATTTCGGGTCCGTCCAGTCGTTTTCTTAGTGTCGCTGCCCTCGACATATCACCGCCTTTCCACCTGTGCGGTCGCTTTACAATCGCCTCTTTGTCCGAGTATCGGTCATTTACCGGATATCGCCTCGACCGCGTGCCCGGCCAAGCTTCAAGCGCCCGAAGCATAGCGAACAAGCCGGACATCGATCATGCGCTGGATGGCCTGCCGATAAGATAATCACGGCGCCTACGAGAAATACACTCTCCACCGCATAGCTGAGTTTGCCGTCTTGCGTCGAAGACTGATCATCGCGCTTGCCTCGATTCTGGCGCTCGCGGCGTTCGTCATCTACATCGACTGGCCGGGAACTCCGGGGCTTCCGCTCACACTGGCCGACCGCGACCTGCGCGATCTGGAAATCCGGCAAGGGCTAGACCTTCAGGGCGGCCTGCACGTCGTTTTTCAAGCCGATCCGGTTCCCGGTCAGGAGATACCGGAAGGCGCGATGGAAGCGGTGAAGGAGATCATCGAAAACCGCGTCAACGCCCTCGGTGTGGCGGAGCCGGTGATTCAAATCGAAGGCAACGACCGGATCATCGTCGAGCTCCCTGGCGTCAGCGATCCGGACGAAGCGATAAAGCTGTTCAAGGAAACCGGGAGCCTTGAGATTTTTGGGACTGGATTCGTCCCATTCGAAGAAGGTTCGTTCATCGACGATACGAGCGAGGGAGCCGAGCGCATCCTCACCGGGGCCGAGGTCAAAGACGCAAGCGTGGGATTCGATGAAATCGGCAATCCGGAGATTCTCTTCGAGCTGACCGACGCGGGCGGCAGTAAGTTCCAGGACCACACCTCGGCCAACATCGGCCGGTGGATGTCGATAACGCTCGACGGGCGCGTCATTCAATCGGCGGTAATTCAGGCCGCGATATCCACCAGGGGAAGGATCACCGGCGACTTCAACGCTCAGGAGGCGCGCCGCGTCGCGATTCAGCTCAGATACGGCGCATTGCCCGTTCCGCTGCGGGTCGTGCAAAACCTTACGGTCGGTCCGACGCTGGGCCAGGACTCGCTTGCAAAGAGCGTCAGGGCGGGCATAGTCGGCTTCGTTCTGGTGCTTTTGTTCATGGTGGCTTATTACCGCCTTCCCGGTCTGGTCGCCAGTTTGGCGCTTTTTCTCTACGCCGCCCTCGTGCTTGCGATATTCAAGCTGGTGCCCGTCACCCTGACCCTGGCCGGCATCGCGGGTTTCATCCTGTCCGTGGGAATGGCGGTCGACGCCAATATCCTTATCTTCGAACGAACCAAAGAGGAGCTAAGGTCCCGCCTCACTATCGGGGCGGCCGTCGAGGCCGGGTTCAGGCGGGCATGGAACTCCATCCGCGACTCGAACGTCGCCACACTCATCACGTGTGCCGTCCTGTGGCAATTCGGTTCCGGCGTCGTGCGGGGATTCGCATTGACGCTGGCCATCGGAGTGTTGGTGAGCATGTTCTCGGCCATAACGGCCAGCCGCACGTTTATGAGGCTGGTCGTGCGGCTCAAGCGCGGCCAGGACCCGCGCTGGTACGGAGTTGATTCACCGGCGACGGAGACCGTGCCGTAACCCATGTTTCAGATCATTCCGCGCCGGCACATTTTCTTCGCGATATCCGGCGCTCTCGTGGCGATCTCGGTTGCGTCGCTGCTGGTTTTCGGCATCAAGCTTGGAATCGACTTTACGAGCGGTTCAATCCTTCGGTTGCAGTTCGAGGAGCGCGTCACCTCGAACGAGCTGACACAGGCGCTGGAGGCCCACGGCATCGAGGGAGCGTCGGTCAAGACAGCCGGCGAAAATACCTTCCTGATTCGCTCCGCGACGATAGTCAGCGAAAACAAAGCGGCCGTCGAGTCCAGTCTTGGCGACACGCTGGGACCGCTCGAGGAGCTTTCGTTCAACAGCGTCGGCCCGGTTATCGGGCGCGAACTCACCCGCAAGGCCTTCCTGGCGGTCGGGGTGGCTTCGCTGGGCATACTCGTCTACCTGACGTGGAGCTTCCGCAAAGTGGACCGGCCGGTTCGCTACGGCGTCACGTCGGTAGTCACGCTCGTTCACGACAGCGTCATTCTTCTGGGAGCGTTCTCGATTCTCGGCCGGATCGCCGGCATCGAAGTCGATTCGCTGTTCGTGACCGCCGTTCTGACAGTCGTGGGGTTTTCGGTCCACGACACGATCGTCGTATTCGACCGCATCCGCGAAAACCGGTCCCGCCACCGGGACAAGCCGTTTTCGGAAGTGGTTAACTTCAGCCTGAATCAGACGATAGACCGCTCGCTAAATACCTCTCTGACGGCCATCTTCGTTCTCGCCGCGCTGCTCGTGCTTGGCGGCGTCACGATTCGCGACTTTGTGCTGGCGCTGCTCATCGGAATTTCGATAGGCACCTATTCGTCGATCTTTACCGCAAGCTGCCTGCTCGCCGGCTGGGAGGAGGGGGATTTTGGGAAGCTGGCGCGTTTGGACTGGATTAGATTCAGGCCTGAGCGGGGCTAAGCCTGAGGTTCCAGCTCCGTTTGCTCAAGCTCGACCACCGCGATGTCCTGGCCGTATTCGACGTCGGTCCCGTCCTCGACTACAAAGCTGACTATCCTGCCTATGCTCGGAGCGGCTAGCTCGTGCAGCACGTTCAGGGAGTCGACAAATGCGATGGCTTCACCCGCGTCAGCCTTGTCGCCTTCCATTTTGAGCGGCGCGCCGTCTCCCTCCGCCGAACGGTAGAACGTTCCGACGCGATCGGCCCTTACGACGACCGTGGAAGGTTCAGGCTCGGGATCGGGAGTTTCCACCGGCTCCTGCTCGATCTCCGGAAGCGCCGGAGCAGCCGACCGGTCCACTCGAATCTTGATTGCGCGCTCGCCGTCCGCGACTTCCAGCTCTTCAAGGCCGGTCTCCTCGACGAGGTCGAGCAGCTCCTTCAGATCTTCGCCGACCATCCTTTGCCATTCTTCGCGGTCGCCGGCCGTGCTCACGGCTAGACGCGCTCCAGATATGCGCCGGACCTGGTGTCCACCCGAATGCGGTCGCCCTGGTTCACGAACAGGGGAACCTGGACGATCAGGCCCGTCTGCGTGGTGGCCGGCTTGGTCCCCGCCGTGGCGGTGTCGCCCTTGTGGCCGGGCGGCGCTTCGACCACCTCCAGCTCCACCGAAGGCGGCAGCGCGACCGACAGGGGACGCTCCCCCTCGACAAGCAGATCGATTTCCATGCCATCCACCAGGTATTTCGTGGCTTCGCCGAGCAGGTCGGTCGTCAGGCTGATCTGCTCGAAACTCTCCATGTCCATGAAGTGATACCCGGACGGATCGTCGTACAGGTATTGAAGCTGACGCGAATCGAGACGGATGCGCTCGTAGCGTTTCGTCGCCGGAAAGCTGCGGTCCACCGAGGCGCCGGTGTCCACGTTTCGCAGCTTCATTATGAGATTGGCTCCGCCCCTGCCGATCTTCTGATGACGAGACTCGAGGACTTCACAGAGGTTGTCATCGATCCTCAGGAACATTCCGCGTCTTACTTCGTTTGCCGAAAGCAACAAGCCCCTCCGTGCCTACAACTAATCGAAACTCACTTGGGATATCGGGAAAGTGTCTCGGAACCGTCCTCCGTTACCAGAACGAGGTCCTCGATTCGCACACCGCCCCAGTCGGGCAGATAGATGCCGGGCTCGACCGAATGGACCATCCCCGCCTGAAGCACGTCCTTCGAAGTGAAGGACACGCGCGGGGACTCGTGGATATCAAGTCCAACCCCATGACCCGTGCCGTGTCCAAACCTGTCCCCATAACCGGCGGCGGAAATTACGTCCCGCGCCAGGCCGTCGCAGTCCTTGGCCGACAGCCCGCCGCGCACGCCGTCTATGGCCGCCCGCTGCGCCTCCAGGACGATCCCGTATATCTTTTCGAACATCGGCGTCGGTCCGCCCGCGCAAAACGTGCGGGTCATGTCGGAGCAATATCCGTCCAGCTTCGCTCCCATGTCGACGACGACCGAATCGCCCTCCTCGATCTCCTTGACAGTCGGGCTGTGGTGAGGCATCGCCGCGTTTCGACCCGAAGCGACTATCACCGGGAACGACGGTCCGAAAGCGCCCGCCAGTCTGAACTCCTGCTCGATGGCTATCGCCACGTCTATCTCCCGGACGCCCGGTCGTATGGCCTCCTCGGCGACCTCCATGGCGGCGTCGCCGATGGCGATCGCCCGCCGCAGCGCCTCCATCTCAGCTTCGTCTTTTAGCAGACGAAGTCCCTCAACCAGACCCGACACGCCCACCAGCTCGCAATCCGGCTCCAGCAGCTTCGAGAGCGTTTCGAAATCGGCCACCGTCGTCAGCTCGGGATCGAATCCCAGACAGGCGGCCTCCATATCGAGGGCGGAGGCCGCGACCTGGTCTAGCAGCGGTCCTTTGTGAATCACCAACTCGTAGTCAGCCGCCTGCGCCGCGGCCTGCGTTGCATACCGGCCGTCGGTTATCAGCAGCCGGCGGTCACCCGCTATCAGGAGGTTTGCCGAGCTTCCGGTGAATCCGCTCATATAGAGACGGTTAGAGGGCGAGGTCACCAGCAGCGTATCGATCCCGCGACCTTCGAACGCGCCCAGCAACCGGTCGATCCGGGACAGATGACTCCCACCGTTATCGGATGAAGCGTTGGACATTTTGTTGATGCTCTTCACGGGTCTCCGCGAATGCGTGACTGCCATCACCTCTTGCTACAAAGAACAGAAAGCTCGTGTCGTCCGGTTCGAGCACCGCCAGAATGGAGCTGATCCCCGGGTTCGCTATCGGGCCTTTGGGTAATGCTGGAATGACATAAGTATTGTACGCCGAGTTCGTGGCAAGGTCGTCGAACGTAAGATCGGGCTTCCACCACGTTCCGTAAGCTTCACGCGACGCGACCGCGTATTGAACTGTTGGGTCGGCTTCCAGTTTCATCCCGAGTCCCAGCCTGTTGAAAAAGACCGACGCGATTATGGGACGCTCTTCGTCGAGAACGGCCTCGCGTTCGACTATGGCCGCCAGGTTGACTACTTCGACGGCTGACAATCTTCGCCGCGCCGCCGCCTCGCGCATGGGCGGCGTGTAGACCTGATCGAACCTGCCGAGCATCTTCGCGACGAGGTCGCGGGCGGTGGTCTGCGGCCCGACCTCGTAGGTGTCGGGGAACAAGAACCCCTCCAACGTGCCGCCGCTGCCCGCCGGAGGAAGGAACTCATAGTCGAACTCCGCCAGACCGTTGGCGACGACGCGCATGAATTCGTCGGGATCGACAAGCCCACGCGCGCCGAGAGCCTCGGCTATCTCTTCCGACCTCCAACCTTCGAGGATCGTTACGACCTCGTTGATTACACGGCCTTTGAGCAGCTCGTCGATGATTTCGTCCAATGACATGTTCGGCCGCAGGAGGTATTCGCCGGCCTGCAGCGAGCCGTCGAGCCCTCGACGGCTGACGAGCAGCCGGAACAGGAGATCGTTTCGAACAAGCCCGTGGTCGGTGAGATTGCTTGCTATCCCCGCGGTCGTCTCGCCGGGTTCGACTTTGAACAGGACCGTCGAGAACGCCACCGTGGCCGGCGGCGAGGCAACCTGCGCAAACGCCGAATAGACCACGTAAACGATGCCTACCACGCTCACGCCGCCTATCAGCAGTATGTGCGCGACAAGCTCGCTAAACCTCAACGGCGCGCACCTTCCGACAGCACGTAGTCTTCCAGCAAGACCGCCGCCGCCAGTGCATCACCCTCCGACTTCAAATTACCGCGGGCCCTCAGCTCGTCCGCCTGGAACGTGGTAAGTCTCTCATCATAGAAAATAACCGGCTCGGGCCTCCCATCGAGCAGCCGCGCGGCGTCCGTTCGGACTTTGCGCGCCTGCGGCCCTTCGGTGCCGTCCAGGTTCAACGGCAGACCGACCACAAGCAACACCGACTCCTGTTGGGAGATTAACTTGCTCAGTTTCGAGCGGTCGTATTCGCGATCCCTCCGCTCTAAAACAGTCACCGGCGTAACGATGGTGCGAGTGGCGTCGCAACGGGCCACGCCTATCCGGCGGTCGCCGAAGTCAAGCGCCGTGATCGCCCCTTTCATTGTGCCCGGTCAAGCTCCTGCGCGGTTTTGACCTGAATGCGGAACGGCAGGCGGGCGGTCCGCTCCGTCAGCGGCCCCCAGCGCTCGATCTCATAGTCCGAGACCGCATCCACGCCGTCCAGATAAGCCTCCGCTTGCCCGACATTTATGTCAAGTAAGTTTCGCTCGATCTCATCCGTGTCCACGCGATGGATGACGATTCCCCGGCCTCTCAGCAGCAACGCCACCCTGCCCCCGCCGACTCGATCTATCACGGGTTGATCGTAGGCGACCGAATTCGAAAGGATTTCAAAATCCGCCGCCCCGTCAGACTCCGCGCTCACGAGCGCCGCGTCGATAAGCCGGTTCGCGTCGGCCGGGCTGAAGACAGTCGCAAAGACTTTTATTCGCATCGTGAGTCTCACTTCCAGGTCGCCATCCTCACTCGACGGCGAAAACCTGGATTCGACCACTGTCGGATTGAGCGCTCCAACGGGCCAGACGTTGACCAGCTCGCCCTCGGCGCCGCTGCCCTGAAGTTTTGAAACGCCCTCACTAAGCAGCTCGTCGAGCAAAAGCTGTCTCAGCTCGATTCGGTCCTGTTCGCTCCCCCGCGAGACCTCGCGCTGACTTCCGCCGGTCATCGCGCTCGAAGACAGCACCTGCACTGAAAAGCGAAGCGGCCCTTCGACCGTGACGACCGAATTCTCCGGAACGTTCGCGTCACTCCCGCCTTCCACCGCCGCCACCGCAACCTCCAGCCCCGCGGGTTCCTCCTCCTCCGCGTCCTCAGTCAATGACGCGGGCAGCTCAAGGTCCGCCGCGGTCGAATACCGTACTCCGCCCTCGGTTGATACCACTGCGCCCTTCGGTATCAGAATCGATCCCGCCGTCAGATTGCGAAGCGTGACCACACCTGAAGACCTGGCGCCGGGGATCAACTCGCTGCCGGTTGCCGGGACCGAACGAGACCCCTCGATCTCGACTTCGACGATCCGGCCCGGGATCACCGCCGATTCCACGTTTGCGATCTGGGCCGAGGGATCGGCCAGCGCGCGCAACTCGACGCTTCTCTCGATCGTTCGCAGGGCGATAGTGACGGTCGTCGCCGGGAGCAGAAAATAGAACACGGCCCAGATAGCCGCGAAAGCCATTCCAGCCAGCAAGACCGGCCCGGCGAGGACCTCCCGAAGCGAAACGCCGTAGTGTTCGGAGTCCGCGCCCCACGTTGCATCCGCACCCGCGATTCCAAACGTCCGCATCGTCGCTCGTACGGGATATTCGACCAGCCGCTGGATAGCCGACCGGCCGTCGAGCGACGAACTCGCCTTTACTCCGACACTCCGCGCCAGAGCACGCACGTCACGATGGCGCGACACGAGCTCCAAACTCGCCGGATATTCCCTAAGCCGCAGCGCCAGCCGCTTGAGGTCCACGGGCGTCGCCATCGGCGAACCGGCCCGGCCTACTACAAGACGTATTTCCCCGCCGCTCGTTTGACGCAAACGATGGAGAACAGCATCGGGATCGTCGGTCGGCCCAACGTAGATAACCGTCATTCGTCTCGCGGCGGATCGATCAGTTGCTCCAACCGCCTCGGATCGAGTCGTCATCGCATCGAGAACCTAGATCGAAATCGAGACCGCAGCCTTACCTACCCGTTCAGACTTTCGACAAGCAGCGCCCGGCCGGCGTCCAGTCCCTGGTTGATCCGCGAAGCGTCGCGCCCCCCGCCGCTGGCAAGACCGGGCCTCCCGCCGCCGCCGCCGCCGGTAACCTGCGCGGCCCGCTGGACGATCTTCCCGGCGTTAGCGCCGGCCTCGACCGCGGACTCCGACGCCGCCGAGAAGAAAAGCGGTCTGCCTTCCACGACCGATCCGACGAGGAATGCCCAGTCGCCGCGATCCTGGAATTTGGATCGCATCGCATGGCTGAGCGCTTGCAGCGCGTCGGGGGCGTCCACGTTTACCCGCGCCGCCACTATCCTGAAATCGCCCAACTCTTCAGCGCCGGCTATCACCTCGCTAACCTGCAAATCGGCGATCTTCTGGTACAGCCGCCGGACCTCCCGTCTGTGCTCCGAATTCTCTTCAACAAGCTGACGCGCCCTTGACGGCGCATCTTCGACCGGCGCCCCCAGCGCATCGGCGATCTCTTGCATGGCTTGCGATCGGGCGCGGGCGGTTTCAACCGCAGCCACCCCCGTAACCGCCTCGATGCGCCTCAGTCCAGACCCCACGCTTTCATCTCGCAAGATTTCGAAGGACCCGATTTCGGCGGTTGTCGTAACGTGCGTCCCACCGCACAGCTCTTTGGAAATGTCTCCAATGCTTACGACGCGCACGACATCGCCGTATGTCTCGCCAAAGAGCGCCAGCGCTCCGCGCTCCACCGCCTGGCGGACTTCCTGCTCCACGGTGGCAACTGGGGCAGCCGAAAGAATGGCCTCGTTGACTAATAGCTCGACTTCCGCGATCTCGGCGTTCGTTAGCGCCGCGCCATGATTGAAGTCGAACCGCAAATAGCCGGGCGCGACCAATGATCCGGACTGCCGGGCCTGTTCCCTCAAGACCCGCCGCAGGGCGTAGTGAAGCAAATGAGTTGCGGTGTGATTCCGCGCGGTCGAGCGGCGGCGGACGGCATCCACTTCACACGTCGCGCGATCCCCGATTTGGGCCTTGCCACTTTCGACAGTCCCAAAATGAAAGATGGTCCCCTCTGGGTTCGATTGAGTATCCGTTACGCGAAATGACAGCCCGGCGTTCGAGATCCGCCCGACATCGCCAACTTGCCCGCCGGACTCGGCATAGAACGGCGTTCCGGAGAGGACGATAAGCGCTTCTTCACTTCCTTCCGCCAGCGACACCGGCTCGCCGGCGGAGTAAATCGCGGCAATCTCATCTTCCACCGAGACGGTTCCGCCGTGGCCGGCAAACTCGGTTGCGCCGAGTCCTGTTGGCAGCTGGCGCTCGCCCGGCATCGCACCGCCACGGCTCTGGCGGCGCTGCCTGTCCATGGCTTTTGCATATCCCGCCTCGTCGACGCCGATTCCCGCACCCGCCGCGACGTCTTTTACGAGATCGAGGGGCACGCCGTAGGTATCGTGGAACGCGAAGGCCGTCTCGCCGTCCAGTGTTCCCGAGTCGCCCAATTCGGAGACCCTCGATTCCACCAGCGCAAGACCGCGGTCGAGCGTCCGTCCGAATCTTTCTTCTTCGTCTTCGATCACCGCAAGGATGTGATCGCGTCGGTTCACCACCTCCGGATAGAAGTTCCCCATAACGTCGATAGCCGCGCCGGCGACTTCCGGCGCAAACGGGCCGTCGTAACCGGCCAGCCGGGCCTGCCCCACCGCGCGGCGCATAAGCCGCCGCAGCACGTAGCCCCTGCCTTCATTCCCCGGCAAAACACCGTCCGCCAGCATGAATACCGAGCTGCGACTGTGCTCGGTGATGATTCGAATTCGCCGCTCGTCGTCTGAACTCAGGGCGGACCGGCCTCCCAGCACGTTTTGCGCACACGACTTGATGACCGCAAACAGGTCCGTCTCATAGACGTTGGCTGTGTCCTGAAGCAGGATGGCCCAGCGTTCGAGACCGGCTCCCGTATCGACGCCCACGGCGTCCAGGGGCGTCAACTCGCCATTGATGTCCTGATAGAACTCATTGAAGACGAGGTTCCATAGCTCCAGAAACCGCTCGCATTCGCAGTTGGGGCCAACGCAGTCGTGGCCGGGCTTCGGCGGGCGGAGCTCGTAGTGGATTTCGGTGTCCGGACCGCAAGGTCCGCTATCGCCCGTCGGCCCCCAGAAGTTCTCCTTCCTTCCGAAGAAACGAATGCGCTCCGCGGGAACTCCCGTCTCCTGCCATATCGCGAACGAGTCGTCGTCACGCGGCACTATTCCCTCGCCTCCGAAGCAGGTTGTCCAGATTCGGTCGGGGTCGAGTCCGAGCCGCTCGACAAGCAGCTCCCAGGCAAACTCGATGGACTCCCGCTTGAAGTAGTCGCCGAACGCAAAGTTGCCCAGCATTTCGAAGAACGTGAGGTGGCTGTCATCGCCCACAGATTCGATATCGCTTGTTCGCACGCACTTCTGCGCCGTGGCTATCCGCGGATGCGGCGCTATTTTCTCGCCAGAGTAGAACGGCTTGAACTGCTGCATCCCCGCCGAAGCGAAAAGAACGCTCGGATCGCCCATTGGAACAAGCGACGAGCTAGGGTACACGTCGTGTCCCTGCTCTCGGAAATAGTCCAGGAAGGCTTTTCGAATCTCGTTACTGTTCAATTAGTGTTCCAGCGATTCGCGAGTTTGCCATGGAAATTAAGAAGGCCGGCGGTTATTGCCTCCGCCGGCTCGGATTCTATCGATTTCTCTCTACTAGCCTGTCTCCGCGATCCCCTCTCCGCCGGCGAGGTCCACCGACTTGCGGGCCGACTTGAGCGCCGCCCTGCCGTGCGATACCACGGCGTGTACGGCAGCGGGATTCAGGTAACCGTTTGACTCATCCCGCGAGCCGGCCCGTTTGCTTCTCATTGCCGCCCCGACCAGGATGCCCAGCACCAGTCCCACCGCAAACCTAATTGCCTTGGTAATCGCTGCCTCCTGCGGCTACATATCTTTAGCGAATCTATCACGCCACCAAGAGGTGGGCAAGAGTAAGACCTATGGCGGCGCCGGCCAGCGCCGTAAGCATGGATATATCGCCGACCTGCACGTACTCGAACCCCACGCGCTGGGCCACTACGTGCCCGGCGAGAAACCCCCCAATGCCGAACGGCCAGTAAACCGCGCTGCTTCTATGCCTGTGGCCGACGAAAACATAAAAAACGAAGACCGCCGCGCTCGCCGCCACCAAACTCAGATATACCCACGGCGGGATCAGATACAGGATGTCCAAGAGATCGTCTCGGTAGCTAGCCTCCCACTACAACGAGTTTCGGTCAGACAGCTCCTTTCGCGATCGGCGCGGCCCCGGAGAACTTCTGGTCGCAATACGATAAGAACCGCAGGCGCCATTATATCGACATAAATCCCGGGCAAGCTGGAACTTCGTGATATCCGTTGAGTATCGACCCCACGCCCGGGGCAGGGATCGAGCCGGAGTCACGGCGCACGGAGAAGTCCCGCGTCGCCAACCTGCACGAGGCTCCGCGCAAAACTGCGAAGCCGTGGCGGCGGGGCTATTGCAGCCCTGTGCTAGCCTGCAAAAGTTGGGTATATTTACAGCCCCATTTCATACGATGAGTGCGGGACGCTGAACAACATGATCGCCACGGGAGGTGCGATCCCGGAATTCCGCAGCCAAACTTGCCTGCGGATCCGGCGAGATGACACGAGGATTCCAGCTGCACAAGCCAGCGGGCCGGCTTGGCTTCGATAGCTTCGCTCCTGCCCTGACAGCCATTCGCGCGGCGGCGCTGTTCGCCCTTCTTGTCGTGGCCGTGCCCGGCGGGGTTCGGGCCGCCGAGGGCGAAACGGCCACGGCTGCGTCAATCGAGGCCGCATTCGACGAGTTCGTCGCGTCCCATGGCGGGCTCGACGTGATGGGACCGGCATTAGGGACGGCGGCGGCGCTGGACACCAGACAGGGCGTTTACTACCGGGACCATCGGAATTTCCAACTCGAGTACCGGCCCCAACTTGCCGAAACGCCGTACGAAGTTCAGCCGAGCCTGTTGGGAATGAAGGCTACGGAGCGGTTTTGGTTCCCGACTATCAGTCCGTTCGAGTCTGAAGAGTCTGTCGTTTATTTCCCGGAAACCGGCCATTCAGTCCGGTTCGGGTTCCTGGACTTCTTTCGCTCCACCGGCGGCATCAAACTCCTGGGGTACCCGATTTCCGAGGAAATCGAGCAGGACGGGATAACCGTCCAGTACTTTCAAAGAGGCGGCCTGAAGTACCTGCCCAGCGATCCGGCGCCGATCCAGCCCATGCCTCTCGGTCAGGACATGGCCGTAAAAGCCGCGAGTCAATGGCGCGCGTCGGTCATTACCGGGTCGCTGCCAGAGATCGCTCCGCCCGGCTCTAGTGTCCGGTTTCTCGCTGAAGTCACGAACACCGGCTCTGTCGCATGGGCGCCGACTGGCGACGACCGATTCGCCCTCTCGTACCACTGGAAAGGCGATCAGCCGCTCGACATGGACGGCGACCCGCTCCAGTTCTCACTCCCAAACTCCGTTACGCCGGGAAGCACGATTACCCTGGAAGTCGATATTCCGGTCCCCGGCAAGCCCGGCTCGTTCTCGATCATTTGGGACGCCAGAGTCGGTGAGAGCTGGCTCTCCGATATAGGCATAGTTAGCGGCGCCGCACAGATTCGAGTCGGACACCAGATCCCGGAAGTCCGGGTGGGGATACTTGAACTCGGCCCGGCCAACGACGAAGAGTTGCAAGCGACCATATCCGCCACCGCCGCTTTCACTATCACGACCGTAAGCGGGACCGAGATCGCGTCGCTGGACACGGGAGTCAGGGTCATCACGACATACTCCGACGGGTTCTACCGACTCCAGATATTCGGACGCGAACCGATACTTGTCGCCGAACCGGTATTGTTTACCACTTCGCCCGACGGGCTGATGATCGTCGACGAAATCCAGCCGGGAAGCTTGTACCAAGGCCGCTTCGAGTTTCGGCACGCGCCCAAGCTCGAAAGCTCGTGGCTTATCAACATCCTGCCCATAGACGACTATCTGGCCGGACTGATCGAGCAGGGCGAGTATGCCCCCTCGGAGTCCCTAAAGGCATCCGTAATAACCTTCCGCAGCTACGCGCTGGCGGTGCAAGCGCGAATCAGGAAGAAGGACCTGGAGCCGTTTGACCTGGCGTCATCGACTACCCGCACCCCCTCCTACTTCACCAGGCACCAGTTTTACGCCGGCGTCAGACGCGACTACGAAGGGAGCCGGTTGAGGGAGACGATCGAAGAAACCCGAGGCCGGGTCATCACTTTCGAAGGCGAGATCATCGAAGCTATCTACTTTTCGCAGGCGGGAGGTCGCACTTACACGTGGGCGGACACCTGGGGGCCTCCGGGCCGGGTCTGGGCGCAGGGTGTGGACGACCCTGTAAGCGCGGGCTGGACGCTGATCGGGCATGGCGTGGGCATGCCTCTGCGCAGCGCAAACGCCCTGGCAAACCAGGGGTACGCCGCCGAACACATACTGAAGAAATACTATTCAGGCGTCGAACTCGGCTACGCCTACTAAGCGTCCTACGGCCGGGCCGAGCCGGATACTCTGTATAATTATCGTTTCCCTTGCCGCTTTCCCGCCTGGCTCAGCGAGTCACGCAAACCGGAGGACATAGCAATTGCTTGCCGGCCGCGACTTTCTGAATATCTCCGATCTCGATGGCGTCGAGCTTGAATCGATTCTCGACGGCGCGGCGCGGCTAAAGCTCGCGCTAAGAAACGGTCGCCCGCAGCAGCTACTGTCGGGAAACACGCTGGCCATGATCTTCGAGAAGCCGTCGCTGCGCACCCGCGCGACGTTCGAAGCGGGCATGACCCAGCTCGGCGGCCACGCCATCGATCTCGCCCAGGAGCACTTGCAGATCGGCGTGCGAGAGACCATCGAAGACGTTGGGCGAAATCTCTGTCGATGGGTGGACGCGATCATGGCCAGGGTGTTCGACCATGCCATGCTCGAGCGTCTGGCCGAGTCCTCGACTGTTCCCGTCGTAAACGGTCTGAGCAATCGAAGTCATCCGTGCCAGATCATCGCCGACCTGATGACCCTCCGCGAACACAAGGGCTCGCTCGATGGTGTAAAGCTTGCCTACGTCGGCGACGGCAACAACGTGACCAACTCACTCCTCGCCGCCGCGCCCCGACTCGGCCTGGAGCTGGTGTGCGCCTGTCCCGGCGGATACGAACCCGATCAAAACCTGCTCGCTAACTCAAGCGACGGCATCGGCGGGGCTGGCGTTCTGGTTGAAGACCCGATCGAGGCTGTAACCGATGCCGACGCCGTCTACACGGACACCTGGGTCAGCATGGGGCAAGAATCCGAAACCAAAGAGCGTCTCGCGTTGTTTCAACCGTATCAGGTCAATGCCGAAGTCATGGCCGCGGCCAAGCCCGACGCCGTGTTCATGCACTGTCTGCCCGCGCACCGCGGTCAGGAAGTTACGGACGAGGTTATAGATGGACCGCAATCCGTAGTGTTCGACCAGGCCGAAAACCGGCTGCACGCCCAAAAATCGTTGTTGGTGCACCTGATCCGCGGCAGCGAGGCTTTCAACGAACTCGCCTGAGAAGGTACGCTGAGGTTGCACCGTCTAGGCACGGCGCCAGACGCGAATGGATTGACAGTTCTTTGAGCGAGCAGCTTAGCTATCTGGCCTCTCAGTTCAATTTTCTCTCGTTTCTTCAAATTCTGTTCGTAGCCGCGCTGTTCCACGCCGTTCTCACGCTGATTCGAAACACGCAGGCCGACATCGTTCTCCGAGGCGCGGTGGTGGTCTTCGTATTGATCATCGTCGTCGGCCGCGCATTTGATCTGACCCTGATCAACTGGCTGCTCGAAAATGCCCTGCCCGGAATCGTCCTGGTGGTGGCCCTGATCTTCGCTCCCGAGCTCCGGAGGCTTCTGGAACGCGTGGGGCGCACGGGCGGGATATTGGCCCATCCGTTCGGTTCCACCGAGGAAACCACCACCAGGGACATGGTCGCTGCCGTATCCGGCGCCGCGGGCGCGCTCTCGCGCCGGTCGTGGGGTGGATTGATGGTCCTGGAGCGCTCAGGAGGTCTGGACGAGTTCGTCGATACGGGAACCCGCATTGACGCGACCATCTCCGAAGACCTGTTGATGACGATCTTCTATCCAAACTCGGAACTCCACGACGGCGCGGTAATCGTTCTTGGAAACGTGATTCTCGCCGCTCGCTGTGTTCTGCCGATAAGCGAGGAGGTGGAGCGAACGCGGCACCTCGGCACCAGGCATCGCGCCGGTCTTGGCATTACCGAGCAGACCGACGCGGTTGCCGTGATCGTATCCGAGGAGACCGGTTCGATAAGTCTCGCAATGAACGGCAGACTGCGTAGAGACCTCACTGCGGAGCAGCTCAACAGGCGGTTGCAGGTCGTTTTTCGCAGTGGAATTCGCGGGCCTTCTCTTCAGGGACTTCCAGCATGGCTGACGAGACGATGATTTGGACTCTGATAGCCAGCTAGGCCAGCTACTCAGGCGACTGGGGTCCTGGGTCGCCGCGAATCTCGGAGTCCGCTTTGTTTTGTCGATACTCCTCTCCGTTCTGGTTTGGGGGGCGATCACGCTGGACGCGAACCCCACCGCCGAAACCGTCCTGCGAGAACAAATCCAGGTTGAAGCGGTCGGCTTGCCTGACAACACGGTTCGAGCGGACGAGCTGCCGAGAGTTCAAATAGCGGTGCGAGGGCCAAAAACCAGCCTCGATCTGCTGGACGCCGACAGCTTCGTGGCGCGCGTCCGGCTCACTGCGCTGGGGGCGGGAACCCATCTTTTGCCGGTCGAGGCCGAGGTGACCGATCCCAGCGTTGAAATCCAGCGCGTCACGCCGTCGGAACTCGTCGTCCGGCTGGAGCGCAAGATAACTTTCGAAATGCCCGTGCGGCTCGTGATTGCGGGCGAACCCGCACAGGGATTCCGCGCGCGGCAGAACGAAATCTCGTTCGATCCCGAACGGATCACCGTCGAAGGCCCGGAAGAGGCCGTAAAGCGGGTGGCCTTCCTCGAAGCCAAAGTCAATCTTGCCGGAGCGACCAATAATCTTTCGGTCCAGGTTGCCGCGCGACCGATCGATTCGGCGGGAGAAGAAGTGCTTGGGATTCTCTCCGCGTCCAACCTCGTCGACGTGGTCGTGCCCATCGAGCGAATTACCGCGCGTAAGTCGGTGCCTATTCGCCTCCAGGTGGTCGGCGTTCCAGCCTCGGGCAGAGTCGCGACCCGCTATTCCTCGACTCCGTCAAATGTGGAAATCGAGGGTGAGCCCGAACTCATAGATCCTGCCGAGCAGATCTTTGCCGAACCGATAGACATAGGCGGCGCGGTGGACGACGTAGAGGCTGTGGTTGCTTTGATCGTTCCGTCCGGAATCGTTCTCGTTCGCGGCCAATACTCTGTACAGGTCCGCGTTGATATCGATCCCATCCAAAACAGCACGGTCTTCATAACCGGAGTCCTGATGCGCAATCTGCCCCCGGGCATGTCTGCGACCGTCCGGCCCATGTCCGTGCAAGTCCTGGTAACCGGATCGGCCGACTCCCTCCGAGAGCTGGGGCCTACGGACATTCGGGCCGAGGTCGATCTCAGCAATCGAGCGCCCGGCACTCACCAGGTCCAGCCCACCGTCCTCATTCCGCCGGGCATCGAGGTCGCCTCGGTCGTGCCGCGCACCCTGACCCTTACTCTACGGCTGCTGCCGACGCCTACCCCAGCCCCAACGTCCACTCCAACGCCTGCCGCCGTCAACGGCGATAAGGAACCGCCCGATGCCGAGTTGACACGCACTCCCGCATCCCCGGTTCCCACGGATACACCCGCCCCCACTCCAACGCCAACCCCACGGGCGCCGTCTGGATAAAGACAGGATTATTGCGAGCGGCGCTGGCTCAGCGGGCGGCGCGCCGCCGGAGAGCCTCACCGTAGACAGCCTCCAGATCGTCCGCCGCTTTCGCCAGGGATAAATCGCCGCGCAGCAGCCTGTCGGACAGGGCCGCGTCCCGCGGGCGGCCCGCCTTCCGCGCCAGATCCACGGCGGCGTCGACCAGAGGGTCCACCTCGGCGCCGCTCACGAGCGCCCCATTCACGCCCTGGCGGATGTAGGTGCGCGCCTCGCCAACGTCGTGCGCTGTCGCCGGCACGCCGGCGACAGCCAGGTCCAGCAGCCTCACGGGGCACTTCGACCTTGTGGCGATAGTGTCCACGGAAGGCATAAGAGCTACGTCGACGGCCGCCAGCGCCTGCCCCGCGCGTTCAAGTCCGGGCCATCCCCAGTATTGAATCCTGCTCGAAAGACCGGCTATGGCGTTCAAACGTTCCAGCTCGACGTGCTCGCCTCTCTGTCCCCTGCCCAGCACCAGAAACCTTGCTTCCGGCAGTCTGGCAAGAAAGCGCTGAATCAGGGATGCGAATCCGGTGAGTGGATACTCGAAGAAGCGCGAATAGATAAGACCAACCGGACGTTCGTCCTGAACGCCCAGGACCGCGCGGCCCTTCCGCCGGTTGTCGGTCGTGCTCCAGCCACGGTATCGAGCCGGATCATAGAAATTCGGAATCTTCATAACCGGCTTTCCATAATTGGCCATTCGGCGCGCCAGCTCATCGCTCGCAACGGTAACCGCATCGTTCCGCCCCAGAGAAAACCTCTCCTGGAAGTCGAACGCCCACTTGAGCGCCCACGGATAGCGCTCGAATTGTGACCAACCGCCCCGCCCCTCCCAGTCGTCGCAATCCAGCACCAAAGCCGCCCGGATGCGCCTGAACCAGAGGTCGAGCTGCACCAGACCCGACACCGCCTTGGGCTTGAAGACATGCACCACGTCGGGATCGACGGCGTCAAGCCTCTGAACGATCTGCTTGTACATCGCTATTTGATCGTGAGGCGTTCGGAGCGCCGGAGCATGACGGTGCTCTGTTGGGACGGCCCAAATAAGCCGCACGCCATCTTCCGACTTCGGAGGCGACCACTCCCGCCTGTTGTCGTAGGGAGGAATCAGCACTACGCATTCGTGACCGCGCGACGCGAGCGCGCGGGCCATCGGCATAACCCGTGCGGACGTCGTTCCCTTGGGCGCCAGGGCAAACGGCGCGACCAGCGCCACCTTCAAGCTTGCCGCATCTTCCGACGGCCCTTGAGGCCGAGCACTATCGCCGCCGCCAGCAGCGCTGCCAGCGACGCGATCGATACCACCGCGCCGAGCGAAAAAGCGCCCGGCTCATACGAAAACACGACCTCATGAGCTCCGGCGGGGACCAGCACGGCCTTGAAAAGCATGTTGGCCCGCATCAAAGGTACTTCGACTCCGTCAATTCGCGCTCGCCAGCCAGGGTAGATCGCGTCCCCCACCACCAGGATCGCGCTCTCCGCCGTTTCGACGGCCACGTCGACCCGTCCGTGCTCATAGGAGCGAACGCGCACCTCGGCGTCCGTGTTGCTCGCCCCGAGATCGAATGTCGGAATCTCCAGCGACGCAGCCCCGGGGGCAACCGCTCTATCCGTAAGACTCGCCGCGTCGTCGGGTCCAAGCGTACCTATTCGCGCGCGCGCACCCCGCAGGCCCGCGTCGCGCAGCCGGTCTCCAAACCAGCCAAAGAACAGCCGCGACGGCGACATGCCCGCGTAGGACTTCTCCAGCAGCGCTACCTCTCGCGGATCGAAGTCATCACTTCGCAGCGCGGCCGCCGCGGCTTCAGGATCGTCCGCCAGCGCAAACGAGTTGACGAGAAACACGCGCGGGAGCGGATTCGGGTTCTTGTAGACCTTCGCGTCGTTCCAATGAAGGAGTTCGAGCGGGTCCACCGTATTCAATGGCAGAGGAATGGCCAAGCCTCGATCATCGGTGAGTGTTATCGCCCGCACCGTGAGCCGCACGCCCGGCGCCGATCGAATCCGAATCCGGTCGGCGAGCTCCGGCGAATCGAGCCCGCGCTTCGAAACGTAGGTCGACGCGGTCAAGTCAGTCGCGATTGAGCTTCCTATTTCGACCGCGAATTTGCCGTTCGCTATCTCGGCCCCCGGTGACACCGGCATCGAGGTCAGCACCCTCTCGCCACGCAAAACTTCGAGCCATCCCGACGTGTCCGGAGGGATGCCGCCTTCCTCTATCGTCACCTCGCCGAGAACCGCGACCTCACCGACCCCGATCTCGTTGGCAAAGAGCACGGTTCGCGCGCCGTCCGCCTCAACGCTCAATTCGATCTCCGTGTCGAAAAAGACGCCATCCACCTCGATGTCGTCCTTTCGATCCACGATCAGGTAGCCCGCCCCCAACAGATCAAGCATCTTGCGGTCCGGTACGCCTTCGACCTGATTTCGAAGAATGGCGTCCGGCGCGAGAGCGGCTCCTGGAACGAGAGCGTCCTTGAGCAGGACGAAATCGCGGGTCGGAAGCACTCCCCCGTCATAACCGTCGGGGCTGGACCGGAGATACGCCAGGGGCAGATTGGGACTCAACGTATCTCGGTACTTGAGGCTGACGAGAAACTCCAGAAACGTCGGATACCCCAGCGCCTCCTGGTGCCGCGACGCGAGTAGCGCTCTGTCGGCGTCGTTTACTTCGTAAGAGGGATCGGCCAGACCCAGCACCCGCGGCGCTCCCGGTCCCTCAGGCAGAAGTGAGACTACCGAACCGGGATTCGAGTAGGCTTCGACGGGTATCGGTCTGGCAAGCTCCAGCGGCCGCTGCGCCGCGATCAACTCGGCGGCGACAGCTAGCGGAATCAAAACGGCCCACCGTCGGGGTCTGATCAACACGAGGGCGAAAACCCCAAGCGAAAGCACGGCGGCGACAGCCCAGACTTGCGGCACGGCATCCGGGATGTTGCCGTTGGCGATAACGCTGATTGCCGCCGCGGCGCAAACCGCCAGCAATGCGACCGCAAGCGCCGTAAGCGTTCGGCGCGACCAGCCCGAACTGAGTGCGAGCAGATAGTCGAGGCCTATTCCGGCCAGAAACGCCAACGAAATGTTGAGTCCCAGCAGCCAGCGGGCGGGAACCCGGAAAAGATCGAAGCCCGGCACGACCGCGTGCGCCGCCCGAAACACCGGCGTCGCCGGACCCACCGAAAGGACCAAGCCGACAAGCGCCAGCGCCGCGAAGAAGAAGGCGAACCGGCGTCGGACCGGCGCAAAGAAAGCCAATGCAGCCAGCCACATTGCGGTAAAGCCGGCAAATGCCAGGAACTCCTGCGACGACGGCGCGTATACAAAGCTCGGGAGCAGGGCCGGTCCGAGGGCGGCGGGTGTCAGCGAGAAAGAGCCTGCTTCGTACAGGGCAAGTCCTCCCGATCTGATCGAGAGTGACGACAAGAGCAGGCTCGGCAATATCTGGACCGCCGCCAGGGCCGCTCCCAACGCCAGCGCCGACAAGAACAGGCCGCCTCGCAATCCGAGGTCTCGCCAGTTCCATGACGCCCCGTCCCGGCGGCCGAAGAGCAAGGCGAATACCAGGAACGCCGCGCAGAATGCCGTTGACATGTATAGCTGCTGCGGATGGCCGGCCAGTATCTGCAAGCTCACAACCAGGGCGAGACCGAGCGCCGGCCAGCCGGCCCGACAGGTCGAGATCAGCCACACCATCCACAGGGCAAACGGGAGCCACGCGATCACCGCCAGCTGATTGGGGTGGCCCGTTTGCCCGCTCAGCAGTCCGCCGAGACCGAACGCGAGCGCCGCGGCGGTAGACGGAACCCATCTCAAATTCAGGACCCGTCTGGCGAACACAAGCGCCCCGACCGCCGCCAGCCATACGTGAATGACCACCGACAGGGACACGGCTCTGGCCGCGTCCAGCGGCATCAGAACGAGATTTAGGGGATAGAAAACGGCCGTTTGTGGATTCGCGAGGAACGGCGCTCCCATGAACAAATACGGGTTCCAGAGCGGCGCTTCGCCACTCAGCAGAACTCGAGACGCATACGACCGGATCGGGAAAAAGTAAGTCTGGGCATCGTAGCCCGACAAGACCAGACCTTCGAAGATCACCCGGTGGTAAGAAACCGCCACCGCTACGGTGATAGCCACAACGCTCAAGAGCGCCGAGGTGGGCCCGGGGAGCGGTCTCGCTCCCAAGCGAGTCACGTTCTAGTGGTAGTCGATCCGATCCTGCGACCGATCAAGTCGAGGTTCGAATTTAGATCGCCGGCTCGCGCCCACCGGCCCGATCAAACTTCCTCCGCCAATAGCAGGGCTTCGGCGATGTCCTTCATCGTGCGCCGCCTGTCCATGCTCAGCTTTTGAATCCGCTGAAACGCATCCCTCTCCGTAAGCCCGTGCTTTTCCATAAGCAACCCTTTGGCCCGCTCGACCACCTTGCGGGTCTCGAGGCGCTGGGTGAGGTCCGCGACCTCGTTCGCCAAAACCTTATAATCACGAAATCGGGAAACGGCGACTTCGATGGCGGGACGCAGATCGTTGTCGCGCAGGGGTTTGATCACGTAGGCCATTACTCCGACTTCACTCGCCTTTTGCACGAGTCCCTGGTCCGAAAAGGCCGTCACCAGGACGACCGGCGCAATATTCTCCCTTGTCAGCGTTTCGGCTGCCGATATGCCGTCGAGGACAGGCATCTTGATGTCCATCACGACGACGTTTGGTCGTGTCTGACGGGCAAGATTCACGGCCGTCTCGCCGTCCGACGCGTCTCCGACAACCTGGTAGCCGAGGTTTTCGAGACGTTCCCGGAGATCCATGCGGATTATGGTCTCGTCTTCAGCGACCACGACTCTCAGCGGCGTTGCGCCGGTCCGGGTTGTCAACGTGGGTTATTCCTGCCTGACACACTTCCCGATTCAGCGTAACAGCAAGCCGCCGTATCGCGCACACGCGCCAGGCGGCCATAGCGACCGATACCACATCTTGTAGCAACGTGGACTTGTCGACGGCCCGGTACAATATCACGTACCATAGTCCGCGCAAATCGGCTCATCGGAGATTGACCGACCGGGCTGTAAGGGGAGGCCGCGTTGAAGCTTACGTGCGTGCAGGAGAATCTCAGCAAGGCGCTTTCCGTCGTGAATCGAGCGGTGGCCACGCGCACCAGCCTTCCAGTGCTTTCAAACGTGCTCGTCGCCACGGAGCGGTCCATGCTCAAGCTCTCCGCGACCAACATGGAGATTTCCACCACGGTGATGGTGGGATGCAAGATCGAGTCCGAAGGGTCGGTAACCGTTCCGGCGCGCCTGCTTACCGACCTCGTTTCCCAGTTCGACGCGGGACCTGTTGACGTCGAATTGAACCCGGAGACGCTGGAACTCGCGCTGTCCTCCGGAAAATACAACGCGACGCTGAAGGGGATATCGGCGGATGACTTTCCGCCGCTGCCGTCGGCCGAACCCGGCACTGCGTTGCGAATCGACGCGACCACGCTCAAACAAATGATCGACCTCACCACGATCGCCACCGCCACCGACGACAGCAGGCCGGTGCTGGCGGGAGTGTCGATATCGATCGATCCCGACTCGATGGTATTCGCCGCCGCCGACGGCTACCGCCTGGCGGTCAAGCGGTTGAACGCCGAAACGGATGTCGCGAGAGCCGTTCAGATCATCGTTCCTCGAAACAGTATGCTGGAGTTGTCCCGGATACTCGGCGACACCAACGAAGAGGTCGAGATCGTAATCTCCCCCCAGGCCACCCACGCCGCTTTCCAGGTCGCGGGCGTTCAGATGATCTCTCACCTGATCGAGGGGCAGTTCCCGAACTACGAGCAACTGGTGCCAACCGATTCCTCGACCCGCATTGTGCTGAGCACCGCCGAATTCTCGAAGGCGACCAAAATCGCGTCAATCTTCGCGCGCGGCGGCTCCAACGTCATTCGCCTCGACGTCGATGCGGGTGAAGGCGACGCCGGGGCCATGTCGGTATCCGCTGAATCAGCGGACATTGGTGGGAACTCCGGCGAGCTCGAGGCGGACATCGACGGCGAGCAGGCGTTTATAGCCTTCAACGCCAGATTCCTCGGCGAGTGCCTTGGTACAATCCACACCGAAGAAGTGGAAGTTCAACTGTCGGGCGCCACCAGCCCCGGCTTGGTACGCCCCCGGGGCGACGACTCTTACACTCATGTAATCATGCCGATGCACACCGTCCGCTAGAAACCGAAAGGCCGGCTGGCGCGTATTACCGTCTGACGGCCGGTAGTTGAAAGTTCGGGCTATCTCCATGCAACGATTACAACAATTGATATCGCAAGCGCGAACCTGGCCCGTCGTTCAGTCCGCCGTGGGCGGACTCGTCGCGGCAGCCGCGGCCCTCGGCGCAAGTGAGCTGGTTGCCGGACTCTCCTCCGGGCTGCCTTCGATGCTTCTGGCGGTCGGCAAGCTCGTAATCGACTACTCGCCTCCCGCCCTCGAAGACTTCGCCATCAGCGTATTCGGCACCAACGACAAGCTCGCGCTGATAGTCGGAACGGTCGTGCTTGCACTGCTGATCGGCGTCTTGCTGGGCATCGTTGCGACCCGCTACTTCATGCTGGCCGCGACGGGATTCGTCGCATTCGGCGCGCTCGGCGCTTTCGCGGCGATCAGAGATCCGCTGTACGGGCCTGTCGCCGCCATTTTTGCGGCGGGCGTCACGGCGGCCGTGGGCATCCTCGCGCTCCGGTGGCTTGCCTCCCGGCAGCCGCCCCCGTCGGACCGCGAGAGCTACATCACCGAAACCACGCTGCCGAGGCGTACCTTTCTTTACAGGGGAGGGGGCTTGCTGGCCCTCGCGATCGGTTTCGCCGCCGCTGGGCGGGCGCTTGCCCAACGCGGAAAGGCCGTCATCCTGAGCCGGGAGGAAGTGGTGCTGCCTCGCCCCAGCGAATTCGTCGCCCCGCCCTCGCCCGAAAAGGCCATCGACGTGCCCGATCTCGATCCGCTCGTAACTCCCAACGAGGACTTCTATCGCATCGACACCGCGCTTTCATTCCCAAGGGTCGATCCCGATTCGTGGCGGCTGAACGTGACCGGCATGGTCGACCGGCCCTACGAGCTGACGTTTGACGATCTGCTCGGAATGCAGACTGTCGAGCGCTACGTCACGCTCTCCTGCGTATCCAACGCCGTCGGCGGCGACCTCGTCGGCAACGCCAAGTGGCTGGGCGTCCCCCTGCGCACGATCCTGAATCGGGCCGGCGTCCAGGAGGGCGCCACGCAAATCGTCGGTCGCAGCGTCGACGACTTCACGGTCGGATTTCGAACCGAGATCGCCTTCGACGGCCGCAACGCGCTCGTCGCTGTCGGAATGAACGATGAGCCTCTGCCGTTCGACCACGGATTTCCTGCGCGCCTGGTAGTGCCCGGACTCTACGGCTACGTGTCCGCGACCAAGTGGCTGAGCGAGATCGAACTGACGACCTGGGACAGCTTCAACGCTTACTGGATTCCGCGAGGCTGGGCCAAGCGCGCGCCAGTCAAGACCCAGTCGCGCATCGACCTTCCACGGCACCTGGCGAGCTTCGACCCCGGTCCGCAGCAGGCCGCCGGATTCGCCTGGGCGCCAACCCGCGGCATCGACAAGGTCGAGTGCCAGATCAACGACGGCCCTTGGGAAGAAGCGCGTCTCGGCGAGGCGCTCACCAAAGACGCCTGGCGGCGCTGGGTATACGACTTCAACGCCGTCTCCGGTAATCACGCCATCCGCGTCCGCGCTACTGACGGAAATGGCGACACGCAAACCTCGAAAATCCACGAAGCGCGTCCCGACGGTGCGACCGGGTATCATACCGTCTCGTTCGGAGTGCGCTAGACCGCCCGCATCACTCCCGCGGCTTCCCGACAGAAGCCCCTGGGCGTGATTTGGCGACGGGCGGATAATGTACAGAGTTATCGCATGGATTCAACGCGCGGTCGCGCTACCGAAATCCAGATGCTCGAAAATGTCATCCAGGGGGTAGTTACGATCGTGTTATTTCGCGCCGGCCCAACCGTGCGATCACGTCGTTGAGCGTCCCCGTGTCCGGTCGGGCAAAACACGCTTCCGGCCCCGATTTCCTCACCAACCAGGGCGCGGACGAACCCGTGATAACAATCGCCCATGAGAGAGAAGTCTTGGGCGGCCGCAGCTTCCGTGGAGAGCTGGCATCCGAGCGCCCCCTGATTGCGGAAACTGTCGTTCTCAGTATTCTTGGCGGTGAGGAAATGGATGGGTGCCTGAAACGTTTGGGCGCCCCTGACAACCCCAAAGCTTCGGAGGGGCGCGGGTGGCTCGTGACCGTTGACCGCATATCCGTCGCGGGGCCGTGCGTGTATGCGCCAAAGGTCGGCGATACGTTCGAGAGCCTGAAACAGGATGGAGTTAAAACGGTGATAGCCTTCGGATGGTGCGGCGCGGTCCATCCGGAGGTTCGGATAGGAGACATCCTGCTGGCCGGTTCGGTCATACGCGAGGAGGGCACGTCCTACCACTATCTGCCCGCCGACGCCGATCCCCTGCCCTCGCCAGCCGTCAACAGCGCGCTGCGCTGCGCGGCGGCCCGCGCCGGAATCGCAGTTAGGGAAGGCCGCATTTGGAGCACCGACGCCCCCTACCGCGAGACGCGGTCCAAGGTGAGAGAATTTGCGGCTAGCGGGGTGTTGGGAGTTGACATGGAGACGAGCGCGATCGTTTCCCTTGGCAGCGCAATGGGCATCGACGTGGGCGTGCTGCTGGTCGTTTCGGACGAGCTGTGGGATACAGAATGGAGATGGGGCGTGCCGACCCGCGAATTTGCCGAGGCGCGCCGCAACTACGCTCGGATAGCCGCGGACGCGGCGCAGGCCCTGACCCGTGACTCCTGATGCAATCCCCCGCGCCGACCGGAAGCGCGCCGCGGTCGTGACACGTTGAGCGCCGACATGGCGCCGGCCGCCTCCGGCTCGGACGCCCCACCGAGCGCTCGCTATCCGCGGACCATACGCGACGGAATGCTGCTCGCCGTGGTGTTTTTCTCGGGGATGACCGTGCTTGGCGTGGAGTTGACCGGTTCGCGCCTGCTCGCCCCCTTTTACGGCAACAATCTGTTCGTCTGGGCCAACCTGATCGGTCTGGTCCTGTTCTACCTTACGGTCGGCTATTACATCGGCGGGCGCATCGCCGACAGACGTCCCGACGACCGGCTGCTGTTGCGTCTCGTCGCCATCGCCGCCTTCGGCATCGGGCTGATCCCGCTGATCGCGAAGCCGATACTCAATCTCTCGACCGAAGCCTTTGCGGGGCTATCGCTGGGCGTATTTTGGGGGTCCCTGTTCGGCGTGATCTTCCTTTTCGCGATCCCGATCACGATCCTCGGTTTTGTGTCGCCGTTCGCGATAAGACTGAGCACGTCCAACCTGAGCTCGGCGGGCGCCAACGCGGGCCGCATCTACGCGCTGGGCACTCTCGGCAGCATCCTCGGCGCATTTCTGCCGGTGCTCTTGCTGGTCCCGAACATCGGGACTCGAAACACTTTCCTCGCCTTCGCGCTGGTCTTGCTTGGTCTCGCGGTCGCGGGACTCAGAAGCTGGCGTTTCCTGATTTTGCTCATACTGCTCGCCGCCATCACGATGCTCGTCAACATCCGGCCCGAGATCGTCCGCGCCGCCGAGCGTGGCGCCCTGATCTATGAAGACGAATCGGTATTCAATTTCATACAGGTCCAGGAGACCGACTCGGGGATGCGGCGGCTCGTGCTCAACGAAGGTCTGGCCACTCACTCCGTGTTCTTTCCGGCGCGCGAGACGCAACCGCTGACCAGCGGCCCCTGGGACTACTTTCTCCTCGCGCCCCAGTTCCGAAAGGAACATCCGGGCCAGGTCGAAGACGTGCTCATAGTCGGACTGGGCGCCGGCACCGTATCCAAGCTCTATACCCAGGTCTACGGCGACGGCGCGCATATCGATGGAGTCGAGATCGATCCCCAGATAATTGAGATCGGTCGCGAGATGTTCGAGATGAACGAGCCGAATCTAAACGCCGTGGCCGAGGACGGCCGCTATTTCCTGCGGCGCACCGACCGCACTTACGACGTGGTTATGGTCGATGCTTACCGCCAGCCGTACATTCCGTTTCAGTTGACTACGCGCGAGTTCTTCGAGGAGATTCAGGACCGGCTGGAGGCCGACGGAATCGTCGCGCTCAACGCCGGCCGGGCGCCGGGTGACTTTCGCCTCGTCGAGGCTTTGAGCCGGACCATGCGATCCGTGTTTCCAACCGTCTTCGTCATCGACCTTCCGGCCGGTTACCTCAACAGCCTGATCTTCGCGTCGAACAGCCCGATCTCTCTCGACGAAGTCAACCGGCGGCTGTCAGAAACCGACGACGTCTGGATCAGGACCATCGCCGACCAGGGCGTCAATCCCCGGCTGGTTGAATCGTCGGAAGGCGCTTTTACGGACGACCTGGCTCCGGTCGAGCAGGTGATTCATCAGATGATTCTGGGAGTGGCGCAGTCCGGAGACGACTCGGTCAACACCGCGCGGTAGCGTCGCCCCGCCCCTCATCCGTCATTCTCGTGAAAGCGGGAATCCAGACTCCATCATTCGGGTGTGCGTAGGGGCGGTTCGCGAACCGCCCTTGCAGGCTGAGGGCGCGAATTGACCGGCGTTTGCGGACGCTGTATCGGCGCTCGCCCTAACCCCTGGATGCCTGATCAAGTCGGGCATGACGGGGGACTTTCCGTCATGCCCATCCTCTTTTGTCATCCCCCGCCCGCAGCCTGACGGCGGCTCGATCCGGGGCGGGAATCCACTCCCCTATCCGGGGGGGCCCCGCCTAGGGCGCTATTCCCACTTGAACAGTCTGACCGCCACCATAAAAGTGGCCGCGAGCCAGAGCGCCAGCGCCAGATAGTTGACCCACATCGCGTTGACGCTAAAGCCGCCAACCATCGTTTGCCGAATGCCGTCGCCCAGGAACGTCAGCGGCAGCACCTTTAGCACCGGCCGCAGAAAAGCTGGAAGTCCATCGATCGGAAAGAATATCCCCGAGAGAAACATCATCGGCAAAGTGACGAGTTGCGCGATGGGCAGCATTCCCTCTTCGGTTTTGGCGAACGACGAAATCGCAAATCCGAGGCCGATGAAAGCCAGCGCCCCCAAACCGACTATCGCGATGAGTTCGTGAAAGCCTCCCTCTATCGGCACGCCGAACGCGAGATTCGCCATCGCGACGAGCAGCGCCGCCTGTACGGACGTGATGATTAGCCGAAACAGGACCTCGCCGGCGATAACCGTGCCGCGCCGGATGGGAGTGGCGCCGAGACGCTTGAGAATCAGCTTTTCACGTCTCATTACCAGGTTTATCGAGGAAAACACCCCAAGCTGCATTACGCTCATCGCGATTATTCCCGGCGCTACGAAGTCCACGGCGCGCAGATCGGAAGCGACCACCGAGACGGGTTCGATGGCCAGTCCCCGCGGAGTGCCCGCGCGCACCCGATCTATTTCGTCCAGAATTTGCGACAAGATAGGCAAAACTATCGTCGCCGTCGTCTGCCGCGACGGATCGAAGAACACGCGCACCCTCGCGGTCGCGCCCGCTGCCACCGTATCCCCGAACCCCTCGGGAACGACGATTACCGCGTCCCGGTCGCCTTCCTTGAGCCGGTCCTGCTCCGCGTCGAATCCGTCTTCGGTTATTTCGAGAACGGGTAGACGGCGCAGCGCGTCCGCCAGCTCGTTTGCCGCCGGTGACGTGTCGTCTACCACCAGACCGATGTCAAAGTTGCGCGGCCGGTCCAGCCCTTGCATCAAAAGGCCGAAAATCAGCATGAAGATGAACGGAAACGCGAGCGTAAAGAACAACGCGGTGCGGTCGCGCACGAACTCGCGGCCAAGCGCCAGAATCAACGCGCCGACGGCTATCAATCGCGTATCCGGCGACCCGTCAACTTAAGAAATACGTCTTCCAGGTTGGCTTGCCCGATACTCAGATCGTGCATCAGCAAGTCCCGCGCCCTCGCGTAGTCCATCAGTGCGCCGACCGTCGCGGCTACGTCGGCGGTAAAGAGCTCGACGTGTCCGTCGTCGGCAACCGCGTCGGTTACCCCGGACAGCGACTCCAAATCGGCTCCCGAGACGTTCCCGTGGGCAGTGTCGAAGCTGACGGTCTGCGCCTGAAAATGGCTTTCTACAAGCCGGGCCGGGCTGTCGAGCGCGATTATCTTGCCCTGGTCGATTATTGCGACCCGGTCGCATAGCAGCTCGGCTTCCTCCATGTAATGAGTCGTCAGAAAAACCGTCTTGCCTTCTTTTGCCATTGCCGCGACGACGTCCCACATGTGCCTTCGCGCTTGCGGGTCGAGGCCCGTGGTCGGTTCGTCGAGAAATACGACTTCCGGATCGTTCACCATCGCGAGCGCAAACGACAGGCGCTGTCTCTGACCGCCCGACAGCTCCTTGGAAATCGCGTTCTGTCTGTCCGCAAGATCAACCAGCTCGATGAGGTCGTCCACGGTTCGCGTTCGCGAATAGAACGAAGAGAAAAGCGCCAGGTGCTCGCGGGCCGTCAGCTTGTCGAAAAGCGATGCGGACTGAAGCTGAATCCCTATCGCTTGCCTGACTTTTACCCGGTCCCGGTGCGGGTCGAGGTCGAGTAGCCGCACGTGACCGGCGTCCATCTCGCGCAGTCCTTCGACGATCTCGACCGTTGTGCTCTTGCCCGCGCCGTTGGGGCCGAGCATTCCAAATACCTCGCCGCGCTCAACCTCGAACGAGAGACCGTCCACGGCCTTCACGTCTCCGTAATGTTTGCGGAGATCGCGCACTTCCACTACCGGCAAGCTAGAAGATTCCCGTCGATTCCGCGGCCCGCCATCCTCACCGCGGGCCGCTCCGGTTTCCCGGCCGAAGCACGTTAATTCGGAGACGCTGCCGATCTGGTCCAGACGTACACGGCGATTTCCAGGTCGATAACCGCCGTTTCGCCGTCAACCTTGAGGACGACGTGGCCGAAGGGAGTAATCTCCTGAACCTCCACGCGAGTGCCCGGCACCAGTTTTTTTTGCTGAAGGTAGCGCATGATCTGGGCGTCATCCTCGGCAAGCTCCGAAATTCTGGCTACTTTCATCTCCTCCCCGGCTTCCGATTCCGACAGCCGTTTCATGCCTTCGAACGACCAGTTCTTGGCGTTGCCGGGAATCGGATTTCCGTGGGGGCAAGTCTCCGGATGGTTCAGCGCTTCGGATATTTTTTGCTCCAACGAGCTTGACAGGGAGTGTTCGAGAAGGTGCGCTTCGTCGTGAAGCATCACCCAATCGAGATTCAGCATGTCATTCAACCAGCGCTCTATCAATCTGTGACGGCGGGCCACCCGTCTCCCGACGGCTCGCCCGCGTTCGGTGAGGGTGATCAGGTGATTGCTGTCAACATCCACGTAACCGTCCCTGACCATCCGCTCTACCGTGACCGACACCGTCGGGGCCGAGACCTCCAGCTTGTCCGCCAATCGCGCCGCTATGACCTGAACCTGTTCAAAGTCCAGGCTGTAGATCGCCAGCAGGTAGTCCTGAATGGTTGAACTCGGCATTTTGGCGGCCAGATCGGCCTGGTTCGCACCGAGCGTTTTGCGGTGTGCGTTCGAGTCCAATTACTCGCTCGATTCTTGTTGAACCACGAATTCGCGCCGTATCGCGCGGGTATTTGACGGAAGACCGGAGAGCGCCCGTCGCCGGTTCCCCGACCCTTTCAAGTATATCTGAGCGACAGGCGCAAACTAGCCACCGAATGCGCGCCGCGCACACAAGCGCCCGAAATGCGCCCGCTAGACTATGAACCACGATAGTAAAGTCGTTGGTGCGAGACGAGTATTTTGAGTCTCCCCACCACATGTCGTAGGAGAACCGGGTGGCTGGCGAATTGACCGGCAAGACCGCCATCATTACCGGGGCGAGCACGGGAATCGGGCGGGGAACAGTGCTGGCTCTGGCCGCCGCGGGCGCCAACGTAGCCCTCTTCGCCCGAAGCGAGCAGCAGCTCGAACAGGTCGCCAGCGAGGCGCGGCGGCACTCCGTCAACGTGCTCGTCCACGCCGGCGACGTATGCGACCGCGACGCGGTGGCGAAGGTGGTGCAAAGCACTCGCGACCAGCTCGGCGTTCCCGGCATTCTCATAAACAACGCCGGCACCAACACGCCAAAGCGCGGCGTTTCCGACATATCCGCCGAGGACTGGGACCGGGTCGTCGCCGTAAACCTCACCGGCGCTTACAACTTTGTGCGCGAGGTCTTGCCTCACATGAAAGAAAGCGGCGGCGGGCTGATCGTAAACGTCGTCTCGCTGGCGGGTAAAGCCGCCTCGAAGCTGGCGGGCGCGGCCTATTCGGCTTCCAAGTTCGGCATGGCCGGGCTAACCGAAAGCATCAACGACGAGGAGCACCAGTATGGGATTAGGGCGACCTCGATCTTTCCGGGAGACGTCGAAACCCCCATACTGGACAGGCGCCCAGCCCCCCCTTCTACCGAACAGAGGGTCTATTTCCTGCAGCCGGAAGACCTCGCCGCCGCGGTGCTTTTCGTGTCCATCCTGCCGGCGCGGGCGTGTGTTCCCGAGATCGTAATCAGGCCAACCCGCACCGCCGAGGACGTTCAGAGCCTATAACGCGGACCGCACACGGCCCGGCCGTAACGCCACTGGGAGAGACATTGTGACCACACCCGCCGAATACGACCTGGTTTTCGATAACTGCACGATTCTCGACGGCACCGGAGGGGCCAGACGTTCAGGCGCGGTGGCGATTCACGGGTCCACGATCGCGGCGGTCGGCAAGATTCCCGACCGGAAGGGCGGTGCAGTCATAGACCTCGACGGCCTGGTCGTATGCCCCGGCTTTATCGACACCCACAGCCATTCCGATTTCCCGCTTCTGATCGATCCCGCCGCCCAGAGCAAGATACGTCAAGGCGTGACCACCGAAATCATCGGCAACTGCGGGTTCAGCCCCGCCCCCATAACCGACCTCAATCGAAGCGACATGATCGCCACAAACCGGCATTTCGCCGCGGGCGCGGCTTTCGACTGGTCATGGGACTCGATGGGCGGATACCTCGACCGGCTCGACGGCTCGGGCGTCGCCGTCAACGTGCTGGCCCTGGTTGGGCACGTACCCATCCGCACCGCGGTGATGGGCTATGACAAGCGCTATCCCACAAGCCGCGAGCTCAACGAGATGAAGTCGCTGCTCCGGGCATCGCTCCAAGAGGGCGCGTTCGGATTTTCAACGGGGCTTATCTTTCCCCCAAGCTCCTACAGCGACACGGACGAGATCGTCGAGCTGGCCGGAGTTCTTGCGGAGTTTGGCGGAGTCTATTTCAGCCACATACGCGGCGAAGGGCATAGTCTCCTCAGAGCCGTCGCGGAGGCCATCGAGATCGGAGAGCGCGCCGGCGTCGCGGTCCAGATAGCTCACCACAAAGCATTTGGCAGGCCATTCTGGGGGCGCGTGCGCGATTCCCTGGCCATGGTCGAAGCAGCGCAGGACCGCGGCGTGGACGTTACCGTAGACGTCTATCCCTACCCCGCCGGCAGCGGCGGCATGACTCAGCTAATCCCGGAATGGGCGCACGAAGGCGGCCCGGAAGCGACCCTCGCCAGACTGCGCGACCGCACCATAAGAGACCAGCTCGAGGCCGAATTGAGATCAAGCGGGCGCGAATGGGACACGATTTTCATATCGTGGTCGGCTTCGGGAAATCCCGACGTAGCGGGAAAGAGCATCGCCCAGATTGCGCGCGAAAGAGGCGTTCCGCCCGAGACGGCCGCGCACGACATTTTGATCGAAGAAGAATTGCATAGCGTCTTGGTTCAATTCGGAATGGACGAAAACGACGTTAGGTACGTGCTGCGCCATCCCGCCGCCATGATCGGATCGGACGGTTCCGCCGTATCGCCCGAGCCGCCGCTGAACATGGGGCGCCCTCATCCTCGGTTTTACGGCGCGTTCCCGCGAGTCTTGGGACACTACGCCCGTGACGAAAACCTGTTCCCGCTCGAACAAGCCGTCTACAAAATGACCGGGTTTCCGGCGAAGAAGATGGGCCTCGACGCCAAGGGAATCCTCGAGCCGGGCCGCGACGCCGACCTGGTCGTGTTCGACCCCGACCGGATAATCGATAAAGCCACCTTTGAGGACCCGCATCAATTTCCCGAGGGTATCGTGCATGTTATCGTTGGCGGTCAATTCGTCGTGCGGGACGGTGCGCAGACGGCGGAACTGCCCGGTCGCCCGCTCCGTGGCCCGCAAGCCGCATAGCCTTGGAGAGTTTCACAGACCCTATGAATCAACCTCTCGTATACGTCAAACCTGGCTGAACGAGCTGCCGCAAAGGCCTAGCCCTGCTGGATAGCAGGGGAGTCAAGCACCGGGTCCGCGACTACTTCAAGCAGCCGTTCACCGTAGATGAGTTGAGCACTCTGTTGGCCGGGCGGAACGTTCGCGATTTCCTGAGCCGGCGCTCAAAGAAGTTCAGGGAACTCAAGCTCGATACCGCCGAGTTCACGGACCATGAGCTTATCGAGTTGATGGTCGCAGACCCCACCCTGATTCGCCGGCCGCTCGTCGTCGTTGGCGAACAGATCATCGCCGGATTCGACCGCAGAGAGTTCGAGGAGATCGGCGCGGCCTAGAAGCCCGTCCACTCGAACGTCGAGGCTCGAAGGATTAAGTTATCCCGTTACGGCCTTGATTCGGAAAATCGCCCCTCCACGGTAGTCGAGGAAGTAGATCTCGCCGTTCTCGTCCTCGCCGAACGAGCTGATGCTCAGACCGGTCGTCAACCGCTCCGTCGTCGTCCAGGCGCCATCCGCCGACCTTACCGACGTCCAGATTCGGCCGCTGCAATAGTCCCCAAAAACATAGTGCCCCCGCAGGGCCGTCTCGGACTGCCCTCTGTAAACGTAGCCACCTGTTATCGAGCAGCCCTCTTCATGGCTGTATTCCGCAATCGGGAGCACAAACCCGCTTTTGTCGCAAGCCTCACCCGGCGAAAAGCACCGCGACCCTTCGGTAATGTTCCATCCGTAATTCTCACCGCCGGCGCTCCCGGCGGGCTGAAAGCTCACCTCCTCGATGCTGTTTTGTCCCACGTCGGCGATGTACAAATCGCCCGTCTCGCGGTCGAACGAGTAGCGCCACGGGTTGCGCAGCCCATAAGCCCATATCTCGGGCCGAACGTCCGCGACGCCGACGAACGGGTTGTCCGAAGGGACGGCGTAGGGCGAGCCGGCGTCTACGTCTATCCGCAGCATCTTGCCAAGTACGGTCGTCAGCTTCTGCCCGTTGCCAAGCGGGTCTCCCCCACTGCCGCCGTCGCCCGTTCCGACGTACAGGTATCCGTCGGCGCCGAACGCAAGCATTCCCCCGTTGTGGTTTCTGTACGGCTGCTCGTACTCGAGAACGACCTCGACGGCGTCCGGGTTCGCCCGGTTTGGATCGTCCGCGGAAACCCGGTATTCGGCGATTACGGTATGTCCATCCGTGTCCGTATAGTTGACGAACAATCGGCCATTGTTCCGATAACCGGGATGAAACGCCAGACCCAGCAGTCCCTGTTCCGACCCTCCCGTGCTAACAAGATTCCCGATATTCAGGAAGGGCGCCGGCTGAACCGCCCCGCCTTGGATGATCTGGATCGTTCCCCTTCTGCCGACTATAAACAGCCTCCCCGACCCATCGCCCGCGTGGGTTAACTGGACCGGCTCCTCGAAGTCGTCACCCACCTTTTCGACCGCGATTCCGGTCAAAACGGCCGGAGCCGGCGATTGCTGAGCGCCCTCGGACTCCGCCTGAACGGTCGGCGTGGGCGATGGCGTGCGATCGCTGCCGGCCGGCGCGGTCGGGATTCTCAATACCTCGCCCGCCCTGATGTCGTCCGGATTCTCGATTTCGTTCGCCTCGGCCAACTCGCTGGTTGTGAGTCCAAAGCGGCGGGCGATTTCCGACAGCGTGTCGTTAGGCTCGACTTCGTACTCCAGCGGCGCGCTGCCGGCAGGCGTAGCCGTAGGCGAAGGACTCGGAGCCGGCGCGGCCTCGTCAGCCGAAGGCGTAGCGGCGGCGCGAGGCGTAGGCGGCGGCGAAGGGCTTTCGGCTACGGCCGCTTCGGTGGTGACGGTGGCGGGCGGGCGCGTAACACCCGACGGAGGAGTTTCGACTTGTGGGTCCGCGCACGCGGCCGTCGTCACCAGCAGTCCAACGAGCGCAGCTATTCCGCAGGCTTTCCTTATCAGACGGCAGGACCTGATTGGACGCCGCATCTCTCTGATTTTCTTACGGTACGGCGATCCCGGCCACATTGACCTGAAGCCGATACACGCTCGTGGCGGCGGTCAGGAACAGTGTTTTCCAATCGGGGCCGCCAAACCCCAGATTAGCCGGGTGCTCGGGAGGCCGGATCCGGCCCAACGCCTCGCCTTGCGCCGACACGACCCAGGTGCTGCCGGGACCGGTGACCCACAGATTGCCCTCCACGTCGATCTTCATTCCGTCCGGCCCGTTGTCATCCGCAACGCCGAGGTAAGTAAAGAAAACACGATCGTTGCTCAGCGACCCGTCGCCGGCTACGTCGAACGCTCTTATGTGCCGCGCGTGAGTATCGTCGACGTACAGGATTTGTTCATCGAGGGTAAACGCCAGTCCATTGGGCCTGATGAAATCATCCGCGAGCAAATCCACGGTTCCATCCGACAGCACCCGAAACAGCCCGTTGAACCCCAGTTCGCTTGGAATATCCGCCTCGACCGGATTGGCGTCGGACGGAAGCAGGCCATAGGGCGGGTCGGTGAAATAGACGATTCCATCCGAGCGGACGGCTACGTCGTTCGGACTGTTGAGCCTCTTGCCCTCGTAAGTCTCGGCCAGCGACTCCACCGAACCGTCGGCTTGCGTTATCGATACGCGCCGGCCCTGATGCTCGCAGGCTAAAAGACGTCCCTGCTTATCCAGGGTCAACCCGTTCGAGCGCCCGCTCGGCGACCGAAACGTGCTCACCGACGGCCCCTCCGGGCCTTCCTTCCACTTCACGATGCGGTTGTTCGGTATATCGCTGAACAGCAGGTGGTCGCCGCGCCAAAGAGGCCCCTCGGTAAAGCTGAATCCACCCGCTATCCGTTCGATCAGCGCATCGTCGGGGATAAGTCGCAGAAGTCGCGTGTCCAGAACTTCGATCATTGGCTCCATCGGAATCCCCTTTTCTTACGAGTTTGCCGAGCGCAAATACTATCCAATCGCGCCGCCCGGAGTTCGACCGGGGCCGTGAAGCGGCAGCGCGTTCAGTTCCATCAGGCGCTGCCGCGAGCCTGCGCCGCGAACATGGACTCAACCTCAGCCACGGTGGTCGCGTCCTGCGGCGACTTGTCGGCGCGCGGCATTGCCAGCACCCGCGGGAACCGGAGGGCGTATCCGGCTTCATCGCCCTTGCGTCCCGCCGTGTGGTTGGGGCTGCGGGTGAGCTCGTCGGCCAGCACCGGCGCCACGTAACGCGGCTCCACCCATACGTCCGCCTCGACCGTTGTGTCCAGCATCGGCGGCGGCCCGTCGCGCGCGTCCTGGTCCAAAAGCTCCCGTATCTGGACCCATTCCTCATCGGAGAATCCGGTGCCCACGCGCGCGATGGTCTTCAACCGGGCTTCCTCGGCGTCCCACACGGCGGTCAATATCGCGCCGATTCCCCAGGCCGTCCGTTTCCCCCTGCCGCGCCAGTATCCAACGATCGCACAATCCAGCGAATCGCTGAGGCCTCCCTTGTAGCTCCCCTTGAGCTTTATCCAGTTGAAATTTCGCTTGCCGGCCTGATAGGGCGATTCGAGCCTCTTGACCAGGATTCCCTCCAGGCCGTCTTCGATCTTGTTTGCGAAGTAGGTGTCGATGACCTCGGGATCGTCCGTAACGATGCTTTCCGTTACGTCTATCGATTCGCCGGGATTGACAAGCCGCACGAGCCGCTCGCGCCGTTCCGAGTACGGCAGCGGCGTAAGGTCTTCCTCCCCGACGTAGAGAACGTCGAACGCCAGCAGCTTGAGCGGAATTGAATGCGCCAGCTCTGCGATCCCGTGCTTGCGGCGGCGCGACATGGTTAGCTGGAAGGGAAGGAAATTAAGCGAGTTCGGGTCGTACCCCATGGCCTCGCCTTCGATAATCGCGTTTTCGCTGTCGAGCCGCGACCGCACCGCTTCGGCGACTTCCGGGAACATTCCGGTCATGTTTTCCAGGTTTCGGGAAAAGATGGAAACGTCGCCGCCCAATCTATGAATCTGCAAGCGGAATCCGTCAAACTTGGGCTCGACCGCGCATTTGCCGATTTTGTCGATGATTTCCGCGCCCGACGACAGCCGCCCGGCCTGAGCCATCCGCACCGGATTGCCAACCGCAACGCGAATCTCAGAAATGGATTCAACCCCGCCCCCGATGTAGCGTTCGGCGACCAACCCCAGATCGCTGACGTAGTTGTAGGCGCGCTCGATTGCCGAGCGTTCGGACTTGTCGCCCACCCTGGCGAACGACATCCCGTCCATGATCGTCGGATCGCCGACGCCGAGCCGCAGGCGTTCGAGCGGGATTCGGACGAGATAGCGGTTTTCCAGCGGCCCGGCGTCGCGCATCAGGCTGGCAAGCTGCGAGACTTTGCTCTCCACGGAGCCTTCGCCGGCGGTCCGGGCCAAGGCGTCGAGCCGGTCGAAGACTTCGATCACAGTCAATCCCACGCCTTCAGCTTGACAAAAGCGCTCTGCCGTCAAACCGTGATCCCCCAGATCCCTAAGCTGTTTGCGGACTTCTTCAGGCTCGACATCGAACGCAGAGGCGATCGCCGCCTGGAGCAATTTGTTGCCGACGCCGAATTCGACCTCAACGAACCTCGGCGCAACCCGGCCCTGGATCAGATAGGCGACGCGGCGTGCCTCGCCCGGATCGACGCTCTTGAAAATCTCCGCCAAAAGCTCGGTTATCGCGATTCGACCGCTGATCTGCTCGATCTGCTCGAAGTAGGCGGCCAGCTCGTGAAACTTCATCCCTATCCCGCTACCGGTTGACTGAGTTTGAAAAGACCGGACGTCCAATCCCAAACGGCTGGCAAGCCAGACGACGGCGTCGCACCGCCGCGGCGCTCGCGGCCGTACTGGTCGAACAGATAGCGTCCATCAGCCTCCGACGCGCCAAAGCTCTTGCCATTGTCAAATCCGCCCGCGACGACGACACTCAAATTCGTTCGAGGTTCGCGAACGCGGCGCTAAGCAGCTTTATCCCCTCGGTCTGGAACGCGACCGTGACTTCCTCGCCGCCCGGGCCCATTTTGCCCGTGACGACGACCCCCTCGCCGAAAATCGAATGACGCACTTTGGCTCCGTCGGTGAAGGTGCGCTCCGTCGATACCACCGGCTTCGATCTTTGTTTATCCCCCACAGTATTTTGAACGCTCACCCATCCGTATCGTTGCGAGTCCCTTGCCGGCTCCCGCTCCCTTTCCAGCAGTTCGTCGGGAATATCGCTCAGGAACCTGGACGGCAATCGCGAGACGCTTCCCCACCCCCCGCGGTAGCGTGAATAAGTGAATACAAGACTATCGGCGGCGCGGGTGATCCCAACGTAGGCGAGCCGGCGCTCTTCCTCCATCTGCATGGGATCGGCAAAGGACCGCAAGTGCGGGCAAAGCTCCTCCTCGAAACCCACAATGAAGACCTTGCGGAACTCCAGCCCCTTGGCGGCGTGCAGGGTGATTAGCGTGACGGCCTCACCGTCGGAACGCATTCGATCAACGTCGGAGACCAGCGACACGTCCTGAAGAAAAGCCGTCATCGCCTCCGCCGGAGGCAAATCCGCATACCGCGCCGACGCAGCCACCAACTCGATCACGTTGTCGATCCGATCCTCGCCGCGGTCCTCGTCTTCGTTCAAAAGCGCTTCGTAACCACTCTCTCGATAAACAAGCTGAAGGAACGCGGGCAAGGACATTGCCGGGGCCGCTTCATCCAGCCTGGTCAGCAGTTGACCGAGCGGCAATAGCACCCGGCGGGCGCGCGACGAGAGGTCGCCGGCGCCTCCTTCGGATAAGATTCGGACCGCCTCGCCGGGAGCTATCGACCTCCACGACGCCCATCGCGCCAGCTCGTCTAGAGTCTTCGCCCCTATTCCCCGCGCGGGCACGTTGGCGATCCGCTCGAAGCTCACCGAATCTCTCGGATTTGCCACGCATCGAAGATAGGCCAGCATGTCCTTGATTTCCCGCCGCCGGTAGAACTCGGTAGCGCCCACAAGCTGGTAGGCGATCCCAGCCCGCACGAAGGCTTCCTCGAACGGACGCGACTGTGCGTTGGTCCGGTACATGATCGCGACATCGCCGCGTCGCACGCCCTCGCCGGCAGTCGCCCGCAGCTCCATGAGAACGCGGCGCGCCTCGTCCTCCTCGTCGTATGCCTCTACAACGCGGATGCCGTCGCCGCCCTCGCGCGCGGTCCATAGCTTTTTCGACTTGCGTTCGGGAAGCCGCGAAACGACGCCATGCGCCGCTTCCAGAATCATTTCAGTCGATCGATAGTTCTGCTCGAGTTTGACGACCCTCGCGTCCGGGTATTCGCTCTCAAACTCAAGCAAGTTGCGAATATCTGCCCCCCGCCAGCCGTAGATGCTCTGATCGTCGTCACCCACGACGCACAAGTTGCGATGGGACTTGCATAGCTCTCGCACCAGAACATATTGAGCGCGGTTGGTGTCCTGATATTCGTCGACCATAACGAAGCGATACTTGTCGCGGTAGTACTCGAGCACATCGGGCGAATCTCTCAGCAAGTTCACCGCTCGCATTATCAGATCGCCGAAGTCCAGTCCCCCCGACTCGGCCAGCCGTTGCTCATAGCGCCGGTAGATACGGGCGATCATCTCCTGTATGTGGCCTTCGGCATATTCGGCATACTCAAAATGAGTTCGCAACTCGTCCTTGGCGCGGGAGATCCCCGCCCGCGCCGCGACCGGCGAGACCTGCGTGGGCGTCAGGTCCAGGTCCTTCATCGCCGTTCGGACCACCGCAAGCTGGTCCGTAGCGTCGTAAATCGGGAAATTGCGGTCCAGACCGGCCTGGGCCGAATTCCGTCGCAGCATCTCCGCGCACGTTCGGTGAAATGTTCCTATCGTGACGCCGCCGGCCCTTTCCGCCAGCAGACGCGCGACCCGATCCCGCATCTCATCGGCGGCCTTGTTCGTAAACGTAACCGCCACGATGTTCCAGGGCGCGACCATGCGGTTCGCGATGAGATGGGCGATCCGGTAGGTGATGACCCGGGTTTTCCCCGACCCCGCGCCCGCCAGTATCAGCAGCGGGCCGCTTCCGTGACGTACGGCCTCCCACTGCGGAGGATTCAGGTTCCAGCGTTCGGTTTCTGCCGTCAAGGGATAGTATGCAAGGTCCGGGTGGTATGAATTCGCGTCCAGCCGACCTGATTATAGGGAGGCCGCCGGTCCGCGATGAACGGCTATCCACACTCGACGCACTGGCCGGCTACGCGGGCCGGCGATGAAGAAAAGGGACCGTCAACGACAATCGCGGGCATAATATCCCCATGAAATCCAGCGTGACCGCTCACAGCCCGTCTCGCGAAATCGGACCGTTCGATACGCGCGACGCTCAAATAACGCCGGCCACCTTCGCCGACGTGAAGGACATCAAGGCCATCATCGACCCTTACGCCGCCCGGGACCTCATGCTGCCCAGATCCACCGAGGAGATCTTCGAGGGCATTCGCGAGTATCTCGTTTACAGAACTCCGTCGGGTGTTGTCGGCTGCGTCGCGCTGCATATTTTTTCGCCGGAAATCGCGGAGGTCCGGGCGCTCGCCGTTCACACCGACCACACCGGCCTGCGAATCGGCAGCCGTCTGGTCGGCGCGTGCCTGGACGAAGCGCGGAGTTTCGGAATTCCAAAGGCGTTCACACTCACGCTCGAAGAAGGTTTTTTTGCGAGATTGGGATTTCGCCGGGTCGAGCGAAACACGCTGACGCTAAAGGTCTGGCAAGAGTGTTACCGCTGTCCCAAGTTCGATCGCTGTGACGAGATCGCGATGGTGATGGACCTGGTCTGAAATCCGGGGCTGCCGCCCGCGAAGAGCGGGAATTGTGGCTGTACAATCGTGAGTCTGGAGGCGATCCACACAGTTGATTCGACCTCCTCGGCGATACGCGGAAAAGGGCGGCGCCACATCGCAGCCATAGAACAGCGAGCGCTACTGCAACGGCCGCAGATTTTTGTTCAGCGGCCAATGGCGCTCCTTCTGATTGGCGCTCTGCTCGTCTTGTCGCTCGTGACCACCTCCGCAATCGTATTCTGGTTCTTTTACGCGCTCACGGTTTTGGTGGTCGTTTCTTATTTCTGGACGAAGAGCGCCGCGGACAACCTACGAATTCGTAGGACCCTGGCCAACAAATGGGCGACGACCGGCGATGCGATCGACGAAGAGATACTCCTCAGCAACCTCGGCAGACTGCCGATTCTTCTGGTCGAGCTCGACGATCAGTCCAGCCTGCCCGGCTACTCCGCCAGCGTGGCCGAGAACCTGGACGGCCGCCAGACAAAACGATGGATCAGCAGTGGCAAGGCGCTCCGCCGGGGGCTGTTCTCGCTCGGCCCGATGACCGTCCGGACTGGCGACCCGTTCGGGATCTTCCTGGCCGAATTCGATTTTCCTCAGGTAAGCACACTGGTCGTATATCCGCCGATAAGCGTCATGCCCGACTTCCGAATACCGACGGGATCATTTTTTGGCAACACCCGATCGAACATTCGAAGCCCGCAGGTCACCGCCGACGCGTCAAGCGTGCGGGAGCTGGTGCCCGGCGACGAGATGAAGCGTATTCACTGGCTATCCACCGCCAGGAAGATGACGCTAATGGTCAAGGAATTCGACCTCGAACCGGCCGCCAGCGTGTGGCTCGTTCTCGACATGCACCGGGCCGTTCAGAGCGGCAGCGGCGATGAATCTACCGAGGAATACGCGGTCAAGATCGCATCGGCGCTCGCCTACCAGCAAGTCCGGGACGGCAAGTCAGTGGGGCTGGCCGCGTTCGGGCGCGAGCGAATCCTCGTCGAGCCTCAAAGGGGCGCCCGGCAGCTCTGGCGAATCCTCGAGCAGCTCGCCACGGTCAGCGCCAATGGAACGGCGCCGTTCGCCGAGTTCCTCACCGAAACGGCGCCCGCGTTCGGCCGCGGAATGAGCCTGGTGGCAATTTCTCCGTCACACGATCTCGACTGGGGCACCGCCTTGCTTAACCTGAGCGGTCGAGGACTGTACCCCGGCGCCGTCCTGATCGACGGCGAGAGCTTCGGAGGGACCGGAGCCAACCGCGAGGTCCGCGAGCTTCTGGCAACCGCCGGAGTCAGCCTTAGGACAGTGCGTCAGGGACAGGAGTTCGACACCATCCGGGCGGAGATCGGCGCCGAATCTTACTCAGGCGCAACCCCCCGATCGGCATTCGCCGTATCGCGAACGGCAAGCTCGGCGCGGACATGACCATAGCGGCCAGAACCCTCGCCCGAACCGGTCTCGCCCGACCCGCGCAGGGCTGGCTGCCCATCATCCTGCTCATCGCGCTCGTGATGTCGGTTGTCTATTCGATCGACCAGGCGCGATGGGCGGCCAATACCGGAATCATGTTCCCGTTCGCCGCATTGGGAATCGCCGCCGGCGCCTGGCTTTGCAACAGGAAACTTCACTCCGCCGCGGTCCTCGCCATCGGCGTCGCGGTGGGCGGCGTTTTTTCGTTCATCATCGTCTCCGAGGCGTTTCCGGGTCCCACCGACCTCCTTCCGAATTTCGTCGACATGTTCAGACAAACTGTCGGATGGGTGGGCGACCGGCGCGCCGGCATCGCCACCGGCCCCCAGCCGCTCGCCGGAGCGCTGACCACCAGTTGGGAATTCGTAGTAGACCTCGCCGTTCGTCTCGCTGACTGGTTCGACGTCGTCTCGTCATTCAGGGCAAGCGCCGACAACGTCATTTTCCTCTTGTGGATGGCCTACGCCGCATGGGGAATGGGGTTCATCGGCGCGTGGGGTCTTTATCGCCGCCGCAGCGTTGCGGTCGCCGCGCTCGGCGCGGCCATTGGGCTTGCCGTCAATGTCACGTACGTAGGCCCCACGCGACTGCCTTTCATCATCTTCATGGTCGCGCTTCTCCTTCTTATGGTCCAGGTCAACCTCTTCGCTTTGTCCGATAGGTGGGACAAGGCAAAGATCGAATACTCAGCGGAGCTCGGCATCAACATAACGGCGCTCAGTCTCGTGCTTGTAGCGTTGGTTACGCTGTTCGCCGTGTTCTTTCCCCGGATTCGCGGCAATCCTCTGTCCGACTCGTTCTGGACGTACATGGGCGACGGCTGGGGCAACGTCGAGGCGGCCGCCAACCGGCTCTTCAGCGGCGTCTCAAATCCTTCGGGGGCGTCATCTCTTTCCGGTCCGCAGCAGCTGCCTATCGGAGCCGTGCTCCCTTTCACCAAGCGAGCCACGCTGATCGTGCAGACAACTCACGAGGCGTACTGGCGGGGAGTTACCTACGACCGGTTCTTCGGAGATCGATGGGAAAACACCGACAAGGCGCTTACCGCGCGAGACCCCGGCCAGGCGCTTACGAAGAATGTTGAACTCAGATCGCGGATCGCCGTCAAAGCCAACATCGAGATTCTGGACTCCAGTTCGTCGGTGCTGTTCATTCCAGGCGACCTTGTCACGATGAGCCGCAAATACCTGATCCAGAGCAGTGAACAGGACGACGTGAACGACTTCTCTTCCATCAGGGCGACTCGCAGCGTGGGCCGCCGAATCGCGTATTCCGTCGAATCCACCCTCCCCGGGCCTTCGATAGACGCGCTGCGCAAGGCGGGGACCGCCTACCCCGCCTGGATCGACAAATACTTGCAGTTGCCCGACGTTAGTCCCCGCGTCGAAGAGCTCGCCGCCCGATTCGCCACGTCGGGCGACAACGCATTCGACAGAGCGCAACGCATTGAGTTCTTCCTGCGGCGCTACCCCTTTTCGATAGAGATACCCGAACCGGCCCCGGGAACCGACGTCGTCGATCAATACCTTTTCGAATTGAGACGGGGCTATGCCGACTACACCGCCTCGGCCATGGCCGTGCTGGCTCGCCTTAACGGCATACCTACTCGCGTTGTCTCGGGCTACGTACCCGGCACGTTTGACGAAGAAACCGGAAGGTTCATTGCCGGACCCGAAGATTCCCACGTTTGGATAGAAATCTTCTTTCCAGCTTACGGATGGATTTCGTTCGAGCCGTCGGGATATCGGGTGCCCCTTATTCGACAGGAAGGCGGGAGCGGTCTTGGGGGCGCAAACCCTGGCGACCTCATCGACATCTACGATCTCGAGGCGCTGCTGGACGACCTTGCGCTCGGCTCCACGGCGGGCGACTTCGATCCTATAGGGGAAATCAACGACAATCCCATCGTCGCATTCATCAGGTCCGCCTCGGGTGTCATTATCGTGGTCGGCGGCATCGTAGGCACGCTTATCGGCGGGTTTCTGCTCTATTTCCTCATCGGATTCGCCACGACTCGATTCCAAAGTCCAAAGACCCGCATACACGGAACGTACAAGCGAATGCTGAAATATGCCCGCTGGGCGGGTTACAATCCTAGTGAGGCGCGAACGCCGCTTGAATTGGCCCAAAGCTTGTCCGAGGGCTTGTATTCGAGTGACGGCCAAACGGAAGTAGCTCAGGCCACTCGAGTTTTTCTTGAAGAGGATCGCCCTCCCATAGAAATCGCCAGACAGTACGCGCGAGCGCTTTACAGCGATCACGGGGTATTGCCGATAGACAGACGCTCCGTTGACCGCGCCTGGAAGAGGCTCAGGCCTCGACTCCTGGGAAGGATTATTCGGAGACGTAAGATACTAGCCGGTTAGGGGCGCGAAGCTTGGAAATTGCTGACGTCCGCGATATCGCAATCGTCGCGCTTGCAGCCGTATCGATAGTAACTGTTCTCGTGTTGATAATCACCGCCGCTCTGCTATGGCGGCTGATCGGCGTGATCAAGCAAGAAGTTCAACCGATTCTGAAGTCCGCCGCATCGACCGCGGCGAACATACAGGGAATCACTTCCGCCGCCGAGAATTCTTCAACAGGAACTGTAGTAAAGACGGTAATCGCCGCCGGACGGGCCCGAAAACGGTCGTCGTTCCTGCGGTTTGGACGAAAGTAGGTTGTTTTTCCATGCCATACGCATTTCTGGGTGCGTTGATAGGTTTCGTAGTCGGTAGCATCGCTGGCGCCGTGATAGCGCCCAAAAAAGGGGTCGATTTCCTCGAAAACGCTCGTATCAGATTTCGAAGGGCTCGCGTTGAAGCCGATGCCGCCGCCGATGAGGCGGAGCGATCACTCGAAGAGTCGTTCGAAGAGGCCCGCCGTAACTGAGCCTCTAGATAGCACGTGAGTTTTCGGTAGTGTCCACCGCCGCCAGCATTGCGCTTCTCATACTCGCGGTCGAACTGCTCCTGCTGTTCGTCGCAATGCTCGTGGGAGTAATAGTCGCGGGCATCAGCGTAGTCGAGTCCACCGCGCTGACCCGCGGATTCCTCCGGCGTCAGGCTAAAAGCGCAGGAAATCTGGAAGAGCGCGTCGAGGCGGTCGTTACCGACTCGATGGCCCGTCTGACCGCAGTCGAACGCTACGCGGCCTGGGTAACGACGTTCGTCGAGTCGATCAAGAGAGACGAAGAAGACCAGGCCCCGCGTTAGCTAAGTGACCTCACCTCGCGAGAGGCAGCGTTACAGGCTTGCCGTCGGCGTTTGCAGATTCGTAGATCGCCAGTATCAGCTCGAGCGGCGCCCTGGCGTCGAGGCCCGTAATGCTTGGCGAACGCCCCTCCAGAATCGCTTGCACGAGGTCTTCCACCTGTTTTACGTGCCCGAGATGACCGACGTCGCGGGCGTCCGCGGCGGCGCCTTTGCCAACTCCCGGCCCGCTTGCGGCGCTCGGCGCCGTCGAACCGTCGTCAACGTCCCACACGATTGCGGCGGCGTTCTCGATGATTATCGTTCCGGCGTCACCGTGGAATTCCAGCCGCTTGGGCTGAGCCTTGCCCAATGACGTTGCTCCCTGAATCACTCCGAGAGCCCCGCTCCGAAAATGGAGGATGGCCGCGCCAGTGTCCTCGGCTTCGATCTCGTGCCACCGATTTACCGTGAATCCACAAACTCGCTCGACCGGCCCCATAACCCACTGCAAGGCGTCGATCGCGTGAATCGACTGGTTTATCAAGGCGCCGCCGCCGTCCTGCGCAAACGTTCCGCGCCAGCCGCCGGCGTCGTAGTAGTCCTGCGACCGGTACCACTTGGTGTCGGCCTGCGCCAGCACCGTCCGGCCGAGGCGCCCGCTTCGCACCATCTCCCGGGCCGCGCGCAGGTCAGGTTCGAACCGGCTTTGCGAAATACAGGCCAGAGTTACGCCATTGGCCTCGCATGAACCGATGAGACGGTCGGCGGCCTCCAGCGAAACGTCTATAGGTTTCTCGCAAAGCAGGTGGATTCCGGCTTCAGCGAGTGGGACGCCCACGTGGGCGTGGGTTCCGCTGGGAACGCCGATCGTCGCCGCTCTGGCCAGCCCGCTTTCGATCAACTCGTCCACCGAACCGAAGGCCGGCGCGCCGTGCTCTTCGCCAACTTCTCGCGCCCGATCGAGGTCACTATCGACGACCGCCGCGAGATCGGCTCCCTCGGCGTCGACCACCGCTCGGACGTGCACCTTTCCGATAACGCCCGCGCCGACAACGGCAACTGGAACGGGATTAGCCATCAAACCCCCCGGGGTATCTCTTCTGCCTGGCGCTTGCGGGTCGCACAAGCGGTTGGCAGGCAGTCGAAGGCGGCAGATTATATCAACGACAGTCGCAGTTCCCGTTTGCCTACATCCCGCGCCGCCTTCAAACTGGAACGGGGATTCATCGTCGGATACGGTATGCATTGACGTCAGCGGTTTTGCAAATTGTCTTTCGTGAGGATTGCTCGACAGCTATCGAAGCACGCCGCTGGGCTTGAGACCGACTAGACCTTGAACTCAACGTCATCGCGACGATTGCGCGCGGCAACCACAGGAGTAGCCAAAACATGCCGGTAGCCGAAGCCCGGGATTGCTCGATCAACTACGCCGAGCAGGGCGACGGCGTCCATACGGTCCTGTTCCTTCACGGTCTGCTCCAGTCCTCGGCGCTTTGGAAGTCGTTGATGCGCGGTATGCCAAGCGTGGAATTTCGACGGCTGGCGTTCGATCTGCCCGGCTGCGGGGGATCGTCACCACTGCCGGATCCCACCATCGACGCCATGGCCGACAGCGTTCGCCAGGCCCTGCACAGCATGAAGGTGGAGCGGTGCAGCGTGGTTGCCTGCGGGGTCGGCGGCATGATCGCGCAAAGCCTGGGCGCGCGGTATCCGCACATTGTGTTCAAACTCGTTATCACCGGCAGCCGCGCGTTTGCCTTGGACTCCAAGGCCGCCAGCGCGCAGGCCGAGCGGCTTGCCGAGCTGGAGTGGACTCGTGAAGCCCTGACCGAGGAAATCGCTTCTCACTACGTGAAGCGGCCGCGCGAGAAGCTCTTTCAGGAACTGCTCGATGTCGCCGAGGCCACAGACAAAGAGGCGGCTTGCGCCATCGCGCGGGAATACGCGCGCGCAAGTACGGTCAACCTTCTGCATCGAATGACCGCTCGAACTCTGGTTCTTCATGGCGCAAAGGACGCCGCCCTCACGGCGGCCGAGGCCGAAATCCTGCGAGCGCGGATTCCCACCTCAAGGCTCGAATCGATCGACTCCGCCGGCAGCATGGCGGTGATCGAGGCGCCTCGCCTCTTCAAGGCGCACATGCTCGAACTTCTGCGGGAGTTTTAGGCTGAGTCAAAACCGGGATCGTGATATTGTTTGCGCCCACTCGTCCGGGTTACGCCGCATGTCGCGGGAGGTGCTCCGACGCCGGGCGCCGAGCTGGTTTCTTGCGAAACCGGCGAAGCCGCACAGCGTGTCGGGGGACGCGTGCGGCGCCGGACGGTGTCGATGACGGGCTGCATGAAGGCGGATTCCAGCCGCGCCGCCGGGGAGACAGGCCGGATCGTTGGGTTCGACTTTGACTGATCCAAATCTGATTGAAATACCTTACGGAGACCACTCCGTAATCTCGCTCGATTCCACTGGACTCAATATCGCGGGCGTCATGACCCCGGCCGACGTAGCCGGCGCGCCATCGGCGGAAACCGCCCTCCGGGCCGCTACCAGCGAGCCGATCGAGTCTCCGACGCTTGACCGCCTCGGCGAACCGGGCGACGAATATCTGATCGTCGCCGACGACATGACCCGTGAAACGCCGGTAGACACGATGATCGGGGTCGTTGCCGAAGGTCTCTCCGCCGCCGGCGTGAGCGATTGTCAGATAGAGGTGCTTATCGCAACCGGCACCCACAGGCCAATGACCGATGCTGAAATCCGGGAGCGCTTCGGCGACGAATTGACCAGCCGCTTCGAAATTCGCAACCACGACTATCAGACTTCCACCCTTACAGACCTCGGGCTGACCGGCAACGGAACGCCGATCTCCGTAAATCAGCGAGTGCTCGACGCCGACGTGGTTATCGGGATGAGTTCAATCGTTCCACACCACATCCCCGGTTACTCGGGTGGTTCGAAGATCATCCAGCCCGGCGTCTCCGGCGAGCCCACGACAGCGTCGACGCACATGTTTAGCGCGGTTTCTAACACTCAGATACTCGGTGTGGTCGAGAGTCCCGTTCGCCGCGAGATGGATGACGTCGCCGCGCGCGCCGGTCTCACCGCCATACTCAACACGACTCTCAACGCCCGCGGCGAGATGGTGGACGCGTTCTTCGGCGACCCCAAAGCGGCGTTTCGCGCCGGTACCAAAGCATCCAAACGCATCTACGGCCTGGGCTCGCCCTCGAACGTCGACATCGTCATCGCGGGAAGCCATCCATGCGATATCGAATTCTGGCAGGCGCACAAGAGTCTGTTCCCGGCGGCGCGGATAGTGCGTCCGGGGGGAACGATCATCGTCGTGGCGCCTTGCCCCGAAGGGGTCGCTATGACTCACGACGACGTGCTCAATTACGCCGACCAGACCTACTCCCGCATACGAGACCTGGTGGACTCCGGCGCGGTGGCCGATCCGGTGGGAGCCTCAAACGCGGTCGCGTGGTCGCGGATTCGAGAGTTTGCCGACATTTCGCTCGTTTCCGGCGGAATCCCGGCTGATGACTGCCGCGCGCTGGGCTTTCAGCCGTTCGACTCGCTGGACAGCGCGCTTGGCGACGCCCGGCGAAGACTCGGAAAAGACGCATCGGTGGCGGTAATGACTCACGCTCCCGACACTCTTCCAATACCCGTTAACTGACACCTCTTGGCCGAGTGGGCGATTCTCGCCGATGACTTCACTGGCGCCATGGATACGGGCCTTCAGTTTGCGAAGTCCGGACTGTCAACCGTCTTCGATCTGGGCGGCGCTTCGGGCGACTACGACGCGCTGGTCCTGAGCTCGAACAGCCGGTCCCTCGATCCCGATTCGGCCCGTTCCGCCACGCGAGCTGTCGCGGAACGCGCGATATCGCTCGGCACGCGCGTCTACAAGAAAATCGACTCCACCCTCCGCGGAAACATCGGTCCCGAGCTCGAGGTCGTTCTGGAAGCCGCCGGAGTCCGCAGCATGGTCATCGCACCGGCCTTTCCGGCTCAGGGCCGCTCGACCGCCGGCGGGACTCAATTCCTGCGCGGCCTGGCGGTCTCGCGCACCGAGGCATCCCGCGACCCGGTCGCGCCCGTTACCGAAGACCACATACCTACCCTCCTGGAGCGCACATCGAGCCTGCGCGCCGGTCACGTCGCGCTGGACGCGGTCCGCTCGACGTCGGAAGCGCTGGCTTCGAGATTTACGAAGCTATCCGGCAACGGCACTCAGATCATCGTCGCCGACGCCGAGACGGACGCCGATCTGGATGCCATAGCCGGGGCCATAAAGCTGGCCGGTATGGACAAGCTCTCCGCCGGGTCGGCCGGACTGGCGGAGCGTCTCGTCCAAGCTCCGACAGCCGCCGCCCCGGCGCCGCCAAGCGCTTCAGCCGGCTATTGCGCCGTGCTCGCCGGATCGTTTTCCGAGGTGACCCGGCGGCAAGTCGACTACGCCGCCCGCCAGTTGGGCGCCGCCGTGTACTCGCCGTCCGATTCTGATCTGGTCAACCCCGCGCGCGCCGTCGCCCACGCAACGGCGACTCTGGAAGCCGGCAGGATTTGGATAGGCTTCGCGGGGCATCGCGGACGGCCGCTGGAAGCGCAGAGCGCCGTCGACGCCTTGGGGAACTGGCTGGGCAACGTGTGTTACGCGCTGGAAGAGAGATTCAGCCGCCTCGGTCTGGTCCTCACCGGAGGCGAGACCGGGGCGATCTGTCTCGAACGGATACGCGCGGGCGCGATCGAAATCAGGGCCGAAGTGCAGTCCGGAATTGCCGGCGGACTCCTGCTCGGCGGCCCGTTTGATCAACGGCTCGTCGTCACCAAGGCGGGCGCGTTCGGCAAAGACGACGCCCTTGCCGCATCGGTTGACTGGCTCGCCGCAGGCTCCCGCTAACACCCCCACCGAGTGATTCCGGCGCTATACTCGCTCCAAGAGGAGTGCTTTTCTTGAGTAGTGTTTTTCAGGCGGTACAGGTAGTTCTGGCGCTGATTCTTATTACGTCGGTGCTGCTTCAGGTCCGCAATGCCGGGCTCGGGTCCGGATTCGGGCAGAGCGACAGCTTCTTCAACACCCGCCGCGGCGCGGACAAGCTGCTCTTCAATTTCACAATCGTCATCGCCGTCAGCTTCTTCCTGATTTCAGTCGCAACCGTCAAGCTGGAAGGATGACACCGGCCTTCCAGCCTTAGGCATCCGCCTTGGCGCCCCACGGTCAATTTCAAAGGGTTGACTCCGTTTCGGCGTCCCGCGCCCAGTCCCGTCAACCCTCACTTTGCGCCTCGATTCGCCTGTCGCAGCGATCGCGGTACTCGCAACCGTCGCACGTGCGCCAGGGTTCCGCGCGGCCCTCTACTTCCCAAAACGCGGGGAACTCGCCCGACTCGATCTCTAACGCCAGGTTTCGCAATACCCCCGCGATCCGGCTCAGATCATCGTTCGAGTATTTCTTCCGAATCTGCTGAAGCCGCGGAGCCGGTCCCCGGATGATTACGTCCACCCTCGCATCGTTAACGAAGACGGCGGGCGGCAATATTCCCTTGCGGGCGCGCACGCCCAAACGGAAGAACGCGTAGCCCACGGCATAGCAAAATAGTTGAACGTCGCTATCGAGATAGTCCTCCCGATACGGCCGAAGCGACGTTTTGTGATCGACCACGGCGCCGTCTGTCTCGATCAGGTCCACCCGCCCCACGACCGGAACCGGAATGCCTGCCAGCTCGAAGCTGAATCTATGCTCGACCAGGTGCGGTCGCACCTTTGGCGCTACCTCTTCGAGGTAGAAGGCCAGCAGGTCGTAACCCTCCTCGCGCACGTCGTCGAACTCTTCCCGCGATTCCCCCGTCGTTTCCGTTTCCGGCGGCAGCCCGCGATTCCAGACCTGGTCGAAGACTCGTTCCATCTCCTCTAAAGGCAGGTCCTGACGAAACCTCCGTTTGGCTTTGAGAGCCGTCTCGATGGCTGAGTGGACCGCATGTCCCAGAAGCCCCGCGGAAGACTGGATGCCCGTCCATCGTTCGAGAAAACGGTGCTTGTACGCGAGCGGACAGCGCTGATACGTCCGTACCTGAGTAGGCGAAACCGTGGGCAGCGGATAACCTGAACTGGACATCAGGCGGAATCAACGCCCTTCTTCGCGAGATCCGCCGGCCTCGAAGATCGGGGCGGCGTCTGGGCGCCGGCTTGGCCAGCAACTGATTCCAAACCGAAAATAGACCATGCCAAAAGTATCCGTCGCAATAGTCAACTTCAACGGTGAAGGCCTGCTCCGCAAGAACCTGCCGGACGTGCTTCGCCAAGACTATCAAGACTTCGAAACAATCGTAGTCGACAACGGATCGACCGACGGCAGCCTCAAGCTGCTGAAGAACGAGTTTCCGAACGTTCGGGTTATTCGGATGGAGCGCAACACCGGATTCGCCGCCGGAGTAAACCGCGCCATAGAGAACTCCAGCGGCGACTACGTCGCAACTCTAAACAACGACGCCCGGCCAAACGCCGACTGGCTGTCCAACCTGGTGGGCTTCGCCGAAGAGAACCCCGATTTCGGCATGTTCGCCTCCAAAATGGTCTTCGACCACGATCCGGCCATCATCAATTCGGCCGGCATCTCGCTCGATCTGGCGGGTATCGCCTGGGACCGAAAGGCCGGCGACTACGGCGGCGGACCTTCTCAGGAAGTGTTCGGACCGTCCGCCGGCGCGGCCTTGTATCGGCGGAGGCTCTTCGACGACGTGGGGGTCTTCGACGAGTCGTTCTTCGCCTATCTCGAAGACGTGGACCTCGCCTGGCGCGCCCGCCTGGCAGGCTGGCGATGCTGGTACGTTGCGACCGCGTCAGTCCGCCACGAGCATTCCGCGACCGGGATAGAAGGATCGTCCTTCAAGAACTTTCATCTGGGTAGAAACAAGGTGTTGTCCATCCTGAAAAACTATCCGCTTCCGCACTTGCTCTTGTATGTCCCGTTGATAGTCCTCTACGACCTGGGCGCTATTCCCTATACGCTCGTCTCGCGGCGAGACCCGTCGATCCTGCTGGGAAGGCTGGCCGCGCTGCTGGAACTCGGCAAGGCGCTTGGAAAGCGACGCGCCATTCAGCGGTCCAGACGAGTGCAATGGTCCGAGCTGTCGGAGATGATGGACGGCCTCTATTCCCCGCGGGCGCTGTTCCGCCGCTACTCGCGTCTGAGGTCCGTTCTGGCCCGCCGTTCGCACGTCTAGGCGGCAAGACCCGAATCTAGCGGCGGCGCAACGCCCGTATTCGCGCGCCCCTAACCGGCCGAGCTCGCATTCAGTACGAACAGAACGAACTCCCGCGTTTGCTACACTCGCTTCTCACGGGGCGTGGCGCAGTCCGGTAGCGCACTTCAATGGGGTTGAAGAGGTCGCAGGTTCAAATCCTGTCGCCCCGACCAGCACTAACCTTCAGTCAACCGCGCCGCGCGGCATTCAGCCCGTGCCCCCCGGAATCCTCACGCGAAGCGCCGCGGCGCGTCCCTACTCTTGCGCCTCTTCCTCCGGTTGCGGCTCGACCGCGGGCGCCGCGATCCGAGCCATCAGGACACCTATCTCGTACAGCAAGTACATGGGAATCGCGACCGTCATCTGTGTAAACGGATCGGGCGTCGGGGTGATGACCGCGGCCACGATCACGATCACCACGATTGCGTACCGGCGGAATCGTGACAGCTTTGTCGCTGAGACTATGCGCAGCTTGGCCAGGAGAAACACGATGAATGGCGTCTCAAAGACTAGTCCGACCGCAACCAGCAGCTTGGCTACAAACGTCACGTGATTATCGAGCGTGAGCTCGGTTCTAATGAAGTCCGGCGTGAACTGAGTAAGGAAGCCCATCGTGAATCGAAGAACCACGAACCACGCAAAGAGGGCGCCGATCATAAACATGATGGATATCGCCGGAATCGATATGTAGAGCCACTTTTTCTCGTTTTCGTAGAGTCCCGGAGCCACGAAAGCCAGGATCTCGTACATGACAATCGGGCTCGCGAATCCGACTCCGGCGATCATCGAGAGCTTTATGAAGGTGAAGAACGCCTCGGTCGGGGCGATTTGCTGGAGCCCCACGCCTGGCGGCAGCGGAGCCGCCATCAGTTCGAAAACAGAATCCTTGAAGGGCCAGAGCGAAAAGCTCGCCACTACAACCGCGATCGCCGCGATCGTCAACCGCTTGCGGAGCTCCAGGAGGTGCTCGCGGAGCGTCATTATTCCTTCGGCGCCGTCCTCCGAAGCGGGGCCCGGACCTGTACCTATAGTGGTTTCTGCCAATTTAGCCTTACGCCTGCCCGGCTTCCGCCGCGCCTGCCAGCGCGTCCATGGATCTTGCGATCGATCCCAGAGCGCCGTTTACGAATGATCCCGAACTCTCCCCACCATAACGCTTCCCCAGCCTGACTGCTTCGTCGATTACTACCGCCACCGGCACGCTTTCGAGCATCATCTCCGCCGTGGCGATCCGCATGATCGAAAGATCAACCTTCGATAGCTGATGCAGCGGCCATTGCGGGGCGGCGGCCGCGATTCGTTGATCTATTCGAGTGTTGCCCTCGGAAACGGCGGCGCAAAGCCGCTGGGCATAGTCCATATCTTCCTGGTTCACGTCCCGCTCTTCGCCCCGCAACTTCAGCAGCTCCAGACGGTTTGTCCTTCTCGACGCCGCCTCGAACAAGACCTGGAGCAGGAATTCCCGAGAATATCTTCTGCCCCGGCGCGCCATTATCGCTCCAATGCGCGCGCACGGCGACGGTTATGCAAACCGGCCGACAACACGCTCCAGACCATTTTGTCAGACGGCGACAAGCGCGGCGTCGGGCTGAGACGCGCCAAGCGACTTGTCGAGATGGTACTGGCCCCGCACGAAAGCGGGATCCGACAGCGCCTCGACAAGGTAAGTCAGATTGTTCGTGACGCCGTCGATTTCGCATTCGGCGACAGCCCGGCGAGTTCTGGCCACGGCCTCCGGCCTGTCACGCCCCCAACAGACTATCTTCGCAAGCAGCGAGTCGTAGTTGGGCGGAACTTCATACCCGGCGTAAGCGTGGGTATCGACGCGTACCCCCGGTCCGCCCGGCACGACAAACTTGTTTATCATGCCCGAAGCCGGCGTCCAGTCGCGGGAAGCATCTTCCGCCAGCACCCGGCACTCGATGGCGTGACCCGTGGAACCGACTTCATTCTGCGTCATCCCGATGCCTTCACCCGCCGCGATAGCGAGCTGTTTCTTGACGATGTCGATTCCGGTTATCGCTTCCGTTACCGGATGCTCGACCTGAAGTCGAGAGTTCAGCTCGATGAAATAGAAGTCACCGTCATCTCCGACGAGAAACTCCACTGTGCCGGCGTTCGTGTAACCCAGCCGCCGGATGAGGTCGACGGCGGCTTGAGCAAGCTCTCCGCGCAATTCGTTCGACAGACCCGGCGCCGGGCTCTCCTCGATGACTTTCTGATGACGGCGCTGCACCGAGCAATCCCGCTCCCACAAGTGCAACTGCACCGATTCGTCGGCGAGGATCTGGACCTCGACGTGCCTTGCTCCGGTAACGAGCCGTTCCAGATAGAGATCGCCGATCGCAAACGATCCGCGGGCCTCGGCCTGCGCGCGTACGAACAGCTCGGGCAATTCTGACGGCGTCCGCACCCGACGCAATCCACGCCCGCCGCCGCCGGCCTTTGCCTTGAGCATTGCCGGACAGCCGATTCTTTGAAGCTCCGACTTGGCCGTTTGAACGTCGAGCAACTCCCGGTTCGACGTTTCCAGCGTCGGCAGACCAGCCTCCCGCGCCAGCTCGATCGTCAGGCTCTTATCCGCGACCGCCGATATGACTTCCGGCGACGGGCCGACGTAAGCGATTCCGTACTGATGGCAGATTTCGGCGAAGAAAGCGTTTTCGGAGAGAAACCCCGCGCCCGGATGGATCGCGTCCGCTCCGACCTTTAGGGCGGCGCTGATTATGTTCGGGACGTTCATATAGCTCTCAGCCGGCGAGCCGGGTCCCACGCAGACGGCTTCGCCGGCAATTTGCGCATGCATGCAGTCGCGGTCCGTCTCCGAATACACGGCCGCCGTGCTTATGCCCAGTTCACTGCAAGCCCGCATTACGCGAACGGCGATTTCGCCGCGGTTCGCTATCAATACTTTCGAGAACATCCAGCTACGTCCCTACATCGCCAGTCCGCCGTCAACCACCAGGACCTGGCCAGTAACGTACGCGGCCAGATCGCTCGCCAGAAAGGCTACGACTCCGGCCACGTCGGCAGGCGCGCCCATCCTTCCCATCGGGATCATTTTCATAAGCTCTTTACGAGTCACCTCCGGAATCGCATCGGTCATAGGCGATTCCAGAAAGCCCGGAGCGACCGCGTTCACGGTCACGCTTCTCGACGCCACCTCCCTGGCAAGCGACTTCGTGAAACCGATGAGACCCGCTTTGGCCGCCGAGTAGTTGGCCTGCCCCGCGTTTCCCATCAATCCCGCCACCGACGATACGTTGATAATTCGGCCCGACCTCGCCCTCATCATCGACCGCACGACCGCCCGGCTGCATAGAAACGCCGACTTGAGGTTCGTGTCGATTACGGAGTCCCAATCGTCGTCCGACATTCGCGCCAGCAGCGCGTCACGCGTAATACCCGCATTGTTGACAAGTACGTCCACCCCGCCCAAAAGATCGATCGCCGCGGACACTAGACTCTTGGCGTCGGTCGAACCCGATACGTCTCCGGAGACTTTAACGGCCTCGCCGCCCGCCGCGGTAATTCGATCCACCACCGCCCGGGCCGCTTCCTCGTTGGACCTAAAGTGGACCGCCACCTTGACGCCGGCGCGGGCAAGCTCCTCCGCCACGGCGCCGCCCACCGCTCCCGACGCGCCGGTCACAAGCGCCCGCTTGTCCGCCAGCCCCGGATACGTCACGTTCTCAGTTCCCTTCAAGCCGGCGTGCGAGCCTGCGCACGCCGTCAACGTCGCCGGCCGTTACGGCCTCGGCTCCGTCCACGGCTCTGGCGGCGAGACGCGATAGCACCTGCCCCGGACCCACTTCAACGAAATCTCGTATGCCGTTCGATTCGATATAGCCAATTGACTCAGCCCACCTTACGGGCGACGCCACCTGAGCCGAAAGCTCTCTTCGCACCGCCGCGGCATCCTCGACAGGTTTGGCGCCAATGTTACCGACGACGGGAATCGCCGGCTTCCCCAGCGGGACGGCCAGCAAGCGCTCTTCCATCTTCGCCGAGGCGGGAAGCATGGCGGACGAATGAAACGCGCCCGACACGCGCAGCGGCAGCGCCCGACGAAATCCATATTCCGCCGCTCGCCGGGCCGCCAGATCGACCGATTCGAGATCGCCCGCGACGACAACCTGTTCAGGTGAGTTGTAGTTGGCGACGTCCAGGTAACTTCCGTCCACGCTTTCCCGGATATCGCTGCACAATCTGGTCGCGGCGCCGGTCGATCCCGATAGCAGCGCCAGCATCGTTCCCGGCCGCCGCCGGCCCGCCTCTTCCATCGCGCGCCCCCGGAACGCCACGACCTCGAGGCAATCGCTCACCGACAACGCTCCGGACGCGACGAGCGCAGCGTACTCGCCAACGCTGTGCCCCGCCACGAAAGCGGGAGGACGCGGAAACCGTCGAAGATCGAATGCCTCGGGCTGACCAAGCCCCGCGTCTTCACAAGCGGCGGCCAGTATCGCGACGCTCGTCGCAACCACGCACGGTTGAAGGTTAACCGTCATCAGCAGCTCTTCGGCGGGACCTTCGAAACAGAGCCGCCGAACGGGCAGCCCCGTGCATCTGTCGGCGACGTCGAATATCCGATCGGCAGACTCCCACTCGCCGGCCACGTCGCGTCCCATACCCACGTATTGAGACGCCTGCCCCGGGAATAGCAGTGCGTAAGTCAATGCCTGGCTTGTGAATTGGGAAACCCGATTGCCGCCCCTCGAAGTGTTGAGACGCTAGCGATACTTGACCTTCGGCTGTTCCGTGGCGACTACTTCGATATTTCGATAGTAGCCGCACACGGGGCAAACCCGATGACTCGAAACCAGGCTGCGGCACTGGGTGCACCGGCCAAAGTTCATCGGGCCGAGAGCGTGATGAGACCGGCGTCTGTTCTTACGCCCTTTTACGATCCTCTGTTTGGGTTGGGCTCCCACGGCTACGTCAGTCCCCGTCGATTTCGGATTGCGCTAACGACTCTTCCATCAATTGCTTGAGCGGCGCCCAGCGTGGATCTACATCATACTCTTCACAACCGCAGTCACCAACGTTTAGATTGCTGCCGCAAACGGGGCACAGGCCGGCGCAATGGGACTGGCAAATGACGTTGGGCGAGATCGACGCGATCACCGTCTCTCGCAGCAACTCGGTTAAGTCGATCGAGCCGTTTTGATCGAGGACAAACACTTCAGGGTCGTACTCGCCCATTTCAGCGTCGGCTTTGGGGCTTCCGAACCTAACAAACCTGCCGTCGAACGAAGTCGCCTTGCGGTCGACTACCGGCTCGACGCAACGACGGCACGGGACCGAAACTTGCAGGTTCACCGTACCCACGGCCACCAGCTCGCCGTCGCCGCGAATAACGCGGCACTCGCCGGAAAACGGGCCCTGCGCCTCCTGAACCCCGAGCGCGCGGGAATGGCCTTCCAGCTTGAGCCTGATCTCCGTGCCCGCGCCGGCCCCAAAGAGTCGCGAGGCGCTCTGTATCAGCAGTTCCGAGTTCCGTCTGGGCATTGTTTCAATCAGGAGGCTTATTGAGCGACAACCGGCTCGCGAGATTCGCCCGGCTCTTCTTCCGGCCTTGCCTCTATCGCCTGAATACCTCGCTCGATGCTGGTCAGGTGAGTGGCCAGACGCCGCTCCAGGTCTTGCAGCATGTCAAGAGCGTACGCGTCGATCTCCTGCCGGGTCTCTCTATCCATCTCTTCCGATTCTTGGACAATCTCGTCCGCGCGGAACTGGGCCTGCCGCACGATCTCCTCGTCACGGATCATCGCCTCCGCTTGCTCCCTGGCCTTGGCGACGATCTGGTCCGCCTCCATCTGGGCTGACTGCGGAATCTGCTCCCGTTCTCGCAAGACCCGGCGCGCTTCCCTGATTTCCTCCGGGATGCTTATCCGCATCTGATCGATGATGGATAGGACCTCGCGCTCGTTTATCATTACTTTCCTAAGCATCGGGACCCGCTGACCGGCCTCGAGCAGCGATTCAAGTCGCTCAATCAGGTTGATAAGGTCGATTTATTATCACTCCCGCAATGACGCTTGCCGACGGTTGAGTTCCAGTTTAGCGCGTAGGCGCTCCGCGACGCTTCTGGGGACCCAGTGATTGACAGGTTGGCCGAGCGACGCGATCTCCCTTACAAGACTCGAGCTGATAAACGCGAATTGGGGTGAGGTCAATAGACAGACCGTCTCCACGTCCGACTCGATCACCTGGTTCATCGATGATAGCGAGAATTCGTACTCGAAGTCGGAAAGGGCACGCAGTCCGCGCACCACAACCCGGGCGCCGATGCTGCGTGCGAACTCGACCGTCAACCCGTCGTAAGTCAGCGCGGACACGTTGGGGATCCGCTCCACGGTTTCACTTACCATTTGCAGCCGCTCTTGGGATGAAAATAAGGGGTCCTTCTCGGAACCTCGATAAACCCCCACGACCACTTCGTCGAAGATCGCCGACGCCCGCTCGACGATGTCGAGATGACCGTTCGTCAACGGGTCGAAAGTGCCGGGAAAGAACGCCTTCAAATCACCCCCAGAGATGGGCGGGAATTATAGCAACGCAGCCGCCCGCGCGCGGGCGCGTCGACCAACACTCGACCGGACGTGACCTGTCGCATGGGTCCGTACCATATCCTGAAGGGCGGATCGACAAGGACAAGGCGTGAAACTAGGTCATCGATTCCCAAAGCTCAATATCGCCGTTGCCGCGGTTCTTGCATTCCTGTTTATCGTCGGCGCGGCGTGTGAGCGGAACGGCGGTGACTCCGCAACCGAGACCCCGACTCCAGTGGCCTCAGCGCCCACCCCATCGCCGACCGCGCTTCCAACCGAATCCCCCACGCCGACGCCGACGGCGCTTCCCACCGCGACTCCCACGCCGGCGCCGCTAAGCGGCGCCGAAATCTTCTCCCGCGTTTCACCCAACATACCCGTCGTAATCACCGGCTCAGGCTTGGGAAGCGGGGTTCTCATCCCCGGCGGATTCATAGTGACAAATGCTCACGTTGTCTGGGGATACCCAAACGTTCTGGTCAAGTTTCCTAACAGCAACACTCATCGGACCCTCCCCGTCGTCGGGCTGGACCTCATGGCGGATTTAGCCGTTATCGGTCCAGTCAACGTGCTTCCGGAGGGATTGGAACTAGAAGACGGCGAGGACCTGGCCGTTGGCTCAGACGTATATCTCGTCGGATACCCCGACGAAGTCGATGTATTCCCGGACAAGCCGACGATCTCGCGCGGTGTCATATCTCGATTCCGGCAATGGCGAACTCTCGATTTAACGCTAATTCAAAGCGATGCGGCGACGGGCGGCGGCCAGAGTGGTGGCGTGATGGTCTCTGAGCACGGCGAGGTGATCGGCATCACGACCAAAATGTTCGGCGATGGTTCATTCATCATCGCAACGTCCGCGGCGGATATACGCGAGCGCGTCGATGGCCTCATCCAAGGTAGAGATGTCGACGGACTGCGAGACCGGCGGCTGCCCTCGCGGGGAGCGACTGAGCACGAGTTCAAGCTGACCGACCGGTGGCATTCCAAGATCGCCGTCTTGTACGAGCGAGAAGATACCGAGATTGAGATCAGACTCGAAGGCGAAGCCGATTCCGCATTTGCCGTTGCCGACATCTCGGGAGAACTGATACTCGATGTAGACGATTCGGAATCAGGTGTCGAGTGGGGTTCAACGACGCTCGAAACACTTGGTCCACACTTTGTGCTATTCGAACAATTCTCATCGGATCCCGGCGAGTTTGCGCTTGAGACTAGCCACAATCTGATTTTCATCGACGACAAGGATGACCACCGCCGCGTTTCCGTCAACGAATCCATTATCGGAAACATTGACGCGCCTCTCGACGAAGACTACTTCGAGCTTCAGCTCGATGCCGGCGAGTCAGTAACCATCAAAGTCGAATCGTTCATGATAGATCCGTATGTAAGCGTTGCGCGCGCCGACTGGAACAAGTCCGCTGTCTATGACGATGACGGCGGTGGAGGCGTATTTGGCTGGGACGCCTACGTCAGCTTCACAGCCCCGGAGTCGGGGATGTACATCATCCTCGTCTCGGACTTCTGGGTAAGAAACGTGGGCGGCTATTTTCTGAAAATCGACGGCGCCCCGCGCCGCGCGGTCTCGCCGCCGCCCACCGCAACCCCGGTGCCTCGACCGGTCGCAAGCCCCCACGGCCTTATGGCCACCTACGCCAACGCCGAGTACGGCTTCTCTATCCAGTATCCGGCTGATTGGCTCAGCCACCCCGTCGAAAATGAATGGGAAGGCGGCGATGAGTCACTCTTCGGAAGCGACGACGACGAGTTCTTGATAATCTCGATTCACGATCTTCCAAGAAACAGGGTAGGCCATTGGACGTTCGATGATTACGTCGATTTTTGGGTGACCTGGATTGAATCGGACGCGGTCGGCGGCAAAATCACTGCAAACGTGGAGTATGGACATATCGATGGACTGCCGACGCGGCTCATATTCTACGCCAGCAACGGAACGCTGACCGCTCTCCATATCTTCGTCAGTGAGTCAAATATAGGCTATGCCGCCAGATATGAGCTGAACGCGCCGCCGGCCGAAGAAACAATCCGAATGGTCGAGTATTCGTTGGGCACGTTCACCGTCCAAGGCCAACCGCTCCGGCACGCGCCCGAGTTTCCGTCCCTCGACTCCGTCTCTTCGGGCGATACCCAGTCACCTCCGGAGTCTTCTCAACAACAAAACGCCTTCGGCCCACTGGCCACTTACCGCGACGACCAGTTCGCCTTCTCCATCGAGTATCCGGCCAGCTGGCAAGCCGTCTCGCCGGGCAGGGGCTGGACAGCCGTATTTGAGAGTGATCGGGGAGAAGCCTTGAGGATCGCAATCGATCGTGATTGGGACGGACTGAATCAATGGAATGCGTATCGAGAAGCTGCCTCACTTATTGAGTACTACAAATCAAGGGACGACCGCGTCCAAGCACTCTCGCACTTGCGATACGGCTACATCGACGGTCTGCCCGCGCGGCTGCTCGTTGTTGGCACCGACCCCCGGCTATCAGCCGCGCTCGTCTACATCTCTGAGGACGGAGCGAGATATACGGTCGGTTACTTCTTAAGCGCCCCGTGGTTCGACGAGTTGGCCCCGCTCTTCGAATACTCGTTCCACTCCATCATCATTGATGGCAAACCGCTCATCGGCGCGCCCAAGTTTCCTTCTCTCGACTCCGCCTCCTCGGACGACGCCCAACCGTCTCCGGAATCTTCTCAAATGCAGAGCCCATTCGGCCAGATGGCGACCTACCGCGACGACAAGTTCGCCTTCTCCATCCAGTATCCGGCTGACTGGGAAGAGGCTACTCACGACTCGGACTTCGAAATACGTTTCCTCGGAGGCGATGATTACGCCACTTGGGCCTACTGGCGCGAAGACCTGCCAAGCGGAGGATCCGTCGTTGCGACGTTGGATCGGTTCGTCGACCGGTTCGTTGCCGAGTGGCCGTCAACCGTCGAATCACTGCGAGTTGTCTCGAACTCCCGATTTGGCGAAATCGATGGACGACCCGCGCAGCTGATCGTTGGCGCCGCCAACGAAACCGGCATCTTCCTCGTCGTTTTCGTTCATCTCCTCGAGGACGGCACGGCCCATTTCGCCATACTCGAAGGCTTTTCCTCCTACTACGACGAACTCGCGCCATTGTTCGACTACATGCTCAACTCCATAACGATCTACGGCAACCCGCTGATCAACACCCCCGATTTCCCGCGCGTTCAGTGACAAAGCCGCAACTGCTCAATCCGCGGACCAACGTAGATAGACCCGCTCCGTTCGCCCCTGCCGCCACGCGTTACAGCCCGCTAACCCTTGACGTAAACGCTAAACGCCGAGTCCCCATGAGCGCGGGTCTTTGAGAGTGCCAACCCCCTGGTCGCGGCGGGCGGCGGGCGGCGCGATGCGTGCTCCAGCACCAGCACGCCGCCTTCCGGGGCCAGCCTCGCGGAGACAGATGCGACCAGGCCGTCCAGGTCCGCATACTCATAAGGCGGATCGGCCAGCACGAGGTCGAACAAACCGTCGCCCGACCGCAAAAACGCCTCGACCGGCCGCACGATTACCTCGGACAGGTCGGCGAATCCCGACTTCTCGAGGTTCGAGCGAATTATCGAAGCGGCCGCTCGGTTCGACTCGACGAACGTGGCGAAGCTCGCGCCTCGGCTGAGAGCCTCGATCCCAAGGACGCCGCTGCCCGCAAACAGATCGGCCACCGCGTCGTACGAAAAGCCGCCGAGCGACGAGAATATCGCCTCCCGCAGTCTTGCCGAAGTCGGACGGGTGACGGCGCGTCTCGGAATTCGCAGCGTCCTGCCGCGCGCCGATCCCGCCGTCACGCGGACCCCGCGGCCCGGCAAGCTACCTTCCTCGCTCGTTCACGAAAGCTCGGCCAGGCTGTCCCAGAAATCCGCCAGCCGCTCGGCGACCCCCACGTTTTCCGGGTCTTTCAGGTATCCGTCGCGCTTGAACAGCGCCACCGCCTCTTTGCGGGCAAGTTCCAGAGTGTCGACGTCGGACAAGCTCGCCACCTTCAGCACGGGCAGCCCGCTCTGCCGCGAGCCCAGGATTTCCCCCGGACCGCGTATTTCCAGATCTCTCTCAGCGAGCGCGAATCCATCGCCGGAGCGCGTCATCGCCCGTAGCCGCTCGTTTTCGGCGGCGTCGGTGGAGTCGCTGAACAGCAAGCAATAGCTCTGTCGATCGCTGCGCCCCACACGCCCGCGAAACTGGTGAAGCTGTGCCAGACCGAACCGCTCGGCCCCCTCGATTATCATCACCGTGGCGTTCGGCACGTCGACCCCAACTTCCACCAGCGCCGTGCTGACCAGCAGTTTGATTTCACCATTTCTAAGGCGAATCATCGTCTCGGTCTTTTTCTTGTTGCTCATGCGGCCGTGCAGCAGGGCGATGCCGTCTGCGAACTCCGGAAAAACCTCCTCGCGCAGCCTTTCGAACTCTCGCTCGGCGGCCCTGACTTGCAGAGTCTCGGACTCGTCGATCACCGGGTATACGGCAAACGCCTGCCATCCAGCGGCAAGCTGCCCGCGCACGAATCTGTAGGCCTTTGTACGCTTGTCCGGCGCGATGAGGGCCGTCTTGACCGGAACACGCCCCGGCGGCATTTCGAGTATTCGAGTTATGTCAAGATCACCATAAAGCGTCAACGCCAGCGTTCGCGGTATCGGAGTGGCGGTCATGACGAGCATGTGCGGATTGAATCCCTTGCCTCTCAGCCGCCCCCTCTGATGGACCCCGAAGCGATGCTGCTCGTCCACGACGACGAGGTTGAGATCGCGGAACCTCGCCTCATCGGCAATCAGCGCGTGGGTCCCGACCACTATCCGCACTTCACCGTTTTCGACTCTCTCCCAGGCCTTCCGCCGCCGGGCCTTGGTCAGCGCGCCCGTGATAAGAGCAGCTTCGAAGCCATACGACGACATGAGTTCGGTCAGCGTCTGGAAATGCTGCTCCGCCAGTATCTGCGTCGGGGCCATGAACGCCGACTGCGCTCCAGCCAGCGCCGCGGCGAGCAGCGCGGACGCCGCCACAACTGTCTTTCCCGATCCAACGTCGCCCTGGAGCAGCCGGTTCATCGCGACCGGGCGTTCGATATCGTCGAGGATGTCCGCCACCGCCCGCTTTTGATGGGCGGTGAGCGTAAACCCCAGAGAACGAACGAAGTCCCGCACGTCTTCGCGCTCGACCGTTATAGCCTTGCCCGGACTGCCTTCCCGCCAGTCCCTGCGCCGCTCCAGCACGCCGAGCTGTAGAAGAAAAAGCTCGTCGAACGCCAGACGCTTGACCGCTCCAACCGCGTCTTCGGGAGTTTCCGGAAAATGGATCGACCGCAGGGCTTCCTCAACGCCGATCAGCCCCGCCGATTCGAGAATTCGCGCGGGCAGGAACTCGTCAACCAGCGCCGCACACGATTCGACGGCTTGCGATGCCCAGAGCCGCAGCAGCTTTTGCGAAAGCTTGCCGGTGCTCCCGTACACGGGCACTTGCCGTCCTGAATGAAGCGACCGCCCCAGGTCCAGCTCGTACTCGGGCGCCCGCAATTCCGGGCCCAGGTCTCCCCACGCCGCCCGCGCGAAGAACGCGACCCCCTTCTTGTTCCGAAGGTTCCCGGCTACGTAAGGCTGGTTGAACCAGATCGCCTTGATGTCCCCCGACTCATCGCCGAGCAGCGCCTCCGTAAGCGTGATTCGACGCTGCGGCGACTTTCGGCTCACTATCTCTATAACGTCGGCGATCACGTTGACCGCGTCTCCCGGCTGAACGTCGCCTATGGGAGTGAACGTCGATCGATCGAGATATCTGCGCGGAAAGTGGAAAAGCATATCTCGATAAGTCCGGATATCAAGCTTCTCCAGCAGCTTTTCGTATTGCTGCCCTACCCGAAATAGATTCGTTACAGGCGATTCGAGGCTTACGCCGGACGAGCGCTTCTTCTTTTTGCGGGGAGCGGCCTGCCGCGGCTGCTCGGTGCGCGCCTCCAGGCTCTCCATCGCCCGGGCTACGGCCGCCGCCCTCGCCGGAGCGGGCATATTCTCATAATCCTCGAGCGCCTCGACTTCCGGCGAAAGCGTTCCGCCGGCGTCGCTGGAGATCAGCCCGGCCATGAACTTGCCGAGACCGCCCATCACCGTCCGGTCGGGAAAACCTCTCTCTCGTTCCGCGTCGAGAACGCGCGCAAGTATTTTGAGCTTTGAAGCTAGGTCGTTGCTATTCGAGGGAGATGATGTAGTCGTAGTGCGCCTGGCCTCCGTCGGCAATCTCGAACTCAACGTCCGGGAAGGCGGCTTCGATCGTCTCCGTAACCACGCCCGCGTCGGCGCCTTCGAGACCGGCGCCCCGGTAAATCGTCGCCAGCTCGACGTCGCAATCGCCGATCTCGTCGAAAAGGTCGCGCAAGACCGCCTCAACCGTCTCGCCGCTCGCCCTTAGCTTGCCGTCGAGGAGTCCGATAAAGTCGCCTTCACGCACGCTCAGGCCGCCTACCTGCGAATCGCGAACGGCTTTCGTAATCTCCAACACCGTGACCGCGTCAAGCGCTCCGATCAGATTGTCGCGATTTCCCGACAAATCTTCATTTGGGTTGTATGCAAGCGCGGCTGCTATCCCGTGGGGGACCGTGACGGTCTCGACTACCTCCACGTCCTTGGGCGATTCGGCGGCGGCCTGCTTGGCGGCCAATATCACGTTGGAGTTGTTTGGCAAAACCAGGACCCAGTCTCCCGGACACGCCTCGATAGCCTCCAGGATTTGCGCCGCGCTGGGATTCATCGTTTGTCCGCCGGGGACGACGCGCACCCCAAGGCTGGCGAATATATCCTGGAACCCTTCGCCCATCGCAATCGCCACCAGATTGGAATCGTCGACTGCCGGCAAAGGCGGTCCGGCCACGCCGGCGAAGTGCTCGACCTGCTGCAAGTCCATGTTCTCGATGCTGATTCGGTCCAGCTCGCCCAGTTCCCCGCCGTAGTTGAGGATGTCGCCGGGCCGCTCGGTGTGTAAGTGCACCCGAACCAGATCCGGGTCGCCGACGACGATTGCCCAGTCGGCCATCGATTCGAGATCGGCTCGCGCGCCCGCGATATCCAGATCCGATCCTCGAATGAGAAACTGGGTGCAGAACCCGTGCTCGTCGCCGGAGTGTTCTTGCGCGAAAGCGGCAAACGCTTCTTCAGACCGATCGAGCACTATGTCTCCCTCGATCTTCTCGCCCCGGCTGTGCTTGAGAAGTCCCTCAAGAATGATGAATACGCCCTGGCCGCCGGCGTCGACGACCCCCGCTTCCTTCAACACCGCCAGGCGATTGGGCGTGTCTTCGACCGACTTTGCCGCCGATTCGGTTGCCTGCGCCAGGACCGAGTCGACCGATCCCTCGTCTTCCGCGGCGGCCAGCGCTCCGCTCGCGGCATGTCGGATCACCGTGAGCATCGTGCCCTCGACCGGTTTCGACACCGCGTCGTAGGCAACCTCGGAGGCCTTGCCTAGTGAATTGGCAAACTGCAGCGGCGTACATTCGGAAAGTCCTTGAAGCCCCTTTGCCATGCCGCCCACTATCTGCGACAAGATGACCCCGGAGTTGCCTCTGGCTCCGAGCAGCGCCCCCCGTGCGGCCGCGCCGGCAACGTCCGAAAGCGCGTTGGAAACTGTCTTGCCCACCTCTTCGAGCGCGGCCTCGAACGTGAGAACCATATTGGCGCCGGTGTCGCCGTCCGGGACTGGAAAGACGTTGAGGCGGTCGATGGCCTCGCTATTGGCCTTGAGCCAGTCGAGTCCGGCCTGAAGCCCCGTTCGAAGCCCCGGTCCAGTGGTCGGCGGATCCGTTTTCACCGAGACGTGTTGCGCTTCCGCGGAGCTGGATTCAGACATTGGGACCCCCAATGGCGACCGTTGATTGCCCAACCGCAATCGTCGGCGCTGCTATAATGCCGATTAATCCCTTCGGATTAGTATTCTGCCAGAAATCCTAGGAGCGTTAATCCAGTGGCGTCTTGTGACGTGTGCAAAAAAGGCCGGCAGGCCGGGCGGCATATACGGCACCAGGCGTCGGGCAAGTGGGCGCTCCGGGCGCCCAAGAAACCCCGCTGGTGGCGCGCCAACGTCCAGCGAAAACGGGTAACCATCGATGGGCGCACGCGGCTGATGAATATCTGCACCCGCTGTCTGAGGACCCTCTACAAGACCGAGAAGGCCGCTTAGCAGCCGGCCGCCTGTCGCGCGCTCGCGCGCAGTCTCTCAACGGCATCCGCGATGCCTCCCGGGTTGCCGAACACCGAAGTACCCGCGACGAAAGTGTCGGCCCCCGCCGCCGAAGCGGCGGCGATGGTTTCCGAATCGATGCCCCCGTCGACCTCCACCAGCGCCGCCGAACCTGATTGGGAAACCTCCCGCGCCACCGCCGCGATCCTCGGAATCATGTCCTCCATAAACGCCTGGCCGCCTTTGCCCGGCTCTACCGTCATCACAAGCGCCACGTCGATTTCGGGCACCAGGTGGAGCAGCCGTTCGGTCGGCGTATTCGGCTTTATCGCCGCTCCCGCCAGCGCGCCGGTCGAGCGTATCTCGCGAGCCAGCTCAAGCGGTTCTTCGACGGCTTCGACGTGAAACGTGATGATCTTCGGGTTCAATCCGGCGAGCAAGCGGACCTGCCTGGCGGGGTTTCGGACCATCAGGTGTATGTCCAGCGGAACCGGAGAGCTACCGGCGACGGCCGACAAAATCCCACCGCCAAACGAAATCGCCGGAACGAACGAGCCGTCCATCACGTCGCAGTGGATCAGATCGGCCCCGGCGCTCTCAAGCTCCGCCGCCTGTTCTCCCAGCCTGGTGAGGTCAGCCGCCAGGATCGACGGCGCAATCCTTATCACGACGCGGCCTCGACTCTGGTTCCGGCAAGCTGGCCGCAGGCCGCCGCGATGTCCCGCCCCCTTGGCAGGCGCACCGTGACCGGCGCGCCGCCCAGCTCGAGCGTCTGCCGGAATCTCTCGATCGCCGCGCGCGGCGATCCTCGATAGCCCGTTCCGGCGACGGAGTTGTAAGGAATCAGATTGACGTGGCAGAGCTGACCTGAAATCAAATCCCGGAGCGCCCGGGCTTGTTCTGTCGAGTCGTTCACCGCGTCGAGCATCACGTATTCATACGAGACCCGCCTGCCGGTTTTCCGCTGGTAATAGACCGATTCGGCCATCAACGCCTCCAGGCCGAACGACCTGCTCGGCGGGACCAGTTGCCGGCGCAGCTGGTCGTCTGGCGCGTGCAAGGAGATGGCTAGGCCGACTTGCCACGGCCACGCGGCCAGCTTTCGGATGCGGCCCCTCAGCCCGATGGTGGATATCGTTATCCGCCGGGCGCCGACTCCACAGTATTCGCTGGAAACGAGCCGCTCGACGGCCTTCTTGACATTATCCAAATTCGCCAGAGGCTCGCCCATGCCCATAAACACTATCGAGCCGATATCGGCGCCGGGCGCGAGCGAGCGGGCGAGCAGGTATTGATCGACGATCTCGCCGAAGCTCAGGTTCCGGCGAAGTCCGCCCAGGCCCGTGGCGCAGAACGGGCATCGCATTGCGCATCCGGCCTGGCTGCTCAGGCACAGCGCCATTCCACGCCGCCTCGGCAGGAGCACCGATTCGACCGACACTCCGCCGCGTCCTGTTAACAGCAATTTCCGGGTAACTCCATCCGCCGATTCGAGCGCCCGCTCGATTTTCAGGGCATGGACGCGAAAGCGCCGCCTCAGATCCCGGCGCAACGCCGCCGGAAGATCGCTCATTTGACCGATGCCGGTGGCCGAACGCCTGTATAGCCAGCGGCTTATCTGGTCCGCTCGATATCGAGACTCGCCCAGCGCCTCGACAAGCTCGCGCAGCTCCCCGATAGCAAGACCGGTAAGCGCAACACGGTCGGACTCTGCAATATCGCCCGCGTCCGCCGGTAGCTCGGAAACGTAGTCGACGACGCCAGCCGGATAGGTCATCTCAATACCGGATCACAGCCGGCGACGCGACCGGCGTCCGCTAGTCGCGCCGGCCTCCAAGGGCCAGCAGCCTGAACACGAAGTACAGAAGTGTCAGGAGCGATGTCGCCATTGCCGCCACGTAGGTCAGCGCCGCGGCGTCGAGGACCTTCTTCGCGCCTTCCTTCTCGTGTGGACTTACGATCCCGTTTGCTTCGAGAAGCGCCAGCGCGCGACTGCTGGCGTTAAATTCCACCGGCAGCGTAACGATAGTGAAAACGAGCGTTAAGGCGAACAGAATTACTCCCAGCCATGCGATTTGCAGCGCAAACTCGCCCGCGCCAAAGAAAACGAGCATCATGCCCAGGATGATTAACAGATAGCCCAATTTGGAACCGAGGTTCGTCGCCGGAACCATCGCCGTCCGCATCACGAGAAACGGATAACGCACCTGGTCCTGTATCGCGTGGCCCGCCTCATGGGCCACTATCGCCAGAGCGGCAAGCGAGCTGGAGTTATACACGCCTTCCGACAGCCTCAATACCTTCTTCGACGGATCGTAGTGATCGGTGAGCTGGCCGGCTACGGACTCGATTCCCACTTGCGGCATTCCGACTGACTTCAAAAGACGCGCCGCCGCGCGATGCCCGGGCATTCCGGCGATCGAAGCGACCTTCGAATACTTGGTGTAAGTCCCCTTAACCTTGTTCTGCGCCCAGATCGTAAAGATGATCGCCGGCGCCAAAAAAAGGAAATACACAGGGTCAAAAAAGAACATTTTCTCGCCTTAAAATCGAGCGCTCGCGGGGCCTTCGAGACAACGAGTCAGACCGGCGCCCGTCGCTCACTTCTCTATTCAGATTTTACATCAGCGAATGCCGGCTAAATTCCCCAAACGGCGTCCAGCGCCGCGCTGTATCCAATGGCGAACTCGCGGCCGCTCATCGGCCTGCCGCCCTCCGGCTGTATGCGGCGGATCTCCACGCAACCACTCCCTGTGCCAACGATCAACCTCCCGCCGCCGAAGCGCGCCCGTCCCGGCGGACCGGAGCATTCCACGCCCTTGGCGACTGCACAGCTCAACACCTTCAGGGTCTTTCCACCGGCATTAGTGCTTGTTCCCGGCCAAGGGTAGAAAGCGCGCCAGCGCCTACAAATCTCTTCGGCCGTTTTCCGCCACTCGACTATCCCGTCCGACCGCCTGAGCGGACGGGTGGTCGTAGCGAGCGATTCGTCCTGCGGCCGCGGCTCCAGCCGTCCTCGTTCGAGTCGCTCCAGGGTTTCGACAAGAAGGCCGGCGCCAGCAACGGCGAGACGCGACTCCAGATCACGGGCCGTCTCGTTCGAATCGATCGAAGTCGTCCGCTGCGTCAGAACCGGTCCGGTGTCGAGCCCCTCGTCCATTTGCATGATCGTGACGCCCGTCTCCGAATCGCCGGCGAGGATGGCGCCCTGAACTGGAGCGGCCCCGCGGTGACGCGGCAGAAGCGAAGGGTGAACGTTCAACACGCCGCCCGGCGCGGCCCGCAGAAGCTCCGGCCCGATAATTCGACCGAAAGCGACCGCGACCAGCGCCGCCGGTCCTGTCGAACGGACCCGACAGACAGCATCAGGCGAATTCACGTCAGATGGCTGAATGCACTCGAGTCCGAGCCGCCCGGCTTCGTCAAACACCGGAGGCGGCGTGAGTATCCGGTTGCGCCCAACGGGACGCGACGGACGGGTGACTACCAGCGCGATCTCGTGTGACTCGTGAAGCCGACAAAGCGAGGGGATCGCGAATTCAGGCGTCCCCAGAAAAACCAGGCGCACCGCTACCCCGCGCCCCGCTCCTCTGCTTCCGCCGGCTGCCGTCCGACGAAGCGAAGCGTCCCGCCGCCGGCGAGCTTGTCTTTAAAGATGATCCCGTTGAGGTGATCGATTTCGTGCTGAAGCGCGCGGGCGACGAGTCCGCCGGCCTTGCGACGGACCTTTTTGCCGCGCGGGTCTAGTCCCCGAACCGTTATTTTGGCGAGGCGGGCGACGGGTCCGTAATAGAGCGGCAGGCTTAGACAGCCCTCTTCATCCAAGGATTCGCCCGCCCCTTTGACGATTTCGGGATTCGCAAGCGTAAGAACATCGTCGCCATTCACGACCGTGACAACTCGCAGCGGTTTACCTATCTGCGGCGCTGCGAGTCCCACGCCATTCGCGCTCGCCATGGTGTCTTCAAGGTCTCGCATCAGTTTGCGAATGGACGGGCTAACACCATTCACGCGGCTGCAAACCCTCCGCAGCGAAGGATGTTCGATGGGGAGGATTTTTTGCACGCTCATGTTTCGCTATTCGGATACGCCGGGGTCGGGCGGGCGCTCAATACATGTCAACCGGATCAGCATCCACAATCCATCCTCTATGCGGAAGCGCGATAAGCGGGGTTAGGTCCTTACCGGCTCCCAGCGCCATGATGTGCCAGCGGTACTTTCCGCGCTCCCGGTATCGAAACGCGGGCGCGGGACCCATGAACTGAACTCCCGCCGCGCCCGACTGGGACATCTTCAGGCGCAGCCGCTCGACCAGCGTTTCGGCCTCGATCCGCGCCTTGTCGGACGATTTGTGAGCATAGACGAATCGCGCAAGCCGCCTCAGCGGTGGAAACTCATGGGCGCGGCGAATCTCAAGCTCAGGCCGGAAGAACCTCAGATAGCTCCCCGTCCGAACGGCCTCGACCACGTGATGCTGGGGCATTATCGTCTGAACGATCATCCGGCCGTCCATCCCGCCTCCGACCACGCAGCGCCTCAATCGCATCAGCGTCTGAAACACCCGCTCCGGCGCGGTGTAATCCGGAAATCCAAGGCCCAGATCCGCCTGCACGACGCCGAGCAGACCGCTGGTCAGGAAGTCCGCCACCGTGAACAGCATGGTAGTACCCACGAGGAAGCGGATCGCGCCGCGCCGAAATCCGTCCGCAACCGTCCCGATAGACTCGAGCGGCACGTCGCCGTCTATCCGCTCCACTCGTTCACCCGGAAACAGCCGTTTAAGAGTCTCCGCCACCGCCTCGGTCCCGTGCCCCCACAACCGCAGCCGCCTGCTGCCGCAATCGGGGCACGACCGGGGAACGGATTCGCGCTGATTGCAAACGTGACAGACCAGGCTTTCCGATAGTCGGTGTTGCACGAGATTCGTGCTGCAATTTTTGCATCCGAACGTGTAGCCGCAGTCCTGACATACGGTCAGGGAGGCGCTCCCACGCCTGTTTACGAACAGAACGGCCCGTCCGCCCTCCGCCGCGATCCTGGCGAGACCGGAATGCAGATGCTCGGAAATCATGCCTCCGTGCCCCATCCGCGGCGCGGCGCGCATGTCCACAACGTCCACCACGCCCGCCGGTCGTTGGGAGCCCCAGCCGCGGCCCACCTTCATGCGCGTCGCCCGCAGGAGCTCCGACCCGCCTATTAAGATGAACCGGTACCGCTCCTTTTCCACTTCGTGGAACGTCTCCACCGACGGCGTCTCCGACCCAAGAACGACCGGACATGAATGCAAACGGCCCAATTGAATCGCGGCGTCGCGAGCTTGCACCCGCGTGCCCCGGCGATCCTTGTAGTTTCGATCTTCCTCTCGCTCGACGATAATCAGGCCCAACCGACTGAGGGGCGCGAAAACCGCGGAACGAGCACCCACCAGCACGTCGACTTCCCCGGCTCTTATTGCGCGCCAAAGCCCCACGCGTTGACTCGGAGTCCTGGCGCGAGCAAAGAACTCGACTTGCCCTCCCACCCTGCCGGCCAGCGCGTCGTAGAGCTTCTCGGCTTCGCGCTCCGTCGGAGCCAGAATCAACACCTGCCGGCCGGTTCCAGCGACACGTTCAACAGCCCTGGCATAAGCGGCGAAGCGGTCCTGGGGTTCTCCCGACAACAGCCCGACGCCATGACCTTGGCGGTCGATAAACGCCTGAAGCGCCCCCCACGAAGCTTCATCGCCCAGGTCGGGCGGGTGACGCTCGCCGGGCTTCATCGGGCCAGGCCGATGGAGGTTATGGCGAGTCTCGATCTTGACAAGCCCCGCCTCCACGAGCGGTTTCAGAGCGGTCCAGCTTGCGCCGGCGCGCCGCAGAAGCTCTGTAACCGGCGTCGGGCCAGGGTTGCTCGCGAGCTGCTTAAGCAACGACTGCCGCTTCGGAGCTCGCGCCATGCCGATCATCGCGTCGCTTGCTTCCGGAACAGAGACAGCCAGCACCGCCGTGCGAACGCCCACGGACGGCAAGCTCAACCGTGCGTGACGGGCTACCAGCCCCGCCTTCATCAGATCCGCAACCGCCCGCTTGGCGGCCTTTCCCATCGACTTGGATAGCGCCGCCCCGGACACCGCTTGCCCCGACCGCAGCATATCGACGAGCTTTCGGGCTTCCGGGGTCAGCTCCACGCCCGACAAGTCCGACCCGGCATCACAAAGCGAATAGGAGTAGTCAAAGTGCTTTTCGATATTCGCGGGCAAGAGACTTCCCAGGCAGGTCGAGAGCGGCGCTCCGTAGGTCTCGGCCAGCCAGCTCAGGAACTTCAGGGCGCGGCTGTGGAGCAGCGGCGCTTCCCAGGCTACGTCCAGAATTGGCTTAGTGTCTGCCACGGGACTTGACGAAGCGAACCCCGTCACGATCCCGTGCAATTGCCGGCGGCCGAACCCGACGACTACGAGCTGGCCGGCGGCTATGGTGGTTTCGAGATCACCCGGAACGCTGTAGTGAAACGTCCTGGCTCCGCGAACGTCCGGCGCGCTAACCGCGACTTCGGCAAATAGAGTGGACGTTGCCGACTTGCCGTCCGCCGCCAATGGTTGCTCCCTGATCGGTCCCTATCCCTCGACTGAAATCACGCCGCCGCCATCGACGGCGCCCTTTCGGCGTTTTCGCCGAACCGCCCGAATTATCTCACCCAATTCGCGTGCGGCTTGTTGTTGCCCGTCCGTTTCGTTTACGACCACGTAATCGCACTGTTCGCCGAAAGCCATCTCCGAATTGAGGGAATCGAGACGGTGGTCGATCTCCGCGCCAGCCTCCGTCGCCCGCGACTCCAGCCTTTTCCGCATCTCTGGCGCCGACGGCGGAGCAATGAAAATCAATACCGCGTCCGGCAGCTTTTGCTTAACCGCCCTGGCCCCCTGCACGTCGACCCGAAGCACCACGTCTTCACCGCCGCTGACGGGTCCTTCAACCTCCCGCCGCGGCGTTCCATACCGGCGGCCATAGACTTCCGCCGATTCCAGCAGCTTGCCTTCGGCCTCCCAACGCTCGAACTCCGCCGGAGTGAGAAAGTAATGGTTTACGCCGGGGCGCTCGCCGGGGCGCGGCTCCCTGGTGACCGCGGTGGTCGCCATGCGGAATTGCAGATCGCTTCCGCGAAGTATCGAGATAACTTCGTCCTTGCCACTCCCGGACGGACCTGTAATTACGAACAGATTGCCCCTTGGACTCACTCTTGGCGGAGCCTCCAGACGGCGGTTTGCCTCGTTAAAGACTCCAGTGCGAGTCCAGTGCTTCGTTGGCCAGCGCGTCGGCTTTTTGGTTTAGGTGCCTCGGAACGTACACGAATTTCACCTGGGCCTGCCCGGAGCCTGTCGAATCGGACAGCCGCGCCGCCGCTTCCTTGACCCGATCCGCGAGAAGCCTCAGAGATGCGTTCTTGATCCGGTATTCGCCGTTCATCTGTTTGACCACCAGCTCGCTATCCAGCCGGAATTCAACGTCGGTGAGTCCCAATACCTGCGCCGACATGACACCGGCCAGGAGCGCGACGTATTCGGCCTGATTGTTGGTCCGGCGGCCGAGATAGAGAGAGACGGTTCCAAGCGAAGCGCCGTATTTATCCAAGATCGCCACACCCGCGGCGGCCTCGCCCGGATTGCCGCGCGAGGCGCCGTCGCAGTAGATCACAGCCTTTTTCTTGTTCCTCGCCGACATTCAGCCTCCCGGCCGCAACGAAGCGACTCTATCGTACATGTTGAGCGGCCGGCCCGAACCTGTGAAATACCGGGGTGCGGCGCGAGCCGGCTATATCCGGCGCACGAACGCCAGGGCGCTTTCGACGAGCTTTCTGGCGTCCGAATCGTCGAATCCATCCGAAACGGCGGCCGCCGCGTTTGGCCCTTCGACCGTCGAGCTTATGCCGGAAACAGTAGTCAGATCATCTCGCCAAGCCTCGATGAGGTCCGGCGGCGCGCCGCTCCGGGCGAGAGCGGCCAGCGGAGCTTCCAGGCGTGGGGGGCGGTTGCGACCGGCTGGGCCGTACGCCCACAGTACCGTCAGCCGGCGTCCCTCCCACGGAGTCTGAAGAGCGATCCCCCGTCCGACGGGAGCCAGCAATCCGCCGCCTTCGCGCCAGGCGCGAAAGACATAAGCGAACGCGCGCCGCTGATGATCGTCCAGCGGCGAGAGAAAACGGTCCAGTTTTTCGTCGATCGCGTCCACGGTACCGGTCGGGTGAAGCTCCATCGGCGGCTGCGGCGGGCGGGCGCCGTCATTAGTCGAATTGACCCGTCCAATGGTATTAGAATGCTACCTGCGATAAACAGGAGGCGAAGATGGCTAAATACGGAATCGGAATTCACGGAGCCGGATGGGTCGCGGGGGCGCACGTGGCGGCATACAAGGCCGACCCCAGAGCCGATGTCGTGGCCATTTCCAGTCGTAAGGAATCGAGCGCAAGGCGGCTGGCGGACGAAACCGATTGCCCGGACGCTTCCATTTATACGAGCTATGACGAGCTGCTGGCCGACGCCAGGGTCGACGTGATATCGATCTGCACGCCCAACGATCTTCACTCTGTAGAGACGATCAAGGCGGCTGAGGCCGGAAAGCACATTCTGATTGAAAAGCCCGTCGGGTTGACTCTCGATGAATTACGAGCGTCCCGCGAAGCCGTGCGACAGGCGCGAGTCAAGACAGTCGTCGGATTCGTGCTCCACTGGAACCCGCTCTTCGAGATCATCAAGGAGCAGATAGCGGCGGGCGCGTTGGGGCGAATCTTCTATTCGGAAGTTGACTACTGGCACGAGATAGCCGACTGGTACGCCGGCTGGGACTGGGTGAAATCCCGCAAGACCGGCGGTAACACGTTCCTGTCGGCGGGGTGTCACGCCGTTGACGCCCTGAGGCACTTCAAGGAGCAGGACATCGCCGAGGTGTTCGCATACGAGGTGGCCGACGGGAGCGAGATCGAGGAGCCGTCCACCAGCGTTCTAATCTGCAAGTTCGCGGACGGCACCATAGGCAAGGCGAGTTCAAGTCTCGGAATCCATTCCCCCTATCAGTTCAATATCGACCTTCTCGGCGAGGACGGAACGATCCGCGATAACCACATATACACCAGCAAGATGCCGGGGCAAACCGATTACGCGACGATTCCGACGATATTGCCCGACAGCGGAGACGTAGCTCACCATCCGTTCAACGGTGAGATGTCGCACTTGCTCGACTGCATTGATCGAGACGAGGAATCGCACGTGAACCTCGAGGACGCGATCAATACCCACGAGGTGTGCATTGCCGCCGAGATTTCGGTCAACGAAGGGCGGCCCGTGACGCTTCCGCTGCTCTCCGACTGATCGAGGCGCGCGGGTTGGGTTAACCGAATCAGGCGAGGCGATTTTCGAGCGCCTGAGTTCAGTTGTCGCGCGATCAGGTCGGGCGCAAGCGTGCTTCTCGACGGGCAGGCAGGCAAGTCGAGGCGGCCGGGGACGCTAGTTACTGGCGGTTGTTCCAGTCCGATTCGGCGACTAGTTCTCCCTGCTCCTCGTCGTAGACGGTCCGAGCGTCGCCGGCAGGGGCGGCTGCGGGTTTGCCGGGTTGCTCCGACCGGACCAGCCGTCCTTCTGTCGCCGCCTCAACGTCTTCCCAAACGGTATCGGGGGCGAGTTCGACGCATCTGAAACATCCATCTTTGATTTCAAATACGCCAAGATCGGTTACCACGGTGTCGACGCACTCCACCCCGGTGAGCGGAAGGCTGCACTGGCTCACCAGTTTTAGCTCGCCGCTGGGGCCGACGTGGTTCATGGCCGCGATGACCCGCCCGGCGCCGACCGCGAGGTCCATTGCGGCGCCGGGTCCGCGAACGAATTTCCCCGGAACCGTCCAATTTGCTAGGCTGCCCCGCTCGTCGACCTCGAGAGCCCCTGTGACGCATACGTCGACATGACCGCCGCGGGCCATCGCCGAGCTTTGCGCGGCATCGAAAAAGGAGCCTCCAGGCATCATTCCGGTTGACCGCCCCTCCGCGTCCACGACATCCCGACGTTCCCTGCCGTGCCGGGACTCTCGTCCCATGCCGAGGACTCCGCTTTCACTGTGGAGCACCACTTGCATGGACTCGTTCACGGCGGCCGCCACCAGCAACGGGATTCCGCCGCAAAGGCTCACTACCTGGCCGGGGGAAAACTCCCGGGCCACGCGAGAAGCTATTTCCTCGGGGGACCACGGCACAGGCTAATTCGCCTCCACAACCATATCCACGTAGAGACCCGGCGTCTCTATTTCGTTCGCGTCGAGGTCGCCGATTTCGTATAGCTCCCGGACCTCCGCTATCACGATCCTGGCGGCAGCGGCCGCCATGACCGGATTTAGGTTTCGCGCGGCTCCGCGATACGTAAGGTTGCCCCACCGATCGCCTCTGAATGCGGAGATCAGAGCCACGTCGGCCGTCAACGGCGTCTCCAACAGATATCGCTCGCCATCGACCTCGACGACCCGCTTGCCGTCGGCCATCGCGGTCCCAATCCCCGTGGGAGTAAGAAATCCGCCGAGTCCGGCGCCGCCGCACCGAATCCGCTCCACCAGCGTCCCTTGGGGAACGGCCTCGACGCACGGATCGCCGGCGCCGATTTTGCGCTGCATTGCCAGGTCGGGGCCTAGATGGCTCGTAACAACCCGGCGAGTCAGATCTGCTGAGACGATCCGCCCGATTCCCCGGTCCAGCGAGGGCATGTCGTTCGCGACAACCGTAAGGTTGCCGATGCGCTGCGTGACGATTTCAGCTATCAGCAAAACAGGCGAACCGAGGTCGTGAAAGCCGCCGATCATAATTACGTCGCCTGACCGAATCTCGGCGACCGCCTTCTCCACGGTGGAGGTCTTGTCGAGTGCGCTTTTGGAAGGGGGCTCGTCATTCCGGCGGCCCCGGCTCCGATCCCGGGACCGCTTCGACCTCTTGCCGCGCCGCGTCTTTCCCGGCTCACCGGCCACTGGCTTCACCGGTGCTCTCGTCTCGGGAAGATATGAGTCCGCAAGCCTGCCGCAACGTCATTCGCTAAGGACGTCGGAACCGTTGAACCAGCCCACTAACCGATCCGAGGCAAGTACGTCGCAAACGGCAAGTGAGCGTCAAATCAACCTTCGGAGGATACGAGCGGCAAGCCCCGACAGACCGAGGGCTATCCCGAACACCATAGCGGTACGAGCGGTCATGAGTGCCCGGACCTCGCCGTGAACGGCTCCGCCAATGACAGCCAGCGAAAACACCTTGTTCGCTTCAACGTACCCGCCGATCAGCCATTGCACCATGCTGTTCTCGACTCGCACGTGGCCGCCGCCGGCCGCAACCGAATAGCTGTTTGTCAAGTGCGTGGAACTGCCAATCGCCGCTCCCACGGCGCTCGTTCGGACACGCGCGGTGTCGGTCCTCACGAATCCAATCGCCGAGTTCTTCGATTCAACGGTCTCGGCCTTGACCTCGCGCGCGGCGGAGAGGTTAAGTTCGACGGCGTCCGCCTCCACGCGGCCAGTCGCTCCATTACTTGCCGATTCGGTCACCTGGGCCTCCTCTGGCTAATCACCAATAGAGCCGGCGCGCGCGAGCTGCTCCAGCATCGCATCCCGGGCGTAGTCCATAACCTTCCGCAGCGGGACGCCGGCTTTTGCGGCCGCGGCGCGGCAGTCCTCATACTCCGGCGAAGCGTCGCGCACGCGACCATCCAGGAACGAAACCTTAACACCCACGTCCCCCCACGGAGTCGCAACGTTACGTGAATCACGTTCGAGTTTACGCCGTCGGGTCTCATACATACGCACGCCGAGAGTTGGGGTTTCAGTGAAGAGCACGTCGGTGAGCAGATCGACTTTGTCCGGTTCCGCGAGCACCGTGAGCTTGGCCGCCGCTCTGCCCTTTTTCATCACGATCGGCGTGATGAACACATCGAGCGCGCCCCGGTCGAAAAGGCGTTCCACGACATAGGCCTGGACGTCGGCGGGAACGTCGTCGAGATTTGTCTCGATCACCGTCACGACGTCGGACTCATCGGAAGAGCCAGAGTTCCCGATAACGACCCGCAAGACGTTCGGCAGATCGAAGTCGGCGGCGCCGGCTCCGTAGCCGATCCTTTCGACTGTCATTGCCGGCAGCGGACCGAAGCCGGTGGCGGCGGAGGTCAGGACGAGCGAGCCGGTGGTCGTCAAAAACTCCCGATTATCGCTCGTCGAATAAACCGGCGCGCCGGCCTCCTGAGCGAGCAGCAGAGTCGCCATCCCCGGGACCGGTATCTTGCCCGCCAAAGTATTTACCACTCCACCGCCGGTGTTGATGGGCGAGACGACTATCTCGTCGGCGTCGAGCCACTCGAGTCCGGCGGCAGCGCCGACGACATCGAGAATGGAGTCGATAGCGCCGACTTCGTGAAAGTGTATGTCTTCGACGGTTTCTCCGTGGACCCTGGCTTCAACGCGCGCGAGCCGCTTGAACATCGAGCTGGCTCGGTCCCGGACCGAATCGCCGAGATCGCTGTCGTCGAGGATGGCGAGGATGTCCGTCAGCCCGCGGTGAGCGTGATCGTGACCCTCGATTTCAAACGAAACGCTGGTGGCGGCGACGGCCCCCTTCATCACCTGCGCAACGTTTACGCGGTAGTCCCGAACCTGAAGCTTCGAAAGCGTCGCAACCAGATCGTCCACCGGCCAGCCGGCGTCCACGAGCGCCCCGAGGAACATATCGCCGCTCGCTCCCGAAAAAGCCTGGAAGTATGCGACCCTGCTCATTTCGCGGTAGTCGCGAGCCGGCAAATCTGCGCCGCCATGAATCCCGCGCCGAATCCGTTGTCGATGTTGACCACGGCGACTCCCGGCGCGCACGAGTTGAGCATGGCCAGCAGCGCGGCCAGTCCATTGAACGAAGCGCCGTATCCGACGCTCGTGGGAACGGCTATGACGGGTGCGTCGGCAAGGCCCGAAACCACGCTGGGCAGCGCTCCTTCCATGCCTGCCACCGCAATGAGGACCGTCGCGTCGTCGATTTCACCACGCTGCGAGAGCAGCCGGTGCACGCCCGCGACGCCCACGTCCCAAAGCCTTTTCACCTCCGCGCCGTAGGTCTCCGCGGTTACGGCGGCCTCTTCGGCAACCGGCAGATCGGAAGTGCCCCCCGTCAATACGGCGACGCGGCCCGGGAGCCTGGGCAAGCCGGGCGCGCGGACGACAATGGTGCGCGCCGTTTCGTTGAACTCGGCGTCGGGAAGCGCAACCCTGACCGCCTCGAACGCCTCCTCGCCGGCCTTGGTCGCCAATACGGTCTGCCCCGCGCCGGCCAGTGTCTGGGCGATCTCCGCGATCTGATCGGGCGTCTTGCCCAGGCAATATATCGCCTCCGGGAACCCGGTTCGCCGGGGCCGGTCCAGATCGACTTTGGCAAACTGCAAGTCGTCGAACCGGTTGACGATGCGGCCGAACGCCGCTTCGGGCGCGACCAGCCCCTGGGAGACTTCCTGAAGAAGCCTCTCTAGCTCGTTATCCACGCCGGTCGGCGTCGAGTTCAAGGTTGTAGAACGCGCCGAGGCCGCCGTACTCCGCCTGCGGGCCTAGCTCTTCCTCGATTCGCAGGAGCTGGTTGTATTTCGCAACGCGATCCGTTCTGGCGGGAGCGCCCGTTTTTATTTGACCGCAGCCGGTGGCCACCGCGAGGTCGGCGATGGTCGTGTCTTCCGTCTCGCCCGACCGATGCGACACCACGCAAGTGAACGACGCGTTTCGGGCCATCTGAATGGTTTTTAGGGTTTCCGTCAGGGATCCGATCTGATTCACCTTTATCAGGATCGAGTTCGCGGCCTTTTCTTCGATGGCCCGGCTCAGAATCCTCGTGTTGGTTACCGTAAGGTCGTCCGCCACAAGCTGCACGCTGCGGCCGAGGCTCGAGCAAAGCAGTTTCCAGCCTTCCCAATCGTTCTCGTCCAATCCGTCTTCGATTGAGATTATGGGATATTGGCGGCGCCAGTTCCCCCAGAATTCCACAAGCTGCTCGCTCGACAGACGCTTGCCCTCCGTCTTCAGAATGTATCGACCGTCCTCGTAAAACTCCGTTGCGGCGGCGTCGAGAGCCAGGAATATGTCGCTTCCCGCGGAAAAGCCGGCGGCGTCGATCGCCTCAAGTATCAGCTCGACCGCCTCGACATTTGACCCCAAAGCCGGTGCGAACCCACCTTCATCGCCCACGTTCGAGGCAAGTCCGCGTTGGGCGAGTACGGCCCGCAGCGAGTGATAGGTCTCCACGCCCGCGCGCAGCGCGTCCGAGAATGACGTGAATCCCACCGGCACGATCATGAATTCCTGGAAGTCGGCGGAATCGGAGGCGTGAACGCCGCCGTTGAGGATGTTCATCATCGGCACGGGCATTCTGGTGGCTCCGACTCCGCCCAGATAGGAATACAGCGGCAGGCCGACCTCGTCGGCGGCCGCCTTGGCGACGGCGAGCGATACGCCCAGAATGGCGTTGGCGCCGAGGCTGGACTTGTTCTCGGTACCGTCCATGGCGACCAGTTCGGCGTCTATCGCCGCCTGATCGGTGACATCCATGTCCTTGAGGGCGGGAGCGATAACGCTGTTTACGTTTTCGACCGCGTTCCGAACGCCTTTGCCAAGGTACCGCGACGGGTCCGAATCGCGCAGCTCCACAGCCTCGCGACTGCCGGTCGACGCGCCCGACGGGACGGCGGCCCGGCCCGTCGCGCCGGTGTCGAGAAAGACCTCCACCTCAACGGTCGGGTTGCCGCGAGAGTCCAGAATCTCGCGTGCTCGAACGTCGTCTATCAGCGTCATAGCCACCTTCGCGCGGGCTGAATTTCCGGGACGGATTTCTGGCGACCCCTGACTTCCCGCCGTCATTTCCCTCGGAAGCCTGTTACCCCACCCGATTCAGGACAGGACTCCGAAGACGGTCAGTAGTGCCGACGAGCCGCTTCCAGATTTTAACGCCGCGAAGTATACAACCGTCCGAAACGGCCGTCTAAGTAGGTATCGTTTTCCCTAAATTCCGACGGAAGATCGCCGCGCCGGCGCGGCACGTCATCGCGCGCTGGGAGCCGAATCAGGGAACCACGCCGGGCAGGATGAAATCCGCCGGGAACACCGCCCGTTCCGGGTGGTAGACCTCGCCCACCGCCCGCGGGAATACCGACTTGAAGCTCGCGAAGGCAAAGTACGACTGATAGGGGTAGCGCCGGTTGCGCAGGAGGTCGCCCAGCAACGCCGGTTTCACCGGTTGTAGGTCGTCGTTTGGGTAGTACTCAAGAACCGCAGCCTGGAAATATTGACGGATAACCGCCGTATCGGTACCAGGAATGGTCAGATCCGCCTGTGGGTGATTGTCGTATCGCGCGTCCGTCTTCGGGTAGCCAAAGGACTTCAAGCCGCCCAGCGCATCGAAGAAGTCCAGGAACCCGACCTCTGTATCGTCGATAGCGTAGTTCGACACCCGGTGCCCCCACGTCCACAGCAGATTGCCCGGCTGCTCGCTCACCAGGTGCGACTCCACCCCCAGGTCCGGTGCGCCGCCCGCTCCGCCGCCTATGTAGTCCCAGGCCAGTCGGCGCTCTGTCACCCACGTATCGCCAATCTTCGGATGGCAGTCCACCACTCCTCGCTGGTAATACTGCGTCAGCGTCCCCGGACGCTCTTCCAGCACTTCTGAGATCGCGTAACCCCAGCGCGTCAGCCCGCCGGTGTCGTCGTAATAGGTCAGGAAGTCACAGGCGATCTCAGTCCTATCGGGCAGCGTCAGCGTCAGATCGGAGATGTTATGCGCCATGTGGATGTCCGGCACGCTGTATCGTGCCCGCTTCACGAGCAACACGAGAGTCGATGGCGTCACATATGGACCGAAGAACCGCGCTGTCTGCGCCGCGGGCGTCGCGGGCGTCGCAGGCGTCTCCGACGCCGCAGCCAGCGTCACGTACCGGCTAGCCGGCCGCTCGTCCGTCTGGTCACTGTCCGCCGCCACCGTCAGAACGATGCCCGGCAGGTGCATCTCCTCCACCGGCCCGAAGCTCCCTGTCACCGTCACCGACGCGCCCGCCGCTAGGTCGCTCAACGATTGCCACGCGCCGTTGAATGCCACGTCACGCCATTTCATGCCGGTCATGGCGGCGTCAGTGTTATTGGTGATAGTCACCTCGAATACCACCGTCTGGCCCACCGGCACCGGCTCGCCCTCGACCGACAACGCGACCGCCAGATCGGGTGGAAGAGCCCCCTGAGGCGTGCCACCGCCGCCGCCGCCGCCACCTCCGCCGCCACCTCCGCCGCCGCCGCCGCCGCCACCACCACCTGGCGGCTTCGACGGTTTCTTCCCGGGCACGGAGGTGGTGAAGGTAGTGCTGACGAAAGTGCCCGGCAGGAAGCTTTGGTCCAAGGCCCCCTGCACTTCATACGTCACCCTCAACGTCAGCCCCGTGAGGGTGAAGCTCACTTTCTCCGCATCCGCGGTAGCTTCCTCGGGTGTGCCGAAGTCAGCGTCCGTCGCCGCTTTATGACGCAAGTAGACCGTGCCCCTATCCGGGTAGGCGATGGTCACCGTCGCCTTAGCCCCCGTCTCCGTAATGTCTGTTATGTCGATTCGGGAAACGCTGGCAGCGGGTGAGGTGCTGAACGTAGTGGCCTGTACACCCGACCCGAAATTGCTGTCGAACGACGCCTGCACTTCATACGACTGCCCCAACGACAGCCCGCTCAGAGTGAACTCGACCGTCTCCGCATCCGCGGCGGCCTCCTGCGGCGTGCCGAAGTTGGCGTCCGTGGCCGCTTTATAGCGCAGGTACAGCGTGGTTCCATCCGGGTTCGCCACGGTCACCGTCGCCGTCGCCCCCGTCTGCGTGATATTCGTCATGCTGATGCCGGATACGCTGGCAGCCGGTGTCGTGACGAAGGCTGTTGCCTGGACACCCAATTGGAAATTGCTGTCGAATGACGCCTGCACTTCATACGACTGTCCCGCCGACAGTCCGCTCAGAGTGAAGGTCACAGTCCCCGTATCCGCTACATGCTGCTGAGGTGTGCCGAAGTCGGCGTCCGTTGCAGCCTTATGTCGCAAGTAGACCGTCCGCCCGTCCGGGTTGGCGATGGTCACCGTCGCCGTCGCCCCCGTCTGCGTGACGTCATACATGCTGATCCTGGATACGCTGCCAGCCGGCGTCGTGCTGAACGTGGTCGCCTGAACGCCCGACTCGAAATTGCTGTCAAACGACGCCTGCACTTCATAAGACAGTCCCGCCGACAGCCCGCTTAGAGTGAAGCTGACCGTCGCCGTCGAGGCCAAGTCGCTTTGGTTTGCGCTCCATACAACCGAGGTAGCGGCTTTATGACGCAAGTAGACCGTGCTCCCGTCCGGATCGGCGATTGTCACCGTCGCCATCGCCCCGGTCTGCATAACGCTGGTCACGGCGACCCGGGATACGCTGGCGGCTGGCGTCGTGCGGAATGTAGTGGCCTGGACGCCCGACTCGAAATTGCTGTCGAACGACGCCTGCACTTCATACGACTGTCCCGCCGACAGCCCGCTTAGAGTGAAGCTCACCGTCGCCGTCGACGCGGCAGCCTCCTGGGCCGTGCCGAAGTTAGCGTCGGTCGCCGATTTATGGCGCAAGTAGACCGTGCTCCCGTCCGGATTCGCCACGGTAACCGTCGCTGTCGCTCCGGTCTGCGTGATGTTCGACATGCTGATGCCGGACACTGCCACGGTGCTGCCTTGCGGCAGCGTGCTGAAGCTGGTCGTCCTGACCCCTGACTGGAAATTGCTGTCGAACGATGCCTGCACCTCATGCGCCAGTCCCGCCGACAGCCCCGTCAGAGTGAAGCTGACCGTGGCCGTCGAAGCGGGGGTCTCTTGGGCCGTGCCAAAGTTAGAGTCCGTCGCCGACTTATGACGCAAGTAGACCTTGCTACCGTCCGCGTTCGCGACGGTCACCGTCGCCGTCGCTCCCGTCTGCGTGAGGTTCGACATGCTGATCCTGGATACGCTGGGAGCTGGTGTCGTGCTGAAGGTGGTCGCCTGCACGCCCGACTCGAAATTGCCGTCGAATGACGCCTGCACTTCATACGACAGTCCCGGCGACAGTCCGCTCAGACTAAAGCTGACGGCCCCTGTCCCCGCGGCGGCCTCTTGAGGTGTGCTGAAGTTAGTCTCGGTCGCCGCTTTGTGGCGCAAGTAGACCGTGCTCCCGTCCGCGTTCGCCACGGTCACTGTCGCCGTCGCCCCCGTCTGCGAGACGTTCGATATCTCTACGCGGGAAACGCTGGCAGCCGGCGGAGTGCTGAATGTGGTAGTACGGACGCCCGACTCGAAGTTGCCGTCGAACGAGGCCTGCACCTCGTACGACAGTCCCGCTGACAACCCCGTCAAAGTGAAGCTGACAGTCTCCGTCGACGCGGCAGCCTCCTGGGCCGTGCCGAAGTTGGCATCGGTGGCCGACTTATGGCGCAAGTAGACCGTGCTCCCGTCCGGGTCAACGACGGTCAGCGTCGCCGTCGCCACGGTCTGCGTGACGTTCGACATGCTGATCCTGGATAGGCTCGGCGCGGCCGTCGTGCTGAAGGCCGTGGCCTGGATGCCCGTCTGGAAACTGCTGTCGAACGACGCCTGCACCTCGTACGACTGTCCCGCCGTCAGCCCGCTCAGTGTGAAGGTCACAGTCTCCGCATCGGCGGCAGCGGTAGCCTCCCGAGCAGTGCCGAAGGTAGTCTCCGTAGCCGCTTTATGGCGCAAGTAGACGGTGCTCCCGTCCGGGTTGGCGACGGTCACTGTCGCCGTCACCCCCGTCTGCGTGATGCCGTCCACTCTGACCCCACTGACGCTGGGGGCGGGCTTCGTCCTGAAGGCGGCGGTCTGGACGTCCGACTGGAAATTGCTGTCGAACGACGCCTCGACGTCATACAAGACTTCCGCCGTCAGCCCGCTCAGTGTGAAGGTCACGGTCTCCGCCGACGCGGCGGCCTCTTGAGCCGTTCCGAAGCCAGTCTCCGTGGACGCCTTATGACGCAGGTACACCGTGCTGCCGTTCGGGTGGGCAACCGTCACCGTCGCCGTCGCCCCCGACTTCGTGATGTCACCGAGGCTGATCCCGGAAACGCTCGGATCCGGCGGCAGGGTGTCGAAATCGTAAGACTCGGTGGCGCTCGGCGGGAAGTTGTTGTCGAACGACGCCTCCACCTTGTACGACAGTCCCGCCGTCAGCCCCGTCAGATCGAAGGTCACTGACGTCGTCCCCGTCGAGACGGCTGCCTCCTGCGGCGTGCCGAAGTCAGCGTCCGTCGTGGCTTTGTGACGCAGGTACACCGTGCTGCCGTTCGCGTGGGCAACCGTTACCGTAGCCGTCGCTTCGGTCTGCGTGATGTCGCCCGCGCTCACCCCGGTTACGCTGGGACCTGCCGGCAGCGTGTCGAAGTTACGAGTCCTGGTGGCTCCCGACGGGAAGTTCCTGTCCAACGACGCCTGTACCTCATACGACTGCCCCGCCGTCAGCCCGCTCAGCTCGACGGTCAACGTCCTCGTCGAGGCGGCCTTGTTGGCCTTACGCCACGTCTGTTCCGAATCGGCCTTATATTGCATGTAAACCGTGCTGCCGCTCGGATGGGCGACGTTGACCGTGACCGTCGCTCCTGTCTGCGTAATGCCACTCACGCTGACTGCGGTTACGCGGGGCGACTTTGGACCCGGCGCCTGCGCGTCGTAGTCGTCCTGATCGACGTCGCCGTCGAGGTCCACGTCAATCTTCAGCACTGGATAGTCCGACGTGGTTCCGAAGTACCACGGGGCGTCCTTCCCGTTCGCATCGCCGGTGGTCAAGTCGTCGTCTAGGTCCAGGTCAGGGGAGTCGTCCCACGTTTCGTAGATGCCCGTGTAGTCGGTAGGTGTTTGCAGTTCGCTCGTCGTCTTGCCGCCGACCCCATCCTGCTCCGTTTCCCCGAACTGGATCGGCCTGACTTCCAAGTTCCTCGGGTCGATCACACGGTTGTTGTTCTCGTCATCGGTGCCGACGCCCGCCGCCATCTCGGAGGTCTCGGTATCCCAGTAGCTGGCGGTGATCGTCCCTGGGTCTACATAGCCCACCGTCGCATAGAGTCTCTCTGTCGGGCTTTCCCCGGCCAGCCCGCCGACTCGATTATGGTTTGACTCGACAATGAGTTGACCGATGGCATAGCTGTTTATGATCGCGCCGCCGTCAACATTCGTCCCGACCAGCCCACCGATTCGACAGCCGGGGTCTCTGTCCGACTGACAGCTCGTCCCCGTCCCTGGCCCGGTAGCGGTCACGTCGCCGTGGGCATAAGTGGCGCGAATGGTGCTGCCGGTGTTTTCCCCGACCAGCCCGCCGACATGATGCATGCCGGTCACGTTGCCGGTGGCATAGCTGGTGCTGATGGTCGCGCCACGGTTCCCCCCGACCAGCCCGCCGATCCGGCCGCTGGGGTTCACGTAGCCGTCCGTTTCTATTGCCTTGCCGGTCACGGCGCCCGTGGCGTAGCTGGTCTGGATGTTGCCGCCCCAGGCCAGTCCGACCAGCCCGCCGATGAAGCTGGTGCCGGTTACGTGGCCGGTGGCATAGCTGTTGCTTATGGTGCTGCCGTCATACCAGTGTGTTCCCACCAGTCCGCCGACCGATGACGCCCCGTCGGTGCCCCTACCGCTCACGTCGCCGGTCGCATAGCTGCTGGTAATGTCGTCGTCGTTCCGTCCCACCAGCCCGCCGACGTCATCCTCGCCGGAGACGTTTCCGCTGGCGTGGCTGTTGGTGATGGGATCGAGACTATGCCCGACCAGCCCGCCTATCTGGACCTTTCCGGAGACAGCGGCAGCGGAAGAGCTGTTGTCGATCGAGACAGAACTCGACCCCGCCAGACCGCCGACCTCCGTGTCCCCGGTGACACTGCCGCCCGTGACCGAGCTGTTGCTGATCGAACCTTCGCCGGAATATCCGACCAGCCCGCCGACGTTTTCGCCGCCCGTCACGTCGACGTTACGCAGCTCCACGTTGCGTATCTCGATGGTGCGGCTGACCCCGTAACTGCCGAAGTTACCGAACAAGCCCACGCCGTCTTCTTCCTCACGGTCGATGTACAGGTTAGAGATAGAGTGGCCGTTGCCCTCGAAGATCGCCGTGTACGGGGAACCGTAGGGAGACCCACCAGTACCCGTATAGATGCCGATAGGATCCCAGCCGTCGCCGCTAGCCCACTTGGAACGGCTGAAGTTCAGGTCATTCATCAGCTCGTAACCCGTGCACCCATCAGTGGGGCAAGTGACGCTCGGGAAGGCCGCCGAATAGGCGTCCCCTTGCGTCTGAGCATTGGCGTCGTCGGGGTCGGTCGAGTCGGTGGGATTGTCCGCCGTGCCGTCGCCGTCCAGGTCCCAGCGGATGGCGTCTAGCTGCGCCAGGCTGGTGACGTTTATTAGGCTGGCATCGTCGGTATTGTGCTGGGCGCCCACGCCCCGGATCGTCAACAACGCCGCCACAACCGCGCAGAACGATGCGACCAGGACCGCCCACGGCAGAATGGGTCTCATACGACCCACTGCACGCCAATACAAGGCTTCAGTCAAGGACGACGAAAACCAGTACCGCGGACCACTTTGTGCCTGTGAGCTAATAAGGGCCGACCATCTGCGCCACTACTATATATAGCGTACAAAGCAGAGAACCCCCCATCTGACCTCTACATCTTGTATTAGAGGATACATTCAGGGGAGATTGCAAGCTTTTTTCGGTGTGCTCGACCGTGAAATTCAGACCCGCTGCGGCCCGCCGTCGCCAGTTATTTGGTCTCTAGCTCAAAGCTCCGCGGCTTCGGACGCTTTCACCCGCTCGCCCGGCGCGTCCCCGGCTGCGGACGGACCAGATCGGAAAATCAAGAGACTTACGCCGACCGAGATAGCCGCGACCGCCGCCCCGGCGACAAACGGCACGAAATAGCCGAACGCTTGCCACAGCAAGCCGCCCATAACGGGAACTACCACCGCCGCCACGTGGTTCATCGTTTGACCGGTGACCATGGTCGGCCGCAAATCCGACGCCTTGATCAGGATCTTCTTCCCGTAAGTATCTATACCGACCGAGAGACTGAACATCACGTTGTCGACTACATAGAGCGCGAAGAGAATCCAGACGACCTCTATAAACGCATAGCCGAGAAATATGGCGGTGAGGGCCGCGAACCCCAGCGCAAGCACTTTTCGCTCGCCGTGCCGGTCGATCAATCTGCCCGCAATGTAACCGGCGGCGACGCTGCCTATCTGGTTTATGAACGAGAGAATCGAGACGGTTTCCAGGCTGGTTTCATAGACCCTTACCAGCGCGAAGATCGCGAACGTCATGAAAATGTGCCGGCGGGTCCCGTTGAGAAACTGGAGCACGTAATACAGCCAGTACTCGCGCCTCAGAACGATCCTCTGAGGCTGGATGGTCTCCATGCGGCTAATGCGAAGCAGCGCAAAGGCGCCGACGAAAATGGCGACCCCGGCAATGACGAACATCGGCCGAAATGGCAGCGACATGAACCGCACCATGATGAAGACCAGCGCGATGCCTGCCAGCCCGCCAACGTTGCCGACGGAACGCAGCAGCCCGAGCCGCCGGCCTTCCTGGCCGGCCGGTCCCATTCTCAGCGCCATGGACGACGCCAGCGGCTGCCACGTGTGGAAGCCGATGCTCCAGACAAGCGAAAAAAGCACCAGCGACCAAACGGCGTTGACGTGCAGGTAGTTGACGACCCCTATGGCCATGACCGCCAGCGCGATAAAGGCCAGCACGGGTTCGAGCAGCCACATGGTGACCGCCGCGATTAGCACGCTCAGCAGCCCCGGAACTTCCCGCATCGATTCGAGAACGCCCAATTCGGTCGCGCTTATGCCGATCTCCTCGGCCACGAAATTGATGAACACGGTGTTGTAAACCGAGAACCCTAGGTAGAACAGCACCGAAGTGACCATGAGATACCTGAGATCGGGGGATCCGGCGAGTCGCAGGAGAGTGCGGGCGCGGGAGCTAGTCGCCATCAACTGCCGCCGAGGCGATATCGCCGAAAGCTGGCTGCAAGGACTCGTAAACCCTCTGGTGGAGATTGGACAGGTCCGCGTATTGTTTCACACCCGCCGGATCAGGAACGACCTCGCTTTCGATAGCGACGAGTTTGGCGGCGTCGAAAAGGGACTCGAAGACGCCGCGCGCACGCATGGCGATGAGCGCCGCGCCCAGACACGACGCGTCGACGTTCGGCGGTAGCGAGAGCTTGCAGCCAAGCGCGTCGGCCATGGTCTGAGTCCAGAGGTCCGACTTGCGGAAGCCGCCCGTGGCCCTGATTTCGGCGGGCGGACCGCACACTTCGATAAGCGCGGCGGCGGCCTGCGCAAAGTGAATGGATATTCCCTCCATCGCCGCCCGGGCGATATGGCGTCGGTCGTGACTCAGATTCAGTCCCGCCAGCATCCCGCGCGAATCGACGTTCCAGTTTGGCGACCGCTCGCCCGAGAGGTAAGGGAGCATGAGCAGACCTCCAGCCCCTCGCGGAACGGACGCCGCGGCCGCGTTCACCACGTCGTAGCCGTCGCCTCCCGACGCCATCAGCGCCGATGATTCATCGCGGAACAAAGTGTCGCGGACCCATCGATACACGATCCCGCCGCTGCTAACCGCCGTGCCGCATACCCAGAGCCCATCGGCCAGATAGTAAGCCCAGGTCTTGTTCTCGGGATGCAAGGCGTGTTGCGGCCTCACGGTCCGAAACGCGCCGCTGGTTGCGAGCATGGCGGCGTATTGCCCCGGTTGCAGCGCTCCTACGCCGAGACTGGAGAGCGTGCCGTCGGAGCCGCCGATAACGAGCGGAGTATCGGAGGGCAGCCCGACGCCGCGGCTGACGTCGGGAAGAAACTTCAGAGTTGTGAAGGGTTCGACAACCTCACCCAGCCTTGCCGGTTTCAGGTCCAGATACGACTGCCAATCGGCATTCCAGACCGGACCGTCCAGCCGCAACAGACCCGAACCCGAAGCCACCGAACGGTCGATAAGCATTTCGCCGGTCAAGCGTTTGACCAGATATGCCTTTGTTGGAACGAAATGCGCAGCGTTGCGAAAAACTGACGGCCGGCAACGGCGAAGCCAGGCGATCTTGGGTCCGACGTAGAACGAGTGAATCTGGCATCCCGTATCCCGATACAGGTCGTCCTCGTCGATCGCCGATTTCGCGTCGCGGGCGTCCGCCGAGCAACGCAGGTCGGCCCACGTCAAGGCGTTGCCCAGCGGCGATCCGTCCGCGGACAGCGGAATGACGGAACCTAGAATCGAGCTGAGCGCGACGGCGGCGATTTCGGAATGACCCGCGCCGCGAACGTCGCGGACACAGCTGGCCAGGCAGTCGACGGCCCGATCGACTAGCTGGTCGGGGTCCTGTTCGGCCGCGCCCGATTCGGGTTGAAGGAGCTTGAGATCAGCCGTCCTTGCAGCGATCAGCCGTCCGGCGGCGGTGTAGGCCGAAGCCTTTACCGAGCTCGTGCCGGCGTCCAGGCCGACGAAAATAGGGTCCGTGATCAGGACGCCGGCAGGCTAGGCGATGCTGCCGGCCCGCGCGCAGGTCACGATCTAAGCTTGCCCTTGCCCTTGCACTTCGGGCATTGACCCTCGAGTTCGTGCCAGCCGCCCGGCGCCGATGGGTCCGGCCACCGTTCGTTTACGAAGCCTGTGCCGTCGCATCGATTGCAGCTGGGGCCGCGCGGCGGCAGGATTCGGGGCAGCAGAATCACCGCGATCGCAATGACCGCGAGGATCAGGATGAATGTCCCGTCCAAACTAGCCCTCACCACTCACTGAGTTGACAACTCGAAACATATCGAGTGCCGGTCCACGTCGCCGATTATGATAGCCCGCCTTGCCCCGGCGGTCAGCGGGTTCGACCAAGAACTCATTCCATAACAAGCTGAGTCGACGGCCGCCTTCTCGAATCCATTCGTCGACTATCGATCAAGCACGCCATTTTAGTCCTCGATCGGCCGTCCGGGGCGTTTGTTTACGACAGCCGCGCGACCTAGAATCGGGCTGATGTCTAGCGTCCACGCCCAGAGCTTCGCTCACCTTCACGTTCACAGTGAATTCAGTCTCCTGGATGGGCTGTGCAAAATCCCCGACCTCATTCGGCGGACCAAAGAATTGGGTATGGACGCGATCGCGATCACCGACCACGGCGCGATGCACGGGGCCATGGACTTCTACATGGCGGCGCGCGACCAGGGCGTAAAGCCGATAGTAGGGTGCGAGTTTTACATGGCGTCCCGCACCCGCCGCGACCGCGACCGCAAACTCGATATGGCTTCCAGACACCTTACGGTGCTTGCGGCCGGCGAGGCCGGATACCGCAATCTCTTGCAACTGGCCACCAAGGCTCAACTGGAAGGCTTTTACTACCGCCCCCGAATCGACAGGGAGCTGCTGGCGGAGCACTCCCGGGGACTGATTTGCCTGTCGGGATGCGAATCGGGCGAAGTGCCCCGCGCGGTGCTGGACGGAAATCCGGACGACGCCCGCCAACGGGGTGCCTGGTACGCCGACGTCTTCGGTAAAGACAACTATTTCATCGAGATTCAGAATCACGCCAGGCCGCATCAGGCCGAGCTCAACCAAACGCTAGCGAGCGTGGCGCGTGATCTGGGAGTAGGGCTGGTCGGGACCAACGACGTGCACTACCTGCGCAAAGAGGACTCGTACGCGCACGAAGTGCTTTTGTGCATCGGCACCAATACAACCATGGACTCCCCCAACCGAATGAAGATGGAGGGGGCTTACCACCTGCGCGGGCCTGAGGAGATGATCGAGGCGTTTGCCGATTATCCGGAGGCCGCCCTGAACACGCTGGCAATCGCCGAGCGCTGCAACCTGGAACTCGATTTCGGGCGGATTTCCCTGCCCAAAATCGAGATACCGGCGGGGGAGACCGAAGACTCGCACTTGAGGAAAACCGCGTTTGCGGGACTCCGGGAGCGCATCTCAGACTCGGACGACAGCTACACGGCGAGGCTCGACCGCGAGCTCGGCATCATCCAGGACCTGGGGTTTTCGGCCTACTTCCTGATTCACGCCGACATCTTCAGGTTCGCCCGCGGACGCAAGATGCTGGCCGGTCCGCGCGGGTCGGTCGGCGGCAGCCTCGTGGCCTACGCGCTTTACATATCCGATATCGATCCGCTGGAGCGCAACATCCCGTTCGAGCGGTTCCTCAACGAGGGCCGGCGCGGGCAGCCGCCCGACATCGACATGGACTTCCCCGACGACGGACGGGACCAGGTCATCGACTACGTCGCCCAGAAATACGGTCGGGACCACGTAGCGCAAATAGCTACGTTCGGAACGATGGCGGCCCGGCAGGCGATTCGGGACGTCGGCCGGGCGCTCAGCATGCCTTACGACACGGTCGACGAGATCTCCAAGGCGATTCCATTTAGCGCCGTTGACCCGTTTGATATCCAGCGGGCGCTGGAAGTGGTGGCGCCTCTGCGGGACCGCTATGAATCGGACGACTCGATAAAAAAACTTATCGACACGGCGCGGCAGCTCGAGGGCGTGGCGCGAAATGCGTCGGTGCACGCCGCGGGGGTAGTCGTCGCCAACGTTCCCATCGTCGAGCACGTGCCGTTGATGCGGTCGGGCACGAGCGGTGATCCGGTAGCGCAGTTCAAGTTCGGAACTCTCGAGCAGATCGGATTCATGAGGATGGACTTCCTCGGGTTGGCGACTTTCAGGACGATCTCGACGGCGCTCGATTTCGTTCGGGAAAACCGGGGGATCACTCTCGAGCCGGCCGGCATTCCTTTTGACGACGCCAAGACGTTCGACCTGCTTTCCAGCGGGCGGACGGTTGGGTTGTTTCAGCTCGAAAGCAGCGGTATGACGAGATATCTGACCCAGCTGAAACCCACCTCGGTCGACGATCTCGCCGCGATGGTGTCGCTTTACCGGCCCGGTCCGATGGCGAATGTCGAGTCGTACATCGAGGCCAAAAGGGACCCCTCGAAAGTCAGATACCTTCATCCGAAACTGGAGCCGATTCTGCGGGAAACCCACGGCGTGATGGTCTACCAGGACCAGGTGCTGGTCGCGGCGCGCGATTTGGCCGGATTTAGCTGGCCGGAAATAGACGTGATGCGCAAGGCGCTGGGAAAGAAAATCCCCAAGGAGCTCAGGATCCAGCGAGACAAGTTCATCGAGGGAGCAGTTTCCCGAGGAATCAAGCTGGACGTCGCCCGCAGCATCTATGACCTTGTCGAGCCTTTCGGCGGTTACGGGTTCAACAAGGCCCACGCTTTCTTCTACGGCACGGTGGCGTACTGGACGGCCTATCTCAAGACCAACTATCCGGTCGAATACATGGCGTCGTTGTTCATCACCAGCAGCGGCGATTCGGGCAAGCTGGCCGCGGCCGTGGCCGAATGCGGGGATTTCGGCATCGAGGTCATCCCGCCCTCGATTTCGCGCAGTGACGTTGACTTCCGCCTGGATGGACAGGCAATCGTCTATGGACTGAGCGCCGTAAAGAACGTCGGGCGGGGAGCGATAGAAGGCATCGTTGCCGCCAGGCGCGACGGACCATTCGGTTCGTTGCAAGACTTTTGCGAGCGCGTCGATCTGCGAACGCTGAACAGAAGGGCGTTGGAAAGCCTGATAAAAGCCGGTGCGTTCGACGAGCTGGGCGAACGTAACGCGCTTCTCAGCGCTCTCGCCCCGACGATGGAGCGGGCGAACAAACTGGAGCGTGAGGGACTGCTCGGTCACGCCACGTTGTTCGACTCGCTGCTGGTCGGAAAAGCCGAGCCGCCGCCGCTACCAGACGTTGAACCGGCCTCCGAGGCGCGAAAACGGCTGTGGGAGATCGAATTGCTGGGATTCGCATTCACGCGCGGCGAAATCGACCGTGTATGGGGGGAATTGCGAAGGGCTATATCGTTCTCGCCCGGAGAGATCGGCGAAGCGCACAACGGCCAGACCGGAGTTACGCTGGGCGGTCAGGTCGGAGCCATTCGGGTGTTTACAACACGCAAGGGCGCGGAGATGGCCTCATTCACCCTGGAGGCCCCGGATGGCTCGATCGGGGTGACCATATTTCCACGGGCCTTTCAGGACCACCGTGAGCACATTGTCGACGGAAGCGTCGTTATAGCTTCAGGCGAGATCGAAGCGGACGACCGTGAGTCCAGGTTGCTGGTTGGAAACGGCGGATCGATTCGCGAGTTTTCGGTCGATTACGGCGCGAACGGCGCGGCGGAGCATCAACCATACGAAACCGCGCCGGCTGGAGCTATCGAGCCTGAATTCAGCGGCGCGGCCCCGGAACCGCCGGGTGAATTGCCCGACCATTCAACACCCCCCGATGAGGCCCCGGTTGAACCCGACGAGATAAACGGGTCCGCAACGGTCGATGCCATTATCGTCACGCTTACGAAGTCCGGCGACGCGGATCGCGACACGAAGCTGCTCGCGATTCTCGATCGCACCTCGGCCCGGTTCCCGGGTGAAACGGAATTGCAACTGTTGGTTGAAGGCGGCGGAGAAAATGCGAGGCTGCGCTGGCCGCGCCGCGTGATGGCCGGCGGCGAGCTGGCGGCCCGGCTAGAGGAGACTTTCGGGGCGGGATCGGTCGAGATGTCCCGGTCAGGCGCCAAGGCGGCAGACTGACAGGCCGCAAATTGCCGCATCGCGCGGCTTTCCGCACTCGGTTCTGATTATCTCGCCCGGATTTGGAGGTTTTAACGGATGAAGGTTGGATTTATTGGTCTGGGGCACATGGGCCTTCCGATGGCCGCCAATCTGCTGGCGGGCGGCTACGACGTTGTGGTCTACAACCGCACGGCCTCAAAGGCGGACGAGCTTGTCGCGAGTGGGGCCGAGTGGGCTGCGTCTCCGGCAGAGCTGGCGGCGGCCTGCGAGATGACGATGGCGTGCCTGCTGACGCCCGACGTTTGCGAGGAGATCTTTCTAGGCGACGGCGGGGTGATCGAGGCCGCGCCAAGCGATTCGCTCATTCTCGACTTCAGCACCAACGGGCCGGACACGTCGCGCCGCCTTTACGACGCGGCGAAATTGCGCGGCGTGGGATATCTGGACGCGCCGGTCAGCGGCGGCCCCACCGGCGCCAAAGCGGCAACGCTGGCGATCATGGTCGGGGGCGATCTGCCGGACTTTGAACGCGCAAAGCCGATCCTCGAGACCCTTGGGGCCTCCATCCATCACATGGGGTCCTCCGGCTGCGGGTCGGCCGCCAAGCTCGCCAACCAGGTCATTCTGGGTGGAACGCTGGCGGTTTGCTGCGAGGCCTTCGTCGCGGCGACGAAATACGGTATCGACCCCGGTCAACTCTTCGAAGTGCTCATGGGTTCGTCATCCGGCGGAAGGGTCATGGAACGTAACATCGGGACCATGATCCTCAACAATGACTTCGACGCGCAGTTCAGCCTCGATCTGCTGACCAAGGACCTCGCGCTGGGAACCAAGCAGGCGCGCGATCTTGGGATTCGAATGCTGGTGGGTTCGATGGCCGAGCTGATGGCCAGAGAGGGGCAGGCGTCCGGTCTGGGCGACAGCGACATGGTGGCGATGATCAAACCGCTGGAGCAGTCCGCCAATGTCGAGGTGCGGAAGTAGCCGGAGCGAATACCTGAAGGACTCGCTCCGCAGCACCGATTGAATGCCGTCTCCCACACTGGCTGAAAATGCTTAGACGGTTACTCGTTCAGTGGGCCTCGAGTTTTCTGGGGATAGTGCTCGTCTCAGCGGTCCTCGCCCCGCACGTAACGCTTCCTCCAGGCGACACGCCGGAGTACTGGTCGACCGCCGCCGGCTTCGCGGTCGTTTTTGCCGCGTTGAACTCGTTAGTGCGTCCAGTGCTCAACGCGCTGCTAGGTCCAATCAGATGCTTGCTCACGCTCGCTACGCTGGGACTTACGCATTTCCTGCTGGGCGCGCTCATGTTTTGGCTGGCCGATATCTTCATCGACGCGATAGAGGTCGAGAGCTTCGTCTACGTATTTCTCGGGGCGCTGATTATGGCGGCTGTCGGAGTCTTAGGCTCGGTGGCGCTTGGTCAAAAGCCCAATGAAAAGCGGCGTTGATGAGAACGGCGGACTCACCGCGGCGCGCAGGCGGCCGGCGGAGCAGCGTTGCGGAATCAGCCTACGCCTATCTCAACGGCCGGGGCGAACCCGCCGCGCTGGACGTGGTGGTCCAGCACGCGCTCGCGCTCCGCGGCCCGCCCCCGGCACGGCTTGTCCAAGAAATATCGGCCCTGCTTGGCGCTGACGCTCGCTTTCTCATCGACGAGCACGGGGTCTGCTCGCTGGCTAACTGGGACCTGGGGCAAAGATCAATCGACGAAGCGGAGTTCGTCGTGTTCGACGTTGAGAGCAACGGCGGGAGATCGGGCCGGCACCGAATAATCGAGCTGGCCGGAGTGAGATTCAACTCGAGAAGCGAAACGGCCGAGTACTCATCATTCGTGAGACTTGGCCGGCGGCTGCCGCGATTCATATCGTCCTTGACGGGAATCCTGCCGGAGCAGCTCTACGACGCGCCGCCGGTCGAGACGGTCCTGGACGAGTTCGCCGCATTCGCAAACGGCGCGATTCTCGTGTCGCACAATCTGCCGGCCGACCTGGCGTTCCTGAATCACGAAGCGATTTGGGCGGGGCGTCCGCGTTTCGCGGGCGACGGACTGGACACGATGGAGCTTCTGGCCGGACTCGTTCCGGGTCTCAAACAGCTCGGCTTGCAGGCCGGTATGAAACATTTCGGCGTAAACATGGAGACGGCGCATCGGGCGCTGCCGGACGCCAGAAACGCCGCCGAGCTCTTCCGGCGACTCACCGAAATGGCTAAGCGGCGGGGACTCGCCACCGTTGCCGATCTCAGAGATTTCGCGATCGGCGCGGGCAATCGCGGGCTGCCGCGACGCAGGGCGGAACTGGCGCGATGGGCTTCGCTCAATCTGCCGGCGCTGCCGGGAGTGTATGTCTTCTGGGGAGCCGACGGCGGCGCGTTGTACGTCGGCAAGTCCAGATCGCTGCAACGCAGGGTTCGCAGTCACTTCACAGGCGTGAGAGCGGCTCAAAAGACATGGCAGGGACTGCTCGAGGCTACGGCCTCCATCGATCACGAGGTCACCGGCTCCGACTTTTCAGCGACACTGCTGGAGATCGAGCGAATCCGCGAGCTCGAACCGGTATTCAACGTTCAGCTAAGGCGGCGTTCTCCGGCCAGGTTCGTGCGGCTGGGACCCGAGGCCGACCCCGTCGTCGGCTGCGTTAGCGAGGTGACCGACGACGGCGCGGTCTATGCCGGTCCCTACAGGACCGCCGCCGCCGCCCGCGGACTCGCCGCCACGGTGCGCCGGGTGTTCGGAATGCCGTCCCGAAGGCGACGATTTGAGGTCGAGTCTCAGCTCAGCTACCGCGCGGCGGAGCGTTTTCTGCTCCGCGGCCCGAAGGCGACGTTCGAGCTTCTCAGCGCGGCCTCCGACGCCGACGAAGCCGCGGCGCGCAGGATTCTGAGACGTCTGCGCAGGGTTCGCGGGGTTCCGAATCCGGTTGCGGGAGGACTGGCCGGGGTCAGGGCAATCATCTTCGATCACGGCCCCGGACCGGACGAGGTCGAATTATTCGCCATCGAGCAAGGTACGGTGATCGCGAGCCAGCGACTGCGGCAGCCGTCTCGAGATTCCGTTCGGGCCACCGTCGAGAAGATGGTGAACGCCCGCAACACGAACGCCCAGGCCGACGCGAGCAGCGTCAATTCGGTGGTCGCGTGGCTTCATCAGCATTTCGGAGACGACAACGTCGCGATCGTACGCGGAGCCGATGATTTCGACCGAATGGCGGCGCGGATCTGGAGGCGAGTCCGCGAGCTCGCCTTTGCATGAAATGAACCGCGGATTCCCAACCGGCGCGGACCGGCGTCTTTTGCCGGGTTTCCGAAGAAAGAAACTGGACGGAAGAAGGCGGCGGATCAGACGGGTTCGCTTGACTGGAGGCGACGGTCGGAATCGAACCGACGATAAGGGTTTTGCAGACCCCCGCCTTAACCACTTGGCTACGTCGCCGCGGATGCCGCTCTACCGGCAAGCGTATTCTAACGCCGACGATTACATGACCGGCGCATCTGTTTGCGCGCGGGACGGCAGGCCGTTCCACGCTTTAACGAACGCGCACGTTCTGGCCCAGTACCCCGCCGCCGCCAGCTCGGCGACGGCCCGCCGGGCCGGTTCGCGCTCGGTGAAAAGTCCAAAACACGCGCTGCCGCTGCCCGACACGATGCTCGCCCTGGCCCCCAGCCTCCGCAACTCCGAGGTCAGCCAGGCGATCCGCGGAAGCAAGCCGACCGCCGGAGTCTGAAGGCAGTTTCGGATTTGCGAATAGAGGAGCCGGCCACCGTGAAGCCCCTCGGCCAGAGAGAGCGTGGCGGTTCCCTCCGAGAAATGGCAGGGCTTGGCATTGGCGTAGACGCGAGCCGTCGAGAGAGACTGGGCGGGCATTGCGATCACCACCTCATGCGAAGGCGGTTCGGGGAGCGCGGACACCCGGTGGCCCCGGCCTTTCGCAAGCGCCGTTCCTCCCCGAAGGAAAAACGGCACGTCTGAACCAAGCTCCGCCGCCAGCGGCGCAAGCTCGTTTATGTCAAGTCCGGCTCCCCAGAGCTGATTGAGGCCGAGCAGAGCGCAGGCGGCGTTCGAGCTGCCGCCGCCGAGACCCGCCCCTGTCGGAATGGCTTTGCGCAGAGTCAGGTGCGCGCCATGCGCCCCGCCGACGGTTTCTCTGAGCAGACCGGCGGCCTTTCGGACCAGATCATCCTCGGGCGGGACATCGCCGTCGACGGTGATGCCAGGAGCCTTCGATATCGTCAGAACGTCATGCAGGCTGATCGACTGCATCACCGATATCAGCTCGTGAAACCCGTCGGCGCGCTTGCCGGTAACCTCGAGGCCGAGGTTGATCTTCGCAAATGACTTGATGGTCAGCTTCTCGGTCATCGCCCTGGGCGAGGTCAGATGATCTCCTCGAAACGCCGTGGATTGGCGACGCCGATCATCGCGAGCACGCCGTCTTCCTCATCGCGCATTCTCTCGTAGTCGTCGTCGGAATGGTGATCGTGCCCCAGCAGATGCAGAGCGGCGTGAGCGGCGAGATAGGCGACTTCGGCTTCAACCGTTGAGCCGTCGCGCCGGGCGGCGGCGCGGGCGTGGTCTATTGCGATGGCGATGTCGCCGCCGGGACTGGACTGGTCTCGGGGAAACGCCAGCACGTCGGTTTCACGATCGATTGCCCGAAACTGGCGATTGAGCCGGCGCATTCCCGGGCCATCGGTCAACCGACAGGCAAACTCGACGTCGCGGTCGATCCCGGCCCGCTCGACCGCTGCGCGGCAAGCGGCGCTGATCGATTCAACGAGCGATTCGATGGGCCGCGCCTGCGTATCGGACAGAACGTCTACCCGCGCCGCCAAGTCGGTATCAGCTACGCCGGGCTGCTATGCGCCGAGCAGCTCACGCACGACCTGGGAACACGTCGCTCCGTCGGCCCTGCCGCGAAGCCGGGCCATCAACGGACCCATGACCTTTCCCATGTCGCCAGGTGAGCTGGCCTGCACGTCGGCGATTATCTCCCGCGCCGCGCCGGCTATTTCCTCGCGGCTAAGCTGTTTGGGCATGTACGACAGGATTATGTCGAGCTCGGCGGTTTCCTTGGCGACGAGCTCTTCCCGCTTCGCCTTCTTGAACTCGCTTATCGACTCCCTCCGGCGGCGCGCCTGGGTCGCCAGATTCTGGATTACCGCGGGGTCCTCGAGCGGTTTCCGGCTTGCCTTTTCGGCCTTCTGGATCTCGCTTCTGATAAAGCGCAGTGCTGTAACGCGGGCCGCGTCGCGATTGCGCATGGCCTGCTTGAGGTCTTCGAAGATTTGGTCCGCTATACGCATCCGGGATTATCTTGTGTGGATCAAACCGCCGGCCTGAAGACGGGATAGGGGGAGCAGGCTAAAACGCGTATTCGGAATTCAGGGCCTTGGAAGCCTTAAGCGCGGCCCTCCGCGCCTTGCGGTCTCTGGCGGCTTCTTTCTTCTTCCGGCGCACGCTGGGCTTTTCGAAATGCTTGCGTCTGCGCGCTTCAGCCAGAATGCCGTCCTGCTGAACCCGCTTGTTAAAACGGCGCAGACCGGCTTCGAACGATTCGTTTGGGCCTAGGGAAACTTGTGTCGGCAACAAAACCTCGCTTTTCCTATGAATTGCCCGACTCGATGAGCGGGAACTTGCGAATCCCACGCACCGCAAAACTCGCACGTAACGACGCCACGTGCCAAACGTTATGTTCCCGACGACGAGGCTAAATTGTATTCCCTTACTTAAAACCGGGTCAAAACACCAATTTGCGATAGTTCGGGCAATCCGGCTCGACGCTGGAACATATACTTCGCACATGCTGGCGCCGCGACCCTTGACGGGGAGTTTCTTGTGTCCAACGTGAACTGGCTGGCCCTGGCGGTCGCGTTGCCTGTCGGTTTCGCGGGCACGTGGCTCGCTCGATGGACCGGACACCGTTTCGGCTGGCTCGACGCGCCGGGTCCCGGCAGGATTCATTCCCAGGCCATTCCGCGGCTCGGCGGTCCGGCAATCCTCGTGGCGTTCGTCCTTGGAACGATAATTGCCGTCCCGCTCGATACGCCCACGATCGGTCTGCTTGTCGGCGCGGTCGCGGTCGTGGCGATCACCCTGGTTGACGACTTGCGCGGTCTGGCGCCCCGCGACAAGTTCCTGGGACAGCTCGTCGCCGCCGCCATTCCCGTGGCGTTCGGCGTGCGCATCGACGGGATCAGCAACCCTATGGGCGGGATCATCTTCCTTTCGCTGGTCGTGGCTATCCCGTTCACGTTGTTCTGGATTGCCGGAATGATGAACGCCATGAATTTCGTCGATGGCGTCGATGGACTTGCGGGCGGGGTGGCCGTAGTCGCCGCCGCCGTGCTGGCCGTGCTCTCGATCCGTCTGGGGCAATACGCAATTGCGACGATGGGGCTTGCGGTCGTAGGAGCCGCGTTGGGGTTCCTGCCCTTCAATTTTCACAGGGCGTCGATCATCATGGGCGATTCCGGCGCTCATCTTCTCGGATATTTGATAGGAGTTCTCGCGATCATCGGAGGGGCCAAAATAGCGACCGCGTTGCTGGTGCTGGGCATTCCGATTCTCGACGTGGCCTGGACGATAGCGCGAAGGCTGCGCGCGGGCGGCAAGTTCCACGCGCGCGACACCGACCACCTGCACCACAGGCTGCTGAAAGCGGGTCTCTCGCCGCGGAAAGTCGTACTTGCCTACTATGCCGTCGGCGCCGTGTTTGGCGTTGTGGCTATCTATTTCCAGAGATTGGAGAAACTCTACGCCCTCGCCGCGCTGGCGCTGCTTATGATCGCGACTTTGTACTGGCTGGCGCGCTCGGACCGTTCGCCGACGGGCGAAGACCGCTCGCGGAGTTGACGCTTTCCGCGTGATAAAATCGATTATCGACAGACAGCGTTCCTTGGGGAGAGAGCATGAAGCCGGGAATCCACCCAAATTTCGTGGAGTGCGTGGTCACTTGCTCGTGCGGAAATACGTTCGTCACCAGATCTGTCAACCCCGAGATGCGCATCGACATCTGCTCGAACTGCCATCCGTTTTTCACCGGAACGCAGAGACTTGTGGACAGTCAGGGGCAGGTCGAGCGATTCAAGCGACGCTTGCAGAAAAAGGCCCAGCCGGCCGGGGCGTAGCTCTCGAACCGGGGCCGCGCGCGGGCCTCGGCTTATACCCATGGGAAACTTAACGACGGCCCTCAATACTGACGCACGGGACTCCGCCAAACCCGACTCGCCCAGCACGGAAGAGCGCATCAAATATGGCGGTCAGGCCGTACTCGATGGTGTGATGATGCGAAGCCGCAAGTGCGTGGCTACGGCCGTGCGGCACCCGGCGGGACACGTGGTGGTAAAAGCCGAGCCCATCACGCCGGGCAGACTCGCGCGAGCGTTCAGGCGGGTGCCGGTACTTCGCGGCGCGGCTGCTATGTGGGACATTCTGGTGCTGGGAATGAAGTCCCTGGCCTTTTCCGCCGAAGTCTCGATCGAGCCCGCCGAGCCGGCGTCCGCAAACGGTGATGAATCCGGCGGCGATGAGCCGACCGAGCCGGAGGGCGGTGGATTTGTCTGGGCCTCGCTGGGATTGGGTCTCGTGCTCGGGATCGCGCTCTTCTTCGTCGCGCCGCTGTTCATCGTTCGGACCCTGGACGCGGGAATCGAGTCGGATTTCGTAAGCAATCTCGTCGAGGGGGTAATTCGCCTCGCCATCCTTATCGCTTATCTCTCCGTTATCGGCTTTCTGCCCGACATTCGCCGGACATTCGAGTACCACGGAGCGGAGCACAAGACGGTGAACGCGCTGGAGGCCGGTGACGAGCTCACCGTGGCGCGGGTGATGCGGCACAGCGCGGCGCATCCGCGGTGCGGCACCAACTTTTTGCTCGTTGTCGTTTTGCTTTCGGTTCTGGTCTTCGCCCTGCTCGGCCGGCCCGACCTCCCCATCCGGATCGGCTCGCGAATCCTGCTCGTTCCGCTCATCGCGGGCCTGGCATTCGAGTTGATACGATTTCTGGCGGCGCGCCGGAGCAATCCGCTGGCCGCGCTGCTGCTCGCGCCCGGTCTATGGCTTCAGGCGATAACAACGAGAACGCCGACGCGAGACCAGGTCGAAGTAGCCATCGTGGCCATGGGGCAGGTCCTGCGGTCGGAGGACGTGACAAGCCCGCCGGCGTACGCAGATATCGGATTCGAGATTAGGGCATGAACGAGCGCTACGAAGCGATAGAAGCTCGATTCGCGGAGCTGGCAACACTGCTGAGCCATCCCAAGGTCGCGTCGGAGCCTGGCGCGCTTGCCAGGCTGGGCAAGGAATACTCCGGGCTTGAGTCCAAAGTTCGCGTGATACAAGAGCTTCGCAACCTCGACGGAGAGATCGAGTCGACGGTCGAGCTGGCCGCCGACGTATCCGACCCGGAGATGGCCGAATTCGCGGCGGCGGAGTTGCCGGAACTGCGCCGTCAAAACGCCGAACTGGAAGAGCGGTTGAGGCGTTTGCTGCTTCCCACAGACCCCGACGACGACCGCCCCGTGATAATGGAAGTTCGCGCCGGAACCGGCGGGACCGAGGCGGCGCTGTTCGCCGCCGACCTTTTACGCATGTACAGCCGTCACGCCGAACGATCGGGCTGGAAGGTCGAGTTGCTAAGCCAAACGCTCACTGAACTTGGCGGCGTCAAGGAGACGATAATCGCAATCCGCGGTGACGGAGCGTATCAGCGCCTGAAACACGAAAGCGGAGTGCACCGGGTCCAGCGCGTTCCGGTTACCGAGTCGTCGGGCCGTCTGCACACGTCCGCCGCCTCGGTGGTGGTGTTGCCCGAGGCTCGGGAAATCGACGTGAAAATCGACGAGGACGACATCCGCGTCGACGTGTTCAGGTCCTCGGGGCACGGCGGTCAGAGCGTTAACACCACCGACTCCGCCGTTCGCATTACGCACCTGCCTACGGGACTGATCGTATCGATTCAGGATGAGAAGTCCCAGCACAAGAATCGCGCCAAGGCGATGGCTATCCTGCGTTCGCGGCTGTTGAACCTGGAGCGGCAAAAACAGGACGCCGACCGCGGGGACTCGCGGCGCTCACAGATTGGCGGGGGCGACCGCAGCGCCAAGATGCGCACCTACAACTTCCCGCAGGATAGGGTTACGGACCACCGCATATCTAAAACGCTTTACGGCATCGAGGCGTTTCTCGATGGAGAGATCGACGAACTCGTCCAGGCGCTCATCGAAACCGACGAGGCCGAGCGGCTCATCCTGGCCGGAGCCTGAGCCAAGGCTGGAACGTCCGCGCCGCGCCGACGCCAGAGCCTGGGGCTGCCGGCAGCTTAAAAAGGCAAAAGTCGAGTCCTGCATTCTCGACGCCGACCTTCTTCTTGCCGGCGCGCTCGGCGTTGCGCGGATTGACCTGCACGTAAACCGGGACTCTCTCCTAACAGACGGGCAGACCCGGCGATACGAGGCTTTCATTGAAAGACGGAGTCGCGGCGAGCCGGTCGATTACGTTCTGGGCAAGCGGGAATTCATGGGGCTGGAATTCAAAGTGGACCGTCGGGTGCTCGCGCCGCGCCCCTGCACCGAGGCACTGGTCGAAAAGGCGCTCGAGTGCGCCGGTCTGAAGGTCCGCGGCGGCGAGCTTCGTCCAGACCCTCGATACGGTCCGCTGGTCGTCGACGTCGGAACCGGTTGCGGGGCGGCGGCCATTGCGATAGCGCGCTTCCTGCCGTCGGCGCGGGTGATCGCGTCCGATATATCCACCGAAGCGGTCGAGGTAGCCAGGGGGAACGCAAGCGCGCATGGCGCGACCGTAAATTTCGTCGTGGCCGATCTGCAACCCGCGACGATACCGCCGCCCGACCTTCTGGTTGCGAACTTGCCGTATGTCCCGACCGGTGAAATACCGCATTTGCAGCGCGAAGTGCGCGATTTCGAGCCGCGCCTGGCGCTCGACGGAGGACCCGACGGGTTCGCGCTGTGCCGCCGTCTCATTCAAACCGCCGCCATAAGTCCGGGCGGCCCGATGTTGCTCGAGATCGGTTTCGACCAGGCGGGCCTGGTGCGGGGCGCGGCTTCGATGCGTTCAATGGGTCTTAAGACCGAGATTTTCCCCGACCTTGAGGGAATGGACCGGGTGGCTTTGATTACTGGATGGAGCTAGTCACCCCGGCCTGAACGCACGACGGTCCGCCGTGGAATCTCACGCCGCCGGCCAACGCCTCCACCCCTCACCGCCAAACCCCCGTTTCGTAGCGAGCTTGTATCGAGTTCACATGGCTGCGGGTCTCGACGAACGCAAAAACCCCCGTTCGTGGTGAGCTTGTCGAACCATGAACCTTGCAGACAGCGGCAAATGAGGTTCGACAATCCCGGCAAATAACCGGGCGCAAACATTATTGCGCTCAGACTTGACGTGCGGTGGGCGATATGTTGCAATTTAGCCCGCAATTGACGCCAGAAGTGTCATAATGTGGGGAATAGTGGGGATTACCGCTCGGGATTGTCCGGTGGATTCGAACGGAAGCGATGAGGCTTTTCACAGGCACCTTTTATCACACGCTCGATTCGAAGGGCCGCTTGACTATTCCAAACAAGCTCCGAATCCTCACTCCCGAAGGCGGTACGCTCACCGAGGGAGCCGAGGCGTGTCTGCATTTCTTCCCTCCCGATGCATGGCAAGCGCAAGTAGAGCGAATGCTGCAACTCGACGACCTGACCGAGCGCGCACGCGACGCTCAGAGAAAGTTCTTTGCCCTGGCCGGGGAATGCAAGTTTGACCGGCAGGGGCGAATCACCATTCCGGTCCAGCTCCGGCAGGGCGCCGGAATCAGCAAAGACGTGGCGGTAATCGGAGTGGGTGCGAAAATCGAAATTTGGCAACTTGAGGAGTGGCGGCGCCGAAAGGCGTCGATAGACGCTGACGCGCCGGAGATATTCGAGGGCGCCGGCCGTCATTCCTTTTCCCCAACTTAGGGCGTGACATGTGGGGCGAAGCGCCTCCCCTTCGCCCCACATGCACCCGATTTCCATGGAGGGTTCGCAGGCTGATCATCAACCCGTAATGACGCGGCAGGTACTTTCCTACCTGCTGCCTTTACAGGGCCGGGATTACATCGATGCAACCGTCGGATTGGGAGGTCACGCCGAGGCGACCATGCAAGCCAGCCAGCCACACAGCCGACTGCTCGGTCTCGACGCCGACCCGTCCGCCATTGCCCGCGCGGCCTCCCGCCTCGAAGGATTCGGAGACCGAGTGACTCTCAAGACCGCCAATTTCTCCGGCATGTCCGACGCGGCCCGCGCGGCCGGGTTTTCAAACGCTTCGGGCGTGTTGATGGACCTCGGCTTTTCGTCAGCCCAGATAAAAGACCCGGGGCGAGGTTTCTCATTCCAGGCCGAAGGCCCCCTCGACATGCGCTACGACCAGCGTTCAGGGTTCTCGGCCAAAGACGCTATCGCGCGATTGAGCGAGAAAGAGCTGGCCGACGTCATCTATCAGTTCGGCGGCGAGCGCAGGTCGCGGCGGATCGCCCGCCACGTCGTCTCAAGGCGCGGCAAGGCGCCTTTTGAAACGACCACGGACCTCGCACAGACCGTCGCGCGGGCCGTGCGGCCCAGCCGCGGGCGCATCCATCCAGCGACTCGCACGTTTCAAGCCCTTCGGATTTATGTCAACGACGAGCTTGAGAATCTCCGCCTCGGACTCCAGGCCGCGCTCGAAATTCTCGACGCCGGTGGCCGTCTGGTCGTCCTCTCATTTCACAGCCTGGAAGACCGCATCGTAAAGAACTTCGTCCGCACCGCGCAGAGAGAGGGTGTTCTTCGAGTCCTGACGCCCAAGCCTTTGCGGCCGGATGAAAACGAGCGTCGATCGAATCCCCGAAGCCGCAGCGCGCGGCTTCGGGCGGCCGAGGTCGTGGCCTGACTCATGGCGCTTGCCGGGCTTCGAATTCGATTCCCCGCCGCCACCAAGCGCACGGCCGCCGGCGTCGATCTTCTCGTGGGACTCCGTCCGGCCAGGCTGCTGCTGGCGGCGCTTATTGGCGCTTTCGTGCTCGCGCTCCTGTACGTGCTGCAAATCCAGTCCCTGGTCCAGATGGGCGCCAGGACGGCCAGACTGGAGGAAGAGCTCGCGATCGAGTTGTTCAAACAAGAGGCTCTGCGCGTCGAGCTGGCCGAGTTCCACGACCTTTCCACAATTGAACGAACGGCGCTCCTGGACCTCGACATGGTCGCGATCGACCGCCAGAACATAGTGTCCATGCCAGAGTTGCCCGATGGCATCGACCTCTCGGATCCGCCCTGGTCCGAACCCATGCGGTTGACTGAGCCGCGTTGGTGGGAAAAGGTGCTGATACGGCTCAACGAGATCGTCAACGGCGCGTCTTCACGTGTTTCCGCCGGCGGCCCGGTTGACTGACCCCGGCGGAAACCGGTCCGGCGAGGGCGAACCGGGTCACCCCAGACGCCTGGTGTTGCTGGCTCTTGGTGGAACCGCCATGGCCGCGCTGATCGGTCAGCGCCTCGTCAAATGGCAAGTAACCGAATCCGCCGGCCTCGCCGCCAACGCCAGCTTGCAACAACGGAGCGAGGAACTGCTCACCGCCCAACGAGGCGAAATCGCGAGCTCGGACGGCGCCATCATGGCGCTCAGCCAGCCGGTTCACAAAGTAGTAGCCGCGCCCGACGTAATGGCCGGATTCGACGCCGGCGCCATAGTCGGCCGCCTTTCGACAATTCTGGGCGGGGACCCCGATCCGATGATGCTCAAGGTCGGCGACCCATCCAGAAGGTATGCCGTGATCGCGGATGCCGTCCAGCCGGCTCGCAGCGAACTGATAAGACAAGGTATTGAAAGCGGCGAATTGCCCGGCATTGTGCTGGAACCCGCGTCAAGACGCGTATATCCCAACGGTTCGCTCGCCTCGCACGTGGTGGGGTTCGTCAACGGAAAAGGCATAGGGCAGGCGGGCGTGGAAGCCTTCTACGATCAGGAGCTAACAGGCAAACCCGGCTTCCTGATACGCGATCAGGATCCGCTGGGAAGAAACATCCCCGTCGGCAGATACGATCCGCTGCCCCCGCAAGCCGGCGCCAACCTGATGCTGACTATCGACCGGCGGGTGCAGCACATCGCCGAGCAGGAACTCGAACAGGCCCTTGCCAGATTCGGCGCCATAGGCGGCACCATTCTCATAACCGACCCGAGGAACGGCGACATCCTCGCCATGGCCAACCGGCCAACTTTCAATCCGGCCAAGCTCGACGAGTACGCGTTCATCGGACCCAACTTCCTCAACCCCGCCATTTCCCTGGTTTTCGATCCCGGATCGACATTCAAAATCATGACGATGGCCGCTGGACTGGATGCTGGAGTCATCAGCCCGCGATCGACGCACAATCTGCCCGGAAAGTACGAATACTGGGGACTTGAATTCAAGAATTGGGACGAGCGGACCTATCCCAACCAGACGATGACCAACGTTCTCGCCAAGTCCTCCAACACAGGGGCGATTTACGTTGCGGATCGATTGGGAGTCGACAAGTTCTACGCATACATCCGGGCTTTTGGTTTTGGGCGAAACACGGGCGTCGATCTGGCTGGAGAAGTGCCGGGGTTTCTTAAGGCGCGCGGAGACCTGGAGTGGTTTCCATCCGATCTGGCGGCCAACTCTTTCGGGCAGAGCATTTCCGTCACGCCGCTCCAGATAGCCTCCGCTTTCGGAGCCATAGCCAACGGTGGAAAGCTGCTTAAGCCCCACGTCGTCAAACGGCAAGCCTACCAATCGGGTCAGACCGTCGAGAACGAACCCGAGACCGTCGCTCAGGTAGTGCGCCCCGACACCGCCAAAGCTCTGATCGAAATGATGTACCAAGCCGAGCACGCGGTTCCGACCAACCTGGCGCTCAGTGAAAAATACTCGACCGTAGGCAAAACGGGCACTGCTGAGATCCCCAGTGGAGGCGGCATTATTCCCGAGCAGACAATCGCTTCTTATCTGGGGTTTGGACCGATTGAAGCGCCCAGGGTTCTAATCCTCGTGAAAATCGACCGGCCGCAGACGGGCACGTGGGGTTCGGCGGTCGCCTCACCGGTGTTCCGCTCTCTGGTGGACAGGATCTTTTCGCACCTGCGCATTAAGCCGGGGCGCGCCAATTGAGCGTCCGCGCAACAAGAAGGTTCAGGTTCCTTGAACAGAGCGTACTTTCCTGGCCGGATTTGGACCCGGTGCTTCTCATTCTCGCAGTCTTGCTGCCGCTCATCGGAGTGGTTGCCGTGGCATCCGCGTCCATGCCTACGGTCTACCAGGACACCGGTACTTTCGCGGCTTCGACCGTACGGCATCTGGCTATCACTTTGGTCGGAATCGCCGTAGCGCTCGTCTTCTCGCAGATCGATTACCGCCGGCTCGGAGAACGTAGCTGGATCGTCTATTTGATCGTGATCGGCTTGCTTGTATTGGTCCTTTTGCCAGGCGTCGTGGCCCCAGGAGTGCCAAGGCGCTGGCTTGAATTGCCAGGCTTCAGCTTTCAACCCAGCGAGCTCGTCAAGCCCGCGATAATCATTCATATTTCGTATTGGGCGGTGATGCTGGGGCCTAAACTCAACCAGTTTCGCTGGTTTGCCTTGGGCGTGGCGATCGTTGCATTGCCGGTACTGCTCATCGTTCTCGAGCCCGATCTTGGAACCGCCGTTCTCGTATGCATGACCACCGGAGCCGTGGCGCTTACCGCCGGCGTCAAAGCCTGGCATCTCCTGGCCGTCATACCGTTCGGAGCGGCGCTGGCGGCGATTTCGGTCGTCTTCAATCCGTACCAATTGACCCGGCTGCGCACGTTCATTGGATTCGATGCGAATCCTCTCGATTCCGGATATCAGTCACAGCAGTCGCTGCTGGCCCTGGGATCGGGAGGGATAACTGGCAAGGGCTTGGGGCTCGGCACCGCCAAGTACTCATACCTTCCGGCGGCGAGTACCGATTCGGTGTTCGCGGTGATCGGCGAAGAATTCGGCCTTATTGGCACCGGCTTGATCTTGCTGATGTTCCTGGCGATCCTGGCTCGCGGATTGTGGATAGCTTCGCTGGCGCCGGACAGATTCGGCAGGTGCGTCGCCGCCGGAATAGCGTTTCAGATATCCACTCAGGCATTCGTAAACATGGGCGTGGTCGTTGGCTTGTATCCGGTCACCGGCATCCCGCTCCCGTTCGTCAGCAACGGCGGGACTTCTTTAATCGTTTCGCTTGCAATGATGGGCATACTGATCAACATCGCGAGATCCGCGGGGCTGCACAGATCAACATGAGACTTCTCATCAACGGCGGCGGAACGGCGGGGCACATACTTCCCGCAATATCGGTGGCCGAAGCTGTCAGGAAGCGGGACCCCGACCTGTCGGTGCTCGCCATCGGCGGCAACTCGCCGGCTGACCGCGAGTTATTCGAATCCGCCGGCTACGCCTTTCAGCCAACCGGCGCGGCCGCGTTGACGGGCGCACATTTCCGGTTGCCGTTGAATTGTTTGCGAATGAGCCTGGCCATCATCGCGGCATTCGGAAAAGTAGGCGAATTTCGACCGAACGCCGCTCTCAGCACCGGCGCCTACGCATCGGTGCCGGGAGCGGCGGCTTGTCTGCTTCGCAAGGTCCCGCAGATTCTCATTGCCGTCGACGCGAGCCCCGGCCGCGCGGCCAGGATTATCGGCAGACTGTCGGGGCACGTCGCGGCCGCGACCGAACAGGCGCGGAACGCATTCCCCCGGGCCGACGTGCGCGTTACCGGCCTGCCGCTGCGGTCCGAATTCGACAATCCCGACCCGGACCGGGCGCGCCGCCAGCTAGGCATTCCGGCCGGCCGCCCCGCGATTCTGGTCGTCGGCGGCAGTCAGGGAGCCAGTGCGATCAACGAGGCCGTCGGCTCCGTCCTCGAATCCTTGCTTGAGCTGGGCGCAATAGTCCATCTGACCGGCCCCGCCCACATAGCCGGGTATCGAGCCAGAAAGCTGGGGCTTCCCGATAGCGTAAGGGACCATTACAACCCTATTGCTTATCTCAAGCACGGAATGGCCGATCTCATGGCAGCCTCCGATCTGGCCGTGGCCCGCGCCGGCGGCACGACCCACGAGCTGGCCGCCGCGGGCCTTGCCTCGATTCTCATACCGGGTCTCTTCGCCGGGGGCCACCAGCACGCCAACGCCCAGAGAATGTCCGACGCCGGCGCCTCTGTCACTTTGAAGGAAAGCGATCTCACAGGCCAAACGCTCTTGAACGCCGCCCGCGAGCTACTCTCCGATCGGGACCGCCTGCAAAAGATGGCCGCGGCCGCGGCGGGCCTGGGAAACCGCGGGGCGGCGGAATCGATCGCCGAGCGGCTGATGCAAATTACAGCTCGAGGGGACGCATGATCTTGGATCAAAAGACCCCTCAACCCTCGTCAAATCTGTTCGGCCATCCTTTCACGGCCGCCGCGAAGCGGGTTCATCTGATCGGAATCGGCGGAATGGCTCTCAGCGGAATCGCGCACGTCCTCCTGGAGCGGGGCTACCGCGTATCCGGCTCCGACATCTCGCCGTCGAGCTATACCGACCGGCTTATCGAGTCCGGCGCCGCGATCACGATAGGCCACGATTCCGCCAGCGTCGAAAACGCCGACGCGGTCATCTTCTCGGCGGCTATCGGGTCCGATAATCCGGAGCTGCGCCGGGCGGCCGAGCTGGACATTCCCATCGTTCGCCGCGCCGAAATCGTGGGGCGCCTGATGGATGAAAAGTCCGGCATAGCCGTTGCCGGAACTCACGGCAAGACCACCACAACCGCGATGATTGCCCTGATTCTGGAGCGATCCGGACTATCTCCCGGCTACCTCATTGGCGCCGAATCCCGCGATCTCGGCGGAAACGCCCGCTGGGGCCAGGGCGAGCATCTGGTCGTCGAAGCCGACGAATATGACAGCGCGTTCCTCGAATACAGCCCCGACGTCGCGCTGATCACCTACGTCGAACCGGACCATCTCGACTACTTCGGTTCCGTCGAGAACATGGTGGACGCCTACAGCGCTTTCGCCGGCAGAGTCCACGAAGATGGGACCATTTTCATCCGCAATGAAGGGCCACTGGCAAAATCCGCCGCGGCCGCGGCTTCCTGTTCCGTCATCTGGATCGGTGACGGAGGCCATTGGAAGATCGAAAACTACCGCCCGGTCGGATGGGGCTCCGAATTCACGGTCGTCGGCCCCTCCTGCGCCGGAATTGGCGTCCAGCTTGCAGTGCCCGGACTTCATAACGCCTATAACGCGCTCGCGGCCATCGCCGCCGCGACGGAGCTCGGAGTCGGAACGGAGGCGTCGGCGCGGACGCTCGGCGAGTTTTCGGGAGTGGACCGGAGGTTTCAGCTCCTCGCGCGGGCGCGCGGCATCTCGGTCGTCGAAGAATACTCCCATCACCCGACCGAGGTGCGGGTCTCCATCCAGGCCGCCCGCAACATCGAACCCGAGCGTCTGTGGGTCGTTTTCCAGCCGCATCTCCGCGGCAGGACCGAGGACTTCCTCGATGACTTCGCGAGAGCATTCGACGGGGCCGACCGTGTGACCATCGCCGAGATCTTCTCCCCCAGCGGGCGTGAGGGCGATTCCGGGATATCGGGCCGCGATCTGGCCGCGGCGATAGGTGGAGATACGACGACCTTCCAACCTACTCTCGACGGCTGTTTCCGTGAGATTCAGGATTCCGCCCAAGACGGCGACCTCATCCTCATAATGGGCGCGGGCGATATCAATACACTCAGCCGATCCGTCGCGGACTGGCTCCGGAGGTGATAACGATCGCCGCGTCTCCCGCCATCGAATGGCCTTTCGAACTTGACCTCAAACGCCGGCAGCCGCTTTCCGCGCACACCTATCTCGGCGTCGGCGGTCCCGCCGAGCATTATGTGGAAGTCAGCGATGTCGGCGCCTTCACCGCCGTACTCGACCACTGCCGCCGCCTTGAGATCCCTGTGCTTGTTATCGGCGAAGGTTCAAACCTGCTGGTCGGCGACAAAGGCGTGCGGGGCCTCGTTATCCGCAATGTGTGCCGTGAAATCCGCGATCTGAACGACGGCCGAATGCAAGTCGATTCCGGCGTTCTAATGGGACGGCTCGCGCACTGGTGCGCCGGCCGCGGATACGCGGGACTGGAGTTCGGCGTGGGCATACCCGGAACGGTCGGCGGCTCGGTCTTTGGAAACGCCGGATGCTTCGGCGCCGAAATGGCGGATGTTCTGGAATCGGCCGATGTCTGGATCGCCGGAGACTTGACGATTTTGGACAACCAGTCGCTCGAGTTCGGTTACAGGTACAGCAAACTCCGCGACGTGGACGGAAATCCGGTTGTCGTTAGCGCCATTCTTCGCTGCCAAAGCGGCGATCCGGAAACATCCAGACGCCGCATCACCGACCTATCGCGCCGCCGCCGCGACACTCAGCCCGCCTCTCGAAGCGCCGGGTCTGTCTTCAGGAACCCGCCGGGCGACTACGCCGGACGGCTAATCGACCGCGCCGGCCTCAAGGGACACAGGCGCGGCCAAGCGGTGATTTCGGACAAACATGCCAATTTCATAATCAACCACGGCGGGGCCACGGCGTCCGACGTATGGACGCTTGTGAAGGATGCCAAAGCGGCGGTGCGGGAACGCTTCAACATTGATCTCGAGCTTGAAGTACGGCTTGCCGGCGAAGGTTTCGAGGAAGACCTATGATCGCCGATTTCATGCTTCGTTACGGCTCGAAGTGGATTGCCGCGGGTTTCGGGGTCGTGTGCCTGACCATGCTTGCGTGGATGCTTACTTCCCCGACCTTCCGCATCGACCGAATGGTCCTCGTGCACGACCCGGATTCCTCTCCAGCGCTTCTCGATAAGACCGATCTGCTGTCCCGCCTGGGTTGGGTCAACGGGGAAAACGTATTCCGGCTCGACACCGCCAAAGTCGTCGAACAGGTCGAAGCCGACCCCGCCGTTCAATGGGCCGACATCGAAGTCGGTATCGACGGCCAGTTGCGGGTCGTGGTCACTTACCGGCAACCAGTCGCCAACTGGCAAATAAACGGGACGACCTACCTTGTCGGAAAGGGCGCGATTCTGCTGGCCGAAGGCTCCGATGGATCCCTGCCGCTGACAATTCAGCAGATCGGAGGCAGCCCCGCCAAGGTAGGGCAACAGGTAAATCCCGACGCTCTCGAAATGGCCTATAAGCTCAACCGAAATCTACCCGTAATGGGCGTTCATCCCGCTCTAATCGCTTATTCCGCCAAGGGTGGACTTGTCATACGCGACACCGTGGAGCGAGAGATCATATTCGGTCCGCCCGAAGACCTCACCGCCAAGCTGATCGGGCTAAAAGCCGTTCTCGACGCCGCCGCGCGCCGGGGCGAACAGGTCCATCGAATCGACCTGCGCCCGCTCGACCGACCCACCTACCAAATCCGTGACCGCTAAAAGCATGAATCTATTCACGGCCGCCGCTCGCGCCGGAGGAAGCGTCTGATGCCAAGGAGAGATATCGTCGTCGGCCTCGATGTTGGGACCACCAAGACGGCCGTCGTCATCGGGGAGCTCTATCGAGAATCGCAGCTCCATATCCTCGGTATCGGGACCGCGCCCTCGCGGGGGCTTCGCGGCGGTCAAGTGGTTGACATCATGCTGACCAGCGAAGCCATTGACGAAGCCGCTCTGAGAGCCGAACGCGCCGCCGGCGTGCGGCTCGAAAAGGTCCATATCGGAGTCGCCGGAGGCCATCTCGAATCTCACAGCGAGCGCGCCCAGCTTTCGCTTCGAACGGACGAAAACCGGGTCTACCCCCACCATATCAACGCCGTCGTCCGCACCGCGGCATCAGTGCCCCTGCCGGAACACCGCGAGGTCGTCGCCGTGATTCCGAAGACGTTCACGGTCGACTCGATGAGCGGCATTTCCGATCCCCGAGGCCTGGCGGGACGGTCCCTGGAAGTCGAGGCCCACGTAGTGACCGGCGCCGCGAATTCAATGCGGAATCTTGAACAATGCGTCGATATCGCCCGAATCGGACTCGAAGGCCGGATCCTCCAGCCGCTCGCCTCGGCAGAGGCTTGTCTTACGCCTGAACAGCGGCGCGACGGCGTGGCCCTGATCGATATCGGCGGCGGCACCACCGACGTTGCAGTCTTTTTCGAAGAGGCGTGCTGGCACATCTCGGTCATAGACATCGGCGGCGAGATGGTCACCTCCGACATCTCTCGCGGACTGGGCCTGCCGAGAGCCGTAGCCGAGGAATTGAAGATTCAGAACGGCAGGGTGGACCCTTCCGCGGCCGAGGACGACTCCGTCATCGAAGTGCCCGGATTCGACAGGGGCGCGCCGATAGAGATCATGCGTTGCGACCTCGCCGAAGTGGCGGAGGCCCGTATGGAAGAGATTCTCGTTATGGCAAAAGACGCCATCGTGCGTAGCGGTTACTACAACCTTCTGCCGGGCGGCGTCGTCCTGACCGGCGGCGGATCGCAGATTCAAGGATTGACGAAACTTGCCGCTCAAATCATGCACGCGCGCGCCACGCTGGGACGCCCCCCCGCCTTCTATGGCCTGAGCGAGGAGGTCCGGCAGCCGGAGTTCTCAACGGGCATAGGACTTGTCCTGGCCGGACTCAAGACCCGCGCAACCCGGGGCTGGCTGGAACTCCAGCCCACGGGATTGAACGCGCTGGTCGCCCGCGCGCAGGATCGATTTCGCACGCTGCTTTCACCCAAGCCCAGATGGGAAACAGAGTCGTAACTATTGTCGTTACTTGAACTTGACGTATTATGTAAACTGCTCTACTTAACGGGCGGTCCGTCTGCATTGGTCCGGCGGAGCCGGATCTCGCGCTTGGAATTCGCGTTCAACGTCCGGGATTTCCAGAGAAAGGTCGATGAGGATCATGGCTGAGGAAACGCGCGGCGGCAGCAAAGTCACCCGCCTGACTAATTCCGGACGTGCTCGTCAGGAAGCCAGTCCGGGTGCGGGCCCCCAACCCGGCATGGAGACGTTTGCGGCCATCAAGGTCATCGGAGTCGGCGGCGGCGGCGGCAACGCGGTCGATCGCATGATTCGTTCCAACATCGCCGGTCTCGAATTCATAACCGTCAACACCGACGCGCAGGCGCTCATGCGGTCGCTCGCGCCGACCCGCATTCGCATCGGCGACAAGTCCACCAAGGGCCTCGGCTCGGGCGGCGATCCCAGTCTCGGTCAGAAGGCGGCCGAGGAAAACATCGAAGAAATCTCGGAGGCTCTGACCGGAGCCGACATGGTGTTCATCGCAACCGGCATGGGAGGAGGCACCGGCACCGGCGGAGCGCCGGTTATCGCCGAGCTCGCCCAGGAACAAGGCGCGCTTGCCGTGGGCGTGGTCACCAAACCATTCGAATTCGAAGGGGCCACGCGCGCCCGGGTTGCCGACGAAGGACTCCAGGAACTCCACAGCCGCGTGGATACCCTGATTACGATTCCGAATGACAAGATCCTGCAAATCGCCGACAAGAAGATGCCCATCACCGACGCCTTCCGGCTCGCCGACGACGTTCTCAGGCAGGCCATCCAGGGCATATCCGACCTGATAACCCAGCCCGGACTCATAAACCTCGACTTCAACGACGTGCGCGCCATAATGACGCAGGCCGGCACCGCCCTGATGGCGCTGGGCGAATCCAGCGGCGAAAACCGCGCCGTTCAGGCTATCGAGGCGGCCCTGAACAGCCCGCTGCTCGATGTTTCCATCGACGGCGCAAAAGGCGTTCTTCTTAACTTCACCGGCGGACTGGACTTGAGTCTCTTTGAAATAAACGAGGCAGCGTCCATCGTGTCCGAAGCCGCGGACCCGCAGGCCAACATCATTTTCGGCGCCGTCATCGACGAAACGATGGAGACAGACATAAAGGTCACCGTAATCGCCACCGGCTTCGAGGGATTGCGGTCCGCCGCAATTGGGCAGCGGCGCGATACCCGATTCGGCGTCGGCAGGCAGCTAGGCGTCGAAACGCAGCGGGGAGGCGACCGCACCGAGCTGGACATACCGGCATTCCTGCGCCGCCGCAGTCGAGGATCGTCCAGCTAGCAACCAGGCCGGCGCTTTAGTCCAATCCCTGGTCTGCCGCACAGGCTGGCCTGCTGCCGCGTACATCCCGCCTTGTTCCTAATGATTCACAAGTCCCCGTAGAATCTAAATGAAATGAAAACCGAGACGAGCGGACCGGCTGCAACCGAAGCGGAGATTTACGAGTCCGTGGCGGCGCGCGCGCGGGCCATCTCGGACCGTGTAGCCGGCGCCTGCGAGCGCTCCGGCCGCGATCCGGCCGCCGTCACGATAGTCGCAATCTCAAAGACCTTCGGTCTCGCGCACGTTCGAGCCGCGGCGGCGGCCGGCCTGGAGCATTTCGGCGAGAACCGGGTCCAGGAGGCCCAGCCAAAGATCCCCCACGCCCCCGACGGCCTGATTTGGCACATGGTCGGCAATCTGCAAAGAAACAAGGCAAAGTCCGCCGTGAGCCTGTTCGACGTCATTCAGTCGGTTGACAGCGTCCGCCTCGCCCGAGCGATAGATCGCGCCGCAAGCGATGGGATGCCGGTGCTCGTGCAGGCCAACCTCACCGCCAACCCGAAACAACATGGACTCGCGCCCGACGAAATCGTCGACGCGGCCAAAGCCATCGACGCCGAAACCTCCCTGAAGCTGGACGGCCTCATGACCATCGCGCCATTCGTCGACGACGAGGCAACCCTCCGCCGCAGCTTCGCCGGTCTGCGCGACCTGCTCGAACGCGCCAGAGACGCCATCCCGGATCAGCCGTGGACTCATCTGTCGATGGGAATGACGAACGACTTCGAGCTCGCCGTCGAGGAAGGGGCGACTATCGTTCGGATAGGCCGGGCAATCTTCGGTGATCGACGATAAAGTATCGCTAGTGATTTATGGGTTAAGGCGGCTCCGTCGAGCCGTCCGATAGGCGGGTTCCAGCTTGAATTCGATTGGCAGCTTGGTGATCTGGATCATCAATGCGTTGACAATTCTCATCTTTGTCCGGTCGATCCTGTCATGGTTCATCCAGGACCCCGATCACCCCGTGATGAAGATGCTGATCGAGATCACCGAGCCGATACTGCGCCCGATCCGGCGGATGATGCCGGAAACAGCCGGACTCGACTTGACGCCGTTCGTGGCCATGATCGCGCTTCAATTGCTCCAGCGAATCATCGTCAGCTTGCTGGTCGCCTGACGGTTGACCGCAATCGATGCGTCGCTAACGACAACCTGGGCAAAACGCGACTGCCGTCCCGAGACGCCCACGGCGGCAAGGGCCGGATGACCCGGTTCAAGACCCCCCGAGGCGCCAGAGACCGGCTGCCCGAGGAGCAACATGTTTGGGACCGCGTGACCGGCGCTTTTGAGCAAGCCTGCCGGCTGCACGGATTTGGCCGGATCCAAACGCCGACCTTCGAAAGCGCCGATCTGTTCATTCGCGCCGTCGGTGAGGAGACCGATATCGGCTCAAAAGAGCTCTACACGCTGGATGACCGCGGCGGGGAACACCTGGCGCTCCGCCCCGAAGGAACGGCCCCAGTCGTGCGCGCCTATAACGAACATGGCATGAAAGTCCGTTCCCAGCCCGTCCGCCTCTACTACGTACAAACCCACTTTCGATACGACCGGCCGCAGGCCGGCCGCTACCGGGAGCACAACCAGATGGGCGTCGAGGTCCTCGGCGAGGCGGACGCCGCCGTGGACGTGGAAGTTATTTCGCTTATTTGGGATGTTCTCGCCGGCCTGGGCCTCACCGGCCTCGAGCTGGAAATCAACAGCATCGGCGATCCGGTCTGCCGCCCGGATTATCGCCGCGCCCTGGTCGACTACTACCACGATCGCCTTGACCAGCTATGCGAAGACTGTAACCGGCGCTTTACGTCGAATCCTCTGCGGCTGCTCGATTGCAAAAAGGAACGCTGCCACGGACTTGCCGGGCAAGCGCCCCGCTCCATCGACTTCCTCTGCGGCGATTGCTCCGGGCATCTTGCCGGGTTGCGCAAGGGGCTGGACGCGCTCGAAATCGACTACACCATCAACCCCAGGCTGGTTCGCGGACTCGATTACTACACGCGCACGGTCTTCGAAATCACGCCCGCCGGGGGCGGCGCTCAAGGCTCGCTCGCCGGCGGCGGCCGCTACGACTTGCTGTCCGAATACATAGGCGGCGACCCGGCGCCGGGAATGGGATTCGGTTCCGGCATCGAGCGGGTGATCTTGAATTTGCGGAAACAAAACTTGGACGGCGCTCCCGCTGCAAGGCCCCACGCCTTCGTCGCGCCGCTGTCGTCCGCCGCCAAGCCGGTCGCCGCCGCGCTTTCCGCCAGACTCCGGTCCACCGGCCTTGCCACCATTTCCGGTTACCGGGACGCAAGCGCCCGCTCGCACCTTCGGCGGGCCAACTCCGCCGGATCCCGGCTGGCGGTACTGATCGGCGATAGGGACCTCGCCGGCGGCGCCGTCTCCGTTCGCGACATGGACAGCAAAACCCAAACGGAGGTAAAGCTGGACGGGGCGGCGCAAAAGATCAAAGAGCTGCTCGCCGGTTAGCCGATACATCCCGCAATCCGCTCGCTGATACCATTGAATCTACGAACCTCCGCCCAGCTACCTTTGACTCCCAAGGAACGTTGAATGCTTGCCGTTCTCGATTACGGCGCTGGAAACCTACGCAGCGTCACACGCGCTCTGGCGCACGTGGGCTGTGATTTCGAGGTGACTTCCGACCCCAGCGCCACCGCCGCGGCCAGCGGCGTGGTCCTTCCCGGCGTGGGCGCCGCCGCCGACACCATGGCGGGGCTGGGCAGCCGGGGGCTGCTTGAGCCGGTCAGTGAGTACGTCCGTTCGGGACGTCCCTATCTAGGCATCTGCATGGGGTTGCAAGTGCTGTTCGAGAGAAGCGAGGAGGACGACGGCACTCCTTGCCTGAATCTCTACGACGGCGCGATTTGCCGCTTTTCCGATGGACTTCACGTCCCGCACATGGGCTGGAATCAGGTCCATCAAAACCGCAAAGTCCCGATCCTTAAAGGGGTGCCGCAGGACGCCAACTTCTATTTCGTGCACTCGTACTTCGCGCCTGCCGATAATCCTCACGTCGTCGGGGCCACCACCGGCTACGGAGTCGAATTCCTCAGCGTCCTCCACGATGGCAACGTCTTCGGAACGCAATTTCACCCCGAAAAAAGCGGCGCGCCCGGTCTCAGGATCTATGCCAACTTCGCGAGTCTCTGCGGCGAAGCGATCGACGGAGACTTCTAGCCGGTAATGGACGTCTATCCCGCGGTCGACATAAAAGACGGCAAGTGCGTCAACCTGGTTCGCGGCGAATTCGACCGCTCAACGGTATTCGACGACTCACCGGTCGACGCCGCGGTCGGATGGGCCAGAGCCGGGGCGTCGTGGATTCACGTTGTGGACCTCGACGGCGCTCGCACCGGCAGGCCGGTCAATGACGCGATCGTGCGACAAATCGTCCGGTCCACCGGCTGCCGGATCCAGCTCGGCGGGGGCATTCGAAGTCTCCAGGATATCGAAAACGTCCTCGCCCTCGGCGTTGAGCGGGCGGTGCTCGGCACGGCGGCCGTGCAGAACGTCGAGCTGGTCCGGAGCGCCGCGAGCGCGTTCCCGGGGCGTGTAGCCGTCGGACTCGACACGCGCGCGGGCAAACTCGCAACTCACGCCTGGACCAGTGACACCGAGATTCTCGCCGCCGACCTGGCCGCTCAGGTCGCCGCCGCGGGCGCGGCGGCCCTTATCCACACCGACATCGAACGAGACGGCATGTTGACCGGCGCGAATATCGACGCCAGCGCCGCGCTTGCCGGATCCGTGGATATCCCGGTTATCGTCAGCGGAGGCGTGTCGTCGCTGGAGGACGTCCGCCGGACCGCCGTAGCAGGGCTTGGCGGAGTCATAATCGGCCGGGCGCTCTACACGGGAGACATCGACCTGCAATCGGCTATCGAAGCCGCCGAGTCGGTCCGCGTCTGATGCTCACCCGCCGGATTATTCCTTGCCTCGACGTAAAAGACGGTCGCAACGTTCGAGGAGTCAGGTTCTCCGCCGACAAGGACGCCGGCGACCCCGTGGAGCTGGCTGACTACTACAACCGGACCGGAGCCGACGAGCTTGTCTTTTACGACATAACCGCCTCCGCCGAGCGCCGCGGCATCATGCGCCGGGTGCTGGAAGAAGTCGCCTCGCAGGTCTTTATCCCGCTTACGGTCGGCGGCGGGCTGCGCAATACCGACGACATGTTCGACATGCTGCGCGCCGGAGCCGACAAGGTCTCCCTGAATACCGCTGCCGTGGACCACCCCAACCTGATCAGCGAAGGCGCCGAGCGGTTTGGAAGCCAGTGCATCGTTCTTTCGATCGACGCGCTGCGGGTCCAAAACGGCTCGCCGGCAAGATGGGAGGTATGGACGCACGGCGGCAGACGCAACACGGGCAAGGACGTGCTGAGCTGGTCGAAGCTCGGCGTGGAGCTGGGGGCGGGCGAGATTGTGATGAACAGCATCGACGCCGACGGCACCCGCGACGGATACGACCTGGAGCTTCTCCGCACGGTTACCGATGCGGTGTCGGTCCCGGTGGTCGCTTCGGGCGGCGCGGGCAATCTCGACCACTTTTACGACGCGTTTTCCAAAGGCGGTGCGCACGCCGTCCTCGCGGCGTCGATTTTCCACTACAAGGACTTCACCATCGGCCAGGCCAAGGCGTATCTGGACGAAAAAGGCATTCCAATGAGAGCCGACTACTAATGCCCGACAACGACCAAGCGCTCAAGGTCGCCGATATTGACTTCGGGTCCGAAAACCTGATTCCTGCCGTGAGCCAGGACGCCGAAACGGGAGAGGTGCTGGTGATCGCGTTCATGAGTCCGACGTCGCTACAAAAAACGCTCGAAACCGGCGACGCCTGGTTCTGGAGCCGGTCCCGTCAGGAGCTTTGGCACAAGGGCGCAACGTCAGGCAACTATCTGCGCGTGCAATCGATCAGCGTCAACTGCGAAGAAAACTCGCTCGTGCTCAAGGTGCGCCCCGAGGGTCCGGCCTGTCATACGGGGAATCGATCGTGCTTTTACCGCGAGCTCGACTGGCGGCCCGACCGATGACCCGCGCCTTCGGCCCGGAAATACTGGACGAGGTTTACGAAGTCATTCTCCAGCGCAAGTCCGCGATGCCCGAGGGCTCTTATGTAGCTTCATTGTTCGAATCGGGCTGGGAGCGGATCGGTAAGAAGGTCGTCGAAGAGGCCGGCGAAACGATCATCGCCGCCGCCGGCGACGATCCTCAGCGCCTCGCCGAGGAGGCGGCCGACCTCATCTTCCATACCCTCGTGCTGCTCGCCGACGCCGGTACCGACCCCGCGCTCGTTTGGAAGGAGCTCTCAAACCGCCGGCGGTGAACTTCCACCCACCGCCTAGCCCCACCAGGGCCTCAACAGCCAGGCTCCCAAAAAAACCTTGCAACTTCTGTCGATGAATTGGTTGACATCTACGAGAATGACAAGTTCGCGAACCGCCCTCCTTCCGTGCGCGCCAGCCCCCTTTCTCGCCGTTCCCGCGAAATATATCCCCGCTAGAGCGCGGAGCGAGCATAACGAGTAAGCGCTCTCCCTTCCATGGCAGCGACTCCCATACACCCCGTTCGCGTCATCGTCAAAACTACCGTTTTTCAAAGTTCGCAGGGTAAGTTTCAAAGGTTCGGTGAATTTCAACCATCTCTAGCCTAGCGCCACAACCCGTTTCACCACCCTCGGCTCTTAGGCTGACTTACGGCCTCAGCCTGCCAGCCCCGCAAGCGGCTCTCCGAATGATGCGGTTCGTTCAATAGCGCACTCGCGGACACCCGCCGCCACACGTTGACCGCGCTGCCGTTTCGCGCTGAAACTAGGTCGTACGTCACCAACGAATGGAGAAACCCGTGGCCAAAGCGCTCATGTCCCGGATGATGCAAGACCAGTGGCTGGCGCCTTACCTGTACAAGCTCTCCGACTACGGACTTGAAATCGTCATCAGCGAGGCCGATCCTCCGCTTGGCTCCGGCGACTGGCTGCCGGACCTCGACGGAACGGCGGCGATTTTCGCCAACGGCAACGACGACGTGACCGCGGAGGTCATTAACGCCGCCCAGGACCTGAAAGTCATCTGCCGGACCGGCGTCGGCTTCGACCGGGTCGACACCCAGGCCGCCGCCGCAAGGCGAGTTCCGGTCACGAACACTCCCGGATCGAATTCCGAGGCCGTCGCCGACTTCGCCATGGGGATGATCCTCGCGTGCGCCCGCCGGATTCCTCGCCTGGACAGCCCTCTAAAGGCGGGTGCCTGGCAGCCGTCGCTCGGCGTGGACGTGCACTCCAAAACGCTCGGGATCGCCGGTCTGGGCCGCATAGGCCAGGCCGTGGCGCGGCGGGCGCGCGGCTTCAACATGAGAGTCCTTGGAGTCGATCCAATCGTTCCGCGGGAGCGCGTCGCCGCGCTTGGAGTGGAGAAAGTCTCGCTGGACACTCTGCTTTTGGAGTCCGACTTCATCACGTTGCACATGCCATCCTCGCCCGAAACGTCCGGATTCATCGGCGAGCGCGAGCTCAGGGCGATGCGGTCCACGGCATTCCTGATAAACACGGCCCGCGGCCCGTTGGTTGACGAGCCAGCACTCGTGGACGCTCTCCGCGAACGACGAATTGCTGGGGCCGGACTGGACGTGTTCGTGGATGAACCCCGCACGGACTCGCCGTTTGCCGAGTTTGACAATGTAATCGTCAGTCCGCACATCGCCGGGGCCACCGTCGAAAGCACCGCTCAAATGGCGGAATCGGCGGTGGACAACGGCATCGCCGTCCTGTCCGGAAGCTGGCCGCGAGAGATCGTGGTGAATGGCGTCTACAGCGACGACTAACGCGGCGGCATAGCCCGTGGGAACCTTGTACGTTGTCGCCACGCCCATCGGCAACCTGGCCGACATCACAGACCGGGCGCGGGAAGTGCTTGGCGCGGTCGCAACGGTAGTCGCGGAGGACACGCGCCACTCACGCAAGCTGCTGGCGGCAGTTGGCAGCGACGCCAGGCTGGAGTCGTTTCACGCCCACAGCCCGCCCGGCAAGCTAAGGCAAGTTATCGGCCTTCTCGACGCCGGCGATATTGCCTACGTCACCGACGCGGGAACTCCCGGAGTTTCAGACCCCGGCGCCAAACTGGTGGCGGCGGCCAGACGCGAAGGGCATACCGTCTCGCCCGTTCCCGGCCCATCGGCTCTCACCGCCGCGCTGTCGATATCGGGTCTTGAGGCCTTCGGAGCGGTCTTTCTCGGATTCATGCCGGGTCGCCGGCAGCGCCGGTTGCAAGCGATGGAAAACGCAAGCAGGACCGAGCTGCCCGCCGTTGTATTTTGCTCCGCGCGGACGGTCATACGGACCCTCGAGGAGTGCCGCTTTTATTTCGGAGACGGCGCGCCCGTGGTCGTATGCCGGGAGCTAACCAAGCGGCACGAAGAGATCGTCGAGTCGACGCTGTCGGCGGCCCCCGCGCTCGACGTTGTCGTGAAAAAGCGAGGGGAATACGTCCTGGTAGTAGGACGGCGGCAGCTCTCGCCCGACGAGATAACCGACGACCGGCTGGCCGGCGAGATGGAATTGGAGCAGGCCTCGGGCGCGTCGATCAGGGACGCGTCGGAGAGCGTCGCGAAGAAGCTCGGCGTCCCCCGCCGGCGAGCCTACAAAGCCGGACTAACCGCGCAAGCGGAAGACTGAGCCGGCCAGCCAACTTATATCGCTTCGGCTAAACGGACTAATCGCGCATGTACGATTGCCGACCGTGGGGAAGTGTGGCTCCAGCTATTCGCCCGCCAGTTCCTCCGCCTGCGTGACCATCTCGTCGAGCAGCGCCAGGCCGCGATTCCAGAAATCCGGATCGTCGATGTCCACGCCGAATGGGGTCACAAGCTCCGACGGAGAGGCGCTCCCGCCCCTGGCGAGCATCTCCATATACTTCGGAACGAACGTCCGTCCCTCTTCCTGGTAGATCCTGTACAGCGCCAGCACCAGCAGCTCGCCAAACGCGTATGCGTAGGTGTAGAACGGCACGTGAATGAAATGCGGAATGTAGCTCCACCAGATGGAGTAATCGTCCGTGAGCGTCACCGTGTCGCCGTGCATCGGGCGATTCGCCTGCATCCATAGCTCGCTTATTCGCTCCGTCTCAAGCTCGCCGGTCTCGCGCCGGTTCTCGTGGACAAGCTGCTCGAACCGACAGAGAACGATCTGCCTGAACACCGTCGCGAAGGCGTCCTCGATCTTGCCCGTCAGCAGCGACAGCCGGACCTTGGGATCGTCCTCGCTGTTCATCAGCCGGTGAAAGACGATCATCTCGCCAAAGACCGACGCCATTTCTGCGGTGGTGAGCGGCGTGTCCTGTTGTAGGTACCCCACGCCGCGGGCGAGATACTGATGGATGCCATGCCCCAGCTCGTGGGCGATGGTGACCACGTCGCGCAGCCTGTCGGTGTAGTTCGCGAGTATGTAAGGGTGGACGTAAGTGGGTCCGCTGGCGCTGAACGCCCCGCCGCGCTTACCCGATCTCAGCTCCGCGTCGATCCAGTTCCCCTCGAAGAACTTGTCGACAATGCCGGCGGCTTCGGGCGCGAACGAGGCGTAAGCGTCGCGCACGATGACTTTGCAGTCTTCCCAGCCGCATTCGGGCGTCTCGCCGGCGATCGGCGCGTAGCGGTCGTAGTCGTATAGCTCGTCGTAGCCCAGCAGGCGCTTTTTGAGACGGTAGAAGCGCTGAACGGTCGGATAGGCCGACACGCAGCTTTCGATCAGCGCCTCAACCGAGCGTTCGCTAATCTCGTTGGCAAGATTCCGGGACGCCATCGGGGTCGGAAACGACCGCAATTCATCGTCGATCTTGTGATCCTGGACGAGCGTGTTCATCACGTAAGTCAGCAGATGGCTCTGTTCCCCAAGCGTGACCGTCATCGCCTTCGCCGCCGCCCGGCGGGTGCCGCGGTCCGGGTCGTACATCAGGGCCAGCGTCTCCGATTCGTTGAGCCGTCGAGTTTCGCCATCGATTTCGACGTCGCAAACAAGCCGTCCGGTCACCTCGTCGAATAGGCGCGAGAACGCGCGGGAGCCGGTGTTCGACTTCTGCTCCAGCAGCATTTCCTCGGGCTCGCTGAGTCTGTGCGGCTTGAACCGGCGCTCGGTTTCGAGAAAATGCCGGTACCGCCGGAGCGCCGGGGCGTCCATCAGATCGGCGGCGGCTTCTTCGTCCAGGGCCACCCATTCCAGCTCGAAGAAGACGAGCTTGTTTCTGATCGCCGAATTCCGCTCGGTCGCGTGGGCAACCAATCTGCCGCGCGCGGGGTCGTCGCTTTTTGCCGCGTGGAGAAGCTGGGCGAATATCACCGCGGCATCCGCAAGCTCGCTTATCCGTTCAAGCTCCGCCACCGCCTCGGCAAGCTCGGCCGGGCCAAGCGAGGCGAGCTTGCCCCGGTAGCGCGCTATGAATTCCTCGGCGCGGGCTTCGGCGGAATCGAGATCGGAATCGATCTTCGAATCGTCCGCGCCGGAGTACAGATCGCCGAGGTCCCAGGCGACGCCGTCGGCGCTGCTTGCCGGGGCAGAGTAGCGATTATTCGAGGTTGCTTTCCGGCCGATCCCAACGTTCACGGGGAAACGCGGCCATTCTTGCGACGCCATCTATGGCTCTACCGGTCTATCCCCCCGCTTGCGGGGACGATTCTTCGCTTTCCATGCGCCGCGCGGCGCGCCCGTTCGCGCCGGCGAACAGGCCTTCAATCAAGCCTTCCAGCCGCGATACGCGGCGATCAAGTCCCTGCACGTCCGCCCGCAGGTCGTCGAGTTGGCTATTGAATCGATCGTCAAGCCGGTCGATCCGCGCATTGATCCGGCCCGTGGCTGTCAAAATCAAACCACCCAAACCACCCAAGCCGGCGAACAGCGCCCCGCCCACGCTCAGGATTCCGATTAGCTCAGGACTCATAGCCGTTCGATTCTAGTCTCACAGGCCGCGACATGCTTAATCGGGCTCCTTGCGCCTCCGTCAAATATGAAAAAGTAACGGCCGGCGATTCCGCAGGCTGGACCGTGCTCGGTCAGAGACAATGGTCGGGACACGCTCTGCCCCGTGATAACATTTTTCGCCTGCATCCGAACGCTCGTCCTTTTGGCAACTTTCCCCAAGGCCCTGTGAGCACCTATTACATAACGACCGCGATAGAGTATCCCAACGGGAATCCTCACTTGGGCCACGCCCTCGAAAAAATCGGGGCCGACGCCTTCGCCAGATACAAGCGGCTCAAGGGCTTCGACGTCTTCTTGTCTACCGGAGTAGACGAGCACAGCCTCAACGTGGCGAAGACGGCCCGCGAGGCGGGAAAGTCTCCCCAGGAATTCGTCGACGAAATGTCGCCGGTTTTTAAGGGGTTGTGGGACGGCCTGAACGTTTCGTACAGCGAATTCATCAGGACGACGGAACCTCGCCATGTCGCCGCGTCTCAAGAGTTTTTCACTGCGGTCTACGAAAACGGCGACATCTACAAAGGCAAATACGAAGGCTGGTACTGCCTCTCCTGCGAAAACTACTACCCGGACCCGGAACTGGTCGACGGCGCCTGCCCAGTCCACGGCACCAAACCCGAGTGGCTGTCCGAGGACAACTATTTCTTTGCGCTCTCGAAGTACGAAGACCGGCTGCTGAAACACTTCGAAGAAAATCCAGACTTCGTGATACCAGAATTCCGCAAGAACGAGGTGCTGGGGTTCATCCGGCGGGGTCTCAAGGACTTCAGCATTTCAAGGGCCGGACAGAAATGGGGTATCCCGGCGCCGATCGACAGTTCACAAGTAATCTACGTCTGGTTCGACGCGCTCATTAACTACGTGACCCTTGCTGGTTACGGCTACGACGACGAACGTCTCGCCACGTGGTGGCCCGCCGACATACACGTAATCGGCAAGGATATCTGGCGCTTTCACGCAATCTACTGGCCTGCAATGCTAATGGCGGCGGGGCTGGAGATTCCAAAGACAATCGTCGTACACGGATTCATCGACTTCCGCCGCAGAAAAATGAGCAAGTCTGCGGGAGTGGGCGTGGCGCCCGCCGACATTATCGACAAATACGGGGTCGATCCGCTTCGTTACTACCTCCTGAGAGAGATTCCCTTCCAGCGCGACGGCAGCTTCACGTCCGAGGGATTGGACGCCCGCTATCACAACGAGCTCGGCAACGATCTGGGCAACCTTCTCAACCGGACAGTAACCATGCTGCGGCGTTACCGCGATGGAATACTGCCGGAGCCGGGACCGGACACAGACGCCGAGCGCGAGCTGAAATCGGCGGCTCGCCAGGCCTGGGAGTCGGTCGATAACGGCTTCGGCCAGTGGCTGTTCAGCGGGGCGCTGTCGGAGCTGTGGGGCTTCGTGCGCGCGGCCAACCGCTACGTTGACGCAACCAAGCCGTACATGATCGCGTCCGAAGGCGGCCCGGCGGAGCGCCTGGACACCATCCTCTACAACCTCGCCGAGGGAGTTCGAAACGCGGCCCTTCTGGCCGCGCCCGCGATTCCCGAGAGTTCCGACAAGATATACGCCCAGTTGGGACTTCCCGCTATTGAAGGCGCGGCATGGCTCGATCAAAGAGCGTGGGGCGGTCTCTCGCCCGGATCCCACGTCCCGGGTGGAAAGCCCATCTTCCCGCGTATTGCCTGAACCCTCAGGCGATCAAGCTGTAAGGCGGCTCACCCGCGCGCCCAAGAGATACCTCCGTCATTCCCGCGAAAGCGGGAATCCAGGAAGATTCGCACGCACGCGCAAAAAAATGCCCGATATCTATCTGAGCTAAGTCAGTTGCCGGTCTTCGATTCGCACGTCCACCTGAACTCCCCTCGGTTCAGCGGAGACGCTGAGCAAGTCTGGCGGCGGGCGAACAGCGCCGGCGTCAGCGCCGCGGTTGTGGTCGGCTACGATCTGCCTTCAAGCCGCCGGGCCATCGAGCTTGCCGCGAATTGCCAGGGTTTGTTCGCCGCCGTCGGAATCCATCCGCACAGTTCCGACGAAACCACCGAGGATGCTATCGCCGAGCTTTTGCGACTGGCCGAGAATCCAGCCGTCGTCGCAATCGGCGAAACCGGACTGGACTTCTATCGCAACCTCCAGCCGCAAGCGGTCCAGGAGCGTTCGTTCCAATCACATCTTCAACTGGCTGCCGACACCGGGCTGCCCGTGATAGTCCACGTCAGAGACGCCTTTTGCGAGGCGGCGCGGCGCTTGCGAGACTACCAGGGAGCGGGCGTCATTCACTGCTACACTGGGGGGCCATCGGAACTTGCGGGTTTTCTGGAGAGGGGCTTGCACATTTCCTTCTCGGGCGTCATAACGTACGGGTCCGGGCAGAAGGTTCGCGAAGCCGCGAAGATTGTGCCGGCAGACCGCATCCTGGTCGAAACCGATTGCCCTTATCTGTCGCCTGGACCTGAGCGGCGAAAGCGAAATGAGCCGGCGTACGTGGTCCGGGTCGTAGAGCGGATGGCGCAGGTCCGGGATGAAACTACTGACGAGATCGCGAGTCTGACTTACCGCAACGCCTCAAGGCTGTTCCGTCTGGACGACTTGCCTTGAAATCGACCAGGCACGCGCCGAAACTTGCCGAGATTCTGGCGCACGTCCAGGACTCGATGGATAGAGTGGATGCGCGCCTGTCGGAGGTTTCGGTTCCCGAAAGCGGGAGCACGCTCGGCGCCGTACTGAGATTCTCGCTCGGCGATACCGGAAAACGAATAAGACCGGCGATTGTCCTGTTGTCCTCCGCGGCGTTTGGGAGATCGAACGACGCGGCGATCGGACTGGCGGCCGCCACCGAGTGTTTGCACTCGGCCACCCTCGTGCACGACGACATTGTCGACGGCGCCGATTCCAGGCGGGGCGGAAAGGCCGTTCACGTCATGTGGTCGCAGGCCGCCGCGGTCTTGAGCGGTGATTTCCTGTTTGCCGCCGCGGCCGACCTGGTTGCCTCCCTGGGGCGTCCTCGAATCGTGCGCATGTTTGCCGACACCATTATGAAAATGTGCCGCAGCGAGTTCGGCGCGCCCGATTTTCGCGCGGGTTCCGACGGCATGTTGGAAGACTATTTGTTGAAAATCGAGGGAAAGACCGCCTCACTCTTCGCGCTGTGCTGCGAAGCGTCGGCCGAGCTCGCCGACGCGGGCGAGCCTGCCCTCGTCGCCATGCGCGGCTACGGAACAAGCCTGGGGCTTGCCTTTCAAATCACCGACGACGTTCTCGACGTAATGGGCGACGAAAGCGACACCGGCAAGCCCGTCGGCAACGATCTGCGGCAGGGCGTCCTCACGCTCCCCGCAATCCACTTTCTAAACAACCGTCGAGCCGACGGCAGTCTCGTCCGGCGGATCATCGACCGGCCAACAGGCTCGGACAGGGAACTGAGACGGGCGATCTGGGAGATCCGCGAGTCGGGGGCCATCGAGCAGGCCATGGCCGACGCGGAATCGTACGCTGAGAAGGCCAGGGGGTTCGTCGCCCAGCTCCCCGCCGGCAGAAACCGCGCCGCGCTGGAAGACCTCACGCATTACGTCATCAATCGACTCTCGTAATACTCTCGCAAACGACAACGTGGACGTCAGGTCGATGTTCGACGCTATCGTCCCGACCTACGATCTACTCAACCGCATCATCAGCCTCGGCATGGACGGCGCTTGGCGCAAGAAAGCGCTTCAGGTTTGCCTGAGCGACGATCCGAAGAACGTGATCGACCTGGGCACCGGCACCGGCGACCTGGCGCTCATGCTCAAAAAGACCGCTCTCCCGGGCCTCAACGTCATAGGCGCCGACTTCTCGATCTCGATGCTGCGCTCGGCCCGTCATCGATCGAAGCGGCAGGGTAAGTCGCTGAATCTGACCGCCGCCGACGCCGGCAATCTGCCGTTTGCCCGCAATTCCGTCGATGCGATCGTGACCGCCTTCACGCTGCGAAACGTCCCGGACCTCGGCGGCGCGCTCACGGCGGCGGCAGGAGTCCTGAAGCCTCGAGGCCGGCTGGTGGTGCTGGAGATGACGCCGGTAGGCTGGGGGCCGCTCGCGCGCGCCTTTCGGTTCTACTTCCACACCGTAGTTCCCTTGATCGGCAGGCTCGTAAGCCGCCATCCGTTCGCGTACGAATATCTTCCGCGTTCGGTGGACGCGTTTCCGGCGGCGCCCAAACTGGCGAACTTGATTTCACAGGCTGGATTTGAGAACGTGACCTACTCGAAGCTCGGTATGGGAAGCGTCGCCCTGCATACGGGAATCAAGCGGGCGTAGGAGTCTGGAGTGGCCGCGTTAACGGAAACGGCCCGCGTGCGCGAAGTCCGCTCGCTGGACGAATGGAATTCGCTTCTCGCCGGCCGGGGGCGTCCCAGCTTTTTGCAGTCCTGGGAATGGGGCGAGCTTAAGCGCAGGTTCGGGTGGACGCCCGTTCGACTCGCCGTATCGAGTCACGACGCCAGTCCCGGCGGCGGTATCCAGATGCTCGTCAAGACCAGGAGAGTCCTCCCAATTCTGCCGCGCCTCGGAGTTGCCTACGTGCCTCGCGGTCCGTTTGGCGACGCAACAAGGCGCCAGTCTCGCGAGCTGATTGACACGACGGTCGAACGCGCGAGCCGGGCGGGCGCTTCGTTCATCAGAGTCGAGCCTGCGGCCGAGTGTTCAGAGGCGGCGCTCGCGGCGATGGTCGAGACCGGATTCAAGCCCGCACCGCAATACGTTCAGATTCGGTCAACCGGTTACGTCGCGCTCGACCGCTCGGAAGACGAGCTCCTGGCCAGCTTCAAGCCAAAGACCCGCTACAACGTGCGACTGGCGATGCGGCGAGGCGTTGACGTTCGCATCGCGGGCAGCGATACCGACCTCGACTCGTTCTACCGGCTGACGGCGGTTACGGGCAGACGGGACGGTTTTGCGGTTCACGGCCCGGGATACTATCGGGCCGTCGGGGACGCTTTGGGGGAATCGGGTCGCCGCCTGTTTATCGCCAGCGTCAACGGCGAGGACGTTGGCGCCCTTTTCGCCGTAATCTGCGGCGACATGGTCACCTACCTTTATGGCGCGTCATCGGACCGCTATCGCAACACCATGTCGAATTACCTGCTTCAGTGGGAAGCGATGCTCTGGGCCAGGCGGCGGGGCTGCTCGACCTACGACTTCTGGGGGATGGCCGATCCCGAAGCCAAAAACGATCCGATGGCCGGAGTCCACAGGTTCAAGGCGGGATTTCGACCAAGCCTCGTCCAGCACCCCGGCACGATGGATCTCCCGCTCCAGGCTTCCACGTATCTGGCGATAACCCGGATCGCCTTACCCATGCGAACTCGGCTGCAAGCACTCCTTTCCGGACGCCGAAGACATTCTCCCGCCGTATAGAGGTGCTGCTCTCGTCCGTCGTTTCCGATCTGCCGGACGCCGACTTGCGCGGCGGCGACTGCGAGATAGGCGGGATCGCTTTCGACTCGCGCCTGGTCCGTCCCGGCTGGCTGTTCGTGTGCATTCGCGGCGAAGCGGCGGATGGGCATGACTACGCCGACGGCGCTCTCGAAAATGGCGCCTCGGCATTGCTCGTCGAAAACTTCCTTCCGCTGGCGGTCCGCCAGGTAAAAACCGCCGACACCCGTCTGGCGCTCGCCCGGATCGCAAAAACATTTCACGGCCGGCCCGACGAGTCTCTGGGCCTTGTAGGCGTAACCGGCACGGACGGCAAGACCACCACCGCCGGTCTCATCGCGTGGATATTGCGTGCAGCCGGCGTCAAGACGGGCGAAGTCACCACGGCGAGCATTTCAACGGGCGGCGAGGCACAACCCAACCTCGTCCATCAGACCACCCCGTCGTCGCTGGAGCTTCAGCAGGCCCTTGGCGAAATGCGCGAGCGCGACGTGCGGTGGGCCGTGCTTGAGACGACCTCGCACGGACTGAACCAGCATCGCGTTACAGGGTTCGCGCTCAATCGCGCGGTTTTCACGTCCATAACCCACGAGCACCTGGACTATCACGGGACCCTCGAAGCCTACGTTGAGGCCAAGGCGCGGCTTCTCGACATACAGGCGGAGGCCGAGGGCGGGAGTTGGGGGAAGGCCGCGATCCTGCCCCGCGACGGCCGCTATTGGGACATGTTGCGCGCAAGAGCTTGCGAGCGCGTGCTGGGCTACGGACGCGCCGACGACGCCGACGTGAAGATTCTGAACCAAACCGCGTCGAGCGACGGAACCGGTTTCACCGCGTCAACGCCGTGGGGTGAGATTTCCGTAGCCGCGCGTCTTCCCGGCGCCTTCAATATCGAAAACTGCCTGGCCGCGTTGACTTGCGCGGCTTCGATCGGCATATCGCTCGATGTTTGCGCGGATGCGATTGCCGCGTTTCCCGGCGTCCGCGGCCGGATGGAACGCGTAGATTGCGGACAGCCGTTCGAAGTAATAGTGGACTATGCGCACACGCCGAACAGCCTGGAATCGGTATTGCAGACTTTGAGCAAAGGAAAAGGCCGGCTGCTTGTGGCGTTCGGAGGCGCGGGCGAGCGTGACACGCAAAAGCGGCCGCTGATGGGCTCGATCGCCGCCCGTCTCGCCGACGAAATTATCATCACCAACGAGGATCCCCGAGGCGAGGACCCAATGAAGATCGCCCGCGACATAGCGGCGGGCGCCGGCTCGATCTCCGGCGGATCGTCCCGAAAGCTTGAGATCATCCTCGATCGCCAGGATGCAATAGCGGAAATTCTCCGCTCGGCTCAGCCCGGAGACACCGTGCTGCTCGCCGGCAAGGGCCACGAAACGAGCATCATTACGGCCGAGAGGGTGTTGCCTTGGGACGAAGCCGCCGTCGCCCGCGAAATTCTGTCCTCGATGGGCTACGACTGCCAAGCCATTCACACCGCCGGATAGCCGAGTCGGGACAGCCTGGCGCCGCCAGACTGAAAATCTGGCCGTTAAACCCGCGTCGCGGTGGATTTGGCCGGGTTTCTAGCCCCGCCCCGCCACGGTCGACGTGCACGCTCCGCTGTCCACGGAGCCTTTGCCGGACACTTTGAAGGACTGTCCGCAAGCGCAGTCGGCCTTCGATCGCGGATTGCTGACCGAGAAACCCTCGCCCATCAGTCCATCCGCGAAATCCACCGTGCAGCCGTTGAACAGATGAAGGGTCTTTGTATCCAGATACAGGGTTATGCCCTTCGACTCCGAAACCAGGTCCGTCGCCTTGGGTCTGCGCGCCACGCCCAGTCGATACTCATAACCGCCGCAGCCGCCCGGCCCGACCGCCAGCTTCATCGCCGCGTTCTCCACACCCTTCTGGCTCGTGATGCTTAGAAACGCCTCGACCGCCGCATCTGTCAACGCGACCTCGGCGGCTAACTGTTCAGTAACCAAATGAGTACCCGTTCCGTTTCAACGAATGAATTTCGCCGACGTTCGTTCAAATGCTATTTGATCCAATTTTATGCTTGATATTAACCATCAGCCAAGATCGTGTGTTAGAACGTCAAAAGCTCAATATATCAATGCTAAGGCCTCAAGCTGCCGTACCGTAAGATGAAAAAGCTGCGCGAGCGACTAGCTTGCGACTACAGTCGGGGACGTATCCGTGTGGATGCACCATCTCGAATCCTGGTCATCGTAAAAGGATGCAGGACACCGATGCCCGTCAAACCGCTGACGGTAATACTTATGGTGACGGCGGCCGCCGTGCTGTTTAGCTGCCAAATCGGGGGCGATAACGCGGAGGCTGCCGCGACGCCTGCGGCAACAACCGTATCAACCCCCGCCCCATCCGCCTCAACCCCAATCCCCACGGCTGCGGCGACTGTCACGCCCACGTCGACGCTCGCCAGCCCAACCCCAACGTCCACTCCGCCGCAAACGACCCCGACGGAGACTCCGACCGCAACCCCCGCGACAACCGCAACGACCACCCCCACGATCACGAATACGCGCGAGCGCGGTTCGGTGGGCAGGATTGCCACCGCCCGCAGCATCGACACACATCAGCGGCCGGTCGATGCCGCGGACCGGTTCGGGCCCAACGAGCGGGTCTACGTCTCCGCGGAATTCAAGGGAGTCCGGTCGGGAGCGGTGCTCGGCGTCACCTGGAAGCGCGACGGGGAGGAAGTATTCACCTTTGAGACCGGACCGCAGAGCGCCTTTTCGCGCGGCTTCTTTGCGTTCTACTTCGATCCCGGCGGCGGCGCGGGCGAATTCGAGGCCGAGATACTAATCGACGGAGAAGTGTCCGGCAGGGTCAGCTTCACGGTGGGAGTTGGCGCCGACGGCTAGACGCATAAACTCGACTGGGTAATCCGCCCAAGATTCGGCGGCCTGCCTGGAGGTGCGAGAGTTCCGGTGGGCTCCGCGGACTTCAAATCCGTTGGGCGGCGTAGCGATACGTCGTCGGTGGGTTCGACTCCCATGCACCTCCGCCACTGGTTTGGGAGTCGCGGGGGCGGTTCGCGAACCGCCCCTATTCAAGCGTCCTCAGCGGCCCGGGGAAACGGGGCGGCTCCAAACTATGTTTCCTCCGCTGTCGAAAAAGGCGACCCGCGGCTTGCCGGTCGGGTCCACGCCGATGTCGACCTGCAATTGCCCCGATTCATCCGCAAAACCCAATCCGGCCACGCCGTCGGGTCTGACGACCAGGACGCTTCTGGACTGGCCCGACGCGTCGAATAGAGTCAGCGAGGCGATGTCCTCCGCCACTCGCAGCCTTCCCCGCATATAGCCGTCGGCGTCCTCAAGTCGAAACTCCTGGGCCGTAACGACCCGCAAGTCGATCTGCTCACCGGCGGCCGGGCGGCCCACGTCGCCCGTCGCGACGAAGTAGATAGCCGCCCCAAACACCACCAGCGCCGCGATCCCGTAGGCCCACATTCGCCGGATCTGACCTTCGAGCTTTTGAACTCGCAGAGTCACGGCCTCGAATTCTTGCGCCGAGTCCAGGTCCGCCATCGTGCACGTCTCCCACTTTCCCAAGTTAACGGTTGAATCCTAGCGGTCGATAACATTGACAGGCCGTCAGAAGAGCGCACCCGAAGGCATCTCAATTCGCCGGAGCTAGCCAATGCCCACCGATTACGACCTGATTTTCAAGAACGCAACCGTTATCGACGGCGGCGGCGGACCGAGACGGCGCGCCAGCGTGGCGGTGGCCGGAAACCGCATCGCCTCGATTGGAGAGATCCCGGACCAGGCGGCCGGCGCGGTCCTCGATATCTCCGGCAAGGTGCTCGCGCCGGGATTCATCGACCCGCACGGCCACTCAGACCTGACGCTGCTGACTCAGCCAGCCGGCGCAAGCAAGACGATGCAGGGCGTCACAACCGAAGTCGCCGGGAACTGCGGGCAGGGCGCCGCGCCGGTAACCGACTGGAATCGGCGGGAAATGGACCGCAAGGGAGTCTTCCTGAGCGGAGGCGACGCGCTCGACCGGTCGTGGTCGTCGATGGGCGAATACATGGAGCGGCTCGGCGCTAGAGGTCTGGGCCTCAACGTGTTGCCGCTTGCGGGGCATTGCCAGATCAGATCGGGGGCGATGGGATTCGAGGAGCGCGCTCCAACGCCCGACGAGCTGGAGCGAATGCGCGACCTGCTGCGGGAAGCCCTTGACGCCGGCGCGTTGGGAATGTCCACCGGTCTGATCTTCCCGCCAAGCTCCTACGCCGACACCACAGAGCTTGTCGAACTCGCCAAGGTCCTCGCCGAGCACGGCGCAATGTATTTCAGTCACATCCGGGGAGAGGACGACCGCCTTGAGGCGGCCATAAAAGAGGCGATCGCGATTGGCGAGCGTTCGGGCGCGCCGGTCCAGATCGCCCACTTCAAGGCGTTCGCCAGCCCGAACTGGGGATCGGTCCGTGACGGCTTGAGACTCGTCGACGACGCCATAGAGCGCGGCGTGGACGTGGCCGTCGACGTGTATCCATACGTAGCGGGCATGGGCCGCCTTTCGCAACCCGTCCCCGAATGGGCCCAGGCGGGCGGCGCGGAACGGATGGTCAAGCGGATGAAAGACCCCTCAACCCGCCGACGGATTGAAGCCGAGGTAAAAGACCACGGTTGGGAGTGGGACCGGTCCATCATTTCCTGGCTGGCCACCCGCGACGAGGGCGGCGAGCTGGGGATGTCGGTCGCCGAGGTGGCCGACAAACGGGGCGTGGAGCCCGAGACAGCGGCGCTGGACCTGCTGGTCCGCGAGGGCGGCGAGGTCGAGATCGTTCACTACGGCATGGACGAAGCCGACGTTCGCTACACGCTACAACATCCCGCCTCGATGGTCTGCTCGGACGCGCTGGCCGTCACGCCCGAACATCCTCTCGGCTCAGGACTGTCGCACCCGCGTTTCTACGGGACGTTTCCGCGCGTCCTCGGACGCTACGCCCGGGACGAGGGGCTGTTCTCGATGGAAGAGGCCGTGCATCGCATGACCGGCAAGACCGCCGACCGGCTCGGACTCGCGCGCAAGGGCAAGATCGAAACCGGCAGAGACGCCGACATCGTGGTCTTCGACGAGGCCGAAGTCATCGACCGGTCGACCTTCCAAGACCCACACCAGTACCCGGCGGGAATAGAGCACGTAATGGTCGCCGGACGCTTCGTCGTTAGAGACGGCCAGCCGACGGACCAGCTACCGGGCGAGGTATTGCAAAGACCGGAAGGTATACCGACCAGACCGTTGGTCTAACGCGTCCTTACGCTACCGTCGTCATCGACAGTTTAAGTGTCGAAAAGGAAAGCAAGATGCAATATCGAGTCTCCTACGACCCAGAGATACTCGATAGAGGTCCGGGGGCCTGCGCGACTAGCGATTCCTGAAGCCGTTAGATCGTCGATCTTGCGCTCTAGCCGCTTTTCATATGTCGTCGCACTAGTGGAATATCTGGGATTGCTCAATATTGCGGCCTGATACAACTTGGAGTCAGGCGGAGGGATGGCACTCGTTACAACTCAGTTCGAACCAGAGGAGATTGATCAAGTAGGCCGCATTGTGGTCGTCGACGGCCACAGTGAATGGTCAAATGCCGTCAGTTTAATAAATGGATGGCGCGCGTCTCATAGTGGACCGCTCAATACGTTTCGAGTGAATCTCCGTAGAAGAGTCAAAAGCCGCGACCTAGTCGCGCAGCGTCTCAAGCGGCTTCCATCAATAATCTCGAATGCTAAAGAGACTACAGCGGATCCCGTTGTCACAGATGCAGGACATCGGCGGCTGCCGCGTCGTAGTTAGCGAGTCCGACGACGCTTTCAATCTCGCTGCCGATTTCGTAGGCAGCAAGATCCGCCACGAGTTAATTAGCCACAGTAACTATATCGAGAATCCTCGGAAAACTGGGTACCGTAGTCTTCACTTGGTGTATGCCTACAACAGCGATCGGACTACTCGATGGCAGGGTCCAAGAACTGAAATCCAAATCCGCTCCCGGCTCCAACATCAATGGGCGACAGCCGTCGAAACTGTAGGAACGTTTATTGGGGACGATCTCAAGTCTAACGTCGGTGATCCGACTTGGCTCCGCTTCTTCGCACTCATGGCTACGGTTATCGCACAACGTGAAGAAACGCCTAGCGTCCCGAACACGCCAACAAGCCAGGGAGAACTCGTCAAGGAGATTAGAGAGTGTGACCAGAGACTCCGAATCTCCGAGCGGTTAGCAGCGTTTCATAGGATCACTCACGGATTTCAACTCAGCATCAACAATCCCTGGGTCGTACTCGAACTGAACCTGAAAACTAGAAAAGTAGCCAGTCGGGAATTCAAGACAAACGACTGGGAATCCGCGAATTCTTGGTATTTAGAAAAAGAGGTGGAGAGCCGAGATAATCCGCGCGAGGTCGTATTGGTGTCCGCGAAGTCGCTGTCCGAGCTCAGAAGAGCCTATCCGAACTTCTTTTTGGACTTGGGAGGATTCAGGCGTGTGGTTCGGGAGACTCTTGCGAATCCGTGACGGCCGTCCCCCGCTTCACCTTGGCCTTCCGGTGGCGGTCTGCGACTCTCCTTGCAACTCTCTCAAATCTCTCGGAAGGCGTTTCAGTAACTTGAGCGCTCTTACTTTCGCTAGCCACATTACACCTCCCTCAGCCAACTATCCCACGACGTTCAGTTTACAGAACGATTGTCCTACGCTATCCGCTAAAAAGAATGAAATGGCGCCTAGGCTGATCCAGGAGCTATGCGAAGGTCAGATCTGAGCGGCCTTGCTGATTCCGGTTGTCCCCAGTCAACCCCCCGCCTACCCGGACCGCGCGCTACCCTTCTTCAGCACCTCGTTAAGCGAACCGGAACGGAATCCCTCCAGGTCGAGCGTTACGTATTTGTAGCCGACGCTTTTGATGTTCGCCGCCACGCGCTCGGCCCGGCCCTCCGCAAAGAAGTCCTGAAGCTGGCTCATCGGGATTTCCACGCGCGCCACGTCGCCGTGGTGCCGCACTCGAAACTCCCTGAATCCTTCGAGACGGACGTATATCTCGGCCTGCTCGATCTGCGAGAGCTTTTCGGCCGTCACCCGCTCGCCGTAGGCGACCCGCGACGAAAGGCAAGGAGCGGCCGGTTTGTTCCAGCTCTCCAGTCCGAGCTGACGCGACAGCACTCGCACGTCGTCCTTGCTCAGCCCGGCTTCGACGAGGGGCGCCTTGGCGCCAGCTTTTCTTGCGGCCACCATTCCGGGACGGAAGTCCGACAAATCGTTCGTAACGGGGCCGTAGGCCACGTGGGCGAAACCGGGGTGGGATTTCCTGTATTCGTCGATCTTTACGAAAAGCTCTTCCTTGCAGAAGTAGCACCTACTGGAGTTGTTTTCGGCATACGCCTCGTTTTCGACCTCTTCGGTGTTTACAAACTCGTGCCTTATCCCGATCGACCCGGCGAACTGGATTGCGTCTTCCCGGTCGGCGGCCGAATAGCTGGGCGAAATGGCGGTCAGGGCCAGCGTCTTGTCGTCTAGAACGTCGTAGGCGACTTTGGCGAGCAGCGTGCTGTCGACGCCGCCCGAGTAAGCGACTATTACGCTTCCGTAGTCCGCCAGGATTTCTCTGAGGCGCTGGTGCTTGGACTCGACCAGGGGAGCGGCTACCGCCAATTCGATTCGCCTTTTGCGTGCCTGTGTCGAGTGATTCTAACCGCTGGCCGTTTCTTTTTCGTCAATGATCTCCACTTCCTCCTCCTCTATCGTCCCATCCTCGACGAAGAAGCTGCGCAATCGTGTGAGGTCTTCCCTCAAAGTGACGATAACCAGCCTGGCCCGGCCGAGCACTACCTTGCCAACGTCGGTTGCCGACGGGTACGGCTCGGACGCCGGATGGGAATGATAGTAAGCCAGATCGTCGAGGTCCTGATCGAATATCTCGTTCATGATTCGAAGCTGGTCTTGCGGGTTCATAAAATATTCGACCGGACTGTGCAGGGTGTTCTCCGCCTCGTAGACGCCGGTCACGGTGTCGTTTGCTCCGGCCAGGATTCCGCACGCTTCCTCGGGAGCGACCGAGCGCGCGTGATCGAGAATTCGCTCCGCGGCCCCTTTGGGAATACGCAGCAAGACAGACCTAGCGCCTTGAACCCGGACGGAGCGAGACCCATCTCCGTAACTGCGCAATTATTAGCACTCGATGCCCTCGACTGCTAATATGTCCCGTCAGACTTGTGCTGGTTTTTTGGGGTCATAGGTGATGCCCACAGGAGTTGGAGAAGTCCGAAGCCGCTAACGATTATGACACCAACCGCGGCGCACGCGGCGGCGGTGAGTTCATGAGTTGCAGGCATTCGGACGGACCTTCGGATGAAAGTGAAAGGCTTAGGAGTGTAGATGGCCAAGCAGATTGTGATGGACGTGGAAGCTCGGAACCACCTGGTCGAGGGGATCGACATAGTGGCGAACTCGGTCCGAACGACCTTGGGGCCGAAAGGTCGAAACGTCGCCCTCGGCAAGAAGTACGGCGGGCCTACCGTTACCCATGACGGAGTAACGGTCGCAAAGGAAATAGAGCTTGAAGAGCCGTTCGCCAACATGGGCGCTCAGCTAATCAAGGAAGCCGCCAGCAAGACTAACGACATCGCCGGCGACGGCACGACCACGGCCACGGTCCTGGCCCAGACGATCCTGAAGGAAGGACTCAAGAACGTCGCGGCGGGCGCGAATCCCATGATCATCAAGCGCGGGATTCAGAAAGGCGTAACCTCGCTCGTGGCGAGCCTGAAGGACCAGGCGCTTCAGATCAAAGGCAAGCAGGAGATCGCCAACATCGCGGCCATCTCCGCCGCCGACCAGGAAATCGGCGATCTGATCGCCGACGTAATGGATAAGGTCGGCAAAGACGGCGCCATCACCGTCGAGGAGTCGAAGGGACTCGAATTCGAGATCGAGTACGTCGAGGGCATGAAGTTCGACCGCGGCTACATATCGCCTTACTTCGTGACCAACCAGGAGCAGATGGAAGCCAACATCGAGGAGCCTTACATCCTCATTACTGATAAGAAGATCTCCGCGGTTTCCGACATCCTCCCAACGCTGGAAAAGGTCACCCAGGCCGGCACCAAGGAGTTCATCGTCCTTGCCGAAGACATCGAGGGCGAAGCGCTTGCGACTCTGGTGGTCAACAAGCTTCGCGGAGTGTTGAACTGCCTGGCCCTCAAGGCGCCGGGTTACGGCGACCGGCGTAAGGAAATGCTCCAGGACATCGCGATCATCACCGGCGGCACGGTCGTTTCGGAAGACATGGGACGGCGGCTCGACGGTGTGATTCTGGAGGACCTCGGACGCGCCCGCCGCGTTATCTCCGACAAGGACAACACCACGGTGGTGGAAGGCCACGGGACCGAGGCCGCCGTTCAGGGCCGCATACAGCAGCTCAAGGCCCAGATGGAGGAAGCCTCTTCCGATTACGACCGCGAGAAGCTGCAAGAGCGTCTGGCCAAGCTTTCGGGCGGGGTCGCGGTCATGCGCGTCGGCGCGGCCACCGAGACTGAGCAGAAGGAAAAACAGCACCGCGTTGAAGACGCTCTGTCCGCCACGCGCGCGGCCATCGAAGAAGGCATCGTCGCGGGCGGCGGTGTTGCGCTCGTCAACGCCGGCCCGGCGCTGGACGGCGTGCACGTCGAAAACGAAGACGAGGGCGCCGGGCTAAGGGCCCTGCGAAAGGCGCTCGAGTCGCCGCTGCGCTACATCGCCGAGAACGCTGGGCACGACGGGTCCGTAGTCGTCGAGGAAGTTCGCCGCCGCCATAACGGCGCGGACACCCAGTACATCGGCTTCGACGTACTCGCCGAGGACTACGGCGACATGGTCGAAAAGGGAATAATCGACCCGCTGAAAGTCACGCGCTCCGCGCTGGAGAACGCGGCTTCGATAGCGTCGATGATCCTCACCACCGAAGCCCTGATAGCAGACATTCCCGAGCCTCCGGCGCCTGCGCCTCCCGGCGGCATGGGAGGAATGGACTACTAGTCCAGATTTCCGCAACAAAAAGCGGCCCGGCGGCAATCGCCGGGCCGCTTTTTGTTTACAGTGATGACCGCTTCGTGACACCGTGCATCTAGCCCGACAGGGCTGTCAATCGTATGCCATGGAAGATCGGGCTGAACCGCTCGGAAGTCACCATGTCTGAGAGTCGCCAGGAAAACAGTCCGTCATAGCGGAAGGAGCAAGAAATGCGGAAGCTGATATTGGCGGCGGTTGCTGCCGGGATTCTGTCCATAGTGGCTGTGGCTATAGCAGCCGCTCATGACGACCACGGCAGCGGCGAGTGGCCGACCTCGTGCGTCGACCTGAACGACATCGTCGAGGCGCACTTAGGCAACGATCACAACGTGGGCATTTATCAGCGAACCTTTGGAGATCAAGCTGAGCAAGCTTGTCAGAACGACCACCGCAACGACGTCATAGCAGTATTCGGCTGGGCGATAGCTAGCGACACCGGTGGGCAGGCCGAAGCCGCTGATTTGGAGCTTGACTGGCCCACCACCTGCGTCGAGTTGAACGACATCGTCGAGGGTCATCTCGGCAACCAGGGCAACGTCGCTATATACCAGAACACATTCGGCGACCAAGCCGAAGCCGCCTGCCAGAACGACCACCGCAACGACGTGCGCTCCGTCTTCGCTTGGGCCATCGGGACGACCGACACCGCTCCGCCGGCGCCAACGCCCGCGCCGACCCCAGAGCCCGCGCCACAACCCACTCCGCCTCCGACGACTGGCGGTATTCTCTCGGTCGCCGAGTACGCCGAATATTGCGGTCAGGTGGAATCAGACATAAACATTACCGATGACCCGAATGCCACTTGGGGAACGGCGGCGAACGCATGGGCTGAGTGGTACAACGCCATGCAAGCCGTTACTCCGCCCCTGGAGGTGAGTGTATTTCACGTCACGCGGCTGGCTCTCACCGCTGCCTTGCAAACCCTCGCGGCCTCAATGAACGCGGCAGATCCCTTTAACGTCTTCGAGATCTTTGGAGTTTTGCTCACGGTCGGCGGCCCCGTCGAGCAAGCCACAAACGCTCTGCCCGCCGACATTGAGGCGCAGTTGGAGGCGACAGGCTGCCTGGGCTAGTAGAAGACCGATGCCCGACGGCGTTCGGGCGCAGTTGGCAGCTGCGGGCTGTATTGAGTCTTAGCAACTGACGGAAACCAAATCGCCGCGGAAGTCCGGATAGACCTGCGCGTTCGTACCCTTTAGGGGCGGTTCGCAAACCGCCCCCGCTCCCTTCACGGGAGAGGGCGAGGGTGACGGTGCTGTGTCATCGAGACGAAGGCCGGAGTCAACGAGACTCCGAGCGGTCCATGCCCCGCCTGCGCCGGATTCCCGCTCCCGCTCCTGCGGGAACGACCGAAATGGGGACGGAGGTGGCGGGGAAAGGCTGCGGAGTGACGTTGAAAGTCCCGCAATGACGTAAGGAAGAGCGCCAACCCGTCATGCCGGACTTGATCCGGCATCCAGAGACTCTAGATGCGAGCAAACGACAGGAAACAGGTCTGCGAACTGAAGGCGAGGCGTCCCTACCCCAACACCCCAAACACCAGCACCAGCATCCCGAACAGCGCGGCCAGAATAGGGACGGCGATTACCGATCCTGCCTTCGCGTAGTCGCCAAAGCGGTAATTCCCCGGCCCCATCACCAATATGTTTCCCGGATGCGCGTACGGCGAGACAAATCCCGTGGCGGCGGCCAGGGCGACCGACAGGGCAAACATTCGCGGATCGGCGTCCACCCGAATCGCCGCGTCGATGGCGATGGGCGTCATCAAAACGGCTGTTACGTGGTTGCCCAGAACGTGCGTAAACACGAACGTAAGCAGCATAACCCCGGCCACGACGAGCCACGGGCCGAACGCGTCCAGGTTAGAGACCAGCCCGGACGCCGCCAAACTCGCCGCGCCCGTCTCGCGCATCGCCTCGGCAAGCGCCAGCATCGCGCCGATGAGCACGACGGCCCGCCACTCGACGCTGGACCGTGCTTCGGTGATGTCCACGCAGCCGGTCGCGACCATTGCAACAGCCGCCGTCACCGCAACGATCGGCACCGAAGCCCAACCGGCGACCAGCGCCACCACGAATCCGAGCAATATCGCTACCGCGACGGGCGCCCGCTCCCGGCGAAACGGCCGGCTGGTCTGCTCCGTCAGGACTACGAAATCCGGCGACATTCGCAGCCCCTCGATACGGGCAAGCGGTCCATGCACGAGAAGCGCGTCGCCCGGCTCCAGCGGAATGTTCTGCAGATGGGTCCTGCGCGGTACGCCGTCCCGCCAGATTCCAAGCACGTTCAGGCCGTAGCGGTCGCGGAAACCTATCTCGTTGAGCGTCTGTCCTTGCAGCCTGCTGCGCGGCGTGAGCGCCGCCTCGACGATTTCGACGGATTCGGTCTGAAGGGCGCTCGTTCCCCTCTCCACCTCGCTGCGAACGACGAGCGCATGTGCATCGGCGGCGGCGGCCAGATCTTCTGGTCTGGCGCTCACGATCAGAACGTCGCCGGAGATAATCGCCGTGGACGACGTGAGCGAGACTATCGTCCTTTCTCGTCGACTGATAGCGACCACCCACACCCCAAACGACTCGCCCATGGCGGTGTCGCTGAGTGTCTTTCCGGTCAGGTCGCTCTCAGACGGCACGTAGAGCTCGAATAGCCGGTCTTCGAGTCTGTATAGAGGGTGCTCACGCTGCCCCGCGGGCAGCATCGCGGCGATCCCGGCTCCGGCGGCCCTAACCGGAAGCAATCGACGCCCGCCAAGCGTCATGACCACCACGCCCGCCGCAAGCGCCACGAGACCGAACGGGGTGAACTCAAACAGGCTGAATCCCGGATGTCCTTCCTCGATCAGCAAGCTGTGGACGAGCAGGTTTGCGGGGGTCCCGACAAGCGTAAGCAGGCTCCCCATCAGCGTGGCATACGACAGGGGGATCAGGACCCTTGAGATCGGGGTGTTCATTTCCCGCGCGGCCGCGACAACCGCCGGCAGCAAGACCGCCGCCGCGGCGATCGCGTTCATAAACGCTGAAAGGCCGCCCGCGACCAGCATCGTGATCGCTATGAGCCGCCGTTCACTGGAGCCGGACAGACGCCGGATCAGCCGCCCGATCTCGTAGGCCACGCCGGTGCGGGCCAGGCCGCTGCTCATTACGTACACGGCGCCGATCGTCACTACCGCCGGATTGGCGAATCCGCCGATGGCCTGGCCGGCATCCAGAACGCCGGCGAGCGCAACGGCGACCAGAACACCCAAAGCGATGAGATCGGGCGGGAATTTTCCCGTGGCGAAAAGCCCCATCGCCACGGCAAGCACGGCCAGCACGAATGCGGTTTCAAAGGTCATAACTGCTAGACCTTATTGAAGCGGCGCTGTGGCTTGCCAATTTCGCGCGTGCCGGTCGGGATGACGGCCTGAACGCCAGACGGACGATATCGAAATTTAGGCCCGGTCGCTCCGCCCGCGTCTCGCGTCGGTTCCGGCCACGCCGCGATAACGGCGGCTCGCCTTACACTCATGCGGGGACACGTGCGCGCAAGACGATGAATCGGCCGCTCAATCCGTTTGGGCGCCGATCTCCGTCAACCGTCCGGTCTTCACGCCCGTCAAAGAGCCCTGCTCTTTCAGGCGCTCGACGACGAACTCCCGCAATCGCACCCCCAGCGCGGCCGGCTCCTCCGCATCGAGCATCCAGCGAAAGCCCGCATTTCCCCCGGCCAGGAATTCCGACGTCGCCACCTTGTACACGCGGTCGGGATCGATTCGCCTGCCTCCGATAATGGCGCTGACCACTCGCTCGCCTTTCGGTTGCCGGTAGTCCACCTTCAGTCTGAGTCCCGAAAACGCCAGGTTGTTATAGGACCGCTCGAACCCATATTCGAGCACGGCCTTCAGGTTACGGCCCCGCAGACCGACGACCCACAGCTCCTCGTCGTAAACGATCATCTCGTCAACGTCAGACGCCCGGATAGGCCCCGGCCCGAAAACATGCTGAATCCCCCATGCTTTCTGGATCGCTACGTCCGCCTTGGTGAATGACCGTATGGAATCGACCAGCCAGTTGCCAAGCGGCGTGTTGGGTCGGAGATTTACGTTGTTGCCGTTTATGTCAAGCCAGTATTGATGCGGACGGAAGTCGGTCAACGACTCGGCTATGACTTTCGACTCGGCTCCGTTTTTCGAGTCCAGGTCCAGCGCCTTGTCCACGTCGGGGTCCGACTGCGAGTGGCTCTCCGCCGGGTGAATCAGGCCCGACCAGGAGTCGAGCCATATCCCTCGCAAAAAAACCTCGAGCCGGCCTACCGACCGAATGTTGCTGTGGGCCTGACCGACGATAGTGCCGGCTATTTCACCGTAACCGGCAACCAGATGTTCATGCCCGCTCAAAACGACGTCGATTTCCGGAAATCTGCGTACGAGCCGATCTCTCTCCGGCAGCCAGCCGTGGAAAAGGACTATCACGACGTCGGCGCTCGATCGAGCCTTCGGTATCCACTCCCGGGCCGTTTCGATAGGGTCCGAGACGACCACGGCGGGGTCATATTTCTTGCTCAGCATAAAGCCGTCGTCCCGCATCACCAGACCCAGAACCGCCACCTTGAGTCCGGAGCTACGGATGATCCGGTACGGCCGGCACCACCTTGGCCGGCGGATAGTCGAGCGGCCCGGGACCCTGAGCTCGAAGTTGGCGCAGACGAACGGCAGTGAGCCGCTGGCGCGCCGGACCGCCTTGAAACCCTCCACCGTCAGGTCTTCGTTGCCAAGCGACACGGCGTCGTAATCGACCAGTCGCATCAAATCAAAGAATTGAAATCCGTCTCCGGCGTCGAGAGTAAGCGGTCTACTCGTTCCGCCGGATCGCAATGCCCGTATCAGCGCCGTAAGGCGGGAGAAGTCTCTGGCGGGTGCGTCCTGAATGTCGTTTGTGTGAAAGACTACAAGCTTTTTGAACGCCATAAGCGGCCGTGCGAAGAATTCGCGGCGTCAAACCTCCTCAAACCGGCCCCCCGAATACCCGCGCCGCCGCCCGGGCCGCACGTCGCACCATGTAGTTACACGCAATAGGCTCGCCGCCCAGGAAACATGTGCCTGTAGACAACGATACGTCCTGTCTGCCCATGAGATTAGCCGTTGAGTTCGTTCCGGGGATTCTGTCCTGCCTGCGCTTCCGCAAGACTTACACCACAGATTCCGGTCCCGTGGCTCTCCTTTGGCGAACGACGTATGCGCGGTCCAACGATGCGACCGCACAAGCGGTCAGCGGCAAATTATAACCAGCCACGGTCAAGGCAAGACACCGTTTCGAACCTGAGAATCCTTTCGAGAATGCACGAAGTCGAACGACTAATGCCAGAAGAGGAGCTTCCAGCGCTGGAATTGAGTGTTTCGGTCATCTGCGGGGTGTTTGTTTGATCCCTAACGGAGTTGCCATACATGGACGCCTACGGTGCGACATGATGATGTGCTATGGCCAAAGGCCGGCGGCGCTCATCGCACCGTCAAGCGTTGGACCGCCGTTTCATTCAAGTCGATGCCGAGGCCCGGCTTGTCGCTGAGCTCCATGACCCCATCCTTTGGCAGCACATCCTCCCCGTAAAGGTCGGCGACGTCGTCCAAAGGACCCGAGAACTCCATGGAGAATTCGTGGGGACGGGTGGCGTTCTGCACCGTCGCGTAGACGTGCAACGACGCTAGGGAGTTGATGCCCGCCTGCGGGCTATGCGGCATGACCGACTTGTCCAAAGTCGTCGCCAGCTCATAAATGCGCTTGACCTCGCTGGGACCGCCGGCGTTCAAGATGTCCGGTTGCAGTATGTCCGGATCGCCGAGGAGGACCAGGTGTTGGAACCACCAGCGGAACGCGTCCTGTTCGCCCGCCGACACCGCCACGTCCAGGGCGTCACCGACTTGCTTCAAGCCCGGCAGATCGTAGTGGGGAATGGGTTCTTCAAAATGGTCGATGCCTAGCTCCTCAAACCGCCTGCCCTGCTGAATTGCGGTGGATACCGAATAGCCATTGTTGGCGTCGAAGCCGAGGTACTCACCGCCGGAAAGGAACTCGCGCGCCAGCTTGAACAACTGAAAATCCTTCTCCGGGTCCATGTCCTGGCGCCAGCCGCGCCAGTCCATGCGGATCTTGAACGAGCGGAAACCCCGTTCCCAGCCGTCCTCGACGAGGGCGAGCATTTCCTCCGGTTGCATGTGCCAGCCGGAGCCCGTACTCCAATACAGCGGAATCGTGGTCCGCCGGGCGCCGCCCATCAGCGTATGCACCGGCAATCCCGTGTCCTTGCCGAGCAGGTCCCAAAGCGCCACGTCGATGACGCCGACGACCCAGCCCGGAAGCTTGTAGGGGCGCTCGTCGCGACCGAGGGCGAGGGTCTCCCAGTGCCGGTCGATGAGGCGCGGGTCCTCGCCGGCCAGCGCGGGTTTGATGGAGCTTTCGAGGTAGGCGTTGAAGACGGCGTTGTCGCGGCCCGGGATTTCCGCCCAGCCCTCAACGCCGGCATCGGTTTGAATGCGCAACAGGCCCTTGCCGATGGTGAGCGGGGTGCGAGTGATGTCTGTGATCTTCATGGCGGCGACTATAACAAGGCTTAGGGATTGTGCCGCATCAGAGGACCTTGGTCCGCCCGTGAGGACGTGCTAGATCCGCGCGAACCGCGCCACGGGGAGAACGAAGAGCATAGTCGACACAGCCGGATCGTCCGGGTCGGGCCGCTCCGCTTTTGGCGTGTGCCCTCGAATGATCTCGATAACCTCGTCCACCTGGTCCGCCGGCACGCCAACCAGCAAGGTAACGTTTCCCTTGCGAAGGAAACCACCCGCCGTGTTGATGCGCGTGACGCGGAATTTCTTTTCGACCAGCGCACTTTGCACATTGCCTGCGTGGGCGTTTTCCACTATCGCAAGCACGAGCCGCTCGGCGTTTTGGCTATCGTCCAATCAGGCCCTCACTCCTAGGGTTGCTATCTCGTCAACCGTATCACCGCGAAAAACGGCGGGTCAACACCGATGACGCGCGGCTTTGCTCATACGAGCCGCAATCGCGTGTATGCCAGCGCCATATTATGCCGGAGTCAGCGCCGCGTCAGGCTTCAGGACCGGCAGATCCGGCAGCGGAAGCATATCTACGTATTTCAACGCGTTTCCCGTGTTGAGAATCAGCACTCGATCATCAGCAGTGAGCCACCCGCTGTCGCGCAGATGCTCGATAGCGGCAATCGACGCGGCGCCTTCCGGGCAAACGTACAGCCCCTCCAAACGCGCAAGCCGGGTCATGGACGACATGATGTCCTCTTCCGAAACGGCCACGGCGGTCCCGTCGGTTTCCCGCAGGATGCGCAAGACCAGCCGGTCAGCGAATGGCTTCGGAACTCGAAGGCCGGAGGCGCTTGTGCTGGCGTTTTCCCAAAGCTCGCATTGCTCGGCGTGTTTCTCATAGGCGCGGACGACGGGCGCGCAGCCTTCCGCCTGAACCGACACCAGCCGCGGACGGCGCGATCCGATCCACCCCAGCGACTCAAGTTCGTCAAAAGCCTTCCACAATCCGATCAGCCCCACCCCGCCGCCCGTCGGGTAGAGAATTACGTCGGGAAGGTCCCATCCGAACTGCTCGGCTATCTCGAATCCCATGGTCTTCTTGCCTTCGACCCGGTAAGGCTCCTTGAGAGTCGAAACGTCATACCAGCCATAGCGCGAACAGGCATCGGCAACCAGCCGCCCCGCGTCGGAGATAAGCCCATCCACAAGATAGACCCTGGCGCCGTAAGCAACGCATTCAGCCACGTTGGCGCTTGGAGTGTCCGCCGGCATCACCACGTGGAGGTCCGCCCCCGCCCTGGCCGCATACGCCGACCACGCGCTGCCGGCATTGCCGGCGGTCGGCATGGCCCATTCTTTCAGACCGAGTTCGCGCGCTTTTGAGGCTCCCGCGGCGGCGCCGCGCGCCTTGAACGTGCCCGTGGGATTGGCGCCTTCGTCCTTGAGCCACAGGTTCTCGAGGCCGAATTCAGATTCGAGCCGGCGCAGGCGAAGCCCTGGAGTTCCGCCCTCGCCCAGGTCTATCTCGTTCTCTCGACGTGAGACCGGCAGAAGCTCGCGATATCGCCACAATCCCGCCGGCCGGCCGCTCCACGCCTCTTTGGTAATGGATTCGCGGGCAGCCTCCAGGTCATATTTCGCCAGTAGCGTCGAACCGCACTCGACACAAGTATTAGCCACCTCGGACGGATCGGCGCGAACGCCGCACTCCGCACACTCAAGCGCAACAAGGAAATTCACGTTTCCGGCAGAATCCTTCCAAATCAGCCGATCTCCCTTTCAGCATTGGCAAAAAGAAGATGCGCCGTTGCCTCTCAGGCGCGAACCGGCTTGAACTATTCCAACGTCAGATGCGATACGAATGCTACTTCATTCTTATATGGTGCGTTATGGTTAATCCAGCGGCCCGGAGCGCGAAACCGTCGACTGTGATAAACCGTATTTATAATGGAGGGTCTTGCCGCCAGGCAGCCTTGAACCGGTAGTTCTCAGCGAAGGCAGTCGCAACCTTGAGTTCAACGAGACACCATGACGCTTGATCAGGCACGGCTAAACGAACGACCTGTAACCGCCTCCGAGGCCCGGGGGGCCGGAGTCGTGGTGCACGCGCTTTTCTTTGTCCTCGGATTCACTGTGGTGTTTTCGTTCATCGGCGCTTCCGTGGGACTCGTAGGTTATGTGGTGCAGGACGCGCGGAGATGGATAAACCTGGTCGCCGGCACGCTCCTCGTACTGTTCGGAATCCACGTTACGGGAGTGCTTCGCATTGCTACCTTCTGGCTCCTTCAAGTCGACCAGCGCGGCCAGTTGCCGGCTCCCTTTCGGCCGGTGTCCAAAGCGATGTTCCGGCTGGTTGAGATCCTCTACTCCGAAAGGCGTGTCGACTACAGGCCGACCCGTCGAGGCATAGGCTCGTCGTTCGGGGTGGGGATGGCGTTCGCTCTCGGCTGGACGCCCTGCGTTGGATTTATTTTGGGCGGAATTCTTTCGGCGGCGTTCAACACGTCACAAGCCACCGCGGCGATGTTCCTCCTCATGGCTTATTCGCTTGGTCTCGGCATCCCCTTTGTGCTTGCGGCTGCGTTCCTCGATCGCGCCCGAGGCATGATTCGCGCCGTACAGCGTCACTCCACGGCGGTAAATCTGATAAGCGGAGTTGGTCTTATAGCGTTCGGCCTGCTCATCGCTTTCGACCTGGCGTCCAGGCTGGGCTCATTGCTAGGCGCCGTTCCGGTTGTCGACGACGCCTTTCTCACTTCGCAACTGGGGCGCACTATTGGCGCCGGTTGGGTCATCCCCGCGTTTGTGGCCGGCGTGCTGTCGTTCCTTTCGCCCTGCGTCCTGCCGCTGGTGCCGGTTTATCTTGCGCACCTGGCCGGGACCGCGGCGACCGCTGGCGTCCAGACTCGCTGACAGAGCGTCAACTAAGCGTCAGGCGGACTTGGACGCTCGCACGCGCCCTATGAAAAAATAGCGCCACCGTCCAAGCTACCGAAATCTGCGAGGGGGGCCAGGCCAACCGATGAACGACCCGACCGAAGAAATCGAACGATTGCGCAGGGAAGTCGACCGCCTCGACGCCCGCATACTTCAATCTCTCAACGAACGCGCCACGGTCGTAACCGAGATCGGAAAAGCGAAGAGTTTCACAAACACGCCCGTCTACCAGCCTGCGCGCGAAGCTCAGGTAATCAACAACATGATTTCAGCGAATACCGGTCCTATGCCGGATTCGGCCATCGCGTCGATATTCGCGCAAATCATGGCTTCGGGACGCCCGCTCGAGCACCCCATACGGGTGGCGTTCCTCGGACCTGAGCACACTCACACCCACCGCGCGGCCGAGAGGGAGTTCGGAACGGGAGCCGAATACGACGCGGCCGCGTCGATACCCCAAGTCTTCTCCAGGGTTGAGCGGGGCAGCTCTGACTACGGCGTGGTGCCGATCGAAAACAGCACCGCCGGGACCGTCGGCGAAACCCTGGATGTGTTCGTCGAGACCACGGCTCGCATAATCGGTGAAACGACCCTGTCGATAACGCACCATCTCCTTTCTACCAGCAAGCTGGCGGCAATCGAGGTCGTCTACTCGCATCCTCAGGCTCTGGACCAGTGCCGCAAGTGGCTGGCTGAGAATCTGCCGCTCGCGGAGCGAGTGGAAGTAGCCAGCACCGCCGCCGCGGCCAGCCGCGCCGCATCGGAGACCGGGGCCGCGGCGTTGGGGCCAAAGGAAGGCGCCGAAGCCTACGGTCTCGCGGTGGTGAGAAGCGATATTCAGGACTTCGCCGACAACACCACGCGATTCTTCGTGCTCGGCCGCGCGTCGAATCCGCCGACGGGCGATGACCGGACGGCGTTGATAATCGCGGTAATCGATCGCGTAGGCGCTCTGCACGATGTCCTCGGAGTTTTGCGGAGTCATAATCTCAATCTTTCGAGCATTCAGAGCCGTCCAGCCAGGAGACAGGCGCAGCAGGAGTCGGGCGACTACGTGTTCTTCATTGAGTTCGGCGGACATCCGGACGACCCCAACGTGAAGGGAGCCGTGGACGGAATCCGCAGCCTGTGCAGGCTCATTAAGGTGCTCGGCGCGTGGCCTGTCAGGAACTATGAGCACTAGTCTGGATGGAGCGCGCGGAGGTCCGCCCCTGATCTCGCGGTCGTTGCGACTCCAACAGTCCGAAAAGGCCGCAAAAGAGGAATCGCGCTTTCGAAGACGAATCCTCATTTCGGTTGGATTCATCATTCTCAACGCCATCGGCGCCACCATTGCGTACCAGATCATCGAAGGCTGGTCGCTGCTCGACTCCATGTACATGGTCGCGATCACGCTGACCACGGTTGGCTTCGGCGAGGTCCATCCGCTCAGCCTGGCGGGCCGCATACTAACCTTGGGGCTAGTAGTATTCGGTGTGGGCGGTGCCCTTTACGCACTCGCCGCGATTGCGGAGTATGTTGCGGAAGGGCATTTTGCCGCGGGCATTCGGAGACGCCGGTTACGCAGATTGGTTTCAAAACTGAGCGGGCACTACATAGTTTGCGGATTCGGCCGCATGGGCCGGGGCATAGCCGGTGAGCTACTCCGTGAAGGACACTCGGTCTGTGTCGTCGAGATCGACGCCGAAAATTGCGAAGCCGCCGAAGAAATGGAGCTTCCCGTCGTGCGGGGTGACGCCACCGACGACGCCAGCCTGATAGCCGCGGGGCTGCCCCGCGCAAGCGGCCTCGTCGCGGCACTGGATTCTGACGCTGAGAACGCCTTCGTCACCCTTACCGCCCGGTCGCTCGCGCCCGAAGTCAAGATCGTGGCGCGAGCCGGGCACGACTCCGCCATCGACAAGCTGCGAAAGGTCGGCGCGGATTACTCGGTCACCCCCTACAGCGCCGGTGCTCAGCAGATGACCCTCCTGTTGACCAGACCGCTGGTTGCTCAAGTGATCGCCATGCTCTCCGACGAGCTGCACGGCGACATAGTGCTTAGGCAAGTCGAGCTGACCGCGCAATCTCCAATAAAAGGCAAGGCTTTGCGCCACTGCGAAGACGAGCACCTGGCCGTGGACGTTTTAGCCCTCAGAAGGGGCGACGACGTCCGCTTCATGCCCGGCAGAGACGTAAAGCTCCTCGAAGGCGACCAGCTTGTCGCCGTCGGCTCTCCCGGCGATCTCGACAATTTCGCCGGGCGCGCGGCCGGCGGTGGCAAATTGAACCGGCCGATTCGGACGAGCCTGGACTGAATCTTGAAAATCTTGCTGATCGCCAGTTTCGTAGTCGCGGGAATGTTCATCTTGCAGTCAGGCTTCCGGCGGCGATTGTTGTGGTCCATTCGGGTGACTCTCGCAATCTATGGCGTGTTCTTCATCCTCCGGCTGGTGATTTGGCCGTTCATCGACTTCGACCCTCAGATATTCCTGGTCCTCGCCAGCCTGGGGATGGTGTGCGTCGTCGTCTGGATGATCGCGCGCTGGCTTACCGACCGGTACGTGCGGTCGAGACCAAGGCAAACGGCTACCCGGAGCGAAGTCGCGCGAGCATGGCGGACCCTGTTCACAAAACGCGGCTAGCGGCTTACGTCAATGACAAGTCCCAGACGTTGAACCCGGTCCGCCTTTGAGAGACCTTTGCAAAAAACCGTCATTCCCGTTCCTCTTACCGTCATTCCCGTTCCTCTTACCGTCATTCCCGCGAAAGCGGGAATCCAGAAGCCATGAAGCACACCTTGACGGTAATTGGTTCATCTCCACGGCCCCTGCCAGCTCGGAGTTATGCAAAGGTCTCTTTGAGGATCACACCGTGGGGCGGTAGATGACCGTCATATTCGACTTCGGCTGGACGCTGGCCGAGTACGCCGGGAGAGGTTATTCGGCCTGGTCGGAAACCGTCCGCGCCGCTCTGGTCCGCTTGCTAGGCAACCTCCGCACCGTCGCCGCGAGAGGCGGCGCCACAGACTACGAGCTGGCCGTGTTGACCGAGGTCGAAGCCGCGCTGGGCGGCGACGGCCCGCTCAAAATCGACGGCCTCTGGGCAAGAATCTCACGGGACAACGGACCATATTCCGCGAACGCCAAATCCCGCGCGATCGAGGAGTTCGGCTTGGCGTTGACCAGTGGCGACTGGCGGCTATACCGCGAAACGGTACCCATTCTCGACATCTTGAGCCGGCGCCGCACCCCGATGGGACTCGTCTCCGACGTCGCGGGGCCTACCGTCCATTGGGCGTCGCTGACCGAGCGCCTGGGGCTCGATCATTACATCAAGGCTATGGCTTTCTCGGAGGAGTTGGGCGCTATAAAGCCCGATCCGCGTGGCATTCTTTCTGTCATCGACGATCTGCAAGCCGATCCCGCCGGTACCGTTTATGTAGGCGATACTCCCGGCAAAGACGTCGACTCCGCCGTGGCTGCGGGTGTCAAACCGATCTGGCTCCGCCGCCGCCCCGAGGCCCAACTCGGACGCCACAAACCCGCCTACACAATCGACACGCTAAGCGACCTGCTGCGTCTGGTCTAGGCGTACCCCGCCACGCCCCAGAGATATCGGACACCATCTGGAAGATAGACCCGTGTCGCCACGAACGCGCGGTCCGCAGCGAGTTCGACATCTTTCGGGCCGGGACGACGTATTACTACTAATGCGCACGACAGGAAAAAATGCCCCCCCGACTACTCCGCTTCCGGAGAGAGCACCCTTGGCACTCTTGTCATCAGGGGGGAACCTTTGATGGAACGATAACACATCGCCGGCCAGCCGCTTAACCCGTGAAGACGTAAAGTATTTGAGATGAATTCCCCACGTCTACCACAGGCGGCGAATGCCGAATTGTTCGAAGCGCGCCTCTATGGAGACGATTACGAGGTTGCGCGCCTGGGCCTGCGCGATGAGCATCCTGTCGAACGGATCACGGTGGGGGCCCGGCAGCGATCCCGCCCGCGCGGCGTCATCGACGGTGATTGGCAACTCTTGGAAGCCCTCTCCGGCAATGACGCCTGCAATGTCGAGGGCTACGGCCCGGGCCTCCGGCAGCTTGCCAATGCGGTGCTTAGTGGCTATCTCCCACGCTGAAGCTGCGCTAACCAGTACGTCGTTCGCTTCATCTTCGATGGCTCGGCGGACGGGTTGTGGCAATCGTGGGCTGTCGACGAGCCACCACAGAAAGGCGTGGGTGTCGAGCAGCAGTCTCAACCGCTATCCCCGCCCCTCCCACAAGGTCAGCTCTTCCTCTGGCAGTGGGTCGAAGAAGCTGTCGTCGATCTTGATCTTCCCCTTGAAGGTGCCGGGGCGCCGCTTGCCGCCGCGCTTCAAGCCCACCAGCCGCGCCACCGGCTTGCCGTTGCGGGCGATGATCACCTCCTCGCCAGCCTCCACCTTCGCCAGCAGCTTCGACAAATGGGTCTTGGCTTCATGCACGTTGACCGTCGCCATCGCCGACTCCTTCAACACGAACTTAGCTAACGATATAGCTAATCAAAAGCGTTGCCAAGCAAAATCGCCGCCCCAAGGCCGCCAACCAAGTACGCCACCAACCCACCTACACAATCCACACCCTCCGCGATCTCGTGCCCTTGCTCAAAGCGCGACCATAAAGCACTATGGATATCAAAGACCGTCCGAGAAATGTCGGAGATCATCTGAAAGATAGAGTTGCGCCGCCACAAACTCGCCGTCCTCCAAGACCTCTTCAAATCCCTCCTCCACAAGCTCACGACCGGCCAAATCCGCGTCGATGATCTCGACCTTTCGCCCGTTACTGCTCCGCATACACGGACTGCCGGTGTGGATAGGAAGAAAGACAACAAATGAAGGGTGAAAAGGACATGACTTCAAGGAATGATCATCACGATGGGGACGTTTATAGGAACCACGATCAGGCTCCATTCGAACGAGATATACCGAGTCCTAGAGACTATATGCGACGTCGTCACCCGGACCTTTTCTCTGACACGAAGGTCGACTATGTCCCTCGGCTCGCGAAAGAAGTGTTCGAATACCATCTGGATACGCTGACCAATCGCAAACAGGAATACCAGTTCGAACACTTCTGCCGAAAGCTGGCAGAAAGGGAAATCTGCCCGAATCTTCGCGTTCAGACCGGTCCCACAGGCGGCGGCGATAGCAAGGTTGATACCGAAACCTATCCAGTTGCCACGGAGATCACCGAGCGATGGTGGATCGGTTCGCCATCAGCCGGAGCGGAGCGATGGGCGTTCGCCTTTAGCGCCAAGAAACGATGGAAGTCCAAGGTCAAGGCAGATGTAGCAAGTATCTTGTCCACTGGCCGTAATTACAAGCGAATTTACTTTTTCACCAATCAATTCGTCAGCGACAAAGAGAGGTCGACCCAAGAAGATACGCTCTCCAGCGACGCAGGGATTTCTGTCCATATCATGGACCGGGCTTGGATCGTGGAAAAGGTCTACAAGGCAGACAATCGGCACCTAGAAAGTTACCTCGCATCGCTGGGTGTTGAGGTTGTACGAAGAGAAGAGACAAGGCGAGCAGGTCCTCTTGACACCGCTCGGATCGAGGAACTCGACGAACTGGATCAGCAAATCGCCGATCCATCACGCTATCAGGGTGCGCGATATCAGTTGGTCGAGGACTGTCTACGTAGCGCGATCTTGGCCAGGAGTCTTGAACGACCACGCAGTGAGGTGGAGAGTCGCTTTGTACAAACGGATCGACTAGCCCGAGACCTGAATTACACCCAGCAACGCTTACGCATTGCCTACAACCGCGCTTGGACGGCCTTCTGGTGGCATGAGGAATACACCGAATTTGGTCAATTCTATGGAGAGGTTGAAAACCTTGCCATAGATTCAGTTCAGGTGCACGATGTCGATCTCCTTCTCAATCTCTGGATGCTATTACTAACTTCGCTGGCTCCAGGTCGGATAGAACCCCAGGATGCCAAGATCGAATGTCGCTCGAAGCGCTTGGCCGCGATGCTGGAGACAATGGTGGCTGATGCCACGCGACCTAACAACGCCCTTCAAGCGCGTACGAGTCAAATATTGATGCAAACCATCCAAGCTCTCCATTGTGGCAAATTCGACGAACTAGACAATGGTTGGCGCGACTTAGGAGAGGTGCTTGATAAGTCAGAGAGTTTGGTCGCGTTTTCGGTCGAACGTCTATTCGATCTAATTCAAGAACTCGGCGAATATGTTGATGGGACCGCATTCGACACGCTCTACGATAAGTTGGCAAACGCCATGAGGAAGCGGCGAAGTGACGGCGAAGCGGGCATGGCCTATGCGAAACGGGCCAAGCAGAAGATAGGACTAGAAAAGCCGTATGAAGCAATCCAATGGTTCGGTCGAGCCGAGGAGCTATTAACCAAAGAGGAATATCGTGGGCAGCTTGTAATTACGTTATTTGGTGCTAGTTGCGCATTTGAATGGGTAGGGCTCCGGTGGGCTGCTCGGAATAAGGCATTAGCGGCGGCCGATCAAGCTTTGACAGCATTCGCCGAAAGAGGACAGATAATGCCTGCGGCAATTGCTGCTCTGAATCAGCTTGTACGGCTCGAACTAAGGCTGGGACGCATTCCCCACATCCTGGACGCAATGACACTTACGAGTTTTGTCGCCTCACAACTGAAATTATCCGAGGCTCATCAAAAGGCCTATACCGAAGAACAACAGATACAGGAGGGGGTGCTTGGCATTCACCTTCTAAACCTCCCGCTGGAGGCACTTTCAAGCGCAAAACGTCTGCCTAGCACGTTACAAAGGCTGGGACTCGACTCTGCCCGGATGGCGTTGCTATTCGCCCTCGGCCACGAACAGATCCTGCGCGAGGAAGGCTACATAACGGTGAACCAAGATACGGAGGCCGTTCAAACCTTCTTTGAGAAGTGGCAAGGCCAACCTGCCACCGAAGATATTTCTCCCCGACCGATGTTAGTAGATGGTAAAACCAGCTTGCTGAAGTCGACTATCCTCGGGTCAGAGCTTGTTGTCGAGACGCCCAACAACGTGACTTCCTTCGGTGTTGCCGAATCTCTTCTCGGCGCATTTGAGGCATTTGTATCCACGAGTAATGAGCAGCATGTTTTCCCTTACCGTGAGCGCCTGACCATTGTCATTGCCCCCTCCGTTCAACTGAAGGGGCCTCCACAGATCCGGTTTCCCGATAACGACAGCAACCGAGTTGAAGTCATGCACCCAGCGGAACTTACTTTCTCAACTGTCGTTGAACGACAAGGGTATATGAAGTGGCTCCGGGACAGTCTTGTGCAAATCATGTGTCGGGTGACCCTGCCCCCAACTTACCCTCACTCATAAGTAGAATCTTTTCAGGTTATGGCCCCAATTGGGGCGGGCTGCAAACTCGTTGGGTGTGAGCCCATCCAGGCTCGTGTGCGGGCGTGTTGTGTTGTAGTCGTACCTCCATTCCGCGATGATCCGCCGCGCTTCGGCCAGGCCGGCGAAGAGATGTTCGTTGAGGCACTCGTCACGCAGGCGGCCGTTGAAGCTCTCGACAAAGCCGTTTTGCACGGGCTTGCCCGGTGCGATGTAGTGCCAGCCAACGCCGCGTTCCTGCTGCCAGCGCAGGATAGCGTTTGAGGTGAGCTCGGTGCCGTTGTCGCTGACCAGCATGCGGGGGCGGCCCCGCAGCTCGACGATGCGGTCCAGCTCCCGAGCCACGCGGACGCCAGACAGCGATGTGTCGACGACGAGGGCGAGGCACTCGCGGCTGAAGTCGTCCACCACCGCCAGGATGCGGAACCGCCTGCCGTCGGCCAATGCATCCGCGACGAAATCGAGCGACCAGCGCTGGTTGCGGTTCCAGGGGAGCAGCAGCGGGGCACGCGTGCCGAGCGCCCGCTTGCGCCCGCCTCGCTTGCGCACCGTGAGCCGTTCCTCGCGATAGCTGCGATAGAGCTTTTTATGATTGAGCCGGATGCCTTCCCTGGCCAGCAGGATGTGCAGACGGCGGTAGCCGAACCGTCGGCGCTGCTCGGCCAATTCCCGCAACCGCTTGCGGATGCCGGCGTCGTCCGGCCGCCTCGATTCATAGCGGTAAGTCTTCGGATCCATCCCGACAAGAGCGCAGGCACGGCGCTGCGAGTGACTAGTCTCCGTCATCGCCCAGGCCGCGGCCTTCCTCCGCAATCTGGGCGTTAGAAGTTTTTTGCAAGTAGCTCGCGCAGCGTCGCCACATCCAGCATCGATTCCGCCAGCAGCTTCTTCAGGCGCCGGTTCTCATCCTCCAGCCCCTTCAGCTTCCTGGCGTCTGATACCTCCATGCCGCCGTACTTGGACCGCCACTTGTAAAACGTCGCGCCGCTGACCCCGTACTTGCGGCAGAGCTCTGCGGCTGGCAACCCCGCCTGCTGCTCTTTGAGGATGCCGATGATCTGTTCCTCGCGATACCTGCTCCGTCTCATGTCCGTCTCCTCCCATTGAACGGACTCTACTCAAAATCGAGGGCATTTTCGGGGGCAAGGTCACGGGCTCTGATCATACGAGACGCGGATGCTTGGCTTGAGCAGGTGGCAGGTCAGGAACGTGCGTTCTCCCGCGCCTTGAACTTTGGCGACACTCTAACACTGAATAGCAACGTCTTTGGTAAAACGCCTCGGGTACGCTTGATGGATTGGCTGGAGGAAGATGACGAGAGCTATGTTGTGCTTCGGGATAAGCACTGGATGGCAGAGAAAGCCGCAGCTCCGGTTGAATCAACGAAGGAGCCGAAGTTCGGAAGTGGTTCAGCACCGGCCGATCTGATCGACAACGAACGGCTCAGACATACAGACCGCCGCATCCTGTCACCGATAGACGTGCCTTTGTGGGATCGGGCAAATTGGCGAGCAACGCTTTTTGTTTGTTTCCTTAACGCGCCTCCGATCCTCGCTATTGCATTTGAAGATGGTGAGGCAGGTGAAGCGATCTTCCGTGCGTGGAAGAACCAGTGGGGTGACGAGTACCAAGATGATGTTCTGCGGCTGGCGCTCATAACTGGTGTATCGAAACGGAAACCTGCTCAGTATGCAGTTGTCATAGGGCCAAATCTCAAACGTCTGGTAGAGGGCGATAAGAAAGTCACCATGGCCATATCGAGAGTGCTCACAATGTCACCAGAAACTTCGGCAAATCTGAGCAATTTTGTTGCAGCATACAAGAAGGTAGGGAGCTTTTTTCTTGCGCCAGTTCAGATTGGCACAAGTGGGGAAATACTGGATATGCCTTCCCCTCAATTCGCTGTCGCCAAGCAGCGATTAGACATCCGTGAGGCTTGGCAGATTAGTGAGAACGATCCCGACATCGTCGCTTTGAGCGATGATGAGCCGATCATCCCGGCAGGTGTGATTGACCCACCTGTCAACAAGGCATTGAGGCGAATAAGAGACCTTGGACGACGGGGGAATCGGCGCAACTAGAGAAAGCGAGATGAAAACTACGACCAACTTCCCGCCGGGATGGGATGAAGAACGCGTCCGTCACATCCTCCGGCACTATGATTCCCTAACCGATGCCGGAAAGGTTGCCGAAGATGAAGCCGCTTTCGAGGACCCCACGCAGACAGTGATGGCAATTCCCAATGAACTGGCCCCTGCCGTGCGAGCGCTGCTTGCAAACCGCGCCACATAGCCCGCAGGCGTCCATGAGGGAACGACTGTGAGCCCACACATATCGGTTTCCAAGGACGCCCTCGCCGCATTCTGCCAGGAACACGGAATAACGCGGCTGGCGATCTTTGGCTCGGCGCTGCGGGAAGACTTCGGGCCTGCGAGCGACATCGACCTGCTCGTTGAGTTTGAGCCGGACCGGGTTCCCGGGCTGTTGGAGCTTGCCGGCTTGGAGTTGGGGTTGTCTGCGGTGTTCGGTGGACGCAAAGTGGACCTGCGAACGCCGGAGGACTTGAGCCCCTACTTCCGGCAAGAGGTACTGGATACGGCTGAAGTTCAATATGCGCAAAGATGACGAAATCCGATTGCGCCATATGCTCGACGCGGCGCGTGAAGCCGTGTCGTTTGCGCGTGGTCGAGTCCGCGGCGACCTGGAGAACGACCGCCAGCTCGTCCTGGCGTTGGTCAAAGACATCGAGATTGTTGGTGAAGCTGCCGCCCAGGTAACCGAGTCTGCTCGAACACGGGCACCGGAAATTCCCTGGCAAGAAATCGTCGCCATGCGAAACCGGCTCGTTCACGCGTACTTCAGCGTCAACCTCGATATCGTCTGGCAGACCGCGCGGGAAGACCTGCCGATGCTGATCGCAAAGCTCGAACGGCTCATGCCCGCAGAGTTCAGTAATGACTGAACTTAACTTAACCGAAGCAGATACCGTCCAGTGGCCGATCGTCCGCCACGCGGCGGAGATCGGCTGGACCGCAATCCCGCCCGAGATCGCCAAACATAAGCGCCGCCCCGAGGCCGAATTGGGACGCCACAAACCCGGCTACACAATCGACACCCTGCGCGACCTGCTGAGGCTGGTTTAAGCGTATGCCGCCGCGACCCGCTGGCGTCGTGTGCCGGACGAGCGGGACTTAGAACCCGGCTTCGAGATCGACGAGATTTCGCAGCGGTTCGCCCGCCTGGTAGCGCCGCAGGTTTTCGGTGAACAGCTCGATCATGCGCCCAAGCCGTCTAGGACTCGTGCCCCCGACGTGCGGGGTTATCAGCACGTCGTCGCGACTCCAAATCGGGTGGTCGGACCTGAGTGGCTCGCCTTCAATCACGTCGAGTCCCACTCCGAAAAACCTTCCCGAATCAATCGCGTCGACAAGCGCGTCGGTGTCCACGAGGCCGCCGCGCGAGACGTTTAGGAAAATCGATCCTTGCTTCATTTGGGCGAATCGCTCAGCGTTCATCATGTGATGGCTCTTGGGCGTATCCGGAGCGGTCATGCAGACAACGTCCGAGCTTTCCAGCAGCCAGCCCAACTCGTCGACTCCTCGCAGCTCATCCACGTAATCCGGCTTGGCAGCCGGATTCACGTCGACCCCTATGACCCGCATCCCAAGACCGCGGGCGCGTTCGGCGAAAGCCCGTCCGATGCCGCCCATCGCGATTACGCCGGCTGTCTTTTCGAACAATTCGAAGATGCCCGGCGGCCTCACCCACTCGCCCGTTATCCGGTTGCGAGTTGTCCAGTCGACGCGTCTCGCGACGCCGGACAAGAGCGCTATCGCCGTTTCGGCTACCGGGATGGCGTGGATGCCGCCGGCGTTCGTCACTTGCCAGCCTTTTCTCGCAATCGCCGCCTTAGGCATCCACTCAACGCCGGCGGAAGAAACCTGCACCCATTTGAGCTGCGCGGCGGCGTCGAGGATATCGTCGCGGAAAATGCCGGCGAACAGAACTTCCGCGTCGACGACCTCACGAAGCAGCGCGTCATCGTCGGGCGCCTCTACAATTTCGGCCCCGGGCGCGGCGTCCTGCACGGAATCCAGATAGCCTGCGACATGTGCCGTCAATGCGACGATCTTCATCCTCGGGTCCCCTAATGCGTGTGCGTTTGATCTTACTGGTGGCGGAGCAAAGTCTAACTCAGCGCATAAGCTCCGGGACCGCGAGACCGCGCGAAAGGTTGATTGGGGTCTGACGCGCCGAATTCGCCCGTAACGGCGGAAAGGCGAGCACCGTTCTTCCTACAGGCAACGTCAACAGAAGCGTCCCAGGTTTGCCGAGTTCGAGAGTTGAACCGGCTCGCCGGGGTTGACCCCGTAGCCTGACGGTACTGCCTGTTGGCTGATTTCGACCCATGCTCGGGCTTCATCGTTGCGGCTTTAGACGAATTCGTCATAGCCTTCAACGACATGCTGGCGCTTCCCGGCACGGACAGGTTCGAGGAGCTATAAGAGCAAAGGACGCGCGCAACTCGCAGGTTCGGGAAATTCACGAGGCGAGACCGCCGATTGGTTTGGAGCAAGACAGGAGCGAACGCTTGAGCGCAACGTTGGCGCAAAGCCCGCTCGAACGGCATTTCCACCGGTGACGGGCGCGGAGTCCGTTGTTGAAGATTGCCGCGTTGATGAGCCTGAGTTGACCATTCTCATAACCGGAGCCGCCGGGTTCATCGGCTCCAATTTCGTGCGATCCGTTCAACTCGAGCGCCCCGGGTGGCGGATTCGCGTGCTGGACAGTCTGACCTACGCGGGCGACAGACGGCGCCTGGACGGCGTCGACGTGGACTTCATCGAAGGCGACGTCGCCGATCCCGAAACGGCCCGGCGGGCGGTCGACGGCGCGCGTCTGGTGGTCAACTTCGCCGCCGAATCGCACGTAGACCGGTCCTTGCTCGACGCCTCCGATTTCATGCGGACCAACGTGGCCGGAGCCTACACGATCATGCGGGCGGCCGTTGACGCGGAGGTGAGGAAATTTGTGCAGGTGAGCACCGACGAGGTCTACGGAGAGTCGCGGGGGCGCGCCTTCACGGAACGCGACCTGCTCAATCCGCGCAGCCCTTATTCGGCCAGCAAAGCCGGCGGCGAGATGCAGGCGTTTGCGGTCGGCGCCAGCTTCGGCCTCCCGATATGCGTAACCAGGGGGGTCAACACGGTCGGCCCGTGGCAGCATCCGGAAAAGGCCGTTCCGCTGTTTACCATCAACGCCCTTCGCGACCGCCTCCTGCCGGTCTACGGACGCGGCGAGCAGCGGCGCGACCGGCTCCACGTCGACGATCATTGCTCCGCCATTCTCGCCGTCCTGGAAGACGGCAAGCCCGGAGAAATCTACAACGTTTCAGCCGGCAACAATCGCGACAACCTGACCGTCGCCCGCGCCGTGTGCGCCCGGCTTGGCAAACCTGAGTCGCTAATCGAGTTCGTCGAAGACCGCCCCGGCCACGACTGGGACTACGTTCTCGACTCGACCAAGCTGCGCGGATTGGGTTGGGCGCCGCAATACGACTTCCAAACGACTCTGAACGCAACCGTGGACTGGTACGCCGCCAACGAAGCTTGGTGGGGGCCGCTGGTGGAAGGGGAATTCAAGGAGTACTACGCAACCCAGTACGGCAGACGGTTGCGCAAGTCTCCGTCTTAGTCGCGCATCCCTCTTCGTCGATCAGCTTGCGCCAATGCCCGCAAAAAGGTCATTCACGCTTGTAGCCACCTGATACTCAGCCGGCGTCTCTCCGGCTCTTAGCGCGTCGAAGTGCGCCTTACTACACTCAATCTTGGCGCTTTCAGTCCTGCGTAGTTCGTCGGTGATCAAGCTGCCCTTCGTCTCGACCACGAAGTAGAGCCGCTCGCCCGCATCTGAATCTACCAAGACAGCCCAGTCGGGGTTGTAGCTTCCCAAGGGCGTCGGCACCGTGAACCACCCGGGAAGCTTGGCGTACACCTTGACGGCAGTGTTCTTCTCAAGCTGGTCCGCAAAACTGGCCTCAATGCCAAACTCATAGACGACCTGCTCATAGACAGACTTTGTCGTATCGAGCATGTTCTTCAGATAGCCGGTTAGCTCTTTAGTTTCGAAGAGCTCCTGCGCGTAATAGTATTCGTCTCCAAGGCGCTGGTACTTGATGCCATCCACCAACGCCTTTTGCTTGCAGCGATTGATGGACTCCGTGACAAGCTCGATAAACTGCTGCGGATTGCGCTTGAAATCGTCGAGGCGTCCACTCGCGCAGAGGATTCTCTGGATGCTTCGCCTCGTGAGTTGTGTGCGGTCCTGAAGCTCCGTCAGCACGTCGGGCAGCGCGATATCGGGTTCGTCCAGCACCACGGTCGCCGCACCGGCTATCTCGATCGCCTCCACACCAGACTCACCGATGGCGATGTCAGCCTTGCGCCATTGCAGCCGAGTTTTGGGGATCGGTGGCGCATTCCGAAGGGCTCGGGTGCATTGTGCCAGCAGCTTCTCGTTATCAAACGCCACCCGTGAGGTGGTCTTGTGCTTGACGCGATCCCAGAGCGCCTTGAATTTCTCACTATGGAGCACAGCCTGGCGCGGGCGCACGGAGCGGCGCTCGTCGGCGTTCTTGATCTCAAGGCGGCCCGCGCGCTTACGCAGAACGGCAGTGATCTGCTCGCGCTGCGCGGTAAACGGCACAGGCACGATAAGAGCGTTGTCTTTCAATATTCTCCGGAGGGAGTCTTGTATTCGCCCGTTGCCGTCGATATATCCTTCTGCGTTCAGGTATTCCCATAGAACCTTCGACGCCTCGGAGCCAAGAGCCATCGTCTGTCCGTCTCTGCCAGCGATGGGAATAGCCGCAAACTGATCGAGCTCCACGATTCCGAATCGAATTCCGGTTTCGATCTCGATCTCGTCTTGTAGCTTCTCGGCGAAGTCTTCGTAACTTTCCGTCGCAACCACCGTGAGCGTATTGACGTCGAAGCCTCGCAGACGCTCGCCCGCCTGGTTGACGCATAGGCGCAGACCCCGACCTATTGTCTGCCTACGTTCCTGTTCGGTTTGAATGTCGCGGAGCACGCATATCTGGAAGACGTTTGGGTTGTCCCAGCCCTCACGCAGCGCCGAATGGGAGAAAATGAACTTGAGCGGCGTTTCCAGGCTCAAGAGCTTCTCTTTGTCGCGCATGATCAGGTTATAAGTGTCTTCGTCAGCTTTGCTTACGCCCCTCGTGTCCTTGAACATCGTGACGGTCTCGCCAGCAATTCTCCTACGATCGATAGAGAAATAGCCTCCGTGAGCATCCCGGACGGCAACATCAGGGTCTACGTCACCAAACTGGTCTCGATAGTCCGGATGCTTGACCAGACGCCGGTATTCATCCTCGAACATCAGAGCGTACTCACCTTTGACTGCGTTGCCGCTGTCGTCATACTTCCGATAACGATCCACAGCGTCGATGAAGAACAGACTGAGCACCTTGATGTCCTGCGGATTCAGGCGCTTCTCTTTGTCGAGATGCTCCTGGATCGTACGGCGGATCATCTGGCGCTGAACGGCCGATGCTTTCACATCGCCCCAGGCTTTTCCTGGCTCTAGAAAACGCTCTTCGCCCGGCGTGCGAAGTTCGAGGAACTGCCGACCTTTCCCCACTCGAATCTCTCCTATGCGGCAATTCTGGTAAGTATTTCGCTTGGTTATTTGCTCCAGATCATCACCGTCCTGAACCGTGACGGTGCGGCGGCGCACTACGCCGGACACTTCGACGTCAATCTCGACTTTGGCGCTTATAACACCCCGTCGGTTACTCGTTGACACTAAGTGGACGTATGGTTTGTTATGTGCGTCTTCAACGGTGGCCGCAGCCACCTCGATCTGTTTGACCAGCTTACGTTCATAGGCGTCGACAGCGTCGAGTCGGTAAACCATGTGATGCTTATCAGCATGTGTTGCTGAATAGCGCAATGTGCAGAGCGGATTCATGGCCGCGAGAGCTTGTTTGCCACGCCCCCGAAGACCGCCATCCACACTCTGCGGCTCATCGACGATCAGGATGGGCCTTGTGGAACGAATGAGGGTGATCGGCTTCTCGCCACCGGTTTTCTCGCTGTCCTTGTAGAGGTTATTGACATCCTGCTTGTTAATAGCGCCAACGGTCACGATCATGACCTGGATATGCGAACTGGCGGCGAAATTCCGAACCTGCCCAAGTTTCGAGGAGTCGTAGAGGAAATACTCAAATGGCGTTCCTGAGTAGAGCCCTCGAAAGTGCTCCTCGGTGATCTGGAGCGACTTGTAAACACCTTCCTTGATCGCGATGGACGGCACGACGATGACAAACTTGGTGAAGCCGTAGCGTTTGTTCAGCTCAAGAATGGTGCGCAGGTACACGTAGGTCTTGCCAGTCCCGGTTTCCATCTCCACGGTGAAGTCGCCGAAATCCAGGGTATCGGAGGGGGGTAAGCCGTTGCGGAGTTGGATGGCCTTCAGGTTTTCAAGGATTTCCGCATCGAGCAGGATGAGGCGATTGCCGATGCCGAGGTCGTTTTCGGCCAAGGCGAGCCGCACTTGGAAATCCCCGGCATCTCTCGTAACGGTGAATTCGGTGCGGCACACCTCTTGGCCGCGAAACAGGTCACAGACGGCTTCGATTGCCTGGAGTTGGAAGTCGAGGTTGGGTTCAAAGTAGAGTTTCATAATACGCCGTTACGCCAGTGTCAGCCGCTCGCCCTTGGGCCCCGGTATGGGGTCGCCGAACTCTCTGGCGGTATCAATCCAGAGTTCCGTTGCTTGATTGACATGCCTAAGAGCGGATTCCTGCGTGTCGCCGTGAGCCATGCCGCCGGCAGTTCCGGCAGTTCAGCCACGAAAGCGCCGACGGCATTGCTCCCCAAGCTTACAAAGCGAGAACACCCATATCTGGATGGATCATTGCGCTTCCAGGGTAAGCCGCTGCGCCGCCGCTATGCTCGTTCCGATTTCGGCAAGTGTGCTTTCCATTGGTCTTTTACGTACTCCCAAAATCCCTCCACAGGCTTGCTTCCGCATATCGGCGCGAATTCTTGTCCGATTCTTGTAAGCAGCACCCTCCCAATCTGAAGGTCGTTGCCAGCATCCTGGGGCATTTCCAAGACAAGCACCCTATCGTAGTAAAGCACACCAGCTTTCTTAGAGATCTTGTTTCGCACGAAACCAGCAAGGGCGTCGAACTGAATAAGGCCGATGCTGGCAAGGTGACTCAGCGTAATAAAGTCGATCCCGTGTCTATTGTAGATTTCCGCTCGTTCATCGAACACCAAAGGCACAACATCTCCAATCATCCAGCCAAACCCGCAGAGTTTGGTAAACAACTCGGCTTCGGTTTTGTCCAGATCTGACAGGAAATTGACCGTCCTCTTCGAGTAAGAGCCGGGGGTGTTCGCCTCGCCAGCCAGAACGCGCGACCACAGACCCTGCATCTCATTGTCAGATACGATCCGGCATTTGTCGAAGAAGTTGACGATCCAGTCGTCGTCTACGGAATCAGGCTTAGCACTTTCGTTCAACTGCGGTAACGCTTTATCGGTAATGTCTTCCATGTTTTTCTGACGTTGCGCTTCTTCCTCTATCCAGCGATTCGCGGCTCGTCGGTGCAGGTCGGTGACCTTGATCTCGGATCGCGCCTTAATCAGGCCAGCTTTCGCCTCCGCTTGGGCGATTTTCTTGATCCGACGCGGCTCATAGAGAACGCCCACGGCATCCGATATCTTCTTTATCAAGGTGTCAGCAGGCTTCGTCAGCCCGCCCAAATTTACGAGAGAATGGGAAATATCCGGGGGCATGGTAACTCCCTGCTTTATAGACTCCGCACGTTCCCCAACCCGTGCTGCTGCAAGATGGCCGCGATGTTGGTCTTGGTCACGTCATCCGCAAACGCGCTGTCGCGGAGGATCACGGTGCTATCACCGACGGGTGCGAGTTCGGCATGCCACTCGGCGATTCCGAGGGCGAGCGGTTCGACTTCCTCCAGAGTGATGGTCTCGTCGAGGCAGACGATCAACGTTCCGGCGCCGATTGAGCGCACCGATTTGCGTGCGATGATCCTGGTCTCGATGGGTATGCACAGATCGAGGCCCAGCTTCAACAATAACTCGTAGAGGATGTCTTCCTCGCTTCGATCCGGTTTGACGTGGTCGATGTTGTCGAGCAGCATTTCTTCTAGGTCGTTGCGGTACGGCTCCCAGGCGCGTATGTTGGAGGTATCAAGCTTGAAGACGCGAAAGCCGAGGTCGCCAGAAAACGTCGGATTATCTCTTTTACTTTTCCGGGCAGCGCGGCGGAGACGTTCTTTTGTTAGTTCGGCGATATTGCGCGACTTGCCGAGCAAGTCGCAGAAATCCGCTGCCGTCTTTTGGTCTCTATTTGCCGGATCAAGAAGTTCAGGAAGCTGTACAACGATGTACCTACGATTCTCGCCGTCAACAGAGTTCTGCGCTATTGTTGCGTGACCTGCCGTCCCTGACCCAGCAAAAAAATCAAGGACAACGTCTCCTCCTTGCGCTCCTTGCTCAATCACATCTTGAATGAGGCCTACTGGCTTTGGGAAGCTAAAAACCTTAGTGTCGAAGAGACTATAAATATCGGCAGTGCCGTCTCTTGTGAAAACTCCTTCGCCAATTATTGTGGAAAACCCAGTAAAATCTGATTCTAGTTCGGTCAAGAATGCCTTTCGGCGAGGTCGGCCACCGGATTTTGCCGGCCACAATATTCGGTCCTCAGATATGAGACGTAACATCGTGTTGCGGTCATATCGCCACCCCATCTTCGGGCAACCATAATTCATGCTGGTCTCCGGGTTGATGAGGTCATAGTGTAGATTGGGGCGGCGATCCGCAGTAGCGATCCCAACCATATTTGCACTCGCCCAATCGCCCCTCGGATCTCCGTCCGTGTTTTGGTATTGGGCCTTATCGCGGGCAGCACCGCGTATACTGACTCCATAGCAAACGACGTACTCATGATCGATCGATGCACCAGTGACGGTTCTGTTGTCTTTGTTTTGTCTGCTCTTCCAAACGAAAATCGCCAGTAAATTTTCCTCACCAAATATCTCATCCATAGCAAGGCGAAGAGCAGGAAGCTCACCGTCGTCTATGCTCACGAAGATTAGGCCATCCCGTTGGAGTAAATTCTTGGCTAGCTTCAACCTGGGATACATCATGTTCAGCCAATCAGTGTGAAACCGACCAGAAGCTTCCGTGTTTGACGAAAGCTTCTGGTTCTCGCCGTCGATCTGGCCTGTTAGCTTGAGGTAGTTCCGAGTGTTGTCGCTGTAGTCGTCCGGATAGACAAAGTCCTTACCCGTGTTGTAAGGCGGGTCGATATAAATGAGCTTTACCATTCCGGCGTAGCTCTTTTGCAGTAGCTTGAGCACCTCCAGGTTGTCGCCCTCGATCATCAGGTTCTGCGTCGTGTCCCAGTCGAGACTCTCCTCTGGGCAGGGGCGAAGGGTGCCGGTTGACGGCGTGAGCGCGAGTTGCCGAGCGCGGCGTTTGCCGTGCCAGTTAAGACCGTACTTTTCCTCGCGCTCATCCACCTCGCCGCCCAGAAGTTGCCTTAGTACCTGAAAGTTGATCTTCCCCTCGGTCAATGCCTCCGGAAACAGCGTCTTCAAATGTTCGGCGTTCTGAGCGACAACGTCGGCGGAGCGCGTCTCCGGGTCGTTGGCGGTGATCTTTTTCACGCGAACCCCTCAGTTAACAATCTCACACGCGTGGGCTGGCGGCCGGCCTTACATTGCGAAGATCAGGTCCAGCGCGCGTGAGGTCGTCTTTATTCCCTCGTCCGGATCGCCCGGCAACGGCGGCAGCTCACACGTGATCCATCCGTCATAGCCGATCTCCTCAAACGCCTCCATCACTGCCTGCCAGGGCACGTCGCCGTGAAGCAGGTGCGTAAATCCTTGAATGTTGCCGATGCCGGTCTTGAAGTCCTTTACGTGGACCCGGTAGATCCGGTCGCCGAGAATCCTTATCCAGTGCTGCGGATACGTCCAGACGAGTACGTTGCCGACGTCGAAATAGGCGCGCACAAACTCGTTATCGAACGAGTCGATGAAATCGCGCAGACCGAGCGGCTCGATGAACGATCCGCCGAACTTGGGCCACACCGGTTCCAGACAGATGCGCACGCCCGTACGCTCCGCGATGGGGAGGATCTCTGTCACCACGCTCCGCGCGATGTCGATGGCCTGGTCGTGGCGGATCTCTTCGGTCACGAGACCGAGAACCATTAGCACGGCGTCGCAGCCGAGCTCGCTGACTGCGTTCAGATACCACTCCACCGTTTCGATAGCCTTGGAGCGCACGGCCGCGTCGCCGCTGCCGAGGTCGCGGCCCGTGCCGCCGCCGCGCGCCGCCGAAATAACGAGTCCATTTGATTCGACCAGGTCGCGGAGCTTCGCGGCATCCGCGGAAGTGCTTCCGACAGGCAGGGTACCGTCGCCGATATTCAGCTCGATGCCGGCGAATCCCGCCTCCGCCAGCGCCGTCAAACGGCGCTCCAGCCCCCAACTGCCGGGGAAAAGACCTTCGTCGCTAGATTTCTTCATGCTCCACCTCAGAGTTTCACGTTGGATTCGGACCGCTCACCGTAGTATCTAAAGCCGCTCGAAACGCTCCACGTCGAAGACGAACACCGTGGCGCCGCCAACCTGGACCTCGACGGGATACGGCATATAGAACTCGCCCGGCTCCATGATCGGCGGAAGCGGATTGACGTATTGCGTTCGCGTAATGCAGTTCCTGCGGATGATGGAAAGCAGCTGACCCAGCCTGTCTTCTTCCACGCCCAGCAGAAACGACACGTTGCCCTGCCGGAGAAGCCCGCCGGCGGTATTGATCCGGGTAAGCCTGTACTTCTCCGCGATCAGGGAATCCGCAAGCGCGTCGGCGTCTTCGTCCTGGACGATCGCGATCACGAGCTTGGTCATCACTCGCTCGCCGTTAGCGGCTGTCATGAGGCAGTCTGTAGTTTGACGCGCATCAACATACGTTCAGAGAAGCCTTCCCGTGCTTGCGCTCGCAGGGGCTATGGACCTCGACTCCAACTCCTTTGTAACGCGGCGCGAGATTTGGCCGCCGATTTCGTGCGCCCCACCCGCGCCGTCGATTACCAGCCATCGATCCGGAGACTCGCTTGCCATCTGCCGAAACTGCCTGCGAACCCGCTCGTGATACTCGACACCGCGAAGCTCCATCTTATTCGTTCCGGATTCCCCGGCGCCGTTGAGCCGCAGTTTCCTGCGCAGCCCCTCCTCTGAATCGATGTCCAGAAGTATCACAAGGTCCGCATCGAGACCGTCGGTGGAAAACTCATTAAGCGCGTCAACGTCCTCGACGTTCAAACGGGAGCCTCCGCCCTGATAGGCGACCGTCGAGTACTTGAACCGGTCGCAAATTACCACGCGACCCGCCGCGAGCGCGGGCCGAATTACCTCTTCGACATGCTGACTGCGAGCGGCCGATAGTAACAGGGCTTCGACACGCGACGATATCTGATAGGTCGTATCGTGAAGCACGACCTCCCTTATCAAGTCGGCCAGCGCGGTCCCACCAGGCTCGCGCGTCCACTTCACTTCATACTTCAGTTTCTCGAGGTGCGCGAACAAACGCCCGCTTTGCGTCGTTTTTCCGCCTCCGTCCGGGCCTTCGAATACCACGAAAAATCCAGGGTATGAATTCGAACCCGGCCTCATGACCGTCTCCGCCAGGGTAAACGCTTGGAGAGATGCACTCTACGCTTCGGTCCGCTTCCAAAGCTCCGTGAACTCAGGTTATAGCGCTCGGCAATCTGATGCTGCAAACGGCGCGTAAACGAGTTGGCAGGCCAGAGCTCGGCGGTTTCCGATGTCTCCAGCACCTGCCGCGCGGCCGCCTCGGCCTCGGCTATCGGATCGCTCGGCGGAACCGCGACGTACATCTCGAAAACGCTGGCCAGGCAAGTCTCCAGTTGAGCGACCGAGCTGTTGCGCAAAACATACACCGGCACGTTGCGCTCCTCGGCCTCGCGAAGCTGCGCGGGGCGCTTACGGTAGTAGCTGCGAAGCGTGAGCATCACGTCAACGTTGTCGAGCCTGTCGACGACCTCGGCGTCGAGGCGAAGTGATTTCACCGCCTGTGACAGGCGTTTGCGATTCACGCCAAATGGATATATCCGCATCGGACCGGAGGGCGCGTTGGGCGATGCGGGAGGGTCAAGCGAGGTGAGCGTTTCCGGGCCTTCGATGTCCGAGTACTCCAGTTCGACCTGGATTTTTCCGTCCCTGTGCAACCTCACCTCGGTCAAAACGCTTTCTCGCCTGAGCAGTGAATCCACCGAAGCCGCTACGTCCCCGTGCACCACGATCCGATCGCGGTCCTTGATTTCGACGAGGACATCGAACGTAGGCGCGGCCCGGCGCTCGAGGATCGACTTCTGAGTGCCTCTGCGCCGGGCTTCCTCGTCACCAAGAGTTACGGATTCCACGCCACCGACCAGATCGCACAGGGTTGGATTCGAAAGCAGGTTGTCAAGGGTATTCCCGTGGGCGGTACCCACGAGCTGAACGCCGCGCTCGGCGATAGTACGAGCAGCCGCGGCCTCAAGTTCGGTCCCGATCTCGTCGATTATGACGATCTCCGGCATGTGATTTTCGACCGCCTCGATCATGACACGGTGCTGGAGGTGCGGCGACGCGACTTGCATTCTGCGCGACCGGCCAATGCCCTCGTGCGGAATATCGCCATCGCCGGCGATTTCGTTGGACGTATCGACCACGATGACTCGCTTGCTCAGATCCTCGGCCACGACTCGCGCAACTTCGCGAAGCATGGTCGTCTTGCCGATGCCGGGCCGTCCCAGCAGAAGAATGCTTTTCGCCGACTCAACGAGGTCGCGAATGATCTCGACACGGCCATAGATCGCCCGGCCCCGGCGGCAGGTAAGGCCGACGACACTGCCCGATCTGTTGCGAATGGCCGAGATTCGGTGCAGCGTGCGGGCAATGCCGGCGCGGTTATCGTCGCTGAACTCCCCTACTGCCGCCACGACCATGTCGAGCGTTTGGTAGTCGACCTCCCACATACCAAGCTCGATCTCACCTGATGGGAACCGCGCCAGGGGACGTCGCCCCAGATCGAGCACGATCTCTATGAGATCTTCGCTATCCGGCTGCCCCCGGATGGATTCGGCAACCGCGTCCGGAAGAATTCCCAATAGCGCGTCGAGCTCGGCTCCGTCGGTTTCCGCGACGTGGTGAATTGATTCGATAGGAGCGGTTTTCAGAGACGGCCTACCTGGCGCTCAATTCGGAACCCGTCCCAACGACGGGGCCTTTACCTTGTCCGCAAAGCGAATCCCCAGGTTTCGGACCATCAAGATTCTCGCGTATATGGCCTTGAAACCGCTTTCCTCCAGCGCGGCGATGGCGCCGCTTTCATAATCGCGCGCCGCGGTGACGACGGCTTTGCCGGGATAATCGCCCAACCAATTTAGCGCGAAGTCGACCAGGCGTGGGACCACGTCCCGGTTTCCCGGCTGGACCATCAGCGAGAAACGACACGGCTCATCGTGCTCCCGATCGATTCGCAGCCAGGCAATGATTCCGTGCTTGTCTTCCATCACGAAACTGTCCGATTCGGGGTCTCCGCGCAGTCCCGCAAATCGCCGGCGCGGAGGTTCCCACGTTCTGCTCGTGAGGTTTTCGGCGGTCTGCACCGAAGCCGGGGTGCAAGCTCGATAAAGCTGCTGAACCCTCCAGGCGTCCGGCCCCTCCTGCCGGCGCAGGTTTGGAAGCTCGTCCGGCTTCGGAACGCTGGTTGAGCGCCGCATGTACGTGTGCTCGCGGACCACGATTGTGAACCCCAAATTGTGAAAAACTTCAAGATGCGCACACTCTTCGGGAACTCGAGCGAACACGCTCACCATTCCAGTCTCCACGGCGTCCCGGCATATGGCCTGGACCAGGTTGGATACGATTCGCGTTTCGTCTTCGGGTTGGGGAACCTGGCCGTTGACACGCAAGTCGCTACCGGCGCGAACGAGCAGCCACGCGAGATCGAGCTGGTCGGACTCGCGGCGAGGCCGCGCCAACGCAAGTCCCAGTCTGCCGCTGTCCGCGGCAATGTAAGGCTGATGCCGCGCCGACACGACCGGCAGCGCCGATGCCGCGGCGATCAGACCGGGCATGAGACTTCCGGACGGAGGCACGATTCCGACGACGCCGCTGCGTGAGAGCACAAACGAGCGGACTATGCTCGGAACGTCCCAGATTCGCGACTTTCTAACCATGCGACCGATTACCAGCGACGATCGGCATCAGCCGATCTTGTCCACAAAATACTCGTGGAACCGGGGGTCGTCCGTAAGCTCCGGGTGAAAGGCGGTTGCCAGCAGGTTTTCCTGTTCCGCCGCGACGATTCGCCCATCGGTCAGTGCGGCAAGAACGTCGACGCCCTCTCCCACGCGCTCGATAATCGGGGCGCGTATGAACACGGCGTGAAAGCGCTCGTCGCCAAACACGCTGATTGGCAAATCGGTCTCGAAACTGTCGAGCTGAGCGCCGAAAGCGTTACGTTCCACGGCTATGTCCATCAATTGCAGCATCGACTGGCGGTTCGCGCCCAAGTCTTTCGCCATGAAAATCATGCCCGCGCAGGTGCCCCAGAGAGGCATTCCCGCGAGAGTTCGCTCTCGAATCACTTCAGTAAGCCCGAACCTGTCGGCCAGCTTGCCGATGGTGGTGCTCTCACCACCCGGAATGATAAGGGCGTCAACCTTGTCGAGGTCTTCGGGCAGGCGGACCTCTTGAGACGGACGGCCGAGCCGCCGCAATACGTGAACGTGCTCGATAAAGTCTCCCTGAACGGCAAGAACGCCCACGGAACCCATGGGAACTACGACCGCTCTATCAGGACCGGCAGGGCTACCAACCTCGCTTTGCCAGCAGCTCCTCGGCGGCCATTTGCTCCACGGCGATTCCCCGCATCGGCTCGCCGAGCCCGCGCGAAATCTGCGCCAGCATGTCGTCGTTCTGGTAGTGGGTGACGGCTTCGACAATGGCCTTGGCCCGTATTTCCGGATCGTCCGATTTGAATATCCCCGATCCTACGAAAACGCCTTCCGCCCCCAGATGCATCATCAGAGCGGCGTCGGCGGGCGTCGCCACGCCTCCCGCCGCGAAGTTGACCACCGGCAGCCTGCCGAGCCGGTGGACTTCCTTAAGCAGCTCGTATGGCGCCTGAAGCCGCTTTGCCTCGGCCATGATCTCGTCGTCCGACAGTGAGGTGACTCTTCGGATTTGCGACATGATCTTGCGCATGTGGGTTACCGCTTCGACGATGTCGCCCGTGCCGGCCTCGCCTTTCGTTCGAATCATGGCCGCGCCTTCGCCAATACGGCGAAGGGCCTCGCCCAGATCACGCGCGCCGCAAACGAACGGGATTTTGAACCCATGCTTGTCCACGTGGTTTGCAACGTCGGCGGGCGTGAGCACTTCGGACTCGTCGATGTAATCGAGGCTCAGGGCCTGAATGATGCGCGCCTCGACAAAATGACCGATGCGGCACTTGGCCATTACGGGGATCGTGACGGAATCCTTGATCTCGACCAGCTTTTCGACGGCGGACATACGCGCCACGCCGCCGTCTTTGCGAATATCGGCCGGAACCCGCTCCAAGGCCATTACCGAGCAGGCGCCGGCATCTTCGGCTATCTTGGCCTGTTCGGCGTCGACCACGTCCATGATGACGCCGCCCTTGAGCATCTGGGCGAGGCCGGCTTTATGCGTGAATGAATAGGTGCCGTTTTCCATAGCAGTCATGACCCTGCGCAAAATGTTGTACTAGGCCATCCCATTCTACTTCAGCCAAGGCATTAAGACAGAGCTAACCGCCCCCTTAACTTTCAGCCCGTCCGCCGCCTTCCGCGGAACAGGGCGATAACTCGCCGCACGAGGTCGTCCAGCTCGAACGGCTTGGTCAAAAAGTCGTCCACTCCGTCGCGGATTACGTCGGCGGCCTCCTCGAAGTTGTACGCCGTGGCCACCAGAACAGGCGTATCTTCCCAGCCCGGAGTGTTGCGCAGAACTCGCATCACTCGATATCCCGACACTTCCGGCAACCCCAGATCGAGAATGACGGCATCGGGCGGCGCGTGATCGAGCCGGGCCAGCGCGGAGACGCCGTCCCGTACTACTTCCACTTCCAGACCCGCCGACTCCAGATTCAGGCTCAGCACTTCGGCCATGCCCTCTTCGTCCTCGATAACGAGAACGGTGTTCTTTCGTGGACGAGCGGCGGAACCGGTCATTCTTCGACGCTTCCGCACCGCTCCAGGATCCACTTACCGCTCACGAGCCATTCAACCCTCCGCCGTGAGTTCACGGCTGCCGCGACGCGGAAGCGTGAAGGAAATCTCCGTTCCGACGTCCGAATCCTGGTTCAGCCCAATACTCCCGCCGTGAGCTTCGACTACGTTTTGACAGATATAAAGGCCAAGTCCCGAACCTGGAGCGCTGACGCTCTCGGGCCCTCTGTAGAACTTTTCGAAAATCCGCTCGCGGAGTTCGCGCGGTATGCCGATGCCTCGGTCCCGGACCGCTATCACGATATCGTTCTCGCATCCTCCAACGGTGATCCGGATCGGCAGGCTCTCATCGTCCCCGGCGTATTTGATGGCGTTGCCGACAAGGTTGTTTAGAACCAGCGCTATCTGCTCGCCGTCGGCAACGATTTTGAAGTTCTTCCCGGTCCAGCCAAGTTCAAGCTGTCCGTGAGCGCTTTCCCGAAGCTCCGATACAACCCGTTCGACAACCGGTCTTATGTCGATTTCCTTCAGATGCGGCCTGAAGAGTCCCGATTCGATTCTGGACGCGCTCAGGAAGTTGTTGACGATCAGCGCCAGGCGGTCGGCCGCCTCGTTGATTCCTTCACGGAACCGGAGCTCGGTGCCCGCGTCGAGTCGAACTTCGGGCTTGAGAAGCGTCGCGATATAACCCTTGATGAGCGCCAACGGCGTGCGCAGCTCGTGTGACACCAGCGAAACGAAGTCGGACTTGATGCCCCCGGCCCCCTTGATTGCACTGATGTCACGCACGATCGCGGCGGCAAACGGCGGCTCACCCCGCGACGATGGCACAAACGAACAGCTTGCGCCGACGTCGATCTTGCGGCCGTCGCGGTGCAGCAATACCGTTTCCGAATAGGGTGCCGACCGCCGGGTCGCCAGCACCTCCCTGAACGGGAACGCCCCCTCGCTCCCGCCGCCGGGACGCGAAGATGGAGCGCGGATAAGCTCGTCGCAATCCTCGCCGATAGCCTCTTCGCGCGGCCATCCCGTGATTGTCTGCATGGCGGCGTTGAAGGTGACTATCCGCCTTTGAGAATCGACGATGACAATGCCGTCGCTCGCCTCGCCGATGAAGTTCTCAAACGAGACGGGTTGCTCAGCCACCTGCTCTTCGATGCCGGCGCTAGCCATGACTGGTTTCAATTACCGCACCGCGCACGAAACAGACTCTCCGCGATATCGGCCCGTCGACCGCCGGAAAAACCGAAAACCGCTCTCGTTTTGACCGGACTTCCTACTTTACTTTCACGGGGAGGTTGGTTCGGGCCGATTCATACGCCGCCTCGGCCATCGCCACGGACTGCCGGCCGTCCCAGCCGGTGACCTCGGGGGCCACATCTTCCAGCACCCATTTCGCAAAGCTCTGGGCCTGCGTGCGCAAGCCGGCTCTGTGGTCGTCGGGGAACTCGATCGGCGTCGGTTCGTCGTCGCCGAATTTCTGATATTGCAATACGCGCGAGTCCGATTTTTCGAAGCCCCACCCGTACGACACGCTCCCTTCGGTGCAGAAGAAGATGCCGGTGGTTCGGGCGAAGGCGCTGGCGCTGGACCCATACAGAGTCGCGCACTGCCCTCCTTCAAACTCGGCCAGCACCAGGTTGGTGTCCTCATAGTCGTGACTGGGGCTCGCGATGTTCACGCTCTTGGCATAGACCTGCGTGGGCTCGCCGAATACCGACCGAAACAGGTCGAGCTCATGGGCGTTTATCTCGTACAGCAGGCCGCCGGTCTTTTCCTTGCTCATCCTCCAGGTATCCGTCTTGGCAAACGTGAAGACCCACGATCCGCTGATACGATCGATGTTTGCCGAGCGCGGCTCCCCGATTTCGCCCGAGGCGATAAGCTCCCGCATCTCGACGAAGGGATGCATCAGGCGCAGCACCTGACCGGCCATCAGCTTTCTGCCAAGCCTCTGCGCCGTGTTCCACATCGCGTCGCAGTCATCGACCGCGAGCGCCATGGGCTTTTCGCACAGTACGTCTTTCCCCGCTTCGAGGGCGGCGATCGTCACTTCAGCGTGCAGAAAATTGGGAGTGGCCACCACCACCGCTTGAACACCGGGATCGGCCAGCAGCGCGTTGTAGTCGTCGAACTGGGCCGCGGCGGCGCCGGCCATTGCCGCGGCCTCAGCCACGTTGGCCCGAACGGGATCGGAAAGCGCGGCGATTGAGATCGAGTCGATTTCTTTCATTGTCGAGATATGGCTCTGGCCCATGTTTCCACAACCGATGATCCCAATCTTCAAGGTCTCCAAGTCATCGTCCTCCGTTATCGCCTAAAGCGGTCGGCCGGGCTTGTTCCGCGACGGCAAAACAGCCCGCGGCTTGCGGCAGGCCCGCCCACGTCAATTCATCAACTCTTCGACGCGCAAACCCGGCTGGAAAGTCTAACGCGACCGCGGAGGGACGCGGCGTTCCGGTCCGGTCCATGTGGACGTGCGGCCTCCCCGCCGTTCGACCGTGCGCGCGGGCGGGTGCTAGCATGATCGCCGCTTGCAATTGATTCACCCCCGGCGTTTGACCTTCGACCGGAACGCGGGAGGCGGCTGCATGAAACAAGAACTCAAGGACATATTCCTCAAGCTGGCGCCCGTGCCCGGCGTTTCAGGACATGAAGGGCCGGTTGGGGAAACGCTCAAAGCCATGTTCGAGCCGAGCGTGGACGGCGTGCGGATCGATCCGATGGGCAACGTCATCGCCCGCAAGGATGGCTCCGCGCCAGGCCCCAAACTCATGCTGGCATGTCATTTGGACACGATCGGCTGCATAGTCCGCAGCATCGACAAAGACGGATTCATGCGGCTGTTCCGCATGGGAGGCGCGGTCGACGTGCTCCTGGTGGGCCGCAAGGTATGGGTCAACGACGTGCCGGGAGTGGTGGGAGTTCGTCCCGGACACATCCAGCGACCGGAGGAGTCGCGCACGGTGCCCCCTCTGGCCGATCTTTACGTGGACGTGGGAGCCAACTCGGCCGGCGAGGTGGCCAAGCTGGGAATCGAGATCGGCAGCCCCGTGCGCTACCACAGCCCGATCGAAGAAATGTCGGACCCGGACCTGCTCTGCGGCGCCTACGTCGATAATCGAATCGGCTGTGCGATTCTCGTATATCTGATGAGAGCGCTGGAGCCGGACTTCGCGGGGTCCATCTATGCGGTGGCGACTACGCACGAGGAGACGGGCTGGCGCGGCGGCCAGATGACGGCGTTCACGGTCGATCCGGACCTCGCCGTCGCAATAGACACGACCCCGGCCGGCGGCACGCCCGACGTTGACTTCGAGAAGGAGCTGCCCATCAAGATAGGACTCGGACCGGTCCTGCAGGTGGCCTCGCAGGGGCACGGCGCGGGCTTCACCGCGCACCCGGCGGTGTCGCGGTGGCTGAGATCGGCGGCCGAGGACGCCAATTTGCCCTACCAGCTCGCGGCCTTGCAAAACGCAAATACCGACGCGGTGCTGATCCACATGGCTCGCGGCGGAATCCCCACGGCGGCGCTGACGATCCCGCGGCGTTACTCACACTCGCCGGTGGAGCTGTTTGACATCAACGACGCGGTAACGACAATACGAATACTTCAGAACGCCATTCCCACACTCAGGACGCTGAAGATTCGATTCTCGGAGAATGCGTAGCCCTGACGCTCGGGCTTGAGGAGCGTTATTCCCTACCGAGATCGTCGAGGTCGAGCTGATTGATGAAGGCTCGAAAGGGCTTTAGCTTTTCTTCGGTCACAAGCTCGATTTCTTCCGAAGCCTCCGCTTCGCCGTCCTCGTCCGGCTCGATACCGGCGGCGTCCAGCACCTCCTCGGCGACGAGGATCGGGACTCCCGTCCTCAACGCCACCGCAATGGCATCGCTCGGCCGCGAGTCGATGTCGAGCTCGGCGCCGTTGCGCTGAATGACGATCTTCGCGTAATAGACCTGATCGACCAGCTCGCTTACGGTAATGCGCACGACCTGAGCGCCCATGTTTTCGATGATGTTCTTGATGAGATCGTGCGTCAGCGGGCGGGGGGCGTCGCGGTCCTGAAGTTTGATGACGATTGCGTCGGCCTCGGGTCCGCCTATCAGAATGGCGAGATAGCGCTCCCGTTCCTTTTCCCTGAGCACCACTACGCGGCTGGGGTTGATGAGGTTTACTCGCACGCTTTCGACCACCATCTCAACCATTTGACCGTTCCCTCTGGCAGCCGCCGGCCGCAAGCCGCGTACAACTCGCCACCGGCCGCGTCTGCGTCAAGCGCCCGACAAGCGGTAAGAGCACTGCTATCGATGCCCTAAACCGAACGATTCGTGCAGGACGTGGACAGCGTCCTCAAGCCGATTCTCATCTATTAAACAGGTTATACGAATTTCGCTTGTCGTGATACTCGTGATGTTGATGCCGACCGAGGCGAGCGCGCCGAACATCTGCGCGGCCACGCCCGGAGTGCTCTGCATACCCGTCCCCACGATGCTGACGGTCCCCAGGTCGTTGGACGAAGTTACGCCGCCGGCTCCTATTTGCTTGGCGATCGGGTTGACGAAGCCGAGGGCTTTTTCGAGGTCCGTCCGCTCGACGGAGAACGAAATATCCGTATTCCCGCCGTGCGCGAGATTTTGGACGATTATGTCCACGTTTATGAAAGCGTCCGCCAGCGGTTGAAAGACGGTTTGCGCCAGACCCGGCCGGTCAGGGACTTCGAGGACCGTGATTCGGGCTACGTTGGCATTGTGAACGACGGCCCGCACCTTGGCGCCCGTCTCTATGTCTATTTGGTTACTAGGCAAGATTTCAGTCCCCGGATTCCTATTAAAACTAGATCGTACAACGACACGAAGCTTATGCCTTTCCGCAACCTCGACGGAACGAGGATGCATTACCTTAGCCCCCAGGGTCGCCATCTCCAGAGTTTCTTCATACGTGACCTGATCGAGCTTGCGGGCGTTCGGTTCGACCCGGGGATCGGCGCTGAAGATCCCGTCTACGTCGGTATTTATCTCGCAATGATGCGCGCCCAGCGCCACCGCCAGCGCGACGGCCGTAGTGTCCGACGCGCCGCGTCCGAGAGTGGTGATTTCTCCGGATTCGGAGATGCCCTGAAAACCGGCCACTACCGGAATTACGCCGTCCTCAAGCAGGCCGCGAAGGTACGTGGGGTCGATCGACTTGATCCGCGCCCTGCCATAGCGTCCGTCGGTCACGATTCCCGCGGCGGGTCCCGTAACGGCCACCGCGGAAGCGCCCATGGAGTTGAGCAGAATGGAAAGCAGGGCGGAAGACACGACTTCGCCGGTTGAAAGCAGAAGGTCCAGGTCCCGTTCTCTTGGGCTGTCCGTCAGATCGAAGGCGAGATCGAGAAGATCGTCGGTCGTGCTGCCCATCGCCGAAGCGGCCACCACCGGACGCCGGCCGCCCTGCTTGGCCGAAAGGACCAGTTCCGCGGCGTTGCGAATTCGGGCGCTGGTGGCCAGCGACGTGCCTCCGAACTTCTGGACTAAAACGGGTGCGGAATTAAGCATCAATCAACCTCGATTGATAAGGCATACCGGCGTCGACTATCGACTCACGATGGTAACAGCGGCTTCGCCAACCAGCTTAAAGTCTCATGTCCACCGGCATCCATCTTCGCTCGATCCTGGACCGCGCCACCGCGTCGATTACGCATTGCGCCTGGTGTCCATCTTGGAAAGTCGCAAACTCCGCGTCTCCAAGCAGACCGCGGACGACTTGCCGCATGTGATGGGCCGGAAAATCTGAATAGCTCACCTGACGGTCTGGCGGGATTTCAATCTCGCTGAATTCGTTTTCGCCCGGTCTGGCGACGGCGACCGTTACTTCCCGACCTCGCTCGTGAAACAAGCGTATCGCGCCCCTGGACCCGACGAGCTTCATGTTGATCTGATTGGCGTGACCCCACGCCAGCTTGGTCAGATGGAACGCGAACAGCCGTCCGCCGCCCAGATCGCAAACGAAAGCGGCATTGTCGCTGGCGGTCGGCGTTGCACTGGCGGCGCCCTCCACGGGACGCGGCCCGGAAACGATTGAATCAGCGCCGGCGACCTGCTCGACGTCGCCCCCGTACCAGAGCAAGAGGTCGATGACGTGCGAACCCAGATCGGCCAGCGCGCCCGCGCCCGAATGCTCGGCGCTCATGCGCCAGTCGAGCGGCAGCGAGGGATCGGCCCAATTCGACTGACAGTAGTCGATGTTTCCGGATATCAGCTCGCCGATCTCGCCGGAATGGATCATCTCTCTGGCGATGGCAAACGCGGGCATCGACCTGTACGTGAAGTTGACAGCCGCGCCGATTCCAAGCTCGGCTGCCCGCCGGGCGAGGCGCCTCGTTTCGTCTGAGTTCTTTCCCAGCGGTTTCTCGCTCAGCACGGCCTTGCCCGACGAAAGCGCGGCCCCGGCCATCGGCGCGTGCAGAAAGTCCGGAGTGCATACGACCACCGCGTCAAGCTCTTCGAGATCGAGCATCTTCTCGTAACTATCGAAACGGTTGGGTATTCGATGTTCGTCGGCGGTATCGGCAACACGCTCCGGCGTTCGTCCAAACAGCGCGACCACGCTGGCGATTCCGCTCGCGTTGATACCCGGAATAACCACGCGAGTTGCGAACGACCCTGTTCCGGCAACGCCGAATTTCAACTCGTAATTCCTATGCCTGAATCAGCACGGCGACGAGTGCAATTCTAAATCGGTTTGCTAGGCGCATCCGAACGTTGAGGAGACGGACCCTCTGCAACAGCGAAGCATGGCGCTGCCACCGTTGCAGAGGTATCCGTTGCCTCTTTCAAGACCCCGGCGCGGAGGTTGCCGTCTCCAATCCCGGAATCAGGTCGAGCCTAGCTCGCGCCGTTACCCGGCGTGCCGACGTACGACGATCCAGCGATGGACTCAGGGTATCCCCACATGCCGTGCTCGGAGATGTCGAGTCCATCGACCTCATGCATCCGGTCGACCCTCAAGCCAACTGTGTACTTGATTGCATAGAACACGATCAGACAGGTGATCCCGACCCACGCGATCGTGCTGAGCGATCCGAGGGCCTGTACGCCCAACTGAGTCAAGCCGCCGCCGTAGAAGAGGCCGGCGCGACCGGCTCCCTCGGTCAGTTCCGCCGTACCGAAGAGACCAACCGCGAGCGTCCCCCAGATACCGCACCCGGCATGGACGGACACCGCCCCGACGGGATCATCGATTCGCAGGCGATCGATGCTAACCACCGAGAGGACGACAATGACCCCCGCAATCAAACCGATGACTATCGCCGCCCATGAATCCACGAACGCGCAACCGGCGGTGATCGCCACGAGTCCGGCCAGAGCGCCGTTGCCCAGCATTCCGACGTCCGGCTTTTTGTAGACAAGCCGCGAAATCACAAGCGCGCCCATGACGCCCGCCGCCGCCGCGAGGTTGGTCGTGAGCACAATCGATGCAAAATCAACACCGGCGGCCTTCAAGGTGCTTCCCGCATTGAATCCAAACCACCCGAACCAAAGCACCAGAACGCCGGCGATCGCCAGCGGCATGCTGTGCCCGGGAATCACGTTGATCCTGTCGTTGGCGTACTTCCCGACTCGCGGACCCACGACAAACGCGCCCACAAGCGCCGCGACTCCGCCAACGGTGTGGACCACTGTCGAACCGGCAAAATCGAGGAATCCGAGTTCCGCAAGCCATCCGCCCCCCCAGACCCAATGACCGACCACCGGATATATGAAGGCGGTCAGGACGACTACGTAAGCAAGGTAGCCGGCAAATCTGGTTCTCTCCGCGACGGCTCCGGAAACTATCGTCGCGGCCGTCGCGGCAAAAACAACCTGGAAGAACCACTTGGTGGATATGCTCACGTCGGCCCAGTCCAGCGACGTAAAGGAACTTGCCGCGTCAGCGTCGGTTACGGAAAGGAACCAACCGCTGTGGCCCAGAAACGAATTGCCGTCGCCGAACATGAACGGAAACCCGACGGCCCAGTAGGCGATCAGTCCCACCGCCATATTCATTACATTCTTCGCGCAGATATTGGCGGCGTTCTTCATGCGCGTGAACCCGGCCTCGAGCATTGTGAAACCGAGGTGCATCAGAAAAACGAGCGTGCCCGCCACCACCACCCAGAGAGTGTCCACGGCGCGCTCGAGGTCCGTCAGGGTCAGCTCACTGGCGCCCGCCGCCGCCGGAATCAGCAGCGCCGCAATCAGCGCGCCGCCAAGCGCGGCAAACCACCGGCCCGGCAGCAGCCGCAGCGGCGATGGATTCATCAGCGGACTCAGCTTGAATCCGGTCGTTTTCAAAGTGCGTCCTGTCCTTTTTCCTGGGTTCGGATTCGTATGGCGTCTTCCACCGGTACGACGAATATCTTTCCGTCGCCGACCTCGCCGGTAACGGCGTTTTCGCAAATGACGGAGACGGCTTTGTCGACGCTCGCGTCACCGACGACGACCTCCATCTTGATCTTGGGGCGAAACAGGATCGACGCTCTCACCCCCCGGTAGCTCTCGCTGTAACCGCGTTGCGTGCCGGCGCCTCTTACTTCGCTGATCGTCAGCCCGTGGAACCCCGCCTTGTCGAGCGCGTCCCGGACCCGTTCGAGCATTTCGTGCCTGATAATGGCCTCCACCTTCTTCATGTACCTGGCAAATTCCTTTCTCTGATTAGGCGCGCCATGACACATCCCAAAATAACGAAGAGCGCGCCAACGTTGAGGGTCTGCGCCGCTGCGGTTGACTCGGTCGGGCCGGCGCGGCTCGGTGTTTCCCTGCCCAGGGTTTCGGAGGGCCTACGCTGGCCCTTATGGTTGCGTTAAAACGCAAGTGGCGCTGGATATTGTGCGCGGCCTGAATGCCCCCCGGCGTTTTGGAAACTACACAGTTCCAGTGCCGGCCGCGCCACAACGAGGCGTCATAGCTTTCCAGCGACGGCGAAGTCTAGTCGAGGCTGCCGCGCGCGTCAAAATACAAGCCGGCATGGTTGATTTGCTCGCCGGCGTGATCGAGACGCCTTCAACTCAGGCATTTCCCGCAGCGCTCGGATGCCAAACTCGGAGCAAGAACCCACGCGCGTCCGCCCTTAGGTTCGGCCCCCTTCCGTGTCGTCACCCAACGGCTTGCCGAAACTGCCGCTATTCTTGACCCGCTCCCGAATTCCCACGCTTCGCGAGATCTGGAATTACCAGGGCGACCGAGGCGATCAAATTATAGATATTGCCGCGAATGCCTGACCGCCGCCCCAACATCATCCTGATAATCACCGACCAGCAGCGCTACGACACGATAAACGCGCTCGGCTACCCGCATGTCGATACGCCCAACCTCGACCGGCTGGTGCGGGAGGGCGTGAGCTTTAGCCATTGCTTCATAAACGCCCCCTCGTGCGGACCGTCGCGCGCAAGCCTCTTTACCGGATATTCACCGCACAACCACGGAGCGCAGCGCAACAACGATCCGTGGCCTCGCACCTGGGTCGAATCGCTGAGTGATTCAGGTTATCGCTGCGTAAACATCGGCAAGATGCACGCCGATCCCTACGGCGGAAGGCACGGATTCCACGAGCGCCAGGTGGTCGAGAACAAGCAGCGCCGCGCCGCCGAGGTGCAGTGGGCAGGCAGCCGGCACGTATTCAACGACGAGCTAGACAAGGCTTTGTGGGCGAGGGGACACACGCGCCTCGAAAAAGACTACTTCCGCACTCTGCCTGAGTTCGAGACCAGCCTCGGCGCGTACGAGTGGCACTTGGAGGACGATCTGCATCCCGATTTCTTCGTAGGCGATCTGGCGCTGCGCTGGCTCGCGCAGGCTCCGCCGATGGACGGCGAGCCGCTGTTTCTCCAAATCGGATTTCCGGGTCCGCATCCTCCCTACGATCCGGTGGAGCAGTACGCCGAGCCGTACATAGACCGGGAGTTGCCGGTACTTCCCGTCTCCCAAGAAGAAATGGATGCCCAGCCCGAGGCGATCAAGGCCCTCCGGCGGGTGCACGTGCAGCGTGACGCCGACTCGGTCGCCTTCCGTCCGGACGCGCCGATGAGCCGGCGGCATCGCCAGCGCGCCTACTACCTGGCGAACGTCACGATGATCGACGAGAAGATCGGTCAGATTCTCGCGGCGCTCGAAGACAGCGGGCAGTTGGAGAACTCGGTGGTGATTTTCACCTCGGATCACGGCGACTGCCTGGGCGACCACGGTCTGAGCCAAAAATGGAACATGTACGACGCTTCGGTACGCGTTCCACTGATTTTTTGGTCGCCGGGCCGGTTCGAGGGTGGAAGGACCATTGACAGCCTGCAACAGCTATTCGACGCCGGCCCGACCATCCTCGAGCTGGCCGGAATCGAGCCGCCCTCAAACTTCGAAGCCGTGTCTCTGCTTCCGGTTTTGGAAGATGGCGTCGAAGCCGCGCCGCGGAAATACGTCTACTCCGAGCACGCGCGCGACACGGTCAACGAGGGCGTCGAGTTCGAAATGATGATTCGTAGCAAGGAGTGGAAGCTGGTCGAGTTCTTCGACCCGTCGGGCGGTCAGCTTTTCGATCTTGTGAACGACCCGGACGAGCTAAACGATCTGTGGCATGACCCCGCGCACAGCGCCATCAAGCAGCAACTGCGCGACGTTATGCACGACTGGTTCGTAACCAGCACGACCAAGGCCGCCGGATGGCGAAACGAACCCCGCTACGGCTGAAACCGGTCCATCGTCGCCGTCTGGACAATCCCTGGCGCGTGCCGGGCCTGAGTATCCACGCCACCCAACTCTGGCGACTATCGCATCGGCTGGAACTCCGTCCAGTCCGCGACGACCGCTAGTCCGCCAAGACGAGACCTTTGCGTAACCGTCATTCCGGCGAAAGCCGGAATCCAGAAGCCCTGAGGCATGCCTTGGCGGTAATTGGGTTCATCTCCACAGCCCCCCGCCAACTGGGATTTATGCAAAGGTCTCAAGACGGCCGGCGTCAGTCGGTAACCGCCAGCGCTTCGATTTCGACCAGCAGCGAGGGCAGCACCAGCTCGGCCCTCAAGGTCGAGCGGGCGGGCGGGGCATCGCTGAAAAACTCGTTGTAGACCACGTTCATGCCCTTGTAGTCGCTCATGTCCGAGATGAATACAGTCGTCTTGATAACGTCTTGCATGGAGGCCCCGGCGGCTTCCAAAGCCGTTCTTATGTTCTCAAGCACCGCGCGGGTTTGAGCTTCGATATCCCCCTCTCCGACGACGTTTCCTTCGGCGTCCAGCGCGACCGCCCCGGCGGTGGCGACTATCGAGCCTTTCCTCACAACCTGGCTATAAGCGGCAAGCGGCGTAGGCAGTCCGGGCGGGTTGAGTCGTTGTGCATCCAATGGGAACCTCCCTCGTTTGCAAGCGAATTTCGATGCGGCGCACCGCGCAAGCGAACTCCAGATTATCGACGCAGGGCGGCTAATAGTAAAAACAGCCCCCGGATAGCCGGATAGACGCGCACCCGGACCACCGTCAAGCGCCGCGATAAGACACGAACAGGCGGATCGAACCTGATACCCGTTGCCCAGGATGAATCGGGGCTGGGGCCGGGCGCTCGCGCACGATTCGCGGAGGTCCGGTCGCGCATTTATCATCTTGATGCACAAGTCCCCGCTATATCCGGTCGCGAACGCAGGCGAATTCCGCGCCGGTTCGGGAGGATATCTGACGATGCGCAGCGCGCGGCAAGTATTCGACGACCATTGGGATGCGATTCTCTCCGGCGACATGGACCGAATCCTGGCGGATTATGCGCCGGACGCGGTGTTCGTGACGCCCGGCGGCGTCGCCCGCGGTCACGCCGAAGTACAAGCGGTCTTCGAGGGAATCGGCGACAACGTGGGCGAGATGGCCTTCAATCAGGACTCGGTGACCGCTGGCGACTCGATGGTCCTGCTCGAATGGAGCGGCGAGGGCGCCGACGGCCGGACCGCCCGCGGCGTCGACTCGTTCTACGTCGAAGGCGGGTTCATCCGGTATCAAACATTGAGCTACTCGGTGACGGCAAGCTGAGCGGCGCGGGACCGGCGCCAGGCGTCTGACAACGCGCAAGGAGGAGTACATCGTGGCGGAGTTCGAAGGCAAAGTCGCCGTAGTAACCGGGGCGGCGATGGGTATAGGCCGGGGAATAGCGGAGGCGTTCCTGACGGAAGGCGCCTCGACCGTACTGGCCGACATCGACGGCGCAGCGGCGCGGGCGACCGCCGGTGAGATCGCGCCCGACGGGGCCGGGCATCTCGTCGTCGAGTGCGACGTTGCCAAAATCGACGACGTAAGGCGGCTCGTGGACGCCACTACGGCGAAGTTTGGCGGCCTTGACATAGTGGTCAACAACGCGGGTATTCAGCCGCCGAGCTCATACCTGAAAGTCGAAGACCTGCCGGAGGAGGCGTGGGACCGAATCATAGATGTCAATCTGAAGGCGCACTATCTGACGGCGCGGTTCGCCATTCCGGAAATCAGAAAACGCGGCGGCGGGAGCATCATCAACATCGCGAGCGTTCAGGGAATCCAGTCCCAATCGCGAGTGTCGGCGTACGCGGCGAGCAAGGGAGGAGTGTTGTCGTTGACCAGGCAGCTAGCGCTCGACTACGCCGCCGAGGGCATTCGGGTCACCGCCGTCTGTCCCGGAACCATCGACACGCCGCTCGTTAAACAGGCGGCCGACGGTACCGGCGCGGACCTGGACGAAGCGAAGAAGACCTGGGGGGCGGTGCATCCGATCGGGCGCATAGGCCAGCCGGCGGAGGTCGCCAACGTCGTGCTGTTCCTCGCCAGCGACAAAGCTTCGTTCATGACGGGAGAATACGTCTGCGTGGACGGAGGCATGATGGCGCTCGGCGCGTGGGCTGGCTCCCCCGCGGATTGGTAGACCCATCGGGGCAGGCGTAGTCACCCCCGCCCCCGGGCGCCGGCGATGAGCCGCGCACCGCGTCTCCGCCAATCGGAGCCGTCGGCGGGCGCCTTGGGAGCACGGACCGGACGATGAGGTGCCCGCGCTGCAACGGACTCGTGGACCGCGGCGATCGGCTTTGCCCGCGCTGCGGAGAGCCGATCGCCGGCGACCCGTCCGCACCAGAGACAGTCAGCAATCCCTTCCTGATCCTGAAGACGCGGTGGGTGATTCCCTGGGCCGTGCTCGGGTTCATACTTTCGGTGGTCGTTCTGTTGATTGCCTCGGCGAACTCCGATGGCCGACGAACCGATCCCACTGTTGCCCTGATCGCTCTCAACGCCTTCTTTGGCGCCGTCGCGGTCTGGATTTTCTGGAGCTTGCGCAGCAAGGGGATCGATATCCGGCGGTTGGTTGGACGGCTGCCGGAGAACTTCAACTGGTTTCCGGTGATCGGGATACTGCTAGTCAACATGGTGTTCTCGCTCGGCGCTGCGATCGTCGTACTCTCCGCGATCGCCTCGGCGTCCGAACCGGTCGCAAGGTCCCTGCAGACCGAACCGGTCGTTTCGAATGCTCCCAACCCAGCGTCGCTGATCGTGTCGATAGCCACCGTTGCAGTGCTGGCGCCGGTCTTGGAGGAGTTATTCTTCAGAGGGATCCTCATCAACCGCTGGGCCGTCAAGTGGCGGCCCGCGACCGCAATTGTTGCTTCGGCTCTGCTGTTCGGAATCCTGCATCTGATCGCTATTGGCGGAGCGTTCATGTTCGGGACAATCGCTGCGGTTCTCTACATACGGACCCGCACGCTGCTGGTTCCGATGGCCATGCACGTCGCCAATAACTCGCTGGTGACATTGGCCATACTCGCCTTACCCACGGAAAGTGGGCAGGCTACCGCGAGCACGGCCGGCGACGTCGAGGGGTCGGCACTGGTCTTTGGTCTCGTGCTGCTGGCTCTCACAGCCCCAATACTCGTTTGGTACCTACTCAGGAACTGGCCGAAGCGGAACGAGATGCTCCCCTACGAAGCCTCCAGTGACAAACCATTGCCGGTAGACGCGGCGGGCCTTTGACGATGAGTCACACGACGGCGAGGTTAGGCGAGCTTGGCATACTCGTAGATTGTTCGGGACCGGCGTGAACGCCCGCATCGCACGGCCGGGGCGCACCGACTAGATGGTCAACTGCACGATTTGCGGCAGCCCCTCAGCCCCCGGCGATCGGTTTTGCCGAGACTGCGGCAAGCCGCTCACCGACAGCCCGGTTCCACGGCAAACCACTCGCAATCCATTCCGGACGCTGAAGACGCGGTGGGCGATTCCCTGGGCCATACTCGGCGTCATACTGGCGGTCCTGGTATTGGCAATCACTCTTCCGGACTCTGATGCCGAACCAAGAGATCCCACTGTTGCCCTTATCGCGGGCAACCTGTTTTACGGTGCGATTACGGTCTGGATGGTTTGGCGCTTCCGGCGAAGCGGTATCCACGTCCGGCGGCTGGTGGGGCGTTTACCGGCAAATTACAACTGGTATCCGATGGCCGGGATATGGCTGGCCACCGTTGTATTTTCCGCGGGCGCGCTGATGGTCGTCGCGTATGCGATCAGTCTCGTCGCACCCGACCAAATCGCATGGCTCCTGGAAGACCAACTGGTCGTCTCGGACGACGGCGCTGCGGCGTACCCGGTGTTGTTGATTGCAACGCTCGTTATCATCGCGCCGCTTTTCGAGGAGGTGTTCTTTAGGGGAGTCCTTATAAACCGGTGGGGCATCAAATGGGGATTCAGAAACGCAATCATTGCGTCGGCATTGCTGTTCGGAATCGGCCACGCGATCGCCATGGTCGGAGCCTTCATGTTCGGCATGGTCGCCGCAATCCTTTACATACGCACCCGCACACTGCTCGTCCCAATTGCTATGCATATCACCAACAACCTGCTCGTGATAATCGTCAGCCTCGCTTTCCCCGGGGAGGGGGAGCTTGATACCGCAAGCACGGTCGAGGAGGTCCAGTCGCTGGTGTTCGTCGGCGTGGCGCTGCTCGTGCTCACCATCCCGGTCCTGGTCTGGTACCTCCGCAAGAACTGGCCGAGCCGGGAGGAGGCGCTTCCCTACGAAGCATCCGGTGATGAACCCTCGCCGGTAGACGCGGCGGGCGGCGGCCAAGGCTAGCCGGCAACGCCGCGAGGAAATGCGGCCTTACAAGCCTGTCCGTTTGGCGCGTTCGCGCAGCTCGCTCGAAGAAATATCGACGCGATAGCGGCTTTCCGGTATCGCCTCGAACATGTGCCTATATTCGATCGGTATTCCAACTTCGGCAAGGCTCACAAAGACGCCCGGACTCTCGGACCTGCCCGCAACGAGAAATCGGCATCCCGCGCGCGACAGCTCCTGGAGCGCGGCGAGCACGTCGCGCTGGCTGCCTCCATAGTATTTGCGGTCGACGACCCGCGGCGCGGTGTCGGCGCCTATGACGAAAACCCGTTTCGGTAAAATGCGCGCCTTCTCGACAAAGGTCGGCGCGCTGGTCACCAGCACCTCACTCACTCCGGCGAACTGCGCGAGGCGCCGCTCCAATTCATCGAGTCCGATCACGGGCTTGTCGACGTTGGCCACCGACAGCTCGAACGCCACCTCGGTGTTGAGAATGTCCGCCGCGGCGAGCGCCAGCTCGACGTGTCCCCGGTGCAGTGGATCGAACGATCCGGGCAGCACCGCCCCGGCTGATACAGGCCCTTCGCTCAGCCGTCCTCGCTCGTCCTGGCGAAACGAAGCGACGCGGGAATGTGTGAGCCGTTCGTACCAGTACGCCGCTTCGAGTACGGAATCTTGGACACGTTCGCCGGGGAAGAGGTCAAGCTGAATCCGGTCGGCGACCGCGAATGCCTCGGCTATGCAGTTGAGAACAAGGGCGTCCACCAGTTTTTCTTCGTCCATGCGGCTCCGCGCATCCTTGCGCAGATCGATCTCCCGATTTATGTCAACCGACGCTCCGGTGATCGACACGAAGCACCTGTTCCGGCCCCGTCTTGGCCGGTCGGTCGTGAGGGCGGCCGTCACCCCAACGCCCACTAACGCGACGGCCAACTCGGGAAATCGGGATGTGCCCAAATCGCGCGCCCGCCGGGCCATGTCCGCGGCCGTCTCTTTCGAGCAAAGCGACTCTGGTTCGGAACCCAGGTAAGCGGACATCGACTCCTTCGAGTACGGAACGACGGCGTGAAGCAGCGTCCGCGAAGCGCCCGGCCTGCGGGCGAGCGCCGCGATAGCGCCGGTCCCGCCTCCCGCAACCGCGATCACGAGCTTTCCGGATGAGTTATGAACAGATTCGATCAAGCTATCCATTGAAACCAAATCCGGTCGCCTTTTCCTCACCAAGTCAATTCGCAACGCGCCGAGGGCCGCAGCCTCGTAGAAGGTGACGCGGCTCGATTCGTCGGTTACAGTTCATTCTCTCATTTTGGTCGAAATTTCTGGTGTTAATCTGGTTTGCAACGCAAGCCAGGGCGTCGGGAAGGCGGCTCTTTGTCGATGAGTTCGAAACCGAAAGGCGGACGAATGAGTTTGGACGGCAATGTCCTCGCGGCGGGCGAGCTGAGTTCGATCGGGATACAGAATTCGAAGTCCGTCTATTGGAACTCCTCCATAGCGGTCCTCTACGAGGAAGCCGTTAAACGGGGCGAGGGAGTCGTGGCCGATCAGGGGCCGTTCGTCGTCGAGACGGGCAAGCATACGGGGCGTTCGCCCAACGATAAGTTCGTCGTCCGGGAGCCGGGCAGCCAGGATTCGATCTGGTGGGGCAGCGTAAACCGGCCGTTCGAGCCGGAAGATTTCGACCGGCTTCTCGACGAGGTCGGAGCGTACCTTGGTGATAGGGACCTCTTCGTACAGGACCTCCACGCCGGTGCCGATCCCGACAACCGGATCGGCGTGCGCGTCATAACCGAGCGCGCCTGGAACGCCATGTTCGTGAGGCATCTGTTTCTCGACCAGTACGCAAACGGCGGCGGCGGCGACGTGTTCGACAACTTCACCGTCATTCACGCGCCGGGATTCAAGGCCGAGCCGGAACGCCACAACACCAACTCCGACGCGTTCATTCTGCTCCATTTCGGCAAGCGCATCGTGCTAATTGGCGGAACGGGCTACGCGGGTGAGACGAAGAAGTCGATTTTCACCGTCATGAACTACGTTCTGCCTGCGCGCGGCGTGCTTTCGATGCACTGCTCGGCCAACTACGGGCCGGAGAATGACGTGGCCCTTTTCTTCGGGCTTTCAGGCACGGGCAAAACCAGCCTTTCGGCCGACACGTCTCGCACGCTCATCGGTGACGACGAGCACGGCTGGAGCGATAGCGGCATATTCAACGTCGAGGGCGGCTGCTACGCGAAGATGATCGCCCTTTCGCCCACCGCCGAGCCGGAGATCTTCGCCACGTCGCGGATGTTCGGAACGGTGCTCGAAAACGTGGTCTACGACGACAACCTGCGGGCGCTCGACCTCGACGACGACAGCATCACCGAGAACACCCGCGGGGCATATCCCGTCAGCTACATACCGAATTCCGATCCCGACGGCGTGACCGGTCATCCGCAGAACATCCTGCTGCTCACCGCCGACGCGTTCGGCGTGCTCCCGCCGATCGCGCGACTTTCGCACGAGCAGGCGATGTATTACTTCTTGTCGGGATACACCTCCAAGCTGGCCGGTACCGAAGTGGGAATAATCGAGCCGGAGGCCACGTTCAGCTCTTGCTTCGGCGCGCCGTTTCTGCCGCGCCCGCCGTCGGAATACGCCGATCTGCTCGGCGAGCGGCTGCGCAAGCACCAACCGGACGTCTGGCTCGTAAACACCGGCTGGACCGGCGGCCCTTACGGGACCGGAAGCCGTATGCCCATTGGAGACACCCGCGCCATGGTCAAGGCCGCCCTCGACGGACGGCTGAGCGCGGTGGAATACGAGGAGGAGCCGCATTTCGGGCTTCAGATCCCAAAGACGTGCCCCGATATCGACCAAAGTCTCCTCAGGCCGCGTTCGACCTGGGACGACACCGAGGCTTACGACCGCAAAGCCGCGGAGCTGGCGCAGGCTTTCGCCGACAATTTCAAGCAGTTCTCGTCCGGAGCGGCGTCGGGGCTCGAGAGGGTAGGGCCGAGACCTTCCTAGCGGTCCGGCAGCTCTTCGACGGCAGTCTCCGGTTTGGACAGGAGCTTTCCGCTCCTGTCCCGGCCAGCTTGTCACAGTCCTACGGGACCGGAGCGTAGCTCGCCTAAATAAACGCTAACGGTCTGGTTTGGGCGGTCGTTTTCGGACTATTCCGACGAAATCAGCGTCCCGGGCCTTCGCAGGCGCGTGTCGCGGCCGGGCTTGAGCACGTCTTCGATCGGCATCATTTCGCCCCGCATTCTGGTGAATGCGTACTTGGCAAGCTCGCCTTGCGGCAGCGGCGGATCGTCGTCATCGGCGACTTCGGCGAGGTAGTCCAAAAGCAGGTTTACAGTTCGGCGCGTGTTCATCCGGCCAAACCAAAGGCTCTTGCCCTGGAGGATTAGCAGCGCCACGTTTGACGGTGTGCACAACCCGAGGCAGCCATCTCCCGAATCGTCGGTGATGGTCAGGTCTACTTTTTCATCGATCCCGCGATCTTCCAGACCGGTTTCGTAGTCCTCGACGAGGACTGGCGGGCGAAACAACGTTGCGCCCGAGCCGCATCAGCAACCGTTGCAGACGAGCAGATGCCCACGCACCTCCTCGATCGTCAGCCTCCGGCCCTCCGGCGTTCGCCACTGGTAGTAACCTGCCAATTTGCCTCCTGGTGATCCGCATGCGTGCGGTCAAGTGCGATGTGTCAAACATAACGACCTGCAAAGACGTTTAGCAAACCGGCTCGATCGCCGCGCCCCCGCCTTAGCGCCGCCGGTGGTCGCGCGATTTCGGCAAGTCGTTTAGTCTCTCACAATCCGAATCGCGCGTAACACGGAGGCGGTCCGAACCCCCAGCCGCAACGAATGGGAAATACATCGCAGACCCGCTTGCATCCGGGACCGCGTCCATGGCGGACGCGCCGCTTCGAATAACGTCGGACCCGATTCCAAAGAGAGGAAGCTATGAGCACCGACACGACGATATCCCGTATCGAGACCTTCGAATTTACGGTCGAGCTCAAGGAGATGGGGACCGATTACAACGGCTTCAACTTCGTCTACAGCCCAGGGGAAACACTCAAGCTGAAACGTCATGCACTGGCGATAACCACGCGCGGCGGGCTGCGCGGCGAATGTATCGCGGGAACGGCTTCGTCGTTCGCGCAGATCGCCGGTTTCGCTCACTACCTGATGGGCAAAGACGCGCTGGAGAGGGAGAAAATCTACAACGACGTAAAGCGAGCCCTTCGTCAGAGCGACAGGACGGGCCTCGGACCGGTCGACATCGCCCTGTGGGACATCGCCGGCAAGTTCTACGACACGCCGCTCTACAAGCTGCTCGGCGGCAGCGACAAGCCGCTGCCCTGTTACGCCAGCACCTACCACGGCGACCGCAACGGCGGCCTGGACAGTCCGCAGGCGTTCGCCGATTTCGCCGTTCAATGCAGAGACATGGGTTATCCCGCGTTTAAGTGTCATCCCTGGGGCGATCCCATCACCAAACAGGAGATAGAGAACGTGCTCGCCATTCGCAAGGCGGTGGGCGACGACATGGACCTGATGCTCGACCCAGCCTGCGAGTACGAGACCTTTGGCCAGGCCCTGCAGGTGGGACGCGCGCTCGACGAGGCCAACTACTTCTGGTACGAGGACCCTTTCAAAGATGGCGGCGTATCGTCGTTCGCGCATCGAAAGCTGCGGGAGTCCCTCAAAACGCCTCTGCTTATAACCGAGCACATTCGCGGGTTGGAAGAGCACGTCGATGTCATCGTCGCGGGCGGAACCGATTTCGTACGCGTCGATGCGTACATAGACGGCGGGTTAACGGGCGCGTTGAAGATCGCACACGCCGCCGAAGGATTCGGACTTGACGGCGAGATACACGGCCCCGGTCCGGTCCACCGGCATCTCATGGCGTCGATGCGGAACACTAATTACTACGAGCTGGGTCTGGTGCATCCCAAGGCCCCCGCTCATACGGGCGAGATTTATCTCGACTACTCCGACAACCTCGATTCGGTTGACGAGAACGGTTGCGTCCGCGTGCCGCGGGGAGCGGGTCTTGGAGCGCAGATCAACTGGGAGTTCATAAACAAGAACCAGGTCGGCGGCGCGGTATTCGACTAAGCAGCGCGGCAGTCGCCGCCAACACCGGACTCACACCTGCGTCGACGGTTTGTTCGAGTCCGAGACCGTCCGAGCGAGACTCCCGCGTTCGCCCTTAGCCTGCCGAATGGTCGAATGGTGAACGGGACGGGCGTGGTCAAACTATCTTCGAACGCCCTTGAGACCGGTCCTCACCCTGAATAGATGCCCCGAGCTCGCCGTCACATACAAGTCCGACAAGTCTTCGCCGCCGAAGCAGCAGTTGGTGGGCATGTCAACCGGCACTCGATGCGTTTGGAGCACCCGGCCCGACGGTTCGAAAACATAGAGCATCGGCCCGGCGCCGCTTTTTCTCCAGCCGGCGGTGGCGATTACGCGGTCTTCGCTGTCGATAGTCATGCCATCGATTCCACGGGCGGGCGCGAAGTTGTGCCCGACCCGGAATTGCCCCAACGTGCCGTCGTCGAGAACCGGATAGGCGCGTAGCTCGCGCTTGCGGCCTTCCCCGTAGTCGCTCTGCGCAACGTAGAGCGTCTTTTCGTCCAGCGAGAGGAGCAGCCCGTTTGGGCGCGTCGTATCGAACGTTAGCCGCTCGATCTCCCAATGGCCGTCGGGGACGCGCGTCAGGCGATACACCGACTCGTGGTCTAGCTCCATGTCGTCCCTGTCCTCGCCGTAACGCGGATCCGTGAACCAGATACGCCCCAGCGAGTCCATGACGAGGTCGTTGGGACTGTTCAGTCTCTTGCCTTCGAATCGATCGGCGACCACTTCGAGCGAGCCATCCGCCCCGTAGCTCGATACGCGGCGCCCGACCATCTCGCAGCAATAGAGAGATCCGCGAAGACTCCACATCAGGCCGTTGCCCTGATTCGTGCCCGTGCGATAGACGGTCGTTTTGCCCGTCCCGGGGTCATAACGCATCACGCGGTGGTTGTACATGTCGGTAAACAAGACGGCCTCGCCGGTCCATACCGGTCCCTCGGTAAACGTGTATGGACCCGCCACAGCCTCGAAATCCCAAGCCAAGTCGGCCTCCTCTGGTCAAACCTTGCGTGTATAGAGTCAATAGGATTGCACATCGCGGCTCCGCGTCCATAAGGCGGCGCGGCGGCTTGTCATTTCGACCGCCCGCGGCGTTCGATTCGGAAGGTTCTTGAGGACCGCCGAATGCCGGACGGCGCCGGCCGTGGTTAAGCTGTAGCGGCGGGCGAGCGCACTTGCGAGCCGCGGCTCCGCGGAGGTGACAATGGCCGCATCGAGAACCGGTAAGGCATCGGCCAAAAAGAAATCATTCGAGGTCCGCAGGTGGCGGGAAAGTAAATCGAAGCGCCGGGAGCGCGCCAACGAGATCGTCGCCCGACTGCACGGCGAGTATCCCGAAGCCGACTGCGAGCTGAATTACTCGACGCCGTGGGAGCTTCTCGTGGCAACGATCCTCTCCGCCCAGAGCACAGACGTGCGAGTGAACAAGGAGACTCCCACACTGTTCGCCCGTTACCCGACTATTGCGGCGATGGCGGAATCGTCGCAAGAAGACATGGAAGAGATGGTGCGGCGGACGGGCTTCTACCGCAACAAGGCGCGGGCGGTTCGGGAAGCCGCGGCCGCCGTCGTCGAGAACTTCGGCGGCGAAATGCCCGCGAACATGGACGATCTGCTGACATTGCGCGGCGTCGCGCGCAAGACCGCCAACGTAGTCCTCGGCACTGCCTTCGGCATCGCGTCGGGAGTAACAGTGGACACTCACGTCAACCGGCTGAGCCACAGGCTCGACCTGAGCCGTCAGAAAGCCCCCGAAAAGATCGAACAGGACTTGATGGACTTGCTTCCGCAAGAGGAGTGGATTTTCGCGGGACACTCTCTCATCTGGCACGGACGGCGCGTATGCGACGCCCGCAAACCCGCCTGCGACCGCTGCACCCTCAACGACCTCTGCCCATCGTCGACGGCATCGTAAACCGATCTAAGAGCGTCCCACACAGGCCGGCGCTGCCGTGGACTATTGGTGCGGTGCTGAAAACGCCTCCGTCAACAACTCCGCCACCCGCCGCACGTATTCCTCGCGATGCAGGTGGAACGACTGGACGTGGCGGCAATCGGGGACGATCCAGAGCATCTTCGGCTCGCCCGCCGCTGCATAGAGCGCGCGGGCTTCACTTACCCGAATCAGCCCGTCGTCGGCGCCGTGAATCAACATAACCGGCCGCGGCGAGATCAGCCCGATTGACGCGACCGGTCTGATTCGATCGAGCCGCACGCCCGAGACCCACTCGCTCAGCACCACCACCGCATCCTGAAACAGCGTGGGCGAAAGACCGGATACGCCACGGAAAGCGTATCCCACGAAGTCTCTCCCCGCCGCCGCAAAGGCGCCGTCGGTTACGACGGCCTTTATGCGTTCGTCGCGCGCCGCCGCGAGAATTGCTGCGGCGCCGCCCATCGAATTGCCAACCACTCCCACGGGGCCGGGGTCGCCTCCAGCGGCAAGATAATCGACCGCCGCCACCAGGTCGTCGGCTTCGCGAAGGCCCAGGCTCGTATACCGCCCCTCGCTCTCACCGCAGCCCCGAAAATCAAACGTCATAACCGAAAAGCCGCGGCGCCACAGCGCTTCCGCCCGCGACTCCATCTCACGATGGTTGGTCCACGCGCCATGGCACAAGATAACGGCGCCCGTCGCCTGCTCGCGGATAGCAGTCCAGCCGGCGAGCCGGAGTCCGGCGCGGTTTTGAAAGTTGACCCGCTCGAAGGGAATCTCCGGCGGCCGGTACCCCTCGGGCCTGTACGCTCGCTTCGGCGTGACCAGATTGAGGGCGGAGCGGACGGTGATCGCCAGGTAACCGAGAACCGCCGCGCCTATCAGCGCGAGCGCGGTCTTCATTTGCCGCGGGCAGCCTCCACCATCGATTCGACGTACGAACGCGCCGCGTCCAGGCGATCATCGTCGGACGCCTCGTCGATCAAGCGGACGAACCTGCCGCCGATGATCGCGCCGTTCGCTTTGCCCCGTAGCGACGCGATGTGGTCAGGGCGCGAGACTCCGAATCCAACTACCAGCGGAACCGACGTTTCGCGGCGAATCCGGGCCAGGAATTCGCCCACGCCCTGCCCAAGCTGCTCGCCTCCGGTCGTGCCGGTAAGCGAAACGCAATACAGAAAACCGTCGGCATGACTGGCCACGGTCTTCAGTCGGCTGGCGTTGGTGGTGGGAGCGACGAGGTAGACCATGCTGAGATTCGAGCCTTGCAAAGCCTGTTCGAACTCACCCGCTTCGTCGGGAGGGAGATCGGGCACGATCAGTCCGTCCACGCCGGCGTGCGTCGCATCCCGCACCAGACTATCAAGACCGTAAGCCAGAAACGGGTTCGTGTAGCCCATCAAGAGAAGCGCCGCGTCGGACTTGCCGCGCACCGCGGTTGCCACGTCTAGGCAGTCCCGCATTGTTATGCCTTGCTGAAGGGCCTTGTATGACGACGCCTGAATAGTCGCGCCGTCGGCCAGCGGGTCGGAGAACGGCACTCCCAGCTCGATGATCTCCGCGCCCGACTCAATCGCCGCGAGGGTAAGCTCCAGCGACTCGGAAACGTTGGGATGGCCGACTGTCAGAAAGATGCTGACGACGAGCCTGTCGTCCTCGGCCGCTTGCCCGAAAATCCGCGAAAGCCGGCTCAACCGCGCAGACCGAGTTCGTCTACCACCGTCTCCATGTCCTTGTCCCCGCGACCGGAGAGGTTGATGAGTATGATTTCGTCCTTGCCCATCGACGGAGCTATGTCGATCACGTACGCCAGCGCGTGCGCTGGTTCGAGCGCGGGGATTATCCCTTCTTCCCTGGCAAGGACGCCAAGCGCTCGAAGCGCGTCGTCGTCATTTCGCGCGACGTAGCTGGCTCGTCCGGTGTCCTTGAGATAGCTGTGCTCAGGCCCGACGCCGGGATAGTCCAGACCCGCCGAGATGCTGTGAGCTTCGTGCACCTGGCCGTTCTCGTCCTGAAGCAGGTAGCTGCGCGCGCCGTGAAGCACTCCCGGCCACCCCGCGGTGAGAGTGGCGGCGTGCTTTCCCGAGGCCACGCCGGTTCCGCCGGCCTCGACGCCCACCATTTTCACGTGGGTGTCGCCGACGAACTCATAGAACAGCCCCATGGCGTTGCTGCCGCCGCCAACGCAAGCGACCAGCATATCGGGCAACCGGCCGGTCAGTCCGATTATCTGTTCGCGGGCTTCGCGGCCGATAACCGCCTGAAAGTCGCGAACGATCATTGGATAGGGGTGCGGCCCGGCGACCGATCCAAAGATATAGAAAGTATTGAGAACGTTGGTAACCCAGTCGCGAATGGCTTCGTTTATGGCGTCTTTGAGAGTCCGGCTGCCCGAGGACACGGGAATAACTTCCGCGCCGAGAATCTTCATGCGGAAGACGTTCAACTCCTGCCTGCGAATGTCCTCTTCGCCCATGTAGACCAGGCATTCGAGATCGAGCATGGCGCAAACCGTGGCGACCGCGACTCCGTGCTGGCCGGCTCCGGTTTCGGCGATGATCCGGTCTTTACCCATCGCTTTTGCTAGAAGTCCCTGACCCAGGGCATTGTTGATCTTGTGGGCGCCGGTGTGCGCCAGATCTTCGCGTTTCAGGTAGATTCGCGCGCCGCCAAGACTGTTGGAGAGGCGCTCGGCGAAGTAAGTCGGGGTCGGTCTCCCCACGTAATGCTTGAGCAGCCGCTCGAGCTCAGCTTTGAACCCAGGGGCCTCTTTCGCGCTCGAATAAGCCTCCGCCATCTCCTCCAGGGCGGGCATAAGCGTCTCTGGCACGAACCGTCCCCCGAACGCGCCGAAATGACCGGATTCCGTAGGCAGGTTTTTCCAAACGGATACGTCGAACCCCGCTTGCTGTACGTCGCGGGAAGTCATTGACGGCTACCTTTCGTCCGGACGGCGCTCGCCGTCGGGACCTCGCCTGCAAAGGCGTTCCGGCTGGACCGGCTAGCCAATTCTGCTCACGATGCGATCAAACAGCGCGAATGGTCGCATTCGGGCCTGCGGGTCCAGGTACAACACCATCAGTCCGAAGTTCACGTTTCGTTGCCGGCCGGTCATTATGTAAATCTGAGGGCGGAACGGCGCCTCCTCGGTTCCAAGCTCATATTCCCCTATGAGAGTGAACTCTTCCTGCGCCACGCCGAATCCTGTGTCCTCCTGGAAATTCCGCTCAGCGTCAGGGAAGTTACTCTGAATATATTGATCTGCAAACAACCCCAGCAGCGGAATTGCGAAGTCCCGATAGTCACTCGAGAACGACGACGCATCCGCTTCGGACTCGTGTACGAGGATCAACTCGGACAACAGCGCGGGCCGGCGAGCCTGCGCGGGATCCGCCGGGTTGATGATCTGCACCGCCTGGACGAAGTACGAGCTGCGGACTTTCGAGTCAAACGCGGCCTGCAAAAACTGTGGGGGCATGATCTGCGCAAGGCTGTTGCTTTCGGTGTTAACGACTAGCGCGGGGTCGAACTCGAAGGGCCGGACAGCCGTTCGTCCGGCGGCCAGGTCCTGAAAGATCCCGACCAGCCAGTCTTGCATCTCCGGCGAAATGGTATCTCCCGGGGGCGGCTCTACCGCGGCAGTCGAGTCCACCGCGGCCGTTGGATCGGGCGTCGCGGGCACGAGCGTGCGCTCAACTGTCGGAGCCGGTGACGGAGACTCCGCAGCCGGCTCTGGCGTGGCGGTCTCGGTGGCGGGAGTCTCGGTCGCGGGAGCACCGGTTGGCGTCGCCGTCTCAGGGGGTGGCGATTCTTCGGTCCCGGCAGGCGGCGATTCCTCGATCTCGGCGGTTGGGGTTGGTTCGATTTCCGGAGCGGCCTCTGTTCGGGGTGTTTTGAAAGCCACCGCGGGCGTGGGACGCGATCCACCTGCGTCAGGCGAGGAGGCAACAGTAAATCCTTGATCGCAGGCTGTCGCCGCCACAACGGCCGCGGCAGTCACCGCGGCCACCGCGAGCCATACCGGCCGCCGCCTCGCTGCCGACACGAAGAAAACTCTGCTCCGGCAGACTTGTCGGAATATCGCGCCCGTCAAATTGCTAATCCCACGAGAGGGCCGCGCACGTCTAAGACCTCGCCGCTTCCACAAACCGGTGGATCTTTTCGATGTCCTTATCGCCATCCGACTCCACCCCACTGCTTACGTCGACTCCCCAAGGCGAAACCGCCTCAATCGCCCGCTTTACGTTATCAGGGTTGAGTCCGCCCGCCAGAAGCACGTCAACCTTTGCGGCCAGTGCGGCCGCACGGCTCCACTCCCATTCTATTCCCGCGCCGCCTACAACATGCGGCGCGTCGACGTGCCGGATTGGGTTGGCGTATGCAAACGGATCGGGAATCACCCCGCTATCCATTACGCGGAAGCTTTTCATCGCTTCGATGCCGAGGCTATCGCAAAACTCGGGCGGCTCGTCGCCGCATAGCTGGGCCACTTCGATTCCGGCTATCTCAACAGCCGCCGCAACCTCTTCAAACCGCGGATTGACGAATATCCCAACCTTGCGGACCGTCGCTGGCGCTTCGCTTAGTATTTCGGCGGCCTGGCGCAGCGACACCCGACGGCGCGCCGCGCACAGCACTACTCCCAGCATATCCGCGCCCGCCTCGACCGCCGCCCGCGCCTCCGCCGGTCGCCTCAAACCGCATATTTTGACTTTCACACCTTCAGGCACGCCCGGCCTCCACCAACTGCGATACGGCTTCACTCCGGGACGCAGACTTCACGATAGATTCGCCTACGAGCACTGCATCCACGCCCAAACCGCAAAGCGCGCGAACATCCTCCGGGCTGCGAATTCCGCTTTCGCTCACCACGGGAATTCCAGCGGGAATTCGTGCGACGAGCTTCTCGGTAACCGAAAGGTCGGTGTGGAAGGTCCTCAAATCGCGGTTGTTTATCCCGATTGCATCTGGTTCGGCGTCCAGGGCGCGCCGCAATTCCGCCTCCGTATGAACCTCTACCAGAACGTCCAGGTCCAGCGAATGGGCGACCGCCGAAAGATGGCATAGGTCATCGAGCGCCGCGGCGATAAGCAAAACGGCGTCGGCGCCCATGACGCGGCTCTCCGCTATCTGGTATTCACTGATGACGAAGTCCTTTCTCAACACGGGTAGCGCAACCGCGCGTCTGGCCGAGGCCAGGTCTTCCGCATTTCCTTTGAAATAACGAGCGTCGGTAAGGACCGATATCGCGGCGGCCCCGCCCTGCTCGTAGGCGCGGGCGGTGACGGCGGGATCGAGCCCCAGGCCAAACTCACCCGCCGAAGGCGAGGCCCGCTTGAATTCGGCTATCACCGAAACGCCCGGCGCCGAGAGGGCGCGGGCGAACCCCCGCGGACGCGGCAGGCCGCCCGCCTGTTCGATCAATAGCGACTGAGGCTGCGATTCGCTCGCCAGTGCGACCTCGGCTCGCTTGTGTTCGATGATCTCATCGAGAATAGTCGCCGTTCGCGTCACCGGCTCAGACCCGATTGCTCAATTCGACGAGCGATTCCAGCGCCGTGCGCGCCTTGCCGCCGTCGATCGACTCGGCCGCAAGTCCGACTCCGCCGGCGATGTCCGGGGCCAGGCCCGCCGCAAAGATTCCGGCTCCGGCGTTGATGAGCAGCACGTCGCGGCGTGGCCCCTTTTCGCCGCCCAGGACCGACCTGACAATCGACGCGTTATGTTCGGGGTCTCCCCCCGCTATCGCCTCGATCGGGGAAGGCTCCAACCCCACGTCGCCCGGCTCGATCTCATATCTGCTGACCCGTCCGTCGCGCGCGTCGGCAACCAACGTCGGCCCCGAAATCGACAGCTCATCGAGTCCTTCCTTGCCGTGGACCACGAGCGCGTGCTCGGCCCCCAGCCGCGAAAGGACCTCGGCCATCGTTCCCACCAGATCGGGACGGCCTACTCCGAGAACCTGGCGTTTCGCGCCGGTCGGATTGGTTAGCGGACCCAGCACGTTGAATACGGTCCTGACGCCGATTTCGCGCCGGAGAGGCGCGGCGAACTTCATGGCCGGATGATAGGTCTGGGCAAACATGAACCCCACGCCCGCGCGACGGATGCACTCGGCAACCGCTTCCGGCGGCAGATCGATCTTTACGCCGAGCGCTTCGAGCACGTCGGCGCTGCCGCACTGACTCGTCGCCGCGCGATTGCCGTGCTTGGCGACCTTGCCGCCCGCGCCCGCCACTACGAACGCCGCCGCCGTGGAGATGTTGTAGGTGTTTTGCCCGTCTCCGCCCGTACCGCAGGTGTCGACAAGATTGTCCCCGGCGTCTACCCGAAGCGCTCGCGCCCGCATCACGGTCGCCATGCCGGCAATCTCTTCGGAAGTCTCGCCCCGCACGCTCAGAGCTGCGACGAAAGCTCCGAACTGGGCGGGCGTGGGCGAGCCGTCCATTATCTCGCCCATCACCGCCGCGGCGTCGTCGAACGAGAGCCTGCCGCCCACAATGATCTCTCGCGTTGCATCAACGATCATCAGTTCGTCTCCAGACCGCATAGCTCAAGGTAGTTGCGAAGGAGGTCCTTGCCCGAAGGCGTGAGTATCGACTCGGGGTGGAACTGGACGCCGTAAACAGGATATTCCTCGTGGCGGAGACCCATTATGAGACCGTCCTCCGTCTCCGCACAAACTTGCAGCGTCTCCGGCAGCGTTTCTCGCTCGACGATGAGCGAGTGATAGCGCGTTGCCTCGAACGGCGTCGGCAAACCTTCGAAGATCGCCTCTCCGTCGTGGTGGATCCGCGATGTCTTGCCGTGCATCAGCTCCGGCGCGCGAACGACGTTGCCGCCAAAAGCCTGTCCTATGCACTGATGGCCGAGGCACACTCCTAGGATCGGCTTCGACGGAGCTAGACGCTCGATCAGCTCCAGCGAAATTCCGGCCTCGTTGGGGGTGCACGGTCCGGGTGAGAGGACCACGGCGGCCGGATCGATATCGGCAATCTCATCCATGGTGATCTTGTCGTTCCGGCGGACCTCCAGCTTTTGCTTCAGCTCCAGGAGGTACTGGACCAGGTTGTAGGTGAACGAATCGTAGTTATCGATTACGAGGACCATTTTCGGCCTCCTGCGCCAGGTTGATGGCTCTCATCACAGCCCGCGCCTTGCTCATGCACTCGTTATATTCCATCTCCGGATCGGAGTCGGCCACGATTCCGGCCCCCGCCTGAACGTAACCGAGTCCATCTTTGGCCACCATCGTCCGAATCGTAATGGCGGTATCCACGTCCCCTGAAAAGCTGAAGTAGCCGACGGCGCCGCCGTACAGTCCACGGCGCGTAGGCTCCATCTCGGCGATTATTTCCATCGCGCGGATTTTCGGAGCACCGGAAAGCGTCCCGGCGGGAAAGCACGCTCGCAGCGCGTCCAGGCCGGTCTTGCCGGGTTCAAGCTCGCCCTCCACCTCCGACACTATGTGCATCACGTGCGAGAATTTCTCGACGGCCATGAGCGTGCTCACGCTAACCGTGCCGCCATCGGCGACTCGACCTATGTCGTTGCGGCCCAGGTCGACCAGCATCACGTGCTCGGCCCGCTCCTTGTCGCTTGCCATTAGCTCGGCGGCCAGCGCCGCGTCTTCGTCGGGAGTCTCCCCCCTGGGTCTCGTCCCCGCCAGAGGCCGGGTCCTGATTCGCCGTCCTTCCGCCTGCACCAGCATCTCCGGCGAGGCTCCGACGACCTGAAACCCGCCCATGTCGAGGAAGTACATGTACGGCGATGGATTCACGCGCCGCAAATGCCGGTAAACCGAAAACGCGCTCACCTCTAGCTCGCGGACCAGCCGCAGCGATATGACCGCCTGAATGATGTCGCCCGCCGCAATGTATTCCTTGGTCCTGGCAACCGCGCGCTCGTATTCCAGTCGGGTCATGTTGGCGGGAGCCTGGTCGAGCGTCGTCGAGCGAGGTGAAGCGAACGGCAGGGAACAAGCGTCGATCGGCGCCGTCAGCGCGTCTTGGAGGCGGTCGATCCGCGCCACGGCGCGCTGATAATCGCCGGTAGGATCGCCCGTATTGACCGCCTGAGAAACGAGCTTGATGGTGCGGTGCAGGTGATCGAAGACGATGAACGTGTCCACGAACATCAACATGGCGTCCGGCAACCCAAGGTCGTCCCGGCCGGGAGGTGGAAGCTCCTCGAAGTGTCTGACCACTTCGTACCCCAGAAACCCGACCGCGCCGCCCTGAAAGCGGGGAAGCTCCGAAATCGACACGGCGTTTCGCCGCGCAAGCTCGCTCTCGATAACCTTCAACGGATCGCCGAATGCGCGACGCGCTCCGTTGGAGTCCGGGCTGGTGCGCTGAACGCCGTCCCTCATACTGACGACCGAATACGGCTCGCCGCCGATGAACGAATACCGGCCAAGACGGTCGCTCGACTCCACGCTTTCCAGCAGGAACGACGGATGATTGCCGCCCGCAATCTTTAGATACGCCGAAACCGGCGTTTCGAGGTCGGCCAGGATCTCTCTATACAGCGGAACGCTATGGCCCTGATCGAGCCACGCGAGGACCGTGTCTCTATCAGGACTTACCGCCGCCGCGCTCCTCAGTTCAACGCTCATGGCTGAACGACTCCTTCGAGACGGCCGCGCGGTCTGGGGAAATAAAAAACCTCCCGTCGCGGGGACGAGAGGCATCAAGCCTTCGCGGTGCCACCCCGATTAGACGCGGCAACGTCTCACTCGCGCACGGAGGACCGGCTTCGCGCCCGCCTCGATGCGTTTCCCGTATAACGGTGGGACATGCCGTCGGCGCCTACTCGGCCAGGCCTTTCGGACCGCAGCTCCCGGGTCCATTCGCCTCGGGGTATCGCCGCCGGACTCTCACCAGCCGCCGGCTCTCTGGGGACGCTCTCCCGAGGTTACTAGTCCCGTTCAACGCTTTTATCCAGATTCGAGCGTATGGGAGCAAGACGAACGTGTCAAGGACTCGGACGCTTATCGAAAGGGCTGTTTCGCGAAAGTTTCCCGAAAGTTAATGGTAGCAAAGCACAAGAGGGATGTCAGTCTGCTTGACACATGTGCGAGGGCGGATTTAAAATGTCAAGTAGATTGACAGTTTGTTAGACACAAATGTACCAAGAATGGAAGTTGAAGCAGACCGAAAGGATCAGGGCATTATGGGAACGGGAAAATCAAATGGTTGTCTGAGTGAGCAAGAGGATGCGTGCCAGCACTCGGCGACAGAGGATGATATAGCTGACCTGCGTCGGAATTTACGACGATTAGGTCGTGAGTTAGAAGTATGGCGATCAATAGCCAAAATCGGCTGACTCATCATTCGCACATCTATCTTTCTTGTCATCGAATACCTTCTATCAGAACTCTGACCGTTTGGATGATCTGCACGACGCGCTGATGCAACCATGTTTGGAGCCGTCAAGACCTATCGATAGATTCCGACGCTATTGGAGTCTCCTCTTTAGTTTGGATCTCAACGTTGTTTCACTATCGGCCATCTTGCAACGCTTCCCTCGTGGACAAAGCAACGGCGCGACCGATAATCGAAGAGGCAAAATTCACAAAGCTCAACTCAGCCGACGGCTCCTCGTATTCCCCTTTGACGCCTTGCGAGCGGTCAGACAGGATCAAACAAGCACCGTCGTAAAGCCGTTCGCGTACCAACCTCTCACATAAAATCTCGTACCGTTTCGCATACGAAGCATTCCTGAATTCATCGCGCACCGGAAAGTGAGGCTCACTCACGCGAACGGCTCTCGTCGATTCAGAAGCCGATTCCAGCAACATGAAATACCCCAGCCACGGCCTTGGAGACGGCTTGAAGACGCCCTCTCGATATGCAGTCCACAAATCGGTGGCGCTGCCCAGAGCCTCTTCGGTCCTGTTGTTGTAGTTATTGCCAAACGACGGGCCAACTTGCGATTTGAACTCCACGGACGCCAAGAGTTGATCCGCGACTATGACCCGCAGATCCCACTCCTTGGTCGGTCGAAAGAATCCGGGAAGTTGTACGTTCCTCTTCCGAAAGATCGAAGTCTCCGGTATGCCGTTCTCAACCAGAAGTTCCGCAACCGTATTGACGAATCCATCCATCTGAGCACCGCCCGTGACGGCGGCTCTGCCTCCGTAATCGCGCTGACCGGTTCGCGAGCCTTGGCGGGTTTCCTGGCCTTGCCGGGTCGCCCAAAAGTGCCGAACAGCGTCGCTCAAACGCCGGTCAATGCTAGTCATCACGCCCTGTGGCTAGGCCTGACAACGTCAACGCGCGCTTTGCCAAAGAGCGTTCCCGTCTCGTTCTTGAGCCTTTGCTCTACGAGCTCCAGATATCCAGGGTCAATCTCTACGCCCACACTGTTCCGCCCACAATTTGCCACGGCTAAGCAGGTTGAGCCGGTGCCTACAAAAGGATCGAGAACCGTGTCGCCGACGAAACTAAACATCTTGACGAGCCGTTCGGCCAGTTCGACTGGGAAAGGTGCGGGGTGCCTCTTTGTGGAAGCGCCTGTAAGCCCCGTCCAGATTTGCTGGAACCATCGGCGGTGATTCTCGGCTGGAATGACGCTGAATACACGGGCCACAACCGTGGGTTTTCGGTATCCTCCCGGCTTTCGCTCCATCAAAATGAATTCGATGTCGTTCTTGATTACCGCGTTCGGCTCGTAGGGCTTGCCCAGGAACGTTGAGCCGTTTTCAACCTCGTATTTCGCATTGGATATCTTGTGCCAGATGATTGGAGCGAGATTGTCGAAGCCAATCCTGCGACAGCGTTCTTGAATCGACGCGTGCAAAGGCACCACGGTATGCCGGCCACGGTTCATTCGACGTGAAAGGCAGACGTCACCCACCACAATGATCAAGCGCCCGCCGGGAACAAGCGCGTCGTAGCACCGTTTCCATACCTTGTCGAGCGAATCCAGAAAATCTTCATAGTCGGCAATTCGACCAAGTTGACCATTCACGTCTGGATACTCTTTGAGCGTCCAGTACGGAGGCGACGTAATCACTAGATGCACGCTGCGCGGCTTGAGAAATGACATGTCGCGAGCATCGTGCAAATACAGACTGTGACTGGTCGGCACGTCGGCTAACGCCTGGCTAATTAGGGCGGTGAGTTTGGGATCCCTGGCTATGCGGGGCAGATCCGTCTGCGGATTTTCGAGCTCTCGAAACTGCTCTGGTAACAATTGGTCAAGTTCCACGGTTGCTTGACCTCCACCGACGCCATTTCCGTCGCTCTGGTGATTGCTCACCCTGTTCGATGCCGACACCGCACATTCTACTGACACGATTCGCATGGCATCGATTCAATCGACTGCGGTCACAGTGTGAAGACTGCCTTGCGCCCTCATGGTTCGCAACGTAAAACACGGGAGACCCCGGACGAACCTATCGAGCCTCCTGATTACTCAGGAAACAGGGTCAACCGCCAGAATCTCGCGCACGGGAATCCGGGCGGGGAACGCGCTTACCTCAGAGGCTCCAGATACTTCTTCATCCGCCGGGCCGCTTCTCGCAGGTTCTCCCTTGAATTGGCGAAGCTCAGCCGGAACGAACCTTTGCCGTGGGGTCCAAACGCCGTACCCCCAAGCACCGCAACTCCGGCTTCGTTGAGCAGCCCCGCGGCAAGCTCTTCCGCGGACTGACTAAACCCTTCCACCTGCGGAAAGACGTAGAACGCCCCTCCCGGACTCTCGCAGGAAATTCCGTCAATGTCGTTCAGATCGCCGACAAGCTGATCGCGGCGGCGCCAGAATTCCTGCCCCATCGCCTTCACCGAGTCCTGCGGCCCCGTCAGGGCTTCGATCCCGGCTCGCTGTATGAATGACGCGGTGCAGCTAGTGCTGTTCGTCTGCAATTGCGCCATCGCGTCGGTAAGCCAGCGCGGCGCGACCGAATAGCCCATTCGCCAGCCGGTCATTGCGTACGTCTTGGAAAACCCGTCGAGCAGTATCGTCTGGTCCGCCATGCCGTCGACCGACAGAATGCTGAAGTGCTCGTCTTCATAGAGGATCCTCTGGTAGACCTCATCGCTGAGCACGAAGATCTTCCGCTCCCGAGCTAGTTCCGCTATACGTTCAATGTCGGCGCGGGGAATGGTCCCGCCGGTCGGATTGTTCGGGGAGTTGAGGATGAGAAGCTTGGTCCTGTCGGAGAGCAGCGACTCGAAGTGGTCCAGATCGATCCGGAATCCGTTCTCCGGCAGCAGGGGAACTGAAACCGGGGTCGCCCCAACGTAATTGACCATCGACTCGTAGATCGGAAATCCGGGATCGGGGACTAGCACTTCGTCGCCCGGATCGCACAGGGCGAGAATCGAAAAGAACAGGACCGGCTTGGCGCCCGGAGTAACCAGCACTTCCGACGGCGAGACATCCACTCCCCGCGACCGCGATACGTCCGCGGCTATGACTTCTCTAAGCTCCGGCAGTCCGTGGGAGGGTCCGTAGTGGGTCCAGCCCTCTCTTAGCGCACGAATGCCGGCCTCGACGATGTTGGGCGGCGTGTCGAAGTCCGGCTCGCCTATTTCGAGGTGGATAACCGATTTCCCCCGCGCTTCCAGCTCCTTTGCGCGAGCCAGCACCACAAACGCCGTCTCGGTACCCAGTCTGGACATTGCGGAAGCCAGTTGGGGCTCGATTACCGTCGCCAATCCGCCTCCTGTTCGCTTCAGACGCTCGAAGAAACTACACGGTACACCGAATTGGCGCTCGGGACAGAATCGCCTCGCCTGCCGATCCGAACGGTGTCAAAAGGTCTTGTGACTTGCAAATAAAGCAAATACAGGTCGTGCACTTGAAACCGTCCGCCGGACGATTGCCGGCGCGCACCGAGACGCGGCCGGGCGCCTGCTATTCCCGCGAAGCGATAAACAGCATTCGGTCGCCGTCGAATTTGTATTCCGAGCGGTCGTAGTCGGAATATACGCTCCGAACAGTCAGGCCGGCGGCGCGCAGCAGCAGCTCCATCTCGAAACGGAAGAAGAAGCGCAGGTCGTAACCGGACTGCCGGCGCTTGACCGAGTTGTCGGGCCCCACCGAGTCGTACATATGCTCGACGGCCATTTGCTGGACTTCATAGTCAACCAGCCACGATACGAAATGTCTTACCTCAATGCCGCTGGCCTCGAAGTCGGACTGAAGCAGCACGGCTCCGTCCCTCGCGGACAGCATTTCAGGATTGGGGTTCATGACGTCGATCGCAACCACGCCGCCCGGCCTTAGCGCTCTGAATACCCCAGACAGACAAGATTCCTGGTCCTCAATAGTCAGCATGTGGCCAAACGAATCGAGGGCGCAGACAACGAGATCGAACCGGCTCGTGAAGTCGAAGCTTCGCATGTCGAGACGGCGAAGCTCCATCGGAACGCAGTCTTGCCGGAGCTTGCCTTCGGCGACGGTCAGCATTGCCTCCGACGCGTCGCCCCCGATCACGCGCAGACCGCTCGCCGCCAGCTTTAGTCCAACTCTGCCAGTCCCGCACCCCAGGTCCAGAACGTCGGGTCCGGCAACGCCGGCGAGGTCTTGGTAAAATTCAACGTCCGCAACGAGCGCGTCGTGCTCCGCGTCGTAATAATCCGCGAGTACCGAATACGGATCGCGCGGGGGCGTAAACGTGTGGTCGGTGGTTATTCACTCCTCCTCATTGCGCGCCATGTCAACGCCGCCTCGGCGCCTACGATGCCGACCGCTATCAACAGGACCGCGGGAATCCCCAACCGCCCCGTGGGAGCCAGCAGCAGGCCGATCATGATTCCGGTGGCCCCGAGAAGAGCCTGACGCGTGCAGGGCCAGCAATCCGCGGGATGGGCGCGGTATGGCTCGGCCAGCCGGCGAAGCAGATATCCGCCCAACCAGAGTCCAAAGAAGCTGCCAAACCCGGTCAGCGCGTAAAACGCCCGGAGATTGCCGCCCGAATACGGATGTGTATACAGCAGCAGATAGATTATTCCGACGAAACACAACAGAAGCGCGACGAGAACGGCCTGCACAAGACTTCGCCGCCAAACGTAGAAAGCCCTGTGCACTCCACGCGTCTTCCCGCGATATTCGGTGGCCCGCAAGTTCGGGGGTATCGACGACGCCATGTCCGCGGCTACGCTCCCGCCGCCGTTTCAACCGGAGCGCGTCCGAACTCCGGCAGGGTCGACGACCTGACAGTGCCGTTTTCCAACGAAACTCGATAGTCGAACTGCCGCGGGTCCAGCGCTCCCGAAACCGCAAAGACGAACACCTGCCGGAATACGTCCCTAATCGCGCCTGTGGTAACGGCCTCGACAATTCGCCGCCGGCGAACCGGGTCCGATCCCGACGCCGGATCATCCAGAAACAGGAATGCCGGGGTGCCCGCGGCCGCCGGCATCAGAGCCGTGGAGGAACGCGCGAGTCGAAGCACCAGCTCCACCTGCTGCCGAAGGCCGGCTGACGCGCCGGCAACGGGCAGCCAGCACGAGCCGCGTTCGTCCCAAACTTCGGCGCCGCCCGACGGTCGAACGCGCAGGTCGAAGTACCTGTCGCCAACGAACGCGGGAAGCAGCTCACGGCCCAGGTATTCCGCCCGGGCGGCGGCCTTGCGAACGAATGCTGCGTCGGCCTTATTGGCGATTTGAGCGGCCTGCTTGCGAACGATGATCTCGCGCTCGAGACGCTCGACCTCAGCCGTTGAGTGTTCGACATCGAGCTCTCGCCAGCTCAAACCGAGCGCCGTTTCCCGCGATTCGACGCCCGCCCTGTCGACGTCGATCCTGCTTTGGAGCGACGCGATCTCGGCCTCGACCCTGTATTGATCGCGGCCTGACGCCCGCGTCAGATCGGGCAGCGCCCTGGAGAGAGAGCCTTCAACGTCGCCGGAATCCAGCGTCACTCCCGCTTCTTCAGCCGCAACCGTCAGAACGTCGAGCGTCTCCTCATATTCCGCCGCGCGCGCTTCTAACACTGCCTCAAGACCGGCTATGCGAGCGGATATCTGTGTCATGCGCCGGGAAACCGCAACCGGGTCCGACGCCGCTCCCGGAGCGTCTATCGCGTTCTGAAGCGCGTCCAGTTCCCGCGCGTCGGGAAAGTCGCCGAGCACGGCATCGGGCCAAAGCTCACGCAGACGCTGCATACGTTGCGCCGCGTTGCGCCGGATTTCATCGCGCCGGGTTTGGACCACCTCAAGCTCCGTCTCGAGCCGCCGCGACTGCGCCCCAGCGCGTTCTACCGTCCTCAGTCTCTCGTTGAGACGCGCGATCTCAAGGTCGATCTCCTCTGCCGTCGCGGTCAACCCGACCTGCTCCAGCAACTCCGCGGCTCCGCGGCGAGAGTTCTCACGCTCGGCCATCGCCAGAGCGTGGCCGGCTCGCAGGACTTCAAGATCAGACCGCGACAACTGGTCCTTGATTTCGGCGATCTGATCGTTGATCCCGGCAAGCAGATGACTTTCCGTCGGCGGATTGGATGCGGCGTCTATGGCTGCCGTCGGGGGCGCCGTGCCCGAGTCGCGATTCTGGAACACCGTAATGGCGGAGTAAGCCATAAGCCCAAGAGCCGCCGCGGCCAGCGCCGCCGCGGGCGCGAGCGTCGCCAGATTCGACCTTTCGCCTAGCACGAGCAGAGCCGCCACAGCCAGCAGTGCAATGCAAGCGCCTGCGGTTGCCGCAACCGCGCTTGCCGGCCACGCAGACCAGTACCGCTCGATTTCGGGGGGAATTCCGAGGCTCATCGAAAGCCGCTGCCAAGACGATTGATCCGATGCCGAATGGAAAGCTCTATCGCTCGATCCCACGCCCCTGCCCCTTCGATCCCCAAAGCCGACGCCAAAGCTCGGGGCTTCGAGTATTCGCGACCGGCGCTCGACCAGGCCTTTGAGGGTCGCGGCCAGGTCCTCGAGATTCGCCTTCCGTTCGGCAATCTCACTCGCCTCGGACTCAAACCGGCTCGCCTCGGTCAGGCATTTATGCGCGTCATTCAGCACGGCGAGCCTGCGGCGCACCGCGGCGGCGTCACCTACAAAATCGCGCTGGGCGTCGCTTTCCGCCTCGACCGCAACGAGACTTTCAGCAGCCTCCGCATCGGCCTCCAACGAGCCGCGCAACGCGGCTGCCAACGTGCGCGTGGCCGCTAGCCGCTCGGACTGCCGGAGCTCTTCGCGCAATTCGTCGCGATCGTTTTCCAGTTCAGCGGCAGACTTTCGAACCGACTCGACATCGGCCTCGGCCGAGCGAAGGTCAACCAGCGCCTTGTGTATTCGCACTAGATCGAGCGTTCGTTGCAGCGCCGCGAGTTCATCCTCGGCTAATGCGAGCCGTCCGCCGGCTTCAGCCAGGTTCAGCCGCTGGCGGGCTGCTTCCAAGTCGTCCTCGAATTCCGATGTCCGGCCCAGGCTGTCGGCGACCCGGCGCAATTCATAACGCCGCGGCGGAGCCCAGCCGGCGGAGTTGATCGACTGCGCAACGCCCGGAGACGCGTACAAGTCGTCGGTACCGACAAAGCAGGCCTGGTTCAGGCTATCCGCACTGAGTCCAAACACGTGATCGAGGCGACCGGCCGCTTCGTCTTCGGATTCTGTCGTGGACCGGGCGAGTCCGTCACGTATCGCAATACGGACCGCGCTCTGTTGCGATCTCGAAATGACCCGCTCCAATTCAATGGAATGACGCTCGCCCACAAGTTCGACGTGTACGGTGGATTGTGACTCCCCTGTCCTTATGAGCGATTCCGCCGCACTCCCGGCCGGAGGTAGTCCGGTAACCGCAAATCGGACCGCATCCAGCAGACTCGTCTTGCCGGCCTCGTTGGATCCTTCAACCAAAACACTGCCGGAAGCTTGCGTCTTTAGGTCGAGCGCCGCCAGCCCCTTGAAATTGGCGCAGCGGATCGAGCGTATGACTAGCAATGCCGACCGCGCATCACGTTACGACCCAAATTCGGCTCGGAGGGACTTGAGAAGCAAGTCGGCGGCGTCCGCGAAGGCGCCGTTCTCCGCTCGACCCGCATCGGTAAGCGCGTCCGCGGTGTGGCGCACTTCGTCGAACGGTGAGATGCTCTCCCGCGCATTTGCGCCGTCGCGTCCCGCTTGGACCCTAAGCCCGCCGAGATCGATGACGAACCGGGCGCAGCGTTTTGACGCCCACTCTGAGAGCTCGGCCAGTCCGGACTGCCGGAACGATTCGACATCCAGACGCCCCGTGATTGAGACCCGCACTTCAGCGCCGGGCAATAGCTTGGGTTTAACCGCCTGCTTCAACACGGTCAATCCGCCGTCCGCCAGTTTGCTCGCCGGAATCCGAATTTCGGTTATTTCGCGCGCCAAACCGGGTATGACCGCAACGTCTTCGATGCCCTTCGGGGAGATGTCCAGCTTGACGAAACCACACTCGGACGGCGCGCCGAAAGGACTGCCCGGCATAATTACGGCGGTATCGCCAAGCACCGTGCTGCCCGAGGCGCGCGCCCGCCCGCATACCAGCGCATCCACGCCGACAAGCGCTCGAATCGCATCGACGTTGATAGCCGGCTCCGCCGCACGCGCTCCGACCGTTCCCTCCACCGCGGCGTGCGCGAGCAAGATGTGGAAATCAGCCGGTTTTCGCCGATCCAGCGAACCCAATAGACGACCATCCCCGCCGTTTTTTCGTGCCCGCGGGAGGCTTGAAATTGCGACGATTAGCTGTCCCGCCCGCAGCGGGAAGTGATCGCTCACCGCAACCTTATCCAGGTTCGCGAGCAGTCCGAGGCGCGCGAACAAGTCTATAGCCGAGGCTGTCCCGTCCGGCGGCAGATCGGCATCGCCGCATATCGCGCCGACGACTACGCCGGCTTTTCTCAAGTCGGCAAGGACCGCGGCGACAAACATCAGGCAGTCGGGAGCCGGCGCTGGTGAATCGAAGAGGTTGCCGGCGATAAGCAGGGCGTCCGCCGAAGCCTCGAAGCAGTATTTGACAACCCGCCTAAAGGCGTCGCGGTCAATCGAATTTGCGGCGGGATCGCCGGCCGAATCTCCGCCTATGCGGTTGCCGGCGGTTAGAACGATTCGGGCTCGGTTGCCGTCAGTGCCAAGACTTGTCATGCGGGGAAGCAGCGGCCTTCACGAAGCCTCCCAGCTTTTGCGTCTGTTGTAAGGAATGTTATCAACGGTCGACCGGCGAGACAATGACCGGTTTGCGGGCGCTTGTGACTAATCTACGGTCGCAATTAGACTCGGTAAGTACCCGCGCTCGAAGCGTTTGATCGAAGGCGGCTCCACTCTGAATCATCGCGGCTGACGGAAGATGGTAACTATCCGCAAGAACGTCGCTGAAATGCGCGGCTACGTCCCGGGCGAGCAGCCCCGAGAAAGTGGCTGGATAAAGCTCAACACCAACGAGAACGTCGAGTGCTCGCCGGCCGCGCTGAGGGCGATCCATTCGATCGACCCCGCCGCGCTTCGTCGCTATCCCGACGCTATGTCGAACGCCCTGCGCGACGAGCTTGCCCGGCGATTCGACGCCGAGCCGGACCAGTTTGTCGTCGGAAACGGGTCGGACGACATCCTGAATCTGCTCATAAGAGTGACCTGCGAGCCCGGTGACAGCGTAGTGTTCACCATGCCCAGCTATTCGCTCTACCCGGTCCTTTCGCAGATCCAGGGCGCCAGGAGCGTGGAGGTGCCGCTTGGCGACGGCTTCTCGCTGCCCGTCCGCAAGCTCTGCTCCACCCGCGGTGCGGTCCTCTTCATCACGAATCCCAACAATCCCGCCGGCACGTGGTACCCGTCTGACCAGATAGCCGAGATATGCGAATCCGGGCAGAACCTGGTTGTGATCGACGAGGCCTACGCGGACTTTTCCGGCGAAGACTGCTCCCGGCTCGTTGAGCAATACTCGAACCTCTGCGTGGTTCGCTCCCTGTCGAAGGCATACGGTCTCGCCGGACTTCGCGTGGGCTACATGCTCGGCTCGAAGGAGCTGGCCGCCAGCGTGATGAAGGTCAAGGACTCGTACAACGTCAGCAGCGCCGCGCAGATCGCCGCCGTGGCGGCGCTCCGCGACGAGGAGTGGGCCGGGAAATCATGGTCGGACGCGGCGCGGCGGAGGGACCTCCTCTCCGAGAAGCTCAGAAGCGAGTTGGGGCTAAACGTCTATCCGTCGCGGGCGAACTTCATTCTCGTCGAATTCGGCGATCATTCCGCCATTGGCGTGTTGGACTATCTACGCGAACACAGGATTCTCGTCCGGCACTTCTCGGACAACCCCCTGGTGAGCAACGCTCTTCGGATATCCATAGGAAGCCAAGACGAGCTGGACGCGCTTTTCGACAACATTCGGGCGGCTTTGAAGGATTCGTAGCTAACCGCGCCCCAAGGGCTTACTTGCCAAGCGGGCAGTCAAGTAGACTATTGCGTTAATTTGCAGGATTCGGCGCCGTTTCTAATCACCCGCATTTGCTTGAGGAGACCATGATCTGGATAGTTCCCGGTTCGATTGTGCTCGCGCTGCTGTTCGCCGCATACCTGACTTGGGACATGCTTCGGCGCGATCAAGGCAGTGAGCGGATGCGCGAAGTCGGCGGTTTCATTTACGAGGGGGCTGTGACGTTCCTCAACCGCCAATATCGAACAATCGCAATTCTCGCAGTGCTGGCAGCCCTCGTGCTTGCGGCGATCGTAGGCATTTTTGGCGTCGAAAGGCCCCCGGGAGAGGGCGCCGAGGAAATCAGCGGCTTCAACCTCGCCTGGCATACGGGCGTTGCGTTCATAATCGGCGCCTTCAGCTCCGGACTGGCGGGAGTCATAGGAATGCTCGCCGCGGTCAAGGCCAACGTCCGCACGGCCCGCGCCGCGGAATCTTCGCTGGGCGAAGCGCTCACGGTGGCGCTTCGCGGCGGGGCCATCTCCGGGATTCTAGTGGTGGCCCTCAGCTTGCTCGGAGTCTACGTCCTGTTCCTCCTATTTGGCGGACTCGACAATCCGGCTCTTGCCCCATTCCTTATCGTCGGCTACGGATTCGGCGCCAGTTTCGTGGCGCTGTTCGCCCAGCTTGGCGGGGGAATCTACACCAAGGCGGCCGACGTCGGAGCCGACCTCGTGGGCAAGATCGAGGCCGGTATCCCGGAAGATGATCCACGCAACGCCGCGGTGATCGCCGATCTGGTCGGGGACAACGTAGGTGACTGCGCGGGACGCGGAGCCGATCTCTTCGAATCGACCGCCGCCGAGAACATCGGCGCGATGATCCTCGGCGTCGCCCTTTACATAGCGACCGGAAGCCAGAACGAAGCCTGGATTCTCTTTCCGCTGGTCGTTCGCGGACTGGGTCTCGTCGCCTCGCTGGTCGGACTGATGGCCATCCGGCCCTCCATGGTCAAGGATCCGCAACGCGCGTTGGACGTCGGGTACTGGATTACCGCCGGACTCTCGGCGGTGGGGATGCTCATCGCGACCCAGGTAATGCTCGACAGCATTTGGTTCTTCCTCGCCGGGATGGTCGGAATTCTCACCAGCATCGCGTTCGTTTACATCACCCAGTACTACACCGCCGGCACGTGGCGGCCAGTCCGGGACATCGCCGAAGCATCGAGGACAGGCCCCGCGACAAATATCATTTCCGGGATCGCCGTGGGGTTCGAGACGACTGCGGCCCCGATCCTCGTCATCGCCGTCGCGCTGGGAGCCTCCTTCGTATGCGGTCGTGAGGGCGCCGAAGCCCTGGGGATCGTGACCGCAAACCCGCTGGCCGGGGGTATTTTCGGCACGGCCGTCGCCACTATGGGCATGTTAATGAGCGCCGCCTACATTCTGGCCATGGACACTTTCGGACCGATAACCGATAACGCCGGTGGAATAACGCAGTTTTCGGGCGCGGGCGAAGAGGCGCGGCGCATAACGGATGGACTCGACGCCGTTGGCAACACCACCAAGGCGCTCACCAAGGGCTACGCCGTGGGCTCCGCGGCGCTGGCCGCGTTTCTGCTCTTCAGCGCCTACCTCGAAAAGGCCGGTCTCCACTCGGTGGACATAGCCAAAGTAGAAGTCTTCATCGGCGCGATGATCGGGGCGATGCTGGTTTTCCTCTTCAGTTCATTAGCTATAAGGGCGGTGGGAACGGCCTCGAGCGCGATCATTCAGGAAGTGCGCCGCCAGTTCCGGGAACATCCCGGAATCATGGACGGCACCGAACGGCCGGACTATCAGGCCGCGGTGGACATCGCCACCCGGTCCGCACTCAGAAACATGATCGCGCCGGGCCTTCTCGTGGTGCTTGCTCCGGTCGTGGTCGGAATAATCCTGCGGGCCGAAGCGGAGGCCGCCCTGCTGATGGTGGGGACCATCGCAGGGGTACTTCTCGGAACCGTTATGAACAATGGCGGCGGAGCCTGGGACAATGCCAAGAAATTCATTGAATCGGGCCAAATGAAGGACGCGGATGGCAACACCGTCCAGAAGGGATCCGAGATCCACGCGGCCGCCGTTGTCGGCGACACGGTAGGCGACCCTTTCAAGGACACGGCTGGACCGTCATTGCACGTGTTGGTCAAGCTCCTGAGCACGATCACGTTGGTGCTGGCGCCGATATTCATTTAGGACCTGCCGCATTGGCGGAATTGGAAAGATGAAGTCGCCGCTTGAGCGCCACCCGCCACCGCCTCAATAGGACGGACCGCTGACCGCGAGCGACTGGCTGGCAGCGGTCCTTGCCGCGATCGCTCAGGGAATTACCGAATTCCTCCCGATTAGTAGCTCGGGCCATCTCATAGTCGTCCCGTGGTTCGCGGGGATCGAGTCGCCGGTCGTGACCGGACTAACATTCGCGGTTGCGGTGCACGCCGGGACCGGACTGGCCGCGATTTCGACGATGCGGCTCGAATGGCGCGAACTACTGGTTTCCGCGGGATCACCGCGGTCGCAAACGCGATCCGGCGCGAGGCGCAAGCTGGCGGCCATCGCCGCCGGGACCGTTGCCCTGTCCATCGCCGGCCTATTGCTCGAATCCATCGTCGAAACGGCGCTGCGGGAACCCTGGATCGTCGCCCTCGCACTGGTTGGCGGCGGCGCGGCGCTCTACGCCGCCGACCGTCTCGGCAACGCAAAGGATGCCGCCGGCCGGTCGCTGGCCGTCTGGCTCGCGATAGCGGTCGCGCAGGTAGGCGCGCTCGTGCCGGGCGTATCCCGGTCCGGCCTGGCCATAACGGTAGGCAGGGCGTTGGGAGTGGGGCGGCTCGAATCGACGAAATTCTCGTTCCTCCTGATGGCGCCGGCGATCGTGGGAGCCGCGGCGTTGAGGGGATTCCGCCTGGCGCAATCCGGCGCCGCGTCCGACGAACTGGCGATTCTCGGCCTGGGAGTCGTTCTTTCCGGCGTGTCCGGCTTCTTCGCGGCGCGATGGCTGTTGGGATACGTGAGCAACAACGGATTTGGCGCCTTTGCCTTGTATCGGACCGCCCTTGGGATAGCCGTCTTGATACTGTTTGCAATCCGAGGCTAAGCCGCGCGCGCCAGCCCCCAGACGCCGGATGCAGTCAGGCATTACGGAGGAATTTGGCCACCCCCATCTTCCATGCGTCATTCCCGCACCCTTTATCGTCATTCCCGCGAAAGCGGGAATCCAGAGGCCTAACACATGAAAGCCCCATACGTCTACATCCTCGCTAACAAGCCCAATGGAACGCTGTATATCGGCGTCACGTCCAACCTCGTACAGCGTGTCTGGCGGCACAAACACGACGTGGTGGAGGGCTTCACGAAGCATTACGGCGTTCGAAGGCTGGTTTGGTACGAGGCCCGTCCGACGATGGAGAGCGCAATTATCCGTGAGAAGGCACTGAAGAAGTGGAAGCGCGCCTGGAAGATTGCGTTGATTGAGGCGAGTAATCCGACGTGGTCGGATCTGTATGGCGAGATCTGCTGAGTAGAGATGTGGATTCCCGCTTTCGCGGGAATGACGAGTTGTCGGGCGGCTAGCGCTCTGCCCTGATTCGGCTCCGTTCGTCGTAAGCCGCCCAGCCCCGTTCGTGGTGAGCCTGTCGAACCATGAACGGGTCACGAAAGCCGGCATTCGCCCTGAGCCTGCCTGCCCTGAGCTTGTCGAAGGGTCGAAGGGACGCACGGAGCGCCTCGTCTCTCCCGCCCCGTATCCCTCGCTCCCCGAAGCATGTCCCCACTAAGGCGCGAAGAGGGAGTTCACACCCCCATATACCGCGTGTCCCCATCGTCAAATGACACCCCGTTTTTCAAAATTTCACAGGATATTTTTAAAAATGCGGCCTTTTTCTGCCGAAAAGCGGCCTCTCGACCTCCCCGGCCCCAATGGATAAGACATCTTCGAAGCTCACCCTTTACCCTCACCACCAAACCCCAATCCAGGCCCGCCGCGAGACGATCGCCAAATATCGCGATACGGTTCACGGGAACCCAAAATGTAATTGCGGACGAAAAATATGAGCAGTCGCCAATCCCCGCACCCTGAAACCACCATCCTACGCATCCTGGATGCCTCGGCAGACTCAGCGCAGACCTGTCGAAGGACGCAATACGCGGGAATGCAACGCCTCACCACTCCGTGCACCCTGAGCCTGTCGAAGGGCCTTTCCCGAGCAAGTCGAACGGAGTCTGTCCAATCCCCCCGGCAAAGCCCGGAATCCAGTGCCCCATCCGTCATTCCCGCGAAAGCGGGAATCCAGAGGAACGCGGAGCCGCCAACCACTCCATGCGCCCCGAGCCTGCCTGGCCTGAGCATGTCGAAGGGACCCGCAAACCAACCCACAAAAGTGAGACTCCATCCCATATTTCGACCCACGCTTCCCGTCACGTACACCACGTTTCCCCATCGTCAAGTGACACCCCGTTTTTCAAAGCTCACAGGGTAATTTTCAAGGAGTTTCATGAAAGCGCAGCTATTCCGACTTCGATGGCGGTCTCCCCACCTACAAATCAAAACGCGTCCTCAAGACGTCACGCTTGCCCCTTACGCGCGCCGCGGGTTCCATTCGCCGCAAGACGATCCCCCGCGTATCGCGATACCCTTCACGGGCACCAGCGCCAGGACGAAAAGCCCCAACGGGCACGGCAACGAGAGCTAAACATGCTAATCGCGGACGCAAAAACATGGGCGGTCGCCAATCCCCCGCCGCACTACGGCGGCCTTTCCTGGGTCTTTCTCAAGTTGACCACCAACGACGGAATCTCCGGTTATGGCGAGGCTTACGGCGTTCCCTTTGCGCCGAACAAGGTCTGTCTGCTCATCGAAGACGTAGCCCAGCGCTGCGTCATGGGCCAAAGCCCGTTCGAGATCGAGACCATCTGGCGGCGCATGTATTCGAGCGGCTATGCCCAACATCCCGAAATGACGATGGGCGGCGTCATGAGCGCGATCGAGATAGCGTGCTGGGACATAGTCGGCAAGGCGCTCGACCAGCCCGTCTACAACCTGCTCGGCGGCCAGGTCAACGAGAGGCTGCGCTCCTACACTTACCTGTATCCATCGGACGCGTCGGGCGACGAGCTGTCCGTGACTGAAATCCACGCCGATCCTGACGTGGCCCCCAGGCGGGCCGAGCACTACATCAAGCTCGGGTTCACGGCGGTAGGCTATGACCCCGTTATGCCTATGGGGACGTTTGACCCGCGCCAGCTTTCGCTGGAGTCGCTGGACAACGCCGAGCTAGTTACCAGAAACATGCGCGAGGCCGCCGGCAGCGGCTGCGACCTGCTGATAAAGACCCACGGGCAGATGACCACCTCCAGCGCTATCCGCCTCGCCAAACGGCTGGAAAAGTTCGACCCGCTCTGGTTTGAAGAGCCCACGCCGCCGGAGAACCGCGACGAGATGGCCCGGGTGGCCCGTTCGACCAGCATTCCGGTCGCCACCGGCGAGCGCCTGATAAGCAAATACGAGTTTGCCGACGTGCTTTCGAAGCAGGCAGCGTCGATCCTTCAGCCCGCGCTGGCGAGAGTCGGGGGCATCCTGGAAGCCAAGAAGATCGCCGGCATGGCCGAAGCCCACTACGCCCAAATGGCCCCCCACCTCTACGCCGGTCCCATCGAGGCCGCCGCCAACATCCAGCTCGCGACGTGCTCGCCGAATTTCCTGATCCAGGAGAGTATCGAGACCTTCGGCGGCTTCTACGCCGAAATCCTCAAGGAGCCGATCGAGTGGCGGGACGGCTACATAGTCCCGTCGGCCAGACCCGGCATCGGCGTTGAGCTCGATGAATCGGTCGCCGACGCACACCCGTACACCGACGACAGCGTGTTTCCTCCGCTTGCCGAACGTCCCTTCGTCCATGAGCTCGAGGGCCGCTAGACCGGCTCGCAATCGAGCTGAGCCGCGGCCCCGGACCAGGCTCGGGAGGCGATCACAGCGTATGGCTCCAAGGCCGCCGCGCGGTGTTATCGTGCAGTGCCAAATGTCCTGAATGCAAAGGCGGTTCCAACGCCGAATCCGGCAGACTTTCCGCAATCGTCCCTGATCGAGAGGGCGACCGGGGTCTTCGAGTCCGACAGACGCATCCTTTGCGCCTGGCTGGGCGGCAGCTTCGGGGAAGGGACGGCCGATCGATGGTCGGACGTCGACTTCCGGCTTGTCGTCCCCGACGACGATTTTCAGTCATTCGTCGACGCCGACATCGAACTGCTTGAACGAATATCCCCAATTGTTGGCGCGCGGGCGCCGCGAACCGCGGGCGGCGAGACGCTGCGCGTCGTTCTTTTTGAAGGGGCCGCCAGGGCGGACTTCCTGTACATAACCGAGTCCGGCGTGATGTCCCGTCGGGGTGAGCACTCCCACCCTCTTCTCGATCGGGCAGGTATCCACGACGCGGTTGCCCGGCTGCCGGCAGAGCGGCCCGCCTCGAGGGAGGAGATTCTCGCGAGGTTGGAATGCGATATTCCAGCGGCTCTGGCCCGGCATCGCCGTGCGGCGGCTGTTGTATCGCCCGTCGCCGCCTTCGAGGAGCACGTGGCGCTGCTGGGATGTATCGAGAGCCTGTTTGCGCTCCTTCGGAATCCCGCAAAGGCCGGCAGGCTCGGAAACAAGCACAGGGCTTCCGCCCTGACCGGAGCGGATCAAGAAAGCCTTCTGTCGACGCTCAGCCCCTGGAGCAACCCCGTCAGCGCGTGCTCCCCGCGGGCTCTCGACCCCGTCCTGTCGCTGCTGAGCGAGCTTGCCGAACGCTGCGACTGGCTGGAACGGGGGCATACTTTCCTGCCGGCCCCGGACGGAGGAAATGCGCCCGGTCTCTTCGCAACACCGATCTGGCCTTCGATCCCGGCGGCGCTCGACATGTTTGTCCACGCTCCCGTGCACGCGACCTACTTCAACCGGGGGCATTGGCAAGGAGTTCTTACGGGTGATCGCATTCTTCTCAGGGCCGCCGTGGACCTTGTGTATGCGAGTGAAAACGACGATCTCGAAGGCCCCGTCGACTTCCCAGAGCTTCACCTAACAAGCCGCTCTAAAGAGTCGCTGATCGAGTGTCTGTCTCCCCTGGGCGAATGCACGCGCGAGTCGCTCCTGGAATCGCAAAGCCGTCTGTTCCGGGTCTTAACTCAGGCGGGCCGGGAGGCGGCGCGCCGGCACTCACATGCTTACCCATCGCGTCTCGAATCCGAGGTGCTTGGCTACCTTGAACGCGAGGGAGCGTTCATCCGCCTGGACGCCGGCAATCGCCAGACTTCACGGCTAAGTGTCGAAAAAGCACCAAGGAATCAACAATCAACGTAAGCGAGTGCTCGGATCCATGAAGATCAAATTAACCAGTGTATTTGTAGACGATCAGGACAAGGCGCTGAGGTTTTACACGGAGGTCCTGGGCTTCACTAAGAAATCGGACTTTCCCGTAGGGGAGTTCAAATGGCTGACCGTCGTCTCGCCTGAAGGTCCGGACGACATCGAGCTGCTTCTTGAGCCCAACGACAATCCCGCCGCAAAGACGTTCCAAAACGCCATATTCAACCAGGGAATACCGTCAACGGCCTTCGCAGTCGAGGATATCCAGCGAGAGTACGAAAGAATGACAGCACTTGGCGTGGCGTTTCGAACAGAGCCGACGAAGATGGAGGGCGCGCCTACTATCGCCGTATTCGACGATACGTGTGGGAACTTGATCCAACTCTACGAGGAATGATCGTTGGGTCGCACAGAAATGGCCAATGCATAGACTCTCGATGCTAGTCGGCCCGTCCCGCGCCGGGAAACGGTGTTTGCGCCACGTAGCCCAATCGATGCCGCGCGCTGGATCGGCTTAGGCTTCGGTCGGCGCGTCGGCTGAATCTACGACGGGCGGCGGAGGTGGCTGGATGATCGGCCATTGCACTCAGGCGAGGGCCTGAGCGACTTGGCGATCCTGATTTCAGATCAGGAAGTCCGATGGCTGCGCCTGCGGGCTCAACGGCTCCATCCTAAGCCCGCCCGGCGGGGCCAGTCGGTTAGCGAGGCCGTCAGCGCTCTCTGCGGCATCCAGGCGCAAGACCCGCAAGCGGCCACGCTGGCGCTGCGTCCGCGTACACGTGGTCTCGTCGCCGCGGAGATCGAGCGCGCTCGCGTAGACGAGCGCTCGGTCGTGCGAACCTGGTGTATGCGTGGAACCCTCCATCTGCTTGCGACCGAGGACTTATCGTGGCTGCTCGCTCTGCATGGGCCTGTGTTCGTTGAGACCGGCCGCCGGCGGCGCCTGGAACTGGGACTGGATGAGGCATCCTCCGCGAAAGGCCTCCGAGCGATCAGCGAGATCCTGTCGGGAGGTAAACGAAAGCCGCGCGGCGAGATCAGAGGCTTGCTAAAACGCCGCGGAGTCCCAAACGAAGGTCAGGCGACCTATCACCTCCTGCGTCTCGCCGGCCTCGAGCGATTGATCTGCTTCGGCCCCGACCTCGACGGCGAGCCAGCTTACGTTCTTTTCGAAGATTGGCTGAACTCCGGCAAGCCGACGAGTCCGGAGCTGCCGGAAGCGGAGCTTGCGCGACGATACCTTGAGGCTTACGGACCCGCTCAACCAGCCGATCTGGCCGCATGGTCGGGTCTTCGCAAGCCTAGCGTTCGGACCGCCTGGGAGCAGATCGAAGACGGTCTGATCGAGGTTCGGGGCGAGACATCCTCCAACTGGATGCTGAAGTCCCAACTCTCCTGGCTCCAACGCACGCCTTCGGACGATCCGGTCGTCCATCTGCTGCCCGCGTACGACGCTTATCTTCTCGGCTATCGTACGCGGGAACTCGTGGTTCCCGTTCAACACGCCAGGCGCGTCCACCCGGGAGGCGGCCTGCTGCGCGCTGTGGTGCTTGTGGACGGCATCGCGCGGGCGACCTGGAAAACACAACGGAAACGGGACCGCCTGGTCGTTGTCGTGGAACCATTCGAGAGGCTCACCGACGGCGTTAAGCGCGTGCTGGAGGCCGAATTTGCGGATCTGGAACGGTTCCTTGCGGTTCGAATTGAGCCGAAGCTGGCCGCCCCACGCTGAGCCTGTCGCGGACCGCGCCTGCCTGAGCCAGACCGGCCTCATCGAGCTTGTCCGCTAACAGGTCGGATCAGCCGAGCCATGCGAGTCATAGTGCGAGCTGGCGCGGTTAAAGGGGAACTGTCGCCACCGCTAATCCTACGGGCAATGAAAGGACCCCGGGCCATAGGTGCGTCTCGGGACGCAAGGCGAACGAGATCGGGTAGTACGACGCAAACGCCTAGGGAACGACGGTCAGCCCCACCTGTGATGGGAGGGGCAGGATTTCGAGCGGATACTTCGTGTGTTCGTCAAGCGACCACACTCCGAACTTGAGCACCCTTGCTCTGGAGGGCCATGCCGCGCCGGTGGCCACAACGCCCGCCGAGCTTTCGCGTTATCTATCTTGGTCTGTGCGCGTGAACAAATACGCTTCGAGCTTGTTCGTCGTGAATTTCAACCTCTCGCACCTCGCCCCGGTCGATGGTTAGTCCTCTGAGACCTGCAACTATCTCCTCAAGTGAAACAAGATCGCTGGGTTCCACGAAACTCCATGTCTCCGCCATCGAACCGTCCCACTCCGCTATGACCAATGTTCCGCCCGGCGTCGGCGAACGCTTTGCGGTCGCCAGCGCAGCGTCTCTCCCCGGCCCTCGGGGCGGCATCGCGTAGGCGCTGACCACGAAGTCGAACAGCCCGGTGGAACTCCACTCAGCTACGTCGGCTGCAATGAACGTGACATCCAAACCCCGATCGGCCGCCCCAGCTTGGGCGAGACCTATTGCCGCATCCGCGAAGTCGATTCCGGTTACCGTCCAACCGGTCTCCGCCAGCGCAAGCGCCACAACGCCTTGGCCGCATCCAAGATCGAGAGCTCGCCCTGGCTCAAGTTCGCGCGCAACGGCCAGAAACAGTTCCTCGGTTCCCGTGCCCGAGTCAGGAGCGTCGCCCGCATAGAGGCTATTCCAATCGTCGCGGTCCATGACTACGAATCGCCTTCCGTAGTAGCTGCGTTTTCATCTAAAACTGCGTAGCGCGAAAAGAGCTCCTTCATGATGGCGGTTCTAAGCTGTTCGGCCCATTCGCTCGCCCTGGCAAGCTCCGACCGCGCGATCTCGTCCGCCACCGCTTCCACGTCGTACGCTGCTCGGCGATGCTCCAGATTCCAGTCCGCGCCGTCCCACGTCGCGAGTGCGTATCCCGCGCGCGGGTCGCCGCCGATGCAAAAGCTCACCGGCTCAATGGTTGCGAAGCGCTGTTGGTCGATCAGGCCCGACTGCTTGAAGTGCACGTGGCCGCCCACAATCAGATTTGCCCGAGCGCCGCCCAGTAAACGGCGCGCGTCGGCAACCGGCGTCAAGGGGTTCAGGTAGAGCGGATGCCTTTCAACGAAGACGAGCCTTCCGATATCACGCGGAGTTGCGTGGACGATCAGCAGATCGTCGTCCGGCGACTCGCCGCCCGGCGGAGTGACGCGGTGCTCACTGGGCAGGCCCAACAGGAAATCAAGCCTCTCAGGACCGATCTGTTGGCGTATCTCGACCGCTCCCGGATGACCGTTCGTAGCCACCCAGATATCGGAGTTGCCGGCAATCGCCGCACACCCCAATTCGCGAATCAGGTCTATGCACTCGGCGTCGTGCAGGCAGCGCGAAACGATGTCACCCGCGACGACTAGATCGTCGTAAGACTCGCCCTCAAGCTCTCGCAGGACTGCCGTGAGGGCCTGAATATTGCCGTGTATGTCCGACAGAATGGCGATGACGCGCGCCGTTAGGGTCACTCACGGCCTCCATATTCCCCACACACGTAGCGGCCCCGTCCGAGTGTCGACATCGCGCCAACCCCTTGGACCGGCTCGATCAGTTGCGCGGCGGAGTCAGGCGGAGGCGCTGCGGGCTAGACCGCGGTATCCGCTCGATCAGCCCCCGCGCTTCGAGGTCGAGTTTCACGGTTGTCGTATACCATCCAACGCTGGACTTCTCCCACATGCTGGATGGCGTAAGCCGTTCGACCTCCCCGCGCAGGTCCATGAAGGCAAGCTCGCCCGCTTCTTCAATCGCTTGCAGGATCGCCTCACGCACAGGCTCGTAAATCCGGCGCAGGATGCGAGTGTCGTCTCGCCCGGTGTTCGGATTCTTGACGACGACTCGCTCGTCGCTCTCGGTCATGGACGCTCCGCGATGATCCTATAACCACGGTGGGCAATCATAGGCCATGCTGCCACGGCCGGTGGGAGCGCTGCGCCAGCCGCCCTTGGCGCCTGCCGGTCGACGTGACCGGCAGGCGCCGGCTGCTACGGGCTGTAGCCGGAGGGGGTCGTTGCGGGGGCTAGCGCTTGGGCGCTTTCCACCATACGCCCGAGCAGGAAGCTGAAGTCCTGGTAGGCGTTCAGCCCGCCGAGGTTGCTTCGGAGCGATCCTAGAAGCTCGGCCAGCGTGGACAGGTCGCTGGAAGCGTCAACGTCGTCGCCCTCATAGCCGTGAGGCAGTGTGCTGTACCGGTCGGCCGCAAGCGCGACGATCGCGCCAAGCTGTAGCAGGGGGTCCGCGTCTGATCTGAAGCCGGTTTCGAGCCGGCCGGACACTTCGGCCCGTTGACTTCGGGACTGTCCGGTGTCCGGCATCACCCAGCGTAACTCAACCCGGCCCAGCTTGACGTCTCCGGTCCTGAACGCGCGTTCGTGCAACTCAAGCTCGTAGAAGACGGTCGTGGCCGCGCCGGAGTGAATCTCGGCGAACTCCTTGCGGTCCTGCGCAAAGCTCTCGTCGGAGGTGACCCGGTTCTCGTAGCCGATGATGCGCCAGGACTTGACCACGTCGGGATCCCAGGTAACCTGCGCGCGGGTCTGGTCGGCGAACGGCGTGGAGAGGACCAGCCAGCTCTCCCGGCTGAAGGTCGCTCGCGCCTGGTCGGTGTCGTCCAGGTAGCGGTACCAGCCGTTGCCGTATTGGGCAAGCTGCTCCAGCAAGACGTCGTTGTAGTTGTTGATTCCCACACCGATCGTAATGAGGCGCAGCGGGTTGCCGGCGTCGCGGTCGTAGGCCGACTCCAGAATCGCGAACGGGTTGGTGGCGTCGACGTTGGCGACACCGTCCGACATCAGAATGACGTAGTTGTAGGCGTCCGGACGTTCGAGGCGGGCCTGGTTCGCCAAACGGACTCCAAGATCGAGGCCGGCCTGGACGTTGGTGCTGCCGCGCGGAATGAGCTGCTCGATAGAGCTTCGTACCGCCGAGCGATCCGGCTCACGGTGCGTGACGGTCAGATCGTGTACCACGTCCTGGGTGAAGTGAACTACGGCAATGCGGTCCTGCGATCGCAGGCTCTGTCTTATCGCCTCCGCCGCGGCGCGGGCGACCGCCACGCGGTTCCCATCCGCCATCGAGCCCGAGGCGTCCAGCACCAGCGTTATGTTCAGCGGCCGGTCGTCGGCGACCCTGGCCGCCTGGAACCCGATTCGGGCCAGGCTCTTGCGACTGTCGAGCGGATGCGCCAGCACGTCGGTCGAGATCGCGAACCCCCAATCGTCCGACGGCGGAGCGTATTGATAGTTGAAGGCGTTGATCCACTCTTCGGCCCTCACCGAGTCCGGCTCGATGTCGTAGCCCTGACGCGCCCAGGCCAGCGCGAGCTGGTACGACGTGCGGTCGGTATCCAGGCTGAAGGTCGAGACGGCGTCCTCGGACGTGGCGACCAGCGGCTGCCGCGGTTGGTCCCGAAACGTCGTGTCGGGGGGGCGGGCGGCGGCAGCCGGCGTCTGCGCTCTCTGCGCCGGCGCCTCGATCACCTTCTCAACAGTCCGAGTCACTACCTTCTCGACCTCAACCACCCTCGCCTGCGCCTGGGGCGCAACGTCCCGAGTTACTACCTTCTCGACTACTTTCTCGACCTCGACGCGACGCGTCGGCGCCGACGTCGGCGCCACCCGCATCGCCGGCAGAGTTACTACCTTTTCGACCGGGACTTCCTTGACGACCTCGATGATCTGGACCTCGCCGCTGCCGCGGGAAGTCAGCAAGACCGCCAAGACGGCCACCACAGCCGCGCCGGACGCGCTAACGGCCAGGGCGGGAGTCCATATCCGGCCGATCGCGTCGATGATCCTCCGCCAGCCCCGCGACGCGGGTTGACCCTCTAGACGGCCTTCCAGCAACTCCCAGAGGTTCTCGGGGGCGCCAAGGTCGTTTGCTTCCGCCTCGAAGTGCTGCTTCAAAGCGCGTTCCATGTCTTGGTCTGACGAATAGTTACTAGCCATCGTCTTTATCCTCTCTGTCGGCGTCGGTCTTTAGCTCATCTCTTAGCCGGCCCAGCGCCCGGTGCAGCCTGGACTTGACTGTCCCCAAAGGCACGCCGATTGTTTCGGCCAGCTCTGGGACCGTCAGATCTGCGAAGTAGCGCAAGACAATCACCTCCCGGTGGTCCGGCGCGAGACCGGCGAGCGCCTGCCTGATCGCTTGGCGGTCGACTTGCGCCTGCACGGCCTCGGCCGGATGCGGTAGCTCGTCGGGACGGTCGTGGTCTTCAAGGGGTACGGTGGGAATCGCCCGCGTTCTGCGCAGCGACACGATCTTGTTCACCAGGATGCGAATGATCCACGGCTTGAACGGACGGCCCGGCCTGAATCCCTGAATCCCTCGCCATGCCGCGAGAAAGGCTTCCTGGACTTGCTCCTCGGCCAGTGCCGGGTTCCTGACCATCAGGAGCGCCGTGCCGTACAGAACGTTCTTATATTGGTCTACGAGATGACGGAATGCTTCGCGCTCGCCGTCCTGGCAGCGCAGAATGGCTTGCTCATCGGTCATATGCTGCCCTCACGGCCCGTGCTCCTTTCGGGGGACTCTACTAAGAACTACGCGCCGCCGAGCCAAATCGTTCCATCGCCACAAGCACAATCGTGGAAGCATCAGGGAACTAATCACAGGCAGACTGTGTAATCTCTTACATAAGGGGAACAGAAGACGGGAGGACGCTAATGCGCACGATTGCCCCGGTCAGCCGGCGATTGCTCCTGGCACCCGTGTGGCCTTATGGCGATTTACGCGTTGTACCAATCGAGGTGAGGGAACGATAAGGCAGATGAGTCGCTTCGGTTAGAGGGCTAGGTTCTGCGTCCTGGCAGCAGCAGCGTTCGCGATGTTGCTCGGCGGGATCGCGTGTGACGACGGGCAGCCCGTTGTGGAGGAACCACCGCCCCCTTTACCACCCGTGCACAAACTTCCCGGACCTGAGGCATTCATGAGGACCCTGACGACGTGCGCTCCGCGTTTGCATGAGAGTGTCAAGTGGAGTCCCGACGGTGGGGAGGTACTGTTCAGCGTTGGATCCGACGTGTACGGGGTTGGGGCCGATGGCAGCGGGTTGCGGAAGGTCGCCCACAGGTTCGTCGGAGGCAGAGCGGGGAAAATGACCGCTTTCGACGTGTCCGCGGACGGAAGATCCTCTACTCCAGATGCCATCGGCCGGGAGGAGACGCGTCCGATTACGAGCACCAACTCGTGATAGAAAGTCTGGGGGACACTAAGCCACTGCTCACGAAGGACGACGATTTCTATCACTATCCGGCATGGTCTCCGGATGGAGAGCGCATCGTATTTCTAGAGGGCCAACTCACGGACAGCGCGGATGGAAGCGACTGGGCTGAGTTGTTGAGTATATACACGATGGCGGCGGATGGCACAAGCCGGCGTACGGAGGTGGTGGGAGTTGAACATTACCCGCCGCGGTGGTCGCCGGATAGTGAGCGGATCGCATACGTGGCTAAGGATGACGATGCGGGGCAGGCGATCTATGTGGTGCCAGCGGACGGCTATTCGGTGGAGCGGGACCAGCAACGTTTAACCGATGCGGTGAGCGGGCCGTCGTGGTCGCCTGACGGGTCGCGGATAGCGTACGCAAAGACGGACGGCGACGAAGTGGCGCTGTACACGATCGATCGGTACGGGACGGACGCGCGGCGGCTGGCAGCCATCGAGAGCTGGTGGCATCCAGGCTAAGAGAAGCCGGAACCCGCAAGGGCATGGATCCCGAAAGTGTCGTGGTCGCCTGACGGGTCGAAAATCCTGGTTCTTGCCAATCAAGAGGCCGATCCCGGAATTCAAGTCATCGAAGCTGACGCGAGCGGTCTTAGGCTGGTAAGGGTCGACAACCCCAAATCCAAGTCGGTTAGAGACGCGTCCTGGTCCCCTGACGGAAAGCGGATAGCGATGGTCGGTGAGTTCGGGCTTGGTCCGTCCGATGATCCTGCGGGCTGGATAGCGCTGGTCACGGTCGCTGCAGACGGAACCGACCTGCGGGTGCTGGTAGGGAGAACAATCGACCGAGGATTGGTGGGACTGGGCGTCATGCCTGGGGATATCTCTGCGGAAGTGGCGGCGTGCGGAGGAGGCATGGCGGTTGTGGACCCCGAGGCGAATCCGGGGCTGGTGGAAGACTGCAAGACGCTGCTGGAGGTGCAGAACGCGCTGGCTGGGCCTGGCGGGTTGAACTGGCTGGCGGACGGGGACATCAGAGAGTGGGAAGGGGTGTTGGTGGACGGAACGCCGCCGCGGGTACGGGAGGTCGTGCTCGATTCGCGCAGCCTGGGAGGTGAGGTAGCTAGGGAGCTGAGCGGGCTGACGGAGCTGCGGGTGCTGGACATGCCGGACAATGCGTTGATGGGCGAGATACCGGCGGAGCTGGGCGAGTTGAAGAACCTGGAGGTGCTGAACCTCGGCGGAAACTACCTGAGCGGGGAGATACCACCGGAGCTGGGCGGGCTCGCGAAGCTCATCCATTTATGGCTGGGAGGCAACAACCTGCAGGGAGAGATCCCGCCAGAGCTAGGCGGGCTGAGCCAGCTCACGGGACTGCCACTGTCGGGCAACAACCTGCGGGGCGACATACCGGCAGAGCTTGGTGAGTTGACCAACTTGACGGTGTTAGGACTCTCCCGCAACAAGCTGACCGGATGTCTACCTGAAAGCCTGAGAGAGATCGAGGCCAACGATTTCGGGGATCTGGGTCTACCGGACTGTGAGTAAGCGGGGCGATGCGTGTGATGGGTGAGACGAGCCGGGTTGCCGTAGGCAGCGGGCTGCCGGTTGAGCCGCCGGCGACTGGCGGATTAGGTGCTTCGCACTGTTGGACCTTGGGAACCTTGGGATGTCGGCTAGGGCGGTCCCGGTCGATCTAATGGTTCTGCGAGGCGGTCCGGGCGCCTAACGAGGTGAATAGAAGAGAGACGTGATGGGGGTGGCGCGAGGCCGGCTCGGGGCGGTGACCTGGTTGGGCGAGGCAGGTCAGGCCCGCCTCTATCCGGGCTGGCCGAATGATTGACACGGGAGGCGCTGAGCTCAGTCAACGATACGCACCGGAGGTTCAGCCACACTACGACCCGACCCAATGATGAGTTCGACAAGCTCCGTGCTCCGCTTAGCTCGTTCGGAGTCGGTTGTCATGTGGCGGCGCCCCTGGCCCTGGATTGCCTTCGGACTTCTGCTGCTGTTCACTCAGGCTAACTTCTGGTTGGGCGTTGCATGGGACGACGCCTTCGATGGCGGAGACTTGGCGAGCGTCTTGTCGATCGTTGTGGACGGCCTTACCTATTCCCTGCCAATCTTCGCCATAGTTCTGATGGGCTGCATCCAGAGAACCGGATGGGGGCGCCATTTCGTTGCACAGCTGCTGTCGACCCGCGTACTAGCCGTAGTTCTGGCGCTGGGCGTCTTCGCGGTCGCGGCCTTGGTTGCCTTGCTTCCCGGCGCGCTGATCGTCGCGTCCCTCTCGCCGATGAGCGAACCCGGCAGCGCTTTTAGCGACTCATGGGTCGCTCTACTCGAACTCGTGGGCCGCGCTCTTCTGCTCGCAACACCCTATGCGCTCCTCTGCGCACTCTTGACCCTGTTGACGAGATCCCGGATCGCCGGCGCGCTTCTGTGCATCGCCTATGCCCTGGGAGAGAGAATCCTGTTCGACCTGACCGTTGGCCGGTTCGAACTTACGGACTGGGTTAGCGGTCTGCTTCTCGTGGAGATGTACTACCACTGGCTCGGCGACCCGGACACTACTTTGGGCTTCATGACAAACGTGTTTGGGCTGGAGGATCGACTACAGGGCCTGCTGGTCATCGGGTTTCACACGCTTTGGATGTCTGCCGCCGTATGCGTTCTGGTGGTTAGAGGCAGGCGGCTCCGCGACGAAGGTCCGGCCGTGACCGCCCCACCATCTACCGGCGTCGATCGCGGATCGGGAAGCGCGTCGGGCGACTGAGGAATAGGATCAGCAATTATGGCCGTCGCCGGCGACGGCCATCGTGCCTGGGGAGCTTATCCCCATAGAGAAGAGCTTCTCTGAATCATGGGGTCGAACGTCTTCCCGCCCTAATAGGCTTAGGCTCGGGTATTGCCAATTCAGGAAAAGGCATCCTACGTGCGTCGGCTGTTGTTAGCGGCGCTCGTCGCCGGGATCGTATCCGTCATGGCTGTGGCGACAGCGACTGCCCATGAGGATCACAGCACCGACGAGTGGCCGATGACATGCGTCGATCTCAACGACATCGTCGAAGAGCACCTGGGAAACCCCCACAACGTCGGCATCTATCAAAACACGTTCGACGATCAGGCCGAGGCCGCCTGTCAGAACGACCACCGCAACGACGTGACAGCCGTGTTCGGCTGGGCGATAGCGACCGAGACCGGTTGGCAAGCGCAGGCCACTGACCTGGAGCTTGACTGGCCCACCACTTGCGTCGAGTTGAACGACATCGTCGAGGGCCATCTCGGCAGCCAGGGCAACGTCGCCATTTATCAGAACACGTTCGGCGACGAGGCCGAAGCCGCCTGCCAGAACGACCACCGCGACGACGTGCGGTCAGTTTTCGCTTGGGCCATCGGGACGACCGACGCCGCTCCGCCGCCAGCGCCTCCAGCCCCGACGCCATCGCCCCCTACCTCGTCCTTGCCACTTGTTGCCCCTGCACTTTATTCAGCGGTTTGGCGGGGCCGGACCGAAACTGTACGGGCGCTCGTCGCCGGAGGAGCGAACGTTAACGTAAGAACCTCCGACAACGACCCTCTCCTCCACGAAGCGATCTGGCGGAACCGGACCGGAATTGTGCAGATTCTCGTCGCCGCCGGCGCGGACGTTAACGCGAGAGACTCCGACGGCGACCCGCTCCTCCACGAAGCGATCTGGCGGGGCCACACTGAAATTGTGCGGATTCTCGTCGACGCCGGCGCGGACGTTAACGCGAGAGACTCCGACGGCGACCCGCTCCTCCACGAAGCGATCTGGCGGGGCCACACTGAAATTGTGCGGATTCTCGTCGACGCCGGCGCGGACGTCAACGCGAGAGCTTCCGACGGCGATTCGCTGCTCTACGAAGCCACCTGGCGGGGCCATACGGATATCATGCAGATTCTCGTCGACGCCGGCGCCGGAGGATAGTTTCAGGTCTAACGTAGACCGGGGGGCGGATAGAGCGGTCCAGCAAGCGAAAAACGCGGTCGCGGAGTCCAGCAACGACCAGCAAGCACTACCTTTGCTGGCAAAAAGAGTTTGGTGGTGGGTGGTAGTCATAGCGGAGAAGAAGCGAGGCCGATCAAGCGCCATTCGGTGATAGGGAAAGGCGCATGAGCGGCGTCAGATCCGAGCTAAGAGCCTCAAGCCCGCGAGCCGAACGGACCCGCGAACGTGCGTCCCGTCGCGTGCGTCTCGGCAGAACCGGCCGCAAGGCAACCCAAGTTCGCCCAAGCTCGATATCTTGCCGTGTGGCGCGACAGGGGCGAGGCGGGCGCCAATGAGGGGATCGCCCGCGGCAAAGAACTCGGCGCGGAGCTGCGGCGGCGCTATATGTAGGAAGAAAGTACGGTAAATTGACGTCCTGAGAGTTGTGGGTCGGAGACATCCGGCCATAGCTTTCGTGAACCGGTCTGTTCGGATAAACCTACGAACGGATGGTCGCGGGAAGTGCGGGAGCGATTGAGTTGGCCGTTCCGAGCGTCGTCGGGACGCTTAGCCGACGGCGCTCAGGCTGCGGGATTTAGAACCGCGAGACGTGAGGGTCCGCTGTATCAGCTGGATGTGGTCCGGGGTGAGCGGAGTCGCGATCAGGCGGCGAGGACTCTTTGGAGATTGTAGCTGTTACTCGCAGCGGCACGCGTGGGAGTCAGAACTACACATTTCGCCGTGTACTTACCAAGTGATGTAACCAAAGTAGGCACGATTGCGTCGAGAATACCCTTTCGGCTAGACGGATAGGATATGGCAGGAACGCTTCGAGCGCCCCATCTCAGTACCTAGATCATCTCCGGCTTGCGGGTGTGGAGCGGTCCGATCAGATCTTCGTAACAGAGCCGCTTTTCGACGGTCAGCCGGGCGAAGTGGCCGAACCGATCCATCGTGTTCCTGTCCCGCGTATTCTGCCGCCCGGCGAACTCGTTCATGTTCCGGTCAAGTTGTTTCGCCGACAGGTGATTGAACGTCCCGCCGTAACCGCGCTTTAGTAAGGCCCAGAACGACTCCACACCATGCGTGTGCACCATTTCGCAGACGTACTCGCCAGCGCTGCGCCGGACGGCCTCATGGTAGTACCCCGCCAGTTTCCGGTACGCAGGTGCAGCATCGCTGTACACTCGGCTGCCCTCCGCGACGTTGACCTCGACTAATCCATACGGAGTCTCGCGGTCGGTGTTCTGAATCGGCGGCGCCTTGGCGTAGTTTATGTTCCTTGATTTGAGTGCGACTACTTGCGCTTTGCCAATCCGGCCGCGACCGAGGTCGCGCCGCTCGTTCGCGTGCCCGAGCGGTCCCTATTGATTGACGCCTTGACGGCGAATCGCCAAAACGTAAGCACAGAACAGTAGAAGGAGGTTTCCCTATGACATCTTTGGAACTCGGGAAGATGACTCTGGCGTTCGATCTTCCCGCAACCGACGGGTCTAGTTACTCATTCGATTCCTTGAGCGCAGGCAATGCCGCCGTGATCGTATTTACGTGCAACCATTGCCCGTACGCGAAGGCCTGGGAGGACAGAATTCTGGACATCGGGCGCGAATACGCCGGCCGCGGCGTGGCGACGGCGGCCATCAACTCCAACAACGCCGTCGAGTATCCCGACGACAGCTTTGCCGAGATGAAGGCTCGAGCCCGTGACAAGGACTACTCGATCCCCTATCTCTACGACGAATCGCAGGCTGTGGCCCGCGCGTACGGAGCGGAGCGAACGCCAGAGGTATTTCTATTCGACTCGGAACTAAACCTGCGCTATCACGGAGCCGTGGACGACCACCAGGACGAGACCAAAGTAGGCAGTCACTATTTGCGGGAAGCCATCGAGGCTGTACTGGCGGGCGCGGATCCCGCGGTGACCGAAACCCCGGCCGTCGGCTGCACGATCAAGTGGAAATAGACGCACTCCCCGGAGAGTCTGCGGTTTAGAACTGAGGCGGCTTCGAGTTCACTCTCCTTCTTCCACGGGCCGGGGCCGGGAAGAAGGGATGCGGCGACGTAACCGCGCGCCTGAACCTTTACTTGGCGGGACTTCCCAGCCTCGAGGTCAACGTTTCTCCAACAGGCGGTCAGTCCGGAATCCACGATAGACCCAATAGCCTTCTCGCGAGCCTGTCGTCGGAGTCCAGAATCTGGATCAGTTCGTCCTTGCAGGCCTTCCGTTCCTCACTGGTGATGCCGTCCCGCTTCGATTCCGCAAGCAATTCAAGCAGTTCGCGGGCGCGGTCTTCCCTCGACATTCGCTTGGGAGCCGGTCTCAACCGTCCGAATCGAATCGCCAGATAAATCACAAGCGATCCGAGCGCCGCGCCGACCGACACCACGCCCCATTGCGCCGAGGTGATGGCGGAAACCCTCGCCGCCACGGAAGGACCGGGGGGCTCTATGGCAAGAGCGAAGTCCTCTCCAGCGGCTATCGGCTGGACGTTCCGCCATACCCATAGCTCGCGGCCTTCGATGGTCGCGTCTTCGGTACGCCGGATTTGACCTGCGCTCGCCGTCAACTCTTCGGCGGGAGCCATAATCACAAGCTCCGCCATCCTGAACGGCGCCCGCCGCGGAATATCGATCCCCTCCAGGCGCCACGGGAACGAGTACGCAAAGCTGATTTGATTCGAGCCGGGATACACCGGCCGCCCAATCGAAACGCCGTCTGCCGTGAACTCAACCTGCTCAGGATCGAATCCCAGCATCACCACGAAGTCGAACGCCCCCCGGGGAAGCGGAAACGAAAGCGGGTTTGCGGCGTCCCGCCCCGCGGCGAACGCGCGATCGCTCGGATTTGTCAGCGTCAAAATCTCCAGCGCTCGCACCGCCGTATGCGACTGCGGCGTGTAGACCACCACGTGACGCGCTATCTCGATTCCCGGATCATCAAGATCGACTTCATATAGCGTTATTCCGACCTCAACGACGTCGGAATCCGAGAACGCAAACGGATCGCCCGCAAACTGCGCACCCTGGTGCTCGATCCGGACCTGATAAACGACCTGACTATCCGTCTCCAGACCTTCAAAACCGAACCTGCCGTTCTCTTCGGCCACGGCCTGAATAGTCTCGACGGCCACGCCGGCCACGTACTTCGTCAGCGTTACCGGCAGCGCGGGCGGAACTGCGCTCCCGGAAGTTCCGTTGGTCACGACGCCGGCTACGACGCCCGGCCCGTCGGCCGCAATAGCCGCCGGCCACGCCACGGCAAATAGCACCGCCGCGAATACGAGGGCCCGAGCGATCCTCTTTATCACGTTATTCCGAGCATCTTTCGTCATCCTCGCCATCGTTGGTCATCTCACTGTCTAACAGGAAACTCAACTCAGCCCGCTATGCGCCGAAGCGCCGGCAGCACAGAGCATCGAACAGTTTCTACCCCGCCAAGTCTGCCAAAACTCCGCGCGGACTTCTCAGCCGAGCTTCGAACTCGCGCCCCTCTGACAGTGTCGCGAGCTCATTGAGGATCGACCGGCCGATTTCGCCCAACATTCGACTCAAAAAGCAAGTTAGCTGTTTGGTAGAGTTTCATAGACATTTGAACTCAACAAAGGAAACTGAAGCTAATGGACTATCGAACGCTCGCCGATCTGCTCCAGCAGAGTCTCAATCTCCAATACCCCCCTGTCGCGATGACGCGTACAAACGAAAGGCCCGCGTCCCTGGAAGCCTCGACCGAGGTCGTGCCTTCGGCCTGCGCGTTTTGGCGAAAGGCGGAAACGAGCGTCTTCTACGCCGGCGCGGAAGCCCACATGAACTGCCCGATCGGCGCGATGGTCATGGGATTCGAACTCTCCGAAGCCAAGAGCGGCGAGCTTATGGAACTCGTAGGCGGGATGTGCGAGATCAACTACATCAAGCCCGAGGAAGTGGAGTTGATCCCGAAATTCGAATCACCGCGAACCGGGGCCGTATACGGACCGCTCGCCGATTTCCCCCTCGAACCCGACGTGGCGCTTGTGTGGACAACGCCCTTCCAGGCCATGCTCCTGCAGGAAACGACCGGCGCCACGACCTGGACAGGCGAAAACGGCAAGGTTTTCGGCCGTCCCGCCTGTTCCGTGCTTCCATCCGCGGACAGCAGCGGCGGCGCTTCGATGTCGCTTGGCTGCATGGGGATGCGCACGTTTACCGAAATCGCGCCCGACCTGTGCCTGATTGCCATTCCGGGGCGAGCTCTTGAGGGACTCGCGGCGGACCTGGAGCGCACCGTCGAAGCCAATGAAACCATGGCCGGCGCCTACCGCGAGATGCTCGAGGCGGTATAGGACGGGTCTTTAAGAGGCTGCGCAGGGATCGCGCGGTCGTATGAGAACGCGAATCGTCGTGATCATATCGGCGGCGCTCGCCGCTCTGATACTCATCCCGGTCGTCGCCGTTGTCGGACTGGGCGCTTACGGATCGTCGCTGGGCGGCTCAACCACCAGCGTGGGAACTCGGGGAGCCGAGCTCAAACTGATCCCCGCCCATGGCCTGCCGGGAAGCACCGTCAGAATCGAAGGCCGCAACTGGCCGGCCCGGGCGCGAATATCGCTATCGCTCTCCCGTCCGTCGAGCGCGGAAGGAGCAGCTCCGCTTCGAATGCGGCTCGCCAAGCTGCTGGCGTCGCGAAACGGAACGTTTCGGCTGGACACCATCATTCCCGCGGCCCTCGTTAATCCCGACACCCATGGATTCCTCATAACGTCCCAGGCCCTGGACCGGAACGACGCCCCGATCAGCAACGTCTCCGCCGGATTCGAGGTCGAGCCGTACCCTAATTCCGTGATCGTTCAAGTAGTTGATGTCGAGTCCGGGACGCCGCTTGCGGATTCGGCCCTGAAAATCAGCGACTCCTTTAACCGCACGGTGATAAACGGCACAACCGGGACGGACGGCTCGGCGGTCTTTTCCGGACTCGCGCCGGGATCCCTCAAGGTAAAGGTCCAGCGCCTTGGCTACCGGGAAGCCAAAGGGACGTTGACCGTTCGCGACGAGGGAGAATCCCGACATCTCGTTTCGCTGGCCCCGGCGCCAATCAGGCGGATGTACGTCCCCGCCGCGATGAGCGTAGACGGCGAGACCGCCAGATTCGTCGGCATCGACAGATGGACCGGCTTGATATTCGAGCATGAGGTCCCGATCCCGCCGGATCGGAAGCTGCCGCTGATAAGTGAGAACGGTCGAATCTACTTCGGACACTTGCTGCCGGTAGATATCGATGATTTAGCGTCCGCTACAGCCTCCGAAATCGGCACGCCTCCCCAGTTTTTCTCGCTGGGTCGGGCTGTGAGGTCTGCCAATTACGACATCGAAGGCTATCCCAGCACGATATCCGTTCGATACATCGGCCAGACGGGCAGAGGAGACGTTATCCACTCATACGCCGTTTCCGGCCTCGTGTCTTTCGTGTCGCGAATACTCATAGTCGAACCTCGGTCGGGCGAGCTTGTATTCAACAAGATGATCTCGAGCGCCGAGATTCCGGTATTTCCGGCGGGACAGCATCTGATACATCTGGTCCACCAGTTCACGGGCAAAATCCGCACTCTCGACCTATCCACGGGCGAAGTGGAGAGACATACTGGGCGCGCGCCGGCGCCCGTCATACATGCAATTGCGCCCGCCCCCGGGGGAAGTGACGCCTTCTTGTTAACCGCCACCGGCACGCTTCACGAATTCAGCTTGGAGGCCCTGAGCGTCGGCCCCGTGCTGTCGACCAACCCGGGCAGCACGCGCATCGTCCGGGACCCCGACGGAAAGCTCTATCTCATCAATCCGTTTCGGGCAGAGATTGTCGTCCTCGACGAGACTGGCTCGCGCTGGGTTACTTCACTTCAACTGCCAGGCCGCTCAACCTGGGCCTGGATCGATCCGGAGGGACCGTTCATGTTCGCCGGCGGCTACTCCAACGGGAGGTTGGCTATCCATCTGATCGAAAGAGACACTCTGACCTACCGGCACACCTACACGTTCCCGAACGCGGTCGGAAGCGACGACAACGCGCCGCGCCGCTTGAATCCCCAAAACCGCCCCTGATCGCACGCCGACCGGCGGGCCGCGTGCTATAACGTGCTTGATCTTCGAATCGGATCCATCCGGCATGGGGAACGTGCCGGCCAAAAAGGGAGGCGCGCTGATGGAACTAGGCTTCTTTACGATGCCCCTGCATCCTCCCGGCAGCGATTTCTCGCAAACGGTCGAAGCCGACATCGACCAATTGGTCACGCTTGACGGACTTGGATATAAGGAAGCCTGGATCGGCGAGCACTTCACGGCTGAATGGGAGAACATCCCGGCGCCCGACCTCGTAATCGCCGCCGCATTGCCGGTGACGCGGCAGATCAAGTTCGGGATCGGCGTTTCGTGCATGCCGAATCACAACCCTTTTCTGATTGCCCACCGCATCGCGCAGCTCGACCACATGGCAAAGGGACGGTTCTACTGGGGAGTCGGCTCGGGCGGGTTTCCCGGCGACTTCACCGTCTTTGGTTTCGACCCCAAAACCGGCGATCACCGGACCATGTCTCGCGAAGCCATTGAATTGGTCCTGGAAATCTGGCGCGACCCCAAACCCGGCCGGTACAAAAACAGGTTCTGGGATTTCACGATACCGGAACCGGAGGATGACATCGGACTGGGCCTTCACATGCGCCCATACCAGCTTCCGCACCCGCCGATCGGCGTCGCCGGAGTGTCGTTGTCTTCCGATACGCTGATTCTGGCCGGGGAACGCGACTGGATTCCGATGAGCATCAACATCGTCCCGTCGCGGATACTCAAGAGCCATTGGGAGTCGGTCGAGCAAGGGGCCGCCAACGTCGGTCGAAGTCCAGACCGGAGCAAATGGCGGGTCGCCCGCGACGTCTACGTTGCCGACTCTACCGATCGCGCGCGCAGCGAAGTCCTGGACGGAACGCTCGCCCGTGACTTTCGAGGATACTTTCGAAAGCTTCTCTACAAGAACCACATGCTCGATCTGACCAAGACCGATCCCGACATGCCAGACTCCGCAATCACCGCAGAATACTGCCTCGACAATCTCTGGATAGTCGGCGACCCGGACGAAGTCGTCGCCAAGATTCGCAGCTTGTACGAGGAGCTAGGTGGTTTTGGAACGCTGCTTGCAATGGGCCACGAATGGCAGCCCAGGGACCGCTGGACGCATTCGATGACCCTTCTGGCGGAAGAAGTCATGCCGCGATTGTCGGACCTGAACTAGACGCGAATACCCGCGCGGGTGACGGGACGCCAGAGCCGCCTAGCGGAGCGCCTCGGAGAGTTGCGTCAGTTCCTGCTGATCGATCTCACCGGCAACGCGAAGCGCGACTGTACCGTCAGACCTCAGAAACACCCAGAACGGGACGCCGCCGACGCCAAACGCGTCGGCCACCGCGTCATTCGTATCTACCAGCACCGGAGACGTCCAGCCTTCACGTTCGAGCCACGCGTCAGGAGGGTAATTCGGCCGCGCCGCGTCGATCCAGGTTGGAACGGCGTACAGGTCGACGGTGTCGGGCTTTGCGCCGCTGTCCACCCAAGCCTGAACTCGCGGGACCTCCGCCTGGCAGTGTGGGCACCAGTGTGCAAGAAAGACGATCACCTTGGGCCGCCCGTCGTTTGCAATTTCGACAGAGCCGCCATCGAAGTTGACGCCGCGCACTTCCGGCGCCTGCTTGGTTATCGCGCCGTCTCGCCCCCCTCGATCGTAGGAGGCGAGGGGGTCACCGGTAATCTGCGGGGACTCCTGAGCCATCTGATTCACGCCATCGCCTTGTCCCGCATCACGGGTCAAAAGGACGGCCAGCACGGCGGCTATCGCGGCGACGAGCGCGCCGGCAACCAGCAGACCTCGGTTTCGGGTGTTCACGATGACAAGTCCAGAGCGCTACGGTGGAAAACCAGCAACAAAACCAGAATAGACCCAAACGCCACAAGAGCCATAAACGGAATGCTGATAAACCCAAACACGTCAACCCACGTCAGAGCGCACGGGGCTTCGGGGGCGCAAGCCCCGGTATCTAGCGCCGGTACGCGTTGCAGCGCGTAGTGATACAACGCCACGAGCGCGCCCGCGCCGGCCAGGGGCGCCGCGTACCATCGAATCAGCCGGTTCTTTCGTAAAGCCGCGACGCCCAGCACGATCACCAGCGGGTACATTGCGACGCGTTGATACCAGCACAGCTCGCATGGAACGAATCCCGCGCCTTCTGAGAAGTAGAGGCTTCCGGAAGTCGCGACGATGCTTACCACCCAGGCCATCGCAACCGCGTTGGCCCCGAACTCACGGGCCAGCCATGCGTGAGCATCGGCGGCAGTCGCCGATACGCGAGCGCCAATTGCAATCAGGCCCGCCCCGGCGACCAGCAGAATCGCCGACAGGGTGAGCAGTCCAAGGAACGTTGCTACGGCCGATGAAGTCACGTCTCACTATACGTGAGCGCGTCGCGGCGTCCACCGGCTTTTCACACCAACCTAAAGTTCTCCGCGAGTCCGGTCGCCATACCCAACGCTTGGAAGAATGGAGCGCAGCATTCTGTTAGTCGTTACCGTCTGCGCGAAAGCCGCCCTTTCCCGTTCGTGATGCATCGCTCCCTCCCGTTCGTGGTGAGCTTGTCGAACCATGAACGGGTAACGAACTCGGCAAATACCTTTCGGCGCGACCAGCGCCGACCTTGCCGAACAGCCTGGGAACCGCCTTCCGGAGAAACGCAACCCTTGAGAACTTAACGCTCGCGGGATTTCACCGGGTCAGGGTGTATCATCCCTGAGGAACGAAAGGCAGCTTGATTCTTGCGCGACAGGGGTGATTTCGTTGTCGACCTGGTCAACTCGGCATCCCGCCGCACCGTCCATCCCGCACGGTCGGCCCGCGCCATGACCATGCTCATTCGGCCCGTTCGCCCGCCTGGCGTCGCGACATGCTTGCGAGTCCATCCGTGACACGCCGGCGCATCCTGTTCTCGGGTGGGGCCGTGGTAGTGATAGCCGGTGCAATACTCGCGTGGTGGCTCGTATCACCGCTCTTCATCGACACGGTCGTCGATGAGGCGTTCCCGTTCGAGATGCCCAGCGACAGCGAAATGGCGGACATGACTCCCGAAGAAATGAGCCAAATGCGGTCCGAGTTTGACGAGGCCATGCCCTCGGAGGCGACGCTCGAGGACCTTTCCACTGAAGACCGTCAGGCCGTCGAGGACAAGGTAATGACCGTCGCCGCCCAAATGCCCGATGATCCGATGGATGACCCGATGCCAGAGCAAACCGGACCCGTGGCCATCTTGACGGGGAATTTCATGGACGCCGACAGGTTTCATCAAGGTTCGGGCGTCGCAAAGGTATTTCGTCTGCCCGACGACAGCACCGTTCTCCGCTTCGAAGACTTCATGGTGACCAACGGACCGGCGCTCAGCGTTCTGCTGTCCTCGAACCCGTCACCGGCCTCGAGCGGCGACCTGGGAGACTACGTCGATCTCGGACCGCTGAAAGGCAATATCGGAAACCAGAATTACGAAATCTCGCCCTCGACGAATCTGGACGACTTCAAGAGCGTGGTCATCTACTGCGTTCCCTTCCATGTCGTTTTCGCGACCGCTACTTTGGAACAGCCTTAGCGTCAGACCCCGCGTCGGCCGGTTACGGCCGTTCCTTCGCTTCAATCGTTACCGCGCCTTGTCCAAGCGTTATTCAGAGCAGGCCAGGGCCGCCGACCTGCAAGTCGCCGTCAAAGCCGCGGGACGTGGCGTCCTGTCTCTCATGGCGTTTACCAAAGCCTAGGAAAACCCGCACGTGCAAAGCCCCCAGGCGACTAGAATTTACATACGGTCCGGGCCTTAGCTGGGAGGATTGAGATGACCGACGAGCGCCTTGTGTACAAAAGCGGGGATTTCGTACCGGAATCCGAGGCATCGCTATCCATCTTCGACTCGGGCGTCGGCTCTGGACACATGGTTTTCGAGGTGACCCGCACCTTCAGACAAAAACCATTCCGCCTTACTGGACCACAGGGCCACCTGGAGCGCCTGCAAGCCTCGTTGAAATGCGCCCAGATCGACTCGGGCATGACCCCCGACGAACTCGAAGCAGCCACGTTCGAGACAATCGACCGAAATCTCCATAATTTCGGACCCGACGACGACTTTTGGATCAATCACTACATATCCAACGGGCAAAGCGACATAGGCGGCAAGCCGTCGGTTCTAATCTACGTCCGGCCGCTTGCTGGTGTATTGGCCGCGCGCGCCCATTTCTACGACGAGGGCGTCGACGCGGTCATACCGGCGCAGCGGTCCGTGCCGGCGCGTCTCATCGACCCGAAGATCAAGAACACCAGCCGGCTCTATTACAGACTCGCCGACAAGCAGGCCAAACAGGTCTCGCCTGACGCATGGGCCTTGCTGACCGACGAGGACGGATTCATTACCGAGGGCACGGGTTCGAATTTCATGATGATCAAGGACGGCGTGCTGATTTCGCCCGAACCCCGCAACATTCTCTTGGGCATCACCCGCGGAGCGATCATCGACGTTGCGGCGAAGGTCGGAGTCCCCTTTCGGGAACAGAATATAGACACCTACGACGTAATCAACGCCGACGAAGCTATGTTCTCCGCCACCTCGGTCGTAATGCTGCCCGTCCGCACGGTAGACGGACACCCGCTCACAACCGAGCCGCCGGGTCCCGTCTATCTCCGCTTGTGCGAGGGATTCAGCGAGATGGTCGGATTCGACTTCGTATCGCAAGCCATGCGATACGCCGAAATGTCGAAGATGGAGCCGTCGCCCACGGCCGTTTAGCGGACCGGTTCGCGTCTCCCTTTTCGGAAGGCGTCTGTCGCGGACAGATCAGCTCGCCAGCGATGCTCGTAAGCTGCTCAGCCCCTGCTCGCTCGATTCCATTAGAAATTGAAGGTCCGAGCCATACATCAGCATCCGCATTCCCTTTGCCGCCCAGGCCTGGAGGGAATCGACGCTGCCGAGATGGATCGCCGAAACGACGTTGTGCCGCTCGGCGGCGGCTATCACCTTCTCGATTGCACCCACCACCGGCGTCGACTGCGTCTCTCCCGGCACGCCCAACGAGACCGACAGGTCCTCGGAGCCGATCAGGGCGACGTCAACGCCGGGAGTCGATAGAAGCTCGTCAATTCGGTCGATCGCTTCCCGGCGTTCGATCTGTGCGATCACCAGCGTGTCGTCGTTGTTAGTATCGACAAACTCCGCCAGCGAGCCGAATCGATACTCCGAATGGGGCGCGTCGGACGAGCAGCCGCGTTTGCCGACCGGTGGATACTTGACCGCTTGCACCAGCGCCTCGACTTCGCCGCGTTCTTCAACCCTCGGCAGCATGATCCCCATGGCGCCGTGGTCGAGCGGAGCCGAAATAAGGTCGTATTCCGGACTTCGCACCCGAACCAGCGGACACATATCCAGGACTCGTCCCACTCTTAGAATCTGCGCCGCCGTCTCAAGGCTAAAAAGACCGTGCTCCATGTCAAGCATGAAGAAATCGAACCCCACGGCATTAAGGATCTGGGCAATCGACGGGTTGGTGACTTCCTGCACCATCGTCCCGATCACCGTCTCACCGGCGAGCAACCGGCGTTTGACTGAATTCCTGCGCATCATCGCCTCCATCCCGGCCTGTTTTGACCGGTCCGGCCCAGTCTATGCTGAAGCCCACGGCCGGACCGGATCAAGGTCAGAAACACCCATCTGGAGGCTTTCGGGGGGGGGGGGGGGGGGGGGGGAGCCGCTACCCAAAAGCCGGACTATCAGGTTAAAGCAACCCGCGGCGGGGGTCAGCCGCCGGCGGAGACCGTCACCAAGGCCTCGGTCGCCGGGCCTTGCGTTTCGCCGTCGATTCGAATCTCCACCGTCAGCAGCTTCCGCACCTGCGGCTCGCTAGGCGCCGTGGCCGACAGCGATAGCTCTCCCCGCGCTTCGCTTGCAAGCCGGATTTCGGCGAATTCGCCGGACGTCTGCCAGCCCTCGGGCGGCGATAGGCGAGCTTCGAAGACCGCGTCCCTGCCGAGGTTGTTCCTCAGCAAGAGGCGGTAATTGATGGTTTCACCCGGCGCAGCCCAGCCGTCGTAGGGAAGCAATCGCGCCCACCACAAGTCCACGTAGCGGTCCGCCGGCTCATCCACCAGCGAGCGCACTACCCGCTCTTTTCGCGCGATGAAGTCCCGATACTCGAAAGTCTTCCACGAGTCCCAGGGGATCACGTCGCGGTGCCCGGGGCACAACACGTCGGGCGCGATAGTTTCCATCAGGTCGGCGCACTTTCGATGCATCCATAGCTGGAGGCTGTTCCTGAGAACCGTGGTCTGATAAATCTGGGTAGTCATCCCGCCGGTCACTCCCGGAGCCTGTGCCTTGAATACGTTGTCGCCGGTGAACATGATCTTCTGACCGTCAACCGTCGTGGCGAGGACCATGTGAAACTCGGTCTGGCCCGGCGCGTGGTGAATTTCGAACTCATACTCCTCCCATTCGAAGCGGTCGCCGTCTTTGAACTTCCGGCTGACCGGAATCGGCGTCTTAAGAGTGCAGGGCGTACTGCACCAGGCAGCCGGGTCCTCCAGCACTTGCGCCACTTCTTCGAGCGCCCAGACCTGGGTCCCTTCATGCCGGACCAGATAAGGGACCCCCGCCGTGTGGTCGTCGTGAATGTGGCTGTTCATAACGACGTCGATCTTCTTTACGCCATAGGACTCCCGCAACTCATCCAGATGGTGGACCACGAACCGCATCGTGTCGCTGTCTTCCCGGTCCGCCCCGGTGCTCATGTGCGCGTAATACGAATGCCCGTAGTCGAGCAAGAACGCCTTGCCGGACTCGGATAGCAGCACGTAGAAGTTCGAGCACGCCTGCGGGCCGCTCCACAAAAGGTGTCGAGATATCTGGATGAAACGAGGGTCCGGGAGAAAATCGAGTCCGTGGTCGCCTATCGTCCCAAACAGGCGCATCCCCCCTCCCAGGCGCGCGAGGTCCATCAAACGCCCCTCCAGGCGAAGGCAATCTCCCACCGGATCCGTGATGACTTCTCCATGCGACGGCAACGCCAGTTGCGGGGCGTGCTTGCGCAAGGCCTGGCACGACTGCAACGTGAACAGCACGCCCGCGTGATCGCCGTACGAGTACTCCATGGCGTGATACTGGTACAGCACGCCTCCCGCCCCGATCAGGTCGCCCGTGAACGCGACGTCTTGTCCGTCGATCTCCCCGACGAACAAGCTGCTTCCGTATGTATGGCCTTTCGCCGGGATGATCGCCAGCTCGAGTCCGCGCCACGTGAACGTCTCGTAGTCTGCTAAGGACTCGTCGACCGGCATATCCTTCCCTACCGAGAAGAAAGTGCTCCGGTCGTTGTAGTTGCTGTAGAGCCGCTTGTGTCTCCAGAAAAGCTCTACGTCCTCGAACAGGTACCGCTCATGCTCGGGGACCGCCACCCTGGCTCCGGCCTCTCGAAGCCTGCCCGTTCCCCAGCATTGGTCCCGGTGATGGTGCGTGTGCAGCACCCAGTCGATCTGCCGCACGCCGATCTCGCCAATATGCTCGGCAACCGCCCCCGAGCCTGCATCGATCAACAGACCGTGGTCACCGTCCTTGACGCAATACACGTTGCACGTGTCGGACCATACGTAAAGATTCTCTGAAAGCCGCTTCCACGACACAGCGCCCTACCTCGCTTACTTCTACTCAGCCAAGTCAATCGTAGCCGGGTTGGCCATGCCAGTGGGAAGCGAGAGCTCTCGCCAGGTTATTTCCCGCCGCAGCGCTGGTCTGGTGGAACGCTTCAGACCGTTCGCCCCGTCCTGGCGGAGCGTGATCTGCATTGCGGCCTCGCTCATCGAATGCTCCGGGACCATGCCGCCTACCTTAGGTCAGTCCTTCAAGCCGACGGCGCCGGCGCCCTTGGACGCCGCCCCAGGATGGCGAACACGACCACGACCGGGAGCAGCACCATCGCAGCCGCCAGGAATCCCGCGCGCAACGACAGTCCTAACGCGATCGCCCCCAAGACCGGCCCGCCGATCATCTGACCGATGGCATCGACCTGCCCCCCGATAGACAGGACTGTGGCTCGAACGCGCGAGTCCACGAACCGGTTTTGCCAGGCGCTAAGCAGCGGACCGCTGGCGCGCCGCAGCGGCCCTCGAGCCCAGAACATCGCCATGGCGAGTGGAAATCCAGTCGCTAGGCCAAAGGCCATCAGGCTGGCGATGTAGAGAGCCTCCAACGCCATGAGCACGCGAGCAACGATCCGGTCGTTGGACGTATCCACGGTCCGGCGGACGATTTCCAGCAAGCCGAGCCCCAGTCCCAGCGACACGTAGCTGCTAAGACCAAACCAGGCCACGGAGTCGAAAGGTCCGAGTCGCGGCATTGTGATGGTTTGAAGGAGGAACGGCGTGCTCAGTCGATCTGGAACTTCGCTCGCGGCGCCGAACAGGAACGGCGCCATCACGAGGAGGATCAGGACCCGTCGCTGGCGGATTACGCCCAGGGCTTGAAGCAATGTGCGCCCCATAGTCCTGAAGGTCTCACGCTCATGGGCTGACGCCCGTCGAAATCCGTGCTCGGTCATGGTGAGCGTTGAGAACGCGGCCAGGCCGAGATACATGAAGCCCCCGACGACGAGCGGAAGGCTGCGATCCATGCTCGCGAGCGCGACGGATAGCGCCGCTCCCGCCAGACCGCCGGCAAGATCGGCTTGCGAGCCCCGCAGGAGCGCGTGTGGCAACTGCTGTGGGCGGATTTCGTCGGCCAGCCACGCGGTTCTGGCGCCGCTGACGAATGTATGCCCAAGTCCCCACACGACCTGGGCAACGAGTTGCGCCACGAAACTCGGGATAGACCCCGCGAGGATGAATCCGGCGCCGGTAACGGCAAGACCGATCACAACCGAAAGACGGCGGCTGTAGACGTCCGCGACGACTCCGGTCGGGATTTCGAAGGCAAAGACAGTTGCTTCAAGGACTGTTCCGACCAAGATGAGCTGGAGGGCATTGAGGCCGACGGACTCTACCTGGTAAACGAGGTTCGTGGTGATGACGGTCGCGATGGCGAATCCCTCGACGGCCGACATACCGACGGATAGCGGGTACGCGGGCAGTCGCCTCATTCGACGTGTGTTCCCCAACAGCGCCGACAGGTGATCGCCCCGTAGAGATTTTTGGCGATTTTCGATCCAAGCGAGTTCGCCGCCCCGGACCGAGAGCCGTTAGTCAGGCGGGGGAAGCCACGACCGCGCTCGCGGGCCCACGGCGCGCTGATTGCGAGCAAGTACACGGAACGGCCCTTTTGTTGAGGGTTTGATAAGCAAGTGGGAGGCCAGCGCAGGACACGCCTCACTGCCGAACGCGATCGATCTGCGCTTGCCGCAGACGACGGGCGGCTAGCGCAAATCGCAGCCCCATTCAGGCAGGCTCGCCGCCGCGGAGAACTATGGGTGCGGTTCTCCTCCTGGCGCGCCGCTCGCGCTAGACCCCGGGATACTTGCCGCGCCTGATATCCCGGGCTACGACGAGTATGTGCTGTCCCGGAATGACCTCCGCGGTCACGCTCTGGCCCAGAACGTAGCCGTCCAAGCCGGCCCGCACCGGCCAGGGCTCTTCGTCGATCCGGTGGTAGTCGTGCAGCAGCGCCACCGCCTGCCCCTTCTTCACGGTCGCGCCGAGCTCAACGAGAGGCTCGTAGTGCCCGGGCCAGGGAGCCGCAACGTAGCACTCGCGGTCGACTGCCTCGATTATCTTTTGATCGCCCGCCGCGTGATGGTCCGCGGGCGACACCTCGCCCGCAAGTTGCCCGTGCATGATCGCCGCGCCGATGATTCCCTGCCGCGCGTACTTGACGGTCTGGACGCTGACGAATTGCCCCCATCCAAGCTCCGATCCGATCGTGACGTTCCCGCGCCGCTCGCTCTCGCTCAGCATCAGACCGGGCGTCCGGTCCTGGAAAAGGCAGATAAACGGCGTCCCGAACAGGCGCGCGGTCTCAATCGTCAGCCGGCCCTGCTCGGCGTCCTCAACGGGATGAAACAGAATCACCGGCGGATACCGCGCCACGCGCCCGCCCGAATGGATGTCGAGCACAACGTGGACGTTCGGCCAGATGTTGTCCCTTACGAACTTGGCTATCCGATGCGTGATGCCCGAAATCCCGGGCTCCTCGCCAGCCCGCTCGACGAACGCGCGATTCAGATTGAGTCCGTCGTCGTCCACGCTCTCGCGCGCACCGCTTCGAAACGCCGCGACGTTAAGCACGGGGATGAAGATGATGCGCCCGATCACGTCGGCGGCGTCGATCTCCCGCATCAGGTTCTTTATCGCAACCGGCCCCTCGTACTCGTTGCCATGCGTGGACCCAAAAGCGACCAGCCCCTTGCCGCTCTTTGCCGCCGGGCCGACAATGACGGTAAGCGGCAGGTGCCACTCGCCCCAGATGCTGTCGTGCTCCAGCGCCACCCAATAATCCCGGCGTCCCCGCGATTCGAAATCGATCTCCGATGGCGATACTACTATTCTGCTGGACATCAATACGTTTCTCCGGTCACGCCTGCGCAACGACGCAGCGAGCTTAGACCCTGCTCAGCGCTTACGCTACCCGACTTGCGCGGCCCAACCAAATCCCAACGTTTCCCGTCGAACGCGCCGATTGCCAACGTGCTGGTCAACCGCGCAGATCAACAATGCGCGAGAGCTTTGAAGGCGGCGCTTTATCAGATTCTCCGTCCTTGCCGCGACGGTACCCGACCCGATACTGCGTACGCCGCGGCGGCAGGCTAAGATTTCGACGCGCAATTCCACTGGCAGAGCCGCCTTAGTCAACAATCGCATCGCTTTCGGAAAGCTCTCAGATATTAGGTGCCCGCATGACACAGACGATTACCGCCGACACCCAAACCGCAAAGCAGCAAGACCTCCTGCGATCAGCCAAGCAGTTTTTGGCCGGCGGAGGGCTCGGCCACTTCAGGCTGCCCGAAGAGGTTGACATCGTGCTGGCATCCGCCAACGGCAGCCACATGACCGATGTGACGGGCAGGGAGTACATCGACTACGTGCTCGGCTCCGGCCCCATGCTGATCGGCCACGCCAATCCTTCTGTCATCGCGGCCGCGGCCGCGCAGATTCCCAAAGGGACCTCCTACTTTCTACTCAACGAACCCGCAATTCGACTCGCCCAAAGGCTGGTCGAGAACGTTCCGTGCGGGGAACAGGTCCGGTTTCAGACGACGGGGACAGAAGCGACTCACGTTGCGCTGCGCGGCGCGCGAGCCTACACGGGCCGGGGAAAGATTCTGAAATTCGAAGGCGGCTGGCACGGCATGCACGACTATTCGCTGTGGGGAACCGTGCCCCAAGTGCCCAGCGACTATCCGAGATCGCTGCCCGACTCGAGAGGAATACCCGCTTCGATCGGCAAGGAAGTGCTGGTCGCCCCGTTTAACGAAACCGACAGGGCGGTAAAGATTATCGAAGACCACGCCTCCGAGCTGGCCGCCGTAATCGTCGAGCCTCTCGAACGCGTGCTCGTGCCTGAACCGGGCTTTCTCGAAGCAATACGCGAAGTAACCACCCGGCACGGCATAGTGCTCGTATTCGACGAAGTCGTGACCGGTTTCAGAATTGCCTGGGGAGGCGCCCAGGAACGCTACGGCGTCGTTCCTGACGTTGCGACCTATGGCAAGGCGATGGCGGGTGGTTTCCCGCTGGCGGCGGTCGTCGGCAAGGCTGACATAATGCGCGTGTTCGACGCGCAAGGAATCAGTTCAATCACCGAAATCGCGTGGGCAAGCGGCACGTTCAACGGAAACCCCGTTGCCGCGAGCGCCGGTCTCGCCGCGCTGGACATCCTCGAACAGCCGGCGTCCTACGACCGCTTGCACCACGTCGGATCGCGGCTCCGCGCCGGCATCGCCGAGGCCGGACGCCGCTACGGTTTCCCCGCTCAGGCGCTGGGGGAGGACGCCGTTTTCGGAATCCGGTTCATCGAGAGCGACAACATCAAGACGTGGATGGACCTACAAGCGCACGACGCCGAGCTGGGCCGCCGTTGGGCCATCGAGTGCATAAAGCGCGGTCTGCTGCTTATTCCGAACGAAAAGGTGTACATTTCGATAGCCCACACCGACGAGGATGTGGACCGCACCCTGCAAATCTGCGACGACGCGTTCAGGGCCTGCGCTTCGTAGGGTCAGCCCGCAAGCCTTCTACGGCCTGCGGCTCGCGACGCGGTCCTGGTGGGCCTAGGCGCGAATCAGCGTGTCCGGCTGCCCGTCGGTAGCGGCCCGGATACCCCGTTTTTCGATTTTCACAGGGTAATTTTCAAAAAATTCACTTTTTCGCGATTCGGCGGCTATTCGATCTTTGCCGCCAAGTCCCTGCAAAAAGGCTCGCGCGGCGGTTGATCGAGTCTGCTCAAGGCGCGGTGGAACTGCCGCCCCGCCGGGATGCCACGGGCGTCGACACGAGCGTCTTGTTGCTGGCGGAGGAGGAGGGATTCGAACCCTCGACCGGCTTTAAACACCAGTAACCGCTTAGCAGGCGGCCGCACTAGACCAACTATGCGACTCCTCCATATTTGGCCTCGGCTTGGGGCGGAGGGGGTGGGATTCGAACCCACGAATCTTTCGATTAGTGGTTTTCAAGACCACCGCCTTAAACCGCTCGGCCACCCCTCCGGGGCCTCGGCGATTATAGCAACGGCCAGCCGCCACTCCTGTGGAACAGTCGCTACAGTCCGACGTCCGGACGCCGTTGCATGGCCGAGCGCCCATCCACGGCCGTCAGCCTCATAAGCCCTTCCACCACGGCATTGATCGTTTCTCGCGCGTTCCCTGCCGATATGGCGAGCGACTTTGGGCCGAGCGGCCTGAATCGCCTGATGTCGGAGTCAACGAACACCGTGACGGTGGGAATCCCCATCGCCGCGGCCAGATGCGAGGGAGCGGAGTCGTTGCCCGTATACGCCGACGCGAGCCGCAAGATCGCCCCGAGTTGCCCGAACGACGTTTGCCCAACCAGATTGACCGCTTCTTCGCGCATCAGGCTCGACATCGCCCGGGCCGGTTCGGCGTCACTTTCCCGACCGACGATCACCGTCCGCAGTCCCGCCCGCTCGGCAAGGCGGTCGGCCGTCTGGGCAAAACAGGCGGGTTCCCACCGCTTTCCATGATGCCGCCCGCCGGGATTCGAACCCCCGCCGGGGGCCGCTACCAGGACGGAGCCGCGCTTGAGTCCCCACTCTTCGAAGATTCGCGCCGCCGCCGAAAGATCGTCCGAAGCAGGAAAGAACCTCGGTGTCGTCTGGCTGACGCCGAGGCCGGCGGCGCGTGCGAGAGCGAGGTATACCTCGCTCTCGTGAGAGTCTTCCTGAACTGCTACCTTCGTGGTGAGGGAAAACCCTCTGCCACGGCTATCGAGACCAACGCGAATCGGGATTCCGGCCAGAAACGGAAGCAGAGTCATCATCGGCGACCGGTCAGCCACGAACGCCGCATCGAACCCGCGCGTTCGAAGCCGCCTCGCGAACGCCAGATAGGCCCCGAGCGCATATTTCCTCGGCAGCCCGATATCGGCGCAGTCGATGACTTCATTTACGTCGGGGTTGTTGGCGACCGCGACCTTCGACCACGTCCCGACGGCCAGCGAGAGTTTCGCGTTTGGCAAACCGTCCCGCAATGCCTTCAACAGCGGCGTCACGAGCAAGACGTCGCCAATACTGCACGGTTTGACGATCAGCACCGACCACCGCGCGCCCGCATCGAAAGGCGCCCGGTCCGCTCCACGGAAGAAAACCCGCATCGCGCGGCATGCCGTGGTCGTGCCGGCATCCCTAGCCCGTTCAGCCAGCGACTCTTTCAGAGGCTCATTCCCTTCTCGATATCGGCGATGGCGAAGGTCAACGTTCCCTCAGCCGCTACTTCGCCTCTCACTCTCGCAATGGCCGTACCCTTTCCCACGCGCCGCCTCAAGCGATCGACCGTCACTTCAAGCAATAGCGAGTCCCCCGGAACAACCGGTTTCCGAAACCGCATCCGGTCGATTCCCGCAAACAGGGGTACCTGACCGCGATATTCTTCAAGACTGAGCAGCGCGCAAGCGCCAGTTTGAGCCAGGGATTCCGCGATGAGCACACCCGGCATCACCGGCCGCCCTGGAAAATGCCCGCGAAAGAACGCTTCGTCTTCACGCACGCGTTTGACCGCTACCGCGCGCTTGCCGGGCTCCAGCTCGCGGATCTCGTCAATCAACAGAAACGGATCGCGGTGCGGCAGGATGGCTTCAATGCCGGCTCGGTCCAGGATGGGCCGGGACTTCGAGTCATCCCTAATCGTGGTCATTCCGAAACTACTTTGCCGCTCCTAAAATCCGTCGCAAAGCCTTGCCCTTCCTAAGATAGCGGCGCGCCGGCGTCGATTCCACGCGCTGCGCGCCGCGTTCTGGAACGCTATTAAGAAGATTATCTCCCAACACCGGCGATGCCTATTTCCAAAAAAGGCCTCGTACTCAATTCAGGACCTTCAACCGGCAACCGCACTACGGTCTCCATCTGACCAACAACGTTACATTCGGCACGCCGTCTGGATTCCATCGCCGTCCGAACGGACCGCCGATATCCGCGAGCGGCCACAGAGACTACAATCATGGCGACATTGGCGGCGTTCACGGCCCGCTCGGGTAGGGGATCGTGTCAGGAGGGGATATCGGGATGGAATTCAAGCTTCGCAATTACGTGGCGGAATTCATCGGCACGCTGGCTCTCATTTTCGTCGGATCAATGGCGGCCGCTGTCGCGTTCGAGTCACTGGGAGGAGTCGATTCCGCCGGCGTTGTAGTCGGCGCTCTGGCGCACGGACTCATTCTCGTTGTCCTGGTATACGCCATCGGGAGCATATCGGGATGCCACATCAATCCCGCGGTTACGATCGCGCTGGCAGCTCTGCGTAAGATTTCGATAACCGACGCGGTGCTCTATATAGTGTTTCAGCTAGTTGGCGCCATCGTCGGTTCGGTCCTGCACATGCTCGTTCGGGCGCAGGGAGACACGAATCTGGGGCTTCCTGCCATCAGCTCGTCAATCGGCGACGGGTCGGGCTTGCTTCTGGAGGCCATAGTGACGTTTCTGCTAGTCACGGTCATCATCGCCACGGCGGTGGCCGGTAAAGGTCCAGCCGGATTTCATGGTCTCGCCATCGGCTTGACGCTGGGCGCCTCTTGGCTGATAGCCGGCTCGCTCACCGGAGCCGCCGTCAATCCCGCCAGGCACTTCGGGCCTGCGATAGTGACGGGAGAGTTCGGATCGATCTGGGTGTACTGGGTCGGGCCTATCGCGGGCGCCTTGGTGGCCGCCGTGGTCGGCTGGTATCTATTCCTAGGGAAGTCCGAGTCGGACAGCTAACCAGGTAAGGACGCAAAAGCGGGCGTCGGCCTAGGCCGACGCCCGCTCTGCTATTACCGTCAGTCAGCCCAACGGCTGAGTCGTAAGCCGATAGCTATTCGAGCGTAGCGCTTACCGATATTTCGACGTTGCCGCGCAGCGCGTTCGAAATCGGGCAGCCTGCCTCGCCCTGTGCGGCAAGGTCCTCGAACTGCGCCTGATCGATTCCCGGCACTTTTCCGTTCACCGTCAGGTCGCTGGAACCCACGCGGAAACCGCCTTCCGGGATCGGAACGAACGATACTTCGGCTGAAACCATAAGCGTCTCGGGGGGGCTTCCGGCTTCGGCAAGCGTGTGCGAAAAAGCCATCGCGTAACAACTTGCGTGCGATGCCGCGATCAATTCTTCCGGACTGGTGTTCCCGCCCGGCGCTTCGGTCCGAGCGACCCAGCTTATGGCTTGCTCGCCAAGCGCCCCGCTGCCTACGGTGAATGAGCCACCGCCCTCGATCAGGTTGCCGTCCCATCGCGCTTCCGCGCGCCTGACTATGTCTGCCACGCTTGTCCTCCTAGCAGTCCCGTCCTGAATCCCTACGTGATTCTGACACCGAGAATGTCATAAATCCAAAAAATCGAAAGTGGGCCGCCGGCCAAACTACGCCCGCCTTCGCTCGATACCGGACCCGGCCCCGCCTGCGCGCGGCGCGGTTAATCGCTGAGAACCGCACCCACGCCCTTCAGTTGGCTCATGGTGCTGATCCCGTAGTTATAGAAATTCAGTCCGGTGGCCCCTTTCTCGATGCACACACGCACCTTGGCGCGCCACTCGTCCGAGCTCGGGATTTCCGGAAAATGCGCCTGAATCCCAACGATTAGCTCCTTATCGCCTACGCACTCCCGGCTTCGCTCCATCAACTGGTCGGCCTGGTCAGAGGTGAGATCGTAGCCGCTTACGAGCAGTCCATCGATATTCGAAACGATGGTCGCCATAGTTTCCAGGCTCAGGAACTGTTCCCAGTTTTCTCCCTGAATGACGATCCTGGTGCCCGATCCGGCGCAAGCGTCCCCAACGTCGTTAACGAGAGAAGCGACCGTGTTCTCGCCAGCTTTCATATATCGTGCGAACTCAGGCTCATCCCGTTCCCATGCCGCCAGACCGTCGCTCTTCGACAGATCGGGCGGAACGTCGGCGTCGCCTTCGTAGATTCCATCGAGCTCCGACCGGACCAGCGACCTGATCCTCTTCGCGTCGACTCCCTCCGCCTCCGCACGCTGGACGCAGCTATCGCAAAAACAGATTCCGAGCAGATAGTTGCCCCATTCGCCGAGCGGCGCTCCGATCTTGTCATGGTGATAACCATGCTCGAATCCCAGAAAACCGATCGCCTCCAGCTCAATGATCCTCAGGTCATAGTTGTGGGCGAGGTCCGCGCACAGCCCCACAGCGAACTGGCGAGCGTCCTGATGCGATGGGCAAAGCAGATGAGGACTGGCGTCTCCGTGGGCGCTGCGCACGGCCGCGTCCGTATAGGTCGACGCAAGGCGGGAGTTGTGCATTATGACCGTCCACGCGTTTACGTCGAGCTGATGGTTCTCCCGGCTGTCGCACAACTCCCGAAATACGTCAGTTTCATCCAATAACGAGGAAGCGACGGGGCTTATTCGACCGTAGCGGGACGGATCGTGCTGGAAATAGACCACTCCCCCTTCACCAATGTATATCTTCTGTCCGGCGGGAGCGTGTGGGCGAAGCTGCTTGAAATTGTGGTAGGCCGAAGCGACGCTGACCGCGTTGCACTTGGTCACGTCTCGAACGTTACCGAGAACTCGCTCGATTCCCTCGTCAGCTAAGTCCCATGGATACGTCCACAGCGCCGTATTCAAGTTAGTTACCCCCAGACCGGACAGCCGCGTCTAAAACTCTAGAAAGTGGCGCCCGCGCCGATCAGTTCGCCCACATTCGCGCGAACTTTGGCGATCGCCTCGACAATGGAATCCATGTCCGAACGCGGCCCCAGGAAAACGGGCTGGGAGAGGGTGACGGCTTCTTTCAGGCAAAGGCGGCTGGCGACAGGCGTCTCCATCGCCGAATAGTCGACCTCTCCGTCCGGCGCCCAATTCGAGTACCCGTTTCCGCCTTGGACAGATCCGATTCCGCCTGAGAAAAGCTCATATTCTTGCAGCGGCGCCTTGTACCCGGTTCGAAGGGGTATTCCTTCGGCGCTGACGGCCTCGATGAAGGAGTCTCGCGAAAGCCCTTCAAATTCGTCGGAGATGAACCGGGCGAGATATACGTGAATCGATGACTTGGTAACGTCGGGATCGCGCTTCAGAACGCGGATGCCGTCTATTTCAGACAGGCGGTCCGTCAGGTATTCCGCGTTCTCCATACGAACCCGATTCTGCTCCGGCAGTCGCCGCATCTGGCTGCGCAGGAGCGCCGCCTGGATTTCACTCATTCGGAAATTGCCCGGGAAAACCACCGGTCTTCCGGCCTTCTCACCGTCGCCGCCGTGACGAATTCGGCTGGCGATATCAGCAATCTCGTCATCGTTAGCGGTCACGAACCCGCCTTCACCGCTCGTGAGGTTCTTGCTCGCCTGGAAGCTGAATCCGGCCGCATCCCCGAGAGAGCCTAGTCCACGATTTCGCCAGCTTGCGCCCCATCCGTGGCACGCGTCTTCCACGACCTTCAGATCATGTTTAGCCGCCAGGCTATAGACGGCGTCCATATCGACAGCCCGCCCACCGTAGTGGACGGGCAATACCGCCCGGGTGCGGTTCGTTACACACGCTTCCGCCGAAGCCACGTCGATGTTGAACGTGTCTTCCTCAACGTCGCAGAACACGGGCGTCAAACCTGCCCGCAGCACGGCCACGGCCGTCGCTACGAACGTGTAGGTCGGAACGATGACTTCGCCCCCCGCGCCCGCTCCCACCGCTCGCAAGGCGATCTCGAGCGCAGTCGTGCCACCATTGCACGCGATGCCGAACCTGGCTCCCTGCAACTCGGCGAACTCCCGCTCGAACGCAAGGAGGTTTGGGCCGGCAAAGTGACTCCACTCCCCGCTGAGCACGGCGGCCGCCACGGCGTCGGCATCGGACTTGTCTGTCACCGGCCAGGGGTGAAATGGCTGCTCACGGACGGGAATCCCGCCGTTTATAGCTAGAACTGGCAGTCTCGGCCCCCTATCGCGCCCAAAGGCTCCAAAAAATACCCTCTCCAGCCCCTATTATGAGCCAATCGCGCGCGATGCGAAACGCCGGGAGATCGTGGAAGGCCCGCGGCGCTTGTTCTCTAGTCTGTCGGGCTGCTAGATCCCGGCTTCGACTGCAACCTTGTCCGGCTCTACCTCGATTCCACCCTGGGACTCTACGACTATCGCGCCCTCTTCGGCGTCTACCACCACCTCGCATCCTTCGGGGCAGCGATTCTCGAGGATGAGCTTGGCGACGGGGTTCTCGACTTCCCTCTGGATAGTGCGCCGCAACGGCCTTGCGCCATAGTCGGGGTCCCAACCAAGCTCCAGGATGCGATCCCTGCCGGCGTCGGTTACGTGCAGCCCGACTTTGCGCTCGATAAGCCGGTCGCGCAGGTCTCCTATCAGGATATCGACGATCCGCTTCACTTCGTCCTTCGTTAGAGATCGGAAGATGATTGTCTCGTCAATCCGGTTCAGGAACTCCGGCCTGAAACTCCTCCGAAGCTGCTCGGTCAAACGCGCCTTCATATCCCTGTAGTCGCGTTCGTCGGCTTCCTCGGCGCTGGCGTCAACCGGCCGTGGGCGGAAACCGACATTATCTTGTTTGCTAATCGCCTTCGCCCCGACGTTCGAAGTCATGATGAGAATCGTGTTACGAAAATCAACGGTATGGCCCTGGCCGTCCGTCAAACGGCCTTCGTCCAGAATCTGCAAGAGGACGTTCAAGACCTCGGGATGGGCCTTTTCAATTTCGTCGAACAGCACAACCTGATAGGGACGCCTGCGCACGACCTCCGAAAGCTGTCCTCCCTCCTGGTAGCCCACGTAACCCGGCGGCGCTCCCACCAGACGGCTGACTGTGTGCCTTTCCCCGTACTCGGACATGTCCACCCGAACCATGGCGTTTTCGTCGTCGAAGATAAACGCGGCGAGCTGTCTGGCAAGCTCCGTCTTGCCCACGCCGGTGGGCCCAAGGAACAAGAACGACCCCATCGGCCGGTCCGGATCGGCAAGCCCCGATCGCGACCGTCGAAGCGCGTCGGCCACGGCCGTGACCGCCTCGTGCTGACCGACAATCCGCTCATGGACCATCGATTCCATCCGTAGCAGCTTGTCACTCTCTTCCTCGAGCATGTTGGTGACGGGGATGCCGGTGATGCTCGCGACGACCCCGGCAATCTCGTCTTCGTCAACGACTTCGTCCAGGTCCTTCTCAGCCAGCCAATCGGCGCGGGCGTTCTCGAGCTTTTCTTCCAGCTTGAGCAGCTCTGATTTGAAATTCGCGGCTCGTTCGTAATCGCGTTCCCGCCAGGCGGCCTCTTCGTCGAGCCTCAGTTGCCGGATCTTTCCCTCGGCTTGCCTCAGAGACTCGGGCATGTCGTATATCTCAATTCGCACCTTGGCGGCCGCCTCGTCGATGAGATCGATCGCCTTGTCCGGAAGAAATCGGTCGGTGATGTAACGATTCGAGAGATATGCGGCCTGCTCCAGCGCGCCGTCCGATATCTTCAGGTTGTGGTGGGTCTCGTACCGGTCTCGAAGACCGTGCAGAATCTTGACCGTGTCTTCAACGCCGGGCGCGCCCACGAATATCGACTGGAATCGCCGCGCCAGCGCTTTGTCCTTCTCGATGTGCTTTCGATACTCATCGAGCGTAGTCGCACCGATTGCCTGAAGCTCTCCCCGAGCCAGCGCCGGCTTGAGCATATTGGCCGCGTCGATGGCGCCTTCGGCGGCGCCCGTGCCGACTACGTTGTGCATCTCGTCTATGAAGAGAATTATCTCGCCGTGCGAGTTCACAATTTCCTGAATTACCGCCTTGAGCCGCTCTTCGAACTCACCCCGAAACTTGGACCCGGCCACGAGCTGGGCCATGTCCAAAGCCAGCACTCGACGGTTTTTCAGAATCTCGGGGACGTTCGCTTCCACGATTTTCTGAGCGAGCCCTTCCACTATCGCGGTCTTACCCACGCCGGGCTCTCCGATCAACGCCGGGTTGTTTTTGGTCCGCCGCGAGAGAATCTGCATCACCCGGGTTATCTCCACGTCGCGTCCTACGACCGGATCGAGTTTCGACTGGCGGGCCGCGGCCGTCAGATCGGTGCTGTATTTCTCCAGGATCTGATATCTGCTCTCAGCCGTGGCGTCGGAAGCCGATTGCGATCCGCGGATGTCTCTAATTGCGGCGTATATCTTTCCCTTGGTTACGCCCAGCTCGGCAAGGATTCTCTGCGCCTCGCTCGATCTTGCCGAGAGAACGGCCATGAAAAGATGCTCATTGCCGATATATTCGTCGCGCATGCGATTCGCTTCTTCGCCGGCGTCGTCGAACAGCTTTTTCGATTGCGGCGTCAGATAAACCTGCCCGGTGACCACGGGACCGCCCTCCAATACCACTTTCGGCTTGCGGTCGAGTAGCTGGTTTACGCGGCTTCGGACGAAGTCCGGATTTACCCGCATACGCTGCAGAATTCGCACCGCGAGCGATTCAGGCTGTTCCAGCAGCGCCTGTAGCACGTGCTCGAGATCGAGCTGGGTGTGACTCATCTCGACCATAATGCTCTGGGCGCGCGACAGCGTCTCCTGAGCTTTTTCAGTGAATCTGCTGAATCTTTCCATGGATATTCCTTCGCCTTTCTGGTGGAAGTGGCGGCTAGCCCGTCAGCCTTTGAAGCATGGCCTTGAGTCGGTTGATTTCCTCACCATGCCGCCGTTCCATCTCGTCAAATTTCTGGTCGTAGCGTCGCTGCATAAGTTCGAGTTTCTCGGTCAGATTCAAAATCACCTCGACGCCCGCCAGATTCACGCCCAGGTCCTGGGTGAGCCGCCTGATTCTGCGAACGCGCTCAACGTCGCGGCGGGAGTACATGCGCACGTCGCCGGCAGACCGGCCAGGCCGCAGCAGGCCGATTCGCTCGTAATTGCGCAGGGTTTGCGGATGAGCGCCGGTAAGCTGCGCGACGACTCCGATAAAAAACGCCGGCATTCGAGGATCCTCGGCTTGATCCTCACGCGCGCGGAAACGGCCCGGGCGCGAATTCGGACCTTCGGCGAAATCGAATGCGTCGTCTACGAAAGGCACAATGAATCGATCCCTGCCCTAATTCGGCCTGACGGGCCGCTCGTGCCGGCCCATTCCGAATTGGTAAATCAGTTGTCTCTCCTCGGGGTTGAGGTTCTTGGGAAGCTTCACCTTGATGCGCACAAGCAGATCGCCGCGGTCCGACCCATTGAGCGCCGGCAGCCCTTGTCCCCGAAGCCGCAGCAACGAACCGTCGCCGGTTTCGGGCGGAATCTTGACAGTCAATACTGAGCCGTCGAGGTTCCTGACGCTGGCGTCCGAACCAAGCAGCGATTCACTGAGATGCACCGGCAGACTCGTGACCACGTCGTTGCCGCGCCGCTCGAAGCCGTTTTCGGGCAAGACTCTCACTTTTAGAAACACGTCGCCGCGCCGGCCGTCCGACTTGTATCCACCCTCTCCGGCAATTCGGATTCGGGAACCGTCTCGCACGCCGTGGGGGATCTTGACTTCCAATCTGCGATTGCGAACCCTCCCGTCACGCTCCGGTATGCGCAAACTCAGAACCCGCGTCGCCCCGTTCATCACTTCGCCCAGCGGGATATCGATATCGTGCTCGATGTCGGCCGAACGCCGGCTTCGTACCGGCCTGCCTTGCTGGCCGGGGGCCACCGCGCCCCCGCCGAACAGCGCCTCGAAGAAATCGCTGAATCCGCCAAAACCGGCGAAGTCAAAGCCGCCGGCGGCGCTCCTGCCCGCGCTGCCCGCGCCGGACCGTCGAAACGCCTCATCGAAGGAACCGTACTTTTCCCAATTCGATCCAAACTGGTCATACTTGGCGCGCTTCTCGGCGTCACCGATTACCTGATAGGCCTCGTTTATCTCCTTGAACCGCGCCACGGCCTTGTCGTCGCCCGGATTGACGTCGGGATGGTACCTTCGCGCCAGACGCCTGTAGGCCTTCTTGATTTCGTCATCCGAGGCGTTCCGATTGACACCGAGGATCTTGTAATAGTCCCGGTATTCCATCGCTACCCGGCCCTCACGCTTCTAATCCGCCTCCAGCCTCGTTGTCCGCCGGATTCTTGGTCACGCGAACCATTGACGGCCGCAAAACGAGGTCGTCCAGCAAATAGCCCGTGCGGACCACGTCTACGATCTCCCCGTCATTGCGGTCTGAGTCGGCTACCGTCGCAACAACCTCGTGATAAGTCGGATTGAAGTCGCCACCCGCTTCGATTGCCTCCACGCCCTGCCCTTTCAGAACGTCCGCCATCTGCTTCCGCGTGAGCCGAACTCCTTCGATCACGCCCGCCGCGTCGGCGGTCTCGGGATCGACCGATTCGATAGCGCGGTCCAGGTTGTCGATAACCGGCAGCATCGCCCGCAAGACATCCGCCCGGCGCGACCGAACGATTTCACTCATCGTCCGATCTACCCGCTTGCGGTAGTTCTCCATATCGGCTTGCAGTCGGACCAGCTTGTCCTTGGTCAAGGCCAGTTCCTGGTCAACCGATCCCAAGTCCCCGTCTTCAGCGGCGCCCGCGGCGAAGTCGACTCCACGGTCTTCCTCGGATCCCGTCCAATCCACTCGCTGAGGCCCTTCTTGGTTGCCCGGCTGCCGCATTACCTCTCGTCGCTGGCGCTGAATTCGGCATCAACTACGTCGTCGTCGTCGTCAACCGGCTGGTCGGATGCGCCGACGTCGGCCGTCTCGGCTTCGGCCCGCTCATCCTCCTCGCCGTCAGCGGAGGGCGTCGCTTGAGCCTGGTATATCTGCTGCCCTATTTCCATGCGAAGCTTCTCAAGCTCGGCCACGGCCGCTTGCAGAGGCTCGATCGCCGTCTCCTCTTCCTTCAGCAGATCCCGAACTCCCTGGATAGCTTCTTCCAAGCTCTTTTTGTCCGCGTCGGAAATCTTGTCGGAGCTATCGCGGATCAGGCGCTCCGTCTGATACGCGATGCTGTCGGCGGAATTCCTCAGCTCGACCAGCTCCCGCCTCGAAGAATCCTCCGACGCGTGCATCTCCGCTTCCTTAACCAATCCTTCGACCTCGTCGCCGGAGAGGTTGGTGGACGCCGTGATCGTTATGTGCTGCTCCTTGCCCGTGCCGAGATCTTTGGCCTTGACGTTGACAATCCCGTTCACGTCGATATCGAAGTTGACCTCGATCTGCGGGACGCCTCTGGGCGCGGGCGGAATGCCATCCAGGCGAAATCTACCCAGCGTCATGTTGTCCGGCGCCATCGGGCGTTCACCTTGCAGCACGTGAATGTCCACCGCCGTCTGCCCATCCTCCGCCGTGGAGAACGTTTCGGACTTGCTCGTGGGAATCGTCGTATTGCGTGGGATTAGATGCGTCATGACGTTGCCGAGCGTCTCAACTCCAAGGGACAGCGGAGTGACGTCGAGAAGAACGACATCCCGGACGTCGCCAGTGATTACTCCCGCCTGAATTGCGGCGCCTATGGCGATTACCTCGTCGGGATTAACCCCCCGGTTCGTCTCTTTGCCGGTCAGGCTCTTCGCAAGCTCCTGCACCGCCGGCATTCGGGTTGACCCGCCCACCAGAACCACCTCGTCCAGGTGCTCGGCGGTTATGCCGGCGTCTTTCAAAGCCTGTTGAAAGGGCGCGACCAGCCGTCTGTTCAACGCATCGACCAACTCTTCGAACTTCGCCCTCGTTACGGAGACCGTAAGGTGCTTGGGGCCGGTCTGGTCGGCGGTGATGAAGGGAAGATTTATATCAGTCTGCGGAGTCGTCGAGAGTTCGATCTTTGCCTTTTCCGCGGCCTCGACCAGGCGTTGCAGCGCCTGCTTGTCCTTGCGAAGGTCTATGCCTTCCTGCTTCTGAAACTCCGAAGCCAGATACGCGACAAGCTGCCAATCGTAGTCGTCTCCGCCAAGGTGCGTATCGCCGTTTGTCGCCTTGACTTCGAAAATACCCTCACCGACCTCCAGGATTGAAACGTCGTAAGTTCCGCCGCCGAGGTCCCATACCAGAATTGTTTCCGTTTCTTTCTTATCTAGACCGTAAGCAAGGCTGGCGGCGGTGGGCTCGTTGATTATTCTCAGCACTTCGAGACCCGCGATCGTGCCGGCATTCTTGGTCGCCTGGCGTTGCGAGTCGTTGAAGTAGGCCGGCACCGTAATAACCGCCTTATCTACCTCTTCGCCCAAGAATTTTTCAGCGTCCGCTTTCAGCTTCTGCAGGACCATGGCCGAGATTTCTTCCGGCGTGACATCCTGATTTGTCTGCGGTATCCGAATCCTCGCCTCGCCGCCGGGACCTTTAGTCACGCCGTAGGAAATAGCCTCACGCTCGGACACAACTTCGTCATATCGACGTCCGATGAACCGCTTTGCGGAATAGATCGTATTCTCCGGATTCAACACTCCCTGCCGCCTTGCCGGCTGCCCCACAAGGCGTTCGCCGCTGCTGGTAAAACCAACCACCGACGGTGTCAGCCGCGAACCTTCACTGTTGGTTACTACAGTCGGTTCGCCTGCTTCCAGCACGGCGACAACCGAGTTCGTGGTGCCAAGATCGATTCCTACAACTTTGCTCATTCCGCAGATCCCCTTAGTTTGCCGCCGCGCCTGCCGGGGCCATGCCCCGGCCGCGCAAGTCTTCCGGTCTGAATGCCTCCGCTAATACCTGGTCCATTCGGTCCACCAGTACGAAACTCATCTTCTTCCTGACTTGCCGTGGTATCTCATCGAGGTCCGATTCATTTGCCGACGGCAGAATCACCTTATCGATTCCCAGCCGGTGAGCCGCGAGCACCTTCTCCTTCACCCCGCCGATAGGCAAAACCTTGCCGCGAAGGGTTATTTCACCCGTCATGGCAACGTCGCCTCTGACTTTCACGCCGGTCAGAGCCGACATAAGCGCTGTTCCCATCGCGGTGCCCGCCGAAGGCCCGTCCTTGGGCACCGCGCCGGCGGGCACGTGCAGATGCACGCGGCTCTTCTCGAACAGATTGGGCTGAAATCCAAATTCCTGCGCCTTGGCTCTGGCGTACGATCTGGCGGCCTTGGCCGATTCCTCCATCACGTCGCTCAGATTGCCCGTGCAGGTAAATCCCGCCTTGCCTTCCGTCCAGGCTGCCTCTATGTGAAGCACCTCGCCGCCATACTGCGTCACGGCCAGGCCGTTGACCACGCCGACCAAATCGTCATGCCGTTCATCTTCGGGGACGAACTTCGGCTTGCCGACCAGGCTTTCAAGTCGCGATTCGCTGACTCTCGCGGTTTTCGTCTTGCCTTCGGCGAGACGCCGCGCGACTTTCCTGCATACTTTCGCGAGCTCGCGCTCCAGATTCCGGACACCGGCCTCGCGCGTGTGATTTCGCGTGAGCCACCGGATCGCGGCGTCACTCATGACCATCTGATCTTTCTTTATACCGTGCTCGCGAAGCTGCCGGGGCAGCAGATAGCCCCGGGCGATGTGAAGCTTCTCGTCTTCCGTGTACCCGGAAAGTCTTATGTTCTCAAGCCGGTCGCGGAGAGTCGGCGGTATGGCGCCGGCATCGTTGGCGGTCAAGATGAACATGACGTTGGAAAGGTCGTAGCCAAGCTCGAGGTAGTGGTCCGAAAACTTCGAGTTGTGCTCGGGATCGAGGACTTCGAGCAGCGCCGACGAAGGATCGCCGCGAAAATCGCGCCCGATTTTGTCGACCTCATCGAGAACAAATACAGGATTCGTCGTTCCCGCCTGTTTCATTCCTTGCAATATTCGCCCGGGAAGCGCCCCCACGTATGTTCGCCGGTGGCCTCTGATCTCCGCTTCGTCCCGGACCCCGCCGAGCGATATCCGTACGAACTTCCGGCCCAGCGCGCGCGCTATCGACCTGCCAAGGCTCGTCTTGCCCACGCCCGGCGGGCCGGCCAGGCAGAGTATGGGACTACGCAACGTCGAGGACAGTCCGCGCACGGCGAGATATTCAAGAACGCGAGTCTTTACCTTGGAGAGTCCGTAGTGGTCCTTGTCCAGAATCCGCCGGGCGCGCCGGAGCGATATCTTCTCGGGCGGCGCCTCCCCCCAGGGAAGCTCCAAAAGCCAGTCGACGTACGTCCGAATAACGCCGATTTCCGGCGATGCGGACGGCGTGGCTTCAAGCCGGTCGACTTCCTTCAGGGCCTTCTCGCGTACATGTTCGGGCATGGACGACGCCTCGATCGCCTCACGCAATTCCGTGGAGTCTTCCATCTGTCCCGTCGAAATCCCCAGCTCGCGCTGAATAGTCTTCAGTTGTTCCCGGAGATAAAACTCCCGCTGAACTTTCTCGATCCCGTCCTGGATCTTCGACTGTATGCGTCCCTTAACGTCCAGGATGTGGTTTTGCTCCGAGAGATGTACGCTCGCCTCGTACAGCCTGTCGTAAACGTCCACCATTTCCAAAATCTTCTGGCGCCGCCGCACTTGCATCGGGGCGTGATAGCCCACCAGGTCGGCCAGCCAACCAGGGTCGGACAGCCGTTTGGCGACGGCGACGACCTCCGGCGACAGACCGTTGCTTTTTTCCGCGTACTCGTGCACCTGATTCGCAACCATCCGCCGAAGCGCTTCCAGCTCGATAGATTCGCGCGTGACAGACGGCAGCTCGACGGTGGTCGCGAGCATCCCTCGCTCGTACTCGCCAACCTCAAGAAGTTCGACCCTGTCCAAACCCTGAAACAGAACCGAAAGACCACCGTCCGGCACTTTGTACTTGCGCACGATGCGGGCCGTGGTCCCGACCTGATAGAGCCCGGACGGTTTTGGTTTCCGACGATCGCGGCGGCGCTGCGTAACCAGCACGACGATCCCGTCGTGCCTCTCAGCCTCCTCTATCGCCCACAGCGAGCCTGGACGGTTAACATGAAGCGGAATAGAGACCTTGGGGAACGCCACGGTCTTCACCAGCGGTACTACCGGTAGTTCGGAGATAGCGCCAGTTGTCGCTACAGCCTCTTGCTCGAAGGCGTCTGCGACAACGTCACCGGCCGCGGCCGACTGGCTTCCTCGCGAACTCGGGGTATCAGATTTAGGCATGTATATCCTGATGACTCATAGCACATATACATGCTATGAGTTGAGTGTTATCTTGTCAACTTACTTCTAACTCTATATGGCAGATATCTATCAAAATGGCATTTGTGATCAGCAATAGCAGGTATTTGTGATCAACACAACCGATCTATTCCTCCACGCCTTCCAACCGGCGGCGCTCGCCGTTAGCCTGATCCAGTCCGATTACGCGACTGGCAGACTGCTATTCACCCGTGCCTAGCGAGACCGGCCAGTCGCGGGAGCCCGGACTGCCCGCCGCATCCAGGCGCTCTCGCCGGCACTTCGTTCAATCCATCGTCGGACTCGCGGGCGCGGCGCTTCTCGGCGGATGCGACCAAGGCGAATCATCAGAGAGCGCTTCGCAACCCACGCCGTTACCGGTAGCGACCCGCCAGCCGCGCCGGATCGGACTCACGCTAACCGGATGGCCGTTCCGTCAAGACCTGCTCCACGTCACGCTCGAAGCGTTTCGTTCGCAGAACCCGCTCATCGACGTCGAGTTCCTAGAGATCCTCAACGACTACCGGGTCAGGCTCGACGAAATGCTCGTTTCTTCCAGCGCGCCCAACGTCGTCCAGGTCAGGGAGGGACAGGCCGGAGCGTGGTGGTCGCGGGGACTGATTCGACCGCTCGGGGAGATCCCTGCGTTTTCCGATCTCGCCGGCCGGCTAAGGCCTGCCGCGCGCGCCGCCATAGGACCGGGGAACTCGATCGCCGGCTTGCCGTTCTACTCCGACGTGATGGTTCTGGCCTATAACCGGTCGATGATCGACCGCATCGGCGGAAGACCTCCCAATACGTGGGAGGAGTTGTCGTTCTTCGGGCGCGAACTTCGCGACAGACAGATATCGACAAGCCCGTTTTCGCTGAATTTCTCCCCAAAGGTCAACGCGAACCTGCCGTGGTGGGCGATGCTATTTGCCAGCGGCGGCCGCCTGCTTTCGAACGACGGTTCTGCTAGCGGATCGGAATCCGCAGTCCGCCTCTTGACCATCCTCCGCCGTATGTTCGTCGAGGACCTCGTGATCGATCCCAGCCTAAACGCGACTACGTATTCGGCAATTACGTCGGGCGACCATGCCTTCGCCCTGGTCGGTACTTACACGGCCCGTCGATTTGCGGCCGCGAAAGACAATCTTGGCGGCCCGGACATAGGGTTCGCAACGGTCCCCGGACTCGACGGCCCCGGAACGGGCACCGTGAGCTGGACGCCCTTCTACGCCGTCGCCGCTGGCGCCGCCGAGGTTGAGTCCTCCGCTCTTCTGGCGCTTCACCTGGGCGGCGTCGATAGTCGCGGCGACTTCTTTTCCGCCAGCTTTTGGGCGCAGAACGAAGGGCTTCCGCCCGCCTATCCCGAAGTGCTCGAAGATGCCAGAGTCAAAGACACCGTCGGACGCTGGATCGATCTGGAGTTCCTGAATCGCGTTCAATCGATGGGGCGGCCGCCGGACGGCATTTGGGAACCGTGGTTCGAAACGTGGGAGCACTGGGCTCAGGACGAGGTTCTGCGATCGCTCTGGGGAAGCTCGACCCCGGAAGACGCCGTCAGCACGATCCTCGAATCAGCCAGCGCTCTCCGGGCAAAGATTGGCGGCCAATGATAGGTTCTTGGCCCCGTCATATCCCGCGGCGCAATCCCCGCAGCTTTTGCTCCTGCACCACCGTCGATAAATATGCAGCATCCCTTGCTGGCGCGCCGCCCGGCTCATGCCTTCAAACTCGCCCGCTCCGGTCAGGCTCGTCATATAGCGCGTGAGCCGGTTCGAGCTAACCGAGCCAGTCGAAAGGTACAGATCTCGCAAAGACGCGACCAGCGAATCGTCTCCCCGCGAGCGCGCCATGCAGACGGCCATCGGTATGGCGACGTTCACCACGATTTCCCGCGCGCGGCTCGTTCCCAAAAGCGCGGTTGAAGATGTTTGCGTCAGACGCCCGAAGTCGATTCTGCGCGCCCAATAGTCGCTGGATGCGACCGGCGCTGAAAACAGCGTCTCAAGGCGGTCCGGCCCACCCCGTTGAACGGCGTCCGTCGCGGCCAGAACCAGCGCCTCGCTCGGTGAACGATGCAGACCGGTCGAGAAAATCCTGCACGCGGCGGCTATGCGCCGCGTAGGCCAGTTGCTCGGCCGCACGCCGTGAAAGCGCCACATCTTTCCGTCAAGAGATGGGAATAGCAGCGTCCCCCAGATGCTGGCGAGGCGCGCGCTGCGTTCATCATCGCTGAACATTCCGGATTCTCCGGCCCGTTGTGCGGGTAGAAGACCGGCCATCCCGAACATTACGGACTCGACGACCAGTAGTTGCTCGCCCCCCGGCTCAGCGAAGGGCTTCAGGGTCTCCCAAGTCAACAGCTTCGCGAGAGCGCGGAACGGCTCGCGGTTTTGCGAATATCCGAGCGCGTCCAGCACTCGGCTGTATAGGACCTCGTCCGCCGACGTCACTTCGATGTCCGCCTCGCAGGCGTAGGATTTTTCGAGGACCCTTTGCCAGCCCTGCCAGGCCAGCATGTGCGCCACCCTTCCACCACCAGCGGACCTGAAATTTTCGACGCAAGGCCAGTCGCCGGCGATTACCCGACCGCTGCGCGCCGGCAGGTCGAGAATCGACATCCTAGAGCACAGCGCAACCGTAGGCGGGCCTTGGAAAGAAGCCCCCGGTTCACTCCATGCGACGTGCAAGATCACACGCGAATATGCGCTGTCGCCAGCGTGACCGTGACGAAACCAGTCGTTTGGGTTTGTATGGACCTCCACGTCTCCAATTAGCGCCTGTCCGCCGTCGAAGCTGATGATTGCGTCCTCGATGTCCGGACCAGCGCCGGGGGACCGCCGCCCGCCATAGACGACTTCGACTTGCCTGCCCAGATGATCCGTCAGGTTGGACAGCAAGTGAGAACGTTCTAACCAGTAGGATTCGACACGCGCCTCAAGCTGCGCCGTATTACGCTCTCGACGGTCCATTCCTAATAGTAGACGGGCACTCGACGACGGGGCTGCCGGGGAGCGGTCGTGCGGCCTGGTTCGCTACCCGGTGGACGCGAGCAAACGAGCGCAAACTTGTCACCGGCGAAGCCGGACACCAGTTTCGCACACGGTTTCATTCGAGAGCCGTAAAATCTAGTCGTGATGTTCCGCAGCGTGATTGAGGATCCAAAATGATTGGTGAGGCCGCCGGCCAGACAAAGCTGGAGCAAGTTTATGCCTGGCTCGTCAGAGAATATGGCACGCCCGTCAACGAACGCCGCCCGAGGCCGCTCGACGAATTGATAGGCGCGATTCTCTCGCAACACACGTCCGGCGCCAACAGCCGGCGAGCCTTCGAGTCGCTGCGATCGACCTTCCCGTCTTGGGGCGATGTCGCTGAGGCGTCGGAGGAAGAGATTGCCGACGCGATCCGGTGCGGCGGGCTGGCGGATCAGAAGGCGCCGCGAATCAAAAACATACTGGCCGAGGTGCTCGGTGAATCAGGCGACCAAGACCTCGGCTGGCTGGCTATCGCCGACATCGACGCGGCTCGGGACTACTTGACCTCGCTCCCGGGTGTTGGACCCAAGACCGCCGCGTGCGTCTTGCTGTTCTCACTCGGACGCCGCGCGTTCCCCGTGGACACTCACGTTCAGCGCCTGGCTCGACGGCTGGCGCTCGTTCCCGATTCTTCATCTCCCCCCAGGACCCAGCAATATCTGGAATCCGTCGTACCCAAAGCGCGGATGTACCCGTTTCACATAAATCTGATCCGCCACGGCCGAACGATCTGTCGGGCGAGGCGGCCAAGTTGCGAGTTATGCGGATTGCGGTCCGCCTGCGCGCATTACGCGACCGAAATCGCCCCCGCGGGCGGAATGTTGGCTTAATGCCGGCGTACGACTACCAATGCCGCAACTGCGGAAAGCGCACGTCCAGGCTCTTCCGGTCGTTCGCCGCCGTTCACGAGTTTCCCTGCCCCGGTTGCGGCGAGTTTGAGCTGGAGCGCCGGATTTCGAAGATTGCAGTGCTTCGCGGATCAGCCGGGTCGGGTGACTCCGGGCCGGACGGCTTGCTTGAGTCTGGCCTGGACCAGGACGATCCGCGGGCAATCGCGCAAATGGCACGAAGCATGGCCCGGGAAATGGGCGAGGAAATGCCTCCCGGTTATGACGAGCTGCTCGGTCGGATGGAAGCCGGCGAAACGCCCCACGAAGAAGAGTTCGCGGCTCTGGACGACGCAGAGTCCGGCGACTTCAAGGATCCCGTCTAGTGCGGAATTCTGCCTAGCATGACGGATGGCAAAGGTCTCCCTTTCGACCTCCTCGCGTTGGATGTCGACGGGACGATTTGTGATTATTCGTCACAAATAAACGACCGGACCAAGCAAGCCATCCAGGCTGCCGAAGCTCGGGGGGCGACAATCGTCATCGCCACGGGGCGCCGGTGGCCGACCGCGATTCGGGTTATCGAGCCGCTCGAGGTCTGCCGGTACCTGATACAGAGCAACGGCGCGGTAGTTCGACGGATTGCCGACAAGGCTGTTCTCAAGAGCCGGTTCATTCCCCATCAAACCGCCGCTAGGTTGTTCACTCTGTTTCGCACCCACGGGGTAATCGGCGTGTGGTATGACACTCCTGGGCGTAGTCACAAGCTGTTCGTCGACGGCGACACTTCAGCCAATCGCCAGTTGCAGGCGTACTCGTCTTCAAATCCGTCCGCATTCGTCCGGCTAGACGGCTTCAGCCACCTGGCGGAGGCCATGCAGCTTGTCGTGTTTGGCGAGGAGCCTGCGCTTCAGTCCGTTTTAGACGATCTGGAAGCCACCCACTCGGATACGGTCCGCGTAATCCCGTGGCAGAGTCCCCGGCTCGGCGGGCTTGTGCTGGAAGTGCTGGCTGAGGGCGCGTCGAAGGGCTGGGCGCTCGCCTGGTTGGCCGGTCAGCTCGGCGTTGACCGCGACCGCGTCACCGCCATAGGCGACGACGTGAACGACGTTGAAATGCTGCGGTGGGCGGGAACCGGAGTCGCCATGGGCAACGCAACAGGTCCGGCGAAAGCGGCGGCGGACTTCGTCATCGGCCACGTAGACCAGGGGGGGCTTCCGGAGTATCTGGAGTCGGTCTTGTGAGCGGAACGCGCTTTGCAGCTATGCGCAGGCCCCGCTAGCCGCATACGCTCGCGCCGGTCTCATCACGGAATCGCGGCGAGCGCCTCCTTCGGATCACGCGCCAGATTCTCGCGATTGTATGTCTGGTATATGACCCCACCTTCCGGATCGACGACCACCGTCATTCGGTCGTCCGTTCCGGTCTCGGCATTCCAGTTGCCGTACAGCTCTCCCGCCTTGTGGTCAGGAAAGTCGCTGAGAAGGTGAAAGTGAGCCGCGAGCTTCAGCTGCTCGGCGAACGCCTTGTGCGCCCATCTGCTGTCAACGCTGATTCCGATCAGGCTCGCGCCTTTGGATTCCAGCTCGTCCGCGTGGTCCCGCCACGCGCTCAATTCGTCCGCTCAGACAGGCGAAAAATCGAGTCTGAAGAAAACGACTACAACGTGTGCGCCGCGAAAGCCGCTGAGGCCGACGTTGTTTCCGTCAACGTTCTGTAGCTCGAAATCCGGCGCCGTCTGCCCAACCTTCACCGTCTCCAAAGTCCCCTCCTCGCCAATGCAGCCGTTCGGCTCGAACCGACCCGGCTCTCATAGTCGCACAGTGCGATATTCCTTTGCCCATGTTACGCGATACGCTGCAAGGCCTGTCGCTCCGTTTCGTCGAATCGCTGTTACAGCGGCAATACGCCGGCGATCTATCGCCGGTCCGACCCTTACAATAAGGAGGTTACCCCTGTAACGCCGGCGTAGCTCAATGGTAGAGCGGGGCTTTCGTAAAGCTCAGGTTGAGGGTTCGACTCCCCCCGCCGGCTCCGTGGCGACCCCTCGCACTGCGCGGCTACACCCCCTCTAGCTTGGCTTCCAGATTGCCGTCATCAAACCGCCGCTCGATTTGACCGAAAGGCAGTCCAGCCATCGCACAAGCTGGACAATAGACCAAGCGAATGGGACGTAGCCCAGATATCCCGCCGCGGGCATCTCGAAAATCTTCCAGAAGCCGAAGTATGGGATCTGGTACTCCCATTTCGGCATTGACCAATAATTCCAGAATTCCCAAAGGAAGCCGCAGATAAGCCCCCCAGCCGCGATAATTAACACATCGGCCCACCGCCGCAACATGAGGTCCCGGACGAGACTAGGGCCACCCGTCGAGGCGACCAGCCCGTCGAATATCAACGCTGGCGCAACCCATACAAGCGGGAAGAGCTGAGCGGGAAACGTCACCACGGCGACTTGCAGCGCGGCCCCGGTCACGATAAGAGATCCTGCCAAGCGGCGATTGTCGGAGCGGTCCAGCCGGCGCGGTTCTTGCCGCGGACGCGCCCGCCGGATCATCGAACCAGCGGCGCATATCGCCGGGACCACCGTTGAAAACGCCACCGATGTCAGCAAGGCGTACTCTACCGGCTCGTAGTCGAAACTCAAGACGTAACGCCAGTTCTGCACCCTTTCGTTAATCAACTCGAACCACCACCACAGAGGAATGGATAGCGCCGCAAGTTGTAGATGTCTCCGCAAACCGGGGTACGCCGTCTTACCCAGCGTCCACGCAAGCAGGCTGGCGCCTGTCCAAAGCGACCAGAACGCGAAGGCGTTGAAATAAGTGTCAACGCTCCACATGATCGACCAGCCGGCCGCAGTCAAAGCCAGCCCGAGCGACAGCCGAATGGACGAGCGGTTGCTCAAACGTCCCCAAAGCGCCGATGGGTTCGGTCTGGCGTTTACGCTCATAATGGGTTCGTCGGGCATGACGCTTCGGTAGATAACGAGAAGACCGCCATGCGGAAAGCGAAACTGGTATGCACCATCGGCCCCGCAAGCGCGGGGCGCATTCCCGAGTTGATCGAAGCGGGCATGGATGTCGCTCGTATAAATCTCTCGCATGGAAATCCCGATTCGTGGAAGCGTACCGTAGAAAACATTCGGAGCGCGTCCACACGGCTTGGACAGCAAGTCGGAATCCTGGCGGACCTCTCAGGCCCCAAGGTTCGGCTTGGGGAGCTGACTGGAGGCGAGGCGCGGCTGGTGGCGGGCGGTCGACTCGAGCTCCTGTCCGAACCGATCGCCGGCGACTCGCTAAGGGCCTCCACCAGTCATCCCGGACTCATCCACGACCTGAGGCCGGGCGATCCGATATTTCTCGCCGACGGTTCGGTCGAGTTGAAAGTGCTGAGCGCAAAAGAAACGCTCGTCACCGAAGTGGTCAGGGCGGGAGCGGTTCGATCAGGCGCGGGACTGAACGTACCGGCCGCTCGGCTAACCCTGCCCGCGCTGAGCGTCAAGGACATCGCGGACGTGCAACGCGCCGTCGATCTCGAAGTGGACCTTCTCGCGCAATCATTTGTTCGCAGACGCCGTGACATCGACGATCTAAGGGCTTTGGTCCGCGATCGCGGCATCCCTATAGTCGCCAAGATCGAAACGCGCCCCGCCGTGGACGCTTGCCTCGATATCGCCCACGCCGCCGACGCCATAATGGTGGCGCGCGGGGACCTGGGCGTCGAAATACCGCTGGAATCCGTTCCCGTCGTCCAAAAGAGGCTCATTCGGACTGCCCGGTCCAGTTCCATCCCGGCGATCGTCGCGACGCAGATGTTGGAATCGATGACCGGTTCGCCTCGCCCGACCAGAGCCGAGGTTAGCGACGTAGCCAACGCCGTACTGGACGGCGCGGGAGCGATCCTGCTTTCCGCCGAAACCGCGATTGGGAGATATCCCGTTCAGGCCGCCCGAGCAGCGGCGAGAATCGTCGAAACCGCGGAGGCGCACGGAGATGAATTCGCGCCGCCTCTCCAGCCCGCCGGCGACGAGTCCGACGCTGCCGCTGTTGCGGTCGCGGCCGCCTCGGCATCACGGCACAACACGAAAATAGCGGCGATCGTTTGCTATACGCAGTCCGGCCTCACGGCCAAGCTGCTGTCTGCGGCGCGGCCCCCCGTACCCGTACTCGCGCTGTCTTCAGACTCCGCGGTCGTGCGCCAGCTAACTTTGTGGCACAACGTCTCGCCGCTTCACACGTCCCTTCCGCCGAACACCGAATCGATGATCGCAATGATGGACGGTCACGTCGTCAAGACAAACCTTCTGGCTCGCCGGGCGACGGTCGTGCTCGTGGCGTCAATCCCTGTTGGACGGGCTACGACCAACTTGCTCAAGATTCACGAACTGGGCTCGTGGGAAGGGGAGAAGGCCGGAGGCGGCAGCGATCGGACGCCGCCCTGACGGCTACAACGCCTGTGGAATTCGCGAGCGGAAGATAGTCCCACTTTGCGTTTCCGAATCCCGTTCGCATCCGCGGGGTCTGGGTTCTTGTAAAATCGCGTGGTGTCCAGACTCGCCCCGCCGGAGCGGGTCGCTACAAGTGGAGAGAAACGATCTCGTCAGTTAACGCAAACAAGCTCGATTGGGCGCTCGTCCTGGGAGCCTCCAGCGGTTTCGGCGCGGCGGCTTGCAGGGCGTTCGCCGCCGACGGTCTCAACATTTTCGGCGTCCACCTTGACCGGCGCGCAACCCTTCCCCTCGTCGATAAGGTTGTGAGCGACATCGAGTCGCACGGGCGCAAAGCCCGGTTCTTCAACTCCAACGCGGCGCAGGACGCCGCCCGCGAATCGGTAATCGCCGCGATCGTGGACGAGCTTGGCGACGAGTCGCGTGGGCGTCTCCGGGCCGTGCTGCACTCGCTGGCATTCGGAAATCTGCTGCCGTATACGTCGGACGGGAACTCCCGGACTATTCCGCGGGCCGGGATGGAGATGACGTTCGACGTAATGGCTCACAGTTTGGTGTATTGGACCAGAGGGCTGGTCGAAAAAGGCATCCTGGCCGAAGGCGGGCGGGTCTTCGCGATGACCAGCGAGGGGGCGACTAAAATCTGGCCACACTACGGTGCCGTCTCCGCGGTGAAAGCCACGCTCGACGCGCACGTTCGTCGCCTCGCATTCGAGCTGGCCCCGAAGGGCATCACCGTAAACGCCATCCGCGCCGGCGTTACCGATACGCCGGCAGCCCGCGCAATTGGCGGCAGCGACGAGCTGCTCGCTCGGGCGAGTCTCGCGAACCCTAGTGGCCGGCTGACCACTCCCGAAGACGTGGCGAGCGCGATGGCCGCGCTGTGTGACGACCGCACACACTGGATCACTGGAAACGTGATCGGAGTCGACGGCGGCGAAATACTGACGAGCTGACCGCGCCACTCGTCATGACTGGCTATTCAGGAACGCCGCTTCCGAAGAAACTGGGAATCAAGCCTTCGTCCCGCCTGGCATTTGTCTATCCTCCAAAGGACATCGACGAAATCCTGGGTGAGCTTCCCGACGGTGCGCGGATATGCTCCGCAAATGACCACTCGCTCGACGTTATCGTCTTCTTCACCGAACGGAAGAAGCTGCTGGAGGACGACTTTAGCCGCCTTGCGGCGCGACTCCAGCCGGCTGGAGGGCTTTGGATAGCCTGGCCGAAGCGCAGTTCCGGCGTAGAGACCGACCTTACGGAAAATGTCGTCAGGGACATGGGGCTGAGTGAAGGGCTCGTAGACAACAAGGTGTGCGCCATCTCAGCTATCTGGTCCGGCCTTCGATTCGTCTACCGTCTGGTCGACCGACCGGCGCTCAAGGGCAGGCGTAGCTGAGCGAAACCCGAGTCGCCGGCGTTTGCCGGCATTGGGCGAACGTCAAGTCCGGCGTCCCGTCGCGCATCTTCAACTATCCGCATAATCCGTCTTTGGTACTCCCCTGGTGCGTAGGCTCCGTTGTAGAACCTGACATAGCGCCTGGCAAGTTCGGGGCGGCGAGCGCTAAGCCGCTCGAGAAAGTGTTTGCCGACGGTAGGCTTGAGACGGAGAACAGCGGCTCCGACAAACTCAGCTCCATTGTCCACCGCGGCTCGAAACACCTCGCGTATCTGCGACTCGGAATCGGTTAATCCGGGCATTATCGGCGCAAGGTTTATCCCCGCGGAAATTCCCGCGTCGCGAAGCCTGCGGAGAGTCATCAGCCGCCGGCGTGGCGGGGACGTGCGTGGTTCGACGACTGCCGAGACCGCGTCGTCAAGAATGGGCAGGCTGATCACGACAGTGGCCTTCGCACACTGCCGCGAGCAGTCTTTCAGCAAGTCGATGTCACGGACGATCATCGAATTCTTGGTGATAAGCCCAAAGGGCCAGCGTAGATCCGCAAGCACCTTCAGACATCGACGCGTGAGCCTGTAAGTGCCCTCGATCGGCTGGTACGGGTCCGTCGCCGTACCGACCGCGATTTCCGACCTTTGACGCCTTGTCGATGCCAGTTCAACCCGTAGAAGGTCCGCGACGTTCCGTTTTACGATGATTGTTCGCTCGAAGTCCTCACCGGCCCCTAGCTCCAAATACGTGTGGGTTTCACGCGCATAGCAATACCAGCAGCCGTGTTGACAGCCTCGGTACGGGTTCAGGCCCCATCTAAACGACATTCCCTTAACGCGGCTCAGGGCCGACTTCGAATCCACCTCGAGAATTCGGAGGCGCCCCATGGACCTGACACGGCGTACCTGCGACAACATGGCGAACATGATACCATACAATTTACGAACATCAGCCCAGCCGAGTTCACACGCCCCGACGTTGCCGACGTCTTGAGAAAGCACTACAACGATTCCGGGACGGCGGCAGCCGTCTTACACTAGGCTGAACGCGGCGCGATCGAGTCGAGCAGGGGCGCCGGAGCCCACCACAACGGAAATATGCAAAATGATCGATTTGTCTGATATCAGGGTTACGGTCGTCGGCGTCGGCCATTGGCATGCGGTGATTGACGCACGCTACGTCGATCACTTGCGCGATCTGGGTACCCAGCTAGTCGCCGTGGCGGACCCGGACTCCGCTATCGCGGAATCGAGAGGCCGTTTGTTCGAAGTCCCGTCATACACCGACTTTCGAGAAATGCTCTCCGAAACTGAACCCGATTTCGTCGTAGCCCTCGGCAAGCACTCGGAAATGGCGGAGACGGCGGGCTATCTCGTAGATTCGGGATATCCATTCATGATGGAAAAGCCCATGGCTCTGTCGGCCGAAGAGTTGCGACCGGTCGTAGAGCGGGCCGAAGCCAAGGGAGCCTTCGTCGCCGTGCCATACGCGATGCGGCGCTCGGCGTTCGCACTGCGAGCAATGGAGATGGTCAGGCGCGGCGAGTTTGGGACGATCTCTCACGCCCAATTCCGAATGATCCGGCCCACGCCCCAGCGGTACATCGACTGCGGATCGTCGTGGATGCTCGGCTCCGAACATACCGGAGGCGGCTGCCTCAGGAATCTCGGAGGGCACGCGTTCGATGTCTTTCGTTCAATCGCAGGACCTGAAGTGGAAGTCGTCGCCGCATCCATGTCATCGGCTGTGCACCGCCTTCCGGTAGAGGATTACGCGATTGTCACGCTTAGAGGCGGCGAAGTCATAGGCACCGTTGAGGCCGGCTGCAACTATCCGGTTGACGGCACCGACGGCGAATGGAGGATCGCCGGATCAGAAGCTCACCTGCTTTGGAGCGGCGACCGCATGATCGAAACCAGACCGGGTAGGGATCCGGTAGTCACCGAATTGGATACCAGCGTCAGCTACCGAGATACCGTGATGGAAATCCTGAGCGCGTGGAAACAGGGCCGTCCGCCTCTCGCGACCGCGCGCGATTGCCTGCTGGCGGACGAGCTTATCGATTCCGCCTACAAGCTGGCTACGGGGAGTCTTCACGCCTAGCGCAGCCGGCGGTCCGCTCCAGGACGCTTTGGCGGCTTCCAGCGGTGTCCGAGTTTTTCGAGCTCAGGCGGTCGTACAACCATTCCTACGGCGGATTGCCGAGGTGGATTACGCCGGGTCACGTCCGCCGATAAGGGGCCCACGGCTCGTACAAATGGTCGCTCCGTTCCGGCAAAGCCAGGGCGGCGGCAACGTCGCCGTGCATAGCGTCAACAAGCTCCGCCGCGCTTGAAAACTTGGCCTCAGGACGAATCAGGTCTTCGAAAAAGACGCGCAGCTCGGTTCCATACAGGTCTTCGTCGAAGTCGAGTAGATGGACTTCCAGCAGCAGGTTGCCGTTTTCGACGAAAGTCGGACGGGTGCCCAGGCTTATGACGGCGCTCAGCCGGCCGCGCTCCGGCTGGTCGACAATGACAGCCGACCCCTTGTATATCCCACGGGCCGGCAACGCCAGATCAGAGGGGACTCTGAGATTGGCCGTCGGGAAGCCCAGCTCCCTTCCCCGACAATCGCCCTTTTCGACAATCCCCTTGTAACTCGGCAGCCTTCCCAAAAGCCTAGCCGCGGTCGCAACGTCTCCACACGAATACGCTTTCTTGACCAGCCCGCTTCCGATCCGCCCGCCCGAACCCACACCGCCAACGACCTTCAGACGCACACCCAACCGGCTGGTTATAACCTTTAGCTCGTCAATCCCGGCGTGACGGTCGCGCCCCAGGCGAGCATCCTCTCCCAGCACGAGCATTTCCATGCCCAAACGAGCACGGAGCAACGACAGATAGGCGGCGGCGAGCTGCTTGGAAAAATGAATGTCGAATTTCGCGATTTGCACGTGATCCGGCGTCCGGAGCGCAATCAGGTCCAGCCGGTCCTCGAGCGTGGTCAGCAATGAGACTTTTACGCCCGGCGCGAGGACGGTTGCCGGATGAGGCCACATATTGATTACGACCGACACGCCTTCGATTTCCCGCGCCGAACGCACCGTCTCGTCGATCACCGCCTGATGTCCGACGTGCACGCCGTCGAACTTCCCGATGGTGACCACGGATGGACCACCGATTCCAGAATCGCGGTCCGCCGATACGACTTCGGTCAAGCCGTGCGCACCTCAGGCCGCTCAAGCACAACTTTGGGCCGCAGCAGGCTGCCGTTTTCAACCTCACCCATGCCGAGAAAGCGTCCCGCGCAGTCGTAGACCCGATTCCAGCCGGTCGATCCTTTGACATCGATCACTGAGCCGTGCAGAAACCGTGACATCTCATCCAACCCCAACACCAGACCCGCCGACCGCAATCCCGCCGTATCGGCGGCGTACGCGATTCTGCCGACGAATCCGCTCTTAATCGAATGAACGGCTTCCTTCAGCGAGCAGGCCTGCGGCAGGTAAAACGGTCCGACCCTGGTTCTCGTAAGTCCCGCCAGGCACGCGCCGGAGCCGAGAGCGCAACCCAAATCGCGGGCGATGCTCCTGATGTAGGTCCCCGTACCGCAGTCGACCTCAATTGCGGCGACCAGTTTCCCGCGGCTCGATTTGTGCGATTCGCCGGCCGTCCAGTCGAGCCCCGCACGATTCAAGTCTCGAGCCGTCCAAAAATCGACCTCGAGCAACCGCGCCGAGGCAACGCGCACCTCACGCCCGGCCAGCTCGGGAGTCTCTCCGCTACGCGCGATCGAGTAGGCTCTCTTCCCCGCCACCCGGACCGCGGAATAGGATGGTGGCTTCTGTATCGTTACGCCGACCAACCGCCGCAACTGGCGTCGAATCCGGCTTGGCGAGGGCAGAATTCCGGACCGTGCAAGCGGCTTGCCCTCCAGGTCGTCGGTTGTGGTGGATATTCCAAACATCACCACTGCAACGTACGACTTCGTAAAGCCGTGAAGAAATGCCGTCATCCGCGTGGCGGCGCCCACCGCGATCGGCAACACTCCGTCCGCCAGGGGATCGAGCGTCCCGGCATGACCCACTCGTCGAAACTTTCCGGCGCGCTTGATCGCGTTTACAACCTTGGCGGAGGTCATGTGTCGAGGTTTTATGACGTTCAGAAAATACGCGTCCAAGCGGGGCGGCTCCGGCGGCGACACTACCCGCCGGTCTCGGTCGACGAGTCGGGCGGCTCTGCTTCCAGATCGCCAATTACGTTCAAAACGGCGCTTCCATCGTAATAGGCGGCATCCATCACAAACTCCAGGTCCGGCGTATATCGCAACCCCAGGACAAACCCCAATTCTCTTCGAATGTGGTTCGACGCGCGCGCGAGCGCGGCCCGGGATCTGGAGATTTGGTCGTCGCCGCCCAATACCGCCCACATCAACCGGGCGTGACGCAGGTCGGAGGTGATTGAAGCTCTGGTTATCGTCACAAAGTCGAGATCCGGATCGTTGACTTTCGATCGCAGAATCTCGCCCACATCGCGAGTCACTTGCGAGGCCACACGCTGGGCCCGCCTGCTCGTAGCCATATCGTTTGGGATTGTCGGGGCTAGCGCCCGGGCCGGAACTCTTCTTCGTGAAAGGCCTCGACTAGATCGCCTAGCCGTATTGCCGGCCTGACCGAAAGCGCCAGACCGCACTCGTATCCGGCGGCGACTTCGTCGACCATGTCGGTGTACCGCCTGAGCGACTCAATCGTTCCGGTGCCAACTAACTCACCCGCTCGCATTACCCGAATATTCCTGCCTCGCGTGATTGCGCCCTCGGTAACCATGCCACCGACTATCTTTAGACTTCGCTCGGACCTGAACAGGCCCCGGATTTCCAGCCGGCCATCGATAATCTCCCGAATCTCGGGCTTCAACATGCCGTCGAGAGTGAGCTCCACGTCCTCGATCAGTTCGTAGATGATCCGATAGGTTCGGATGTCTATCCCATGAGCGTCTGCCAGCGCATCAGCGGCGACGGTGGACTTGACGCCGAAACCGATTACAACCCCCTTGGACGCTACCGCCAAGTTGACGTCCGATTCGGTGATGTTGCCTACGCCGCGATAAACGACGTTGGCCTTTACCATGTCGTCGCCCAGCGACTCGACCGAGCCAACGACGGCCTCGACCGAGCCGTCGGTATCGCCCTTTACGATGAGATCAAGCTGCTGAATTTGGCCTTTCGAAAGCTGTATGGCGAGGTCTTCCAGACCAAGCCGGACAGCTACCGAAGTGTCCTCTCTCTGCGCTCGAAGCCTCCGCGATTCCGAGATCTGCCTGGCCAGGCGGTCGTTTTCGACCACGGCCAGCACGTCGCCCGGTTTGACCATTCCGCCAAGCCCCATAACCACAACCGGCTGCGACGGCGTAGCCTGCTTTACGCGTTGACCGGCGGGGTCGAGAAGGGCGCGCACCTTTCCATTTTCAGTCCCAATCACGAACGAGTTCGCAGGCTTGATCTCACCGGCGGTAACGAGAACGTTCGCTAGCGGCCCCATGCTGCGGTCCAATCGCGTCTCCATGACCGTCGCCCGGCCCGGACCGGTTACCCGAGCCGTTGGCTGATCGAGCTGGGACGTGAGCATGATCATTTCAAGAAGGTCGTTCAATCCATCGCCTTGCTCCGCGCTGATTTCGACGTGAACGACATCTCCGCCGTGGGACTCGACCAGCACGTCCTCGTTTGCGAGTTGCGCCAGTAATCTCGGGACGTTGGCGGATTCGAGGTCCATTTTGTTTACGGCGACGACAAGCGGAACACCCGCGGCTCGCGCATGGCCGATCGCTTCGCGCGTTTGCGGCATTACACCGTCGTCCGCGGCAACGACGAGCACGACGATGTCGGTTATGTCGGCGCCGCGCGCCCGCATTGCCGTAAACGCCTCATGGCCCGGTGTATCGACAAAGGTGAGCAGGCTGTCCTCGACCTGAACCTGGTAGGCGCCGATGCTTTGAGTAATACCGCCGACTTCACCTTTCGCGACGCTGGATTTTCTGATTGCGTCGAGCAAGGTGGTTTTTCCATGGTCGACGTGCCCCATGACAGTGACTACCGGCGGTCTTGAACCGACCTCGCCGTCAGGCTCCGGGATGTCCACCGCCGCGATCTTGAGGTCTTCTTGAGCTTCCACCTTCGTCGCTAGTTCAGCCTCGATCTGCAAGTCGGCAAGCAGTATCGCCGCAGTCTCAAAATCGAGAACCGCATTGATATTGGTGACTATTCCACGACGGAATAGCTCGCCTATTACCTCTGACGGGCTCATATTGATGAGCTCGCTGAGTTCCGGAACAGTTGTGGAATCCGAGAGCGTGACCCTGGACGGACGCTCCTGAACCGCCGTAGCCTGCTCTGCCACTCCCGGAGCCTCCTGCGACGGACCGGCGCGGCGTCCGGGGCGTCGTCTTGGCGGGCGATAACGCCCCGATCTGCTACGCGGCGGCATTGCAAAACTCGTTATCTAGAACTATCGAGGCTTCAACCATCACTAGGGCGCCCCCACCTGCAAAGCGATATCCCGGAACTCGGAACGAAGTTTATCGATGGCGCCGGCTTCCAACCGAACGTTAAGAGCCTTTCCGATAGCCCCCCGTTCAACAGCAGTCTCCCAGCATTTGACGGATTCACAAACATAGGCGCCGCGTCCCGAAAGACGTCCGCTCGAGTCCAAACTCAAGGATCCGTCGGGCAGCCGCACGATTCGGATCAACTTGTCTTTGGCCGTTTTGAGCCGGCACACAATGCATGATCGCTGCGGGATATGCCTGCGCATCGCCTATTCCTGACTCCGGTTGGATGTATCCGGTCCATCGACCGCGACCTGCATTTCGGTGTCTTCCCCACCGACGCTGGATTCCGCCGCATCGTCTGCCGAAACTCCCAGGGTGTCAAGGATTTCCTCTACCCCCGGCGCCGCCTCCACGTGCAGGCGGTCCGGCGCGGAAGCGTCCCTTATGTTGATCCTCCAACCGGTCAAGCGAGCTGCTAGTCGCGTGTTTTGTCCCTCCTTGCCAATGGCGAGCGAGACCATGTCCGGACTCACCAGAACGTCGGCAAGGTTTTCGTCAACGTCCACGGAGACTTCCAGGACCTTGGCGGGACTCAACGAGTTAGCAACGAACGCCCGCGGGTCGGAATGATATTCGATTATCTCTACCTTCTCGGGCACGAGATCGCGCACGATGTTCTGAATCCGGACTCCGCGAACGCCAACGCACGACCCGACCGGATCGAGTCCGTCCTGATTCGACATCACTACCACCTTAGCGCGAACGCCCGCGTCCCGGGCAATCGTGACGATTTCGACGGCGCCGTTGGCAACTTCCGGAATTTCGCGTTCGAACAGCCGCCTTACAAAGTCCGGATGCCGGCGAGAGACTCTCAGCAGCGGGCCCCTGCCGGTATCGTTAAGACTTACGAGGTACACCCGCATGCGCTGCCCCGGCCGGTAACGTTCCGTCGGGATCTGCTCATTGGGCGGCAGAATGCCCTCCGCTCGCCCGAATTCCAGGATTGCCCCTCGATTGTCCATTCGGGTAACCCGTCCGACGAGAAGCTCTCCCACGTGATCCGAATAACGGTCATATACAAGCGAGCGCTCGGCTTCCCGAAGCGTCTGAAACAACGTCTGCCGGGCCTTTTGGGCGGCGATCCTGCCGAATCCCGCAGGAGTTATGTCAACCTGTACGACTTCCGCAACGTTGGCTGAACTGTCGATATCTTGGGCCGCTTCCAGCGATATTTCGGTCGCCTCGTCGCTCACTTCATCAACGACGGTCCGGTTGGCGTACACGGTGAAAGTTCCCTCTTTGCCAACCCGCGCCTCAATGTCTTGAGCGGCGCCAGGCATATCGTGATAAGCCGACTCGACCCCGGCGCGCACTGCCTCGAGTACGTCATCCAGGCTGAGGCCTTTTTCGGCTGCAATCTGAGCAAGGGCCAGCTCGAATTCGTTTTTCATAGCCCCTGCCTAGTTTGATTCAGCCGGCTCGATGAGGGATCCGCGCCACCTCTAAATGGGTCGAACGAAAAATAAAAGTGGGACGACGCCCACTTCGCAGCATTTTCGGAAAGACCTTACGATCTGCATTCAGTATAGCATTCGCAGCCCCTCGATGGGCCTCAAATCGCCTATCTCCATCGATGGCACGCCAATATATTCAACGGCTAAACGACCCGGATGTTACGGTTGTCGAATACTCGAATGAGGTCCCCGCGAAACCTCACTCTGACCACCGCCTGCCGGTCGAAATCTTCTCCGAGATCGAACTTGCCGACGACGTCGTGCCCGGCCATCCGAAACGTGACCAGTTGACTGCGATCGCTCAATAATCTCTGGACAATGTCAACCTCCAGCGCGAGGCAATTGGCTCCCCCGCCGCCGTTTCCGAGCTCAAGGTGCTCTGGCCGGATTCCGAGCGTGATCGACTCTCCATTCAGGCCCCGAAGTGAATCGCTGTCGACTTCGAATTCGCAACCGCCGCAGATCAATCGACCTTCCCGCACCGACGCGGGCAGCAGATTCATCGGCGGACTGCCAAAAAAGCCGGCGACGAACTTGCTGATTGGACGCTCATATATCTGACTGTACGTCCCAATCTGGACGATCTTCCCCGCCTGCATAACCGCAATGCGATCGCCAAGCGCGATCGCTTCAGTCTGATCGTGAGTTACGTAGACCGCCGTGATTCCAAATCGCCTCAGCAGCCTCTTGATCTGCACCCGGGTCTGCGAGCGGAGTTTTGCGTCGAGATTGGAAAGCGGCTCGTCGAAAAGGAATACCCGGGGATTTCGGATGATGCACCGCGCGATTGCAACCCGCTGCTTTTGTCCGCCCGACAACGTTTTGGGCTTTCTGTCGAGCAGCTCTTCGAACCCGTCGCCCATGATCTTGCAGGTTGCTTCCACACGTTCCGGCACTTCCGGATCGCGTTTATGCATCTTGAAGAAGAACCCGAGGTTACGCTTACTTTCCATGTGCGGATAGAGCGCGTAATTCTGAAAGACGATGCCGATCAGTCTGTCTTTGGGTGGAAGTTCCGTTACGTCCTCATCGTCAAAGTACACAGCGCCCGAACTGACCGGGGCCAATCCGCCAACCGCCCTCAAGAGAGTGGTTTTTCCGCACCCGGATGGACCCACGATAGCTATCGTTTCGCCATCCTCCACGGATAAGCCAACCTCGTCGAGCGCCAGCACTCGCCCGTCAACTACCTTTGGGCCGCCCCCTTCCTCGCTGATTCCGAGACCGAGGTTGCTCGATCTGTTCATGATCCGGCTCACGGCGTCGTTGGCCGTCAACCAAACCTTTACGTCGTCAACAGTTATCGAGGACATTGCGCTTCTGAAATCATGCGGTCTCGCCAGAACCTCCGTTTAGCCGTCGCCGCCTTCCTCCGTGGTTAACCCATAGGCCTCGAGCAGGTCCGCGGTGACGCGATGGCCCGTGAATGCCACGACGCAAGGCCCAACGATGAGAGCGACGATATTGAAAACCGGAACGAATATCGCGCTAAGGAGAGTGATGAACGCCAGGCCGAGGGTCGCTCCCGGGTTGCCGATCACAAGCACCGCAGCGTTTCGGACCGTGTGGTAAACGCTGAGATCAAGGCTGACCAAGAGCACGTACAAGTATGGCTGCATCAAAACCCAGAACAGCAGCAAGTAAATGAACAAAACGGCAATGATCTGCTGGAAAAGCTCTCCGGAAAACCAGTAGAACGAGAACCCGATCATGCAGACGAAAAGCCCCGCGAAATCCGTCACCGCGAGAAGCCAGCCCCGGAAGAAATACCGTTTGAAGCCCCGCCAAAACAGACCGAACGTCACAGGTTCGAGCTCGATAAACCTGTGGGAGCTGTGATAGAGGGCGGCGGTGCCAGGCCCGGCGACCAGCAGCACTATGACGGTCAATATGGGCGCTAGCATCAGAAGCTCCAGGGGGATGATCCGGTCGGCGATACTGTCGCGAGCCTCCGGCTGCGACATAACTACAGCCACCAGGCTTGCGGGAAAGACGAGAGGCAGCACCGTAAGCGTCCACAGAATGTTTACCTTGAGAGTCACGGTCAGCAACTCGTAATAGAGTTGACCCAGCGCCCACCAAAAGTGCCGCAATACTCGAATCAATCGTCCCTGCTACTTCCCGCCGGACTTCGGGGCCGGCAAATCATCGATCGCGCCTTGATATTAGCGATTCGGCGACCCGGCGACACTAATTCCACTCTCGTTGTGATTCCGCGTCACCCTCCGCCAGGAAACCAGTCGCAGTCGGCCGGAGATTCTAGTCCCATTTCAGCACACCTCGATCTCTTGCCGGGGCGATGATGGTGGCAACCTGGCGAACGCCCCGCCGTCGCCTAACCGCAACTCGCGGCAAAGGGAAGTCAGTGCTCCGCCGTCATCTACTGCCGATTTAGTCGGGCCATCGCCGCATCCGGGTCTTCGGACGAGACGCCTTTGGCGGCCTGAGTGACCGCAAAGGCTTCCACCCCGTGCGTTCGCGTCAACCGCTCCGCGAAAGCCTCCGGTTCACGGCTGATGCAAATGATCGTGCCTCCGTGGCCGGCGCCGGCGAGCTTGGCGCCGTTCGCCCCAAGCCCCAAGACGGTCCGCAGAAGCCGTTCAACCGCTTCTCCCGAGCCGCCCAGGCCGCGAATGATCCGCTGGTTATCCGTCATCGATTCGGCGACGCTTACCCAATCGCGCCGCTCGAACAGCTCTCGCGCATTCCGAGCGACGTTCGCAATAGCGGACATACCGTCGATTACCTCGCGGTCACCGCGAAGCCAGCGTTCCCGCAACGGACGGTGTGGAGAGCTCGATTCCCTCCGGACACCCGTATTGGCCACGACGAACACCAACGTTCCGCTGGCCTCGGTGAGGTTCTCAACCGTGGCCAAGGGTTCGAGATTCTGGCCGAGCCAGCGCTCCTTTCCTTGAAAATCCATGTACGACAGTCCGCCGAAGGTGGTCGCGTAGAAGTCCTGATATCCGCACGTGATCCCCATCCGTTCAAACTCGATCGATCGCGCCGTCTCCGCCGCCCTATACCTGTCGCGCTTTATTTTCAGGAACCGGTCCGTGGCGTGGAGCGCCGCCGCGACAAGCGCGCTGGAACTTGAAAGGCCGGCATTGGGCGGTATGTCGCTCCAGCACGTGATCCTGGCCGTCCGCCGTCCCCAGGGCTGCTCGGAAAGAACGGCCTTGAGAACGTTGAGGTAGGTCAGGCGGCGCAAGGACTCGATGGCTCGGAGGTCGAGATGGCGAAGCTCATCCGCGGTCGGATACGGCGCGAGGGCAAGATCGGCTCGCTCGCAAATCGTCTGCGAGACTCCCGCGTCGAGCGAACTTAGGATCAACTCGTCGGAGGGTTCAATCGCGACGAATGCCCGGCGTTCGATCGCGACCGACATTACGGTCCCACCGTACATATCGCTGGGATTTCCGACGATGCCGGCTCTACCCGGAGCCGAGCTGACGACTATCTTCTCCGGCAGACGTCCCCCTTTTTTCTATCTCAGGTTATGAAGGACCGCAGCATGTCGGCGGCATAGTTCGAGAATCGCACCACGATTGCACTATTCCAACATGGCGGTTGCGCGATGCCGGCCCGACCGTGCTGCTTTGATCCAAAAAGGCCGTCGACGCAAGCGCCCTGGCTGATATGCCCCTTCAACTCGGCGTTAACCCTCTAGACTCTGCACTATGTTGGGCTGCTTTCGCACTTTTCTTTACATGGCTATCGTCGCAGCCGCGGCCCTGGGCGTGGTTGCTTTCTTTGCTTCGAGACCGGAAATCGACACTTCCGACCTGACTGAGATCATAGTGAGCGATCATGATCGTTCGGAACTGAACATCAGGCTGGCCGCAGTCAACTCGACGATCAATCAGAGCAAGAAGACCGGGGTCTCCGTTCCAGTTCACATTTCGATATCCGAGACCGAGCTTGCCTCCAAGATCGACGCCTGGGCCGGCAAGAAACTCTTCACCGAATTCAGAGATCTACGGGCGCACTTCAAAGAGAACACTCTTGTCGTGGTTGGAACAATGCGAATCGGCAGATTCGATTTCCCATTTCGAAACGACATTAGTCTTCGAATTGAGACAGGCGTGCGCAGTGTTGAACTGATTCGCGTCCAGATCGGCGGCTTGTTCCTGCCTGGGCCGCTGCGCGCCGCGCTCGTTGGCCTCGCCGAGCGATCGCTGGACGCCGGATTCCCCCGCCCCCCCATAGAGGTGGAAACTCTGCTGTTTTCGGAAGATACGCTCGTCATCTCCGGGGCAACGCGAGGTTGACCCAACGCCCTATCCCAGATCTATTACCTGGCCCAATTTAGCGACAACGCCACCTTGCAGGCATCCTCAAGCACGGAGGTCCACTGGAACGCGTCCTCCAGAGAAGCGCCCGCCGAATACGTGCCGTGCCCGCGAGCTATGACGATCTTGTGCTCTGCGAGCATTCTGGCAATCTCGCCCGCCGCGGCTTCCACCGCTCTCCCAGCCGGCGCATCGATAATCGGAACTCGAGGCATGTAGTGGCAAGCCTCCAAAGTCTGCGGCGCGAACTCGGCGCCGCTTTCGAGCAAGGAGACCGCGATAGCGTTAGCCGGGTGTCCGTGAATAACCGCTAGGTGATCGGAGTGCGCGTACACCGCCAGATGCACGCTCGCCTCCGACGACGCTTCACTCGGTATGTTCTCGTCGGACATTCGAGACTGGACGAGGTCCCCGGCGGCAAGGCGTCCCAAACGCGCTCCGCTTCGTGTGATGATCACTCGACCGTCCAGGCGAACACTCATATTCCCGCTATGTGAGCCGACAAGGCCGGCAATGAACATGTCTCGACCGATTTCCGCGAAGTCAGTCACGATTTGCGCGGGACGGTCATCGTCCACGGCTGTGGCTCAGTCTATGGTCTCAAGCGACTTGCCGTGCACCTCGGCCAGCGCGGCAAAGAAACCGAGAACTCTTTCGAGCTCCTGGCGAGGCGGAAGTCCGTCGGCGCCGCGAACAACTACGTCAACAGGCAATCCGGTACCGTCTCCCATCGCCACGTACGCCTTCAGGTAGGCGTTGGGGAATCTGCCCATAACCTCTTGCAGGAGGGGAGAGACTTGCGACTCGAACATCTCGATTCGGACCCGGCGGACCGCTACTTTGCCGCGATAGCCTTCACTGACGACTCCGGCAAGATGAGCCTCGAATATCCCCTTCACTTCACGCGGCGGTCCCGGCATGCAAAACAGCACCGAACCGTCCACCTCGACTGCGAAGCCAGGTGCCCAGCCGACCGGATTGATGAACACGTGAGCCGCTTCGGGCACGGCGCCCATCTTTATCATGCTTCGGTTTAGCTCCTCGGTCGCGGGAATCTGCCGCCTCTCCCTGTAATCGGCGATTACGGCTTCATCCGACCGCACTCCGCAGCCGGCAATCTTCGCAATGATTTCCACGGTGAGGTCATCCGGAGTGGGCCCCAGCCCCCCCGTCGTCACAATGAGTCCGGCGCCGCGGTCGATCGCGTCACGCAGCGCGGATTCCACTTCGTCGGGAACGTCGCGAACCGCGGTGATTCTGCCCAGATCGCCGCCGGCGGCGACGATCCGCTCAGCCAGCCACGACGAATTCGTATCCTGGATCCTGCCGAGAACCACCTCCGTGCCTATGGAGAAAATCTCCGCGGGCGCCTCCGCATTGAGAGTCAGCAATTGAACCTCCACCACGCCACGATCGCCGGGATTCTAGCGCGAAGCTCCAGGAGGGACTCGGAAGCCGATTCGGAGAACGACCGGCAGGTGATCGGATTCCGTAACATCCACGGTCAGCGCGGAAAAGGGTCGCACACTGTGCGAGGCAAAAACATAGTCGATCTGCCGGGACGGTTTGTCCGACGGAAAAGTAAGCAGATTCGCCCCAATTGTGAGATCGTTCAACCGCTCCGTCATCAATTGATACCCGGACGAGCCGGAGTCCATGTTGAAGTCACCGGCGAGTATCACCGGCACGCTCCGCCTCAATACCCAGTGGCAAAGCGATTCGACTTGCCATAGCCGACCCACTTCATGCCTGCCAAGATGCGTCGATACGGCGACGAATGGCGTTCCTCTATGCTCAAGTTCAACCCATGCGAACCCGCGCGGCTCGCGCCCGGGCAGACCGGGCAGTGCGTTACCTCCACTCGGGCAGGCAGGGCCTTTCCATAGCACGGCGACGCCGTATTGGACCGGGCGTGGTTCCGAATTCCACGTACCGAGCAGATTTGGCGCATATACGGCGTTCATCCCGAGACCGGCGGCGAAGTATTCGCACTGATCGACCGAGCCGCTCCGCACCCAGTCGCGGTCAACCTCCTGCAAAGCCACCACGTCGGGGTTGAGCGACCTCAGGAGGTCCCGCTGCTGGTCGAGATTCGCCCGGTCGTCAACGTCGCGGCCACCGCGGACGTTGTAGGAAACGACCACAAGGCCGCTAGCCGTTTCTTTAGGAGAGCTGGCTGGCCTCAGGGCTCTAGCTGCTGGCGGGCGACCAGTTCGTATTCCAGATTGCGCCCCACGCTGCCGGCCTGCCTTGCTTCGTCGGCGACCTGAGCGATATACCGCTGAATCAGGCGGACGTTAGGAATCAACACCTTCGCGCCGTTCTCTCCCTCCGCCGGATAGACGCGGCTTTCGGTGTAGTCGATGTTTGCGACCTTGAGAGCGGTCCCTGGTATCTGCAGAGATAGCTTTGCCAAAGAGGGGATTTTCGTAACGGGCAAATTGGATTCGAACATACTGATCACGCGCCCGACCAGCGCCGGAGCCTTGACTATCGACTCAGGCGTCAAAATCTGATCGCGAATCGACGTCAGAAATTGCTGCTGCCTCTCCATGCGGCCGAAATCACCCTCCGGGTCTTCCCACCGCGTACGCACGTATTTCAACGCCGCGTCGCCGTTAAGCCGGTGCGTGCCCGCCCTCAGGATGAATGGATCGAACCCATCATCAGTCGCGTTTGGATACTTGTAGTCGAAAATATCGCGCTCGACTCTAACGTCGACTCCCCCAAAGAGGTCGACGATCCCCACAAACCCATCGAAGTCCATCGTCACGTGATAATCGATCGGGAATCCGACCAGACTCGCCACACGCTCTCGCAGACGATCAGCCCCTTCCAGGAAGAGAACGGTGTTTATGCGGTACGGCTCGGTTTCACATTTATCGAGACATACGTCGCGAGGTATCGAAACTAGGACCGCCGACCCAGATTCCGGATAGATCTTCAGCACCATGATCGTGTCCGTCTTCGCGAACGGATCGTCCTCACGCTTGTCGGTTCCCAACAGCAGGAACGAAACTTCCTCCTCGGCGGGCCAGTCCGGAATGAACTCCAGCGGATTGGTCACTTTGGCGGGGAGATCGACGACAGGCGCGACCGCCTGACGAACCTTCTCTTTGAAACTCGGCGCCGCGGGCGTCGCAACGCTCGCCTCCTGGACTGCGGGCGCGTTACCGCCTTGGGTTTCGACAGCGCCGGCTGGCGCGTCGCTGGCCGGCACGTCGCTGGAGTACGCCCAGACGACAACCCCGAGAATCGCGGCGATCCCCAAAGCAGAGAGCGCTCCGAGGAGACTTAGATATTCCCCCCGGCTGCGCGAGGGTCTACGGAACGGTTTGGTCGATATCAATCTGGCCCAATCTTATACGGAGTCGCGACGCTAGCAGAGCGCCCCCAGCCTCCCATGTGCCCTACTGATAAGTGCGAATTATGCCCGCGACCTGTGGCTGCGTCTACACCCCGTCCAAAATGCTGGCGGGATGCATATTAACAACGTACGAACCGGCTAATTCGTGACTCGCACGCCGCCTGAAGTTACCGATTCGAGCCGGCGCTTTGTCTTGACCATCTCCGCCGCAAGAAGTACGGACGCGGTCATGCTCTCGTCACTTGCCCGACCCTCACCGGCGCGCCCATAGGCGGTCCCATGATCCACTGACGTGCGAATAACCGGCGTGTTAACGGTCACGTTTATGCCGTGGTGGAATCCGAGCATCTTTACGGCGATATGCCCCTGGTCGTGATACATGGCGACTGCTCCGTCGAAGTCGCCGTCGCGCGTCCTGGCGAAGACGGTATCCGGAGGCAAAGGCCCTTCGACTTTTATTCCCCGCGCCCTGGCCTGCTCCACCGCCGGGGTAATCTCGTGTTCTTCCTGGGGGCCGAACATGCCGCCGGGCTCGGCGTGAGGATTTAGTCCCGCGACGGCAATATGAGGACTATCCAGTCCCACCGCGAGCAGCGCGTTATGACAGACTTCAATTGCCTCCAGCACGCGCTCGCGCTCGACAAGATCAACCGCGTCCCGCAACCCCACGTGAGTAGACACGTGTACGACGCGCAAGTTGCCGGCCACGAGCATCATCCTAGGACTCGGTGAGTTCGAATACTGCCCGACTATCTCGGTGTGACCGGGGAAATCGTAGCCGGCCATCTTCATCGCAAGCTTGTGCAGTGGAGCTGTCGCCATTGCATCGATATCGCCGGCCATCGCCAGCTCGACCGCCTTTATCACGGCGGTTACGGCTGCCTCGCCGCCCTCGGCGGTCGGGCGCTTGAAAGGCAATTCCGTATGATCCGTTCCCCAGACGTCGTACACCTCAATCGAACCGGGCTCGAACTTCGACTCAGCCACGCGGTCGATGCGTCGAGACGTGAGATCGAGTCCGCAGATTTGGATAATGCGATCAAGCGCGGACTGACTTCCGATAGCCAGGGGACGGCATTCGTCATAGACCTCGGACCGCAAAAGCGATTTCGCGACGATTTCCGGTCCGATCCCAGTAGGGTCGCCCAGCGTAATGCCGATAATGGGACGATCGCTCACGCGCACTCCTTTTGCCAATTTCAACCGGCGCCGCAAATCGACGCGGAGTCACAAGCACCAAGCATAGGCGCAACCTTCTCACAGAAGCGAGTTAACACCATGCATGATCCGGCCAGCCGCCAGCTCGGCAAGCCGTATTCCATGTCATTCGACAACGCGTCGAGTCGGCGGAATCGATTATTCCGAGCGTAACGTTGAAATTACGTCGAAACGCCTGCGACAGCCGCCGGTCGGGGCGCCGGGATTTGAACCCGGGACCTCGTGCTCCCAAAGCACGCGCGCTATCCGGACTGCGCCACGCCCCGCATGGTCACCTAGTGTATCGACGCCGCTCAAATCGGTCCCGGCGCTCGCACACTGCGGCGAGTCCAAGTCTCGTACAAGGCGAGGCCGTCGTTAGCAATCCAGCCACCTGGAAAGATCCTATTCGTTCCCGTTGGTTTGCTCTTCATCCGACTCGACTGCTTCGGTCTCCGCGGCGGTTTCGTCGCCGCTCTCCTCAGCGGTCTCCTCGGCGGCGTCCTCGTTGACTTCCACGTCCGTCTCCTCGTCGGCTTCCTCGGCAGCCTTTGCCAGCTGCCATTCCTCGTAAGCCTCGGGCGCTTCCTCCTTGGCAACGTCCGGACTCACCAGATACCGATTCGGCCATGGCAAGAAGCTGGACGAAAACCTGGAATTTGAAACGGCGCCCGTAGCCGACGTTACCTTGCGCTCCAAAACTGCGAACACGCCTTTAACGGCCCATTCTGTTTGCCGCGTCGTCCCTTCCGGCAGCTCCTCATCGATCACCCACTCGTCCGGCGGCGGGTCCTCCCAGTCCGAGAGGCGGTGCCCGGATATCTCGACCGTGTGGTTGGGTCTGCGGCCCCACAACTCGAACTTGAGCGAACTTTCGCGGCGACTGAAAACCGTACGAACCATGATCGGGCCTTCGGTGTTATTGACGAATCTAAGGTCCAGCACAGGCTGCCAAATCGACGCGTCGAATCCGATCGGGAAGTCACCTTGCTCGTAGTATCTGACCCTGTATAGATGCTTGTGCCGCTCTTCGATCGGCAAGCCCGCAAGAAAGGCTGCCCTGAATAGGGTCGTCGAAACTTGGCATATTCCCCCGCCGATCGCGTCAACGGTGCTGTCCTCAATAATCACCAGTCCGTCGATGAAGCCTCGATCGTACTCAATCGGCCCCAGGTATCTATTGAATGAAAACTCGTCTCCCGGCATTAGCAGCGAACCGTTCAGGAGCCGGGCGCCGACCTCAATGTTGTGGACGCGAAACGACGGCGAGTGTCGAAAGAACGATTCACCCGCGGCGATCAGGTGCTCGATTCCCAGGTCTTTGACCCCAGTTCGAGACGCGGGAACGCCGATAATCGGAATGTCGACTGTTCGGTTTCCCGATTTCGCACCCTCAACTATTCCACTGGCCAGCGAACCGCGGTCGAGCCTGCGGCCGTCAATAGACGGCACAAATTCGACGACTCGCTCCGATTCCGAATCGAATCTCGATGCCCCATCGCTGGGCGCGATTGAAAGTCGGCTGTCAATCTCATCGAAGAGGGGTTCGAATTTCGATCTGTCGAACGTGGGAACTATCTCGGTTCCCACCCGCTCAAGCCTCAAGGCGTCCCTCAACGTCCGCTGGTCAAGGAGCCAGCCATTGCCCTCGAAATCGAGCACGATCGGGTCTTCAAGCATTTTCGTAATTGTCTGAGTCAGACCCTCAGCGTTTGCGGTCGATAGCTTGGGAGCCGTCTCTTTGATCGGTATCGTTATTAGCTGCGGTCCCACATTCGGCCCCGGCGGGTTGACGAGGTCGACCGCGGCTTCCCAGTCCAGTTCCATACCCCGACTGCCGGCGCGAAGCCTTATCTCGCCATCCTTGACCTCTACGGAGGCGTTGACGACCGGGCGAAAGTACCTGGAAGCTATCCCGGCCAGATAGCGTCTGAGCTTGCCGCGCTGAAAAGTGAATTCGATCGGAAAATCCCTCGACAGGGCGGTCACGGCCGCGTTTTCCCTGCCTCTGCGAAAAATCCCGCCGGTCCGTCCCCACGCATAAGCCTTGCGAATTGGCGTCAGGTAGTCGACGCCTATCCCAATTTCTTCCGCCGAAGGCTTCCAGTCTTGATCGGGAGTCTTAAAGACGACTGGCGAGGCGATATATCCTCGCCAGCGGGAATCGAATAGATCGACGGCCTGCTCCGGCGTAAGACCGGATAAGTCCACTCCGCCGACTTTCGATCCCGGCAGGAACTCGCCCTGATAACGCATGGCGATGCGCGTTGCCACCGCCGAACCGGCGCCGAGCGCAAAGCCGCCCCCCAGAACGGCCATCCCGAGCAGGGCGCGGCGCGATACGTTTCTAGGTTCGGCCATAAGCGTGGATATGCGGGGTGTTTCTCAAACGCCGAGCCAGCGCTGGCGCGCCCGTTTGCAGTTCGGACGAAGCATCGAGATTAGCGATTGCGGCCATTCAAAATACCGAAAACCCAAATCTCACCTCTATGCGAATAATATCACTGGACACCGGCAAATGGTCCCACCGACGCAGGGCAGATTTACGTGAATTCCAGTTGCCCATCCGGTTTCCGACTGCTCAAAGCCGCCCCTGGTAGGACCCCTGCGCTCTGCACATGACTCGACTGCAATCGAGCTACGGTCTGGTGTGCCCATCGCCGATAACAACCCACTTGTAGGCCGTCATCTCGCGAAGGCCCATCGGCCCTCGCGCATGGAGCTTTTGAGTGCTTATGCCAATTTCCGCGCCTAGGCCGAACTCGCCGCCATCTGTGAATTGAGTCGACGCGTTGACGTAAACCGCCCCCGCGTCTACTTCGTTGACAAATCGCCTCGCCACGGAATGGTCCTCCGTCAATATTGCCTCCGAATGACCGGAGCCATGCTCCCGGATGTGCTGGATCGCCTGGTCTAGTCCATCCACGACTTTCACGGCAACCCGCTTGGACAGGAACTCGGTGTCGTAGTCTTCCGGCCTGGCGACCGCCGTGGGAGCAACCCCTCGAATCGCGATAGCCGCTTCCGGATCGACCCTCATTTCGACGCCCGCCCGATCGAGCTCGCGGGCAATGCACGGCAGGAATTCCGCGGCGATCCCCCTGTCCACGAGCAGCGAATCGAGGGCGTTGCAGATGGAGGGCCGCCGGACCTTGGCATTGAAGACGACCCTGGCGGCCTTGCCCTGATCGGCGCGCTCGTGGACATACGTGTGACAAACTCCGAATCCCGTCTCCAGGACCGGTACAGTTGAATTCTGCGTCACAAAGCTCACCAGGTCCGCTCCGCCTCGTGGAACGATAACGTCGATTAGCGAATTCAGTCGCAGCATTTGTCCGACGATGGCCCTGTCCATGTTTTCCAGCGACTCCACCCAACCGTCGGGCGCCCCGTGTTCGCTTGCCGCCTCCGAGATCACCGCTACGAGCGCCCGGTTGCTGTTCAGGGCCTCGCTGCCGCCGCGCAGGACAAGCGCGTTTCCCGACTTCAGGCAAAGAGCGGCAACGTCAACCGTGACGTTTGGACGCGCCTCGTAGATTATTCCGACGACTCCCAGCGGGACCCGCCGGCGCGAAACCTCAAGGCCGCTTTCCACGATCCGCGACTCGATTATCTCCCCGATCGGATCGGGCAGCAGGACGACCTGCCCGATCCCCTCCACCATCGAATCGACGCGTTCCGGGGTTAAACGAAGCCGGTCCAGGATATGTTCATCAGCGCCGTTTTGAGCCGCGATTGCAACGTCCTTGGCATTTTCGGCGAGAATTCGACTCAAGTTCTCCTTGATTGCCGATGCCATGGCGCGCAGGGCTGCGTTCTTCTTGGCGGTGGACAAAGTGGCGAGGGACCGCGCGGCTTGATGAGCCAGCGCGGCCTTATCTACAAGCTCGGTCGAAATACCGTCCATTGACCCGTCAACCCCCGGCGCGGCGGAATCGATCTACCATCAGTCCCTCGAACGACGGTCTATCGAAGATTTCAAAGCCAGATTGTTTCTGTGGATGACCTCTTCGCCATATTCGTAACCAAGGATATTCGCTATCGCCGACGAGTCCCGCATCATTACCCGAGAGAGGTCCTCGATGCCGTAATTCGTAAGACCGTGCGCAACTACGGAACCATCGGGGCCGACGACAGCCACCAGGTCGCCCCGCCCGTATACGCCTTCGACTCCTATCACTCCCGCCGGCAGAAGACTCCTGCCGTGCCGCACCAGCGCCTTGACGGCGCCTTCATCGATACGAACTCGCCCCTTTAGCGCCAGGTCCGTAAGCATCCAGCGCTTTCGGCTTTCGCGTCGGGAGCCAGTGGCCGAAAACCGCGTCCCAACACGCTCGCCACGAACGAATCGGAGGAGATTTCCGGGATCGCGGCCGTCTACGATCGCGGCCGTGGCTCCGTGAGCCGTTACCATGCCCGCGGCTTGCAGCTTCGTTCTCATTCCACCGGTTCCCGCGGGGGACGCAGCCCCTCCGGCGTCGGCAATCATCTCGTCGGTGATGCGATCGGTGGCCGAAACCAACTTCATAACGCCGTCACAATCAGGCCGCATGTAGCCTTCGACGTTCGTCATCATCACCAGCAAGTCCGAATCGACCAGATTCGCCACCAGCGCGGACAGCGTATCGTTGTCGCCAAAGTGCAACTCTTCCGTTGCAACCACGTCGTTCTCATTCGCTACCGGCACGATGTCGCGGTCGAGCAATGCCAGAAGGGTATTACGGGCATTCAAATACCCCCGTCTGTCCTCGAGCGCGGCGCGTGATAGCAGCGTTTGCGCCACGGTCGTATTCAAACTGCGGAAGGCATCCTCGAAAACGCTCATTAGCGGCGACTGTCCTACCGCCGCGAGAACCTGACGAGAGATAGTCGAATTCGACGACCCATCGCCCCCCAAAATGGCCCTTCCCATTGCGACCGCGCCCGAAATCACGAGAACCGGTTGGATTCCGTCCCGCATCAATTCGACCACGTTGTCGCTAAGTGCTCTTATGTAGCGTTCGTCGACGCCAACGCCCGGCTCGGTCAGAAGCGAGGTGCCACACTTAACGACGATTCGGCTGGGCAATCTATTTACAACCCGGCGCGAGGACTGCCGCGGCTTTCGAGAGCTCGTGGGAAGCGCATTGTCCAACCGGTGATTTCGGCCTTCCGCGGCCGTCTATAATTGCGATCCTGAAGGTGAGAGGACCCGAACCCGCAATCCTCTGACTCGTCCGGACATATTCGGGTCCTCCTGTTGGACGCGAGTTTGGAGTAGCCCCGGATGCAACAGTATGCCACCGATCAAATACGCAATGTCGTGCTTCTGTCACAAAAGGGCGCTGGCAAGACATCGCTAGTAGAGGCTCTGGTTCACACGTCCGGCGCGACGAGCAGACTCGGCAATATCGACGATGGCAATACGCTTGGCGATTTTCTGCCCGACGAAATCCGGCGCAAGACATCGCTGAGCCTTTCGGTCGTTACATGCGAATGGAAGAAGACCAAGCTCAACTTCATAGACACTCCCGGCGATCCTGACTTTATCGGCGAGATCGCCTCCGGCACCCGCATCGCCGACGCCGCGCTTCTTCTCGTGGACGCCACCGGCGGCATCGAGGTCGGGACCGAGCTGGGCTGGAAACACGCCGAGGCTATGGACCTGCCCGTGTTCATAGTCATCAATCGCATGGACCGCGACAACACCGACTTTGACGCCGTGGTCGAGTCGCTTACGGAGACGTTCGGCCCTGTTGTACCCATGCAGATACCCTACGGCTCCGCGCGGGATTTCAACGGGATCGTGGACCTTGCCGCCATGCAAGGCGTGTCGTTCGACGGCGGCAATGGGCGCCGCGAAGACGTACCCGAAGCACTCGAAGATCTGGCCGGCGATTCCCGGGAAACGCTGGTGGAGGCAGTCGCCGCGGTCGACGACGATTTGACCGAGAAATACCTCGAGGACGAAGAAATAACCCCTGCGGAAATGACGGCGGCTTTGAGAACTGGCGTCGCGGCACGCGAGTTATTCCCTGTTTTTTGTGCGTCGGCAGTGCGCAACTATGGCAGCGCGCCGTTGCTTGACGGGCTCGCCGCTTTGGCGCCGCCGCCCGAAGTGGTCGGCAGCTCGTCGGCCAACGGCGGCACCGCCCTTGCGTTCAAGACAATCGTCGATCCAAATATGGGCAGGCTTACATTCCTAAGAGTCTACTCAGGCCAATTTACGTCGAATTTCCAGGTTCGAAATCTCGCAAAGAGAACGGACGAAAGGCTTGGTCCCCTCTCTTATCCCAGGGGCAAGGAGCATATCGACGCCACAACGGTGGTCGCCGGCGACATCTGCTCCGTGGCCAAACTTGCCTCGACCCTGACCGGGGACACTCTCGCGGCAAGCCGCGACGCCGAAGCACTGCCGGGTATTGAGTTTCCCAATCCGGCGATCGCCTTTGCAATAACTCCCAAGACGAAGTCCGACCTCGACAAGCTCGGAACCGCGCTGTCGCGTGTCACCGAGGAAGACCCCACTATCCGTGTAACGCGCGACGACGCCACCGGCGAGACTCTGATGTGGGGAATAGGCGACGGTCATCTCAACGTCGCGGTGGAGCGGCTGCAAAGCAAGTTTGGCGCCAAGGTGGACATTTCCGTTCCGCAAGTGCCTTACCTGGAAACCATCCGCCGTCCAACTAGGGCTAACGGCCGTTTCAAGAGACAGACGGGCGGGCACGGTCAGTTCGGCGATGTCACGATCGTGCTCGAACCTCTCTCGCTAGATATCGGCGACTTCGAATTCGCGAACGAAATCGTGGGAGGCGCCATTTCCAGAAGTTACGTGCCGGCCGTGGAGAAGGGGGTTAAGGGCGCGATGGCGGAAGGAATCCTGGCGGGCTATCCCGTAGTCGGATGTAAGGTCCGCCTGGTTGACGGCAAAGAGCACCAGGTCGATTCGTCTGACCAGGCGTTCCAGCTCGCGGGAGCGCTTGCCTTTCGCGAAGCCGCCAGAAAGGCGGGCGCCACGATCCTCGAGCCTATCTACGAACTCAGAGTGTCCGTACCGGATACCTTTACCGGAGGGATCATCAGCGATTTGAACTCCAAGAGGGCGCGTGTAAGCGGTACGGACCAGGCCGGAGGGTACACCGTAATAATCGGCGAGATCCCGCTGTCCGAAGTGCAGCGTTACGCGGTGGATCTGCGTCAGATCACACAGGGACGCGGATCGTTCACTATCGACTTCATTCGCTACGAGGAAGTCCCGATGCACCTTCAGGAGCAGGTCATAGCCGCGCGGGCCAGGACGTCCGGATAACAGATCTGTCTTACGATCACGCTGTGGCAGCCTGATTCAGGGCAATGCCTCAAGCTGACGGTAAACCTGTCTTGTTGTTTGCCGTCCGTGGTAGTTAGCTAAAAGTCGATCAAGCCGGACTCGCCGCGCGACGGAGAGCCTGGGCGACGATCTCGTCCTCGCCGTCCTTAAGCGTGCTGGGCGCCATGCAAAACTCGCCGGCGTATCCCCATAGATAGACCGGCGGATCTCCCGCCCTCAGTCGGTCCAGCAGATCTTCCTTGGATAGCCCAAGTTCATCCTCGTCCACGGCAAACCGTACCGCCGGAATACCCCTGGCTTCCCAGAAGATGACTTCCGCGGTAAGCCCGCCGATAGTCTCGACGGCCGAGGCGATGTGCTCACACATGGCGCGCCAGCGTTTCCGGTCGGACTCATGGTCTCTCGTGAAATATCGCTCTACGGCCGTCAGCAGCCCAACCATCTCTTCCTTGGCCACCTTCATCGCCCGGCCCACCGACTGATTCGGGTTCGAATTCATCATTGCCGCTCTGATGAGTCCGGCGCTTCCGCACAGTATCCCCGTTCCCTGGGGACCTTCCAGCCCCTTGCCGCCGCTGAAGGTCACCAGATCCGCGCCCGTCGCCGGTACGTCGACTAGATTGCTCAAGGGCGGCAGGATTGCGGATGCGTCGACGATTACGGGAACTCCGCGTTCGTGAGCGATTGCAACCACTCGCTCAAGCGAAACGCCGCGTTGCCAAACTCGCGCAATCGGCAAGATGTTGTACAAAAAGGCCGCCGTGTCGGGGCCCAGCGAGCCGGCGATCTCCTCTTCGGTCGCGCCTTGCGGCCCGCCAACTTCCACCAGCGTTCCGCCGGCTACTCTAACGCTTTGGTTGTACTCGCTTCGGTGAAGGGCCTGCACCACAAACTCGTCGCGCATACCCGTCGTGTCGGGAAGCTGCTTGATCTTTTCCTCGTCCGATCCAGCCATGCACGCCGCCGCGGCGAGGAGAAGTCCTCCCGCCGCGCCCGAACAGACCATCGCGGCTTCGGTTTCGATCAGGCCGGCGATCCGCTGACCGATCTTCTCGTTCAACTCTTCGATGGAAACGAAATGCCGGGACGCTTCGGCCATCGATTCCAGCACCGCCGGGGCCATTATCGACCCACCGATCCGCGTGACGTTTCCCTGCGCATTCACGATCTTGGTGATCCCGAGCCGGTCGTATACGTCCATCGAGCCCTCCGCGAGACTGCAAAACGACCGCCTCGCCCCAAATGCGCAGACCATCCGGTTCGCGAGTCCGGAGCCAAAGTGATCTCACCGTGACAGTCTAAAGTCGAACGTCTAATATTTGCCTCCGACAACACCATGGCGTCCGCGCGGGCGCTCGCGGAGGCGTGACGCCCGCAATCCGTTGAAATTACATGCAAGAGGTTCGTCCGAAACTGGCGAGACTGGCGCACATGGGTTGTCACCCAGTCGCTTGTGGAGTTGGAGGATGAAATGGCTGACGCAGACGGAGACCAGGTCCAGGTAAGTTCGTTCGAGCCGCCGGATGAATTCGCGCGCAATGCTCATATAGGCAGCTTCGAGCAATACAGGGAGCTGCATCGCCGGAGTCTCGAAGAGCCGGAATCGTTTTGGCGCGAGATATCGGACCAGTTCCTATGGACCAAGCCCTGGACGAAACTTCGGGAGTGGAACTTGCCCTTCACCCGGTGGTTTGTGGACGGCGAGCTCAACATCACGGTCAACTGCCTCGACCGCCATGTCGAAAACGGCCTCGGCGACAAAGTCGCCTTCCATTGGGAGGGCGAGCCGGGAGATATGCGGACAGTCAGCTTTGGGGACTTGCTGGACGACGTTTGCCGCTTCGCCAACGGCCTGAAGAGCCTTGGACTGGAGCGCGGCGACCGCGTGGTGATTTATATGCCCATGATCCCCGAGCTGCCGGTGGCAATGCTCGCTTGCGCCCGGCTTGGACTCGTTCACAGCGTCATATTCGGGGGCTTTAGCTCCGACGCAATTCGAGACCGCGTTCAGGACGCCTCGGCCAGAGCGATTGTAACCGCCGACGGCGGCTGGCGAAGAGGCAAGGTAATTCCCCTCAAGCGGAACGTCGACGGCGCGCTCGCCGACGGTGAGTGCGAGTCTGTCGAAAACGTAGTCGTTTACGAACGCTGCGGAAACGAAATCGAGATGGCGGACGGGCGCGACATCTGGTGGGACAATCTGATCGAGGGGCAGTCGGCGGATTGTGAGCCGGAATCGGTCCCGGCCGAGCATCCGCTGTACATCCTCTACACCAGCGGCACGACCGGAAAACCCAAGGGAGTAGTTCACGCGCAGGGCGGCTACCTCATCCAGACGGCGGTGACATCCAAATGGGTTTTCGACCTCAAGCCCGACGACATCTACTGGTGTAGCGCGGATATCGGATGGGTGACCGGACACAGCTATATCGTCTACGGCATCCTCGCAAACGCAACGACGGGCGTGATGTACGAGGGCGCCCCCGACCACCCCGCGCCTGACCGCTTTTGGGAGATCGTCGACAAGTACAACGTCACTATCTTTTACACCGCGCCGACCGCCATCCGAGCATTCATCAAGTGGGGGGACGAATGGCCGGAAAAGCACGATCTCTCCAGCCTGCGGCTCCTGGGCACCGTCGGAGAGCCGATTAACCCCGAGGTGTGGCTCTGGTACCGACGAGTTATCGGCGGCGGCCAGTGCCCAATCGTCGACACGTGGTGGCAAACCGAGACCGGCGGTATTCTGATTACGCCGCTCCCCGGAGCGATTACGACCAAACCGGGGTCAGCGACACTGCCTTTCCCGGGGGTCGACGCCGACGTCGTAGACGAGTCCGGCAACTCCGTAGCCGCAAACGAGAGAGGTCTTCTGGTCATCAAACAGCCGTGGCCGTCGATGATCCGCGGCATCTACAAGGATGGCTGGGGGCAGTCGGGGCACGATGGCGAATTCGGTGACCGCGAACGGTTCTTCGACCAGTATTTCAAGCGCATTGACGGCGTATATCTCGCCGGCGACGCGGCCCGCAGAGACGCCGACGGCTACTTTTGGATTATCGGTCGGGTCGACGACGTATTAAACGTCGCGGGACACCGCATCGGCACCGCCGAGGTGGAAAGCTGTCTGGTCCAGCATCCGGCAGTGGCCGAGGCGGCCGTCATCGGCTTTCCGGACGAGATCACAGGGGAGGCCGTGGCGGCTTTCGTGACGCTTCGGGGCAGCTTTGAAGAAAGCGGCGACCTTCAGCGCGAGCTCGTCAATTTCGTGGGCGAGCGAATTGGCCGCTTCGTCAGGCCAAAGCTCCTCAGGTTCACGCCCACTCTGCCAAAGACCCGCAGCGGCAAGATCATGCGTCGCCTGTTGCGCGAAATTGCCACGAGCGGCAAGGTCAAAGGCGACACCACCACGCTCGAAGACATGGCCGCCGTGGCCGCTCTTCAGGGCACCGAAGAAGAGGAGTAGAGGCCCGCTGGACGTCTCGATTCATTAGCCGCGGGCCGGGGGCCTCCCGCAGTCTCCTAACAAATCGTTAGACGGCCCGCGCCCGCCTGGGATTTGCGCAACGGCGTCGCCTTCCAACTGTTCACGGGCCGCTGACGCGCTCGGTCCCGGCAATCAGGATCCGTCGGTTGAGCGCACCTCTTCGATTGCCTCGTCCCAATTCCGGGCGCCCCGCAGAGCTTCGAAGGCCAGAAGAGCCTGAATGGCAAGGACCTTCTTTTCTTTCATTGTGTCTTCCTGGGCCTGCGCGACCAGCCGCGCCCGCTCCGTAAGATCTGTCAGTCTTTCCCTCGACTCGGAGTTCAGAGGGCCAAGCCGCAGCAATTTGGAAGCTTCCTCGAAATACTCGCCAACGTCGCCGGGATCGGGGCGAGCTATCTCCCCGATCTTCCTTGCTATAGATTCCAGGCTCGCGGCAAAGTCGGAGTATTTCTGAAGACGGCCGTCCATCCGGGCGACCATGTAGTCCACGTCTTGCTCCAGCTCACGAATGCGCGCTACGTCCTGGTCGGACAGGGCATCCGCCTCCTTGATGATGTCCGCCGCCTCGAAACTGCAACCGCAAACGTCGCTGTACGCCGTTTGACGCCCGCCCGCCGACGGTGTTTCGGCGAGTTTCCATCTCGATCCGTTCCATCGAATATCGGGAAGATCGATGTGACCGCCATCCTCGTGCACTACCACGGGAGGCAAACCGTGGCCACGCTCCCTCAACGTCAGCCGTCCCGTCTCCAGCTCCTCGATAATCCTCTCGCGGTGCGGAGATGGAGGCATCCAGCGATTTCGCGAATCAATTGCCATGTTTCGACCTCTTGCAGACCTGGTGTCTTCGGCTCCGAGTCCTGAAGAAAACTACCACCGGACGGCCACGCCCGTCCTTACCAATTGGTTACCGAACCGTCGTCCATGTGTAATTCGTGAGCCGAGGGCATCTGGAATGGATGGTCTGCGACTGCTTCCTCGTTTATGTCAACTCCAAGCCCGGGCCCCTCGGGTAGCAACAAATATCCATCCTCAAAACGAAGCTGCCGCGGAAACAGATCTTCCAGATAGCCCGGCTTTCGCGACAGCTCCTGCACTCCGAAAAGCGGGCTGGCGAAATCGAGATGGGCGCAGGACGCCGTCGAGAGGGGGCCGAGTGGGTTGTGCGGAGCAAGCTTTTGATAGTGAGCCTCCGCCCAGCCCGCGATTTTCCTCGCCTCCGTCAGCCCGCCCACGATACACAGGTCAACGCGGACATAGTCGATCAGGTCCCTCTCGATCAGCGGTTTGAATTCCCATTTCGTCGCCAGCTCCTCACCTCCCGCTATGGGGACGTTGGTGTGCCGCCGCACAAACTCGTAAGCGTCCGGATTCTCCGATCGCACAGGGTCTTCGGCGAAGAACAGATCGTATGGCGCGACCGCGTCGCACAACCTCACCGCGTCGATTGGATCGAGCCGCGTGTGGAAGTCGATGCAGATTTCAATATCGTTCCCAACGGCCTCTCGCACCGCCGCGAGCATCTCGACTGTCTGCGGCACCGCCCTACGCGGTTCGAGTATCCCGCCCGGCTCTTCGGGAACGCCGAACCTGACAAACTTGAAGCCCTCGCGGACTTTGTTCACGGCGTCGATGGCAAGCGCTTCCGGGCTGTCTCCGGTTATATGGGCATAGCAAACAACTTTGTCCCGACACTTTCCGCCCAATAGATCCCACACGGGTACGCCGAGCGCCTTGCCCTTGATGTCCCAGAGCGCCAGGTCCACCGCCGAGATGGCGGCCGTCAGTATCTGGCCCCCCTTGAAGAAGTTGCCGCGAAACAGGCGTTGCCAGATATGCTCGATTCGCGAGGGGTCTTCACCGCGCAGTTGCTCGTCAAAGTGTCGAATCGCGCCTTCGACCGCCAGCTCTTTGCCGGTTATCCCCGCTTCTCCCAACCCGTAAAGCCCCTCGTCGGTCTCGACCTTTACAAAGAGATAGTTTCGAGTTCCGATACCGGAATTGACCGGAATAGCTCTTACTTTGGTGATCTTCATTTTCGTCCTGCTTCGCGGTGCGGCGATTGCGTTGTGCCTCTAGAACCGTAGTGGTACAAGGAAGTCGGAGGCGTTGACCATCGTGAATCCACTGGAATCTCTAGCCGAGCTAGCGGAGCTTGGCACGGCAATCCTAGCCGCCGCCGGCATAAGCCTGTTAATTGTAGTAGTCGCCATAGGCGCGATCATTGCGTATCTCGCCGTGAGAGCGCACGCATCAGGTTACGCCACGTTTTCGCTTCGAGCCGTGGCAACGTGGTACGCCCACTTCATTCAAATTCTGGCCATCGTGATGGTGGCCGTGGGAATCGCCTCGCTTCTAAACGTGGGTATAGGCGCGGCGGCGGGCGCCGAATATAGCTTCTCGGGAGAGATCACTTCCGCGGACTACCCATCGATCGTTTACCAGGCAGTCGTAGCCGTCGGAACCGGACTGATAGTCCTTTTCGTGCACCGGCGGTTCGAGCGGTTCGTTGACCCGAATCAAGCCGGGGTTATCGCAAGGCGATTCCGGTTGGCGGCGCTTTCCATAGGGTTTGGCGCGGCCGCCGTTCTGCTTCTCTTCGCCTCCGGCTTGAGCTTGGTCGAGTATCACGTCGGAGCTCCCGGCGAGGCCGCCGGCGACGCCCCTCCGGGCCGCTCGCTATCCGGGCTCGCGGTTGCCGTCTTGTTCTGGATACACGCGCTCCTGGCGCTCAGGCGAGAGTTTCGCTCGATCGACTAGAAGTAATCCCGCCGAAGTTCGGATAGGGCGTAGGAGGCTGTTTCGATAGGCCCGAATTGACGGTGGCGCCAGCTAAACCCTAAGCCTTGCCAGGCGCTCCCTGGCTTTCGCTCCGAGGCTCGAACTCGGACTCAATTCGACTATCTTGCGGAAGTCCGCCGTGGCGCTGGACCCATCGCCGAGGCGCATGAACGCGCTGGCCCGATTGTAATACGCCTGGGGACGGCCGGGCGCTACCTCTATCGCGGCGGTATAGTCCTCGATCGCGTCCGTTATCTGCTGGTTCGCCAGAAAAGCGTTGCCCCTGTTATTCAACGCATTGACGTGCCCGGGGTCTATCGCGATTGCTCTGCTGTAGTCCCTGATCGCGGAATGCAGATGGCCAAGCTTTCGGTTGGCGACGCCGCGATTGTAGTAGGCGTCGCTGCGTGAGGGGTCCCGTTCGACAGAAAAGGTGAAATCCTTTACCGCTCCCGCCAGATCGCCGCGTCGCCCGCGGATCTTGCCGCGCAGCACGTAAGGTCCGGGATCGTCTGGATCGAGCTCGACAAGCGAGTCGTAATCGTGAATCGCGAGCGATGGCTGTTCCAGCGCTAGGTAGCAGCGGGCCCTGCTGTAAAAGCCGGCTTTTTGCTCGGGACTCAACTCGACGACCGCGCGGTAGTCCGCGATCGCTTTTCGCAGCTCGCGTTTGTCCTCGTAAAGCCTGCCTCGTGAAAGGAAGGCGTCAACGTCGCCTGGGTCCGCCTTGATGACGGCGGTGAAGTCCGCCAGAGCCTTGTCGGAGCTTCCCTGACCGATGTGCGCCAAGGCGCGCCCGCTCAGCGCCACGGTGTTTTCGGGTTCCAGACGCAGGGCGGCGTCGAATTGCGTTATGGCCTCGCCCCACCGACTCTCGTTGGCGTAACCCAGCCCTTTTTCGATCGACTCTTTCGCACTCAAGATTGTCAGGCCTCAGCCTCCGGGCCACACGACGAACTGCAAATTGGGCCGTTCCCAATCGCACCGATAGAAGCCCAGTCGAAGTTGATATTAGCGCAGACGGGCAGCCGCAAAGTGGGTAATGCGGCTCACGCAAAGCCCATTCAGGGGCTAATCTTATAGATGGGACGACGTATGTCCTACCCGAGCGATTCCCCGATTTGAATATGCAATTCGATCAACCCTGGAAGGACCAACAGTAGAGAATGGGTCTTTTAGGCGCTGCGGACAATCCACAGCGACTGATATCTCTGGTCATCGGCTTTATTGTCGCCATTTCCGTCCATGAGGCTTGTCACGCCCTGGCGGCCACGTGGCTGGGAGATCCGACGCCGAAGAGCCAGGGAAGGCTCACCCTCAATCCGCTGCGCCATCTTGACCCCATGGGAACCCTCCTGCTCGTCGTCGCCGGCTTCGGTTGGGGGAAACCGGTTATCGTGAACCCGCTCAACCTTCGATTCGGCATCCGTAGAGGGACGGCCATCGTCTCCGCGGCGGGACCGGCGTCCAACCTTGTGCTGGCGGCTCTGCTGGGGCCTATCTTCGCGCAGGTGGCGAGCGGATCGTCCGGAATCTTGCCCAACAGTGAATTTCTGGCAAGCGTCCTGATCGGCACGATAACCATCAACATCCTGCTGGCGGTGTTTAACCTCATTCCTATTCCGCCGCTTGACGGTTTCGGAGTTCTGTACGGCGTGGTTCCGCCCGAAACAGCGGAGGCGCTGGAACCGCTTCGCCGTTACGGCCCGCTGATACTGTTTGGAGTGATTATCCTCGGACCGTTCTTGGGCATTAGACTGTTTCAGAACATGCTGCTTCCGCCGGTGGAGTACCTCCTAAATCTATTTGTCGGGCTTTAGATACAGAGCCGGTCAATTCCTGCGCGCCCTGTTCCCAGCCGCCTCATCGGAGTTACCGTCGAGGGCTCGAGTCTTGCTCAATGAGCGCGAGTTCCAGCTCTTCGATCGAATGCTGCCGTTCGACCGCGCCCATTCCCTCAACGTCTTCAGACGGGTTGCGGAAATAGCTCCGGCCAATCGGGCGCTTCAGACGGCGGCGCTGCTGCACGACGTAGGCAAGGGCAAGCCGCGGTTGAGCCATCGAGTCGCGTTGGTGCTCGCTCAAAGCTTTGGCTTCGACCTGTCGCGGTGGCGCGGCGCTCCGGCCCGAACGTTTCGCGGCAGTGTCTACAATCTTGCGAATCACGCCGAGGTTGGCGCCCGATTTCTTGAAGCGGCCGGAAGCGATCCCGAGGTAGTGGCGATTGTGCGGGGCGGCAGCTCGAAGACGATGGCCGAGTCCGAATTGCTGATGAAAGTCGACTCCCGGTGTTAGGCAGCTGGCGAACCGGAACCGCCGCATCGCCGCTCGCCGAGTTCAACCTTGAGTTGGTCTCGTTTGACGGGCCGTTCGACCTGTTGGTGCACCTGATCGAGAACCAGGGATTCGATATCACGACCGTATCGCTACAGGCGGTGACTTCGCAGTATCTGTCCTATGTCGAACACCTTCAACGCCGCTCGGCATACGCCGAAGCCACTTCCGAGTTCCTTATAGTGGCGTCTCAGCTTCTGTTTCTAAAGTCTCAGGCATTCCTGCCGTCGCAAACCGACGACGAGGATGCGGGCCGGACGATGGGGCTGGCCGAAAGGCTGCGAGTGTACAGCGCGTACAGAAAGCTCGCCGCCGAACTGGACGAAATACAAGAACGCGAGATGCCGTCATTTCCCCGAATAGCGCCGCCGACCGAGCTCGCGCCTGATATCCCCAACAACTGGCAGGACGTATCCGAGCTGGTTTTCGCCCTCGATTCAATGCGTGAGCGCTCCCGCGAGAACGGGATAACGGTGACCGTGCCGGCATTGCGTTTCAATCTCAAACAACGCGTCGAGTCGATAAGAGCGGCCCTCGCGCGGGTTCATGAGGTCACGTTCGACGCCTTGATCTCCGAATGCGGATCCAGAAGTGAGGTCGTACATACATTCCTCGCGGTGCTTCACCTCGTGGCTCAGCGCAGCGTGAACGTACGCCAAAGAAAAGCATTCGGACGGATAACAATATCGACAGTCGAGGACTACGATTAGCGTCGAGCCGGCGCCTGTATCGAACATCACTCCCACCGCGGTGCAGGGAGCGCTTGCCTTCCTAGACGATCCGATGCTGGAGCACATTGTCGAGGCGCTGCTTTTCGTCGCCGACCGGCCAATTACGTCCGAGGAAATGCAAGAAGCCACAGGCGCCGGACTCGCGGAGATAGAGCGGTCGCTGCGGAGTCTAAAGGACCGCTACGCGAGCCGCGGGATTCGCATAGTCGTTCACGGCGACTCATACCAGATGTGTTCGGCGCCTGAAGCGTCGCGATACTGCCGAAACCTGCTGGGACTGAATGCCACTCCGAAGCTTACTAAGGCAAGTCTCGAGTCCCTGGCGATCATCGCCTACAACCAGCCGGCCACCAAGGCCCAGATCGACCACATCCGCGGCGTCAATTCCGAAAGCCCGCTATCCCTGCTAATCAGTCGGGGACTAGTTGCTTCCGTCGGCAGGGGAGATCAGATAGGACGGCCGATGCTGTACGCGACCACGGTCCGGTTTCTTGCGTATTTCGGAATCGAATCGCTCGACGACCTGCCCGAAGCGGACCTACCTGAACCTGCCGGCGACCGGTAGGGGCAGATTATTCGGCCCTTGTAGACAACCATACGAAGAGCGCTGTCGCGCGGACCTCAGGGTACTAATCCGTCAAGCTTCGGGAGCCTGTGAAAGTTGAGGACCAAACGCCAGGCCGCCCGCCTCCGCCGCTGTTCGGTAACCGCCCAAAACGCCGGGACTACCGCTTGGTGTATTGAGGCGCTTTCCTTGCTCGCTTGAGTCCTGGCTTCTTGCGTTCCTTGGCCCGTGAATCCCTGGTAAGAAAGCCCGCCTTCTTTAGCGCGGGGCGAAGTTCGGGGTTGAATTCAAGCAGGGCGCGCGCGAAACCGTGCCGCACCGCGCCGGCCTGACCGGCGATCCCGCCGCCCGACACCTTGATGCTGGCGCTGAATTCGCCTTCCACCAGCCGAATAGGCTCCACCGCGTAAAGCTGGTGAAGCGCTATCGGGAAAAACTCCTCAAAAGGCCGGGCGTTCACGGTTATCGGGCCTTTGTGCGGGTAGAGTCTGACACGCGCAACCGCCGTTTTGCGCCGCCCGGTCCCGTAGTAATACCGCTCTGGTTTGTTAGCCACCTTGCGCACCTATCTCCTCGAGCGGCTGAGGCTGTTGACCCCCGTGTGGATGATCCTTCCCCGCGTATACGTGAAGCCGCCCAAACGCGCCGCGTCCCACCTTGTTCTTGGGCAGCATTCCCTTAACAGCGCTCTTTATAACCCGGTCGGGATGGTCGGCCAGCATTCGCTCAAGCGTAACGGACTTCAGTCCTCCCGGATACCCACTGTGACGGTAGTAGACCTTCTTCCGCAGCTTCTTGCCCGTGGTGCGAACCTGCTCCGCGTTTACTACGACTACAAAATCGCCGCTTTCCAGGTGCGGTGCGTAAGTCGGCTTGTTTTTGCCCATCAGGATGGTGGCAATCTTCGAGGCTACTCTCCCGAGAGTTTGACCGCTGGCGTCGACGATCCACCACCGGCGTTGAATTTCCCCCGCTTTGACCGAATGCGTTCTACTGCGCATTTTCGCTCATCACGGTCGCGGCATATCCCGCGCTTTGCTTGTGCACGTCCATTCTCTTTCCGTACTCAACGCCTATCAAATAGAGACCGTGGGGCGGTAACGACGGAGCTACGATAGGACTCTCATCCCCGGATAGCAATTCGGCCGCGACTTGAGGTTTCCAGCGGCCTAAACCGACCTGGACCAGCGTGCCCGCGATTCGCCGCACCATCCGCTTGGCAAACGCGTTGGCGCGAATCCGAATGAAAACCAGATCGGCTTGACGCCAGCATACGCATTCGAAGACGTGCCGGAATACATGATTCGATTCGCCGACGGTAAAGTTCCGAAAATCGTGCCGCCCCACAAAAGCCTCGCACGCCTGCGTCATCAGATTGAGGTCCAAACGCTGAGGCGCCCAAAGTGCCCGGTGGCTATGGAGCGCTGAGCGCTCGGCGCGGTTGAGTATGCGATATTCGTAAACTCTCGCCGACGCCTCACGGCGCGGGTCAAACCCCGGCTGCGCTTCGATTGCGGTCAACACACTCACGTCGCAAGGGAGCGAAGCGTTTAGCGCCCGTTTGAGATCATCAACGCCCAGGGTGCCGCCACAGTCGAACGCCACAACCTGTCCTTCGGCATGTACGCCGCTATCGGTGCGGCCGGCGGCCCGAACGCGAATGGCATCCCCCGAGATCGCTAGAAGCGCTGCTTCCAGACAATCTTGCACCGTGTACGCGTTTTGCTGCGATTGGAATCCCGCGTATCCGGACCCATCGTATTCAATCGTGAGCTTTACGGTCGTCATGAGTTCTAGAGCAGCTCTATCTGGACCATTTGGGCCGCGTCGCCCGCTCTCGGGCCAAGGCGGTAGCTTCGCGTAAAGCCTCCGGGGCGGTCCTTAAACCTCTCCGCCAGCTCGCCAAACAGCTTTTCCACAACGAATGGGTCTTGAATCCGGGCGATTGCCTGTCGCCGGGCGTGCAAGTCGCCGCGCTTCGAAAGGGTGATGAGCTTGTCGACGTGCGAGCGGAGCTCTTTGGCCTTCGCCTCCGTGGTCTTGATTCTGCCGTGTATGAGCACCGATCGGGCCAGATTTCTAAGCATCGCCTTACGGTGGCTGGGAGATCTGCCGAAGCCGCGCCGCTTATTCCGATGTCTCATGCTTAGTCGCGCCCCGCAGCCACAGGCTCTCCGTCTCTTATCTGGAGCCCCTGCTCCGCAAGCTGCTCTCGAATCTCCTCGATGAGCTTTACGCCCATTCCGCGAAGTTGGAACAGATCGTGCTCGCTCATGTCGACCAGGGCGTCAACCGTCTCGATTCCATGCTTCTTCAAGCAATTCAGAGCCCTGTTCGAGAGCCTTATATCTTCGATCGGCAAGGCCCCCTCGTCACTTTCACCGAGTTCGCCTGGTTCTCCCTCCAGCGCCGGTATCTCAAGACTGCCGACTCTGGTGACCATCGAAAATGAATCAACCAGTATTTGCGACGCTTGCGATACGGCTTCTTCGGGCCGCATTGCGCCGTCGGTCCAGACATTGAGCACCAGGCGGTCGAAGTCGGTGGCCTGACCGACTCGGGCATTCTCAACGACATATTGAACTTTGGTTACCGGGGTGTACCGCGCGTCGATTGGAATCACGCCTATTTCGTGACGCTGAGTCTGCTCTTCGGCTCCCCTATATCCAACACCGCGCTCAACCACCAGCTCGACGCGCAGCGCGCCTTCGTCGTTGTCGAGAGTAGCAAGGTAGTGATCGGGGTTGACGATCTCAACTTCGGGACCGATCTGAATATCGCTGTCCGTCACGACGCCGGGCCCGGTCTTCTCAATTAGCCCATTGACAGGGCCGTCCCCGTACAATCGCAGTCGCACGTTCTTGAGGTTGAGGATGAATCGCGTGACATCCTCCTGCATGAACGGAAGCTCCGAAAACTCATGCAAAACTCCGTCCACCGTTATGCGCGTGATCGCCGCGCCTTCAAGCGATGAGAGCAACACTCTACGAAGTGGGTTTCCCATCGTGTGGCCATATCCGCGAGGCAACGGCTCTACTACAAACTCACCGTGCTCCGCTTCGGTTTCCAGTGCGCGGATAGCCGGCTGCGCCGATTCAAAAACCAAAAATGTACCTCCTCAAAGGTATTGCCCCGCGCCAGTGAAGCCCTGTCGATCTAGCGCGAATAAAACTCAACTATCAGCTGCTCGTTGATCGTGGTTTCCAACTGATCGCGCTCGGGCAGTGCGACGACCTTGGCAGTCTTGCTTCCTGTATCAATGGAAAGCCAGCCGGGCGTGCCCATCGACTCCGAACGCTCAAGCGAATTCCTGATTACGTCGAGGTTGCCGCTTCTGGGCCTGACCGAGACAATATCCCCGACCTCTAGATTCGCCGAGGCGATCCCAAGTTTACGACCATTGACTCGAATGTGACCGTGATTGACGAGCTGACGCGCCTGTTTGCGCGATGTCGCCATTCCCGTCCGGAATACAACATTGTCCAGACGCGTCTCGAGGATTCGCAGCAGGTTCTCGCCGGTCATGCCCGGAGTGCGTGCTGCCAGGGCGAAATGGCGGCGGAATTGCCGCTCCAGTAGCCCGTACATGCGCCGCACTTTCTGTTTTTCCCGGAGTTGCGCGGCGTACTCGGATATGCGCTGCCTACCGCGCGGACCGCGGCCGCCGCCGGAAGCCCCGGGCGGAGTTCCGCTACGCCGCTCGATGGCGCATTTTGGAGTAAAACAGCGGTCTCCCTTCAAAAACAGCTTTATCGACTCGCGCCTGCATTGCTTGCATGACGGTCCCGTATAGCGCGCCATCAGCGATCCATCTCAAGCATGTTGGAAGCTATCGGTCTCCCCTGCTTCATATTCGGCGCCGCTTTGGAGGCCGGGGGCCGTTATGCGGCACCGGCGTAACATCGGCGATGCTCGTCACCTGTAGTCCCGCGGCTTGCAACGAGCGGATGGCGGCGTCCCGGCCGCTGCCGGGTCCCCTTACCAGTACCGCAATCCTCCTCATTCCCATGTCGAGGGCCTGCCGCGCCGCGTTCTCCGAGGTCATTTGAGCGGCATAGGGAGTGCTTTTGCGTGAACCGCGGAACCCGCTGCTTCCCCCGCTTGCCCAACAGACCACGTTTCCCTCCGGGTCCGTGATTGTCACGATGGTGTTATTGAAGGTCGCGTGGATGTGCGCCTGCCCCTCGGGGACGATGCGCTGATCCCGCCGCCGTCTACGTCTTTCGGCCAAAAACCGTTACGCTCCTCTTTTACTACTTCTTGACTAGCCGTTTCTTAATGCCGATCGAGCGGCGATGCCCCCGCCGCGTCCGGGCATTAGTGTGGGTTCTCTGTCCACGCACAGGCAGGTTTTGACGATGCCGGATGCCGCGATAGCAGCCAATCTCGCGAAGCCTGCCGATGTTCATGGATATTTCTCGCCGCAGCTCTCCTTCGACCTTCACCCGGCGGTCGATATGCTCCCGAATTCTGCTCAGCTCGGCCTCGGTAAGATCACGCACCGGAATGCTCGGATCCACCCTGGCGCCCTGGAGAATCTTCTTGCTGGTCGTCTGGCCTATTCCAAAAATATAAGTGAGAGCGATATCGACTCTTTTTTCCCGAGGTATGTCAATTCCTGCAATTCGAGCCAATTTCTACCCCTGTCTCATCCCTGTCGCTGACGGTGCTTGGGATTTTCACACAGCACCATAACCACACCTTTGCGCCTGATCACCTTGCATTTGTCACAACGAGGCTTCACCGATGCCGAAACTTTCACGCGCCACCCCCAATCGACCTCAAAAGCCTAGTTTCCGATCGGGAGACGCCACGTGATGCGGCCGCGAGTGAGATCGTACGGTGAAAGCTCGACTTTTACCCTATCGCCGACACCAACCCTTATGTAATTGAGTCGCAGCTTGCCCGACAGGTGCGCTATCACCGGCACGCCGTTTTCCAGTTCGACCTTGAATACCGTATTGGGCAGCGACTCCTTGATGACTCCCTCTACCTCGATGACGTCTTTTTTTGCCAATCTAAGTCTCTCGAACTCCTGTCAAAGCGCGGTCAAAATCTCCACACCACTGCTGGTCACGGCCACCGAGTTCTCGAAGTGAGCCGACAGACGGCCATCGGCTGTACGAACGGTCCAACCGTCATTATCTATCCTCGCTCCAAAACCGCCTGCGTTCACCATGGGCTCTATGGCAATCGTGAGGCCAACCTCAACCGTCGGGCCGGACTCGCGAGACCCATAGTTTGGCACTTTCGGCTCTTCGTGAAGGTTGTTGCCGATCCCGTGCCCGACAAATTCGCGGACCACTGAGTAGCCAAGGGGCTCAACGTGGCTCTGAATCGCGTTCCCCACACTGCCGAGAGGCCTTCCCACTTCTATCGCGCGAATTCCCTTTTCGAGGGACTCGCGCGTCGCGGCGAGCAGAGCGCTGGCTTCCTTGCTGACACCCCCTACCGGATAAGTCCGCGCGGCGTCACCATACCAACCACCCAGAATGACGCCGCAGTCAACACCTATGATATCGCCTTCTTGCAATATTCTCCCGTCGGGAATCCCATGAACGATCTCATCGTTGACCGAAGCGCAGATCGTAGCGGGGAACGCTCGCTTGGGATTGCCCGACGAATGCGGATACCCCTTGAACGCGGGGACGCCCCCGCGGCTTCGTATCCACTGCTCAGCGTAAGCGTCCAAATCTGCGATCTTGACACCCGGCCGTATGCGCTCGGTCAATCCCTCGAGGACTTCGGCGACAATTCTGCCTGCCTCCCGCATTTTTCCAATTTCGGCGCGGGTCTTTAGGCGGATGAACGAATTCACGATGTCAAGGCCATGACGGAGTCCAGTATTTCGCTTGTGACGGCATTGATTGGGCGCTCACCATCGATGCGAGCCAAGAGACCGCGCCGTTCGTAATAATCGACTAGTGGCAGGGTGGTCCGCTCGTACACTTCGAACCTTCTACGCGCGACTTCGGGACGGTCGTCGTCGCGACCGCGCAACGCCGCACGGCGCAACAGCTCTTCCTGGCCGACTTCGATTGAGATAACCACGCGAATCTTCAAACCTGTCGCTCCGATGCGCTGATCGAGAGCTTCCGCCTGTGCGGTACTCCGGGGGAATCCGTCAAGGACCGTCCCGCGTCCGTCCACGGAGAGTTCTTCGAGACGTTTCAATATGACATCGATCGCCAGGCCGTCCGGCGCCAGGTCGCCTGCTTTGAGATAGCCGCTAACCAATCTGCCGACTTCCGAGCCGCTGCTGGCGGCTTCGCGAAACGCGTCACCGCTGGAGAGATGGCGCAGGCCGAGTTTGCGGGCCATGTTCGCCGCCTGGGTGCCTTTGCCGGAGTTCGGCGGTCCCAGCATGATGTACACGTCGGTGAATTCTGTCACGGCAACCGGTCAGCTCACAAAGGATTCGTAGTCGCGCATCAACAGTTGCGCTTCGAGTTGTTTCATCGTATCCAGCACGACGCCGACCACGATCAGCAATCCCGTGCTGCTCAGCGCAACGGCGGTAACGCCGGTCGCGGCTCCCGCGATGAATGGAATCACCGCAACCGTCGCCAGGAACAGCCCCCCAGCCAGAGTGAGCCGGTTGAGGACCCTTAGTAAATAGACGGACGTTGGCCGACCTGGCCGGATTCCCGGAATGAATCCGCCATTCTTCTGCAGCGTTTCCGGAAGGTTCTGCTGATTGAATATCACCAGGGTGTAGAAGTAAGTGAATGCGACGACCAGCAGAAACGTGAACATCCAGTAGAGAAAATTGGCGGGACTGAACCAATTGGCCAAAGTCGAAAACAGCCCCGACAGCCAGCCTACGTCGGATGTCCTGAGGTAAGTCGCCACCGTTCCCGGAAGCAGCATTAGCGAAAAAGCAAAAATAAGCGGGATCATACCGGCGGAGTTGATCTTCATTGGTACATGAGTGCTCTGCCCGCCGTACATCCGGTTACCGCGAATTCGCTTGGCGTACTGGACCGGTATTCGCCGCTGCGCTTCCTGTATGAAGACGATCGACGCGATCATGACAATTCCGATCGCGACGAATGCCGCGAGGCCCAGCATATTCTCGCCGCCGAATATCGACCGCCCCAACGCGGTTGGAGCGCCAGCGATGATTCCGCCCAGGATGATGATCGACACTCCGTTACCGATTCCGCGCTCGGTAATCAGCTCGCCTAGCCACAGCAGGAACAACGTGCCAGCGGTCATCAGGATGAGCAGCACAATTGTGTCGACGACTCCAAAATCCGCGGCCAGTGGCGAGGGCGACGATTGCCGCAAAATTTGTATTTGTCCGATTCCCTGGAGCATTGCCAGGGGCACGGCCGCCATGCGCGTGTACTGGGCGATCTTCTTTCGACCTGCGTCGCCTTCTTTCGAAAGCTCCTTGAGCTGAGGGATCAGCGGGACCATAACTTGCATAATGATCGATCCCGTGATGTATGGGTATACGCCCAGAGCCACAATCGAGAAGTTCTCGAGCGCTCCTCCGGAGAGCAGATTTAGGAACCCGAGTATCTCATTCCCTTCCCCTCCGATTTGCTGCCTGAGAATGTCGAGACGCACTCCCGGCATCGGAATATGGGCCACGACGCGGAACACAAAGAGCATCAGCGCCGTGAAGATCAGCTTGTTTCGCAGATCCGGCAGCTTGAGGGCTGTAATGGCGGCTTGAATCATCTTGTCAGTTTGCTTGAATCTCTAAAGTTGCTCGCCGGAATCGGGTGCGACCGTCGTTCGGTCACTCTCTGTTACGGCGCTCCCGCCCACCGCTTCGATTTTCGACGCCGCCGACTGCGAGAAGCTGGGCGCGTGAACGGTCAGGCTCTTCGTCAATTCCCCATCGCCCAGAATCTTGTATTGCGGCCCATGAATCAGCCCTAGGCTCAAAAGCTCGGCGGCGGTGATCGTTGCGCCGTCTTCAAAGACGTTCAGCGCACCCACGTTTATGGGTTCATAGGTCTTCTTGAACTTGAAATTGCTAAACCCACCGAGTTTCGGGGAGCGCATCATGATCGGCGTCTGACCGCCTTCAAATCGGTATCTCTTGCGGGAACCCGACCGCGACATCTGCCCATCCTGGCCGCGGCCGCTCGTTTTCCCACGTCCCGAACCATGGCCGCGGCCGACCCGGCGCCGCTTTTTCTTAGGCCCGGCCAGCCGGGAAATATCGTGAAGTTTCAAATTTGGAGATTCGGCGGGCACGCTCTATTCAGACTCCTCTACCGGTTTGGAGACCACCAGATGCCGGACGGCTCTGACCATGCCGCGAATCGCCGGCGTGTCGGCTTTTATCACCTTGTGTCCGAGACGCTTTAGCCCCAAAGCCTGGATCGTCGCCTTCTGATCCTTGCTGTAGCCGATGGCGCTTTTTACCCAGGTTATTTCAATCACGGCCGGGCGGCCCCTGCTGAGCCGTCCCTTCCGGCTGGCGTAGTTTGACGCCCTCGGGAACTCGCAGCGCTTCGAGCGCCCTGAGCGTTGCTTTGGCGAGATTTATCGGATTTGAGGAGCCAAGGGCTTTCGTCAAGATGTTGCGGATACCAGCGGATTCGACAACCGCGCGAACGGCCCCCCCGGCTATGACGCCGGTGCCGGGTCCCGCGGGGCGCAGCACGACCTTGCAAGCCCCAAATTTGCCCTCGATGTAATGAGGTATGGTTCCGTCTTCTGTAATTGGGACCGGCGCCATGGTGCGCCGGGCACGCTCCTGACCTTTTCGAATCGAATCGGCGACTTCGCGCGCCTTGCCAAGACCGACGCCAACCCGGTTTTGACCGTCTCCGACCACGACCAGAGCATTGAAACCGAACGTGCGACCGCCCTTTACGACTTTCGCCACGCGGTTGATCCTTACAACCCGCTCCTCGTACCGGTTTTGCTCCATTCCGTCAGACCGCATGACGGACCGCCTTAAAACTCAAGACCGGCTTCCCTGGCGGCATTCGCCAATGCGGCGACCCGGCCGTGATAGTTGTGACCGCCTCGATCCAGCAATACCTTCGTCACATTCTGTTCCAAGGCCCTTTTTGCCAAAGCCTGGCCGACGGCCTGGGACCGACTCGTCTTTGCCCCCGACATACTTTTCCTCAAGTCCGTGTCCAGAGTGCTCGCGGAAACGATAGTAACGCCGCTGGAGTCGTCAATAATTTGAGCGTAAATGTGGCGCGCGCTCCGGAAAACCGCCAGCCGCGGCCTCTCGGGCGATCCTGAAACGCGTCTGCGCAGCGAACGATGACGCACTTTCCTCATCCGGGACCTGCTTTTCTTCTTATCCATTGTCAATCATTCCCGATGAGTCCTTATCCGATTCCCGCCGTTACGGCGGCTTTGCCTGGCTTCGTCTTGACGACTTCGCCCACGTAACGAATGCCCTTTCCCTTGTATGAATCCGGCGGCCGGAGGCCCCGAATTCTGGCGGCCTCGCGCCCCACCAGCTCCTTGTCGATGCCCTTGACCGTCAATCGATTCTGGCCTTCGAGAACGTAGTCGAGGCCGTCCGGCGCTTCGAGGAAGACCGGATGCGAGAATCCAAGCTGAATTTCGATTCGGCCGCCCTGCATTTGCGCGCGGTAACCGACGCCCTGAATCTCAAGCTGTTTGCTAAATCCCTTGGACACGCCCTCCACCATGTTGGCGATCAGACTGCGGTATAGCCCGTGTATCTCTTTATGCCGGCGTGAGTCGGACGCCCGCCCCACACGGATTTGCCCCTCCACCTCGTCGAGAGTTATCGACGAATCGATCCGCAGCGATAGCTTGCCGAGACCTCCCGAGACCTCAACCACGCCGCCATCATTCAAGTCCCACTTGACGCCGTCCGGGAGCGGAATGGGTCTCGCGCCGACTCTAGACAAGCTCAAACCCCTCGCTGGCTCGCACGCTTACCATGCGTAGCACATTATCTCCCCGCCTACATGTCTACGGTAGGCTTCTCTCCCGGTCATCAACCCCTGCGAGGTTGAAATCACTGCGATCCCCACGCCGCCCATGACCTTCGGTATATCTCGAGCTCCCGAATAGATCCGCAGTCCCGGCTTGCTGATCCGTTTGAGTCCACTAAGCGCCGGGCGGCGGTCTTCATCGTATTTAAGGTCGATTTTCAGCGTGTCCTGGACGGCGCCCGGCTCCACCTCGCAACGGCTGATTAGTCCTTCGTTGACGAGGATGTTTGCGATCCTGATCTTGGTCTTGGACGCGGGCATCGAGACTGTTGGGTTTCGAACCAGGACCGCATTTCTCAGCCTTGTGCACATGTCGGCTATCGGATCGGTATTCACTGGGTTTCGGACCTAAATCCTTTGCTTGTCATTGCGGGCTACCAACTTGACTTCGTAATTCCCGGAATCTCCCCGCGAAGCGCCCTGGTGCGAAAGCAGATACGGCACATTCCGAACTTTCTTATGTAGGCCCTGGGACGGCCGCAAAGCGCGCAGCGATGGTGAAACTGCACTTTGAACTTGGGTTTTCGTTTCCACTTTTCAACTTTTGCTTTCTTTGCCAACGCCTTTAGCCTTCCGTTTCCGCGCTACGCCGCTTCCCGGCGAAATGGCGCTCCAAGCATTTCCAGCAGGGTCCGCGCCTCCCGGTCGGTTTTAGCAGTCGTAACGATCACGACCTGGAATCCTCGAACGCGATCGATAGTCGTGTAATCGATTTCTGGGAATATGAGCTGCTCTTCAAACCCTACCGAGTAATTGCCCCGGCCGTCGAATGAATCTGGCGACAGACCTCGAAAATCGCGTACCCGGGGGATCGCCACCGAAAACAGCCGGTCAAGGAATTCATACATTCGCATACCGCGAAGCGTCACCATGCAGCCGATACGCATCCCCGCTCGAAGTTTGAAATTGGAAACAGATTTCTTGGCCTTCGTCACAACGGGCTTTTGCCCTGCCATCACCGACATGTCGCGCACCGCACTGTCGGGAACATTGGCGTTCTGGATGGCGTCGCCCAATCCGGTGTTCAGGATTATCTTCTCTATTCGCGGCGCTTGCATTACGTTCTGGTACCCAAGTTCCTTCATCAACGCGGGTCTGATCTCGTTTAGATATCTGTCTTTCAGCCTGGCCATGCGCCTCTACTCGTCAATCACTTCGCCGCATTTGCGGCACGCGCGAACCATGGTTCCATCGCCGAGCACGCGCTTGGAAACTCGCGCGGCATCGCCGCACTTGGGGCAAACGAGCATTACGTTTGAAATGTGAAGAGGTCCATCGAAGTCGATTATCCCCGAGGGCCTGCCCGGTCCGGTTGCGCGCCGGTGCCGTTTGAGCGTGTTAATGCCCTCGACGATTACCTGCCGCTTGCCTGGTATCAGTTCACGCACGGCGCCTCGTTTGCCGCGATCTTTTCCGGTCAATACAACGACCTCGTCGTCCCTTCTTATCTTAAATGCTCCCATTTGCTTGTCAGAGAGCCTCCGGGGCAAGCGACACGACTCTAGCGAATTTCGACTCGCGAAGCTCGCGCGCCACCGGGCCGAAGATCCGCGTCCCTGAGGGTGTATCGGCCGGACCCAGCACTACGGCGGCATTGTCGTCGAATCGAATTCTCGAACCGTCGATACGGCGGTATTCCTTGGCGACCCGCACGACGACGGCCCTGATGATGCGCCCCTTCGGCAGGGCGCTGTTTGGTACGGCGGCCCTGACCGATCCCACGACCACGTCGCCAACCCGGGCATAGCGGCGGCCGCTTCCACCCAGCACGCGAATGACGAGCATTTCCCTCGCGCCGGTATTGTCGGCGATCCGAATCTTAGACTGCTGCTGTATCACCAGAAGCCGCCTCCGGGTTTGCAGTGGTCTGGGCGCGAGTCAAGATCTCACGAAGTCTCCACCGTTTGGATTTGCTCAAAGGGCGCGTGGCTTCGATCGCCACTTCATCGCCTATTTCAGATATATTCTCCGGATCGTGCGCGAAGAACTTCCTTTGCACTCGAACGGGCTTCTTATAAATTCGATGCCGCCGGTACGAATCGACCTGAACGACGATGGTTTTGTCCATCTTGTTGCTGACTACAGTTCCCTGAAGACGCCGGCGCACCCTAGCCATTGCCGTTTCCTCCCGACCCGTCTACCGCTCCGACGCGCACTTTTTCTGTGATTATCGTTTGTATCCGCGCTATATCGCGCCGGACCGACCTCAATTGCGAGGTATCGTCTAGCTGATGCGTCGCATGTTGGAACCTGAGGCGGAACAGCTGTTCCTTGGCCTCGCCAAGCTGCTCGGCCAATTCGGGAACCGATTTGGACCGGATTTCGCGCACTTTAGCCAACGACCAACTCCTGATCTCGGGCAAGAACGCGTGTAGCCACCGAGAGTTTGTGGCCGGCCAGCCTGAGAGCCTCCTGAGCAAGATCCGGGGGCACGCCCGAAATCTCGAAAATGACACGCCCAGGCTTGACAACCGCTACGTGCTCTTCCACCGCCCCTTTTCCACTTCCCATGCGGGTTTCAACAGGTTTCTTGCTGACCGGTTTGTCGGGGAATATCCGTATCCAAACTCGACCGTGCCGCTTCACGTGATGCGTTATCACTCGCCGGGCCGCCTCGATCTGGCGGCTGTCTACCCAGCCGGCGGTCAGCGACTGAAGAGCAAAATCACCATAAGCGAGCGAGTTTCCCGTGGCGGCCACGCCCCTGCGGCGTCCGCGGTGTTGTTTGCGAAACTTGGATTGTCTGGGCATCAACATTTCAGTAACTACACCCCCGATCTACGTGCGCCGGGCGATTCGGTTCCTTCGGGGCCGTCGTCGCGAGACCGCCCCGATTCTCCACGGTGGACCCACGCCTTGACGCCGATCGCGCCGTAAGTGGTGCGCGCCTCGGTCTGCCCATAGTCGATATCCGCTCTAAGCGTCTGAAGCGGAACACGGCCCCTGATCTCAAACTCGGTCCGCGACATTTCACGCCCGCCCAGCCGGCCGCTTACCATGATCTTCACGCCGCTGGCCCAGGCTCGCATCGTCCGGTCGGCGGCCATTCTCATGGCTCGCTTGAACGAGACGCGCCGCTCGATTTGCTCGGCCACGTTTCGAGCGACCAAGAAAGCGTCCAACTCAGGATTCGTGATTTCCGCCACGGTCACGAAAACTCGCCTGTCGGAAATCTTGGCGAGGTCCTCCTGCAATGCGTCCCTGTTCGAGCCTCCACGCCCTATGACAATTCCGGGCCTGGAAGTGTGGACGGTGACGCGAACGACGTTAGAGGCCCGGCGGATTCCGATCCTTGAAACGCCGGCGCCATACGACCTGCGTCCGGGCCGCGGCTGCGCGCCTGGGGGATTCTCGAGCCATTTCCTGATGAAGTCTCGAATGCGAACGTCTTCAAGCACTTGCTCTGTGTAATCGCGGTCGGCGTACCACTGGCTGTCCCAGTTTCGAAAGCTGCCAAGGCGGTAGCCGACCGGATGAACTTTGCGTCCCATTAGGCGCCCCTCTCGTCGACCACCACGGTCACGTGGCTCATTCGTTTCACATATCGCCCGGGGCGGCCACGCCCCTTTGCGCGCATTCGCTTCAAACGCGGTCCGTCATCAACGGCCACTCTGGAGACGTACAATTCTGCCGGATCGAGTCCGTAATTGTTTTCAGCGTTAGCCACGGCCGACTTTACGACCTTGGCGACCATTGGCGCGCCGCGATTCGGCAAGAACGCCAGGATCGCAAACGCGGCCTCGACGTCTTTGCCTCGAATTGCATTGGCGACCAGCCGCACCTTTCGCGGCGCAACCCGAAGATATTTCGCTTTTGCCCAGACTTCCATCGTTTATAAACTGCTCATCAATCAGACAGTAGCCGTCAGACCGGCCTGGTCGTCTTGGAGCCGGAATGCCCCCTGAAGACACGGGTGGGCGCGAATTCGCCGAGCTTGTGTCCAACCATATTCTCGGTTACGTAGACCGGAACATGACGCCGGCCATCATGGATGGCGATCGTGTGTCCAACCATTTCCGGAAAGATCGTCGACCTGCGGCTCCAGGTCCTCAAAACCACTTTATCGCCGCGGCGGTCCAGCTCCATTACCCGCTTTAGCAACCGCTCGTCCACGTAGGGACCTTTCTTGAGTGATCTAGACATCGACGCGCATCCCCTCCCTTACTTACCTCTTCGCAAGATGAATTTGTCGCTGCGGCGGCGCCCTCGACGCGTCTTGTAGCCCAGCGCCGGTTTTCCCCATGGCGTCTTGGGCGGGAAACCGGAAGGGGCCTTGCCTTCGCCGCCCCCATGTGGATGATCGTTAGGATTCATGGCCGCCCCGCGAACCTTCGGCCGCCTGCCCCGCCAGCGATTGCGACCGGCCTTGCCGACCGACTGATTGGAATGATCCTCGTTACCGACAACACCTATGGTCGCGGTGCAACGTTCGTCGATCAGCCGCATCTCCCCCGAAGGCAATCTCAGGGTAGCCCATCCACGATCATGCGCCATTACCTGAAGCGACGCGCCCGCCGACCGCGCAAGCTTGGCTCCGCCGCCGACTTGCATCTCCACGCAGTGAACGGTGGTGCCGTCCGGAATATGCGCGAGGGGCAGAGCGTTGCCTGCCCGCAACTCAGACTCGGGACCCGACGTCACTACGCTGCCGACCGAAAGCCCGACTGGAGCGATAATGTAGCGTTTTTCGCCATCGTGGTAGTTCAGCAGGGCGATTCGGGCCGACCTGTTGGGATCGTATTCTATAGACGCAACTCTGGCCGGAATATCGAGTTTGTCGCGCTTGAAGTCAATTACCCGGATTCGACGCTTGGCGCCTCCGCCCCGTCGCCGCATCGTAATACGGCCCTGGTTGTTTCGCCCCGCGCGCTTCTTTTGAGGCTTCAGGAGCGGCTTGTGGGGAGAATCCGTAGTTATGTCCGAAGCGTCCACGGAGGTGTAGTTGCGACGCCCCGGCGAGGTTGGCTTGTAAGTTTTAAGCGGCATGATCAGTTATCCAGCCTACGTTCCGGGGAACAATTCAATGGATTGCCCCGCCTGAAGGGTGACAATAGCCTTTTTCCAATCAGGCCGGCGGCCGCGGCTCCGACCGAAACGACGCCATTTCCCCTTCATACGCGCAACGTTCACGGCAACCACGTCCACCCGAAACAATTCCTCCACAGCTCGTTGGATATCAAGCTTGTTGGCGCTGTCGTGGACCCGGAAGACATACTTTCCCGACTCCGCCAAAAGAGTCGTCTTCTCAGTGAGTATGGGACGAATGATGACATCACGCGAGTCCATCATCGCCAGTCCTCCGCAACGCCGCCAATGCGGCTTTCGACAATACAAGGTGATCCGCGGCCAATATCTCGTAAGCCGACAGAGTGTCGGCTCGAGCCACGCTGACAGTCCGGAGGTTCGCAGTGGAGCGAACCACGTCGCTGCTCGGCGCTTCGTCGACAAGTAGGATATCGCCCTCGAGATCAAGCTTATCAAGCCATTTGACCCGCTGCTTGGTTCCAGGATTTGGCAACTCGAGCGAATCGACCACGGCCATTCTCCCGGCGGCCAGCTTGAGGCTCAATGCCGAAGCGAACGCCTGATGCCGTTCCCTCTTGTTCAGATACCTTGCAAACGACCGAGGCTGCACGTTAAGCGCTTTACCGCCGCCCCGCCAAATCGGCGACCGAATCGAACCATGGCGAGCGCGGCCGGTTCCCTTCTGCCGCCAGGGCTTTTGCCCGCCGCCGCGCACGTCCGATCGATTCTTCACCGACTGAGTGCCGCGACGCATGTTGGCTTGTCGGTCGACTATGGCGCGCTGAAGTATCTCCACGTAAGGCTCGTCCGTAAGAATCTCGGCGGGAACCTCGATCTCGCCGGCATCCGCGCCGTCCGGGTCAAGAACCCGGACCGCCGCATATGGTTGGTCCTTGCCCTCCCCGCTCATGAAGCTCCCAGCGGCCGAAGAATGACCAGACCGCCGTTCTTGCCCGGCACGGCGCCCTTGATCAGCAACAGATCACGCTCCGCATCCGCGCGGACGACCCGCAGGCCGTTGACCGTGACTCGCGCGTTGCCCATCTGCCCGGCCATCTTCTGCCCCTTGAAGACCTTGCCTGGAGTCGTTCCGGCGCCGATCGATCCCGGCGCCCGGAGCCTATCGGATTGCCCATGCGTTCGGGGACCGCCTCTAAAACCGTGTCGCTTTACGGTTCCGGCAAACCCCTTGCCCTTGGAGATTCCGGTAACGGCAACCTTGTCGCCGGTTTCAAACTGTTCAACCGAAAGTCGATCTCCGACGTTTATGCCCGATGCCTCTTCGACGCGAAACTCACGTAGCACTTTCAAAGGCTGCGAAGCGGCCAGATGGCCTGCTTCAGGTTGGTTCAAACCGCGACTGCCCGCATCTTCAAACCCAACCTGCACCGCGCTGTAGCCGTCCGAGTCAACCGACTTGATCTGCGTGACGAAGCATGGGCCGGCTCTTACTACGGTTACGGGCGTGAACCGCCCGTCGCTGTCGTAGATCTGAGTCATACCCAGTTTCCGTCCGATCAGTCCAAAGCCCATGATTTCCCAGCCGCCTAAGACTTGAGCTCGATGTCTACGCCAGCCGGCAGATCGAGGTTCAACAGCGCGTCCATCGTTTCCGGCTTTGGATCAATCACGTCGATAAGCCGTCGATGCGTTCGCATCTCGAACTGCTCCCGGGAATCTTTGTCGATGAAGGGCGACCGAATCACCGTCCACTTGTTGATTCGCGTGGGAAGCGGTATCGGCCCCTTGACCTCCGCGCCCGTTCGCTCGGCATTTTCGACTATTCGAACGGCGGACTGATCCAGAATCCGGTGGTCGTAAGCTTTCAACCGGATTCTGATTCGCTGCCGCCTTGCCGGCCGCCTTCTACGGCGCCTAGTTCTCTCTGCCAATTACGTTCCTAACAACTAATTGAGGACCTGCGTTACCGAGCCGGCTCCGACGGTGACTCCGCCTTCCCTGATCGCGAACCGGACTCCGCGCTCAAGCGCAATCGGGCTGATCAGACTGACCTTCATTTCGACGTTATCGCCGGGAACGACCATTTCAACACCGTCCGGCAACCGAATCTCTCCGGTGACGTCCGTCGTTCTTATGTAAAACTGCGGTCTGTAGCCGGTGAAGAACGGCGTATGCCTGCCCCCCTCCTCTCTCCTGAGCACGTAGACCTCTGCGTCGATCTCGCTGTGCGGCGTTATGGATCCCGGTTTCGCCAGGACCTGGCCGCGCTCGACGTCGTCCCGGTCCACGCCGCGAAGCAAGCAGCCGACGTTGTCGCCCGCCTGCCCTTCGTCGAGGGTCTTGCGGAACATCTCCACGCCGGTCACCACCACGCCTTCGCGCGTCTCGTTCATGCCGACGATGTCGATGGATTCACCCGTTCTGATGATTCCTCGTTCGATCCGGCCGGTCACTACAGTTCCGCGGCCCTTAATTCCAAAGACGTCTTCGACCGGCATCAGGAAGTCCCGCTCGACCGGCCTGGGCGGCGTTGGAATGAATTCGTCGACGGCCCTGATCAGCTCCCAAATCGACTCATATTCCGGCGCGTTGGGATCGGTGCTGTCCGACTCGAGCGCCTGGAGCGCGCTGCCTCTGACGACAGGCGCGTTATCGCCGTCAAAATCACGCTCGTTCAGCAGGTCGCGAACTTCCAGCTCCACCAGCTCAAGCAACTCTTCATCGTCCATCGCGTCCACTTTGTTCAGGAATACCACCATCGAGGGGACGTTTACCTGATGGGCCAGCAGCACGTGCTCGTGGGTTTGGGGCATGGGACCGTCGGGGGCGCTGACAACCAGAATAGCGCCGTCCATTTGCGCGGCCCCGGTAATCATGTTCTTTATGTAGTCCGCATGACCTGGGCAATCCACGTGCGCGTAATGGCGATTGTCGCTTTCATATTCGACGTGCTGAATCGCGATCGTAATGCCGCGCTGCTTCTCTTCCGGAGCATTGTCGATGCTGTCGAAAGGACGGAAGTCCGCCAATTGCTTTAGACCGAGCACTTTCGTAATCGCCGCCGTCAGCGTGGTTTTCCCATGGTCGATATGCCCTATCGTGCCGACGTTTGCGTGCGGCTTATTGCGTTCAAATTTCTGTCTGGCCATCTACACTCCCGCGCCTTTCGCGCTTATATGCAATCTGCGACTACGATCCAAAGCTACCAGCTAATTCTGATTCAAGTTTCGACGCCTCGACCTTTTGATAATTCGAGAACTCCATCGTAAAGGTCCCCCTTCCCTGAGTCAGCGATCTCAACTCCCCGGCGTAGCCGAACATCTTAGCAAGCGACACGGTGACCTTGACAACAACTTCGGCGCCATCGGTTTCGGCGGAATTGATGTTCGCATTCTTGCTTGCCAGATTCGCCACGATTTCTCCCATGTATTGTTCGGGAGCCACCGCTTCCAGCAGCATGACCGGTTCCAGCACCACGCTTGACGCCTTAAGAAAGGCTTCACGCGCGGCTATTGATCCCGCCATCTGAAATGCTATATCCGAAGAGTCGACTTCATGATAGGAACCGTCGAGAAGCGTAACGGCGACATCCGTCATCGGATATCCGTGAGGGCCGCTCGCCAGAGCGTTGTTCACGCCCGTCTCAACCGCTCGGAGATACTCATTTGGAATAGCCCCGCCAATGATCCTCTTGGTAAACGTATTTCCGCTCCCTCGCTCCGCGGGCTCGATTCGTAGCTTGACGTGTCCGTATTGCCCGCGGCCGCCCGTTTGTCTGATGAACTTGCCTTCGGCCTCGGCGACGCGGGCCACGGCGCCCCGATACGCCACCTGCGGCGCGCCGACGCTGGCGTGAACTCCGAAATCGCGCTTGAGACGGTCGATTATGACCTCGAGATGAAGCTCGCCCATTCCAGCGATCAAGGTCTGGCCTGTCTCAGAGTCGGACGAAACCTGGAACGTGGGGTCTTCGTCGCCCAGGCGCGCAAGCGCGTCGGACATCTTTTCTTCGTCGCTGCGGCCCTTGGGCTCGATAGCCCGCTCCGCAACCGGAGTGGGAAACGAGATCGATTCCAGCAAGATCGGATGATCCCTGCTGCAAAGCGTATCGCCCGTGAAGGTGTTTTTGAGTCCGATTGCGACGGCTATTTCTCCCGCGTGGACCGTGCCCGTGACCTGCTCGCGCTTGTCGGCATGCATACGCAGCAGCCGTCCGATTCGTTCCCTGCCGCCGCGGGTCGAATTGAGGACGTAGTCACCGGGACTGATAGACCCGGAATAGACTCGGAAATACGACAATCGCCCGCTGAAAGGGTCCGAGACGATTTTGAACGCGAGCGCGGCCAGCGGCGCGTCGTCATACGCGGGCCGCGTAATCGATTCACCCGTTTTGGGATCGAAGCCCCCAACCGGGGGCACGTCGGTGGGCGAAGGAAGGTAAGCGACCACTCCGTCGAGCACCGCTTCAATCCCTTTGTTCCGAAGCGCAGATCCCACGAAAACAGGTACGGCGGTATTGCTCAGTGTTGCCCGTCGAATCGCGCTCATCATGACCTCTGCCTCGATCTCTTCATCGTCGAGGTAGGCGTTCGCGATGGAGTCATCCACGTCTGCGAGCGCTTCGATCAAGTGCGCTCGCGCGGCGAGCGCACGGTCCATTTGCTCGTTCGGGACCGGGCCAATCGTTCGCGAGCCATCGGCCTCGGGAGCAAATGCGATCAACTCCATTCTTGCGAGATCGATTACTCCCACGAATTCGCTCTCGATTCCCACCGGCAGTTGGACCAGAATGGGTCTGGCCCCAAGCCGGTCGCGGATCATTTCGACCGTACGCGCCAGACTCGCCCCACGGCGGTCCATCTTGTTGACGAAACAGATGCGGGGGACGCGGTACCTGTTGGCCTGTCGCCAAACCGTCTCGCTCTGCGGCTGCACGCCGGCAACGGCGTCAAAGACCACCACGCCGCCGTCGAGGACGCGCAGCGATCGTTCAACTTCGGCGGTGAAGTCGACGTGCCCCGGAGTATCAATGATATTGATGCGATGATCGTCCCAGAAACAGGTAGTCGCGGCCGCGGTAATCGTTATGCCGCGTTCCCGTTCCTGGTCCATCCAGTCCATCGTGGCCGAGCCATCGTGCACTTCACCCGTTCGATGTATACGGCCCGTGTAATACAGAATTCGCTCCGTGACGGTCGTCTTGCCCGCGTCGATATGAGCGATGATTCCGATATTTCGGGTGTTTCGAAGGCTGCTGGAGGATTTCACGTCTATCTCGATCCGGTTTCGTCCCGTCTACCAGCGATAGTGGGCAAAGGCCTTGTTGGCCTCCGCCATTCGATGGTTGTCATCCTTGCGCTTGACGGCCTCGCCCCGAAAGTTCGCCGCGTCCATTAGCTCGTTGGCAAGCCGTTCGACCATGGTCTTGCCGGGGCGGTTTCGCGAAGCCCGAATAAGCCACCGTATGGCGAGGGAGTTGCGCCGATCGCCTCGAATTTCCATGGGGACCTGATAGGTCGCGCCACCCACGCGGCGAGGCTTGACCTCAAGCTGCGGCGTGACGTTTCGAAGAGCGGCCTCAAACGTATCGACTCCGGTTTCGGTGGATCGCTCTTCCATGATTTCCAGCGCGCCGTAGACGATCCGTTGGGCTAGCGACTTCTTTCCATCTCGCATTACTGCGTTGATAAAGCGTTGAACCGCGCGGTTCTGGTGTCGCGGATCGGGCTGCAATGGCCGCTTCGGCGGCCTGGTTCTCCTAGGCATCGTCTGTTCTGATCCTGCTCCTTATATTCACGTTTCTAACATCGGATATAGCGCGCCAGCGACGACACGCGATGTCCGTTGATTGGATTTGCGAGTCCGGCAATCCTCGGCTGTGGGTTACGAGTCGCGTTTCGTCCCGTACTTCGACCTGCTCCGTTTGCGACCCTCTACACCCAGCGTGTCGTGCGACCCTCGAACGATATGGTAACGAACTCCAGCAAGATCCTTAACCTGCCCGCCTCGGATCAGCACGACCGAGTGCTCCTGCAAGTTGTGCCCTTCGCCGGGGATGTAGGCCAGGACCTCCAGACCGTTCGACAGCCTGACTCGAGCCACTTTGCGGAGCGCGGAATTCGGTTTTCTTGGCGCTACCGTCCGAACCTGAACGCACACGCCCCGCTTCTGGGGCGACCCGCCGGTCCTCAGCATTCGCCGCCTCAGTCCGTTATACGAAAAGTGGAGCGCCGGAGCCGTAATCTTCTTGGAGCTTTTACGCCTCCCCTTGCGAACAAGCTGATTTACTGTGGGCAAATTGACTACCTAGATACGACGATCATCACAACACAAAAATGCCCCAGCGCCGAGCTGGAACGCCAAACGATAATGCTATCACTCCGTCAAGGAGCCGGTCAATCGAAACCGGCCCGGCATCATGCGCCATCATCCGCGGCCCCGGCATTCTCTTTGTCGGAATCAGCGCCGGCGTCTGAAGCTATCAACGCCTGATCCTGACCGTTGGCGGCAGCCTCTCCGTCGCTACCAGGGAGCGCTTTCTCAGGAACCGAACCTTCTACCTTGGCGAAAACATCCTCGACGTTCGAGTCGCCGTCCGCCGCTGTATCGCCATCATCCACCGGCACCGTGAAGTCCGCCATGCTGGCCATGAAGCCGGTTCCGGCCGGTATCAGCTTTCCGATGATTACGTTTTCCTTGAGGCCGCGAAGCCGGTCGGTCGAGCCAAGAATCGCGGCTTCGGTAAGCACGCGGGTCGTATCCTGGAACGAGGCCGCCGCAAGGAAACTCTCGGTGTTTAGCGACGCCTTGGTCACCCCCAGCAGAACAGGTGTCCCGCGGGCAATTTCGGCGCCGTTTTCCAGCGTGGCTTCATTAGTCCTACCAAACCTCATCCGGTCGATCAACTCGCCCGGCAGGAACTCCGTGTCCCCAGCCTCATCGACCAGGACCTTGCGCAGCATCTGCCGAATCACGATCTCGATGTGTTTGTCATGCACCGGAACGCCAACGATACGGTAGACGCTCTGGATCTCGCTCAGCAGATATCTGTGCAGATCGGCCTCACCGCGAGTTCGAAGGATGTCGTGGGGATTGAGCGGCCCCTCCGTAAGACGCTGACCGCGAACAACCTCGTCGCCGTCCGAAACCGACAATCTGGCAGTCACGACTATCGGATACTGAACGCTGTCAGACTCTTCACGGCGAATCGTTATCTTGCGTCCGTCGATTGACAGCTTCCCACTAATCGGCGCCTTCAGCTCGGTCGGAGCATTGTCTTCGCCGTTGGCCTGGACGGGGTCCGGCCGGGTCGCGACCACATGGCCTTCCCGCACGACGGCATCGTTCTTGACAGACGCCTCGAATCCGGCGCCCAGGTCGATGGACTCTTCGAACACCTCGGTTTTGGAGACGCGAAGACGTACGGTCTCGTCCTCACGAACGATCTCAACCAGGCCATCGATATCCGAAACCACGGCCTGGCCTTTGGGGACGCGAGCTTCAAAAAGCTCTTCCACGCGCGGGAGTCCCCGCGTGATGTCCTCTGCCTGATAGGTGCCGCCTGTGTGAAAAGTGCGCATAGTGAGCTGAGTCGCGGGTTCGCCAATCGATTGGGCCGCGATTATGCCCACCGCGGTTCCGAGAGCGACAAGCTGGTTCCGCGCCAGATCGTTTCCATAGCATTTTTGGCAAACGCCCCGCCGCGCTCCGCACGACATCGGCGATCGGACGACCAATCGATCGACGTTCCTGCTATCCAGAAGGGGAACGCCTTCGCGATCAACGACTTCACCGGCGCGTAACAGGATTTCCCCGGTGCCCGGATCGACGACGTCTTCGAAAAGCACGCGGCCAAACGATCGACCTGCGACCGATTCGCCAACGTCGTGGTCGGGGTCTACCCGAATCTCGAGCCCCGAGGCCGCCCCGCAGTCTTCCGTGGTGATGATTGTCTCCTGACAAACGTCCACCAGCCGCCGAGTCAGATAGCCTGAATCGGCAGTCCGCAATGCGGTGTCGGCAAGGCCCTTGCGCGCGCCGTGCGTCGAGATGAAGTACTCGAAGACGCTGAGTCCTTCGCGGAAATTCGCGCGAACGGGCATCTCGATTATGCGGCCCGCGGGATCGGTCATCAGGCCCCGCATTCCCGCTATTTGCCGTATCTGGTCGAAATTCCCTTTCGCCGCGCCGGATGCGCCCATAAGGTAAACCGGCCCCAGACTCTCCATGTGCTCTTCCACGGCGTTGCTGACGCTCCGCATCGCCTTCGCCCATACCTCAACATGGAGGCTGTATCGCTCCTGTTCCGTGATCATTCCACTTTGGAATTGCTGGTCGTGCTCTTCAGTGCGCCGCTCGGCGTCCTCGATAATCTCCGCCTTGATCGGGGGAACCGTAAGGTCGCCGATAGCCATGGTCACGCCCGACTGGGTTGCCCAGCGGAATCCGAGCATCATGATCTTGTCGGCAACTTCAGAAGTTACCTCTTCACCATGGAGGTAGTACAGATTCGTGACCAGTTGCTTCAGATCGCCCTTGTCGAGATGCCGGTTTACGAACCGCATGTCCAGCGGCAATACGTCATTCAGAAAGATTCTGCCGGGCGTCGTATCGAGCAGCGACCCCTCGGGGCATTCTTCGCTCACGGGTATCTCATCCGCCGCAACGCGAACCTTTACGCTATCGTGCAGACCCACGTTCCCCAGCGAAAAAGCCATCATCACTTCGTTGAAGTCACCGAATATCTTCGGCTTCTCAGGCTCGCTCGTCGGCGGCAGCGTGAGGTAGTAGCACCCGAGAACCATATCTTTGGTCGGGCTGATGACCGGCGACCCGTCCGCGGGCGACAAGAGGTTGCGCGTGCTCATCATGCGATTCCGCGCCTCTTCCTGCGCGACCATAGATAGCGGTACGTGTACGGCCATCTGGTCGCCGTCGAAGTCGGCGTTGAAGGCAAAACACACTAGCGGATGGACCTGGATGGCGCTGCCTTGAACCAAGCGTATGTTGAACGCCTGGATTCCGAGTCTGTGCAGCGTAGGCGCTCGATTGAGCAAGATCGGGTGATTCCGGGTGACTTCCTCGAGGATGTCCCAAACCTCCGGATCGGCCCGCTCGACAACGCGCTTGGCGCTTTTGATGTTGCTTGCAAGCCCGTAGTCGACGAGCCGGCGCATGACGAACGGCTTGAAGAGTTCGAGCGCCATGCGCGTGGGGAGGCCGCACTCATCCAGCCTGAGCTCAGGCCCAACCACGATCACCGAACGGCCTGAGTAGTCCACCCGCTTGCCAAGCAGGTTTTGACGGAACCGGCCCTGCTTTCCTCTCAACAGGTCGCTCAGTGACTTGTACGGATGCGAGCTCGATCCCGTGACCGGCCGTCCACGCCGTCCGTTATCGACGAGCGCGTCCACCGCTTCCTGCAACATGCGCTTTTCGTTGCGAACGATGATCTCGGGCGCGCCGAGCTCGATCAGACGCTTGAGGCGGTTGTTCCGGTTTATGACTCTTCGGTAAAGATCGTTCAAGTCACTCGTGGCAAAGCGGCCGCCGTCCAGCTGCACCATCGGTCTGAGTTCCGGCGGCAGGATTGGCAGCACCGTGAGAATCATCCACTCCGGTCTGTTGCCGGACCGACGAAAAGCCTCCACCACCCGAAGCCGTTTCATGGCCTTGCGGCGGCGCTGAATCGATTTGGCCTTGAGTTCCGTTCGAAGCAGCGCGGCCAGCTCATCCAGATCGGTTTTGAGAATGAGCTTCAGGACAGCTTCCCCGCCGCTGGCTGCTTCAAAAACGTCTCCGCACGTTTCCACAAGCTCTTGATAACGAAGCTCCGAGAGCAACTGGTGCTCGGCAAGCGTTCCCAGGTCGGCCTTGCGGCGCTCGAAGAAGGTCCTGGTCTCAGCCGCGCGGTCCTCGATGGCGATTTCCTGGTTGGCGCGGGCCTCCGCGACTCTGTCGTGTTCGACCTCCAACTGAGCCGCCCGCCGCTCCTTGGCATCCTGCGCCGACTGTTCCAGCTTTTCTTGTACGGCGGCGATGGCCTCGTCCGCGGCCGGCTCGATAGCCCTCAAGTACTTGGGGGTTATCTTGGCGCCTTTCATTACCGTGGGATCTTCCAGCCAGCTGAGCTTTACGTCGTCGGAGGCAAATTCGCCTTTCGCGTCTGTAAGGACCTTGAGCACCATCTCCGCTTCTTCTTTGATGGCGCGGACGTCCTTATCTGATTTGGTTCGCAACCGGTCGACATCCTGCTTGACCTGCGATTCGAGCGCCTGACGCTGATTGTCCAGGTCCTCTTCCATCGACGCGATGGTGTCTTCGACCTCGAACCTCACCTCTTGAATACGGGCCTCGAAGTCCCGGTCGATCGCGTCCAGGGCCTCGTCCAGTTTTTCCTCATGGAGGTCCGTAATGATGAACGACGCGAAGTAGATGATCTTCTCAAGATTGCGAGGCGAGATATCCAGCAATTGCCCCATGCGGCTCGGAGTGCCTTTGAAGTACCAGATATGGGTAACCGGAGTCGCCAGCTCCACGTGGCCCATCCGCTCCCGGCGGACTCGAGACCGTGTAACCTCCACTCCGCACTTGTCGCAGATTATTCCCTTGAAGCTAACCCGCTTGTACTTGCCGCAGGTGCACTCCCAGTCCTTTGTCGGACCAAATATGCGCTCGCAAAACAGCCCGTCTCGTTCCGGCTTGAGAGTCCGGTAGTTAATAGTCTCCGGTTTCGTGACTTCCCCGAACGACCACGACCGAATTTGCTCGGGAGACGACAAACCGATTCGAATGGCATCAAAGTCGTTGACTTCCAGCATTTCTATTCGCGCCCCTTAGAGCTTGTACTCACGCCCCTCGATGTTGATTCCATCGAGGTCGGGTAGGTATTCCTGACTTGCGTCTGAGGCAATTGAGATTTCTTCGTCGGACTTGTTAAGAACCTCTACCGCCAGTCCCAGACTCTGCAACTCTTTGACCAGTACTCGAAATGACTCGGGCACGCCCGGCTCAAGTATGGTCTCGCCCTTGACAATGGCCTCGTAGGTTTTAACCCGCCCAAGCACGTCGTCCGACTTGACCGTGAGCATCTCCTGGAGAGTGTGCGACGCTCCATAGGCCTGAAGCGCCCAGACCTCCATCTCCCCGAATCGCTGACCGCCCATCTGCGCCTTGCCGCCAAGCGGCTGTTGAGTTATGAGCGAGTAGGGGCCGGTGGACCGGCCGTGGATCTTGTCTTCCACAAGGTGAGCGAGTTTGAGCATGTACATCTTTCCGATGACCACTTCCTGATCGAACCGTTCACCCGTTCTGCCGTCGTACAGCGCCGCCTTGCCGTTGCTCGGCAACCCGGCGGCGGAGAGCATTTCGGAAATTTCCGCTTCGCCCGCGCTGTCGAAGACAGGCGAGATACATCGAATGCCAAGCTCGCCCGCGGCCCATCCGAGATGCGTCTCGAGCATTTGACCGACGTTCATGCGAGACGCCGCGCCAAGTGGGTTGAGCACGATGTCGACAGGGGTCCCGTCCGCCAGAAAGGGCATGTCCTCCTGCGGCAACACCAGGGAGATAACACCCTTGTTACCGTGACGGCCCGCCATCTTGTCACCCTCGGTGATCTTCCGCTTCGAGGCTATGCTCACGCGAACCACCTGGTTGACTCCGGCGTCGAGATCGGCGCCGTCTTCCCTTGTGAACTGCCTTACGCTTATTACAACGCCGGCGTCGCCGGCGGGCACATGCTTGGAGGTGTCCTTAACTTCACGGGCGTCGCGGCCAAATATCGCTCTCAGAAGCCGGTCCTCGCCGGTCAGTTCCGTTTCGCCCTTGGGGGTGATTTTGCCGACGATGATGTCGTCGGGACTGACTTCGGCCCCGACATATACGACTCCGTCCTCATCCAGATTTCGAAGCGCCTCTTCGGCGACGTTCGGAATGTCCCGCGTGATTTCTTCGGCGCCAAGCTTGGTATCCCGCGCCTCAACCTCGAACTTCTCAATATGAATCGAGGTAAACACGTCTTCGCGTACCAGCCGGTCGCTTATTACGATGGCATCCTCGTAGTTGTAGCCTTCCCAAAACATGAACGCCACGAGCACGTTTCGGCCGAGCGCAAGCACGCCGCCATCGGTCGACGAGCTGTCCGCGAGCAGGTCGCCCTGCTGAACCGTGTCGCCCCGGCTGACCAACGCCCGCTGGTTAATGCAAGTTCCCTGATTCGACCGTTCAAACTTGCGCAATCGATATGACTGCTCTTTGCCCGATTTCTTTCCCTTGACCACGATGTCGCGGGCGGCTACCCGCTCGACGACGCCGGGCTCGTCTTCCTCGTAGAAAATTACGTGGCCGGAGTCTGAGGCGGCTTTACCCTCCACTCCAGTGGCAACCAGCGGCGCCTCGGGAATGACCAGAGGGACCGCCTGCCGCTGCATGTTCGAGCCCATCAGGGCGCGATTGGCGTCGTCGTGTTCCAGGAACGGAATCATCGCCGTCGGGATGCTCACGATCTGCTGGGCCGATACGTCCATGTATTCCACGTCGTCCCGAGAGGACTCGTGAAAGTCCGCGCCGGTTCGCACGGCGACCCGCTCCTCGACGATCTGCCCGAACTCGTCGGTGGTAGCGTTGGCTTGAGCGATGACGTAACGCTCTTCCACGTCGGCCGTGAAATAACTGATTACGTTCGTGACGAACGGAATGACGTGAAACTCGACCGCCTCCGCGTTCTTGAGCTTGGCAATGCGCCTCACAACGTCCTTGCGTATCACGTCGCCCTTCTCGGCATACACTTTGCGCCGCGCGCCGCCAACCAGGTCGGCGGTGAGTGTGCGTCCGGCGAGTATGCCCCGGTCCTTGATCGTCAGAGTCTTTCGCACCTCCCGGTATGGCGTTTTGATGAACCCAAACGAATTCACCCGCGCATACGTTGCCAGTGTGCTAATCAACCCGATGTTGGGACCTTCGGGCGTCTCGATGGGGCAAATCCGTCCGTAGTGGCTGTAATGGACGTCGCGTACGTCAAAGCCGGCGCGCTCCCTGCTCAGACCGCCAGGCCCCATCGCGCTCAGCCGGCGCTTGTGCGCCAGCTCCGAAAGCGGGTTCGTCTGATCCATAAACTGCGATAGCTGACTGCCGCCGAAGAACTCCTTTACAGCGGCCATCACCGGGCGGGTGTTTATCAGCGCGGCGGGCGTCGCTTCGGAGGCGTCCTGAATGGTCATACGCTCCTTGATGACCCGTTCCATACGCAGCAATCCGGTGCGAAACTGGTTTTGAAGGAGTTCGCCAACGGGTCGCACGCGCCGGTTCCCAAGATGATCGATCTCGTCGGCGCGGCCCTGCTGGCTGTTAAGCCGGACCAGCTCCCGCACGATGGCAACGAGGTCTTCGGGTTTGAGGGTGCGCTCGTCGCCGGACTCGTCGAATCCCAGCCGCTTGTTGAGCTTGTACCGTCCAACCTGCCCCAGGTCGTAACGCCGGGAGTTGAAGAGCAATTGGTTGATTAGTGACCGAGCGTTCTCCTTGGTGGCCGGGTCTCCCGGACGCAAGCGGTGGTAGACCTCGATCAATCCCTGCTCATGATCCGTCGCCGGATCGTGCCTCTTACCGGTCAAGCCGATGGTCGACTCGATGAATCTGCGCTCGGGATCGGTGTCGACGTCAGTGAACATCTCGAGCAGCTCTTCGTCAGACCCATGTCCGAGAGCGCGCAGCAGCGCCGTTACGGGAATCTTCCGCTTGCGGTCGACCTTGACGCTGATGATGTTCTTGGCGCTCGTATCGAACTCGAGCCATGCTCCCCGATTGGGAATCAGCTTCGCCCCAAAGAGCTTCCGGCCCGTCGCCGGATCCATGTCAGCCGTAAAGTAAGCCCCGGGAGATCGCACAAGCTGGCTCACGACAACCCGCTCCGCCCCGTTGTATATGAAAGTCCCTTGCGAGGTGATGAGCGGGAAGTCGCCCATGAACACCTCCATCTCCTTTATCTCGCCCGTCTGCTTGTTGTGAAGACGGGCGGTCACCTTGAGCGGCGCTTGATAGGTCCTGTCCTGACCGCGGCAGTCCGCTTCTCCGTAATTGGGCTCGTCGAAGGGATCGTCCTTGATCTCAAAATGCACTTCGAGATTTTTGCCCGTGAAGTCCTGTATGGGCGATATCTCTTTGAATAAATCCTTCAGACCGACGGTCCTGAACCAGTGAAACGACTGCTTCTGGATCTCCGCCAGATCAGGCATTTCGAGTATTGAGGGTATCTTCCCAAACTTCTTAGTCGACAAATCCGCTGCGCCGTTCATCGCCATGCTTTCAGATGCTCCTACGCCTTCACCGATACGGGCTTAGTGACTTGCATACGTCGAGATCGATATCAAAGCTGGATACGTACTGTCCGGGAGTTCAATAACGGAACCAACCCGCCAATGCGAGGATCCTTCCTCAGGCTGCTCCAAGCGAACCGGCGGATCAGCTAACGCCGTTCAAAATGGGGAATCGGTTAATCCTATATTTGCCGTTCGAGACACAGAAATAGACACCCCCACCCTGACTCCCACAAAGCCGGGCGAAGAGCGTCTAACAGTTTTTCGTGTTTTCGTCGCGGATCGAGGTCAAACCTCCCGCTCAATCTCGTTGCGAGTATAGCAGATTTCGTAATAGTTCAAACCGTCGACAGGTGGCGGTCAGCCGGGCGGCCACTGCATTTGCCTGCCGCCGAACAGATGAACATGCAGATGACCGACCGTTTGTCCGCCGTCGCGGCCTTGATTGACCACCAGCCGGAACCCATCTTCAGCTAATCCTTCGGACTGCGAAATCTCGACCGCGGCCAGCATCAGCCGCCCCAGCAGACCGGCGTGCGTTCCGTCCACGGCGCCGATGCCGCCGATATGTTCTCTCGGAATCACCAGGATATGGACCGGGGCCTTCGGATTGATATCACGGAAGGCCACTACCTCATCCGTCTCGAAAACGCGCTCCGAAGGCACGCTCCCGGCGGCGACATCACAAAACAAGCATCTCATGGGGCGGTCCTATTCGGCTGAATGCGATTGCCGCGGGGCCAGCCCGATGGCGACCAGCTCGCCCCACGCGCCCGGAGCCAGCATCACCGTCTCCAAAGAGCCCGCTTCACCCGTCGCCGCCCGGCCGCTCACTTTTAGAAAATTATCGGTTACGCCCGTTCCGTGCCCATCCGCTACGTTCTCCCAAAGCACCGTTCGAGATCTTCCCACGAATCGCCGGGCGTATTCTTCCTTCTGGCGCTCGCCGAGATCGATCATGGCCTGGACTCTTGACTTCTTCTCGACATCATCCACATTTTCCGTCATGTGGGCTGCAACCGTGCGAGGTCTCATTGAATAGGGAAACACGTGCAGATAGGCGAATTCGGTAGCGGCGATGAAGTCGAACGACTCCGAAAAATCGTCTGAAGATTCCCCGGGGAACCCGACCATCACGTCTGTCGCAATAGCAACGTCGGGATTCGCCTCCCGCGCCGACGTGACGATCCGCTGATAGTCCGCTTTTGAATACTTCCGGCGCATCCTACGCAGCGTTCTGTCAGAGCCGCTTTGAATTGGAAGGTGAAGATGCGGGCAGATTGTTCCATCAGCGAGCAGCCTGAAAAGCTGCTCGTCGAATTCGATCGGCTCGACGGAGCTCAATCGCAGCCTCGCAACCCCGGTCTCGGACGCAACGCGAGCGATCATGCCCGCTAATCGGAGTCCGGTTTCGGGGCAGCGGTAGCTCCCGATGCTCACGCCGGTCAACACTACCTCGTTAGCTCCAGCCGTCACGAACCGAATCACATCGGATATCACTTGCCCCACGGCTCGGCTGGTCGACCGCCCGCGAGCGCGGGGAATGATGCAGAACGCGCAAACGTGATCGCACCCTTCCTGCACCTTGACCATGGGCCGAATGCGGTCCCGCTCCCCGAATCGGAGCTTGCCGTCCCCCGGCGCGGCAACGCCAGGAGCGTTCGCCGCCCTGGAGACCTCCTCGATCAGGTCCTGTCGATTGACCGGCGAATAAATCAGCGCTCCCGGAAATGACCGGCGCAGTCTTTCCGCGTCGACCGACGCGTAGCAGCCAGTCACCGCCAGCACGCAGTCGGGATTGTCGCGTACCCCCCTCGCGATCGCGTGGCGCGACTTGCGGTCGGCAACATGCGTTACCGTGCACGTGTTGACCACCACCACGTCGGCCGGCTGACCGTACGGAGCAGGGTAGAAACCGCGGTCGACTAGTGCTCGGAGAATCGAGTCGGAATCCGACTGATTGACCCGGCACCCCAAGGTCTTGACGGCGACGGTAGGTCCCGGTCTACCCATTTTTGGAGCAATCCGCGCCGCGGTTATGCAGCGGCCGGGAAACGATCCGCTGAGGGAGAGTTTGCGGGTCTGGCCGCCGCGGACAATCTATCTTCCACGCCGTGAACATCAACCTTGCTCCCGCGCTTCCGTGACACAGCGACGATCGGGGCCGGCGCCGCGATTCACTCGACGCGCCCGGTGCTGGTCTGGAGCGTAAGGCATATCCAGTCGCCGTCGTGAGCTCTTTCGACGACTTCCATCGCCCGGAGAGCAAATGCCGCCGCGACGTCCGCTTCCCGCATCTGGACGATTCCACCAAGTATTAATGTGCCGCCTGGCGCGAGCGCATCGATCATTGCGCCGGCCAGCCGGCAATGGATCGCGGCCACGATATTGGCGACCAGGAGGTCGAATTTCTTAGGCGGTTTACCGTTAGAATCCGCCTTGTCGAGAGACCCCTGAGCAACTCTCACAACGTCGCCCACGTCGTTAAACGCTACATTTTTCCGCGCTGCTTCCACAGCCTTCGGGTCCTTGTCCAGCGCGTTCACACTCCCGGCGCCCAGACGCGCCGCCGCTATCGCCAGGACGCCCGACCCGGTCCCCAGATCCAGAACGTCATCACCACGACTCAGCCAATCTTGCAGGGCCAGGAGCGACTGCCGGGTCGTTACGTGAAGCCCTGTTCCGAACGCCATTCCCGGATCTATCCGCACCGCCGAGTCCGCGTTTCCAACCGAGTCGTCCCACGCGGGCGCCAGCAGAATCCGCCCCACCCACGCCGGCTTGAAGAATGCCTTCCACTTCGAGTGCCATTCGCTTTCATCGGTCCACCGCTCAATTGGCGTCCTCGCACTCTCAATGCCAAGCCCGCCAATGTGCCACAAGGCGTTGAGGAGATCGTGCCTGGTTGCCTCCAGTTGCTCTCCATCGGGCAGATACGCGGTCAAGCGGCAGATTCTCTCGGCTGAATGCTCGTCGACCCGCTCCTCCACCGCCACGGCGGTGCTGGCCCATTTGGCCATAATCACCCGGATGTCCTCAGCCGAGTCGGGAGCCGCTTCCACCGCGATCTCAAGCCAGCGCATCATCCCCCAAGGGCTTCGCGGACCTTGCTTGCGAAGTCTCTTTTCTTTTTAGATTCGCCATCTATCGACTTCAATTCGTAATACAGTTGCCGCTCGCGCTTGGTGAGCTTGCCCGGCACTTCAACATCGACCCGCACATAATGATCGCCCCGTCCAGGCCGCTGCAGCCGTCGGACTCCTTTCCCGCGCAATCTGATCACGCTGCCGGGTTGAGTGCCTGGACGAATCTTCACACTCTCCTCTCCCGCGACAGTCTCAACCTGGAACTCATCTCCGAGAACAGCCTCCGCGACGTTGACCATCAGGTTCGAGAAGATGTCAAAGCCTTCTCGCTTGAAAGTGTCGTGCTCATCGACGGATATTCGAAGGAATAGGTCCCCGGGCGGTCCGCCTCGGTATCCGGCATCACCGCCGCCGGCTATGCGCAGATTGTTTCCATCGTCGACTCCCGCCGGAACATCGATCGAAGTCCTGCGCCGCCGGCGCCTGCGCCCCTCACCCCCGCAGCTCGAGCAGGGGTTCAAGACTACCCGTCCGGCGCCGCCGCAGTTTTGACACGTTGCGACGTTGACGAACTGGCCGAATATCGACGACTGCACACGCCTTACCTGCCCCGCGCCATTGCAAACGGAACATGTGGCCACCTCGGATTCAAGACCTTGCCCAGACCCGCCGCACTCGTCGCAAAGCTCTAGCCGGTCGATATCGATTTCCCTGGCTACGCCGTTGACCGCCTCCATGAATTCCAGCGAGATGGCGGTCTGAAGATCACGACCGGCCTGCGGCCCGTGAGTGTCCTGTCTGGTCGCCGTCCCGAAGAACGACTCGAAGATGTCGCCCATATCTCCAAAGTCAATCCCCCCGCCGGCGGGGTTGAATCCTGACTGGAGTCCAGCGTGTCCGAACCTGTCGTAGATTGCCCGCTTCTTCTCGTCCTTCAGGACGTCGTAGGCTTCCTGGACAGCCTTGAATTTTTCTTCGGCATCCGCCGCCTTGTTGAGGTCCGGGTGGTATTGGCGGGCGAGTTTGCGGTATGCCCGCCTAATTTCATCCTGCGATGCGGATTGGCCAATTCCCAGTAGTTCATAAAAATCGGCCTTGGTTGCCATTTAGCGTTTGGCCTCGATCGGTAAGGTCGTTTGTGCGGTTGTCGGCGCCGCGCGGCTAGCCCGTCTGCCGCGGCGCGTCTGTCTCGACATCGGATTCGCCGTCAAAACCGCCACCGGGGACATCCGGGCCTTTTGAAGTTTCGGCGCCCCCGGCGCGCACCAGCGTAGGTCTTAGCACACGATCGTGAATCATATAACCACGCTGATATTCTTCGAGAACGACGGCAGCCTCACCGACGGGCGGGGCATCACCGCTCGATACGGCCTCGTGATAACGCGGATCGAACTTTTCGCCGGTCGCGTTGATAGGCTCGATGCCCTGAGACTTGAGTAGCGCATTCACCTGTGCTCGAGTTATGAAGAGTCCATCGATCCAGGCGAATCCCGTCAGTGATTCAGGAATCGCGCCGAGCGCCCGGTCGAGGGAATCGATCACTCTAAGCAAATCCGCGGCAAAGATTTGATTGGCGAATCTTCTAACCTCACCGATTTCATGCTCCGTACGGCGCTTTAGATTCGCCAGGTCGGCCTGCGCGCGCGCCAGTTTTCCGAGCAGTTGAACTCGTTCAGCCTCCAGCTCCTGTATGCGAGCCAACTCGGGTCGCGCCGATGCGCCATCGGACTCCTCTTCCATCGAATCTGCTGTTGCGCCCGGGTTGGCTTCAGCCGTTTGGTCGTTTGAAGTTTCCGATTCTTCCACTACGCCGCTACTCCTTGTCGAGCCAAGTTAAGAGAGTTCGAGGTCAGGCCGGCCGTGAACTGCGTTCAGGCCCCGGCCGTCGCCGCTACGCCGGCCACCGTTTCCATAACTTGCCGCACCGCGCCGATGGTTCGCCGGTACGGCATTCGGTTGGGTCCCAGAACTCCGAGAAAGCCGCCGCGATCATTGGAATCGTAGCTGGACAGAACGACGGAGTAGTCTCGCAAGACTTCGCTGTCTCGGTCGCCGATATGGACCGACACTCCGTCCGCGTCCGTGACCGACGGACCAAGGTACTCCACCAGGTCGCCATCCTCCAGCATTTGAACTCCGCGCTGGACCAGGGAGACCTGATTGAATTCCGGTTGCCGAATCATCGTCGCCAAGCCCACGTAGTGAACATAGCCGAATCGCCGCCGTTCCAGCTCACGCATGGTCGAGACGAGCACGATGAGAATCTCGTATTTGTACTGAGAGCGCGGGACCGGCCATTTCTCGATTTCCGCCAGATTCTTGCCGGTCAACTCGTCGCTCATCTGCCGGCCGTACATCTCAAGGCTCGATGGCTCGGTGTGGGCCAGTCCCCGAATAAGCCGGTCCTGCGGCGGAGCGCCGGTCAGTTCCGCAACCATACGCGCGGAACCGCTCTCCTGAGGCACGATCGTCACCTTCTCAAGTGTCACCGGGCCGCCCGCCGGGAGAACTACGAACGCCACGTTGCCGACAAAATCGGAAAGGACGGCGGCCGCGAACTGAAGCAGGTCCTCGACTCCGAGAGGGGAAACCCGAAAACTCGATGTAATCGTCTCTTTTTCGGGCGGCCTCAATTCAGTCGAGGCGAGCAGCTCCTCGACGAACAGCCGGTATCCCGCGTCGGTCGGAATTCGACCAGCGGAACGATGCGGCTGAAAGACAAGCCCTTCTTCTTCTAGATGCGCCATGTCTTTGCGCACCGTGGCGCTGCTCACGCCAAGCTGGTATCGCTTTACAAGCCGGCCCGACGCGACGGGGACACAACTCACAACGTAATCTTCGACGATGGTCTGAAGAATCGCTTTTCGTCTATCTAAAGCTTGAGTTGAAGTAGTCAATGCGAAACTGCCCAAGTAGCTTGCCTGGAGATTCGCAGCAGTCGCGAACGCCTACCGTCCAGGCAGCGGATATTCACCCAGCCGATCGTGGACTCTCGGTACCGCATACAACATTCCGAACATTATCAACGGCATCGATACCGGTCAAGATTGCGTACTGGCTCAGTACACGCGAGACAGCGGCTTCCTGCGGCGGGCCGGGTCTATTCGTCATTCCCGCCCCCTTTTCGTCGTTCCCGCGTCCGCGGGAATCCATCAATCGCCCCGCCCTCCCTCGGCTAGCTGTGCCAGACCAACGGACCGGGGACTTCCAACCCATCGCCAGGACAAGAAATCAAACGAAGGCGACAACCCCGCATACACCCTATTTAGCGCATCGTCAAAAGAAGCCTTTTTTTCATTTTGACAGGGTAATTTTCAAAGAAAGCGGCCTTTTTACCTCGGCCGCCCCCATCATTACCGCCCTCCATCCGTCATTCCCACGAAGCATGTCCCCGCGAAAGCGGGGAGCGGGAATCCAGACCCATCATTCGCGATCACGTAAGGGCGGTTCGCAAACTGCCCTTACAGGGTCTGCGCGCGATCAGCCTGCGCCGGCTCGCCACAGCAGTCCGGCCGACTCGAGCACGTACAGATTGCCCCGACCGTCGAGCTGTATTACGAGAGGCGCGGGCAAGGCCACGTCAACTGCGGGATCGCCCGGAACTCCGGTTCCCGCCGGGTTGCCGGCCACGATAGTTACGGCGCCATCCGGAGCGATCTTCGACACCAGCCCAGCCGTAAGCTGCGCCAGATAGACGTTGCCGTCGGCATCGGTCACCAGCGATACAGGGTCCTGCACGCGAACCTGATCCAGCGGCCCCTCGAATTCCCCGTCAACCGCCCCCGGACCAACGAGCGTCGTGACTTCCCCAAACGCGGACACCCTTCTGATCTTTCCGGCACGCTGCTCGGCTATGAGCATCGAGCCGTCGCTGTGCCGCGCCACGTCGGCCGGACCGTCGAGAGGTGTGTTGGCGGCCGGACCGCCGTCCGCGCCCGATTCCGGCTGTCCGGTTCCAGCGAACGAGCTTATGAACCCGTCGCGTGAAATAACGCGGACGCGATTCGACGCCGGATCGGCCGCGTAAAGGTTCCCTCGATTATCGAAGGCCAACCCGGAAACATCCCGGAACGAAGCTATGAGCGCCGGTCCGCCGTCGCCGTCCGAGCCTGGTTCACCGCTGCCCGCAACCGTTTCGATGATTCCGCACCTGTCGATTCGCCGAATACGGAAATTCCCGGAATCAAAGAAGAAAACGTTTCCACGGGCATCGACTTCGATCGCTTTTGGCCCCGAGAGGCGCGCTTCGCCGGCCTCTCCTCCGTCACCCGAGTAGCCGGGTTCGCCCGTGCCAGCGAAAGTGGAAACCTCTCCGCCGGTCGAGATTACTCGAATTCGGTGATTGCCCGAGTCGGCGACAAAGATCCGTCCGTCATCGGCAATCGCGAACGATTGCGGAATGGCGAATCGAGCTTCCGAAATAGGCCCTCCGTCACCGGCGAATCCCGCATCGGCATCGCCGGCCACTATCAACGCTACCCCGTCGGCGATGAGTGGCGCGCGTGGATCCGGCTGCGACGGCGCGCCGTCGCACTCGTCTGTTGCCTGGGCGCCGGAAGGCGGCCTCAGCAAGTAGACCGTTCTCGCGCCCTGGAGCAACAGATATAGCGTTCCTTCGGGACCGAGCGCCATATCCAATGGAGGCGGCAGAGCGACCGCGAACGCGGGACGTCCTTCTCGCAGCGCGCCTTCAGACGCAAGACCGGCAACGGTGCGAATCGATCCATCGACGGCCACTCTGCGAAGTACGTTGTTTCGCCAGTCGGCGATATACAAGTTCCCCTCGGAATCGACTTCAATCGCGCGCGGCGAATTCAGCGAGGCTTCGACAGCGGGGCCGCCGTCGCCGGAGAATCCGGCGATTCCGATCCCCGTGTAGGTATTGATGATGCCGTCGCGCCCGATGCGCCTGATCCGGTGTCCGCCAAGTTCCGCCACGAATATGGAGCCGTCAGGGCCAACCGCCACGTCGACCGGTTTGTCCAGCGACGCTTCAACCGCCGGTCCGCCGTCACCGGTGGACGCGCTATCGCCGGTCCCGGCGATGGTGGAAACGATCCCCGACGCATCGATTCGTCGCAAGCGTCCATTGCCACGGTCGGCTACCAAGAGATTCCCTTCGGAGTCGATGGCCATTCCGGAATTGCCATTGAATTGCGCGTTTGCCGCCGTTCCGCCGTCTCCCGCGAAACCGGCTTCTCCGTTTCCCGCAACCACGATTGCGGCCTGGCTGGGCTCGATCAGCTCAATCCGGTCGAGCGTCGCAATGATCAAGCGGCCTCTTCCGTCAACGATCAGCCTCGACGGCGCAACGAGGTCTCCCCCAATGCTCACTGCCTCACGACCAGCTGCTGCTTCGGAGTCTTGAAGCGCCCACTTGACGGGATCGATGCTTTGAACGGTACCCAGCGTCATATCGCTTACGTAGACCGGTCCGTCTGCTTGAACGGCGATTCCACCCGGAGTGGCGAATCCCGCGTCATTCGCGTTCGAGCGGCCCGCCGCCGCCCCGCCCCCGCTCCCGAGACTGACTATCACAGAATCAAAAGCCACGGGCGGAAAAAAGGGCGCTGGAGCGAGTTTGATCCAGTTGTTTGGCAAGGTAGCTCTGGTAGACGTGACGGCCGACTCGGAAGGCGTCTCGACGACCGGCAACTCCGATGCCAGATCACACGCCGAAAGGGCCGTCAGCAGCAGCCCCACAGCGAGTAACGCCACGGCCAGAGCCCTGCGTCCCGGGGAAATCCCGCGCCCTATCCGATTCCCCAACGTCTGCGATGTCCGCCTGAGCGCCGGATCAATACGCACGTCCGCGCACGACTTCCACCAGTGTGCGCAGAAGAATGCGAAAGTCCAGCATCAAGGACCAGTTTTCGACGTAATAGAGATCGTAAAGAGTGCGTTCAGCGATCGAGACGTCGCCTCGCAGCCCGTTGACCTGAGCCCAGCCGGTCATGCCGGATTTCTCGCGGTGCCGCTCCGTATATCGAGGATAGAGCCTCGCAAACTCCTGCACGTAGCGGGGTAGTTCGGGGCGCGGACCTACCAGAGCCAGCTGGCCGAGCAACACGTTTATGAGCTGCGGAAGCTCGTCTATCGAGAAACGCCTCAATAGTCTGCCGACCTTTGTGACTCTGGGGTCGTTCGGCACAGTCCATTCCCGTCCTTGCCGGTCGGCGCCACCGGTCATCGTCCTGAACTTAATAAGGGCGAATCGCCGCCCGTCGTGTCCGGTGCGCTCTTGCACGTAGAAAATGCCGTGGCGGTCAAAGACCCATATCGCCAGAGCAACCACGAGCATCGGCCCCGACAGCATCACGAGCAATACCGACGCCAGTGCGATGTCCACGATCCGTTTGACGAGCCGGCTGACGCCTTTTAGCCGCACCTCGTTGATCGCCATAAGCGGCAGACCTGACAGTTCATTCTCGTTCACGGGCGAGAGCATGAGCTGAAAGTGATCGGGAAGCATCCACACGCCCACCCTCGCCGAATCGCAAATGTTGGCGATCCCCAGCATACGCTCGGTATCGAGCGACGGAATCGCAACGATTACCTTGTCGATCTCATGCTCTGCGATGACTCCCGGCAGAACCGAGAGACGCCCCAGCACGGGAACGTCGGTAGTCTCCGAATCGGTATCGGCGGTGGCGAGGTGCCCGACCACGGTGTATTTCGGTCCCGGGTATTTGGCGAGAATGTCGAAAACCTGACGCGCCTCCAGACCCGCTCCCAGAATGAGCACTCGCTCGGAGCCGGCGCCGTAGCCCGCCAGGATTCTCACCAATCGCGCAAGGAGCGTTCGCCCGGCGAATACGAGCGCAATCGCTATCACCCAAAAGAGCGCCAGCATCGGTTTCGCCAGCTCGAGCCGGTTGGGAAACAGGAGATAGGTGACGGTGATGGTCATCACCATCGCGAGACTCACTACCGAGAAAGCCATAAATAACCGCGCGACCAGCCCAAGGCGCGCGGGGTTGCGATAGGACCGAAGCGCAAAGCTGGATGCAATGAACAAAAGCTCGAAGGCGCCGAAGAATGGATAGAAGAACGGGGCCCGTCGATACGGTGTGTCTGGTCCGACGCCGAGCTTGAAATGTAATGCGTAAGCGATAACGGCCGCCGCAAAGACCAGCGAGATGTCGAAAACCGGATGCGCGACGCCGAAAATCGTCTCTAATTCGACCCGCCTGAGGGACGGCCGCCGCAAAGCTCCTAAGATTCCAGATTGCTGCGCCGTCCAACGCATCACAGCAGACCCGCTAGCGCGTCCCGTCTACGAATCAAGGCTGCTTCCAGTTGCAAATCGGGCGGCGTACCTGATGATTTCCTTGCCCACACCAGCCGAACCCAGAGCAAATATAGCAATGAAAACAGCCAGGTTCAGCGCCGGATTGTGTCGAGGCGCCTGGTGTTTTCGGTAAAACCTCGCCATGGCTCGATAGAACTCGTAACGAGTTCTCAGACGGCGACGCGAAGAAGACGCGCCCTTCTCGTGCAATACCTCGACCACGGGCTCGTAACGCACCCTCCATCCACACTGGTGGGCTCTGTAGCAGAGGTCGAGATCTTCGCCGTACATCCAAAACCCTTCGTCGAACCCTCCGAGGGATCGAAATACCTCACCGCGAACAAACATGAACGCCCCCGCGACGGCGTCCACGTCGCACGCGCGGTCGGGGTCCAGATGCAGCAGGTTATAACCGCCGAAAACTGGCTTTCCCGGAAAGACAGCGTCGAGTCTCAACATTCGAGTTAGGGCGGTTACCGGAGTGGGGAAGGACCGTCGACTTGCGCGGTCCAGTTCGCCGCTGCCCAGCACCAGCTTGGGGCCTACGATCCCGATGTCCGGACTACTCGCCATCACTGCCGCCAGGCGCGCAACGCCTTCGGGCGGAAGCAGCGTGTCTGGATTCAGTATCAGGAAATAGCGCCCTTCGGCTCCCGCCAGCCCTTTGTTGACCGCGGAGCCGAATCCAATCGCGGGCGAGCCGCGAATGGCCCGGACGTTTTCGAGACCGGCAAGCCACTCCCACGTGCCGTCGCCGTAACCGTTTTCGACAACGGTAAGCTCGTATCGCAGTCCGTCGAGGGCTGCGGGAATCGACTGAAGGCAGCGTCGAAGTCTCGGAAGCACGTCGAACGTGACTATTACTATCGAAACGTCCGGTCGATTGCCGGCGGTGGGAGTCTCACTCATACCCGGTCACCGCGGCGGACGCCCAGTCCTTCTGGCCTCGTTGAGCCCTATCAGGAACCCGAGCATCTTGGCGATGTCTCCCACGGCTCGAATCGCGGGCACGAGCGCGACAGCGGCCAATGCCCCTTGCAGAGACATGGGTGGAATCCACCTGGCCAGGCGAATGTATGGACGCCGCAGATAGGCCACTCCGGCGACCGCAAGCAGCAGCAACGCAAAGGGACGGCTTGGCGCAAGGATGCCGAGCCAGGCGCCCGCCGCGTACGAGCAATACCTGATCAAGTGGCGCGACCGCCACATCCCGGCTTTGCCGTCGCCTTTGGCGTAATTGAAATATTGACGAGCGAAGGCCCGTAAGTCGCGGCGCGGACGGAATCCAACGTCTGCTCCCGACGCATGGAGGAGGCGGCGTCCCTGAGCGCGCCACTTCAAGTCGAGATACATATCCTCACCGAAATCCAGCCATTCCGGAAAGATGCAGTCTTTTGCGAACTCCCGCCTGAAGGCCAGCGACCCCGCGCTCGGCGGATACTCGTCCGGATCGATCTCCGACTCGTCCGGGATCGTAACGGCCCCCAGGACCGCCTCGAAAAATCTGGTGGGTCTCGAAAGCACGTATCCAAAGACTACGTCTACCGAACGTTGGGATTCGAGAGGCCCGGCGAGCGATTCGAGCCACTCTGGCTTGAGACGCAGTCCGGCGTCGAGCAGCGCGACCACCTCCCCGGAAGACGCGGCGACCGCGCGGTTTCGGCCCTGAGCGATGTTGGAGCCTGGATAATCGATGAGCTTCAACGCTGTCCATCCGTCAAGTCCCGCGGCGAGCCGTTGGGCCGTTCCATCAGTCGATCCCCCGTCCACCACCACGACCTCATCGGGCAGCCGGGTTTGACCCTTCAGGTCCGAAATCAATTCCTCGACGACGCCCGCTTCATTCTTGACCGTGGCGCATACGGAAATCGAGCCCATCAAACGTCAGCGCGCCTGATGGTCTGCTCAAGGATTTCAACGTAGCGGGACGCCACAATCGCGGAATCGTATCGGGCCGTTACTCGACGCCTTGCCGCCTGACCGATTTCGCGGGCGCGGGCGGTGCTCGAAAGAACGGAAATAAGCGCCTGCGAGTAAGCTTCGACACCGTCCGCGATCATCAAGTCGCGGTCGCCTTCGGCATCGATGCCGGCGGCGCCCATCGAGGTCGCCACTACCGGGCGGCCCGCCGCCATACCTTCAAGCACTTTCAATTTCATCCCGCCTCCGGCAAGCAGCGGCGCGAGCACGACCTTCGACGCCGCGACCACCGAAGTCACGTCGCTAACGTACCCCATATATCTGAAGGCACTGGCGCCGTTAGTCGTCGTCGACGGGCGATACCCTCTTCCCACAACCAGAAACTCCGCCTCGGGCAGCGTTCTCCATACCGCCGGCGCGATCTTCGATGCGAGCCAATCCGCCGCTTGCCGGTTGGGGCGATAGGTCTGGTCTCCGACGAATACGGCTACGGGCCGTTCGGGAGGAGGCGGAACTTCAACATATTCCCCGGTATTCAGACCGCTCGGCGCGACTTCGATTTTGGCGGAGCCGTCCAGCGCGCGCAGCCAGTCGCGGTCATCGGAACTGGGACAAATAACAGTGTCTGCGCTTCGAATGGTCTTGGTCTCATAGGCGCGAAGAAGCGGCGCTTGCGCCGCCGAATACGCGGCTCGGAGCCACCGGCCCCGGCGGGATTCAACGGACGACATACGCCGGTGGACGACATACTCGGCGTTCAAATCGTCGAATACCAACGCGGGTCTTGTCGCCTCCGACTCGACCGCGGACCAGAACACTTCGGTGAGATAGGCCATTTGCAGCCCGGAGATATGCACGACCGAGTATTCGTCGAGCAGCAACCGGCGATACAGGGCGATCGCCATGTCCCGGGACCATGACCGCAACGCGAGATCGGGCAAGCGAAGCGTCAATGATCGCCACAGCCTCCCGATCCGGCCGCTCCCGCTAAATCTCCTCGTTTCGAGCCTTGCCAGCGGGCCCGGCCCCGATTCTTCTATTCGTGTTCTACCGGCCAGGCATAGCAAATCGGTTTCGTACCGACGCGCCGCGCCCTCGAGAAATGTGCGAAGACGCAGATCGGCGCCCGCCGTCTCCGCGTAAGGATTGGAGGCCGACACGAACAGGACTTTCAATTCAACACGCTCTCGTAAATCTCGCACGTCCGCGTTGCGGCCCGTTTCCACGAATAGCGCGCGGCAAGTCCCGGCCCGGCGCTCCCGAGCCGACGGCGAAGGCCGCCGTTCTCCAGCAATGCGTCAATTCCACCGACGATATCGTTAACTTCCAGCGGATCGACGGGAAATCCAGCCGGACCGGCGAGGTCGGTGAGAGGAAGGCGATTCGATATCAGGCAGGGTGTTCCACAAGCCATGGCTTCAAGCACTGGATGGCCGAATCCTTCGTACAGCGACACGAGCGCCAGGAACTCGGCGCCCGCGATGAGCGCGGCCATGTCGTCGTCCGGCGGCGATCCAAGCAGCCGCACACTCCGCTCGAGCCCCGCCCCGCCGATAGTCCGAATAACCTCCTCGCCGGCGTTTCCCATTCCGCCTGCAAGCGCAAGCGTGACATCTTTCGCGGCCGCGGCCTTCGAAAACGCCTCGATCAAGCGCACGACATTCTTCCGACGCCCCAAGGTCCCGACGAAGATGACATAACGGCCGTCGAGGCCGTATTTACTCCGCCTCCCTTTGATGGCCTGGGGGTCGATAGCCGAAAACTCCGCCGCAAGTCCCGACGGCGCCACGTGGACCTTCTCACGATCCACGTCCGACAAGCGAAACAGCTCGTCGCGTGTGAATTCCGAGACACAGATTATCGCGTCCGCGCGAAGCAAAGATTCCCGACACCGCTCATAGTAACGGCGGCTGCCTGCAGAGTGCGTTTCGGGCATGGCCCAAAAAGACAAGTCGTGAATAGTGAGAACCGACGGAGTTCGCAATCGTCGAGGCAGAACGTGGTCCGGCGCGTGGAGCAAGTCCATGCCAATGGCAGGAAGCTGCATCGCGAACAGCGCGTCGCCCAGCCGGCTGTGGGCCGGTCCGACCACTCTGGTTTGGAGGCCTGTCCAGCTTGAATCGCGAAAGTCGATCAGCGGCACAACCGCCTCAGGCCCGCGAACCTTTCTGACCCAGGCCGCGAGATTGCGAATGTAACCGCCGATTCCCGCGGAATCGAACAGCGCCAGGCGGCTGTCAAGCCCGACTCGGTACCGTCTCTGCCGCACAGATTCCAGCCAAACTTCCGCCCAAAAGCCAATACACCGCTACCAGATGGGGCATGCTGACTATGTGGTGGTCGACCAGCCCGGCAACGGTGGCCGCGATGAAGGCCGCGAGGATTCCGAACGCTTCCGGCCGCTCCCGCAACCGCCGCAGCGAAGCGGCGAGAACACCAGCCACGGCCGCCAGATAGAACGCGGCCCCAAGCAGTCCCGTGCGCTCCGCGATCCACAAAATGGCGTTGGAGACTTCCAGCGAATATCGAGCGACCGGCTCGATGAGAAAACCAACTCCAAAAGCTGGTGACGAACCCACGACCTGCGGAACGTGCCGCAATTCCTCCAGACGAAGCGCGGCTGCCGCGTCTCTCGCCAGAAACCCCGATCGCAGATGTTCGAGTCCGCCTATCCGCACGGGGGCCGCAACCGCACCCGCCGCTGCGGCCAGCAGCAGCCAGGCGACCGCCGGACGCCGAGACCAGATCAACACGAACGCTCCCGCGCAGGCACCCAGCCACGCCCCGCGCGACATGCTCAAAACCAGTCCCGGGACGATCGCCAGAACGACGATCCACAGCACGACCGCGCGGCCGCCCATAAGAGTCAACGCGAGGGAGGCCGCCGCAACCAGGGCAACGGCCAGCGTTACGCCAAGCACGTTTGGATCGACAGCCGTTCCAACGGCGCGAATTGTCTCTCTGTCGGGCAGGTATCGGACCGCGGATGCCGCAGAAGGGTACCCGATCGATTCAACCCACAAGAAGACCGCTTCAGACCATTCGGGCTTGAAATACATCGCGGTTGCCAGCAACGCTTGAATAGCTCCCGAGACGGCGATTACGAGCATTAGATTCCGTGTAAATCCACGCTGGCGCGACCAGTTCGCGGCAAGATAGAACGCGGACGCTCCGAGGCCGAGCTTGCCGGCGTATTGAAGCTGCTGAACGTCCCAGGATCGCGCAAGTGAAATGGCCGTTGCGACCAGACCCGCCAGCAGGAAGCCGCTCACCCACAAACGCGGGTCCGCCGGGGACAGCTTGAGCAATCCCCCCAGACGCGGCCGGCTTCGCAGCAGGACCGATGCGACGACAACCGCAAGGCCCAGCTCAAAGATGGGGGGTTGAACGCCAAGGCGAATCGGGACTACCGCGAACGGAAGCAGAAATGCAACCGCGGCCAGTTTCAATAAAGCGATGTCGGGGCGAATCGCCGCCGCGGCCAGTACGGCCAGCAGGATCAACCAGGTTACGGATATTGGCAGATACGAGGCGCTCGCCGCCAGGCCCGAAGCGGCGCCCGTTGCGAGCACAAGCGCGATTGACAGCGACCACCGCCCCGCAAGTGCCGCGCGCGGCGGCCAGGTCGCCCCTGCCACGGTCATGATGTCTGGCCGCCGAGCCGAATTTGGCTAGTCGGACGGATCGTCCGCCGACGCGCGCCCTGAGTCGGCCAGGTACTCTTCCTCGCTGATAAGCCGCCCGCCATTGATCGTGTGGCCCACCATGTTTCGGCCCCGGTCGAACTCGACCTCAAGCCTGATGATCTCGAACGATTCGTTGCCCATTACGTCCTTGTGGCAAACGTAATGGCTCACATCGTCGCCCACATTCTCGAACTGCTCCGTCAAGTCGTTGCCCAGGTTGATTCTCACTCTGATTTTCTCGTCCGTTTTGTTGGACTGGACATACAAATACAGGCCTCCGTCGTCACTGCCCCCGGATCCCCCGCCTAAAAACCCCATAACGTCATTCCTTTGAGCTTCGTGACGACCGGATTCGCCCGGTTTCCGCAAGCATTTACCACTGGTTAGCCGGGGTCGCGATCATTGGCGCCTAGGCGGCCGCTTTCTTCAGCGGGGCCGGCGCGGTCGCCCCAGTCGATCAAAGCGATGGTCACGCCCGCGAGAAGCGCCCCGACGAGAGCCAGAAAGAGCATCGGCAAAGGTCCGGGCCGCGCGCCCAAACTGGTTATCAGAATAACCAGCACCATCGCGATGGAAAGACCAATCCACGCGTAGAGCTTTGGGTGACGTGCAATCGCGTTGCGCCAGGCAGAAAATATACGCAGAACCGATCCGTAAAGAATTCAACAACGATCCGCTGCGAAAATCGCGATATTATAGCCACGATCAGTCGATCTCCTTTGTGTAAAGTGCAGTACCGAGAAACTCCCTCAAGCTCCGGTCGCCACAGGTTCTACATCTGGACCTCCGGATGCCAGATGAATAAGGACGATTCCGAGCGGCTGGCCCGCGACCTCATGTCCGAGGGGCACGCTCCTGTAAGCCATCCCGACCGCGCCTCGGTGATAGTCCTGAACGGATGCGCCGTTCGAGACAATTCCGACCGTAAGGTCTGGGGACGCGTGGGCGCGCTCAAAGCCGAAAAGCGCAAACGGCCCGACCTTCTCGTTGCGCTTACCGGCTGCACCGCCAATGCGCCCGATGCCGAGAAAGCTCCTTTTCGCAAAACGCTCGACGTAGTGTTCAACTCACGGAACAGCTCGCCTTTGATCGAGCTCCTCGATCAAAACCCCGGCCCGGTGACCGACGACTGGGAGGCCGTCAATCCCGACGCTCTCCCAGGCTCCGGCGACGTGACCAGGTACGTGACGGTGATATATGGATGCAACCGCCGCTGCACGTTTTGCATCGTGCCCTTCCGTCGGGGACCCGAGGAGAGCCGCGGCCCCACTGATATCTTGCGCGAGATGGAGCTCAAGGTTGCGGAGGGAGCCAGGGAGATTACCCTCCTGGGGCAGATCGTCAATAAGTACGGGAATGACCTCGAAGGCGAAGTGAGACTCGCGTCGCTGCTCAGGTTTCTGGACAGAAAGCAGGTAGCGCCGCGGCTTCGGTTTCTGACCGCCCATCCCCGTTACTTTGACGAAGACCTTGCGGTGGCGATGGGTGAGCTTCCGAGCGTTTGCGAAGAGATAAACCTCCCGATTCAGGCCGGAGACGATCTCGTGCTCAAACGCATGGGGCGCGGCTACAACGTCGACTTCTTCCGATCGCGGATCGACATGCTGAGAGCGAACGTTCCGAACGTGGCGATCTCGACAGACGTAATCGTCGGATTCCCCGGCGAGACCCGCGAGCAGTTCGACAGGACGCTCGACGTTCTTAGGGAGTTCAGGTTCGACGTCGTGCACATCGCTGCGTTCTCAGCGAGGGTCGGCACCGCGGCGGCGAAATGGCCCGATGACATTTCACCCAAGGAAAAGCTGGATCGTCTTCACGAAGTGGAGGCCGTTCAGGAGCAAGTCGCGCGCGGCATCAATTCGCGCCTGGTTGGCTCCTGGCAGGAAGTGCTGTTCGAAGAGCTCCGCCCCAGCCCCATCCCCGGCGGGCGGCCACGCTGGACCGGGCGCACCAGAGGCAACAAACTCGTGTTTTGCGAAGCCGCGGCCGATGTCGAAGCCGGCGATATCCGCGATGTGGAAATAGTAGACGCGACCGCCTGGTCGCTCCGAGGCAAAGTCGCGGCGCCCGTCGGTGTAGCGTGAAATCCCGGCTTCGGCCACGTTGCGCGGCCGAATTGACCGCGTCCAGATCTTTTAACGCTGTCTAGGTCTAGGTGAGTTCGGGCAGCGGCAAGTGGCAGATAGGGAGGAGGCGGGCGCTTGCAATCGGTTTGGCCGCGGCCTCGGCTTTGCTGGGGGCATGTGGCCGGCGGGCGCCCCAAGCTCAACCGACGCTTAAACCGTATTGGGAACCGGCCATTCAGACGGCCGCCCGCACGATCGAAGTCCTTCGTCTCTTCGAGGTCAACAGCCGCGCTCTCGCGCAGCAGTCGTTGACGCCGGAAAGATACGCCTTCGCAATCGAGTCGCTCTCCGACCAGGTGGTCGATCTTACCGAGAGAGTTATCTCGTTGACGCCGCCCAGGGACGCCGTCGAGGTTCATCCTTATCTGGTCGGCGCTGTCGACAGCCTCGTTGACGCGGTACACGCCGTGGACGGCTTCGACCGTGACGCGCGCCGAGAGCATCTCGTGGATGCAATTGCCGCGATCCGGGCGGCGAGAATCAATTTAAACAGCTTTACCAACGCCGTCGGCGGCGGTAAGGCGGCGGACGGGCTCAAGGCGCTTCTCCGTGACCTCGGTGATTTCGAGATCATCCCCACGGCGCTGAGCCGGCATGCCGTTCTCGTGGGCACGTTCGACTCTCGAGCCGAGGTTCGCGCACAGCTGCGCGGATTCAAGGACGACGCGGAGCCGTCGATCGAGTTTCCTCACTGGGTCGAAGTGTCGCGGGTAGACCATCTGGAGGACGCGCTCGCCGAAGAAGTCGTCTGGATCGAACGTCGATTCGAGACCCGGATCGAGGAAGTGGCCGACGTCGCCTTCCGGCTCCAGGTCGATCGTCCTTCAACTTCAGCTTCTTGGAGGGAGCTGGTTTGGCTGCAAAGGCTCGATTTCGATCCCTCCGCGCTAACGGCCGCAAAGGACGGCAGCCTTTTCGCTGCCGCCAGCCGCCGCGGCCGCGTACATGCAATGTCCGGACAGGGGGATCACCTCTGGACCGCCGACACGGGCATACCCACTTCGTCCGCGGCCATTGCTCCCGGCGGTATTAACGTGGCAGTCTTTGGTTTTGACATAGTCCTCCTCGACGACGCGGGCAGACCCGTATGGCAGCGGCCGTTGCGGCCGGACAATCAATTGATCGAGAAAGCCATACTGACGAGCAACGGATTCGTCGTCGTGCGAACCACCAACATCAGCGGTACCGGTCACGTTTTCGCCTACACGCCCAATGGTCCGTTTTGGGGGCCAACGCAGGACTACATAGGCGCCGCGTCGGTCGACGTTTCACCCGACGCCGGCATCGTCGCGGTTGGGTCGACGAAAGACGGCGTTAGCCAGGTAGTCCTCATCCAGCGCAGCGGGAATCTCGCTCAGCGTTTCGGGGTCGATGGCGAGATCCGAAGGATAATGCTGACACAGGACGCCCGACACACCGTGGTTCACAGCGCCAACGGCCTGGTCGTATACGACAACGAGCGCGGCGATTTCTTCGCGGATATTCCGTTCCCGGCAGACCTCGCCGCTATCGGCTCACGGGATGACACTGTCTTCGCGGCGAATCCGCGCGGAACCGCCGCGTATTCGATCACAGGTTCTCCGCTTTGGTTCAACGACGAGGTCGCTCCCCGATCTCTGACGGCTTCCGACAATTTCGTGTGTGGGCTATCGTCGGATACGTCGGTCAGCGTCCTCAGGACCAACGGCGAATACGTGGGCGAAGCAACCACGCTCACCTCGATACGGGCCGTCGCCCTTGCGCCCGAGACCGACGTTTTAGCCATCGCCAGCGCCGAGCGAAACGTCCTGGCCTGGCAGCTCCCGGTCTAGGAGCCGACCGGCGGCTCCGGCTCGAACGCTTCCCCGAAGCCCCACTTTGTGTCGAGAACCGGCCAGTCCCGGCGCGCCGCCAAGTCCACGGGTGTATTCGAGATGTCGCCGCCGCTGGTGCGATGGCCGAGCACCCAAACCGGCAAGATCGTGAAATAGGACTTGTCGCCGTTCAGGCCGTACGACGCTTCTTGATACGGACGGTAGACCGGAAGCTCGACGTCGATGCCCTCGTCCAGCGCGACCTCTATCTTGTCGAGAATGGGCTGGCAGTAGAGCGAATCGTCCTCGGTGCGCATCATCCTGCCGTAAGAGCGGCACACGAGCGGACGGACGGGATATATCGAGCAGCGCCCGTCGAAGAGAAACGGACACGTGGTGGACTCGTTGTCGAACATATCTGCAACCACATCCACGGCTTCCGCGGATTCAAGATCAACCTCGCCCAGCCGCATCCAGCTTGGTAAGACCGACTCCCGGTCCGCTAGCAGCGATTCGGCATTGCCGACAATCCGGGTCCGGCGCTGCTCGGTCAGATTGTCGTGCATCCAGTCCGCGATGAGCCGCCATTCATCGAACGTGACCAGCGGCAATTGACTACAGCATTCACTGCAGCCGGGGACGCAGTGCACGCAATCGAACGCTCCTTCGACCCGTTCGACCACAAAGTCCGCGAGATCGAAGATTTCGGCCATGGCCGATACACCGCCCAGCGCATCCAGCGCGGCTTCGTAGTCATCGAGGTCTGTCGTGGATACTCGCCGGCGCAGCGCGGTCAGCGGGTCGAGCTTCGACATCCAGCTATGCCGCGTAAGCACGCGCGAATCGGGCGAATTCGGCTAGCTTTCGCTGCCGGGATTCCTGGTAATCGCCGCGGAAAGCGGTCGTATGAGCTCGGTAAGCTCCAGCGGAAGTATGAACTTGGTCGAGTCGCTGGCGCCTATCTCTTTGAGAGCTTCCAGGTATTGCAACGTGAGCGTATTGGAATCGATCTCCCGAGCCGCCTCGAAGATCGTTCGAAGCGCCCGCGAATACCCCTCGGCGCGGAGTAGCTGCGACTCGCGATCACCCTGCGCGCGCAGGACGTTCGACCGTCTGTCTCCTTCCGCCACTTCAATCGCGGCGGCGCGCTGGCCTTCGGATTCCGTGACCATCGCCCGGCGGTTCCGCTCGGCGGTCATTTGTCTGTTCATGGATTCCTGAATGTCGCGCGGGGGATCGATCTCTCGAATCTCGACCGCCGTTACCTTAACGCCCCAGCGCGCCGTAACGTCGTCGAGCTTTATGCGCAATTCCTGGTTGAGCCGCTCTCGCTGGGAGAGGGCCTCATCCAGCGTGGTCTCGCCAATCACCGCTCTCAGCGTCGTCATCGCCATGCCCTGCGCCGCTGCGGCGAAATCGGCGACTTCGACCACGCTGGACATCGAATCGAAGACGCGGTAGTAGATGAGCAGATCGACCTGGATATTTACGTTGTCCTTCGTGATCGTGTTCTGGCTTCCAATAGGCACTACTTGCTCTCGAAGGTCAACCCGGTCCGCCCGCTCGATTAGCGGAATGAGCACCACCAGACCCGGCCCGCGCACTCCCACCGCACGCCCCAGCCGGAATACGACCAGGCGTTCGTACTCACGGACTATCTTGATCGCGGAGAAAACAATGAACAGCCCAATGACCGCCAGGATCAGGATGACGATATAGATTTCACCCATGCTTAGCTCTCCTTTTTATCTTCTTCATCACCAGCACGTTTTTTCGCGGTGCGCCGGGCGGATTCGCGCCCGGCTGGCTGGCCGGGCCGGTCCGTTCCAACCGCCTCGACTACAAGCGTAAGCCCACGATTGCCCAGAACCCTAACCAAACGGCCCTTGGGAACCCGGCCCGATCTCGATTCCGCCGTCCACGCTTCGCTGTCCACAAGGACCGTGCCGAGAGGTTTTAACGCGCTTTGCGTCTCGCCCACGGCGTCGGGGAACGGAATCTGCCTCATGGCCGACGCCGCTCTTCTGGCGACAATTCCAGTTCTGGCCAGGATAATCGCCACGGCCGCCGCGAGGACACCGACAACCGCGATCAGAATCCTGCTTACGCGAATTTCGGGCGACGCCGGTCCGGCGATGTCGGGCGCTTGAAAAAGAAAGAGTCCGCCCAAGACCAGCGCCACCGCTCCGCCAGCTCCGAGCACGCCGTTGGACGGCACGAAAGCTTCGAGAGTGAACAACGCGAACGCCAGCGCGATCAAGCCAACGCCGGCCCAGTTGACCGGCAGGGAGCCGAAAGCCGTAAAAGCCAGGATCAGCGATATAGCCCCCGCAACGCCGGGGAAGATAAGTCCCGGATTGAATATCTCAGCGGCCAGCGCCAGCCCGCCCAGGCTAAACAACAGGAACGCTATGTTGGGATCGACAAGGATGTGCAGGAACGAATCGACCGGATTCATGCCAATTCTGTCGTAGTCGACTCCTTCGGTTCGCAATGTCGTCGCGCCGGACGGCAACGAGACTTCGCGTCCGTCGAGGAGCGGCAGCAGTTCGTCAACGTCCGGTGCGATCAGTTCTATAACCCCAAGCTCGAGGGCTTCGCTGGCTGAGATCGAAACACTCTCTCGAACAGCGCTCTCCGCCCATTCGGCGTTTCGACCGCGCGACTCCGCGAGTCCGCGGATATAAGCGGCGGCGTCATTCGTTATCTTCGATTCCAGCACCTCGCTTTGGCCCGACTGGTCGCCCGCCAGCGACACTGGATGAGCGGCGCCGATGTTCGTGCTGGGAGCCATAACAGCAACGTGCGCGGCCATTGCGATGAAGAGACCGGCCGAAGCGGCGCGCGCGCCGTCGGGGCCGACGAACACGACGACGGGCACCTCACTGCTCAAAATGCGCCTGATCATCTCGCGCATCGCCGTGTCGAGACCGCCCGGAGTGTCCATTTCGATTATCACGAGCTTCCGGCCGTTCCGTTCGGCGGCGTCGATAGCGCGCACCACGTGCCGGCTGGTTATCGAGTCGATCACGCCGTTCAATTCGACTACCGCCACCGGCGCCCGAGTCTGCGCCCATACCGCGCCAAGGGGCAGAGCCAGCATGAGCAAAAGCGGAATGGCGAGACGGAGAATCTTCAAGAAGGGCCGCAAGGTCTCAATATCCGCGGCGCATCCAGGGAGCGCACCTTCCGCAAAACTACCATTTAACGAGTTTAGACCCAGATCGCATCGCAAATTGGGTCTAAATTGAAATGCAAGTTTCAGCAGCGGCCAAGAACATTCCTACAATAATCTGGTGACATACTGGGGACCAGGCCTTCTACGCGAGGTGAATTTACGAAGTGAAAACCGAAATCAGAACCGTATCCGAGCACGTCTACGAGGAGCTGCTTGATCTGCTCGCTCGCAGCTATGGCAAGGACGGCGACTACTTCCAGCGGCAGCATGTGGGCGATCCTTCATACTCGCACGATCAAGGTTCGATACTTCTCGAGGACGGAAAAATCGTGAGTCACGTACAGGTATATGACAAGGTCATGCGGTACGGCTCCGGCCGGATTCCTTTCGGCGGCATAGCCGACGTGGCCACCGATCCCGAACATCGGCGAAAAGGCCACGCGGCAAAGCTGCTCGAAAACGCGATCGAGCACATGAAACGGCATGATCTTCCTTTGTCCCTCCTGTATACCGGTGCGCAAAGCCTTTACGAACAGGCGGGCTGGCGCGTCGTGCCGGCAACCGTTTTGGAGGCCGACGTTCCCGCCGAGGCCAGACCCGGTCCCCGCGCTTATACCCTCAAACCGTTCGAAGAATCGCAGGTGCGGTTGCTAGCCGGATATTGGGACCAGGCGATGGCGAATCTGGTCGGACCGCTCGATCGCAGTATCGAGTATTTCCAAAGGCAACCAGACTGGCTGGAGGGGTGGGGAGAGGTGGAGTGGGACGTGATACATCGAGTCGGCCACCCGGCGGGGTTCGTTCGGACCGCCGTCAATGGCGAGACTCTGGAGCTGCTGGACGTGTGCGGCACCAGCGACGAAGTCGTGCAGGTCGCCTGCGCGCAGGCCGTTCGCCGGGCGGTTGAATCAGGCTGCCGGAAAATCGAGGGTCGGGTCGCCCCCGGGTCGCCCCTGGTCAGGGAGTTCGCCGCTTTCGCGGACATCCAACTCACCACAAGCGATTCGCAGATGATGAGGCTCAACGACCTGGAGGGAACCCTACGCGGGGCGCTGCCCGAATTTCACCGCAGAAGACGGCACAACCCCCTGGCTGACCATCCCGTTACCCTGGCGGTCGGTGATTTCGCCGCGCGAATCGAGTTTCCCTCCGGAACGGTCGCGCTGGGCGCGCCCGCCGATGGAGACGCGAGGCTTGAACTGACGGATAAGCAGTTCCTGCACATGTTGATGGGAGTTCGCGGAGGCCTGGCGCCGGTCGCCGAATCCAGTCTCAGACCCTCAGTCAAGTCGCAGCTTTCCAACATATTCCGCGAGACGGGGCACGTGTTCTGGTACGCCGACGCCTTCTGAGCCGCCTCCCGTTCATGATGAGTCCGTCCCCGTTCATGGTGAGCTTGTCGAACCACGAACCATCTATCACTCGCCCTTCGACTTTGCTTAGGGCGAACGGTTGCGCTAGCAGCCTTAGACCATCCACGTTAGACACGTCTGTACTAAACGGGTACATCACCTTGACCCGCTTTGACCGAGGGACTTATAGTCGCAATATCATGAACAGCAAAGTTTCGGGCGCGATTCCCATGCGGGACGTTGCGTATTTCGCCTTTACCAGGCCGGCTCGGCCGGCGGTGCTGTCTATGTAGCAGTTCCGCACGCGCGACGGGCCGGCAGCAGAGGAGTTTCCTCTGCTTTTTTTGTTTTTTGAGCTGATTTCGGGCGGCCAGCCTTCAACCAACCGCCCGGTCTGGAGAAGCAAGCGAAAATGATCATCGTCGCGAAAGCCGACTCGACGCCGTCGGACATCGGAGCGATCGAGGAGCGAATCAGACTAGAGGGGCTAATGCCTCACCGGATCGAGGGCGAGAATTCAACGATCGTTGGAGTCATAGGGACGTGTTCCCCGGATTTCCGCGAGCAGATGTCCATATTCAAAGGCGTCGAACGCGTCATTCCGATTGACAAGCCTTACAAGCTCGCGGCTCGGGGCGAGGGGCGGCCTTCGACCCAAATTCCGGTAGGCAACGACACGATCGTCGGCGGGGACTCGTTTGTGATGATGGCCGGTCCGTGCACTATCGAATCTCGCGAGCAGCTCATCAGCACCGCCGAAGCCGTAAAGCGGGCGGGGGCCACCGTCCTCCGAGGCGGGGCCTACAAACCCCGCAGCTCGCCCTACAGCTTCCAGGGTCTCGCGGAAACAGGCCTCCATTACCTTGAAGAGGCGAAGATCATCAGTGGGCTTCCCGTGATAACCGAGGTGATGGAACCCGGTCTGGTCGAGCCGGTCGCCAGGTGCGCCGACATAATTCAGATAGGCGCCCGCAACTGTCAGAACTTTCCGCTGCTCAACGCGGTCGGCCAAACGGATAAACCGGTAATGCTAAAGCGCGGCCCAAGCTGCACCACGGAAGAGTGGATCATGTCGGCCGAATACATAATGTCGGCGGGCAATCCGCGCGTGATGATGTGTGAGCGGGGCATTCGCACGTTCGAAGACTACACGCGCAACACACTCGACCTGAGCGCTATTCCAGTGATAAAACGCCTGACGCATCTGCCCGTAATCTTCGATCCGTCTCACGCAACCGGGAGATGGCACATGGTCACGGCTTTGACTCTGGCCGGAATAGCCGCCGGCGCCGACGGAGCGCTGGTGGAGGTCCATCCGGCCCCGGATCTGGCCCTTTGCGACGGCCCGCAAAGTCTGACCTTCAAAAACTTCGCAGACCTGATGGAAAAGGCGGAAAGAGTCGCCGAGGCCGTGGACAGGCCGATCAGGCCGGCGGCGGTCGCCGTCGCTTAGCGGCCGCCCCCGATCATGACCGTCACTACCTCGGACGACGTAGCCGAAGTTTCGGCGCCGGCGAGCTTGCGCGGCGAAATACGTCTCCCCGGCGACAAGTCGATCACACATCGGGCGATTCTGCTCAACGCTCTGGCCGAGGGCGAGGCCCGGGTTAGTCAAGCGGGACTTGGCGGCGATTGCTTGCGGACCGTCGAGTGTCTGCGGTCTATTGGAGTGGAGATTCAGTTCCTGTCGGATACCGATCTTCGCGTCCGCAGCTTCGGAATTGATGGGATGCGAGAACCGGACAAAGTCCTCGATTGCGGAAACTCCGGCACCACGATGAGACTGCTCCTCGGTCTGGTTGCGAGCCTCAATGCATTCTCGGTGCTATCGGGAGACGGCTCGCTTCGCGGACGTCCCATGAGCCGCGTCGCGAATCCGCTGCGCCTTATGGGAGCGGAGATCTACGGACGAAACGGCGGCGAAAACGCGCCGCTCGCCGTCAAAGGGGGCCGCCTGACGGGGATCGAAGTCGAGCTTCCGGTCGCCAGCGCCCAGGCCAAGTCGGCCTTGCTCTTAGCCGGCATGATGGCAAGCGGCGAAACCACGATCCGGCAGCCCGCGTTATCGCGAAACCACACAGAGTTGATGCTCATGTCACAGGGCGTCCGAATCGACGAAACCGGGCTGACTTTGACAATCGAAGGCGGACAGCGTCCGGCTCCAATCGACGTTCGAGTGCCCCGCGACGTTTCATCGGCGGCGTTCTGGCTGGCGGCCGGTGCTATTCATCCGGAGGCCGAACTCACAATGTCGGGAGTGTCGATAAATCCCACCCGAAGCGGTGTGATTGACGTCTTGCGCGGCATGGGCGCGCGAATCGACATTGCCCCGGATCAAAATGGCCCGGAGCCAACCGCCAGGTTGCGTGTCCAAAGCTCCAGGCTGGCTGCGACGCGAATCGACGGAGCGATGATTCCGGTGGTCCAGGACGAGATACCCATCCTCGCGCTCGCTGCGACCCAAGCCGAAGGAAGGACGGAGATTCGGGACGCGCAAGAACTAAGATTCAAGGAATCCGATCGAATATCCACTACCTGCCGGGAGCTCAATTCGCTGGGCGCGAATGTTGAAGAGCTGGCGGACGGACTGATAATCGAAGGCCCGACGCCTCTCACCGGCGCGGTAGTAGACTCGCACGATGATCATCGGCTTGCAATGTGTCTCGGAATCGCCGGACTAATCGCCGACGGAACCACCACAGTACTCGGCTCCGATTCCGCCTCGGTAAGCAATCCGTTCTTCTGGTCCGAGCTTGAGCGGCTTTCGTCAAACAGTGCCTGACCGTTACGGCGTCATAGGCTATCCGCTCGGTCACACCGTCTCGCCGGGGTTTCAGCAGGCCGCGTTCGACGAACTGGGAATCGACGCGAGATATTACGCAATCGAGTCTCGCGCAAGCGATCTCCCGCGCCGCATGAGGGAGGTCCGGAACGGGTGCTGGGCGGGACTCAACGTAACAATTCCGCACAAGGTCGACATACCGCGATTTCTGGATGGCGCGGCCAAGACCGCCGCGACGGCGGGAGCCGTGAATACGATTTATTGGAAGAACGGACGCCTGCTCGGGGAAAATACCGACGTGCCCGCTATCGGAGCCGTACTCGAAAACGCCGGCATCGCGCGACGAACCCAGGCGTTGGTCATAGGCGCGGGCGGCGCGGCCCGCGCGACCTTGCTGGCGCTGATCGAACGCGGCGATCACGTGGTCCTCGCCAATCGAACAAGATCGAATGCCGAGGCGACCCGCGATGCCGTCGCGCCGGGGCGGGGGCTTGAGGTAATCGATCTGGATAGCCCGTCCATTGGCGAAATCGCAAGGGAATGCGGTCTTATCGTCAATACGACCTCCGTAGGCATGAGCGGCGGTCCCGCGCCCAGCGAATCGCCGCTGCCAATCTCGGCCTTGAGGCCCGGCCAGGCGGTGTTCGATGTCGTATACCGCCCTGAAGTCACGCCGCTGCTGGCGCAAGCCGCCGAAGCCGGATGTCAGACCATCGGCGGCCTAGAGATGCTCGTAATTCAGGGCGCGCTGAGCTTTGAGCTCTGGACCGGCAAGCCCGCGCCGCTCGACACGATGTTGCGCGCGGCGCGAACCGCTCTCGCCTCGGATTCAGACTCGCCTTGACCAGCTCAACGTTGGCTGTTCAACGAGTGTTCATCATAGGACTCAGCGGGTCCGGCAAATCGACGGTGGGCCGGATTGCGGCGCGCAAGCTCGGATGGCGGGCGCTCGACACGGACAAAATAGTCGTTCGCGAGGCCGGAATGTCGATAGACGATATCTTCAAGACCTTTGGCGAGCGTGAGTTCCGGCGGCGGGAGCGGGCGGCCCTCTTATCGACGCTCGGACAGAACCGGGTGCTGGTCGCGACGGGCGGGGGCATCATGCTCGACTCCCGCAATCGCGGCGACATGCTCCACGGCGGACTCACGGTCTACCTGAAGGCCCGCCCCGAAAGCTGCGCGCTTCATCTCAGAAAGTCAAAGCGGGGCGAGAAGCGGCCGCTCCTCGAAGGCGACGATGGGCTTGAAAACCGGCTCCGGACGCTGCTTGCCGAGCGCGCGGCGTTTTACGAAACGGCGCACGTTACCGTCAACGGCGAACGGGAACGCGTCGGTCAACTCGCCACGGACTTCATGGCGGCGCTTGCCGGCATGGGCGTGACCGAGGTGGACAGTCCACGATGAGCGTCGCCGATTCGGTTGTCGTTGGAAGGGCGATGCTGGATCGCTTACCCGGCGAGCTGGACGCCAGGGGCCTTGGTGGGACCGTATTTGTGGTCACCGATACTTCCGTCGGACAGCGCCATCTAGCGTCGGTCGAAACGATACTCGGCGGGTCGGGCTGGCGAGTGCAAAGCACGCAAATGCCCCCGGGCGAGCAGTCCAAGTCATTGGATCAGGCCGCGCGGCTCTACGACTGGCTGCGCCGGTCGGAGGCCGAGCGCGGCGACACGCTGCTGGCGCTCGGCGGAGGAGTGATAGGCGACCTGACCGGCTTCGTTGCCGCCACCTACTTGCGCGGCATGAAATGGGCGCAGGTCGCGACCACGCTGCTGGCGCAGGTCGATAGCAGCATTGGCGGCAAGGTGGCCGTCGATCTACCGGGCGGCAAGAACCTGGTCGGCGCGTTCCACAACTCGTCGCTTTCGTTTCTGGACACTGCCCTGCTGGACAGCCTGCCGCTCAATCAACTTCGCTCCGGGTGGGCCGAAGTAATCAAAACGGCAATCATGTTCGACCAGGAGTTTTTCGAAATTCTCGAAGAACGGCTCAACGATCCCAGCCGGCCAGACCTCTTGAACATGGCGGTCGGGCGGGCGGTCGCGCACAAGGCGCGCATCGTCGACGAAGACCCTCTCGACAAAGGCGTTCGCGCTTTGCTCAACTACGGGCATACCATCGGCCACGCCATCGAAGCGTCAACCGGCTACAGCAAATACCTGCATGGTGAAGCGGTCGCGGTGGGAATCGCCGGAGCGGCCGCGCTTGCGCGAAAGATGGAAGTTCTGGACGTTGCGGACGAGTTGCGGCAGGTCGACCTCCTGCGGCGAGTGGGACTGCCGGTGACGTTCGCCGGAACCGATCCCGACGCCGTGGAAGCGACGATGCGTCACGACAAAAAGGTGGTAGAGGGACGGCCTCGATGGGTGCTTGCGGAAGCCATTGGCAGAGGCTCGTTCGGTCACATCGCGCCGCGGCGCTTCGAGCGAGAAGTCATTGAAGATCTTCACGAAGGCTAAGAGCTGGCGCTCGAGCGGCGCCGAACCCGTGGCGTGGTGATCGGGTCTCGATAGTAGAATTCACTTCGAACGAAGTTGCGGCGCCGTCCGCGCCATCTGGTAGTCAATGGAAGCCTTAGGCCGATACCTCACTTATGGAATCGCATTTTCGGGCGCGTTTCTCGCGTCGGTCTGGCTCGCGTCCGCGTTCTGGGCATACCACGACATAGGCGCACGCACGCACGACATTTACGTCCGTCTGTTCGCCACTCTCATGGTCGTGTTGCTTGGACCGTTTGGCGTGGCGCTATACCTAGTAATGCGCCCCAGGGAGACCCTGGACGAGGCCTACGAGCGAGCTTTGGGTGAGGAGGCGCTTCTTCGCGAAATCGAGGAGGCCGAATACTGTCCCACCTGTCGCCACCGTGTAAAAGCCGATTATCTGGTGTGCCCAAATTGTCACGCCGAGCTTCGCACGACGTGCGGCAATTGTAGCCGCCCGCGGGAGTTGCATTGGGACGTTTGCCCATATTGCGGCGAGCCGTGACCGCAGCCGGCCAGGCCCGCTCAGCTTCCGAAGCCAAACCTCAAGATTCAGCGCCATATCGCGCTCGCATAGCGCAAATGGCTCCGTCGGACCGACCGCGGGAACGGCTGGTGGAGCTTGGCGCCGAGAACCTCTCGGCGCCGGAACTGATCGCCATTATTCTTCGAACCGGTACCAGCCGCGGAAGCGCCTTGGATCTCGCTGACGAGTTGCTGTCACGCTTCGATGGCTTGGTGGGGCTTGCCCAAACCGACACACTTGCGCTTCAGGAAGTTTCGGGGATCGGCGCCGCAAAGGCGGCTGAGCTCAGAGCGGCTCTCGAAATCGGGCACAGGCTCGTGCTGGCCCGGGCCGGAGACGAGGACAAGCCCAGAATAGGGTCTTCCGCCGACGCCGCGGCGTTGATCGGACCGCCCCTCCGGCTTCTGGAACAGGAGAGCCTGCGCGTCATCCTGCTCGACACGCGGAATAGAGTCGTCGGCGTCGAAACGGTCGCCACGGGTTCCCTAAACGTTGTCTCGGCGCGGATCGGCGACATCTTCCGGGCCGCCGTGCGGCGCAACTGCGCGGCGCTGGTCCTCGCACACAACCACCCCAGCGGCGACACCGAGCCGTCGACCGACGACATCAACCTCACCCGGCGGGCAATCGAGGGCGGCAAGCTGCTCGGGATCAACGTGCTCGATCATCTCGTGATCGGCAGGTCCGGCGAAGGCTACGCAAGCATCCGCGAAGTGAGCGGTCTCTGGTGAACGGTCGCGCTCCGAACGGCGATAATCATCGAGGTCTTATGGGGCGCGGGCTGTGCGCCGGCGTCGAACAATCCAGGCGGTTGCGAAAATAGACGCTTCGGCTCAACTGATTCCATATAGCGGCACCAGGCCGCAAGTCGCCGGCGGCGTCTACGTGGCTACCGGGGCCATTCTTGTTGGTAGCGTCTTCGTGGCTGAAGGCGCGAGCATCTGGTTCAACGCCGTGCTGCGGGCGGATTACGAGCCTATACACATAGGTAAAAACAGCAATATCCAGGATGGAACGGTGGTGCATATCGACCATGGATTCCCGTCGGTCGTGGGCGACGACGTGACCGTCGGGCACGCTGCCGTCATTCACGGAGCCGTTATTGGAAACGGGTCGCTGATAGGCATGAACAGCACGCTGCTGACCGGGTCTCGCGTTGGAGCGGGATGCCTTGTCGCCGCGGGTTCGGTCGTCCGCGAGCACGCCGAGTTTGGCGACCGGGCGCTGATAGCGGGTGTTCCCGCCAAGCAGATCGGGACCGTCGACGACGATCTCTTCGAGCGGATGTCCAAAAACACCAGGTCATACGTGAGTCTTAGCGCTGAGTATCTGGCGGAGTTCAGTGGAAACGGCCTCTAGCGCCGTTTCGGTTGAGGTCTGGTCAACCTTGGCCTCGCGGTAGTATCGTGCGGGGCATGGCGAAAGTTTCGACTGATGCGACGATCCAACCTGCCCGCAGGCTCGCGGTTGTCAGCGTGCGGCTCTTCGCGGGCGCGGCTGAAGCCGCCGGAGTCCGAGTGCACCAAATGTCGATCGAAGACGGCGCCACGGTCGACCAGCTCTTCGATCGCATGGCGGATCAGTTTCCGGTTCTGGCCACAATGAAGGCCAGTCTCAAATTCGCCGTAAATCAGGAGTTCGTGGAGATGGACCAAAACCTGTCCGACGGCGACGAAATAGCGGTCATTCCGCCGGTGAGCGGTGGCTAGGATCGTCAAAATCGTCGAAGGTCAGATCGACTTTCACGAAGCGCTCGACGCCGTCCGCAGTCCGCGAAACGGCGGTCTTGCGACTTTCTACGGCAGCACCCGCGACAACTCCGACGGCAAGTCGGTGCAGCGGCTTTTCTACGAGGCGTACAAGCCGATGGCCGTGGCGAAAATGGAAGAGATCGCCGACGAAATCTACGAAAAGTGGGGGGTTGCGGACCTCGCCATGGTCCACCGAATCGGTGAGGTGCCGATCGGCGAGGTAAGTGTGTTTATCGCCGCCGGCTCGGCGCATCGGGACGAGGCGTTTTCCGCGTGTCGGTTCGCCATCGACACGCTCAAGGAAACCGTGCCCATCTGGAAGAAGGAGTTCTTCGACGACGGCGAAGTATGGGTAGGCCAGACGCCGTCGGGTCGAGAATCGGGCGACTAGCTCCACGGAATAGAGGCAAGTGAAGGTCGACCTCCACTGCCACACGGAATGGTCGAGCGATTGCGGCGCCCCCGTCGCGAGAGTCCTGGAAACGTATCGAGACCGCGGTATCGACTGCGCCGCAATAACCGACCACAACGAGATCGAGGGGGCGTTGCAGGCCCAGCGCCTCGGCATCATCCAAGTGATCGTGGGCGAAGAAATAATGACGACCCAGGGCGAGGTCATCGGCTTGTTTCTGACCGAGCGGATACCCAGGGGATTGCCGCCGCGCGAAGCGGTCGAGGCTATCCGGTCGCAGGGGGGAATTGTGATGGCCCCGCATCCGACGGACCGTCTGCGAGGCAGCGCCTTGCGACCGTCCGCACTCGCCGACCTGGCCGAGCGCCTCGATCTGGTGGAGGTCTTCAACGGCCGCACCGTGCTGTCCGGCGACAACGAAGCCGCGCGCAGGTTTCAGGAATCCAGCGGGCGGATTGCGTGTGTCGGCAGCGACGCGCATACCGTACGCGAGGTCGGCGGCTGCTATAACGAAATCGACGAGTTCCGCGGCCCTGAAGATTTTCTCTCCAAAATGGCGTCCGCCCGGCTAGTCACCGCCAAAAGCCCGTTTCGAGTGCACTTCTACTCGACCGTAGCCAAGCTCCAAAGCCGCCTCGACCGCCGCAAGAAACTCCGGGACAAAACCCTGCGCCCATAGACCGCGCGAGCCTCGTCAAAGAACGGCTAAAGCCTGCAAGGGCGGTTCGCGAACCGCCCCTATTTTCGCGGCAACATGCTTGGCGGCGACGACAACGGAATAAGTAGAAAAGGCCATATTTTCAAAAATATTTGGAAATATTTGAAAATTACCCTGTGAACTTTAAAAAACGGGTAATTTGACGATGGGGTAAACAGGATGTATGGGGTCTCCACGTTCGCTCGATGTCTGGCTCCTTAGCTATTTGCGCCAGGGCTATCATCGGCTGATCGCGTACGACTACGGGAGAGAGAGCGGTTCGCGAACCGCCCCTACGACGCCCGAATGATCGGGTCTGGATTCCCGTTTTCACGGGAATGACGAATAGGGCCAGGGGATGACGGATGGAGGGAGGGGAGGGCGGAAAGGACGGAAGGAAGGAGGCTGACTCGTCATGCCCGACTTGATCGGGCATCCAGGGGGTGCGCTCGGATGAATGGTACGGAGTCTCGATTGGGGCTTCCTCAGAAATGGCAGGGCGAGGGAGGCGGTACTGTCTTACAGTCACGGGCCCGATGCACTTTCGGGGCCTTGGACAATTTTATTGACAGTTTTCAAAAAGCCCGCTTAGAATCGTCGTTTGCGGAATTGAATGTGTGAAGGTGATGTTGATGTGCGCGATGCCAATCATTCGATCGGTGCGCGGGATCGGTATGCCCAGTTTTCGACCAGCTCCCGCCCATGGCCAATGACTAGATAGGCAAGAGCCGTTCTGGATGCCGTGGGCTAGCACCCACGGCTTTTTTATTTGCTAATTCCATCCGGAGATATTTGTTGACTCAAGAACCGCATCGGGATGTACCCCTGATGCTCAAGAACATAACCAAACGCTTCGGCGGCGGGTTTTCGCTGCCCTTTCTCAAAGGCCGCCCCAAGCCGGAACCGACACTCGCCGTCGACGGCATCGACCTCACTATCGAGCGCGGTCAGATATACGGAATTGTGGGGTCGAACGGTTGCGGTAAATCGACGCTGGTGCGGATCGTCTCGACTCTTCTTCTGCCGGACAGCGGCGAGGCGAGGGTATTCGGAAGAGACGTGGTCCGCGAAGCTCACGCGGTCAAACGGCTGATCAGCCGGGTGTCGGTCGAGCCGTCGTTTTTCAAGAAGCTGAGTCCGATGGAGAACCTGATCTTTACGGCCCAGACCTACGGAATGAGACGATCGGCGGCGGAGCCGAAGATTCTCGATATCCTCGATCGTCTGAGTATCGACGGCAAAAGGGCGCGCCGCCCGCTCGAGCAGATGTCGCGGGGAATGCAGCAAAAGGTGGCGATAGCGCGGGCGTTCATGACTTCCCCCGTTTTGCTGCTACTGGACGAACCTACCACCGGCTTGGACCCAGGGTCCAAGATCGACGTCCAGCGATTCATTAACGAAGTGAGGGATACGCATGACGCCACGGTCTTGCTAATGAGTCACGACATGGATGAAACGTCGAACTTATGCGATTTCGTGGCGATTATGTCCGAGGGAAAGCTGATTGCGGACGGGGCGCTCGCGTCCGTTCTTGCACAGGCCGGCAACGGCCAACCCGCCGCCGATCTCGAGACCGCCTTTCTGCGGCTGACCGGTCATCAGCTTGCCGACGAAGAGCGAGTCAAGCAAGGCTGATGACCGCCCCGCGAATCGATGAGGAGTTTTAAGATGCTGCCTTCAACCACCAGCGCCCTGGGAGCGTGGGCGTTCGTCGAACGGAATTTTCGGGCGGCGCGGCGCTACTGGGGATGGGAGATTGCGTGGCTCACGTACAGCGTGGTCAGCGTTCTCGCGGTCACCTACATCGCGCCCGGCGCGCGTGAACTTACCGGCACGCCCGCGGCGGATGTCGGACTTCTGACCATCTATCTGCTCATCGGCACGCTTGTATGGGCCTTCCTGCACGAGGTCTTCGACCTCACCGCGTTCATGGTCAGTTGGGAGCGCTGGGAGGGAACGATTGAATACACGTTCATGGCGCCGATCCGGCTGGCGACAATGCTCGTCGGATCGTCCGTATTCTCCGTTCTGTACGCCGCGATCCGCACGATCCTCGTCCTCGGCGTGGCCTCGCTTTTCTTCGATCTGGACCTGAGCGGAGCGAATTTCTTGACGGCTGGGGTGTTCCTGGCCGTAGGGAGCATAGGTTTTCTGGGCGTTGGAATCATGGCGGCCACGCTGCCGTTGATCTACGTAGAACGTGGTTCGCAGATGACCGTCATAGTGTCGGCGATACTCCTGCTGGTTTCGGGAATCTACTATCCGATATCGGTCCTGCCGGGCTGGCTACAGGCGATTTCGTGGATATCGCCAGCAAGGTACGTTCTGGAGGGTATACGCGCTGGAATACTGGACGGCAGTCCGGTTACCGAACTGTGGGGAACGCTGGGGCCTTTGGCGTTGATTTCGGTGGTGACCGTGCCGCTCGGAATCTGGATATTCAGCCTCGCCGCCACGTACGCCAAGAAAAGCGGCCGTCTCAAGCGGTCGGGCTAAACAGGCACGCCGCGCCGGCGCTTAAGAGGACTTGCCGCGAGTAATCGAGTAGACGTGCGCGATTCGCTGCAAAGCGGTCAGGTGAGTGACGATTGCCAACACCCAGATCGCGGGAACCAGCAGCCAGCTTGAAAGCGCCGCGGCGACTCCCAGGATTATCAATCGCTCGGGACGCTGAAGAAGTCCGACCTGACATTCAAGACCGAGGCCTTCGGCCCTTGCCTTCGAATAGCTGACTAGCAGAGAACCCGCCGCCGCGACGAGCGTGACTATCGACTCGACGTTGCGGCCGGCCACGGAAAAATGCCAAATGAGGCCCGCGTACAGCGCCAGCTCAACGTAACGGTCAAGCGTGGAGTCGATGAACGCTCCAAAAACCGTTACCTCCTGTTTCACGCGGGCAAGCGCGCCGTCCAGCATGTCCACGCCGCCCGAAACGAGCACCAGTACGCCGCCGACAAGGTGCTGACCGTTGGCCAGAAACACGGCTGCCGGAATGCTCAAGAGGAATCCCGACAGTGTCAACATTAGAGGTGTTACACCGATAGCCGCGAGCGGTGATACAGCCCGTTCCGCGGCGCGGCGCGAGACGGTCTGGACCCGGGTTCCGATCATTCCACGCTTGACGCGGCCGCCGGCATCAGGGCCGGCCAGCCCGCGCCGTCACGCCGGTCGAGAAGTTCCAGATAGAAGTCCATCACTCTGGCCGCGACGCCGTCCCAGGAAAAAGCCTTGGCTGCCCGCAAGCCCTCGGCTCGCAATTGGGCGGCCCGCCGCGGATAGCTCATCAGCCGTATGATCGCGCGCGCCAGAGCTCGATGATCTTCGGGAGCGACGAACAGCGCCGCCCGGCCGTCGGCGCTCAACGAACGATATCCCGGAATGTCGCTCGCGATCACGGGCGTTCCCGCGGCCATGGCTTCGAGCAGCACAAGCCCCTGACTCTCGCGGCCGCCTATCGCGGGAGCGCAGAACACGTCGGCGGATTTGTAATAACGGAGCTTGTCTTCCTCAGACACAAACCCCTGGAACCGGACATTGCGCAGACCGTGGCTGCGAACCGCTCGCTTCGACTTTTGAAGTTGCCGGTCCGTAAAAGCGCCCACGATGGTCAAGGATGCGTTGTCGCGCAATCTTTGCACCGTAGACATCGCTTCGAACAGGTAACCGAGACCCTTTCGCTTTTCCAGCCGTCCGACGAATAGCACGTTGAAGGCATCGGCGGGGATCCTCGGCATGGGCGGTACGTCGCGCCCATAACGCTCGGCGTCTATGCCATTGGGGATAACTCGGTAATCACCCCGAAAGCTCCGCCCAACGAAGTTGCGCGCGGCATTGGAAACCGCGATTCGTCCATCGAGCATACGGATGAGCTTTCGAAGAACCGGCTTGTAGGTGCGGTAGACGGTGGTGGTATCGCGCGAGGCATGAAAAGTGCCTATCTTCAGAGCGTTCGAGTTTTTCGACTGCCTCAGCACGTACCACGGCAGCAACGGAACCATGGGTTCGTGAATGTGAATCACGTCAAAATCGGTCTCAGCCAGCAGTCGCTTGACACTACGCCCAAGCGTTAGCGAAAACGTCACCCGCGCCACCGAAGCATTGCTTCGCATCGGAACGATCGTCTTGCCGATCCGGTGGAAATAGGGGACGTTTTGCTCGGCGTCGTCGTCGGAACTCGGAGCCAGAATGTGCACCTCGTGGCCCGCCGACCGGAATTGCTGGCTCAGGTTCGTAATGTGGTTTGTGACCCCTCCGGGAAACGGAAAGTCATAGGGCGAAACGAGCGCGATTTTCAGCGGTCTGTTGGAACGTGCGTTGACCATCATGCCGGCAAAGTGACTGACTGCCCGACTTCGTTTCGCGGGTTGGAATGCTTAGGCCACATTGGCCTGAACATATACCACTGGTCGGGGCGGCGGCGAATCATCGCTTCAATGTTACTCATTACAGCCTGCGTTATGCCCTCGACGCTGGCATTTGGAGACTTGTCGCCGTCGGTATATATCGGAGGGTATATGATCGCGGAATAAGTTCGATCCCGATTTCGAATGGCCCCGCCGGCGATTATCGGCGCGCCCATTCTAATCGCCAGCCTGGCGGTTCCCGCGGGGACGTGCGTGCGCCGGCCGAAGAAGCTAACCTCGACGCCTTCGCCCGGCGTCGGGCGATCCGCCACAACGCCCAGATATTCGTTTCTTCGGAGCGCCCGCAACGCCGGCCTGGCCGCGTTGCCAAGCTGCACGGCGCGAATCTTCTTATCAGCCCGGACTCGCCGGAGAAGCTCGTTGGCCTCGGGATTCGAAAACGTCTCCTGAATCACAGTAAGAGGATAGTCGAACGCGACAGTTGCGCCAGCCGCGTCCCAGTTTCCGAAATGAGCGGTGACGAATATCCCGCCCTTTCCGACCCTTCGGGCGGCCAGAACGTTCTCCCATCCCTCAATCGATACCACGCGGCGCCGCAACTCCGAATGAGTGCTCTGGTGGAACCGCAGCAGGTCGACCGAATGCTCGGCGTATTGAGCGACCGACTCCCGGGCCAGCGCCCTTACGGCGGGGTCCGTCTCCGGCCGCCCAAGCACCACGGACATATTGGCGATCGTGTTGCGCCGGATCTTGCCCATCACCTCAAACGCGAGCTTGCCCGCAAGACGCGCCACGGCGGTCACCAACAGGGTGGGCAACCTGTCCAGAATCCACCCCGCCAGTTCGAACAGCCGGATCAAGACATGGGGTCGGTCGATGGATTGTTGATCGCCAGCTCGGACGCCGCTATGAAATCCTCAACCATGGACCGCGCCTCGTCATCGGAGTATTGAACCGGCGGCGATTTCATAAAGTAGGCTGAAGGCCCTTCGACGGCGCCGGTCAATCCACGATCACGCGCCAGCTTCGCGCACCGAACAGCGTCGATCACAACCCCCGCCGAATTCGGAGAGTCCCAAACCTCGAGCTTGACTTCGGCATTCAGCGGCATGTCGCCGAAGCCTCTTCCTTCCAGCCGGATGTAGGCCCATTTCCGGTCGGTCAACCAGGGCACGTAGTCGCTGGGGCCAATGTGGACGTTGCGGGCTTCAAGCTCGTTATCCAGCACGCTCTGCACCGAGTTCGTCTTCGATTCCTTCTTGGAAGCCAGTCTTTCATTCTCGAGCATGTTCTTGAAATCGGCGTTGCCGCCGACGTTTAGCTGCATCGTTCTTTCGAGAGACACGCCGCGTTCCCGGAAAAGCCGTGCGAGAACCCTGTGGACGATGGTAGCGCCGACTTGCGACTTGATGTCGTCACCGATTATCTGCGAGCCGGCGTCGCGAAAACGCTTCTGCCAGTAGTCCTCGCGCGCGATAAACACGGGCATGCAATTCACCATGCCGACGCCCGCCTGCAAGAGCTGCTCGACGTACCATTTCGTCGCTTCTTCGCTTCCCACCGGAAGGTAGTTGACCACCACGTCGGTTCCTGTATCTTTAAGGATCGCGGTGATGTCGTCGGTACTGCCCGGGGCCTTATTGATGGAATCACGCATGAAAGACCCTATTCCATCGTGGGTCATGCCCCTGGAAACCTTGACGCCAACTTCCGGAACATCGGCGAATTTGATTGTATTGTTGGGCCCCGCGAATATCGCTTCGCTCAAGTCCCGTCCAACCTTTTGGCTGTCGATGTCGAATGCGGCGGTGATCTTGATATCGGACACGTGGTAACCGCCCAGATCGACGTGCATAAGGCCGGGAACGTCGTCCGACGCCTGGGCGTTCCGGTAGTAATTGACGCCCTGGACGAGCGACGACGCGCAGTTGCCGACCCCAATGATTCCTACTCTGACTTCACTCATTCCTGTGGACCTTTCTCCCTGGTCTGGGAAACCGCGGCCCGCTCACACGCAAGCCGCCGTTTCAATTGTGCTGATACGGCCATGTTTCGTCGCCGGCGCGTCACCCTTTTGGAATGCGACTGCGGGCTGGCGAATTTGCAACCAACGTCTCCCTATCGAGCGTAGCCTACCGACCTGGTCTCTCGAATCACGATTACCTTTACCTGTCCAGGATAGGCCATCGTATCTTGGATTTTCTTACTGATGTTCCTGGATAGACGCAGTGCGCCAAGTTCGTCGATATCGTCAGGCCGGACCGCGATCCGGACCTCCCGGCCAGCCTGAATCGCATAGGATTTCTCAACCCCCTCGAACGAATTTGCGATGTCTTCAAGCGTCTGCATTCGTTTGATAAACAGATCGACCGTCTCACGCCGGGCCCCTGGACGAGCCGCCGAAATAGCGTCCGCCGCGGCTACCGCGAAAGCCTCGAACGTCAGAGGCTCCTCCTCGAAGTGGTGCGCGGCGATCGCATTGACGACCGGCTTGGAGATGCCATACCGTTTTGCGCGTTCGGCGCCGATCAACGCATGAGGGCCTTCAACTTCGTGGTCGATGGCCTTGCCTATGTCGTGCAGCAAGCCGGCAAGCCGGCACATCACGGCGTCGCCCCCCATTTCTCCGGCCATCGTCGCGGCCAGATACGCGACCTCCAGGGAGTGCATCAGGACGTTCTGTCCGTAGCTCTGGCGGAATCTGAGCCGGCCCAGGAGTTTGATGAGCTCCTGATGAAGGTTGGGCACGCCGACGTCGAAGGCCGCCCGCTCACCCTCCTCCTTGATGATCGTGTTTACGTCGCGGCGCGCCTTGGCCACGGTCTCCTCGATGCGGGCGGGATGGATCCGGCCGTCCTTTATCAACCTGGATAAAGCCGTTCGGGCAATCTCTCTGCGAACGGGATCGAAACTTGAAAGGACGACTGTCTCCGGAGTGTCGTCGATAATTAAATCGACCCCGGTAGCCGCTTCGAGCGCACGGATGTTCCGTCCCTCTCGACCGATGATTCTGCCTTTCATGTCGTCGCTGGGCAGGGGAACCGCCGACACGGTGGATTCGACCGTGTGGTCCGCGGCCACCCGCTGGAGAGAAAGTCCCACAAGCCACCGGGCCTTGCGGTCGGCCTCGCGCTTGGCGTCCTGCTCGGCCAGGTAGATGATCTTGGCCGCCTGGTCGGAAATCTCGTCCTGAACCCGTTCCAGAACGATCTCGCGCGCCTCGTCTCTGGAAAGCTGGGCGATTTGCTGAAGCGTATGATCCTGTTTTTCTTGTGAACGACCAAGCTCCGCACTTCGGAGGTCGAGTTTGTCTTTTACGGAGCGCAGTTCCTCGTCACGGCGGTCCAGCTTCTCGACGCGGCGCTCGTTTGTCTCTTCGCGCTGCTGAAGACGCCGCTCCCGCTGTCTTATCTCGTTGCGCCGCTCGCGGAGCTCCGTCTCGACTTCCTGCCGATATTCGCCAGCCTGCTGCCGCGCATCGGCGATGATTTCGCGCTGTTTGGTCTCTACCCGGGCGAGCTCGGATTCAAGGTTTAGGGCAACCTCGCCGACCCGTCGTTTGGTAAGCCACAACTGAAACCAGTAACCGCCAGCGAGCCCCAGCAGGGCCATGCCACCCGCCAAAACAGCATAATGCCAGGCTTCCAATGGTGTTCCTCCAAGAAGCTGTTGATTGGGATGTTAGTTAGGCTGATTGACAGCAATTCCCCGGCCGCGTCGTTCGGTTGTAACAGTCGATGTTCCCGCCAAGCTGTTCCCGGCGAAGCGCCAGATGTTCTACCTAATCTTACTCGCCTTCGTTCCGCGGTACCGAGGATCAGCCGCCTTTTCGGAAGACTTCTTATTGCATAAGGGTCCGATAGAAGCCGGCGGTCGCCGCCGCGATTTGGGAATGGGTGAATTGAGAAAGGACGCGCTGCCTGCCCTTCTTTCCAAGCGCCCGGCGGCGGGGCATATCGTCTCGCAAGCCAGTCAGGGCCGCGGCCAGCGCATCGACATCGTTCGGCGGAATCAGGATCCCCGAGTCGCCGATAACGTTTGGAATCTCGCCCGATTCCGAACCGATGACCGGAACTTCGCACGCCATCGCTTCGACGAGCGACCGCCCAAACTGCTCAACCCACCTCGGCGTAGGTATGGACGGAAGGACCAAAACGTCTACCGAAGTCAGAAATCCCGGAATATCCTCCGGCGCCACGTGGCCCGCGAGTTCCACGCGATCGCTGAAGCGTCTCCCTACGGCGTATTCGCGAATCCAGTCGGCCAAAGGTCCGTCCCCGGCGATCGAGAGCCGCTCCCGGCCGCCGAGTCGCCCGAACGCCGGTAGCAGCGTCCTCAGCCCCTTGGCGTCCACGAGACGCCCGACGAATCCCACCGTGAAGGGGCGATCGTTTTCGTCGGACGGCGAAAGCCGGAAAGCTTCGGGATCGACGCCAAACTGAGGTATTACGGCGGCCGGTCCCGCGAAGCCTTTGGTCAAAAGCACGTCCAGCGCCGCTTCCGTGCCAGCAATCGCGGCCGCGTTTCGATATGAATAACGCTCAAACCACGAAAACGGCGGAAGATACCACCTATTGAGGTTTTGCCAGGCAAAGAACACACACCGTGCGTTTGCGCGGCGCGCGAGCCGGATGGCGTGGGCCGTCGCAAGGTTGTACGGCTCTTCGTCCATGTGCACTAAATCGGGTTCAAAGTCTTCGATCTCGCGCGCCAGGCCCGGGAAGAAATGAACGTGAAACCGGCCGTTGAACAGTGCCCGCCGCAAACGCAGCTCGTAACCTTCGACGTGTAAGCGGCGGAGTGTCTGCCTCATTCTTCCGGTACGCCAGTACGGAGGCGATATCGCGCGGAGCTCGATATCGGGTTCGAGCGCAAGTTCTTCAAGTTTCTTCTGATACGGGCCCGAGACGAGGGCCTTCGAGATCAGCAGAACCTTCAAAGCAGCTCCGAATAGGCGGACAAGGTAAGCCGGGCCGTTTTCTCCCACGTGAATTCAGCCGCCCGGGCGCGGCCGGCTTCAACCAGATCTCCGGATTTACGCTGGTCGCCCAGCAAGCTCGATACGCCTTCAGCCCACTCGTGGGGTTCGTCAGGATCAGACAGAAGCGCCGCGTCTCCAACAACTTCGGGTAGGGACGTCCTGTCGGAGCAGATGACCGGCGTACCACATGCCATTGCCTCCAGCGGCTCGAGGCCGAACCCCTCGTACCTCGATGGGAATACGAACGCGGCGGCGGCGCTCATCAAGGCGGATTTTGCGGATTCGGCGACGGGGCCGAGGAATCGCACGGAGTCGCGAATACCGAATCCGGCGGCGATCTTCCGGTAGTCGGGGTACAGAGAAGACCCCGTGTTTGGAATCCGTCCCGCCAGCACCAGCAGCGGACGTTTGCCCGACGGTGTGAGAAACCAGCTTCGCATCAACGTGTCGAGGCTTTTTCGTGTGTCGCCGCCTCCGAGATAGAGGACGAACGAATCGGGCAATTCGTAACGGCTGAGCACTTGCTCAACCGCCTCCGGCGGCGCGGGCGCCAGGCCCGGATCAACGCCCAGCGGAACGACCCGCACGCGGTCGCGCAAAACTCCAAAGATGCGGGTGACGTCCCGGGCGGTATGTTCGGAATCCGCCAGCAAAAGCGCCGCATTGGCCGCCGCTGACTTTGCAAGCGCGTTGTAGATTCTCATCCAGGGCGTGCGTGCATAAGGGGGCAGGACGAATCCAATCAGGTCGTGAACGGTCATAACGTGACAGTCTTTACAGCTTGTGGCGCTCAGGTATGGAGAATGGATTATCTGGGCCTGCGAACGCCGGGCCGCGCGGGGCCATCCGGATAGTTCCCACATCAGTTTGCCCGGCCGCCCCAGGGCTCCATGGAATGTACTGATCGGCACTAGATCGAACCGGTCGTCAGGGGCCAGACGCTTCAACTCACGACCCAGATTGACTACGTACTGACCGGAGCCGGTCATGGGATGGCACAGGAAATAGCCGTTCAGGCTTACGTTCAATCGCCCGAACTCCACGCCAGCGCCGGGCGGCCTTCGGTCAGGTTTTGTTCAGCCCCAACCGGCGCCAGGCGCCCAACTCCATGCCGTCGTCTCGCTCGGCCTTTCGCTTGACGTGCAAAAGCGCCGACAAAACCAGTCCGGTGATCGCAAACTGCCACGACTGGGTCACGACTCCCAATATGATCGGCAGCGTGCGGTAAACGACAGTTGAGCTTGTAAACGTCCTGCGCGTCACAATCAAACTGGCGAACCAGACTCCCAGAATCGCAAACGGCAATGGCCACCAGATAAACATCATGGTCCAGCCCATGGTCGTCGTTCCGATTCCGCCCGAAAACGCCAGCCACAACGGCCACATCGAGCCAACCGTAACGAACACCAGCCCCACGAGGATGGCGAGCTCGTTGTCGGGAACGAGCAGCTTCGTGACAAAAACAACCGCAAATCCGAGGCCCGCGTTCGAAATAACAGTCAAGATTGCCGGCAGCCAGCCCACGCTTTGAAACGAGTTGTAGACGGTGATGTTGCCGGTGCCGAGCTTCCGCAGGTCGCGCCTGGCGATTACCAGTGTCCAGATGAAGGCGAAGGGGATCGAACCGATCACGTAAGCCACAACCGCGACGGCGATAAAGCGAAGTACAGTCTCGATGCTCATGGCTCGGTCTTTACCTGCCTCCTCTCACTAGAGATTACTGTAATTCGCGGTCGGGGTGGAATGAATTAGAAGCACCTTCATGGAGATTCCAGCGCGGCGCGATAGACGGTTTCGGTTTTTTCGGCGGCCGCCTGCCAGGTGAACTGCGCAGCGCGAAGCCGGCCGCGGCTTTTAAGACTCTCGGCGAGGTCGGGTTGATCGACCACCCGGACAATCGCGTCGGCGATCTCGTCGGGGTTGTCCGGCGCCGCCAGCAGCGCTCCTCCCCCGGCGACTTCGGGCATGCTGGAGACATCGGAAGTGATAACGGGCGTACCCATCGCCATCGATTCGATAATGGGGATCATGAACCCCTCGGCTTTGCTGACCGCCAGCGTTACGCGGGCCAGTTGGTAAAGGGCCTTAAGAAGTCGATCATCCAGGGGGCCGAGAAAATGAACGAAGCCATCATCCGCCTCGGCGACGCCCGAATGGACCTCGTCGGACAGCCATCCGTCCGCGCCTACGTGCACAAGGTGAACATCCAGTCCGCGCCGCCTGGCGAGACCAACCGCCTCCGCCATCGCCGGGAGATTCTTTCGGGGTTGGACCGTGCCGACCGACAATGTGAAGAGCGGGAACGAGTCGACGAGCCGGCTGGCATGGTCGAGTGAGTCTTGCGAGCTCGGTTCGCTGAAGAAGGGATCGAGCCCGTTGTGAACGACGTGGACGAGGTCCGGTTTCACGTCATAGATCTCGATCACGTCGGAGCGCGTCGCTTCGGAGACGGCGATGACGCGCCTGGACCGCTCGATCGCCCGCGGCGCCGCCGAGTCGAGATAGCGCTTCTGCGCGGGATGGGCGGTTTCGGGGTGCGTGACGTAGCTCAGGTCGTGGATCGTGACGACGGAGCGCATCCCCGGCCAGACGGGAACTACAAAGTCAGGACCGTGATAGACGTCGAACCGGCCCAGCGCCAGCTCCATTGGGATGGGCACGCGCAGCTTCTGTGAGACCGCGAGCCACAGACGTTCCGATATCGGAATTCGACAGCACTGCGCGGGAGTCCGCCGAAAGAAATCGTTTGCCGGCTCGGACGGCTTGAGGCCTGGATAGAACGGCCGGTAGTCAAAACCGGCGTTGCGTTTTAGAAGCTCGGAGAGAAGTCCACGGGCGGCACGACCGATCCCGGCGCTTTGCCAGGCGCCGGAAGTAAAATCGAATCCGACCTGGATCAGTCGCTCGTCTGTGTTTCCCACTTATAGTTAGCGGCCAGGGCCAGTCCGGCCGCCGCTCCCAGTACGACGCCCATGCCTCCCACGAATACGCTATCCACCATATTGTGAACCACGAACGCTCCAATGCTCGCCAGAGACGCGATAGCCACGGTCCGCAGCACGGGAGCCGAGCCGGCCGCGCGGCGGGCCGCAACCAGCAGAACCGCAAGGAACACGAGGAACGCCGCAAGACCCACTATTCCGGTCTCGGCCGCCATGTTCAGATAGAAATTATGAGCATGACCGAGTGAGTCCTCCCAGCGTCCGAGGTTGAAGTCCTGGTAGCGAGTTTCATAGTTTCCCAGGCCGACGCCGCCGATGGGATTCGAGGCGAACATTCTCCCCGCGGCGGTCCAAAACGCCAATCGCTGCACGATGGCGAAGTTGCCCTCGGTGATCCCTTCCGTTATATCAGCGGGACTCGCAAGTCCCTCTCCGGCGAGGCGCGCCGGTTCGGGTATCCAGCCGTCAAGCTCAAAACTGAAATGGCCGAAGGCGAGAATCAGGACCGGGACAATCACGGCGGCAACCAGTAGCTTGCGGTCAATCAGCTTGCGGCCCCCCGAGTACCAGATCACGATAACGGAGCCGGCCGCGACGGCTATCCACGCTCCCCGCGACAAGCTAAGCGCCACCGCGCCCGCTCCGGCGATCCAGAGCAACAACGCGGTCCATCTCCACCAGCGTTGCCCGCGAAGCGCGAATGCGAGCGCAAACGGCAAATGCAGCCCCAGATAGCCGGCAAACGGATTGGGCTGCTCGAACGTCCCATACGCCCTGATTATTCTCCCTATGAGAAAAGACTGCGGTCCGACACCAAGCGCGGTTTGCGCGAGTCCCACGACGGCTTCGGCGGTCATCGCCGCGCCTCCGATTGTCAGGACAGGCCGGAGGTCCCGCGGATTGCGTGCGAGATCGAACGTTGCCAGCAGCGCGACAATCACCTCGATCCATTTCGCGAATTCCTTGAAAGCGGGAGGCAGCCGGAGTGCCCAAAAAGCCGTTAGCACCGCCAGTCCCACGAACATCACCAACAACATCGCGGGCTTTGGAATGACGAATGGTCCGGGCCGCCGGAATACGACAAGCCAAAAAACCGCGATTGGCAGCACGGCTTCCGTAAGACCCACGGTTATCCCGGCGAGATCGACTTCCATGAGTGATCGCAGCGGCACCGACAGCAGGAGCAATACAAGACCGATGGACGGGTGAGGCCTGCCGATGATTCCCGACGCTCGCAGCCCGACTACGACCGCCGCCAGGCCCAACACGGCAGCGACGGCAAGCCACCCCCTGCCGCCGGCGGCGATGGCCGTTCCGACCGCGACTCCCATGACCAGAATCGCGGCTCTCGACGTCATCGTCGCGGCGGCGTGGAATCTTCCAGAGCGAGATTCAGCGAAAGTCATTAGCTTTTCCAACCGCGCCCCCGGCTGCTACCCGCGTACAACGGAACCGTTAGCGAGTTTGTGATGGACAAACGCGGTTGCGCCATAATAATTGCAGTGTTCCCGTCGCGATCGATCGAGTGAGTTGAGTCCTAACAATCTGGTCTTCGTGGGATTGGGCTCGAATCTCGGAGACAGGTCCCAGAATATCGTTACAGCGCTCGATTTGATCGCCGAGAGTACGCTTCCTGTAGCGGCTTCTCCGTTGTACGAGACGGAGCCCGTCGGGTTCCTCGACCAGCCCAGATTCCTGAACGCCGTATGCGCAATCGAGACCAGCTTGGCCCCCCGCGCGCTGCTCGAACTCTTAACGTCGATCGAGCGGTCCCTGGGCCGGAAACCGACGAAGCGATGGCGGCCGCGAATGATCGATCTGGACATTCTCGCCATGGGATCGACCACGGTTTGCGAGGATGACCTGCGTATTCCGCATCCCCGCCTGACCGATCGGCTGTTCGTGTGTCAGCCGTTCGCGGACCTTGCGCCGGACTTCGTCTTGCCGGGACAGCGCTCGACGATGGTGACGTTGCGGGATTCGCTGAAAGACGGTCCTGCCGTGGATGAATGGAAGCTGGCGGACAAGCTGATCGAATCGTTGCGCTCTACTGCCTGGCGCACCGGTCCGTTGCAGCTTGAAGCGGGCGATTGTCAGCCGCCTTCAACAGTATCCGGGCGCGTCACCTAGATTGGGACTCTCTGGCGAAGCCCTCTACGTCGAGGCCCTGAGGTATCTCTACAGCTTCGCGGACATGGAGCGCGGGATCGGATTCTCCTCGCGCTCGCCTCGCGAATTCACGTTCGAGCGGGTCAAGCGAATGCTCCAATTCCTGGGCAATCCGGAACAAGGTCTCCGATTCGTGCACGTCGCCGGAAGCAAAGGGAAGGGATCGACTTCGGCAATGATCGCGTCCGTCGCGAAAGCGGCCGGTCTACGCGCCGGCCTCTATACGCAACCGCACCTGCACAGCTTCACAGAGCGGATCATGGTGGACCTGAACCCCATCGACAGACCGGCGTTCGCGCACCTGGTTTGGCGTGTCAGAGACGCGGTCGACTGGCTGACCGAGCATCGCGCCGATCTTGGCGCTCCCACCACGTTCGAGTTTGCGACGGTGGCGGCCCTCAAGCATTTTCGAGACTCGAACGTTGATCTTGCGGTCATCGAAGTAGGGCTTGGCGGAACGTGGGACGCCACGAATATCATCTCGCCGGTCGTCAGCGTTATCACGTCGCTCGAGATTGAACACTCCGCGATCCTCGGCGACACGATCGAGGAGATTGCGTATGCCAAGACCGGTATCGTCAAGCCGGGCGTGCCCGTGGTCACCGTCCCCCAGGTCCCAGAGGCGATGGAGATTATTCGGGCGCGGAGCGTGGCAGCCGAGGCGCAACTCATAGTCGCCGAGGCCGGCGCCGTGACGGCCCTCGATCCGGCGGGCGGTTTTCGCTGGTCCGGGGACAGACCGACGCTCGACTGCATAGTGCAATCGACGATCACGAAAGGCCTGCTTGTCTCGTTCCCACTGCTGGGCGAGCACCAATTGATCAACGTGGGCGCGGCACTGCGCGCTATCGAAGTGCTGGCAAGGACGGGACTCAACATCGATGCCGACGCGATCGGACGCGGTCTCGAAAACTGCCGCTGGCCCTGCCGCGTGGACGTGTTGCGGCGTTCGCCTTTGGTGATAGCCGACGGCGCGCATACGAGCCGCGCGTCGGCCTTTCTGGCGAGCGCCGTGGAGACACTTTTCGGCGTCAGATCCGCGGCCATAGTGTTCGGAGCGCTTTCCGACAAGCGGCACGTTGAGATATTGCGCACGCTCAAACCTGTTGCAAACAAGCTCTACGCCTGCTCCTCGGCCCATCCGCGCTCGGCGAGTTCTCTCGATATCGTCTCCGCGGCGGAGGAGGCCGGAATTGCCGCCGAACGCTACGACGGCGCCGGAGACGCGCTCCGGGCGGCGCTCGACGAGTCGGGCGACGGCGCAGCTATCGTCGCGACCGGGAGCCTGTTTGTGGCAGCCGAGGTGCGCGAGGAGCTTGGACTTGCCGGTTACGTCGATCCCGTTCTCATTCCCAAGCCGGCCTTTCCATGATCGAAACGGCCAGAGCCGTTAGTCAAAGCAACGCCGGGCTCGCGACGGGCGCCCCGCCGCGACCGACGCCGCTCCCCGCTCGACGCCGCCGGAGCTGACTGATGCGGCCCGTCGTACCGCTTCCGGCCAGCGGCCGTCGCAGACGCAAGCTCAAGGCGGTATTGGGCTTGGGCGTGCTCGCGATTGCGGGGACGGCGGCGCGTGTCGGCAGACGGTGGCGGCGCCCGCCGCCGGGCGCTCTGGAACTGTGGCCGTTTCCCGAACCGCCGCGTTCGATACTGCTGGTCCGGTTCGATCTGATCGGCGACACAGTAATGTCGCTGACGCTCGCAGCGGACCTGAAGTCGATCTTTCCCAACTCGGAGATTACGTTCCTCACGACGCCGTCCTCGTCACACCTCGCGCAGCTATGCCCTTACGTGGACCATTCGCTGGCGGCGGACATGCCGGCGGTGACGCACCTTCAGGGCGCGTTCCGTCAGCGGGCCTGGAGGACGGTTTTCTCAGTCATGCGGCGGATTCGCAAAAGCCAATTCGATTTGGCGATATCGCTGTACGGACCTCTGGCGGGATGCGTCACGGGCCTCAGCGGCGCGCGCTGGCGGGTCGGTTACAAATCGGAGGCCCCGGCTGGTTGTCTGGATTTTGCATTGCCGGGTCGGCGTCTGCCCGGCACGAAACACGAGGTTGACTGGATAAGAGGGCTTGCGGGCCGGGACGGAGGTACTCGCCCAGTTTGGGACCTCGCCGTACCCGATAATGCCGAGCGCCGGGCAGCACGGATGGTCCCCGAAGAGGACGAGGCGCTGATCGTTATCCACACCGGCGCGAGGAACGGCGGAGCGAAGATATGGCCCGCCGCGCGATGGAAGCACCTGGCGGCGCTGATAATGGAAAACACCGGAGCGCGACTCGTAACCGTCGGCGATAAGTTCGAGCGGAAGGCCGCCCGGAGCGTCGTGCAGTCCACCGCCCGAGCTAGCGACCTCACCGGAAGGACAAGTCTGGCCGAGCTCGCCGCCGTGATTGCCAGGTGCGACGTGCTGATCTCGGGCGACAGCGGTCCGCTTCATCTGGCCACGGCCCTGGGCAAGCGCGTGGTGGGGCTCTACGGCCCGACCGATCCGGTTTTGAGCGGACCGTTCGCGGACGATGCGATTGTCGTCACGGCGGGAATTCCTTGCAGCCCGTGCTACGACCTACGAGCGCCTGCGGACTGCCCGTTCGGTGACACTTTGTGTATGGACTGGATCACGCCCCGCCAGGTGCTGGAGGCCGTGTTGAAGCAGCTAGACGAGAGAGGCGCACAGTGACGCCCACGGCAAACCGACCTGACAGCGTCGATCTAATGGGTGTTCCCATCTCGACCGTCCGCTTGGGCGAGGCGATGGCGTGGATAGCCGCCTGGGTCGGGAGCGCAAACACGCGAATGGTCTGCACGGTAAACCCGGAGTTCATCATGCGCGCTCGCCGCGACCAGGCCTTCCAGCGCGCGCTCGTGCGCTCCGACATGAACGTTCCGGACGGGATCGGCGTGGTGGCCGCCGGCAGGCTGTCGCGGCTTCCGATAACCGAGCGAGTGGCGGGAGTCGACCTTGTGAAGGCCATCTGCGAGCAGGCCAGCCACCGCGGTTGGCGCATTTTCCTCCTGGGCGGGGCGCCGGGCGTGGCCGATGATGCGGCAAGCAGATTGAAAGCCGCGCTGCCGAGTCTGCACATCGCCGGCTGCTCGCCGGCGAGCGGCGATCCGCGATTCGACGACGCGACGGTGGCCGAGATCAACGCGGCGGAAACTCAAATACTCCTCGTCGCGTTCGGAGCGCCGTCTCAGGAGCTTTGGATCGAGCGAAACCTTGCGCGTCTCCGCTGCGGCGTGGCGATGGGAGTCGGCGGGACGCTCGACTACCTGTCCGGCAAGGTAACCAGAGCTCCGAAACTGGTCGGCGCGATGGGGTTCGAGTGGGCTTTTCGACTGGCTATGCAGCCCAGCCGCTGGAGGCGAATGGCCGTGCTGCCGGGTTTCGCGCTGTTGTCATTCGAGGAGGCGATCCGGCGGAACTCCAGACCGCCCGACGGCGCTTGACGGAGTTCCGGCCCACCACCCCGGGCCAGCTTTGAATCGAGCCAGTTTAAGCAGTCTGCGGCGTTATCCAGCGCGGTCGCACCGAGCCGGTCATAAGCAGTCCTCCAAGCGCGGCAGTCAATGAGGCCAGCGCGACGACCGAAAGCGCGATCTCGAATCCGAAAGAATCGGCCAGACGGCCTGTCGTCCATTGCCCAACCGCACCGGAGGCGAACGTAAAGCCAAGCACGACGCCCGTCGCGGCGCCCACAAGCCGCGGCAGCTGGTTCTGAATCATCACAATCGTTGGAGTGAACGAACCGGCCAGGAGGAAACCGGCCAAAGTGATCGCGATGAGCGCGACGAGCGATCCCGGCGCGTGTATGAAAATCAGGATCAACGGCGTGGCCAGAGCGAGCGTTACGACTATCACTGGCTTTATGCCGAGACGGTCCGCGAGCGCGCCGCCCGTTATCGTCCCAACCGCGAATCCCGACATGAAAAGCGTGAGGGCAAGTCCCCCGGCATGAATCGAGAACTCAAGCGACCGGAAATACAGTGGAATGAACACCGAGATGCCGCCAAACGTGTACGAGCGGAAAAACATCGCCCAAATCAGAGGCGCGACGGTCCGGCCGTCCATTCCCAGGCTTGGCGCCGCTTTAGCACCGGCATCCTTCTCGGCGGTGGGCTGAGGTATCGCCGACGCGAATCTGAACACCGCGAAGCCGGCCGCCGAGGCGGGAATGATCATGAATGCCGCGTAGATCAGTCCGAACTCCTCGAACAACTTGGCGGCGATCAGCGGACTGACCGCGAAGCCGAGCATGCCGCCGATGAAGAACGTGCCGACCGACGCGCCCTTGAGGGTGCGCGCGGCCCTGTTCGCGACGGCCGCGCCGACCGGATGGAACATGCCGGTGAAGATGCCCGCGAATATCAGCAAGAGGACCAGCGAGAGATAATTCCAGGCGAATATCAAGCTGCCGATGAACAGGGACTGCATGACCAGGCCCACGACAGCCACCTGACGGTGTCCAAACCGGTCGCCTATGTACCCGCATAGAGGCTGGACGAGCGCATTGGCCAGGGTGTACGCCGCAGCGGCGACTCCGACGTTCGCGTAGCTCAGATCGAGGCTGACGACCAGGAAGGGGTACATCATGGTCGGCAGTGCGGCGGTATAGTCGACGGTGAAGTGACCGGCCGCAACCGAGAGAATGGCCCTGTTGCCTGGTGATATCAAAGCGCTGCTAGTTAACCACAAGCACAGCCAGTAATGGCAATCGTGAGAGACGGCTTCAACTAGACTGGTAGCATCGCGAATCACAGGCGGGAATTAGCGATATCCGCCGTCGTGTCGAGTCCGCTTACATCCCGCAGAAGGAAGCGATTAAATGCCCGGTGACGCTCCCCGCCCACACCATAAGTGGGTCTATCTATTCCACGAAGGCGGTGAGTCGCTTCGAAACTTGCTGGGCGGCAAAGGGGCCGGTGTTGCGGAAATGACGCGAGCGGGAATGCCGGTACCGCCGGGATTCACCATCACCACGGAAGCGTGTCTGGCCTACTTCGACGCCGGAAAGGCCCGGCCCGACGACCTCGACGATCAGGTGCGCTCGGCGCTGGCCGAGATCGAAGCCGTAACCGGCAAGGTCTTCGGAGATCCCGGCAACCCGCTGCTTGTCTCCGTACGGTCGGGCGCCCGCGTTTCGATGCCGGGCATGATGGACACCATCCTGAATCTGGGGCTTAACCCCGAAACGCTGCGCGGTCTGGCGGAGGGGACGAACGACGCAAGGTTCGCCCAGGACTCGTACAGGCGTTTCATCCAGGGGTACGGGTCGATCGTCATGGGAGTGGACAGCCGCGCGTTCGAGGAAGTCATCGACGAACACAAACGCAGGCTAGGAAAAGACAGCGACCCCCAGCTCAGCGCGCAGGACTGGATCAAGGTGGCGGAAGACTTCATCGAACTGATTCGCACCGCAACCGGCAGCGAATTCCCGAGCGATCCGAACGCTCAGCTCTTCGGGGCGATCGATGCCGTATTCGACTCGTGGTACGGCAAGCGGGCCGTCGACTACCGGAACTTTCATAATCTTCCGCACGACTGGGGGACGGCGGTCAACGTTCAGACGATGGTCTTCGGAAACCTCGGAATGTCCTCGGGGACGGGGGTTTTGTTTACCCGCGACCCCAACACCGGTGAAAGGCGGCTGTTCGGCGAATACCTCCTCAACGCGCAGGGCGAAGACGTTGTGGCGGGTATACGGACCCCGTCAGAAATCTACACGCTCGAACAAAGCCTGCCCGACGTGTATGCCAGGCTCGATGAGTACGCAACCACGCTCGAACGGCACTACGGCGACATGCAAGACTTGGAGTTCACCATCGAAGACGGCGAACTCTACATGCTGCAAACGCGGGCGGGTAAGCGCAGTCCCGCCGCGGCGATAAAAATCGCGCTGGACATGGTGGAAGAAAAGACGATCGACCGCTTCGAGGCGCTCCGCAGGGTCGAACCGGGCCAGATTGACGCGCTTTTGCACGACCAGATCGACCCGTTAGACGACGCCGAACCTATCGCAAGAGGTCTCAACGCCTCGCCCGGCGCCGCGGTGGGCAAGGCCGTCTTCACCGCTGACGAGGCGGCGGCGTTGGGCAGGTCCGGCGAACGCGTAATCCTGGTCCGCCCGGAGACATCTCCCGACGACTTTCACGGCATGGCGCAGTCGCAGGCAATCGTCACGTCGCGCGGCGGCGCCACCAGCCACGCGGCCATAGTCGCACGTCAACTCGGCCTGCCGGCGGTGGTGGGGTCCGACGAGATCAAAATCGACCTCGACGCCAAATGTTTTCGATCTCGCGGGACGACCGTGGCGTACGGGGACATTATCACGGTGGACGGGACCGCCGGAACCGTGATGGCCGGAGAGGCGCGGCTGGTGCGGGGCGCCTTCACCGAAGAGCTTGGCAGGCTGCTGGAGATCGCCGACAGCGTTCGGCGGCTGGAGGTGTGGGCTAACGCCGACACTCCGGAAGAGGCCGCGATGGCCCGCGAGCTCGGCGCGCAGGGCATAGGTCTCTGCCGGACCGAGCACATGTTCCGCGAGGCCGGCCGGCTGCCGCTCATGCAGGAGATGATTCTGGCGCACTCGGAGGAAGAACGGCGCGCGGTCCTCGACAAGCTGCTGCCGATACAGCGCGGAGACTTCCGTGGAATCCTCGAGGCGATGCGCGACCTGCCGGTCATCGTCCGCCTTCTCGACCCGCCGCTGCACGAGTTCCTGCAGGGCGTAGAGGACCTCCAGGACGACCTGGCTTATCTTGGCCCTTCGGAGGTGGACGTCGCGCGGGCCGCCTCTATCCGCCGCATGATTTTGCGCTCGCGCGAGCTTGCCGAAGCCAACCCGATGCTCGGTCTGCGGGGATGCCGGCTGGGGATCGTATATCCCGAAATATACGAAATGCAGGTGCGCGCCATCATCGAGGCCGCGGTCGACTTGAAACGGGACGGGATCAATGCGAGGCCCGAGATCATGATCCCGCTCGTAGGCCATATAAACGAATTGAAGGTCGTCGAAGCAGACCTCAGGCAAACCGCGGAAGACGTTCGGCGAGAAACCGGACTCGAGATCGACTACAAGTTCGGCACGATGATGGAGGTGCCCAGGGCTTGTCTTACCGCCAACGAAATTGCCCAGGTTGCCGAGTTCTTCAGTTTTGGAACGAACGACCTCACTCAGACCGCTTTCGGCATATCCCGCGATGACGCCGAGGTGAAGTTCCTCTTGAAATACTTCGAGGACGGCATTCTTCCCGAAAACCCGTTTCAGGTGCTCGACGTGACCGGCGTAGGCGACCTGATGCGAACCGCCGTCGCCAAAGGGCGGGCGGTCAAGCCGGATCTCGAAATCGGGATTTGCGGCGAGCACGGCGGCGATCCCGATTCGATCAGCTTTTGCCATTCGCTGGGACTCAAATACGTGAGCAGCTCCGTCTACCGAGTGCCGGTCGCCCGGCTGGCCGCGGCCCACGCGGCGCTGTCGGAGACGGGAGCCGAGACCCGCAATCTCGCCGCCGTTTAGAGGCGCCGGCAGCCGGCTGCACAACCCGCTGTATCTCCGCGCTGCTTTCATTCGACCATCATTCGCCGTTGCTCGTAGAATTCAGGCGTGAGTCCGCAGTGCATCTACATCTCCCTGGTTACGATTGACTGCCGTTGATTCGATAAAGGAGCGCCTAACCGCCGCCGAGGTGGTTGGGCGGCGGGTAACGCTTGCAAAATCGGGCCGTTACCTCCGGGGCCTGTGCCCCTTCCATTCCGAAAAGACGCCGTCGTTCTTCGTTTTCCCGGACACCAACACCTTCAAGTGCTTCGGCTGCGGTGAGGGCGGAGACGTTTTCACGTTCGTAATGAAGACGGAAGGCATGGAATTTAGGGAGGCGCTCCGTCAGCTCGCCGACGAAGCCGGTGTCGAATTGCCGGCCAGACGCGAATCGGGCTCTTCCGAAATCAAGGAAATCGTGCAAGCCAACGTCGCGGCGGCGAGCTATTTCCGCAATGTTCTGCTCGATCAACCAGCCGGAAAGAAGGCGCGCGGGTACGTCGAGCGGCGCGGCTTGAGCGAAGCCGTGATGGATAAGTTCCAGGTCGGTTACGCGCCGGGTGGATGGGACAATTGCAGCGCCCACCTGCGCGAAGTCGGCTTCGCCCCCGACACGCTGCTCAAAGCCGGATTGAGCAAAGAAGGCGACTACGGACTCTACGACACGTTTCGCGACCGGCTGATCTTTCCCATCTGGAGTAGCCGCGGCGAAATCATCGGCTTCGGCGGCAGGACCCTGGGCGACGACCCAGCCAAATATCTCAACACGGCGCGCACCGCCGCGTTTGACAAGAGCGCCGTGCTTTACGGACTCAATCACGCGCGGGCCGCGATCAACTCCCGTAAAACCGCCATCGTCGTCGAGGGATACATGGACGCCGTGACTGCTCACCAGTTCGGCTTCAACAACGTCGTGGCGGCCATGGGAACGTCCGTAACGCCGGCGCAGCTAGGTCTGCTGCGAAGCAGCGCGGAGCGCCTTGTCATGTGCCTCGACGCCGACGCGGCGGGCGCGGCGGCCACGCGCCGGGGACTGGAGATGATCTCCGCCGACGGCTCCGACGACCAAACGCCGGCGATATATGGACTGGTGGGGCATCAGGCCCGCTTTCAGACGGAAGTGCTGGTCGCAACACTGCCCGCCGGGACCGACCCCGACGAAGTCATCAGACGCGATCGATCGGAGTGGGGACAGGCGCTAAGCGAGGCGGACCCTCTGGCAGAGCACCTGTTCCGGTCGGCCACGAAGGAGCTTGACCTCTCCACGCTCAAGGGACAAAGCCAGGCCCTGGAAATGCTGGCGCCGATCATTCGGCGCATAGACGATCCCGCCGTCCAGTCGCTATACGTAAACAGGCTCTCGCGGTTGCTGCAAATACCGGAGGAAGACATCCGGTCCAGACTGAGAAGGCGAAGCGGCCGGAGCGCCCGCCGCCGGCCGTCCCCGGCGCAGCCGGCGGCGCCTGAGCTCGATGACTATCTTCTTGCGCGCGGGCTGTCCAATCCTCGATACCTCGGAAGAATCCTCGATGAACTCCATGACGAGGACTTCAGGAACTCGGAAAATCGATTATTGGCGCAGTTCTTGAGTAAACTTGATTCAGCGGCGCCCGCCGTTGAAGTGGATGACGAGCGCGAGGCCCTGGAACCAGCCTTGCTGGAACGCCTGGAGTCGGCGGAGAAGTTGTGCCATCGCCTCCCTCCGCTGGACGGCGAAGCCCTCTATAGCGAGATGCGAAGCGTGGCTCTGCGCCTGCGGCGAGACAGATTGCGTGCGGAAAATAAACGCATACAGTTCCTTCTTTCCGAGGAGGGTTCCAGCGTTGAAGCGGGAGAACTCGGCAAATGGCAGAGCCAGATCTTGCTCGACATGAGAAAGATTGAAATCGACCTTCGCCACCTGAGCGCCGGACGCTGGACGAATTAGATTCGATCGGACGGCCCGGGACCGAGGAGACGCCTAGTTGATAACTGAACCGCAAGTCAAGACAGAGGTGACCGAAGGGCAGGAGCTCACCGTCGAGATGGTCGCCCTTATAGAGAAGGGCAAAGAGCAGGGGTTCGTCACCTACGACGACATCCTCGACGTGTTTCCCGAAGCCGAGGATGAGCTCGACAAGATCGACGCGCTTTATCAAAGCCTCATGAGCGAGGGGGTGTCCGTTCTCGCGGACAGCACCTCCCAGCAGGACCCCGGCCAGCAGTTCGTCGCCAAGCAGGACGAAGAAGAGCGCATTCGCGCGATGCGCGTTCCCGCCGCCACGGGGCTCACCGAAGAGGAGCTTAAGTCCGGCGCGCTCGACGACCCGGTGCGAATGTACCTGCGGGAAATCGGCCGCGTAAATCTGCTTACGGCCCGGGAAGAAGTGGATCTCGCCAAGAAGATGGAAGCCGGCAGCATGGCCGCTCGGGAACGCCTCATCAAGGCGAACCTCCGGCTGGTGGTCAGCGTCGCCAAGAAGTACATCGGGCGCGGAATGTCGCTTCTCGATCTCATTCAGGAAGGCAACATCGGGCTGATAAGGGCAGTTGAGAAATTCGACTACCGGCGAGGCTACAAGTTCAGCACGTACGCCACGTGGTGGATCCGGCAGGCGATTACACGCTCCATCGCGGACCAGGCGAGGACGATTCGCATACCCGTACACATGGTCGAGACGATCAACAAGCTGGTGCGGGTCTCGAGGCGGTTGCTGCAGGAGAAAGGGCGGGAGCCGACATCCGAAGAGATCGCCGAAGAGATGGGCATCATCCCGGAAAAGGTCCGCGAGATCATCAAGGTATCTCAGCAGCCCATTTCGCTTGAGACCCCCATAGGCGAAGAAGAAGACAGCCACCTGGGGGACTTCATCGAGGACCCGTCCGCGCTGGCCCCCGCCGACGCGGCGTCTCACCAGATGCTCAAAGAGGCTGTCGGCGCGGTGCTGGACACCTTGAGCGACCGCGAGCAGAAGGTGCTGAAACTTCGATTCGGGCTGGACGACGGACGTACGCGCACGCTCGAAGAGGTGGGCAGGGAGTTCGACGTCACCCGCGAACGCATCCGTCAGATCGAGGCCAAAGCCCTGCGGAAGCTCCGTCATCCCCGCAGAGCTCAGTCGCTCAGAGACTATCTGGATATGTAGGAAACGGGCCGCGGCCCGCGTCCACGCCAACCCCACGATCTAGCGGAGCAACCCGGTCGTCGCGTTCTGAGTTGGCGGTCTCGGAAATTCAGCCGGCGGGGACGTCTTTCACTTCCACGACCGCCAACGCCCGTTGCTCTAAGGTTCGAGCCTGATGGTATAAGATAGGCGGCCTCGCTAGTGTGAACGGCCCTCGTCGTTGAGCGGCAGCCATGTGAGGGAGCGGCAGCCACGTCGCTGCAATTTCTGAACGAAGACGTCCGCCCCCACATTGACGTGACACGAACGACGACGATGGGTCTGACTGGTCATTCTCTTATTGGGGGGAAACGGGCAGCGTCCGCGACTTCAACTCCGCAACGCGCGGGTTCGAATATCGCGGCAGGCGAGAGATTATGCGGGTTGAGTCGAATTTGACGATTCGAGAATTGCGGCGGTGATCCGGCTTTGACTTTACGGGAAGCCCGCCGCCCGTCAGGCGGCGCACGCCTGCGGCGGGGCGAATGGCGCACTCCACGTTTATCCGACACGCGCGACGCGTGCGGGGTGGGCGTCGTAGCGGACATCGAGGGGCGACCTTCAAACCGAATAATCCGTCACGCTCTGGAAGTCCTGGAGAACCTGGAGCACCGCGGAGCCAGAAACTCCGACCCTGAAACCGGCGACGGAGCGGGAATCCTGTTTCAGATGCCCGACAAGTTCTTTCGCGAGGAGTGCCGGGACATCGGAATCGAGCTTCCGCCTCCAGGCGAATACGGGGTGGGTTGCGTGTTCCTGTCGCAAGACCCGGATTTGCGCCGCGAATGCGAAGAGATCATCGAGCAGATAGTCGGCCTCTACCGCCAGCGATTCCTTGGATGGCGGGACGTGCCCGTGGACCGCCGTCACATAGGCAAGTTAGCCAGGGAAAGCGAGCCGGTGATTCGTCAATTCTTCACCGCCCAGCGAACCGCCTACGCCGACGAGCCCAGCGAAGAACGCGATCTGTACCTTATACGCAGGGTGATCAAGTGGCTGGTTGAGGAAACCAAATCCGACGCCGACGGAGCCTTCTACATATCCAGCCTCTCCTCCAACCGCGTGGTCTACAAGGGAATGCTGCTCGCTTCCCAGCTTTCCGAGTTTTATCCGGACTTGCGCGACCCGCGCATGAATTCGGTTTTCGCGATGGTTCACTCGCGCTTCGGAACCAACACTCTTGCCGCCTGGAAGCTCGCCCACCCGCACCGTTTCGTCGTTCACAACGGCGAGATCAACACGCTTCGCGGCAACGTAAACGGAATGGTGGCCAGGCAACACATGATGAGCTCGCCGTTCTTTGCCGACGACATTGACATGCTGTTTCCAATCGCAAACGAAGGCGTGAGCGATACCGTGGCGTTCGACAACACGCTGGAGCTCCTCCTGGCGACTGGCAGATCGCTGCCCCACGCGTTGACGATGATGATTCCCGAAGCATGGGAGCGCCACGAGCAGATGCCGCGCGCCAGGCGGGACTATTACGAATACCAGTCGTGCCTGATGGAACCATGGGACGGCCCGGCGCTGATCGTCGCGACAGACGGCCACAAGCTGGCGGCGATTCTCGACCGAAACGGTCTACGCCCGTTTCGCTACACGATTACGAGCGACAACCTGCTGGTAATGGGATCGGAGACCGGCGTGCTTCCGATACCGCCCGAGAAAATCGTGCAGAAGGGCAGGCTGAGTCCGGGGCGGATGTTCCTGCTCGACCCGGAGCAAGGCCGCATCGTGGACGACGAGGAGATAAAGGCCGAGCTGGCCTCGCGGCAGCCTTACGGCCAGTGGCTGGCGGAGAACAGGCTGGAACTGCGAAGCCTGCCGGCGCCCGACTACGTTCCACAAAGCGACCCCGCGACGCTGCTGGAACGTCAGCAGGCTTTCGGATACACGATGGAGGACATCAACTGGCTTATCCGGCCCATGGCCGAAGGCGCAAGCGAGCCAGTAGGTTCCATGGGGAACGACACTCCGCCCGCAGTGCTCTCCGAGGCGGCTCCAAGTCTTTTCTCATATTTCAAGCAACTGTTCGCGCAGGTAAGTAACCCGCCTCTCGACGCGATTCGCGAGGAGCTCGTCACGTCGATGGAGACGCTTATCGGCTCTCAGCAGAACCTCTTCGAGGAAACCCCTCTCCACTGCCGCCAGCTTCGGCTGCCCGAACCGCTGTTAGCCAGCGCCGAGCTTGCGCAGATTCGAGATCTGGATCGTCCGGGTTTCCGCGCGATCGTGCTGCCGGCCCTCTTCGACGCATCGAGTGGCGAAGGCGGGATGCAGGCGGCGCTGGACGGTCTGCTGGAATCCGCGTCCCGCGCGGTGGAGGACGGATACACGATCCTGATTCTCTCCGACCGGCACGTAAACGCCGACCGCGTTCCCATTCCAAGCCTCCTTGCCACCGCCGCCGTACATCATCACCTGATCAGGGAAGGTTCCCGTATGAACGTGGGAATCGTGGTCGAGTCCGGAGAGCCGCGCGAAGTGCATCATTTCGCGCTGTTGCTGGGCTACGGGGCGAGCGCCGTAAATCCCTATCTGGCGCATGAGACGATTGAAGACCTTGCGACCCGCGGATTTGTGAACCTCGACCAACCCGAGGCGGCTATTTCGAGTTTTCAAAAGGCGGTCGTCAAAGGCGTTTGCAAGGTCATGTCCAAGATGGGCATATCGACTCTACAGAGCTACCAGGGCGCCCAGATCTTCGAGGCGCTGGGACTAAACAGCGACCTGATAGACCGCTACTTCACCTGGACTCCGTCTCGCATCGAAGGGGCCGACATGGCGCGCCTGGAGCGGGAGGCGAGAACCCGGCACGCGTCGGGCTATTCAAGTCGCAAAGTGGCCTCCAACGGCGAACTCGCGATGGGCGGCAATTATCAATGGCTGCGGTTCGGTGAATATCACATGTACAACCCGGACACCATCGCAAAGCTGCAATATGCCGCGAAATACAACGATGTCGAGGCATACAGGGAATTCGCCGGCCTTATAGACGCGCACGAACGCAGTGTCGCGGCCATTCGCGCCCTGCTGGACTTCAAAAAGGCGCCCGAGCCGCTGCCGATGGACCAAATCGAACCGGCCCGGGAAATCGTAAAGCGATTCGCGACCGGCGCCATATCGCTCGGGTCGATAAGCCGGGAAACCCATGAGGCGCTTGCGATCGCAATGAACAGGATCGGCGCTCGCAGCAACACCGGCGAAGGCGGGGAAGACCATCGCCGATATGAGCCGGATGAGAACGGCGACTCCAGCAATAGCGCTATCAAGCAGGTCGCTTCCGGCCGGTTTGGCGTAACCGCCCACTATCTGTCCAGCGCGACGGACTTGCAGATAAAGATGGCGCAAGGCTCGAAGCCGGGCGAAGGCGGGCAGATACCCGGCTATAAAGTGGACGATTACATCGCGTGGATCCGCCACACCACTCCTGGCGTCGAGCTTATTTCACCGCCGCCGCATCACGACATCTATTCGATTGAAGATCTGGCCCAACTCATTCACGACCTGAAAAACGCCAACCCCGCCGCCCGTATACACGTAAAGCTGGTGGCCGAAGCGGGCGTTGGAACCATCGCCGCCGGAGTGTCGAAGGCCCACGCGGACGTCGTGCTTATCAGCGGCGACAGCGGCGGAACGGGAGCTTCGCCGCTTAGCTCGATCAAGCACGCCGGACTGCCGTGGGAGCTGGGCGTCGCCGAGACCCAGAAAGTCCTGGTGGAAAACGACCTGCGCGGCCGGATTGTGATCCAGACGGACGGCCAGCTCAAGACGGGCCGCGACGTTGCCGTAGCCTGTCTGCTTGGAGCCGAGGAATTCGGGTTCGCGACGGCGCCGCTCGTGGTTTTGGGCTGCGTGATGCTGCGAAACTGTCATCTCAACACTTGCTCGGTAGGAATCGCCACCCAGGACCCCGAACTCCGCAAGCGCTTTGCGGGATCGCCGC